>NZ_WOCD01000001.1 GCF_009728465.1 Psychrosphaera haliotis
AACCGTTAGTTAGTAATTTAACCGGCTTGAAGAACATCGTAAATTTTAGGTATTAAAAAAGGAAGCCTAGCTTCCTTTCATCAAATCAAATTTTGGCTTGATTAAGCAGCTAACGCTTCGTTTGCTTTAGTAACTAAAACAGCGAATGTTGCTTGGTCGTGAACAGCGATGTCAGCAAGGATCTTACGATTTACTTCAATAGACGCCTTTTCAAGCCGTTCATGAATTTGCCGTATGACAAACCGTTTTGACGAGCGCTGCATTGATACGAGCAATCCATAATTGACGGAAAACACGTTTCTTTTGACGACGTCACGGTATGCATATTGACCTGCTTTTGTACAGCTTGGAATGCGACGCGGTAAACACGTGAACGTGCTCCGTAATAACCTTTAGCTGCCTTTAGTACTTTTTGTGACTCTTGCGAGCTTGTACACCCGTTTACTCTTGCCATTATTCAGTCTCCTCTCTTAAGCGCCAGCTAACATACGATCGAATCAACGGCTTATCTATGAAGAAACCATTAACTTGCTACGTAAGTGACGTTTACGCTTAGAGCTCTTCTTAGTCAAAATGTGACGTAAGTGAGACTGTTTACGTTTGTAACACCAGAGCAGTCTTTTTAAAGCGCTTTGCCGCGCCGCTATGAGTTTTCATTTTAGGCATTGCCTAGACTCCGCATTGTTAGAGTGTTAATTAAAATGGTATTAAGGCGAAACTGGTTTGTCGAAACTCACCAATTACTTGTAAAGGCCTTACCTACCGACTAGTTTAAGAGCTTAGTTGCTCTTAGTGGTGCGAGTACCATGATCATCTGTCTACCTTCAGCACGTGAAGGGAAAGATTCGCACGTAGAAATTTCTTCTAAATCCGCTTTAAACGTCTTAGTAGATCTAGTCCGATATCTTGCTGAGCCATCTCTCGACCACGGAAGCGGATAGTGACTTTCGCCTTGTCTCCAGCTTCAATGAAGCGACGCAGGTTGCGTAGTTTACCTGGTAATCGCCTTCATCAGTTCCAGGACGGAATTTAATTTCCTAACCTGAATCTGTTTTTGCTTCTTCTTTTGCTCTTTTGAGCTTTACTCTTTTCGTATAGGAATGTGCCGTAGTCCATAACTTTACAAACAGGTGGCTCAGCATTTGGACTGATCTCTACAAGATCCATCCTGCTTCAACTGACGCTGCTAATGCTTCTTTAATAGAAACACACCTAAGGTTCACCTTCAACGCCGACTAATCGAACTTCTTGAACGGTAATTTCTTCATTTAACCTGTTTTGAGCAGCCTTTTGGCCACGTTTGTTTTGCGCTCTAATGGCAAAATCCTCCAAAAAAATTATAAATAAAGCACGCGAGTCGTTTTCTATAATTTTATACTCATTGCGATGCTCGATATTAGTTACGAATATTATTCGTATTTGCTCACTACTTCATTAAATTGTGCGATAAAGTCATCGATTGGCATTGAGCCCATATCGTCACCTTTCGAGTTCGAACTGCAACTTGTGCTGATTCCTTCTCTTTTTCGCCAACAACCAACATAAACGGAATACGCTTAAGAGTGTGCTCACGGATTTTAAAGCCTATCTTCTCATTTCTCAAGTCCGAAATGACTCTAATTCCACTTTGCTTCAACTTTTCTTCCACTTTTTTCACATATTCGGCTTGTGAATCGGTAATATTCATAATTACTACCTGTTTTGGGGCCAACCATGTTGGAAGAAGACCTGCGTACTCTTCAATCAAAATTCCAATAAATCGTTCTAACGAACCTAAGATTGCTCTGTGGATCATAACGGGTGTTTACGTTCGTTGTCTTCACCAACGTAAGTTGCACCTAAACGACCTGGCATCGAGAAATCAACTTGAACCGTACCACATTGCCAAGCACGACCTAAACAGTCATGTAATGTGAATTCAATTTTAGGACCATAGAATGCACCTTCACCAGGCTGCAAGTCATACTCTAATCATTTGCATCTAACGCATCAGCCAATGCTTTTTCTGCTTTGTCCCAAATTTCATCGCTACCTACGCGCTGCTCTGGACGCGTAGAAAGTTTAATTGACACATTTTCAAAACCAAACGTTTTATAAGTATCAAAAACCATTTGAATACAGCCAATAACTTCTTCTTGAATTTGCTCTTCAGTACAGAAAATATGAGCGTCGTCTTGAGTAAAGCCACGAAACACGCATTAAACCGTGTAATGCACCTGATGGCTCATTACGGTGACAACAACCAAACTCAGCCATACGCAATGGCAAGTCTCGGTAAGACTTTAAGCCTTGGTTAAAGATTTGAACGTGGCCGGGCAGTTCATTGGTTTGATAGCATATTCACGGTTTTCAGAACTTGTCGTAAACATGTTGTCTGCGTACTTGTCCCAGTGACCTGATTTTCCCACAAGCTTCTATCCATCATTAATGGACCTTTAACTTCGTCGTAGTTATATTCAGTTAACTTGCGACGAATAAAGCGCTCTAGTTCAGTATAAATAGCGTAACCATCGTTATGCCAAAATACCATGCCTGGCGCCTCTTCTTGCCAGTGGAATAAATCTAACGCTTTACCAATTTTACGGTGATCACGCTTCTCAGCTTCTTCCAAACGCTTTAAGTAACCTTTAAGTTGTTTTTTGTCTGCCCATGCTGTGCCGTAAACGCGCTGTAACATTTTGTTATCAGAGTTACCGCGCCAGTACGCACCAGCAACTTTCATCAGTTTAAAGTGTTGGCAAAACTTCATGTTTGGAACGTGAGGACCACGACACATGTCGATGTATTCTTCGTGATGATATAAACCTGGTTTGTCAGACTTATCAATATTCTCATCTAAGATTTGTAATTTGTAAGTCTCGCCACGCGCTTCAAAAGCGTCACGAGCTTCTTGCCAAGAAACGGTTTCTTAACAACTTCATAATTCGTTTTTGCTAATTCAAGCATACGCTTTTCAATAGCAGCAATATCGTCTTGAGACAAAGAGTGATCTAGGTCTACATCATAATAAAAGCCGTTATCAATAGTAGGACCAATTGCCATTTTTACATCTGGGAACAATTGCTTAATCGCATGTCCTAATAGGTGCGCACAAGAGTGACGAATAATTTCTAATCCATCATCGTCTTTGGCAGTGATGATTTGCAATTTAGCATCTTCGGTAATTAGGTCTTTTGCATCAACGCGGTTGCCATCAACAACACCAGCTATGGTCGCTTTTGCTAAACCAGGGCCAATGTCACCAGCAACATCAAGAACAGAAACAGCATTATCAAACGAGCGTTGACTACCGTCAGGAAGAGTAATAACAGGCATTTTATTTCCTTAGTACAGTGGCGGCGCCTACAATGCGTCGCATATACAGTATAAATTTTAAAGTTTTGGCGTGTTAAACGGTTACAATCCATTTAAACTGGGCCGAGAATTCGACATTTGTCTGAAGCGAATGTTATTTTATCTTAAGCTAGATCTCAAGCGACGTAAGCGCATTAACGAATATATTTAGGCTTATTTTAGGTTTATTACGTACTAGCCTCATTATTTTTAAATTTTATAGTTGGAAAGACAAATGAAAACCACCTCTCCTACGGTTTTAGTAACTGGAGCAGCAAAAAGAATCGGTAAACAAACCGCAACTCTTTTACACCAAAATGGCTATAACATTGTTGTCCATTGTAACCACTCTACCGACGAAGCTGATGCATTTGTTTCAGAACTAAATGCGATGCGCTCAAACTCTGCAAAACGTGTCAAAGCAGATATTACGAAATTAGACGAGCTTCAGTCTTTAGCTGACAACGCAACGGCCGCATTTGGTCGTATTGATATGCTAGTAAATAATGCATCTTCATTTTATCCAACCCCCGTCAACGATGTAAATGAAGACGTTTGGGACGACTTAATGGGAACTAATCTTAAAGCGCCCTTTTTCTTAATTAAAAACCTGTTACCTGAGTTAACCAAAAATAAAGGTAATGTTGTCAATATGGTAGATATACATGCTGATCGTCCGTTAAAAGATTATCCAGTTTACTGTATGGCTAAAGCAGGATTAGTGATGCTAACAAAATCGCTTTCTCGTGAATTAGCGCCTAATATTAGAGTGAATGGTATTGCACCAGGTGCGATACTTTGGCACGAAAACGACCTATCGGAACAAGACAAGAAACAAGTACTCAGTGAGATAGGCTTAGCTAGGTTAGGTTCTCCCGAAGATATAGCGGAAGCTATTTTGTATATGAGCAAAGCTACGTATGTAACAGGACAGATTTTGGCAGTGGATGGTGGCAGAAGCATAAATGGGGGAAGTAAAGCCTAATATTGAGGAAGGCTTATGGATACATTTTCTAAAACCATAGAATGCCCACACTGTGGGCAACACGTTAGTTTTCAATTTGATATGTCAAATGGTGATCAAGACTACTACGAAGACTGTTCAGCTTGCTGCAACGCTATTCACTTAAATACCCACATTGACGAACTCAGGCAAAAGGTAGAATTGAAAGTAGATGCCGATGACGAACAAATCTACTAGCCAGAAACGGTTACAGCTTCACTAATTAAATCGACTAGGTAAAGTGACTAGTTAAAACGACTTTGTGATTTTAAGTAACGCTCAACGGTTTGAACCGTTGTATATGTTTGTTGATCAACTTCAATATTTAACTGATCGCCCTCTTCGTAATTACCCAAGTTGGTAATTTGCAACGTCTCTGGAATGAGGTGCAGTGCAAAACTATCTGAGCTAACATCGCCAACTGTTAGGCTACAGCCGTTAATACCAACAAACCCTTTGTGAAGAATGTACTTCATCCATTGTGGGTCAATAGTTAACGTCATTTTTACATTATCAGGGCTTCGCTCAACCTTTTCTAAAATCGCCGTAGCGTGAATATGGCCAGATACAATATGACCACCAATTTCAGTGCCAAAAGTAACACTTCGTTCAAAGTTAACGTGGTCGCCCTGCTTTATAAACTTCAAGTTAGTTACATCGAGCGTTTCATCAATTACATCAAAAAACACTTGCCCAACCACGTCAGACAACCGGCTTTCAAACTTAGTCACTGTTAGGCAAACACCGTTAATTGCGATACTTGCCCCTATCGTAAGTCTTTCTAGATATTCATTTCCTACCGACAAGCATATCGTCTTAAATGCGTTGTGACCGGTAATACCGATAACCGTTGCTTTTGTTTGCACAATACCTGTAAACATTAATTAGCCCTCAACTTTAGAACCGCTACTATATAAAAAATTGGCCAATGAGCCCAACACCTTTCTCTAGAATACTTACAATAGAGGCGTTAAGTTCAGGTTTTGTTGGGAAATTAATCAGTTGAATCAAAATTATGTTAAAACGGCTTGCACTTTAAAAGCCCGTTGTTTAGCATACAACCTCTTCGCGATACTCGTGTTATACAACCGTAGCTCAGCTGGTTAGAGCACCACCTTGACATGGTGGGGGTCGGTGGTTCGAATCCACTCGGTTGTACCAATCACTTTCTATAGTTCAGATTCTGTACCAACAAGCCTAAAATTATGATTGCTAAACCAATTATTGTTGATGCGAATATCTCTTCGCCAATAACAAAATGCAAAAGTAGTAATGATATGAATGGCGAAACAAAGATTAGGTTACTAATTAACGACGTATTGGTTGCGTAACGCATTGCCATTAGCCAAAACACAAACGTTATCCCCATTTCAAACAAGCCAACATAAATTGCGCCAAACAGAGCAGATTGCGTGATTCCGCTAAAGCCACCAAAGTAAATTGCACCGGGTAACAACCACAACGAACCAAAAAAGAAACACAAACACACTGATACGATAGGATCCGTTTTCATTTTTGTATTCAAAATCCAGTACGTCGCCCATAAAAAAGTAGAAAGTAGCGCGAGACCTACGCCAAGTGAGTCTTCAAACTCTAAGTTAAATATGTTGCCACGCGTCGCTATAATGAAAACCCCAAAATAGCCTAGGAAACAAGCAACCCAATCTCGCTTTCTAATCGTCTGACCCAAAAAAACGGCACTCAAAACAGTAAGTGCAATGGCCCAAGTGTAATTTAACGATTGAGCTTGAGAAGCAGGTAATCGATCATAAGCGGAGAACAATACTAAGTAGTATGCAACTGGATTTAATAAGGAAAAGAAGACAAAGGACTTCCACTTTTTCCTTAGTGTTATTTTAAAAGTAACTATACGCCCAGTAAACATTACTACAGAGAATAAAACAATAAACGAAGAAATACTGGCTACTGATAAAAGCTGTATTGGCGTCATGCCAGCCAATGACATTTTAAATGCGGTGGCCACCGTTGACCAAAGCAAAACGGCCACTATGGCAAATTGAACAGCTCGAAATTGATTTTTCAATAGTTTTCCTGGTTACGTTAATAGCTTATGTACTACCTATTTTTGCAAGAATAACGATCACGCGCTATTAATTAAAGATAGTTATTTTTATGGATTCCACTATTTTGTCTAATGCCTCAAGAGTATTGTCATCACTACTAATTGTTTTCAGCCTTCAGGTTCCGGCAAAATCCAACGACGGTATCATTCGAATAGTGACCGATCATTTTCCGCCTTATCAAATTAGTCGCAATAATGATTTAATTGGAGGCTCAGTAGGAAAAGAAGTCTCTGAGCTTATTGATATAGTATTACCCACTAGTAAAGTTGACGTAATGCCATGGGCTAGAGCTTATGAAATTGCATTAAATCAGCCCAATACGTTAATTTTCTCTCTAATTAGAACACCTGAAAGAGAAGATAAATTTATCTGGATTGGTAAAGTTGCACACGTTACTACTCGGCTCATTTCACTTAGAGATGCCGATATTAAACCAGTAGACGATTTAGAATACTTGTCGAATATTCAAATTGGGGTTAAGCGTCAGGACGCCGTAGCTAACTTTTTAAGCAAGAATGGATTTGAATTTGAACGAGAGTTAGTAGAGATCGTTAGTTCCGTTTCTACTATGAAAATGTTAGAAAGACACAGGATTGATGCTATTCCTGCTAATCGTCATATCGTTCAGTATTATTGTAAAAAAACCGGATGTGAATCATCCGATTTCAAAACGATTTATACCTTCAAGGAGCTATCTGAAGAGTTTTATTTAGCTGCCAGTTTAGGAACAGACCCCTCTATAATTAAGCAACTTAAAGAAGAGTTCACTAATCTAAAATTACCAATTGACTGAACAGCTATTGCCGAAAATTAATCAACTCCGTTTAGCTTCCAGCCTTTTTCAATTTGCTCTTCTATTTCCTCCACGGTGAGTGGATAGGACAACAAAAAGCCCTGTGCACTTTTACAATCCATTGTTTTTAATAAATCCAGTTCAATCTCTCGTTCTACACCTTCAGCAACGACATCCATCTCTAGTTGGTTTGCCAAAGATATACAAGATCTTACAATGCTTTGGCTACGCTCATTGCCTGGCATAGATTGAATGAATTTTTTGGAATTTTTAAGGCGTTAAATATCCCTTTATTAAGATATGTTAATGATGCTGAGCCTGTACCAAAGTCGTCAATAGCAATTTTGAAACCCAAAGCCCTAAGCTTTCGAATTTTATGTTCTAATTGTTGTGAATCAGACTTGAATGACCTTTCCGTAATTTCCAGTAAAAATTGACTCGCTTTAAGTTTATGGTTTTCAATAATATCCATGACCCGTTGCGAGAAAGAAGGCGATAGAATAACCTGCGTCGACATATTGATAGCAATACAAAGCTCATTGCTTTTGTCAGCGCTGTAAAAACGTGAGAAGTTACGGCATGACGCTTCTATTAGCCAAATAGTAACTTCTTCAATGAGCCCAGTGTCTTCTGCAACAGTTATTACTTCTAAAGGGTTTAAATTTCCTAATTCGGGATGTCTCCATCTTAGTAACGCTTCAAAAGTAACTATCTCACCACTATCAATATCAAACTGAGGTTGATACTTAACAAACATTTCGCCACTTCGCATTGCCAACTTGATGTCGCTGGCCATTCTAAATTTTCTATTATTAGCTTCTGGTTCCGATTGACTAAATATCCATACGTTTTTGTTTAATTCCTTAGCCTGTTCAAGAGCTAACTGCGCCTTATAAATAACGTCCGTTACTCCGTAGGGACTATCAATAAATGATGAGGCACCCACAACGAAGTTTAACTGCAGGGGCAGCTCTGGTATTTCCATTTTTATAGGCTGACGTTCTGACACTTTTTTAAGGCACTACTCAAGAGCATTTGGTCACTACTTGAGACTAAAAAGCTAAACACGCCGTCATTTAGCATGGCCACATTTGGTAAATAAGAGTCCGAATCAAAATCTACTAGCTGTAAATCTAAACTTAACCTTTGTTCGATGTCAGTTAAGAATTTATAAACAACTTCCTTTAGTCTATCTTTTGGAATGTACGATTCTAATGATTCATAGTTGTTGATAGACACAGAAACGATAGAAAAATCAAAGTTTGTATTATTAGTGCTTAGCTCGAGCCCTTTCTGCTCCAATAAGTTTACATTTGGTAACTTGTAGTAAGGTTCATGGGATGCTTGATATAGACGCTCTGCTTCACTGTTCCTTAATCGCTCCGCCAAAGCCATAGATATTAAAACCATTTCGGTTAGCACGCCCATTAGTGAAGCGTGACGATTCCAAAAACTATACTCTGACACGCCCGCAAACATTAAGGAGCCTAAACCAGCACCAACAAATAGCGGCACCCACGAAATAATATAGTACTTAGTCCACTTAATACGCTCTTTAAATTTATAGAGCATCAACGCAATTGCGATTGTATAAGCGGCAATTAACAAGAAGAAAAATATAGAAGCTGCCGTAGACTCTTCTAAAAAAATGAATACAAAAGCAAAAAACGCCAGACTATAACTATAAATATTCGCAACTTTCACCCATATATAATCCTTTAGGTGATCGAGCTTTAAAAATCGTAATGCCAATTTAACCGAGAAAAAACTGACAAAACAACTGAGAACATTTATGTTTTTTGATAACCATTGATTTAACTCACCACCAATTATATAAGCGTTAAAACCATGCAATGCACCGAGCTGTACAAGGAAAAAACACACGTACCCAATGTAATACAAATATATTCGTTCATTGGCACCAGCAAAAAGGATTAAATTGTAAAGCGACATAAGTACGGAAATACCGATAAACGCTCCCCAAATTAAATATATGAACTGTTGATACTCTGAGAAGCTGTCGGATAGGAAAATAAGTACAGGTAAAAAAGCAGCGCCTGTTGTTTTGGATACAAAAACCAGTGTTCTAGTTTGCCCAGAAGGAACTCCAACTATAACGGATGGCATGGCTTTATTACTCTGACTTACATTTTTAGCGGTATCACCAAACTCTGCCAATAATACATTTTGTGCGTTGGTCACCTCAAAAACGCTTAACCTATCTATTGTAGGATTGTCAAAATGGACAACATAGCTTCTTGCCTCTTTTGATAGGTTTTCTATTTCGTATTTGTAATAAAACGTTCTATTGTCAAATCCCCAATTTAAGGTGCCAGTAAAGTCCTTGTAAGGTAAATCGAATAAGCTTAACTCTTTAAGTTGTTGATCTAAAAACGCCCCTTGTCCTTCATCTACATAATAAGACTTAGTAATAGAAGTTGTTAACTCGCTGTCTCCTATTTGCAGACTATCAAGTTTATTAAACGATTGAGTCGTCGTTATTAAAACGCGACGATAGGTGATAAAAAGATAATCGTTAATAAATATTTGTTGAAACTCTTCAAAACTAAGTCCTATAAAAATTTTATTACATTAAATGAATAAAAAACTTGCAGTGGTATAAAAAACCAACTAAATTACAACCACTGTTCATTTATCCAGTGGTTTCAAAAATGCTTAATAATCTTATAAACGAAAAAACAGAATATCAGTTTAACCCTTTGAATAATATTACTAAAAGTGACATTGGACTAATACCTTTACTAAAGTTATATAGTACCCAAGCCGGTTGGATTTTACTTATTGCCCCTGATGGTCGCCCAACAAAAGAGTTTTTAACTCGCAATAGTATAGATGTTAATAAGGTAATTGTTTTTCAAAAGAAACATTGCCAAGACGTATTTTTTACTGCGAGTGAAGCAATTAAACATCACAATTGCTCAGCTATAATCTTTTGGGAAGACGCACTATCTTCAGAACAGCAAAAATCAATCTATTTAAAAGGGGCCGATTCGGAAGTAGCGATTCACGCTATAAAATCTGATAACATTGAGGGCGCACTGCAAGCTCATTAATTTGGGGCTGTTACTACTCATTTATAAGGCGTTAAATATTGTCACCCTGTTTGTGTAAATCTAAAGAAGTCTCGTGCCCTTGTCAGGATATTATCTCTGCTAAGCGTAACGCGGATAACCCATTGCAATTAATGCGCTCTCGTTATGTTGCATTTGCTACTGGCACTAGTGATTATTTATACCAAACAAGTTCTAACAAACTAAAGTTAGAGTTAACTGAACAAGATCTAAAAGCAGCGTGTATGAGTTGTCACTTTATAGGTCTTACAATTGTTGAAGCTACAGACACTACTGTAGAGTTTAAAGCGGATTTTATTGCAGACGGTTATTTACAACAAATACATGAACAGTCATATTTTGTAATAGAGGATGACGCGTGGAAATACGATAGTGGAGAACTGTTTGATACACCAATCATCAAAATTGAACGCAATGAACAATGCCCATGCGGTTCAGGTAAAAAATTTAAAAAGTGTCACGCAAAATAAAAGCCAGCACATGGCTGACTTTTACTAAGGTGCGTCTTGTACTATTGGGTTAAGAACGTTTTTGTTCTTGTTCCGCTAAATACAACCATGTTTCTAATACTGTATCTGGGTTTAAAGAAACAGAGTCAATACCCTCTTCTACTAACCAGTTTGCAAAGTCTTCATGATCTGAAGGCCCTTGACCACAAATACCTACGTATTTACCGGCTTTTTTCGCTGCTCTAATCGCCATAGATAATAAAGCTTTAACGGCTTCATTACGCTCATCAAATAAGTGTGCAATTAAACCTGAATCACGGTCTAAACCTAACGTCAGCTGTGTTAAATCGTTTGAACCAATTGAGAACCCATCAAAGTACTCTAGGAATTGGTCAGCCAACAATGCATTAGATGGCAACTCGCACATCATAATAACTCTAAGGCCATTTTCACCGCGCTTTAAGCCATGTTCGTCTAGTAACTCAGCAACTTGTTTTGCTTCACCAACGGTTCTTACAAATGGGATCATTACTTCTACATTTGTTAGGCCCATTTCATTACGAACACGTTTTAATGCTTCACACTCAAGCGCAAAACAATCACGGAAGCTGTCAGAGATATATCGAGAAGCTCCTCGATAGCCAATCATTGGGTTTTCTTCGTCTGGTTCGTACTGCTCACCGCCAACTAAGTTAGCGTATTCGTTTGATTTAAAATCAGACATACGAACGATAACTTTTTGAGGATAAAAAGCAGCTGCTAAAGTGGCAATGCCTTCTTTTAATTTGTTGATGTAAAACTCAACTGGTGACTCATAACCCGCAATCAATTCGTCGATTTCATCTTTAACGTCAGTTGGTTGCACATCATAGTTTAATAGTGCTTTAGGGTGCACACCAATCATACGGTTAATAATGAATTCTAAACGAGCTAAACCAATACCTGCGTGCGGTAACCTAGCAAAGTCAAATGCACGGTCAGGGTTACCTACGTTCATCATTACTTTCACTGGTAAGTCAGGCATTTCATCTACTTTTGAGGTTACCACTTCAAATGGTAAAACTTCTCCGTAAATGTAACCTGTGTCGCCTTCTGCACACGATACTGTTACTTCATCACCTGTGGTAATTAAAGACGTTGCATCGCCACAACCTACTACAGCTGGAATTCCTAGTTCACGAGCAATGATTGCTGCGTGACAAGTACGCCCACCACGGTTAGTTACAATCGCAGAAGCTCGCTTCATGATAGGTTCCCAATCTGGGTCAGTCATGTCTGTAACTAGGACATCGCCAGGCTTGATTTGATCCATCTCAGCAATAGACTTAAGAACTTTAGCTTCACCCGAACCGACTTTATGACCAATAGCACGACCTGTACACTTAACAGTACCTCGGCGCTCTAATTGGAAAGTCTCGATTACATTCGCTTCTTCGTTACTACGAACGGTTTCCGGTCTAGCTTGAACAATATAAAGTTGGTTATCTAAACCGTCTTTGGCCCATTCAATATCCATTGGACGGCCGTAATGTTGTTCAATAATAACGGCTTGTTTTGCAAGCTCCATTACTTCTTCTTCTGTTAATGAAAACTCATTTGCTTTGTTTACATCAACATCTTCAATTTTTACTTGCTTACCGTGCTCTTGAGTATCGGCATAAACCATTTGAATAGCTTTGCTACCCATAGTTTTTCTCACTACAGCTGGGCGACCCGCTTTTAGTGTTGGTTTATGTACGTAAAACTCATCAGGGTTTACTGCGCCTTGAACAACCATTTCGCCTAAGCCAAACGCTGACGTTACAAATACAACGTCTTCAAAGCCTGATTCAGTGTCGATAGAGAACATAACACCTGAAGAAGAACGGTCAGAGCGCACCATGCGCTGAATGCCCGCTGATAATGCCACGCCTTTGTGGTCATAACCTTGGTGTACGCGATAAGAAATAGCTCGGTCATTAAACAAAGATGCAAAAACGTGCTTAACGGCAACTTTTACTGCGTCTAAACCTTTTACATTAAGGAAAGTTTCTTGTTGACCGGCAAATGATGCATCTGGCATGTCTTCGGCAGTGGCAGAAGAACGAACCGCAAATGACGCTTGCTCGCCTAATTCACCTGCTAATTTTTCATAAGACTCTGCTAACGCTGATTCTAATGCAGGTGTAAACGGAGTCTCAATGATCCAGTTTCTAATTTGCTCACCTGCTTTTGTTAGTGCAGCAATATCATCTACATCTAACGTATCAAGGATATTATGAATCCTTGCTTCTAAACCACTTTGTTCTAAAAATTCATTAAACGCGAAAGACGTTGTGGCAAATCCACCCGGCACTTTCACTCCAGCATTGGCGAGGTTACTGATCATTTCGCCTAATGACGCATTTTTACCGCCAACTTGGTTGACGTCGTTCATTCCTAATTCTTGATACCAGAGTACATATTCCTGCACGTGACATTCTCCACTAATTTTAATAAGTTTTGAGATAAAATAGAGTTCGAAGCCTATTTTGTTATATGATTTGTATTATTACAAAAAGACTTACAAACGCGAGCGCATTCTACACAACCAACCTCAATTGGTAAAATTTAAATGCACTTGAAAATTTATTACTACAAAGGACAACTATGACTCGCACTGCATTTTATGTTTCAGATGGCACCGCCATTACTGCTGAAACCATTGGCCATGCTACCTTGTCTCAATATGACTTTACGATAGAGCATATAACAGTGCCATTTATTGAAAGTGATGAAAAAGCTAATCTATTAAAAGAGCAGATAAATAGACGTTTTAAAACTACAGGTCATCGCCCTTTTGTATTTCATACCTTCGTAGATAAGTCATTAGCTGAAAAAATTGCAGACTCTCATTCAATATGTTTTGACGTATTGGAACCATTTTCAAAAGTAATTAGCGATAAGCTAAACGTTCCAGCAAATCCCGTTAAGCATAGAACGCACTCTATTAAAGAGCATAAATATGACGCTCGAATAGAAGCGATGAACTTTGCTCTTACTAACGATGACGGCCAAACAACTGATAATTATAAAGATGCCGATGTAATATTAGTTGGAGTGTCTCGAAGTGGTAAAACACCTACCAGTATTTATTTAGCGCTCCAGTACGGAATTAAAGCAGCAAACTACCCTTTTACTGAAGATGACATGGAAGACTTTAAACTGTCTGCGGTTCTGAAAGAAAACAAACGTAAGATCTTTGGACTTACCATTGAACCAAATAGACTTGCTGCAATAAGAAATGAGCGTTATGCAAACAGTAAATACGCTTCTCTAAGGCAGTGCAGAATGGAATTGCGTGAAGTTGAGCGCATGTATAAAGGCAATAAAATACCTTTTATCAATACCACGCACTTTTCGGTTGAAGAGATATCGGCAAAAATAATTTCAGCAATGAAGTTAGCCCGACACAACCATTAATACGCCATACATTAAAGGCTGGTGAATAAGGTAAATGATAAGACTATGTTTGCCAGCCCAATTTAAAAACGAATTAAATTTAGACTGAGTGACATTAATATTTAGCAAACTGCGGCTAATAAAAACATTGCACTGTATTACATAACCGAGCGCAATCCCCCACAACACAACACCAAACCAAGGAAATAATGGTGCGTAATCTAGCGCTGGGCGCACGTATTCAACCATTCCTATCCAATGTAACCAGTTAGAATCAAACAGCTTTGTTTCAACAAAGTGGCCTAGTGCAAAAATAGTGGTGCCAGCGATAGCACTTAGCTTAGGTCGATTTATGAATAGCAGGCCTAACCAACTGGCTAGTAAAATAAGATGTAAAATACCAAACAAAGTGGCTTTTTGCGGAGCAATAAAATAAGAGGAAATTGTCACAACTGCACTGGCTAAACCTAGTTGCAGGGTTCTAACCTTCACGTTTTTAACGTTTATTTTTTTGTAATGAACAAACTGTAAACTGAGGCCAACTAACAGTAAAAAACTTATAACAATAACGTAACGAAACGGTACCCAATAACCAGTACCAAATACCGTATCAATATAACCAAAAACATCTAGGTCGTAACATAGGTGATAAATCACCATTAACAAAATTGCGAAACCCCGAAACCAATCAATAACGGGATAACGCACATTGTTCATAACTTTATCTTGCGTCTTTAAGTGCATCTGTAATTAGAAACGCGAGTTCCAATACTTGATCGGCATTCAAACGAGGATCACATTGTGTTTCATAACGCTTGCTTAAATCAGCTTCACTTAAACCGTAAGCACCACCGGTACATTCTGTAACGTGTTGACCTGTCATTTCAAAGTGAACACCGCCAGCCCAAGTGCCTTCCGCTTTATGAACGCTAAAGAAGTCTTGAATTTCAGTTAGTACCGCATCAAAGTTACGTGTTTTATAACCGTTGCTGGCTTTAATTGTATTGCCATGCATTGGATCTGAACTCCATACAACATGACGACCTTCTTGCTTCACACGTTGCACAAGTGCTGGTAACTTCTTACCAATAACATCAGCGCCCATACGAGTAATCAAGGTTAAACGACCAGGTACATTATTTGGGTTTAATGCATCAATTAGTTTAATAAGTTCATCAGGTTGCATACCTGGACCTACTTTAACGCCAATCGGGTTATTAATGCCTTTGAAAAACTCAATGTGTGCATGATCTAATTGACGCGTACGCTCACCAATCCAAACCATGTGCGCAGAGCAGTCGTACCATTTATCCGTTAAATGATCTTTACGCGTTAACGCTTGTTCGTAGTTAAGAAGCAATGCCTCATGCGACGTAAACAGTTGCGTTTCTTTAATCATTGGCGTCGTTTCAGACGTAAGTCCTATAACTTGCATGAAATCTAGCGTTTCTTTTAACTGATCAGCTAAATGCTGGTAACGGTCTCTGTTTGGATTTGACTCAACAAAGCTCATGTTCCAACGGTTTACTTGATGCAAGTCTGCTAGTCCACCTTGTGCAAAGGCTCTTAACAAATTCAGTGTTGATGCAGAGTGATGGTAAGCTGTCACTAAACGTTGAGGATCAGGTTCACGAGCTAACTCATTAAACTCAAAACTATTCACTATGTCGCCACGGTAACTTGGCAGTTTAACACCGTTAACTTCTTCTAAGTCCGACGAACGAGGTTTAGCATATTGACCTGCAACACGAGCAATCTTAGTTACCGGTACTTTACCACCGAAGGTAAGTACTACGGCCATTTGCAACATAACTTTAAATGTATCGCGAATATTTGTCGCACTAAAATCACTAAAGGATTCCGCGCAATCACCACCTTGTAGTAAAAATCCACGGCCATTAGCTACTTCGCCTAATTGACGATGTAATTCTCTAGTCTCTTCTGCAAAAACTAGAGGAGGAAACGAATGAATTTGAGCTTCTACATTCGCTAATAATTCTTTATCTTTATACGTTGGCTGTTGCTGTATTGGCAACGTTCTCCAACTTTCGGGAGTCCAATTGGTCACTTAATACCCTTAGTTTAATTAGGTTCGTTTTTAATTTGATGAAGAAGACCATCGCTTGCGTCTTCAATGAGGTCCAAAACAAATTCAAATCCGGCGGCACCACCATAGTATGGATCAGGTACTTCACTTTCGTCAGCGTACGTCTGACAAAACTCAGTCATTAACCTTACTTTAGGTTGGTACTCTTCTGGGCAGCGCTCTATTAAATCTGAAAAATTTGCGTTATCCATTGCTAGGATAAGGTCAAACTTTTCAAAGTCATGTTGCTCTACTTTTCTCGCGGAAATTTCTGTGAAGTCATATCCTCTATTTTCACCTACTTTTTGAGAACGACTATCAGGGCGTGCACCTTGATGATATGCCGCTGTGCCTGCGCTATCCACAGTTATATCAAACCCAGCGTTTTTAGATTTATGTCTAAAAACAGCATGAGCTGATGGTGAACGACAAATATTGCCTAAACACACGAAAAGTACAGAATTAATAGAAGCTAATGTCACTTAACAGATAACCTTGTTTGAAATTTAAACTAAGTGGTTTAACAAAAAAATGTAGGACAAAAAGAAAAGGGTCAAAAGACATCTTACTTGCCAAACCTATGTCCCCATTAAGCCATACTGTAAGGAATATTTAAACTATTTCTGACAGGAAAATAGAGTGTATATACTAATAATTTATTATTTTTAGTTATTAGTCGCCAAATAACTCAAATCAACAGATTATTTCTAGCCATCATTAGTGATTAAATAGATAATAAAGCACCCTATGCGATACAGAAGTGCTTCAATGACCCAAGTGAAATCAAAACTGTTTGATTTAAATGAAACTCGACACCTTTTAAAGCTGGCCATTCCGCTTTTAATTACCCAAGTAATTACGGCATTAATGCTATTTACAGATACTGTTATTGCGAGTCAGTTAAGCCACGTTGATATGGCCTCGGTTTCCGTTGCAACTAGTTTGTGGGGACCTGTTGTTTTTTCTATCCAAGGACTGCTAATTGCCGTCACTCCCGTAGTAGCACAACTCCTAGGGGCTTCAGGCTCTAATAATGATACAAAACCACTTGTTTCAACGCTTTATCAGGGAATGTACCTCGCGTTAATTGTTTGCTTTTTTGTGGTACTAATTTATCAGTTTGTAAACGTACCGCTTGATAACCTAGATTTAGAACCTGAACTCCATGAAAAATCTTTAGGTTATTTGCAGTTTGCTATTTGGGGCATATTACCAACCTGTTTATTTTTTGTTTTCAGAAGCTTTTTTGAAGGCATAGGCTTAACTACTCCAGCTTTGATTACCGGCGTAATTGGTTTAATTCTTAACATTCCTCTCAATTATATTTTTGTTTTTGGTGAGTTTGGCATGCCACAACTTGGTGGAGCGGGCAGCGGATTAGCTACCGCCATCATTCAGTGGATAAGCTTTATTGTGCTTTTAATTTATTTACACAAAGGCAAAAAGCTTAAACCAATGAAAGTATTTAGCCGTTTTGAAAAACCAAATTTAGAAAAAATTAAAAGCCTGTCTCGAATCGGCTTACCTATTTTTGTATCACTTTTATTTGAAACTACCTTATTCGCATTTTCAGCGTTAGCGATTGCACCACTAGGCGCAATTGCTATTGCTGGTCACCAAGTTGCATTTAGTTACAGTAGCGTTGTATTTATGGCTCCGCTAAGTTTATCTATGGCGGCCACTATTCGCATTGGTTACTTAAAAGGTTTTGGCGATATAAATATGCTTAAACAGGCAATTAAAACATGCTTTGTTTTAGCCGCAGCATTTGGTTCATTTGTAATGCTAATAACTTATCTGTTCAGAGACTCAATCATTTCTATGTATACCGAGCAACCTGAAGTAGTTGCCCTCGCCTCTAGTATTTTAATCATTACCGCTATATACCAATTACCAGACGCCGTTCAGGTAATGTGTGCGGGTATTTTTAAAGGATTAAAAATCACTAAGCCTCTGCTTTATATTACCTTTATTGCCTACTGGCCGTTAGGTTTTGGACTTGGTTATATGCTTGGCAGAACCGATATACTTGTGCCAGCAATGGGACCGGCCGGATTTTGGTGGGGAATTGTTTTAGGTTTAACCGCCGCGTCAGTAATGTTCTTCTACTGGCTCAGAAAAACACTTAAACACCCAGATACGTTTTTACCTGATTAGGCCGTTTCCATTTGGAATGGTTAAAAGCTAACGTCATTTACCAATAAAAAAGCCCGCTTAAAGCGGGCTTTTTACTAACTATAAATCAGTCTTCTTCAGTAAGCGTCATCAATGATGTATTACCGCCAGAAGCCGTTGTATCAATACTCACTGTTTTCTCCGTCAACATACGCGAGATTAGGTTATCGTCATACTCTGCTTCGATTACAGGTAATATCGCACCAAAACGTCGAGCAAGTTGCTCTGCTACATAAGCAGTACGCTTTGATCTAGATTCGATTACAACACCGGCTAAATCTTCATGTGCCAATAGAGGTTCTAAGTGGCGAAGACGAGCAACCTGTAACACTCCCTTTTCAACACCTGTCGCTAGTAACTTTTCTCTGAACGCTTGAGCTTCCTCATAGAATAAGTCTGATACCACAGCAACAACTACATTACCCGTTGCCAGTGCAGTAACTACAGAAAGCGTCCAATAGTGGAAAGATACGTTTTTATCGGCGAAACAAACTAACGTACCACGAGGTTCATAGTACAGAGTATTTGATTCACCCGTTGGTCCAGGTAATTGAACTGGACGCTTCATCTTACGTTCAATGTTAATTAACTGATTACGAGAAGCTCTTAACGTCTCTTCTAAGTCATCCGCTAAGTCTTCAACAATATCTACTGTTGCGATACTTGCTAACAACTGACGAACATAAGACAAACGTTGAACCAAATCAGTTAATCGCCACGTTTCTCTTGTTACTTTTGCTGTATCCATTAACTCACCAGCGGCATCAATAGACAGGTCGTCCGTCTCTAGCGCTGGATCTTCATCAGGATATTCAAAGTCATCTGGCGTTGCTTTTTCTATCATTAAACGAGGTAAGTAGTTTGGTCCGCCCGCTTTAGGTCCAGTACCTGATAAGCCTCGTCCACCAAACGGTTGAACACCAACTACTGCGCCAATCATGTTACGGTTTACGTATACGTTACCCGCTCGTGATAATCTTGCCAGCTCAAGTGTTCGCTCTTCAATTCTAGAATGTATGCCCATGGTTAAACCAAATCCAGTTGAGTTTATTTGCTCAATTACTTCATTGATTTGATCCGCTTTAAAACGAATAACATGCACACATGGACCAAAGACTTCTTTCTCTAGCTGATTAATATTATCGATTTCGTATAAACGAGGGGCAAAGTAAGTTCCGTTTTGGCAGTCTTCACCAAGTACACCTTCAAAAACTAACTTACCCTTTGATTTCATTGACTCAGCATGACTGGTTAATGTTGAAAGCGCTTTTTCATCGATAACCGGGCCAACATCCGTTGATAACAAAGCGGGATCGCCAATGGACAATTCTTCTAATGCGCCTTTAATCATTCGGATTACGTTATCAGCAATATCTTCTTGAACAAACAGTACACGTAACGCCGAACAACGCTGGCCTGCACTTTGGAAACCAGACGCAATCACGTCATCAACAACCTGTTCAGGTAACGCTGTAGAGTCAACAATCATACAGTTTTGACCGCCCGTTTCAGCAATCAAAGGAACTTGCTCTCCGCCACGTTCAGCCAATATTTGTGAAATTAGAGTGCCTGTCTGTGTTGAACCAGTAAACATTACTGCTTTAACACGTTCATCAGGCAATAATGTACTGCCAACTTCTGGGCCTTTTGCGATAACAAGTTGCACTACACCTTCTTTAAGGCCAACTTGCTTCATTAATTCAATTGCTCTAATAGCAATTAAACTCGTTTGCTCAGCTGGTTTTGCTAGTACCGTATTACCGGTCACAATAGCAGCAACCACTTGGCCTAAGAATATTGCTAACGGGAAGTTCCAAGGGCTAATACAAACGATAACACCACGAGGTTCTAAGCGATTATCTTCTGCTAGTTCTTCAGCGCGGGCTGCATAATAACGACAAAAATCTACTGCTTCTCGAACTTCATCCACGCCATCCTTCGCAATTTTACCGGCCTCTTTAATACAAAGACCAATAAGCTCTTCCATATGTTCTTCAAGAATGTCTGCAGTTCGGCGTAATAATTCAGCACGCTCCGCAATTGGAGTTTGAGACCATGAGTTAAACGTCGAGTCAGCTTTTTCTAGCATACTTAACATGTCAGCAGGCTCTGCAAACTGATGGTAACCAACAACTTCATCATGATTTGCTGGGTTTAACACCGGATGTAGCGTTTTATTTGAAGCATCGGCTGTTGTAGATGCTTTCACGTCTGCTTGATTATTTTCAAACCAATTGACCAATGACTTTTTAAGTGTCACAAGCTCATTAATGTCTGTTAGATCTAGACCTTTCGAATTGTTTCTTTCTTTGCCAAATATTTGATGTGGCAAATTAATTTGTTCGTTGTAAATAGAAGACAAACGTTGCGTTCTTTCCATTGGGTCAAAGAGCAAGTCTTCTACTGGCTTATCAACATCAACTATCGCATTAACAAATGACGAGTTTGCGCCATTTTCTAAAAGACGTCTTACTAGGTAAGCAAGTAAGTCTTCGTGCACACCTACTGGTGCGTAAATACGACATTGAATTTGCTGTTCGCTTACAATTTGGTCGTAAAGGCTGTCGCCCATACCGTGTAAACATTGAAATTCAAAACCTTCTTTATCATCACCCGCCAGTTCCAAAATAGTAGAAGCGGTATAACCATTATGAGTGGCAAATTGTGGGTAAATGGTATCGCGATACTCTAATAGTTTATTTGCACATGCGTGGTATGAAACGTCTGTAGACGATTTACGAGTAAACACAGGGAAATGAGGTTCGCCATCGCGCTGTGCATTTTTTATTTCAGAATCCCAGTAAGCACCTTTAACTAAACGCACCATTAATTTGCGATTTGTTTTTAGCGTTATGCTGCGAAGCCATTCAATTACAAAAATTGCACGCTTTTGATAGGCTTGAACCGCAAGACCAAAACCATTCCAATTACCAAGATCATCATCAAGAAAAACAGCTTCAATGATGTCTAATGAAATGTCTAATCGCTCGGATTCTTCAGCATCAACTGTAAGGCCAATATCCCACTCTTTTGCCATCAATGTTAACGCTTTTAGCTTTGGTACAATTTCGTCTAACACTCGTTGGCGGTTACCAAATTCGTAACGCGGGTGAATTGCCGATAACTTTACTGAAATGCCTGGGCTGGTTCTCGGTCCACGACCTTTCGCTTTTTTACCAATAACTTTTATTGCATCTACATACGCTTGGTAATACTTATCCGCATCTTCCATGTTACGAGCACCTTCGCCCAGCATGTCGTAGGAATATACGTAACCTTTTGTTTCTTTTTTCATGGCGCGTTCAGTGGCGTCTTCAATGTCTTCGCCCATCACGAACTGTTGACCCATGATTTTCATTGCAACTTTCATTGCTTTTCTAATCACAGGCTCACCAAACTTACCTACGGTTCTTTTTAATACACCATATTGCGCTTTAGTGCTGTCGCTAGAGTATTTAACCATACTACCGGTAAGTAACAGCCCCCAACTAGAAGCATTAACAAACAAAGACTCGCTGCCACCAATATGGCGACTCCAAGAGCCTTGGCCAATCTTATCTTGTATTAACTTATCTTGCGTTCCTTTGTCTGGCACTCGCAGTAAAGCTTCGGCCAGGCACATAAGCACAACGCCTTCTTCTGAAGACAATGAATATTCATTTAAGAGTGCATCTATGCCGCTGTTTTCCGTATTCTCTTTACGAATACGCACAACCATTTTACGTGCCCTTTCCCATGCTCTACTTCGAGCAGCAAGGCTGATCTCAGCCTCAGGTAGGATATACTTCATTGCCTCTTCTTCATCAATACGATAAAAGTCTCGAATTTTTTGACGAATTGGGCAATCTGTAATTAGGTTGTCGTTAAACAACATAGGCAAAATCCTCTTAAACAAATTATGAGCTACCTAAGTGGTAACTTCGAATGGCGCGCATTCTAATTGAAATAATAACTAACTGACTAATAAAATATATTGTGTCTCTACACTTAGTTTTACTTATCTATTTAATAAGTGATCACAGTGCATTAAATGAGCGATAACTGCAACCTTAGTCGCTTGAATTTAAGGTGACAACGTTGAACACAAAAAAAACAAACTTTTGCTAAACGTTACAAACAATTATTTGGTTTAGATAGAAATAAATAAACTATTGATGGAAGGTTGTTAGCTGGCCGTTCATCGCAAGCGACAAACAGCCAACAGAGTTTCCTATTAAGGAAGCTCTTCGCCCCTAGCTGATACATAAAGTTCGTACCATTGGTCACGAGACAACTCTATTTTAGTTGCCTGTGCTGCGGCTTTAATTCGGTCTGTGTTTGTTGTACCAACCACAGGCATAACGTTTGCAGGATGTTTCATTAGCCACGCTAAAATAACGGCTTCTGTCGATGTTTCTTTTTCAGCAGCAATGCGGCGTACTTTTTCCGCGGTTTGCTGTACAGCTTGGCTTTCATCATTCACATTACGGCCACTAAACAAACCTTGGCTCATGCTGCCCCAGGCTTGAATTTGCACATCCTGAGATTGACAATACTCAATAGTCCCAGCAGTAAAGGAATGACCAGGTGCATTGCCTACGTTATTTAGAATACTCTGTTCTAACCAATCTAATTTGCTTAAGCTCATCTCAAGTTGGTTTGCAACTAACGGCGACTTCATTTTGCTTTGTAATTGCTGCATTTGATTTGCTGACATATTAGAAACGCCAAACTGACCTACTTTGCCTTGTTTTTGCAATTCAGAAAAAACCTCAGCGATTTCTTCAACATCCATCAACACGTCTGGTCTATGTAACAACAAAATAGGTAAATGCTCAATATTCAAACGCTCTAAAATGCCTTCTACACTAGAGCTTATCCACTCTTTTGAAAAGTCATAACGCTTAGGTGTAGTGCCAGCATCAAAACGAATGCCACACTTGGATTGCAGAACCATTTGCTTTTTGAGTTCTGGACGTGACTTTAATACTTCACCAAATACTTGCTCTGCTTTACCAAAAGTATAAATATCTGCGTGATCAAATAACTGGAACCCAGACTCTAATGCCGTATCTATAACTTCATTAGCCTGGCGGATGTCGTCTTTTGAAACTGGATTCTGATTCCAGCCGCCACCTAGTCCCATACAACCGTATATAAGTGGATTAGTAACACCTAATTTTTGTAGCGCACTTGTAATTTTCATTTGATCCCTAATGTGTTCTTTAATTCGGTAGATTAACGCCAATAGCGAACGTATTTGCTGGCATCTCGATCTCTTTTAATTGGCGGCTCACACTCAGGTGTGCCTAAATATAGAAAGCCAATAATTTCATCTTCTTGAGTTAAGTCAAAAGCATTACGAACGTTAATGTCGGTAGCAAAACTACCAGTACGCCAAATGCCGTTAAAGCCCATAGCCTGTGCCGCCATTTGCATATTTTGAGTTGCACATCCTACTGTAGAGACCTGCTCAACACGTGGCACTTTTTCATGTTCTTGATAACGCATGATTGTGACAATGATCATAGGCGCTCTAGACGTCATTTTTTTTGATTTTTCAATTTTTTCGATACTAGAATCTGCTTTTATTGCAGCATCAGTAAAAATAGTTGTTAACTTATTTAAACCTTCCCCTTCACAAACAATGAAATCAAAAGGTGATAAATGAGCATGATCTGGCGCTCTTAGTCCAGCCTGAATGATTTGATCAAGTTGTTGTCCCGACGGTGCGGGTGCCGAAAGCTTTGAAAATGATGATCGGGTCAATAAAAGATCTAACGCCTGCATGTTCGATTCCTGTGATAAGCAATGGCGTTAGTTTACCGTGTTTACTCAAACTATCCCATACCCTTTTATATCAATAGTCTAGTGGCCTTGTTTAAAGATTTTTTTGCGCAAAAAGTGATCAGCACTGGTATAGCGACCGCCACCGGTAAAAATCAAAACAAAAACCATAATAAAATAGGTCGCTGCGAATTCTATGCCGTTATTTAAAATAGTGATGGAGCCAGAACTGGTGAGCCATTCATAATTACCATACTCTTTTAGAATTGAGATTGCCGCTTGCTTCTTTTCAACGGCGTCTAAAACTCGTTCATTCAGCAAAATAGTACCGTCCGCCAACCAACTAGTGGCATCGGATAACGCTAACCAACCATTTTCAGCATGTGCTGTTATCGCAGCAACAACCATGGTAAAAGCCAATGGAATTGATATTAAGCGAGTAAAAAGTCCAATTAATAAAAGGAAACCGCCTACTAACTCGGTACTTGCGGCTAACAAGGCTAATACTTCCGGAAAAGGCAGTCCTAAGCCCCAATCTGGATTACCAAACCAAGCTGATGTTCCTTCAAAATTTTGGAATTTTGTCCAGCCAGCTTGAATGAAAATAGGCGCTAAATATAAACGCAATAAAAGTGGCGCTATACCATCCAAATAGTTAAATTTTTTGTTGCTTGGTCATATACTGAAACTACAGACATTGAGAGTATCCCTTTATAGTTCTTTGAATTATATTTATAGACAGGCAAACAAGGAATAAACTTACACAGTAATGACTGAACTTTCGAAAGAAGAGCGTTTAAAGAGAGCTCGAAATAAAATGCGCTTAATGCGTCGCCAAATAGACGACGCCAAACAAAAGCAACTAAAACTTAAGAATTTAGTTCGAGTTTATGTGTCTCAACGACAAGACGTTAGCGTAGCTGTTATTAAACGTTGGTTAGATCAGTAGGTAAACTGTATCTCAGATGCTGAAAGAAACCGACAAGTTATAACGTCCCTGCTTGGTTCAATATGTAAAGCCTCTGTTAAACTAGAAATAGCGTTGTGCACTCTTTTAACAAAAGGTGCATAACTTGACTGGAAATCATCATCTGACTTCGCCGAAATCACTATCTGAATGTAGTCCACCAGCTTTTTAGAGTCGAACAAACACAGATAACGGTGATCTTTAACGTTACTGTCAAAACCGAGTTTTACAATTTCATCTGACTCAAGTTCAAATTCTTCATCGTTGATACTGATAAATGGCTGTTTGCCATTGGCAACTATTGCAGCGTGGTTAAGTGACTGCGCTTCTAATGCATTTTTAATAGAATTAGATAACTGGTTATATAAACTCGAATACTCAAAACCCAATTGGCTATTTTCAAACTTATTGGCAAGTTCAATGTTAATTGGCATTTTAACAACCACAAAATGATTAGATTTGTGAACTTTAGGGATTATAAGCCCCTGTTGATTATAACGAGTAACAACAGACCTAAAACCATGAGTCACCGTTTGCTTATGGCCTTTTTCTGGGGCAAATAAATCATAGGTAATGTGTTGAAAGTCTCTTAATTTAAATAACTCAACGGCTACATCAATGTCACTAGCAAAGTCTGCTAATAACGCGGTTACTTTACTATGGAGGTTTACCGCTTGACTACGAATGTCATTTCCCGACGCCAATACAACAAACACAATTTTACTAACTTTAGCATCAGGCTCTATATAGCTATGGAAACCAAAGTATTGAGTTGGCGAATATGAAACTAAACACTGCATGTCTGTCATAAGCACGTTATTTTCTTCCCCGTACCTAACTTTAACAAGCTTGTCGTTCGCAACAAACAGACCATTTCTAATGCCATATTCTTTACAACATTGAAAAAAGCGATTTTTCAGCTCAATCAAACCAACATTGTTTATATCAATTGATATTGCGCTAGTGGGTATTTCTAACAAAAAATACTGATTTTCACGGCTGTTTGATGGTAGGTATAGTTTTTGCGACTGGCTCTTTTTATATCGTGATGAATGTCTTCTATTTAATATTGGCATGACTAAGCTACCCAAGTTAATTAAGTTACAAAATAAAACAGATTGGTATATTTTCTGCTCTAAAATGTACGCGAATTTCTTTAAGCTTTAGTGACTAAGATATGACTAATATATTAAAACTTTTTTGAATCCAGCTTATTATTCATTGCTATAATTACCATTTAGACTAAAATCCGCGACCCATTTATCGCCTTTACAAAATAGAGCCCTGTATGCCTGCAATTATTATTAGAAATGAACGTGTCAAAGCCGTAACTCGTAAACACCCTTGGATATTCTCTAAAGGGGTTAAAAAAGTAGTAGATAACCCTAAACTAGGCGAAACTATTGATATAAAAGACGAAGACGGCAACTGGCTAGCAACAGGCTCTTATTCTCCTCATTCACAAATTAGAGCTCGTATATGGAGTTTTAATGAAGGTGATACGATTGATCACGACTTTTTTGTAGCGCGTATCGAGCGTGCAAAAGCTATTCGCGCTGACATCATTGAAAAAGGTCAGTTAACAGGTTATCGCCTTTTAGCAGCTGAAAATGATGGTTTACCTGGTGTAACCGTCGACGTTTTTGATACAACGATTGTGATTCAATTGGTAAGTGCAGGCGCAGAGTTCCAACGAGACAATATTATTTCAGCATTAAAACAAGTGTTCCCTGATTTCACTATTTACGAACGTTCTGATGCAGATGTACGTGGTAAAGAAGGCATCAAAAAAACACGTGGTTTAATTCATGGTGAATTACCTGAAGATGTAATAATTTCAGAGAACGGCATTAAAGCGTACGTTGATGTTGAACAAGGCCATAAAACGGGCTTTTACCTTGACCAACGTGACAACAGAGCATTGTTAGAAACCTATGTTAAAGACAAGTCTGTTTTAAACTGCTTCAGTTATACAGGTACTTTCGGTTTGTATGCACTTCGTGGTGGTGCAACAAGTGTTACTCAGGTTGATCTTTCTGCTGAAGCATTAGCAATAGCTGAGCGTAATGTAGAGCTTAATGGCTTTGATAACTCTAACGTTGAATATGTTCGTCACGACGTATTTAAGTTGCTTCGTAAGTATAAAGAAGATGGTAAAAGGTTTGATGTGATTGTAATGGACCCACCAAAGTTTGCTGAGTCTAAAGCGCAGTTAAACGGTGCATGTCGTGGCTATAAAGACATTAACCGTATTGCTATGGAACTATTAAACCCAGGCGGTCACTTATTAACGTTCTCATGTTCTGGTCTTATGGAAACAAATCTTTTCCAAAAGGTTGTTGCTGATGCGGCTCTCGATGCAAATCGCGACGTTTTCTTTAAAGAGAAGTTAAACCAAGCCCACGACCACATTATTGCAAGTACATACCCTGAAGGTTTTTACTTGAAAGGTTTTGTTTGCCAAGTATTCTAAGTTATTGGCGCCATATTGTTATCTGATATGGCGCGTCTTTCTTTTCACTTTATTATAAACTCTAACTCGATTTATAAAGTCCCACTTAGATCTCTGTGTTCGTTTTCTCAACTCTCTTCTAAATCAACTCTCTTCTAGATCAAAGAAAAGCTGATGATTATCAGAAGTAATTAAGCTATACCCTTTTAATGTTCCATCCTCATTTAATTCCACTAAACCTGCCGCTGATTGCGTATGCAAATTTCTTTGTTTAAAACGGCTTGCCTGCGCTTTTAATGGGTGATGTTCAATTTCCAACTTTCTTCGCTTGGTAAAAAGGTTCAACAGACTGTGCGGTGAATAAAGAAACCTGTCTATATAATCAAAGAACTTAAGTAAGCCTGGTGGAAATTGATTTTTGAAACCACTGCAGGTCAACTGCCAAATTTTATCCGTGTCGGAGCTAAATCGCCTCTCGGCTGAAAAACAAAAAGAGTAATGAACATCACCAGACATAATAATAACTTCGTCTGGCGCGTTGTCATGACGTAACATATTCATTAACTTTTTAGCGGAGCCTTGATGGGCCATCCAATTCTCAACGTCCACCAGCAACTCCTTGCCCACTAGAGCACAAGCTTTTTGAACCACTTCAATGGCTTTTACGCCAAAAACTGGAGCCGGTGAAACTAATAACATGGAGGTTTGCGGCTCAAATAGTTGTCTCTCCAACTCTTCTAAGTATTTAAAGTCCATAAGACCACTTGGATTTTTAGCGGATGTTTCTGAGCGCCAACGGTGCGTCCGTGTGTCCAAAACCACTATTTTAGGTTGGCTTTGTACTTCGTAGTGCCAGTCATTAAAATCATACAGGCTTTCAGTAAACTTATTGTCGGCAAAATCACCTGTCATGGATAACTGTTTAATGGTGTTTATAAGCGGTTGATGATTATCTGGGTTGTTGCCCCAGCCTTGAAATACCGTGTATGACAACAAAGCATCTCGGATCATTTGACGAGTTATTAAATGCCCATAGACATGCTCTTCCCAATCAACACTTAAATTCCAATCATCGGTAACGTCATGATCATCAAATATCATCATGGTTGGGGTATTTGCCAATGCATATTCAAAGTCAGGCAGTGTTTCTATAAAGCCTTTTAATGCTTGCCAGTCATTTTGATAAGCGACTTTAAGCTGACCATGCACTTTCTCTTCTGCTTTTTCCACGTCGTCCGTAACAAAACTCCAGACGCTTGAAGACCAAGTTAATAAATAAACGGCAAAAAACTCATCAAGTCCTATTAAGTGATTATCATGAAATCGAGAAGAAATGATGTCAGTGCCATGCCAAAATTCAGACCAGCGACTTTGATCTTCTTTTTTGGGAAACAATTGGCTTCGATTATTCAATGAATATCGCCAGTCAAGTTGCTGCTTTGATACATTCCCTAGCTCATGCTCCGCTGAAAATAATCCAAGCTTTTTAGATAACGCTTGCGCGGCTACTAACATAGGTGCAGACACGTCATCGGCATATACCTGATCGCCCGTCATCAATAAGTAATCTGGACGCGCATCAAAATCTTCTTTAATTTTATCCGCAATACCATTAAAAGCATCTACCGATGGATGATCGGGTTTACGACAGGAAACCTTGTATTACAGAAGAGATGGTTTCGTTAACCTTAAAATGTCCTAAGACATCGCTACTAGGCTTTGCAGTTGGTATATTGTTAAGGATAGTATATGAGTGCTCAGTAGAGAGCGCCCAATGTTCTGCCATCGGTCTGATATTAATAAGGTAGGCAAAGCACTTTTCCCCCAACTGAACAAAGTCTAGGGCTTGCTGAATATCGACCTTGTTGGATAAGGCCATAACTTCTAATTGGTAATCATGCAATCCATCGGCAACAAACCAAATATTAGCTTGATGTTTGTCTACGAGTCTTAGAAATGGACCACATAAAATGGTTGGTGGGTGTATAGCCACAAATGTCTCAACTTCGATCAAATAAATTACTATAACCCCATACTATGGCTAGGATTGGTAATTTATTCAACCGATTACAAGCTTTTGTCGATGGTTATAATGTTACACAAAGTGTCCGGATTGATAATCTTTAAGCGCCGTATCTATTTCAGACATTTTATTCATCACAAAAGGCCCATATTGCACTATTGGCTCACCTATTGGTTTAGCTGCCAACAATAAAAAGCCGGCTTCACTCTCCTCGTGACTGGAAACGTGAGAGCCAATGTCAATGCCAGAGTGAGTTTGAGTGCTAAAGTTAGTGTCAGTGTGGTCATTTTTGATATTAATAACTTCACCTTCTGACAATACCGCAACTTGTTTAGCAACAACCTTACTACCATTGACTGTTATCTCACCTTGATAAACATAAATGAAACCGCACTTTTCATCTAGGATACTTGTCTCTAAAAAACCCGAGGCCAATGTTATGTCATATATCTCAGCTTGAATATCATCTCGCACAACCGGGCCTACTTCACCTTCGCCGTTAAATTGACCGGCTATGACTTTTACTTGTCCTTTGCCCTTTATAGCTGGCGATTCACTAATGACCGGAATATTTTCTTTCGGAATATCGATATAGCGCGGAGCTTGAAGCTTGTCTTTACTTGGTAAATTTAACCAAAGTTGAAAACCGAATAACATGCCAGAATCTTGTTTTGGGGTTTCAGAATGAACAATGCCCTTGCCTGCTGTCATATACTGAACGCCACCAGAGGTAATTAAACCATGTCCACCTGTTGAGTCATTGTGTTCCATGCTACCTTGAACCATATATGACAATGTCTCAAAACCTTTATGAGGATGTGGTGGAAAACCAGCAATGTAATCATCTGGGTTATCCGAGCGTATTTCATCAAGCATTAAAAAAGGGTCCAGGTTTCCTAAGCGCAGGTTGCCCTATAACTCTAGTTAGGTTTACCCCAGCACCGTCCTGAGTAGGCATCCCGTTCAATATTTTCGACACTTGTTTGTTCATATTGTTCTCATACTTTAAAAATAAACATGCAGGTTAGCTGCATTTACGATGTCAATAGTATTAGGTTTCTACAAATTTAAGTAAATTGCTAAATGTGATTGTGAGTATTCTAAAATATCGAAAGGTTATTTTGTTTGTCTATTTTAAAAAAACTTGTCTACCTTTATATACATAGAGAAACAAACTATATGTAGGTTTATGTTAGAAAATAAATCAAACCCTAAGCGCTGCTCCTTTACCTCTACCGAAGGTGAGGCTTGCAATGAGCTAGATATAGGAAGTGGCTTTTGTTTTTGGCACGACAAAACCATAGATAAAACAGGCATGAAATTAGCGCTAAAGCTTGAAGAGTTTGTCGCTGCTGGTGGCGTTACTCAAGGGGTTTGTTTAAAAAAAGCCGATTTGGAGAATGTTAGGCTCGTCCGTTACGGGCACTCCACAGGTTATGACTTTCGAAATGCAGACTTTTATCGTGCAAACCTTCGCAATGCTCATTTGTTTAACGCAAACTGCGCCGGCGCCTCTTTTATGAAAGCCCAATTAAAAGACGCTGATTTGCACTGTGCAGAATTATTTAATTGTAACTTACTTGGCGTAAAGTTAAGTGGCGCCAGGTTAGACAATGTAAGTTTAGGCTCATATGTTCACCAAGAGTCAATCGCAAGACAAGCTGAACGTGAAGGAAACCATACTAAAGCAGCTGACTTTTATGAGCAGTCAGAAGAAATTTATCGTGCTTTTAGAAAAGCAGCTAGTGACAATGGTTTAATGAACTTATCAGGGCAATTTGCCTATAAAGAGTCGACGATGATACGCAAACAGAAGCCTCGCTATTCTGCCGAGCGCATCAGTTCAAAACTCGTAGACTTATTTTGCGGCTATGGTGAAAAGCCTCGTAACGTTATCGCGTTTTCCGTGTGGTTTATTCTTTTTTGTGCCTGTTTTTACTTTACCATGGGCGTTGAATCTAATTATGGGCCTATTGGTTTTGACTCAAACCACACTTTTTATGAAAATTTAAGCCACTTTGGATCGTCTATTTATTTTAGTGTTGTTACCTTTACTACACTTGGTTACGGAGACATCCATCCTATTGGTATAGCTAGAGCGGTAGCTACTTTTGAAGCATTTATTGGTAGTTTTGCGTTGGCACTTTATGTGGTGGTTTTCGTTAAAAAAACCAGTCGTTAAAAATTAATATAAAAATTTTCCTATTTTAGTGAAACTTTTATGGAAAACCTCGGTCTTATTGTTTGGATAGCATTGACATCTTGAGACCGTGTTAATGTTATTTCTTCATTGTTAAGTTCCAACTTAATTTGGACAAGGCCAGCTCCCCGCTGGCCTTTTTTTATTGCATAAAACCTTAATATACTTGTAACTATTACAGCCCGTACAGCAGCTTGCTCAAACCAGACTGACGTACCGTGTGGTTATTAACGGCTCGTAGTGTTCTATCTTTATCTCCAAAAATAGTAAAGCGGGTTTTTGCTCTAGTTATAGCGGTATAGATAAGCTCACGGCCTAGTAACTTAACGCCAACATCGTCACCAGGCATGATCAATATTGTATGGTCAAACTCCGAGCCTTGGCTTTTGTGCACTGTCATCGCATATACACTTTCGTGCGTTGGCAACCTCTGATTAAACAATTTAATCATGTCACCTTTACCATCTATAAAATACGTTACTAATTGGTCCGAAACCGGATCTGGTATTTGAATGCCAATATCACCGTTATACAGCCCTAAGTGATATGCATTTTCTGTCACTAGAATTGGTCGGCCAGCGTAGTGTTCATCTTGCCAAGCCACTCTACCCAATTGTGATAGGCGTTCTTTCACTAATTTATTAAACTCTTCAACACCATATATACTTTGACGCACACAGCTTAATACCTGTAGCTCATAGAGTTTTTTAAACAACGCCTTAACCACGTTGAGCTCATTACTTTCCGTTATTTCACTGATGCTGTCTAAAATAGCGACCTGGTGCCTTACAACACGTTCAACTATTAGCTTTATAGAATGAGAATTTGGATCCAACCAAGTTAACACACTCCCAGATTCTAAATACCTTTGTCGGTTAGCATCATCTGTACCTAAACAATTTTCTATCAGCAAATGCTCTACCGCTTTCCCAACACCCTTATTTACTGCTTTTGCCAAAAGACCTATCTCACCATTAGAGTCAAATCGATAAGACTTTTTTAGCTCAGTAACGGGTTGAAGAGCATTTTGCCGTTCAATACCTAATGATTGCAATGGTGCACAAATTTCAGCTAGTAAGTTACCAGCTTCAACAGAAGCTAGTTGTTCCTTATCACCAATTAACACTAACTGACAACGACTCGGTAAAGCAGACATTAATTTAGACATTAAACTTAAATCAACCATCGACGCTTCATCTAATACTAAAACATCGATCGGCAACTTATTGTTTGAATTGTAATAGAAGTCATTTCGACCACGGGATTTTAATAACCGATGAATTGTTGATGCTTCTGTAGGTATGTACGCTCTTATATCGTCACTAATATTTAACTTATCAATTCCTGACAACATCGATTCAGTTAACCTTAAAGCAGCCTTACCTGTTGGTGCAGCGAGCTTGATGGTGAACTGACCTATTTGTTTTTGAATTAAAGTAGGTTGCTCCAGGTAATATTGAACTAACGATGACAACAACTTTATTACGGTCGTTGTTTTACCGGTTCCCGGACCGCCAGTAATAACCGAAAACTGATGGCTTAAACTATTCAGTACTGCTCGATATTGCCAATCAATTTCAGTATTTAGTTGTTCGTCCAATTTATCAGCTTCAGATGAAGTGCTTTGGAACAACCCATCAACAATCTCGCTTTGGCCATCGAGTAACTCTGCTGGTAACCAATGGTGAGCTGGTTTTCGGGTCTGTCCGGCAATCACAAACTCCGCTACAGCTAACTCCATGTTGTGATAACGAGAAAAATAAACCAAACCGTTGTCTAGAACAAAAGGCGCATCTTCACCAAATAAATCTGTAGCCTGAAGCCGTTCTGCCCATTCATAATGTTCCGGTAACAAAACATTATGATGCATTAACCAATCTACCCATGTGAGTTGGGTTAGCAAAAAGCACGTGTTTTGCTGATTTAGCTCATAACTGCACCTTAGAGCCAACAAAACAATCAAGTTAAAGGTTGCAGCATCTAGCGTTTCTCACTTCGTTCGCGTAATAACAAGCCAAATGATAATCCGCGTCGCTAATTGAACCATTTGTTCGAAGCTCATTTATAAACTGTAAAGTAGAATTCCCCTTTAACTCCTTACTTATAAATATGGAGTCCACCGTCATTAACTCATTCGAGGGTAATAGTGTGTTATTTTCTAACATATTACTCATTATTCGCCGCCTTCAAGTAACGCGTTATCAAAATATTGAATCACCTCATAAGGTACTTTATAACTGTAAACGCCTTTGCCTCTATGTGTTTGAGACATTCCTCGAAGGAACAAGTACATTCCGCCAGCCACATGTTCATCATAACGATAATCCGCTAATTTTAGCGAGAGCCATTTGTGCAAAGCATAACTATAAATGATTAATTGCAGGTGATAATTGTGATCTGTCATGGCATCAAAAATGTTATCTGACTGATAGTCCTCAAAACGATTACCAAGGTAGTTGGATTTATAGTCGATAATGTAATATTGCCCGTTTACGCAGGCTGTTAAATCTATAAAACCTTTTAATAATCCCGTGAGCCCTTTCAGATTTAACACAGATGTATTTATCTTCGTTTTATCAAAACCGCACATTGATAACGCGTTACCAATAATTTCAGAATTAAGTGATTGAACATTAAAATAAAACTCCATTTCATCCAAACGTTGTTCGTGTTTTATATCAGACAGTGACCATTGTCCTAAATCGGCCCGCATAACATCATTCAACCATAAAATCGCATCATCAAGTAGGTGCTCATCTAAGCCAAAGCGTTGCAAAGCGTCCAATACTATTTCAGTTTGATCAGTAACTGGTTGAGTAAAATCTAAATGCTCAAACATATGATGCAAACAAGAGCCTGGGTTTGCGCCTTTTGGAAAAGTGAAACGCACATCAAGCGGATTATTATCAGGAAAGCTATCACCCTCATCATTATCTGGCGTCAGAGTTTCAAAGCTATTAGTCTGTGCTGCATCAAATATCCCTAAGTGCGTCATTTCATCTGATGCCCCTGGTATAAAGTGTTCGCCTGCACCAACCAATGCAGAGTAACTCAACACTCGCCAGTTTTGAGGGATCTGACCTTCAAACTCTGCACATGAATAAGTCTCTTTTTTATCCGAGCTTGCATGCTTAGATTGATATTCCACAAACTCGTCTTTTACCCCGTTAAAATTAGCGTTTACAGTTTGTGGCGCAATAATAGAAAGCTTCGCGATAGGTTCAGCTAAACTTTCAATTTTAGAAGTTAAAGCGGACTGCCAATCAGTTTCTGATATTTTGGGTTTGTCTTTCCCTAAAATCAAACGACCAAATGCCGATTTATCAACACTGCTGTCTTTACTATTTGAACGCTCTTTTAAATTAAAACACCCTAGTACCAAACGTTGTTTTGCTCGCGTCATCGCCACATAAAGCAGTCGAATATCTTCAGCTAAACGTTCTCCTTCCGCGATTTGCATTTCTATTTTGCGTTTATCTACTCGCAAACTAAGAGCGTTTAAACGCTTTGATTGATGCAATGCTATTTTCTGAGCCTTAAATTCCGTAGCAAACGGAATATAAACAATAGGATATTCAAGTCCCTTAGAGCCATGCATAGTTACTATTTGTACTAAATTACTGTCAGACTCTAAACGCATTGAGACATCGTCGCTGCTATCAACAGTATTCTCGATAACGGCTTGTCGCAACCAAGCCATTAGCTTTTCTGCGCCATTTTGAATGACAGACTCTTGCTGAATCAACTCCAATAAATGCCGATAATCAGTAACTTGTCGTTCAAAATCGATACCTTGATTTTGCCAAGCTTCAAAAGTGTTCGCAAAAGCTAACACCTGATCGATGGCTGACGAAATTTTGCCTTGGGACCAATATTGGTGGGCTTGGTGAAAACAAACGAGATGTTGGTGCCATGCTTTTGGGTTTTGTTGCAGCGCAGACAGCTCTAACAAAGAATAGGCAAAGAAGTCGGTCGCGACGGCAGCCTTTACTTTACGCTCATTAATTGGTGAATGAATGGCTTCTATCAAACGCAACATATCCTTTGCTAATGCGCTCCTAAATACACTGTCTCGGTTGATATAAACGGATCGCACACCTAACTCTATTAGAGTTCGCTTTAGTAACTTAGCTTGGTTTCTATTTCTAACTAATATGGCAATATCATTTGCTGATACAGACTTTGGCGTTACTGATGGGCTCTCTAAAAAGGCAGCGCCGTTCTCTGAGTCCCTTAATAAGTTCGCTATTTCCATGGCACATTGCCTAGCAATCACTTTTTGAATTTCCGGTAGCGAAAAGCCATTTAATGGTGGGTCTTGGTCAAGTGCCGAAAAGTGTAAAACTTCCAACTTAGGAAGTGTTTTTTCATGTTGTATTAACTCAGGACTATCTAATTTCCCAGAACCAACAGAAATAAACGGTATTTGTTCGTGTTCAAATTTAAGCGGGCTTGTCTCAAAAATGTGGTTTATACCGGTTATAAGATCTTGATGAGAGCGCCAATTGGTCGAAAGCGTGTAATGTTGCTCGTGGTCAAGGTGGCCTTTAGCCGTTATATACGTAAATATATCGGCGCCCCTAAAACGGTAAATAGCCTGTTTCGGATCGCCAATCATGATCATATTCACAGAGTCAGTTTCATCATCAATCGTTGCATTGTAAATGCAGCTGAATATCTCGTACTGAACAGGGTCTGTATCTTGGAATTCATCAATAAAAGCCAACGGATAGCGAGTTTGAATAGACTCTATCAGGCCTTCTGCGCCTTCTTGATTAAACAATGCGCTACGAAGTTGCAAAAGTAGGTCATCAGGCGTTAAAAGTTGCTGATCAGCTTTTATGCCTAACGCCCCTTCTTCAATTTTTTCCTTGGCCGTTGTTAACCAATACCCTTCAAACTGACTGTCTAAAAGTTGAGCGGCAATGGCATGCAAATCATCAAAAGCATGGGTTACTGGGTGACTAACAGGAGCATAATTTTTTTTGTAATTACTTGCGTCGCTAACATTACTTGTCGTGAAAATAGCAATTTCATCTAGCGATAACATTTCACTGTTATTTGTTGGCTCAATAAAACCTTCTATTAGCGATAATTTTGTCAACAGTGGTTTTTTACCATTAACGCCCGACTCTCTAATAGTTGAAATAAAATCTGAAGTTCTTAATTTTACTTTTAATGACTCTAAGGCATCGCCGTAGCGCTTAATTAATGACGTATACTCTGCTTGTTCTATACTCGGCTCTATAACCACTTGCTTGTTGAGAATATCATTTAAGCTCGCCAATAATTGATTGGGGTTAGCCCATGCTTTCCTAAAAAGCTTGTATTCAACGCCAGTAAGGTCAAGTACGTACTGTCGCCAGAAATCATAAAGCGCTTGTTTGATATAAGGCTGATTATCCATTTCAAAACTTTGCTCAAAAGCCATTTTAGTTTCGAACGCAAATTGGTTTAAACAACGTTGGCAAAAGCCATGAATAGTAAAAATTGCCGCTTCGTCTATCAGGGTAATTGCATCTTGTATACGATGATAAGCCGCCAAAATAGTATCTTGATTCGTTGCTTGTAGATTATGAGCTTTATATGCCTCACTGTAATCGCTTATGACCGACTTTAATGTCTTATCTATAACTAGGTTAGCCTGTTCCGATAAAGTGGCTAGTAATGCCTTCTGAGCTTCTTTAAGTTTATTACGTATTCTGTCTCTTAACTCTTGAGTAGCAGCTTCTGTAAACGTTACCACTAAAATTTGATCTATCGAAAGCGGTGTTAAGCTCATATCGGTGTTACGTAGACCCAACACAGCCCTTAAATACAATGTTGTGATCGTATACGTTTTGCCGGTGCCTGCACTGGCTTCAATTAACGCATTCTGATTCAATGGTAATGTTAACGGATTAAGTTCTTTCATCGACTTACTCCAACAGCAGCAACATACTCTTCCATAAATTCCATTATTTTTTTCATTTTACCTTCCACCTGACACTGCACCAGAGGCAAAAGTAAAGTTCGAGTTAATACTAAAAAGTCTTTTGGTAATGGTTTGTCAGGCCCAAAATGACGGACTATGTGATCATCAATAGGCGATCGCTCATCTTCAATCGCACTTTCGATAATGCCTTGAATACTTTTTAACAATGCACTGCTTGGTTTATCTTTGGTCATATCAACCGCCGCATTATAAGCAAAACGTCCGTACCACATTATAGGCTCTGAGCATTGCGTACTCATTAAATAAAGCTGTAACCATTTTTGTAGTTCGGCCAGCGCAAATTCTTGTTCTATTGAACTGAATGTAATGAAGTCATTGGTGTTGTGAGACAATAAGAATGTGGGACCAGGTTTGTCTGACAAGCTACGCATTAAATGAATCAGCCATGCTTCAATTCTATCGTCTGCTCTCACGTTTTTGGACAAACGTTTTACCAGTGACAAGCCACTTTCAATATTAAAACTACCTCTAAGTGAAACCTCAATATTAGCTATTTGAAATTCGATAGACGTTTTGACGCTTCGACTCGATACCGACTTGGCCGCATCTGAATAACCGACCTTTAACGCCTCTAAAGTCGCATCTAGTTTGTGTACCGTTTGTTGGTAATCAAACAACAAGTCTTCGCCCCATGCTTTTGGTGGAAACGAACCCGATGCTAACCATGACTGTTTGATTTTTGGCTCTATCTCTTGCTGAAAGTTTACCAATGACTGTACATGCTTATAACGCTGTAAACCGTCGTGCTCAAATGCCTCTACGTCTGATAAATTGTGATCGTTCAGCGCTAAATTAACGCCCAATTGTTGTTTATAAAAATGTTTGAGTGGGTTCTTGGCAAAGGTAATTAAATCATCTAATTCAACAATAACCTGATTGTCGACCGCCTGTAATTTAGCCTGTATATCGTGACATGAAAAAGGATCAAAAGTGCTTTCAACATCTAACACCTCATTGTTCTTAGTACTCTCAGACTGCATTTTCAAGCCAGACACAAAAGAACTAAACCATTGTTTATTATATGATTTAAGACCTACCAAAGATTGATTGTCGACAAAATAGCGTTCATTAAAAGGTTGTAAAGCGTGCTTGATCATGATTTGATCCTTCACTTTACTTGTTTGCATTCGCCCTTCAGGATTGTCGACAATGAAACTTTCTTGTAAATAATCTACCAATTCACTAAGTAATACCGATGGCATAAGTTCTTGATTATTTTTACTCGACTGTCCTAAATAACTGAGGTGTAATTTTTTACGAGCCGAACACACTGCTTCTAAAAACAAATAACGTTCATCGAGCTTTCTCGCCCTATCCCCTTTCCTTGGTTTATTCAATCCAACTAAGTCAAAACTTAATGGCTCAACGTGCCTTGGAAACTCCCCATCGTTTAAGCCCAATACACATACAATATCAAACGGGACTGAACGCATTGGCATCAGCGTACAAAAGTTTACTCTGCCAGCTAGGAAGCGCTGCGATACTCCAGTTTCGTTTAAATTTTGTCTAAAAAAGTGCTGAACGATTAAGTTGTTCACATCTACCATTGCGTCGTTATTTTGCTGATATTCTAATAACGTTTTATTTGCTTCTCGCAATTTATTCACTGAGATGAAGTCGGCGTCGATAATTTCTTCTGGATTGAAGAGGTTTGTAATTAACTGGTCTACGCGCAAATACCACATTTCTGGGCTTGTAGCGTCGGTAAAGCGAGCTTTTAAGTCGGCTAGATAGCTAATAAAAGTTACCAGCTTAGCCATCACATTTACATTGAGGCCTTCAATACTTGTGTAACTTGCAGTGCCATGCCAAACAGACTCTTGCCCTAAACTAAAACCAAGTACCATGCGTTTCAAGCCGTATAACCAAGTGTTAATGTCTTCTTTTGGCATATTCCAATTGGCTTTGTGTTCGCCATTGAGTGCCCATTTAATTTCGCACTCCACAATCCATTCTTTTAATAACTCAAGCTCTGCAGAATCAATATTAAATGCCGTCATTATTAGCGGCACTTCTAACCAATCTAATACTTCACTTACGGTAAACCTAGACGTAGGTAAGCCTAATAAGGATACGAATGTGTTTAATATAGGATTTTCCGACAAAGAGCTTCTATCTGAAATACTGTATGGAATAGACTGTTCTGGTTGCTGAGGGTCTCTTGCAAAAACCGCATCAATAAACGGCGCATAGTCATTAATATCTGGCACCATAACAAGAATATCTTTAGGTAAAATAGTATTTGATTCTAACCAGCCTAATAGCTTGTCTTTTAAAACTTCAAGTTCACGAAAGCGACTATGACAACTATGTATTTGAATAGTATCGTCAACTTTACCTTTGTTAATCATTAGTGGAACTTTACCAGTCTCATCATTAAGCGCTTCTATAGATAAAGGCTCGGCACTGCCCCTATACTCCAGTTCTAAAATATCCTGTTGTACTTTTCCCAGTAACGTTTTGTTGTGCTCACCTCTGGGATCCGCCAGAAATATATCTTGGAACTCAATGTCACGCTGAGACAAACTATCTAAATAGTCTCGCCCTACTTTGCCCCAACTGGCTAATAGCGGGTTACCTGTAATGAAGTAGTTTTGTTTTTGCTCATTATTTGTCAGCGCAATTTTACTTTGTTGCTGATTGAGCCTAGCTAGTGTTTTTTCACTTAAGATATCGCCCCAGTACATACTGCATGGATTAAACCAAAGTATGTTAACTTCAATGTGCTGACTCAACGCCATCAATACGTCTATTTGATGAGAAGGTAAACTAGAAATCCCGAACACAAATAAGCGATTAGGAATAAGTTTCAATAATGCTTCTGGTTCAATGGTACTTATTTTTTCCAATAAAACTTGATGCAAAGACGCACGGTGGAACTGGCTTTGCTCTAGCTGCTCTACGTTTTGATAGATACCGCGCCATAAAATAGCTTGCCACTCTTGTCGCCCAATATCGTCGTTATCTGGTAAATCATTGTTGCCGTTTAGCCAATGTAATAACCATTCAGGTCGGTAAACTAAATAGTTATCATAGGCATCTGCAATCTTTTCACTTAATTGGAAACGTCGTAAGTCGGTATACTCACTTGATGAATGTCGTTCGTCTGTTGATAGATACTCTTTTATCGCTGCAAAATTAGCATCGTCTAAAAAATCGGGTAGTAAATGATAAATCTTCCAACGCAAACGGTCTTTATTGTATGCACTAGTACTTGGGACATTTGGTATTAGTTGCTGGTACAACGACCATATAAAGCTACTCGGTAATGGGAATTTTAGATTGGCAGCAATACCAAGTTGTTGAGCAATTTGTATTTTTAACCACTCTGACATACCTGGACTATGCACTAATATCGTTTCAGCGGTAAATGGATTTTGACCGGAATTACTTTTAAGTTGCTGGCTAAGTACTGTAACTAAGGCTTCTAATCGGTTTGATTGATAAACCGTAATGTTTGATGAATTGGATTGATTGTTAATATTGATGTCCTAAATATTTATCAATTAAATTAGAAATATGTTCCATTGTCTCTGACTCAAAATCTTCTTCATTTTGGTCGATGAGTTCTAACATCTTGTTTGTTTGCTCGAGTGTTAATCGCTTTTTATTTAAACAGAAATCTATTTCAGGTAATGATTTGTCATAACGAGGCACAATTTGCCATTCAATAAGTTGTGGGTAGAGTTTTTGGAAATACTTATTTGCGACTACACAGTACCCTTCAACATGATCTAAACCATCAGGGCCCAATGAACCGGGTTCAACTCTCACTAGCACTGACAACTTAGTATCGCCTGGCATATGGCCACCTTATGTTTGGTTGGAGCATTAACATTAAATAAAAGAAGAAATTATTATTTTTAAACCACTTAGCTTCTTATCTCAAAATACTACTGAGTTGCTGCTTAAATGGCAATTCTAAATTCGCTTACATAGATTGTAGTCAATTTTCGTTCAACTACATCATCCAAATGCCTAAGTTTACTTTACAATCGATACTGTCCAGTGCCATGTGTATTAATAGTCCAACACCGACTATTCGTGTTTTTGGGATTGCTGCCAACACAAAATACAAAATAACAAATGGCCAAGTGTGCAAAGGATGAAAACCCATACTGCATCTTAGGGGATCATATATTGGTGTCGCTAATAAATGGTCGATATCTATTACCATGGTCAGCATCATTACGATAAACGCTAGGCGCCATTTTGATTTAAAAAATGAGAGCGCAATAACGGCCGGCACTAATACGTGTAAAAATAAATGAAAGATTTTGTCGTTCCTATTTTGTCGTTCTTATAAAAGAAGTAGTTTTTAAACATAGCTTGATTAAGCCGTTGCGATAACAAATTCGGTAAGGCATGATCGCAAGTATATTATTATTTAAATATCAAAATTAAAAGTGAGCATTATGAAAGTCATTTCTTTTAATATAAACGGCTTAAGAGCACGTTTACATCAGTTAGAAGCCCTTATCGCCAAGCACAATCCAGATGTCATTGGTCTGCAAGAAACTAAAGTGCATGATGAGGCCTTTCCAGAAGAAGCCGTTACTGCAATGGGTTACAAGGTATTTTTCCATGGTCAGAAAGCGCACTACGGCGTTGCTATGTTAGTTAGAAATGACGTTGCTGAGAATATTACTAACGTACAAAAAGGTTTTCCCACTGATAATGATGAGCACCAAAAACGAATGGTTATGGTGACGTTTGATTACAATGGCCAGTCTGTTTCTGTGTTAAATGGTTACTTCCCGCAAGGCGAAAGTATTGATCATGAGATTAAATTTCCATACAAACGTGCGTTTTATCAAGATTTGATGTCTTACTTAACAGAACACAAAGACCCTAAAGAAGCTGTGATTGTAATGGGTGATATCAATATTTCTCCAACGGATTTAGACATTGGTATTGGCGAGCCAAACAAAAAACGCTGGTTAAAAACGGGTAAATGTTCGTTCCAACCTGAAGAACGCGAGTGGTTAGCAACACTATTAAACTGGGGATTCAAAGATACTTTCCGCACACTTCACCCAACCAAAGGTGAACAGTACTCATGGTTTGACTATCGCTCTAGAGGTTTTGACGATAACCGAGGTTTAAGAATTGACGTGGTTTTAGCAACTGAGTCTTTAAACAGTAAGGTTACTGACGCTGGAATAGACTACGAATTACGTGGCATTGAAAAACCATCAGATCACGCCCCTATTTGGTCAACCTTTGATATTTGATATTTGATATTTGATATTTGATATTTGATAAAACCGAACATAAAAGCTTCTCAAGGGAAGCTTTTTTATTTCTTTTAATGCTTCTTTTTGTTATTCCCACCAAATAACCTATTTAACAGTAGCGCTAAATCCATAAACGTTAAACGACTGTTTACTTTGTTATTTGTAACCCACCCTTCAGGTGGCAGTTTTTTGTCGTCTTTTGAGTAATAGCTAAGATCAGCTTGATGCTGAGCTTGAACTTTGTTTTCAATTTCTCGGTACCAATTTTGAAGACTAATAGGCAGCCTTGTATCAGCTTGTTGACCAAGTTGATAAAACCCATGCGCTGGAATAGATAACAGCATGATCGACATTGCAATCGCGCTATGAAGAGAGTCAACGCCAAAATAATAGATTTGCAGCCAGATAGTAATTAACGCGATGGCAGGCGCAGCTGTTAACGACATATCAGTCAATCTAATCGCTTTAGTTTGTTCAAACATCAATAGATAGGGTTCGTGCTTTGGCCAAGTTTGACTAAACAAGTAACCTTTATAAAAAGTATTTTTTAAAATAGTCATGCCCCCATTTATAATTAAACGTTATACTGTAAAGATAACCTAAACCGTGAATTTTGAAAACTTTCTGCGCCATTTAATGCCATTATTTTAAGTGAGGTAGATACTAATATAAAGCTTTTCAGCGTAAGGAAATTATGAGCTCTAATTCCCATGTTCTTGTTTTAAACTGTGGCAGTTTCTTCATTTAAGTTTGCATTAATAGACAGCGCAACAGGTCATCAAATATTACATGGCCTAGCAGAAAAGCTTGGCGACGATGATGCATCCATAACGATTAAACGAGAAAATGAAAAAAATAGATTAGAGCTTGGTAAAAATAATCAACACGTTGACGCAATTAAAGTCTTAGTTTCAACGCTTCAAGAACTCGGTTTAGATAACAATATTGGTGCAATTGGCCACAGAGTGGTGCACGGCGGAGAAATGTTTACTCAATCTGCTGTCATAGACGATGATGTTATAACTGCAATCGAAGCGGTTTCAGCTCTAGCACCTCTTCATAACCCCGCTAATCTAATTGGTATTAAAGCCGCACAACTGGCCTTCCCAGGCATTCCACAGGTGGCAGTATTTGACACGGCATTTCACCAGACCATGCCAGAAAAAGCCTACATGTACGCAATAGACAAAGACCATTATAAAGAAAAAGGCATACGTCGTTACGGTTTTCATGGAACAAGCCACTTTTTTGTTGCCCAAAAAGCAGCAGAGTGGCTCAACAAATCATTTGAAACCACCTCTGTTATAACGGTTCATTTAGGTAATGGTTGTTCAGTGTGTGCAATCAGCGACGGCAAAAGTGTAGATACTTCAATGGGCATGACACCACTTGAAGGGCTAATGATGGGCACTCGCAGTGGTGATATCGACCCTGGTGTTATTATGTATTTAATGAAGCGTTATAAATATGACGCCAACCAGATTGATGACTTCTTAAACAAACAAAGCGGCATGTTAGGCCTAAGTCAACTATCAAACGACTGCAGAACATTAGAAGACGCGTTAAATGATGCGGACAATGAGAAAAGACTTGCCGCACAATTAACCCTTGAAGTTTATAGTTATCGAGTCGCCAAATATATTGCTGGTTACACCTGCGCACTCACCCACCTTGATGCCGTTGTTTTTACCGGTGGAATTGGTGAAAACTCTAATTATATAAGAGATATAGTGGTTAAACATCTTGGACTACTAGGTCTAACTATTGACGATTGTAAAAATCAACAAGCTCGATTTGGTCAAGCAGGCGCAATCAATGACCCAACATCACGAACACCCGTGTTAGTTATTCCTACCAATGAAGAATGGGTAATTGCCCAAGATGCTGCAAAGCTAACCAAAGGAGTTAAGTAATGGCCCATAGAATTATGTTAGTGCCGGTTGGCTCTGGAGTAGGACTTACTTCTGTGACCTTAGGTCTATTTAGAGCACTTGAGCACAAAGCGGTAAAAGTAAACTTTTTTAAACCTATTTCACAACCAATAAGTGGTGATAAAGGGCCTGAAAAAACGACGCAAATTTTACGGAATTTAAGTCACATCGATCCGCCAGAGCCCTTCTCACTCAACTATGCCGAAACGTTAATCGGTGATGATAATGTTGATATTTTGTTAGAAGAAATAGTAGAACGTTTTGAATCTCATATTAAAGATGATGAAGCCGTTATTATAGAAGGCCTAGTCCCTACTAAAGATCAGGCTTACGTCAACAAAATCAACCGTCAAATCGCAACAGCCTTAGGGGCTGATGTCGTTTTTGTTATTGCGCCAGGAAATACCACATTAACTGCATTAGAAGATCAGCTGGAAATTGCCGCAAATAACTATGGCGGTTTTAAAAGCGAACATGTTATTGGCACCATATTTAATAAAGTAAATGCCCCTAGAGATTTAAAAGGCAACTTAGCTAACGATTTTTCTGAAGTACTTTTAGAAAATGCGAGCAAAGATGATTCAGTCAATTACAAAAAGCTATCTATCTTTAACAAAAGCTTCAGTTTATTAGGCTGCGTTCCTTGGAATTCTGACCTCATAGCGCCACGAGTAAAAGATTTGGCGGAATACTTAGATGCAAAAGTAATTAACGAAGGTGACCTAGAATTCCGTCGATTAAGATCAATCACAGTATGTGCAAGAACCGTTGGCAATATCTTAGGTAGAGTTCGACCGGGTGTACTTTTAGTGACGCCTGGTGATCGTTCAGATGTGTTAGTCGCTGCTTCATTATCTGCAATGAACGGCACGAAACTAGGCGCTATATTGCTGACGGGAGGTTTCCAACCAGAACCTTCTATTTTAGAACTATGTAAACAGGCTTTTGAAAAAGGCCTACCGGTTTTATCCACCAAAAGTGATACCTGGGACACCGCTTTATTACTGCAACGATTTAATATGGAAGTTCCCATCGATGACGAACAACGTATTGAGCGAGTTAAAGATCACACTGCAACACATATAAGTGAAAGCTGGATTGAAAGCCTAACTAAAAACGTAGCTAAGATTAGGAAGTTATCCCCTGCTGCGTTTAGGTATAATCTGACCGACAAGGCCCGAAAAGCGAACAAAACCATAGTTCTGCCGGAAGGCAATGAACCAAGAACTATAAAGGCCGCTGCTATTTGTGGTAAACGAGGCATCGCCAAATGTGTTTTGCTAGGCAACCCAGAAGAAATAATGTTGGTTGCTGAACAACAAGGTGTTGAGTTAAACGACAACGTTATTATTAAAAACCCAGAGAAAATACGTCATCGTTACATTGCCCCTATGGTTGAACTCAGAAAACACAAAGGTCTTACAGAAGTGGTAGCTGAAGAACAGCTTGAGGATAACGTTGTACTTGCAACGGTTATGTTAGCTCAAGATGAAGTAGATGGGTTAGTATCTGGTGCAGTGCATACAACAGCAAATACCATTCGACCTCCACTACAGTTAATTAAAACTGCAGAAGGCGCGTCACTAGTCTCTTCGATATTTTTCATGTTACTACCTGATCAAGTTTTGGTTTACGGCGATTGTGCCATTAACCCAGACCCGAGCGCGGATCAACTTGCCGACATTGCCATTCAATCTGCGGATTCAGCAAAGGCCTTTGGTATAGAGCCAAAAGTTGCAATGATCAGTTACTCGACGGGTACTTCAGGTACCGGCGCCGATGTAGATAAAGTAAGGCAGGCAACTGAAATAGCGAAACAAAAACGTCCAGACCTAATCATAGATGGTCCGTTACAATATGATGCAGCAGTAATGGAAAATGTAGCACGTAAAAAGGCACCAAACAGCCCAGTAGCAGGTCAAGCAACGGTATTCGTATTTCCTGATTTAAATACCGGCAATACAACTTACAAAGCGGTTCAGCGAAGTGCGGATGTGGTTAGCATTGGACCTATGCTCCAAGGAATGCGAAAGCCAGTTAACGATTTATCTCGTGGTGCTTTGGTTGATGATATTGTTTATACAATCGCCTTAACGGCGATCCAATCATCACAAATTTAAGATCAAATAGTTAAAATATAAGCGCTGGTTCTTTTTTAACCCAAAGGCTGAAGTGCTTATATTTCAAGGCTTAACGAAAGTTAAACCGAGTAACCAACATAGTTATCCACAGATATTGTGAGTAACATGAGCTTAACTAACTGATCTTTTTAAATATTCATAGTAGTATCTGTAACAACAGATTGACCTGACATTGCGTTAAAGAGATAGACTATTTATGCCTAAACAAACGTTACAATTACTTGATGCTCAGTTGACGATTCACAGCCTACCACCCGAGCAGTCTATACCCTCTCAAGTGCTTGATTCTGAGCTGTTTTTTATTGGTAAAACAGCCGATGAAGTTTCCATCGTTTGTTTGTCTGAAATAGATGTAGATAGTGAAGAAGCTGAGCCGGGGTGGCAAGCACTTGAAGTATTGGGCCCGTTAGGATTTTCTTTAACTGGTATTTTATCCAACATTTCTGGCGTATTGGCCAACGCCAATATAAGTATATTTGCAGTATCGACGTTTGAAACCGATTACATTATGGTCAAGGCCTTGCATATAAATGAAGCTATAAAAGCACTGCGTAAAAATGGTTATAAAGTGTTAACTGATTAAGCTAATTGAATCACGGATCTATAATGTCACATACTCGATTTAATCCAATTACACGAACCTCTAGCCCAGAAAAGATAAAAGGGATAAAGATACCGACACCTGCATCAGGCAAAGTAGAGTTGTTGTCAGACCCAATACTTTCCGCATTAGGTGAAGGTGTCGAAATATCGGTTTCGAGTCATCAAGTAGTAAGTCCAATCAATGGTTTAGTTTTAGACACTCAACCGAGTCACGGGAAAATCATTCTACAAGCCAAAAACAAGTTAAAATTCCTGCTTCAGTTGCCAACCAGTTATATAGAGCAACTCGGCATTGGTATTGGCTGTCAGGTAAAAGTAGGTGACCATATTAACATTGGCGATACATTACTAACCCTTGATCTGTATAAAATACAACAACATTTAAAACCAATCATTTTACAGTTTGTGTTGCTTGATAGTAGCCCATTTGGGCGTATACAAGTTCCACATAAATCCGTTGAAGTAAACCAAGACATCATTTTTAGTCTTGTGCCACTTCCTAAAAATAAGAAGTAGATACCATTATGAACAATGTCATTATGTACGGCATAAAAAACTGTGACACCATTAAAAAAGCAAAAAAATGGTTAGAAGCTAACAATATTAACTATACCTTTCACGACTACAGAGTAGATGGTATTGATAAGCCATGGTTAGAGTCTGTTGTTGAACATTTAGATTGGGAATTGGTGTTAAACAAACGTGGCACCACATATCGTCAACTTGAAGACGAAGTTAAAAATAACCTTACTAAATCGTTAGCCATCGACAAAATGGTAGAACAACCTGCAATGATTAAACGCCCTATTGTTATTATAGACGGCCAACATTATCACTTGGGTTTTAAAGACGCACAGTACCAAGACGTTTTTAAGGCTTAGTAACAATGACAATAGAACATGAAACTATTCGATTGGCTAAAGAGTTAATATCTCGTCCGTCAGTTACGCCTCACGATGAGGGTTGCCAAACACTTATGTCTGAGTATTTGTCACCTTTAGGGTTTGATATTGAATCACTCTTTTTTGTTGATACCCAGAACATGTGGGCGCGTAAAGGTAATCAAAGCCCAGTATTTTGTTTTGCCGGTCATACTGATGTTGTGCCAACGGGTGATGTAAGTCACTGGCAAACGCCTCCTTTTGAGCCGACAGAAATTGATGGGTTTCTTCATGGCCGAGGTGCTGCAGATATGAAAGGTAGCTTAGCGGCTATGCTTGTGGCAACTCATCGCTTTGTAAAAGACTATCCAGAACACAAAGGCAGTATTGCCTTTTTGATTACCAGCGATGAAGAAGGCCCGTTCATAAATGGGACTACTAGAGTTATCGATACTTTAGAGGCTCGCAACGAAAAAATTGATTACTGTATTGTTGGTGAGCCATCAAGCACCAATGAAGTGGGTGATATTGTTAAAAATGGTCGTAGAGGATCTTTGACCGGAACGTTAACGGTAAAAGGCATACAAGGTCACGTTGCCTACCCTCACCTAGCAAATAATCCAATTCACGCTGCCGCTCCGTTTTTAGCCGAATTGGCTCAAGCAGCATGGGATGAAGGCAACGAGTTTTTCCCTCCCACTTCTATGCAGATTTCCAATATTAATGGCGGCACCGGTGCTGGTAATGTTGTACCCGGAACAATGACGGTTCAATTTAACTTTCGTTACTCAACGGAAGTCACGGATATGTTTCTCATAGCGGAAGTCGAGAAAATGCTGAGTGAACACGACTTTGAGTACGATATTGAATGGATCCATAATGGTCAGCCGTTTTTAACCGATGAAGGCACCTTGCTTGAGTCTGTTAATGAAGCGATTACCAAGGTAGTTGGCAAACCAGCCGTTCTTTCTACATCTGGTGGTACGTCTGACGGCCGATTTATCGCACCAACTGGCGCTCAAGTTATTGAACTAGGTCCGTGCAATGCCACTATCCATAAAGTGAATGAATGCATAAAAATGCGTGATTTAGAACTTTTAACGGATATGTATTACAACACACTTATTGGTTGTTTAACGTGATGGAAGAGTTACTCGGTCTGACGGACCGACATTTAGCTGTTTTGCCCTCAGGCCAGCGCCTACACAAAGATATAATTAGTGACTTTGAAGCGATGCAAAGGGCTGCGACCGCCGCAGGATTCGATTTGCAGGTCGCTTCAGGCTTTAGGGATTTCACAAGACAGAAAATGATCTGGAACAACAAGTTCAGTGGTCAACGCCCTGTTTTAGATCTCTCTGGCAACATCATTGATATTGATGCTTTAACAAATGAAGAAAAAATAATATCGATTTTAACCTTCTCTGCCTTGCCCGGTCTTAGCCGACACCATTGGGGTACCGACTTTGATTTTTATGACGCAGCAGGCCTTCCAGAAAACTATCAGTTAAAGCTGGAAGAACATGAGTATATTAATAACGGTCCCTGCTCTGGCTTATCTGAATGGCTCAAACAGAATATGAATCAGTTTGGTTTTGACGCTCCTTATGCGGTATACAATGGCGGCATAGCTAGAGAACCTTGGCATCTTTCTCATACCAAAGTAGCCGTATCGTTTCAAAATAGATTAACTACGATAGTCCCAGCCGCCTTTGCTAATATTCTTAAAGAACAGCAAGTGTTAGGCGCTGAAGAGGTTGCGCACAACTTAGATTCGATACTATCCAAATACGTATTTAACTCTTTGTAAAGCCTCTAGCAAAGCGTATATTTTAAACTTAACCCTAGAAATGGAAAATCTTAATGAACTGGACTGCACTGTTTATTATTGTTGTTGTACTTGGCGTTATCGTGAGCAACATCATGTTATTAAAGTACTCGGCAAAAATGTCACTTAAAAATGTTAATCAAGATCCAATAGAGAAAGCAAAAGAGACTCTCAAAACACGTGAAGGCGTCCAAGACAAATCAGACACCTAGAAATATTCAGTTACTTAGAAGCTTTATTTTAGCCTAGAGATGTTTGGTTTTTATCTACTTCAAACAGGCATTCAGCGCGATAGTTAACTAGTAACTTTTGTTTTAAGTAGTCTACATTTTTTATATGGATGTCATTTTTACCTTCAATGTAATTTGCTACCCATCCAACAATTTCACAACCCGTTGATGTAATCGCTTGAGCAGTTAATAGGGCATGATTTAAACAACCTAACCTAACACCAACCACCATTATCACTGGAATTTTATGTTTGGCGACCCACTGCGACAACAACTCTTCATTATTAAGCGGTAAATGCCACCCTCCTGCACCTTCAATTAAGGTCAGTTCAGCTAGATTTAAAGCTTCAGGTAAAAGTGCATCTAGCCTTTTTTGATTTAACTCTTCGCATTCTAAGTCTGCAGCAATATGCGGTGCTATAGGTTGATCATATAAAATTGGATTAATTTGGTTCATGGTAAACCGCTTATTACTTGCCTGCCAAAGGCGAAAAGCGTCTTCATTTACCGAGTTACCCTCATCATCGAGCAGATGAGCTTCCGTACCTGCAGCAATAGGTTTAAATGGATTTACATCTATGTCCATTTTCATCATGAACCTCAATAACAAAGAGGTGCAATACGTTTTCCCTATTTCCGTGTCGGTGCCCGTGATAAATAGAGATTCGTATTCGGTTAGGTTCTGTATATTTTTTACTAATTTACTCATTCAACTTCCGAATTTACTGCGATTTAACAAAATAGTTATTTAGTGATGACGATGGTTTGCACACAATATGTTGCGGGCAGTGCCTGATTTTCTAAATTAAAGAAAAGACGCTTATAATTACTTTCCATATCTCGCCATTTATTTAAACTAACCAACCCTTTGTTAGAGCGTTGCTTCACAAAATTTGCGCCCAATGACTTTAGTTCTTTAGCTAATGCCATTGCATCTTTATACCAATATACAAAGTCTTTTTTTGAGGTTGAGAGCTTATTAAAATCTAGGCTACTTAACGCCTGTTTTAACTCAAATTCAGTTTGATACTGGTGAATATGTTGGCCACTATCTACTTCTTTCCATGCAGACTCTAACTCAAAAAGACTACCTGGTAATAATGTGGCAATAGCAACAACGCCACCTGGTTTAACTACTCTTAGCGCTTCCCTAGCTACAGATTCAAAATCACACCACTGAACCATTAAACTCGAATAACACCAATCGATTGAACTAGTTCGGAACGGCAAAGAGTGACTGTCTGCGCACACTTTTCCAGCGTCGTTATCATTGCTATGAAGCATGGCCATACTCAAATCAGAGCTCGTAAGGTAATGACACCTTTTTGCTAGTTCATTGGTAAACAAACCAGGTCCGCACCCTAAATCTAAACCAAAATCTGGCATTAACAAAGGAAAGGGTTTTGAGTCTTGAGATTTAACTAGTGCTTCATCAATTAGCTTTAATAGTAATCGTCCTGTGTCTTTCTGTAGTCTTGCTTTTTGCTTGTACGTTGATGCCGACTGTTCAAAACGTTTCACTGCGCTTTGGTTTGTTTGCTTAACACTCTCAGCATTCAAACTAGAGTTAGTTAAGTCCAACTTTAGTTTATTCATGATTTAAACTCACCGTTTCGCTCGTTCTTTTTATGCTATTTTCCAAACCTAAGTTTAATAATCTTTTTTGCAACGCCGAATTTAAAACCACCACCAACTCATTGATTTCACTGAGTGTATGTTTAGAAGCAATGGTAACACGTAACCTCGATTGACCTTTTTTAACCGTTGGAGGCCTGATGGCAGACACCCAAAACCCACGAGCTTTTAAATCATTCGCTACTTCAATTGTAGTTTGTGCATCACCTATCATAATTGGCTGAATTGCAGTGTCACTTGGTAATAAAGGAAGGTCATTTTCCGTTGCTATTTTTCTAAAATAAGCAATATTGTTAGCTAACTGAAGACAACAACTTTTTGGCTTAATCTGCTCATTACCTTCTAAACCTTGCTCAGAAAATTGTTCTGATTTTGCAGCAACCAGCTTAGATAAATTGAATCTCACGGTTTCACATTGAATGGGTGAAAGATGAGTAGAGTATATGTACTCTTTGCTGAAGTTTGTAAGGAAATCAATTATCGAACGGCGAGCAAATAACGCAGCTCCTTGGGCGCCCAACGCTTTCCCAAAGGTCACTAGGTATATATCAACGTCATTTAAATCAATATCAGTTACGCCCTTTGCTAACGCTGATAAACCAAATCCATGCGCATCATCAACCATGAACAAGGAACCTACCTGCCTTGCTAGCGCAGACAAGTCTTTAATCGGCGACTTATCACCATCCATACTGAAAACACTTTCTGTTACTACAAGTTGGTTTAAACTTGGATCTGGTTTAATCAGTTGGCTAAGATGTTTGACATCATTATGTTTAAAACGCTTTTGGACTAAATGGCCGGCAGCTTGAAGTTTTGTGCCTGCATCTAATAATGAAGCATGATTTAGTTTGTCCTGATAAACAAACTGCTCCTTCGATTTATCTTTAAACAAAGCGTTAAGAACGCCTTGATTTGCGCTAAACCCAGAGCCAAACAGTATGCCGCTAAATGAACTAGGTGCATCAATTGCTTTTAGTAGATCATTAATCAACTGTTTGTGATGTTGACTGTTGCCTGTTACTAAAGGACTCGCCATTGCGCCACTACTAACAGCAGGCTTAGCGAGACTTTGCCCATCACTAATCCATTTAGTAAATTCAGTAATATCAAAGTCAGTAGCAAGGCCTAAATAGTCATTACTAGAGAAATTGATATAAGACTTACCATCGAACACAAGTTTTGTGGCAGATACTTGTTCAAACTCATTGCTAACACGCAACAAGTTTGAGTTGCCCTGCTTTGCTAATGCCTCAGAGACAAACGATTCAAAGCCTGTCATGCTTGCTACTTAGCTTCAAAAAACAGTTCTTTTTCTGGCTGTTGCTGATCTTTTAATTGCTCAAACAACGCCGCTTCTTTTGTTTCATCCGAATAGTCTTTTGTCTGCTCTGAATTTAAACCAAGTTTAGCAAATAGCTTTTTATCAAAATGTTCATCTGGGTTAGAAGTGGTTAATAGTTTACAGCCATAAAAAATTGAATTGGCGCCAGCCATAAAGCACATAGCTTGCATCTGTTCATTCATCCCTTCTCTGCCCGCTGACAAACGAACAAAGGACTTCGGCATTAAAATACGTGCAACGGCTATAGTTCTTATAAATTCAAAAGAGTCTAAGTCTTCAACATTATCAAGCGGTGTGCCTTTTACTTTAACCAGCATATTAATAGGAACACTTTCTGGATGATGCGGTAAATTTGCCAAGGCCATCAGCAAGCCATGTCTGTCTTTCTCACTTTCGCCTAAACCCACAATGCCACCAGAGCATACATTCATGCCCGCAGAACGAACATTATCAAGTGTGGACAACCTGTCTTCATAAGTACGCGTGGTAATAATGTCACCATAGTACTCAGGAGAAGTATCTAAGTTGTGATTATAATAATCTAACCCAGCTTCCTTTAACGCCAATGCTTGTTCTTTGCTTAACATGCCAAGCGTCATACAGGTTTCTAACCCTAGCTTTTTTACACCTTTGATCATTTCAATTACATAAGGCATGTCTCTATCTTTTGGATTTCTCCACGCTGCGCCCATGCAGAAACGAGAAGAACCAATTTCTTTCGCTTCCTTAGCTCGTAACAATACTTTTTCTACTTCCATTAAACGTTCTTTTTCAAGTCCGGTAGAGTACCGAGCACTTTGCGGGCAATACTTGCAGTCTTCTGGGCATGCACCCGTTTTAATAGATAATAATGTGCTGACTTGAACATAATTAGGATCGAAATGCTCACGATGAATCGTTTGAGCTTTAAACATTAAGTCGTTAAAAGGCATATCAAATAATGCTTTAACTTCGCTGTGGGTCCAATTGTGCCTGATTTCTGCTTTCATAAAGTGCCTTGATTAAGAGTATTCTCTTTAATATTTTTATTGTTTTTAATATGCCCGTTAGTCTATCCTCCGCCCTTGCCTTGTCAATTTAGCTTTAGCTGTAAAGTTTACTAACGGTCATAATATGAACAAAAATAACACTCCTCATACCACTATCGATACTGAATTTGATAAAATCACCTTTGGCATCCATACACTTCTTTAAAAGAACCTTTGCCTTGTTATCCAGTGCAATCAGCAAATGGTGTGTATATAAAACTAGAAGATGGTTCTGAACTCATTGATGGAATGTCCTCTTGGTGGTCCGTTATACACGGTTATAACAATGCTAAAATTAATAACGCAATTGAGTTACAGCTTAAAAAATGAGTCATGTCATGTTTGGCGGGTTAACACATGAGCCAGCCATAAATTTGGCCAAACACCTCGTTGACTTAACACCTGAAGGTTTGGATAGAGTTTTTCTAGCGGATAGCGGCTCAGTCTCTGTTGAGGTTGCCTTAAAAATGGCAATTCAATACCAACTTGGCAAAGGTCACCTTGGTAAAAACAAGTTTGTAACTATTAAAAACGGATATCATGGTGATACTTTTGGGGCCATGGCTGTATGTGATCCAGTGAACTCAATGCACAGTTTATATGCGGGTATGCTGCCTGAAAACTTCTTTATTGAAGCCCCCGTTTCAACACCGAATGATGAGTTTAATCCAAAAGAACTTGAGGAGTTGGAAGACACTTTGGCGTGCCGTAGCGATACCATTGCGGCGTTTATACTAGAACCCATAGTGCAAGGTGCTGGTGGAATGCGCTTTTATCACCCTGAGTTTTTGCAAGGGGCTAAGTTAATTTGCGAAAAGTATGACGTTTTACTAATTGCCGATGAGATAGCAACCGGTTTTGGTAGAACAGGTAAAATGTTTGCCTGTGAACATGCGGAAATCACCCCCGACATTTTATGTGTTGGTAAAGCGATTACCGGTGGTTATATGACTTTGGCTGCAACAATTTGTACGAGTAATGTAGCAACTACAATCAGTGAAAGTCGAGCTGGTGTATTAATGCACGGCCCTACTTTTATGGGAAATCCGCTCGCTTGCGCAGCCGCTAATGCCAGTATGGAGCTTTTAAAAACCGGACAATGGGAAGATCAAGTAAAAAACATTGAACTCATTTTAAAACAAGAACTTAAGCCTGCAAGTAATTGGCAACGCGTTACCAATGTGCGAGTGTTTGGTGCTATTGGCGTGATAGAAATGTCAGAAAATGTAGATGTTCCTAGTATTCAAAAGCAGTTTGTTGCTAATGGTGTTTGGGTTCGCCCGTTTGGTAAATTGATATATGTCATGCCGCCATTTGTTATTACAACCAACGAGCTAAAACAACTAATTCACGGCATGCTTAAGGTAGTTAAATCGTTGTGATTTTTTAGCCATTGACTCAACGACTTCTTGCTCAATATTATGACTATTTCTTAATACATACTGTTGCCGTTTATCGCTATTTTTAAACAGCCCTACTGAAATAACTTCTACCGAGTAGCCGTAATAATGTGCGGCTTCTAGGTAAGGTTTCATTTGCCAATACTCAATGTTTGTATTGTCACAAATAACAAGCGGAATGCCCTTTTTTAAAGAGCCGCTAAATGCTTGCTGGTTCTTTTCGTGATTTAAAGGCAGCTTTTGAGGATCAAATTGATAACCCTCTGCTGTCATAAAAAAATGATCGGTACTATGAATGACAATATTATCGCTCAGTTGATTGCTGTTTTTGAGGATTGAATTGATAAATGTGGACTTACCTGCACCAGGTAATCCACGAAGCAGTATGACTTGTTTATTTGTGACCACTTGTTTATTTAGTGTTGCTTTACTCATTGCTAATTATGTTCTCTTGCCACTTAACTCAAACTGTTACCAATGCTGACACTGCTGCTTATGCTCACACTTTCGCTTTTAAGATCATTTAACTGCTTTTTAAACACTAATAACCCCAATAAATGCAAGTAACACAATAATAAGGAATACTAAGTTATACTTTTGATAGTCTGTTTTTCTTTTGTTTCTAACTTGATTTGCAATAAGTGAAATCGCACTGAAAATAACGCTCATGTATAAACTAATATATAAGTACCCTTTAAGCGTGCCTAACCAATACTCCCTTATTGGAATATTATGATACTGCAAAATAATATTATTTAATTCCGGCCGAGCGTAATGAAACAACGCTAACGCGATGACAAATACAAACCAAGAAAGAACATTAAGTACATTTATAATTTGACTTAAAAGGTCTGGTCCTTTTCGTCTTTCTAACCCATCCCACACTTCGTACCACTCCAAATTGACGAAATAACAACCATTATAAAACAATTAGCTAATTAACTGCTAACCATACCCTAATATCACTTGTATCTAAATGACAACTAAGTAAGATTACACTCTATTTATTTTTAACCCGATTTAAAGAAAAGACCGAATAAACATGGCACATAACTCAGTAAAATCTTTATTAGCTGGCGATATTAAAGCTGGCGAAATCGTAACAGTAAAAGGCTGGATACGCACTAAACGTGACTCTAAAGCTGGCATTTCTTTTTTAGCTGTTCATGACGGCTCATGCTTCGACCCAATTCAAGCGGTTGTGCCTAGTAATTTAGACAATTATGAAGACGTAACCAAACTAACAACAAGCTGTTCAGTTTCAGTTACTGGTGTTCTAGTTCAGTCTGAAGGTCAAGGTCAGTCTTTAGAGATTCAAGCAGAATCTGTAGAGGTAGTTGGTTGGGTTGAAAATCCAGACACTTATCCAATGGCAGCAAAACGTCATTCTATTGAATATTTGCGCGAACATGCACACTTGCGCCCTCGTACTAATATTATTGGTGCGGTTGCCCGTGTACGTAACTGTTTATCACAAGCTATTCACCGCTTTTTCCATGAGCAAGGTTATTATTGGGTAAGTACTCCTATTATTACCGCTTCTGATGCAGAAGGTGCTGGTGAGCTTTTCCGTGTGTCTACTTTAGACATGGTAAATACGCCAATGACGGAAAAAGGCGACGTTGATTACAGCCAAGACTTTTTTGGTAAAGAAGCGTTTCTTACAGTATCAGGCCAGTTAAACGGTGAAACTTACGCATGCGCGCTAAGCAAAATCTATACATTTGGTCCTACTTTCCGTGCAGAAAATTCAAATACGAGTCGCCACTTGGCTGAGTTTTGGATGATTGAGCCAGAAGTAGCGTTTGCAGACCTAAGCGATATTGCGCAACTTTCTGAAGATTTACTAAAATACGTATTTAAAGCTGTACTGGCTGAATTACCAGATGACATGAAGTTCTTTGAACAACGTGTTGAAAAAACAGCCATCTCACGCTTACAACAAGTAATAGATTCTAGCTTTGTAAGAATGGATTACACTGACGCAATTGATATTCTACTTAAGTCAGGTAAGAAATTTGAATTCCCAGTAGAATGGGGAATCGATTTATCTTCTGAACATGAGCGTTACTTAGCTGAAGAACACGTTGGCGCACCAATTATTATGCAAAATTACCCTCGTGATATTAAGGCGTTTTATATGCGCCAAAACGACGATGGTAAAACCGTTGCCGCAATGGATGTATTAGCACCAGGTATTGGTGAAATCATTGGTGGTTCGCAACGTGAAGAGCGTTTAGAAGTATTTGATGCTCGTTTAGAGGAAATGGGCTTAAGCAAAGACGACTATAGCTGGTACAGAGACTTACGTCGTTATGGTTCAGTGCCTCATTCAGGTTTTGGCTTAGGTTTTGAGCGCTTAGTTGCTTATGTAACAGGTATGCAGAATGTACGTGATGTTATTGCGTTCCCTCGTGCACCAGGTACAGCAAACTATTAACCCAAATTGCACTTTTAATTAAGTGCAATTTTTTCGATTTTTAAAGGGTACAAATGAATTTATTAGGCGTAGAACTTAATAACAAAGAAGCCGTTTTTGTTTTAATGAACAGTGAAGGCGGAATGTTTAATGTTAAAGAAACTCGTACTCGAGGTATTGAGCTTCGTGATGCAGAAAATGCACCGGGCATTCAAGCGTTCTTTTCTATATTTAAGAAAATGGTAGAAGACTACAAGGTCGATACTATTGCTATTAAACAACGCCCGATGCGTGGCAAGTTTTCTGGCAGCGCAAATAGCTTTAAAATGGAAGCTGCTATTCAACTTATTGAAAATGTAAAAGTTGAAATGGTAAATAATAAAGAGATTAAAGAAACGCTAAAGCAAAACCCTCTTGAATACACGATGAAAGACTTAGAGCTTCGTCAGTTCCAAGAAAGTGCGTTTAATACAGCTTATAGCTTTGCGTTAAGAAACGACTAATCCCGTTTTATGTCTAAGAATATTCTAGTCATTGACGACGCTGATGATATTTTAGCTTTATTTAAAGAGCTTTTGTCCGACCTCGGCTTAAGCTCTGTAACTTGCATAAGTACCGGTGGCGCAGCTATCGACTTACTAAAAGCACAACCTTTTGATCTGGTTATTTTGGATATCGAGTTACCGGATATAAACGGTAAAAAAGTATTAGATCGAATTAATGTTGAAAACATCAACGTACCAGTTGTAATGTGCTCATCTTATAACTCAGTAGACAATGTACAACTCACCTGGGAAATGGGCGCTAAGGGATTCTTATCTAAGCCTATTGACCAAGTTAAATTACAAAACTTACTGCAGCGAATTGGAATTTTATAATGCCTAATGCCCTACTCTTAAGTGCCTCTCGTGAAGGCGAAACGGGTTATCTTGAACATGCAATCCCGTTAATTAAAGAATTTTTAGAGTCATTAAATTTGGCCACTACACCAAATGTCCTTTTTGTTCCCTATGCTGGCGTGAGCGTTACGTTTGATCAGTACCATGACATGGTGCAAATCGCCTTAACAGATTTAAACATCAACTTTAGCTCAATTCATCAGCATGATGACGAAAAGCAAGCTATCGACAAAGCAGATGTAGTCTTTGTTGGCGGCGGAAATACATTTGCATTATTAGACCGACTTTATAAAGCAGACTTAGTGGAATATATCTCTACAAACGTTCAATCTGGTAAAGCTTATATCGGTTGGAGTGCAGGTTTCTAATATTGCCGGCGCAAGCATTAAGACAACAAACGACATGCCAATTGTAGAGCCTCAAAGTTTTGATGCGTTAAACATTGTTCCTTTTCAGTTGAATCCACACTATACGGAATATCAAGCCCCTGGGCATAATGGCGAAACTAGAGAAATGCGTCTTCAAGAGTTTATGGTTGTAAATCCAGATACAACCATTGTTGGAATTCAAGAAGGCAGTGCATTAAGGTTATCCTCAAATGGCTTGTGTTTGTTAGGCAAAAAAGTGGCGTTCGAATTTAAAGCAGGAAAGAAAACCGAAGTTAAACCTCATCACAGCTTTAACTACTTATTAGGCAACAACCTATGATAGATTTTGGCTTAATGGATCTTAACAATTCTATTGAAATGGACAGTAAAGATTTAGACATTTTATATTCTGCCAAAGAGTATAAGTCTAGATTGCTTGAGCTTATTACAAACGCGACTTCACGAATTTATATTACGGCTTTGTACTTACAAGATGATGATGCAGGCCGTGAAATTATGGATGCGCTCTATAAAGCAAAACAAAATCATCCAGATTTAGATATTAAAATTTTTGTTGATGCTCACCGAGCAAGACGTGGTCTGATTGGCGCAAAAGAACAAGAAGGCAATCGCGCTTTTTATCTGCAAAAAGCAAAAGAGTTTGGCGTAGAAATAGAAGTTTATGGTGTAGCGGTTAAAAACAAAGAGCTCTTTGGGGTATTACACCTTAAAGGCATGGTGTTTGATAACATTCTCTTTTTTACTGGTGCCAGTATTAATGACATCTATTTACATCAACAACAAAAGTATCGACTAGATAGGTATTATCAGTTTAACAATGCTGACCTAGCGGATAGTTTTGTAAAGTATCTTAATCAAGTTTTTGTCCATTCTGAATTAGCCCCACGCTTAAACAAAGGTGAGTTTCCAACTTTACCTGAGCTGAAAAAACTCATTCTGCAATTAAAACATTATTTGTCTAATGTTGAATATAAAGTGCCTGATGAATCGCCAAGTGCAGCTGAATTAAAAGTTGAACCTTTAGTGGGTTTTGGTAAACGACGTAATAGCCTGAACAATAAAATAAGAAAACTCATTCAAAAAAGCGAGCGTTTCTGTTGTTATTTTTACGCCCTACTTCAACATGCCAAAGGTATTAACTAGAGATGTTGCTAAGGCGTTAAAACGCGGTGTGAAAATTGAGATTACTGTTGGTGATAAAACCGCAAATGACTTTTTCATTCACGACGACGAAAAGTTTAGCACTATAGGTATAGTGCCTTACGTTTATGAAATTCTTTTAGTTCGTTTTGCTAAACGATGGAAAAAGTACATCGACAGTGGTCAATTGGTTATTCGCTTGTGGAAACATGAACAAAATAGTTATCACTTAAAAGGGATCATTGTAGATTCTAGATATCATTTGGTAACGGGCAGTAATATTAACCCAAGAGCCTGGACTTTAGATTTAGAAAATGGATTGTTAATTGATGATGCTGCTAAGTCATTGATGCCTAAAGTACAGCCAGAGATTGATGCTATTTATAAACACACAACCATTGTTGAAAGTTACAAACAGCTTGATGGAATAAAAGACTACCCTGCTAAACCTCAAAAGTTGTTAAACAGAATACGAATGACTCAAATAGATAGAATTTTAAAACGCCTGCTTTAATTAAGCAGGCACTTTTAATCTATTATTCACATCTCGGCTTTCACGAATCAGCTCATCGCTGTGTTCTGTAAAAGATTTTGCCGCGCGGTCGTATAAAACTACATTTGCGGCTGCGGCTAAATTCAAACTTCCTATCGTTGGCATGTAAACGACATAGTCAGCTTCATTAATTATGTCTTGTTTTAATGAACCATCTTCTGGCCCAAACACATAATACGCCTTTTCCGGGTGTTCAAAAGTAGGCAACGGCGTCGCCCCTTCAACAAAATCAATACAAACAAGCTTTACGTCTTTAGGCTTTTCGTCTAAAAAAGACTCAACATGGCGTACAGCTATGTCACTACCCACATTTTGAGTATCGGTGGCGTGCTTTTTGGCTTTGTTGTAGCGATTACCTGTATAAAGCAGTTCTGGAATTTGATAGCAACCCGCTGCTCGTAAAATAGCCCCAACATTGCTGGGGCTTTTTGGATTTGTTAAACAAATCGTTACTTCATTATTTTTCATTTTAAATTTTGGCGGCTAACTCAGCCCCTTGGCGAATGGCTCTTTTGGCATCCAATTCAGCGGCAACAGATGCCCCACCAATAATTTCCACTGACTGGCCTAACGCCGTTAACTCTTCAGCTAAAACATTATTGGATAATTGTCCTGCGCAAACAACCACGTTATCTACATCTAGATATTGTACCTGACCATCTATCGCAATTTCTAATCCTTTGTCAGAAAAAGAACGATATTCAACGCCATTTAGCATAGTTACACCAGCACGCTTTAATTCTGCGCGGTGAACCCAACCCGACGTTTTACCTAGACCAGCACCTACTTTAGTATTTTTTCGCTGCATTAGAGTCACTTCACGAACAGGAGGATCGTCCTTCATTGGTTTAATCGCGCCGCGATTTTTATAGTCAGTATCAACACCCCAATACGCTAACCAAGCTTCCAAATCTAAAGAGTGCGATTTTGGTTGCGTTAACGCAGCAGACACATCAAATCCGATGCCACCAGCGCCAATTACCGCTACTTTTTTACCAACTTCTTTTTTATCTCTTAATACGTCTAAATAACTTAGAACGCGATCATCATCAAAACCTGGTAATTTTAATTCTCTTGGGGATATACCGGTAGCAACAATTACTTGATCAAAACCTTGAGACTTTAACCCTTCAGCTGTTTGTCGCTCACCCAAGTGTAAGTGGACTCCAGCGTCTTTTAAACGGTTGTTAAAGTAACGAATTGTCTCGTAAAACTCTTCTTTACCAGGAATTGTTTTAGCAATGTTAAATTGACCACCAATTTCTGTCGCCTGATCAAACAAATGAACTTCATGGCCGCGCTCTGCTGCATAACTAGAGAAAGCCATTCCGGCTGGACCTGCACCAATAACCGCGAGTTTTTTCTTATTAACCACAGTTTTAAAGACCAACTCAGTTTCATAACCCGCTCTTGGGTTAACTAAACAACTTGCTTGTTGGCGTTTAAACACGTGGTCTAAACAAGCTTGGTTACAAGCAATACAAGTATTGATCCTGTCGGCTTGACCTGCTTGTGCTTTGTTAACAAAATTTTCATCTGCGAGTAGTGGCCGTGCCATGGACACCACATCTGCTTGGCCATCAGATAATATAGACTCTGCTATTTCTGGCGTGTTAATTCGGTTAGTCGTAATAACTGGAATTGACACTTCACTTTTAATTTTTTCACTAATCCACGTAAATGCTTTACGAGGCACTGATGTCACTATTGTTGGGATCCTAGCTTCGTGCCAACCAATACCTGTATTAAGTAACGTTACACCCGCTTCTTCTAACATTTTTGCTAGCGCTACTACTTCTTCAAATGTACTTCCGTTGTCAACTAAGTCGAGCATAGATAATCTGAAGATAATGATAAAGTCACTGCCAACTTGTTCTCTAATTGCTTTAACAATATCAATAGCAATTCGAGTTCTATTTTCGAAGCTTCCACCATATTGGTCAGTTCGTTTATTGGTTTTAGGCGCAATAAACTGGTTAATCAAATAACCTTCTGAACCCATCACTTCAACACCGTCATAACCTGCTTTTCTAGCAAGTTTTGCGCAGTTAGCAAAGTCATTAATCGTCTTTCTAATTCCACGAGCAGACAAGGCTTTTGGCTTAAATGGTGATATTGGTGCTTTAATAGCCGACGCTGATACACTAAATGGGTGATAAGCATACCGACCAGTATGTAATATTTGTAAACATATTTTGCCATCGGCATCATGCACAGCTTTGGTGATCTTTCGGTGCTTACCAACATGCCAAAAATGGCTCAACTGCGCACCACGAGGTTCTACTCGCCCCGCAAAGTTAGGCGCGATACCGCCAGTCACGATTAAGCCCACACCTCCTTCGGCGCGTTCTTTATAAAATTGGGCTAATCGGTCAAAGCCGTTTCGCTCTTCTTCTAACCCAATGTGCATCGATCCCATTAGAACTCGGTTCTTTAACGTAGTAAAACCAAGGTCTAGTGGTTGAAATAAATGAGGATATGACATGTTGCAAACCAACGTAAGCTGTTTAAACTAGGCAAAACTTTAACTGACTACTGGTCGGACATCAATAGTTTAATTTTGTTACATATCAATTCTGGTAAAGGTTTGCTAATTAATCAACAATATCAGAAGAATTTTAACTCATTTTGGGACACTTTATGTCTAATGAAATTTCTACCAATAAGAATTGGTTTTTCGATTTAATACGAGCTTGTTGGGGAGTTTTAAACTTTACCCGTAAGGCTGTACTAAATATTATTTTTATTTTCATCGCGATCGCGATATTTGCAGGCCTCTCTTCTAGTAACACCGAAAAGCCCATAATCTTTGCTGAAAATTCTATCCTTGAGTTAAAACTCGTTGGCGACATCGTTGAAGAAAAAGCGGTAGTTGACCCTTACGCTGAAGTCATGAATGATGCATTAGGCGGTGCCGACTCTCGCAAAGAGTTGTTACTAACAGATATTTTAAATGCTATCGATTTTGCTGCGAAAGATAACAAAATATCTATGCTGAAACTGGATGTACATGGTCTACAAAATGCAGGCTTGAGTAAATTGCAGGAAGTAGGTAATGCGCTACAACGTTTTAAAGAAACGAGCGGAAAACCCATAGTTGCATACGGTGACTTTTACACACAAGGTCAATACTATTTAGCAGCACATGCCGACACTGTAATTTTACACCCAATGGGCTCTATCATTCTGGATGGTTTTGGCCGTTACAATACTTATTATAAAAGTGCGCTAGACAAACTTGAGGTTAACTCTCACATCTTTCGTGTTGGCACATTCAAGTCAGCTATTGAACCTTATATTAGAGATGACATGTCTGCAGAGGCTAAAGAAGCAAATAATCAGTGGTTGAATGAACTATGGAACATGTATAAAACGGATGTTGCTTCACAACGAAAACTAGAAAACACCCAATTTGACGAAAAACTATCTGCATTTTATGAAAAGTTTAAATCCGTTGACGGTGACTTTTCAGACCTAGCGTTAACAAATAACTGGATTGACATGGTAATGACGCATCAAGAGTTTAATGCGTATTTACAACAAGAAATGAATTCAGAAGACGTTAACTACATCACTCTGAACAAATACCTAGACTTTGTTGACCAATCGTATCCTATATTAGCTGCCAATAAAGTGGCTGTAGTTGTTGCTAGCGGCACCATTTATGATGGTAATGCAAAGCCTGGTGAAATAGGCGGACATTCAACAGCGAAGCTTTTACGAGACGCTAGACTTGATGACACTGTTAAAGCGATTGTACTCCGTGTTGATTCCCCAGGCGGCAGTGCATTTGCTTCTGAAATTATCAGAAATGAAATTGAAGCGATAAAAGAGTCTGGTAAACCTATCGTAACCTCTATGAGCTCACTGGCCGCGTCAGGCGGATATTGGATTGCTGCTTCAACGGATAAAATTTGGGCTTCTCCAAGTACGATTACTGGCTCTATAGGCATTTTTGGTATGTTCCTAACCTATGAAGAAACCCTTGCTAAACTTGGGGTGTATACAGACGGCGTCGGAACAACAGAATTAGCTGGTTTATCAGCAGCTCGTAAGCTACCAAAAGCCATGGAAGATATTTTACAGCTGTCTGTAGAGAATGGTTATCGTCAATTCCTTAACCTAGTTGCTACAGAAAGGGACATGAGTATTAAAGAAGTTGATAATATTGCCCAAGGTCGTGTTTGGTCAGGCCAAACGGCTAAGGCCCTCGGCTTAGTTGATGAACTGGGCTTTTTTGACGATGCAATTAAAGGCGCTGCTGAACTAGCTAGTTTAGAAGACTATTCAGTGATCACGATTCAAGAGCCTGTGCTAGGCTTTGACAAGATAATTCAACAATTTTTAGGTATGGCTAAAGTGTATGCTCCACCATTGGCGATAGAAACAACAAGCCAACGTTCAAATCCATTCACATCGTTAGTAAATAAAATGTGGGATGATGCTACGGGCTGGATGAAGTTCAACGATCCTAAGCACATGTACATTTATTGTTTAGAGTGTGAAGCATTAACCCAATGATGCAGAAAAAGAAGATATACATCGCCTATACAGGTGGAACCATAGGTATGAAAAAGTCTCCGCAGGGTTATATTCCTGTGGAGGGCTATATTACCGACGTTGTTAATAGCCTACCTGAATTATTTCGCGACGAAATGCCTGAGTTTGTTATTAACGAGTACAGCCCTGTAATCGACTCAAGCAATATGTCTCCAAATGACTGGCAGGTTATTGCTAATGACATTGCAAAAAACTATGACGAGTTTGACGGTTTTGTTGTATTGCATGGCACCGATACAATGGCTTATACCGCCTCGGCGCTGTCGTTTATGTTAGAGAACCTCAGCAAACCAGTCATAGTAACTGGTAGCCAAATACCCTTGTCAGAAATTCGGTCAGATGGCCAAACAAACTTATTAAATGCCCTCTATCTGGCTGCGAACTACCCTATTCCTGAAGTCAGTTTGTTCTTTAACAATAAACTGCTTAGAGGTAACCGCTCAACTAAAGCAGACTCAACTGGTTTTAATGCATTTGATAGTCCTAACTTTGAACCTCTCGCTACGGCCGGTATTCAAATAAAAATTGAGGCAGGCGAAGTTGTTTCGCCTTCGAGTACTGAGCCTCTAAAAGTAGTGACGATTAGTGGTCAGCCTATCGGCGTAGTGACGCTTTACCCAGGCATTAGTCATACTGTAATTGCCAATGTGCTTGCACAACCGGTAAACGCACTTATTGTGCAAAGTTATGGCGTGGGTAATGCGCCTCAGGATAGTGCGCTTATTGCTGAGCTTAGGAATGCTCATGAACGAGAAATATTGATCGTCAACCGTACTCAATGCTTCCGAGGTCAAGTAAACATGGACGGTTATGCGACTGGGCATGTCTTAAAAGATGCAGGTGCCCTTTCAGCGGCAGACATGACGTTAGAGGCTTGCTTGACTAAGTTGCACTATCTATTAAGCCAAGATTTATCTTATGAACAAAGACGCTCGTTATTTATTGACAACTTAAAGGGCGAACGTAGTTGATAAATTTTTGTACATAAGACTTTATTTATAATGATCAAAAAAGCCGATTTAAAATCGGCTTTTTTGTATAAACATGACCGTTCCTAAATAACGTTGACACTTATTTAGGACGGGTCACCAATCAGATTATTTTACTCACTTTAAGAATACTTTTCTGATCCTGTTTACTAAATCAACATCCTCTTTAGAGACAGCCCCGGCCGATAACCAGTCTTCTAATAACTCTTCTTGATTATAAGTTACACCTGATTCTAACTTATCCGTCATCATCGACATTTGTACCGCTTTACGAGTATTATTATCCTGCTCTGGACTTTCTAAATCCGACATGATTTCTAGCTTAATTGTCGTCTCCAACCTATCGACCTTTGTATTAGCATTAAGGGCATTTGCCCATGACGTTTTTAATACAGAGTTATCAATAGTATTTCCATTTGCTAAATCTTCTAAGCCATCAAAGAGTTGCTTGTATTGATTAACTCGATTCGCATCTCTAATCTCAAGTTCACTGTTAGATAATTTATCCAGTAACGCTTTGTGAGCTTTAGAAACCTTATCAAAATCAGAACGTTCTAACTCTGAGCGTTCGATTTTTAGCGACTTAGCTTCTGCTTCTAGCTCTCGAAGATCTTTATTGTTATCAATCGCTGTCAATTTATCTTGATAACCTTGAATCGCTTCCAACAATCCTTTACGCAGCTCAGCAGACTTATCTCGAGACTCGTTTCTCGACGCGCCTAAATCATCAAACACCGCATTATTTACTTTTCTAAAGTCTGTCCAAAGTTGATCATCCACTTTACGTCCTGAAAAACCTATAAGTTTCCAGTCGGCTTGAAGCTTTTTCAAATGATTCGCTTTGTCTGCTAACGTTTGTTCTGACTTTGCGATTTCAGTTGCCTTTTCTAAAAGAGCAGACTTTAAAGCGCGGTTATTTTTATGCTGTTCAGCAATTTTAGCCTTAATCAATTTACTACTTTCACTAAAACGCTTATTAGTCTCAGCTACTTTAGACTTATCTATTAAGCCTGTATCAAACCATAACTTAGTCAGCTTGTTGTTCAGTTGCTCAACATCTTTCCAACTTGAAACGGCTTCACTTTGTAATTTCTGAGCTAACATTTCTAATTGCTCAATAATCAAAATTTTAGCTTGATAAGCCTTATCTCGTTCTGCTTCAAGCTCCGAGTAAAACGCTCTACAGACCTCAAATGCTTTTTCAGATGCAAGGTTAAATTGCTCATTAAGAGGATCGTCTTTTTCTAGACGACCTAATGACAACCAGTCACTTCTTAACACCTTAACTCTGTGTGCCTGCTCAGATGGGTCAACCAATGGTTTGCTTGCTAGTTGCTCTATTTGAGTTAGCAACTCTTGACGTTTAGGTGCTGCAATTGACTGTTCAAGATCTTTTAATTTAGCTACTTCAGCAGCGCTATCTTGCCACGACTTTTCTATCTTTGACTGCTGGTAGTCATTTAATTCAGCGTACCAAGACTCAAGTTTATAAAATAAACCAAACGCCTCTCTATACTTGCCGTCTGTTATTAATTGACTCAATTCACTTTGCTTGCGTTTAAAAGATGAAAACTTTTTGTTTTGTTCTGTTTCTAACTTTTTCACGGCACTCGTTAAATTTGAAACTAACTCTTTAAACTCTCTACGCTTTTCGCTGTTTAATAACGCTTTTGATTCTAACTCTGCCCACTGAGACTTAACAGATTTAAGCTGCGGATTAAAATCATTCAGCGCTATTACAGATTCTGGTGGTGTCATTTCTTGGAGTTGTTTAATCAACTCTTGAGCTTGATTTTGAGCGGCTTTAATTTTTGGCAAGTCGATTAAGTTTCTTTGTAGCTTTTCAACTCTAGATGTTATTTGAGATTTACTCGCTTCATTAATTTCGGCTTGCTCTACGCGGTTAGAAATTTCTTCTAACGTTTGAGTCATACCAAGTTCAATTTCACCATCGTTCTCAACGAGATTGTTCAAGTTGCGTTCAAAGTTCTCTAAATCACTCGTGAGCTCTTCGGTCACTCGTTTTTTTGATGCCTCTTTTTCACTACGCTCTTTAATATCTAAATAAGCTGACTCTAACGTCGATAGCTTTATTTTTAATGCTTCATCTAGCTTCTGATACTTACCAATTAATTCCGTACTTATATGTGAGTCTAACTCTAAAACTAAAGGACTTAATTCATTCCAAGTTCTTGTTAATTGGCTATATTGGCTAGATATTTCTACAAAATCACTTTTGTCTTTTAAGGCATTTAGCTGAGCTAAGGTTAACCGTGCTTTTTTGTCAGCTTGTGAAAGCGCTTCAGTATGCTGTTGAATAATCGCTAATTTAGATTCGACTTCAGCAAGGTTAGTGCCCTTTAGTTTTTTCTGTAGCTTTTTAAGTGCATTTGCATCATCTAACATTTGAATTGTTTTAAGCGATGTTTGATCTGATAAATGCCCAAGAATAAGCGCTTCGATAAACGACTCTTGTTTGTTTATTCTTTGTAGTGCAGCTTCTATTAATTCAGTGGTAGGTAGCTGGTATTTTATGTCGTTTATTAGTTGGCTATTGCTGCACTCTTTAATGAAGTTTAATTTTTCAGAGTCACTAGCTAAGTCATTCGAATTTGACGTTAACGCTTTCTTAAGTTGATTTAATGCAAAGCGATTAACGTCTTCATCTGCTTCTTTTTTTGCAGCTTGCCAAAACAATGAAAAGTCGTTTAACTTTTCCAGCGCTGCTCTGCGAACGGTTTTATCTGCGTCATTAAAGGCTAACTCATGAAGAATACTCTTTTGCTCTGAGTTTGACGTTTCCAACTCGCTAATTGAGCTAATTCGGTCACTGATTTTGTTGCTTTGCCATTTCTTCTTGCTAAATAGTTTTTTAAATATCATCTTGATCAAACCTTGCAATGTCCATATCGGAAAGAAAATCTTTTTTAAGCTCTCGTTTTGATTTCATAACCATTTCACCATTTGGTCCAACAGTAAAATGCTCGTCAGATTTAGCGACTTTACTTTGATAAGCCATTACCAACTGCAAAGAATCTTCTCTTTGTTTTTCTGTTAACTTTTGGCCATTTTGCCATTTTCCTGTTTCCACAGCATATTTTAAGTTTTCATAAACTTCTGGCGTTACCGCCGCTAACATTTGATCAAGGTTCATACCGTTCTCTACTACTTTTTAAGGCTTCGTTTTGCCCAAATAATTCTAAATCTATTAACAACATACCAAATAAAACCAACCAAAATACTGGCTTGCGCAGCAACAAACTGTGGTGAGGCTTTATCTTCAATGTTGTAATACGAAAAACAACCCGCTAAAAACAATAAGGTAGCTATAAACTGATGAGTTTGAAGAGATTGATTGTATTTAAGCGATTTAATTTTACTCAAACTGTGAATTTTTTCTTCCGTCAGGTTTGTCATGTCTAATTCGCAATGAGGACAAACTTGTTGTTTATCAGAAATTGACTTGCCACACTGTGGGCATTTCATAATAGCCATTTAACATTCCTTCTAACTAAACGTCTAATTAAAAACATCTTTATTAACGTTATCTTACATAAAACTTTAAGCTTTTAAACAAACAAAAGCACCTTAGTTCCCTAAGATGCTTTTATGGTCTATTTGATTATTGTTCAAATATAACGGTTGGCATTAACTATCTTTCTTATGCTCGTCGTTAAATTTAACCCAATAGTCATCTACTGTTTCTTTCATTTCTTTACGCAGTAAGAAAATACCTAACAAGTTAGGAAGCGTCATTACCACGATAGCCACTGCAGCCAAGTTCCAGATCAATGAAGTATCTGCAAATGAAGCCCAGAAGAAACCAGCAACATAAATAACACGGTATGGCATAACTGAACGGGCACCTAACAAGTAGGTCATTGCACGGTCACCGTAGTAAGACCAAGCAATTGCCGTTGAGAACGCAAATAGTAATAGACCAATGGTTACTATGTATTTACCAGATTCACCAAAGAAACCACGGGTAAATGCCTCTGTGGTTAATGATGCTGAATGGATAAGTGAATTACCGCGAACGATAATCTCTTTGTTTTTCAACAAACCATCAATAACATTTAATTTACCGTTGTATACGTGTTCACCAGGTAAAAGGAACACAACATCTTCAGCAAACGAACGAGAGTTAAGAATTGTAAAACCACCACTAACGGCCTTACCTTCTTTTACCATAATTTCACCTTGGTACGGTTTTACATCCGAACCAATCTCATTTAGGTAAGCTGATACTGACGTTAAGTCTGTTTCATTTTTTTGACTGTATTCGCCAGCCAAAATAAGCATATCTGAACGTTGGAAGTCATTTTCATGCTTCTCATGCCAAGCTCCCGACGACAGGATTACCATACCCGTTAATGTACAAATGATAATCGTATCGATAAATGGTTCTAATATTGAAACCATACCTTCAGATACTGGCTCGTCAGCTTTAGCTGCAGCATGCGCGATAGGCGCAGAACCTTGACCAGCTTCGTTAGAAAACAGTCCACGGTTAACGCCTTTAGTGAATGCGTAAGCAAATGCAGCACCAACAAAACCACCGGTAGCGGCAGAGCCGGTAAAGGCATCTTGGAATACAGAGATAAATGATGGTCCAAGGTTTTCTAAGTTGTATAAGATTACGCTTAATGCACCAATTACATATAAAGTAGCCATTACAGGAACAACACGAGAGGTGATATAAGCAATACGTTTAATACCACCTAAAATAACCAGCGCTAACAAAATAGCTAACACACCACCAGTTAACATATGGTCAAAACCAAATGAATCATTCATTGACTGAGCAATGTTATTGATTTGAGGCAAACTACCTGTACCAAATGAACTTACAACTGTAGCAATAGCGAATAAAACCGCTAACCACTTCATGTTTAAGCGACGATCCATGTAGTACATTGGGCCACCGGCCATCGTGCCATCTTCAGTTTTTACGCGGTATTTATGCGATAAGGTAACTTCAACAAACTTTGTTGTCATACCGAAAAAAGCCGTCATCCACATCCAGAATAAAGCTGCTGGGCCACCGATTGATAATGCTAGTGCAACACCACCGATGTTACCTGTACCTACCGTACCAGATAAAGCTGTAGACAAAGCTTGGAAATGGTTAGTATCACCTTCCGCACCTTTTTTGTCGTATTTTCCGGTCACTACTTTCCAAGCATGTTTGAAGTAGCGAATTTGTGGAAATTTAAGATAGATGGTGAAAAATATACCCACGCCTAACAGCACATATGGAAACCACGGTGAGCTTCCTAATATGCCATCAAGAAACAAGAGTAAATCGTTAAATGCGTTCACTGGTTATTCCTTTTTAAAGTTATATAAAATTATTATTTTTATTTATTGTTTTAATGGTTAAATCTTATCTTGAATACTTTTATAGCAAAAAAGGGCTAAATAGCCCTTCTTTTTTATCTTAACTGATCAATAACTGCGTAAACGGCCGTTAATGCGTCCGCGCCAAACTTCGCCGATCGTACATCATTCCAGCCATACATAGCATCAGGAGCATCGTTGTGATCTTTAAATGGCATTTCCACTGTGTAAGACAAACATTTGAACTGCTCTCCTACCCATGCCGCCCCTACTGTAGGGTTAGCTTCACCAGGCTTATCTTTTGAGTAACCATGTACATCTTGGAACTCTGGTGTTGCAGCTGCATACGCTGCTTTAAAGGTTTCTTCTAACGTTTGGTGACGAGCATCATAGCTCTTGATGCCTTCACAACCCGCAACAAAGTTATATGGAATAGCCTCATCGCCGTGAATATCTAAAAATAGGTCAACACCTACTTCTTTCATCTTTTCAGTCACTAAATACACTTCAGGGCTTTTATCCATGCTTGGCTCTAGCCACTCACGGTTTAAATTGGTTCCAACTGCGTTAGTTCGCAAATGACCACGAGCAGAGCCATCTGGGTTCATGTTTGGAACAACATAAAACACAGCTTTATCTAACAATAGTCTAGAAGTCGCGTCATCAGCATCAAACAATCTATCTAATAGCCCTTCAACATACCATTCAGCCATAGATTCGCCTGGATGTTGACGCGCCGTAATCCAAATTGATTTCTTACCAGGCTGCGGAACACCTATTTGCAGTAAAGACATGTCTCTACCGTCTAATGTCTCGCCTAAGGTAATAAGCTGAGTATCAGGGTTCAATTGAGATTGATGAATAAGGTCTAGGTGTCTTTCATAAGAGTAAGGAACAAAGTAGGCATAAAAGACATTGTCAAAGTCAGGGATGTGATTAATAACCAATTCACCATCTTTGTACTCAGAGTTCACTCTGAACCAAGTTTCACGGTCATAAGAAGCCATTGCTTGATAGTTTTCCCAGCCCTCTGGGTACGCTGCATCTTTTGCGTTAGTAATACGAAGGATGTGCTCTTCGCCGGCTGTCGTTTCTAATTTAAAGTGAAACCACTGATAAAAATCTGATTGATGATCTTTATCAATAGAAAGTTGGATATTTTTTGCATCTGAAATATCAACAACATTAATATTCCCGCTATCGAAGTTACTGGTTATTCTCATTCTTATTTGATCCGTGAACTGTAAAATCTAACCAAGGTTAACATATAAAAAGCGGCTCTAGCCACTATTTATAGTTTGGATCAATGATCTATGCTCATAAAGTAAGCGTTCTTACAGCCATACCGAGTTCAGAGGAATAACCCATAGATTTCGCATGTACTTTGCCCTCACCATCTAATACATAATAAGTGGGAAAACCTTGGATTCTGAAGTCTTTTGCAGTTGTATCATTACCAAGTGCCGTAGTAAACGTAAGTGCTTTATCGGCAATAATTTGTTCAACTTCATCTTTACTCCCATAACTTAAAGCGATGCTCACCACGTTGACTTTGTCATGATTGTCTTCATAAAAGCTCTGAAGATTTGGCATGCTGACTTTGCAAACTGAACACCAAGGCGCCCAAAAAAATAGAATGGTTGGTTTACCTTCTAAAGCATCGACATTAATAGAGTCGCCGTTAATAGTTGAGAGTTGAAAAGCAGGCACTTGGCTGTCTGTGTCTAACAAAGGGATCTCTCTTATCCAACTAATCAGCTGAAACAATAAGAAAAAAGCCAGTGCCTGACCCGCAATATTTTTTAACATAAATCCCCATCTATTATTTGTGTTTTTAACTACGGAATAAAAGACCCGTAGGAATAAATTTAAATTACAAAACTTGTCACACTTTTTTGATTGGCGTTGCCTTGGTATATGAATGGATAATAAAGGACAACATCATGTTAATAAAATCATTACTTACAAGTTTAGTTTTTAGTGCGGCCGTAAATGCTAATACAGCTATTAATACAAGTGCCTCCCACAATACAAAGATCACAGGAACCGAAGGAAACAACAGCTCATACATCAACAACAATGACTCACGAGCTTTGGTTAGCTCAAATAAATGTTTTAAAGCCTCAGTAAAAGGCACTGGAAAGCCCGTTATTTTAATTCCCGGTTTTTCCAACGACAATAGAGTATGGCTGGAACAAGAAAAAGCACTAAAAAAAGAATACCAAGTGCACTCATTATCACTGAGTGGTTTTGCTGGAACAGTCACTTGCAACTATAACGGAAAATATCTAAATGAAGTTACAGAACAGATATTAACTTACATTGATAATAACCAGTTAAATGCGGTTAGTGTTATTGGCCATAGTATGGGAGGTTTGATTGCGATGAATGTAGCAATTCAACAACCTACTAATTTTAAGCACATCATTGCCATTGATGGCCTACCTTTTATAGGCCCAGTTTATACTCGTTCAAATGCAACAACCGTTTCTGATATTTCTTATCAGGCAAATCAAATGCGAACAATGTATAAAAATGCGACGCCTGAACAAATAACGTTTATGACGCAGCAAGGGATGCAGTTTCAAACTAACGACAGTGCGGCTAAACAGCAGATATTAGAGATGGCAAAACAATCAAATAGTATCGTGCTTGGTGACGCAATTTACGATGTAATGACAACCGACCTACGCAAGCAATTGCATAAAATATCAGCATCGTTATTATTAATAGGGGCATCTGGTGGCTTTAACAGCGAACCGGAACATACATTTATTAGAAACTTATACAAAGAGCAATTAAGTGATAAAAAGGACGCTTCGCTTATTATGAATACAAACGCTAAGCACTTTATTATGTTCGACGACGGTGAATGGCTTACAGACCAGTTACTAAACACATTAGGGGCTGAATAATGTCTACAACAATATCTCACTTAGATATAAGCGAAAACGTAACATTAGCCCAGCAAGGCGAAATAAAGGCGTTTGAACGGCTGATCGATGCTTCACAAAATGCCATTACCAGTATTGCTTTATCAATAACGAAAGACTTAGACGCAAGCGAAGATGTCGCTCAGCAAACTTATATCAAAGCATGGAAGGACATTAATCAGCTTAAAAATGGTCAGAGCTTTTTACCTTGGATACGACAGATTACCAGGTACACAGCATTAAATTATATAAAAACACAAAGTGCCGGTGTAACCTCCCCTTGCGCTGATTACGACAGCCTTTTAGCCACGCTATCAAATAATGACGTGCCAGCAGATGTTAGTTTGATCAAACAGCAGCAATCTGAACTGATAAGTCATTTGTTAGATCAACTTGAGGCGGAAACTCGTGAAATAGTCCTCCTATATTACAGAGAACAACAAAACAGCAACGCTGTCGCTCAATTGTTAGATATAAGCCCCGCTTTAGTTCGAAAAAAACTACAACGGGCAAGAGAGCAACTCAAACCTGAGATATTAAACACTTATGGCAACGTTATTTATAGCTCTACACCTGCTAGTTTAGTGGCTATTGTGTTAGCCGTTGTCGCTCCAACGGCCATGGGTGGCTTATCTGGCGCGAGTGCTACCGGTTTGAAGTTAGGAGTAAAATCTCCAGTTCTTATGAGTATAATCGGTGTTTTATTACCGCTATTGCTAGCTTTGACCGCGAACCACCTATCAATGGCCATGGTCATTAAAAACGTCCATAACACAAATGCTAAAAACGCTCTAAGGCAGCTTCGTAAGCAAACAACCTTTTGGATGATAGGTGCGGCCTCAGTAATGGCGGTAGGTTATATTTATACTTCAGGTTGGCTTATCGTTACTATCGGCTTTGTTTTATTCTGGTTGGGATTATATCGTTCAACTAAAGCGGTTCTTGTTGTAACAACAGAATTTGTTCAACCAAGAATAATCAACCTAGCTGGTTACACAATTAACTTAAGTCTCATTGGTTGTTATTTGGGGTTATTTGGTGGCCTTTTTGGTGGCGGCTTAGGTCTAGTTTTGGGATTAATCAACGATGGGCGGTTTAATAGCTTACTGTAAATATTCTAAATTTTGATACAAAAAAGCCGAGCTCTAAGCTCGGCTTTTTATAACTAAATTGAATCGCTCTAAATGATATTTATTTAGGCAGCGTTGGGTATTCAATTCCTGCCATTTCTTGCATTACACGCACAACCTGACAGCTATAGCCAAACTCGTTATCATACCAAACGTATAGAACTGCTCTATCGCCGTCTACGATCGTTGCTTGCGAGTCAACAACACCCGCGTAACGACTGCCAACTAAGTCAGTAGATACAATCTCAGTTGAACTTGTGAAGTCGACTTGGTCTTTTAAGTCAGAGTGAAGTGCAACATCTAGCAAGTAATCATTTAACTCTTCACGAGACGTGCTCTTGTCTAAGTTTAAATTCATAATCGCCATTGAAACGTTTGGTGTTGGTACACGAATCGCGTTACCTGTTAACTTACCGTGTAATTCAGGCAGTGCTTTAGATACTGCTTTAGCAGCACCGGTAGATGTTAATACCATGTTTAAGGCAGCTGAACGACCGCGACGCTCCGCTTTATGGAAGTTATCAATTAAGTTTTGATCGTTTGTATAAGAGTGAACCGTTTCAACGTGACCATTCTTGATACCAAACTTATCGTTCATCGCCTTAAGAACTGGTGTTATTGCGTTAGTTGTACAGCTAGCTGCACATACAATATTATCTTCAGGTTTAATGTCTTTTTCATTAACACCATAAACGATATTTTTAATCTGACCACCAGCTGGCGCTGTAAGAAGAACTTTTGAAGTGCCTTTAGATTTAAGGTGTAAACCAAGACCATCTTCATCTTTCCAGATGCCTGTATTATCGACGATTAACGCATCTTTAATACCGTAATCTGTGTAATCAATGCTATCTGGAGAGTTTGCATAGATAACTTGAATATAAGTACCATTTGCTTTAATTACGTTACTTTCATTGTCAACGGTAATGCTACCATTAAATGGACCATGAACAGAGTCGCGACGTAATAAGCTTGCACGCTTTTCTAAGTCACCATCTTTACCGCCACGCACAACAATTGCGCGAAGTCTCAAGTTGGCATTTGGACCGTTTCTCTCAATAAGCAATCTTGCTAATAAACGACCAATACGACCAAAGCCGTATAAAACAACATCTTGAGGCTCAATACCTTCGCCATCAATAATGCTAGCTAGTTCTTGTTTAAGGTAATCTTCTTTTGATAAACCTTCACCAGACGATTTGTAAATATTACGGAAAGCAAGCTTACCTAAATCTATTTTTGCTGGTTTAAGGTTCATTTTTGAAATGATTTCTAAGAACTCAAAACTCTCACGAAGGCGCAATTTCTGACCTTCGTATTTAGTTACAGTTTTATGTGCTTTGATAATTTCGATAGTAGACGCAGAAACTAAAGGACGACCATAGATACAGATTTCTATACCGTGGTTGCGGTAAAGGCTACCAATAATAGGTTGCATGCGGTCTGCATAGTCTTGTCTTTCTAACCAACTTTGTTGGTACTGCTGTTCTGGAGTTAGTGTCATTACGTCTACCTTTAGCTTAATAGAATTAAAACGCGATTGAATCCTGTTCAATCAAAACTGGCGGCATTGTAAATGAAAGAAATGAAAGTTTAAATGTAATATTACAAAAAGACTTTCATTTTTATAAAATGGATTGTTAATTTTAATTTACGAAGACTCGTTTCAAAGGCAAAAAACACATGAAAAACGGCTTAAAAGGTAATGAAATTGAAATGCTTGTGGAATTAACTTGGTGAAAATGAAAGCGCAACAGAATTAACACAGTAACGCTTACCAGTTTGCGTTGGACCATCATCAAAAACGTGACCGATATGCCCATCACAATTAGCACAAACAATTTCCGTGCGTGTCATGCCATGACTATTATCTTTTATATAGGCAATTGTGCCCTCTTCACACTCATCAAACGATGGCCAACCACAATGAGACTCGAACTTTTGAGATGAATAAAAAAGTTTCTGGTCACAGCACACACAACTGTATACCCCGGCACGATTTTCCTCTATGAGTTCCCCCGTAAATGGACGTTCTGTACCTTTTAACCTGGTAACTTGATATTGCTCTGGTGTTAGCTCCGCTTGCCATTGCGCGTCAGTTTTCGTTACTTTGCTCATTTTTGATGAACCTCTCTTTAAGTTAAATCTCAAATCCAGTTGCTTCTTTTTTATGCCCGTACATTGCGTCAAAACCTGGAATACAGGACTCCCAATCTGGGATGTTGCTACCAATTAGCTCTTTGATTGTATCTATAAACAAACGTGTTTTAACTGGTGAATCACGGTGTGGATAAACCGCATACAGCGCACCAAAGTCCAATAGCGTTAAGTCCGTCATAACGGGTATAAGCGCACCACTTATCACCTCATTCTCTAACATTTGCGCAGCAACCACCGCAAACATGTTTCCAGACTCGGCGGTTCGTACCAACATTTCTACGTCATTGACTCTATACGCAGCGTTTAGTTTTATCGATTCTTCTAAGCCTAGCTCATTTAATACATTCACTCTATCCACTTCAAAACCGGATGATGAATATATCGCACAGGGTAGTGTCTTCAAATCTTGTATTGTTTCAGGTTTTTTATAGCGCTTAAAAAAGCTTTCCGACGCTACAATTGCTAATCGGTTTCGGGCTAACTTCCTAGCGATCAAACTGGAGTCTTTAGGCTCACCAAATCGGAAACCTATATCGTATCCTTCACCTACAATATCAACCAGCCGATCTTCTAGTCTTAGCTCTACATCTATTTGCGGAAAACGTCGTTGAAACTCTATAACCGCTTTTTGTACATAACGTCGTCCAAAATGTGTAGAGCTAGTAATTTTTAAGCGACCTTGTGGTTCCGAGTGATAATTTTGTGCCCTTCGTTTAGTCTCATTTAACAATTCACGAAGCAACTTTGCTTGCTGAACAATCTCTGTTCCTGCCGCTGTTAACGATAATGACCGAGTGGTTCGGTTCAATACTCTTACTCCAAGCTCTTGCTCAAGCTTAGCAATTTGCTTAGAAATCACAGACCTATCAACATGTCGATGTTCCGACGCTTTGGCAAAAGTGCCCAATTCGGCAACATCCAATAAAAGTAATAATTTGCTAGCTAAGTCCATTTTCTCACCATTGGTGCGTTAAAGGCATTAATAAAGTGCTAATTCGAGCATTTTTACAATGTAAATACAAGACTATAATTGGCCATAACTTAGGAGAATATTATGAACACATCGTTTAAACTCGGAATTATTAGTCTAGCACTTACAACAGTAATTGGTTGCTCAGAAGCTGGTCCTGCACAAGCAAATTCAGCGCCACCGCCACCAGCCATTGACGTAGCAACAATTTCTTCTATGGAATTTACTGACTGGCATACTTTCACAACTCGCACCGTTGCACCTGAACAGGTTCAATTGACCCCTCGAGTTACCGGCATTATAGAAACCGTCAAATTTACTGAAGGCTCTTATGTAAACAAAGGAGACGTTTTGTTTTCTTTGGACAAAAGAGCATACGATGCTGAAGTTAAAAATTTAGAAGCACAACTTAGTAGAAGTAAAGCTGCTTTACGCCAAGCCAAAAGTGAATATGACCGTGGTGTTTCTTTATCAGATTCAAAAGCAATATCGGTTGAACAGCTAGAAGCAAGACGCGCCATTTTTGATCAAAGAACCGCTGACGTAGATTCAATTGCTTCATCTATTAATATTGCAAAATTAAACGTTGATTTCAGCGATATAAAAGCACCTATCGCGGGTAAAGTATCTCTCGCTTTCCACACGGCTGGTAATACAGTTAGAGCAACGGAAACAGTATTAACAACTATAGTTGCAACAGATACCATTGAAACCTACTTTGAAATTGATGAGCGTACGTGGAATACAAAATTTGCATCTATTGATTCGTTAATTGGCCTACCTGTAAGGCTTGAGCTAACTGGCGCAGCAAACGCTATTTTTGGTAAAGTCGACTTTATAGATAATGCGATTAATCCAAACACAGGTACCATTAAAGTTCGTGCAATGTTCGATAATAAAGATGGGAAATTACTTCCAGGTTCATTCGCTCGTGTAAGCATCGCACCTTCGGACTTCTCACAGCAAATCATTGTTCCAGAACGAGCAATTGGTACAGACTTAAAAAACAAGTTTATTTTAGTGGTAAACAAAGACAATCAATTAACTTATCGCCCTATTAAAGTAGGTAAACGAATTGGTAGTTTTAGAATTGTCACAGAAGGCCTAGAAGTTGGTGAAAAGATTGCAGCAAATGGCCCTGCTAAAGTAGGTCCTGGTATGCCAATCACTCCTCGTGACGTCTCTATCGAATTACCTAAAAACCTTTTAGTTAGTGACTTCTTATCTCACTTAAACAACACGTCTAGTGTAATGGGCGCGAAATAATATGAAATTTTCACACTTTTTTATAAGCCGGCCAATCTTTGCGGTCATGCTTTCTCTTATAATATTTATTGCTGGTGCAATTTCGTTAATGCAGTTGCCAGTCAGTGAGTACCCAGAAGTCGTACCGCCAACCGTGGTTGTTAATGCGAGTTACCCAGGTGCAAACCCTAAAGTAATCGCTGAAACAGTTGCAACGCCGTTAGAACAACAAATTAACGGTGTTGAGAATATGCTTTATATGTTCTCACAAGCAACGAGTGATGGGCGTCTTTCATTAACAGTAACTTTTGCTTTAGGGACTGATTTAGACAAAGCACAACAACAGGTTCAAAGCAGAGTAAATAGCGCTGTACCTAGATTGCCAGAAGAAGTCCAAAGACTTGGTGTTATTGCAGAAAAATCTTCGCCAGACTTGGCTATGGTTGTTCACTTATATTCTCCGGAACGTACTCACGACATTAGTTATTTATCAAACTATGCTGACATTTTTGTAAAAGACCAAATTACTCGCTTAGACTCTGTAGGCGATGTACGTGTATTTGGTGGCGGCCAATATGCACTTAGAATTTGGTTAAACCCAGAACAATTAGCTGAACAAAAGCTAACGGCTACTGACGTTGTTAATGCAGTGCGATCTCAAAATAGACAAGTCGCAGCTGGTACATTAGGTGCTCAACCGACGTCATCTGATACACAGTTCCAAATTTTACTTAACGTAAAAGGACGCATGGGCAGTGTTGAAGAGTTTAATGACATTGTCATTCGCGTGGGTGATAACGGTGCTGTTACGCGCTTAAAAGACGTTGGTCGTATTGAGTTAGGCCAAAACACTTACTCATTGCGAGCAATGCTAGACAGCCAACCAGCTGTTGCATTACCTATTTTCCAACGTCCAGGCTCTAATGCAATCGATCTATCCGATAGCGTACGTTCAGTAATGAAAGACTTGTCTACTCGATTCCCTCAAGGCGTTGAATATGACATTGTTTACGACCCTACTGTATTCGTTCGTGGCTCAATTGACGCCGTTATTGCTACTTTGTTTGAAGCAATATTACTAGTTGTTATTGTCGTTATTCTGTTCTTACAAACTTGGCGCGCGTCTATTATTCCGCTTATCGCGGTACCTGTTTCATTAGTTGGTACTTTTGCAGCCATGCAATGGTTAGGCGTTTCAATCAACACTTTGTCGCTATTTGGTTTAGTTTTAGCCATAGGTATTGTTGTAGATGATGCGATAGTTGTTGTAGAAAATGTAGAGCGAAACATTGGTGACGGCTTAACCCCATTTGAAGCAACGAAAAAAGCCATGACGGAAGTTACCGGCCCTATAATCGCGATTGCTTTGGTTTTATGTGCGGTATTTATTCCAACTGCTTTTATTACAGGCTTAACAGGTCAGTTTTATAAGCAGTTTGCGTTAACAATTACTATTTCTACATTAATCTCAGCGTTTAACTCGTTAACCTTGTCCCCTGCACTATCGGCATTATTATTAAAGCCACATGGCGCAAAACCAGACTGGTTAACTCGCGTTCTAGACAAAACGTTTGGTAAATGGTTATTTGCGCCTTTCAACCGTATGTTTGATAAAGCGTCTGATGGCTATGTAACGTTAGTTAAAAAATTAATACGATATGCAACAATTGTCATTGTTTTATACATTGGTTTATTGGGTTTAACTGGAAAAGTATTTACCTCTATTCCAGGTGGATTTATTCCAGCTCAAGATAAGCAATACCTAGTGGCAATGGCACAGTTACCTGATGCCGCAAGTCTAGACCGCACGGAAGAAGTGGTTAAAGAAATGGAAACTATCGCTTTAGCTACTCCGGGTGTTGCTCACACGGTTTCGTTTCCAGGTCTATCGGTTAATGGTTTCTCCAATAGTTCAAATAGTGCCATTGTCTTTGTTACTTTAGATCACTTTGAAAATAGAACAACACCTGACCTTTCTGCTATGGCAATTGCTGGACAGCTAAATGGCGCGTTCTATGGAATTGACGAGGCTTTTGTCGCTATATTCCCGCCACCGCCAATATTAGGTTTAGGTACCACTGGTGGTTTTAAACTTCAAATAGAAGACAGAGCAAACTTAGGTTACGAGGCTCTATTTAATAACCTTCAAACAGTAATTCAAGCTGCTTACAAAGAGCCTGCATTAACGGGAATTTACTCAACGTTTAGAATTCAAGTTCCACAGATGGATATTGAAATAGACAGAGAGCAAGCACTGTTGCAAGGCATTCCGTTAAGTGATGTATTTGATGCGCTACAGATTTACTTAGGCTCTGTTTATGTAAATGATTTCAATTTATTTGGACGAACGTACCAAGTTAATGCACAAGCTGACGCTGAGTTTAGAGCCGATCCTGAACAAATTCTGCAGTACAAAGTACGCAATGCAAAAGGTAATATGATCCCGCTGGGAAGTATCTTAACCGTTACACCAACGACGGGCCCAGACCGAGTAATGCATTACAATGGCTACCCTTCTGCTGAAGTAAATGGTTCGCCTGCTCCTGGCTACTCTTCTGCTCAAGCTCAAGCTGCGATTGAAAGAGTACTGGCTGCAAACTTACCGGATGGTATGGCATATGAGTGGACGGAAGTAACTTATCAGCAAATTTTAGCTGGTAATACGATGGTATATGTATTCCCATTAGTCGTTTTGCTGGTATTCATGGTACTTGCATCACAATACGAAAGCCTTCGTCTACCACTTGCGATTATTTTGATAGTTCCTATGACCATTTTATCTGCATTAATTGGCGTTTGGCTTGTCTCTGGCGATAACAACATCTTTACTCAGATAGCACTCATTGTTTTAGTCGCCCTCGCCTGCAAAAATGCCATATTAATGGTTGAATTTGCAAAAGAGAAAGCCGATGCAGGGGCTACTACTTTTGATGCCATCATAGATGCTTGTAGATTGCGTTTGCGTCCTATATTAATGACGTCGATTGCTTTCACAGCAGGTGTAATACCTCTAGTTCTTGCTTCCGGTGCCGGCGCAGAAATGCGTGAGACTATGGGTATTGCAGTGTTCTCTGGCATGATAGGTGTTACTGTATTTGGTTTGTTGTTTACTCCAGTTTTTTATATGCTGGTGAGTAAAAAAGCAAAAAATGAATCAGAGCAGTAACTGATATGACTAAAACGACATCTAAAAACAAAACAATGAAAGCAATTGCCGTTAACAACGTATGCAATGACTTTAAGTTAGTTGAGGTATCTGTTGATATTCCTGAGGTTAACGAAGGGTATCACTTGGTTAAGATCGAATGTGTTGGTTTAAATCAAATTGATGGCAAACTAGCACAGTGTGGAATAGACGCTTGGACCTTCCCGCACGTTTTGGGCTTAGATGCCGTTGGTATAGTTGTAGAAAATTCATTAGGCTCAGCACCAGCCATTGGTACGAGAGTGGCTTGGCATCATAACCTTAAAGAACAAGGTGTTCTGTCGGAATATGTATGTGTTCCAAGTCACGCGCTGATAGAGGTACCCAAGTCCGTTACACCTGAGGTAGCAGCAACGGTTCCCTGCGCTGGCATGACAGCCTACCTGACCTTGGAACGATTAAACCTGCATGAAGATCAAACTATCCTAATAAAGGGTGGCGCGAGTACCGTTGGTCAATTTGCCATTCAGCTAGCAAATAATATTGGCTATCGAGTAATCACAACGGCTAAAAGCGAGAACAGCGCTTGGTTAAGGCAGTTGGGCGCAGAGCACGTCATTGATTACAACGAGACTGAAACCCAAAAATCGATACTTGAGATTACCTGTGAACGTGGGGTCGATGCAATTGTCGATACCATTGGTGGCAAGTCTACTGCTAAAGACTTAGACTCGCTGCGTTTTGCTGGTTCCATCGCCTGTTTAGCACCTTTTGATGCAATAGATAATGCGAGAATGTTTACCAAAGCGCCAACGATTATTGCCATATCTCTTAACGGAGCTTGGTTGGCTGATGATATGTGCGGCCAATTAAAAATGGCGTTCATTGGACAAAAACTCTTTAACTGTGTTGCTAGCGGGAAGTTAAAAACCCCAACGGTAGTACCCGTTAAGTTTGATCCCAGTGAAATAGAAAACGGTCTTAAGCAGCAGATGGCTGGTTTGATTAAAGGCAAGCAGGTCGTAAGTTTAAAATAATGAAACCTTGATGTTTAATCAATAAAAAAGGGCCATGTGAAAACATCGCCCTTTTTATTATCTATTAAGCTTGAACATCGATTTAATAGATTACTCTATACCTAAGCTTTAGGTATTTTATAGTTTGTTTTGTTTGCGTCTCAACGCGCCTAATAGTAGCAACGCAAACATACTGATTGTTGCTGGCTCTGAAACATTATTCATTCTCAAGTCCCAACCAATAACGTCAAAAGCAATTGCATCAAATGCTGTGATATCGCCAAACTCACCAAATGCAAACGTCGGATCCATTATGCCAATGCCTAAGTCATCCTTAAAGTGACTAGCTTGACGGTCATCACCACCATATACACCGGTTGAGAATGGAGCTAAATTGGTAACACCACCATCAAGTGAGAAATAAGAATCTGAACCCGGCACTAAATCTCTAGTACCCACTCCATAAAGAATACTTTCTTCAGAAAAACGGAACAGATCCAATGCGCTAGCCATAGCATAACCATCCAAATCAATTTCAGGATCTATCAAACCAGAATTATACACAAAGTCATATGTATCAACGCCACTTACAAAGCCCAACGCATGTCCAATCTCATGAATAGCAACACCAACGAAGTCCATTTGGTTAGCGTTGATGCCATCTGTTCGATCAAAATCAAAGTCGAAGTTGCTACTAAAAGTAACTTCACCGTCTAGAGCTTGCCAACCGATTAACCCCTCTCCTAAACCTAACGCCTTAGCATTTGCTTGATTCAATTCTATTGCCACGTTATCGCCAGAACCATCATTATCTAGCTCCGGGCTTACTGGAGAAGACGGGTTTTCTTGATCTAAAAAGCTAAAGTTACAAAGGCCATTACCTTGGTCTTCACACGGTAAGCTACTTACCGCGGCATTATCGAACACAGATGAACTATCTTGAAACATTGCATTTGCAACATCTTGATAATAATAAATATCTGATGAAGAGCCTGTTGAACCAATAATTCCTGCGTCTAAAGCGTCAAAGCCTATACCTAAGTTAACGGTCACATTATCGCTAAATAATTCAGACCAAAAGTTTGCTGCTTCTTGAAAGCCTTGCAAAGCTTGTTGCCCTTGTGCACTAGCAAATTCAGTAGGGTCGTAACTCAATTGAATGTCAGTTGCCATCGCATTCGACATTGACAATATTGCGATACTTATTAACGATACTTTTTTTGTAATTTTTTTTATCATAAGTAATACCTATTTATTTTTATTTTGAGACCACTGTACTTTTAAGCAAAAACCATGCAAACATTAAAACTTAAATAAAATCAAGTTAGTACAGGTCAGGCTCATGATCTTCGCTTACAAAAAACTGTACGTTGTAAAAAAAACTGACAAAAAAACCGCAATGATTGCGGCTTTTTGATACATTCAATAGTTAAGAAAAACGCTAGATATCAAGTTTTGTTAGTTTCAGCTTCTATTTTATCTTTGTTATGTTGCGCTCTTTTGACGACCACTCGACGTGATACATCTTACCGCTAGCCTTATCAACTCTTGCAAATGTATGTGCACCAAAATAATCTCTTTGGCCCTGCAGTAAATTTGCTGGTAAAACGGCACTTCTGTAAGAGTCGTAATAAGCTAACGCAGATGAAAACGCGCCAATAGGTATTCCCATCATCGATGAGTTCGCAACCGTGCGACGCCAGTTACTTTGAAATTTAGCGATTTGATCCGCAAAAAATGGGTCAATTAATAAATTAGAAAGCTCTTCGTCTTTTTCGTAAGCTTCTGTTATTGACTGTAAGAACACAGCTCTGATAATACAACCCGCTCGCCATATCTTGGCGATTCCAGCGAAATCTAAATTCCAACCGTGCTCTTTAGCGGCCATACTCATTAGCTGAAAGCCCTGCGCATAGGCACAGATTTTAGAGCAGTAAAGTGCATCATGTAATTGACTAATCACTTCATCTTTAGATAAACCAAGCTCTGAAACATCAGGACCTTTCAAAATTTTAGATGCCGCAACCCTATCATCTTTTAATGTCGATAGTGCACGAGCATAGACTGCAGAGGTGATAGTTGGTGATGGCGCGCCAACTTGTAGACTGCTCACTGCTGTCCAAAGGCCTGTGCCTTTTTGACCCGCTTTATCAAGAATAATATCGACAAGAGGCTGGTTTGTTTCGGTATCTACTTGCTCTAAAACTTCAGCGCTAATTTCAATAAGGTAACTATTTAATTCGCCTTCATTCCAGTCTCTAAATACCTTCGCAATTTCAACTGGTGTCATGGATAAACCAGTTCGCATGATGTTGTACGCTTCACAAATTAACTGCATGTCGGCATATTCAATACCGTTATGAACCATTTTTACATAATGGCCAGAGCCCGCTTCACCAATGTACGTGGCACAAGGTTCACCTTCTAACACAGGATTGCCTGGCTCATGACGTTCAATTGGCTTACCTGTTTCAGGATCTACCTTGGCAGCAATAGCTTTGAACATTGGCGCAATTCGTGTCCAAGCATAACGATCACCACTTGGCATCAAAGAAGCACCAAACCTAGCGCCAACTTCGCCACCAGAGACAGCGGTGGTAAAGAATAGGAACTTACCTTCATAACGCTTTTCACGCTCTACAGTGTCTGTCCAAAGGCTATTACCTGTATCAACAATAATGTCATCGGCCTGAATGCCAGCGTCAATTAACTTATGACATACGTCATCAACAGGACCACCAGCAGGAACAGAAATTATAACTAAATGAGGAGAGGAAAGTTTTGAGAGAAGTTCGGTGTAAGAAGTACAAGGGAAGATTCGTTGTGGCTGGTCTTTGCGCTCCAGCTCATCTTGTTTAATGGCGGCCTCTACTTTTTCCGTATCTAAGTCAAAAGCGGCAATCTTATAACCATTATCGGCTAGGTTTAAGGCTAAATTTTTGCCCATTACACCTAATCCAATAAACCCAATATCACATAACGATGATTTATCTGTCATATAAACTTCTCTTTAGAGTGAGCGTTATTTTCAAAATTTGCCGGATTATACAGAACTAGCGCTTAACTTTATATAAGCCGGTATAATTAAATGACAACAAACTGACATTCTTTTGTAATAACTTATTGTTGTAACGGTAAAAGCTTCCATAAACTCAAGGATTGTGGCGCTTGTTCGTGGTCTAGATTTCTATCAAATTGACAGTCAGTCTGAGTGCCAAGTTGTTGGCTAATCAAGCTCGTATCTAATATTCGAACGGCGGATAACGGTTGATTATCTACTATTTTGTACGTAACCGATTGCTCTGACGCATTCAAAATTAAAACCAGTTGATAGCCATTATCGTCATCAGCCACTACTAAACCTAAACATTGATTCTCATTATTTTGCCAATCGTCTATTTGTTTGCTTTCGCCACTGGGCTTTATCCAATTTACATGGTGGTGAAAATCACTATATTCATAGTCATCATCTTCCAAAAAGCACCTTTGTAGCAGTGGATAAGACTTTCGAATACTAATAACCAGTTTAGTAAACTCTAGAAGTTCAGTATTGGACTTATCTAGATTCCAATTGAGCCAGCTAATCTCATTATCTTGACAATAAGCATTGTTGTTTCCTTTTTGTGTTCGCCCTATTTCATCACCCGCTAACAAATGCGGAACACCTTGAGAGAAAAGCACCGTAGAAAGCATATTCCTTATTTGTTTTGCCCTTAACGCTAACACCTCGGGTTTTGTTGTTTCGCCCTCTACTCCGTAATTCTTTGAGAAATTACTGCCGTGTCCGTCTCGGTTATTTTCGAGGTTCGCCTCATTATGCTTTTGTTCATAACTAACAAGATCGTTTAGAGTATAACCATCATGGTAGGCAACATAGTTAACGCTTGAGGTGTGGCTCCTACGCCCTTTTTTAAAAATATCCCTGGAGCCTAAAATCCGACTGGCGAGTTCGGGTACTAGTCCTAACTCTCCTCGCCAAAAGCGACGAACGGTATCTCTAAATCTGTCATTACACTCAAGCCATTCTGAAGGAAAGTTACCCAACTGGTAACCTTCTGGACCTATATCCCAAGGCTCCGCAATAAGCTTGGCTTGGCTAATAATAGGGTCTTGAGACATAGCTCTAAATAATGCAGCTTTGCGATTAAAGCGATCACCATTGCGTCCCAACGTTGCCGCTAAGTCAAACCTAAAACCATCAACTTGCATTTCTGTTAACCAGTATCGCATTGAGTCCATGATGATTTTTATACCAAAATTGCTATCCGCATTTACGGTGTTTCCACAACCAGAGTAATTCGCATAATCAAAGCTGTAGTCATCATCTGTCCGCAAGTAAAACTCTCCTTCCACTAAACCTTTAAAGCTTAGTGATGGCCCTTGCGCTCCTGACTCCGCAGTGTGGTTATAAACCACATCTAATATGACTTCTATGCCATTACGGTGAAGCTCTCTAACCATGGTTTTCACTTCGGTTACCGCATCGTTATTGGCATAACGTTGGTCTGGTGCAAAAAAGTTGATGGGGTTATAACCCCAATAATTTGTAAGACCTATTTGCTCTAATCTCGGTTCAGACATAAAGCTAAATATTGGTAAGATTTGAACAGCGGTTATTCCTAGCCCTTTCAAGTGTTCAATGCTTGGAGTATCTGCAAGTCCAAGGTATTTGCCACGAACCGCTTCCGTTACATTAGAATTTTGTTCGCTAAAGCCTTTAACATGTAGCTCGTAAATAACGCTTTCATGTCTTGCTATATTAGGTTTTGTTACGCCTTGCCAGTCAAACTCTTGTTTGCATAGTTTTGCTTTAGGTAGCATAAATGCGCTTTGTTGGTGGTATTGTGTTTCATTCCAAACCAAGGACTTATTGAGAGACTTAGCATAGGGATCAATGAAGAGTCGTTCGTCAACGCAGTGCCCTTTTCTTTTATCTTTCTGAATGGCCTGAAGCGCATAAACATAATTTTCAGAAACATGACTAATGAGGCTGTGAAAGACTTTACCTGTACGGTTTTTCAATTCAATTTTACAAATAAACTCTTCAGTATCTGGTGTAAAAAAGTGAATAAAAACCTTGCTCGCATCCGGTGCATATACGGCTACGTTATAATTTTCATTATTTGACGTAACACCCAATGGATTTGGAGAACCCGCACCACATATTTCGGCTTTAATAATGGTCATTTTAATGTCGCCGTTTTATTAATTAGATACAGCGCACTTAATGGCGGCAAATTTAAAACTAAGCTACAAGGTTGATTCTGCCAAGTCTGTTTATCTGCCTCAAACTTAAAGCCAGCGTTGTAATTACTGCCCCAGTAAAACTCACTATCGGTATTTAATAACAGTTCATATTCACCGGCATGATTTACACCCACTTTATAATCGTCGCGTGGTATAGGCGTAAAATTACAAATAACGATAACTTCGTTACCTTGACTGTCGCGTCTTGCAAACGAAACAATACTTCGTTCTTCATCGTGGCTATCTAACCACTCAAAGCCTTGTTCTTGATAGTCTAGCTCATGTAACGCTGGGTACGTTTTATAAAGTCGATTGAGATCTTTTGTTAACGTTTTTAAACCGTTGTTTTTAGCGTAATTTAGAGCGCCCCACGTTAATTGTGTATTGTGATTCCACTCTTCAAACTGACCAAATTCATTACCCATAAAGTTCAGCTTTTTGCCGGGATGTGCAAACATAAAGCCATTAAAAACTCTTAAATTGCCAGCTTGCTGCCATTCGTCACCGGGCATTTTTCTGATCATTGAGCCTTTACCGTGTACAACCTCGTCGTGAGAAATTGGCAGCACAAAGTATTCGGTATTGTTGTATACCATGGAAAACGTAATGTCTTTATGGTGGTAACGGCGATACATAGGGTCTTTGTTAATATAAACTAAACTGTCATGCATCCAGCCCATATTCCACTTATAATCAAACCCTAACCCGCCCTCGTGTACTGGGTGCGAAACCTTAGCAAACGAAGTGGATTCTTCTGCAATGGTCAAGGTATTAGGGAAGTGAGTTTTAACTTCCTCATTCACCCATTTTAATAAACTAATAGCCTCATAATTATGATTTCCGCCGTCAACATTAGGGATCCATTCCCCTTCGTTACGTGAGTAATCGAGGTATAACATCGACGCTACTGCGTCTACTCTTAAACCGTCAATGTGGAAATGTTCACACCAGTACAAGGCGCTCGCCACTAAAAACTGACGAACGGAGTCTCGCCCATAGTCATAAATGCAAGAGTTCCAGTCTGGGTGCCAACCTTTTTTAGGATCACTGTAGTCGTATAAATGTGTACCATCAAACTGAGCTAAACCATGTGCGTCCTCAGGGAAGTGAGCGGGAACCCAATCAACTATCACACCAATACCAGCCTCGTGGCATTCATTAACAAACGATTTAAAACCATCAGGATCGCCAAAGCGAGAAGTTGCTGCAAACATTCCTGTTGGTTGATAACCCCAGGAACCCGTAAATGGATGTTCAGATATAGGTAGCACTTCAACATGCGTATACCCTAACTCTTTAACATAGGGAATTAAGTCGCGAATTAACTCGTCGTAATTTAATGGTGTTTCAGTGCCTTGCTCATCAAGTTTTGTTCGCCAAGAGGCTAAGTGAACTTCATAAATAGACATAGCTGACTGGTAATGATCTGACTTATCTTTTGTAACCCACTCGTTATCTGTCCAATCAAAGTGGTTATTATCATAAACAATACTGGCGAATGACGGATATTGCTCGTGGTAGAAACCAACCGGATCCGCTTTGTGCGGTAGCAATTGACCTAAGCTATCTTTAATTTCATATTTATATCGACTACCAACACTAGCGTCAGGAACCAACAATACAAAGTGACCGCAGGCGGTTTTTTCCATTGGTAGGCTGCGTCCATCCCAATTATTAAAATCACCAATCAAACTGCAACTTGAGGCATTCGGCGCATAAACAGCAAACCGAGTTGCTTTAATGCCATTAGTTAACGTTAGTACTTGAGCACCTAATTGTTTGTATACATTTGAAGCTTGTTGATCAACAAAATGAACGGCGTGAAACGCTTCTTCTTTAAATTGGTATGGGTCTAACACTAGTGACTCAACGCCATTAATAGTTACTTTTAACCGGTATTGAAAAGCTTTTTTTCTTTTTGGCAGGTCACATATGAAAAAACCTAGGTCACTCTCCATTTCAAAGGATGCTAATACACGATTTCGCTTTGCTTCTACTAGCTGAACAGCACTTGCTCCTGGAAACCACGCTCTAATAACGTAACCAGGTTGTAGATCTTTTTAAAAAGCCCCAAATGTTCAAATGGAAATGTCACATTTGCCGAGTTTAAGCGATTTACGATAGAAGCAAAATTAGTAGGTGTAGTAGTCAAGGTTATTGTCCTGCGATTGGATTACATTAAGCTCAGCAACAAAAAACAGCACCTCAAGGTGCTGTTTAATTTGGACTTATTGTCTGGCTTTTGTTAATGCCTGTGTTAACTGGTTAACTTCTGGTTTATCAAAAATATCTTCTAGATCAACGCTTAGTTTACGGCGCCAATTTGGATACTCTTCACTTGTTCCGGGAATATTCACTGGCATATCCATCTGCAACCAGTCTTCTAGCTGTAGGCTTAACAACGCAGAGGATCCTTTAGCCATATGTATTTGCATACCGTAGTTAAGTTCTTGAGTCATGCCTACGTAGTTTGCATCCCTGCCAATATCGCTTGGGATACTATTATGACCATGTAAACTATCTAAAATCGATTGTTTCGCTTTTACTCTATCTGCATAAAGTGACTTCATTAACTCATCACCAGTATACAAACCAATTTCCTGCCCTAACTCAAGATCTTTACAATGCCAGTACCCAATAAGTGTTGGCATATCATGAGTCGTCAATGTCGCCATAGATTGTTCTACATAATGCTCTGGTGAATAAAAGCCACCGTCTTCTGCTTGCTCAAAGAAAAATACTTTATATGAATGAATACCATTAGCTTGTAATTTACCGCCAATATCATCAGGAACAGTACCTAAGTCTTCGCCTATGATTGAACACTCATTCAAGTGGCTTTCAAGCGCTAAAATAGCTAATAAATCGTCAACCGGATAATAAACGTAGGTACCCGCTTTTGCTGATTCGCCTTTTGGTACCCACCACAATCTCAATAAAGCCATTACGTGGTCAATACGCAAAGCACCACAAGCGTGCATATTAGAGCGGAATAAATCTATAATTGGTTGGTAACCCTGCTCGTATAATTTTACTGGGTCCATAGGAGGAAGGCCCCAGCTTTGACCTAAAGGGCCTAGTACGTCGGGTGGAGCACCAACAGAGGCATCGGTACAGTATAAGTCTTTGTTAGCCCAAATTTCTGTACTGCCTTCACTTACACCAACCGCAAGGTCACGGTATGTACCCATGGCCATGCCTTTTTCGGCACTAACAGCATTTGCTTGTTCAAGTTGCTTTAACGCAACAAACTGAATATAAGCATAAAAATCGACTAATTTTGCGTGTTGTTTAGCAAACGCATTTACAGCACTTGAGTCATAATCTTTGTATTCGTCTGGCCACACTGGCCATCCCCAGTTGTCGCCGATATAACGACCTTCGGATTTAAAACTATCTTGAATTGCATCAAACGTAGCTAGTTGAGCTAAACTTTCGCCGCCTTCATTCTTAAATGCTTCAAATGCTTTTGCTTCGCTGGTATTAGACTCGATATGATGTTTTAAGAAGTAATCATAAAGAGGCTTTAATGCACGAACTTTTAAGTCCATCACTGAGTCGTAATCAACCTGTTCTGACGCTCTTGCTTTTGCAAGTTGTTCAACAAACTTCGAATTCTGAACGATGGCTTGCGTTGCCTTATCTTCAGTAAAGCCAATTACCTTTTGAACATCAATGTAAATTACGTTCAACCAGCGACGCGACGAAGGACTATACGGACTACATGCATTGCCGTTATTTGGATATAACGCATGGATTGGGTTTAAGCCAACAAAGTCAGCACCGCGCTCTGCAACTTTCTCTATTAAATATGCTAAATCAGAGAAATCGCCTATGCCCCAGTTGTTCTTACTTTTTACACAATAAAGCTGAACGCTTGGGCCCCATAGTTTTTTACCTTGTTCAATTTCAGGTTGTTTAAAGCACTTTTGAGGAGCAACAATTAAGCGCCCGCTTCCTAAAGGCTCATCATTACCACCTTCTAATAATGCAAGTTCGTAGTAACCCATTGGTAATTCGAAGTTAATTTCAATCGCGTATTGCTGAATTTCAAACTCTTCAAGTTCAACCGTTGCCACTAGTTGGTGATCTACTGGTGTAATACTTATTTGCTTAACTTGTTTATTTTTCTGGTAAACATTTAGCGTTAGTTCATCGTTAACAAAGTCAATTGGTAACTTTAAAAAGAAAGTAGACGGAGTATTTGTTCTAATAACCGTTGCTGGCTCTAGTACTGTTAACCATTGCTGCTTTGATTCTTCTTCAATTTGGTTCAGCATTTTAGCTTCGTCTTCAACTGAATATCCCATAGCCGCAAGGATCTTTGCTTTTGACGAAGGCTCTATTGTCGCTTGATTTCCCCAAGCATCAATATACTTGGATTCGATACCACGGGCTTCTGCCAGTTGTTCGATTAGAGATTGGTTCATGATAATTCCTTGCTTGGAAAAAAGGGCTATGATTCGATAAGTAATCAGAATTACGGGCGCTTACTATAATGTCGTTTAACTCTCTTTGACTACTACATACGTTTGCAAACCCGCATTTTAATGCCAGAAGCCTATAAATACTAGCTTTGAGAGCTTTACATTTGGCACGTTTTTATGTAATTTTATTACACTTCTGAAATTACAATTCATTCCAATCAGGTAAAATTATGACAATTCGTGTAGCAATTAATGGTTTTGGTCGCATCGGCCGTAATATTCTTAGAGCTTTGTATGAATCAGAAAAAGCATATGATTTGAAAATTGTTGCCATTAATGATTTGGGTGATGCCAGTATTAATGCCCACCTTTTAAATACGATACGGCACACGGCCGTTTTGGTGCAAAAGTCGAAAATACCGATACAAGCATTACCGTTAATGGTGATGAGATAGCAGTAACAAGTATTCGTAACCCAGCTGAGCTACCTTGGAAAGCACTTAATGTAGATGTTGTGTTTGAGTGTACTGGTTTATTTGCATCTAAAGAACAAGCAAATGCGCACGTTGACGCTGGCGCTAAAAAAGTAATTATTTCAGCGCCTGGTAAAAATGTAGATGCAACCGTTGTATATGGTGTGAATGAAGATGTATTAACATCTGATATGACGGTTATTTCAAACGCGTCTTGCACAACTAACTGTTTAGCACCTATGGCTAAAGTATTAAACGATACTGTTGGTATAGAGTCCGGTTTAATGAATACCATTCATGCCTATACAAATGACCAACGTTTAAGCGACGTTTACCACACAGACTTACGCAGAGCTCGTGCTGCTGCAATGTCTATGATCCCAACTAAAACGGGTGCAGCCGCTGCGGTTGGCTTGGTAGTGCCTGAATTAGCTGGCAAGGTAGATGGTCTGGCTGTGCGTGTTCCAACTATCAACGTATCGTTAGTTGACCTTACTTTTATAGCTAAACGTGACACAAGTGTCGAAGAAATAAATAAAGCTATCAAAGATGCTGTAGCAAACGGTGGATCACTAGCAGAAGTATTAAGCGTTAATGAGGAACCTTTAGTATCTATCGACTTTAACCATATCCCGTATTCTTCCAATTTTGATGCTACTGAAACTCGCGTAACCGGCCGCCTTATTAAGGTGATGAGTTGGTATGATAATGAGTGGGGGTTTTCAAACAGAATGTTAGATACCGCCGTTCACTTCATGAATGCGAAATAAACTTATAAAATAATTTTTGTTTACTATAATTAAAGAGCGATGATTTCATCGCTTTTTTTATGTTTGTCATTTTCAAATTGTTAGGACGATCAACCCACTTAAACTTATATTATGGATTTTCATGAGAACGACGTATGTATCCACCCAACTTGTTGATAATCAAAAACTCTACAAGATTAGCCACCCTCTTTTTAAGGCTACGCTAAGTGAGTTTGGTGGGCAGTTATTATCCTATCAAGATCAAACTGGTAATGACTGGTTGTGGCTGTCTAAACAAGCTGTACTAGATGGCAGCAAGCCTATCAGAGGTGGCATTCCAATTTGCTGGCCTTGGTTTGGTCCAGCTTTATCACAAGAACAACCGCAACATGGTTATGCGCGCTTAGTAAAATGGAACATAGTTTCCATTGAAGAGACGACTCTGGTGTCCGGATCACTATGCAGCCCAACTTTAACACTGATAGTTTAAGATCATTTAAAAACGAACAGTTCCCAAATAGCATAAAGGGTTATCGCTATTTTTAGAGCTTGATCTAGGTAAATCTTTAAAAATTCATCTACATACCGAAAATACTTCAGACTCTACCGTTACTTTTACTCAGGCAATACACAGTTATTTTAAGGTAGAAGATATAAGACAAAGCACCATTACTGGCTTGTCTAACCGTCAATATTTAGATCAGCTAAATGCTCAAACTTTGGTGCAAGACAACGAACTAAAATCACACATGGACAGATAAAATATACAACAGTCATAATGATGTGATTACGGTTATGAATAACAAAACATCTAAAAACAACTTAAAAATAGTCGGCTCTGGACATGACTCTGTTGTCATTTGGAATCCATGGAAAGAGGGAGCAAAAAAGATGAACGACTTTGATGACGATGGTTTCATCGAAATGATCTGCGTCGAAATGGCGAATACAAAAAAGTTAAGTTAAAACCCCGAGAATCTCACACCCTGACTCAGGTCATCGATCGAAACTAAAACTTAAAGATGTACAAGAAAGGTATAAGTAGAAGGCAAATGTTACCTTCTACTTAATGCTATAGTGATTACTGCCCTAGTACTGCAGTTTTCGCCAAGCGAGTAATTTCGTCCCAATTCTGCTCTTTAACAACTGAATCTGGGCATAACCAAGAACCACCGCAACAAAGAACATTGTCTAAAGCTAAATAGTCCTGGTAGTTTGAAGGATTGATTCCACCCGTAGGACAGAACTTAACATCTGGGAAAGGCCCACCAATAGATTTTAACGATTGAACACCACCTGATGCTTCTGCAGGGAAAAACTTAAAGTGGCTATAACCTTTATCTAATCCCACCATTAGTTCCGATATTGACGATACTCCTGGTATCAATGCAATTGAACCATTGTTGCCAGCATCAAGTAAGTCGGGTGTTAAACCAGGACTAATCGCAAATTTAGCACCTGCTTCAGTTACTTGCTTTAATTGTTCAGCATTAGTCACTGTGCCAGCACCTATAATGGCTTCAGGGCAATGTGTGGCTATTTCTCTAATAACATCCATTGCAACAGGCGTTCTTAAGGTAACTTCTAACACCTTAATTCCGCCAGCGACTAAAGCGTTGGCAATAGGAACCGCATCTTCTACTCGGTCAATTACTAAAACCGGCACTACTGGCCCAGCGGCAAATACCTCAGCCGAATCTATTAACCAATTACGTTGTGTCATTATAAATCCTTAAAATAAATCTTAGTAAAGTACTGTGCTTAAAGCTCTTGCTTTAGATATGCAGCACAGCCTAATAAGCCAGGTTGCGGTTCCGTCACTACATATACTGGAATTCCAGATACGTAAGGTTGGAAACGCCCTTTTGCTTCAAAACTGGCTCTAAATTCGCTAACTTTTAAATATTCAATAAAACGAGGAACAATACCGCCGGCAATATAAACGCCACCAAATGTCGCCATAGTAAGTGCCAAATTCCCACCAAAACTCCCTAAAATGCGACAAAACACTCGCATTGCGCTCGCCGCCATTTCATCAGTATTGTTAATACCGTGCGTTGTTATGTCAGCTGGTTGGAAGTTTTGTTCTGGTTGATTATTGATAGAACACAATGCTTGGTAAATTTGCACTAAGCCTAAACCAGATAACAATTGCTCCGCAGATACCGTTGTATACTTGTGTTGAAGGTGCTCTAAAATAGCAACTTGCTCGGCATCAGTAGGGGCAAAATCAGCGTGTCCACCTTCTCCACCTAACGCAATCCACTTTTGACCGCTGTAGACTAGATGGGCTACGCCAAGGCCAGTACCAGCGCCATAAATAGCAATAGGCTTATGCTCTGCTGGCTCTTTACCGCCAATTTTAGTTTTCTGCTCTTCACTTAAAGACGGAATCGCCATAGCAATAGCCGTAAAGTCATTAATCACGTAAAGCTTTTCAAAACCAAACTTTTCAGCTAGCTTTTTTTGAGAAAAACACCAGTGATTGTTTGTTAGGTCAACTTTATCACCGGTCACCGGACAGGCAACGTCGATACAAGCAAAATGGATTTCTGTTTCTATAAACGATAGATACTGTTCAATAGCATCATCTATTTTCGCAAAATCTGCGCAACGATAAGTTTGCACATGATCCATTGATAAATCTGTTAAATTCGCAATCGCGAGGCGAATGTTTGTGCCGCCTACATCTGCGACTAAAGCATAAAATGACATTTGATTTCTAAGCCTCGTGAAAAACACAGCTAGCACCTTCCTCAGATGTAGTTAACATCTGCCTCAAGCCATTAAACATTTCACGACCCATTCCTTCGCGCTCTGCACTTAAATCCTTTGGTACTACAACTCGTTTAGCTAACTCTTCTTCTGAAACATGCAATTTTATTACATTGTTTTCCGCATCAATTTCTATTAAATCGCCATTGTTAACCTTAGCAATCAAACCACCGTCAAGCGCTTCAGGGTACAAATGAATAGCCGCTGGTACTTTACCAGATGCGCCAGACATTCGACCATCTGTCACTAGTGCAACTTTAAAGCCTTTGTCCTGCAGTACACCTAGTGGAGGTGTTAATTTATGTAGCTCAGGCATACCTATCGCTCTTGGCCCCTGATATCTAACAACAACAACGCAATCCTTATCTAAGTCACCTGCCTGAAACGCACCATCTAAGTCATGCTGACTTTCGAATACAACGGCTGGTGCCTTTACTACTGTTCGGCCTTCGCGAAGTGCTGAAGTTTTGATAACGGCTCTACCTAAATTACCATCAAGTACACTTAATCCGCCATCTGCTTTAAATGGCGCTTCAACAGTTGACAATACGTCCGGATCTAACGACTTTTCAGGCGCGTCTATCCACACTAGTTTTCCATCACGAATGGCTGGTTCTTTCGTGTACTTATCTAACCGTGTCCACATATTGTGTTTACGTCATTGTGGATGAAACCACCTCGTAATAACTCTTTGATTAATAGTGCCATACCGCCAGCTGCTTGGAAGTGGTTAATATCAGCCTGGCCATTTGGATATATTTTAGTTAACAAAGGAGTTACTGATGATAATGCATCAAAGTCGTCCCAATTAACGACGATGCCGGCCGCTTTAGCCATAGCAACCAAATGCATTGTATGATTTGTTGAGCCGCCTGTTGCAAGTAAAGCAACAATGCCGTTCACCACTGACTTTTCGTCAACGATGTGACCAATTGGCATATATTCAGTGCCAAGGTCAGTAATTCGAGTCGCTTGAATTGCGGCAGCTTCAGTTAATGCCTCTCTTAACTCTGTACCAGGGTTAACAAAAGAAGAACCTGGTAAATGAAGACCCATTACTTCAACAACTAACTGGTTAGAGTTTGCCGTTCCGTAGAACGTGCAAGTGCCAGCAGAGTGATAAGACTTTGATTCAGACTCTAGTAATTCATCCCTTCCAACTTTGCCTTGAGCAAATAACTGACGAACACGGGCTTTTTCTTTGTTTGGAATACCCGACTCCATCGGACCGGCTGGAATAAATACAAATGGTAAATGACCAAAAGATAAAGCAGACATTACGAGGCTGGTACAATTTTATCGCAGATACCCATCATAACGGCGCTATCGAACATATTGTGCGATAAGCCTACTGCTGCACTCATTGCGATAACATCGCGGCTCATTAGGCTTAAGTCCATACCTGGCTGCCCTTGTGTGACTCCATCACACATTGCAGGTACACCACCGGCAAACTGAGCTACAGAACCTACTTTTTCAACAGCTTTACGGATTTTATCAGGATAAACTTCATATGGTTGATGCGCTGATAACATATCGTTATATGCTGAAACCATACCAACGTTTGCTTTTGTTAGTGCAGTAAGATCTTGTTTTGTGATGTATTACAGGCTGCAAAACCGTGGGCTAAGTTACCACATGACAACACACCTCGATGTGGACCATGCTCACGAGCGCGCTCAATTTTTGCTAAATAAGCTTTTCGTGTTGCCTTGCTACGCTCAATAATTCTATCTGTCACTTGTTGAATTGTTTTATTCATTATATCTCCTAACTACCTATTTGGCGCTAGCTAACATGACCGTCATAGGGACGTCAGTTTGATTTAAAATGCACTTATTGGTGCCTTGCGAACGTCAGTTTCTGCTGCAACTGCATTTAGAACCTGCTCTTTATTGGCCCCAACCAAATGTAAATATAGTTGTTTTGAATTTAACAACGCCGATTTACTAAATGTCATACGCTGATGAGGCGCGGTTGTAGGTTGAGTTGCAAGAATCGGTTTTAACGTTGTAAGACCATCATCGAGCTGTTCACAACATGGAAAAATAGAAGCGGTATGACCATCTTCGCCCATACCTAAAATCACAACATCAAACGGTGTTTTTATATTTGCTAGGTTTCTAGTCACTTCTTCCACAGCATCAAACGCTTCAGTGTGCGTTGTTTTCATACCAACAAAGTTTGCATTAGCAACATTGCCCTTTAATAAAAACTCTTTAACCATCGTTTCATTTGAAGCTGAATCGGTAAGTGGTACCCAGCGATCGTCAACTAAGGCTATATCAACTTTAGACCAATCTAAATCGGTACTGGTTAGCGCCGTAAACAATGGTTTTGGTGTATTGCCACCAGAAACTAATAAACTAGCACGTCCGTCATTTTTAATACCGCTGACTAGTTTTTCTATTATTTCAGCGACAAACTGTTCGTTAAGTTGAACTGAGTTTTCAAATTTCTTTATCGTAGCGTTCATTTACTCGTCCCACTCTCTATCATCTTTGGCCAGCATTGCTATTGATGCCACAGGGCCCCAAGAACCAGCTGAATAGGATTTAGGTGATTCATTAGATTTATCCCAAGCGTCTAGTATTCCGTCTACCCAAGACCAAGCTGCTTCAACTTCATCTCGTCTTACAAATAACGACTGATTTCCTAACATCGCTTCTAGCATTAAGCGTTCATATGCATCCGCAATGCGATCATCTTTGAACGTATCTGAGAAACTTAAATCAAGCTTAGTTTGCTGAAGCTCCATTTTCTCACCTAAACCAGGCACTTTATTCATTAAGTGGATTTCCACGCCTTCGTCTGGTTGTAAGCGAATTGTTAATTTATTAGCAGGAAGTGTTTTATACGTTTCTTTAAAGATATTATGAGGTAGCTCTTTAAAGTGAATTACAATTTCGGTGCCTTTAACCGGCAAACGTTTACCTGTACGCAGGTAAAATGGAACGCCAGCCCAGCGCCAGTTGTCAATATCAACTCGCAAGGATACAAAGGTTTCCGTTGAGCTGTCCGTATTAGCACCCTCTTCTTCCAAATAACCAGGTACCGCTTGACCATTAACAAAACCAGAAGTGTATTGGCCACGAACCGTTTTATCACCCGCGTTATCAGGCGTAATTGGTCTTAGAGCTTTAAGGACTTTCAACTTCTCATTTCGAATGCTGTCTGCACTCACATCTACCGGCGGCTCCATGGCCAACAGAGACAAAATTTGTAATAGATGGTTTTGTACCATGTCACGCATCTGACCTGCGTCATCGTAATAGCCCCAACGGCCTTCTACGCCAACTGACTCGGCAACCGATATTTGAACATGATCAATACACTCATGGTCCCAGTTATTTGTAAATATGGCATTAGCAAAACGAAGTACAAGAAGGTTTAAAACCGTCTCTTTTCCTAAATAGTGGTCAATTCGGTATATTTGATCTTCGTTAAAGTGTTCTGCAATTTTATCGTTGATTACTTTTGATGATTCTAAGCAGTGGCCAATTGGTTTTTCTACCACTACTCGAGTTTCTTTATTAATCAATCCGGCTGTATCCAACCCTTCACAAATAGCCCCAAACACAGACGGTGGTGTAGAGAAGTAATTCACCATAGTCCTATTTTCTTGGTCTACAACGTCTTTAATACCTTTGAAGTCTTCTGCTACGGTCATGTCAACCTGACAATATTGAAGCCTTTCAAGAAACTTCTCTTTGATCTCTTCGTCTACAGGTTCTTTTAAAAACTGTTCTAAACTGTCTGATACGACTTTTTTGTAACCATCTAAATCCAGCTCATCCCTCGCAATACCAACGATTTTGGTTTCATCCGCGAGAAGATTTGAGCGCTCTAACTTATATAGAGATGGAATTAATTTACGGCGAGCAAGATCGCCTTTGGTACCGAACAGAACTAAATCACAAGGCTTATGGCTTAGCTTTTTTGCCATTTGAAACTCCAATAAGATGGTCAGTTTATTGTAATTAAACTACATAGGTCTAATGCTATCGAACTAATGCGGGCAATGTAAACCCGAAAGTTGTAATTTTTTTACATAAAAGTGAAATTTTAACTAATTTTGTTGTTTTTAATTGGTAATTAATTTCTAATACATTACATAAAGTCGAGTTATTAAAACTGCTACCTAATTTTAACCTGTATTTTGCATAATGTGGCAGGATTTTATTAACTTCTAACAATAGTGTATTAAAGGCTTGTAAAGATTTAAGGAATAAGAATGAATATTCTTGAAAAGATAAACTTACAGATTACTACTTTTAGTAAGTCTGAACGTAAAGTAGCCGAAGTTATCATTGATAACCCTGAGCAAGCGATACATTCTAGTATTGCAACACTTGCAAAAATAGCTGATGTTAGTGAACCTACAGTCAACCGTTTCTGTCGTCGATTAGATACAAAGGGATTTCCTGACTTTAAGTTGCACTTGGCTCAAGGCTTGGCCAACGGTACACCTTATGTTAACCGACACGTTGATGAAAGCGATGGTCCTGAAGAATATACCGCTAAAATATTCGAATCTACTATGGCCTCTTTAAACAGCGCTCGCAAAAGTATTGATATTTCACAGGTTAATCGAGCAGTGGATATACTAACGCAAGCTAAGAAAATTTCGTTTTTCGGGTTAGGTGCGTCAGCCTCTGTAGCTCAAGATGCATTAAACAAGTTTTTCCGCTTTAATGTACCAGTAAACTGCTTTGAAGATATTGTAATGCAGCGTATGAACTGCATGAATAGTAGTGAGGGTGATGTGGTTATGTTGTTCTCACATACCGGCAGAACAAAACAACTCGTTGAGATTGCAGAGATAGCTCGTCAAAATGACGCAACGGTTATTGGCGTAACGTCAAAAGACTCTCCTTTGGCAAAAGAATGTAATATCTGTCTAAGTCCTGATGTACCTGAAGACACAGACTTATATATGCCAATGGCTTCTAGAATTGCGCAACTCGTTATTATTGACGTTTTAGCGACTGGCTTCACGTTGCGACGTGGTCCAAAATTTAGAGATAACCTGAAAAAAGTGAAAGACTCACTTCGTCCATCACGATTTGATAAGAGAGACTGATCAACTTTACTCAGTGCAATGCAGGGCTAAATATATTAGTGCCTGCAATTACCCCTTTGTTTGTTCTCTAAATACATATAAATCAAAATGCTACCACTTTCTAGCATCTCCTAGGGCCAAAACCATACTCTTGTCGCCCTACTTTAAAACTTCGCCGTTAAAGTCTTTATATGTTCTATAATTCACTATTAGTAATTTTGTAATATTTATTCAATAAGATGCGAATAAACCCTTGTAATTTTATTTTATTCTTTCAAAATGTAATAAAATTACATAAAACTTGTATATCAACCCTTGGAGTTTCCATTACATGACCAACGCATTGAGAAGAACAAAGATCGTTTCAACTTTAGGTCCCGCTACTGATAAAGATGACGTGTTAGAACAAATCATCGCAAGTGGCGTAAATACAGTTCGTCTTAACTTTTCCCATGGCATTGCACAAGATCATATAGATCGTGCTTTGCGTGTTCGTGAAGTCGCAAAAAAATTAAACACTTATGTTGCTATCTTAGGGGACTTACAAGGTCCAAAAATACGAGTATCTCGTTTTAAAGAAGGAAAATTTACCTTTCTGTAGGCGATAAGTTTGTTCTTGATGCTTCAATGGGCAAAGATGATGGAGACAAAACCAAGTTTCTATAGACTACAAAGACTTACCTAAAGATGTAATCCCAGGTGACTTATTGCTTCTTGATGATGGTCGAGTTCAATTAAAAGTTGAGTCTGTAGAAGGCGAGAAAGTTTTTACTGAAGTTACCGTTGCTGGGCCTTTGTCAAATAACAAAGGAATTAACCGCAAAGGTGGAGGCCTTACCGCCCCTGCACTAACAGACAAAGATAAAGCTGACATATTAACTGCAGCTGAAATTGGAGTTGAATACTTAGCGGTGTCTTTTCCACGTAACGGTGCAGACTTAGAATACGCACGAAAACTAGCTAAAGAAGCGGGCTTTGCGCCTAAGATAGTAGCAAAAGTTGAGCGAGCTGAAACCGTCGCTACTGATGAAGCTATTGACGATATTATTTCGGCATCTGATGTAATTATGGTTGCCCGAGGTGATCTTGGTGTTGAAATAGGTGACGCTGAATTAGTAGGCGTTCAGAAAAAACTAATTGCCCGTTCTAGACAGCTAAACAAAGCAGTTATCACGGCGACTCAGATGATGGAGTCAATGATATCGAGTCCAATGCCAACACGAGCTGAAGTTATGGATGTATCAAATGCTGTTTTAGATGGCACTGACGCAGTCATGTTATCGGCTGAAACAGCGGCGGGAGACTTTCCTGTAGAAACCGTTAAAGCGATGGCAAACGTATGTTTAGGCGCAGAAAAGCACCCGAGTGTTTTAAGTTCCAAGCATCGTATGGACGTTCAGTTTGATAATGTCTCAGAAACTATTGCCATGGCAACTATGTATGCGGCCAATCATATGAAAGGCATTAAGGCCATAGTGGCTTTGACTGAATCTGGCGGTATGGCTAGATTGCTATCTCGTATCAGCTCAGGCTTACCTATTTATGCAATGTCACGCCATGAAAAAACATTAAATCGCTGTGCATTGTTCAGAGGTGTTTACCCTTGTAACTTTGACTCTACACAATTTGAAGACGATGCAAGAGAAGCCCTCAAAGAGTTACTTGCCGAAGGTAGACTTAAAAAAGGTGATTTAGTGATGTTAACTCAAGGCGACAAAATGGAAACGATTGGCGCAACAAACACCATGAAAATTATGACCGTTTAAAAAGACAAGGAGCAACAACCTCTTTGTTGTTGCTTTTCTAATATATATAAAAAAGCCCAAACAAATGTTTGGGCTTTTTTATTCGTTTAAAAGAACTTAGAAAAAGTTCTTCTTAACTTCGATACCCCAGCTCATCGGCTCATTAACAATACCAGTATTGTTATTGAAATCGATTCCAGCTTTTAGGTTATCTTCGTCTGTAATGTTGCGACCAAAAATAGCAACTTCTAAATCTAAATCATAATGAACATAACCAATACGTAAACCTAGCTCAAATTGACCGTCAGTTTTGTATTCTTCTGTTTCATAAATAAATAGATTTGTGTCGCCTTGATGTGAGTAATCAGAGTAAATAAATAACTCTCCTTCATCAGCAATTGGCATTGAATAACGCGCAGTTGCCGTGAATATCGTTTTTGGTGCGTTAGGGAACGGGTTACCATCCACATATGCAGCGCCATCATCATTTAACGGATCGGTTGGTGTACATGCGCCAGAGCCACAAGTAGAAATAAGTAAGTTTTTATCTTGTAGTTCTGTGTCATTGAATGAGAAACCAGCAGTAACAGTAAGGTTTTCATTAACGCGGTACTCTGAGTCAATTTCAAAACCAGTACCTACGCCTTTACCAGCGTTAGTTAAACCAACATTGTTACCATTGCCACCAACAGCTGTTAACTGAATATCATCAATAACATAATGGAACACAGCACCGTTTAAACGAAGAGTGTTATCAAGTAAGTCAGTTTTAAAACCAGCTTCATAAGACATAATAGTTTCAGCTTCAGCTACTGAAGGGTAGCCTTCAAACGCCACATCACGGCCTTGAATAGATTGCGCACGGAAACCATTTGATAAACGAGCATAAACACTCATGTTATTATCAATAGTGTAGTTAGCCATTGCTTCCCACGACCACTGACCGTCATCAACATCTATCGGCGCATATTCTTGGATTGACGCAGCACCAATAACAACTGCAAAGCCGTCTTCATTTTGCTTACCAACGCTAATTGACTTTTCGTCGTAGGTATAACGAAGGCCACCAATAATTGTTAAATCATCATTAACTGCGTAAGTAGACTGACCAAATACTGCCCATGTCGTATTTTCATGAAATACTTCCGTAGCGCCGTAGAATCCATCTACACTTTCTACACCAAAGGAAGAATCAAAATAAAACAAACCCGTTTGCCAAGTAAGTTGGTCATTGCCGTTACTTGCAATACGAATTTCTTGCGTGAATTGCTCTAAGTCGTTCAGCCTGTCTTCAGTAATAGCACCAAATGGAATGAAACCTGGCCCGTTGCGGTTATCAGCTGTACAGAAACTATTCATTTGCCCTTCTGCACAAATATAACCACCGTCTATGTCACCCTTACTACGTCCATCTGCATTTTCCATAGCGGTAATGGAAGTTAGCATGTATGCGCCAAGGTCATAGTTTACGTTTAAGCTCCAACCGTCTTGATCGTACTCTTGAGGGTTGTTATCACCGTCATCATAAAACACTTTGTCGCGATCGTAATTAGCATTTAGCTCATTACTTCCAGTCGTTAAAATGTTTGCTCTCATTACAGAAGATGTACCTTCTAAAGAGCGATCATGGTAATTAAAAAGAATGTCTAAATCTTCAGTTGGGTTGTAAGCTAACTGAATTCTGAAAGCAGATTCATCGTGACCGCCCAATGCGTCTTTTTCACCTGTGAATGCATTATCAATCCAATCATCTTTAGACTGATCTAACACAGAAAGTCGGGCATTAAGGTCTTCAGCGATTTGACCGCCCACTGCACCTTCTAAATTAACAAGCCCAAAACTTCCCATCCCTGCTTTAACATATGCGTCAAAGTCTGAAGTTGGTTTACGGCTTGTAAACTTGATGATACCAGCTGTAGTATTACGTCCAAATAGAGAACCTTGTGGACCACGAATAACTTCAACTTGGTCAATATCAAATAGTGGGAAGCTTTTTAATACAACATTTTCCATAACCACATCATCCATAATGATAGATACTGGTTGTGAAGCTGCTAAATCAAAATCTGAGTTACCCAAACCACGCATATAAAATCGTGGAGCAACTCGTCCATTAGATGACTCTGCATATAAACCCGGAACGCGCGCTGCTAATGATAAAATATCATCGCCTGATGAAAACGTATTTTCAAAACGTTCACCCGACATAGTCGCTATTGAAACTGGAACATCTTGAATAGACTGAGTTCGCTTAAGAGCCGTTACAGTGATCTTTTCAAGTTTTGCATCGTCTTGCTCTTGGGCATTTTCTTGAGCGTTCGCGTTAAAAGATAACGACGCTAATAATGCAGCTTGGATGCTAAGTGCTAATGCAGCCTTTTTCATAAATTTATCCTGAAGATTTAGTTAGATGTCTTTTATACCAATCAATTACTCAAACAACTCATTGGATGAGGTGACTAATACAAGATATAAGCATGCGCATTGTATGTGATTTCGTAATACTTGTTTAGCATTTATTTATCTTGTTTGTCATAAAATTTTCATATCTGGTACACATATAGTGATAAATTTCACTAAAATCCAATAAAACGCTTGAATCATTTCATAATCTCCCTATGATCACGCACCGTGAAAAATAATATCTAAATTGTTAGGAGCAAGTGTTTGTGGATATTGATTGGATAAGAAGTTTATTAGGGATCACTGTTCTGTTGGTATTAGCATTTGCTTTATCCACTAACCGTCGAGCAATAAATAAACGAACCGTTATAAGTGCGTTTTTATTGCAGTTTTTATTAGGTGCCATGGTTTTATATTGGGAGCCAGGTAAAGATATATTACTCAACGTCTCTCAGACACTTTCTACCGTTTTTGACTATGCAACAGATGGCATCGTCTTTATGTTTGGTGACAAAATTGGTGGAAAGGAATTAGGGTTTATTTTTGCGGTACATATTCTACCTGTAATTGTATTCTTTTCTTCTTTAATTGCAGTTCTATATTACCTGGGTGTTATGGGTAAATTAGTAAGTGTATTTGGTGGTGCGTTACGAAAAATCACTGGCACCAGTAAGCCAGAATCTATGTGTGCTGCAGCCAATATTGTTGTTGGACAAGCTGAAGCCCCACTTGTTGTAAAGCCGTTCTTAAAAACTATGACCCGCTCAGAACTGTTTGCAGTTATGGTAGGTGGTATGGCAACCGTTGCTGGCGCAATCATCGCTGGATTAGCTAGTATTGGTATTGAACTTAAGTACCTTATTGCAGCAAGTTTTATGGCCGCTCCTGGCGGATTGTTAATGGCAAAAATGATTTTGCCTGAAACAGAAGAGCCTAAAAACGAACTGGCTGAATTAAAACTTGAAAGCTCTGGTCACGTAAACGTAATAGATGCCGCTGCCGATGGCGCAGGCGAAGGTGTTAAATTCGCAATTTCAATTGCAGCAATGTTAATTGCATTTATTGCTTTGATTGGTTTAGTAAATGGTATTCTTGGTGGTATTGGTGGTTGGATAGGCTACCCAGAGCTAACACTTCAAATGATCTTAGGTTACCTATTTAGCCCAATCGCATTTATTGTTGGTGTACCATGGTCTGAAGCACAAGTAGCTGGTTCATTCCTAGGTCAAAAACTTATCCTAAATGAATTTGTTGCTTATCTAGACTTCCTTAATTACAAAAGTGAATTAAGTGAAATGACGCAAGTTATTGTGACATTTGGTTTGTGTGGTTTTGCAAACTTGTCATCAATTGCGATACTAATAGGCGGCGTTGGCAGTATGGCGCCATCTAGACGTCATGACTTAGCTGAACTTGGTTTAAAAGCTGTATTAGCTGCGACGTTAGCAAACCTAATGAGTGCAGCCATTGCAGGTTTATTTGTGTCTCTCGCGTAACAAATATTCATAAATAAAAAAGGAGCCTCGGCTCCTTTTTTTGTATTCAAAAATCACTTTATTGGTAGAGGTACTGTTTTAAACATTTCATCTACTTCATCTTGGTTTTTTAACAAACACGCCTTTTCAACCCTGTCTTTTGTTAAATGCGGCGCGAATCTCTCTATAAAGTCATACATATAACCCCGCAAGAAACTTCCTTTTCTAAACCCAATCTTTGTTGTTGAAGCTTCAAATATATGCGAAGCATCTATGGTCACTAAGTCTGTATCGGTATCGTCCATCGCCATTGTAGCAATTACACCTATTCCAACACCTAGCCTAACGTAAGTTTTTATTACGTCGGCATCAGTAGCTGTAAATACAATTTTAGGCTGCAAGCCCTCTTCTGCAAAAGCTTTGTCTAACTCCGAGCGCCCAGTAAAACCAAACACATAGGTTACTAACGAATATTGAGCAATATCTTCGAGTTGTAGTTTTGTTTTTAATTTAGCTAAAGGATGATCTTTTTTCACCACAATGGACCGGTTCCAGTGATAACAAGGCAACATGACTAAATCATTGTATAAATGTAAAGCTTCGGTAGCTATTGCAAAGTCAGCATCTCCTTTCGCTGCGGCTTCGCTAATTTGAGACGGAGTACCTTGATGCATATGTAAGGATACTTTGGGGTATTTGTCCATAAAACCCTGTATCACATTTGGTAGAGCGTACCTTGCTTGAGTATGAGTTGTGGCAACATTTAACTTACCTTGATCTGGTAATGTATGTTCTTTTGCTACTTGTTTTATACTTTCTACTTTACTCAGAATATCTCTTGATAATTCAATGATTTCTCGCCCAGAAGGTGTAACATGTGTTAAATGTTTGCCACTTCTACCAAATACTTGCACACCAAGTTCATCTTCTAGCATGCGGACCTGCTTACTTATACCAGGTTGCGATGTGAACAAACTTTCGGCAGTCGCAGAAACGTTTAAGTTGTGGTTTTCCACTTCTACAATGTATCTCAGTTGCTGGAGTTTCATTTAATAGTTCCAAGGTTACTTATTCTAAAAATATATACATAATGTATCATTTATTCCATAAATTTTTATACATGTTCAAAGTTATATCACTACCCTAACGTAAAAAATTGTTTACTATGCAAACATAGTGACATTTGGTCTAAGATAGATACTTGTTAGTGTTATGAATTTTTAGTGTGGCCAGCCAATTTAAGGATTATTTATGCTTTTTGCCATCATCGTTGGCTTGATTCTTGGTTTAGTTGTTATCGTTGTAGTTACAAACACAATGCAACAGCAGAAAAAAAAACAAGAAGAAGAACGTCGTAGAGAAATAATAAAGTTTCGAGCAATTATCGACGAAACAGAAGAAGCTGTGCAAAATGCGGCGGGTATCCCATTGTCGAAAGAAGGCTATGCCATTCTTCTCAATCGTGAGCTTAGCGCCCTGAAAGGAATGCAAGAGTTAACGCCTGGCAATAAAGAAGTTGGCAACCGAATTCAACAAGTACAAACTAAAATCAACTCTGGTGACTTTGCTGCGGGTGACGCAGAGTCAATGACTCTTCCTGAAAACGAAAAACAGCTAATAGGTATTATTCAAGGAATTAAGAAATTCCGTATTATTCTGCGGTCGGAACATGGCAAGGGCCGTATATCCAGTGAAATTTTTGTTAAAGAAGATAAAAAATTCGAAAAACTACAACTAAGAATTAATATTGAAACTCAAATGCGTCGCGGCAAGGTCGCAATGAGTAAAAATATGAGCGGCTCAGCTCGTCAATATTTTGAAAAAGCTAAATTAACCTTAGAAAAACAAAACTACGCAGACGAATATATAATTACCCGATTGGGTGAAATTGAAGAGCTGCTCTCTCAAATTGCTAAAGATTTAAAATCTGCAAACCTTGATGATGTTAAGAAAAAACAGTCAGAAGAAAATGACGATTTAGATGCTTTATTTGCGCCTAAGAAAAAGTGGTAACTTCCGGTACGGTTGTTGAGGTTTATAATCAAGCGTCTCAAAAGCCAATCAATCAGTTTTATAAAAAGCACAAACAGAATGTAAACGCTTGCTCCAGTGACTTAATCGTTATTGCGAGGTCAACTGAAAACGCCAAGAGTGATAATACCTTGGCGTTACATCATATAGCTGGTGCCGCACTTATTAGAAATTTAAGAGCTCAGCAAGCTCCCCTTTATTTATTCCGTAGTTTATTTGTAGCCCCTGCATACCGACAAAAGAAGTTGGGTTGGTTAATAACGTCTTATACCGAAAAGCTTATAACGACCTTCCCTCTTTATACTTTATGTGAAGATAACTTAATTGAATTCTATCGTTCCTTAAACTTCAAAATTTGCCATCAAATTCCGACTGAGCTCGCCAAATTAAGTGCAAAAAAAAACCTAACGCTTATGGTTAGGTTTTAATTATTTTTATATGCCTAAACGTTAGATTGACGTTTCTAGCTCTGGTAACGCTTCAAATAAGTCTGCCACTAAACCGTAGTCGGCAACCTGAAAAATTGGCGCTTCTGCGTCTTTATTAATAGCAACAATTACTTTTGAATCTTTCATACCGGCCAAGTGCTGAATAGCACCTGAGATACCAACGGCGATGTATAAGTCTGGTGCAACAATTTTACCCGTTTGACCAACTTGCATATCATTAGGTACAAAGCCTGCATCTACTGCAGCACGAGAAGCACCAACAGCGGCACCTAACTTATCAGCAATACCATCTAGTAGCTTAAAGTTTTCGCCGTTTTGCATGCCTCGACCACCAGAGATAACAACACTCGCCGCAGTAAGCTCAGGTCGTTCAGACTCTGTTAACTCTTGAGATACAAAAGATGATAAACCGGCGTTTTGCTCAGAACCAATTGAAACCACTTCAGCACTTCCCGTTAATGCAGCTTTATCAAAAGCAGAAGTACGAATGGTAATTACTTTTTTAGCGTATTCAGATTGAACCGTCGCAATTGCGTTGCCTGCGTAAATAGGTCGTGTGAATGTATCAGAACCTTCAACTGAAATAATGTCAGAAATTTGTTCAACATCTAGCAACGCCGCAACGCGAGGCATAAAGTTCTTACCTGTAGTAGTTGCAGGCGCTAGGATGTGAGAATAGTCACTTGCTAAGTCAACAACAAGGGCACCTAAGTTTTCTGCTAAGCTATGCTCATAAGCGGCATTGTCAGCTAGCAATACTTTGCTTACGCCATCTATCTTGCTTGCTTCATCAGCTACGCCTGAACAGTTTAGACCTGCTACTAAAACAGTAATATCACCGCCAATTTTTGATGCTGCGTTAACAGCCTTTAGCGTATCTACTTTCAGTTCACTGTTGTCATGTTCTGCAACTAATAAAATGCTCATGCGATCACCTTTGCTTCATTCTTTAACTTTTCAACAAGCTCAGCTACTGATTCAACAATAACACCGCCACCACGTTGAGAAGGCTCTTCAACTTTTAATACTTTTACTTTGCTCGTTAGTTCTACGCCTAAATCAGCCGCAGGTATAACTTCTAATGGTTTACGCTTTGCTTTCATGATGTTAGGTAATGATGCATAACGAGGTTCATTTAAGCGAAGATCAGTAGTTACGATAGCAGGAAGGCTCAAAGAAACCGTTTGTAAACCGCCATCCACTTCTCTTGTTACTTGCACTTTATCAGCTTCTAAATCAACCTTTGAAGCAAACGTACCTTGAGGTAAGTTTGTTAATGCAGCTAGCATTTGGCCTGTTTGGTTATTATCAGAATCTATTGATTGTTTACCTAAGATAACTAAATTAGGTTGTTCTTTATCAACTAGCTCTTTAAGTAATTTCGCTACCTGAAGAGAACCAAGTTTCGCATCAGAATCAATTTGAATGGCTCTATCAGCACCTAGGGCTAATGCTGTACGCAACTGCTCTTGGCAAGATTTGTCACCAATCGATACAACAATCACTTCTTCAGCTTTGCCCTGCTCTTTTAAGCGAACCGCTTCTTCAACAGCAATTTCACAAAACGGATTCATTGCCATTTTTACGTTTGCTAGATCAACGTCCGAATTATCGGCTTTTACACGAGCTTTAACGTTGTAATCGATTACCCTTTTAATAGGCACTAGGATCTTCATATCTTCTCCCAAAATTTATACCGTAGCGTGGTCGCTTTCATAGTATAGGTTTGATTATCTATTTTATGGCAGACAATTTAATATCAGTTAACGTAAACGTCAACTTTAACCAAACAGTATTACGCGGTTTTCTGTAAAGAATATTGTATATCCGACAACCCTCTCGTTAATTTGTTTAAAAATATAGCAATTTTTAAATTTGCGACCACAATTAAAGGTAATTAAGGGGAAAAAATATGCATAAACCAAGTCGAGCGGTTGAGTTTCGTTTTCTAGCTGAGCCTACTGACGTCAATTTTGGCGGTAAAGTTCATGGTGGGGTTGTAATGAAGTGGATTGACCAAGCGGCGTATGCCTGTGCAGCTGGCTGGAGCGGTAAATACTGTATTACCGTTTCCGTTGGCGCTATAAGGTTTGTTCGACCCGTTTTAGTGGGTAACTTAGTAACCGTAGAAGCTAAAGTAGTCCATACTGGAAATTCCAGCATGCATATTTATGTAAGTGTTAAGGCAACTGATCCTAAGCTAAGCAACCCGTTAGAAACAAATCATTGCATCATTACCTTTATTGCCGTTGACGCGGATGGCGATAAGGTTTTGGTAGAGGCTTGGGAGCCAAAAACAAAACTCGATAAACGTTTACAACAATACGCAATTAATATGCGCGACTTATCAATTGAAGCGGAAGCTAAATTAAATAACAGTTAACTGTTTTATAAGTGTAAAGCCCAAACCCAATACAGAACCTAATTTTCAGCTATTGGCTCTGCGCTTCAGGAGTTTCGGTTGTTAAACGAACCCGTCCTAACCGCTGGGTTAAAGACAGTTTTATACTTTACTCTTGGTCTTATTGGTGTAAGTGGCCATTCTCGTTTTTTCGCAACGAGCACACAAGAACCACCAGACCAGGGAAATAACCGTTGAGCCCAATCAGCTAAATAGCTTTGGTCGTACTGATCGTCTGAGGCAAACTCAAAAGGAAAATAAGTTCGTTTTTCAAACGTTATTTCAAAGCCTAATAACTGTAACCAATCTATTATCCGGCCAATTGTGAAAAAACGGCCACGCTTAAATTCTAAAAATCGTTTATTTGGATTCAGCTTGTGAGCACTTAAAAATGAAATTGGATTGAACGCACTTATGATTAAGTTTCCATTTGGCAATAGAACTCGATGTATTTCACGTAAAACTTGATGCGGATCGGAAGTAAACTCAATAACATGATTCATTACAACAGCATCTATAGAGCTTTCTAAAAAAGGCAGCTCTTCTAATTCGCCTATAATTCCCGTGTTGTGATTTGTAGAAAGCTTTGATGACATATTGATTTGAGTATTGATTGCACATGAGTTTGTTTTTATTGCACTACTTAATGGCCCTATCTTTAAAAGGTATTGTCCAAAACAGTAGTTTAACCGCTCATCAATAATCGCTTGTTCTGAATGCAGTAATGCTTGCCCCTTGGGGATTAAACTCCAATCATCTAATAGAATCGACGTTTTATAGCCTAATGCTGGTCTCAAAAGTACCTCTTCTACTGTGAACTCCAATTAGTTAATATAGTTATAACGAAAAAAGCCTAGGAAACCAATATGTATTCAGTTGTTCGTATACCTGCATTTAATGATAACTATTTATGGTTGTTAAAAAACGAATTGAATTTAGCGGCCATTGTTGATCCCGGTGATGCAAAACCTGTCTTAAAGCTGCTTCAAGAACAAAACCTAGAGCTTAAAGAAATTTTACTGACGCATCATCACCCTGACCACATTGGTGGTGTGCAGGAACTTCTAGAACACTTCCCAGACGCAAAGGTATTTGGACCAGACACTAAAAGATTTTCTATGGTTACCCACCCTTGCACACAGGGTGATGAAATAAAACTATCTATTAGCGATATGTCTTTTACTGTTATTTCAGTGCCCGGGCATACGATTGACCACATTGCCTATTATTCAAAACCCAATATCTTTGTCGGCGATACGCTCTTTTCAAGTGGCTGTGGAAGGCTATTTGAAGGTACGCACAAACAAATGTTAACTTCTTTAAAACAACTTAGTGAGTTACCAAACAATTCGCAGGTTTATTGCGCGCATGAATATACACTTGCTAATTCAACGTTTGCATCTCATGTTTTGCCAAATAACAGCGCCATAGAGACATTTAAAACCAGTGTTCAATTAAAGCGAGAGAAAAACCAACCAACAGTACCAACCACTATTGCCGTTGAGAAATCGATTAATCCATTTTTGTTATGCCATACCAATGAGTTGCAAATCGCTATAAAAGATAAATATAAATTACAACTTCAACCGAGTGAACTTGAAACCTTCACATACTTGAGAAAATGGAAAGACGATTTTTAGAAATATAAGCAATGCATTAGCTACCCATAGTGGTTTAGGTTATTATTAACAGTAATTTTCGGCGTGCGACCCTTGCCGCCCCATTTAAAAAGTGCCTTAATTGTATGTATATAAAGAAAAATAACATTGTCATCTTAGTCTCTGCGTTAATTGCTCTTGCGGGTTGTAGCTCTACACCAATCGCTTCAAATGATACGGAAATGGTAGTTAGTGCCCCTAACCTTAATAACGCAAACAGCCCGAGCAAAATAGCAAGCCCTAGTGAAGTTGTAGACGCATTAACGCTGGCCGCACTACAACCAGAAGTAGGTTCTATTGATTTAGACGAAGAGCCTATGGAGTTTGATGATGTTTGGAACCGAATTAGCTACCAACTTTCCATTGAAATCCCGCAAAATAGACAAGTAGTCACCGAACGCAACTGGTATGCAAAACACCCGAGCTATATAACTCGCGTTGCTAAACGAGCAGAACCATTTCTTCATTTTATTGTCGAAGAAATAGAAAAAAGAGAAATGCCAATAGAGCTTGCGTTACTTCCAATTGTTGAAAGTGCTTTTGACCCTTTTGCATACTCTCATGGTAGAGCATCAGGTTTATGGCAATTCATCCCTGGCACTGGTAATCGCTTTAAGTTAAAACAAACTTGGTGGTACGACGGACGCCGTGACGTTGCAGCTTCAACAAGAGCCGCTTTAGACTATTTGTCCTTTTTACATAAGACACTAGATGGTGATTGGCTAAATGCTATTGCAGCTTACAACTCCGGTGAAGGTCGAGTTTTAAGAGCAATTAAACGAAACCGAAAAAGGCATTTACCGACTGACTTCTGGTCACTTGATTTACCAAGAGAAACGTCTGCATATGTCCCTAAGCTATTGGCACTCTCTGATCTATTAAAACGTTCTGAAGAATTTAAAGTGAGTTGGTATCCAATTGCTAATGAGCCTGCTATTTCAGTAATAGATGCTAAAAAACAAATCGACATTGCTAAAGCTGCAGAGCTAGCAGATATGGAGCTTAACGAGCTTCATAAAATGAATCCGGGCTACAATCAATGGGCTACCGATCCAAATGGTCCGCACAAATTCATCGTACCAATCGATAAAGCCGAAAGCTTTAAAGCGAATTTAAATGCTTTAAGCGACTCTGAGCGTATGGCTTGGACTCGGTATGTTGTCAGATCTGGTGACACGTTAGGCGGCATTGCTGCAAAACATAAAGTATCTATAGCCGCGTTAAGAGATATAAATAAAATAAAAGGTAATATGATTAGAGTTAAGCAAGCTCTAATGGTACCAACCTCGTCACAAGCTATTGATAATTATGAGTTAACAGCTGACAATAGATTAGTTAAAACCCAGAATAAAAAGCGTGGTTCTAGCACCAAAGAAACTTATATTGTAAAAAGCGGCGATACGCTATGGGACATAAGTAAAGCCTATAAGGTTAACTTAAGAAGCCTTGCTAAATGGAACGGCATGGCACCTACAGACCCGCTTAAGCCAGGTAAAAAATTAGCGATATGGACTAAAACGCCTACCTCAGAAAAACAAAACGGCGTAGTTCGAAAAGTAACTTATAAAGTCCGCAATGGCGACTCGTTAGCTCGAATTGCTCAAAAATTTAAAGTTAATGTGACAGACATTGCAAAATGGAACAAGTTGGATACTAAAAAGTACTTGCAGCCTGGTCAGGCCCTCAAATTATTTGTTGACGTTACAAGAAGTTAAACTAAGTTTAAAACAGACTTTGCACATTGTAAGGTCTGTTCCCTGAGGAGTTAGTATTGAAATATTTTTTTATTTTTATTGTTCTTTTAAACTCAATAGCAGCATTGGCTGAAGATAAAAGTTCTAATGGCTTTCTTCTAGAAGGTAAGTTGGTTGTTACCGACCCCTACAAGAAAACACACGAAAAGAATATGCCAATGGGGTTTTCTGATGATGGTAATTTGCAGAAGTTCATTATTGGAGAGAATCAATACAAAGTACCAGGCAAACCAGAGAAGTACAGCATTGCAATTTTACTGCAAGACAATAACTTTGTATGGGTTCAAGAGTTCCACAGCAAACCACTAAAGTCGTTTACATGGCAACTTGGTGAACATAAAATTTCACTTTATAAAGAAATATTAAGAAAACCAGTAAAGGGTGACTACATCCTGTCGATTGATGACAAAGACTACTTTTTTAACAACCGCTTGGCCCAAATAACCTTCATATTTAACGATGAAGGCATAGAAAGTTTTGATGTTAGCGGAATGGTCGCAAGTTTAGGACTTAATAGAGCTAAAGATAAGTGTGAACAACCTTCTGATGGCAGCGAATCGGATACTAGCGATGAAGAAGAAAAAGACTCTGAAGAGACTAAATGTAAACCTCCTGAGTCTTAATGCACTGACAGTATCCGCATTAATCTAGAAATCATATAGATATAAATTTTTACCGACCAAATGTTGGTGAGTGAATAACTCTTTTATTTACTCACCAAACTCATGATTCACAATATCAGCAATATGCCTCAAGCGTTGAGCAGCCAATCCGTTTACTGTATCCCTAGGATAACGACCACGAGATGACATTACCCCAGCTTGTTTACCCGTTAATATAGTAATAGCATCATCAACGTTTTCAACGGCATAAATAGCAAAGGTTCCCGCTTTAACCGCTGACTGAACCGACTCCGATAACACTAAATTAATACAATTCGTCTTGGGGATAATAACGCCTTGGTCTCCCGTTAAACCTCGGGCTTCACACAGCTTAAAAAAGCCCTCAATCTTTTCGTTTACGCCACCTATGGACTGAACTTGCCCGTGCTGGTTTATCGAACCAGTAATAGCAATCCCCTGATTTAATGGAATTTGAGTTATCGCAGATAACAAGGTGCACACTTCACCTAAGCTGGCACTGTCTCCGTCAATATGGCCGTAACTCTGTTCTAAGGCTATATTTGCTGAAAATGAGAGAGCAAAACCCTGCGCGTATTTATTACCAAGGTATCCGCTTAGTAGCATCACGCCTTTTGAGTGTATTGCTTTGCCAAGCTCTACTTCTCTCTCAATATCAACAACACCCGTAGAGCCTGCGTACACAGTGGCCGATATACGAGCCGGCGTGCCAAAAACAGTATCACCAATTTCTAAAACCGTAAGTCCATTTAACTTACCCACTTGAAAACCATCGGTGTCTATTAAAATCTGCCCTTCTTGAATATCTTCTAAAAATGATTCACTGATTTGGCCAGAACGAATGACTTTAGCGTCTAATGCTTGCGTAACATGTTCTTTATCTATAACTAAAGTCGACGATACATTTGACTCAAATTCGCTTTTGTTTATCGCTTTACGAGCAAAAAACTGAGCTTCACCTATTAACTCAAGTACATCTGCAAATCTAGCCGATAGTTTATGTTGGTGCTCCGCCTGACGGAAGCTGAAATGCAATAACTGCTCAACAGCGCTGGCGGTTAAAACCATTTCGTGATCATGAGCAAACATTTTTATTTTTTGAATAAAGCTATACAAAGCTTTGTCGTTTAGCGCGATATAGTGTTCAAAGTCCGCCAATACTCTAAAAAGTTCATTAAACTCGTTATCATATTCTTGCATTAAATAATAAAGCTCTCTACTTCCCATTAATATTATCTTTATATCTAATGGAATAGGTTGCGGGTTTAAACTCGAAGCGTTAACAATATTAGCTTCACCTGCAGGTGATTCCATTTTAATTTCATGGCTTTTAAGGGCGAGCTTTAACGCTTCCCAAACAGCAGGTTGGTGAATTAACTTGTCCGCTTCAATGAGCAAGTATCCGCCGTTTGCTTTGTGTAATGCCCCTGCCCTAACCATTTGGTAACTTGTATAAACCGAACCTTGCACTGAGCTGTATTCAATTTTTCCAAATACATTTTGAAACGTAGGGTTAGCTTCGTAAATAATAGGGGCGCCATTATGTGGCTCTTGTTTAGTAATACTGTTTGGTAAAAGCTGCTCTTCTAATACTTTTTTAACATCAATTTCATCACGATCTTTGTCTTGCTCAGTTTCAGCTTCTGACGACAAATACTCTTCAATTATTTCCACCAACGTTTCACGCATGTCTCGCACAAACTTTACAACACCAATCTCAGCGGCGTACTTATGCTCCACGTCTTTTAAAATCGGTTTAAGCGCATTTTCTATCGTTTGTTTTGTTAATGTACGCCTAGCTTCAAACATTTCTCGCTTCCATTGCGGTAGCTCTAGTAATGTCTCAGATAAGACGTTTTCTAAATCATCAATTACTTTGTAAAATTGAAGCTTAATAGACTCTTCTAACTGGCTAAACTCAGTATCATTCAGTGGTTTTTCATTGACTACCGGAGCAAAACTGACTGTGCCCTTTTCCTCAAAAAGCAGTACGTTTTGTGCCTGCGCTTTTTGCTCAACAAAATCTATAGCGTCTTGATACTTTTTATTAAAATGCTTGTCGATGTTACGCCATTTACGTTGAAAAGATGGGTTATCAAAGGCTGCCGGGAACGTGTCTAAAATAACATCAATCAGTGTTTCAATTTCTGTTTTGAGCTTTTTGCCATCACCGGGAGATAAACGAATAACACTAGGTGAGCGATTATCCTCGAAGTTATTTACGTAACACCACTCACTTGGCGTTTGTTTGTCTTTTGCTACGGTTTTAATGTGATCATTTATAAGCGTGTGTCGACCGGTTGCAGGTTCGCCCATCACAAATAAATTGTAGCCTTTCATGGACATATCTAAACCAAATTCTAACGCTTGCTTAGCTCGTTCTTGGCCGATAAAGTTAACTTCAGCGTTTATATCGGACGCTAATATCTTATTTATTTTATCGCTTTCAAAACTAGGAGAAAGCGAATCAGCTGACAAACGAAACGTTTTATTTTTGATCATAAATCCAATTATTTTATAAATACTTTTAATACCTTAAGTCTATATGGAAATCCCAAAAAACGCATTGCTTAATTAACATCAAAAATAATTGCCGAAGCGTCTATAATTTCCACTAAGTTGCTTGTTGCTTGTTGTTGAATTAGTTATCCTTAGCGACTAATTTTTAAAATAATTTCATAGTGTTTTGAAGCGTTTAAAAAAGCTTCAAAGTTACTTTCGTAACATAGCCTTTTATTAAGGCCATTGCGTTTACCTTTTACTGAGAGCAGTCCATGCAAGCTGAATATAACCACCGCGACATTGAGCAAAAAGTTCAAAAACTTTGGCAAGAGAATCAAACATTTAAAGTTACTGAAGACAGCGATAAAGAGAAGTTTTATTGTTTATCAATGTTGCCATATCCAAGTGGTCGTCTGCATATGGGACACGTAAGAAACTACACCATTGGTGATGTGATTTCTCGTTTCCAGCGCCTACAAGGCAAAAATGTAATGCAGCCAATGGGTTGGGATGCATTTGGTTTACCTGCTGAGAATGCTGCCATTAATAATAAAACGGCACCAGCAAAGTGGACCTACGAAAACATTGATTACATGAAAAACCAATTAACTAGTCTTGGTTTTGGTTATGACTGGGATAGAGAGTTCGCAACCTGTACTCCAGAGTATTACCGCTGGGAACAATGGTTTTTCACTAAATTGTACGAAAAAGGCCTAGTGTATAAAAAAACGGCAACCGTTAACTGGGATCCAGTTGACCAAACGGTACTTGCAAATGAGCAAGTTATTGATGGTCGTGGTTGGCGTTCAGGTGCCCTAGTAGAACAAAAAGAAATTCCACAATGGTTCATCAAGATCACTGACTACGCTGAAGAGTTAATTAGTGACTTAGATGCGCTAGAAGGTTGGCCAGAACAAGTAAAAGCGATGCAAAAAAACTGGATCGGTCGCTCGGAAGGTGCAGAAGTATCTTTTAAAGTTGACGGTTCAGATAGCAAAATTGAAGTTTATACTACTCGTCCAGACACGTTGTACGGTGTCACTTACCTAGCTGTTGCAGCTCAACATCCTATGGCTTTAGAAGCCGCTAAAACAAATAGCAAGCTAGCTGAATTTGTAGAAGAGTGTAAGAGCCAGTCAGTGGCTGAAGCCGACATGGCAACGATGGATAAACTTGGCGTTGATACGGGTATTCGCGCGGTACATCCATTAACAGGTGAAATCGTGCCTGTATGGGCAGCTAACTTTGTATTAATGAACTACGGTACAGGTGCGGTTATGTCAGTTTCCTGGTCATGACCAACGTGACTGGGAATTTGCTACTAAGTATAACTTACCAATTCAACAAGTTATTGCACCAATTGATCAAGACCATGTAGCAAACTTAAACGAATCTGCATTTACAGAGCGCGGTTCACTAATAAATTCTGGCGAATTTGACGGATTAGAGTTTGATGCAGCTTTTGAAAAAATTGTTGCCTTGTTAGAAGAAAATGGCGCAGGCAAGAAAACGATTAATTATCGCTTACGTGACTGGGGCGTTTCTCGTCAACGTTATTGGGGAGCTCCAATTCCTATGGCGACATTGGAAGACGGCACATCAGTTCCTGTTCCAGAGCAAGATCTTCCAGTTGTATTGCCTGAAGATGTTGTTATGGATGGCGCTGCTTCACCTATTAAATCAGATCCTGAATGGGCTAAAACAGTCATAAATGGCATGCCTGCTACACGTGAAACCGATACATTTGATACCTTTATGGAATCGTCTTGGTACTACGCACGTTACTGCTCACCTCAGTCTGATGATCAAATGTTAGACCCTACTCAGGCTAATTACTGGTTACCAGTAGATCAATATATTGGTGGTATTGAACACGCTATTCTTCACCTTTTATACGCACGTTTTTTCCATAAATTAATGCGTGATGTGGGCCTAGTTGAGTCTGATGAGCCGTTTAAGAAGTTATTATGTCAGGGAATGGTACTAGCAGAAACATATTATCGTGAAGACAGCAATGGCGGTAAAGTTTGGTTCTCGCCTACCGATATTGACGTTGAGCGTGACGACAAAGGCCGCGTAACAAAAGCATGGCATAGAGAAGACGGCCAGCCTGTTATCTCTTCTGGCATGTCAAAAATGTCTAAGTCTAAGAACAACGGTATTGACCCAGAATCTGTAATCCAAACATTGGGAGCTGATACTGTTCGTTTATTTATGATGTTTACTGCCCCTCCTGAGCAAACATTAGAATGGTCTGACTCTGGCGTTGATGGTGCACATCGTTTCATTAAACGTGTATGGAAACTAACGCAAGACGTGATTGATGGCGGTATAGTTAAAGAGTTTTCTGTCAGTGAATTGAATAGCGACCAAAAATCATTACGTAGAGAGTTACACAAAACAATTGCAAAAGTCACCGATGACTTGGATCGTAGAAACACATTTAATACTGCCATTGCCGCTATTATGGAATTAACGAATAAGCTTAACAAAGCCCCGTTGGATTCAGATTTAGACAAAGCGGTAATGTATGAAGCCGTCAAAGCTGTTGTTATTATGCTAACTCCAATAACGCCTCACGTTTGTCACGAGCTTTGGGCATCGCTTGGTAATGGTGATAACGTTGAACAAGCTCAGTGGCCAGTAGCCGATGAATCTGCAATGGTTGAAGATGAAAAGTTAATTGTTATTCAAGTTAACGGTAAGGTTCGTTCAAAAATTACTGTGGCTGCTGATGCAACAGAAGACTTCATCAAAACCGCAGGTCAAGAAGAAGAGAATGTTAAGAAATTCACAGACGGCAAGACAATTCGTAAAGTAATTTTTGTAAAAGGTAAATTACTTAACATTGTTGCCAATTAATCATTAGTTAGAAAGAAGGCGTTCAGATTACTGTCGCCTTCTCCTCTTACTTAGTGAGTGTTTGTGTAAGCTAATTAAACAAAATATGTAATGGACTGTTATGAAATTTAAGCTATTTTCTCTACTTTTAGTGTCGTCTTTGATTACAGCTTGTGGATTTAAGCTTAAAGGTCAATATTACCTGCCCGACTCTCTTAAATCGATATATGTAACTTCCGACAAGCGTTTTAGTCCGCTTCGCACCCAACTTGAAAAGCGATTAAGACAAAACCAAGTCATTATTTTAGATTCATTGAGTGACAATAAAGCGCAATTAAATGTGCTACCAGAGTCATTTCAACGACGCACCTTATCTTTGTTTCCAAATGGACAGATTGCAGAATACGAATTAATTTACATTGCTAGTTACCAAGTATTATTACCAAACAAAAAGCCTCAACGCTATACAGTTGAGTTAAGTAGAGAGTTTCAAGATGATCCAAATAATGCATTGGCTAAAGATAGAGAACGAGCTCTGATACTTTCAGAACTAAGAGTTATTGCCAGTGATCGTATATTGTCTCAGCTTATAATGATTAAGTAAGGGTTGCGCCTTGAAGATATATGCAAATCAATTACCTCAAGAGTTAAAAAAAGGTCTAGCTAGTTGCTATCTAATTTTTGGAGACGAACCTTTCCAAACAAATGAGGCTAGAGATTTAATCAAGTCAAAAGCCAAACACCTCGGTTTTGAAGAGTTTATTCGCCTCGCTGATGATGACCAATTTGAATGGGATGATCTAATTGAACACACTCAATCAATGTCACTATTCTCAAGTACTAAATTAATTGAGCTTGAACTTACATCAAACAAAATCGGAAAAATTGGATCGGATACTTTAAAGCGAGTATCTGAAAGTCTAGGTGACGATACCGTATTAGTTATTTTTGGCTCAAAGTTAGAGGCTGCACAAACAAAATCAGCCTGGTTTAAGTCACTTTCTAGTGTTGGTTGTTATATTCCAATTTATGAAATAGAAGGCCCGCATTTGCAGCGTTGGTTACAACAACAATTGACGGTTAAAGGTTTAAACTTAACACCTGATGCTCAGTCTTTTTTGTTGGCCTTTACTGCAGGAAACCTGTTAGCCTGCTCCCAGGAGTTAGATAAACTAAAGTTATCTCATCCTAACTCACCAACGTTAACGCATGAAATATTAGAGCAACAGGTATCCGATCAATCGAGATTTACGGTATTTCAGCTTACCGATGCACTTTGGGGTAATAAACCAGAGCAGTGTTTATCCATTTTAGGTCGACTCAAGCTAGAAGACTTTGAGCCTAATATTATCTTATGGTCTTTGGCCAAGGATTTGAATTTAATAGCTAAATTACAAAATGCGAAAATATTTTCAGAAAGCACTCAAGAGATTTTTGACTCCGCAAGAGTTTGGAAAAACAAACAAAACACTTACTTAAATGTTGCTCAAAGACTAAACCCTACTTTAGTTAAGCAGGCGCTAAGCCAGTTATCTGATATCGATAAAGCGTTAAAGTTTTACGCTATTAACTGCCCTTATACGTTGTTTGCGCATATCTGCTTGCTGTTAAATGGCTATGAAACACTAAGCTCGTTTGAAATGCCGTTTAATAATGAAATTGCATAACAATGGTACTTTTAGATAAACCCTTAGTTCTTTTATACGGAGGAACGTTCAACCCCATTCACTTTGGTCATATTAAGCCTGTAATCAGCCTTAAAAAAGCATACCTGTAACAGAACTCCTTTACATTCCTTGCCATATTCCGCCTCATAAAAAGGCGCCTAAGCTAAGTGCTAAACAAAGATTGAATATGACTGTAGATGCTATCAGAGAGACGAACTTCCCTTTCCCAGTAAAAGTGAGTGACTTTGAGTTGGGAAGCTCAGAGCCATCTTATTCATTAAAAACAATCCTACACTTTAAAACTGTATATCCCGATAATGACCTTGGTTTTTTAATGGGGCTTGACTCGTTATTGAGCTTTACTCAATGGTATAAGTGGCAGGAAATATTAGAAAATTGTTACTTAGTTGTCATGACTAGGCCTGGATTCAATTTGAACGATTCAAACTTGGCACCAGAAATTACCGAGCAAATAGGTCGTCGAGTATTTACTATCAGTTGTGAAGATGTACCAGTGTCATCAACTATGATTAGAGAAGTGATTAATGGAAAAGCACCTATTGAAACTATTGAAGCGTTTTTGCCTGAGTCTACAAAACGCTATGTTTTAGAGTGCTCTGAATAGTCCAAAACGTTGCCTCTTATACTTCACAAAGCTTACAAAAAGAACAATGACTAACAAGATCAAAATCTTAGGCAGATCGATTAGTTAGTTAAATTATTAATTGGTCTTGGGGCTTTCAGTTATTGTTTATTCGTTTAATGATTTTGGATACGAGCTATGACCAGTGACTAATTTGTTCAACTTTACCATTCACAATCTGTATCTCCCCTTTTTTAGCGCTTAAGCCATCAGCACTGTAATTTAAGTCAAACATAACTGTAAATTTTAAGCCTGTTTTAACTGAAACACTCCAATCTGACATGGCGATAGACAACAATTGCAAATGATGCGTTTTACAATATTGCGTTCCAACAACTCTTGCTCGTTCAGCAATTTTTCTGCTCTGCCAAAACAAAGCAAAAACACCAGCCACCAGCATTAACAACCAAACAGTTTGTAAATCAAACACCTTAATCTCCAATAAAAAAGCGTGATTACAGTAACCACGCTTCTTCTAAACATATTAATAAACTAAAGCAGGCTTACTAGCCTATCTTTGTTATACCACCCATATATGGAACTAGAGCCGCTGGAACCGTAATACTACCATCTTCATTTTGGTAGTTTTCAAGAACTGCTACTAATGTTCTACCAACCGCTAAGCCTGAGCCGTTTAATGTATGAACTAAGTCAGGTTTTTTAGCGCCTTTTGCTCGGTAACGAGCTTGCATACGACGAGACTGGAAATCCCCCATGCTGCTACACGACGATATTTCGCGATAAGTATTTTGTGCCGGCAACCATACTTCTAAATCATAAGTCTTAGTGGCACCAAACCCCATGTCTCCAGTACAAAGTACTACTTTTCGGTATGGTAACTCTAATTTTTGGAGAATAGTTTCTGCATGACCCGTCAACTCTTCTAGTGCTTGCGCTGAATTTTCAGGTTTTACAATTTGAACTAACTCTACCTTGTCAAACTGGTGCTGACGAATTAGACCACGTGTATCGCGGCCATAAGAGCCAGCTTCAGAACGGAAGCAAGGTGTATGGGCAGTTAATTTAACTGGCAACTCAGACTCATCATAAATAACATCTCTAGCGAAGTTTGTTAACGGTACTTCGGCTGTCGGTATTAATGATAATTTACGTGCATCTTGCTCGTCTAAATTATCAGATTGACCAGTTAATGGCTGAGTATGGAACAAGTCTTCTGCAAACTTTGGTAATTGACCTGTGCCCTGCAAGCTTTCGTTATTTACTAGATAAGGCACATAAGTTTCTGTATAACCATGCTCTTCTGTATGTTGGTCTAACATAAACTGAGATAATGCACGGTTCATGCGTGCTATTTTGCCACGCATTACGGTAAATCTTGCGCCGCTGAGTTTTGTGCCCATTGCAAAGTCTAAACCGTTTGCCAACGACTCGCCTAAATCAACATGATCTTTAGGTTCAAAATCAAACGACTTTGGCTCGCCCCATTTTAGTACTTCAACATTATCATCTTCCGATGCGCCACTTGGTACGTCATCAGCTGGTAAATTTGGAATTGCTAACGCAATGCTATCAATTTCATTAAGTAACACTTGTAACTCAGACTTAGCAGCGTCTAGTTTATCGCCTAAATCAGCAACACTGTCTAAAAGTGGTTTAATATCTTCACCACGTGCTTTTGCTTGGCCAATATTTTTGGACTTTGCATTACGCTCATTTTGCAACTCTTGCGTTGCTGTCTGTAGGTCTTTACGTCGAGTTTCTAATTCCTCTAAACGCGCTACATCTAACTTAAAACCACGAGTAGCCAAACGGGCTGCTGTTTCTTGAATTTCATTTCTGAGAAACTTTGGATCTAACATGTCTTTATTTTACCTATTTATAAATTCTAATATTCAAATTCGTTTATTTTGACGCGACTATCTGCATACCTATCCACGCGGCTGCAATACATACAAAAACATTAAGCATTATATTGAGCACAGCCTTTTGCCAAAAGCCTTGTTGCAACAATAATAATGTATCTAGTGAAAACGTTGAGAACGTTGTAAAAGCACCAAATAAGCCGATACTCAAAAATGAGCGCCAAGCAATATCCGAAACTATACCATGTTCTAAAAGGCTAAATAAGAGCCCCATAAAAAATGATCCAATCACATTCACAACTAATGTGCCGTACGGAAAACCTTTCCCTAGCCAACCCATTACAAGTCCGTTTATACCGAAGCGCATTGACGCGCCAATTGCTCCACCAATGGCAACAAAAACAATATTATGCATACACTAATCAAACTCCCTCTTATTGTTAGATGCAGCATCTAGAGACTTCAAATAATCTAGTTTCTCAGATATTTTTTGTTCTAAACCACGATTAGTCGGTTGATATAGTTCTACGCCGGCTAATTCCTCCGGTAAATACGTCTCACCCGCAGCATATGCATTGTCTTCATCATGTGCATATCGGTAGCTATCCCCTTTGCCCATATTCTTCATTAAATCAGTAGGCGCATTCACCAAATGATTTGGCACGGCAACATTACCTGACTCTTTGGCTAGTGCTTTGGCCGCTTTAAACGCGACGTAGGTTGCATTGCTTTTAGCGGCTGTCGCCATAAATATGGCTGCCTGCGCGATGGCGCGTTCACCTTCTGCAGGGCCAACACGATGATATACATCCCAGGCATTAAGTCCTATTTGCAATGCTCTAGGGTCTGCATTACCAATATCTTCTGACGCGATGGCAAGTAAACGTCTGGCAACATATAGTGGATCTCCTCCACCAGCTAATATTCTAGCATACCAATACAAAGCACCATCTGGGTTAGAACCGCGAAACCGACTTATGAAAGGCACTTATTAAATCGTAAAAATGATCGCCGCCCTTATCAAACGTCGCCATTTGGTTACCAGTAGCTTGCTCAATAATTTCTGCTGTAATGACACCATCATTTTCAACAAGGTCCGCTGATATTTCCAAGAAATTTAACAGTCTTCGGCCATCACCGCTGCACAAGTTAATAAGCAACTTTCTATTTTCTGGAGTGACGTGAAGGTTTAGCTTTCCTAAACCCTTATCCTTATCTTTTAAAGCTCTATCAATTAACAACTGTAAGTCGTCTTCTTCGATATGCTTTAATACATAGACTCTCGCTCTAGACAAAATGGCGTTGTTAAGTTCAAACGAAGGGTTTTCAGTTGTGGCACCAATAAAAGTAACGGTACCATCTTCAATATAAGGTAAAAACGCATCTTGCTGACTTTTATTAAAGCGATGAACTTCATCAACAAACAGGACAGTTTTTTTACCACTTTGCTGGCGCCTGTGCTCAGCGCGCTCAATGGTCATCCGGATATCTTTAACACCAGCACTGATTGCAGACAGTTTTTCTACATCGGCGTTGGCCGCTTTAGCAATTATCTCTGCTAGTGTCGTTTTGCCAGTACCTGGAGGTCCCCACAAAATCATTGAGTGGCAATGACCTGCTTCAACCATTTTCCAAATGGCTTTACCCTCAGAGACTAAATGGCGTTGCCCTACATATTCTGTCAAATTGGTTGGACGTAACCGCGACGCTAAAGGACCATGATTTTGGTTCATTTCAACGCCGTTGTCGGTGTCCATGTCAAAGCCTAGTGAATTTTGTCCGCTCACAACGTTACCTTCTAATAAGGGTACTGATTTTAAGTAAAGTGACTAACCTAAGTTTAATATGAAACATTACCGTCAATAACCTCAGCTTTTGAACGTTGATCATCAACATCAATGCCCGCTGGCATCTCAAATTCAAACATGTCTGCCTGCGGATTAAATTTTGATTGTTCACTCAAAGTATATTCACTCACTTGCTGACTTCGGCTTGTAATGACTATTTTCTCTAAATCATTATCGATAATTGTAAGCGTAAGCTTGATAACTTGTGCCTGTGATAAATCTACCGGCGTTATCACGTAAATATTGTTTTCTTTGCTAATGCTGAACTGCTTCCAAATTGAAGGGTCTTTAGAAACTAATAATGCAAAAGGTGTTTGTGTTACGGCTTGTTGAACGTCAAATATACTAACTTGCTCAACAAAAGGGTTATACCACCACACATATTGTCCGTTAGATATAAGCAGTTCTTCTTCTGGTGCGGTTACTTCCCAAATGAACTTTCCTGGCTGTTTAAAGACTAATTTACCATCGGCTTGATGGATAATATTTGCCTCAATGTCCGTAACGACTTGCTTAAAGTTTGCTTGATAACCATCAAACACGTTTAATTTATTTTGTAGCTCTAATGATGCAGCTGAAACTTTATTTACAGCTTGGGTCGTATCGTTGGTATTTGCGTATACCGCATTACCAAAACTCATGGCCACAATCATTGTTGCCGCCCCGATTAGTCTAATCATTTATAGTAATTCCTGTTGGTCTTCGCCTTTCACTGGCGGTGGCGCTAATACTTCACGAGTACCATTATTGGCTGCTCGACTGACAATGCCCATTGATTCCATTTGCTCTACAATTCGTGCAGAGCGGTTATAGCCAATTCTTAACTTTCTTTGAATACTAGAAATAGATACCTTGCGAGTTTCGGTAACAAAAGCAACGGCTTCATCAAATACAGGATCCGCTTCTTCACCTTCAGCCATTTCAGCCGCTTCGCCTGGCAACATGTTCTCGTCTGTCATCTCGCCTTCTAGTATTTCTTTTATATAGTTTGGTTTTGCTTTTGATTTCCAGTCATTAACAACGGCGTGAACCTCATGATCATCCACAAATGCTCCGTGTACCCTTGTTGGAACTCCTGAACCTGGCGGTAAGTACAACATGTCACCCATACCTAAAAGATTCTCGGCGCCTTGCTGATCCAGAATAGTACGAGAGTCAATTTTCGAAGATACTTGGAACGCCATTCTTGTTGGTATATTCGCCTTTATAAGACCCGTAATAACATCTACTGATGGTCTTTGTGTCGCCAATACTAAATGAATTCCAGCCGCCCTCGCCTTTTGCGCGATTCTCGCAATTAACTCTTCTACTTTTTTGCCAACAATCATCATCATGTCAGCAAACTCATCAATCACTACAACGATGGCTGGTAATCTATCTAGTTCCGGAGGCATCTCAAGCATGTTGTCCGTGCTGCGCCACAATGGATCTCTAATTGGCTTACCATCTTGTCTAGCTTGATCTATTTTTGCGTTATAGCCTTTAAGGTTTCTTACCCCTAACGACGACATTAGTTTGTATCGACGTTCCATTTCGCCTACACACCATCTCAATGCATTAGCGGCTTCTTTCATATCAGTAACAACTTCTGATAATAAGTGTGGGATTCCTTCGTAGACAGAAAGTTCCAGCATTTTTGGATCTATCATGATTAAACGAACTTCTTCCGGCGTTGATTTATAAAGCAAACTTAAAATCATAGTGTTCACACCAACAGACTTACCTGAGCCGGTTGTACCTGCTACTAACAAGTGAGGCATTTTTGCTAAATCAACAACAACTGCCTTGCCACCAATGTCTTTTCCAAGAACCATAGTTAATGGTGAAGACGCCTTATCAAATACATCACTGCTCATTACCTCAGACAGCCTAACTATCTGACGATGCTTATTTGGTATCTCTAAACCGATATATGACTTACCAGGAATAACTTCAACTACTCGCACGCTCATTGCCGATAAAGAACGAGCTAAATCTTTTGAAAGACCTGAAATTTTGCTCACCTTAATGCCTGGCGCTAAATCAAGTTCAAATCTTGTAATAACAGGGCCAGGATAAACACCTACAACTTCTGCTTGTATGTTGAAGTCCAATAATTTTGCTTCAACAAGCCTCGACACAGCTTCAAGCTCTTCTTGTGAAACTGGGTTTTCCACTTTGTCTGGGCGGTCTAATAATTCCAGCGAAGGCAAAGTAATTGGTGGTTTCTCTTCTTGAGGCGGTGGAACTATAACACCAGCAGTTTGTTGTGATGCATTCGTATCACGTACTGGCGTATCATTATGTGTCTGCATACCTTCTAGTGCGCCCAATATATCGTCATCAGACAAGTCATCATCAATAGAGCTATAGCTCATTGGTGTGTCGATACCTTCAATATCAGAGCTTTCAATATCATCATCTGCTTTGCTTGCTGACATAGGCTCATCACCAAATTCAAAAGGCATATCATCATCAAATGAAACGTCCTTTCGCTTATCGTCGGTGTTATCTGTTGATTCTTGTGCAGGCTTAGGTGATTTATCAAACACCTTCTTTAACATGTTAGGTATTGATTTGGAGGTGGATGATAGTGTTGATTCAGGCACTGCCTCACTTTGTTGAGATGTAGACTCCGCTCTCGAATTTGATGCTGTCGATAAATTTGGCTGAGAGTCTTGTTTCGAACTCTTTTGCACTGCGGTTTGGTGCTCTTCTAAGTGCTCATTGGCAGAGTCTGCTGCTGAGAAGAAATTAGCTAATAAAGAGTCATCACGTTTTTTGTCTAACGGATCTGCTTTAGTGGCAGTGGTAGCACCATCAATCTGATTATTATCTGAATTTGTAGACACTTTAGAGTGCGGCTCTGCAGAGTCATTGTTTGTTCTTGTGTTTGCTGCTTGGTCTGTTAAACCCAACATGGACTTAGCAAGTGCCAGCGCTTTTTCACCGCCTAACCAACTATATTTGCCAATTCCGTCGATAACTTGAAGCCACGAAATGCCAGTCATTAGCGTAAAGCCGACCATTACGGCAACTAAAAACAGTAATGTTGCCCCAGTGAAGCCAAGTAATGGAGAAAGTAAGAATGAAATTACATCGCCAATAATACCGCCTGATGAGTAGTAATACACATCGTCAAAATTCATGCTACAGATGGCTGAAAAACCAACAATAAACAGTACAAAGCCAATTAGCCTTAAACCTAACGCTAAATAGTCAACTTCCACTAAGTCGTGAAACTTACGGAAAAATAACCAGCCTATCACCGACAAAATTACCGGCACAAAAAACGCTAACCAACCAAAGGTAAACAGCAAAATGTCTGAAAGCCACGCACCAAATGCGCCACCAGCGTTTTTAATAAATTCGTAATTACCGGTTTTTGTCCAACTTGGGTCAGCCGGATCATAGGAAAACAAGGTAATTAAAATATAGATGGAAATTGCACCCATCACGATAAGGCCAACTTCTAAAAGGCGTTGAAATCCATTCAAAAAAGACGGTTGTTGGTCAGTCAAAACTTACTTCTCCAGGCTCTTTGTTATTATTGAAAAGTGTTATTGATAAGAGCCTGTCTAATCTATCAAATTATTCACACTTTTTCATCGCGTTTTTATTCTAAAAAGTGTTATTTTTCATTGTTAAATATATATAGGCATTGGCCTGTTTGCCTTTACTTCTTCCATTACCACATAGGTTCTAGAAGCGCTTACGCTTGGCAATTTTAATAACGTATCACCGAGTAATTTACGATACGAAGACATATTTTTTACTCTGGTCTTTAACAGGTAATCAAAACTGCCTGACACTAAGTGACATTCTAATATTTCGTCGAAGGTTTCTACCGCTTTAGAAAAGTCGCTAAACACGTCTTGTGCGGTTTTTTCTAAAGTAATTTCCACAAACACAAGCATGTTGGCACCAACAGCCTCAGCATTAACAACCGCTTGATAACCTTCAATGACGCCCTTCTTCTCTAATCTTCTTACTCTTTCTAAACAAGGGGTTGGACTGAGTCCAATCTTTTTGCTCAAGTCTATATTGGATATTCGACCATTTTTTGAAGTTCGACTAATATCTTCTTATCTATTCTATCCAGCATTTAAATATCTCGGCAGCACAATGTGTGACAGAATAATATCCTGTATTTAGTGAAATTACAGTCATTAATTTTGATATTACATCCATATAATGTCGCCAAATTTTGATAGACAAACTATCTACTAATAGAAAAGGTAAATAAGATGATTGTTGGTGTTCCTAAAGAGATTAAAAATCACGAGTACCGTGTAGGTTTGACTCCAGCGGCTGCAAAAGAGTTTGTTGCCCATGGACATAGAGTAATTATTGAAACAAACGCTGGCGCGTCAATTGGCTTTTATAACGAAGACTATATTAACGCCGGTGCTGAAATCATTAATACAGCAGAAGAGATTTTTGCGACTGCTGACATGATTGTAAAAGTAAAAGAGCCACAACCAAACGAGTGTAAAATGCTTCGTGAAGGTCAAACTCTTTATACTTACCTTCATCTTGCTCCAGACCCAACGCAAACTGAACTATTAGTAGCTTCTGGCGCTACGTGTATTGCCTACGAAACGGTTACTGATAATGCAGGCGGTTTACCTTTACTAGCTCCTATGAGTGAAGTTGCTGGACGTATGTCTATTCAAGCTGGTGCGCATCATTTAGAAAAAGCACAAGGCGGTAGCGGCACATTATTAGGTGGTGTACCTGGTGTAGCTCCAGCAAAAGTAGTTGTTGTTGGTGGTGGAGTTGTTGGTACAAACGCAGCTAAAATGGCTGTTGGTATGGGAGCTGACGTAACTATTCTTGATCGTTCATTACCTCGCCTTCGTCAATTAGACGATATTTTCCGTGGTACCGTTAAAACAGTATATTCTACTGTTGATGCTTTGGACGATTACACAGCAAAAGCTGACTTAGTTGTTGGCGCTGTATTAATTCCAGGTGCAGCAGCACCTAAGTTAATTACAAAAGCTCATATTAAAAACATGAAGCCAGGATCTGTTTTGGTTGACGTTGCAATTGACCAAGGCGGCTGTTTTGAAACTTCAAAAGCGACGACACACCAAGACCCAACTTATGTGATTGACGATGTTGTTCACTATTGTGTTGCAAACATGCCTGGTGGTGTAGCACGTACATCTACGATTGCTCTAAACAACGCTACTTTACCTTTTGGTTTAGCTCTGGCTAATAAAGGCCCAGCTAAAGCAATGTTAGATGATAAAAATCTACTAGCTGGCTTGAACGTTCATAAAGGCAAAGTGACTTATAAAGCCGTTGTTGATGCATTAGGCGAAGAACTAAATTTAGAGTACATGGACGCGACAGCTGCGCTTGCAATGTAACGTTTAGTTTAATTAGTTTTTAGAGAAGCCAGCTTATGCTGGCTTTTTTATTGCCTTTTGGGTTCGTTTGGTACTAGCTCTCACTATCGGAAAGGTTATCTAACCATTTAATATAACTAAGCAGTTAACGAATATACTCTTCAGGATCGAGGATTTGGTATTTTTTCTTAAGACCTTCAACAAAGCTTTTGTTATTTTTTAAAAACTCATTGAACTGTGCAATCACCCTTGGGTGTTGTCTGGTCGATAAATGATAGGAATAAATTTCATATTTGAAGTTTTTATTAATGGTTACTTTAGGTTTATTTAACTTTCTTAAATAATGGTTAACTACATTTGGCTCAAGGTTCACAGCATCAAGTTGTCCCCTAACCAATTGCTGAAGCAACATTAACGTAGAAGAGGTTTCGTAGAGCTTAACTGAATTATTGCTAATATGGTCAATCCACAATGTCGGAAAAAAGCCCAGTAACGTTCCTAAAACTTTAATATCTTGGGTATCATCAACACTTGGGTCTACTGTTATTGTGCCCGCCACTAAATCAAGCACAGTATCACTATAGGTTAATTTATCTTTAGCTAACTTATTGATGTCTTCAGATTCATTCCATCTGGAATTATCTGGGAATTTTAAATCGATGTCTTTTTCAAATAACCACATGCCAAAGCGTTTAACAGGCATAGGGTAATATATAAATTTATAGTTGTTTTGTGATGCAAACTCATCTAGAAGCTCAGTGGCAAAGGTTGGTGAGCCAGTAAAAAAATCGAACAAAGGGAAATAGGCAACATCTTCAACACCAACAACAAGCTCTAACTCGTTGTTAGCATCCGCGTTATTTTTTGACGATGAATATAAAGCTTCACTTACCTGTGCGGTGGACAAGCAACTGAATATTAAGAGACTAACAAGGGCAGTTTTTTTTAACATCCATATAACCAAAATTTAAATCGTTAAATGAGATTAATGCATAATTGCTCAAAATTAAACCAACACTTACAGGTTTTTATTATTTTTTATATTTAAATTCACATTTAACCTTGATGTCATATAAAATTTGCCCCATTACGTTTATATATTATTTTTCGGAGTTACTTCATGAGCGCTGTACAACATCACAATTTGATTATTTTAGGTTCTGGCCCAGCTGGATACACGGCAGCGGTTTATGCTGCACGAGCAAATTTGAAACCAGTTTTAATCACTGGTTTACAACAAGGTGGTCAATTGACAACGACTACTGAAGTTGAAAACTGGCCTGGCGATGCAAATGACTTAACGGGCCCGGCGTTAATGGACCGTATGAAAGAACACGCGGAAAAATTTGAAACAGAAATTTTATTTGATCATATCAATGAAGTTGATTTTTCTAAAAAACCATACACGCTCAAAGGCGACTCAAGCTCATATACTTGTGATGCATTAATTATTTGTACTGGCGCATCCGCTCAGTACTTAGGCCTTGATTCAGAACAGGCATTTATGGGTAAAGGTGTTTCTGCATGCGCTACTTGTGATGGTTTCTTTTACAGAAATCAAAAAGTAGCAGTTGTAGGTGGTGGTAATACCGCGGTTGAAGAAGCGCTATATTTATCAAATATTGCTTCAGAAGTTCACTTAGTTCACAGACGAGATACCTTTAGAGCGGAAAAGATTTTAATTAAACGTTTAATGGATAAAGTTGAAAGCGGAAACATCATCCTTCATACCGATCGCACTTTAGATGAAGTGTTAGGTGATGACATGGGTGTTACAGGTGTTCGTCTTCAAGATACAAAATCTGATAACAAAGAAGATTTAGACGTAATGGGTGTGTTCATTGCCATTGGCCATAAACCAAATACAGGCATGTTTGAAGGCAAATTAAACATGAATAACGGCTATATCAAAATCAACAGTGGCTTAGATGGCAACGCAACACAAACCAGTGTTGAAGGTGTATTTGCTGCGGGTGATGTATGCGACCATATATACCGCCAAGCGATAACATCAGCAGGTACAGGCTGTATGGCAGCATTAGACGCTGAACGATACTTAGACGCTAAGTAAATAAAATTAGGGAGCATATTGCTCCCTTTTTACTATTGTTAGTATATGACTAAATCACTTTCTTATTTAACCGATGACAAACACTGGTTTCCGCCGGTGCAACAAGCTCTTGATGAGCCAGGCGGCCTTTTAGCGGTCGGTGGAGATTTATCAGTTGACCGGCTTCATAGTGCATACAAAAGTGGTATTTTTCCTTGGTATAGTGAGGGCGAGCCTCTATTGTGGTGGTCTCCTGATCCTCGAGCTGTAATTGAACCTGCGCAAATAAGAGTGAATAAGTCGTTAAAAAAGTTCTTAAAGCGCTGTGACTATCAAATCACCATGAACCAATCTTTTGAAGAGGTTATTCGCCAGTGTTCTGCGCCGAGGGCGGATGATGGCACCTGGATTTTCCCAGAAATGATCCGCGCATATTCCGAATTGCACAAAGCGGGTGTTGCACATTCTATTGAAATTTGGCAAAACAAAGATAACAAAAAGGTTTTAGTTGGTGGCTTATACGGTGTTTTAATCGGTAGTTGTTTCTGTGGCGAGTCTATGTTCTCTAGAGAACCAAACGCTTCTAAAGTGGCACTAATTAGATTAGCGGAAATGTTAGCTCCAATTAAACACGCGATTATAGATTGTCAAATAGCTAATCCATATTTAATGAGTATGGGCGCTAAAACAGTGTCCAGACGTTGGTTTATCGATAGGCTTAACGCAGCTAGCGCGCATAATCTGTCTTCAAACTTATTAGAAGAACAGGCATCTAATGCCTCGTTTTTAAATTTTAAAGATTAATAATGCCTTCATTAAAGTTCGCTCTCTCAGAAACATTTCCTTGTAGTTATCTTCCTGATCATCAAGAAAGATTGCTTTTTTATGCCGACGAGTTGCCATTATCCCCAGAGATTTATAGCATTTTACAATCTAATGGCTTTCGCCGGTCTGAAAGTATGGCTTATAAGCCACATTGCGATGACTGTAACGAATGTAAATCTATTAGAGTAGCAACACACTCTTTTCAACCTTCAAAAAGTCAAAAGCGGTTAATAAACAAGTGTAAAAACTTTGATGTAAGGATTTCCCATGTGGTATCTGAAAACTATTACCCACTTTTTGAAAAATACATTAATAAAAGGCACGAAGATGGTACAATGTACCCCGCTGAACCGTCTCAATTAGATAGTTTTACTAATTGTGATTGGCTAACCCCTTATTTTGTTGAAGTTTATGATGGAGACAAAATCATTGCGGTAGGCATAGGTGATGAGACGAATGATGCGCTATCTGCGGTTTATACTTTTTTTGACCCAGACTACGACAAGTACTCTCTTGGAACATTGATTGTATTAAAACAAATTGATTATGCATCAGTGTTACATAAACAATGGCTTTACTTAGGCTATTATATTCAAGCTTGCGCTAAGATGAACTACAAAACAAACTTCAAACCTTTCCAAGTGTTACACGACACAAATTGGGTTGAAGTAAAAAGCTTATAATTAATTGTGATATTACCTTTACTTTATGGAGCTTTTTGGGCAAAATCTGCGCTTATTTTTATACGCTTAACGAAATCCCAGAGGTTATACGCTTAATGGCGAAAGAAGACGTTATTGAAATGCAAGGTACTATCTTAGATACCCTGCCTAATACTATGTTCCGTGTTGAATTAGAAAATGGTCACGTTGTGACAGCACACATTTCCGGAAAGATGCGTAAGCACTACATTAGAATTTTAACAGGTGACAAAGTTACTGTTGAAATGACACCATATGACTTATCAAAAGGTCGTATTACATTCCGAGCTCGTTAATAATTAAGTTTATTTAGAGTTGGATATTAAAAAACCGAGCATTGCTCGGTTTTTTTATGCCTAGTTGGTTTTAACTCGGCTCTTTTACTAATTTCGCTTTGCTTGTAAATTCAAAAGAAAGTTCTTTGTCTTTTACGCTTATAGCGACTTTCCCGCCTTCAGCTAAATCACCAAATAAAACTTCATTCGCTAACGGCTTTCTAAGCTTGTCTTGTATCAAACGAGACATAGGTCTTGCGCCCATATCCTTGTCATAGCCATTTTCAGCAAACCAATGACGAGCTTCATCTGTTACATTTAACTCCACTTGTTTTGCATCTAACTGCGATTGCAACTCAACAATAAACTTATCAACCACTCTTTCGATGACTTTTTTATCTAAATGGTTAAACCAAACTATGTCATCAAGCCTGTTTCTAAATTCAGGTGAGAATACTCTATTAATCTCAACCATGGCATCAGTACTATTATCTTGCTGCGCAAAACCGATAGACTTTCTCGTGGTCTCTTGGACACCTGCGTTAGTCGTCATAACCAAAATAACGTTTCGGAAATCAGCTTTACGACCATTGTTATCCGTCAACGTACCATGATCCATAACTTGCAGTAGTACATTAAAGACATCTGAATGAGCTTTTTCAATTTCATCTAGTAAAACAACACAATGAGGATGTTTTAAAACAGCATCCGTTAATAAGCCGCCTTGATCAAAACCAACATAACCAGGAGGCGCGCCTATTAATCGGCTCACGGCATGCGGCTCCATGTATTCAGACATGTCAAAACGAACTAACTCAATACCCAATACTTTACTGAGCTGTTTTGTAACCTCTGTTTTACCTACACCCGTTGGGCCAGCGAATAAGAAACTACCTACTGGTTTATTTTCATTACCAAGCCCAGCTCTTGCAAGCCTAATAGCTGATGTAAGCGAGTCAACCGCCTTGTCCTGACCAAATACGGCTAGTTTAAGGTCCCTATCTACATTTTTTAGTACATCTTTATCTGATTGCGATACAGACTTTTCAGGAATACGCGCAATTTTGGCAATAATTTGCTCTATGACCGAAACGTTGATTTGTTTTTTACGTTTAGACTTAGGCAGTACCTTCTGATTTGCCCCAGCTTCATCTATTACGTCAATCGCCTTGTCAGGTAAATGACGTTCATTAATATACCTTGCTGATAGCTCTGCCGCCGAACGAAGTGCCGCATTTGTGTATTTAACGCCATGATGCTTTTCGTATTTATCTTTTAAGCCTATTAAAATCTTAGTGGTGTCTTCAATACTAGGCTCTAACACGTCTATTTTTTGGAAACGCCTTACTAAAGCTTTATCTTTCTCAAATATATTTCGGTATTCGCCATATGTGGTGGAACCCATGCAGCGCAATTTGCCAGCTGACAATAATGGTTTTAGTAAGTTGGATGCATCCATAACGCCGCCAGAGGCTGCACCAGCGCCGATTATTGTATGTATCTCATCAATGAATAGTATTGCGTGCTCTTTTGCTTGTAGCTGCTTTAAGAGCCCTTTCAAACGCTTTTCAAAATCGCCACGGTACTTTGTACCTGCTAACAATGCGCCCATGTCTAACGAATAAACGGTGGCATCTGCTATTACGTCTGGCACTTGGCCATTAACAATTTGATAAGCTAAACCCTCAGCGATGGCCGTTTTTCCAACGCCAGCCTCACCAATTAATAGTGGGTTGTTCTTTTTGCGTCGACATAATATTTGAACACAACGCTCAAGTTCTTGTTCTCTACCAATTAGAGGATCTATGCCACCTGCTTTTGCCGTTTCATTTAAATTTGTACATAAGCTATCTAAACTGCTCTCACTATCTGCACTGGACTCTTCGTTTCCTTCGGCACTGTCAGAGTCTTCTTCACTACCTTCATTATCAACGCCATGAGATATGTAGTTCACAATATCTAGTCGACTGATATCAAAACTTTTTAATACGTATACAGCATGAGATTCTTGTTCACTAAAGATAGCGACAAGTACATTTGCACCTGACACTTCCTGCTGACCTGAAGATTGTACGTGGAATACGGCCCGTTGTAATACACGTTGGAAGCCCAACGTAGGTTGCGTATCCTGCTCTTCTGCATCAACATCTTCGGCTAAATACGGCGTGGTTTGTGCAATAAACTCTGTAAGTTCTAATCTAATTTTATCTAGATCTGCTGAACAGGCTTCTAATGCGACTTTGGCATCTTGATTATCAAGCAGCGCCATTAGCAGGTGCTCAACTGTCATAAACTCGTGGCGATTTATTTTGGCGTACCTGAACGCTTCGTTCAATGTTACTTCTAATGCTTTATTTAACATATTCACCTACTTATTTATGTTAACGATTATTCTTGCTCCATTGTACATAACAACGGATGCTGACTCGCTCTGGAATACTGGTTCACTTGTGCAACTTTTGTTTCAGCAATTTCTGACGAATAAGTACCAACAACAGCCTTACCCTCTTTGTGGACACGAAACATTATATGATTGGCTTTTTCTAGATCCATCGCAAAAAACTTCAGTAAAACTTCCACTACAAAGTCCATGGGGGTGTAATCATCATTATTCAAGATCACCTTGTACATTGGTGGTCTTTTAAGTTTAGACTTAGATGCTTCCTTTACTAAATCAGAATTGTGATCATTGTTACTTAATTTTGGCATACGCCCCTTTTGCTCCATTAAATTTGCTTATTTATTTAGTATATATAAAAACTTTTATAACATTTAACAATTCGTACTTGTAAAAACCAGTTTAATTGACTAATTTATCTACAGTCATTGATTAAACGTGAGTCAGTTGCTCACGGAATGATTAATCACTGGTTTAATTCTAAATAAGGAAGTAGAAGTATGGCAGTCGGCAAAGTCAAATGGTTCAACAACGCTAAAGGTTTTGGATTTATTCGTGAAGATGGCAAAGAAGAAGATATCTTTGCGCACTTTTCAACAATAACTATGGACGGTTATAAAACTCTGAAAGCAGGCCAAGAGGTCGAGTTTGATTTGAGTGAAGGACCTAAGGGTCTGCATGCAACCAACATAAAACTTGATGAAAAATAATGAATTTGTAAAGTCCCTAAGAGTCTAGCTTTTCGGGACTTCATTTATTCAAAGTTGTTCGTTAATTTCTACGCCTACCATAAAGGCGCCCGAATCTTCTTGGTTACATCTTACCACGGTTGCTTTTGCGTGGAGCGCAGGCAAATTATTGCTTGTACCATCAACCCGACAAACAATGTTTGTCCCAGGTTCAATATGCTCGTCAGTTTCAATAGCCATTCCAGTTGCACTTAAGTCTCTACAAACTGCGTCAACCTTTCTCCCTGCATCTGCATCTGTGATTTCTACTTCTATACTCGTATTAACCATCATTCGGAAAAATTACGATTATCATCATATCGAATCATGCAGCCTCCTATCCTTTATTTAGATTTGCAAACGTTATTAGCTTTTCTTTTAACTCTTCTATCTCAAATGGCTTGGTAACATAATCATCACAGCCACTTTTAAACGCCTCTGATTTATCTTCCGTATTCTCTAAACCAGACAGCATTATAATTGGTATTTTTGATGTCTCTGGTGTGTTCTTTATCAACCGGCATGTGTCATACCCGTCTAACCCAGGCATACAAACATCAAGTAACAATACATCTGGTTTGTCAGATACTACTTTTGATAATGCGGATTGACCTGATTTTGCGTAAGAGATATTAAATGAATCACCCAAAGTAATGTCTAACATTTCAAAATTGAAATATTCATCGTCAACCAGCAAAACATTTATTTTATGCATTCAGCACCCAGAATAACAAAAGTTCAATCTGACTAGCAGACCAGTGTTATATAAACTCAATGTCCAAAATACCAAGTATCAAAAAAAAATCTAGTATTAGTTAATATTAATTAATCTAACAATTGACTTTATACTATCTAACCATTGAAAATAGAGACATGACAATCGTCTGAACCTAGGAATGGAAAATGAAAAAAATAATTACAGCTTTAGGACTTGCATTGGCTTCAGCTAATGTTTCAGCTGCTCCACTTGTAGATGTATGGGCTGGTGCTTATGCTTGGAATACAACATATGAAGGTGTTGTGTCTGCAAACCCTAGCAGCTTAGACCTACAAGATGACCTAAATTTTGATGACAATACGAATAATGTAATATGGGCTGCGTTTGAGCATCCAATTCCATTAATTCCGAATATTCAAATCAAACAGACTTCACTAGACACTACGGGCTTTGCTCAGCTAGACAACAACTACAACTTTGGTGGTGATACTACAGGCAATGGCCGCCAAGATACAGCAGCTGACTTAACTCATACTGATTACACACTATACTGGGGTCTACCTTTACCAATTGCGACTGTGGATTTTGGCCTTAACGTCCGTAAATTTGACGGTTTTGTACAAATTGGTGATGCAATCGCGGAACTTGATGCTCCAGTACCAATGCTGTTTGCAAGAGTAGGTGCAGAATTACCATTTACAGGTTTAGCCTTAATGGGTGAAGCAAATTATGTTGGTTACGGTGATACAAACCACACTGACTATCAAATTGTTTTACGTTACACCTTACCAATGATTCCACTTTTAGATGTTAATTTAGAAGCGGGTTACCGCTCATTTCAACTTGATATAGATCCTACGGACTTTGACGGTGATGAAGATGATTTAATGGCCGACATTGATATGTCTGGTGCATTTGTTGGTGTGTCTTTGCACTTCTAAAACAAATAACAAGAAAAAAAGGAAGCATAAGCTTCCTTTTTTATCACGATGACTGACCTGAGCTAAATATGGCTTATAAACCTACAGTGCTTTTAACACTTCATTTATAGCTTGTTTAACTCTTTTAGCCGATATTGGATACTTTGTTCCCAACTGCTGGGCAAATAGAGAAACTCTAAGCTCCTCTATCATCCAATATATTTCTTCTACATCTGCTGGAGTTGGGAAACCTTTTGGTAACCGCTTAAGCAGCCCATCATAACTCTCATAAACCTTGTCTAATTCAATCTGAATTTGTCTATCTTTTCCTGCGTCCGACTTTAGTTTTTCATGCCTTATTTCTAAGGCTTTTACATATCGAAGTAAGTCATCTAATTTTTCGTAACCAACTTCACTTACAAAGTTTTTGTATATCAACGACTCCAAATGGGCTTTGATATAAGCATTAGCTTGAATCATATCTAGTGAAACTTTCCCTTTCAGCTTTTTCGCAATTTGGTGTCCAATAAATAAAACTTTTTCCACTTTCTGAGTTATATCAAACACCAAATCGTTTAGTTGTACGCCAATTGATTCTTGTAAATGAAAGAACTCAGCTTCATTTCTAGGCGGCTTGCTTTTAACTTGTTGTTCAATAGCCGTTTTAACACAGTCTTTTATCAATGCTTCTATTTGGCCAAAAGGATTAAAATATAAAACTAACTTAGATTTGTTAGGCAGTTTTTTCTGTAAATGTTTAATCGGCGAAGGCAGTGTTTTAATTAGTAGCGCAACCACCCCTTTTAAGTGTTCGTGCTCTGCTTTTTCTGCATTATCAAGTAATTCAACATTTATCTTATTGTCTTGAACTACTAGCGCGGGATATGCTTTCACTTCAAATCCAGCTTGTTTCTTAACATAATTAATCGGCAGTTCACCAAAGGTCCAATCATCTACATTTTTTTGCTCAATATCGTCATCCACCGCTTTTTTCAGGCTTTCTTTTATTTTACCCTGCAGTTGACTTTGTAACTCTAATAAATCAAAGCCTTGAGCTAATACTTGGCCGGACTCCCCTACGACTCTAAAATTGATTTTTAAATGGGGCGCTATCGAGTTTAACTGCCACGCATCTTTATCTATTTTTACCCCTGTCATTCGAAACAAGCCAAGCGATACTGAATCTATTAGTGGCTCATTGGTATCCACCGCTTTTTCTTCAAATCGTTGTAAAATCGCATCGGCAAAATTAGGGGCTGGAACAAAATTCCTTCTCAGTGTTTTTGGTAACGACTTGATCAAAGAGACCAACAACTCATGTCTATAGGGCACAATTCCCCAATCAAAACCTTTTACTTGTACTTGATTAAGTAACGCAAGAGGTATTCTAACTGAAACGCCATCTGCATATTCTTGACCAGGTTCAAAGTCATACTCAATTGGAAGAGTTAATGCATCTTGACGCCAAAAGTCTGGGAATTTTTTAACTAGTTTGCTACCGTCTTCGGTCACAGAAAAGTCACTGAATTTTGCTTCTAGTAATTCAGTATTATTAACTTTAAGCCATTTTTCTAATTCGGCTCTGTTGTTAACCGCGACTGGTAAACGCTGTTTATAAAACTCAACGAGTTCAGGCTCGTCTTGAAGCACATCACGCCGACGTGTTTTGTTTTCAATTTCTTTAATACTTTCAATTAACGCTAAATTCTTAGTCAAAAATGGCAGTTGTTTACCAAGGTCGCCATAAACGAGTGCTTGCTGAATAAATAAATGCTGACTTTGTTCAGCATCGATTTTGCTAAAATTAACACGCTTCCTAGCCACAATGGTTAAACCGAACAAGGTTTGTGTTTCATAAGCCATGACACAGCCTTGCTTCTTATCCCAGTATGGCTCTGCATGAGTCCTTGAGACCAAATGTTGAGCTAAAGGTGATATCCAGTCAGGTTCAATCTTGGCGGCATAGCGTGCATAGAGCTTAGATGTCTCTACGAGTTCAGCGGCCATAATCCATTTAGGCGTGTTTTTAAATAAATTTGAGCCAGGAAAGACATGAAAGTTAGTATTTCTTGCGCCTTGATAACCAAGCGCTTTTGGCTTCTTATCGGTAGGCTTTTTCTCTTCTCGAATTAGTTTTTGGCCTATGTGACCTAACAGCCCTGTGAGAATTGGAACGTGAATGGCACGATAATTTCTCTCCATAGTAGGATTATCTATGAATTCTTCTTCTAGTTCTTGAGTATTAGATTTAGACATTTTTGTTGGTAGCTTTATACCTAAATCTGACAAGGTGGACTCAATTTGAAATACAAGATCCTGCCACTCTCTAACTCTTAGGTAGCTTATAAACTCTTGTTTACACCTTTTTCTAAATTGAGACTTAGAATCTAAATCCTGCAAGGCTATGAGGTAATCCCATAAATTCAAAAATGACACAAAATCCGACTCTTTGTCTTTGAAGCGAGCATGGCTTTCATCAGATTTTTGTTTAAATTCAGACGGACGCTCTCTAGGATCTTGTATACTCAAGCCGGTGGCTATAATAACAATTTCATGCAATGCGTTAGTACTTTGAGCGTTTAGTACCATAGCCGCAAGCCTAGGATCTAGAGGTACTCGGCTCAGTTGTTGACCTAGACGAGTTAACTGAATGGTCATTGGTTTACGTTTTTTACTTCTAGGTGACTTTGACTGACCACTGCCTTTTTTTACCGCGCCAAGCTCTTCTAATAGTCGCATACCATCGGAGATAAACCGACTATCAGGCTGCTGTATAAATGGAAAAGACTCAATATCGCCTAAGTCCAAAGACAACATTTGTAAAATAACAGACGCTAGGTTTGTTCTGAGTATTTCAGGTGCTGTAAATTCAGGCCTAGACTCAAAATCTTCTTCGCTATATAGCCTGATACAAATACCTGGCTCTGTTCGCCCACATCGTCCTTTACGCTGATTGGCACTGGCTTGTGAAATAGCCTCTATAGGTAAACGCTGTACTTTTGTTTTATAGCTGTACCTAGATATTCTAGCGGTACCAGTATCAATAACATACTTAATACCAGGAAACTGTTAATGAGGTTTCTGCTACGTTGGTTGCTAAAACAATCCTTCTTTTGGAATGTGGTGCAAATATACGATTTTGTTCAGCTGCAGAAAGTCTTGCAAATAAGGGTAAAACTTCAGTTTGTCTGAAGTTACGTTTAACGAGTGCATCTGCAGTGTCTCTTATCTCTCGCTCACCATTCATAAACAATAGAATGTCGCCTGGAGCTTCGTTATCAAGCTCTTCAACAGCTGAAAATATTGCGTTGATTTGTTCACTATCTTGATACTTTTCGGCTAATTCACTCGCTATGCTTACGTCTTCTGACGGCCGGTATCTAACTTCTACTGGAAAGGTTCTGCCGCTTACCGAAATAATAGGTGCGTCAAAGAAATGCTTACTAAATCTTTCAGGATCGATGGTTGCTGAAGTAATTATAACTTTTAAATCTGGACGCTTGGGTAAAAGCTCTTTTAATAAACCTAAAATGAAATCGATATTTAAACTACGTTCATGAGCTTCATCAATAATTAAGGTGTCGTATTGGTTTAAATACCTGTCGTGCTGCAATTCTGCTAATAATACGCCGTCGGTCATCAGCTTAATATAACTGTGCTCAGACACTTGGTCATTAAACCTAACTTTGTAACCTACCGCTTGACCTAGTTCACTTTCAAGTTCATCAGAAAGTCGATTAGCAACACTTCTAGCCGCTAATCGTCTTGGTTGTGTATGGCCAATCTTGCCTTCTATTCCCCGGCCTAGTTCTAGACACATTTTGGGAATTTGTGTCGTTTTACCTGACCCTGTTTCACCCGCAATAATAACGACTTGGTTATTTAGAATTGCCTCTTTGATGTCATCTTTTTTCTGACTAACGGGCAATTGTTCAGGGTAGTTTATTGCTGGAATATTTGATTCTTTTTTATCGCGCAGTTGCTGAGATTTTGCTATTGCTGCTGTTATAGACTCTTGAATATTCTTCTTTTTATTTTCGTCTGTAACTTTTGTTAACGAACGTAGTCGAGACTTTAATTTGAAGAAATCTTGGCGCAATACGCCATTTAGAATTGGTGAATGATTTGATTGCACAAAAAGCCTAAAATATCTAACTACTGGAAATTAATTCAATTCTAACATTGATAATCAAATCCAAAAAGCATATTCAGTACCAACTAATTTAGGCTTTCAGTGGGATAGACAGAGCGTCTACTGATTTGTTTACGTCTCTCTATTTTCTTATTTATAGACTCACTAAACAAAGTGAGAACCTTTTTCATAAATAGAATGTAAATGTTTATCTAAAGCGCTGAGAATTAACGTACGGGTTAAACTTCCGACAAGATGACCATCGTCATCCACTACTGGATAAACCCTAGGTTTGTTTATAAGCATGTCTTCCGCTACCGCCAAAATACTATCATAAGGCTTAACTAGCTGTGTTTCTGTTGACATCACTTCTGCAACACATTTAGAAGCTTCGCCACTATGATAAGTAGAAGACAACATGGCTTTGAGACAGTCTTGCTCAGATAGAAATCCAACCACTTGTTTATTTTCATTTACTACAGCACCTCCAGAACTTTTTGACTGAAGTAGTTTTTCAACGGCTTCAACTACCGTTTCAGTACCTTTAAACCAAACAGGTCGGTGATTCATATGGTCTTTAACTTTGACTGATTCCATTTGTGATCCTCAAATTGCATTACACTTATAATGCTAGAACTTTTTTCGAATTTTGCGTTGTTTTTCTGATACTTTTAGAAGATTTTTTGTCTCTATTTACTATATATGCGCTGGATTCTGTGGGAAAATCTCACTTCAAAGGAGTCAGTATGAATTTATATGAGTGGTTGTCCTTGGCATTAGTCTGTTTTTTAGGAGCAGCGACACCAGGACCAAGTTTAGCCGTAATTTTAGGCCATACATACAAAACGAATGCAGTAGCAGGAAGACTGGCTAGCGTTGCTCATGCCTCCGCTATTTTTTTATACGCGTTAGGTACTATTTTAGGCCTGTCTAAATTATTTGTTGCCTTTCCGGTTGTAGCAAATACTCTAATTATTTTAGGCGCACTTTATTTGTTGTACATTGCGGTCAATATACTTATTTCGGCCCAGAAGCTAAATATAGATAACGTAGAAGTATTAGATCATATATCTAATGCTGAACTGAATGCGACAAATAACAAGGCAGACTCATATAAGAGTGCTATAGCGGAAGCCTTTCTAATAGGTTTCTTAAACCCGAAGCTCGCATTTTTCTTTCTTGCTCTTTTTTCTCAATTCATACCAAGCGAAAATATGACTATTGCATTGGCATCTATTTTATTGAGTACAGTATTTTTTATAGATTTATTTTGGTATTTATTTGTAGTCTCGATAGCGATTCAAGCTAAGCGTCGTTTAACTGCAAGCCCTACAATTAAAGTTTGGTTATTACGAACCCAGGCTTTGATCTTTATTTTAATTGCTGCCAATAGCGTAATTTGGCGTTAGTTTACGGATTAATATGTCTACTATAGAGCCCACTATTTACTGGTATGATTTTGAGTCTTGGGGCACAAGCCCTAAAAAAGACAAACCGAGTCAATTTGCTGGTATTCGCACCGACTTAGACTTGAATATTATTGGCGAGCCACTTGTTGAGTATTGCCAAATCCCGAATGATTACTTACCTCATCCAGAGGCTGCTTTAATTACAGGTATCACTCCACAACAAACACTTCAAAAAGGTTTAATTGAACCTGAATTTTTTAAACTGATTCACAACGAAATCGCAAAGCCAAATACCACTTGTATTGGTTATAACAATATACGTTTTGACGATGAGATGATCAGGTATGGCCTTTACCGAAACTTCTATGACCCATACGCCTACGGTTGGCAAAATAATAATTCGCGTTGGGACATTCTTGATATGGTTAGAGCATGTTACGCATTAAGACCAGAGGGAATTAATTGGCCTGTAGACGCTGAAGGTAAACCTAGTTTTCGCCTTGAGCTTTTAACTAAAGCCAACGATATTGAACATGGCTCAGCACATGATGCTCTTTCTGACGTAATAGCAACGATAGAGCTAGCGAAATTAATAAAGAACAAACAGCCGAAGCTTTATAACTTTTTATTTGAGCACAGAGATAAAAATAAGCTTAGTGAACTTATAGATGTGTATAGCTTAACTCCATTAGTACATACGTCTGGTATGTATTCAGCTTGGCAAGGCTGTACAACATGGATAGCGCCTATAGGTTTTCATCCCAAAAATAAGAACTCGATCATTGTTTATGATTTAACCAAAGATCCGTCTCCGTTAATTGGTTTAAGCTCAGAAGAGTTAGCAACTAAAATGTACACTAAAACCGTTGATCTTAATGGCGAAGAACGTATTGGCTTAAAAACGGTTCAATTAAATAAGTGCCCTGTTTTAGCACCTGCTAAAACACTTCTCCCTGAAAATGCTGAGAGGCTCGGGATAGATAGAGAAGCGTGTTTGAAAAACTTAGCAACATTAAAAGCTAACCCAGAGCTGTTAATTTCACTCAATGAGGTATTTACCTTTGAAAAAGAGTATGAGGCAGAGAGTAATCCTGAATATCGTTTATATGAAGGTTTTACCTCTACAGCAGACCAACACCAGAAAAAAACAATCCATCAGCACGCTATATCAGAACAGTGGAAAATAAATGTTAATTTTGAAGACCAAAAATTAAATCAATTATGGCGTTTGTATAAAGCTCGTTACTTTACGTCTATGTTGTCCCAAGCTGATTCAGCTTGGTGGCAGCAATATCGAACTGACAAACTTATGCATGGTGTAGATAAACCAAACCTTACTATAGATGAATTTCAATTGGCTTTAGAATCCTGTGCAATGAAGCAAGATGGCAATGAGAGGAACATGGCTATTTTGAAAGAGTTATATTTATATGTACAGTCGATATAGTTACATATTACGGTTCAACACACCTTATTTAAGGTGTGTTTATTAATACTTAAAATACTCTTAATACTAAAAGTAACTATAGAGATGATGGAAATACAAAGGACCTGAAAAGCAAAAAGCCCGCACAAGTGCGGGCTTTTTTTATGGGAACTGACCCGTCCTAAATAACGTTGACACTTTTCAATCAATAAATTGGAGAGTGTTATGAAAACAACCACTAAACGTACTCAAAAAGATTATACCCTCGCTTTTAAATTATCTGTTGTCGAGCAGGTAGAAAAAGGTGAAATGACCTATAAAGTTGCCCAAGACTTATATGGAATTCAAGGTTGTTCAACTGTTTTAGTTTGGCTTAGGAAGCATGGTCGTCTAAATTGGTCTAAGGGAACACCTAAGTTCCTAACACAAGGGCCTATTATGGAAAAACCTGAATCGACATTAACCCCAGAGCAGAGAATAAAGCAACTCGAGCAGCAACTGGTTGAATCCAAACAAAAAGCCGACTTCTTTGAGGCCGTTGTTAATGTATTGGAGACAGACTATGGAGTACGTGTTGTAAAAAAGCCCAAGGGCAAGTAATCCGGAATAAAGTGATACCGGGCCTAACAGTCACTCAAGCGTGCCTTTATCTGGGGATTTCACGCCAAGCTTTATACCAACGTGGTAAAAGACAGGCTGCTCAAAATAAACACGAAGCGTCCGTGCTTGAACAGGTTAGAAATGAACGGCTTGTTCACCCTCGCATTGGAGCACGCAAACTCAAGTACCTACTTAACCGTAAAAATATTTTTATTGGTCGAGACCATCTCTTCAACTTATTAAGAGATAAACGGCTGCTTGTCAGCCCTAAAAGAGCCTACCATCGAACAACCAATAGTCACCATAGGTTTCATTGTCACCCCAATGTAATAAAAAATGGTTATTCGGCTGTGCAGCCCGAGCAATTGTGGGTGGCCGATATCACTTATCTGCCAACACGAGATGGTGAGTCATATGTAAGCTTAATCACTGACGCATTCTCACGAAAGATCGTGGGATACCAGGTTGATAGTCATATGAAAACAAACTCAGTCAAAAAAGCTTTTACTAGCGCCCTGAAACAGCGAACAAAACAAGGAGACTTGATTCATCACTCAGACCGCGGAGTTCAATACTGCTCTGCGGAGTATCAAGGTCTGCACGAAAAGTACGGAGTGAAGTGTTCGATGACAGATGGATATGACTGTTATCAAAACGCCTTAGCTGAACGGATTAATGGAATACTCAAATCTGAATATCTGTTACACAAACCAAAGGATTTAGATGAAGCAAAGAAAATGGTCGCCGAGTCAGTAGCGATCTATAATCAAAAGAGGCCACACTCGGCCTTAAAATACAAAACGCCCGATGAAGTTCATCGAGCGTTTTAAAAGAAATAAGTGTCAACCTATTTCAGGACGGGTCAAACTTGACGGTGAGCTACTCTCGCATAGCAAATGCTACACTACCATCGCCGCAGTTGCGTTTCACTTCTGAGTTCGAAATGGAATCAGGTGGGTCCACAACGCTATTGCCATCAAGTATAAACTTGTTTGCTCGGGCTGAAAGCTGAATTCGAGCAAAATAAAACCCCTCGCACCATGTGCAAGGGGTTAGTATGGGAGCCTGGCGGTGAGCTACTCTCGCATAGCAAATGCTACACTACCATCGCCGCAGCTGCGTTTCACTTCTGAGTTCGAAATGGAGTCAGGTGGGTCCACAGCGCTATTGCCACCAGGCAAAGCTGTTTGTAATCGATGTTTTATAAACACCGCTTACTTAAATTGTCTTAACAATTAGAAAACTGAAATAAGGTAATATTGTTTGTAATAATTCTGACCATCAGTGCTCAAGAACACTTAAGCGTTGTATGGTTAAGCCTCACGGGCAATTAGTATAAGTTAGCTTAATGCCTCACAGCACTTCCACACCTTACCTATCAACGTTGTAGTCTTCAACGACCCTTTAGGACAGTTAAACTGTCAGGGATGACTCATCTCGAGGCTCGCTTCCCGCTTAGATGCTTTCAGCGGTTATCGATTCCGAACGTAGCTACCGGGCAATGCCATTGGCATGACAACCCGAACACCAGCGGTTCGTCCACTCCGGTCCTCTCGTACTAGGAGCAGCCCCTCTCAATCATCCAACGCCCACGGCAGATAGGGACCGAACTGTCTCACGACGTTCTAAACCCAGCTCGCGTACCACTTTAAATGGCGAACAGCCATACCCTTGGGACCGACTTCAGCCCCAGGATGTGATGAGCCGACATCGAGGTGCCAAACACCGCCGTCGATATGAACTCTTGGGCGGTATCAGCCTGTTATCCCCGGAGTACCTTTTATCCGTTGAGCGATGGCCCTTCCATACAGAGCCACCGGATCACTATGACCTACTTTCGTACCTGCTCGACATGTCCGTCTCGCAGTTAAGCTTGCTTCTACCATTACACTAACCGTACGATGTCCGACCGTACTTAGCAAACCTTCGTGCTCCTCCGTTACTCTTTGGGAGGAGACCGCCCCAGTCAAACTACCCACCAGACACTGTCCACAACCCCGATAAGGGGCCAATGTTAGAACATCAAACATACAAGGGTGGTATTTCAAGGATGGCTCCACCTGAACTGGCGTCCAAGTTTCATAGCCTCCCACCTATCCTACACATGTAGGTTCAATGTTCAGTGTCAAGCTGTAGTAAAGGTTCACGGGGTCTTTCCGTCTAGCCGCGGGTACACAGCATCTTCACTGCGATTTCAATTTCACTGAGTCTCGGGTGGAGACAGCGTGGCCATCATTACACCATTCGTGCAGGTCGGAACTTACCCGACAAGGAATTTCGCTACCTTAGGACCGTTATAGTTACGGCCGCCGTTTACCGGGGCTTCGATCATGAGCTTCTCCGAAGATAACCCAATCAATTAACCTTCCGGCACCGGGCAGGTGTCACACCGTATACGTCATCTTTCGATTTAGCACAGTGCTGTGTTTTTAATAAACAGTTGCAGCCACCAGGTCACTGCGACCCACTTCAGCTCCGGCAGCAAGTGCCTTCACCTAACGTGGGCGTACCTTCTCCCGAAGTTACGGTACCATTTTGCCTAGTTCCTTCACCCGAGTTCTCTCAAGCGCCTTAGTATTCTCTACCTGACCACCTGTGTCGGTTTGGGGTACGGTTCTTAATCATCTGAAGCTTAGAGGCTTTTCCTGGAAGTATGGCATCAATGACTTCATCACCTTAGTGACTCGTCTCGTGTCTCAGTATTAGCCGCCCGGATTTACCTAAGCAGCCTACCTACACACTTTCACACGGACAACCATCGCCGTGCTCACCTAGCCTTCTCCGTCCCCCCATCGCAATGATTAAAAGTACAGAAATATTAATCTGTTTCCCATCGACTACGCATTTCTGCCTCGCCTTAGGGGCCGACTTACCCTACCCTGATTAGCATGGGATAGGAACCCTTGGTCTTTCGGCGTGGGGGTTTTTCACCCCCATTATCGTTACTCATGTCAACATTCGCACTTCTGATATGTCCAGCAGACTTCTCAATCCACCTTCAACCACTTACAGAACGCTCCCCTACCTAGCGAATAAATTCGCTACCGCAGCTTCGGTGTTATGCTTAGCCCCGTTACATCTTCCGCGCAGGCCGACTCGACTAGTGAGCTATTACGCTTTCTTTAAAGGGTGGCTGCTTCTAAGCCAACCTCCTAGCTGTCTAAGCCTTCCCACATCGTTTCCCACTTAGCATAAACTTTGGGACCTTAGCTGGCGGTCTGGGTTGTTTCCCTCTCCACGACGAACGTTAGCACCCGCCGTGTGTCTCCCGGATATTACTTTACGGTATTCGGAGTTTGCATGGGGTTGGTAAGCCGGGATGGCCCCCTAGCCCAAACAGTGCTCTACCCCCGTAAGTATTCGTCCGAGGCTCTACCTAAATAGATTTCGGGGAGAACCAGCTATCTCCCGGTTTGATTAGCCTTTCACTCCTAGCCACAGGTCATCCCCTAACTTTTCAACGTTAGTGGGTTCGGTCCTCCAGTTGATGTTACTCAACCTTCAACCTGCCCATGGCTAGATCACCGGGTTTCGGGTCTATACCTTGCAACTTATTCGCCCAGTTAAGACTCGGTTTCCCTACGGCTCCCCTATTCGGTTAACCTTGCTACAAAATATAAGTCGTTGACCCATTATACAAAAGGTACGCAGTCACAGAACAAGTCTGCTCCTACTGCTTGTACGTATACGGTTTCAGGTTCTATTTCACTCCCCTCACAGGGGTTCTTTTCGCCTTTCCCTCACGGTACTGGTTCACTATCGGTCAATTGGGAGTATTTAGCCTTAGAGGATGGTCCCCCTATCTTCAGTCAAAGTTTCTCGTGCTCCGACCTACTTAATATGTCCAACATGGCTTGTCGTGTACGGGACTATCACCCACTATCGTTGCACTTTCCAGAGCATTCCACTAAACCATGCTGATTCGGCTGTTTCCCGTTCGCTCGCCGCTACTTAGGAAATCTCGGTTGATTTCTTTTCCTCCGGGTACTTAGATGTTTCAGTTCTCCGGGTTCGCTTCGTATAGCTATGTATTCACTATACGATACCCTAAAAAGGGTGGGTTTCCCCATTCGGAAATTCTGGTTTATAACGGTTTTTATCACCTTAACCAGACTTATCGCAGATTAACACGTCCTTCATCGCCTCCAATTGCCAAGGCATCCACCGTATACGCTTATTCACTTAACCATACAACCTTAAATGCTCTCGCAGATTCAGTCGTATATTATGTGTCATATTTATTGGTTACTTGACTTGTATAAGGCCAAGAACCTGACATAAATAACGCTTGAGTTTTCTCTTACAGTGATAATCAAAATTATTTTTTAGTTGTTGAATAACAAATAAATAAACAATAATGTTTACCTTATTTTTTATCAGCTTTCCAAATTGTTAAAGAGCATGAGTTTATAAAAAACTCTAAACGATGCACACTAACTAATGTGTATGGTTTAGGGTTTTGAATCGAGAAACTGAGTGTCAGTATGGTGGAGCTACGCGGGATCGAACCGCGGACCTCTTGAATGCAAATCAAGCGCTCTCCCAGCTGAGCTATAGCCCCATACTGAAGTCACGTCATTAAAACGATTGTCCAAATCACATTTGACAAGGCATTTTGTTACGCGGTTTAGACTATCTAAACAAGTAACGAAATAACGCAGTCAGGTGAGATTTTGGTAGGCCTGGGCAGACTTGAACTGCCGACCTCACCCTTATCAGGGGTGCGCTCTAACCAGCTGAGCTACAGGCCTATCGTTTATGCTACAAACTCTCGAATGCAGCTAACAGCTTGCAGCTTTCTCGCTCATTATTCGTAATTAATTATTTGTGTGAACACTTCGAAGGTGTAACTTCGTATATAAGGAGGTGATCCAGCCGCAGGTTCCCCTACGGCTACCTTGTTACGACTTCACCCCAGTCATGAACCACAAAGTGGTGAACGCCCTCCCGAAGGTTAAGCTATCCACTTCTTTTGCAGCCCACTCCCATGGTGTGACGGGCGGTGTGTACAAGGCCCGGGAACGTATTCACCGTGGCATTCTGATCCACGATTACTAGCGATTCCGACTTCATGGAGTCGAGTTGCAGACTCCAATCCGGACTACGACAAGCTTTATGGGATCCGCTTACTCTCGCGAGTTTGCAACCCTTTGTACTTGCCATTGTAGCACGTGTGTAGCCCATCTCGTAAGGGCCATGATGACTTGACGTCGTCCCCACCTTCCTCCGGTTTGTCACCGGCAGTCTCCTTAGAGTTCCCACCATTACGTGCTGGCAACTAAGGATAAGGGTTGCGCTCGTTGCGGGACTTAACCCAACATTTCACAACACGAGCTGACGACAGCCATGCAGCACCTGTCTCAGAGTTCCCGAAGGCACTAAAGCGTCTCTGCTAAATTCTCTGGATGTCAAGAGATGGTAAGGTTCTTCGCGTTGCATCGAATTAAACCACATGCTCCACCGCTTGTGCGGGCCCCCGTCAATTCATTTGAGTTTTAACCTTGCGGCCGTACTCCCCAGGCGGTCTACTTAATGCGTTAGCTGCGCAAGACAGAGCTTAAGCTCCAAACTGCTAGTAGACATCGTTTACGGCGTGGACTACCAGGGTATCTAATCCTGTTTGCTACCCACGCTTTCGTACATGAGCGTCAGTGTCGACCCAGGTGGCTGCCTTCGCCATTGGTATTCCTTCAGATCTCTACGCATTTCACCGCTACACCTGAAATTCTACCACCCTCTGTCGCACTCTAGCCATCCAGTTTCAAATGCAGTTCCCAGGTTGAGCCCGGGCTTTCACATCTGACTTAAATGGCCGCCTGCGTACGCTTTACGCCCAGTAATTCCGATTAACGCTCGCACCCTCCGTATTACCGCGGCTGCTGGCACGGAGTTAGCCGGTGCTTCTTCTGCGAGTAACGTCACACCTAGCCGGTATTAACGACTAAGCTTTCCTCCTCGCTGAAAGTGCTTTACAACCCGAAGGCCTTCTTCACACACGCGGCATGGCTGCATCAGGCTTTCGCCCATTGTGCAATATTCCCCACTGCTGCCTCCCGTAGGAGTCTGGACCGTGTCTCAGTTCCAGTGTGGCTGATCATCCTCTCAGACCAGCTAGGGATCGTGGGCTTGGTGAGCCTTTACCTCACCAACTACCTAATCCCACTTGGGCTTCTCTAAAGGCGGGAGCCGAAGCCCCCTTTGAGCCGTAGCTATCATGCGGTATTAGCAGTCGTTTCCAACTGTTGTCCCCCACCTAAAGGCAAATTCCCAAGCATTACTCACCCGTCCGCCACTCGTCAGCAACTAGCAAGCTAGTTCTGTTACCGTTCGACTTGCATGTGTTAGGCCTGCCGCCAGCGTTCAATCTGAGCCATGATCAAACTCTTCACTTAAAAGTTTAATCGCTACCCATTGAATTCTGTTCAAATAAATTTCGTTCAGACACTCAATTGATAGTTACAAGTACTAAGCTGCCTTCCGAAGAAGAACCTTAGTGTGTTTTGTTACTACTCATCGGAGTGCCCACACAAATAATTAATTACAAATTGTTAAAGAACGTTTAGAGCCTTTCTGCTCTTGGTCTCGACTCTGTCTCAACCGGGATGCGCATTCTACACTTCCCTAATTCGTTGTCAACGTTTTTAGTAAATCTTTTTCAATGTTTTGAGAAAGTTTTCTAAACCGTTTTGAGTCAATCTAAACCACCTTCACTTAACGTTTCAAGCCGTTTGATGTCTCCCTGACAACGAGGACGCATTTTAGGGAGTTTTAGAAATTGCGCAAGCACTTTTTCACATTAATCCTCTAAAATGTGACTGAACGATTAAGTATTGTACAAAACATCAATAAAGCAAGATTAAAATAGAGGTTTTTGCCTAAAACACATACGTATTGGCTCTATAGAGCGAGCCGAACATAAGGTTGCATAGGTTTCCTTTGTTATTCCCTCTGGATATGACAAGCAGAAATGAGGGAAATTTTATTAAGTAGAGGCCTAAGGGATTCCCCTACTTAATATTATCTATATAGCTAATAACTTGAGTAGTTAGGCTAATTTATATTAGTTAAAGCCTTATTTTTGACTGAACTGGTTAAAAATACTAGAAAAGTCTAAGTCACCATTCCCCAGTTTTTGATGTAAAGCGTACATATTTCGAGTCAATGAGCCCATTGGCGTTGCCGAACCAGAATTGACCGCAGTATCCATCGCTAAACCTAAATCTTTTAACATCAAGTTAGTCATGAACCCTGGTTTGTAATCATTGCTAGCAGGTGCAGTTTCTTGAACACCCGGGCAAGGGTTATAAACATCTAAAGTCCAGTTACTACCTGAGCTATTCGACATAATCTCTGATAGGACTTTTGGATCTAAACCATTATCTATTCCAAGTTGTAACGCTTCCGACGTTCCCACCATCAGAATACTAAGAAGCATATTATTACAAACCTTTGCGATTTGCCCTGCACCTACATCACCAGCGTGAAATACATTCTTACCCATTACTTCTAATAACGGCTTTGCTTGATTGAATGACTTTTCGTTACCACCAACCATAAAGCTAAGCGTTCCATTAGTCGCTCCGGCCACACCACCAGATACAGGTGCGTCGATACAGTTCACACCAATTTGCTCCAACTTAACAGAAAGTGACTGAATAGTTCCTGCATCAATTGTTGAACAGTCAATTACTAACGCACCCTTTTTAAGATTTGCATTAGAAAGTTCTGAGCTTCCAATTAACCCTTCATACAAACTGGCAACATGTTTACCCGCTGGCAACATTGAAATTATGACATTAGCTCCTTTAACTACCTCTTCCGGTGTTTCAGCTTTTGTCGCTCCAAGGTTAACCAACTCTTCTACTGCAGCTGGTACTAAATCAAAAACACAAACTTCATACCCAGCACGAACTAAATTTGCAGCCATAGGGCCGCCCATATTACCCAAACCAAAAAAACTGATCTTTTCCATATTATTCACCTATGTCCTATAACATTTTTAAAGGGTGAGATTCAGATGCCCAAATTTCATCAAAAAATGAATTTACAAGTGTATCTGGAACTTCGTGAATGGTTGCGAACTTCCACTGTGGGCTGTTGTCTTTATCTATTAATAGCGCGCGAAACGCCTTCAGGGAAGTCACCTTCTGCTGCACACTTTACGGATAAACCTAATTCCATCTTAAAAGCAGCAGCTAATGATAAGCCTTTGCCTTCTTTTATTTGCTTATGAATTAACTTTGCACTTAGCGGACTGCCATGAGCCAAAGAAGCCTGCGCTTTGTTGAACCAACGGTCTTCTGATTTGTGATCTAAAATATTTACGATGGCAGTGTTTGCCGATTCGCATTTGTCTAAGTCCATCATGAAATCTTCAAACTTTGCGATATTGCCTTCTGGCATTATTGACTTATCTTTATCTTCGAAGCCTTTCAAAACATCCGTTAATTTCTGGTGATTAAGTATATTGGTATCACCCCACTTCACTAATAAAAGCTCTTCTACTACAGCAACCTTAGAGTTCGATGACACAAAATGGTCGGCCAGCTTTACAAACTTAGCATCGGCTGCATTTATAGAGGCTCCCGTTAATCCTAGAAATAGCCCACAACCGTTAGGCATATTATTTAGAAAGTGACTTCCACCCACGTCAGGATATAGACCAATGGTTATTTCCGGCATCGCGATTCTAGACTTTTCGGTCACAACACGATGGCTAGCTCCCGCTAATAAACCGAGCCCACCGCCCATAACAATTCCGTGACCCCATAATAAAAATGGCTTTTGGAATGTATGAATTAAATGATCTAGTCTGTACTCTCTAGCGAAAAACGTTTCTACATCTTTTGCAATGTTTCCTGGTCCTGCTTGTTTTGCTGCTTTATATAGCTGCACCACATCACCACCGGCACAAAACGCTTTTTCACCCGCACCTTCCAATATAACCAGCGCGATATCACTGTCGTCTTTCCAAGCAACAAGTTGGCTATATAACAAGTCCACCATTTCTAAACTCAGCGCGTTTAAGGACTTTTCGCTATTTAACGTGGCAATGGCAATCTTTTTGTCATTAATTGATTCTAATGTTCTAAATAAAACTGGGCTGGTCATAACCGCTCCTTATTCGTTTAACCAAACAGGAGCGCGTTTTTCTAAAAATGCATTAACACCCTCTTTTTGGTCTTTTGAGTTAAACAAATTAACAAATAACTCTCGTTCCAGTGGCAATGCACTATTAATAGAAGACGCTCGGCCTGCTTGAATAAGCTGTTTACAAGCCGTAATTGACGTTGGGCTTTGTTGCGAAGTTTGTTGAGCTAACTTCATCGCAGCTTCTAATGATCCGCCTTTGGCAACAACCTCTTCTACTAAACCAATTTTTAATGCCGTTTTAGAGTCAACTCGCTCACCACATAAAATCATTCGTTTTGCCCAACCTTCCCCTACTAACCAACTTAGGTTTTGGGTACCGCCAGCGCAAGGCAATAAACCGACTTTAGCTTCCGGCAATGCCATTTGAGCTTGGTCTTCGCAAATTCTAATATCACAAGCCAACGCAACTTCTAAACCGCCGCCCATGGCATAACCATTTATCGCAGCGATTGTTACGCCGTTAAAATCTCTCAACGTTTCAAACGCTTCGCCAAAAACAGAGGCCATATCAAAGGCAACGCCTTTATCGCCACTGGCAAAAATATTTAAGTCTGCCCCAGCGGAAAAGAACTTCTCACCTTGACCGGTTAATACCAACGCATAAACCGCTTTATTACTATTAAGCTCAGTAATAATGTTCTTAAGCTCTTTAAGGCTATCTAATGTCCACGTGTTTGCCGGAGGATTGTTAATAGTAACTTGGGCAATATGGCCCTCTATGGATACATTTAATAAAGATGACATAGAAATTCCTCTATTTATAGGATATCAGCGGCCGCATCGTCCAAAAGTCGACGAGCGATGATTAATCTCATAATTTCGTTAGTACCTTCAAGGATTTGATGAACCCTAACATCTCGGAAGTGACGCTCTAACGGATATTCTTTGATATAACCATAACCACCATGGATTTGTAGCGCTTCATTACAAACTTGGAAACCAATATCAGTAGCGAAACGTTTCGCCATTGCACAGTATGCTGTTGCTTCAGGATCGTTATTATCTAACTTAAACGCCGCTAAACGTACCATTTGTCTTGCCGCGACTAATTCTGTGGCCATGTCGGCCAACTTAAACTGGAGCGCTTGAAAAGCAGCTAGTGGCTTACCAAACTGAACTCTCTCTTTCATGTAGGCTAATGACGTATCTAAAGCTTGTTGCGCTGTACCTACAGAACAAGTAGCGATATTAATACGACCACCATCTAGTCCTTTCATTGCCAATGAAAAGCCCTCTCCCTCATTTGCTAATAAGTTTGAAACCGGAACTTTTACATTGTCAAAAGTAATCAATTTTGTTGGTTGAGCATTCCAACCTAACTTTTCTTCCGCCTTGCCGTAAATAACGCCTTCTGCGTCTGCAGGCACAACAATAGCTGAAATTCCTTTTGGACCTTCTCCACCAGTGCGCACCATTACAACTAAAACGTCTGTTTCACCGGCGCCAGATATAAACATTTTAGAACCGTTGATAACATACTCGTCACCAACTTTTTTAGCTGAAGTTCTTAATGAAGCAGCGTCGGATCCAGCTCCTGGTTCTGTAAGGCAATACGATGCAAGTTGTTCGCCCATAACTAAGGTTGGGCACCACTTTTCTTTTATCGAATCCGTCCCCCAAGTTGCAATCATCCACGTTGCCATATTATGAATTGTTAACATAGCGGTGGTTGCGGTACAGCCCTTTGACAACTCTTCAAAAATTAACGACGAATCTAAACGCGACAATCCCATACCGCCTTCATCTTCAGGCGAATATAAACCGCAGAAACCAAGCTCTCCGGCTTTTTTCATAACGTCTTTAGGAAAAATATGTTCTGCGTCCCATTTAGCCGCATTTGGAGCAAGCTCAGCATCAGAAAACTGTTTTGCTAAGTCTATAAACGCTCGTTGATCATCGTTTAAATCAAAGTTCATGCTTATCCCCTATAATTGATATTTGTCATTTAATGACAAGTGGCACTTATATACGCTTATTATTTATTCTGCGTTTATTATTTTTAAGCACCACTTTTGTTTCGTATTGACGACTTACTTAAGTGTGATCGACATATTTGGACCAGCTGATGCGGCAACGTCATCTTCAAACCAACGAGCAGTAATGGTTTTAGTTTCTGTATAGAATTTTACAGCTTGCTTACCATAGGCATGTTGATCACCAGCAAATGAGCCTTTCCAACCCGTAAATGAGAAGAACGGTAGTGGTACTGGAATTGGAATGTTAATTCCCACTTGGCCAACTTCTATATTATGTTGATACTTTCTTGCAGCACCACCAGATGAAGTAAAGATAGAAGTACCATTGCCATAAGGATTGTTATTAATTAACTCAATGGCATCATCTAACGTATCTACATTCATGGTTAAAAATACAGGGCCAAATATTTCTTGTTTGTATATTTCCATGTCTGCAGAAACATCTGTAAACATAGTTGGGCCTACCCAATTACCGTTTGGATAACCTTCAACGCTGAAGTTTGACCCGTCTAATACGCAATTTGCGCCTTCTTTTTTACCTTGCTCAATTAAACCTTCAATTCTTTGTTTAGCTTGAGGCGTAATCTGAGGGCCATAAGCCGCTTCAGGATCTGAGTAGTGACCTGGTCTAACCGCAGCCAGTTTCTCACGAATTTCGGGGATCCACTCCTTCGCTTCACCAACAAAAACAGCCACTGAGATTGCCATACAACGTTGACCTGCAGCGCCTACCGATGCACCAACAATGTTGTTGATCACTGCATTTTTATTGGCATCTGGCATAACGACCATGTGGTTTTTAGCACCAAGGAACGCTTGCACGCGCTTCATGTTGTCAGTACCCGTTTTATAAATGTATTGGCCAACGCCTACTGAACCAACAAAAGAAATCGCTTTAACTTCTGGTTCATGTAATAAACGGTCAACTTGCTCTTTGTCACCATGAACAACTTGTAGTACACCTTTTGGCGCGCCAGCTTCTTCAAATAACTCAACTAAACGAGTAGGACATAGAGGATCTTGCTCTGACGGCTTAAGAATAAATGTATTACCACAGGCTACTGCTAACGGGAACATCCATAAAGGGATCATCGCTGGGAAGTTAAATGGGGTTATACCAACACAAACACCTAGAGGTTGCGTGTAACTATATGTATCAATATTTCGAGCAACGTTTTCAACCGTTTCGCCCATCATCATTGATGGAATGTTTGCCGCATGTTCTACAACTTCAATGCCTCTCCAAACATCGCCCATTGCATCTTCATGAGTTTTACCTAACTCTTCACAGATTATATTGGCTAACTCTTCTTGGTGCTCTTTTAACAAGTGTGCGTAACGCATCATCACCCGCGCTCTTTCAGAGATAGCCACCTCTTTCCACGTTTTAAAAGTCGCTTTAGCACTTTCAATAGCTGCGTCCATTTCAGACGGTGATGCACATGGTACTTGCGCGATAACTTCTTGAGTCGCTGGGTTAGTAACGTCGATTTTACGAGTTGATGTTGATTCAACCCACTCACCATTAATGAATAAAGGAACCTGTTTCATGACATTGCCTCTTATTAGTATTTGTTGGCCATAGGAATTTTGACATGACCTTTATAAAGATTGAGCTCATTAAATCAGAGAAAAATAGCTAAAGAAATTGATTAAATTGCTTTTTTGATGGACTATCTTGGTATTAATAATCACTTTTGTACTTCCATGAGCATTACCTCAAATTGGCCACTTCCTAAATCAAGCGTGCGGTTTTTAGTACCAAGACCTATGATCAAAGAACTGCAAGTCAGCGCAATATCCCGTGGCCTTTGCCCACTAGCCTTTGGTTTTTACGAGCGAGCCATTGGACATGAAATCAAGAGAACAAATCATGATGACCACTTAGTCCTGTGTTGCGTTGATGGTCACGGCAAAGTGATTGTGGGAAACAAAGTCTACAACATGTCAAAGAATGACATCATTTTCCTGCCTAAAGGTGTAGCACACCACTATAAAGCGAGTAAAAAAGAACCTTGGTCTATCTATTGGGCGCATGTTGATGGGCATATGTTTGAGGAGTTCATGGATATTATTGGCGTAGATAAATTAAGCCTTAAAATTACCCTCACAGAGCCTAAAATAGTTATCGATGAGTTTAAACAACTTATTGAGTCTAGACATTTGGGTTACCAATTAAATCGCTTTTTTGTTGCGTCAAATATGTTAAAGAAAATTTTCAGTTTAATTACATTACAAAGACCAATTATCTCTTTAGCAAACAACCGAAACTTGTCAGAACGGTCTATACAAACCTACTTTAATGACAACATAGACCAACCATTAACGCTAGATGATATGGCAAAGTACTTTGGCTTGTCTAAGTTTTATTTCGCCAAAAAGTTTCAACAAATTATAGGTAACAGTCCTATTAAACACCTGATAGAATTGAAGATTCAGCAAGCATGCAAACTTTTAGATTCTACTGATATTTCTATTAATCATGTAGCAAAAAGCGTAGGTCTGGATGATCCCTATTACTTTTCGAGATTATTTAAAAAGACCATTGGCATATCACCAAGTAATTATAGAAAATCTAGGCATGGCCATTAAAAAGTGAAAACAATAATTGAAGCTGTCATAATTTCGTCATATTTAAAGTGAATAATAGCATTCGAACTATAGACAAGAACCCAAATTGGTAGATACCTTTATGTCGAGTAAAATTTTAATCATTGAAGATGAGTTCGCAATTAGAGAGATGCTAACATTTGTTTTAGAACAAAATGGCTACTCTGTTATCGCAAAAGAAAGTTACAACGATGCACAGCAAGCCCTGCTTCATGAGTCGCCTGCATTGATAATTCTAGACTGGATGTTGCCAAATATGAGCGGCATACAGATTGCAAAAAAGCTTAAACAGTCAGATTCCCATAAATCTACGCCTATTATCATGCTGACCGCAAAAAGCGAAGAAGATGATAAAATTCAAGGCCTTGAGGTTGGCGCTGATGATTACATTACCAAGCCATTTTCTCCAAAGGAACTAATTGCTCGTATTAAAGCCGTATTAAGACGCACCCAGCCTACCGCCACCGACGATCCAATTGAAATAGTTGGTTTACGTTTAGACCCAATCAGTCATCGAGTGACCGTAGATGGAAAAGAAACTGCACTTAGGTCCAATGGAATTTAAGCTTTTGCACTTTTTCATGACGCACCAAGAGCGTGTATACAGCAGGGATCAATTGCTAGATAATGTTTGGGGAACTAATACTTACGTAGAAGACCGAACTGTTGACGTGCATATTCGCCGATTAAGAAAAGCACTAGAAACCCATGACAAGTTAATTCAAACTGTACGTGGTTCAGGTTACCGTTTTTCTACTCGCACGGATTAATTTAACTTTATGTATAAAAAGCCTTCTGTTTGGCAAATTATTTTTCGATTGCTTTGGATTTATGCTCCGTTTGCTATTTTGGGCCAGGCATTTGGGTACTTTTTTAGCGCCACAATCCTCTTTTGTATAATAATAATTACCACTCATTATTATCAGTTATTAAAGCTTTCAAAGTGGCTTTGGCAACAGCGTGGCATATACCCTCCAAAAGCATTAGGTATTTGGTCTAATGTATTTGAAGGTATTTATACACAGCAACGCCGAAATGCTAAAAAACGTAATGAGTTAACTGGTTTAGTTAGACGCTTCAGATTAGGTGCAGAATCATTGCCCGACGGTGTCGTTATTTATGATAACGAACGCCGTATATTTTGGTGTAATAAAATTTCTCAAAATATGCTGCATCTGAAATGGCCAGCAGACAAAGGGATACGGATTGATAATTTGATTCGTATGCCTGAGTTTATTGACTATCTTGACGATCAAGCATATCAAGAACCCCTTGAAATACCGTCACCTACTAATGATACTCATGTTTATGAGATACGTGTTGTACCCTTCGAGTCTGACAAGTGGACACTCATAGTCAGAGACATCACCGAACTGCATCAATTAGAACAAATGAGAAAGGATTTTATCGCCAACGTTTCTCACGAGCTTAAAACGCCACTTACTGTAATGCGCGGCTACCTAGAAATTACCGAAGATCTAGAAGGCATTGACTCAGCAATGTGGGATAAAGCACATACCATGATGGTTGAACAAACCACTCGCATGGATGATTTAGTATCACAATTGTTATCCCTTTCTAAAATGGAAAGACAGGACACGCCTGCCGATATTGTGACGTTAAATATTCCAAGAATGTTAAACATACTCGTTAATGAAGCGGTCAGTTTATCGAATAACAAACACAACATTACCTTTGATATTGATGAAACATTAACGGTTAAAGGCAATGAGTCGGAATTACGCAGTGCATTTTCGAACTTAGTGTTTAATGCCGTTCGTTATACGCCTTTTGGCGGCAATATAAGCATTGTTTGGAAACTAACAAAATCTGGTAAAGCTAAGTTTTCTGTGAAGGACGATGGCGTAGGCATTGAAGCCGCACACATTCCAAGGTTAACCGAACGATTTTATCGGGTTGATGAAGCTCGCACTAGGCAAACTGGTGGTGCAGGTTTAGGGCTTTCTATTGCTAAACACGCCCTAGCGAATCACAACTCAAAGTTAGAAATCACCAGTAAAATTGATGAAGGAAGCGTCTTTTCGTTTAGGTTGCCTAAAGCATTGGTGGTTAAACAGTAAAAATTTTCAGACACTTAAGTTCATATAATTATCCAGTGGTTGGTGCTTCTCGCTAACCACTTTTAAGACCTTTGTGATATCCTTTCTGCAATGAAATTTATAAGAGCTTTGAAGCATGAGCTGTCCTCACCAAAATAATTATCGCCCACTAGAAGATTCCATTCACACTGACTTTAAAGACAATATGTCATATGGTGACTATTTAAATTTAGAGCAAATTTTGTCGGCGCAACATCCGCAAAGTAAAGAACACGATGAAATGCTTTTTATTGTAATACATCAAGCAAGTGAGCTTTGGATTAAGTTAGCTGGCCATGAATTGGCAGCGGCTATTCGCTTTTTAGAGGATGAGCAGTTTGGTCCCGCGTTTAAAGTAATCTCAAGAGTAAAACAAATATTCATACAGCTAACTCAGTCGTGGAATATTCTATCAACGTTAACCCCTGTTGATTACTTAAAATTCCGTGATGATCTGGGTCAGTCCTCAGGATTTCAATCATATGGTTATCGTAAAATAGAGTTTATGTTGGGTAATAAAAATCAAGATTTGATTAAAGTCCATAAAGCCAACCCAAGTGTTCACGATGAGCTAATGTCACTTTCTGAGTCCCCTAGTCTCTATGACGTTGTCATTAAAATAATGGACAAGCGCGGCTTCGAAGTTGATAAAGAACTTCTAGAAAGAGATTTTAACCAACCTTATTCTGAAAATGACTCTGTATTAAACGCTTGGGTCAATGTATACCAGAACGCAGAAAAGCACTTTGAGTTATACGAACTAGCTGAAAAGCTAATGGATATAGAAGACTCATTCCAAAATTGGCGATTTAAGCATATGTATACAGTTCAGCGTATTATTGGCAATAAAGCCGGAACTGGTGGTTCATCTGGCGTCGCATTTTTGAAAAAGGCGCTGGAAATAAGCTTTTTTCCAGAGTTGCTGTCACTGCGCACTAAGCTTTGATCACTGAGTCTGAGTTTGAACTTCAACTTTCGAATTTTGATTAACCTAATAAGAAATACCGTAAGCTAACGAATTATGATTTCGAAAAACCAAGCAAAATACCTTAAAGCCTTGTCTTCAAAAAAACAGCGCCGCTTATCCGGTGAGTTTTTAGTACAGGGCGAAAAAAACATCTTAGAGCTGTTGGGATCAACACTAGAAGTTGTGGAAATTTACTGTACTGATTCGTTTAAAGAGCTGCATAACGACCTTTTAAGTCACCACAGTGTAATTGAAACTACAGCACAGCAACTAAGCCAAGTTAGCACACTAACAGCTAACAGTGATGCTATTGCTATTGTAAAACAACCGGTACACGAGGCGTTTCAACCTAAAGGTTTGATACTTGCCTTAGATGATGTAAATGATCCGGGAAACCTAGGTACTATTATTCGACTTGCCGATTGGTATGGCGTTAGTGATATTCTAATTAGTGAGCAAACCGCTGACGTGTACAATCCAAAAACAATTAGTGCCACTATGGGTGCATTTACCCGGGTCAAAACACATAGAGTTGATCTAAAGCAGAGCCTTCAAACAATAAACCTCCCTATCTATGGTGCGTTTCTCGGCGGAGATAATGTACACAACAACAACTTTGAACAAAGTGGCGTGATTGTTATGGGTAATGAATCACATGGTATTAGTGACGATATTTCTTCGTTGATCACCAAAAAAGTAACAATTCCTTCCTACGGACATTCCGAATCTTTAAACGTAGCAATGGCGACTGGCATTATTTTAGATAACGCACGTCGAATCCTTTCAAATAATTAATATTTTTTGCCAAATACCAATAATCGTCTAACTTTATTTAGAGATAACTCTATTTTAATTTTGGACGGTTTATGAAGGTTAGTATGGGCACTAGTATTAAACAAAAACTCCTTATCAATGCCGTTTTAGTCGCATCGGGCATGGTGTTGTTACTCGTTTTACTCATTTATTCAAATTATAAAAATTCGCAATTCACACAAACTGTCCAATATATCGACAAAATTAATAGAGATATTATGCAACTTGATATTGAGGAAAAGTTTTTCCTAGAAAATAAAAATACTGAACATGTCGATAACTTTAATAAAATTCATAAAGAAGTATCTGCTCAAAAAACAGAATTTAGTCAAATATTGAAAGAAGAAGGGTTTGAAACCGACCAAGTAGAGCGATTTACAAAAGCTTTAAATAGCTATAAAGCTACATTTGACAAACTCGTTGTACTACAAAAAACCATTGGCTTGCATCCAAAAGATGCACTTTATGGCGAACTAAGAGGAGCTGTGCACAATATAGAGACAATCTTAAAAGAACAAAACAGTTACATGTTATTGGTAGACATGTTGCAACTAAGGCGTGCTGAGAAAGACTTTATGTTGCGGTTTGATGAAAAGTACTTGGATAAATTTATCGATGGCATTGACACCCTCAGGAACAACCTTTCAAGAACAGATATCGACGGTTCGACACAAAATAAAATCAAGGGCCTATTAAGCGACTATCAAGTAAAATTTGTAAACTTAGTGAAGGCTCAAAAACAAATTGGTCTTAACAGCGAAAGTGGGGTCCGAGGTCAACTGGCAGAAGCAAAAACCATACTTAGAAAGACCCAGGACGTTATGGAGTCAAATATTTCTGAAGGTATTGAAGCAAAGCAGCTCCAAACACAAGTATTCGGTTTTGCAATGTTTGTGGTACTCGTTGGTATTATTATGTCTTCAACCTTTGTAACTAGCAGAAAAGTACTGGGACCCATCCAACAAATTTCGTCTACTATTGACGCAGTAAGGAACACAAACGACTTGACTCAAAGTCATGAGTTCGAAGGCGAAGACGAACTATCAGCTATGGGTCGACAGTTTAACTCTTTAATTTCTGACTTCAGGGAGCTTATTTTAAGAGTTAACAATGCTGTCAAAACTTTAGACGAAGCTACAAAATCACTAGTTTCAAATTCAACAAACAATCAGACATCATTAGACATCCAATTGCGAGAAACTGAGTCTGTAGCTGCGGCCGTCACAGAAATGGGCGCAACGATAAAAGAAATTGTTTCAAATACTGAAGATGCAGCTAGCAAAGCACTCAGTAGTAATGAAAATGCCGAGCAAGGCTCTACTCAAGTTAACATGACAATTGAAAGTATTCGATTCCTTTCTGACAAGCTAGATACCGCAGTAAGTGATGTAAATGCACTGGCCGAGGAAAGTAAGAATGTTGGCTCTGTTCTTGATGTTATTCGTGGTATTGCTGAACAAACTAACTTACTAGCATTAAACGCTGCTATTGAAGCAGCTCGAGCTGGTGAGCATGGTCGAGGTTTCGCGGTTGTTGCCGATGAAGTCAGAACGTTGGCCATGAGAACCCAAGAATCCACCAAAGAAATTGAAAATATAGTGACGTCTCTGCAATCAAGAATTGGTGGGATAGTTAGTGTTATCGACCAGTGCCAAGAACAAGGTAGTACATCTACCCAAAGAGCAGGTGAAGCTGGTGAGAAGCTTGTTTCCATTACTCAAGACGTTAAATCAATAATGGATATGAACACTCAGATTGCCACTGCCATTGAGCAACAAAGTAAAGTAGCCGAAGAAGTAAACCAGAACGTAGTCGCTATTAGAGATGTTGCAGATGACTCTTTCCAACGAGCAAAAGAAAATGCAGCAAGCAGTGAGAACATATCCAAACAAGCAGTTATATTACATTCGTTTATTGATAAATATAAAGTGTAGTTAAACAAACAGATCTAACTACACCACCATAATACAAACTCAAAAACAATATTTGGTTGTTACAAGTAACTTTTACTTTCTATGCACCTCTAGTCTTGCCATTAGGCTAGAGGTGTCCCAGCGATTACCGCCCATATTTTGAACATCAGCATAAAACTGATCAACAAGTGAAGTTAGGGGTAAAGTAGACTTATTTTTCTTAGCTTCATCTAATGCGATGCCTAAATCTTTACGCATCCAATCTACTGCAAAACCGAAGTCATACTGCCCTTGCCACATGGTATTATGACGATTGTCCATTTGCCAACTACCAGCGGCTCCTTTAGAAATCACCTCTACAACATCAACACCATTTAAGCCTGCCGACCGAGCAAAATGTAACCCTTCAGCAACGCCTTGTACAACACCAGCTATGCAAATTTGGTTAACCATTTTTGTTAACTGTCCTGAACCCACTTCTCCCATTAGCTTTACAAACTTGGAAAAGTGTTTAATAACTGGCTCAACCCTGTTGAAATCAGACTCTTTACCACCCATCATCACCGTAAGTTGTCCATTCTCAGCTCCAGCTTGACCACCAGATACAGGAGCATCCAAAAACGATATTTGTTGCTCCGCACAAATAGCGCTTAGCGCTCGTGCTATATCGGCTGAGGTAGTCGTATGGTCAACAATGACAGCGTTAGTTTTAGCTCCAGCAAGAATACCGTCTTTCCCTAACATCACTTGTTTTAAATCATCATCATTACCAACACAAATAAATACGATGTCAGAATGTTCTACCGCTAATTTTGGTGTTTTTTTGTAACAGCCTTTATAGGCCTCGGTCCATGTTATAGATTTTGATTCTGTACGGTTAAACACTGTCACATCAAGCCCAGCTTGAGCTAAATGACCAGCCATTGGGAAGCCCATAACGCCTAAACCAATAAAACTAACTTTCATTCTTTAAAACCTTTAATTATGCATCGGTTGCTATTTTATAAAGCTGAGTGCCAACCTGAACTGCAGCTGAGGGGTAGTGAAGTATAACAATACCAGAGCTTGGAGATTTAATCTCTAGCAGTCCTCTGTCATTATCAAACTCTAAGGAGTTTAGTACTCGAGCTATAGTTTGCCCTTTCTCAACTTTATCACCCGCTTTTGCTAGGTATTCAACCATACCTGCGTGCTTTGAAAATAGTGTTTTATAATTCTTTAAAGCTGTAACCGTTATATCGTTTGCGTCTATTTTAGGATTACCAGTTACTAGCCCTTCTGTGTTTAGGAAGTTTAATATGCCTTTCATATCTTCATAGGCTTGCGTTAAACATATGTTCTCTTGAGAACCAAGCTCAACGGTAAATGCTTTCACGCCATATTGGAATTCTACCCCTTTTTCGCAGAGGCCTTGTTGTAATAGCCTCCATGGAATAAAGCTCGCTTCGTCTAAAGCACCAGCAAACTTGCATGGTATGGAAATTATATTTTCAATATTAAAACGCCTAGCATGCTCTACTAAAAAGTCAGGACTATATATGTGTCGTGTAGAAGATGGTCCCGTATGTAAATCAATGACTAAATCAGCCTTAACGGCCAGCGACTGTAACTTATGGTTTAAATATTGCGCTGTATTTATACCCCACTCGCCTTTTGTTAAGTCTTCAATGGATTTGCTTAACGCGAACCTAAAGTCGGATACTATTCTTTTCTCATTCGCTTTATCATTTAAGGATTCACTACCTTCTAACGAGTTTAAAAACTTCGTTACTAAAGATTCATCATAATGATAAAAACGATTCCAATTATTACCCGTAGTTGCGTCAAAGCGTCCCTGTAAATACTCTCCTGCTCTTTGTGTTCTGCCAAAGGGATTACAATTGGGAACCAATATAAAGTTTGTGTTTAAACCTAGTTTAGGTAAAAAGGTTAATAGCTGAAAAATAACAGCACTACCCTGCATTTCGGCTGCATGAACTGCGCTTTGGATATATACGCTAGGAGCATCGTCTTTTCCACAGTTTACATAATAAACAGGGATCCCAATCTCTTGGCCAGCGATATCCTGATTTAAGGTTAGTAGCTCTTTTGTAATCTTCATATTTAACGCTCTCTAAAAGGCTTAACCAAAAATCTGATCGTGAATATTAGTAACAACGTTTTTCGCGATGCTTTGTTTAACTAAAAAACATACATTGTGCCTGCTTGCACCGTGGCAAATCATTCTTATTTGGTAATCACCTAAAGACTTAAATAGTAATTCGGTGCTTGATATCGTTTCATGATCTGGATTGTGATTACCGATAACCGCCACCAATGATAACTCCCCTTCTATAGATACCGCGCAAAAGTCTTCCAATTCAGTTATGCACTCCTGTGGCAATATTCCTTCACTAACTCCATTTATGTTGTCAAACGTGAGCGCAACGGAGATTTCAGATGTCGTGATGAGATCGACGGAAAGTTCATACTTAGCTAAAATAGCAAATACTCTTGCTAAAAAACCACTAGCCAATAGCATATTTGGACTACTTAGAGTAACAAGGGTCTGGTTTTCTCTAAGTGCAATTGCTCTTACGCCACTCGTTGAAGGTTTTGTTGTTAAATGAGTGCCGCCTGCAGAAGGTTCTAAACTTGAGCCCACAAAGACATCAATTTGAGATCTTATTGCCGGTAGTAATGTTGCAGGATGCAATACTTTTGCACCAAAAGTAGCAAGTTCAGCAGCCTCATTAAAACTAAGCGCTTTAATTGGTTTCGCTGTAGTGACAAATCTAGGATCAGAAGAGTATATGCCTGCCACATCTGTCCAAATCTGGAGTTTATCTGCATTGATTGCTTCAGCTATTAGCGCAGCAGAAAAGTCTGAACCTCCGCGACCCAAAGTCGTTGTATTTCCGAAGCTGTCTTCGCCAACAAAACCTTGTGTGATATACAGACATTCCGGCAGGTTTAATGACAGTTGGCTTTGTTGTTTTATTGCAGTTAAATCTGGCCTCGCATGACCAAATCGACTATCGGTCTTTATTATGCGTCGAGCATCAAATCTAACGAGTTGGGGTTTATCGTCAACATTAGAAAGCAACTCAGTCATTATTTCAGTAAATAAATAACTAGAAAAACGTTCACCAAACGATAGTATTTCATCCACTAATTTCAAACTAAACTGCTCTCGTAACATTTGCGATGCGTATTCAAGCTCATGGACAAGGTTTAATACGTAACCGTTAACTCGGTTTTGTTCAATTTGTTTTTGTTCAAAAAGGCCAGCTGATATATCTAGTTGTATGTTTTTGATGTTATCAATTAGTGTAGAGGCAATTGCATCTGATACATCTTTTGCGGTTAGCTCTACTAATAAATTAGTCACTCCTGCAGAAGCTGATAACACAACAACTTTTATTGACGGTTCTTCTATGACAATGTTGGCACAACGTACCATTGATTGATAATTTTTTAAGCTTGTACCGCCAAATTTTGCAACGGTTACAGATGATACTTTTGACATGTTTTTCCCAAATCTAAATTAAGTTTTGGGGAGGGATCAGGCACAGGTAAGATCGATGATTACGCAACTGAACTTACCGGCCAGAAGCGCTCCACCATATAGGTGACAACCAATAGGACTCAACCTATATAGCCGAACAATACTTATCTCAACAAGTATTACCCTCGGCGACTATTCCCTGACAAATTATCAATGAAGTTGAGACTTCTCCAATTTGCTACCTAATAGCCGCACCTCTTCTGACGTTGCATTTAGCAACACATCGGCATTTACCGACGGGCGTACTTTAATAAAAATTAGAGTAAAAAGTCAAATAAAGTTTATCGACTCTTTATTGGTTAAAAATTAATTATGCGCCCGGTCAGCAGAATTTTATTCGTACTAATCAAGCTTACTTTTTACTCTAAGGACTTATATGCGCTCTAAACTTATACAACCAACTGAATATCCGGCACCAAAGCTACATAAAATACCCTTGTCCCCAACAGAAAAATCATCGCTGTATTTATGAAAAGCAACAATGGAACCCGCAGAGGCTGTGTTAGCGTATTCATCTAAAATTAATGGTGCGTCTAAAAATTCCGGCTCACGACCTAGAAGCTTTTTAGCCGCAAAGAGGTTCATATTAATATTAGCCTGATGCAACCACATACGTTTGACGTCGGTTACAGACCAACCATTTTTGTTTAGGTGATCCGTGATGGTATTAGTAACTATTGGTAATAACTCTTTAAACACTTTTCTACCTTCTTGGAAAAAGTATGAGTTATCAGCAGGTAACTCGTCATAACAATGGTCTACATAACTATGCGAACATCTAATGTTATTTGAAAATTTAGTTATTTGATCCGTAGCTACTATTTTAAACTGCTGCTTCGATGTAGCGGTTTCCATACTCTCGATAACCATGGCTGTTGCTACGTCACCAAATATGAAGTGACTGTCGCGATTCGTATAATCTAGTTGTGGCGTTGTAAACTCAGGGTTTACCACTAACACGCACGTTGCTGATCCTGCTTTAATTGAATTGTAAGCGTTGATAATTGCAAAAGTAGCTGTTGAACACGCTACATTCATATCAAAAGCAAAACCTGATGCGCCTAGTATTTGTTGCACTTCTACAGACATTGCTGGATATGAGCGCTGCATGTTTGAAGAGCCTAAAATAACCAAATCTATGTCTTCTGCTTTTTTACCAGATTTTTCTAATGCTTCTTTCGCGGCTTCAACGGCCATCAGCACCATTTCCGGTGGCTCTTCCGCATTATACTTTTTCATCTTAGGATGAAGTACATTTACGTCAGTAATACCCTCTTTTACCATGGCATATCGTGACTTTATACCTGACGCTTTTTCTATGAACTCAACACTAGAACGTTTTTTTTCTTCAATATGCCCAGTTTCAATCTCTGTTTTATGTGTTTCATTAAATTGATCAGCGTATTCATTAAGAACATCAACTAACTCTTGGTTCGAGATTTTATGTGGAGGGGTAAATAGGCCTGTACCCGAAATTACTATTGATGACATATTGAGCCTTTATATTAAAACTGGTCTGCCATTATTATCTTAGTGGTAAATCAATAAGGCAAATTTAATTAAGAGTTGAAAAAGAGCTTAACCTCGTTTGATTAAGCTCTGTATAGTTAGATTACAAGTTGTTTGCTGACGTATCCAGCGGGGCGAAGGATTTTATGAGGTCATCCACTTGTTTCATTTGAGTTAAAAACCCTTCCAATTTAGATAGTGGTAACGCACATGGGCCGTCACACAGCGCTTCATTTGGATTTGGGTGCGCTTCAATGAAAAGTCCAGCTAACCCTAATGCCATACCACTTCTTGCAAGTTCTGCTGCTTGAGCTCGGCGTCCATCAGCAGAATCTGTTCTGCCGCCAGGACGTTGTAAGGCATGTGTTGCATCAAACATAACTGGAGCCATACGTTTCATGTCATCCATACCTAACATGTCAACCACAAGGTTATTATAACCAAACTGACTGCCACGCTCACATAAAATAACCTTTTCGTTACCTGATTCATGAAACTTCTTAATGATATGTTTCATTTCATGTGGTGCTAAAAACTGTGGCTTTTTAACGTTAATAATTGCGTTTGTTTTACCCATAGCAACAACCAAGTCTGTTTGACGTGCTAAAAACGCTGGTAACTGAATAATATCTACTACTTCTGCTACAGGCTGTGCTTGTTCAGGAGCGTGTACATCGGTAATTATCGGCAAATCAAATTGAGTTCTGATTTCTTCAAATATTTTTAAACCTTCTTCTAAACCTGGGCCACGATATGAATTGACTGAAGAACGGTTCGCTTTATCGAAACTAGCTTTGAATACATACGGAATACCAAGCTTTGTCGTAACTTCTTTATATGTCTCGGCAATTTTTAATGCTAAGTCTCTAGACTCTAAAACATTCATACCACCAAATAAGACAAACGGTTTGTCGTTTGCAAGTTCGATATCTTTTCCAATTTTTATAATTTGCGTATTGATCGCAGATGTCATTTTAAACTCTCTATTTTTAAACTAACCGAATAACTTTTAAATGATTTATCAACTGGCTACATACTGTAATACTTGACCACAGAACCAAGCTGCATATGTGCCGATGGCATAACCCAAAACAGCCAGTAGAACGCCCACAGGCGCTAGAGCTGGATGGAAAGCAGATGCCACGATGGGTGCTGATGCAGCACCACCTACATTGGCTTGGCTGCCAACCGCCATATAAAACAGTGGTGCTTTTATTAATTTTGCTACACCTAGCATTAAGCAGGCGTGAATAATCATCCAAATTGCGCCTAATGCAAAGTATAGTGGACTATCAAATATTGCCATAATATCCATATGAAGACCGATAGCCGCTATCAAGAAATAAAGGAAGGCAGAGCCTACTTTTGATGCCCCTGCTGCTTCTATCTTTCTTAATCGAGTAAATGACAATGCAATACCCATTGCACTAGCACTGACTATCATCCAGAAAAACTTACTGTGGAAACTTAGCTCTTTGGAGTTAGGGAAGTTTTCTATCATAAACGGAGTGACAATATCTGAAAAGATGTGTGCGACACCAGTAACACCAAAGCCTATGGCACAGATAATCATTAAGTCTTCAAGGTGAGGAATACGAGCATGCTTTTTCTGAAATTCAATAACATTTGTTTTAAGCTCTTCTAATGCTGTGGTATCTGCGCCTGTTTTTGCGTCGATACTCTTGGCGTTGCCGGCTAACAATAATAGAACAGCCATCCAAATATTTGCCATTATAATATCAACAGCAATCATAGAAGAAAAAATAGTATCGCCAACTTCATAAATCTCTTTCATTGCCGTTTGGTTAGCGCCACCACCTATCCAACTGCCGGCAACCGTAGTCATTCCTCGCCAAACGTCTTGAGGGCCATTGTTACCAAGTAGTTCTGGGTAAAAATACGAAACAATTAAAAGTGCTATTGGTCCGCCAATAACAATACCAAAAGTACCGGTAAAGAAGAGAATAATTGCTTTAGGACCCAGTTTTAAAATACCAGGTAAATCAACACTTATAGTTAAAAGCACTATACATGCAGGTAACAAAAATCGTGACGCGACATAGTAAATGTTGTCCGACGCCTCCACGCTTACTAAGCCTGCTGAGTTGAAAATAGAAGGGATAAAATAGCAAAGTAATAGCGCAGGAACATACTTATAAAACGCTTGAAACTTAGCATTGCTGCTTTTACTAGTGTAAAAGACAAAACCTAAAATAAGTGCTAATAACCCTAGGAGTGTTGCTTCATTTGTAATAACTGGCATTTAAGCTGATTCCTTTAAACTCACGATTGAATTTTCAATTCTTATTCTTTTTATGTGTTTTGTTTTGTTTTGTTTTGTTTTGTTTTGTTTTGTTTTGTTTTGTTTTGTTTTGTTTTGTAAAAAAACAACCAATATCTATAATTTAATGCAATGTGTGGGTAGGAGCAACCTGCTCTTCTAGCTGAGATTTAAAAAATGCCGCCATAGGATCGTTTGGACAAGCCTTTATAAAGTACTTTAAATCATCTGTAGCCACATGGTCACAGTCTAATTGCTGAAGCACTATTCCACGGTCACGTCTTTCATAAGGGTCTTCAGGTAAAAGCGCCATCAATGTTTCGACACACAATAGCGCTTCTTCATAAAACCCTTCGGCCAATAGACAGATCTTTTGTTCGCTCAACAACTCTTTTATCAACTCTTCGTGGTCAATTGGCTGTGCGTATGCCGCAATGCCACTTAACATACTCTCATTTAAATCATCACTAGTGATAATATATTCTGTTGCACCAGAAATAGAGTCAATCACAATTAACTCAGAGTTACTCAACTTAACCACTAAACCAATGTCATCTTGCAATTCAGCAATAAAAGCATTAAAACCCAATTCTTTTAATAGGTAGGCCATAACAATAGCTAACGTTAAACTATTACCAGTTCGAGACTCGATACAATAACTCACTGATCCTAACGCAGACTCTGGCACGCTTTGCAGGCCAGGACCGGAAAATGCTAACTCATCAAAAATACTATCAATGACTTTATAAAGCTCTTCTTGATTAGGCACTTTCTCTACGCAGTATTGTTCAAGGTGATTAACAAGCTCTTCTAACGTAGCCAAAATATTAGGTTTGGATATCTTTGATTGCCAATTTTGTTCAAGATCGAGTAGCTCAATTAATAAATCGTTCGCGCTATTTGATGATATAAACCAGTTTGCTGACATTACTTCTCTTAAAAATCAGATTTAATACTTTAGCGACTTACGCTAGTTTTGTTACTGCCATAAATGCAGCTAAAATTAAGCTGATTGATGCACCTGTTAACATTAAAATGGCTTTTTGCTTATTCGCGCTTTTTATTGCTAAGGCTGCAAACACAATATAGGCAATCACAAAGGCAACTTTGAAGGTTAACCAAGTAATAACAAGTGGGTATTGTTGAAGGACAATGCACAAACCAATAGCAGAGGCAATTAGACAGGTGTCGATAATGTGTGGCAATATTTTTAGTAACTTCGGTAGGCTTTTACCAGCCATTTGAACTTGGTAAAACCTGAAATAGAATAGAATAACGCTCAATAATACAAATGTTAAATGAGCATGCTTTAAACCAATATACATTTTAAAACCCTTGTTATGGCATTTACTTACATTTCATTGCCGCCAAAATCCAGTTGGCTATGTTAACAAATTAATTACAAATTATCTGCTAGCTTTTAAAAACCGCTTCAAATTTTTGATGATTCGTTTCAACTAGGTCTATAAGACTAGGGTCAAACTCGATACCTGCTTTTTCTTTTAGATATTGCATAGCTTGATCATGAGACCAGTCAACTTTGTATATGAGTGCGGTTCTGAGTGAATCATAAACATTAGCGACTTTAACTATACGGGCAAATATATGAATGTCTTTTCCTTTCAATCCTTTTGGATAACCGGAACCATCCCAATTCTCATAGTGTTGGTAGGCTATTTTAGATCCGAATTGTATAATTTCGCTTTTTGAGCCTTTTAGTATTTCATGCCCTAAAAGAGGAGACTCTTTTACCTGTTTCCATTCATCATCTGTTAGCTCAGACTGCTTTTTCAATAACGTGTCTGGCAGTGAAACTTTACCAATGTCATGCAAAGGCGCAGCCTTTTTTAACATTTCGATTTCTGACTCTTCTAAGCCGTACCAACTCGCTAGCAAACCAGTTAACGCAACCACATTTCTTATATGACCGCCTGCATCGTTCAACCTTTTTTCAATGGCACCGCCTAAACGCTCTAATAATTCAGTTTGCGACGATTCTAATTCTACTTTTAACTGGATACTCTCGAAGGCAATTTGTACGTTTTTAGCAAACAATTCTACTAAGTCTCTGTGTGTATCACTTAAGTCAGAAGGTAACCCTGAAACAAAAAGCAACGAATTTGTAGAGAACTTACTATGGCAATAGGCAATTAAGTAATTGTCTTGATAAACGATTGATCGTGATGAGATAGCCTGACTAAATGCGTCTTGTAATTGACTCGACTTGATAACGTCAACATCAGATACTTGATGTCCGATGTAATCAGCAAATTGTCCTTGTGCGGCTACAACAGTAAGGTCTTTTGACGTACTTCTAGCGGGGCAATTAATCATAAAACTATCGGTTGCATACATAGCCTGCTCTTCACCACAGCCTAGTACCGACGTCAGTTGTTGCATTACACCGTCAATGAACTGTTCCATGGAATGAACATTAAATATATCGGCCGATGCAGAAATTATTTTTTAAGTCCTTCATGGCTCTGTTCTAAAGAACGCAAGTCTCTATAGGAGCGCAAACCTGATAGCACCACAGTAAATAATTTTTGAGCTGTTAATTCGGTTTTAGATTTATAGTCATTAATGTCGTAATTCAAAATTACCTGCTTTTCAGGAGCTTGCCCAGGCTGCCCTGTTCTTAAGATAATTCTCACATTTTTATTTTTAAGCTCGTTGCGAATATAATTGGCTACGTTTAGGCCAGCATCATCGGTTTCCATCACTACATCAAGTAATACAATCGCGATATCATTATTCTCTCTAATAATATCTTTAGCTTCAGCACCACTATAGGCGCTCATAAACTCTATTGTTTTTTCTTGATACAAAAAGTCACTCAACGCTAACTTCGTTACAGCATGAACCTCTGGCTCATCATCAACGACAAGGACTTTCCATTTACCAATTGTTTTTACTTCCTCAGGCTCTGGGTTATCGCCTGAAAATAAAAAATCATCAACCATGAACAACTATTTCCTATGCTGTTTAATACTACCACTGTACAACGAGTGTAAATCATTAGTATTTAGACTAAACGCAAAGTTTAAAAATAGCCAATCGTTATACGATCATTTTGACCTAAATCAATAAATGTATTGATGTTTTTAAAGCCATTATCAAAAAGACACTGGCGAACAAACTCAGCTTGATCATAACCATGTTCTAACGCAATCAATCCTTGTTTGTTTAAATAATTAGGAGCTTGTTCAATAATATGGATTAGATCGGACTTTCCTTGATCCCCGGCAGTTAATGCACTTTTGGGTTCAAATCTAACATCGCCTAAGTCTAAGTGAGGATCTTGTGGGTCAATATAAGGCGGGTTGCTGACAATAATATCAAAGCGTTGTTCATGTACAGCTGAGTACCAATCACTTTGTATAAATGTACAGTTATTAATATTGTTTAATGATTTATTTCGAGTCGCTAATTCTACCGCATCTTTGTTGAAGTCTGCACCTAGCCAAGCCATTTCTGGTAACTCACTGGCTAATGAAAGTGCGATAGCACCTGTACCGGTTCCTAAATCTAAACCTTTGCCGTTCATTGGGAAATCAAAGTCTGATATTGAACTTAAAACCGTTTCTACTAACAGTTCCGTATCCGGTCTAGGGATCAAAGTGCTATTATTAACTTCTAGTGTTAAAGTCCAAAAGTCTCGCTTTCCAATTAAATGTGCAATCGGGTGTCCGAGTAGCCTTTGTTCGACAAGTGATGTGAAATATTCTAATTGCTCGGTTGTTAAAACAGCATCTGGCCACGTAAATAAATAAGCTTTTGGCTTTTCAATTACATGCAGTAACAGTATTTCTGCATCTAGTTTAGCCGTATCAGACATTTTTTTAAAAGCTAAAGCGGCATCATCGATAGCCGCTTTAATGCTTGGTTCAGAAATGCTTAACTCAGATTTCACTGACAATTTGTCTCACTTACTCTTCTGACATTGAAGCTAATAAATCAGCTTGGTATTCAGTCATTAGAGGCTGAAGAACACAATCTAAATCGCCTTCAATAATTTCATTCAGTTTGTAAAGTGTCAGGTTAATACGGTGTTCTGACAATCGACCTTGAGGGAAGTTGTATGTACGAACGCGCTCTGAACGATCACCACTTGCAACAAGATTACGTCGCATACTAGTCTCTTCTGCATTACGTTTTTCATCTTCTGCTGCCTGAATACGAGCACTCAATACCGACATCGCTTTAGCTTTGTTTTTGTGCTGCGAACGTTCATCTTGGCACTCAACAACGATACCAGTAGGTAAATGCGTAATACGAACCGCTGAGTCCGTCTTGTTCACATGCTGACCACCGGCACCTGATGCTCGGTAAGTATCAATTTTTAAATCAGCTGTATTTATTTCAATTGCTTCTGCTTCTGGGATCTCTGGCATTACTACAACAGTACATGCTGAAGTATGCACACGCCCTTGAGACTCAGTCTCTGGAACACGTTGAACGCGATGACCTCCAGATTCAAACTTCATAGTCCCGTATACATCATCACCAGTAAAGTGAGCGACGATTTCTTTAAAACCGCCATGTTCACCTTCGTTAACGCTCATAATTTCTACTTTCCAGCGTTTTGCATCTGCATAACGGCTATACATACGGTATAAATCACCGGCAAAAATAGCGGCTTCATCACCACCTGCACCGGCTCTAATTTCAACAAAGCAGTTGTTTGAGTCATTCGGATCTTTAGGCAACATTAATACTTGTAGTTCATCTTCAAGACGCTCAATATCTTTTTTAGCGGCTTTCATTTCTTCTACTGCCATTTCACGCATTTCTGCGTCTTCTTCTTCCATCATCAATTTAGCTTCTTCTAAATTACTTGATGCAGTTTGAAACTCCGTGAATGCTTTTGTAACGTCTTCTAAGTCTGAATACTCTTTTGATAACGCTCTAAAACGGTCTTGGTCAGATATAACCCCAGGATCGCTTAACAGTGCTTGAACTTCTTCGTAACGTTCTACTAAGCCTTCAAGCTTGGTAATTATTGATTGTTTCATTGGATCCCCAATACGGTTTTCATAGTCGCCAACTGTTCGGTGTTCTTGCTTTCAGCTGCTTCTTTTAAGGCAGACGTTGGTGCATGAATCAGTCGGTTTGTTAATTTGTTTGCCATCTCAGTTAATACAGTTTCTGCATCATTGCCGGCTTGAATTTGATTTAGTGCTCTAACCAAAAGCTCATCTTTAATTGCTAAGCTCTGGGTACGGTATTCTTTTATTAAATCAACGGAATCTAGCGAGCTTAACCAGTCGGAAAACATGCTCGCTTTTCCATCGATAATTTGATCTGCTTCAACAGCGGCTTCAGTTCGTGCCTGCATGTTGCTCGCTACTATCTCTTGTAAATCATCGACAGTATATAAATAAGCATCGTCTAATTCTGCCACTTCAGGCTCAATGTCACGAGGCACCGCTAAATCAACCAAAAACATAGGTTTGTGCTTGCGGTTTTTAAATACTTTTTCAATTAAACCTTTGCCTATAATCGGCAATGTACTGGCCGTTGAGCTAATCACAACGTCAGCGGTCAATATCTCTTCTGCTATCTGGCTAAGCGCACATACTTTTGCGCCAAATTGCTCTGCGATTCCCTCAGCTCTACTTAATGTTCTATTTGCTACAACAATATCTTTAGCGCCTTGCTCATAAATATGTTTTGCAACCAACTCTATTGTTTCACCAGCACCAACTAATAATACTTTTTTACCTTTAAAATCACCAAAAACCTGTTTTGCTAATGTAACCGCAGCATACGCTACTGAAACAGCATTGGTGGCAATGTCGGTTTCCGTTCTAACTTGTTTAGCTACTGAAAAAGACTGTTGGAACATACGTTCAAAATAGGTTTGGACAGTACCGACTCCACGAGCTTGTTGATAAGCCTGCTTAACCTGCCCTAGTATTTGAGGTTCACCTATAACCATGGAATCTAAGCCACTTGCAACTCTCATTAAATGACGTGTCGCTTCTATATTTTGGTGAATATAAACGTGCTGCTCTAATTCTTCTGATGGAACCTGGTGAAATTTAGCTAACCAATTTACCACTTGCTGGGCTTTTGCCTGTTCACCAAAGCAATAAATTTCTGTACGATTACACGTTGATAGTATTACAGCTTCATCACAACCAGCATCATTTTGGATTGTTTTCAGCGCCTCAGGCAAACGCTCAGGCGTAAAAGCCAAGCGCTCTCTTAGAGCAACAGATGCAGATTTGTGATTTATTCCTAATGCTATAACGGACATACAGTGCTTAAAAGACCTAGATTTAAAGAACAGGCAATTCTACGAAAATCGCGGACTTTTTAAAAGCCTGTAACCATCTTTATTATGAGATATCGTAGTAAAAGCCCAATTTATTGCTATTTGAGACAAATATGAATCAATTCAAAAGTACCATTTTAACGATCACCCTACTGTTTTTGATCACTGCATGTACCTCATTACCTAAAAAGTCTGAAATAGTAAATGTATCTCATGTCTCCGAATTATCATCATGGACAGCTCGCGGTAAAATGCTATTTGTATCTGGTAAAGAGAAAGAAAGCGCGTATTTTTATTGGCAGCAAAACAAAAACGAGTTCCATTTCGTTCTTTCTACTGTATTGGGCATAGATGTGATGACTCTAAAATATGAACATGGCATGGCTACACTCAAAGTAGATGGCGAACAACATACAAGCCCAGACCCTCAAACTCTGGTGGCTCGTTTTACCAATAAACAAATCCCCTTTGACAAACTTCACCTTTGGCTTTTAGGGCACGCAAACAAACAAGATATTTCCAGCCCTACTTACAACAGCAAAAACGAAATCCAGTCATTTGACTATATGCCAGAGGGCTTTAATCAAACGTCATGGAATGTAAAATATGGTCCTAGAAAACCACTACAACAATTAAACTTACCTAGCGCGTTGACCATAAAATCAAGCGATTCAAGAATTAAGTTAGCCATTTCACATTGGCAGTTACAAGGTTAAACATGCGTCGATCTAAATTAAAGTTACTTTCACCCGCTAAATTAAATTTGTTTTTAAATATAAACCGTCGTTTAGACAATGGTTACCATGAACTTCAAAGCCTTTTTCACTTTATAGATTTTGGTGATGATATGACATTTGAAGCCTATAGTGACGAGTCACACTTTCGCACCAGTAAAGAAGCGTTAAAACAAACTAAATTGGAAGAGTTGGATGATTGGGAGTTGGCGAGTAAAACAGCTTTTAATTGCGACTTACCAGAGCTCGAAACAAACAGTAATTTGGTTTTTAAAGCGATGCAGGCTTTATCACGGTTTTTAAAAGCCAAGTTTGGCGAAGATAATTTCAATAAAAAACTTTTAAGCTTAGACTTTATAAAAATATCTTTAACAAAACGCTTACCGATGGGCGGTGGTGTGGGTGGCGGTTCATCAAACGCTGCAACCACACTTTTGGCTTTGAATTCACTATGGAAACTGGGTCTTTCATTGGATGAACTAAGAGAGATTGGGTTGAAAGTTGGCGCTGATGTGCCTATTTTTGTTTTTGGCCAAACCGCGATTGCAGATGGCGTAGGTGAAAAGCTAACTAGCTATCCTATAAAAGAAAAGTGGTATTTAGTATTAACGCCTAACCAACATGTAAATACAGCAGAATTATTTTCGTCACCTCATTTGCCTCGAAATTCGCCTAAATTACCGTTAGATGAAATTAAATACCGAGGTATTGCCCCTCAATTCAAAAATGATTTTGAAAAGTTAGTTTATAATCAGTATCCAACCGTTGCCAAAGCAATGGACTGGTTGTTAGAATATGGCCCGGCTAGGATGACTGGCACTGGAGCTTGTGTTTATGCTGAGTTTGCTACACAGGACGAAGCAAAAGAGATATATCAACAGCTGCCTGTCGACCTGACTGGATTTGTTGCGAAAGGATGTAACATTTCCCCAACGCACCAAACGTTGTTTGGCTAATAAACATTAGAGGTTTGGCTATTTTGAGCTAACCTCACTATAAAACTAAAAGCATAATTGCTATAGGATATCTCTGTGCCTGATATAAAGCTCTTCGCTGGAAACGCTACCCCAGAACTTGCCGAAATCATCAGTAACCGTCTTGACATCGACCTAGGAAACGCCACTGTAGGCCGCTTCAGTGACGGTGAGATTAGTGTTCAAGTTAATGACAACGTTCGTGGATCGGATGTTTTCATCATTCAATCTACGTGTGCTCCTTGTAATGACAACCTAATGGAATTAATTGTGATGGTTGATGCTCTCAGACGTGCGTCTGCAGGCCGTATCACTGCTGTTATTCCTTACTTTGGTTATGCAAGACAAGACCGACGTGTTCGTTCAGCACGTGTTCCAATTACTGCAAAAGTTGTTGCAGATTTCCTGTCTAGTGTAGGTGTTGACCGAGTATTAACGGTTGATCTTCATGCTGAACAGATTCAAGGCTTTTTTGACGTTCCTGTTGATAACGTATTTGGTAGTCCGATCTTAGTGGACGACTTACGTAAAAAAGGATTCGACCTAGCCGATGATGTAGTGGTTGTGTCACCTGACATTGGTGGTGTAGTAAGAGCCCGAGCTATTGCTAAACTTCTTAATGACAAAGACCTAGCCATCATCGATAAGCGTCGTCCTCAAGCAAACGTTGCTCAAGTGATGCATATAATTGGAGATGTTAAAGGCCGTGATTGTATTATGGTTGATGACATGATCGATACCGGTGGAACATTATGTAAAGCCGCTGAAGCGTTAAAGGCACAAGGCGCTAAGCGCGTATTTGCTTATGCGACTCACCCTGTTTTTTCTGGCAATGCCATTGAAAACCTTAAAAACACAGTTATTGATGAAGTTATTGTAACGGATTCAATCCCATTACCCGCCGACATCGCGGCATTACCAAACGTTAGGCAACTAACACTAGGTAATATGCTTGCTGAAGCAATTCGTCGACTCAGTAATGAAGAATCAATATCGGCGATGTTTGATCACTAACACCGCCAAATGGTTGCATTAAAAAAGCGGCCATGGCCGCTTTTTTTGTCACTGTGATCAACACTAATATCAAATTTCGTTTATGGGCATTTCAGTTTAATATCAGCCGATTTTATTTCTTTAACATCTTTAAAGCCTAGTAACTGGGCTTTCTCAAAGTCTGAAGAACTAATTTGATAAACATTGATCGTTCCCTCATTTTGGCCACATGCCTGGGGATACATTAGCCCATCATTTTTTCTTGCGGAACAATTAACAACAATGCCATTTTCTGTTAATTCCTTAACCATAACGTTTAACGCCATTCCTTGCGAAAAGCATTGTTTCTTGTTTGCATCTTTATAAACATTTACAAACGATACCGTTTGTTCTGAAACTACATCGTTTGTTGTATTACTGGTTGCACTACAAGCAGCAAGACCACATACTAAGGCTATTAAAACGCTATTTTTCATTATTTATCCTATATTCATCTTTATTATTAAAAGAAGAAAACACATCTGTACTTTTATTCAACCTTAAAAAACGGTCATAAATTACATCTATTAATACAATGATACTGATGACTATTAAATAACCTGTAAATATAATCATAGTTGTTGGGTCATAATTTTTTGTAGCTAAAAATGCAATTAAAAACAAAAAATTTGAAATAACAGCTGAATACATCAAGCCGATAATACCATCTCTAATAGCATTCAAATTTATAATACCGGCAGGTAAACATATTAGAGCAACAACAAACCATACCGCATCTGGTATACCTTGTGGGTTCTCTTTCATCAATTCGTATATACCAAGAATTATCAATGTAATCATTGGTAATAAAGCAATAAAGCGTAACAACCTTCTCATTTCGGTTACCTCTCCATTTGTCAAAGTGTGCTTTGATCTTTTTATTAGTAATTACGCATACTAGTAATAAAATAAAACGTGAACAAGCCTAAAATTGAAACTATTCTTGTATTACCTCTAATGTAAACAAGAGTAAGCCATAAATACTATTCCCTACTATCTATACATAAGTAACTTCTTTACATTATTTTTATCCAATTAAAAATAGTTGAGTAAGCGCCTGCTTTCAATTAGAATACGCCGCCCCTCATATTTGCGGGGCAATGCGTTTTCTCTTGGTCGCGGGGGAAAACATAAACTTATTATTTTTGGAGAATTCCATGTCTGAAGCTATTTATACATTAGAAGCTACAGTTCGTACTGACAAAGGTACTGGTGCGAGCCGCCGCTTACGTCATGCTAACCAAGTTCCTGCAATCTTATACGGTGCTGATAAAGAAACTCAAAACCTTGCTCTTTCACACAACAAAGTGTGGCAAGCACAAGGCAACGAAGGTTTCTACTCTCACATTCTTACTCTAGTTATCGATGGTAAGAAACAAGAAGTTATCCTTAAAGACGTTCAACGTCACCCGTACAAGCCTGTAATCATGCACTTGGACTTCCAACGTGTTGATGCTAAACAAAAACTTCACACTAACGTTCCAGTTCACTTCATCGGTGAAGAAGCTGCAACTAAGACTGGTGGCGTTGTTGCTCATACAATGACTGAACTTGAAGTAACTTGTTTGCCTAAAGATCTTCCTGAGTTCATTGAAGTAGACGTAGCTGGCCTAGAAATTGGTCAAACTCTACACATCAGTGACCTAGTACTACCTAAAGGCGTAGCGTCTGTTGAATTAGCAAAAGGTGAATCTCATGATTTAGCTGTTGTTACTTTACACGCACCAAAGACTAAAGCAGAAGATTCAGAAGACGCTTCAGAAGAAGCAGATTCAGAATAATCTGTGTTGAATAGACGTACAAAATGAGTACTGATATTCAACTAATCGTGGGCCTGGCTAATCCGGGCCCCGAATACAAACATACCCGCCATAATGCCGGTGCTTGGTTCATTGAAGAACTTTGCCGAGCACAAAACATCTCTCTTAAAAACGATCCTAAATACTTTGGTTATACCGCAAAAATATTTATTGACGGTAATGAAGTTCGTGTATTAATCCCAACCACCTTTATGAATTTAAGTGGTAAATCTGTAAGTGCATTAGCTAACTTCTTCAAAATTAAACCAGAGCAAATCCTAGTAGCGCATGACGAATTAGATATGCCACCAGGAAAAGTAAAGATCAAACAAGGCGGTGGTCACGGCGGACATAATGGTTTAAAAGACATTATCGCCAAAATGGCTAATAACAAAGAATTCTATCGACTCCGTATTGGAATCGGTCACCCTGGCAGTCGTGAAAAAGTCACGGGCTGGGTATTAGGTAAAGCCCCACAAGTTGACCAAGAAAAAATTGATGCTGCCGTTGATGAAGCAACACGCTGTATGGATATTTGGTTTAAACAAGACTTAAAAAAGGCACAGAGCCGATTGCATTCATTTAGCGCAGAGTAGTCTAAGCAAAGTACATTATTAAGACTTAGTATTACGTCGTTATCTGATTTATTAAATTATAAAATTTGAACTTAAGGAACCATCATGGGTTTTAAATGTGGCATAGTAGGTTTACCAAATGTTGGTAAATCAACACTATTTAATGCGTTAACAAAAGCAGGTATTGAAGCTGCTAACTTCCCTTTTTGTACTATTGAACCAAATACTGGTGTAGTACCTGTTCCTGACTTACGTTTAGACAAACTAGCCGAAATAGTTAAACCTGAGCGTGTCATCCCTACAACAATGGAATTTGTTGATATTGCCGGTCTGGTAAAAGGCGCGTCAAAAGGCGAAGGTTTAGGTAATCAGTTTTTAGCGAACATTCGTGAAACTGATGCTATTGGCCATGTAGTTCGTTGTTTTGACGATCCAAACATTGTTCACGTTGCTGGCGAAATCAACCCACAAGAAGATATTGATGTTATCAATACCGAACTTGCCTTAGCTGATATGGATTCTATTGATAAAGCAATTTTTAGAAATGCCAAAAAAGCCAAAGGCGGTGATGCCGATGCAAAATTTGAAACTAAGGTTCTAGAAAAATTAAAACCTATTGTTGATGAAGGCGGCATGGCTCGTTCTGTTGATTTAACAAAGGAAGAACTAGCAGCAATTAGCTACCTAAACTTGTTGACCATGAAACCAACAATGTATGTTGCTAACGTTGCAGAAGACGGTTTTGAGAACAACCCTTTCCTAGATAAGGTTCGTGAAATTGCTTCTACTGAAAACGCAGTCGTTGTTGCCGTTTGTGCATCAATTGAATCTGAACTATCTGAGCTTGAACCTGAAGATTTATCAGAGTTCATGGAAGATTTAGGTTGGGAAGAGCCTGGTCTTAACCGAGTTATTCGTGCTGGTTACGAATTGCTAACGTTACAAACGTATTTCACTGCTGGTGTTAAAGAAGTTAGAGCTTGGACTTTCCCTGAAGGTAGCACTGCGCCACAGGCAGCGGGTAAAATTCATACTGACTTTGAAAAAGGCTTTATTCGCGCAGAAATTGTTGGTTACAATGACTTTGTTGATAATAACGGTGAAGCTGGCGCTAAAGATGCTGGTAAATGGCGTCTTGAAGGTAAAGATTATATTGTTAAAGATGGTGATGTGATCCACTTCCGCTTTAACGTTTAATTTATAACCAAACAATTAAAGTGTTTTGAAAGAACCTTCCATTCGGAAGGTTTTTTTATGTATTAAAACTAGTCTTTAAGCATGAATGATTTGGGATTTATATACTTTAATTCTGAGCTTTATTAAAAATAGTAAATATTCGTTTGTTACAGAAACATAATTTTTTACCCAAAACGGCCTTAATTAATACAAAAAACCACCGAGTTGCACAAATTAAAACCAAACGATACGTTAAGTGACATTTTCTTTAAAAAAGCAGTTGACGAGAAAGGGTCGCATCAGCATAATACGCCACATCGCTTGAGGCGGTAATCGAAACAAAGGAATGGCTACGTAGCTCAGCTGGTTAGAGCACATCACTCATAATGATGGGGTCCCCTGTTCAAATCAGGGCGTAGCCACCATTCGATTACACTACCAACCTCATAGCATCAAGATTTGCGGGAGTGGCGGAATTGGTAGACGCGCTGGATTTAGGTTCCAGTATCTTAGGGTGTGAGAGTTCAAGTCTCTCCTTCCGCACCACTTAAAGTCATGGTCTTAAATCTTAAAGTTCATGCAAAGTTTAGTTGGGATATCGCCAAGCGGTAAGGCAGCGGGTTTTGATCTCGCCATTCCCAGGTTCAAATCCTGGTATCCCAGCCACTTATTGTTGGAGTATCGCCAAGCGGTAAGGCAGCGGGTTTTGATCTCGCCATTCCCAGGTTCAAATCCTGGTACTCCAGCCACTTTTAAAGCCTCGCACTTGCGAGGCTTTTTTCTTTCTAAAAACTTCATTAAATTTAATTTTACCCTTACCTCATTTTTGTCATAGACTTATGTTTATGTAAAACAATGAACGGCAATAGTTTTGAATAAACCATTAATAATTTTTACACTTTTTGGTCTATTTTGCAGTCCTCTGCTCAGCGACGAATATCACTATAAAAATATACTAGTAGGTACTAAGGCAATTGGTTTAGGTGGCGCATTCGCTAGTATCGCCGATGATATGTCCGCCGTATTTTACAACCCTGCTGGCCTTGCCAAATCAAAACTAAACAATTCTGCTTCTTTGAGCACCTTCTCTTGGGAACGTTCACAATTAAATGATGTTTTTTCAAATCAAGGTGACTTTTCACGTTCCTCTTTTTCCATCGTGCCAAGCTTTTTAGGTACGGGTAAAAATTCAGAAAAATGGCATTGGAGCGTAGTTTTTGCTGTTTCAGACTTATCTACCGAGCGAAACTTTTCTAAGGTAGAACTTCCTTTTGTTGGGCCAGATGGAAATATTGCTGGTACACAAACTGAATATGGCAATATAGACCTCGACAACGCTTCATATGACTTAGGATTTGGCACCGCCATTAACATCGCCCCTAACTGGTCAGTTGGTGCGTCGTTAATAGCAAAATATAAGCAATTTGAGACGGTACAAGGCTCTGGCATTGATGCTGCAGTGGATACGCCTCTTGGTATACTAAAAAGTGGCTTTACAGCGACCAGACGCCTCAGTGATGAGAATATTATATTAACCCCTCAGTTCGGACTGCTATACAAAGGTGAAGGCTTTAGCTGGGGTTTAAAGCTTGCAAAAGATGTAGCGATTAACCGGAGTTTCACAGGCAGCCATCAAATTGTAGTTGCGTCACCAACACCTCTGCCACCTACAGCAAAAGCATCAAGTGTTGGAGAGGTCACAGGTTCAGAAAAACAGGAGTACGGCACCAACTTATCAACGGGCATTTCCACAAAGCTTTCCAACTTATTAGTAAGCTTTGACCTTGATTATTATTCAGCTGTAGACGTTGAAGAGTTTACTGTCGCCCCTACACAACCTCCTATTAACCGAGACTTAGCTTCAGTGACAAACTATTCATTGGGCTTCAGTTATCCATTATCAGATACCAATACAATTCGCTTTGGTGTATTCACCGACAACTCAAACGGAATTATAGATCCGGAACAGCCATTCCAGCGCTCAGAGGTGGTAGACATGGTAGGTTATAGCGTGGCGGTTAATACCGAGTTATTTGGCTTTCCGCTTTCTATTGGAGGATATTATAAACATGGTACCGGACAAGTTAGGCTTTCAGATATAAGGGTTGTAGAACGTATTGTTGGACTCCCACTTTATCCTGAAAGCAATATTAATGACGTAAGTGACATGAAGCGTGAGTCTTTTGTTTTGTACCTCAGCGCTAACTTTTAACCTTGCCTTTAGCCTTATAATTTATGAACTTCAACTGCTTAATCAATTATTTAATAAGCCTTGTTATTTGTCAGGGTTAAATGACAGCTATGTAAAAATCTGTATTAAAAACCAAGCGCTTTTTTCATCACTTTTAATTTTGCACTAGGCAACGCATTAGCGGCTGATAACAACAAGTGACGAAAAGATTTAAGCAAGCCTTTGTCATTTGAAAAGAGATGATAAAAGCCGTCCATCGCCGTCGACATAACTAAGCTGTCTCCTTTTCTATTTCGTTGATATACCGACAAGCGTTGATTCAGTTTATTGATATCACTTAAATCCGTGTCACCTAATAACTCAATTAACTCTGCTGAGTCTTTAAAGCCAAGATTTACACCTTGTCCTGCTAACGGGTTAATCGTATGCGCAGCATCGCCAACCAATACCACTCTATTTTTAACGTAGCTATTTGCTTGCCGACGAGTTAACGGGAAAGAAGCGGTTTTAACGATTTCAAAATCGCCAGGTAATTCAGGGAACGTGGTTAACACTTGTTCCTTTAGGTTATCAAGACTAAGACTTTTAAGGTGCCCCACTTTTTCTTTGCTGTCATACCAAATTAAACAAGCATAATTGTTGTTTAACGGTAAAAACGCTTTAGGCCCACTAGGCTGAAACTCCTGCCAGGTAATGTCTTGTTGCTCAAATTGGGTGTTAATAGTGATGCTAAAACACTGCTGTTGATAGTCCCAACCAGACGTTCCAATATTACTCAATTGTCTAACTTTACTATTTGCGCCATCAGCTCCAATTAATAAGTGTGACTCAACGTTAGTTTCGGTTTCTCCATCTGTCAGTGTCACTAATAGCTTTGAATCAGTTTTCTGTGAATAGGCAGTAATTACTGCACCAAAAACTACATCCACTTTCAAAGCAGACTGTTCTAATGCTTTATAAGCGGCTATTTGAATTGCTTCGTTTCTAATTAGCGAGCCTAAATGCGTTTCATTTATGTCATCCGCCGAAAACTCAACCACTGGAGTTCCCTTTTCCCAAGTTGCTAAACGTTTAAATGCACACGATGAAGCCTCATCAATTTCTTGCCAACTATTAATTTCACGAAGCCACGTTTCACTATACCTGTTTACAGCTGACACTCTTAATGGAGGTTCACTTAACCAGTTTGGTTGAGGCGCACCTTTTTCTATAAGCAAAACTGATTTGCCTTGTTGACCTAAGCCTAAGGCAAGGGACGCACCCACCATACCGCCACCTATAATTACGGCGTCATATTGTTTATTAGCAATGCTGGATAGAGGCAATTCAGAAAAAGTCATGGGAATCTCATTTGTTTTTATGCCTTTTATTATGCCAGAAACCTCAACAACACCAAGGGCTTTGAGCACTTTTTACAACTTCAATTAAATATTAGCCACAATACTGTATTGAATTCACTTTCAGTTATATCATTTTCACTGTAAAATACGCGGCCTTTTTATGAACAACTTTTCCATACGATTTACGAGAGAAGAATGACAAAAAAACTACATATTAAAACCTGGGGCTGCCAAATGAACGAGTACGACTCGCAAAAAATGGCAGATCTTTTGGATGACAGTCATGGATATGAGTTTACTGAACAGGCAGAAGATGCCGATGTTATTCTATTGAATACCTGTTCTATCCGTGAAAAAGCGCAAGAAAAAGTATTCCATCAACTTGGTCGTTGGAAAAATTTGAAAGCTAAAAACCCTGACCTAATTATTGGTGTTGGTGGTTGTGTTGCCTCTCAAGAAGGTCAACATATTCGTGAGCGTGCGCCATACGTTGATATGGTTTTTGGTCCTCAGACATTGCATCGCTTACCAGAAATGCTTGAACAGATTAAATCGGGTGATGGCGGTTCAGTAATCGACATTTCATTCCCTGAAATTGAAAAGTTTGACCGACTTCCTCAGCCTACTACAGATGGACCTAGCTCATTTGTATCAATCATGGAAGGTTGCAGTAAATACTGTACATTCTGTGTTGTGCCTTATACACGCGGCGAAGAAGTATCAAGGCCAGTTGACGATGTAATATTTGAAATTGCACAATTAGCAGACCAAGGAGTTCGTGAAGTAAACCTTTTAGGTCAAAACGTAAATGCGTTCCGTGGTGCAACTCATGACGGCGACATTTGTCACTTTAGTGAGCTATTGCGTTTAGTGGCATCGATAGACGGTATCGACCGCATTAGGTATACCACTTCTCACCCGGTTGAATTTACTGACGATATTATTGCAGCCTACGAAGACGTGCCTGAGTTAGTTGATCACTTACACCTTCCAGTGCAATCTGGCTCTGACAGAATATTAACTCAAATGAAACGTGGCCATACGGCGATTGAATATAAATCACAAATCAGAAAACTACGTAAAGTTCGTCCTAACATAAGCATGAGCTCTGACTTTATTATTGGTTTCCCTGGTGAAACTGCTGATGATCACGCAAAAACAATAAAGCTTATTGAAGATGTTGGTTACGACCACAGCTTTAGCTTTATCTATAGTGCACGTCCGGGTACACCTGCAGCCGACTTACCAGATGATGTAGAAGAGTCTGAAAAGAAAGAGCGTTTATACCAATTGCAAAGCTTAATCACTCATCAAGCAATGCAAATTTCACGCTCTATGGTAGATACAGAGCAAAGAATTCTGGTAGAAGGTCCATCAATAAAGAATCCAATGGAGCTTCGTGGCCGTACTGAAAACAATCGTGTTGTTAACTTTGTGGGTCCACACACACTAATTGGTGGATTTGCCGACGTTAAGATTGTTGATGTTTATACCAACTCATTACGTGGCGAGTTTATTCGTGGCGAAAATGAAATGGGTTTACGTCAAGAAGTATCACCGTCAGAAATTTTAGCAAAACGTCAAACAAATACTGATGAGCTAGGTGTTGCGACTTTTGCACCTTAGCCGTATATTCTAGGTATTGGATAAGTTAAAAAGAGCCATGATCCGTCATGGCCTTTTAGTTTTTTAAAACCAAGGAAATAGATAAATTGCCAAAAAAAATTAATTCTCTAGAGCTATTTTTAGAACCTGCCAATAAAGACCGTTTAGCTTCTTTGATTGGTCCATACGACGATAATTTGAAACATATTGAACGTCGCATGGGTGTTGAAATTACTTATCAAGGCAATAAATTCAAAATTGTTGGCAACCCTGCGAATGTGGTTGCAGTTAATGAAATCTTAAAAGATTTATATATAGAAACGCAGCCAGATCCTAAAGAAAAAAATAAAGTGAAGGCAAAAGAGTTGTTGCCTGATCATATTCACCTCGCACTTCAACAATCTAAAATTCTTGAGCAAGAAATTGAAGGTTATGACAATGAAGTGGTTATCAGAACCCGTAAAGGCAATATAAAGCCGCGTAACCATAACCAAGTTGAATATGTTAAGAATGTATTAAATCACGACATTACGTTTGGTATTGGCCCGGCTGGTACGGGTAAAACGTATTTAGCAGTAGCTTGTGCAGTAGATGCTTTGGAGCGCCAAGAAGTAAGGCGTATTTTATTAACTCGACCTGCGGTTGAAGCTGGCGAAAAGCTTGGCTTTTTACCAGGTGACTTGAGTCAGAAAATTGATCCATACTTGCGCCCGCTTTATGATGCCCTTTTTGAAATGCTAGGTTTCGAGAAAGTTGAACGTCTTATCGAACGCAACGTTATTGAAGTTGCCCCTCTTGCTTACATGCGTGGTAGAACACTTAATGACGCCTTTATTATTTTAGATGAGAGTCAAAATACCACCGTTGAGCAAATGAAAATGTTTCTAACGCGTATCGGCTTTAATTCAAAAGCAGTGATAACTGGCGACATTACTCAAATAGACTTACCAAGAGGCGCTCGCTCAGGTTTACGACACGCCATTGAAGTTTTGTCGGAAGTTGAAGACATCAGCTTTAACTTTTTCCAAGCTAATGACGTAGTTAGACACCCAGTTGTTGCTAAGATTGTAATGGCTTATGAAAAGCTAGAAGAGCAAGAGCGCCGTGATAAAGCAGAGCGTGAGCAATTAGCAAAAGAGAAAGCTCAGCAAGAGAAAGCGATTCGAGAAGCAGCCATTAAGGACATTAACAATGAGCGTTGATCTGGACTATCAAAATGCCAGTACTGACACTAATATTCCATCTGAAGAGCAATGCCTAGCTTGGTTAACCGCCTTCTTACCTCAGTTTAAAGACGTTTCCGAATTAACAGTACGTATTGTTGATGAAGAAGAGAGCCAGCAACTTAATGGCGATTATCGAGGCAAGGAAAAGCCAACAAACGTTTTGTCTTTTCCTTTTGAAGCACCAGCTCATATTGAGTTACCTTTATTGGGTGATTTGGTAGTTTGTGCTCAAGTAGTAAATAAAGAAGCACAAGAACAAAATAAAACGGCAGAAGCACATTGGGCACATATGTTGCTTCATGGTAGCCTTCACCTTCTCGGCTACGATCACATTGAAGATGCCGATGCAGAAGAAATGGAAAGTTTAGAAATAGAAATATTGAACGAAATGGGTTTTAACAACCCTTATTTAATATCTGAGTAAAACTTAATAATAATCTAATTGACATGTTGGAGGTTTTTCCAACAGAATGGCAATTGTTGTGTTTAATAAATATAGGAACATTCTGACTAGAATGAGTGACGACAACCCACATAGTAGCAACGGTTCTTCTAATAAAGGCTGGATAGAGAAAATTGGTCAGCTTTTTACTGACGAACCGAAGAGCAAAGAAGATGTAGCAAATATCATAGATGTTGCTGCGCAAAATGACTTAATCGATCTAAATACTAAAAATATGATTGATGGTGTTATGGAAATCGCTGATTTACGGATCAGAGACATAATGATACCGAGGTCACAAATGATAACCTTAGATTTGTCTGATACACCTGACAAGTTTATCCCGCTCATGATTGAGTCTGGCCACTCTCGTTTCCCTGTTGTTACAGAAGACAAGGATCACGTAGAAGGTATTTTACTGGCTAAAGACTTATTAAACCTACTTGTTGACCGTGAACAGGAAATCGATTTAAAGGCGATGCTTCGCCCGATTGTTATTGTTCCTGAAAGTAAGCGTGTTGATACATTATTAAGAGAGTTCCGCCTTAATCGTTATCATATGGCTATTGTCGTTGATGAGTACGGTGGTGTTTCTGGCTTAGTCACAATCGAAGACATTCTAGAATTAATTGTTGGTGAAATTGAAGACGAGTTCGACTCTGAAGATAATCAAACCGACAATATTCGTAAAGTTTCTAAACATGTGTACATGGTACAAGCCTTAACAGAACTTGATGACTTTAATGAATTCTTTAATACAGAATTTAACGAAGAAGAAGCAGATACCATAGGTGGTACTGTTTTACATGAGTTTGGTCACATGCCAGAAAAAGGTGAAGAAGTAATCATAAACCAAATAAAGTTTAAGGTTCAATCTTCCGATACTCGTCGCATTCAGCAACTGATGGTTACCTTACCTAAGAAAAAATCGCCTAAGCCATAATGGACAAAAGATTTTACCCCATTGGATTAATCGCCATCGGTATGCTCAATACCTTGGCGTTTGCTCCATTTAAAAACTGGTGGATACCTTTTTTCACTCTTGCATTACTTCTATTTGCCGTTACAAAAGCACCTTCCGCCAAAAAGGCTGCTGTTTATGGCTTATCCTATGGTTTAGGGTGGTTTGGTGCTGGAGTTAGCTGGGTACATGTGGCCATTGCTGATTTTGGCGGATTGCCTTTAATAGCCTCGTTATTTTTGATGGCATTGTTAGTCACTTATTTAGCTCTGTTTCCAGCACTCGCCGCCGCACTTACATTTAAAAGTATACAAAAACTCGGTTTATGGGGTTTTGCACTGTTTTGGCTTTTAGCAGAAACGGCTCGTGCTAAGTTTTTAACTGGATTCCCTTGGCTCTCATTAGGCTATAGCCAAATAGAAGGACCTCTTCACTCAATGGCTCCTATTGTTGGGGAATTTGGCTTACAAGCAGTTACCGCGTTGCTGGCGGTATGTTTAGTTCAACTTGTTTTAGTCTTTAAAAATTCCTTATCCAAATCTCAACTGGCACTGACTACATCAATCTTGTTATTTATTATTGGCTTAACTACATTTAGTCATAACATGAGTTGGACAAGTGATTTAAAACGAACAGCTCGTATAGCACTTGTACAGGGAAATATAGAGCAAAGTATTAAATGGCAACCAGAGAATGAATTGCCAACCATGGAAAAGTACTTAACCATGTCTACCGGCTTTTTTGAAAAGCATGACTTGATAATTTGGCCTGAAGCTGCGGTTTCCTAGGTTAGAGATCTTGGCCAATGACTACCTTCGAGAAGTTGACAAATTAGCCGCTGAAACCAATACAGCCTTGATAACTGGTATCGTTGATTACCAACCTGAAACAGATAGAGCCTATAACAACATTATCGTATTGGGGAAAAAGCACGCCGACGACCAATTTGGTCACTATAAATACCTTAATAATAACCGATACAACAAACATCACCTGTTACCTATTGGTGAGTTTGTGCCGTTTGAAAGTATATTAAGGAAGTTAGGGCCTATATTTGATTTACCAATGTCCTCATTTTCAAGAGGTTATTATCAACAAGATAATTTAGTCGCTCAAGGCTTAAATATTTCACCGGCTATTTGTTTTGAAATTGCCTTTGCACATCAAGTAAACAGTAATCTCAATGACAACAGCGACATTATTCTAACATTAAGTAACGACGCCTGGTTTGGCTCTTCACATGGTCCTTGGCAACATTTACAAATTGCTCAAATGCGCGCTTTGGAATTTGCGAAACCTGTTGTACGAGTGACCAACAATGGCGTCACCGCAGTAATAAATGCCAATGGTAATGTGGACCAGTTATTACCGCAATTTGAAGCGTCAGTATTAAGTCATGAGTTAAAGGTTTATCAAAGCCAAACGTTTTATCAACAGTTTGGTAACTTGCCCGCTTGGCTCATGGTTATTCTTGTTTCGTTGCTTTCTGTAGCTTTGTCATCGCGTCAGTTAACATTTCCCTGGAACAAGCAAAGTTAATACGAATAAAACCGGGGCAACCAAAATCTGCGCCCGGTGAGGGCCCTAGACCTAAAGACTCCATATAACTTTGTAAGTCATCCCTTTGTAATTCCCTACAATCTATCCAAGCTAAATACGTTGCTGGCGCCGGTGTATACTCAATGCCATCAATTTGATTTACGGCTGATATCATTAGAGCCCGATTATCTCTTAAGTAATCTAACTGAGACTCATACCAATCATCACACATTGTAAACGCTTCGGTTGTTGCTATCACGCCAAAGTTATTTGCTGATGGGGCAATGCCCTGCCCGCCGCGCTTAAATTGTTTTCGTAATTTGGCGTCTGGAATAATCGCAAAAGAAACCCCAAACCCAGCAACGTTAAAGGTTTTACTTGCCGCCATTAAGGTAACAGAACTATTTTTCAGGTTAGATAAACGACCAACAGGAATATGACTCTGGGTTTTATCCAACACTAAATCAGCATGAATTTCATCAGAACAAACAAGTACGTTATGTTTGTTACAAATATCACTGATTTTTTGCAGCTCTTGCTCCGTTAAAACAGAACCGCATGGGTTCATTGGATTACATAATAAAAACAACGTTGTGGTTGGTTTACTTGCTTTTGCTTCAAGCTCGTCAAAGTCCAGCTGCCAGCGCCCATTTACTAAATGAGTAGACACCGTTTCTTGCATAAAACCATTGTTTACCGGAGCATTTAACAATGGTGGGTAATTAGGGGATTGGACTAATATACCATCACCTGGTTTACAAAACGCCTGACACATCATATTAAAAGCAGGAACTACACCAGGGGTCCAAACAATCCACTCTGGCTTTAACTGCCAGTTATATTGCTTTAGCAGCCAGCGCTGTATTGCAGGTACACCTGGTTCAAATTGATAAGGGTTATGATAACCAAAAACACCGTGTTCAACCCTTTTTGCTAAAGCTGTTTTTATTGCTGGTGCGCACTCAAATTCAGAGTCTGCTACCCATAAAGGTAAAATATCCTTACCTTCATATTTCTTGTGTTTAAGACTAAATGTGCTCAAACGGTCTTTCGCTATCTTTATCATTGAATACATCTCATTGTTTTATTTACCCTATAATCACAATTCAACGCATTGAAAACTCAAAGCTGGTATTTATCGTCACATAGTTGTAACAGTTAGGTTTTAGACTACCTGAAAATTTATACCTGATGGTTCCTTATGCGCATATCCCAGTTAATACGAGCTACATCAACGACTATTGTTATTTCCGTTTTATCATTATCGGTTCTGTTTTATTTTGTAAAATTGAAACTTGATCACTCAGAGCAAAATTCAAAATTATTTCAAACCGTTTACACATCAATTACGGTCGACTTATACAGAAACATTCAGAAATATCTGTCTACCGGCAATGCTCTAGAACTGGTAAAAACTAAAGATATCACATTAGCCCAATTAAAACGTATTCGCGAAACAGACGTTGCAAAAGATAAAAGTGTAAGTGCTCTTATCATTCAGTTAAATGAATTTGATTCAAAAATTGACAATGAATATCGTGCGCTTGGAAAACTAGCTGGCAATGAGCAAGCTTTATTGATAAATGCGGAAAGGGAAATAACTGGTTACGCAGAGAGTTTAATAAATTACGCAAATGAGGGGTATAACAATGATCCACAGAGTGCTAAAAAGTTTATTACTTACTCAGCGTCAATTCTTTCGCAAACATGGCAATTATCAGACGCTAGAGCAAAACTTATTGCAAACCCAAGTCCGCAACTGAAGGACTCTGTTTTAAATAAAATAGCAGAGATTCAATCAGTAGCTAAAAAGGTTGCCAATACACCACTATTAAAAGTGTATGGTGAGCAAGAGGAGCTTGATGAATTTGAAGCTATGTTTGAAGATGAAAGCGAAGCGGAAGATCTAGGGGAGGAAATAGTCAGTAATCTAAATTCATTAAGTAATCGATACTCCAAGGAGCTTTCCAATACGGTAAACACCGTCAATGCTCGAGTCTCAACAATAAAACAAATCAACCAAGACTTTTCTAGCTTGGAGCGGTTAACAAAAGATGTTGTTAACTCTATTGCTCAAAAAAGACAGCAAACCTACGATTTCTCTTTTTTACTTGCAGCCATTGCAATGACCTTTATGTTGGCTGTTGGTGCCCTAAATTATGCAATCTTAATAAGACAAGTATTAAAACCTCTAAACCACTTACGTGATGCGTTCCATTCCCTTATTTCTAGTAATAGTATTCAAAAAATAGACGCAAGCAGTAACAATGAGTTTGGAGAAATTGCAGTTTCATTTAATAAGATGCTTGATAATCAGGCGATTGAAAACGAACAAAAAACGTCGCAAATGAATGTCGTATCTAGCGCATTAAATCAACTGTCTGGTAATATAGAAGAAATCAGTCATTCTACTACCACCTCTAAAGACAGCGTCACCAACGCCTACAGTGTTCTTCAAAAGCTAACTGATACTAACCAAGAACTTTCTAAATTAGCAGAGGAAGTGCAAACTTATGCATCGGAAACAGAAAGTGCAATGATTCAAAGTAGAGAAGGTGCTGGAAAAGTATTAGACGCTAATACCGAAACGAATCAACAGATTTCACTCAGTTCACAAACCGTTGAAAAGTTAAGTAACAGTGTACTTGAGGTTCAACAGGTAATGGATGTTATCCGAACGATTGCAGACCAAACGAATTTACTAGCATTAAATGCCGCCATCGAGTCAGCAAGAGCGGGTGAACATGGCCGAGGTTTTGCTGTAGTTGCCGATGAAGTTAGAAAGCTCGCGATGAAAACGCAGGACTCGCTTGTGGATACGAGCGGTATCCTAGAGAAACTTTCTAACTACAATGCCCTATTGCAAAAGAATATTGATCAAATTGCTTTATCAGGAGATCAACAGACTCAAATTATTAGTTCGCTAATAAAAACCACTGAAGCAGTGGAAGTAAAAGCGTTAACCTCATGTGAAGTATCCAATAAAACACTAGCTTGCGCTAAGCAACAACAAAAGCATTTTGAGACTTTTGCTAACACGATGGAGCATATTGGCGACAACATTGATCAAACACAAACACAGTCAATCAATATCCAGCAATCACTGTCTGAACAAAGTGAGCTAATAACTAAAACGTTTATTTAAAGATTCGCTTGAATACGGTGGTTTACTCGTTAACTACGACTTCAAAACCGCCGTATATAAGCCGAGCACCATCAAAGGGCATATCACTAAACAAGCCAGCCAATGCTTCATCTTCTTCGATAGCCGGCCATGCTTTAATACGTGTTTCTTTATCTGGCCACATGATCCAAGAGAATACGACGCTTTCACTCTCTTTGCACTTAACGGCCATGCCAAATGAAGTGACCTTACCGTCAGGGATATCGTCTCCCCAGCACTCTATTGCCGACAACGCGCCATGTTTTTTGAAAGCTGCCGCTGTGCCTTTTGCGAAATCAATATATTCTTGTTTTTTTGCTGTTTCCACAGCCACTATTACACCGTCAATATAACCCATTTTAATATTCCTTATTCAGCACTATTTAATGCCTGATTTTGTTTTTCCTTACTGCAATCATACCGCTTCAGACTGGCTTTATTTAACTGTTCTATTAGCCTAATCTCAGCGGTTGCATTTGGACGTATAATTAATTTGACAACTCTGGCTACTTCAGTAGCTCCACTGCAGTGTTGCGGTTTTTTCTCGTTAAACATAAGTTGAGGTTCAATATTGCCAACTACGTATGCTCCTAACAACAAACCCTTAATTGGATCGCTCACTTTATCATGCGTTAACCACGGTGTGGTTTCTGGTGTAACCTCCACCAACACATCTTTACTATTCTCGGCAAAATTAATGATCTTTTTTACGGCAGCATAACCTGTTTCTGAAATAGGCGCTTGTTTGTACTCAGATATCAGATTCAATATCTGTGTTTTACTCATACCTGAATTACCATTGGCAAAAACAATCGATGAGAAAAGTAATAATAAGGTAATTAGCACGCGCATAATGGTTCCTTTTTTGATGCTTGTCTACAAAGTGTAGTTAAAGAATGGATAAGAGGTGCGATTTTAATAAATCAAAAAGCCAATAAAAAAGGCCGCAATTTGCGACCTTACTTTTATACTTTGCAGTAGACTAGCTAAACGTCATTTCTTTTACATCAGCTGGCACAATCAGCTTACCTGCGGTTTTTTCTTGAATTTCTTCAATACTAACGCCCGGTGCCGTTTCTTTAAGAACAAAAGCACCTTCACTAATTTCAAGTACAGCCAGGTCTGTAATAATCTTAGTAATACAATTAACACCGGTAAGTGGTAGCGTGCACTTAGACAATAACTTAGACTCTCCATGTTTGTTTGCGTGCGTCATAGTAACAATAATGTTTTCTGCGCCAGCGACTAAGTCCATCGCTCCGCCCATGCCTTTCACTAATTTACCAGGGATCATATAGCTGGCAATGTTGCCCTCTTGATCCACTTCAAATGCACCTAAAACAGTCACATCAACATGACCACCGCGGATCATTGCAAAACTTTCGGCTGAGCTGAATATTGCAGCACCAGTGGCAGTTGTTACCGTCTCTTTACCCGCGTTGATCATATCTGCGTCAACTTCATCGGCCGTAGGATATGGACCCATACCTAATAAACCATTTTCAGATTGCAACATTACATCAATATCACTAGGTACATAGTTAGCCGCTAACGTAGGAATACCAATACCTAAGTTAACGTAATCACCATCATTAAATTCTTTAGCCACACGTTGGGCAATTTGTTCTCTTGATAAAGCCATGGTCTATTCCTTAATCTCGTGTGGTTGTTTTTTCAATACGTTTTTCAAAAGTGCCAAGAATGACACGGTCTACGTATATTCCTGGAGTTTGAATTTGTGAAGGCTCTAATTCACCTGGCTCAACAATCTCTTCAACTTCAACAACCGTAATTTTACCAGCCGTTGCCGCCATTGGATTAAAGTTTTGAGCAGTATGGCGATAAATACAGTTGCCATAGCGGTCTGCTTTCCATGCTTTAACGATAGCGAAGTCTCCAGTGATGCTTTCTTCTAGAATATAGTTACGACCATTAAACTCGCGTTCTTCTTTACCTTCGCCAACCAATGTTCCATAACCCGTTGCTGTGTAAAATGCTGGGATACCTGCGCCACCCGCTCTCATTTTTTCAGCTAATGTACCTTGAGGCGTAAGCTCAACTTCTAACTCGCCATTTAATAGCTGTTTTTCGAATAATGCATTTTCACCAACATAAGACGAAACCATTTTTTTTATCTGCTTATCTTCAAGCAAAATGCCTAAACCAAAGCCGTCAACGCCACAGTTATTTGAAACAACCGTAAGCCCTTTGGTTCCTTTATTCTTAATTTCAGCGATTAACCCTTCTGGAATTCCACAAAGACCAAAACCACCGGCTATCACCGTCATATTGTCTTCGATTCCAGCCATAGCTTCAGCGTAGCTATTCACTACCTTGTCAAAACCTGACATATTGTTCCCCTTCGCAGCGTGCGATTATATTCGTATTATTATTCTGCCATCTTGTCACAAACCACAATTAAACACCCTATTCTTAAGTTTTAACTGAGTAAAAATAACGCGCTTGGCAGTAAACTCTATTTGACACTTGGGCTAGATTTAACTGTAACTTTCCATCTAGGTCAACTGGTACTTTAGTCCCGACATACCGTTAATTTTGCTATTGATTTTCATTACTCTGTGCGCAATACATGGGCATATTGCACTAAGGTAGTACTTTTTTACGAAGGTAGGTTTGTTACAGTCGGTTCTTGGTTTTTATATAGGATTAAATAGACATGAACTTATCACTGGCTAACCAGTTTACAGACAACTTAGCTTTAAAAGAAAAGGTCGCACTAATTACTGGCTCTACAAGTGGCATTGGCTTGGCTACGGCACATTTATTAGCTGAACAAGGCGCTAATATTATCATTCACGGTTTAGTGCCCATTAGTGAAGGTTTAGAATTAAAACAGCAGTTTGAAGACAAGTATGGTGTCAAAGTTATGTTTAGTGATGCCAACATCGCTGAGTCTGAACAAATTGATTTAATGATGTTAAATATTAAAAATACCTTCAAGCAGTTAGATATCGTGGTCAATAATGCCGGTATTCAATATACCGAAACCATTGAAAACTTTCCTAGGGAAAAGTGGAATGCCATTATTGCCATCAATCTATCAGCGGCATTTCATATCATGCAACAAGCACTACCTCTCATGAAAGAGAGAAAATGGGGTCGTGTTATTAATGTTGCGTCGGTTCATGGTTTAGTGGGCTCTGCTAAAAAATCAGCGTATGTTGCCGCTAAACACGGCTTGGTTGGTTTAACAAAAGTAGCGGCAATTGAAGAAGCGGCAAATGGGGTAACTATTAATGCGATTTGCCCTGGCTGGGTTGAAACTCCATTGATTAACAACCAAATTGCAGAGCTAGCAAAACAACAAGGAACGAATATTACGGAAGCTAAACATCAACTTATTACTAATAAGCAACCGCTACCAGCAATGGCAACACCTGAGCAAATTGGTAATTTGATACTGTTTTTGTGTACCGATACGGCCCGCTCAATTACGGGCGCATCTTTACCTATTGATGGGGCGTGGACGTCTCAGTAACACTCTCATCTGTTTGATTAACAAAGTCCCCGATGAGTTGGTATAACTCTCTGCACTCGTCGGGCACAAGATCTTCAATATTCATAAACGCGTGGATCATATTCTTAAACTCTCGAACATCCACGTTAACGCCTGCAGCTTTAAGCTTTTTAGCGTACTCTAAACCTTCGTCTCTTAACGGATCGCAGCCTGCAATAATAACTAAGCTTTCTGGCATTGACGCATCAAATTCACCGTAAAGAGGTGACATTTCTTTACGATCTTCATAATCATCAAAGTAGTTATCGAAATACCACTGAATTCTCGTTTTCTCTAATAGAAAACCGGTGCCATTTTCTTCGACTGAGGGTTCACTCATGGTGTAGTCAACACTTGGGTAAATGAGAACTTGTTTGTCTATTTTAAGGCTTTTATCTTTTTGTGCTCTAATGGCAAGCGTGCTACAAATAGCGCCACCAGCACTATCTCCGGCAATAATAACTTCATTGCCGTAACTCACGTCCTTTAAAACTTGATGATAACCACGAACTACGTCTTCACAGTCATTAATGCCCGCAGGATAAGGAAACTCTGGCGATAAACGGTAATCAACACTAACAACTACACATTTAGCTGCAATGGCTATTTTTCGACACATAGGATCATACAGTTCAGTACTGCCACACATGTGGCCGCCGCCATGGAAATAAATAACCACAGGCAGTTCTTCTTTTGGACTCGGACTATAAACACGTACCGGAACTTCTACCTGATCCGCAAATACGTAGTTTTCTTCTGCATAAGCAATTTTGGGTACTTGGCTAACAAACGCCCCTAGCTTTGCTAAGTTTTCTCTAGCTAATTCTGGCGTCGCCGTAACGCCATCTTCTTTAGCTTTTGCAATCGCTTGGTTAACACCATCTATAAATTCATTTAAGTGTTGTGCTAATTCACCACGCATTTACGATTCCTTTTTTGGATTAGTTTCAGGCAAAAAGAAGCTGCCTATAAAGAAGCTACTACTTACAACGCCAATCAGCAAGAAAGACATAGTAAAGTCGCCATCATTAATATCTACAAGCTTACCAAACAACCACAGTACTACGGTTGCAATTAAATAACTGATTGACCAAAACAAGCTAAATACCACGGTAATTTTATCGCCCGTCATATCCTTTAATTCATGTGGGATGGAAACCAATGCGGTAATTGGGAAAAACACGAAAAAGCCAAGTAACATAGCTGCAACTAATTGAACTTCTGCATGTTGATAAAAAGACAGTACAAATACCATCAAGGTTACCATTGCGCCAGACCATGTTATGACAGGTACTCGTTGTTTTACCTTTTTACTAAAAATCATACCGGCAATGGTACCAATAATGCCAAAACCAATAACCACTGAGCTTTGCGTGATGCCCGCTTTAGGATAAAAGGTAAATAAACAGATATAAAATGCCAATAACCCTGAATAACAAAGCGAATAAGCCCATGTAAATTTGTCTTTTAAACCATCAGAATAACCATAAACAGAAGCTTCTTCATCAACGCTTGGGCTTTCTGTCACAGGTTTAGCAACCTGTGTTGCAACGGGCTCATTAAAATCAACGAACAACCAAACGACTGCTAACACAATACTAGCAACACTAAATATCACTAAACTTTGTTGCCAACCTCCCGTCAGCGTATTAATTTCGGCCATTGAAGAAAGAATAATGGCGGTGCCCACATTAAACGCCACCGCATTTAAACCATTAATCGTTGAGCGCTCTTCAACTGCAAAAAACTTCATCACTATTGGATTAAAATAGACAATCATCAATGCACCGCCCAGGCCCATTAAGAATCGTGAAACTAAAAGTACATCGTAAGTTGCAGACATTGGCGTGAAAACACCAATAAAGACAAGCAAACCACTTAAGAAAAAGGCATATTTGATACCCATTTTCAGAGCAATCCAAGCGGCAATAAAGGTACCGGCTATTTTAGCTATGGTTACCGCGCCACTTATAAAGCTAGCGGATGCAAGGCTGTCAACGTCCATCGACGACATTATTTGTGTCATGCTTGCCGTACCGCCTACCCAAGCCATTGCAAAGAGCACATAACTGACAAAAACAATTGCTTCAACCAAGTATTTGTTACTAATTTTCATATATGATAATTTCGATGTGAGTTATTAATTAACAAGCAGATTAACCTAGGCTCAGTTAAAAATAACTACCACCTTAGTACACTACAATTTTGTGAGGGAACACCTTGTTAGTTTGGCTATCTCTAGATACATGGTTAATTTTGTCGTTATCCATCGGCTATTTGGTTTTACTCTTTTTTATTGCCTTTTGGGCACAAAAGAAACACAAAAGCTGGAAAAATAAATCGTGGATTTATAGCCTATCACTTGGTGTGAGTTGCTCTAGTTGGGCGTTTTACGGAACCATAAGTCAGGCAGCAAGTACTGGTCAGTGGATAGCACCTATTTATATTGGCACCATCACCTGTTTCATACTTGGCTGGCCCATATTATTAAAACTACTAAGAGTCAGTAAAAAACTCAACCTAACTTCTGTAGCCGACTTTATCGCCTGTCGTTTTGATAAAGCCCCACAAATTGCTGCCGTCGTCTCTATCATCGCTTTACTCGGCACTCTTCCTTATATCGCCTTGCAATTGAGAGCCGTCAGTCATTCCTTTGATTTGGTCACTGGCAGTTTCCAATCTGGCTCAACCACCACCTTGATGGTGACCGTTGTGCTTATTATTTTTAGTATTCTATTTGGCGCTCGCCACGCAGAGGCAAATAAGCAGAATACAGGCCTACTGGTGGCTATCGCGTTTAGTTCTATCGTAAAGCTTGCCGCTATTTTGTGTGTTGGCCTTTTTGTTACTTTTGGTTTGTTTGATGGTTTTGAGTCTATTTTAAGTCAAGCGCCAAATGTTATTGAACCTTCAACTTCAGACAATAGTTATTTAGTGGTGTCTCAGTTAATGATTGGGTTTTTAACCATCTTTGTTACACCGCAGCTTTACCACATGATTGTCATTGAAAACGACAGCGAAAAGCAGTTAAATTCGGCTCGCTGGGGATACCCGCTTTATCTTATTCTTATTAATATCTTTGTTCTTCCAATCGCTATTGCTGGACTCGTAACCTTTCCTGGTGGTGGCATTAGTGCTGATACCTTCATGCTCACTATCCCCCTTTTCCACCAGCAAGCCTGGATTAGTATTTTTGTTTATATTGGTGGGCTTGCGGCCGCAACAAGTATGGTTATTGTTGCCGCTATTGTATTAAGTACTTTGATCACCACGGAAATTGTTAGCCCGATAATACTTAAACTTCGCTTTCTCACCAGTCGTTACTCCAACCCTACACAGCAGTTATCAGGTGTTCTTTTATTTGTTCGGCGCTTAAGCATTGCTGCAATTTTAGTGTTATCACTTTTGTTTGATTATATCTTTAACCAAAGCAGCGAATTAGCGAGCATTGGGTTATTGAGCTTTGTTTTACTGGCGCAAACTGCACCTGCCGTTTTAAGTGCCTTGTATTGGAAAAACGCCAGCTCTAAAGGCGCGATGTGGGGGCTTATTGTAGGCAGTACGTTATGGACATATTGTCTGCTGCTTCCTACTTTGTGGCCAAACGCAAATTGGGTTAACAATGGCCTATTCAATATTGAATGGCTTAACCCTACCGCTTTGTTTGGGATCACTTCTTTTGACTTCATCAGTCATGGCCTGTTTTTAAGTCTATTGGGCAATAGTGCGGTCTTGTACCTTCATTCTATTTATACAAAACGAAGTTTAGGTGAAAACCTCCAAGCAAATCAGTTTGTCCGTGGGTACTCAAAAGACAAAAACAAACACCACCATGAATATCAAATCACCTTCGCAGACTTAATAGATCTGCTAAATCGTTTTATAGATGAAGACGCAGTAAACCGTCTAAAACAACTTATCCCTAACAATACAAACTTGCAGGGCAAAGCGCCAGCGTATCTGGTTGATTTTACGCAAATGACCTTAGCCTCCGTTTTAGGTAGTGCCTCAACAAAACTGGTTATGTCGGCCGTTAGTGAAGCTGACGACACTCGTGGTGAAACCCTTGAGCAGGTAGCTAACATAGTAGATGAAGCCAACCAAATTTTTGAGTTTAACCGGGAGCTACTACAAGCCGGGGTGGAAAATATTGAACAAGGTATTAGTGTTGTGGATGCTGACATGAAGCTTGTTGCTTGGAATTCCCGTTACAAAGACTTGTTGGCCTTTCCAGATGGTTATCTAAAATCTGGAATGCACATTGGGGAGCTAATTGAGTTTAATGTTCAACGAAACATGATTTTAGGCGAAGATACTAAGGCGCTAATAGAAAAGCGTCTTGAATACATGCGTCAAGGCAACGACCATTATTATCAACGCACCTTACCATCGGGCATTGTGTTGGAAATTAGAGGTCAGGCGATGCCGGGCGGCGGTTTTGTTAGTACGTTCAGTGACATTACCCGCCATATAGAGTCTGAAAAGGCGCTTCAAAAAGCCAACGAAACACTGGAACAAAGAGTTACAGAGCGAACTCAAGAGCTTGAAATAGCTATTGCCGAAGCAGAAGCCGCAAACTCCAGTAAAACGCGATTTTTGGCAGCAGCGAGCCATGATTTAATGCAGCCATTTAATGCCCTTTCTTTGTTTAACTCTATGCTTCAACATAAAACTCAGCATACTGACTTAGAAGAACTCGCTACTAACATAGACGGTGCATTACAATCCGCGGAAGGTCTATTAAACGACTTAGTTGAAATATCTAAGCTAGACAGTGGCGTTCAAAGAGTGGATTTACAAACCTTTAAGCTCAACGATATTTTAATTCCACTAAATAACGAGTTTTCAGCTTTATCAAAACAAGCTGGTATTGAGTTTAAATTTGTAAAAAGCAGCATTACTGTCACTACAGACAAACAACTATTACGACGGATATTACAAAACTTTTTAGCGAACGCCATACGTTATGCGCCGGCTATCAAAGAGCAGTTTCCAAACCGTCAGGTGAAAATTGTATTTGGCGTAAAGCGAGTGGCCAACAGTGCACGTATAATGATTGTAGATAATGGCCCTGGTATTCCAAAGGGTAAATTACTGACCATATTTAAAGAATTTGAGCGTTTAGATATCAATCAGGAAAGACCAGGATTAGGCTTAGGCCTTGCGATATGCGAAAGAATTTCTGCAATATTAGACTTGCCTATCGAAGTTAAATCTAAATTGCAGCAAGGAGCAAACTTTTCTATTACCCTTCCTATCGCCGAGCCTAATACCTTGCATGAAACAAATGAAGTTAAGTTACCTGAGTTAGCAAAACAGTCCTTTAACGGGCTAACGGCAGCTATCATCGATAATGATCCACTTATCGTCACCGCTCTTTCACAACAATTGACACTTTGGGGTTTTGATGTGATTGCCTCAGGCGATAAAGATAACTTTGTTAACAAAATAAGTGAGCATAAAGATAGCGCAGTTTCGGTAATTATTGCTGACTACCATTTAGATAACGGAGAAACAGGCACAGATACAATTAACGAGCTTAAATCAAGAATTGGATGGCAGGGACTGGCCATTATTTGCTCTGCAGATCCTTCCGATACGTTACGCCAAACTTGCATTGATAACGAGTTTGGCTACATTCGAAAGCCAGTCAAAGCACACGCTTTAAAAAGGTTACTTAAAAGTCAGTTGTTGGAACGCTAAGCCAGCTAGCGTTCTATTGTTCACACCTAGTTTTAATAATATTGCGGACACATGTTTTTTGACTGTGGTTTCTTTTATATCAAGATCGTAAGCAATTTGTTTATTAAGCTGACCATCGGCAATCATGCTTAAAACCTTGTATTGCTGTGGGGTTAACTCTGACAATTGTTTTGCTAATTTTTGCTGTGGCGTTTGTTCGTCTTTATTCACTCTTGGCGGTAAATCTGCGGGTAACCAAGTTTCGCCCTCAAGAACAACATCAATGGCCTGCTGAATGGTGTTTAAGTCTGCTGATTTAGGAATAAAACCCGCTGCACCAAAATCAATGGCTTGATAAATCATTTCAGGATCGTCATCCGAAGAAACCATCACCACAATAAGATCTGGATAGTGATTTTGTAGCATCATTAGTGTTGTGAACCCGTCATTGCCAGGCATATGCAAATCCAAAAACAACAATTCTAATTGTGGGTTACTCTCAACAAGATTTTTTAATTGCGTAACATCTTCTGCTTCTAAAATTAACTGTTGAGCAAAACTGTGCCCTACTGCTTGTTTTAATGCAGCTCTAAAAAGCGGATGGTCATCAGCAATTAAAACTGTCGCATCTTTCATTCACATATCCTTTTCTTAAATAGCAAAAAGCACATTGCCAAAACAATGTGCTTTATTTGTTCCTAGCGCGGCCAATATCACAGACTTAGGATTAAATATCAATAAAACCCAGTAGGTTCATTAAGGCCTTTTTTAGAAACGGTAGCCCACTTTTACATGGATAGTTCTAGGATCGCCATAGTAACTCGCTAGTGTAGTATCACCACCAAGCCCAGGTATCCAGTTGCCCGCTTCGTCTTGCGCAGCAAAGTTGTAACCGCCTATCATGAATTCTTCATCGGTAAGGTTTTTACCATAGATACCACCGTACCAATTTCCTTCTTCACTTTCCCACGTTACGCCTAAATTAAAAGAGCCGTAACCTTCTTGGAATAAGGCATCACTGTCTTCAAATAAACGATAATCATCACGATAGTAATAACCACCATTTACCACAAAGTAGCCTACTTCTGATTCAATTAAGTAATTTGCTGACAAAGCAAATGTATAATCAGGTGTATTAGAAAGGCCCAATAATGGCGTTGCTACCGTTGGATCATCTTCAATTTCACCATCTAATAGACCAACCGCTAAATCAATGGTTAACAAGTCTGTTGCTGCATACGTTATCTCAGCCTCTAAACCCTTCACTGACGAGCCTTTAATATTACCTAGACTCTGATTTAATACAGTTGAGTCCGTTGGATCTGGTGTCACTGTAATATACTGACGGTCTTTATGCTCAATATTGAACAAGGTAATATTCGTTCGTAACTGCTCATTCCAATCACGCTTCATACCAAACTCAATTGAATCAACAATCTCAGGGTTTGCCGCACCTTCTTGACCGCTCGCTCTTGGATTGTATGTGCCTGACTTAAAGCCTTGTGAATAACTAGCAAACAACATGGTTTTATTATCTAGCTGATACTCTACGCCCACTCTTGGTGTGAATTGAGACCAATCATCAGACGCAGGCGCATCTAATGTACCGTCATTGTTCGAATCTGTACCTAATACTTGTGGGAAAGCTAAATTAGGATCTCGTTGATAACCTGGAACCCAATCTGACTCTGGGTAGACATTAAATATCTGTACTCCGTTATTTACGTACGCTTCTTTTTCTTCATTGGTATAACGTGCACCTAAGGTCATTGACAGTTGTTCAGTTACATCAAAGCTTGATTGAACATACGCTGCTTGACTTTCAGAGTTATTGCAACCGGCTACTTCACGTGTAAAACCGGTTGCAATACCAGGAAACAAACTTCTGCCTAAATGGCCCAATACTGCGTCAAACACACCACATGACTCAGCATCATATAAATACAAACCACCTACAACTGAATAACCATCGCCTGAATAAGTCGCTTGCAACTCATGGCTGGTATTTTCATCATCATAAATAGCCGGAACATCAAAAATATCTACTGCGGTATTATCAAAGTCGATATTTGTAGAAGAGTAACTCTCGCGTTTAGCAGAAATAAACTTAAGGGCTAATTCTTCATTTACATTCCAGTCTACCGTAAGGCTAATGCCATCGGTTTCAACTAGGTTATCAGTCGGTAAACTTGAATAAGAATCAAATACGCTATCTGGCACTGGTGCATCAGTAACAATACTAGGCAACAAGCGGTAGCCACCTTTGGCATTTGATGTGTCTTTTGTTTTATCCCACCCTAAACGCACAAACAAATCCGTCGTTGGACGATACTCGAGCGTTAAACGAGTTGCTGATATGTCTTTGTTGTAATTCTCTGTATCTTGTTCGCCAAGGTTATCTGCAATTTTAAGGAATTCACCAAACCCATCACGTTTAAACATACCATGACCAAAACCTAGATATAATTTGTCATCGATAAGAGGGATTTGACCCGTCACTTTTAGATCGGTCTGGCTGTAAGAGCCAAATGCGCCTTCAATATTAAATTCAGTATCACCACTCATTGGCTTAGAAACATATTTAACCGCGCCGCCAATGGTATTTTTGCCATAAAGCGTTCCTTGTGGACCACGAAGAACTTCTATGCGTTCAACATCCATCAAGTCTAAAACCGCACCCTGAGGACGAGCGATATAAACATCATCAACATAAATACCAACCCCAGGCTCATATCCCCAAAGCGGATCTTGTTGGCCAACACCGCGAATAAACGCCGTTAATGTTGAGTTAGTACCGCGACTTGCTTGAAGAGTCGTATTTGGCGAGAACTGTTGGATTTCAGTCATTACGGTGATGCCGCTCTCGACTAAGTCTTGCTCACTAACAGACGTAACTGAAACCGGTACTTCCTGCAGATTCTCTACGGTTTTACGTGCCGTCACTTGAATAACTTCGAGACCTTTTTTCTTAGCTTTGCTTTCTTGCTCTTCTGCAAAAGATGGCGCTGCTGATAATGCCGATGCCACAGCAAGCGCAATAACTGTAATATTCATTGCTTTAGTTTTCATATAGTTACCCTGTAATTCTTATTTTTATAATTTGACTCAATCACAATAACGCACTTAAAAGGAAATTTAATTTGTACCTTAGTAGTATACGAAGTCCGTTATTCCCTCTTCTTCTAGAACCATGTATCCATAACAATGGATGCAACACCTCGTTTAGTTGGTAAGTAAAACGCTGGTAATGACGGTTCGCTTTCTTCAAGCGTTACTGGAATGCCGTGGCCTAACTGTGAATAGGAGTACAATGAAATGGCGTTTTTGTTTTTACCTGTTTGCCAGGTTGTTTGAGTTATGCCGGAAGTCGGTTTGCTTGCTTGAGATTTAACAGGACTTGCCCCGACAATGGCCGCGTATTGCTCTGCCATTTGTTGTGAATTTTTTGCGTTTACAATAACGTCATTATCGCCAGTAAAGATTAGTAACGACGGCCACTGCTCATTCGACTTTTTAGTAAATGGTTTGGCGAGCTCCGATACCGACATCGAAGAACCGCTTTTCATACATGCAATTGCTTGGATAAGGTTGTTCGCACAGGGATAAGGGATGCCCGCAACTATTGCTGCGCCGTCAAATAAATCAGGTTTTTGCAACAATACGGCACTCGCCATAGCACCACCGGCCGATAGCCCTACTAAATAAGTGGGTACGTCAGGGTACTTATTTTGTGCCTTAGTTATAAAGTGTTCAATTGACGCTAGCTCACCACTATCGGATTTGTTGTCCTGTTCGGAAAACCAGTTAAAACAAGCTTGTACGTTATTGTTTTTATTTTGCTCAATATTCAAAATAGCCACAGAACGCTTTTTTGATTCATCTAAGAACCCGCTATTCTGAGCAAAGCTCTTTGAATCTTGGCCACAGCCGTGCAACAAAACAACAATACCTTTGGGTGCATTTAACTGACCTGTTATTGACGCTGCCAGTTCGCCAGGGTTGTTTTCAATACTCATCTCAGTTGCTAAAGCTGCAGTAGTTAAGCAACCAAAAGTCATGACTAGATAAGCTATATTCCTAAATTTCATGTTTATTCCTTCATAATAATGATGCACTGAGTTCACTTGATCACCAGCCTATCTGCAATGCTACTTTAGTACTACGTACCTATGTTGGAATTGATAATTCACAAATTGTAATATTAATGCCAGAATACAACGAATAATAAAAATACAATTTAAGGTAACATTTTGAGCATTCAGTTTTTGGCCAAACAACCTATTCTAGATAAAGCCTCTGAAGTAATAGGTTATGAGTTGTTATACCGAGACTCGGAGGAGAATGCATTTCCTCCCGGCTTAACAGATGAACAAGCCTCCGCCAGAATGTTTTATGAAACCGCCTTGTTCCACGGCATCAACAATGTCACTGAGCAACGTAAAGCCTTTGTAAACCTATGTGATAAAAGTGTTTTAAAACAATTACCTAATTTAATTCCGCGAGAAAATTTGATCGTGGAAATTGTCGAAAGAAGCTTAATAGATAATGAAACAATAGAAGCCATTGCAGACCTCCACCAACAAGGTTACGTTTTTGCTCTTGATGACTATGATTTTGATGAAAAATGGGCTGGCTTAGCTTCTTATGTATCCTATGTGAAGTTTGATATACCTGAAGACAATGCATTAATTGCACCCACTGTAGCAAGAATCAAAGCGACATTCCCAAATGTAAAGCTTGTTGCTGAACGAATAGAAACTAAGATACAAGCAGATTTTGCGTTTGAATGCGGCGTTGATTACCTGCAAGGCTATTACTTTGCCCGTCCCGTTATTATGAAATTTAATAACATCGACCCATCAAAAACTGTAGCAATGGAGTTGGTGAGTTGCTTAACTCAAGGGTTATTGGACTTTGACAAGGTGTCAAAAATACTGAGTCGTGATATAAGTCTTACCGCCCGTGTAATAAAGCTTGCTAACGTTTCACTTGCATTCAGAAATCTAAATATATCAAGTATTAATAAAGCCGTTGTATATTTAGGCGAAGATACAATGCGAAAGTTTATTTCCGTAGTTGCGGTAACCAAACTAGCCAGTGATAAGCCGGACGAAATCGTCTTATTAGGTCTTCGAAGAGCCTTGTTTATACAAAACCTACCCACGCTCATTGGTCAAAAACCAACACCTACCGGCTTTCTTGTGGGTTTGCTATCAGTGTTAGATGCCATCTTAGATTGCACCATCGAAGATGTAATAGAGAAATTACAACTTCAAGAAAAGATGGCAAACAGCATGTTACACTATGAAGGTCAATATGGCTGTGCACTAGAACTTGTAAAACATGTTGAAAAAGCCGAGTGGAAAGAAGTAACGTTATTATTAAAAAATAAATTCCCTGATCAGTCTTTTGACATTGATGGCCTTTATGTGGATGTATATAAAGAAGCGCGAGACTTATTAAGCTAAGTCTTTTTTTGTTCTGCAATTAAAGCCAATTTTTGTTTACGAGTTAGACGCTTAATTTGATATTCACGAACAGAAGCACTGCTTCGAGAGTCTGACGTTTCATTGTAAATAAGCGCTACTGGGGTTCGATTGCGCGTATATTTAGCCCCTTTTCCAGTATTGTGCTGAACTACCCGCCTAGCACAGTCCGTGGTAATTCCTGTGTAAAGGGTGTCGTCAGCGCACCTTAATATATAAACAAACCAACTCATTATGCTTTTACTGCCTTATTCTTATACATCTTGATTGCTAAAATCACGGTTTTCAGGTAGTCTTCAGCGCCTTTTGCCGTGAGCAAATCCTAATTTTCTTAAAGTGAGTGTTAATGCAATTTACCGACCTAGGTCTTTCCGACGCATTGTTGAGTGCGATCAACGATCAGGGCTATACTAGCCCTTCTCCTATTCAAGCCCAAGCAATTCCTGCAGTTTTAGAAGGCCAAGATGTAATGGCCGCTGCACAAACGGGTACCGGCAAGACTGCAGGCTTTACACTCCCTTTATTAGAGCGATTATCCAAAGGTCCACGTGCAAAATCAAATCAAGTTCGTGCGCTTGTTCTAACACCAACGCGTGAACTCGCTGCCCAAGTAGCCGCTAGTGTAGAAACCTATGGTAAGAACCTACCGCTTCGTTCTGCCGTTGTTTTTGGTGGCGTAAAAATCAATCCTCAAATGATTGCGTTACGTAAAGGTGTCGATATTCTTATCGCAACACCAGGACGCTTAATGGACTTATACAGCCAAAACGCGGTTAAGTTTGATCAATTAGAAGTGCTTGTACTAGATGAAGCTGACCGTATGTTAGATATGGGCTTTATTCACGATATCAAAAAGATCTTGCGATTATTACCAATTAAACGTCAAAACTTAATGTTTTCAGCAACGTTTTCTGATGACATTAAAGACTTAGCACAAGGGCTAATGAACAACCCAGTTCATATCTCTGTTTCCCCTGCTAATTCAACAACAACAAGTGTTGAACAAACTCTGTATAGCGTAGATCAAAGCTTTAAAGCAAGACTGTTGATTAAGTTAATTAAAAAGAATGACTGGCAACAAGTTCTGGTTTTCTCTCGCACTAAACATGGTGCTAATAGGCTTGCTAAAAATCTAGACTCAAAAGGTATTACTGCAGCGGCTATTCATGGCAATAAGAGTCAAGCAGCTCGTACTAAAGCGCTAGCAAATTTTAAAGACAAATCTATCCGAGTTTTAGTGGCAACTGATATTGCTGCACGTGGCTTAGACATTGAGCAATTACCACAGGTTGTAAACTACGACCTACCACAAGTTGCTGAAGACTATGTACACCGTATTGGTCGTACAGGTCGTGCAGGCGCTGAAGGTAAAGCTGTTTCATTAGTTTCTGCTGATGAGTTCAAGAGCTTAACGGACATTGAACAACTTATCCAAAAGCACATTGAACGCTCTATCGATGAAGATTTTGTTCCTCAAATGACCTTACCGCCGGCCAAAGAGATTCGAGCTCCTAAAAAGAAAAAGCCGAAAAAGAATAAGTCATTACGAGACGATGATGCGCAAGATAAAAAGCCGCAACGTCGAAGCAACAGCTCAGGTAATAACGACAACAGAAACAGCGGTTCAAAAGGTAACTCACATAACCGTTCAGGCGCAAAGCCAAATGGTAAGCCTGGTTCACGTTCTGGTGCTAAACCAACCGGTAAGCCTAATAGTCGTCCTGGCAACAAGCCGGCTCGAAAGCCAGCAAATCGAAATACTAATAATAACGGTTAAGCTGTAAGCTAAAGTTTATAAGTTAAACGTTAAGTTTGTATTTGCATTGATATAGATCAGTAAATTTTTATCTATATTTTTGTCTGATGAATAGTTAAGGGTTACACTTAAATAAATGCTTTAATGGAGCTGTTTAAGTGCATAACCCTTTAATTTTAGAAATGATTTACCTTCTCCTCGCGGCCGTATTTATGGTGCCGCTATGTCAGGCCATAGGTCTTGGTGCCGTACCTGGCTTTTTATTGGCCGGCATACTAATTGGTCCCTCCGTTTTAGGTTTAATATCAGACGTTGCGCATATTGCCCATATTTCAGAATTTGGTGTGGTTTTGTTGCTATTTGTTATTGGCATGGAAATGAAACCCTCGTTTTTATGGAAAATTAAGCGTCTTGTCTTTGGCTTGGGCTCACTGCAAGTGTTACTAACAAGCTTAATTATCATTCTAATAAGTCACTTCTTACTAGGTTTAGATTGGCCAGCGGCGATAATAATTGGCTGCGCTCTATCGCTTTCTTCTACAGCTTTTGTGCTACAAATACTGACTCAACAAAAGTCACTCAACACTGAATTTGGTCGCTCTTCCGTCGCGGTATTACTCATGCAAGATTTAGCCGTGGTGCCGTTACTAGCCCTAATTCCTTTATTGTCTGAATCTACTGGGGTAAGCCACAGCATAGGTTATGCGGTGCTTCAGTCAGTTGGCATTATTGTAGCCGTCATCATGGTGGGCAAATACCTGTTAAACCCTCTTTTATATCGAGTTGCTAAGTCAGCTAATGCTGAAGTATTTACGGCTACGGCTGTGCTTATAGTGTTAGGTACCGCTTATTTAACTGAGATTGCTGGGCTTTCAATGGCAATGGGCGCATTTTTAGCGGGTCTGCTTATTTCTGATTCTGCTTATCGTCATCAAATTAAAGCTGAAGTACAACCCTTTAGAGGTTTATTGTTAGGTGCGTTTTTCATTTCTATGGGGATGTCTTTAAATATACCTGTTTTACTAGAGTCGCCGGTACTTGTTATTTCATTGATGCTTTTAACCGTGGCTATTAAAACATCGGTTCTTACACTATTAGCAAAATCATTTGGACATAGTTGGCAAAAATCAGCGGCCGTTGGTTTTCTACTCGGTCAAAGTGGTGAATTTGCCCTTGTCTTACTTTCCTTAGCATTTGCTGCTGACTTGTTGACTGCTTATCAGTTTAATATTGCTATGCTGGTGGTTTTAGTCAGCATGTTAATTACGCCACTACTGGCTATTATTGCCAATAAATTTAATAACCAACAACAAGAGCTAAGCCCTTCAGAAGCTGAGATTCCAGAATGCGCAGTAGTGTTAGCTGGCTTTGGCCGCGTTGGTCGCAGTATAGGAGCAATCCTTGAAACAGCTGGCGTCAGTTATGTCGCGTTTGACCGTTCAAGTGAGATAGTAAAAAAATATCAAGATAATTACCCAGTGTTTTATGGTGATGTCACGCAATCTCATTTACTCAACTCCGCCGGCATACATCACGCTAAATTGGCTATAATTACCTTAAACGATACCCATGCGGCTTTAGAGTTGGTTGAATCTTTAAGACATCGTTTTCCAGATCTAAACATCATAGCGCGAGCCCACAACAGTGATAATTGTTTGGAACTGCTGCAACATGGAGCAAACGATGTGGTATCTGAGAATGTAGAGGCTAGTTTGGAATTAACAGAGCTCGCTTTAAAAGCGAATCACGTTGATGACTCTGATATTCAGGAGTTATTATCCGCTTTTCGATTAAATTACTATAATAAAATTAGAAATATGACCGATAACCTATAAGGAGCATTTTTTATGCTCTTTTCATTGAGGGCGTAGTTAACATGTTGTATTCGGTTCGAAATAAGTACAGTCTAGTTTATCCAATAATTTGCATCATTTTACTGCTTATTGTCAGTGGTTGCGGTTCAAGTGATAGCACGTCAACTGATGGCGAGGTATCTAACGACACCTTTGCCGTGCAAGTGAGCCCTGCATCAATAACACTTGTTGCTGGACAAGAGATTGAACTTACTTATGTTGTAACAAATTCGGATGGTATTGCAGTTGTTGCCTCTATCAACACTCAGCCAGATTTAGGTGAAGTTACGATTGATGAAGACGCCCAAGCTATTCTATTTTCTGCCGGCGATGAAATCGGCTCTGGGCAATTTGAAATCGTATTTTCAAGCAATAGTATTTCGGAGTCCATTGCAGTTTCATATCAAATTACCGCGTCTGACTCTTCTGAAGACGATAATGACGGCGGCAATGATGGTGATAGCGATGGCGAAGAGGATACAACCGACTACAAAGTAACTTGGCCGACGGATTACATCACTCTTTTTGAAGATGAAGTTGTAACTATTAATCTCAACAGAAACTACGAGTTAAATGGTGACGTCTTAGAGAATTTCTATTTAAACGCCGCAAATTTAAATGGCCAACTGTCACAAGACAGCAGCCAATACCTCATATCTGCTGATCCAGCAGAGGAAGATACATATGGAGAGCTATTAGCCGTAAGTGAAATAGATGGAGTTATTAATGAGCAGCCAATTCAGATCATTTATTATAATAAGAATAGAGACTTAGAAACGGTAGAGCCACCTGTAATCGCGCTCATTGAACCAGTTATAGAATTAAACCTTTACCAGTCAAGTACAATCAACTTCGATATTTACGATCCTGACTCCGATAGAATTTCTTATCGAGTGATATCGGCTCCTTCAGCAGTAACAACTCATGTAAATAAAGCTCTATATGGATATGAACTTACTGTCTCGCTGAATCAAAACCTTGAGGGTGATTCCGAAACCGTTACTCTTGAAGTGAGTGACGGCCATTTGACTGATCAAATTGATATTCTGTTGACTCAAAGTAACACACCTGCTGATGAAAATGATGCCCCCGTGCTGTCAATTGAAGAAAATGTAACATTGAGCTTAATTAAAAAGCTGACGGGATTAGAGTCGGATAAAATTGCGCAATTTGCCTATGTTTTAACAGATAACAACAAGGAGTTTGTTGATTTAACATTCTCAAGCACCACTGACGACTTCACTATCACCAATAACCCACCTTATTTTTCAGTATTTTCAGATGACGTATCAGAACTGCAGTATGAACAAGTTACAATTTCGGCCAATGATGCAGGTTATGAATCTAAATTAACTTTTCATTTATATATAAAAGATAATTTCACCAGCTTTTTAGGTGGCAACCCAAACTTGGCGCCTCTAATTGAAGTACCATTATTGTCGCCATTGCTAGAAAGTAAAACAATGTCTTTTGATGTGGTCATTGAAGACTTTGAAGACCACCCATACTCAATCGCTGTTGTGGCGGATGAGAGCATATTAACATCAGAGATTAGTGGCGACCAAGTCTCTATTACTGCAGCCCTACTTGCCCAACCAGATGATTTAAATACTGAATTTGATATTGTTGTTACTGACGTATTTGGCAGTGAAAGAGTTGAAACCGTTTCACTTACTATCTACAAAAATACGCCGCCGGCCATTACCGCTGATGCAACAGCACTAGATATTGTTGAAACGGGCCAAGTGCAAGTTGCAGTGTCGGTTGAAGATATTGATGAAGGTAGTTTAGAGCCTCAATTGATTTATGACTCTAGCAAAATGACAGCAGAGTATTCCGATGGTTTATTAACAATAGAAGCCTTTGATCTAGACGAACCGTTTACTGACAGTTTCATCATTCGTGCAGTAGATGAGTTTGGTGCGGTTTCGGAATTAGAGCTGCCATTGATCATTAGGATAGATAACTCAGCTCCACAAATCACCCTAAGTCAATCTACAATTGAAATTGCACCTGGCCAGTCAGAGTCACTGTTGGTGAATTATTTTGATCCCGACGGAACGGAGTTGGAAATCACTCGCTACACAAACAATAGTTTATTAACGGAAAGTTACGACCAAAACACAGGTATATTAACTCTGAGTCTGGATGCTAGTGCAACTTTCCAACAAACGATGACCTTAGTTACCACAGCGTCAGATGGCTTCATAACGGTATCAGAAACCATTACCGTAATTGTTCCTGTTGCGCCCTCTCCACCTGAACTAACCATTAACGCCTTCGTTCCCGAAGTTGACGAGGATGAAACTCTCATCATTAATTTTATAACTGACGATCAGAATGGCGATAACGTAATGGTCAGCGTTCAAGATGGTGGAACATCAAACTTTTTAAGCCTAAATGTCACCGTTTTTGATAATTATTTGCAAATTGTGGTGCCAGATAATGTCACTTCTATTACCAACTATGCAATTGAAGTCATTGCCACCGACGATAGCACGAGTAATCTGAGCGTGAGCGAAACGATTCAGTTTAATGTCATGCCTGTAAATGATCCTCCTACCTTAGGCCTGGTTTCTAACAGCATTGAACTGACGAACGACTACATAACTCGGATTAATCTGAATATTAGTGATGTAGATAATGATGCTGCAGACTTCACGGTAGAGTTGCTAGCTAATAATGGAAACGCTATTCCAAATACTCTTGAAATTGCAGGACTAGATGTAAACTCTCTGCAATTAAAAGCAGCATACAAAGGCATCAGCATGGTCAATCAACCTTTAAAGCTTCGCGTATTTGATGGCCAGACATATGCCGAAGAAACCTTACTTGTCACCGCTTTATTACAAAACAATGCCCCCATATTTGGCGACTCAGTAGACTCAGCTCAAGTGCTAGAGGACTATACCGACCAATTTGATATACAAATAACCGATGAAGACACACCGACAGATGGTGATGTTGCTTCAATCAAGGAAATCAACATTGGCAACGTATCAGGTGCAAACCCAGTAAGTACAACTGTAGTGGATGGCATTACAGTTAATACACAAATAGGGGTTGGCGTTTCCGTTACACAAATTGAACAATTTGTTTCCAATAACAGGATACATATTGCAACGGCAGCAGGCACCGGTGGCTCTACGGTTCTGCTCTCTGTAATCGCGACTGATGGTTTTGTAGATATTGCTCATGACATCCGACTAAAAATTGTAGCGCCTTAAGTAATTACAGGGCTAATTAAAAGCTTGCACAAGCCTCTAAATAAAAGTTAAATAAGCTTATATTTTATTGGCTTGGAGCCCTCATGAGCGAAGAAGCGCATTACCCACTCACTGACTTTATTACCTTTCCAGAACAACAAATGCTGGCAAGATCAGAAGAGTATTTAGACGAGATAAAACGACGTCATAGTATTAGAAAGTTCAGTGATAAAGCGGTACCAAAAGAAATCATAGAGAACTGTATTAAAGCGGCAGGTACCGCACCAAGTGGCGCAAACCATCAGCCTTGGCACTTTGTTGCACTTAATAACGCTGACATTAAAAGGCAAGTAAGAGAACAAGCAGAAATACATGAACAAGGCTTTTATGAAGGCAGAGCTGGTGACGAATGGTTAGAAGCATTAAAACCTTTAGGTACTGATGCTAACAAGCCATTTTTAGAACATGCCCCTTGGTTAATCGCTGTCTTTTCGCAAAAAAAAGGCGGTATTAAGCCCGGTGATCAGAACACAAATTACTATGTGCATGAATCCGTTGGTCTCGCCACTGGTTTCTTAATTAATGCCTTGCACCATAGCGGCCTAGCAACTCTCACTCATACCCCGAAACCAATGCAATTCCTCACTAAGATATGTCAGCGTCCAGACAATGAGAGGCCATTTATGTTACTTGTTGTTGGTTATCCAGCTGAAGACGCAACGATTCCGCATCATGCTACCGTTAAAAAGTCACTAGAAAGCATAGCAACATTTTTATAGTCAGGATTAACAATGAAATATAATAAATTGGGTAGCAGCGACATAAAAGTGTCTGAAGTTTGTTTAGGCTCAATGACATGGGGAGTTCAAAACAACCAGTCCGACGCAAATCAACAAATTGAACAAGCCATGTCTAGAGGCGTTAACTTCATTGATACGGCAGAGTTATACCCTGTACCGCCTACGGGCGAAAAGTACGGTGATACAGAGCAAATCATCGGCAACTACGTAAGTGCCAATAAAAAGAAGCGCAATGACATTGTATTAGCCACGAAAATAGCGGGAAATGGTTTACCTTGGATCCGCAAATCTGCAGATATTGATGGTGACGCTATTATTAAGTCGGTAGATGCTTCACTGAAGAGATTACAAACAGATTACATCGACTTATACCAACTTCATTGGCCAAATAGAACGTCACCTCACTTTTCTAAACACCGCCCTAATGCCGTTAAGTTTTCTGACGTTGATAAAGATAAACAAGTTAGTAATATGTTAACTATATTACAAGCACTCAATGACTGTGTTAAAGCCGGTAAAATAAGACACTGCGGGCTATCTGACGATACTACTTGGGGAATCAACCAGTATATAAAACTAAGTGAAAAGTACGCTTTACCTAAAATGGTTTCCATTCAAAATGAGTTTAGTTTGTTACACGCCAAAGATTGGCCTTATTTAATTGAAAACTGTATTCATGAAGATATTGCTTATTTACCGTGGTCGCCACTTGCAGGCGGAGCATTATCCGGTAAGTACTTAAACAATATGAGGCCTGAGGGAAGTCGATGGACATTAACACAACGTAATGGCCTTTTTAGAGACACACCAAATAGTCAACTTGCTATTGCCGAATATAAATTAATTGCGCAGCAGTTTAATTTAACACCCAGTCAACTGGCACTTGCTTGGTGTAAACAAATAGACGGTGTTACCTCCACAATTATTGGCGCAACAACGTTGCAACAATTAGATGAAAACATTGACGCTTTTAACGTTGAGCTTCCTGAAGAAGCATTGGTGAAAATTGATTCAGCTTTTCAACAATTCCCGGCTCCATTCTAAAAAATAGTCGCAAGTTTATTCAATATGAACTTGCGACCGCTAATCCATAGCCAATACTCTAATGTCATTAAACGTTTAGCCTTTTAAATAAAAAGAATAAATGAGAAGTTTTTCAACCGCTTAGCAACCACAACCAAATAAACTAGATAAAAACCCTCCACCTAAGCTTGACCATTAAATGAACAAGTAGTAACCTTAATGTACCACTTGTGGTAGTGGTACACGTAACCCAAGGTGTTTACATGATTACAATTGATATGGACAGCCGCGAACCTATGTTTAGTCAATTAGTTGCCCAAATTAAAAAGGCAATTTTAGATAAAACGATAGGTCCAGGAGATGCGTTGCCTTCAATTAGGCAATTAGCGAACGACCTAGATATTAATGCCAAGACGGTAGCGAAAGCTTACGACCTGCTAGAGCGAGATAATGTTATCGAAAAGAAAGGCTACAGGGGAACGTTTGTCCACCCTAATGCTTATTCTAATAGTCAGTTCGACTTAGAGGATTGGCTTGATGAGCAGTTGGCATCGTTACTAGCAATACTTAAAACCAGTGGAGCGACTGATTCTGAAATTCGTATCGCTTTTAATAAAGTAATGTCTCAACAGATAAAAGGGAAATAATGATGAACCTATCCGACCCAGCAATAGTTTGGTTTTACATTGCCGTTGCACTGCAAATTTCCGTGACGACAGTAATTATTCCATTAAAAATAAAGAGCCAATTTGGCAAATATTTATCTTTCTACACTGAAGAGGACCACCCAGCACTTTACACCTCCTCTTCTAAAGTTATTGACTACGCATTGCGGTTTTATTTATTGATGTCTATTAGCATGGCTGGTGCGAGTTTCTATTTTCTTTATTCGTCATTTACTAATAAACAAGAGCTTTTTAATTGGGATAACCAATCCGGTATTATGGTGTTATTCCTGATGTCTCTATTACCGTTGTTTTTCTTAATCTTTGTTAATAAGCGTTACTTTAAACTTCTCAAAGACCACGCCTCAAAAAAGCGTACGGCGTCATTAACTATAAGACGTTGGCAAGACTTTATCCCTAAGTTTTCCATTGCCCTTCTAATTTTAGGTCACATCCTATTTGTTGCTGTAAATCAGTACTTTCAACTACACCCCTTTGATGGATTTGCGGGCTATGTAAACTACCTTGGAGTGATTTTTCTCGATACAGTTAACGTGGTGGCTATTTCACTCATCATTAAAGGAAAAAATTTATCACAAGTGAAAGGAGAAGATAAAAAGAGAATTTTCCAGGCTCGAGCAATTAAGATTAACGTCACTATTTGGATCGTAGCAATTTACTACTTAGTTATCGCATTGCTTTTAGCAGGGGCTGAACTTAGGGACTATGCGTTGGTCATCCAAAGTCTCTACTTTGTTCTTATCTACGTAATGGTGAACAAACTGTTTGTTAGTTCAAGTGACATAACACCTCCACATTCAACTGCTTAATTAAGAGTTTCAATTAAATAATGATCCAACTCCCGGTAGAGTTTATTGATCTCTACCGGTTTACCAATATGAGCAACAAAACCAGTAGCCATATATTTTGCGACATCCTCGCTCATTACATTGGCAGTTAACGCGACAATCGGCACGCGGTTATCCATTTTCCTTATCTCTACACAAGCTTCAATGCCATCCATAATTGGCATTTGAATATCCATAAATACAATGTCCGGTTTAACCTCATTAAACTTTTCCACAGCTTCCTTACCATCAAAAGCAACAACGATATTGGCAAGTGTAGGCTTCATCATCGCTAAGAACACAGTTTGATTAATTTTATTATCTTCGGCTAACAAAATCGTCTTCCCTTTTAATCTAGGAGTTCCAATTTTAGTTTTCCGTTCAACCGTTAGTTTTTCCATGTCAGTTTGCGCTAAAGGTAACAGTAGTTTAAATGTGGTGCCTTTAGTCAATACACTGTCCACTTTAATTTGTCCGCCCATCAACGAAACCAGCTGGCTCGTAATAGCCATTCCCAAACCAGTACCACCGTACTTTCTAGTTGTACTCTTATCCGCTTGTTCAAATCGAGAAAATAAACTGCCGATGATTGTTTTAGACATACCAATACCTGTATCTCGACATTTTAAGAATAGCTGCTCATTCTCAACTTTTAAATCTATAAAAACACCGCCTTTGTCGGTAAATTTAATCGCATTTGAAAGTAGGTTTAACGCTATTTGTTTAATCCTAACAGGATCACCCAACCACCCTTCTCGATAGCTACTGTCCAACGTTAACTCTATAGATATACCTTTAGATTCAGCTTCTGGTTGTAACTCGGCGATTGTTGACTCCACAAGCTTACTAACATTAATTGGTATGACTTCTATTGCTAATCTACCCGCTTCAATTTTCGAAAAATCCAGTATGTCATTAACAATAGTCAGCAACATTTTTGAAGACAGTATGCCTTTTTCAACTAACTCTTCAGATTCGTAAGGTAGAGACTGTCGTTGTAAAATTTGAAGAGTACCTAAAATTCCATTCATTGGGGTTCGTATTTCATGACTCATGTTTGCTAAGAAATTTCCTTTAGCTTGTTCTGAAACCTCTGCCTTTAATTTTTGCTTTTGTAAATCCAGAAACTGTTGATTTACTGTTGTAGACATATGGTCCATTGCCTTAAAAACACTATCAAACTCTAAAAACTCCGACTCTATATCGCAAACAATATATCGACCACTCTGAATCGAGTTCGCTACCTTTTCTAAGTTTTTTAATGGCTTTCTTAGTCTTTTTGAGAACTTTATCATGTAAAAAATCAGTAAAACAAAGGTTAATAAAATAATGAAAAGCGATGACGCGATGGAGTTGAATACTGACGTTGTATAGTAATTTTTATCATGAACCACTTGAATATCAAGGTTCACTCCGTCTTTTTTAGTGGTAAATGTTGAATAGGTATAAGTTAGATCACTGTCAAAGTGAGTATTACTTTTTGTAAACCAGTTAACACCATTTACTACAACTTTAGTGTTGCTGTAGTTTGTACTTTTATCGTTAATTAATAGGTAATTAGGATTAAGTAGTAAATATAAAATAGCGGTTGTTTGGTAGGGGTCTATCAATGACTCATTTGACTTTCTAAGCGCAATAGAAAGAAACAAACTGCCCTCAGTGCTAGCACTTTCCACATCAATAATTTCTGGCGTATAAAATAGTGCTAATTGAAAGTCAGTATTGTTCCTTTGCATTAATGATTTTGTATAAGGTAACAATGTACTTCTATCAAACTTTAACGCCTCTAACGGAAAGCCTTCAACTACAAACTCTGAGCCGTCACTAATAAATGCGGCGTCAATTAGAGGATTCACATTTACGATTCGTTTTAATTCTCTAAAGGCATATTGTGTATATAAAAGGTTAGTAGGTAACTCAGCTAAAACTTTGTTATCCGCTAAAGAGCTTAAGCCATATATTTGTTTGGCTAGTTCATTTTGCAAGTCTAAAGCAACAGAACTACTATGCTGTTTTACGTCTTCTTTGGCTAAAGAAATACTCTGTTTATAAGACTCCAAACCGAAAATGACAACACATACCGAAATCAAAATTAAAGTAGCGAATGAAAGCTTAAATTGAATTTCTTTAAGTACGCTTTTTTTATTTTGGCTTTTGATTCTATCAGTCATTATCATTCCTAGCAGAACCATGCCCAATAGATTTTTCCGCCACATGCTGCATATACCGAGCCGCGGCTTCTGCATCTAACACGTCCGCTAAATAGCGATTAGTTCCTTTTAGCATTGCCTCCCAAACTATCGCCATACTTTTTTCATTGGGCATAGGCTCAGATTGTTCTAGCTGGGTCATTAATACATCAAAATCGGCATTGCCCTTCGACATGATTTTGGCCAAGGTTTTGCTATTGGTAGGAATACTCTTGAGTGTATCCCATATCATTTCTTGCACCTTTTCCGACTGAAAATAAGTCGCTAACAATCTTAGCTCTTTTTGTTTGGGTCCGTGTAATCCGTTACCGGGAAATGCAAGAACATGTGATGAAAAATACGGTTGCATTTCTTTATCACCTAGCCTAGGTAATAGAGCTAACCCAAGAAAATCGCCTAGGCTTTTTTTGTATTGACCATAAGCCCAAGAGCCATTGATCGAATAAGCTAAGGTGCCTGCCATAAATTGATTTTGAGAACAAACATAGTCACACTCAAGATCAACAATGTTACTAACGCTCAGATTTTTATACCATTTTAACGCTTGAACCATACCTTTCGTATTCAACAAAACCTGGTTATCAACAAAAGGAAACTCGCCAAATGTACCCAAAAATGGGATAAACCAATACATCTCCAAATAACTCCACGCTATAAGGTTTTGGTCTTCGTTAATACTTCCACCTTGCTGTAGTATTTCCGACCAAGTTTGGCCCGCATTAGCAATGATATTTTTATTGTAATACAACAATAAGTGATTACCGTACACAATGGGAATACCTCTACTTTTATTGTCAACAAGTGTTGAGTTAATCGCGGCCTTGCGAATGTCTGCGTTAATTAAATCCTTAGAAATAGTGCTGACATTAATAGAACCTAAACCAGTAAAGTCCGATGGCACAATAACGGCATCGGGTAACTCTTTAATATTGGCTCGTTGGATTAGTTCAGACTTAAGGTCATTGTTTTTAAATGACGCGACTTTGATTTTAATACCCGTTTGAGCAGTAAACTCATCAAAAATTAATGTGAAGTCATAGTTTTCCAAACTATAAGCAAGTGATATTTCTTTTGCGTAAGCACTATTAAGTGAAGCTAGAAACAAAAAAATCGCAAATAGTACAGAGCGTTGGAAGTGTATTAGGATTTTTTTCAAGCGTTGAGCCTCACAAAAACATTGAGACTAAACTATAGGAAATGAATAGGTATTTATCCATTTATAGGCGATAAGGACCCAAAAATATAGTATTAAAACTGGGTGTTAAAACTTGGCATTAAAAATAAAAAGCCACAAACTGTGGCTTTCTCTTAGGTCTATTTAACTATCTTACGGAAGACTATATCTGACAATCCGACCAACAACTTGGCCAAACTGTTTAAAGATATTACCGTTGTTATATTGAATTCCGTGTCGTTTACAAATTTCTTTTATTTTAGGGGCAACTTCGGCATATCGATAAGATGGCATCGTTGGGAATAAATGGTGCTCTATTTGATGACTCAAGTTTCCACTTAATATATGAAATACTTTACCGCCCTTAATATTAGATGAGCCCATGATTTGGCGATAATACCAATGCCCTTTTGATTCATTCTTTATAACTGACCTGTCAAAAATATGAACATCTTTAGTGAAGTGGCCACAAAAAATGATTAAATAAGTCCACAAGCTTCGTACAATATTAGCGGTGAAATTACCTAGAATTACAGGAATAAACATAGGTCCAGCTATAATTGGGAAGAAGATATAATCTTTAAACAATTGCTTACCCATTTTTGTATAAGCTTGTTTGTCTTCATTAATAAACTCTTTTAGAGGTACCTTTTTAATGAACAATCGTCCTAATCTAAGGTTTTGTAATGCAACGCCCCATTGGAAAAGAACAGCAAAAATAACAGCGTAAATAGGTTGAAATAAATACACCGGATTCCACTTCTGTTCCTTAAATATTCGTAAAATCGAATAGCCAATGTCATGGTCCATGCCCTTAACATTAGTATAGGTGTGGTGGCTATAGTTGTGCGTCTTTCTCCAGTTATCAGATGTACCAGCAATATCCCACTCATATGTAGAGCCATTAAAACGCTCATCATTCATAAAGTTGTATTGACCGTGGATCACATTATGACCTAATTCCATATTCTCCATTATTTTACTTATCGACAATAATACCGTACCGATAATCCAAAATGGAGGAAACCACGAAAGCATTAAGCAAACTCGTCCAGCTGCGCCACTGTACCTGACTACTTTTTCAATACGACGAATATAACGAGCGTCTTCTGCTCCTACTTTCGCCATTGTTTCTTCTTTAACCTGATTAATTTCTTTTTCTAATAATTCAAAATTCATAGCTCTAGCTCCAAATCCTGGCTTGGGAACGTAGTACAAAGTTGAATCGTTTTATTTACGTCGTTTAACAATGATGCGGCCGAAACGCGACACGTACATTCATGGCAAATACCTTGTTTACAGCCGTGTTTAGCTTTAATTCCGGCATTTAACAAACTGTCTAACAATGTTGTTTTATTATCCACAACAATGACTTGATCAGAGTTAATTAGCTTTACATTGATATCCGTTTTAATTTCAGTGCTTACTAATGCGGTTTTCGTTGTTTTAAAGCTTTCTAAGGTCAAATCAACATTAGTTTCTAAGTCACTAATATGTGCAGACATGGCTTTGTTAAAACGATCCGAACCACATGAAATTGCATTGTTTTTATCTGTAAAAAACAGTTTTACATTGTTAAGCGTAGATAAGAATGTTCGTCCATCGTGTATCTTAACTTGACCATTTTTATAAAACTTAGATGTTAATATTTCATTTAATAATGGTGCTGATGATTCTTCTTCGCCATTTCTTGTTAGGTAAAGTAACGTAGCAGTATCACTATTTCTAGCCTTGAACAGAGGCCACATTGCGGTAATACCAATACCACCGGCAATATAAGCATCAAATTTTTCTTTATGGTTTTGACCAAAGGGTCTAGAAACATCTAAAACGGTACCTACTTTAAGAGTTTGCTTGATAGCATTACTAACTTTGCCCTGTGTTTTTATAAATAATTCGACTAAGCCTTTGCTATTAGGTAGGTTTGCAATTGAATAGCAACGTTCCTCGCCAATACCGTCTATTTCAACTTTTAGCCTTATATGCTGCCCAGCTACAAACTCTCCAAACGCTTTGCTTGGTTTCAAAACTAGTTTTACAACATCATTAAGAATGGTTTTACCTACGACTTTAACCGTTGGAGTATTGGTTTGATAATTGATATTCAACTGTTTAAACCAAAAATCGAGGGCTTGTGGCAAGCACACGCTTTTAAACATTTTAGTTACTGTTTGTTTCACAAAATACACCTTAAATACACAGTATTCTTAAATTGAAGTTCAGATTATACACATTAATATACAAGTGTATACCAATGTGTATATAAATATGTATTTATGAATGTCTTTTAATAAGTTTAAGGCCGCGACTAGTATCTTTGGCGCTAGTGTGGAAAAATACTAATATTATCCAATTAAGATAGTTTGAATGTGAAAACAGTTGGAAGAAAAGCCTCAATAAATAGCCAAGAAATAATTAGTGCTGCCCTCAATTTAGTAGGTCCGCATCGTAGTATTTCTTCTTTAAGTTTGCGTGAAGTAACAAGAGAAGCGGGTATTGCTCCAAATAGCTTCTATCGTCACTTTAAAGACGTTGAAGCGTTAAATATCGCAATTATAGAATTAGCCGGTAAACACTTAAGAACAATCATTCGTGATGCCAGAACGCTTATCATTAATGAACGTTCTGTAGTTCGGGTTTCTGTTGAATGTTTTTTTAGTGAAATGTCAAAACCTGGTTCAACCTTACCTATTTTGTTACGTGAGGGCACCGTTGGTTCTGGTGATTTTCAAGATGCTATAAAAAAGCAATTAGACTTTTTTGCTCATGAGTTACAAACGGATTTAGAAAAAGCTAATGCAATATCGAAGCGTTATCAAACGGATGAAACTCTAGTTGTTGCTAAAGCCGTCACTCAATTAGTATTCGCCATGGGTGGTATTGCGTTAAACTCTCCAGAATCAGATTTAAAGAAAACCACTGAAGAAACCGTTTTGATGGTTAAGTTTATTTTGAAAGGCGCATCAAGTGCCAAAACTGAATAATTAACTTACTTTTCTATTATATTACTTTTAATTAGCTTTCTTTTTAATTAGTAACTAGATAATGATTGATCCAATTTGTCAGTAATCATTAGACTGAACTCGACGCTGAAATGAACCGATAGAAATTTCATCGCCTTCCATCAAAACCGGAACAATATGCAAATCATCTCCTTCTAGCCAATAAATTGCATTTTGATTATATTTTTCGGCTAACCCCACTGCAGCCGGTTTTGAAATTTGCACCATAAAACTAGGCTCTTGATGGGTTTTATCTATTGATGCTCCATCTACAGGTAAATAATAAACTTCTGATATGTCTTGTTCTAATGCATCATTAGCGGTTTTATTATGTTTATCACTGAACAACTTACTTTTTGGATTGTAAGCAGTAATGATGGCACAAGGGTTTGGTATTTCGCTCGCTTCTCCAGTAAAACAAAATACGGTTTCGCTATATAAATTAATTAGTTCAGAAGATTCAAGTGACATTCCAACTCCATACTTTACCAACACAACATTTTTGCTCTATCAATATTCACATTAGACTAGAATGTAAATTTTGGACAATGCAATTTGCACAAATTGTAAATTTCAGACATAAAAAAACCCGTCCAATAAAGAGTGATTAGCAACGCTAAATATTCTCTATATCAAACAGGCTGGTAGTGACTTTATTACTTTTGATTAACGCTTTGTGCTAATTGTGTAAGTAAGGTTTGTTATTAAACAAACCTGTAAGCGTTATGCTCGGCTGACAAACTTTAGCTCTTCAGTATTAATCTTAATGCGATCACCCGTTGAGATATGCTCTGGGACTTGCACTACAACACCTGTAGTTAACGTAGCTGGTTTAGTACGCGCTGTAGCTGAACCACCTTTTAGCGCTGGCGCTGTTTCGGTTATTTCTAGCTCTACCGTCATCGGTACTTCAACCGTCGCTGCAACGTCAGCAATAATTAGTACTTGTAGGCCTTGAGTCTCTTCATTGATAAACTGTAATTGCTCTTCAATGGTCTCTTTGTTTAAGTGATAAGGCGTATAGTCTTCATTATCCATAAACACATATTCATTACCATCTGTATACGAAAACATAACATTGCGACGCGAAAAGTCAGCTGCATTTAACATATCTGAATCTTTAAACGTTTCATCAATTTTGGCTCCCGTAACTACATCGTACATACGCATTCTATATAGACTGCCACCGGCTCGACCTTGTGGTACTGAACGTTCAATATCTTTTATTAATACTACTCGGCCATTATGTTCAATTGCAGCATTCTTTTTTACATCACTTGCCTTAGGCATGTCTCGCTCCTGATAACGCATTTATACTTTTTATTTGGCAGGGACTTTAACTGTCTATGCTGTTTTTTGCAAAAATGTTTCGTTTTTACATTAGAAACAACATATAGCCCCCTGCCAAACACATTGTAATATTTTCCGTTAGAGAAACAAAACCTTATAAAGTCTGTCTATTTGTCATACTTCTCTCCTTCTACAGACGAAGAAAATTTAATCATATAAATACAAGGTAAAACCAATAATGTCAGAATTACGGTAGATGTCATCCCACCAATCATTGGCGCTGCTATTCGGGTCATAATTTCAGAACCAGTTCCTTCACCTAAATAAATTGGCAATAACCCCAGTATAATTGCAGTTGCAGTCATTATGACAGGTCTGAGTCTCGCCGAAGCACTTTGAATAATATTCCACTTAATTTGGCTATTCGTTAGTTTATTACTCTGGTTCATATTTTTATTTAAATACATCAACATAATAACGCCAATCTCAACTGCAACCCCGGCCAAGGCTATAAAACCCACCGCCGATGCGACGGAGAACTCATAATTATTAAAGTACATAAACCAAACGCCACCAGTGAGGGCAAATGGAATAGTTAACATTATTACGCTGACCTCAAACCAAGACTTAAAATTCAAATAAAGTAACAGTAAGATAATGGCAAGGGTCATTGGCGCAACATACATTAATTTTTGCTGTGCTCTTAACATATATTCATATTGTCCTGCCCAAGTCATTGAAACGCCAGCTTGCAACTCCACTTTTTCGGAAACATGTACTTTAGCATTTTCAACGTACTGCCCTAAATCCACGCCATCAATATCAACATAGACCCAACCGTTAATGCGGGCATTCTCACTTTTTATTCCAGCTGGACCGTCAGTTAGCGTTATGGTTGCAATATCCCCCAACAAAACGTTCTGTTCTGACAAAATTGGTAATGACATTAACGCTTCTGGTGAGTCTCTATACGCTTGTTGTAAACGAACATTAACCGGATATCTTTCTTGCCCTTCAACACTATAAGTAACAACCTTCCCACCCACTGCAAAAGCCAGAGTTTCATGGACCTGAGCGATGTTTAAATTATATCTAGCAGCCTTAACCCTATCTATTGATATATCTATATATCTTCCACCAGAAACCCGTTCTGCATATACCGACGTTGTGCCATCGACTTCTAGTAACGTTTGTTCAAGCTGTTTACCAACAGACTCTATTTCATCAAAGCTATTTCCTGCAATTTTTATCCCTACTGGGGTTTTAATTCCGGTAGCCAGCATGTCGATTCTTGTTTTTATTGGCATTACCCAAGCATTGGTTATGCCTGGTAGGTTTAGCTTATCAGCCAGCTCTTTTTTAATGTCGTCCATTGATATACCCTCTCGCCATTGATCCTTAGGCTTAAACTGAATAATGGTTTCGATCATTGTTAATGGGGCAGGATCAGTTGCAGTTTCGGCCCTACCTACTTTTCCAAAAACGGTTTCAACTTCTGGCACTGTCTTGATAAGCCTATCAGTTTGCTGTAGAACTTCTCTTGCTTTGCCAATCGATAGACCAGAATGCATGGTTGGCATGTACATCAAATCTCCCTCGTTGAGCTCTGGCATAAACTCTGAACCAATTTTAGCCATCGGCCAAAGCCCAAAAGCCATCGCAATACAAGCAACTAGAATAGTAGTTTTGGGGTAGCTTAATACACGACCCAATATAGGTTTGTACAACGTACTCAAAAGGCTATTTATTGGATTCTTATTCTCAGGTTTGATCTTACCTCGTACAAAGTAGCCCATTAATACTGGTACTAAAGTAATCGCCAAGGCCGCTGAGGCAGCCATAGCATAAGTTTTTGTATAAGCTAATGGTGAAAATAAGCGCCCCTCTTGAGCCTCTAACGTGAAAACGGGAATAAAAGAAACCGTAATGATGAGTAAGCTAAAAAATAATGCGGGGCCCACCTCTGAAGCGGACTCTGCAACTACTTGCCATCGGTTTTCTGACGTAATTGGTGTTTTTTCCATGTGTTTATGTAGGTTCTCAACCATAACAATTGCGCCATCGATCATGGCCCCTATTGCAATAGCAATTCCCCCTAGAGACATAATATTGGCGTTAATTCCCTGCCAATGCATAATTGAAAACGCAACTAATATTCCGATAGGCAAACTAATAATTGCCACCAATGACGATTTAACATGGAATAAAAATACGACACATACTAGTGCAACAACAAAAAATTCTTCGAGCAATTTAGATGAAAGATTGTCTACTGCAGAGCCTATTAATTTAGAGCGGTCATAAACGGTAACAATCTCTACGCCAGGGGGTAAACCTTTGGATAGCGTTGAAATACGCTCTTTTACCGCACTTATAGTTTGCTGTGCGTTTTCACCTGATCGCATTACAATAATGCCACCAACCACCTCGCCATTGCCATTTAACTCCGCAACTCCGCGTCTCATCAGTGGCACTTCGATAACCTCAGCCACATCTCTTATTAAAATAGGTACGCCTTGAACTTGAACTCCAAGTGGCATTTTTTCTATGTCAGAGCGCTGTTTTATATACCCAGAAGCGGTGATCATATATTCTGCTTCCGCCATTTCTATGACCGACGCACCTACTTCTTGGTTTCCTTGTTTTAACGCCCTAATGATGTGGCTCAAAGGAATATTGTAAGCATCTAACTTTTCCGGTGTTATCTCAACTTGGTATTGTTTTACCATGCCACCAACAGTTGCTACTTCAGATACACCCGCAACACTCTGCAATTCGTACTTTAAAAACCAGTTTTGTATTGACGTCAACTCTGCAAGATCACGCGTACCTGTTTTATCCACTAAAGCGTATTGATAAACCCAACCGACACCAGTGGCGTCCGGCCCCAATTGAGAAGTTGCGGTAGCAGGCAATTCAGCAGCAACTTGTGATAAATACTCCAACACACGAGAACGAGCCCAATACAAATCGGTTTTATCATCAAAAATAATGTAAACGAAGGAGTCGCCAAAAAACGAAAAACCTCTTACTGTTTTCGCACCCGGTACTGCCAGCATGGCACTTGTAATTGGGAAAGTAACTTGATTTTGAACCACTTGCGGGGATTGTCCCGGATAGCTTGTTTTTACAATGACTTGTACGTCAGACAGGTCTGGAATGGCGTCTACTGCTGTATGTTTAATTGAATATAGCCCTGACGCTACAATAAATAAGGCCATTAATAAAACAAGTGGTCGGTTGTTGATTGACCAATGAATAATCTGTTTAATCATCACCCAACTCCATTTCCATAACGCTTTCTGGTTTACCCTTCGATACAGGTACCATTCGTTCAAAGTCTGACGACTTGCTTGACTCTGAATCAATCAAAAATTGACCTGATACAACCACAATATCGTGCGGTTCTAGTCCAAATAAAACCTCTATGTATTGTTGATTTTGTTGGCCGAGCAAAACTTCGACCGATTTAAACTGTTCATCAGCCACGGCCAATACAACGCGATTTTGCGATCCGGTTCTGATTACGGCAGATTTTGGTACCAAAACCCTTTGTTCCTTGTCTTCAAGATCTACGTTTACCGTTGCGTACATGTTAGGTTTTAAAAAGCCCATCTTATTGCTCAGCTTTACTCTAACCGTCAAACTTTTTGTTTTTTTGTTTAATGTCGGGTATATAAAATCTATTTGTCCGCGCCAAATTCGTCCAGGCTCATAATCCACAGACACTGCAACATATTGTCCCACTTTGACCCGTTCTGTATCCACTGCGTATATTTCTGCTTCAACCCAGACTTCATCCAATTGCGCTAGACGCATTAACGTTGTCCCGGGCCTAACATAAAAACCACTCTGAACCTGAAGCCCATCAACTACTCCGTCCATAGGCGCATAAAACGTGACATATTGCTGTGCTTTTTGTTCTTGCGTTAACTTTTCTATTGCACGTTCATTAAAGTTTAAAGCCAATAGCCTTGTTCGAGCAGCCTCTACTAATCTTGTGTTGTTTTGTTGTTGTGCCAATAAAAATTCTTGCTGCGCATTCACTAATTGAGGCGAATAAAGTTGATATAGCGGTTGCCCTTTTTTTACGGTTTGCCCATTAGTGGTTACATAAAGTGATTCAATCCACCCTTCTACTCGAGGATGAATATGAGTCATTGTATCTTCATTAAATTTGACTAGTCCTAATGCTTTAATTTCTTTAACTAGCGGTCCTTTTATTACTTGAGCTTTTTTTATACCTAAATTGTTTATTACTGAAGACGATATTCTGACCAAGCCTTTAGACGAGTCAGGTTTTGCATAAACCGGTACTAAATCCATGCCCATTGGCGACTTACCTGGTTTACTACGTCGATAATTATCATCCATTGGCGCCACCCAATATAGTGGTTCATTAGTGCCTACTTTTTCCTCTGTATTAGCGGCCTCTTCAGTTGGCATTGTTTTGTGCTCTGCGCTAAAGAAGTATGCATACATAAAAGCACCTACCAGAGCGCTCACTAAACTTATAAAGACAAGTGAGCTGGCAGATACTAGCTTACCTTGGTTTAAACGGCTCATGATTTTTCTCCAGCTAATAAATACTGTATTTTTGCTAATGTTTTTAGCCTTTCAATTTCAACTTCAAAGGCAGAAAGCTTAATATTATTTTCCGCTATTCGAGCATCTAATACTGATAGCAACTCTCCCGTATCATTACTGTAATCCAGCATTAACGCTTCGTGTTGTTGAGAAGAAACAAGCATCAGTGACTGCTGATAAAGAGTATGTCTTTCGTTTAACCGCTGTAACTTTTGCCACTGAACGGTAAGTTCATTTGTTAGATTTTGTATGCTCAGCAAATACTTGGTTCTATTTGCTTCTACAACAGACTTTTCAGCGTGAACCATACGGTCTTGTTTATTGGTAGAAAAAAGAGGGACGTCAAATGTCAATCCAACAGAAAAAAAGTCAGATCGCGTTAGGTGGCTTTCATTGCTATCCCTGAATGCATAACTGGCGTTAACGTTCCATTGTGGTTTGTATTGTTGCTTCGCTAATTCAACATTGGATGCTGCGCGTTGTACTTGGAACTCTTGATTTAAGACAAGTGGGTGACGATCGACCTTTTTGGATAATATTTGTTCATTCCAAACCAGCTTATATAATCCGTGTTCTTCAACTAAGCTTTCAAGCTCAGGATAACCTTGAGCCCTAAAGGGTGATAACTTTATTGTTGATTCACCACTGCGACCAATTAAGCCATTTAGTTGGCTAGTCAAGGAAGAAAGATCTGCATTCAATTTCAAATTTTGATCTATCAACGCCAACCGTTTAAGTTTCATCGCAAGGTAATCTTGTTGACGCGAACCTTTAACGGTCGTTTGGTATCGACTGGTTATTGTATTTAACAGTTGATCTAAGGTCGTTTTATTTGTGTTAACAACCGCAATCTTTTTAACTACTAAGTGGTAGTCAAACCAAAGATTAAGTACCCTGAGATTTAACAGCGCCACCTGATTGAATTCCAGCATTTCGTGCTGTTGCGCATTTAACCCATGCACAACTTCCTTCAGCTCTAACGAGTCGCCTCGCGGAATTGATTGCGATACTCCCACTTTTAACTGCGTCATGGCCTCTTGATTCAACGACCAAGAATCGGTTGGCAAATTTAAAATACTTAACGACACTTTGGGATTGTCATAACTCAAGGCAGCTTTAGCCAAGTGCAGTTCAGCTTGTTGATGATATTGATGCTGTTTTAATAAATAATCATTGTCTACGGCCATCGTCATTACTTGTTGCAACGTGAGCGCAGGTGTCCAACGTTGTTCATCAGCTTTCGTTTTAACGTTATCATTTGTATAGCCCCTATGGGATACCAATAGGAATAGGCAAAATACAATTATTTTGTGCTTATTTTTAGCAAAGCTAAATTGAATATTCACAGTGTTCTCCACTGAAATTTTAACGGCCTAAAGGCCAAAATATTAAAATGCCGCGCATAAACTGGCGGTAAAAGACAGATCTACCCTAGGTTAGGCAGTCATCGGTGGGCGGTATAGACCTTTGATGTGGGCGATAGCGGTATTATCCAATAAACTGTCTACGCGATAAGAGCTGTGTAGACGTTTTATAACTCGTAAAGAATTCAGCAGGTAGCTGGCGTTGTGACAACTATTTTGTGGGCATTCGCACTTTGCGTCACAACAGTCCATCATTTCATTACTGTCGCTATCCATCATAGCGTGAGACATGTTGGGATGTTGTTGGCTGCCAAGTGACTCGATACGAGTTGGAGTATTATGTTCTGCGCTAGCGAGAGAGTGGGCACTATGAGAGTTGTTACTCATGTGAGTGCAATTACTCATTGGCATTGACGCAACACTAAAAGATTGACCTAATAGGACAACCAGTAATGTTAATGCGAGTACAACTTTTTGCGTCAATACCATGATATTTTAGTTACTTACACTCTTTTGCTGTTATTTGTTTGCCGACAGACATGACAGGTCATAGTCTAGCGGATTATGATAAATAGCGAAACCAAATCTTAATCTATCGCCTCTGAAGTCTGTTTTTACGCCATGTTCACTCAATTGTTTAGCTAATGTCGCAACATTCTTTTCTGCTAATTTAAATGTTAAAAAGTGACCATGTAAACCGGTATCCGATAAAGACAAAGTTGCATTAGAAGGGTCGAGTAAATGCTGCTCCATCAAGTTACTTGTGTTTAAAAGTGGGTGATTCAAATTTTCTAGGTGATTTAAAAAGGCTAACTGACAACGTTTCACATAGTCATGAATAACGTCTACCGATAAACCTTCCTTCTCAAATAAGTCTAAACTGGCGTGCAATCGATACATTGCCGACATATCCATTGTAGCCCCAGCAAATTGCTGACCATTTTGTGCATAACCAACCTGCCCTACTTGCCTTTGATGCAAGTCACCAAACTCAGCAAACCAGCCTGTATAAATTGGTTCATAGTTACCGTCTGGGATAACAGCAAAACATGCGCCTTCGCCACCTTGTGCATATTTGTAACTACCAGAAAGATAAAAAACTTGATGTTCCAGCTCACTTAAATCTGTTGGAATAGCAAAAAAGCCATGATAACCATCAATTGTGATAAGTGGCTCTTTAGGTAACGTTTGGATAAAAGCGCTGAGATCCTGAATGGCAAGCCCAGAGTTGAAAAACACCTGACTTACAAAAATCCAATCAAACTGCTGTGCTTGTGCAGCCTCTGCAAAACGTTGTTCAAATGACTCAAATGGTAACGTTGGCACTTTTACTAACTCAACCATGTCACTTTGCAGCCAGCGCTCAGACTGTCGCTGAAATGAATAAAACTCGCTATCCGTTGTCAGTATTTTTACTTTCTTTTGAGCTGCAAACGTTGAGTGTATGCGCACTAATAACTCATGTGTGTTTGGTGCAAATACAATACGCTCGGGTTTTGATACGTTTAATGCATTGGCTATCAATGCTTGAGTCTGAGGCATTTTTGTCGAAAAAATGTAGTCCCATTTATCATCCGCCATTTTCGCTGTATCGTCCCAATACTCCAACATCGCAGTGCGGGTTACATCAGGCCAATAATGATGGCTGTGACAAGCAAAGTGTTGAACGTTTGGTCTTGCATTTAAAAAGGCTTGATATAAATGTTGATACATATGGTTACTTCCCTACTTTGATGGATGCAACCATATTCAATGCTTACTTTAATTGCAATTAAATTTAAAACTCGTGAACTATAGAGTCGATTTCCTTTCTAGCAGAAGCTAACCCTTGTTCTTTATTAGGCATGTTTAAGCCTTCTGCGTAAATGAATGTGACGTCTGTTAAACCAATAAACGCCAACACATCTTTTAAATATTGTGTTTGCGTATCCGCAGGTGTGCCTTGATATACACCACCTCTGGCTGCAACTATATATACCTTTTTATTGGTCAATAAACCTTTAGGCCCTTGGTCAGTATATTTAAATGTTATGCCCGCTCTAGCTACTCTGTCTATCCAAGACTTGAAGGTTGATGGAATACCAAAGTTATACATTGGCATTCCAATAATCAAAGTATCATGGGTTTTAAGCTCTTCAATTAAGCCCTCTGATAAACCAGCAAGCTTTTGCTGTGCTTCATCTCTTTCATCAGAAGCCACCATCCAAGAACTGAGCTCATTAGAAGTTAGGTGAGGGATTTCTGGTTGGATTAAATCTCGGTTAGTAAATTTAAGGTTAGTTTGTGCTTTATTAAGTTTTTCTACAAACTCTCTCACAAGCATAGTAGAGTTACCGTTTTCACCATTAATTGAAGAATTTATTACAAGTATCTTATTCATTTGACGCTCCTAAAGCTAAAACCTAGTCATCGCTAATTAATTGCTAATTGCTAATTGCTAATTGCTAATTGCTAATTGCTAAGGCTCATTTTACTTCTGGATTTAAAAAAGAATACTGCTTAAATTCGTCAAAACCTTTCTAAAAAAATGAAAGGTCTAAAAGGAATATTATGTCACTTTTGCTCGCGCTAGCTCTATTTACTTCAGCTGAATTAGCTTCAAAAAACGTGGCGGTTGAAGCCCAAACAAATGCTGAACCTCAATATCAACCTGTTCAGCAGTTATTTGATGGTATGCGAGAACACAATGCAGAAAAAATCGCCAACGCATTTGTAAAAGGAGCAACGTTAGTTAGAGCGAAGCAAACTGGGCAACTTAAAGATACCAATATATCAATGTTTGCCAGTAGCATCGCTAAGCGAAAAAAAGACTATATGGACGAGCAAATTATTGATTACCGCATAGAGACCTTTGGCAACATGGCCAATATCTGGACTTATTTTGTTTTCTATTTTAACGGCAATATCAGCCACTGCGGCGTTAATTCTATTCATGTTATTCAGCAAGACAATGACTGGAAAATTGCTCACCTGATGGATTCGGCGTATCAAGGCAATTGCGAAGACTTTATTGAGCAGTATCAACCTAAGTAACATGATGTTGAGGCTTGCATCGTGCGCTAATTTTTAATTAAGTCGAATATTAACTTAGCTTGGTTTTGAGGTTTTGAGGTTTTGAGGTTTTGAGGTTTTGAGGTTTTGAGGTTTTGAGGTAAACGTAACAATGTCGTCGCGTTTACCTCAATTAAAAACTTACTTTTGCTCTATTTGCCACACGGCTACTGAGCCAGATATTTCATTACCAACAATTAGCAAGGCTTCACCTGTTGGGCTGTCACCAGCTGCAACAAACTTCATGCCTTCTGGCGCTAAATCACCAGTAATATCAGCGCCTTCTGTCAGACCTCTGTTATAAAAGTAATCAACAAACTTAACGTTATATGGATTGCTAATATCGTACGCTAATATGCCACCCATTCTTTCTAAACCAACAAACGCATAAGTTTGCTCACCAATTTTACCTAAGGTTAACGCTTCTGGTTCAGCTCCTTTAGCATCTGAGCGAGTATCACCTGTATTCTCATCTTCATCATTATTAAATGACGCTCCGTGAATAGAGGCAGTAATTCGAGCTATTTCGTCACCCGAGTCAAATACCACTAAACCATTTTGGTCCCAAATAGTAAATGAACGAGCGCCATAGGCGTATAGCTTTTCATATTCCCCGTCGGCATTTTTGCCTAAAGCGTTGGTAATAAGCAATCGTCCTAAACCGTCTTTACCACCCTGCTCCGAAACATAAGCATCTAATTCTGCGGTAACAGGCGCAAAATCCTCTAAGTCTTTAACACGTGACTCGTCCGTAAAAGCAATACACACTTCCTCACCATCATCCCAATCGTAAATGCCATCAGGGAAGTCTGTTTCACACTCATTTTTACCTTCATCTTCAGCTGCGTCTCGCTCAAATGCAATATATTCTCTGCCATCGCCTTCATTCGCCGATACTATAAAGTTTGCACCTTGCCAATTAAATGAAGCAATGGTGTCTGGCTGGTACATGCCGTATAAATTATCGTAGGACTTTAAGTTTATGCCTTCGTCTTTATCAGAAACATCCAGTTTATATTGGCTCCAATCTTTAAATCCTAAGCCAATAACTTGAACGCTATTGTCCGACAAATCAACGATGGCTAAAGCATTATTCTCTTGCAACGAAACAAAAGCTGTTGAATTATCTTCCGATACTGCAACATATTCTGGCTCTAGATCTTGCGCCACAGTGTAAGCTCTCACCTCACCTTTTATAGTCTGACCCGTTGGATTCGAAAACTTAGCGCCCTGCGCCTCTAACGCTTCTTGTTGATCATTATAACCTGTAAGTGAAATCATTGTTGCAACATCGGCAGGGACGCCATCAAGGATGTTTATGATAGAAATAGTGCCTTCTGGATCAATGGTGTAGTCACTGGAAGGTTCACCTTCATTGGCAACAATAACTTTTGCGCCATCGTGAGTGAAGGCAACATTATCTGGTAAGTCACCAACCTCTACATTTTTAATGAACGCAGGCGCTGCTCCAGAAATATCATAAAACGCAATATGGCCATTAACACCAGGCGTTCCTGAAGCGACAGCAACCGCTAACAATTCATTAACGTCATCTACAGCAATACTGTTTGCATCGCCATCAAGGGTCGCTGTGTCGCTGAGATTAACTGTTATCGCTGAAGTAAGGTTGGTATTAGTAACCACACCTTCGGCATCTTTGGTTAGTGCGTTTGGATCGAGGTCATTAGTGTCTAAAACTTCCACCACTGCCGGTGATACAGAGCTGTTAATGGCATAAATCCATTTAGTGGATTTTTGAAAGGCGACAATTTCTGCTGCGCCCTCTGGCGAATTTGCATTTAAAACAGCTCTAGCGACTAAGGTTGAAGTTAACGATGTTGGAGCGTCTTTCCCAGCTTCACCATTTACGCCGTTTACGCCATCAATGCCATTAGTACCGTTTGTTCCACTTACGCCGTTTTCACCATCGCTACCATCAAGATCACAGCCAGTTAACGCTGTGAACAGCGCTACCATAATTAAAGATTTAGCCTGTTTCATTTTATTATTTCCTTTCAAGTGAATTTTAGATTTGGGTATAACTTGAAAGAAAACCGTTACCGCTATATGACCGCACTATTAAAAAATGATGACCTGACACCCAGCCCTGCTTAAATCCTTCTTTGGTCTGGGCTTAGCGCTACGTTATGAGTGGGCTTAAAACGCCAGTGGGAGATGTCCGGTTTTTACTAGTATGACGGTTTCGTTACGAACAAATGGAGTGTGCTCACTCATGTGCGGGTTTCTGATCCAAGTGCCGGTTGGGTACTGGCCGTTTTCGTCGCAGAAGCAACCAGATAGCACTAAAATCTCTTCTCCGCCAAAATGACGGTGCGGGTTAAATACTTCATTGGACGGCCATTTTACTAAAGCAGCGTGCTCATGTTCAAAGTCATGCAGAGGCATTACCTGCAATCCGCCGTGTCCTTGTAACCAAGGTGTCGCATTTGTATTTAGTATTACATCGGTTAAATCGCGCTTATCAAATTGATTAAGCTTTACAAGAATTACACAACCTTCTTTGCTAAATGGTGCGTGATGACTATTAGGTGGGTTTCGAATATACGTGCCCGCGGGGTAATCGCCATTTTCATCTGAGAAAACGCCTTCAAGCACAAATATCTCTTCGCCAAATGGATGAGTGTGTGTTGAAAAAGAGGCACCTGCATCATACTTCACAATACTTGTGGTATGCCCAGACTCTTTAGCCTCTCGTTCTAGTGGTTTTCGCCAAACGCCAGCTGCGGGACTTTTTATCCAATCTACTTTTTCAGTTTCAATAACAAGTCGTTCTGAAAAATCCATATTAAGCATAATAGAACCTCATAAAATTAATGGTGTTGATACTGAGCGTTGGACTAATTTGATCACTTAAAGTCGGCCGTTTCTAAATAAACCGGTGTAGTACCTAAACAAGTCGATATTTCATTTGAAATTTGAACCGTGTCTAATACAGGTCCTGTTTTAACCGGTGAACATGTGATCGACTTTGCTTTTTCCGCACGAGTTTTAGCGACCCAGGTTAGTGCGTCAAAATAAGGTTTTTCACTTATTTTTTTAATCGCTAAAAGATTTTGGTTATTTTCTATCGATACTAAATCAAAAGTCATAATTGAATTTGTTAGCTGGTCTTTGGTAACAATTGGTTCAACGTATAAGGCTTTTTCAAACAAAACGTTAGTATCAAACAACGGCTTTCCACCTCGTTCAAAATGACCATCATAAACTTTGGCCTTTACTGAAAAGCGAGTTTTATTAATGAGTTTTAACAAATCAAAATTTTCTGGAAGAATAGTAACAAGCGGTTTTGAACTCAAAGCAAGTAGCTTTTCAAAGTCCGAATTTGAGTTAACTTTAATTTTATAAACCACCTGATAATCATGTGGAAAATAAAAAAGTGGCATATGATGCGCTATCAATGTTTTATTTTCACCAAAAACAACCGCCATTCCATGACTACCCATATACGAATGATGCTTAGAATGGTTAGGGGTAACGTGGTTAACTTCAGTTTGGCTTTGTATGGATTGAACCTGTACCGCTGGATTTATTGAGGCTTGTTGGCTTTCTGTTAACGGTGCAGCCGCTGTAAAATGCGATGTTAACGTTATTAGTGCTATAAACAATGTTTTCAATTTTATTTTCCTACTCGTATAAAAAAGGTGAGTCACATACTCACCTTCATTTTAAATTCAAATTTTACAGCGCTTAGAAAAACTTACTAAACACCTGCCTTTTCTGGCTTTTTCTTGTAGTACTTATACAAACCAATTATAGACGCTGCAATCCAAAATAACTCAATCACAAAACTGGCTAAATTAAAGTTATAGCAAAGGCTAATAAGCAGTAATATTGCACCTGTTAGGTTCATCATATTGTAGCCCAAACCTGACGGGTTAACTTTGTCTAACTGTAAAAGAAAAAAAGCGCCTACTACTAAAAAAGTACCAGACATACCGATAACGTCAAAAATGACATCTATCATATGAAACTCCGAGATAACTAATGATCCAATAGACTGGCCCTATCCTTGGGAAGGATCATTCTCGCTCCGTGAAACAGCACATCTTATGAAGGAGACTTAACTTTTAATTCTCCCAATAAAAAACGAGCCAAGAAAGCTCGCTGTTCGTTTGAATTATATCAATCAACGTAGACCATAGGAAGAAATAAAAACAATGGCTGTGTTATGTACCGCTTTTCAGTTATTAGTAATAGACAACCTTATTTCTGCCATTGTCTTTGGCTTTATATAAAGCATGATCTGCGCGTTCAAATAATACAGTAACCTTTTCATCTTTAATGAGCGCAGCGGCCCCTATACTGGCTGTAATAGAGAGGTGCTGCCCGCCTACATCAACCTTTATACCTTTAATATTTTCCCTAATTTGGTTTAGTACTTTTTCTGCTGGTTTGCCATCCACATGATTCAAGAATAAGCAAAACTCCTCCCCGCCCCAGCGGCAAACCACGTCGGACTCCCTGGCTCTTCCTAATAACTCATCTGAGACAGCGCGTATTACTTGATCTCCTACATGATGTCCGTAGGTATCATTGACCTTCTTAAAAAAATCAATATCTACGATAGCTAAGGTAGCTGGTACTTGGTGTCGATTGTTTAACTCACATTGGCTTACTAAATACTCATCCATATAACGTCTGTTTTTCAGACCTGTTAGTGGATCATGAATGCCATCGGATTGATACTTCCTTATTAATCTTGCATGCTCTTTTAGTTCAATAGCGTGTTTTTGTACAACTTGGTTATATCTAGATACTTTAAAGTCAAACTGTAGCAATATAGCAACAACTTTATTATTAACCCTTGATCTGAGGGAAGAAAAATAGGTCAAATATTCATTTTCGTCATCAATATTTTTCAGTCTACAAACCTGAAGTCCAGTCATCGAAAGGGCTTGCTTTTTTATTCCAGCAAAACTTTTAAATCGTGAAATTTCAGTCACTATTTCACTAAGATGGTATTTTTCGCCAAGTTGTTTTAAGGCTGTTTTCGCATTTGTGTTGTAACGCTCTACCCATCCGTCTAACGACACAATGGCCGCGCCTTCGGTAATATCCGCTAAAATGCTCTCGGAATTCAAATGTTCTTCTAAATCGAATGAGCTAGTGTGAATCACTGAAGTATTCCCTATATGATGAAGTTCCACCGCTTTCAGGCTCTAATAGTATTTCTATTACGCAATGGTTATCGCCAGCGGCTATAGACTTATCTATACTTACGCCCGCATAGCCATTACTGTCAGCAACGATTTTCCCAAATACGGTTGACGTCATTTGACACATTGACGGCCTACCTATAACCAAGTCACCAAATGGACAACGTGTATTGCACAGTAATATACGACTTTTTGAGACATCAACTATTGAAAACTGCCCACCTACGCGCCTTTTTAAGTCAACCAACACTTCTGCTAATTGATGAGGAGTGAACTGTCTTTTTTCTGTACCATCCTGGTATAGGGATAAAAAAAGGTTAGCAATTTTTTGTGCTACATGGTTTAAAAAAGCACCACTTTCAGATTCGCCGATAAGACCTTCTAACACCCCATTTAACTCGATAAGCGTTTGTAAATAAAACGCCTTTTGATCCATCGGTAGCTCGAGTTTTTCTAAATATAATGAGGGAGGTTTATCCAAAGCAGGTTCCTTTTCTGAATACAGTTCTTTTTATGAATAATGTAACGAATAGAACTAACCAATGGCATTGTCAAAAATAATCCCAAATATAGGGAAAAACCTTAGGCGTTTTGGATGAGTCTCATTTTAAGTAGCAAAGTACCTCTCGCAATCACACTGCTGCCATTTAATACTAAAAGTGGCCACGCAATAGCAAACGGCATAGTTAAGGCAAACATAAGTGTACTAATGTCTTTGATGAGGATACTTTGGATAAGCGTAAAAGACAGGTTACCTATGGACTTAGACTTATGAAGTAACCAATATTGATGCAAGGTTCCCTGCACAAGCACCACAGTTACAATGAGCATTAGAGCATCCGTCGCGAGTTTTGCGATATCCGGGAATGGTCTAAAAGCTATTGAAATTATTCCACCAATAAACGCTAGCAAAGTAGACATAAAGACTACTGAGCTTAATACCCCTCTTCGTTCCTGAAATACTCTAAATAAAATCACCACCAATAAAAGTAATGCGCCAAAACGCGTCCAGACTAAATAATGATTAAAAGGGTCAATTGCGATTCCAAATATAAAATTGGCATAAAAGGCGAAAAAGCTAGAGGCAAACTGATTGATAGACAGGTTTTGGGTAGAGACTTGATTGGTTTGTTTTTTAGCGTCGATGGCCGCTAACTGTTTATATAATCCGTACCAAGTTAACAAGAACAAGGCTGAGCTTAAGGCTCCTAAAATATGGTACAACATTAAATTGCTTTTACCTTATGTTCAAAGAACTTAAACTTACTTTAGAGTTTAAACCGGAACTACAGCTACAGCTACAGCTACAGCTACAAAAAATAAAGGCAAAATAACAAAGTGAACGCACCCTATTATTTTGCCATATTATTTTGTCCTACTATTTTGCCATATTAGTCCGTCATATTTGCACTTGGCCGTATTGAACCAGCCAAGTTTATTCAGACCTTACTTACGACAGTCTAGATTTCTTTGACGCCCATATTATAAAGGGTAAAGCCAAAGATGTCGGCGTACTGTTTAATTGTTTTGCTAACTGGTGTACCTGCGCCATGACCGGCATCAGTTTCAATACGAATTAAAACAGGGTTTTTACCTGCTTGTTTAGCTTGAAGCTCAGCAGCAAATTTAAACGAGTGAGCTGGAACAACGCGGTCATCGTGATCACCTGTTGTTACCATTGTTGCTGGGTATTCTACGCCTTTTTTCACGTTATGAACTGGCGAGTAACCTAGCAAATAATTAAACATTTCTGCATTGTCATCTGAACGGCCATAGTCGTATGCCCAACCAGCACCGGCTGTAAATGTGTGGTATCTAAGCATGTCTAAAACACCAACTGCCGGTAATGCAACTTTAAATAACTCTGGGCGTTGCGTCATTACTGCACCAACAAGAAGACCACCATTTGAGCCCCCCATAGCTGCTAACTTTTCTGACGACGTAATTTTGCTTTCGATTAAGTATTCAGCAGCGCCAATAAAGTCATCAAATACATTTTGTTTTTGCATTTGAGTACCAGCATCATGCCATTTTTTACCGTATTCACCACCACCACGAAGGTTCGCAACGGCGTAAACACCGCCAAGTTGAAGCCAAGCTGCGCGTGTTGAACTAAAGCCAGGTTGCAAACTTACATTAAAACCACCGTAACCATATAAAATAGTTGGATTAGAACCGTCTAGCTTAAGACCCTTTTTATGGGTAATAATCATAGGAACTTTAGTGCCGTCTTTTGACGTATAAAATACCTGTTTAGACTCGTAATTATCGCTATTAAATTTCACAGCAGACTTGTTATAAACTTCAGACTTACCAGACTTACCATCTAGAGAGAAAATAGTACGCGGGGTTTTGTAGTTACTAAACGAATAATAAACTTTAGATTGGTTGTCTTTACCATAAAAACCTCCTGCACTGCCTACTTCAGGAAGCGCGATGTCTCTTACTTTGTTGCCTTTAAGGTCAAATTGCTGGATTAAAGACGTCGCATCTTTCATGTATCGAGCAAATATGTAACCGCCGCCTTTAGAAACTGACAATACGTTTTCCGTTTCAGGGATCACATCAACCCAGTTTTCTGGTGATGGGTTGTTAGCATCTACTTTAACCACTCGTTTATTAGGTGCATCTCGGTCTGTTAAAAGTAAAATTGATTTACCTTTGTTTGCTAATAAACCAATGTCAGAATTTGTATCATCAACTACCGATTTTAGTTTTGAGTTAGGACGACTTAAATCTTTAATTAACAACTTGTTGCCATAAGTAGAAACTGATGCTGATACTAATAAGTAACGACCGTCGCTCGTTACACTCGCGCCAACATATCTGTGTTTTTCAGCTTCTGTACCGCCATAAACTAACTTATCAGCGGCTTGTGATGTGCCTAAAGTATGGAAATAAAGTTTGTGCTGGTCTGTTTTTGCTGAAAGCTCACTGCCTTTTGGCTTGTCGTAACTAGAGTAATAAAAACCTGAATTTCCTACCCAAGAAATACCACTAAATTTAAGATCGACAAGATCATTACCAACTAACTTTTTAGTTTTTGTATTAATGATTTTCGCTTTGCGCCAGTCACTACCGCCTTCTGAAATAAGATAAACAGCGTAAGAGCCATCTTCAGAGAATACGATGCTCGACATAGAAACAGTGCCGTCTTCGCTAAACGAGTTAGGGTCTAAGAATACTTCAGCTTCGCCATCACCTTTCTTACGGTATAAAACGCTTTGGTTTTGAAGCCCGTCATTTTTATAAAAATAAGTGTAGTCACCTTCTACAAATGGCATGCCCACTTTTTCATAATCTAATAACTCGCCTAATTGCTTTTCAATTTTAGCGCGGTAAGGAATTGAATCTAAATAACTATAAGTCGTTTTGTTTTGTGCTTTAACCCATAACGCGGTTTCTGCACTCATGTCGTCTTCTAACCAACGATATGGATCAGCGACGTCTGTTCCAAAATAATTATCTACAACATCACCTTTTACAGTAGGTGGATATACAACAGGTGTGTAGTTTTCAGATACGGCCACTTTTTTAACTGCCGATTTAGCGTCTGAAGATTCATCAGTCACATTACAACCACTTAAAAGAACGCTAGACAAAATCGCCCCACTTAACATTAGTTTTTTATTTTTCATTATGTTCCCTTTTCAAACGCAGCAGAAAAACCTGCCACAGATTGATATTTTTATAGTTTTGTTTACTTTAACGCAAAGCCTTAAACACGCCAACAATATAAGCCTTAGTTTTAGTTCATCATGCGGTTTTTCAGGATTGTTTGTATTTTAAATACTCGTATTTAAGCAAAGATACGTTTTGATTCCGCCTTGTAACTTTTACCAATTTTTAGTTTAACTTCATTTAAAAGCGTAACGTGTTCAGAATCTAGCCCCACAACACAGTCATTTGCGACAATATATGACTTATGGATTTTACTAAACTGTGTCGGAGGTAGCATTTCTAAAATGCCTTTAAGTGTTGAGTTAACGAGTGTAGCTTGGTTACGTTGCCAGACTTTTACGTAATTGCCGTAAGCTTCAAAGTAGGTAATGTCAGACAGCTCAAAACGCCTCAACTCACGGTCTACCTTCAAAACAATGTTCGATATTACTTCGTTTGTACCATCGTGAATTTCCTGGGTGTTTTCTTGGCTACTGTTATCACCATAAGTTAGGTTTGATAGTGTAATTCTATCTCTCACCTTTTTAAGTCCATTGGCAAGTCTCTCCGCCGATACAGGCTTAACTAAGTAATCAGTGACGTCTAATTCAAAACCATCAACAGCGTATTCTTGATAGGCACTTATAATGACTACCTGCGGGCGATTGGCTAATACTTTTAGTAATTCAATACCATTTAGCGCAGGCATATTTATGTCTAAAAATAACAAATCAGCACTGTTATTGGCTAACCAAGCAAGCGCATCCGCTGGATGATAAAACTGAGCTAATACTTCTACATCTCCATGCTGCTTTAAGTGATGTAAAACAACATCATGCGCGAGTGGCTCATCATCAATCAAAATGGCTTTAATAGTCATATTAAACAACATCCCTATCGAGGTTAGATTCTATAGTTGCGTTTAACTTATCTAACTCTATGGTCAGTGTTGTTTGCCAAAGGTTGTACTTTTGCTCAGACTTTAACGTGTGTCCTTTTGGGTATAGCAAGCTTAAACGACGTTCTAAATTTTCGAGACCAACCCCAGTATTTTCAGCGCCGTTGCTCTTAGCAATATTCTCACAAGCCACGTTTGCATTGATAGACGTGTTTGTGTTTGTGTTTGTGTTTGTGTTTGTGTTTGTGTTTGTGTTTGTGTTTGTGTTTGTGTTTGTGTTTGTGTTTGTGTTTGTGTTTGTTAGATCAAAGGTGTTTTCGCAAAAAAGAACAAGCTTTTTATTATCACAACTTAACTTTATATTAATGATGGATTTGTTGCTCGCCCCTTTTCCTGCGTATTTAAAGGCATTTTCAACAATATTTATAAGCAACAGTGGTGGAATAACAGATTGAGAGTCGCTCTTTGAGTCTTGATTTTCAAACGGCCATTGCACCGACAATAGCGTTTCATCCGACAGCCTGATCTTTTGCAGAGCAATAAAGTCCTTTAAGTATTCAACTTCTTGTTCAACTTTCACCGTATCGTTTTGCCCTTCGTATACTGTATATCTGAGCAAATTAGATAACTGCATTACCATATCTGGCGATTTTTCAGACTTAGCTAAGGTTAGTGCATACAAGTTATTTAAAGTATTAAACAAAAAGTGAGGGTTAATTTGCTGCTGTAATAACTTTAATTCAGTTAGTCGTTTAGAGGATTCAATTTTGCTCAGGTTAAGTTGTTGCTGTTGGCGCTCAAATGCCAGAATAACCGGAGTTGAAATAGCGAGAACAATAGCCATAAAGTGATAATTCGTTATCTCAAAAGGGTTATGATCCGCAGACGGTATTAGTGTGAATTCATGCTGGTTTAATGGAATCAACAAGCCCAAATATGAAAATAATGGAGTAACGATAACCAAACAACATATGCTCACCATCAGAAAAGCCAATACACCATGTTCTGCTAAAAAACGGCGAATAAACCAATATCGATTCATTAAATATATAGCCCCAACAAGTCCTCCTAAAAACAAGAACTGCCAGAGATAAGATAAAAATTGCACGGGCGAATTTAAATTAGCGCCTACATCAATTAGGGGCGTTAATGGTTGATTTTCCATAGGGTTTTCGTTGCTATTTAAAACACCGGCCATTATTACCGCCCACACTATAATCCCAAAGCTGACCAAGGCATTTAATGAAAAGCACCATGATAGCCACTTTGAGAAACTTGCTACTTGTAGCCTTTTGCCTTTGGACCGTTAGTATCCAAATTACACTAAACGCCATGGTTATCAGCCAACCTTGCACACTAAATAATGGGGTTTGAAATATCGTAAAATTTGAAAACAGCTGACTTCCAAAGCTTAATAAAAAAGCAGGATAAATAATGAAGCCCACTAACCAAAACAGCATGGAATGACGTTTAAGTTTTATTAGGTAACCCGACTTTAAATCGTTTTTTTGACATATTAGAACGTGGGATAAATAGAGAGGGAGAGTTTCAATTGATAATTGTAGGAAAATACCAATGATGTCGCTCGCACTTTGAGAATGAAAAGTCATAAAACGAATATGAGATTCAATCAGCACGGCGGCCAAAATTGGCAAAAGACAAAACAGAGTTTGCATAAGAGTCCCTACTAAAAAAAGTCCAGTTTTGTAGATTAGTACGAAAACTTCAAAATATAAGTGACGAACTTACCGAGTTTTATGACGAAAGTAAATTGTTACAAAAGTTAGGCCTTTAAAACTATGTATTTGTCATCTAAGTCATTATCGTTAAACCGTTTGTCATTTATAAAAAGCACTTTGTCATGTACGAATTTACAACATTGTTTTACACGATAAAGTTAATTTACTGTGAAATCTAACAAGGATTTGTATGCTAACTTTATCTAATGTAAATAAAACTTATCGCGATGGCACTCAAGCATTAAAAAACATTACTATTGATTTTCCCACTGGCATGGTGGGCCTACTCGGGCCTAACGGCGCTGGTAAATCTACGTTAATGAGAACCATTGCAGGCCTTCAAAGCGCCGACAATGGAACAATCACATTTAATGATATTGATGTGTTAAACAATCCTGACGAATTGCGAAAAACACTGGGTTATTTACCGCAGGAATTTGGCGTGTATCCAAACATGTCATGTATAGCACTGTTAGAGCACATGGCGATTCTAAAAGGGTTAACACCGACTCAGCGTCAGCAGCAGATACCGGAACTGCTCGAGTTAACAAACCTGGCAAAATCCGCAAAAAAATCGGTGGCCAACTTTTCTGGCGGAATGAAACAACGTTTTGGAATCGCACAAGCGCTGTTAGGTGATCCTAAGTTAATTATTATGGACGAACCAACGGCCGGGTTGGATCCAATGGAGCGAGAAAGACTTAACAACGTTTTGGTTAACATAAGCAAAGATAAGCTTATTTTACTTTCAACACATATTGTTGAGGACGTTGAAAACCTTTGTAATCACGTTGCCTTGCAGTTTAACGGTGAAATTTTAGTAAATGGTGAAATTCCAGAGTTACTAGCGCCGTTAGAAGGATGTGTGTGGGAATCGTCTACTTCACTCGACACACAAACACCCAATGGCGAAAATGGTTCAGCTCATATTCTTAGTAAAAGTTTTACCTATGGCAAGCCTCATTACCGTATTTACAGTGAAAAGCAACCAACCGAAGACGCTTCTTTAACAAGGACGACATTACAAGATCGTTACTTTTTTGAACTTGCTTTAAAGGTAGGTTCACATGCTAATTAATGAATATAAATACTTATTTAGACAACCTATAGTATTAATAGGCCTATTTTTTCTAGTGGGTTTTGCTTACCTGTTTTCTATTGGTGTCTCCGTTGATAACCTTAATTTAACAAGTCAGTTGACCATTAAACTCAATGGTTTTGTCATGTTAACGCTGCCTATTGCCATCCTCGTTGTTTCCCAAAGCTTATTTTTGCGTGATCACAATTCAGGTATGTCTGAGCTCGTGTTTGTTACGCCCGTTAAAAATGCTCAACGTTGGCTGTTCCGTTGGTTTGCAGCTTTGTTGTTACTGTTAGTCACTTATGCTGCGGTCTTTGTTATTATCTCTCTGCCGTTATTGAGTAAATTGTCACTATTGACCGTCAGTAATACCCTAATAACGCAATTAATATGTTCTGTGATTGTATCTTCAATATTACTGCTGAGCATTAGCCTTTGGTTATGTAATTTAGTTATTCAAAAGGCAAATAAGCTAAACGCAGGACTTATTGTTACGCTTACCTTTATCATCTTTTGGTTAACCTATATTGTATTAAGCAGCTTGCTAGGTTCGCCTATCCTAGCGGGTAGCAGCGTACTGAGTGAAACTTTTTATAGCATCATGTTATGGGCAGATCCCTATGGCATAACTGCGGTATTTGATGGTTTAAATACTAATTTAGAGTCCACGTACAACACGGCTTTCTACTACTTTATAAATAGAATGTCGGTCTTGATAATTAGCGCTTTCATTCTTTATCAAACCCTACGCGAATCAGCGTTTAAACCCCGCTCCAATGACGTAAAAGTAAAATCAACCATTCTGGGTTCTGGCACTGAGCTAGTTAGCTTTAAGGCATCAAAGGTAGCATCACCATTTTTATCAATGATATCTACATCGTTAAAAACACTACTTTTGTCGCCCACATCCATCGTGATTTTATTTCTTTGGTTAGCACTTTGCTTTAACGAAACTCTATCTGGGTTGGAATATGCTGAGCCTCAATCGATATTGATGCCAAATTCGATAGATGCGTTAAATCGGATTGCCTTTGATATATTTCCGGCATTTAGCACCATTATCATTGCATTTTGGAGCTGGCAACTTTGTTGGCGCGAACATACTTTGAGGTTTGCGGAAATCGTTGCTTCTGCGCCTGTATCAAATAACAAAATTATTGCGGCGCACTCTAGCGTTATTGCGATTCTGGCTATTTTAATTGGTTTTATTGCGGGACTGAGTAGCTTACTGGCGGAGATAATTCACGGTAGCAACATACTATTAAGTCACTACATGGTTTTAATATCCTTAAAAACTTTACCCGTCATTTTAATTGGTGGTTTATTTGTCTGCATACATCATTTTGTTAAATCTAAAGCGGTCGCTGCAGGCTTATTGTTTTTTACAATCATCATAAAATTCACGCCTATTACAACGGCTTTTGGCCTCACTCATACATTATGGAATATTGCCGATTCACCTTTACAAGCACCAAGTAACTATTGGGGATTTGCCAATAGTATTAGTCTTTATGCACCGTATATGTTGTTTTGGTTTTTATTCACTTGCACGGCACTAGTGGCAGCTTCATATGTTTCCCACAGAGGAACGGGGTTGTCTCAGTTTAAGTTCAAAAACGTTGTAAACTTAACAAACGTTGCAAATTCACCTCACTCAGCAAATTCAACTAGGTTCGATGCCAAACAAGTCATGACTAAACAAGGCAAGCCAAAATTTATACCGCTATTGCTGTTAATTTGTTTTGCTGTATTGAGCCTAGCTCAAGGAGTGAATTTACATAATGATTTGGTATCAGAAAAGCCTTTAACTAATTCTCACAAACGAGAAGCATGGAAAGCCAAATATGAGCAAACGTTTGGGTATTTTAAGACTCAACCTCAGCCAGTTATTACTCACGTTAAATCCTTGATAGACCTTTATCCATCAAAAAATAAAGCGTCATTTAATGTAACCTATACACTGACTAACAAAACAGACAGCCCTATCGAGCAAGTCCTTGTTTCTCACTACCCAAGTGCTAACTCAATTCATGTTTTGTCTAGCCGAGAAACAGCTGAAAAATCACAACAACAACAACAACAACAACAACAACAACAACAACAACAACAACAACTGCAGCCGCAGAAAGTTGAATTTGAAATTAGCAAAAAGCTGGGACAAACCACTCTGTCACTGTTAGAGCCGTTAGCACCTAACGAGAGCTTTATGATCACGTTTGAAATGGAATACCAACAATCAAAACTCTGGCCCGTTGGTTTTAGTCAGTTTATAACACCTGAACTTACTTATTTACGATCGATACCGATGCTGCCAGTTGTGGGTTACCAAACGTATTTTGAGCTCTCGGACCCTGAGCTTAGAAAAGCACACGAGTTACCTGCACTTAAGCCTATTTTGCCATCATTACTTAATGACGCTAAGTATCAACAAGAGCTAGCGTATGAATGGGCTTCAATGGAAACCGTTATAAGCACTGAGCAAGGTCAATATGCACTTGCACAAGGCGAATTGACTGAACATTTCGAACCTTCCGAAAAGGGCCATACGACTTTTAACTCTGATAACGTTAATACAGTTCGCCCAACCTTTGTTTACAAAACCCTAGCACCAATTCGAGCAATATCGGCCTGGCTTTCTTTTCCTGAAAACCATTTGCAAACCTTTCAATCAGGCAGTGGCGTCGCTATTAATTTAGTCGCGCCAAACGATGAAAACGTGACACCTGGCGAACATAGGAAACAAAGCACCAACGTGAACGTAAAGGCGATCAACGACACGCTTTCGTGGTTTGAGGCGAATATCGCACCTTACAACGGCAGCACTTTGTCCTTAATTTCAATTCCGGAATTAGGCGCTACTGGTTATGCACTGCCGCATATTATGTTTATCGCAGATCGAGTGGGCTTTCGTGCTCAACCAAAACAAGATGCTCCTTTTGACCAGCGTTACCGACGCGCGGTTCACGAAACAGCCCACCAATGGTTTGGACATTCCATTGGCAATAGCTCTTTAGATAACAGTCATCATTCTGACAGTGCTTTTTTAATTGAGTCTATGGCTAAATATATGGAGTTAGTCTTAATTGAAAAGCATCGCGGCAAGGCTGAAATGCAAGGGTTAGTTGAGTATGAATACGAACGCTTTATGCAAGCAGAGCGAAGCAATATCAATACACCAAAAAGTTTAATAGATGCCACTGAAAGTCACCATTCATACTCTAGAGCTACGCTCGCGTTTGCGGTTCTTAGAGCTGAGTTAGGCGATAAAGTTATTATCAATGCGCTTAAGCAGCTTTGGAAAGATCACAGTTATCCTAACAAACCGGCTTTGGCAGTGGACTTTGTTGCCCTTTTAAAACAACACAGCCCCATTAACAAACATGAGTTAATAAACAATGTGTTACTGAGTGCTGATCTCGCTTTTATTAATTGGGATGTTATTGGTCCCTTGACTGAACATTAGCGTTCTAGTCATGGCGACTTATTTAAAGCAGACTTAAAGTTGACTTATAACTACAGCCAGATTTAAACGAAACGTTACCTACAAATCATCGTCAACTTGTCACGCTATACCTCTTTATGAAAGTAGCGTGACAGTCCTTCCTAAGTCTTACAATTTTATTATTCCAACTCCTCAAAATTAAGTTTTTATGACACGTAATTATTTAAAAAAAACTGTCACATTAAGGACATAGACTCTCGTTCCATTAATTAATTTGAAATTAAATTTTAACCAAACCTAAACTTAACTTTATAAAATAATGGAAATTAAAATGGTCTCACTTAATGCAATAACTCAGAAGAAGTTACTCGCTAGCGCAATTTTATTAGCCCTTTCAACACAAGCGGCTGCCAACGATACTGATAAAGACAAAAAAGACTCGAAACAGATGGAAGAAGTTGCTGTTGTAGGTCAAAAAATCAGTTACGCCAATAATACAGTTGAGGCAAGCATGATGGAACAACAAGCTCCTTTAACTAGCGTCATTGGGCTTATGGATACATTACCAGGAATTAGCATTAATGAAGGTGACGCCTTTGGTGGTGATGACTGGTCAACAACTATTAATATGCGTGGTTTTGCCATTGACGGCAGCCAGCAACAACTGGGAATGACCGTTGATGGTATTCCAAACGGTGGTTCAAATTATGGCGGTGGCGCAAAAGCGAACCGATACCTAGACAGTGAAAATACGTTAACGGTAGAAGTTTCACAAGGCACTGCAAACTTAGCTTCAGCCTCTTTAGATGCACTTGGTGGTACTTTTAATTTTGTAAGTAAAATGCCGGAGCTAGAAGAGAAAACAACTATTGCTTATACCAATGGTGATCACAATGCTCGTCGCTACTTTGCAAGACACGAAACAGGTGAAATTTTTGATAATACCTTTGCTTACATCAGCTACTCAGACACCTCAACAAACCGTTGGGTTGGAGACGGTAACAATGGCGGCATGGCTAACCAACATATTGAAATGAAGTTTATTTCTGAAATTGGCAATATCAATCTTACCGGTCGTATTTCCTACGATGATGTTGAAGAAGATAACTACAACAGCGTTAGCATAGAGCAGTTTAAGCAAAGCCCTGACTGGGATCAGTTAACATGGAATTGGACTGGTGTTCCTCATTACGACCAAATGTTTGCCGAAGGTTGGTCTACTCTTCGTGAGAATACGTTAGCTTATTTAAAGTTTGATTACACAATTTCAAACACGTCTAGCTTTGATGTCACTCCTTACTTTCATAAAAACAAAGGTCGCGGTGACTGGATCCCACCTTATCTTCAAGCGCCAGTTGATGCCAATGGCAACCCAACAACTGAAGGTGGTTCAAGCGCCTATAGCTATGGATTTACCGACGCAAATGGCACACCTTTAACACCAAATGCAGACTGTACAGTAAGCCTCTCGTGGCCTTGGGCATCAGGCCCTGGTTTAAACCCAGCATGTTACCCTGCCGATGCTTTACCAGTTATGTCTTATCGTCATACCCATTATGAAAAAGAACGTTTTGGCTTTACTTCTAATTATATGGCGACTTTTGACAACCATGACATATCAGCGGGTATTTGGCTTGAAACAGCCAAACGCGATGAAAGTAGAGATTGGCATGAAGTCATCAATGCTTCTGTTTATCACCACTTTGATCAAACTCCTTATTGGGTGCAATATAAAAACACCTTCGATACAGATACGTTCAAATGGTATCTTCAAGATTCTATAAACTTTAACGACTTAACCATTAATGTTGGCGTTCAACAATATCTAGTAGATATAGAAAAAACCGCTCACTTTGATACAGCAGCAAATGCAAAAGTAAACAGTGACTCTGATGTGTTATTTAGCCTTGGTGGGTTATATCAACTTAATGAAAGCACTGAGCTTTTTGCAAGCTATAGTGAAAACTTCTCAGCAATTAGTGACAACGTATTAGAGCGAGATGCTTCTACATTAACAAGTATTGACCCAGAAACGGCTGACAATATTGATTTTGGTGTTCGTTATTTTGGTGAAAAGTTAGATATCTCAGCCACTGTTTATAGCATCGAGTTTGATAACCGAATCACGTTTTTAGCGCCTAATAGTGGAAACTCAGGTATCGATTACGGCATAGGTACTAACGGCAGTTACATCAACGTAGGTGGCATAGAGTCTCAAGGCATTGAAGTCAGTGCCAAGTATAAAATTTCTGATAGTTGGGAGTTGTACTCTTCATTTACTAACAATCAGTCGGAATATACTGACACAGTAGAATCAGAAGGCATTACAAAAGGTGACAACGTAAGAGATGCTGTTGAAGACATGTTTGTGCTTTCAGCTAACTATTTTACTGGTAACTTAACCTTTGGCGCATCGACAAAATATACGGGCGAACGCGGAGTAGCAGATAGCTACGTAGTGACTGATATCAACATGGCTTATCACGTTGATTTAGCTGACGGACCATTCCAGTCGTTTAACGTTGCGCTAGTTGTTGGCAATGTATTTGATAAACAATATTTATCTTCAGGTACTGGCTCTGGCACCACTTTCTACATAGGCGCGCCACGCACTGCAACAATGACGTTCCAAGTGGACTTCTAGAATAGGCTTTTTATATAGCTTTGATTCAACGGGTTTAGTGTATCTAAGCCCGTTTTTTATTTTAGATTATAAGTATTCAACAATAGATGAGTAAAAGAATGTTAAACAAAACAATAATGTACATTTCTTTGTTTGCACTAAACATATTCACATTAAGTGCTCCAGTATTTGCACAGGAGGCGTCACTTACAGAAAAGCCAAAGGCTATTAATAGTATTTATTTTGGTTCTTGTGCAAAACAAAGTAAACCTATGCCCATTTTTGACGCCATTGTAAAAGATGATCCTGAAGTATTTGTTTTCCTTGGTGACAATATCTACGGCGATACTGAAGATATGTCCGTACTCAAAGAGAAATACGAAACCCTTGGTCGCCACTCTGGCTTTAAGAAGTTAAAAGCCACTGCTGAGCTTATCGCCATTTGGGATGATCATGATTTTGGCGAAAACGATGCGGGTAAAGACTACCCTCAAAAAGAAGCGTCAAGAAAGCTAATGCTAGACTTTTGGGGCGAAGATAAAAATTCACTTCGCTATACCAATGCTGGCATCTATACCTCTTACACATATGGCACAGGTGACAATATTGTTAGAGTCATTATGCCTGACTTGAGGTGGAACCGAGACACGTTGCACGATGTAGGAAAATTGAATTATCTAACCAGTCGTCGTGGTAAAAATATGGGACCTTACAAACCGTCTCCCGATAAAAATGCCTCAATGCTTGGTGAAGAACAATGGAAGTGGCTTGAGGCTGAGTTACTAAAACCCGCAAAAATACGCATCATTGCGTCAAGTTTGCAACTGATCCCAGAGTTTACCGGCTGGGAATCGTGGGCCAACTTTCCATTAGATCGCTCAAGACTACTCAGTTTTATTACTAAACAAAAAGTCGATGGCGTATTAATGATTTCAGGTGATACCCATTGGGGCGAAGTATCAAAACAAGTAGAACATGTTGGGTACCCGTTGTGGGAAATAACCAGTTCAGGTCTAAGTGAAAAGTGGAAAGACGTAAGCCCTAATAAACATCGTGTTGGAGAGTTTACCAACAATGTAAATTATGGATTCATGAACTTTGATTGGTCAAAGTCTGATCCTGAAATCGCATTTGGTCTAAAAGACGTGAAAGGCGATGTGTTTACTGAACATACAATAAAGCTTTCAAGTATTACTCATCAGTAAAATTCGTTATTTCATAGCTGTTTTTGATATATAAAACTAGTTATCTATAACGTTTAATACGAGTAACATCGCCCCTTCAATTATTACTTCAAGTATTAGTAGGGGCGTAAAATGCTTGCTCGATTTTTTTCTTTGACTCTGTCTAAACAAATCTTTTTTGCTTTTGTAGCTTCTATCGCATTTGGTCTGCTTTTTGAAAATGCAGCACTTGCTATCAAGCCAATCGGCACAGCCTATATTAACGCCATCAAAATGGTGGTTATTCCCCTGCTCTTCTTTTCTATTGTTTCATCTATCTTTAGCTTTAGTGATCCGACAAAGTTAAAAAGACTGGGACTAAAAACCTTAGGTGTGTTTTTAGCAACCGCATTTATCGCTAGTCTAATTGGCTTAACAATAGGTAGCATGATTGACTGGAGCGCTGGAATAAACTTAATACCGACTGAAACAAAAGAGAAAGTGATACCTAGTATTGCCGAAGTGCTCACTGGTTTTATTCCATCAAACATTATTGACTCTATGGCTAATGGTAAGGTAATCCCTGTTGTCGTATTTTCAGTTTTGCTTGGTTTAGCCGTATTAAAAACCGGCAAGGAAGCAAATCCATTTAAACAGTTTATTATATCTGGTAATCAGGTAATGGCTTCGTTAATGAAAATGATTTTAGCGGTGACTCCTATTGGTGTATTCGCAATTATGGCCGCTACCGTAAGTCAATTTGGTTTAGATACTCTATTACCTCTTGGTCAATTCATTTTAGCGGTTTATGTTGGCTGCCTTATTCATATGGCGGTGACTTACTCTTCATTAGTAGCAGCATTTGGAAAAATGAATCCGGTTACTTTTTATAAGCATATTTTTGAAGCACAGGTTACCGCGTATTCAACTTGTAGCAGTTATGCAACATTGCCAGTAACAACCAAAGTAATTTCAGAGAACTTGAAAGTAGAAAAAGGTTACGCTTCGTTTGTTGCTAATATTGGTTCAAGTGCAAACATGGATGGATGTGGCGGCATATACCCAGCCATTGCAGCTATTTTTATTGCGCACATTTATGGCATTTCATTAGATTATACCGACTATGCGATGATTTCATTTACTGCGGTTATTAGTAGTATTGGTACAGCGGGTGTGCCTGGCGCAGCCCTTGTTATGCTTACGGTTACACTTAATGCCGTTGGTTTACCACTAGAAGGCATTGCTTTTGTAGCGGCGATAGATCGTATTATTGACATGATGCGCACTGCAACCAACATTACGGGCGATGCTGTAACGGCTCTTGTTGTTGGTCAATCTGAAGGGTTAGTGAATCAAAGTAATGTTGAAGCTGAGATGAATGAAGACGTGTCAGGTTTATATACAACCGAGCAACATAAGGTTAGCTAACCAACTGATTTAAATCGCAATGCAAGATTAGAAGGCATAAAAAAGCGGGAAGTTAACCCGCTTATATGCTTATCAATTTATAGCTAGTATTGCGTGCGTTTGAACTACTCGCTTATTTTTCTACTTTAAATAAAACTTCTGGGTTAACCATCGTTTTCATTTCAAGCACATTGCCGTTTGGATCTTCAATAAAAAACGTTTCTTGTTCAAACTCATTGCCTACAAAACGACGATATGGTTTGTCTAAATACTCTAAGCCTGCAGCTTCTATTCGTCCCTTTAGTGCTTGAAATTCATCTTCTTTCAAATGAATACCAAAATGAGGAACAGCAACGGCGCCCATATCTACATCGTGACGAACCGTTGGCAATCTTTCTTTGCTTTCATGCAAGGTTAATTCATTTCCCCAAAAGTCGATATCTACCCAGCGACCTTCCTCAAAGTTGCCCGTTTTACAGCCTAAAACGTCACAATAAAACTTCTTAGCAACAGATAAGTCACCTGCTGGTATGGCTAAATGTAAACAGTTCGACATAATTTTTCCTTGGTTCTAAATTTCATTCTATTTTGTAATTTTCGTATTATACATATTTTAGGTTGTTGGAATAGCGATCTATATCAACCATTCGGCATAACTTATTACCGATTTAAAGCACTTGAAGATTACGTACTGATAGGTACAATAAGCGCTTAATTAATCTATTTGTGAGAAGATAATGGCCAGCGGTAGAAAAAAAGCATTTAATGAGTCTCAAGCACTTGAAGCAGCAATGCATGTTTTTTGGAGCAAAGGTTATGTTGGCGCTTCTCTTTCTGCATTGACTGACAGTATGGGAATAAACAAACCAAGCATGTACAGTACATTTGGCAATAAAGAGGCTTTATTTATAAAGTCTACGAGCCATTATGTAGAATCACAAATGAAACCACACCTTCAACATTTATATCAAGCTAATGTGCCATTGCTTACGCGTATCAAAAACTACATGTTGTCGATTGTTTCTATGCAATTTAACGAAGAAAGCCCAAAAGGCTGCTACTTAGTTTTGTGTCAATCGGAGTTAGCTGGGGGCGAAGTACCAGAAGCTGCTAGCGAACTTTTACAAGAGTTAGACGATTTACCTAAGGTGGTTATTGCCGACTTGTTAAATTCTGACTCGGAAGCTAAACAACTTGGCTTAGACACACGTTCTAATGAGATTGCACTTACTCTTTATACCGTTTTAAAAGGTTCTGCATCAATGGCTAGGTCTGGTATTGCTCAAGAGCAAATGCTGCCAGTAGTGGACAATGTTATTGCTGGTTTAGCCACTCGTCACTAATATTTTTCCTGTTTATTGGTCCGCTTAAAAATGTAGGGAAATGACGTTTTCTTTCCCTTCTCAAATTAAACTCACGTCACTCTTATCCTCATAAGCTATAACTATTAGTATCAGTTCATAACTAGCTCCACGTAGAGTCGTATAAATTCGCTCTAGTTGTTTTTATTTCGTTTATAAATCGATTTTAATATTAAGTCTTGACATTGGTATACCGATCGGTACAATTAATTACATACCAACCGGTACAAATAAATTAAAGGACACGTACATGACAAAGTTAACTATACAATCTTTAGAGTCAGCCCCTTCAGAAAGCAAGCCTCTGTTACAAAAGTCAATTGACGCTTATGGCATGTTACCTAATTTACATGGCGTTTTAGCAAGTGCGCCAAGCGCGCTTGATGCTTATCAACAAATGCATGAATTATTTGTAAATACCTCATTTGACGCTGAAGAACTAACGGTTGTTTGGCAAGGTATTAACGTAGAGCACGGCTGTACATACTGTGTGCCGGCTCATACTGGTATTGCTCACTCTATGAAAGTAAGCCAAGAATTAATTGACGCTTTACGAAATGAACAACCGCTGCCGTCTGCTAAACTTCAAGCTTTATTAGACATGACACTAGAAATCGTTAGAGAGCGTGGCCGTGTTTCTGAAGAATCACTAAAAGCGTTTTATGATGCTGGTTATGGTGAGCGCCAAGTGCTAGAAATTATTTTAGGTGTTTCACAAAAAGTAATTAGTAACTACACAAACCATATTGCGAACACACCAGTTGATGCTCCTTTCCAACAATTTGCTTGGGAAAAGAAAGCTAAGTAATCACTTGGTCAGTATCAAAGTATAAATACTTAAAAGGCGGGGTAATCCTCGCCTTTTGTGCATTTCCATTTCCATTTCCACTTCCATAAATAAACAAACTAACAAACAACGCTATTAAACTATCTTCCATTTGTTATCAATCACCTTTCTTACCCTTGATTATCAATATTTTCTAAACAATGATTCAACGTTATATGCATATTTAATATCTTCACTTACCGCTATGCTTAACTCACTTAATACAGCACTTACTTAAATTGGAATTTGGCATGAAAGCAATTGGTTATAAAGAATCGTTACCGGTAACTAACATTAACTCTTTAATTGACATTGAGTTACCAACCCCTGAAGCAACAGGTCATGATCTTTTGGTAAAAATAAAGGCCATTGCGGTCAATCCTGTCGATTTTAAAATACGCCAAGGTATGGCGCCTGAAAATGGTGAAACCAAAGTTATTGGTTGGGATGCAGTTGGTGAAGTTGTGGCGGTAGGTGAACAAACAGAAAACTTTAAAGTTGGCGATGCAGTCTACTATGCAGGCGACTTAACACGTTCTGGTAGTAATGCCGAATATCAACTTGTTGATGAACGTATTGTGGGTAAAAAGCCTTCTACCATATCGAATGCTGAAGCTGCGGCCTTGCCATTAACAACGATTACCGCTTGGGAATTACTATTTGAGAGACTAGAGATAAAACAATCTCAAAGTGCTAAAGCCTCAGATGAAGTTTTATTGATAGTTGGGGCGTCTGGTGGTGTTGGTTCAATTTTAGTTCAGCTTGCTAAAAAGTTAACGGGTGCAACGGTAATTGGCACAGCATCTAGAGAAAGCTCAGCGTCTTGGGTCAAATCTCTTGGCGCAGACCATGTAATTGATCACAGTAAACCTATGCCTGAACAAATAAAAGCGTTAGGTATTGAGGCTGTAACGCACGTTGCTAGTTTAACGCATACTGATTCGTACCTAGACAGTTACGTTGAGATTCTAGCACCTATGGGTAAGCTTGCCTTGATAGACGATCCTGAAAGCTTAGATGTTAGTAAGCTAAAGCTTAAATCTATTTCATTGCACTGGGAGTTTATGTTCACTCGCTCAATGTTTAAAACACTAGACATGAACGTTCAGCATAAGTTACTAAACAAAGTAGCCAGTCTTATTGATCAAGGCATGATAAAAACCACGCTAGGAAAAAACTTAGGCATTATTAATGCGGAAAACCTTAGACAAGCCCATGCAGATTTAGAGTCTGGGAAATCTATCGGGAAGATAGTACTAGAAGGCTTTTAAAGCCTTCTAAAACCTAAACAACGTGCATTAGTAAAACAAAAAACGATTGTATCTTTAATTTAAAAGACAAGTTTACTTGACACAACAATGTGTGTCGTATAACTTTACTAAAAGTTAAGTAAACTTTACATTTTAATAAACCTAAAGGATATATATCATGAATAAATTTGAACAAGCATGTATAGACAAAGGACTCGTTCCAAAAGATATTAAGAATGCCAATATTGCTAACGCCTGGGCATTAGCTTGGGCGCTAAGTTTGGCTGGAATTTCATACGCTGCTGACCAAAGTTGGTACGACTCCATCGCCATTATTCTCGCGGCATTTGCAATCCATCTTGCCATTGGCATAAAGCTTATCTTTGTGTTTAGAAACTTCATCAAACAAGCTGATGAGCTTGAGCGAAAAATACAACTAGATGCATTGGCCTTTTCTGTTGGCGTTGTCATTGTGTCATTTTCGAGTTATTCAATTTTAGAAAAGTCCTTCGAAGTGCCTGAGCTGAGTCCTAGCATTATGCTCGTCATACTCAGTATTGCGTATATGGTGGGTATTATTGTCGGTCGCAGGTTGGTCAGATGAACAATAAGTTAAAAGAGCTACGTACAGCATTGAAAATGACTCAAGCGGATTTGGCAACCACATTAGAAGTATCGAGGCAAACCATTAATGCCATTGAAAAAGGCAAGTTTGATCCGAGTTTACCTTTGGCATTTAAGTTTTCTCGACTGTTTAAATTGCCAATTGAAGAGATATTTGATGACGAAGAAAATTAGAAAATGATACCCAAATGCAACTAAATTAAGTTGCTTACATCAAGGCAACCATATTTGATTGCCTTTTTGTTTTCAAGCATATATGATTGCTCCAGAGGTGATTAAAATATGATTGCAGTGTTAACCGGTGATGTTATTCATTCTAGTAAAATGTCTAGCAAACAGTACTCTCAAACTATTGAAACGTTAAAGCAGCTGATTTTAGCTGAAAAACAAAAAAGTGAAGCTAGTGGCGACATATACAGAGGTGATGAGTTTCAACTACAATACTCCAAACCTGAATATGCATTGCAAAGCGCATTAATTTTTAAACTTAGTCTGCCCTGCACTCTTTCGTTAGCATATGGAAACTATGACCTTCTTAATGACTCACCAAGTACCTCTTCTGGTCCAGTTTACGTAGAGTCTGGAAAACGTTTAGACAGGGCTACTCGCGGTGATTTAATAGTAAACCTCTCATCAGATACCAGCGTATTTCAGAATGGCAGCAACCCTACAGCGCCCCTTCCTAATAGCTTATTACTATTAAATAACTTTTTAACACACACACTAAACAGCTTAACCAAGTCTCAATCAGAATTATTATTAACATATATTAAAAATGAATTTCCAGAACACAAGGTCCTTGCCGAGCTAACAGGAACAAGTCGTCAAAATATCAGTAACCGGTTGAGTAGCATGGGCGCACATTTAGTGAGAGACTATGTAAATTACATAAACCAATTATTGGCCTAGTTAAACGGATTTAAAATGGAATTAATCATATTATTGGTCGTCGCACACTTCATTGGCGACTTTTATTTACAACCAAAACAATGGGTTGATTGCCGTAATACCAATCATGCGCGTTCAAAGGGCTTGTATAAGCACATTGCGACACACTTTGTTTTAAGTATATTTGCAGCCTTGCTCAGCGACTTGCCTGTATTCACCATATTATTAGTGAGTCTCTCTATTGCCGTTACACACTTTTTAGCCGACCTTTGGAAGTCACACCAAGCAACAACATTAAGGTCATTCCTAATCGATCAGCTTGTTCACATCATAGTTATTTTAGGCATTGCTTTTATTGTTTCTGACATCACTTTTGCGCAAATAAGCACTTCATTTAGTAACCTAAATACACTTAGCAATGCCATTTTCGTCACAGCTTATCTATTGGTTTGTAAGCCGGCTTCTGTGCTCATTAGTCTGGCATTACGCAAACATACTCAGCATTTGGCTGAAGAAGCTGGCGATAAAGGCTTACAAGCGGCAGGCGCATGGATAGGTTATCTAGAACGGTGTTTAACCATTTCATTTATTTTTATGGGTCAGTTTGCTGGGACCGCTTTTTTAGTGGCGGCTAAAACCATATTTCGTTTTGGTGATTTAACAAAAAACAATGACATGAAGCTAACCGAATACATGATGTTAGGTACGCTACTTAGCTATTCTATTGCGATTTTTGTAGGCTGGAACGCACTGTACCTAATGCGAGTTTTATAGAACGATCGACGCCATTTTTACTTGGCATAATCAATACCCCATCCTCAATAAATGCCTTGTATAACGGCGCTATTGGTCGCTTAAAGTCGTTGACGCCTGCTGACCATAATTGCTCGCCATTAAGCTGACTGAAAATGCTTATAGAGTCGCTTGCTTTTAAAATGATTAAATCACTAAAACCTTCAACCCCAACTGACTCCCAGTTAACTTCTGGTGAAAGTTTTGACTGCCAAATTACGCTGCCATTTTTGATTTTAGATAATACGCCAAAGGAGTTAGTCTGATATGTCGTTTTTCCGTCCAAAATCGCTTTTTGATATTGGTTTTTATAGGAAACAGTATAGAGCTCATTGTTATCGCCTAGCCATAGATTGCTAACCGCATAACCATGTAAAGATTTTGATAACGCATCGCCGTAAGACCAACATAGCGTTTCATCTAAATACATCGACGGAGAGTCACCTAAGGTGCATAATTTTATATCACGCAATCCATCATCTACTTTTACTCTAAAAGACAATAAATACTGAGCATCATTACTAATTAAAAACTGAGTATGGCCATGGTAGTGGAATGTCATGTCGATAGGCTCTGGAAACAAAACCTGTTTTTCAGAGACCTTATTATCACCTCGTTTGTAAGTATAAAAAGTGCGTTGAGTTGGTGATACTTTAGCAACCAATATAGCGTTTCCATTGTTCGAGAAAACAATATCTGTATAAAGACCAGAACCTTGCCAAATCACTTTTTCATTATCAATAATAGCAGCCTGAACCGCTTTGGGTATGTCATTGCCATAACCGAATAGCTCGTACTTGAGAAGCACTTTTGCGCTGCTGTTTGGTTGTGTGCGGATAGCCTCAGGCGCAAATGAAATCTGTGCCAATAAGGTTGGAGATAGGGTTGATAGATCTTTATCAAGTTTTACATCTTGGTTAAAAGCCAGCAACATGTTGGAGTTTATAAAAATAAAAACAAAGGCCGCTAATGCAGCCCCTTGTTTTAATCGCCTTTTTAATAGAAAAAGCATTATTGTCCGTCTTTGTTTCTTAAATCCATAATTGGCATCGCGCCCTCGCCCATCATAGTTGAAGGTAACTTTCCGTCCCATGCTTGGGCTTCGGTCAGCTTAACAATTAATGGGTTGTTTTTAAGTGCTTTTGCTTTCGCTTCAATGGCTTGTGCTTCGGCTTTACCTTTAAGTAAAATCGATTGTGCTTCCGCTTCTGCTACTTTTAATATGCCTTTTGCGCGGGCATCGGCCGTGTTAACTGCTCGTAAGGCTTCTAAGCGTTGGCGTTCAAGTTTATGCTCTTCCGCTGCGGCTAAGTTCTTTTCTGTTTGTTTAATTTCTATCGAATTAATGTACTTAGTTGGCAATACAATGTTTTCAATTTGAATATTATCAACAATAACTGGAAAGCCTTCCATTTCAGCCGTTAGTCGACGCTCAATACCTTGAATGGCCGTCGCTCGATCTTGGATTAACTGCTCTGCTTCAAACTGTGGAATGGTATCTTTTGTTGCTGAACGAAAACGAGGATCCAAAATACGTTGCTCAAACTGAGTTAAACCGCCATAGCGCTTAAACAAATCAAGCGCCGCTTCTTTGTTTACCGTCCAGTTAACTGACACTTCAATGGTCACTGGCATTTGCTCTTTAGTACTTGAAGCCATCTTTTCAGCGTTTTTACGCGTTCTAACTTCAATTAACTCAACGGTTTCAATAAATGGGATTTTAAAGTGTAGCCCTGGGTTTTCTTGATGCTTAGCTTCACCAAAGCGTTTTACAACGCCTACATGTCCTTCAATAACAATAAAATAAGAATTAAATATCGCTATTAATGCTAATACACCAGGTACAATTTTCTTAAATGAAAGAGATTTAAAAAACTCTTACCGCTTGTGCTTTTTTTGTTGGGTTAGTCATGTCCATTGTTACTTCCTTTTTTAACTAATTAACCTTTGTAGGTTACTTTTAACATATCTTTTAACGTCGGCTCTTTGCCATACATATTCATGCCCATTTTGAAAACTCTTGCCGCCAATATTCTAAAATAATAAAAACATACAAGGCTAAATATGAGCGACAAAATAGGTTCCCAAACCGCTAGTTCTACCAGAGACATTCTTACCGGCATAACCGCAAATGATGTAATGGGCAGGTAACTTAAAAATACAGTAATAACGCTATTTGGAGCGTCTATTAAAAAGAACGTTAGTGCGACTGGAACTAGTGGCAACATCATCAAGCCACTTTTACCACTGTGATTAGGATCGTCTATTGCCGAAGCGATTGCCGCCATAAACGCCGCACATATTGAAAGTCCAGCAATTGCAAACGCAAATAACCAAGGTAAAAGTGACCAATTAATAATATTCAGGTTAAATGATTGTTGTTTAATCACAACAGAGAAAAACAAAAACGATATGACAATTGAAAGTAGCGTGCCAACCATTGTTTTTACAGCAAATAGAATTTGCCCCAAAAGTTTCCCATCTATCCATGTTTGTGGCGTCATTGTTGCCATTAATTGCTCGGTAACTCTGTTTTGCTTTTCTCCGGTAATACTTACAAAAAGCTGACCAAATACGCCAAACACTGCAACAACTAATAAAAATAAAACACCATACGCCGTGATGGTTTGTGTTTTGTCCGCTTCATTTTTTAATAAGTCATCAAGAACTTTATGATCGATATTGATTGGCATGCTCAGAGCAACTTGCTGTTCGGTGGTTAAGTTGAGTTGGTCAAATTTTACAGCCTGCAATTCTGCATTAATAAGTGCGACCAGCTGATTTTGCCAATTCGACTTTTCAGCCGTAGTAATAGAAGCGTCAACACTCTGGAAGTCTTTTGACTCAATGCTTGGTTTATTCAATTCAAGCGTTGCATCAAACTCACCTTCTTCTGATAAGGCATCTAAAACCTCTTGCAGGTTGTCCACCTTTATAAATTGAAAAGCGCCAGCATTGGGCAAAGCTTTGTTCACTTCAAAGTGTTGGCTCGTTGCTACTTTATATACGTCGTCTAATTGTTGACTTTTATTGGCTACAAAATAAATGACTAAACCGGCGGCCAACATAATGAGCTTTCCGATAACTTCTTGCTTAAGCTTAAAAAAGTGCAAAAATTCCCATTTTGCCACTGTCCAGCTTTGCCTAAGGTTGACGTTAAGTGAATTATTGTTTTTCATTACGATTTTCCTTCATCAAGAACGGCACTATTACTCGATTCAGAGTTATGACTCGCAACGGCATTTAAATAAATTGTATGTAATGTTTGCGACTGGTTTTTTAGTTCAACTACGTTGCCAATTTCACTAAGCAGCGGCAGCAACTCATTTAAGGTCTGATCTTTCTGTAGTGTGATAAGTAACTGATTAGCTTTGATTAGTTCCACTGTATATTGACCGTTTAAATTATCCAGCGGCCCTAAAGGTTGGTCGGGCGTGTAGCGAACATGAATCACAGCAGCTTGTTTTGCTAGTAATATATCTTCCAAATCACCGTAGATAACCGCTGAACCTTGGTTTAATAATAAAACCCTGTCAGCTAATTTCTCTACCATTGCCATTTGGTGTGCACTAAGAATTACGGTCATGCCTTGTTGTTTCAGCTCTGCTAAAAACTGTACAACTAGCTCTTGATTAATTGGGTCTAAACCTGAAAATGGCTCATCAAGAATAACCCATTTTGGTTGATGCAAAACTGCACTAATGAGCTGAACCTTTTGCTGGTTACCTTTTGATAACGCTTTAAGTTGTTCATCTACTCGGCTGGTTAAACTGAATTTATCTAACCAATAAGCGCAACGCTCTTCAAAGTCGCTTTTACTAACACCTTGTAATGTTGCAAAAAACTCTAAATTTTGTTTTACGGTTTTTTCTGGATATAAACCTCTATCTTCGGGTAAATAGCCTAATAAATGAGAAGGGATTGATGTGTAGCTTTCTGAGCTGTCAGATAACAAAATGGAACCACTGTCAGGTTGCGTAAACCCCACTAACATTTTTACTAGTGATGACTTTCCTGCTCCATTGGGGCCTAACAGCGCAAATATTTCACCTGGACTCACTTCAAATGACAAGCCATTAACGGCTGTAACGTTTTGATAGTGTTTTTCTAGAAGGTTTACTTTTAACATCAACGTCCCTGTTTAAATTTTAAATTGGCGATTATACTAAAGTCACATCGACAATATTTTAGAGCTCTAAAATAGCCAAATTAGTAATAAAATGCACTAAAAACCTATTTTTAAAATGTGTTAAAACGTTTCTAAAACATACGCATGAAACTAAGGGACTACATATGCTTCGTTTATTCTTGTTTCTTCCGCTAATGCTATTATCTAGTTTTTTAGCCAATCCTTTAATAGCAGCTGAAAATACGAAGTTGTTAGAACCTATGCGCAAACCAAGCGCACCATTTGTGTTGCATTGGGCTTTTATGGATTTTCCTCCACTGGTTTCTTTAAATGAAGACGGTCAGGCGACTGGCGATCTAGTAACGTTAATGAATAAAGTCTCAATAGTGAGTGGCATAAAATATCAAGCTCATGAGTTCCCTAATCTACGAGCCATTTTCAATTTAAACCAAGACAGAAATAACTTCTCTATCGCGGTGAAAGAGTTAGTTACAGACAAAAACCAATTTGTTATTAGCGCTATGCCCGTTGCTACATTGCAACTTCAAGTTGAATGGAAAAATACAAGCTCTCCAATCAAATCAATAGCGGAACTAAAAAACAAAGATCTAATCTTACTAACTGGCTACACCTATGGCGGTTTAAAAGAAACCTTCTCTTCGTTGTCAAAGAAAGTAATTAATGTATCAAATCACCAAAGAGCTATCACCGCTTTAGAAAAAGGAAGAGGTGAATATGCGTTAACCTACAAGGTAGCCAGTGACCATATAACAACCACCTCAGACAAAAACCAATTTAATCATATTGTTATTGATGAACTTGACTTGTTTTTTATACTCAATAGTAATGTTAAAGACGCTAGAAATGTGATGAAAAAGCTTGAGGAAGCCTATCTATCAATAGCTAAAGAAGTAGGCCCTGCCTCATAAATGCGTTGAGTAAACATAACAAATCGTTTAAATTACCGCCTTTTTTATTATTCATTATTTTTGTAGCCTGACTTAACAGGACGTTGCGAAAGTTGTCATAAAGGTAAACATGCAGTATTTTCCCCAGAGTATTAAATTGCTCATTTTATTCCTATCTATAGTGCTAACAAGTAGTTACGCCAATGCTTTCGCTTCAGGGGAAACTGCATCGTCTATTATCAAAATTCCAGCTTACCAAAGTGGTACTCCAGGTAAGCTTATTCAATATTTTCAGGAACAAAACACCCGCTTAACTTTCCAGCAAGCGCAACAACACTTTTCTTCAGCACAAGTGAAAACAGGCAGTAGTGACTCAATCGCACTGGGAATAGGCGTAGACCCTGTTTGGCTGAAGTTTAAAGTTAACAATACGCAAATCAACTCTATTAATTATCGTCTTGCGATAGAAACACCGTGGTTAGATTATGTGGACACATATTTACTACAAGATGGTCAACTACAACGACATATACCCGGTGGCGACGCGGTTTTCCCTTTGATGAAAGACCTATGCAATATCGCTTTTATGGTTTTGAACATGATTATAGTCCTGGTATAACAGAGATTTTAATTCGAGTTGAATCTATTGGTCCAATGGCATTGCCAGTAAGGTTTAGCGAAAGCCACGCCGCAATTTCTCGGGATATCTCAACGGGTTACCAATATGGTATTTTATGGGGAATTATGGCCGCACTTGGTTTATATAACCTAGTTTTATTCTTCTTTGTTAAGCAAAAAATTTACGGCTTGTACGCACTTTACCTCATTGGATTTGTACTAAATAGTTTATCTTATACTGGACACATTCACGCAGTTTACACGCCTGACTTTGGGCCTTATTGGCAAGACTGGGTGGATATAACATTAATGCTTACCTACAGCGTTGCTGGTTTGCACTTTGCTAGACAGCTTTTAGATACAAAACAATACGCTCCACTTTTAGATAAAATTGTAACTCGAACAACAATAGTAATCCCGGCGGGCATGTTACTTGGTTTTATCTTTAACCAATTGGCATTTTCCGTCATTTTAGCTTTTATCTTAAATAGCGGATTTGTGGTGCTTTTTGTTGCTATGGGTCTTTCAGCTTTAAAGGCAGATAAACCATTTGCTGTTATCTTTCTTTTTTCATCGGTACTAGCAGCTATTTGTATCACGATTTCCACCCTTGCGGTTGGTGGATTTTTAGTACCCTACAATGATGTAACCTTTAAAGTAATTGAAGTAGGCGTGGCACTTGAAGCAATATTACTGGCCGTCATTCTTGCTCGCCAATTTAGAATGGCTCAACTTGATAAAATAATTGCAGAACGCTTTGCCCGCACTGACTCGTTAACGCAAGTTAATAATCGCCTTGGGTTTAATCAGGTGACATTGCCAATTTGGACCAATATTGTGCGAGAAAGTCGAGATGCATCAATTGTTCTCATTGATGTAGACGATTTCAAAAACATCAACGATAGCTTTGGTCACGCCTATGGTGATGAGGTTTTAGTTTCTATAGCAAAATGTCTAAAAGAAGCCGCTCGAAAAGGTGATGTTGTTGCTAGATGGGGTGGTGAAGAGTTTATTTTGTTTTTGCCGGAAACCACACAACATCAAGCGTTAGTGCAAGCCGAACGCCTTAGAAAAGCATTACAAAATGTGAAGCTGGAAATAAAACAAATGCACTCGCACTTGACTGTCAGCGTAGGTGTTGCGGGATCAGAAGGCAATCAAGAGTCACCTGAAATAGGTAACCTAAATTTAGTTGCATTAACAACAGAAAAGCTAATCAACTATGCCGACATTGCCCTTTATACAGCAAAGCACACTGGCAAAAACAAAGTATGTGGTTGGACTCAACAAAAAAGCCAAACATTGAGCGAACCACACACTTTATTAACATAACGATTAAAAAGTTTGTTTTAACGTAACCAGTACTATTTCGTAACCAGTGCTATTTACAGCACAGTTAGCACTTTATCCATGTTTAATCGAGACTTAGGCAATGCAGCGTTATAGTCTTCGTCTTTATGGTGATAACCAAATGCCAACGCAACTTCACAAATGTAACCGTCAAGCTCATCAGCAAATATCTCTCCCAACTTATCCTTATCTACTCCTTCCATTGGCGTAGAATCTATTCCTAGGCGTGCTAGCGTATGCATTGTATTACCCAACGCTAAATAAAGCTGGGCCTTTGTCCATTCTGCATTATTACCATTCTCGTCTGTATTTAAATCTACAAATGCAAACGCACCAAATGCTTGCTCACGCTCTTCCTTAGGCGTTCTTGCATCTTCAATACCTTTATCAACTACTGCGGCGTAATCATCGCGAGTATATTTTGGATTATAGGCAAAAAGAATTGTATGAGACGCCGCTTTCGCATGCGGCTGGTTAAACTGGAACATATTTTCGTAAGAGTCATGTAAGCGTTGTTTGGCAGCATCGCTTTCTATCACGATAAACTTCCAAGGCTGTGAATTAATTGACGATGGTGACAAGCGCATTGCCTCATAAAGTACAGCCAAATCTTCCGCCGATACTTTCATATCACTGTTATATCGTTTAGCCGTATATCTTTTTTCTAAATCACTAATAATTGGGTGTGTCATCACATTCTCCTTTAGAATTTACCGTAATAATAGGGATAGAAAAGTCAAAAACAATGAGGCTAATAACAGAAACACTATCAATTTTTATTTATAATTGCTAATCATTACGCTTTTTACAAAATAAATCACACTTAAAACAATACGCTTACAAATTGAGCATTATTTAGCCTTAAACATCGACTTTAGAGTGATTACTCTGTATAGTGCGCGCCCTCTAGTTAGCATAACTGGCAAACAGACCAGTTTTGTGTTCTGAACGCCCATAACATCAGGACATTTCTAGTGATTACTACCGCAAATATCACCATGCAGTTTGGCGCTACGCCACTATTCGAAAACATTTCAGCACAATTTGGTCATGGCAACCGATATGGCTTAATTGGCGCAAATGGTTGCGGCAAGTCTACTTTCATGAAAATCCTTAGTGGTGCCCTTTCACCAACGTCAGGCAACGTTTCTATCACGCCTGGAAATAAACTCGGTGTGCTTAGTCAGGACCAGTTTGCATTTGAAGAGTACAGCGTAGTTGACGCCGTTATTATGGGCGATACAAAGCTTTGGGAAGTTAAAAAAGAACGCGATCGTATTTATTCATTGCCTGAAATGTCAGAAGAAGACGGTATGAAAGTAGCCGACTTGGAAACTGAATTTGCCGAAATGGATGGCTACACTGCAGAGTCACGCGCTGGTGAGATCCTATTAGAAGCTGGTATTGCCGAAGAGTTTCACTTTGGTTTAATGAGTCAGGTTGCTCCTGGTTGGAAAGTTCGTGTGTTATTGGCACAGGCGCTATTCTCAAACCCTGATATTTTATTGCTTGATGAACCTACCAACAACTTGGACATTCACTCAATCAACTGGCTTGCTGAAGTATTAAACGTACGTAAATGTACCATGATCATCATTTCGCATGACCGTCACTTTTTAAACTCTGTTTGTACACATATGGCCGACATTGACTATGGTGAATTGCGCATTTACCCGGGCAATTACGAAGACTTTATTGCGGCTTCAAGCTTAATTCGCGAACAGCTTCTTTCTGAAAATGATAAAAAGAGCGCTGAAATTGCAGAGCTAACAGCGTTTGTTGCTCGATTTGGGGCGAATGCATCAAAGGCTAAACAAGCAAGCTCTCGTGCTAAAAAACTAGATAAAATTGAATTATCTGAAGTTAAATCGTCGAGCCGACGCACCCCTTCTATTATGTTAAAACAAGACAAAAAGCTTCATCGCCAAGTGCTTATTTTAGAAGAGTTAGGTCATGGGTTTGACGAAGGTCCTTTATTCCAAAACGGCAACCTAATATTAGAAGCCGGTGCTAAACTGGCGGTTATTGGTGAAAATGGTGCCGGTAAAACAACGTTCCTAAGATGTTTAATGGAAGAATTAAAATCGAATGAAGGTACCGTAAAGTGGTCTGAAAATGCCACTATTGGTTATTGCCCACAAGACAGCACTACTGACTTTGACTGTGACTTAAGCTTATTTGATTGGTTAAGCCAATGGCGTACTAAAAAGCATGATGACCTACAGGTTCGTGCTATGTTGGGTCGCTTACTATTCACCGCTGATGACTTTGAAAAGAAAGTTAAGGTCTGTTCTGGTGGTGAAAAGAATCGTCTTTTGTTTGGTAAACTAATGATGGCTGACTTAAACGTATTAATTATGGATGAGCCAACCAACCACTTAGACATGGAATCCATTGAAGCATTAAATAGCGCCCTAAAAGACTTTGACGGTACGCTTATTTTTGTTAGCCACGACACACAATTTGTATCTTCATTGGCGAGTCACGTTATTGAAATCAAAAACCAAGGCATGGACATCTTCCACGGCTCTTACCGAGAATATAAAGCTAGCCAAAGAATGAAAAGCAACGCCGCATAAAACGACACTTTGAATGTTGAATGTTGAATGTTGAATGTTGAAAAAAAGGAGCTTAATTGAAAGCTCCTTTTTTGTATCTAAATAATGGTTTTATTCATAAACGCAGCTTTAAAAACATTTAACACATAGGCCTACGCAGATTCATTAATGTTTAACTGTTTTTGCTTATTATCCAACGAGCCACTCAAACGAGTTAGCGCGATTGCGACAATAACAATTAGTCCGCCAACCCAAGGCGTGTCCATCATTGTGTATTCTTCAACGATGATACCACCGCCAAATGCGCCTAATGCAATGCCTACGTTAAATGCTGCTATGTTCAAACCTGAAGCCACATCTACTGAATCAGGCGTGTACTTTTCTGCTAGGTTTACAACATAAATTTGTAGTCCTGGTACGTTGCCAAACGCAAAGCCGCCCCAGATTAAAATAGTGATGACAGCAGCAACCGGGTGCACAGCGGTAACACTAAAGGTGATTAATACTGCTGCTAAACCAGCAAAAATTATAGTTAATGCCTTTATTGGCCCTAGCCTATCTGCCAGTTTTCCGCCCCAAATATTACCAATGGCAACCGATACACCGTAAACCAAAAGAATAACGCCTATTGCGTTGTCACCAAAGCCCGAGACTGATTTAAGAATTGGTGCGAGGTAAGTAAAGGCAACAAACGTTCCGCCATAACCAATAGCAGTAATGGCATAAACCAATAATAACCTTGGGTGAGCCAACACTTTAAATTGTTTCATAACACTAACCGGCTTCGATTGCGGCAAATCCTTAGGAACTAGCAGAGCACTTCCAACTAAAGCGATAAGGCCCAGTACAGATACGGTCAAAAATGTAGCTTCCCATCCCCAGTATTGACCTATGTAAGTGCCTAAAGGGACACCAGTGACTAGGGCCACAGTTAAACCAGTAAACATAATGGCAATTGCACTTGCGCCTTTATCTTTTGGCACGAGCCCTGTTGCGATGGTGGAGCCAATTGAGAAAAATACACCGTGTGCAAGTCCAGTTAAGACCCTAGCGATTATTAACGCTTCAAAGGTCGGCGCTTGCCAAGCAACTAAATTCCCTAGTACAAACAATGCCATTACTGACAACAATACGGTTTTTCTATTCCATCGCCCTGTTAACGCAGTTAATACTGGAGCTCCAATTGCAACTCCTAGCGCGTATAGGCTGACCAACAACCCTGCCGACGGGATAGTAATATTAAGATCTTCCGCCATTATTGGTAATAGGCCAACAATAACAAATTCAGTGGTTCCAATTGCAAAGGCGCTTAGCGCCAACGCGAGCAAAGCTAGTGGCATTATTCTCTCCAGATACATAAGTTAGTTATTATGCAAAATGCATAATTTATTAAGGCGCACATTATTGCTTGCTATTTATTTGTAATAAACGGCACAATTGGCAAATTACTTTTGTAAAAAATGATAACAATGAAATTAAAAACTAGATCCGATGATTTAGAAGTCTTACTTGCCGTTGCTGAATTTGGTGGGTTCTCCGCTGCAGCTGATGCCCTTGATATGCAAGTGGCACGAGTATCTCGTTCCGTTAGTAAAGTAGAGGCTCAATTGGGCGCTGCTATCTTTATAAGAACGACTCGACAAGTTCGATTAACGGATGACGGTAAAGCGTTTGTTGAATCTGTTAAAAAAGGCTTAGAGCAAATCCAAGTGGCTGAAAGCTCTATTACTCAAGTTGGCGAATTACCTAAGGGAAAATTAAGAGTTGATGCTGCTAGTCCGTTTTTACTTCACCAAATTGTCCCTTTGATTAACGGCTTCAAAAACGCCTTTCCAGATATTGAACTTGAACTAACCTCAAGCGAGGAGTTTGTTGATCTCATTGAAAAACGAACAGACATTGCGATTCGAATAGGGAAATTAGAAGACTCATCATTAAAGGCCAGAATACTAGGAAAAAGTCCTTTATGTATAGTCGCAAGTCCGCAGTATTTATCTCAAAACAAGGCGATATCAAAACCTAGCGATCTTAACGTTCATCAGACAATTGGGTTTTCGAATATAAAGCAGTTGAACAAATGGCCATTAAAAGGCTTACCGACTTACATTCCGTCTACGGCGGCAAGTAGCGGAGAAACGATTAGGCAATTGGTTTTATCAGGAAATGGTATTGCTTGTTTGTCTTCGTTTATGATTGAAGACGATATAAAACAGGGCCGTTTGGTTAAATTGCTACAACCTTACGTTCAATCCATTAGCTTAGATAGAGAACTTATTAATGCGGTTTATTATCCATCCTCCTCTATTGCGAAGCGTATTAATGCGTTCATTGATTACATTAAACCAAGATTAAGACTAACCTAGGCATTAGATCCAGCAAAGTGACTCGATTGCTTTTTGAATTGCTTCATAAAAATAACCCAACCGGCAAAGCCAGACAAAAGGTTACCAATCGCTGAGCCTATAAATAACCCAGTTAAACCAAACAATTCAGCGCCAAACCATACAACCGGAAGATAACAAACAAATAGACGCACAATTGACGTTATTAAGGCTGAAGTCGGAGCACCCATCGCATTGCTGGCAGAGACACAAATCATACATACACCTAAGGCTCCATAACTTAGCGGCACAAGCCACAAGTATTGAGATAACGTGTTTGCTACTGCGCCATCTGACGTTAAGAGTGCTGCTAATGGCATAGAAATAACCGCTAACAAAAGAGCAATAAGCAACTGCAATAGAATCACTGCCTTGATGGAGATTTCTACTAGTTGGCGGATTTTATTATAGTCGCGTTGACCTCGCATCACTCCTATCATTGGCGGTAGCGCCATAGTTAATGCCAAAATCACAATAATTGCCAAATATTCAATTCGGTTTGCAAGACCCCACGCACCAACGGCAATATCTCCAAACGATGCGATAATAATTGTCACTACAATAGCTGCGACAGGAGGAATAAACTGACCAACCATAGCAGGAAGGGTAAACCGAATAATGGCCTTTGTGCCTTGAAGAAACTGTTTTGTATCTTTTATTAATGTTAATAAACGTTCATTTAGAATTGCTTGGAAAATAATAAAACAGCCCACTAAAAATGCCACGCATGTCGCCCACGCCGCGCCAGCCACCCCCATTTCAAAGGTAAAAATAAACAAAGGATCTAGGACCACATTTAACACGCTCGTGATCACCATTACTTTTCCTGGCACTCTGGTTTCGCCATGAGATCGACAAATGCTATAACCAAAATAAAGGATCGCGCCTAACCAACAGCTCAACAACCATGGAAACCAATATTCGTTCAAGAGAGGAAATAGTTCTGGTTTCCGCGCCTAAACCAATAGCGATAGGCTCTTGAAAAAGCCATAAACCAATACAAAGCAATGTTATGACAATAGTGCCAATTAATAGAATAATGCTGCCTAGACTTTTTGCATAAGCTCGATTACTTGAACCTAAGGCGTTAGAGATTGATGCTGTTGCCGCAATGCCTAAACCAACTTGAATACCAATCACCACTTGATAAATAGGAATTGAGTAACCTAAAACGGCTAAAGGCTGCGCCCCTAATTGTCCAACAAAGGCACTATCAATAAGCTGGCTGCCCATTATGGCCAATAGTCCTACCAGCAAGGGCATTGTTTGTCGGTACAAGGTGAGAAATTGTGGAGTTTTATAGAAATACATGAATAACCCCCACTAAATTCTAAATTCTAAATTCTAAATTCTAAATTCTAAATTCTAAAGAAAAAGAGCCCCGAAAGGCTCTTACAGTATAGAAGCGATAAAAATTATATCGAAACGACAACTTTACCAATCGCTTTACCACTTGCTAAACGATCGTGTGCTTTACCAGCATCAGCCAGCTCAAAGTGCTGCTCATCTAGCACAGGTGTTAATTTACCTGCATCTACAATTTCAGCTAGTTTCGCTAAAACTTCACCGTGCACTTCACGCTTGTGATTATGCAACATAGGAATCAACATAAATACAACGTTTAAAGACAAGCCTTTAAAGTGAGCCGTAGTTAAATCAAGCTCCACTAATGAAACTGTAGTAGATACTTGCGCATTTAAGGCTGCGGCATCAAAAGAGTTCTGTAGGTTTGGCCCACCAATAGTGTCGTATACCACATCAAAACCAGCACCAGCTGTATGCTTTGCAACATAATCTTCAACTGACTCGTTAATGTAATTAATTGGCGTACCACCAAGTTTAGTTATCAACGCAGCTTGAGTATCGTCGCCACCAGTGGCATATACTTCACTGCCAAAATACTTAGCCAGTTGAACAGCTAAATGTCCTACGCCGCCAGCACCGCCATGAACTAATACTTTTTGACCTTCCGTAACACCCGCTCGTACTAATCCTTCATAAGCAGTAATGCCCACTAATGGAATAGCCGCAGCTTCACGCATAGTTAAAGACTTAGGTTTGTGCGCGATCAATTTAGCATCTGCCAACATAAATTCAGCTAACGCACCTTGTAAATCTGCTAGTCCGCCAGCACAACCATACACTTCTTCACCAACGTTAAAGTTAGTTACACCTTCACCAACTGATTCAACAACACCAGCAAAGTCCATACCTAATACCGCAGGAAGTTGCGGAGCCAAAGGACCTAATTCTGTTCCCATCTGGCGTATCATCATATCAACCGTATTTACGCTTGTTGCTGCCACTTTAACAACAACGTGTCCGGCTTTAACTTCTGGTTTTGCTAATTCAGCCGCTTCGAATAATTCTGTTCCGCCAAATTCTTTTATTATCATTGTTTTCATTTCAAGTTCCTCGTTTGGAGTTAGTGAAATGAGTATATGCACCTAGTGTAAATTTGATAATACTCAATATTAAACAATTAGTATCAACAGATTATTGATAATGGCTTAACGGCAATTTAATAACAGACAATTTTTAGCCTAAATAACAAAAATAGCCTTGCCAACTCAATATAACAAAATTAGTATATAACAAAATCATTATGTACCGTTTTTTATCTATATTAAGGTTGTTATGAAAGTTTTATTCCTATGTACAGAAAATTCAGCACGTTCAATTATGGCTGAAGCGTTGCTTAAGCATCATGGCAAAGGCGAATACGATGTGTACAGTGCGGGCACTAGTCCTGCGGGAATAAACACTCAGGCACGCCAAGCCATCGAACATTTTGGTTTAAGTATTAACGGGTTATTTTCTAAAAACGTCAGTGAGTTTGCTGGCGAACATTTTGACTATGTCATTACACTTTGTGAAAAAGCGGGAAAAGAATGCAATACAGAAGTGACGGGCGATCACAATTTAGCTTGGGACTTCCCTGAACCTCGAACAAGAAAAGATAATAATCCTTACGAAAAAACGCTACAAGAACTCAATTCGCGACTAAAAATGTTTTTACTGATCCAAGAAAAACAAAAACCAGCGCCAATTACCCCTACTCTCTTTTATAAATCTTTAGCAGATGACATTCGATTAAAAACCTTGGTCCTCATTGCCGTTGAAAAAGAGTTATGCGTATGTGAGTTAATGGCTGCGTTAAAAGAAGAGAGTCAACCAAAAGTTTCGCGTCACTTAGCGCAGCTAAAAAAAGCAGGAATATTGTCCAGTCGAAAGCACCAACAGTGGGTTTACTACTCTGTTAATCCTGACCTGCCCCACTGGATGCAAAATGTCATTAAAATAACCATTGTTAATGAGCCTCATTTTATTGATGAAGAACTTGCTCAGCTTAATGCAATGGGTGACAGACCAACACGGGTTGAAACGTGCTGTGCCTAAAGCTGGGTACTTAAAGCTAAGTACATAAAGTAAATAAAATTAAGTACTTAATCTTAAATTATTTTTTGATTAGCCGTTTTAAGAAATGGCTATAAACACAATTATATAAACTATCAGTGAACAAATATTGGAGATAAATATGGCTATAAAAGTAGGTATTAATGGCTTTGGTCGTATGGGCCGCTTAACACTTCGCGCCGCTTTTGGTTGGCAAGACATTGAAGTTATTCACATAAATGATCCTGCAGGTAATGCGGAAACGCTCGCTCACTTATTAAAATATGACTCGGTTCATGGTATTTGGCCAAACGAAGTAAACGCTAGTGACGGCGTTATCAAAATTGATGGTCACGTTATTAACGTCACTCAAAATAAAGCCATCTCAGATACAGATTGGTCTAAATGTGATTTAGTTATTGAAGCTTCTGGCAAAATGAAGACTAAAGCCCTACTACAAAGCTATTTTGACCAAGGTGTTAAAAAAGTTGTTGTGACGGCTCCGGTAAAAGAAGACGGTGTGTTAAATGTTGTGCTTGGTGTTAACGACCACCTATATTCAAGTGAAGAGTTTGATATCGTTACAGCAGCTTCCTGCACCACAAACTGTCTAGCGCCTGTAGTGAAAGTATTGCAAGACAAGATTGGTATCAAACATGGCTCTATGACGACAATTCATGACATCACAAATACCCAAACTATTTTAGACGCGCCACACAAAGACCTACGTAGAGCAAGAGCATGTGGCATGAGTTTAATCCCAACAACCACTGGCTCGGCAACCGCTATTACTCATATTTTCCCTGAATTAAAAGGTAAATTAAATGGTCATGCCGTACGAGTTCCTTTAGCAAATGCTTCACTTACTGACTGTGTATTTGAAGTGGAGCGTGAAACCACCAGCGAAGAAATAAATGGTTGGATGAAAGAGGCTGCTGAAGGCGATTTAAAAGGTATCTTAGGTTATGAAGAAAAGCCGCTAGTGTCGATTGATTACAAAACTGACCCTCGTTCAAGCATTGTTGATGCACTGTCTACTATGGTTGTGAACGGTACACAAGTTAAAATTTATACTTGGTATGACAACGAATGGGGTTACGCAAACCGAACGGCAGAACTCGCGTTAAAAGTCGCACGTTCTATCAACAAATAAACGATAGTCATAAACCCTAACGCAGAGATAGAAGTTAATGCAACGACTAGCTAATCTACCTTCAGAAATAAAACAGTACCTAGTAGTAACAGGTAACTACTGGGCATTTACACTAACCGACGGCGCATTAAGAATGCTCGTGGTTTTGTACTTTCATCAGTTAGGTTATACACCACTGAGTATTGCCATGCTGTTTCTGTTTTATGAAGTGTTTGGCGTTGTGACTAATTTAGTCGGTGGCTGGATTGGTGCAAGGCTAGGCTTAAACAAAACCATGAATATTGGTTTAGCGCTGCAAGTTGTTGCATTGTTGATGCTCGCGGTTCCTAGTGGTTGGCTAACGGTTGTCTATGTAATGGTTGCTCAAGCACTTTCGGGTATAGCTAAAGATCTTAATAAAATGAGCGCCAAAAGCTCTATAAAAACCCTCGTTGCAGAGGGCCAAGAAGATACCCTATTTAAATGGGTTGCTATTTTAACCGGCTCCAAAAATGCGTTAAAAGGAATTGGCTTTTTCTTAGGTGGTGTACTGCTGACCTTGCTTGGCTTTAAAGGCGCTATGATATTTATGGCGTCAATATTGGCATTGGTTTGGGTATTCAGCATGATAGTGCTTAAAAAGGATTTGGGTAAAGCCAAAACAAAACCTAAATTCACCGACATTTTTTCTAAAAGCCAATCTATCAATATTCTCTCTGCTGCACGCCTGTTTTTATTTGGTGCGCGAGACGTTTGGTTTGTTGTTGCCCTGCCTGTTTTCCTATCGCAAATATTCGACTGGGATCACTGGCAGGTTGGTGGCTTTCTTGCGTTGTGGGTTATTGGATATGGCATAGTGCAATCGTTTGCGCCTAAATTGATAAAAACAAACATGCCAATATCACCTTCGCAACAAACGGTAAAGTGGGCATCACTTTTGGCTATTACACCTTTGGTTATTGCGCTCTCGCTGCACTTTAACTGGTACGTTGAAGTATTTGTCATTGTTGGTTTGATGGTATTTGGGGTTCTATTTGCCATCAACTCGTCGTTACATAGCTATCTTATTGTGAGCATGGCCGATGCTGATGGCGTCTCTTTAGACGTTGGGTTTTATTACATGGCAAACGCATTAGGGCGACTAATAGGCACAATTTTATCTGGTTATATTTACCAGCAATATGGCCTTGAGTATTGCCTAATCATTTCATTCGTTTTTATTACGCTTACAACACTTATATCAATGAAATTACCAAACGACGTAGCTAAGCCCGTTTAACAAACTTTGCTGTCACCATCACTTCCCCAATGCCATCAACTTTACAATCAAGTTGGTGGTCTTTACCTTCCACAATTCGGCGAATCATTGCTTTAGTGCCTACTTTTATCACTTGGGAACTGCCTTTTATTTTTAAGTCTTTCGCCACCGTTACTTTGTCACCTTCATTTAGTAACGTGCCATTAGCGTCTTTAACTATTATCTTTTCTTCGGCTTCTATCTCAACCGGGTTCCACTCGTAACTACATTCAGGACATACAAGGTGTTGCTGGTCTTGATATACAAATTCAGACTTACAGCTTGGACAAGGAGGGAGCGACATTTTGTTCCTTTTTAAATTTTGGCTTTAGTTTTGGCTTTGCCTAGGTTTAAACTTAACTCTAAACGTTGGTTTTCGTCTAAGCTGCAGTTTTCAGTTTTCAGTTTTCAGTTTTCAGTTTTCAGTTTTCAGTTTTCAGTTTTCAGACTTTGCCTGGTTTTTTAGTATTTTCACAATTCGATTGATCATAATTTCAGATAAATTCCATTCATAACCTTCAAAATCAGTTGTGTTAATAAACTGCACTACAACGGTGTCTATATCATGATGGTACTCAGCATAACTTTGATAGCCAACAACCAGCCCACCATGTTCGTATACATATAACTGGTCGTAAATTTCTTTTTCGCCTTCCTCAAACACAGAGCCGTCGTTTAATGCTCGAAGAAAAATCCCAACGTCTTCAGCGGTGGCCATCATGCCGTAATCTTGTGGCTTTTGATCTTCTTCATAACCAACATAATAACCACTCATGACGTCATCTAAATTAACATCATTAATAGAGCCGTAGGTATTTTGAAGCCCAAGAGGCTTAATAATGCGCTCATCTATAAATTGATAATGATTGTACCCTACCGTTTGCTCGATTATTTTACGTAATAATAAGTAGTTAGTATTCGAGTACTCATAACCTTCGTTTGGTGCAAAACTGGCTGGTAAATCTAGCGCAAATTGCAAACTTTCATCTGTGGTGTGAGGGTGATCAAGCCAAAATTCAGGATTGTTTGAAAAATTAGGAATACCGCTGCGATGTTTTGTCATCATTTGTATGGTTATTTGCTCAAAGTTTTCAATTCGACCTACTAGCTCAGGGAAGTATTCGAAAATAGGTGTATCAATAGACAGACGTCCTTCATTAGCGAGCTTAGCTATAGAAACGGAAACGTAGAGCTTGCTGATACTGGCAATCTTAAAAAGTGATGTCGGATCAGCTGGTATTTTATTAGCTCGATCATTCCAGCCACCTGTATAAAAATTAGCGGGTTCACTGCCCTTTTGAACATAAACAATCATGCCATCAAAGCCATGCCCAATAGCTTCATCAACCTGTGCTTGAACTGTATTTGGTAGAGGCAACAGCCAAGCATAAACTAATACCCAAGGCACAAAAAATAAAGAGATAACTGTCCCCACAAATAAGCTTAATCTTGCAATTACGATACTAATGGGTGTGTTTGATTTGACCGTTTTTTCTTTGCTCGTTTTCACTAAAATAGTCTTACTTTTTATGGTAGGAAGCTAACTATAAACTGATACGTCTTACTTTTGAACCGTTACGCTAAATACAAATAGCAACATCAAGCCTAAATTAACTAAGCACACCTAAATTCAGTAGCCTAGTCGCCTATCAGGCTAGCAACCTAGTTGGTGTAAAGTAAACCACTTGTAAATCATCACCTTAACAAGTAAACTTCGCGCCGAAATGGACTTTCACCAATGACAATACGTAGATCTATACGGTTCATTGGTGCCAATAGGTCCATCTATAATTAAAGGATTTAAAAATGAAAACACGTGCATTAATACTGAGCCTATCTCTTCTTTCCTCTAGCGCAATTGCAAACACCTACAACAATCAAGTAGACGTTGACTATTTCAGCGTAGAGAGCTCTAACATAATTAAGCTAGAAGGTACGCATTACCTTCAAAGCGTTTCTACTAATAATACCGCGTGGGCACAAGCGGCGTTCATGGGTCGAAATACTAGTGTAAACGTTAGTTACACAGACTTCGACGGCGACATATCTAACTTAGTGCTAGGCGGGGATTACTATAATAACGACTTATTTTTTGGCTTAGACGTTGTCTATGTAGACGTTGATGGCTTCGATAGCGATACAAGTTTAGTAGGTGAAGTAGGTTATTTTCTAAAACCAAACTGGATGGTGTCGGTTGCCGCTTCTGAAGAAGATTTTTCTGATACGTTAGTATTAAGCTCAAAATACATTGCAACATTAGGCGACGGCCAGTTTGTAAATTTTGAAGTGTCTTACAAAAACTTTGACAGCGACATTGTTGCCGCCGCTGACTACTTTTGGTCACCTCAATCTAGTATCGGTGTTAGCTTGTCTTCAGAAGAAAGCGTGAACGGCACAATCAGAGCTCAACACTTCTTTACCCCTTCAATTTCTGCTCGCGTTGAATATGTTTTATTAGACGGCAGTGATAATGGTGTTTTAATTGGCCTTACTGGTCGCTTTTAATACGAGTCAATATTAAATTAGTATAAAAAAGGGAGACAGCTGTCTCCTTTTTTATTAGCTAAACTTTTAGCTAAACTATCAGCTATACCAATTAAACTACTGAGCCTTCCACAATTTGTACTACCCTATCTCGACCTCGTTCTTTCGCTATATATAAAGCTTTGTCGGCATCTCGAATTGCATCAGAAACGTTGTTCGCTTGGGTTACTTCACACACGCCAAAACTACTGGTAACTAACAGCTCCTTGCCACCTATCTTAAGTGGATTGGCACTCAACGTTTGTCTCAATGAGGTTAATACCTTATTAGCTTGATCTATATTCGTATCAGGTAATACAAACATGAACTCCTCACCACCCCACCGCGCCAAAAAGTCTTGTTTACGTAAACGATGCTTAAAAATAGAAGAAATAGCCACCAGCACGTCATCTCCTTTTTCATGGCCTAACGAGTCATTAATATGTTTAAAGTGATCGATATCGGCTATAGCAATACAAAAGCAACGGTTACTTCTTTGTGTCCTAGAATATTCACTCTCAAGTACCGTTTGAATACCACGTCTGTTCATCAATTGAGTCAGGTGATCATGATGAGCCATTCGCTCAAACTGTTCTGATAATTTTAATGTAGTGCGGTAGCTTCGCTCTCGACTGTATTCGTAAAATGCTGACAGAAAGCCAACGGTTATAAATGAATACAATAATCTCGTTTTAAAGGTGTATGAATATGAGGTTAACAAAAGAGAGTCGTCATAGACAAAAAACAACATTACACAAACAACAACAAATGCAATTAAAGCCAAAACCCCTCTTACAAACCCAGCGAAAAACATGGTGACCGGCGCGACTAAATAAATCCATAACGGCCCAGTATTATCTGCCCCACCAGTGACTAACAATGCTAAAACCAATATCATTAAACACGCAATGAGCAGACTGACAGATATAAACCGTCCCGTCGACGATTCGAATTTGATTTGAATACGCTGAGATATAAAAAAGATAGCGCTGGCCATTGCGAGTATTGCAGTCAAACCAAAGTTGTCATCCAGTAAAGCTCTGATACCCAATAAGAACGTAACAGACACGCCAACGGCAGCAAAACAGGTTCACTACCATTATTCGACGATTTGTCTCATCTTTATATTGCGGGCGGACACCGCTGTGAATGTAATCCTTAACTTTATTATCATGAAGATTGACTAACACCTTAATGGTGACTTATATAAAAAAATGACTCTCAAGCACACTATCATATGCGTCTCTAATAATGAAACATAAGACAAGGCGTCCGAATTTTCAAATTATACTTGATAAACTAAACAGCAAATTCAATACCCGAACTTAAAGCGATTAAAGCTCTTAATACGACTAAGTGACTTTAATCTTAGTGTATTTTTGAATAAGCAGGATTATTAATATGTTTAAGGAGTTTCGGTTCTGGCAAACAGTCATCGTCTACGTAATCAATAAAGTCCGCGGATGAGTCAAATACCAGAACATCTAAGGCAAGTCTGTCTAAACCATATATACCGCGATGGATCATATCAGCAGAAAATACTAACAAGTCTCCCGCTGCTAAGGGGATTTTTTTGCCTAAAGGTAAGTCATCATGGCTTTGATAGCCATTAAGCTCTTCTCTAACATTAAGCTCTTGGTCATTATCCCAGCGCGCATGACTGCCAGGCACTAACTCCATGCCTAACTCATCAAATAACGGGATCCTAAAATGTACAACTTGGGTCTCTTGTATTGCTTTTTTCTGACCTTCTAAATCATGATCATACTGACAATCTCTATGCCAGAAGTCTTTTTGTTCAGGCCTTACAGGATTAAAAAACAACTGAGTGTTCATAAAGGCAGGGTTTTGTTTAATAACGGTGTGAACCACTTCTAATAGTTTCGAGCAACTAATAAAGTTAAACAACGACAATCTGCCTGCGTCGTCTAAATATTGGCTTCCCGTTATAATGAAGAGTTAAAGGCTTCTTCATTATAGAAGGTTTGATTATCGGCTTTCCAACGTTCATGGAACTCTAGGATCACAGTTTTTAGTGAGGATATTTCGGTTTGTGTAAAAAAGTCTCGTAAAACAAAATAGCCAACCTCGCTATACTCATCTCGACATTGGCTATATTTTTTATTCATACTTTATTTTTTTACTGAGAATACGCAGAAGTCCGCAAACGCTAAGACTTCCCATTACAATTACTTGTAAAACGCTTCTACAGTGCCTTTCATTTTAATTAACAAAGGCTGGCCACGACGGTCAAGAGCTTTAGCAGACGCTACTTTAACCCAACCTTCGCTAATGCAGTATTCTTCAACGTCGTTGCGCTCTTTGCCATTTAGTAAAATACCAATGTGGTGCTCAATAACTTCCTCGTTGTAATGTGGGCTGCGAGGATTAATAGATAAGTGATTTGGTAATTCTGGTAAATCAGTTTTGTCGTTCATGTTAAAATTCCGCTACTTGCCACATCAATTACAGGCATGACATAAAAAAAGTGCGCCATTGTAGTCAATACTCAACAATGGCTCAAGGATTAGTCGTGACCTTTAGTGCAAACTAATATTTCTAGATTGTTCAAACAAGCTCTTTCGATATGATGAAAACGGCAATAACAAGTGTAAAAAGCCCAAAGAACTTTTGTAACGTCGGTCCTTCTAGCTTTTTCGATAATTTGGTAGAAAACGCCATACCTAACAAGGTTGCAACTAACATAAAGGGTAACAGTGGAACTTCTAAAGGGATCCCGGCTTGTAAATCACCTATAAAGCCAATAAGAGATTTTAAAGCAATAATAAATAGCGACGCTCCTACGGCATTCTTTATTGGCATCCCTAAAAACAATACCAACGCTGGAATAATTAAGAAGCCGCCACCTGCGCCTAATATGCCAGTGACAAATCCAACTACCGCACCTTCAAACATAATTAACGCAACATTAACTTGTTTTGGCTGCAAATTTACACCGTCGTTTGTGGGCGGAGTTCTCTTATAGGCCTTTACTAACATCATCACAGCAGAAGCCAACATCAACGCAGCAAAAAACAACATGATAGCCGTGTTTTTCGACAACTCAAAAGGTGAGCTAATTAAAGTATCGGGTATATTTGGCATTACAAATGCGCGAGTAACATACACAGCAACGATTGAAGGTGCTGCGAATAAGAGTGACGCTTTAATGTCAACAAGCCCATCTTTAAAGTAACGATACGCACCAAAAGCGGCTGTTGCACCTACCAATAATAGTGAGTAACCCGTCGCAATATCTGGTGATACGCCCATTAAGTAAACCAAGATAGGCACTGTAAGAATAGAGCCACCGCCACCAATGACTCCTAAAATAATACCCATGATTACCGCCATGAAATAACCGAGCACAATCATAGTATTTCTCCTACCCAACTCTGTTAAAAGTTAATTAACTGGCTGAGCAATGTTAGTTAATGGGTTTTAGTTAAAGCTGATTGAGTGGAATTTTTAAGTACCTTGTTCCATTCTCTTCTTTTGGCGGCTCTTCACCTGCACGTATGTTTAATTGGATGGCGGGTAAAATAAGCCTTGGCATCGCTAGCCCTTTATCCCGTGTTACACGCATTTCGATAAATTCTGCCTTCGATATGCCGTCGTGAACATGTTTATTAGACTCTTTTTGCTCCTTCACAGATACGTGACTTCTGTGACTTCGGCCTTCAGTTGGATAATCATGACAAACGTAAATAAAGGTATCTTCAGGTTTTGATAAGAGTAACTGAATAGATTCGAATAGTTGAGAAGCGCTGCCACCTGGGAAGTCACAACGTGCTGTACCCACGTCCGGCATAAAAATAGTATCCCCGACAAACATGACTTCGTTTTCTAGGAAGTAAACAAGGTCTGCAGGCGTGTGCCCAGGGGTGTGCATGACAGTAAATTGCAGCTGCCCCAGCTTAATAACATCACCATAATCAAACAGTTGATCAAATTGGCAGCCATTAGGTAAGAACTCTTTTTCTAGATTAAACAAGCTCTTAAAAGTATCTTGAACTTTAGTAATGTGTCTACCAATACCAATTTTTGCCCCATATTTTCGTTTAAAATACGGGGCTCCAGAAATATGGTCGGCATGAGCATGAGTTTCTAGTGCCCACTCCAACGAGAGACTATTGGAATCTATATACTCAGCGATTTTATTAACGCCAACTTCAGATGTGCGGCCTGACTGATAATCAAAATCAAGCACAGGGTCAATCACTACAGCTTGTTTTGATACACGGTCAAAAACAACGTAACTAAAGGTCTCACTATCATGATCCAAAAATTCTTGAATTGTATATTTGTTGTTGCTCATAAAGTGTGTCCTCAATACCAAAATAAAATTTTAGGCGTAAACGATACAAACAACCACTATATTAGAAAACCCTAAATTAACAAAACCCTTATTTATTATTTTCTTGCTCGGCAATAAGGTCTTGTAATGCTTGTTTAAATGTAGCTTGAGGCTGAGCACCTGTTAGTCCGCTGGTACGGTTAAATAAAACGGTTGGTACGCCTGTTACGCCCATTTGACGCCACTGAGCTTCTAATGCTCTTACTTTGTTCTGAGTTTGAACATCGGCAAAAACAGCTTCACATTGCTCAGCAGTAATGCCAACTTTACCCGCCTCTTCAATCAATACACTTCGTTGAGATACATCTTGACGCTCTGTGAAAAAAGCAGAGAACAAACGCATTTTAAGCTCTGTTTGTTTGCCAATTTGATGTGCAAAGTCCAATAACAAATGGGCATCAAAGGTATTTACTATCTTCATGCCATCAAAATAATCAAATTCAAAGCCGTAGTCCGCACCTAACTTAGTTAAATTTTTACGAGCATTATCACTGTCTTCACTGCTTGAACCATACTTTCTGGCTACGTGAGCTTTAAGCTCTTCGCCTTCTACTGGCATATCAGGGTTTAACTCAAAGGGTTGCCATTCAATTTCTACTTTGTCCCATAAGTTCAGCTCTTCAATGGCTGCCTCTAAGTGTTTGTAGCCAATAATGCACCAAGGGCACACAACGTCTGAAATAATGTCTAATTTAATTTTATTGTTCATTACATTGCCTTCGAATTCGTCAAAGTGTAAATATGGGGACTAACCCCCGTGGATCAATACGCTTTGTAGCGTCATTCATTGTTAAATTTTTTGCATAAAAAAACGAGGCCATTTGCCTCGTTCTTTATAAGTGATTTAAGTTGCCTATTCTTACTTACAGGCTGACTAGCTAACTTACTGGCTAGATAACTTAATTTTTCAGCAGTGGTAAACGTACATCAGACTTAATATACACTTCCATACGACGGTTTTTGTTCGCATCGTCGCTCACTAATTCAGTTTCGCCCTTACCTTCAGCGTTGATAACTGAAGAGTCTATACCGAAACGTTCAGTTAAAAATGAAGCTACTGACTGTGCTCGTTTTAACGACAACGTTTGGTTATAAGCCGCAGGGCCAGATGCAGATGTGTGGCCAACTACATTAAGCGTATCCACTTTATACTCTTTAATAAACGCAGCTAAGTCTGCTAAGTCACCATAGTAACGCTCATTGATTTCAGAGCTGTTATTGTCATATAAAACCACAACTCTTTTATCAACAGGCTGAACAACAAATTGAGAACAACCGTCTTTATCTACAACATGGTTAATTGGCGTATCTGCACACTTGTCTTTGTCATCATAAACGCCGTCACCATCAGTATCTAATGGTTTAGGCTCTGCTGCTGCAACCGACTGAACTGGTGCTGGTTGAATTACTTTTTCCGGCTCAGACTTGACGATTGGCGCAGGCTTTTGAACTGCAGGCGTGTAAGTAGGTCCATTGTCATCAAAGAAATAACGCACACCTAAAGCAACAACACTCACGTCATCGTCCTGTAACGGAATATGCTGGTAGCTTAGGTAAGCTTGTGTATTGTAATTAATGTGATATCCAACTTCGCCACCTAACCAAAAGCCTGAATCTGAACGTTTACCCGTTCCCATATTTTTTATAGCAACACCATCTAACTTTGTAGAAATAGTGTCCATTTCCCAATCGTAATAACCAAGTTTACCCGTTATAGTGAAACCGTCTTCTAATGGTAAAGTACCAAGAACGCTAAATGACATGCCATCCGCCGTTTCTGGATAAACACGCTCGGCTAAATCATAATAAGACTGTAAGTTGTTTGCAGTGCCTGAAAAGCTTGCTGAACGATCACCTAAATCCTGATAACCACCTTCAACACTAAAGTACTGGTTAAAGCGGTAACCAACAAAAAGACTATAGCTAGAATCAATTCGGTCAATAGAGGTTGTATTCGGAGTTATTCCAGAGTTTGCATAAAATCTATCTAAGCTTTGTGATGAAACGTCTGTTTTAGCTTGGCCTACTTGCCCACCAATATAAAAGCCTAATGCGTATGGCCACTCTTTCTCAGTTTGATTATTATCTTCAGCAAAAGCAGAGTGAGACATGCCTGCTAATAACGCTACTGTTAAATTTGAAAGAGCTATTTTCTTTCCTATTTTCATCTTTATTTCCTTTGGTAATAACATTGAATATGAATAACGTAAATATCAGCAAAACTACAGGTTATCTGCTTTATTGGGGTATTTTGGTACAACATAACCTTTAGGTCAACGTTCATATTGAACACCTGAGTTTTACCATTGAAATTAAACTAAACCATTGAGTTCATTATAAACTTGATTACAATGTAACCAACCGCTGATAGTGAGACTTAAAATGCAAGCTGACCGATTTATTCCGTTTAGAAAACAAGACATTATTGAAATGTGCAGTAGTGAACTTGCAAATAAATTTGATTTAGAGTCTTTTCATCAATTTAGCGAATTGCTTTCAAGTTATATACATTTTAACTATCACGGTATTTTAGAGTCACTCAAAAATGACTATGCACCTTTTGATCCCAATGCCGATACCAGACTTTTAAATGCGTTAAGCGATGCACAAAAACGTCAATGCCAGCAGTCTTTTGCCAGTAACTTTGCCAACGTTTTAAATGCCGCCAATTACGAAAAGATTACAGAACAAGACCTTCAAGACGCATTAACGGAAGAATCGTTATTTAAAGTTCGATTGGAAGTCGAATTTGAAGATTTTGAGCAAGTAGTCTTTTACCGACGCGGAGAATCTCAAAAAAGTGAAACACTTCGTTCGTTTTTTGGCTTACGCAAGCAGGTTATAGACTTCACTAATTACGATCGCGTTGCCGTTTTCATTACCTTAAAAAGCGCTGCGCATTTTAGTAAGAAAAACAAAGCACCTATCGGTTTTGAACCAGGCTCAACCATAATCAAACTGTTTCAAAACGTGCCTAAGGCAGACTTGGAAATGTTATTTCCTAACAGTGAAGTTAAAATGCGTCGCATCGACAAAATCCTTATTGGCGCATCCGCCGCGGTTGGTGGTTCCGTTGTTTTAGCAACAAAACTAGGCCCTTCTATTATTCTTCTTGCTGCATTGTTTGGTTTTTGGTTAGGACTTAAAGACAACCCCGTTGAAATCACGAAACAACACCTGTTTACTTTAGGCATGGGTTTTGGAGTTTTAGGCGGCTTTGTTTTTAAAGAATGGAGTAAGTTTAAAAACCGCAAAATAAAGTTTATGAAAGCCTTATCTGACAGCCTGTATTTTAAAAATTTAGATAATAACGCAGGTGTTTTCCATACACTTATTGATTCAGCGGAAGAAGAGGACGTAAAAGAAGCCCTGCTCGCCTATACGTTTTTACTTAAAAACCCTGACGGGATGAACGCTACGGAATTGGATACAACCATTGAAACCTGGTTTGAGCAAACTCACAAATGTAAACTCGATTTTGAAGTTGAAGATGCGCTTGATAAATTGGAGCGTATGGACCTAGTAAATAAAAAGATTAATGTCACTAGAGGGCTTGAACCACAAACAAATTCTGGGCCTCAAACCATTTATGTTGCTAAGCCTCTAAAAGAAGCTAAGCAACAACTTGATGAAAAGTGGGATAATATTTTTAATTACAACATTAACGGTTAGTTTGAATTTTCCGAGCAACTAGGTTTTAGGTGTGCACCAAACACCAAATAAGCCATGGCACCGCCATACATATCAACCACTATATGCAAGAGAACTGGAACTAATAATGATCCCGTCGCTAAATAAATCAATGCTATGATTAAACCAAGTACCGCAGTGCGGATCACATGAATAGGGCCTTGGTAAATATGAGGCAAACCAAATAAAATACTAGAAATAATGACCGCTCCATAGGTGGGTAAATCGTCACCTAAGGCATGCATTAAATAACCTCGAAATAGAATTTCCTCACAAATTCCAGCACTAATAGAAACGCCATACATAAACCAACGATACTCTTTAAGGTTAGCTGGTAAAAACCACTGAATGTATGCCATTTGCGTTTTTAAAGTCTGTTGCTCTTCGTCCTTCTTTTTAAGCTGTTGTAGTGAGTAATAAAAGTACCCTGCCAACAATAAAACAAGCAAAAACCCCAGTTGGTTTACCCAATCCCACTTAAAAACAAATCCAATATCATTTAAATCAAGTCTGCTGCCAGCACCACTCTGAAATATAACAAGCATCAGCAACAGAACAGGTAACCAGAGCATTACAATAGTGCTGACATATAAACCTATGCGTTTTTTTGGATTAGACAGAACTAAGCGTTTATCCGCTTGCGAAGTAAAATAAATGTAAACTGGGTACAATAAAAAATAGGCCCACAATAAATATTCCATAGGTTTCTCTTTGTTTTAAAGTAAGGGTTAAGAATGAATCTCATAGTACCTTTCAAAAACAATAAACAAATACTATTATAGTTTTAGATAGTTATACTAAAAGTTTATAAAATATGTTTAAAACAGAAACCCTTATTGCCTTTGTACTTGTAGCAAAACACCGCAGTTTCACATTAGCGGCTGAAGAGCACCAGCAAACACCCATGGCGATTAGCAAGCAAGTTTCCCAGCTTGAGCAGCGCTTAGGCTCTCCCTTATTTGAACGTACAACTCGTAAGGTCAACTTAACGCAATTTGGCCAATCATTTTTGATCAAAGCAAACAACATACTTGAGCAGCATGAAGCACTTCAAGACTGGCTAGAAACACAAAGTGGAGAATTCACGGGCTCATTAAAAATATTGAGTCAGGATATTCAAACTTATGAGGAAACTATCTTTCCATGGTTAGCGGAGTTCAATCAGTTGTACCCTAATATTCAGTTGTCGTTTGATGTGCAAGAAAATGCCATAGATATTGAACAAAAACCCAACGACATATACTGGGGCGTTGCTGATTACCTAGGTCAAAAACATCCAGGATTAAAAAGGCGCTCTTTATGGAAAACCAAACTGGGGATCTTTGCCTCACCTAAATATTTAGCGAAATATGGTACGCCTCAAACACCTGCAGAACTGCGAGAGCATTCCATGATCAGTCATACTCATTCGCAACCAGACAATGCTCTAGCCGTTAATCAAACGCCCAACAGCGCACAAATAGAAATGGAATTTGAAATATTAAACGTGCCTATTAAAACGGTGGCTTGTCATTCTAAACTTGCTATTGATGGATTAGGATTGATTAATGCGCTTCATGACAATAATGACATAAAACAGGCGGTTAAAAATAAACAACTTGTTCCGGTATTAGCTGAGTACTGGTATCAAAACGCAGAGATTTACCTTTATTATCATAATGTAAAAATAGAACAGCCAAAGGTAAGAGCCTTTATAGATTTTTTCTTATCCAAAAGAGAATTTTGGTAAAAGTACGTTATTAGAGTCTCACTATTAAACTAGCTCTTGTGACAGTTCATCTACTATAACTACTTGGTTTCGTCCGCTTTTCTTTGCTTTATATAACGATGCATCGGCCAACTTAAGCAAGTCATCAAAACTAACTTTACTAGCAACTCCGCTCGCTACACCAACACTAATAGTGACTTTGGCAAAATCATTAACGTTATTTTCATCAAAATAACATCGCATTTTTTCTGCTAACGCTCTGGCTTGTAAAACATCCGTATCGGGCAAGAATACAAGAAACTCTTCTCCGCCCCACCGAAGAATAATGTCAGATGCGCGTAAGCGACTTTTAAGAGCGTGTGCAACGTGTTTGAGCACATCATCTCCCACAATATGGCCAAATTCATCATTGATACGCTTAAACCAATCTAAATCTATCAGCAATATCGACATTGAAGTTTGTTGACGACTGCCTAGGTTCCAAACGGGATAAACGAGTTCTTTAAGAGCCCGGCGATTGTACAAACTTGTTAATGGATCAATTCGAGCATAATGTTCAGCCGTTAGTTTTGCGTCGTAAGCCACTTTAAAATTAAAAGCGAAGGATACTGACAATAATGACATTTCTAAAAGCATACCTATTTCTATGCCTCTAAACGCCCATTGCGTATAAGGAAATAGCCCCCACGTTGTCATGCTAGATATGAAGGAACCGGTAGTGCCCAGAAATACTGCAGGAACAAAAAACTTAGCTAATGGGTTACCACTTTTTAACGAATAATACCCAATGATTAACATCCAGACAGTGACTGTGCTGAGAATGATGAGCTGCGCCATAACCGCAAATGATTTGCTACCGACTATAACAATAAGGCAGCCAACTATGGCCAAGAACCCATAGATAAAAGGTCGGTAGGAATATAACTTAGGTAAATACTTCTTTACTTGTAAATACTCAATGGTAAACATAACCCCGGAGCATAAATACACAAACATAAGCAGTGGCATTAACCATTGTTGTAATGCAGGCTCTGTTGGCCATAGCAACCAAAACCCATGCCCTGTATACATAAAGTTGAATGCAGTAAATGAAAACAAATAAAACGAGTACAAAAAGTATCTTAGCTCTTTGGAGTATGCGTAAAGCGCCAAGTTGTAAATGAGTAGAATAATTAAAGCACCGTACAATGCACCATAAAAATATCCGTTGTGTTGATCAAATTCTTCAACGCTTTCTACGTCACCAATATAAACCGGAAATGTCATGGGATCGTCTGACTTTAAGCGCATTACAATATAAGTAGTACCAGGCTTAAACTGGTAAGCAACTGAGGGCATACGCTTTTGACGTTCTCGATTAGAAAAAGCACTAGTATCACCAAGCATTACAGTCTTAGCTAAAATACTTTGCTCGTAAAAGAAAACATCTATTTCATCTAACCATGCGTTATCCACTTTCAAGATTAACGGCACTGAGCTATCTGATGTGTTTTTAATGGGTAATACCGCCCAAACGGCACTATTAGTAAACCCGAAGCTTACTTCATTGTTATGATTTTTGACAAAATCACCGAGCCTAAATCTAGCGAATGCGTCATCCACATCCAACAAGAGTTTTGGATCTTTTAGGATAAACAACTCTGAGTTAACAAGCTCTATTTGCGTATTGAGTGGAATTGATTTGGCTACTGAAACACTAGAAAATATGACAAATAAAACTAGCCATATTGTTATAACTGACTGATAAATTTTTCTCAATTTATTCAAGGTCTCATTTAAGGTGATATTCATCGCTCCATGCGGTTCAATAAACGTTAGATTCTGATGGTTTTAGCTTTTCACAAATTGTTTAAAAATGATACAAAATAATATTAATTTTGTATCATTGATTTAAATACTATATTTCGGGAACATTAAAAATTGGATGATGTTTCATTAACAGTAATTAAAAGCTTAAAAAGAAAAACGCCTACTGAATAGTGTAGACGTTTAAATTTCAATGTAACTACTATTTGATATATTTTAATTTAATAAACAAACTGCCCTACTTTAAATCGCCACCAAACACTAATGCACCATGTTTATAAACCTGAATAGGCTGGCGCAGCGTAGATAAGACTTTATATGGATTTTCATCTAATACAACGAAGTTTGCATTTTTACCTGACGTTAATGAACCGATGGACTCTGCAACGTTAAACGCGAGAGCATTACCAAGTGTTACTGCTTTAATAATATTTTTATTTGAAATGCCCGCTGCTTTCCATGCTTGGATTTCGCCATACAACGAAGACCCATGCAAAGTTCCTATATTTCCAGCATCGGTTCCTAAAGAAACATTAACACCAGCTGAAACAACCTGATTTAAATTAAGCTCTTGCATTAAATGGTAACGCTCAGAGAAAACGGCTTTTAATTGTTTGATAATTGACTGTTCTTGCTCCGAGAGCATTGCAATTTCCGCTTCACTATTGTCAACCAAAGGTAAATATTTATTAAATAACTGCAAAATATTGTCCGCTTTAGCTTTCTCTTTGTTCAGTAAATCAAAGCTCTTGATGGTACTAGTTAATGCATTTTTCGTTTCAATGTCACTAAATGATAATTCGTTTTTCAAAAAATCAAAATAATGGTGGTATACGGTTAGAGTCGGCATGTAAGTGACATTATTTGACAACATCATAGTAATTAAATCTTGGTCTATGGACTCTCTTAATACGCCATGCACCAGAATATCAGCCCCGGCTTTAATGGCCCATTTAGCGCCCAACAGTTTTTCTACATGAATAGCTACAATTAAACCATTACGTTTAGCAGTTGAGATTGCCGGTTTAAATATCTCAAGAAGCTGTTCATGTGAAAGCCCCGTTTCTTGTGTCCAAACAACTTTAAGTATATGAGTGCCTTGGCTTATTTGCTGTTTTGTTAACTCCTTCGCTTGTGCTTTAGTGGTCACTTTAGAAAACATAGGCCCATTTACATCTAAAGAAGGCATGTCCATCGGCGATAACAATGCCCCAGAGTAGTAAATTTCCGGTAATGCTTCTATTTTTGAAAGCCTTTTATACTCGGAGATATATTCACTTGGCCCACCTAAATCAAAATAGACGTTATTCCTAAACGTATGTATGTGCTTAATATCTTTTCTCGATTTTTGAAGAGAAAGTCTTGTTCATCCTCATAAGATAATATTTTTCTTGCATCTACAATGTCAGGCCTAGTGAATGCTCCACCAGACTGAGCTAAATGCACATGACCGTCAATCAAGCCTGGTAAAACCCACTTCCCTTTCAAATCTACCTTTTTTACACCATATGGTATCGGAGTTGAGTTAGGTTGGATTTTAAGCACCTTTCCTTTAGAAACAAGAATCGTTGAATCAGTAATAGGTAATTCTAAACTAGGGTCTAATATATTTGCATTCGTGAACGCCACCATTTCTTTGTCGTTCACTGGCATAACTTCAGGTTGCGATGCTGATGCTAAACTCGAAAAAAGAATAAAAGGTAAGATTACCATTACCCAAACCATTATATTTTTGTTTATTAAAGTCATGAAACTTCCTTATGCTTTCTAAATCACGAGAATTTCGTGAGTAAATGTAAATGTCTAACCCATAGTGGTGCTTTATTGTTTTGAAAGTCTTACTTTAGTTCTATAATTAATCTATAACTTTTCTAAAAAACCAACAAGCCATTGTTTTAAAAAGAAATTAATAACAAAAATCACAATTAATTAATTTCATCATTAGTAATGAATGAGATAGTATTAATAGTGCTTAAACTTAATATTTAGAGTAAATGGAGATACGTTGAGCAAATCTATAAACCGTTGTGTTATTTACCCTGAAAAAGGACAAGTGGAATTAGATGATTCTTTAATTGTTCTTAGACCTAAAACGTTTAAGTTACTGCTACTGTTATCAGAGAAGCCCGGTGAAGTTTTTTCTAAAGCTCAAATTTTAGACAACATATGGTCTGACAAAGTTGTGGAAGATCAAGCTGTATTCCAATCAATTAATGAAATTAGAAAAGAATTTGGCTCCAATGACATAATTACAACTTACCCTCGCCGAGGCTACGCTTGGAGTTGTCCAAATACGTCTATTTTAGATTCAAATGAAGTTGAAAAAAAAGCCAAGCCCTTCAGTTTATTTTCTTCAGGTGACCTATTTTATAAGGTTATCTTTTCAAGCTTGATATTATTAACAATACTAGCTGTTTCAATTTATCTTCAAGCTTCAACTTCAACAAGTGAAAAGCATAAATATACTGAGACCGTGGTAGCAACTCATGATGCTATTTTAATTTTGCCATTAGAAGTTGAGAATCTCCATGATTCCGAAAAATGGGTTAAATTTGGTGCTATGCAAGGACTAATTAATAAGCTCATTCCTACAGACAACCTTACTGTTTTTAAACTCGAAGACTCTATTGAAATACTAAATAGACTCAGCATTGAAGAAAAAAAAGATGTTTCAAATATATTCAAAAAATCAGGGGCATCAATTGTTTTGAAAACATCCATAAGTGGTGTACCAGGAGACTATAATGTTATTTATTCGTTGTTTACCTCATCCACCGTCGAAACAAAGACACTTCATGCTAAATCTATAAACACTGCTATCGATACACTAGCTTTAATATTTAACAAAACACTTCTATCCGACCTTAATATCAGCGAGGAGTTTATGAATAATAAACTCCAAAATGACTTACTAGCAAAAGCAATACAGTTTATGGCAATTGATGATTACCCTTCCGCATCTACTTTTCTTAAAAGTGTCATAACAACCGACAAAACAAATATTTATGCTCAATACTTATTAGCTAAAGTTGCAGGTACATTAGGCGACTTGGAACTGGCGCTAAAATCCACAGAAGTTGCTCTAAACCTAATAAAAGGAGGAGCAGATCCACATTATGAAAATAGGCTTTTATATATATATGGTACGTTACAACTAGGTAAAGGTAACATTGAGTTAGCAAATCAAACTCTTTTAAAAGCCAAAGACGCATCAGCAGTACAAAAAGATTGGTTGTACTACTCTTATTCTCAATCAATGCTGGGAAAAGTAAACCAATTTAACGGCAATTATAATAAAGCAGAATCACTTTTTATTACTGCGCTTCAATATCAAGAAATGTTGGAATGCCCTATGGGAATTGCCCAGAGTCACTTAGATATGTCAGAGCTTTATTTAGCTCAACAACAAAAGAACAAAGCCGTTGTGAGCTTTAAAATAGCAGAAGCTCTAATTAATAAGCAAGGGTTGAGAAAAGCAGAGCCAATTCTTACAGACTTACGAATTAAGATTTCTCAATTTTAGGTGCTTTCTATACATTTTTGAATAAAACCTAAGAGTATTTATAAAAAGCGTTAGCCCTAATCAATAGAGCAAACTATTTCTAACAACACTCCTGTTACATAACAATTTCGGTTTCACTTTCAGTTCAGGTTCAGGTTCAGAACCTGATTCCATTTTCAACTTCATTTCAATTCCAACTCCAATTCCAATTTCAATTTCAATTTCAATTTCAATTATAAAAATAACGTTGAAACTGATTACTTATAATCACCTATTATCAATATTTTAAATTCACCTATTATGAATTCATCACAGCACGTTACTGTTTTACACAAAGAGATAGGGCTTGAATTCAGTAAAAAAATTTAGCTCTAAAACTCAAATAAAATAATAGGAAAACACAATGAAATATGAAAATTTCCAAACATTTACAGCAGAAAAAAATGAAGGCATTTTAACAATCACTTTTGATTTCGGGGCGGTCAATGTACAAGGTCAAGAGATGCTAGCCGACTTAAATAGTCTAGCAATGAGACTTGAACGTGATCGCAATACTAAAGTTGTTGTTTTCCAATCGGCAAATCCGGAAATATGGGTATGTCACTACGATACTGAACTACTTAAAGACATGTCTACCGTTGCCGTAGCGCGCAATGATGTTCAACTTCTTGACCTACAAGAAGTCTGTGAACGAATCAGCAAAGTACCTCAAGCCACCATTGCTAAATTAGAAGGCTTTGCTCGTGGCGGCGGTCATGAATTGGCACTCGCTTTGGACATGCGCTTTGCTGCTCGCGGTAAATTTAAGTTTATGCAAATGGAAGTTGGAATGGGAATTCTTCCTTGTGGCGGTGGAGCTTCAAGAATGGCCCGTCAAACGGGACTTGGCCGTGCTTTAGAGATCATCTTAAGCGCTCGTGATTTTGATGCAGATGAAGCGGAAGCCTACGGCACAATTAACAAAGCACTGGATCCAGAAGAAATTGGCGAATACGTAGACAAGCTCGCACACCGTATTTCTAAATTTCCAGCAGAATCTATTAATGCCTGTAAACAAGCAGTTTATGAGTCAATTGACAAACCAATTGACGAAGCGCTCAAAGCTGAAGCGTATTGGCTTTATCAAGCAACAAGCAAAACACCAGCAATAAAACGCTTTACCGCTGCAGATGAACAAGGCCTAGAGCATGACATTGAGAACCAGCGCAACTGGAATGAACTTGTTATGAAAGTACAGGATATTAACTAGTCTTAACGTTTATTAACAGGTATCTAAATGTATGAAAAAAATACTGATTAATTTTGCCCACCCGGCGAAATCACATTCAAATATTAATAAAGCATTAAGAAAAGCTGTTGAAACATTAGAAGGGGTGACCGTGAATGACCTTTACGCAAATTACCCCGACTTTATGATTGATATTCAACGTGAGCAAGCCCTGTGCGAAGCTCACGACATTATCATTTTTCAACACCCGTTTTATTGGTATTCAACTCCCGCAATTATGAAAGAGTGGCTAGACTTAGTGCTTGAACATGGTTGGGCTTATGGTTCAGAAGGAAAAGCTTTGGAAAATAAACTATTTTTTCAAGTAATTACCACAGGCGGTGATGCTTCTACTTATCAAAAGGATGGCTATAACCAATTTACTATCAATGAATTAACGTCGCCTTATCAAGCCACCGCTAAATTGTGCAATATGACTTGGCTGCCGCCTTTTACCGTATCTGGTGTCCATCGAGGCTTAGAGCAGGAAAAGGTGCAAAGCCAATCAGAAGACTACAGGCGAACCATTATCGCTTTGCGTGATTCGTTGTTTAATATTGAACAAGCTAAACAGCAACCGTTTCTAAATAGCGATATTAATCGCATGATAAGGACACCGTGACATGGAAACTTTTTTACTTCAGTTCTTTATATTTTTGACTGCTGCTGCAGTATCAGTGCCGATCGCTAAAAAGTTAGGTCTAGGTTCAGTTCTTGGTTACCTCATTGCGGGTATTGTAATAGGTCCTTTTGGTGCGTCTTTAATACATGATATTGAAGAAATAATGCACTTTACGGAATTCGGTGTAGTCATGATGCTGTTTCTGGTGGGGCTAGAGTTAAAGCCATCATTACTGTGGAAGCTAAAAACGCCGATATTAGGCTTTGGTGGCTCACAAGTTTTATTAACAAGTATTGCTATTTCATTGGTTGCCTACTTTTTTCTACCTTGGCAACAAGCTGTCGCCGTTGGTTTAATATTATCTCTGTCATCAACAGCAATCGTACTACAAACATTGCAGGAAAAAGGAAAAATGAAAACTGAAGCCGGTCAGTCGGTTTTTTCGGTTTTACTATTCCAAGACTTAGCAGTAATACCAATGTTAGCCGTACTACCTCTATTAGCTACGCTAACTATTGCAGGCGGTGGCCATCATGATTCCGTTCTATTTGATATAAGTGTATTGCCTAGCTATCAACAAGTCATAATTACAGTTGCCGCTATTGCGACTGTGCTCATTTTTGGAAAGTTTGCTTGTCGCCCTATTTTCCAGATTATCGCTAAAACTGGCGTTCGTGAAATATTTGTCGCTGCCGCCCTGGCCCTTGTTATTGGTACCTCATTACTCATGATGACCGTTGGATTGTCACCAGCTTTAGGTGCGTTTTTAGCCGGTGTTGTATTAGCCGACAGTGAATTCAGACACGAATTAGAAAGTGATATAGAGCCGTTCAAAGGCTTATTGCTAGGAATATTTTTCATATCAATAGGCGCAAGTCTAAATTTCTCACTCATCGGTAACAATATCTCATTAATCTTAGGACTGACCGCAGGATTAATCGCTATTAAATGGCTTATATTAGTTTTAGTTGGCACGGTATTTAAAATCAGCGCCAAAGAGCGTCCGTTATTTGCTATTGCACTTGCACAAGGTGGTGAGTTTGCTTTTGTTTTATTCCAAGTAGCCAAAAGCAGTGGTGTTTTGTCTGTAGAACTTATTGAGCCGCTTATTTCAGCAGTAGCAATTTCTATGTTTTTAGCGCCTGTCATGTTCGTTCTCCATGAAAAGCTAACACAAAACTCATCCACAGAAAGCCACGATAAACAAGAGGACACAATAAACAAAGGTGATCATAAAGTAATTATTGCTGGTTTTGGTCGCTTAGGTACGGATATTGGTCGCTTCCTTTTATCAGCTGGCATCAAGCCGGTTATCCTTGACCATAACGCGGGCAATGTGAGCGTGTTAAGAAAACTAGGGTTCGAAGTTTATTATGGCGACGCCACTCGTTTAGATTTATTAGAGTCTGCGGGGGCGTCACATGCTGAGCTATTGATAATTACAATAAGTGATACCAATACAGCCAAGCAACTAGTGGAACTTACTCAAAAGCATTATCCGCAGTTAAAAGTCGTAATTAATGCCAATAACCGAAGAGCATCATTTGAGTTTATGGATCTAAACCTGACAGAAATTTATCGTGAAACATTCGGCACCGCGTTAAATATGGGCCAAGCTGCGATGAAACAATTAGGTATCGACCCTTATGAGGCGCACCGCTTGAAACAAATTTTTCAAAAGAAAGATGGCGAAATGATGCCTGAACTATACAAGCAGCGCAGTGAAGAAGAGAGTTATATTTCACTATATCAAAAGCACCATGAACACTTAGAAGAGTTAATGAAATTAGATAATTACGACTGTATTACCGCGCTAGATAAAGCGTGGACAGCGAAGAACCCAGAGTTATAAATCAATTTATTAAACCGTTATATAAAGGAGTTATTATGTTAGGCGAAGACCATTCTTTAGTGAACGAATTTCCAGATCACAAAGATAAAATTATAGAGTTAAATAATGCAGATGCAGACTTTGCTGCGGGCGCTAAACGTTATCATTCACTCGATTCTGAAATTAGAAATTTAGAGTTGAAGAATGCACCTATCGATGATGAAACGTTTCATCAAATGAAACAGGAACGGGCTCAACTAAAAGACCGTCTTTATAAAATACTGACAAGTAAATAAAGACTGAGTAAACGTCTACTCAGTCTGCCAGCTCTTTAGTAGAGGTAGGTAGACTGAGTCGTTTTACAGTTAGAGTTCGCCCTACTCTAGATATTGTTAGTGTCCAAATTGAAAACGTATGCCTGCATTGACAGTAAAGCCGTCATTGCGTGACCAGATATTTGTTGTCCAACGGCCACTTGGATCTTGCTCCGGCAATAACAACGACTCATTATCAGTTTGACGTACATCAAGCAGGTTTTCGGCATTTAAAAAATAACTTATTTTACCAATAGTAATTTGGCCTAGTAATCCTAAATGCCAGTACGCCTCACTTTTAACACGATTGGGGTTACCTTCAAGGTGCTGTGTTCCAGTGTAATAAGCCTCAAAGCCAACCAAATGACTACCGTGCTCTTCCCACATAATTACTGCACCGGCTGAATGCTTGGGAGTCAAAGTTAAAGGAGTTCGACCGGTTCCTGTTTCATTCAATTTTGAGGCGTCTGTGTATAAATAACTGCCTGTTAGCTTAATGTCTCTCCAGCGGTAACGAAGAAGTAACTCAGCACCGCGAATTTCACTTTCACCCATCGCGTTCACGATACGAACTTGTTTATTCGATTGAATATCAACTGGATTAATTACTTCAAGCTCAGTCACATTTTTAACGTTAGAAGCAAATAACGTGACACTCGTTTCGACACTGTCAAATATATAACTAATATCAAGTGAAGCCGTGGTTGCTTGCTCTTCTTCAATGTTATCAAAGGCTGCTAACCTAGATAGCCCAGCATCTTCTATGTCTTCAATAAAAGGCGTTGGTGCATAAAACCCTTGACCATAAGAACCTCGAATTACCCAACTGTCAGGGTTATACAACATAGAAATACGAGGACTAAATTGTGTCCCATATTCGTTGTGCCAATCCGTACGTGCACTGACCGACAATGACACATCGTCGCTCGCTTCATAGTCAACTTGCGAAAATAATCCTGGTACTTTATAGCTATAGTTAAATTCGGAAAACTCTTCTGAATCAAAACTGTCTGTTTGATACGCGACACCAACCAGCCACGCAATATCCTCGTTATACCCTGACAAGCTCGTTTCGAGTAAAGAACTTTCATGTGTGTCATTATCTTCTATCAAGCCATACACATGCTCGTGCTCTTGCTGCATAGCTGAACCTCGTACATTAAGGTTTAGCGTTTCTCCTAATGGCTGGTCAAAAATGAAACCGCTGTCGAGTCTAAGAGAGTCTTGATTTTGTTCAAATGGGTTGCCATCAGGTACGGTAGCGCCGTCTGCAGTGCCGCCTTGCCGTTCTTCTTCCATTACACCAAACGTTAAATACAAATTGGCACCACTTTCACCTTCCCAATATATGCGAGGGCGAACCGTTGCTCGCTGATATTCAGCCATATCAAGCCAACCATCATTATCTAAGTCTTGCTGCGCTTGATTGTGTATACCTGCTGTAACAGACGCACTTGTAGACTCATTAATTGGAGAAGATAAATAGGTCGTAATATCTTGACCCTTTTTTGAGGTAGCATTAAATAACACCTCGCCTTCAAATTCATCAGACGGCGTTCGGGAAATTAAGTTTATCACCCCACCAAGTGCTGAGCCGCCATATAATGATGAAGCCGAAACCCTTTATAATTTCAACATTGGCAAGGTCTGTTGGAGGGATTTGCAATAAACCAATTGATGATGCTTGGCCGCCATAAAGAGGTAACCCATCACTGAGTAATTGCGTATAACGGCCATATAAACTTTGCAGGCGAATATTCGCGCTACCAAGCGCTGGTGATGTATTTTGCACTCGCACACCACCGGTTTCAGCAACAAGCATAGAAATATTGCCCGGCCTCATTAACGCCTTTTCTTGAATTTCTTCACCGTTGATGATTTCTGTTCGGGTTGCCGATTCAGTTACAATACGGCCTAATCGTGATGCGGTTACTTGGATTTTTTCAATTTTCTTTTCTTTGTGCTCATGATCCTGTTCATGAGCCTGTTCATGACGTTTCTCAGGATGAACGTCGTCATGTTCGCCTTCACTAGCGTAAGATATAGTAGGGATTAATAGCGCGGCGAGCGCAACTTTATTGTACTTAGTTAGCATTATTTACCTCAACGAATACAAACAACTATGACGTTTTCACAATTGTTAAATAAATTTTAATGTTGTTTTAGATCTAGCGTGTGACTAGGAGGTAAAAATGGGAGGCCGATAAAGCAATGCAGAAATAAATTGAGTGGCTTTTATAACTGACGGTAGTGACGGTTGTGTTAGTAATATGGACTCAGATAGATAAAAACTGCTTTCCAAATACATAAAGGAAGCACAAGAGTTTGCAGGACAAATACATTCATTCTCACAGCACTCTACTTCGCAACAATCATCTTCATTTTCTTCAGCTTTGTGTTCCAACACTTTAGTCGTGTTCGTATTGATAACGTTATTGGCATCGATATTGGTATAGCTATTGTTACTGTTACTGGCATCGTTATTTGTATCGCTACTAACGTTTACCTGAAGTACTTTTGTGTGCTTGTCTAAAGTCTCTTCTAAAGGAACCACAAAATGAACCGCCATTGCTTGCCCAACAAAGGCAACCAAAAGAGTGATCATAAATAGTAACTTAGACAATGACTTGAGCATAAATACACCTGAAAAATTCATCGCCATTGTAGGTGCTTTTTGGGAATAAGTGAATACTTCTGAAAAGAACACTTTTTACATTTTTTTTTTATCTTTTGAAGAAATAGAAAAACTGCCTTTCGGGGGGATTATATCTAAACTTAGTCTCGGTTGTATTTTTCAATGTGTTCGACAAAAACTTTGAGCGTATGTAGCGAAGCTTTTGACTAAAGCGTTACTTGATTTACTAGATTCTCACTCACTCTGAAAGTCAGTTTTGTGCCATAAGCGGACGTTAGATGATGGTGGGAGTAATACATAAAATCAATGGTAACGACATTATTCCTACTTTGATTAAAAAGCCCTGCTAAGGAGTTTTTTATTGTGTGAGATCAAGCTCATGCTTAACCATTAGCTATTTGTTTTATTTAAATAATATTATTGTGCTATGGTCAAATTTAGTGGGTAATCAATCAGACAATATATACAAGGAAAGCCAAGCTTAATTCGAAAGAAAAGCTAGGTATTCATAAAGGACTAAAATTGAAAATATCAAAAATTCAAATCAGAAATTTCAGGTTGTTAAAGGAATTTTCTTTAGATCTTGAAGATGAACTTTCGCTTATTCTCGGTAAGAATAACACAGGAAAAACTTCTATATTGACCGCGCTTGATAAGTTTCTTAATCAATCAAGCCGTAGGAGCATTACGCTTGATGACTTCAATGTTGGATTGAAAAAAGTGTTGCTTCAATACCTTTCTGGTGCCAAAGAACTTCCTATTGAGAACTGTTATCAACCCTTAGGAATAGAACTTAAAGTATATATTGAGTACACAGAGCAAGATGACTTGTCACAAGTTAGTTCACTGATAATGAGCCTAGACCCCGATGATAATAATATTGTTTTGAAGTTTGAATACAATATTGACCATGAGCAGCTTATCAAGCTTAAAGATGACTATACCGAACAATCTGAAAAATTTGATAATAATCCTGAATTATTTCTTAAAGAACACCTCGGTGACTATTTTGGGTCAGTAAAAAAGAAAAGCCTTTTATTCACCGATGAAGCTGTTTTTATTGACCTTGTAAAAGAGAATATTCCCCTCAATGACATCTTATCATTCAACTTTATTAGTGCCAAAAGAAGTGTGACTAATAAAGATAATGATAAAACCTTATCTCATCAAACGGCTAAGATATATAAGATCTCAGACGAGTCAAATGAACAAATAGATGCCTCCGAAAAGTTTAAAGAAACCCTTCGAAAGACTGATGATGAGTTAAGTGCAATTTATGCAGATATGTTTGATGGGCTAATTCAGAAGATTAACCAGTTTGGCGGTGTAAATCCTACAGATACCAAACTAAAAGTATCATCAACACTACAACACCGTGATTTACTCGATGGTAATACAACAGTGATGTACTCGCACGATACTCATGACCTGCCAGAGCATTATAATGGTTTAGGGTATATGAACTTGATAAGCATGATCTTTGATATTGAAATGGTCATGGGCAAGTTTCGACGTTCACTAAAGGAAAAACCTGCTGCGATTAATTTGTTTTTTATTGAAGAACCAGAAGCGCACACTCACCCTCAAATGCAATATATCTTTATCAAAAACATTAAAACATTATTGAAAGGTAATCGAGAACGCGATGATGGAATAACGATTCAACTTCAAACGGCTATTACAACACACTCATCTCATATTGTTTCTGAATGTGATTTTGATGATATTAAGTATTTGCGAAAAAACAACTCAACCTGTGATGTTAAAGCAAAAAACCTGAAATCACTTCAAGATGAGTACAAATCAGAAGATGATGCTGAAGATATTAAACTGAAAAAAGCTTATAAGTTTTTGAAGCAGTATTTGACTTTAAATCGAGCAGAGCTATTTTTTGCGGACAAAGCTATTTTTATTGAAGGAGAGACTGAAAAAATATTAGTCCCTGCCATGATGAAAAAAATTGATCAAGAGTTTAGTGCTCCTGATGAAACACCATTATTATCTCAAAATATCTCAATGGTTGAGGTTGGTGCTTATTCGCAAACATTTGAGAAATTCATCGATTTTATCGGGGTTAAATCATTAGTTATTACTGATATTGATAGTCAATATGTACGAGATAGTATTAAGGATGGTAATACAAAGAAAGAGACAATTAAATGTAAGCCTTCAGATCCACTCGCTGACCAAACTTCAAATGCATCATTAAAATTTTTCTTCGGTAATGACGATTTAGCTTTTTACAAAAATTTATCCATTAATCAAAAGTCATTAAGAAAAGATGGTACCCAATGGATTCAAGATCCTGATGGATACTTCCTAATGGCTTACCAAACAAACGAGGACGGCTATCATGGACGTAGCTTTGAAGACGCCTTTTTTAGTTTAAATAAAGATCTATTAGGTAAGAGTGCAGAAGCTTTTCCTTCATTAACAAAGAGACATTTTGATATTTATGTAGCCAGAGACGATGCTTGCCCATTCGACTTTGCTGAAAAAGCAGTTAATAGCAAGCCAACATTAGCTATTGAAATATTACTGAATAGCAAAAAAACTGGTGATAATGAATTTAGTAATTGGCAAGTCCCTAGCTATATCAAGGAAGGATTATTATGGCTACGCAAGAATTAGATATATCGCATCTTACTACTGAATCCCAAAAAGTTATTGGGTTAATAAGACAAGGCTATAGTTTTTTATTAAGCGGTGGTGCTGGTAGCGGTAAAACCTACTCTCTAGTTGAAATATTAAAAGCCGTTTTAGTTGAAAATCCAACAACATCTATTGCCTGTATTACCTATACGAATGCAGCAGTCGATGAGATTGAAGAGCGTGTTCAGCATGAACATCTTCATGTTTCGACTATTCATGATTTTTTATGGAGTAATATTAAGCACTTTCAGTGTGAACTGAAGAGTACGCTAATTGAATTAATAAATGATGACGAACAGCCCAAAATAAAATCTCCAGATGGAGAGAAAGTCACAAATAATTATTTTGATGATCTTGATGGTGATATTAAATACAAAGAGTTTGTTAGGATTAAAGATGGTTGTATTTCTCATGATGAGGTGATCATTCTTGCCTGCAAAATGTATGAAAAATATGAAAAACTCTGCACTATAACTAAAGATTCATACCCATTTATTCTTGTTGATGAGTATCAAGATACAGATCCTAACGTAGTAAAGTTGTTGCTAGAGAACTTAAATCAATCACCTAAAAGAAACATTGTTGGTTTTTTTGGTGATGCGATGCAGTCAATTTACGAAGGAAGCGTCGGGAATTTAAATGGAAATACTCAACCTAAACGTATTGCCGCATTAAAAAAGGAACAGAACAAGCAGGGAACTTACTTCTCAGTCATTAATAATTTAAAAGAATATACTCTACTGACACCAACAGTTATAGAGGTCAAAAAAGTCCAAAACCGACGGAATCCTCAACTTGTTATAGATCTCGCTAACAAAATAAGAACTGATGGCTTAATGCAGGAGCCATCAGAAGATATTAACGCGCCTAATATGAATGCAGATGGGACAGCAAAACAAGGAAGTGCACTTTTCCTATATTCCAATAACGATGATTTAGGCGCAGTCCGTCATCACTTAGCTTGGGACTTTGATAGTTCAATTGAGACCAAAGAACTTAACCTAACTCACAATCTAATTGCAGGAAAAGCAGGTTTTGGTGATTTAATGCGCATTTACGATAAAGATAAAATTTTAGAATCTATTAAGCGTGTTAAGGGGTATATAAAAAAGAATGATATTAAGATAGATACTGAAAGCAGAACATTTAAGCATGTATATGAGGAGTTAGGTGGTTTACAAGATGGTACTCCTAAACCACTCGCACCTACCAAAGGCCAAAAAGAATATATAGATGCTAATCCCGATGTTTATGAATTAGCATTAGCGCAGCCTTATGATGAGATATCAAAACTCTACATTGATAAAGACATGTTGGTTGACGATAAAAAAAATACAGCTGATGATTTAAGTAAGCCTAGTTCTAATCGAGATGATCTGATCAAGCACTTATTTAAAATTGAGCACTGTATTTATTTGTATAAAGAAAAAAGATTTAATGAGTTTTCAAGAATTACTGATTTCTCAATAACATCAGTTGCTGATAAGAAAAACTTAAAAAAATCAATGGAAGAATTGATTAAAGTTGAAAATAGATCTATTGACGAAGTTATAGCTCTTGCGAATCAACTTAACCTTGTTGTTGAAGATGATAAATTAGAAAGGTTTAAAGTATCTAGAAATTATGTTTATCAGCAAGTATGTCAAATACCTTATCAACAATTTAGAGGGCTATATCAATACTTAGAAGGCTATACTCCTCTTTCAACACAGCATAAGACTAAGGGTGCAGAGTATACTAATGTACTTGTCGTTCTAGATAATGGCCAATGGAATAGTTATAACTTTAAAAATTTATTTGAAGGAGGAGGAAAAGAAAGTGTACGGCAGAGGACAGAAAAATATTTTATGTGTGTTGCACACGGGCTAAAGAAAACCTTGCTGTTTTTTTCCATCAACCTAGTGCAAATGTGATTGCTAAAGCCAGTGAGTGGTTTGGTGCTCACAATATTGTTAATTTGGATGAGAAATAGCAATCTTTTAAAGGGGAAGCAGAATGACCATATTTTATGTTAACCCTGCTTAAATTAGTGTGCTATTACTGGTCATACTTCTATATATGTTTATGTCAGCTTTCTCTACAAGCTGACATAAACAATAGTTTTTACTTTTTCAATGTCCGCTTATCGCTCAAAGCGGCCTGTTAAATTAAACCTAAACTTCATACTCAAAAGTGTGTGACCAGAAATGAACTACTACACGCTAATTTTCAATACGTAAATTGTTTAAGTCCATGGTCGAGTCGACATTATATTCAACTTTTGACTCACAATACGATTTCTAACAAAAGTTACAATTCATTTTCTGGTTTTACAACTTCATTTTTGAACTTCATTTTTGAACAAAAAAACCGCCTTTCGGCGGTTTCTTTAAAGATCAAAAATTACTCGTCGCGATACGAGTCAATATCCGGACAAGAACAGATCAGGTTACGGTCGCCGTATACGTCATCTATACGAGTTACCGTTGGCCAGAATTTGTTTTGCTTAACCGCTTCACATGGGAATGCAGCGTAATCACGTGCATAAGCGCGATCCCAGTTGGGGTCTAACACGTCTTCCGAAGTGTGTGGTGCAAAAACAAGTGGGTTGTTGTCTAACGTCCATTGGCCGCTTTCTACTTTCGCAATTTCTTCACGAATAGAGATTAACGCGTCAATGAAACGATCGATTTCAACTTTAGCTTCTGATTCTGTTGGCTCAATCATTAATGTGCCAGCTACTGGGAATGACATGGTTGGAGCGTGGAAACCGTAGTCATTTAGTCGCTTAGCAATATCCATTTCTGAAATGCCTGAGCTTTCTTTTAATGGGCGAATATCAACAATACATTCGTGAGCAACACGGTTGTTACGGCCACGATATAAAATTGGGAAGTGCTTGCTCAAACGCTCAGTAATGTAGTTGGCGTTTAAGATTGCAACTTCTGTTGCTTGTTGAAGACCATGTTTACCCATCATGGCAATGTATGCCCAAGATATTGGTAAAATGCCAGCAGAGCCGTATGGAGCAGCTGAAACCGCACCGTTATCAGCACCACCATTAATTGTCATACCGTCGATGTCATTGTCACCGAAGAATTCAACTTTAGTCACTTGGTGATTTGGTAGGAACGGCGCTAAATGCGCTTTAACACCAATTGGGCCCATGCCTGGACCACCGCCACCATGTGGAATACAGAATGTTTTATGCAAGTTTAAGTGCGATACGTCAGAACCGATGAAACCAGGTGCTGTAAGGCCAACCTGTGCGTTCATGTTGGCACCATCCATATAAACCTGACCGCCATTGTCATGAACAATGTCACAGACTTCACGGATGCTTTCTTCATATACACCGTGTGTAGACGGGTACGTTACCATGATGCAAGAAAGTGCGTCTTTGTGCTCTTCCGCTTTGGCTTTTAGGTCGGCCATGTCGATGTTGCCTTGCTTGTCACACTCAACAAGTACAACTTTCATGCTTGCCATTTGAGCAGAAGCAGGGTTAGTTCCGTGCGCTGAGCTTGGGATCAAGCAGATGTTTCTGTGATGGTCACCACGGCTTTCGTGGTATTTACGAATAGCGATAAGACCAGCGTATTCACCTTGCGCGCCAGAGTTAGGCTGCATTGAAATGTTGTCGTAACCAGTAATTTCAATTAACCAGTCAGACAGTTCGCCAATCATTTTGCGATAGCCTTGTGCTTGAGACATTGGCGCAAACGGGTGCATGTTGCCAAACTCAGGCCAAGTAACAGGGATCATTTCCGCTGTCGCATTTAGCTTCATCGTACAAGAACCAAGAGAAATCATAGAGTGGTTCAATGACAAGTCTTTGCTTTCTAGTTTACGAATATAACGCAACATTTCAGTTTCAGACTGATAGGCATTAAATACTGGGTGAGTAAGAATGTCTGTTTTACGAGTATATTCTGCAGGTACTGAATCAAAACCTTGAGCTGCATTATCTAATGCTTCTACTGTAAGACCATGACCTTCGCCTAAAACAACATCAAATAATTCAATGATGTCTTCACGACCAACCGTTTCGTGCATAGACACAGATAACTTACCGTCTAAATCTGAACGGAAGTTAACAAGCTTGTTCGCCGCGCGTGCAAGAATTTCGTCTTTGTTTACAGCTTCAAACGTTACCGTATCAAACCAAGAATCATTAACCAGTTTGATGCCCTTTTCTTTTAGGCCTAAAGCAAAAATATCAGCTAAACGGTTAATGCGTTGCGCAATGGCTTTTAAGCCTTTTGGTCCGTGGTAAACAGCATAAAATGATGCCATGTTCGCCAGTAAAACCTGTGCAGTACAAATGTTTGAGTTCGCTTTTTCACGTCGGATATGCTGCTCACGAGTCTGCATAGCCATACGTAATGCTTTGTTACCACGGCGGTCTTTAGAAACACCGATGATACGACCTGGTAATGAACGCTTGAACTTATCTGTTGTTGCGAAGAATGCAGCGTGTGGACCACCGTAACCCATTGGCACACCAAAACGTTGTGCAGAACCAAGTACCACGTCTGCACCAAATTGTGCTGGGCCTTCTAACATGATTAAGCTCATGATGTCCGCTGCAACAATAGCAATGGCTTTTTTCTCTTGAGTCGCTTCGATTAGCGGTTTGATATCATTAACCTGACCTTCTTGGCCAGTGTAATGGAACAATGCACCAAAAATGTCGTATTCTGATACTTTTTCAGCAGCATCAACAACAATCTCAAAACCAAACAATTCAGCACGTGTTTTAACAACGTCAATAGTTTGTGGGAATACGTCGTTTGCTATAAAAAATGTATTCGCTTTTTTGGCTTTAGCAACACGTTTAGCTAACGCCATTGCTTCAGCAGCTGCCGTTGCTTCATCTAATAAAGAGGCGCTTGCTAGCTCTAAGCCTGTTAAGTCTATTGTTAATTGTTGGAAGTTAAGCAGTGACTCTAAACGACCTTGTGCAATCTCTGGCTGATAAGGCGTATAAGCCGTATACCAACCTGGATTTTCCAATACGTTACGTTGAATTACGTTTGGCACTGAAACCGGGTGATAACCTAAACCAATATATGATTTAGCTATTTGGTTTTCACTCGCAACCGACTTTAAATACGCTAACGTTTGCTCTTCTGTTTGAGCGTCGCCAATATTTAAGGTTTCCGGTAAACGGATAGAACCAGGTACCGTTTGGTCAATCAATTCTTTAACAGAGCTTACGCCCAATGTTTTACACATCTCAAGCTGTTCGTCTTCGCTAGGACCAATATGGCGGCGAATAAAAATTTCATTTTGCTCAAGTTGAGTTAGGCTAAATTTTTCTGACATGGCTAACAGATTTCCTACAATTAAAATAGACAAAACCTCGCAGGATTATCCGAGCGAGGCTTTCAATTTTTTGACTAAGACTTAATCTTCGTCGATAGAGTCGGCGTAACCACCGTCGTCTAATAAGTCGTCTAACTCAGACGCATCTTCAAGTTTTAACTTGAATAACCAACCGTCTCCGTATGGGTCAGAGTTAACGTTTTCCGGAGAGTCTTCTAACTCTTCGTTCACGGCAACTACTTCACCAGCTACAGGTGCGTAGATGTCAGAAGCGGCTTTTACAGATTCTGCTACTGCACAATCGTCACCCGCTGCAAATTCATCACCAACGTCAGGTAAATCTACAAATACCATGTCGCCAAGAAGGCCTTGTGCGTGTTCAGTGATACCAACAGTAACAACGCCGTTACCTTCATTGCGAACCCACTCGTGTGAAGACGCGTATTTTAAGTCCGATGGAATAGTGCTCATTTTAAGTTCCTTAGGGATCTTTCTTTATTAATTTTATAAGTTGTTTAGATAACCAGGTTGTCTATTTTGTTAGCCATGTGAAAAGATAATGGCACTTTACAAAATGTTCAACCTCATCATTCAAATATTTGTCTTGTTGCTAACGTTACTTTAGTTAATTAAAGAACTGACTTGCCGTTACGAACAAACCCAGCTTTAACTACTTTTACGTCAACCAACTTTTTACGCATCTCTACCTGTACTGTGCTGCCTAGCTCTGCACCTTTTGGTACACGAGCCATAGCCACTGAGAAACCAAGTGTTGGAGAGAAAGTTCCCGACGTTATTACGCCTTCGCCAGCATCTGTGATCACTTTAAGGCCGCTTCTTAATACGCCCTTCTGTTCCATCACTAATCCAACTAGCTTGTCTGAACCTTGCTCTTTCAATTTAACAAGTGCGTCACGACCAATGAAGTTGCGCTCTGCAGGTTCCCAAGAGATAGTCCAAGCCATGTTTGCTGCTAACGGAGAAACTGACTCGTCCATGTCTAAACCATAAAGGTTCATACCGGCTTCAAGTCTTAATGTATCGCGAGCACCTAATCCAGCAGGTTGAACGCCCGCATCAATTAGTTGTTGCCAAAAATCAGCAGCTTGTTCCGGTGGAAGAATAATTTCGTAACCTGTTTCGCCAGTGTAACCTGTTGTTGCGATAAATAAGTCGCCAGCTTGAACACCAAAGAATGGCTTCATACCTTCAACCAAAGCTTGTTGCTCGGCTGAAATAATTGTGGCTACTTTTTCTTTTGAATTTGGGCCCTGAACGGCAATCATTGCGTAGTCAGGCTGTTCAGTCACGGTAACGTTAAACGTCGCGGCTTGTTTGTTAATCCACTCTAAGTCTTTAACACGTGTTGCCGAGTTAACCACCATACGGTAGAACGTCTCGTCAAAGTGATAAATGATAAGGTCGTCAATAACGCCGCCTTCTTCATTTAGCATACCAGTGTAAAGAGCCTTACCGGCAACTTGAAGTTTAGCAACGTCATTTGTTACTAGCTTCTGTAGGAATACTTTTGCGTCTGCACCTTTAATGTCAACAATGGTCATATGTGACACATCGAACATTCCAGCATCTTGACGAACAGCGTGATGCTCTTCGATTTGAGAGCCGTAGTTAATTGGCATTTCCCAACCATGGAAATCTACCATCTTCGCGCCTGCTTCGACGTGTTTATCAAATAAAACCGTTCTGTTGCTCATGAACATTACCTTTCTATAAAAGAGTGCTGTAAAAGACTGCAGTAAAAATTTGCGTCAGAGTATACCCCATACAAAACCATAACTCTATGCGTTACTGATTAGTAATATTGATGCAAACCTTTGTTGTTTTATTACTAAAAAGCCACTCTTTTTAGGGAGTGGCTTTAATTTAACTTTGTTTTATGTGGTTATATTTCATCAACCTGTTGGGCTAATACTGGCAACTTGCCGCTGATACCCATTGCCTGTTCAATAATTTTGTTTTTTACGAGCGGAGTATTATTGGTTATCTTCAGCCCCACACCTCGTATTAGTTTTTTTATTGGGTTTGAGCCTTCAAACAATTCCTTTAATGAGGCCATTGCCACAATGAGTACCTGTGCTTCTGCTTTACGCCAGCGTTCAAACTCTCTGAGCTGTCTTGTTAACTTAACTTGGTCGTTTAATAATGCGTTAGACGAATTAGACGATAAACATTCCACTAAACTTGCCGCATCTAATAAACCTAAGTTCATGCCTAAACCCGCCAATGGATGAATGGTATGAGCTGCGTCACCAATAAAGATCACTCGTTTGTCTAACCATTGTTGCGTATAGCGCATGGTTAAAGGAAAACTAGCTCGCACGGTAGTTACTTCGCAAGGACCTAAAGCGCTGTCAGTTGCGGCGGTTAAATGCTTGTTAAAATCAACCTCGTCCATATTTATTAAATGTTCAGCTTGTTCAGGCGAAGTAGACCAAACAATGCTGCAAATATTTGCTGCTCACCAAACATAGGTAATAACGCGAGCGGGCCTTGTGGCAAGAATACTTGTCGAGCACATTGATTATGTGGCTCTGCGGTTTTGATATTAGCCACAATAGCGTGATGATCATAATCAGAAAATGTAGTGGCCGATTTGAGTTGTTTTTTAACCCAAGACTGCGCTCCATCAGCGGCAATGGCTAACTTAGCCATTACTAGGCTGTTTGCATCAGCGCCTCCATCAACCAATGTCAGCACTACCTGCTCATCATTGTTATGGATCGCGGTTATTTCAGTTTCAAATTTAAGCGTTATAAGCGATTGAGCTTTGGCCGCTTTAATAAGACCATTTCGTATATTGCTGTTTTCAACTATGTGGCCTAAGTGAGATTGATTTACCTGATCTGCATTAAAACTAATGTCGCCAAAGCTTTCTTTATCCCATACCTTCATTGAGTCGTAAGCGGATAATCGGTCTGACTCCATATGTTGCCAAGCATTAAGATTGGTTAAAATTTGCTGACTCGCTAACGATAATGCACTGACTCTAGGCTGAGGCTTAGATAATTCTACAAGCTCTGGTGCGCGATCTACCACAACAACACTATAACCTTGTTCCGCAAGCCCCAAGGCTGCCGTTAAACCAACACAACCACCGCCAATTACTACTATATCTGTTGAGATCATTTTAACACTCTGCTTGTTTTGCTTGCGGTAAGTTAAACTGTTTATGACTGCCCATAAAATGCAGTGCTAACCACTGCTGAAGTCCGTCGCATTTCTGTAAAGACATTAGCCCTGCGGTTCTGGTGAATGCAGGCAACCTGCCAGGCAAGGCAAATAGTCGGACTAACATGTCAGTAAATTCGGTAATGCGCTCAATATCATCCAATCTATTTTTTTGATAACTGTTTAAAACCGAGAATGAGCCAATGTCAGCGCTATTTTCAAGTGCTTGTTTTATTTCAAAAACCAATACACCAATATCTCGAACACCTAAATTAAAACCTTGCCCTGCAATAGGATGAACCGTATGGGCGGTATTGCCCAATAATACGGTTCTGGCTGCAATCAAACGTTCAACTTTAGTCAGGCTCAGTGGGTAATACGCTCGTTTTGAGCACTTCACTATTCGCCCGGCGGCATAACCAAAGGCGAGTTGCAACGCTTCACAAAAAGCGTCATCGTCTAACTCTTTATTAATAAGTGCTTGCTCAGGTGATTGAGTCCAAACCACATTAAACTCGTTTTTGCCAATAGGTAAAAATGCAATGGGGCCGTTCGTCGTAAAACGTTCAAAGGCGACATTAGCGCCATAGGCTTTGAGGTTTTTAGGTGCTGTTTCAGTTCGAACATTGGCAATAATAGCGGCTTGTTGGTATTGGCTGGTTTGATTGTTAATTTTTAACAAATCACGTGTTGGAGAGTTTGCCCCTTCGGCTACCACCAGCAACTGACTTTGAATATTATTGCCAGAACTTAATGTGATTTCTACTGGCTCGGATAACGCAGATGGTGTCGTTAACGCAACAATATGGTCCGGACAAAACCAATGTAAATCAAAGTGTTTAGCCGTTGCTTTGAGTGCACAACCTAAATTATGCATTGATGCCACGTGTCCCATGGCATTTAAACCATAGTCTTTCGCTTGCATCATGGTTTTACCAACATGACCGCGATCCGATGTGATGATTGTTTGGATTGGCCAGCCGTTCTTTTTAAGTTCTGGCCACACCTTCCAATGATTTAAAAGCTGCAAAGAGCCATGCGATAACGCTAAACAGCGCTGGTCAAAATTTGATTGCACGGTTTGTTCAGACGTTTGTTCAACGGGCTCAACAATAGCTACACGTAAACTTGGTGTTTCTTGCTTTAAGCCAATTGCCGTAAGTAGGCCCGACAAACCGCCTCCAGACACAACCACATCAAATTTTACATTTGTATCCGCGCTTAAACTCAAAACAGCCCCTTAACGTTTTATGCGTTTGCGTTACTAAGAAAAAATAGCTTCTATTTCTTCTACGGTTTTAGGCACACTTTCGGTTAAGTTTTCGTAACCATTTTTGGTAATTAAAATATCATCTTCAATACGAACGCCAATACCATGCCATTTAGCGTCACAGTTGGCTTCACTATCAATGTAAATTCCAGGTTCAACGGTGAATACCATACCAGGCTCTAGTGAGCGCTCAGCGCCAGCTTGGTTATAGTCACCAACGTCATGAACGTCTAATCCAATCCAATGCGAACAACCGTGCATGTAAAATGCGCGATGTGCATTGTCTTTAATTAACTCATCAACATCACCAGATAAAATACCCAGTGCAACGAGCCCTTCTGTCACCGCTTTAATTGAGGCATTGGTGATCGACTTTAATGAAGCCGTTGGTGAAATAGCATCTAATACCGCTTGTTGAGCATTCAGTACCACGTTATAAATGGCTTTTTGCTCTTCACTAAACTTACCATTTACTGGCCATGTACGAGTGATATCCGCCGCATAACCTTCGAGCTCACAACCAGAGTCTATTAATACTAAATCGCCCGACTTCACTTCATCTTGGTTTTCTGTGTAGTGCAATATACAAGCGTTTTCGCCACCACCTACAATGGTACCGTATGCAGGGTGACGGGCTTTATTCATGGCATAATGATGATGAATTTCTGCTTCAAGCTGATATTCAAAAACCGGTAAGTTTTGTTTTGTTTGCGCTGCTGAAAACTGCATTGCTCGTTTATGTGCCGCAGCAGAAATTTTACCTGCTTCACGCATAACGCTAATTTCAGCTTCCGATTTAAACAGTCTCATATTGTGCACAAGCGGACGAACGTCTAGCATTTCTGTAGGTGCAGACCAGCCTTTTTTAGGTCCCATGCGCAGTTCATGCATAGTATTAAAAACCAAGTCATCAGCATAATCATACTCGCCCTGCGCAAAGTACAAGGTTGACTTGTTATTGATAGCGTCTTTAATCGTTTCATTTAATTCCGTAGTATCAAACGCACGATGCACTTCAAAACTTTTAACCGCTTGTTCTTTACCAATTCTTCGGCCATGCCAAATTTCAGCTGACTTATCTTTTACTCTGCACACTAAGGTTGACGCGTGAACGCCGTCCATTTTTTCAATAATTAAATAGGCATCCGGCTCTGGGAAACCCGTTAAATAATGAAAGTCACTATTTTGTCTAAAGGCAAACTCAGTATCTCTACTTCTTGTTAACTCTTGGGCTGCAGGAATGATCGCGACGCTATTGTCTTTCATTTTTTCAGCAAGTGCGATTCTGCGGTTTACAAATTCGTTAACAGGAATTGAGTTTATCATTTATACCTCTAAAAAATGGTACCGGTACTTAAGTTCCGGCAGCTTTATATTCATTGATTTTAGTGTTTGTGCATAGAGTCTAGGTTAAGTGTTTATGTGTAAGCATTTAAACCAGAATTTAATGCAAAGTTTTGTTTTCATCATCTGGAACAGTGGTTTCTGTACCAAACTCTTGATGACATAATATGGCTGAAACACGAACAAACTCAACCACTTCATAAAAGTCTGCCTGGTTTTCGTTGTTGTCTTCCATTTCAGAATCCATACGAGTGATGTTAGTTAAGTCTTCAATCACTTCACGAACGTCGTTACTGGCTAATTTTAAGTCGCGTTTGTTCAAACCAAAACCAACTAAAAAGTATTGGACCCAATTGATAAGCTCTTCCGCTTGATCTGTTAAGGTTTCTTCATCGTCCATTAATAAAATTTCAAATGCCATTTCACCAGACTCTAGCTTGTCATAAATGTCATTAACGAGATCTTGAGCTGCAATTTTCACTTTGCCTTTGATGGACATGCCGTTGTTAAACAACTCTGATAAATGCTCTAAAAAGTCTTTGTTACCTTTGAACATGCCACCAGATATTAAGCCCGCTAACAAACCGTGAAACTCACTGGCCGTTGCCGTAAAGTCTTGCTCATTTAAAACTTGTACTAGATCTTGATGCGTCATTTGAATTCGCTACTTTTATTAAATTTGTTTAAGTGTAATAGAATCCGAGGAAAATCAGAAGTATTGTACACATTTTGAAGACCTAAGCCGCGGTAACCGTGGGAAATTTATTCACTTTGTAAAAAAATCACCCAGTTGAGTCATCCAAATCCCTATTTTCATTGTACTGTTAGTTTGAGATGTTATATTCCGCTTTGTCATAGATAGACAAACTTCTAATCAGAACTGTTCTGGATAAATTTTGTGTCTCTTCTATGGTTATAAGTGTGACTTATTATGGTACCTGGGGTGTTTGACAGAGAACACATATCCCTGAGCCGATACTTTTTTTAAAGGACGTCATCTTTCTTGCTATTGCGCAAGCTCGGCTCGCTTTCGAGCGTGAATCGAGAAGCCTACGGTGAGAATATGGTGTCCGCCTTGAACACGTCGGTTGTTCAAGGGTTTGGTTTTCATCGGCACCTTGGGACCACCACTTAAAACACAAATAGGTAAATCAATAAACCTGTTATAAAGCTTAAACCTAACGCTAACATCTGCAGTAATCCATCGCGTTCTAATAATCCTAGTCCCATCATAAATACCACAAAAGCTGGAATTACATTTGCCAATGGAATAGGTAATAAAATCATAAGCCCTACGACAATTAATATGACGCCATTGATCCGATCAAAAATAGCAGCTTCAGTGAATTGCCACCTTGGTTTAATATAACGTTCGAGCGATTTTATCTTTGGTAAAAATACATGCAATGCAGCTCGTACTTGTTTTGCTGGCAAACTTTTGGTTAAAACAAAGTTTGGTAATTTAGCCTCCTGAAAGCCGATAACAAGTTGCAGCCCTAAAATAGCCACCAGCATTCCAGACAAAATAGATATAATGGGAATTAAGTTAAATACCGCCATTAAAAGCAGTAAAATACCGAATGTACGATCCCCTAAACGTTGAGTTAAAGAGCTTAACGTGACTTCTTTATCTTCGGTGCGGTCAATTAAATATTGCATTACATCAGACGTACGGCTTCTGTGCTTGTCAGGTACAGTAAACAAAGTCTCGCGGGGTTGTTCAAACTCAGACAATAGTAAGTATCTCAAGGGTTAAAGTATTAAATTGGACAATGCGCTAATGTAACTATCATTACGACAAAGACAAAGCTTTTTATAACCACCATTTTAGCTTCAACTTGATTTAAGTGAATTATGAAAAAAACCGATAAAAAAATAGATAAGCAATTACGACAATGTTTAACAAACGTTTGTGAAGACCATTTTGAATCTATTGATGGATTTGTATGGCTAAGTCATGAAGTAAACTTTAATAATATTAATGTAAGTTTGAGGGTTATCTGCGTTTTTGATAACAATGAAAATCAAGCTATGTTTGAGTCATCCAGCGCAAAAGAGATGGCCGTCGAATATGTACAAAAGTCACTGCAATCAATAAATATAAACCTTAAAAACGCAACTAAACAAATTCGGTTTGACTCGGAAGAGCGCTGTAAGCTTGAACATAACGGCAATTGGGCTAACCGAATAGCCCAAAAGTACCGTTAATACTCGCAAAAAGCTTATAGCTTAACGACAAGCTTACCTTTGTTATCGCCAGTAAAGAATAAGTTCAAGCCTGTTATTGCTGACTCTAAACCTTCTAGTGTGTGCGCTCGGTACTTAACTTGGCCGCTCATTACATACGGCGTTAACGTTTGTAATAATTGAGGAATTTCACCAAAGTGATCTGGCATAGTGAAGCCTTCAATACGAACACGCTTTTTAATAACATTTAACCAACTTGGTCCTGGCGCAGGTTCCGCTTTCGGATAGTCGGCAATCAGGCCACAAACAACAACTCGGCCATGTGCATTCATTCGCTCAAAAATATGGTGTTGGATTGGTCCACCTGTGTTTTCAAAAAACACATCAATTCCCTTCGGCGCCAACTCATCTAATTTAGCGGCTAAATCGTCGGTTTTATAATTAATAGCACCGTCAAAGCCTAACTCTTTAGTGATCCATTCGGCTTTTTCATCGCTACCTACTACACCAATAACGTTAAGCCCTTCCGCTTTTGCCAACTGACCTACAATAGAACCAACTGAAACCTGCCGCACCTGTAACAATTAAAGTTTCGCCTGACTTAGGTTTACCTACTTTTAATAACCCTTGCGTAGCCGTAAGTCCTGGTAAAGCAAACACCGACAATACCGCTTCGTCTGAAACTGGCGCTTCAATTTTATTTAGACCTTCTGCGCTGCCAGCAAAATATTGCTGCCAACCCATCATGCCCATAACACGGTCGCCCACTTTAAATTTATCGCTTTTACTTTCTACTACTTCACCAATGCCTGAGCTGCGCATTACATCGCCAAGCTCTACTGGTGGAATATAACTTTCTGTATCTGGGCTCATCCAACCAAACATGGCCGGGTCTAACGACATCATATTTTGTTTAACAAGTACTTCGCCTTCGGTAATTGAACGCACTTCACTTTCTTTGATTTCAAATAGGCTGTTGTCAATTGGACCGCCTGTTGGGCGTGCTACTAAATGTATTGATTTGTTAGTACTCATTTTTATTCCTTCAATTCATGTCGTTGTAAATAGATATTATTTAAAACGCGCTGTTTTTGTTCAGCTAAATATCGACTTTATTTGTCCTTCATATCTGACGTTATAAATCTCAAATTCAAGGGTATTAGAAAAATTAATAGCCAACATGAATAATTATTAGATTAAATCCCGAAAAACCTGTTGACGAAAAACACGAATAATATAATTATGCACAAATACCGAATAAGAATTCACCACAAGACTTGTTTGGGTAAATTTAAAAGAACATAAATCAACTTAATTTAAATACGTAAAATAAATAGGAAAACATTAATGTACGCCACCTCAGCTCCAATTTTTAAATCGTCAGTCATTTCTTTGGCCATTGCCGCTAGCTTTTTATCTAGCAGTGCAATATCAGAAGAGAAAAAAGGCTTAAATGAGATAGAAAAAATTGAGGTTACCGCCAGCCGACGAAGCGGAACAGTGCAAGAAGTGCCCATGAACATTTCTGCATTAGATGGCGACATCATGAAACAACAGAATATCTATACACCTGAAGATGTTGCTAGATGGGTTCCAGGTTTAACCATTGCGGATCAAGGCGGCCGTGAAGGCGCATCTATTATCGTTCGAGGCCTGAACACCAATAGCTCAGATAGATCTGCTGACGGTGGCACAGTTGCTACCTACTTAGGCGACATAGCGTTTGATTCAGATTTACGCCTAACGGACATTCAACGTGTTGAAGTTTTAATAGGCCCACAAGGCACTTTATACGGCACTGGCTCTTTAGGTGGGGCTATTCGTTATATTTTAAATGAACCTGCTCTTGACGAAACCACTGTAAATTTAGCGTTTGATACGTTTGCTTTGGCAGAAAGTGATGACTTAGGCACTGAAGCAGGCGTTGTTTTTAACCTGCCACTTATTGAAGATGAGTTAGCCGTTAGATTTAATTTAAACCACTTTTCAAGTCCTGGTTTTATAGATTATACCCAAGTTTTGAAAGAGCCTGGTGTATCCTCTGCTGATCCCGACTGGCAAAACGAGTCTGATGTTAACGCTAATTTAAAAACCGTTAAAGATGCCAATACGGAAGAAACATTTACCGCTCGTACAGCCATAAAGTGGGTTTTATCTGACAATGTTGAGGCAATGTTAAACTACATATACCAAAACAAAAAAGTAGGTGGTAATTCAATTGATCAGTTTAATACCCTATCCGCTGACAATCCGCTTTCTTCTATTATTCAGCTATATCAAAACTCAATGCGATACGAAGAGCCAGGTGAACAAACCGATGAATTACTAAGCCTTGAGCTAATGGTTGATTTAGGCTCCGTTAACTTAGTTTCTGCAACGGGTTATTCTAAATTTGAACAAACGGGACAACGTGATCAAACCGACTTGCTAATGCAAGATATTTGGTCTGGTTATGGCGAATTCCCTGCTTACACAAGAGATTATGGCGAAGGTGACTCTTTATCTCAGGAGTTTAGATTAGTATCGGATACAGACTCTGACTTTAGCTGGATTGCAGGTGTGTTTTATAGTGATTCACAATACGATTTTGACGATCGTGAGTACATGCCAGGCGCCACATTAGCTTGGTATAATGATGACTACGAAAGCTTAGATTACGACCTTGAATACATCGCCACTGGTTACAACAAAAGTAAAGAGTCTGCCGTATTTGGCGAATTTACCTATAGCGCCACAGATAAGCTTGAAGTAACCGTAGGTACTCGTTTATATAAGTATGAAGTTAATACGGTTTCCGCCGCAGCTGCTCCGCTTGATGTAGATAACATAATCACTAAGGACGATCTGCAATACGAAACGGTAAATGCCGATGATTCAGGTAGTTTGTTTAAGTTAAATTTAAGCTACCAATTGGATGATAATATTCTAGGCTACTTTACGGTAAGTGAAGGATTTAGATTAGGTGGTGGTAACGGCATTATTGCTTGTACTACACCGGTAACGGCTCAGGTTTGCGCTTTACCAAACGAAGTTGAGTTTGAATCGGACACAACACAAAACACTGAAATCGGCTTAAAAAGCACTTGGTTTAACAACAAGCTTCATTTTAACGCGGCTATCTTTAATGTGGACTGGAATGACGCTCAAATTAGTGCGGCAACGGTTTATGGTGCTGAGCCAATTACATTAAATGCTGGTCAGGCTAAATCTCAAGGTATCGAGCTGTCTACACGTACCACTTTAATTAAAAATTGGGCAATTTTTGCAAGCTTTTCTTATGCAAAAGCTGAACTAACGGAAGATGCCCCTTTCCTCTTTAAAGTAGCAAGTGAAACCGGTTCTGAATTGCAAAATTTTTACGATGGCGAAAAAGGAGACAGATTGCCTGGTGCGCCTGAGAAACAAGCAACCTTTGGTGTTAATTATCAAAATGAGGTATTTGATAATAAACTCTTGTCAGTAAATTATGGTTTAACCGCACAAAGTGATGTTTATACCAAGGTGGGTTTAAAAGCAGATGGTGAGTCATTACCTGGTTACGCTGTAAGTAATCTTTCAGCCACTATTTCTGACGACAACTGGTCAGTGACAGCCTACGTTAACAACTTGTTTGATAAGTATGCCTATAGTGCCAACCGTAGGGACCCATCTTGGTCTGGCAATTCAGTATTTGATAGTGAAAATAAAGACTTATCAGAACTGAGCCGTACTTATGGTCATTATGTGATTCAACCAAGATCGGTAGGTGTTAAATTTAACTACTTGTTTGAACTTTGATGTCGCGTTTTTGATTGAACATCATTTATTAAACACTGAACGGTCCTGAAATAGGTTGACACTTATTTCATCTTAGATACAAAAAGCCCACTTTAAGTGGGCTTTTTTATTCGCATCCCGTTAGGGGTGAAAATCACGTTTTTGCTAGTTTAAAATAGCGTGGTAGCTAATTAACAGTCTTTGTCTTTAGCATCCGCTTTTTCTTTTACATCTTCACAAGCGTCTTCTAATGCGTTACCTGCGTCTGTAACTACTTCATCAACCTTTTCACCAGCCTTCTCGCCAGGTCCTTTTTCACACCCCTGCAAAACGAATGCTGAAAGTACTAATGGTGTTGCGATAAGTAATAGTTTTAATAACTTCATAATATATCTCCTGTTTACCTTAAAGGTTTGTTTTACGTCCGTGGATTGCACTCAAAATTATAGTAACTACAAATCCCACTAAAAAGATGAAAAATAAAATCTTTGCAATACCTGTTGCAGCGCCCGCTATACCACCAAATCCAAAAATACCGGCAATAATTGCAATCACAAAAAATGTAATAATCCAAGATAACATGATAGCTCCTTAAGTCGACGTTTAAATTAAATACTGCAATTCATTTGTTCAGTAGATATGTTGCCACTTACATGCCAAGGTGTGGAAATACCTAAAATAAATTAAATTATCTATAAATTACAACAACTTAAATTTATTCAGCATAAATAAAACGAACATTAATAAAAACGAAACCAATTCAGATCTTAAAATATTTTCACACTGACCCTGCAAGTTTTTCAATCCTAACTAGCATTAGTACATAAAAGTCTTTTATTATGAGTGTCTTGTTGTACTCCAATTGTTCTAATTTAGGGAAATTCATGTCAGTTATAAGCAGTAGAATCAAATACGCGGGAATTTTATTAGCGGCGGCTATCCCTTTACAGGCTCTGGGTGGGATTGATGACATTGTAAAAACACCTGAAGAAATAGCGTTGGAACAAAAAATAAAAACCTGTGCATCAAGTTTAAAAGAAACTGGATTTGTTACGGGTGATGAAAAACTGATTTATAGATATTGTGAAACAAGGATATTATCTAGGGGCATTAAAAAAGGTCGATTAGCCCAACGTATTATTAACGAGCGGTCCACGGAGCTTAATCCCTTTGTTATTACTCCACACAGGCAAAGTTACATATTACCTTTCGTTAAATCCGATAACTTCAACCGTAAGCCTTATGAAAGCAATGAACTCGTTTCAGGGCAATTAGAAGATTATGAGTCAAAGTACCAGGTTAGTTTTAAAGTTCCACTAAGAACCAGTACTTTATTTATTCCAGGTGATGGACTGTACTTTGGAATGACGATTCAAGCATGGTGGCAAGTATATTCAGACGAAATATCTAAACCATTTAGGGAGACTAACTACACTCCAGAGATTTTCTATATCGCACCATTACCATGGAAACCTAATGATGGAAATATGGCGTTTACGGTTCACTTTGAACATCAATCCAATGGCCAAACACAATTACTTTCCAGGAGCTGGAACCGTTTGTTAGCGTCTGTTGTGTATGAGAAAGATGACTTCGCCATTGGTGTAAAGCCTTGGTACCGATTCAAAGAAAACGAAAAGTCTGACCCTTTAGATCCTAAAGGTGACGACAATCCTGATATTCATAAATACCTAGGACATTATGAAGTCTTTGGCGCATACGCCTTTAACGATGATCATAAAATGTCCTTTAATGTGCGTAAGAAACTGGAAAACAGGTAACGGTTCTATAGAACTAAACTATTCGTTTCCATTTCCAGGCTCGTCGAGACTGGTTGGATTTGCACAATACTTTAGTGGATATGGGGAAAGCTTGATTGACTACAATCATAAGCAGCAAAAAGTAGGCATTGGCATTGCTGTTAATGATATTTTTTAAACCTGTTAAGAAATATTTGCAGAGTCAATTTTATGTTTTTCAGACAAATAGAGTTCCCAACTTGGGAGCTCTAACATTCGACTTTGATATTGGTAATTGGAAGCCATGTAAAAGCTATACACCAGACTAAACATCAGCACGATAACAAATAAGTTAACACTTGTTGATAGATTTAGTGCCACAAATATGTGCAACGTCAACAAAACAAAGGCCAGCAGTAACGAATAACAAGTTACATGGATACTCAAACTTCTCCACCTACTTGCAAAAAATGGCGGCGGCTCTGCTATCCCTAGAAACCACAAAAAACGATAAAGCAAAGGCGCAGCTGCAAACTGACAAATACCAAGATACTCCATCTCTTCTCTAAAGTGAGTCATCTTTTGCTCAAAGTCCATCCGGCCCTTATGTTAACTATTGATCTGTAATAAATTTATGCGCAGTAGTATTCTCTCTTCTGAGTTATTTTTCAACCAGTTCTTGCCTTTGGAGCTAAATAGGGTATTTCCAAAATAAAAATCGCCGATAATAAGTTTTACCGGCGATTATTTGGTTAAGTATAATGTTTTACAGGACGCTACGTTTTATTTATCCCTGACACAAAGAGCATTATATGATTGGCTCTTGTCATTTTTATACCATTCAGAGTTACCACGAATAAAATAAGCACTAAGAATATCATCGAGATCTTCGCTAATTGACCATAAATCAATAGATACATCATATAGTGGCTCATTACTTAATTGAAACTCAGCTCTTAGTTCGTCAAGAGTTGGTAGTCTCCAGTCATTAGAACCATTAAATGACAAGTTTTGGCAATAACTTACAGAAGCTTTCCAATTTAGATCTTTTCCATAATCATTATCTAAATTTTGCCACTCGAGCTCTTTGTTCGGATCATAAGGCTCTGTTTCAGCTATGTTTGTACCTGTTAATTCAACAATTTGCTTTATTTCACCATTATTGATTTGCACCTCTGCAAAAGCCAATACTGCCATTTGACTAACTCTCTCCACTTCAACGTTACATTCGCCGTTAGCTGCAATATCAACATCTATACAGTCCTCTGATGCAACTGTTAGCCCTTCTGCCGTTCTCCCACCCATTGTTATTGATGAAACTTTAAACGTAGAGTTTGATATGTTTTTTATCGTAAAGGTTTTTTTTAACTGGTCTTTATCATTAAAGGAAAGCACATAAGAAGGTGTTATTTGGACTCTAGGTACTTGAATTTTTATATCAACAGTTGATGCTTCTTGATTATCATACATAGACACGACAGAAAAACTAATATCGCGATGTTGATCTACAAAGTCTGTTCCTACATCGAGTGCATTGATTTCTGATGAACTATAACTGTAACCAATATTATCTTTATTAAACTTACCAAACTTAAAATCAGTATGCCTAACAAGGACTTCATACTCATCCCCAGTGCTTTCAAACTCTTTAATATCAAACAAGCCTAATTTTTTTCTATATTCTATATAGTAAAATAGCTCTTTCTCTTCCAATCCTTTGCCTAAAGGAATTTTAAACAGTTTAACGCCGTTCGAATCAGCCGATGATTGCTCTAGTTTATATACACCAGACTCGGTTATTGTTAACACTTGAGCTTCATCCAACCAGTTAACACTATTTCGCCATATTGATGAATACAAAGGGTAGTTAATGTCATAGCTCATGGTATCGTACATTTCCCAATACCCATTATTAACACAAGAGTTTTCGTAGTGTCGATCAAGTAAACTAATTGGTAAATAGTCTAAAGGACAAGTCGTTTCAAAAGTATGACCAAAACCAAAGGTATGCCCATACTCATGTGCAATTCGTCCAGGACTAATACAACCGATGTCATCCTCGGTGTTTCCACCACCGCCGAGAACAGCAAAGTAACCCTCGTATTCGTTATCATTGCCTAAAGTTATTTTCTGCTGATAGGCATAACAGCCAGGATTACCTTGCTCAGCTCTAGTACCTATCAATACCAAGCGATCAAATAAGCTTAAATCTTTTACTTTGCTAATCGCTGTCACAGCATCTGCGTGAAACTCATCATTTTTTCTATCATTATTATTGAAGTAAAATGTTGAGGCTTTTTCCAAATCGATCCAGTTTGTAAATTCGGCATCTACCCATGCCTTCCCACTAGAGTTTTCTAAAATAAATTTATTTAAAGAGTCTGTATTGTCTAATACTAATTTTTTTAACTCTTCTTCTGTCACTTTTTTCTTTTGGTCTGAGAAACCTACTAATGCAAAAAGTGTTTTTTGAGCCCCTAAAGAATCTGAATTGTTTACCATTGAAAAAGTGGCGGTTACCGTGCAGTTAGAGCTGACAGGGCCCGTTGTATATATGTTATCGGTTAAGCTTCCATCACAACCCTCAACAGAACCAATAGCGTAACCATCATTGGGAGTTACGTTAAACGTAGTTGATTCACCACTATTTACAGTTTGAGAGCTTGGGGATATTGAACCGCCGTCATCGGCGCTGGTTGCAATTGTATATGTTGGAGTCGAAACTGAGAAAGTGGCTGTAATAGTGCAGTTAGAGCTAATTGCACCTGTTGTATATGTATTGCCAGCTAAGCTCCCATTGCACCCTTCAACAGTACTAATAGCATAACCATCATCAGAAGTTATATTAAAGGTAGTTGACTCGCCGCTATTTACAGTTTTAGAACTCGGGGATATTGAACCGCCGTCATCTGCACTCGTTGATAACGTGTATGTTGGTACTGTACTAGAGGATTGTGAAGGCTTTTCATCAGAACCACCGCCTCCACCGCATCCAGCAATGCCTATACAAAGCAAGGCGTAAAAAAATGTTTTCATTTTAACCCTTTAATATTTATATAACTGTTTCTTTTGGTAATTTAGACTACCAGAAGTAAAAATAAAGTTATATAAAAGAGTTAATTACACCTTAAAAACAGGTAGACCACTATGAAATTTGAAATCGCTATCTGGAGTTGAGATTAGTTCGGCTTCTACATGACCAAAATAAGCAATGCGCTCGGAAATGTCGTGCCCTGCAATTTCTTCAGCGAGCACTAAGTAGTCTTGGAAATGTCTAGCTTCAGATCGCAATAATGAAACATAAAAGTCACCGAGGCGTTTGTCTACATGCGGTGCTAGTTTTGCAAAACGCTCACATGAACGGGCCTCGATATAGGCACCGCAAATAAGTTTATCAATAAGAGTGTCTGGCTCATGAGTTTTAACATGTCGCATCATGCCTTTAGCATAACGTCCTGGCGTAATACTTTTATAATCTACGCCTTTTTCTTCCATGATCTCTAATACTTGATAGAAATGATGTAACTCTTCTCTAATAAGCATCACCATCTTATCAACTAAGTCTTGGCCATACTTACTATCTGGCCTAATCACTAATTTTTTACTTATACCTTTTAAGTCCCTGAGATCTTCTAAACGCCCTTCTCGTTTATAAATAAAATTTTCATATGGACTAAGCCACGCCAACAACTGATCACCACTTGCTTTATCAACAGCGTATTTTCGCATTAACCACATTGCAGTTTGCGCTGCCTTTAACTCACAAATCATATGATCGATAAGAAGTACATCTAGGTTTTCAGGTTGAATTGCGGCTGCAATCCACTCATTAGGAGTAGAACAATTTAAAAAGGACGCTATTGGTTGTATCAGGTTATTTAAATTCATTGGGCCAAAACATTAGTTTCTCTATTGCCGTTATTCTAACGTGTTCAGGCCCAAATCTCACAATCCTATTTCATATGCCTTATTTATTTTTTTTCATCGAATCGGACTCTATCTGTTCAGAAAGCTCTTCCAGTTGATAAAAGACCGCTAAGCTCGCCTTTTCCATTTGCGCCAATAACTCTATTGATCTCTTTTTGTTGCCCTCAGCATGAGCCTCCAAAGCTTGTCTACCATAGTTATGAACATCTGCATGAGGCTTCTCTATTTTCGAAAACGCAGAGTAGTGAGAGAATTGGTCCGCGCCATCGCCATTGTAATACCAATTCCCTAATCGACATTCGGTATGGTCAGTAAAGTCGTTAACCGTTTTGTCAGACATACCTAGTAAAAGCTGATATACCTCTCCTTTCCACACAACGTGATCCATTTTTGCAGTTTCAATAAACGAGTTTGCCGACGAGTAAGATATAACCGAATACATGCTTTTAGACATAGTGACGATTTCATTGGCCTTTTTCTCTATTGTTGTTGTGCTATCACTAATTTCGCTGCTTTTCTCACCAACACTATTAATACCAGCTATAACTCCGGTCATCTGTTGGTTCACTTGTTCAATCAAACTCGATATCTCATTTGAGGCCTCTGATGAACGCTGTGCTAATGTTCTCACCTCGTCGGCAACTACGGCAAAACCTCGTCCTTGCTCACCAGCCCTGGCGGCTTCAATAGCTGCGTTTAGTGCTAATAGGTTTGTTTGGTCTGAGATACTTTTGATAATATTGACGAAGTCATTTATTCCAGACATGACATTTTTAAGCTCATCCGCTGATTCAGACGCTTTTTTGTATTTTCGGTAATCTCAATAGTAGAGCCTGATGTACTTGATAACATTTTAGTTACGGTATCAAATAATTGTTTGGACTCATCAAAGTCACCACGATGCCTTATCAACTGGGACGATGACTCGGCTAAACTTTCACGAATTTGATTTACTAAACTAGAGGATTGAATCCAAAGTTTTCCGTAGTCACTTAACGTCGAACTATCATCTCCCTTCGTATCTTGTTCTTGATGTCTCAGCCTACTGTTTTCAATTTTGACGTCTTTTAATTCACTTTCGAGCTGTTCATTTTTGAAACAATGTTTTCTAACTGTTCCTTGAGGGTTTTAATTTCTTCTTTTGTTTAGATCCGAATATCATAGTTACTCTCTAATTAGTAAACAGGAATACTGATTGACATAAAAATTGACCTACATATTTTCCATGCAGGAATGGTAGAAATATGGACTTCTTACACAGAGTATAATCAGGATCTAATAAAACGCTTAATATTTAGATATTTTTTATCTTGTAATACCGCTTTAGTTTTATTTTTTTAAAAGCACTAAAATCATCAACAAACACAGCTATTTGAGTCTCTTTTTAGAATATTTACTCGGTGAGAGTTTGTTGCCTCTTTATAACTACATCGTCTAATTAGATGGTTTATTAATCGATTCTAGTCTTGACTCTGAGGCAAAATTTGACCATAACATACTCATATTGTGTAACATTTGCGCAATTAAGCGATCACTAGACAGTAAGGAACATAATTATGATACTAAACCACCTATGGGGTCTGTACGCGCATCCGGTTGAAGAATGGCACACCATTGACAATCGTCATGAAAGTTTTAAATATTCGATGTCTCACATAATGATCATCGCATTAATACCAGCAATTTGTGGCTATTTCTCAGTAACTCAAATGGGTTGGAGTGTAGGCGTTGGTGAACCTCTTAAAATGACCCCTGACACTGCACTATTACTTTGCTCAGGAATGTACTTCGCGTTAATTGCGGGCGTATTTTTACTTGGCTACTTAGCGCATTGGATGGCTCACACCTTTGGTTCAGAACCAACTTACACACAAACACTAGAATTAGCAGCATACACAGCAACACCGTTATTTATGGCTGGCTTTGCAGCACTATACCCTGAAGTTTGGTTTGTAATGATTATCGGCTTAATTGCATTGTCTTATTCTGTATATTTACTTTATGCAGGCGTGCCAATTTTAATGCATATACCAGAAGAGCGTGGCTTTATTTATGCTAGTTCAGTGGTAACTTGTGGTCTTATATTACTCGTGTGTATTATGACCTCGTTTGCAATGTTCTGGAGCTCAGGTTACGCACCAGCGTTTAGCCACTAGACTAACATTTGATAATAAGTTGTTGAGTAAGCTATTTAGACCTAGCCAACAACTCAAATAGAATATCAACCATCAAAAAAGCCGACATCACAGTCGGCTTTTTTATTTAAACATTAACTTTCTTTCGTAAATTAATGTTCTTTTATTTACTAAAACTAATCTCTAGCTTTTACGCCAAGTAGTACCGTTAGCACCATCTTCTAGCACAACACCTAACGCATTTAACGCATCACGTGCTTCATCGGCCATTGCCCAATCTTTACTCGCTCTAGCTTCATTACGCTGAACTATCAATTGCTCAATCTTAGCGACTTCATCGTCATCTTGTTCGCCTTTGAAAAAGCTTTCTGGGTTGCTTTGCAATAACCCTAACACTTCACCAAATTTAACCAGTACACCTGCCGTATTGTTGGCCGACGCTAAACCTTCCGCTTTTTCTTTGTTTAATTGCTTAACCAAATCAAACAAAACTGACAAGGCGATTGGTGTATTAAAGTCATCATCCATCGCTTCATAGAAGTCTGCAGCTTGAGGGTAAGTTGATACATCAACATCCATATTAGGCTCAACATCTCTTAAACCAGAATATAGGCGCTCTAATGCAGACTTTGCTTGTTTCAAGTTGTCGTCAGAATAGTTTAACTGGCTGCGGTAATGACCTGACAATAAAAAGTAGCGAACGGTTTCCGCGTCATAAGTCTTTAATACTTCACGGACAGTAAAGAAGTTGCCCAAAGATTTTGACATCTTTTCATTATCAACTTGCACCATGCCTGTATGCATCCAGTAATTTACATAAGGCGTGTCAAATGCACAGCATGACTGAGCAATTTCATTTTCATGGTGAGGGAACTGTAAATCTGAACCGCCGCCATGAATGTCAAAGTGTGTACCCAAATGTTTTGAGTTCATCGCAGAACACTCAATGTGCCAACCTGGACGGCCATTGCCCCACGGTGATTCCCAGCTTGGTTCATTAGCTTTTGCTAACTTCCACAAAACAAAATCCAGTGGATCACGTTTTGTCTCTTCAACATCAACCCTTGCACCTGCAACCAATTGCGTTAAATCTTGACGACCTAGCGCGCCGTATTTTTTAAAAGTAGACACTTCAAATAATACATCTCCGTTTCCGGCTACATACGCATGCCCTTTTTTAATTAAACGTTCAATAACGTCTATAATTTCAGGCATATGCGTTGTTACTCTTGGTTCAATATCCGCTGGTAACATTTTTAATGCATCAAAGTCTTCATGCATCATCGCAATTGTACGATTCGTCAACTCATCACAGGTTTCGTTATTTTCAATTGCACGTTTGATGATTTTATCGTCAACGTCTGTAATATTTCGAACAAACGTTACGTCATATCCTGTATGTCTAAAATAGCGCTGCATTACGTCAAACGCGACATAAGTACGACCATGACCCATATGCAATAAATCATATACAGTGATACCGCACACATACATGCCTACCTTGCCTGCTACTAAAGGTTTAAACGTCTCTTTTTGACGGGACAAAGTATTGTAAATGCGTAACATGTGTTTTCCTGATTCTGTTTAGTTTTTGTTGAGTTGCTTAATTAGTGTAGCCTTGCTGACACACTAATTCCTTAATGGCGGCATTTTAACAAACCAACCACGTTTTACACTTTAATTTTAACCAATTAAGTACAATAGCTGATCAAGCCCACCTTGCCTAACTGATACATCGGCCTGCTCACACACTAGAGGTTTAGCATGAAACGCGACGCCTAAACTGGCAACTGCCATCATTTTTAAGTCGTTTGCACCATCGCCCATGGCAATAGTTTGCGACATTGGAATGTTAAATTGTTTTGATAAGTTTAAAACGGCGTCAGCTTTAGCTTGTGCATCTATTACTTTACCACTAACGGTGCCCGAGAGCTTAGCGTCTTTAATGTCTAAGTTATTAGCTAACGTTATATCGAGCCCGAGTTGTTCTTTTAACGCTTCTGTCATTGCTGTAAAACCACCTGACACGATGGCAATTTTCCAATGGTGTTGTTTTAAACACGATACTAACAATTCTAAGCCTGGCATTAAGGGCAATTTACTCGCAACATCTGTTATTACCGATTGAGGTGCCCCTTTTAACGTTGCTACTCTTGCATGTAAGCTTTCTGCGAAGTCTAACTCACCGCGCATTGCCGAGGCAGTAACCGCCGCCACTTGTTCTCCAACGCCTGCTAATTTGGCAATTTCATCAATGCATTCAATTTGAATAGCGGTACTATCCATGTCCATGACCAATAACCCAGGTTTATTAAGTGCTGGAATTTTTAGGCCCGGTACTTTGGATTCACTATTAATGAATGCAACCTCAAGACCATGCTCATCAGCGATAGAATTAATTGAGTTTTCCATATTTGAGCTTTTAATATTAGCGCTTTTAATATTAGGATTTTCATTATCAGTGTTTTCAGTATTAAAGCTTTCATTATTAAAGCTTTCAACATTAGAATGATTTGGGATCAAAAACTCAACCGCACCAGGCAGCGACGCTAACGGTTTAACGATACGCGTAACTGCTTCAACGCCAAGACCTTTAATAACCGAATGAATATGAAACAAGGCTTGCCATTCAAAGTCAGAACTAGAAAATGAATCCCCTGCGTTATTACCTGTAATAGCTGATATGTTGTTTTTAAAAACGACTAACTTCCTAACTTGCGAGTCTTCTTTTGTACTGAATTTCTCAAGTTTAACGTACACCGCACTTTCAGCCTTATTTGCATCCTCTGCATTATCCGTTAAAAACTTAAGTGTAAAATACTGAGTTGTTTGCAACTCGGCCATTACTTCAACTAGTGAGCAGTCACTAAGATTAAAAACATGGCTATAAGAAAATGGAGCGGTTGATGTCATTCTATTTAAGACTCTAAAATACAATTTCTTAGAATATACCAAACTACATTGCTTTTTTTGGAATAAATGCGCACTATTTATTAATCTACTTTTTGTTTCTAACAAGCTAAATGGACCAATATGGCCACCAAAGTTACCTATATTAAAACTTCATCGGTAAATAAAAAGCTACTGCAGTTATTGGCAGGTGTAGTTTTAGTTATTTTTACCTTGAGTTTATGGGTGGATATAAAAACAAAAGGTAATCAGTTGTTAGAAGAAAATGCCATCGTACTTGCCGATAATTTATTACAACAAAGCAGTCACAGCGCTGCCTATTATATTTCAGAAAATGACATTGAATCTTTAGAAATATTAACATCGTCGGCTTTAGTTTCAGAAAACATTTACGAAATGCTAATTTATAATAAATATGGGGAATTACTGAGTAAAAGTAGTAACGCAGTTCCTGCGAAGGAACGCTTTGTGAATATAGACAAAGAACTAAATGGTTTCCTGCCAACACCCTATGTTACCGACATTTATAGTGAAGACGGACGTTTGCTCGGTTTTATTCGTGTAACCGTATTAATTAGAAATCTACAAACATCTGGCATTAATTACGTCTATACGATGACAAAACAGGTGATATTGATCATGTTATTGTCCGGGTTAATTGGCTATTTGTTTACGAATGGACTCAAACCATTTTCAGCTAATGCTTATATGGTTAAAGACTAAATCCAAATAACTCTTTGCAATTTTCGCTAGTCTTTAAAGCCACTTCTTCAAGTGTTAATTCCTTCAAGCTTGCCAAACATAATGCAATTTCTAAAATGTTAGCAGGTTCATTTCTATGCCCTTGTTTGCCATTTAATGGCATGTCTGGTGAATCAGTTTCTAACACGATATGTGACAAATCTAGGTTTTTAAAAGTGCTCTGAGTTTTTTTACTTCTCTCGTAAGTAATGGTGCCGCCACAGCCTAACTTAAAGCCTAAATTAATATATCGTTGCGCGTCTTCCAAACTGCCAGTAAAAGCATGAATTACACCACCGCTAAGAGGCTGTATTCGTTTAAAGCTTTGATGAATCAAATGATGTGATTTGCGATGATGAATAACGAGCGGTTTGTTACATTGATTAGCGATGTCTATGTGCGTCTCAAAAACAGCTTGCTGATGCGCTGCACTGAAGCACTCTTCTTGCCTATTTTCTGCAAGAAAACCATCAATACCACATTCACCTATCGCACTAACCCAACTCTCTGTTGAGCAACGAGCAAGCAGGTCTAAGTCGCTGGTATTAAATTCGTTTAAAAAATATGGGTGTAAACCAATGCCCGACTTAATCGACGTATTTACTTGAGAAAGCTGTTTTAAAGATGGCCATTGTTGAGATTTAATACCGGGTACAAAAAACCTCTCCACATGGTTTTGATGGGCATCTGACAAAACTTGATCAAGATCTTTGGCAAACACCTCAAAATCTAAATGGCAATGGCTATCAACTAACATTATATTTAATAAAGCTCATGACTTAGCATTAAGGCTTAAGGAGCCAAACGCTCAATTGACCAACCCTGCGGTGTTTTTGTGTAAAGCATGCGATCATGAAGTCTATGCTCACCACCTTGCCAAAACTCAATTTTAATTGGTTTAACTCTAAAGCCACCCCAAAAATCAGGTGCTGGTATTTCACCTTTTAAGAACTTATCTTTCATGCGCGCAAAACCTTGCATTAAAAGCTCTCTTGATTTAATTGGCTGAGACTGGTGAGAAGCGTAAGCAGCCAACTGGCTCTCTTTAGGCCGAGATAAAAAGTAGGCCATATTTTCTTTGGTACTTAGAGGCTCGACTTCACCATAAACAATGACTTGTCGCTCTAAAATATGCCATGGGAAATGTAGCGATATTTTTGGATTATTTTTTAACTCTTGAGCTTTTCGGCTGCCTAAATTAGTAAAAAAGACAAACCCGTTTTCATCACAGTTTTTCAACAACACTATTCGTTGAGATGGCTGGCCGGTTGCATCAACTGTAGCAACAACCATCGCCGTTGGATCGGGAAGTTTTGCCTCAATAACTTGTTGCAACCAAGACTCAAACTGTAAAAACGGATTCGGATTTACATCCGATTCACTTAAATTGCCTTGGCAATACTCGCGACGGAGATTAGATAATTCCACCAGCATGTCCTCTTAAACAATGACTTAGCAATAGTATACGAGTATTTAACTGATATGCGTCAGCAATTTTTTACTTTTAACCAAATACCGCTACGACCTGCCTTGATAAAGCGACAAGTCTACCGTTCTGATCCCAAAAGTCTGCCTCTTCATGACCATACCCTTGGTTTACATGCGATGCTTTTACTACACAAGCTAACCAGTCTGTTGGTGATATTTCACTTATTGGGTGAATAAACTCTATGTCCCAACTCATTGTGCTTGCTGGAGCGGGTAACTTCATCATTTGGAACATAGTCGGCGGCCACGCGTCCATTAATGCAATTAGGTAAGCCATTTTCATTTGACTTGGGGCTTTAGATAGTCGGCACCAACCGTGCATTTCAGGATCTTTTTTAGTGCCAACTGAAAAGCTTCCTTTTTCTAACGCAAGATCAAAATGTCGAATAAACTTAGGCACGATTTTAGGTATCTGTGGGATGAACTTAGCTTTTTTAGGGATTGGCATGTCATGTTTAGGATGGTCTATGTGATTAAGTTTTGATTCTCGAGAAACACCAAAACATACTTGTGCCATTACACCCACTTGACCGTTTTGAATCACTTTAGCCAATATTTGAGTTACGTTCCTTCCGGTTCTCAACACTTCAGCGCTAACTTCAACTTCTTCATCAACGTTTAATGGGCCAACAAAATTACAATGGAACGCTCTTAGCTCTCGTCCATCTGAGATTAAATTTTCAGCGGCTTGATAGGCTAATGCTGCAGAAAGGCCACCGAATACTGTGCGCCCTTGAGACCAGTTATCTGGGATAGTCAGTTTATAACTTTCTTGCTTCTCACTAAAATTTTCAAATATCGATTCGATATCCATGTTACTTATCCTTTTGTTAATTGCTCAAGACAAAACAGCGACTGGTCGGACTTCAACAAAGTATTTATCCAGTCTAGCCAATTATTTATATCTTGAAAACAAAAGTTTATTGCTATTTGATTAATATTCGGCCAGAATGAACAAAACACTGTTAGAAGTCTAAGGGGTTAATAGTGAAACAACTTATCAAAAATGGCGTGATTGCCGCGTCGATGCTTTTATCAAGTGTTGCTGTCGCATCTCCAATTACATATGAATTCGATATTGATTATTCAGGTACGACCGTTATCGGAGCTGATGAATATGAAGTGCAAGGCACTGGTTTATTTAGCTTATTCGGTGAGCTAGATTTCGGTGTAAATGCGATAACATCTACAGATTTTTCAAATTTGTCTTACCAGGCAAGTTTTAACTTCATAAATCAAACTAATCCAGGTGATGACAAAATAGACTTAATATCTATAGTGACAAACGTTTTCACTCCAAGTATGTACAACTTTAGTTTGTTTATTGCCAACGATCTCAATACCGTATTTTGGGGTAATGGTGGCTCTGGTGAGAGCTCGTTCGCTATAGAAAGCACTAATCTAAATGCTCCAGCTATGCCAGCGCTTGGCGTTTCGTTTGATACAAACATATTTCACGAACCAACTCTTGATCTAGACGGTGGTGGTCGCTTTTTGCTTACCGACCTAGATAATCTAATTTTGATTGAAGGTATGGATAGAGAGTATTCAATGGCGATGAGAAACGGCAATTTAGGTCAACCAATACCACCATCAGGCGGTTCTAATAATGTACCTGAGCCTTCTACTTGGTTGTTAATGGCTGCTGGTTTGGCATTTACTGCAAGACGTTATAAGTCAAAATAGTAGTTAGAATTCGTCTAGTAACTTATTAGACTAATTTTATTCAAATAAAAAGCGCTCAATGAGCGCTTTTTTTGTTTCTGTTGAATGACCAGTTCTAAATAATTATTAAGCTATGCAAGTAGCTACCTGCCTATCCAAGTAGCTACCTGCCTACCCAAGTGACTGCCAGCCTGCGTCAAAGGTTATTTAAAACCCAAAACCTTTCAACTTATCCTTCAGCTTGTCTTTTAGTTTATCTTTAGCTTTGTTTTTCAACTCAGACTTTTTCTCGTCTAAAAACTTATCCAGTTGCTCTTGTCCATACTTCTGTAAATCAGACTCAGCAGCTTCGTACTGTGCTTTGACTTCGTTAAACTTTTGGAGATCTTTTGCGTTTAAGTTCAACTCTGCCTGTAACTTATCCTTTAGTTTGCCTTTTGTTTCATCTTGTAAGTCACTCCATCGATCTGAAACTTGCTCTTTAAATGCTGTATTCAATTGGTTATCTAAATCTGATTTAATTGATATATTTGGCGATGTAACTTCACCGTCTAGATTCACATTAAGATTAAACTCAGATACTTTGGTTAAAGTATCTAAAGTCAGTTGAGCAAGCTTTGTTGATGCTTCGCCCACTAAGTTAACGTTTTTAAATGAAACGGTGTTCTGACTTTCTAGCTGCTGGTTAACTTGATAACGACCATTACCCGACAGAATGGCGTTTTGCATTGTTACTATTAGATCACTGCTATCCGTTAGAGATTTGCTATCAACATTAATTCCACTTGCAGACCAGTCGCCGTCAGTGGAGATATCACCAACCGTATCAACAAAGTACTTACCTGATAACGTTAAGCTCTCACCTTTAATTTCAGAGTCTAAATTTACACTGTATTGACTTGGTTTGTTGCGAACATAGTTTTCTACATTTATTTCTTCGCCAGTAACTTTAAATTTTTGTTGGTTAGGTGCAACAACATTTATCAGCAACTGTTTAATAACCCACGTTGGCCATTTATCTTCCAGTTCAAACTCAATGTCTCTGCCAGTTTCAAGCTTATCGGCTGACAGCTTGTCTTGTGCTTTAACTTCTTTGTTGGCATCAATGAATGGTTTTACTGTTTGATATAACTCTTCCGCCTTGACGATATAACCTGTTACTTCATCGCCAAATATTAGTTTTGAAATGGCAACAGCATTCGGATCATCAATAGGCAATTTAGACTTAATATTTTGCCAATCTTGATCTGGCGCGGCCTTTAATTCTTTATAAGCAGTATCAACCTTTTCTTTACTCTCTTTGTATTGAGACTTTAACTCTGAAATCGCGGCTTTGTCTTTTTTAAGATCCGCTTTTAAAACGTTGATTTTTTTCTTTAATGTTTCTAAGTCTTCAAGCGATTTTACTTTTGTATTCTCTATCTCTTTCCACTGCGCCTCATATTTTTTAAGCGCATCTTTACTAGGCAATGCATCAACTTTTGCTTTTAACTGCTCGTTTTCAGTATTCCATGTTTGTTTTAGCGCTTTTGCTTTTTTCTCAGTGATTAAATCTGCTTTAGCTAGCAACTCTTCGGCACTAGGAACTTCGATCCCGCCACCTAACTCAGAGTCACCCGTTTCCAGTCCTACTTCATTTTCGTCGTCTGACTCTATTGCTTCGCCTTTTTCCGCGCGCTGTGTATTGAACATTAAGTTATCAACGGTCAACTGTTCAATGAGCACGTTGCCTATTAGCAATTCCCACAAGTTAACACTCGCCGCGGCTTGATTAAATTCAAATAAATTTTCGCTTAACTTATCAGGGTTTGTTTGCTTTAAGCCGTTAATCGCAAGGCCAAATGGCTGCCAATTAATATCAACGGAATCAATATTCGTTTCTGCTCCAAAAGCTTGCTCCATGCCAGTAGAAATAAGGCTCTTAGCAAATGGTGCTGCTAAAAAATATCCAGCTGCGGTAATCACTCCGACTGAGATTGCTAATGTTGCTATACCACCAACACGAATTGGCCCTGGCTGTTTCTTGTTTTCAGTTTCCATATTCAGTAGTCCTTCTTAGCTTTGTGTTGCAGCGTAAATACGATAAAACTTAGATGCTTTAAGCGTTTGTACTACTTTAAACTTGTTCGCAAATCCCATTAATGAGATGCGGTATTTATTCACAATAATTATGCTTATAAAATAAACAGGCACAAAGGCAGCAACAGAAAATATCAAATCTCCCATTTCAACCGTGTTGTTTAATTCATCTAGCCTAAACCAGTATGTCTGGTACAAATCTGTTAACAAGCTTTGTAAACCTTCCGTGGTTAGAACAGCCTCACCTATTAAATGAGTTAGGAAAGAAAACAATTTCCCAAAAACGGCAAATACCGCAGTAAAAGCTAAGAATATTGTTAAATTACAACGCACCACAAACAATAATAAAATCACTAATAAACCAATGCTACTTACAACGCCGTTAAAACCAACAAGCAATGCTAACGCAATTGCCAGCGCTATTTGACTCGGTTTCGTATCGGAATTAAGAACACTTAATAATTTTGCTAATAGACTAATCACATCAACTCCTTGTTTATTCTGACAACTCTTCAAATTCAGATTTTAATTTTTGCTCATCAACATTGCCAAGCAACAAGCCAAGCCACTTACTATCTTCATTCGCTTCTAAGGCTATTTTAACAATCATAGTTAAAGGTACCGACAATAACATCCCAACCGTGCCTAATAACCATCCCCAAAATATTAACGACAAGAATACAACTAACGTTGATAAGCCTAATCCTCTGCCCATAAACTTAGGCTCTACAATATTTCCCATTATCGTATTTATGCCTACATACCCAAGCGCTACCAAACCTGCAACTGCTGGGCTTTGTACTACTATCGCCAATAATACGGCTGGCACAGCAGCGATGATAGAACCAATGTTAGGAATAAAGTTAAATAGAAAAGCCAACACAGCCCAAAGTAGAAACGTAGTCTACATCGAGTACCCACAACAAAATTGCAACCAGTGCAGCGGTGCCTAAACTCACTAAGGATTTAATCGCTAAGTAGCTGTTTACAGACTCTAAAAATCTATCAATATGGTGAAGCTTCATTTTTGGATCGTGCAAAGCAATATGGATTTTTTTGTTCACGTCTGGCGCTTCAAACAACATAAACACAACCGTTAAAACAATTAAGAATAAGTTGGCCATTACGCCACCAAAACCACTTAACAAATTTCCAACCATTTGCATGGCAACGCCAGGGTTAAAGTATTCCGTTAACTGAGACTTATCTACTTCAATATTAAACAAAGCCAACTGGCTTACTAACCAATGTAATTCGCCAGCTAGTTTTTCTTGGTATTCTGGTAAGGACTTTGAAAAGTCATTAAATGATTGTCCTACAACACCCGCTAAGCTCATACCAACGATGAGTAATAACGACAGTACGATGAGCACAGCCACAACTCTAGGGACTCTTAGAGAGACTAATTTGGCGACCAGTGGATTTGTAATAATTGCGATAAAAATGGACAGTAAAAAAGGTACCAAAATTGTGCTAGAGGCTTTTATACCCGCTAATAAAATGACAAGACACGCCATAATAAACAAAAACTTGGTAGCAAAATTGACTTCTAGCTTGGGCATCACTCATCCTTAAATTCTTTTTCGTAATTTGTGACCGTTTTTCAGCTAAATACCGTAAAAGAACTATGATTAATTAACAAGTTAAATCCCACTTAAACGGCTTTTTATTATGAATTATTTTATAACAGGCGGTACCGGCTTGATTGGTCGAGCATTTATTGAGCAACATCACATAACTAATGCGAATGCTCAGTTTACGGTACTAACTCGAGATAAAGCCCAAGCTCAAAAAAAGCTCCCGTCTTATGTACTAATTGTTAGTGATTTATCAGAAGTTAATTTTAAAGACTTTGACGTTGTATTGAATTTGGCTGGTGAGCCTATTGTATCAAAACGCTGGTCTGACAAACAAAAAGAGCGTTTATGCAAAAGTAGGTGGACGTTGACGGATCAAGTCGTTAACAAAATTAGCAAAGAATGCTCTGACGATCGCCCTATCCGATTAATTAGTGGCAGTGCTGTTGGCATTTACGGACGACAAGGTTCAACGGTAATAATTGAGCAATTCACAAACCATTTCCCAGAATTTAGCCATAAACTTTGCCATCAATGGGAAGATATTGCACTTCACGCCAAACATGCAAATGTTGCCGTGATCAGAACTGGCATAGTATTGAGTAATAAAGGTGGCGCATTAGATAAAATGCTATTGCCATTTAAATTAGGGCTTGGTGGACGAATTGCCACTGGACGTCAATTTATGCCTTGGATTCATATTGACGATATGGTGAGTGCTATAGAATATTTAGTTGAACATCCTGTACTTACTGGACCTTTTAACTTTACGGCACCTAACCCCGTAACAAACGCAGAGTTTAGTAAAACATTGGCTTCTGAGCTTGGTCGCCCTTGCCTGTTTCCAGTTCCTGAGTTTGTTTTAAGACTCGCTATGGGTGAAATGGCTGATTTGGTTTTATATGGTCAAAAAGCAGTACCACAAGAATTATTAGACTCCGGCTATACCTTCAAATTTGAGACATTGTCGCCTGCGTTACATGACGTTATAAAAGGTTAACGCGCTAGTTTTTTAGTTTTTTAGTTTTTTAGTTTTTAGTTTTTAGTTTTTAGTTTTTAGTTTTTAGTTTTTTAGTTTTTAGTTTTTTAGTTTTTTAGTTTTTAGTTTTTAGTTTTTAGTTTTTAGTTTTTAGTTTTTAGTTTTTAGTTTTTAGTTTTTAGTTTTTAGTTTTTAGTTTTTAGTTTTTAGTTTTTAGTTTTTAGTTTTTAGTTTTTAGTTTTTAGTTTTTAGTTTTTAGTTTTTAGTTTTTAGTTTTTGGAAAATATAAAGGCAGTTTGTTATGACTCAAACATCTCATGATCTTATTTTGTTTTACGATGGCTGTTGCCCATTATGTGTTGCTGAAATGAAAAAGTTGGCCAACGCCGATACTAACGATGCTATTGAATTTATTAATATTCAGAACAGCGTTGATATGAGTGAATACCCTAATGTTGATCCTGACTATGCAAACCGAATCCTACACGCTATCGATAACAACGGGACATTACTTCTTGGCCTTGATGTTACCTACAAAGCTTGGGACACAGTTGGCAAAGGCTGGTTGTTTAAACCTTTAACTTGGTCTTGGGTTCGATTTTTCGCTGACCCTGTTTACTTGTGGTTTGCAAAAAATAGATACTCAATTTCTGCATTCTTTACCGGAAAGGCTCGGTGTGAGTCATGCCAAGTAGGTCGCCTCAAGGACTAGTTTACATGTCAGACAATACCAAAACATTTTTAATCTTTGGCGCCTCTAGCGCTATCGCCAAGGCCGTTGTTGAACAACTAAGCGTTAATCCAAATCATCAGGTTATTACCTTTAGTCGTACTCAATTAGACTGGAATAAGCCGAATATCACACATAACTCAGTAAGTAATTATGAGCAGGCGACACTTGATTCAGTTATTCAATCTCTAGACATTAACCAAATAAACTTAACGGGCTTGTATATTTTTAATGGGATTTTACACAGCCAACAATTTCGCCCTGAAAAAGCCTTGAGCCAACTTGACCCGCTCATATTCGAAAAGGTAATCAAAGCAAATACCACGACTCCAATACTAATCATTCAATCTATTTTAAAAGCTATTACTAAAGATCAGTCTTTTAAAGTAGCGGCTTTGTCTGCTCGCATAGGTAGTCTCACTGATAACGGACTTGGTGGATGGCATAGTTACCGCGCTAGTAAAGCTGCACTTAACATGTTGCTCAAAAACATCACCATTGAATGCGCGCGAAGTTATAAAGGTCTTAAATTTATAAGTTACCACCCAGGCACAACCGACAGCCCACTATCAAAGCCATTCCAAGCCAATGTGCCGTCGGAACAACTTTTTTCCTCAGAGCAATCAGCAAAGTATTTTTTAACTGTGGTTGAAAACCAAAGGTTTGACCAAGAGTTAAGTTATGTTGATTGGCAAGGTAAAACCATCAGTTGGTAATTTGTAATTTGTAATTTGTAATTTGTAATTTGTAATTTGTAATTTGTAATTTGTAATTTGTAATTTGTAATTTGTAATTTGTAATTTGTAATTTGTAGAAGTGTTCCATTTATTTTGGGTAATGACATTTTAATAATGAAAACAATGAGGTTTAAATGAAACTAGCAATTGTTGGAGCTGGATTAACTGGCGCAGTCATAGCTGACGAATTGTCTTCGAAAGGATACGACATTACCGTGATTGAAAAGTCTCGAGGTCGAGGCGGACGAATGAACACTAAGCGTTTGTCTTGGGGCAACTGTGATATGGGTGCTCAATACTTTACCGCCCGGGATCCTCGCTTCGTCAGTGCTGTTGAAAAGTGGGAAATGAAAGGCTTAGTTTCGCCTTGGACCCTTGAGCCTCAGCTTTTAAGAGAAAAGACGCTCGCTACTTCGCCCGATGCAGAATTACGTTATGTTGCAACACCTGAAATGAACAGCATTGCCAAACAGCTTTTAAAGGACAAAAAAGTCGAACTAAACACCAAGATTAACCACATTACATTTGATGACGGAAAGTGGCTCTTATGGCGAGATAATATGGAATTAGTTGGTGTTTTTGACTGGCTCATCTCAACTATTCCAGCTGAACAAGCGCGAGAGCTATTTAATGACCTTCCTGATATTAGTAAACAAATCCCAACTGACGTGCATGATCCTTGCTGGGCCGTAACTTTAGCAACAAAAGGCAGCGTTGACCCCGTATTACAAGGCGTGTTTAGTAAAGAAAAAGTGTCTTGGTTAGCAAAACAAAGCCACAAACCAGCTCGTGAAATAACAGCGAATCAGAAGTCACAGCAAATCGAAGACATTTGGAACATCCATTTTTCTGCCGAATTTACAAAGCAACACATTGGAGAAAATGCCAATGTAATAACGCAGGAAGCATTAAATTGGTTGAACGAACTTATCGCAAATAACAATCTAGGTGAGCCCGTTACATTGATTGATAGTTATGTGCACTATTGGCGATACGCTCGACCAACGGAAAGTTATCTTGAAAAGTATAAAGCAGATAACAGCAATGTGATTTTTAATGATAAAGAGCAATTTGCGATCATTGGTGATTGGGCAAAAGGTGGTCGTGTTGAAGGTGCATATTTGAGTGCCATTGAGTGCGCCGAGAAGATGCACAACTTAGATTGAGCCCTGCTCAAATTCATCCACTCTTGAGCTTGAACCCAACTCAGTTACTTTCCACTTCGGACGCTCAAGTTCGTCTACTCTTGAGCTTGAACCCAACTCAATTACTTCCCACTTCGGACGCTCAAGTTTATCTACTCTTAAGCTTGAACCCAACTCAGTTACTTTCCACTTCGGGCGCTCAAGTTTATCCACTCTTAAGCTTGAACCCAACTCAATTACTTCCCACTTCGGGCGCTCAAGTTCATCCATGAAGCGCTTCGCCAAGGCATCCCTGCCTTGGAAACCTCGTTTGGAAAGTAATTGAGCAGTGTTTGGGTTTAGCGTGTGCAGAGAATTCATGGCCAGTTTAGGCGAGAGTGCCTAGCGTGCTGATGATTGATTATCAACGAGGCGTTCGATTCAGGGATGAATCGTCGAGGCTACATGGAAGTATTCATGCCGTCCTTGTTGGATAACAATCACAACTGAGCATTACCAGTATCGAAGTAATTGAGCAGAGTTTTGGTTTAACGTGTGCAGTGAATTCATGGCCAGTTTAGGCGAGAGTGCCTAACGTGCTGATGATTGATTATCAACGAGGCGTTCGATTCAAGGATGAATCGTCGAGGCTACATGGATGTATTTATGCCGTCCTCGCTGTATAACAATCACAGCTGAGCATTGCCAGTATCGAACTAACGTGCTGCTGATTGATTATTAACGAGGCGTTCGATTCAGGGATGAATCGTCGAGGCTACATGGAAGTATTCATGCCGTCCTTGTTGGATAACAATCACAGCTAAGCGTTACTAGTCACGAAGCGACTGATGCACTAAATGAAAAGTGAATTTTAGATACAAAAAAGCCCGATCAAATGATCGGGCTTGGTTGATTTGGCGGAAAGCGAGGGATTCGAACCCCCGGAAGGTTTGACCCTTCGCCTGATTTCAAGTCAGGTGCATTCGACCGAGCTCTGCCAGCTTTCCTAAGTCGTTTGCCACAAGTTTAATTAAAAACTCATAGTTTGTATAAGTGGCGGAGAGGGAGGGATTCGAACCCCCGGAAGGTTTAACCCTTCGCCTGATTTCAAGTCAGGTGCATTCGACCGAACTCTGCCACCTCTCCACTTGATGAAGCGCATATTAGAGACCTAACTAACTCTTGTAAAGTCAAAGTTTAAAAAAAGTTAGGTTTTCTGGTTTGTTCGGCTAATTTTAAATCAAAGTGAGGCTTTTTTAGCTGAGTTTGTTGGTTCTCGATCGAAATCAGCCAGTTACTTCATTACTTCATTACTTCATTACTTCATTACTTCATTACTTCATTACTTCATTACTTCATTACTTCATTACTTCATTACTTCATTACTTCATTACCAAGGCAAAACTACATACATACACTTCAGAAAATCAACAATTTTTATATTTGGGGAACCTATTAAACGATATGTAGTCGAAATTAGTGTGAAATAGTGATTCAATCGTGACTTTATTTCGTATAAATATCTTGAAACTAAATTGTTTACCTATATATATTGACCAGGAATGCAATTTAATGAAAACTACCATTAGTTTTTAAACAACGTTTTATATTATGAAACAACAGGAGTTCAAAATGGACAGCAGAATGGCGTATCAAGGTACTAAAACCTCTGTATTAGAGCAGAACAAGGTACTAAGAAACACTTATTCATTATTGGCTATGACTTTAGCGTTCGCTGCTATGGTTGCTGGCGGTGCAATGGCATTAAACTTACCTCACCCGGGGTTAATTGTGACGTTGGTTGGTTTTTATGGCTTATTATTCTTTGTCCATAAAGCAGCTAACTCTTCAATGGGTTTAGTCGCTGTATTCGCATTCACTGGTTTCCTTGGTTACACGTTAGGCCCAATCCTTAATATGGTTATTGGTGCTGGCGGCGGTGAAATCGTAATGATGGCACTAGGTGGCACAGCCCTTACCTTCTTTGGTGTTTCTGCTTATGCATTAACTACAAAGCGTGACTTGTCTTTCCTAGGCGGAATGATGGTTGCTGGTTTTTGGGTACTAATCGCAGCAGTTGTAGCAAACATCTTCTTACAACTTCCAGCGTTATCTTTAGCTATTAGTGCAATGTTTATCTTATTCTCTTCTGGCGCAATCCTAATGCAAACGCAAGCGATTGTTAAAGGCGGCGAGACTAACTATATTCTTGCAACGGTGACGTTATTTGTATCTATATACAATATCTTCATCAGCTTAATTAATATCTTAATGGCATTCGGCGGCAACGACGACTAATCGCCAAAACCATTAAAAGCGCTGCTTCGTGTGGCGCTTTTTTTTGCCTGTTTTTCAAGGCAGAGATGGGTTAACCCTTCAATATGATTTAAACTATACCTATTCACATTTACCAAAGAGACTTTCATGCGCTATTTAATAATGCTTCATGGTAAAGCTTGGTCGGAACAATCCGTACTATCAGCTTGTCAGTTTAGCGAAGCGGCCATTGCACAAGGCCACATTATTGATGCTATCTTTTTATATCAAGACGGCGTAACAAATGCCCTTCCTAATCTTGAAATAAGTAGCGATGAATTAAACGGCCAGTCAGAGTTGCTCAAACTACATAAAGCTTTTGGTGTACCGTTATGGCTTTGCGTGACGGCTGGTGTAAAACGCGGCATTCACGAAACTCATGTTGAGCATGGTTTTAAAATCGCAGGTTTAGCCGAATTTGCGGAGCGTTGCTCCATCGTTGATAAAGTAATCCAATTTAAGTAGGAAAGTAATGAATATAAAATCCATTCTAATCATTCATACGCAACCTGCATTTAATGACTTACAGGGTAAAGAGGCGTTAGATTTAAGCTTGATATTGGGGTCATACGAACAGGACGTGTCTGTCGTTTTTTATAAACAAGGTGTTTTTCAAACCTTAGCCCATCAAGATCCTGAGTCTTTTTCCCAGAAAGATTATACAAGCACAATCAAAGCGTTAGACATTTATGACATTGAAAAAGTGTATGTGCATACAAACAGCCTTGTTAAATATGGGCTAGAAAACAATGAGCGTTTAAGTAATGTATTACCTATAGAACATACAGACTTTCTCGCTTTAAAAATAACGTTGATCACGTTTTTGTAATTTAATCGGAGTCAAACATGCCTTTTTCTTCTCATCGTTATACTCTCCATTTAATCTTTAGCCCTGATAGCTGGGCATTAGCAAAAGATACCATTGAATCAAACGATCGTATTCTATTTCTGCAAGACGCTGTGTACCTGCTACAAAGCGACCTGCAAAGCCCAAGTGAGTTGCTATATGCAAGAGCGTTAGACGTTTCAGCTAGAAAAATAAAACTGCTAGGAAGTAGCCTAACTGAAAATAGTGCAAGTGGCTCTGCTGTGACTGGCACTGTATTAGTTGAGGCTATTGACGATGAGCTTTGGGTTAAATTAACAGCACAAGCACAGAATATAATTAGTTGGTAAAAACAATAAATGATTGAATTTAATAATAAAGAATATGAAACAGATAAGCACGAGTACTTGCTGCACTTGGATGATTGGAGTGTGGAACTAGCAGAGCATATCGCAGGATTAGAGAAAATTACCATGACAGATAATCACTGGGAAGTGGTTAATTTTGTGCGTGACTTTTACAAAGAATATAAAACTTCACCTGCAATTAGAATGTTGGTAAAAGCGATGGCTAAACAATTAGGCGCCGACAAAGGAAATAGTATTTATCTATACAAGTTATTTCCAAAAGGGCCTGCTAAACAAGCCACTAGAATTGCTGGATTGCCTAAACCGGCGAAGTGCATTTAACCGTTCTTTTTTAAGGTACTATATTTTTATATGATCGGCGTAGTGCCCACCAATGGCGAATATATAGACGTAATTTTCATCGAATTTGTAAATCAGTCGATCTTTCTGGGATATTCTTTTTGACCATAAACCCGACAAGTTGTGCTTTAGCGCTTCAGGCTTACCCAAGCCTGAACTAGGATCTGAGCGAAGCATTTCCTTTAATATTTTGCACAACGCTTTGTGTAACTTTTTATCTTTTTCTCTTAATTTTTCATATGCGAGCCAAGTCTCACCTTCAAAGATTAGTGATCTCATCTAACTGCTCTTTTGTTGGTTTATAACCTTTCTTATTCGTATGCGTTTTCATAGACTCAGCAATTTGTTGCATTAAGCTACTACTTTGTAAAACGTGTAATGTTTCCTGCTCTCTTTCCCAGTCGTCTGCGCTCATTACAATAAAAGCCTCACCGGCTCGTCTTGTCACTTTTATCGGCTCATGTTCACTAACTGTTTGTTCAACGTATGTTTTTAAGTTGTCTCGAAATTGGTTCACACTTATGCTATTCATAACAAAAACCTTATGTACGGTAATGTCGTACAGTTTAGTCTAAAAAGTATAACAAGTCATTAAAGCTGGACAAAAAATAGCTGGGTTTCACAGGTGTTTGACTCAACACTTTAGCCAACAATTTTTTGTCCATTATTAACTCGTTTTACTGGTACTTCTTAAACCAGGCTAGAATATTTTCGATTTTTGCGACCATTCTTGAAGGCTTACCTGCAATTCCGTGCGGAGAACCTGGTACTCTAACCATGATTGTATCCACTTTGCGAAGTTTCAAAGCTTGATAAAATTGCTCTGTTTCTGAGATAGGTGTGCGACGGTCATTTTCACCGGTAATCAACATAGTAGGCGTTGTAACATTGCCAACCAGTGATAAAGGCGAACGTTCCCAGTAATGTTCAAAGTTGTCCCATGGCATCCCAGGGAATTGAAATGGTATTTGTCCTAAATAGCTGTCTGCCGTTAATACTTTTGAAATCCAGTTTATAACTGGTTTCGCTACCACAGCGGCTTTGAATCGGTCGGTTAAACCAATAGCGTAAGCGGAGGCTATGCCACCAGCTGAGCCGCCTGTAATATAAAGCTTGTCAGGATCTACAAAGCCTTTAGCTATCATGGCGTCAACACCCGACATATGGTCGGCAAAATCCCACTTACTGGAGTATTTGTTCTGTAATAGCAGTGCAAAACGCTCACCGTATCCTGTAGAGCCTCTGTGATTGTCATAAAAGACAACGTATCCTTCAGCAGCAAAACGTTGCATTTCTGCAGAAAAATGAGGGCCGTAAGCTAGGTGTGGTCCACCATGAATCTCTAGAATTAAAGGGTACTTTTTTGTTTTATCAAAATTTGGTGGTAACAAATACCAACCTTGTATCTCTTCACCATCAATTGACGATTGATAAATTACTTCATCCACTTGGGCTAACGTTTTATGACCTAGCAGATCTTCATTTAAAGAAGAGATTTGAAAGTCTTTGCCCTTTCTTCGAACAAATATATCTGCTGGGCGTTGAGCGCTGCCTTTTGTATAAGCCACTACATCAGCGTCTACGTCAAAGTTGGCAAACGCGTATGGTCTTCCTATGGTAGTGCCGCCTAACCCTTCAACAATTTTCATATGACGACCTGACAACGTTGAGTAACCAACAGTGATCAGCCCTCTTTCCGTCATTTGATAATACAAACTCGAGTTGTTTTCACTCCACTTTAGACCACTCACGGAGTTGTCTATGTCGGCAGTAATTTGTTTGTTTTTCTTCGTGCCTAAATCCAACACTTCTAATATTCGATTTCGATAAGCGAGTTTTTTATTATCAATACTAACGTACGCTAGTTTTTTACCATCAGGTGAAATTACCGGACCGTATTCTCCACCTGGCTTGTTTGTGACTTGCGTCATTTGTCCCGCATTGTCACCTTTGACCTTAACGCTATAAATATCGGATTCACGTGTTTGGTATTCCCAATCATCGTTGCGATATGCCGAAAAATAAATATGTTCAGCATTAGCCGACCAAGCCAGCGTACCACCATGATTATAATTACCATGACTCAATTGCCTAGGTGTACCGCCTTCTGCTGGCACAACAAAAATGTGGCTAAATTTTGGCTCTAAAATACCAGCACCATCAGCCTGATAACGAGCTTTTGTGACGTATTGAACTGGCTCTGACCATTTCGCGCCCTTCGGGCGTTTTGGCATTTTTACTGAAAGCGGTCGGTCTGTATCTGCAACCGACATTGTAAAGGCTATTTGAGTGCCATCAGGCGACCAAGTCACATTACCAATACCTGATTGTACATTAGTGATAACACCTGTTTGGCCAGTATCCACCCATCGTACGTAAAGCTGGCTTCGGCCTTCTTCATTTGATAAATAAGCGACGCGGTCACCACTTGGAGACCATTTAGCGCCATAAAAAGCTTTTTTGCCTGACAATAATGGGCGATGTAAAGAACCATCAGTGCGGGCCATCCATAAGTTAGAACGCGTGCCATCCGTCATAACATCGTGACTTCTGCGTGTATAGATCACCCACTTTCCATCTGGTGAGACTTGTGGTGACGACGCGTATTCCAGCTCAAAAATATCTTCAGCTTGGAACAATTTTGAAGAGTTTTCTGGTTCCAATTGTTCGTTAGCGACACTCTGCATAGAGAGCAGAACTAGAGGTAATAACCAAGTATAGCGTTTCATCTCAAATCCTTTATTTCTTAATGAGTTGATAAAGATTGTACTCTTATTTATGAATAAAAAACAAACAACCTACGATAGAATGCCAACATTCACATTTTAATAAACATCAGGCACAAAAAAACGCGACAATCTTAACTGCCGCGCTTTCACATTTTTTGCTAGTCGTATTAACAAATCACGTTTTTAATGAATCATATCTAACGAATAGCATTAGAAAAAGGCTGAGCCTTATTTTTCTAACTTTGCCCAATCACCTGCAGCAAAGATGTTTAGTTCTTGCTGTGCAATGTATTTTGCAAACGCTGCGTTTACTTGCTCAACTGTTACCGTTGGAAGCGTTTCTTGATAATCAGAGAACCACTTCATATCACGATCCATTTGCTTGTTGCCGTTAAGCATACGAGCAATGTAAGCTTCACTAGACCAAGTTACACGAAGTGACTTTAAAGCACCGTTAATAGCGTCGGTTACTTCTTTGTCAGAGAAACCTTCGTCTAATACTTTTTGAACTTCTTCTTTGTATGCTTCAACTACTTTTTTCATATTCTCTGGAGCGGCGATAGCAGACATGATGTACATACCCTTCTCTTCATCAAACTCCATTTGTAACCAAGAACCAGTACCGTAACTGTAACCTTCTTTAACACGTATACGTTGCATTAAACGAGAAGCAAAACCACTGCCACCAAAAATTTGGTTCGCGATGTACGCCGCATAGTAATCATCTTCTTGAGGGTTTAAGTCAACAACATGAGCAATGTATAACTGAGCATTAGCTTTGTCTGGTGTTTCAACCCAGTTTTCTTGGCCAGTTACTTCATTAACTTCATCTTCTAGCTTCGCAAAGGTTGCTTTGCCATTTAATTCACTTAAACGCATTTCTAACTGGGTAGAAATAATTTTAGGATCAACGTCACCTACAATCGCCACAAAACCATTGCTTACATTAAAGTGTGAAGAATGTAAATTTTGAAGGCGTTTGCTTGTTACTTTTTTCAAGCCATCAATTTGCTCATCAATCGTTTTAAACGCTGATGGGTGGCCCGCTTCGTGACCATTAAACGTTTTACTTAAAATTGATACCGCTACAGAGCTTGGCTCACTGCGATTCATTTCTAAACCTGTGATCATGGCTTTACGGTCAATTTCAACTTCAGATGCTTTAAACGTTGGGTTAGCTAATAACTCTTGAACAAAGTCTAACGTTGCATCTAAGTTTTCTTTTACCGCTTTAACAGAAACGTTAATTTCTCCTAAAGTACGAGTAGAAATACTGATGCTCGCTTTAAGCTCATCCATTTTAGAGGCGATTTGTTCTTTGCTGTACTTTTCAGTACCGCTCATTATCAATCCACCTAACATTTTAAAGTCTGACTCATAACCTTTTAAAGATTTAGCTGAGCCAACTGGGAATGTCATTGCCATGTTAACTTCGCCTGCACGAAGCTTTTTAGGATAAACACTCACTTGCGTGCCCGTTGCCCATGTAAACTCTTTTAATCGAGCCAATACATTTTCAACGTTGTTGTCATAAACTTCGCCGTTTGCTACTGCTTTACGACCTTTATAGTCAGCTAATAATTCAGAAATATCTTTTGCTTCAGAAATTTCCGCACGCACTGGCTCTTTGGTTGGGATAAAGCGCCCTAGCGTACGGTTACTTTCTACAAAGTATTGCTCTGCTACACGTTGTACATCTGCTGCTGTTACTTTCTCTACTAAGTCACGGAAGTAGAAAATATAACGATAGTCACCCATCGCAATGTACTCAGATAGCTCCATGCCTACAGAAGTTACGTTACGTAACGCTTCTTCTGTTTCTTTCAGTAGTGCAGCTTTAGCCACTGCTACTTCTGCTTCTGAAATTGTGTTCTCTTTAATGCCTTCAACCATAGAGATTAACGTTTTCTCCATAGCAGACGTTTCTTTGCCTTTAGAGCCTTGCGCCATAATAGTGAACGTTGAAGGGTCTTTTAATAGATAAGAATAGGCATAAGCTCCTGTTGCTAATCCAGGCTCAACCATCTTCTTCTGCATACGTCCACGAGCGCTATCAGATAAGATTTGAGATAGAACTTGAATAGCAGGCGTATCTTCATGTAACGCTGAAGGTACATGATAAACCGCAGCAATCATTGGCACATCACCAGTACGACGTAAGTTAATTTCGCGCTCACCGTCTTGAGTTGGCTCTACTGTGTATAGCTTTTCGATTGGCGTTTCAGGTTGCTGAAGCTTACCAAACGTTTTTTCGATCATTGCGATAGTCTTTTCTTTATCAAAACGACCCGCAACAGTAAGTACGGCATTATCTGGACGGTAATGACGTTTGTAGAAATCTCTTAATACTTGGAATGGGAAGTTTTCAACATCAGAACGCGCACCAATTGTAGAGTTTGCGTAGTTGTGCCATAAGAACGCCGTTGACGCTAACCGAGATGACAACATACGGAATGGGCTATTTTCACCACGTTCCATTTCGTTGCGAACCACTGTCATTTCTGAGTCTAATTGCTCTTTTGTGAATGTTGCATTAACCATACGGTCTGCTTCCATTCCTAAAGCCCACTCTAGGTTTGCTTCATCATATTCAAACAATTCAAAATAGTTTGTGCGGTCTAACCAGGTTGTTGCATTTACGCGCATACCACGTTTGTTAAATTCTGTATCAATAGCTTTATAGCTGTCAGAGCCTTTAAACAACATATGCTCTAATAAATGAGCCATGCCGGTTTCGCCATATTTCTCATGAACAGAACCTACTTTATAAGTTATGTTAACCAGCGTTTTTGGTTGAGCTTCATCTGGGTACATTAATACTTTCATGCCGTTAGACAAAGTGTACTCATTGATGCCTTCAACATTACGAACAAAATCCATTGTTGCATTTTTTACCACTACTTCTGGAGCCGCGCTTTGTTGAGTTGCCGAACAACCCGCTAATGCTACAAATACAGCTGATGCCAATAAAGTTTTAGTAAATTTTGATTTGTTTTTACTAGTGAAAATCTTCATTAAATGAAGCTCCCTGGAGTTATTGTTATATCACTTATTGTAATACCTGTTTTATACCAAAATTAGGCACGGTTTCTAACTTCAAACTTGTAACAGTTTGTTACGATTTACCAACCATTTGAATGTTTAGACGTCTAGGCGTAAAAAAGTATTAGGCAAATCTACAAAAGTTAGCTAAAATTACGCCGAATTTAGGTAATACAAGAGACAGTTTAAATGGCAAAACATTTGTTCACATCGGAATCCGTATCTGAAGGTCATCCGGATAAAATCGCAGACCAAATTTCTGACGCGGTATTAGACGCTATTTTAGAGCAAGACCCTAAGGCACGTGTTGCGTGTGAAACATACGTTAAGACCGGCATGGTTATGGTTGGCGGTGAAGTAACAACGTCTGCATGGGTTGATATTGAAGAGTTAACTCGTAGCACAGTACGTGAAATTGGTTACACACACTCAGACATGGGCTTTGATGCTGATTCTTGTGCAATTTTAAACACAATTGGTAAACAGTCTCCAGACATCAACCAAGGTGTTGACCGCAAAGACCCTAGCGAACAAGGTGCTGGCGACCAAGGTTTAATGTTTGGCTATGCATGTAACGAAACTGAAGTGTTAATGCCTGCTCCAATTGAGTACTCTCACCGTTTAGTTAAACGTCAAGCGCAAGTACGTAAAGACGGTACGCTTCCGTGGTTACGTCCAGACGCAAAATCACAGGTTACGTTTGTTTATGAAGATGGCAAACCAGTTGGCATCGATGCGGTAGTACTTTCTACTCAGCACAGCGAAGACATCAGCCAAAAAGATCTAGTTGAAGCGGTAATGGAAACAATCGTAAAGCCTACCCTTCCTGCAGAATGGTTAACGGCTAATACTAAATACTTCATCAATCCAACAGGCCGCTTTGTAATTGGTGGGCCAATGGGTGACTGTGGATTAACAGGTCGTAAGATTATCGTTGATACATACGGCGGCATGGCACGTCACGGTGGCGGAGCATTCTCTGGTAAAGATCCATCAAAAGTTGACCGTTCAGGCGCATATGCAGCTCGATACGTTGCTAAAAACCTGGTTGCAGCTGGTCTTGCTGACAAAGCAGAGCTTCAAGTTTCTTATGCAATTGGTGTTGCTGAACCAACGTCTATCAGTGTTGAAACATTTGGTACAGGCAAGCTTGAAGAAGACAAACTAATCGAATTAGTGCGTCGTCACTTCGACCTACGTCCATATGGCCTTACACAAATGCTAGACCTAGAGCGTCCTATTTATAAAGGAACAGCTGCGTACGGCCACTTTGGTCGTGAAGAGTTCCCGTGGGAACGCACTGACAAAGTTGAAGCCTTGCGCGCTGACGCTGGCTTATAATAAAGTTTTTGCAGCAAATGAGTTGAGACAGGTGCTGCTTTAAAAAAGGACCTTCGGGTCCTTTTTTGTGCCTTCAATTTAACTACTACAGCTTAATTACTTTCCATACTGAGCTTTAACCCAGCTCAATTACTTTCCACTTCGGACGCTCAAGTTCATCCATGAAGCGCTGGTTAACCCAGTCCAACTACTTTCCACTTCGGACGCTCAAGTTCATCCATGAAGCGCTAGTTAACCCAGTCCAACTACTTTCCACTTCGGACGCTCAAGTTCATCCATGAAGTGCTGGTTAACCCAGTCCAACTAGTTTCCACTTCGGACGCTCAAGTTCATCCATGAAGCGCTGGTTAACCCAGCCCAACTACTTTCCACTTCGGACGCTCAAGTTCATCCATGAAGCGCTTCGCCAAGGCATCCTTGCCTTGGAAACCTCATTTGGAAAGTAATTGGGCTGGGTTTTGATTTGGAGTGCGCTGTGTGTTCGGCATGTAGTTGCCAGTTTGAGTGTAAGGGGCAACGGCGTGCTGATGATTGGTTATCAACGCAGGCGTTGCGATTCAGGGATGAATCGTCGAGGCTACAGGGAAGTATTTATGCCGTCCTCGTTGTATAACAATCAAAGCTACGTGTTGCCTCTCCACCGCGAGTGTGCTGATGATTGATTATCAACGCAGGCGTTGCGACTCAGGGATGAATCGTCGAGGCTACAGGGAAGTATTTATGCCGTCCTCGTTGCATAACAATCACAGCTAAGCGCTGCCTCTCCACCGCGAGCGTGCTGCGATTGATTATCAACGCAGGCGTTTCGATTCAGGGATGAATCGTCGAGGCTACAGGGAAGTATTTATGCCGTCCTCGTTGTATAACAATCAAAGCTACGTGTTGCCTCTCCACCGCGAGTGTGCTGATGATTGATTATCAACGCAGGCGTTTCGATTCAGGGGTGAATCGTCGAGGCTACAGGGAAGTATTTATGCCGTCCTCGTTGCATAACAATCACAGCTAAGCGCTTCCAGTGTCGAGCTAGCGTGCTGCGATTGATTAGAAGCAATAGCGTATATAAAACAAAAAAGGACCCGAAGGTCCTTTTAATAATGTCGCCTCTAGGCGATGTTCAAGCTAGTCTGGTTTAATACTTAAAACTTGAATCGTCAAGTTTAGGTATTAAAGCTTAATGACATTGTCAGAGCTGTCTCGGTCAATCAACTTAACGAATGGGTCAATACCGGCAAATTTAGGTTTTGAATCCACGATAAGCTTAAAGGTATTTTCACCTTCTATGACTAAGTGTTTCTTTTCATACAAAACAATATCACCCGCATTTAAGTCTTCTGGATCTTCACTAAATAGCACAATATCAACGTACTCTTTAAGATCAGCCGGTGTTTCAGCACCCTTTCCATCAGCATTATAACGCTTACCTTCTACGGTAAATACTACTTCATACTTACCGTTATCTAGTTCAACAATGTCTGCTGTTTTAGCTTGTAAGTCATAAAGCGTAATTTCTTCAAACAAGTCTTTTATAAACGACTGCTCTTCGCTATTACTGACTGCATTTAAGCTAGCAAGAAGGTCCAAAGTCGTTGGATACGGCTCACTCTTGAACTTAAACTCTTGCAATAAACTTCTTAACGCTTGATTTAAACGTTCTTCGCCTAACCTATCTTTAATCGCCATCATTACCACTGACCCTTTGCGATAATGAATATACGACTGGTTTTCAGCTCGCATTAATGGCATCTCTTCAAGCGACTCTTGAGTTCGTCCACGCAAATAACTGTCGAGTTCATACTTTAAGAACTTACGTAATTTGCTGTCACCATACTTATTCGCCATCACCATAATCGCACTGTACTGTGACAACGACTCAGATAAGATTGCGCTACCCTGTACGTCTGCACTGCCAACCTGATGAGCCCACCATTGGTGTGCCAGTTCGTGTGCAGTAACATAGTAAACAGGGTCAATATTTTCAGGGTCGCGTAAATCTGTAGTGAAACCTATGTTTTCAGAATAAGGCACCGTATTAGCAAAACTTTGAGCAAAGCTTCGATATCCTGGAAACTCAATGATGCGCATTTGTTTGTGCTGATAAGGGCCAAATGCTTCAGTGAAGTAATCGATAGAGTCTTTGGTAGACTCAATCATGACATCCACATTCATAAAGTGTTGAGGGTGATAATAAACCTCAATATTAATGCCTTTGTGAACCTCTTTTTTCACATCCAGTCGAGCCGACAAGATGGAGTAGAAGTTAATCATCGGCGAGTCCATTTTATAATGGAAATAACGTTTATCACCTTCCACCCACTCTTTCTGCAAATAACCAGGCGCTATCGCCACTTGGTCTAACTCAGTAGATATTGTCGTTTCAAAGTCTATGAAGTCGTTTCCTTTTCCAAAGAAACTTTGATTATGAAACTCTTCATCTTCTAACTTATTCGCTCTTTTAGGCGGTGATAAATCTCGCTTTCTTCGCTCATGTCTATCGGATAAATAACCTTGTGTGTTTACACCAAAAATTGGGAATAACTCAAAGTTATTAATGAAGGTACCGTTTTTAACTAGCTGTACATCAAAGCCTTTATCTTTAAAGCCTTTAACAGTTCGGGTTACGGTAATTTCACCTTCCAAAGTCTCGCCAGGCTGTAAAGGCTTTTCAAATATAAACCAAGCTGAACCCAAACGTGAATTAACTTCCTGCATTGAACCATTAGGGAGCTGCACATCCCAAGTCTCTGCGAAACGAGGTGCGTTCACCAAGAAACGAGTAATTGGCTTATCAAACTTATTTTTAACCGTTATTTCAGCGGCCGCAACTATAGTTCTTTCACTTGGCGTGATATCTACTTTTGCATTAACGCGGGTAATAACGGGAACCGGATCGTTTACATACTGATCAAACTGCTTTTCATAATCAGTGCGGAACTCCATCATCTCGTCACTAGAGTAATACTCATTAACGACCGTTGTGTTGTAGTAAATATAACTGCCAGAAAGTAAAAAGACGATAGCAGCTGAAGCAAGTGTAATTTTACCACCGGTTTGCATCTGGTAACCCATTTGTTTAAAGCGATGCTTTAATGCTACCTGAGGGCCTCGTTGCCACAGCGCGTAACTAATTGTACTTAAAATGACACACATTGCGCCCCAATAAATTAGATACCAAGCTTGTGTTTCCAAGTACCAACCGTACCCATTTAAGTCTGAGTATTGCATCATTGGACTTGCGGCAAAATTAAGTAAGTTGTGTTCTAAGCCTAATTGATAAAAGCTCAAGCTTGCTAAGAAATAGCCTAAGAACAAAAGCATACCGACAAACTTGTTTGGGCTTAAAACTTGAAGGAAAAACGCTAATACCACCATCATCAACATGCTTGGCGCATGGAAAAAGAATAGACTAATAAAGTACTGGCCTAATTCAAGGTCATTTACTCCAACAATTAGCTGATAAGTAATAGTGACACACATACCAATGACAAATAATGACAATAACGTTAAGCAAACTGCGATGAGTTTAGATAACCAGAACGTCATATTAAACACCGGCATACTATCGACAATATCACCCATTCCTGAGCTGCGTTCACGCCAAACAACTTCACCACTGTAATAGGTTATGATGACAATCATCATCAAACTAAAACTACCAAATATTTGAGTGACCATGGATTTAGTTAATGCCCACTCGGATGTACCATAAAAAGGGCCGTTTCCGAAAAACGAAGAGATAATAGTAAACCCTGAAAATATCAATAAGATATAAAACGGTGGGCTGAACATAATTTGTTTGATTTCAAACAAAGTTCTGGTTTTGAACTTAGTCCAAGTACCAGAGGTTACGCTTTTGTAATTAATTTTTGCGTTTACCGGTGCTACTTCTGCTTGTTTAGACTTTTTCTTTTTAGGTGCTGGCTTTGGCGCTAATGTTAACGGTGACGCTAACTTGCCAAACAGAGCTAATATAACAACACTGATACCCAACCAAATTAAGCGGTTATATAACAGCACTCCCTCTAAATTAATGACTTGATTGTCACGCTCTACCGGCGTCCAGTAACGAGTAATATCCGAGAACGTTCTCAGACCAAATGGATCCGTCAACGCAGCTATATAACGATACTCAGGTTCGCTAATAAAGTTTCCGCTGACTACGTACAAGATAAAAAGCGCTACCGCGGCTAGATAAACAGACATCATCGATTTGAACTTTTGCCCTACCGAATAAAATATAGCCGAGAAAACAAATAACGTAGGTACAGAAAAATAGAAGTACGTAGACAAGTAGAAACTAAGGTTAGTTGGCCCCAGTCTGTCAGTGTCTAACCAAGGCATCCAGGAGCCTATTAAAATGCCCAATGGCACCATGGCAAACACAACTAATATCACTAGGTATGTACCAAAGAAGCGACCCAATTGATATTTTAGCGGGTTCATCGGCTTGGTATATAGTAGCTCTGTCATGTGAGATGAATCATTTTTAGTCGCTGTTGTGGCCATAAAGTTCACAACTAAAAACATGGAGAAAACACCAAGCACTAATATAGTTTGTGAAACAGCAAAAGAACCATTAAAGGTAGTGTTTGCCCCACCAATTATGACGGAGTCGCTGACCATGGCTAAAAAAGGCAGTAAAAAGAACGTTAAACACGTTACATAAAACGACGGTTGACGAACGTAGTATCGCCACTCAAATTTAAGCATATTTAAAAACATACGACGCCCCTAAGCTGCTGTGTTGTTAGATGGAGCTGATTGACGAGAATTATAAAGTGTCGAGAAATAGACATCTTCTAAATTAGCTGGTGCCGCTTCAAAACCTTCAGGTTGAGTATCGGCATATACATGCACAATTGTTTTACCGGCAAACAAACGCTGCGAAATCACTGGCAGATTAGCTTCAATCTCAGCAAACTCTTGCTGTGAAACCGTTTTTCTCCAGATTTGTTGGCCTAGCTGGTTAGTCAGCTCAATAGGATTTCCTTCTAACAGAATTTGACCCGCACCTAATACCGCCATGTTTGGACACAATTCAGTGACGTCATCTACAATATGTGTAGAAAGAATGATGGCTTTCTCTTCACCTAAACTTACCAATAAGTTATGAAAACGGTTACGTTCTTCTGGATCTAATCCAGCAGTTGGCTCATCAACAATTAACAAATCTGGGTCGCCTAATAAAGCTTGCGCGATACCAAAACGTTGGCGCATGCCGCCCGAAAAACCACTTACAGCGTTATCTTTATGCTGGAATAAGTTGGTGTGAGCTAATAAGCCTTCTACCGCCTCTTTACGTTCAGCTTTATTTTCAAGACCTTTCAAAATCGCTAAATGATCTAGTAAGTCATAAGCACTCACGCGAGGATAAACACCAAAATCTTGCGGTAAATAACCTAAACGATTGCGAAGTTCGTTTGGGTTGTTTAATACATCGATACCATCAAAAGTAATGCTGCCTGAATCTGGCATTTGCAATGTTGAAATGGTTCTCATTAACGATGATTTACCTGCACCATTTGGTCCAAGCAATCCGTACATTCCCTTTGGAACAGTTAGGTTCACGTTGTTCAGTGCTTTCACACCGTTGTTATAAGTTTTTGATAAGTTTGAAATAGATAACATTTGAATTCCGTTTAGTTATTTGGGCTTTTCCTAGAATGGCATGATATGGCTAATAAAAAAACTATCTTTGTAGAGTTTTTAGTCGTTAATTTGTAACAATATTATTGTGGTGAAGCCAGCTCAATTACTTTCCACTTCGGATGCTCAAGTTCATCCATGAAGCGCTTCGCCAAGGCATCCATGCCTTGGAAACCTCATTAGGAAAGTAATTGAGCTGGGTTTTGGGTGTGAGCTGTGTGTGCTTTGAGATAAGCGCAAGCAAGGCGCGCTGATGATTGCTTATCAACGAGGCGTTCGATTCAGGGATGAATCGTTGAGGCTACAAGGACGTATTTATGCCGCCCTCGTTGCATAACAATCACAGCTAAGCTCGCTATCAAAGCTAGCCTCGCAGTCATGACAAGTGGTAGTTATCGACCATCCCCTTCCCATCTAAACAAAAGCGTTCCCGCCGTTAAAAACACAACTATCATGCCCAAAAGAGTAAACACATGATGTTTGATATCCATCAAGCTCGCGCCTTCCGTCATAATAGCGCGCGCGCCTTCAACCAAGTGTGTAAGAGGTAACGCCATAGAAATAGTTTGAATAAATTCCGGGCTGCCCTCTAAAGAAAACCAAACGCCAGATAAAATCATCATTGGCCACGTTGCTAAATTTAATAAACCACCCGTTAGCTCTTCACTTCTCGAACGAGAAGCAATCATTAAGCCTAATGAGATAAGCGCAAACGCACCTAATATCGCAATAACGAGTAGATCTAAATAACTTCCCAACATATAAAAATCAAATAATAAATCGCAACCAATAAAAACCATTGATGACAAAAACATCACAATCATAAGTCGAGATACAATTTGCGCGGTTAAAAACTCTAACGCTGTAACCGGTGTGGCATTAAGTCGTTTTAATACCATATTCTTTCTATATCGAACAATCACATAACCTACACCAAATAGACAACTGAACATCATATTCATACCTAAAATTCCAGGTAAGACCCAATCTAGATATCTAATTTGACGGCCATCCACCGTTTGTTGCTGCCAGTTTCCGGTTGTAAGACCATTAGAAGTCTTGTCGTTTGAATCTAGTTCGCCATCAACAGAAGTATTCGAGTCACCTTTTTCAACGCTTAGCGACGATGCCAAAAGTAACTTTTCAACAAAATAACCATTCGGCGATGATTCATTTAGCCAGTATTGCTGCTTTTCAAAATCGACCAAAAGATCAAGTCTGTGCTGGTGTAGCTTTGATAACGCCTTTTTAGGATCCTTATAATCAACAAACTCAATATATTTAGTCTGCAAAAATGGATGAGGCTGAACAGAAGGTGCTGAAGACTCTGAGGTTAACACTCCTACTTTATATACATCTTTGCCATCGCCAGAAAAAACCACTGCAAAACCAACGAGCAACAATACTGGAAATATAACGCTCCAAGCCAAAGAGGAACGGTCTCTAAAAAACTCTAAGTTGCGAGCCTTTAAGATGGCATAAAATCGCGTAAAAAATACCTTCATGACTTTTTAGCCTCCGTTAATTGGTGTCCGGTCAACTTAATGAATAAATCATCAAGGTTTGCTGATTTTACCTGCAGTCCGTCTAATTTAACGCCTTTTTCGAGCAAATTAGAGATAGAAACTTCCACATCTTTAGCATCAATATCTACATGATGATGACCAAATGGACGCCCAAACTCACTAATATCCAAGCTACCTAAATTTTCTATTGGCAGGCGAATAATAGCACCGGAGAAGTGTTGATTGAGTAAACGAGATGGCGTGTCTTGAGCAATAATGGCACCTTGATCCATGATCACAATGTCATCGCATAAATACTCTGCTTCATCCATATAATGCGTGGTTAAGATAACGGTTTTACCTTGCTGTTTTATTTTTGTAATTAGGTCCCAAAAGTTTCGTCTTGCATGAGGATCTAAGCCTGTTGTTGGTTCGTCAAGGAAGAGGATTTTAGGATCATTAATTAACGCGAGTGCTAACAAAAGTCGTTGTTTCTGACCGCCCGATAGTTTTTGATGTCGACGATTTTCAATCTCAATTAGGTTACACATTTCCATCACAGACTGTTTGCTGGCGGAATTGGGATAAAACGCACCAAATAAATCTAAGGTTTCACCAACGGTTAAAAAGTCTTGCAATGCCGTGTGTTGAAACTGAATGCCAATTTCCTTTAGCGACTCTTTGTTTAAAGGCGAACCAAAAAACGAAATCTCGCCTCCTGATGGCTCAATTAGACCTTCCATCATTTCAATGGTTGTTGTTTTTCCGGCTCCATTTGGTCCTAGTAAGCCAAAGCAACGGCCTTGCTCAACTCTAAATGACACACCTTTTACGGCCTCTACATCGTCATATATTTTGCGAAGATTTTTGACTTCAACTACAGCTGACATTTTTGTTTCCTCGAAATCGCGCAATTAACATCATTAACATCATTAACATCATTAACATCATTAACATCATTAACATCATTAACATCATTAACATCATTAACATCATTAACATCATTAACACAATTAGACACCAATTCTTCATTTCTATCTAGGGGTTTGATTGCTAGAATAAAGCCATTAAAACTCAACTATTTGCCAAAGTATGCGGATCCCAAGAATATATCACTCAACTCAGATTGAATTAGACACACCATTTGACCTAGACGCTGACGCTGCGAACCATGTTGGCCGCGTATTACGAATGAGCGAAGGTAATGAATTAGCCCTTTTTTGCGGTGATGGCTTTGACTATCAAGCAAGTATTGTTGGCGTGTCTAAAAAGACAGTTCAAGTTGTTGCTAACAGTAGTGTCAAAGTAGAAAACGAAAGTCCTCTAGCAATTCATTTGGCACAAGGTATTTCTCGTGGCGATAAAATGGACTTCACCATACAAAAGTCGGTTGAGTTGGGCATAACGGACATCACCCCAATTTTTACTGAGCGCTGTGGCGTAAAACTTAAAGGCGAACGCCTCGACAAAAAACATCAACAGTGGCAAAAAATAGCCATTGCTGCTTGTGAACAGTCAGGCCGCGCAATTGTACCAACTATCCATCGCCCTATTGAGTTTAAAGCCTTTATCGAACAGCAAACTGAACAGCTAAAGTTGAATTTACACCCACGTGCCTCCATATCTGTTTCGTCGCTAAAAATGCCTGAAACGGGTGTAAGATTTGTAATCGGTCCTGAGGGCGGTTTGAACGATCAAGAAATTGAAGCGGCGAACAATGCGGGTTACCAAGACATACTTTTGGGGCCTCGAGTACTGCGAACAGAAACCGCTGCGTTAACTTTATTAACAGCTCTTCAAGTGAAGTTTGGCGATTTAGCTTGTTAGACTTGGTTAATTGGCCTGCTACGTTTTGCGAATTAGCCTGCTAAGTTGGGCGTTAGAAAACCTGTTTAGAAACGACGAAAACCTATTAAGAACGGAACAACTATGACTATTAAACTCGGCATCGTGATGGATCCCATCAAAGACATCAACATCAAAAAGACTCTAGTTTTGCGATGTTATTAGAAGCTCAGTCTCGAGGCTATGAGTTATTTTATTTAGAAATGAATGACTTATACTTGCGTGATGGTCGAGCTTTTGGTCGTTGTAAACCGTTAAGTGTTAAAAATGACGCTAACGATTTTTATTCACTTGGTGATGTTCAAACTATGCCACTGGGCGATTTAGACGTTATTTTGATGCGCAAAGATCCTCCTTTTGATACCGAGTTTGTATACGCAACTTACATGCTTGAGCGCGCTGAAGATGAAGGCACACTAATAGTTAACAAACCGCAGAGCTTGCGTGATGCTAATGAAAAACTTTATACCAGTTGGTTTTCAGAATTTACACCGCCGACACTTGTGACTCGTGATGCTGGTCTTATAAAAGACTTTTACAATGAGCATGGCGACATCATCTTAAAACCGCTTGATGGTATGGGCGGCGCGTCTATCTTTAGAGTAAAAGAAGGCGATCCAAACTTATCGGTGATCATTGAAACGTTAACGGCTCATGCCCAGCATTATGCAATGATCCAGGCCTTTATTCCTGATATCACAAATGGTGACAAGCGCATCCTTATTGTTGATGGCGAACCAATGCCATACACGTTAGCAAGAATTCCAGCAAAAGGTGAAACACGCGGAAACCTAGCAGCAGGCGGTCGCGGAGAAGCAAGACCATTAAGCGATACTGACTGGAAAATTGCCAAGGCGATTGGTCCAACGTTAAAAGAAAAAGGCTTAATTTTGTTGGTTTAGATGTGATTGGCGATTGTGTTACGGAAATTAACGTAACCAGCCCAACGTGTATTAAAGAAATAGAAGCGGCTTACGACATCAGCATTACCGGCCACTTATTTGATGCCATTGAAAAGCGTTTAGAAGCAAAATAGAAGCGAACAACAAAACGATGACTTTAAAAATATCAAGCCACTTAAGTCTGGCGAACCAATTTCTAATTGCTATGCCGTCGATGGACGAAAGTTATTTTGGTCGCTCGCTAACTTACATTTGTGAACATGACGAACATGGCGCAATGGGCCTAGTTGTTAACAAAACAACAGATATGTCAGTGAAAAACTTACTCTCAGAAATCGACATCGCCGTGCCTGAGTACTCTCCACTTGACGATAAAAAGGTAATGTCAGGTGGCCCAGTGCAGGAAGATCGCGGTTTTGTTTTACATACTGGCAGTCGAGTTTGGTCATCGAGTTTACAACTAGAGCAAAACTTCATGGTCACTACCTCCAAAGATATTCTAGAAAACTTAGGCACAACAGATGGTCCAGAAGACTTTGTTGTTACGCTAGGTTATGCAGGCTGGGGCGCAGGGCAGTTGGAAGATGAGATTGCCAACAATGCTTGGTTAACGGTTGATGCAGACCCAGAGATTATTTTTGGCGCACCACCAAAAGAACGTTGGGAGTTGGCACTTAAAAAGTTAGGTATTTCTAGTTCTCAACTTTCACATATTGCGGGCCATTCATAATGACAGAATCTACATCACCAAAAACCGTCATGGGCATAGACTTTGGAACTGGTAGCATCGGGTTTGCTATCGGCCAATCTCTTACTGGCACTGCATCGCCTATCAAAGCGCTTAAGGCAAAGGAAGGCATTCCTAACTGGGACGACGTGGGTAGGTTATTAACCGAGTGGCAACCTGACTTAGTGGTAGTGGGTTTGCCGCTTAATATGGATGGCACTGAGCAGCTTGTAACGCAAAAAGCGAAGAAGTTTGCTAATCGAGTTCATGGCCGTTTTGGTGTGCAAGTTCACATGCATGATGAACGCCTTAGTACAACAGATGCTAAGGCGAGCTTGTTTGAAAGTGGTGGATACCGTAATTTAAAGAAAGGTAATATCGACGCACAATCCGCTGTTGTTATCTTAGAAAGCTACTTTGAGTCCTTATACTAAAACGGCCCAAAGGATAAAATTGACTCCCCTACTGACACTTCCATGAAAACCTGATGAGCCTTTTCTACAAAAAAGGCTTTTAAACATTTCTGCTTAAAAGCCATATTTCAAAAGCTATTAGTCAATTTCATCAAGTAAAGCTTCGTCTAGTTCAAACTCTTCTTTAATTGGTGGATTACCGTCATAAATTTGGTAGTTTTGATTTTGATAATAGGCTTCTTTAACAAATATATATGGGTCCGTAGAGTCGTTAATTAGCTGTTCTTGTTGCAATAAGTCTGCACGGCTATAAACGGCTTTGATGCCTGTTTTAACTAAATTCCACGGCCAGTCTATTAAATATAATGGAAAAATTTGACCATCAACAAAGTCACCTACGCCATCACGAACGGTAGTCGGTCCGTATCCCGGTAACATTAAAAATGGGCCATTGCCAACGTTTGCTGTAACTGCGAGGGTTTGACCAAAATCTTCTTTATGACGCACTAAACCCATGTGATTGGCTACATCAAATAAACCTAACAAGCCAATGGTTGAGTTAATTAAAAAGCGCCCAGTTGCCACACCTGTCTTTTTAAACTTGCCTTGTAACAAGCTATTTAAAGCGTAACCCGGCTCTTCTAGGTTAGTAACAAAACTTCTTACGCTGGTTTGCGCACCTTGCGGTAATGACGTGTAGCCTACCGCTAATGGACGTAAAAGATACTCATCGAGTACTTCCCAGTTAAAGTCCCACATTGAACGGTTAAAATCTTCAAATGGGTCTCGTTCATCTACATAAACAGGAATTTGAGCCGTTAATGGCGCATCTTCAACTTGTTCATCAACAGGCACTGACGCTATTTTTGGTGATTCATTGACTGTTGAGTCAGCGTCCTGTTGCTGTTGGCTTGTGTTAGTCGTAGCAGCAACTGACGTTGTATCTGGCTGCTGAGCACAAGCTGCCGTCAATACTAATATCGCCGTTATTAGCGACGCCTTCAAAAATGCGTTCATTAAATTACCTTGTTTTATTTCTTAATTAATAGCTCAACCGGTTTAGTTGCAGGCAATGATAAGTTTGTCACTGACGCTTCTAAATCTCCAAGCTCTTTTGGTGCTGATGTATCTTTCGACAACCTTGCAAATATATCTACTTGAGGCTCACCTAACAATGACATTCCTGGCACCATTACGTTTTTATCTGTTAGCGAGACAACAAAAGTTCTCACTTCAGCGGTATTGCTGTCAGTGGCAATGCTCTCAGAAGAACTACCTTCAGAATAATTTCCGTCAGTGGCATCAGTTTCTGGTGCTCTAGCTCTGCTAAAGTTTAATTTCTCTACGTCTAGCTTCTTAACAGCTAGTGGCATCGCCATTCCCGGCTTTTTCGCGAATAAAAACAGTGTTTTAAACTGGCTTAAATCAACATTATCGCCAACCTTCACGTTTAAAACAATTTCTAACTCCGGCCCTGACAATTCAGCTGAGTCAGCCGGCGAACCCTTTTCCTGACTGGCGTTTTCGCTATTGTTATCAATTCTATCTTGGCTAGTGTTATGATCAGTGCTTTGACTTGCATTAGAGGCTTGTTGGCTGTCTGCAACTTCAAGTTCCTTGCTCAAAAACTGTAACCTGTCCTGTATAGGTAACGCGCGAGGGTCTTGAGGGTCTATTACGCGGGAAACCAATTCAAAGCCAGTGTACGCTCGTTCAAACTGCTCGTCTAACATGTACCCTTCTGCCGTTAAAATTAGCGCAGTCAAGTTTTGAGGCTGCAGAGTTAACGCGTTTTTTAATATTCTAATAGAGCGCGAATAGTCTCCCGGCTGACCATTTTGCTGTAAGGCACCTGCATAACTAATCATATTGCCGATTGACTTAGGATCTAAGTTATATGACTTTTCAAATGCATCAATTGCGCCTTTAACATCACCTAAAATATGCAAATTTCGGCCAAGTAACATCCAGCCTATTGCTTTTGGATCCGTTTGCAGTTTGGTACGCAATCCTAATGATAGATCGCGCAGTTCTTCGCTTGTAGGTGTGCTAGTTCTGTCCTCTACTACCTTTTTTGATAAAGCTGGAAAGCGTTCTAATGCGTCTTCCCAGTGCACAAGCTTTTCTTGTTGTCCGTAAAACCAATAGCCTGTGAATGTCGTTATTACTAATAAAACAAGTGCCGTAAACGTATAACGCTGAATGTTGGTCGCTTTAGTAGAGTCTTCTGACAGCCTTGCTGGTTCTTGATTCTCAGCGTTTTGAAGACTCAGTTGTTGACTTGACTGCTGGCCTAGCTCTTGGCTTTGCTGTTGATTCTGTTCTTGATTCTGTTCTTGATTCTGTTCTTGATTCTGTTCTTGATTCTGTTCTTCTCGAAGTTCATCGGTGGCCGTTAGTTTTAGCTCTTTTAGCGCATCATTGTATTGCTGCTGGCTAAATTGGCCTTTTTCTAACTCTGCATTTAATTCCTGCAAGCGAGTTCGGTACCAGTTAGATTTTAGCCCTTTATAAGTATTGGCTTGTGAAAACTTAAAGAATGGCACCACCACAAATACGCAAGCAATTGCGATCATTAATACAGATAAAGCCCAAAATGTAGAAATACTTAAAGTCATGTTTTATTTCTTCTCTTCACCAGATTCTAATAGTGCATTAAGCTCGGCATCGAGCTTTTCCATTTCATCGTCACTAATTTTGTTTTGCTCTTGTTCAGCATGAACTGCATATTCTTGATCAGCATCTTCCTGAACTCGGTTAACATTTTGCGAACGTCTTATAAGCACAATAATGCCAAACAAAACAAATGCGCCAGGTAAAATCCACAACATACTGGTCGCAATAGTCATTGGCGGTTGATAATGAGCAAACTGACCATAACGGTCCACCATATAATCAATAACTTGCTGTCTAGAGTAACCTTCATCTAATAAGGCTTTGGTTTTAACTCGCATGTCCCGTGCAATCACCGCATTGCTATCGGCAATGTTTTGGTTTTGACATTTAGGACAACGCAATTCCATAACCAATTCTTGGTAAGCAGATTTTTGTGCGTCATCTTTAAACTTGATGATTTCACCTGAGGTGGAAAATGCCCATGCCTGAGTCGAAGTTAGTGTGGTTAAAGCAATTACTAAAACAAAGCTTGCAGCTAATAACATTAGCCACTTTGCTGAACTAAAAAGTGAATCTGAACTTGAAAGTGAGTTTGAATCGTTAGTTGATGTTGACAACTTTTTTGAGGTCTTAAACTTAGCAATCATTGTGATACCTCATTCCATATTGGCGCAATTTTATCTCGCCAAATACGCTCGTTAATATCTCCCATGTGATGAAAACGAATAACGCCGCTTGCATCAACAACAAAGGATTCCGGCGCGCCACTAATGCCCAAATTAAGTGACAAAGTTCGGTCTAAGTCCAGAATATTGTACTCGTAAGGGTTGCCTAATTGTCCCAACATGTTACGAACATCTACTCTTATTTCTTTAACATCTGCGAACTCACCAAATGCAGGCGCATGATTTTGGTCGTAGTAAACGCCAACAATTTTTACACCGTATTCGTTACGAAGCTTTGTAAGATAAGGGAGTTCATACTTACAGGTTGTACACCAAGTTCCCCAAACATTAAGAATGACGGGCTTTCCTATTAATGTTTGTTTGTTATGAATTTGAGATTCATTGTATAAATCAGGTAGGGAAAACTCTGGCACAGGTTTGTTGATTAAAGCTGACTCGCGTTCATTTGGGTTACTGAATAACCCTTTTAACAAAAAGACACACAGCACAGCAAATATCGCCAGAGGCAAAAAAGCTAATCTTTTTGAAGACTTATTTGCGCTCATACATTTGCTCCAGCTTGTTTAGCTAATTTAACGCCGCGATAACGTCTATCGAACAGTGTTAAGAAACCGCCAAGTGCCACTAATATACCGCCTAACCATAACCAACGAACGTAAGGCTTAACGTAAATACGAATAGCCCATGAATCATCTGGCAATAGCTCTCCTAACGACACATATAAATCTCGAGTAAATCCGTCATCAATAGCGGCTTCTGTCATGGTATTGCGCTGCACTGGGTAATAACGTTTTTCCGCCAGTAACTCTGCTTCTAAATAGTTACCTTTGTATACTGAAATGTCGGCAGCCCAACCATTATAATTTGAGCCGTTTACATCTTTAATTGCATTAAACTGGTAGGTATATCCCATTAACTCCGCTGAATCACCTGGCCACAGCTTTACGTCTTTTTCTTGCGTATATTGCGAGGTTAAGCCCGCACCAGCAATCACAAACGCAATACCAATATGCCCTAGCGCCATCGCATAATGACTTAAAGGAACCTTTGAAACGCCTAGCTTACTCGCTGTTTTGCGATATTCTAAAGCCGTAAACAATGTCACCCATAGTCCAAGTGTTGCGCCAAGTGCAGCGTAAAACTTAACTTCGCCAAATTCTAATTTAAGCCAAACTACTGACAACAAGATAGAAATTACGCCAACCACGGCAGGCATGGTTAAAAATTTATTCAGCTTGTCTTGTTTCCATCTTACAAATGGAGCAATACCTAATAGCAAGGCAAAAGGTACCGTTAAATAAGTAAACATTTGATTAAAAAATGGCGCGCCAATAGAGATAGAACCTAAGCCAATTTCTTTATGAACCAGCGGTAACAAGGTGCCTAACAATACAATGATAGTTGCGGCTACCAACAATACGTTATTGGCCCAAAGCATGGTTTCTCTTGAAAAAGTAGAGAACTTACCAACACTTTTAATGGCGCCTGAACGCAAAGCGTACAAAGTCAGGCTTCCGCCAATCACCAAGGCCAACAGAATAAGAATAAACACACCGCGCGAAGGGTCGGTAGCAAAAGCGTGAACCGATACAATAACGCCCGAACGTACTAAAAACGTGCCCAATAAGCTCAGAGAAAAACCAGCGATTGCTAAAAATACCGTCCAGCTTTTAAAGGCATTTCGCTTTTCCGATACGGCTAAACTGTGCAGCAATGCAGTGGCCACTAACCAAGGCATAAACGACGCATTTTCAACGGGATCCCAGAACCACCAGCCTCCCCAGCCGAGCTCGGAATATGCCCACCAGCTACCAATTGTGATGCCTAATGTTAAAAAGGCCCACGCCGCTGCGGTCCAAGGTCTTGACCATTTAGCCCAAGTTGAATCTAACTTGCCACTTAAAAGCGCGGCAATCGCAAAGGCAAAGCTAATAGATAAACCAACATAACCCATATATAAAAGTGGCGGGTGAATGATCATCCCCACGTCTTGCAGCAATGGGTTTAAATCGCGCCCATCTACTGGAAAATAAGGTAAAGTTCGGTCGAACGGATTAGACGCAGTAATGATGTACGCGTAAAAACCAACACAAATCCAACCAATAACCATAAGCACACGAGTGCGCATTTCTGGTGGTAAAGACTTAGACTTTAAAACAACGGCAAAAGCCCAACCAGACTGCATCACAAGCCAAAGCAAGAATGAGCCTTCGTGGCTACCAAAACTAGCAGCGAATTTATACTGAATAGGCAATAGTGAGTTCGAGTTTTCCGCTACGTTTAAAACCGTAAAGTCATCCGTTAAAAACGAATAAACTAAACAAGCAAAGGAAAATAAGGTGAAGCTAAACAAACCTACCGTGAGGTTTGGAGCAAGTTGCATAAGTTTAAGGTTATTAGTTCGTAAACCAATTAACGGAAAAATAGACAACAATAGGCTGAAAGCGAACGCTATAAATAGCGCAAAATTACCAAGTTCTGGGATCATACTTCGTCTTTTCTTATACTAAACATTAAATGAGTTTGCCTAAATATCAGCGGCAAAATTGTATCATAGCGAAAACAGCTTGCCTATTTGCTATCGCGGCTCTAGCATGGATTTTATTATGGAATCAAAAACTTTCCCTATTACGTCAACACAAGCGAACACAAAATCTGACACAAGTACGAGTCAGCAGGCGTCTGTGCTTTTTAAACAGCTTTCGCAACACCTTGCAGATAAACCAGGTCACGTAAGTCACCAACTCCAGCAACAATCACTCGTTGTGCCTGACAAATTAAAAGCCGAGTTATCACTTTGGTTAACGAGTAAACCAGCGCCCACGATTGAAAGCATGCCAGCTGCTATAAAGAATTGGCTAGTCCCTGCGTTAAATCAACTGCAAAGTCAGCAAGGTCTTAGTTCTTTAACGCTGTCGCAATGGTTGCCACTTATTACCAAAATGCAGCTGCTGAATTCAGCGCCTAATGCACAAACAGCCGCATCGCTTGCACAAACAGCAGCGCTTGCAAATAGCTCTACCCTTTTACGGATATCATGGTTAATTGGTTCATCAAGCTTGGCCAGTAAAAGCGGCTCTGTTAGTCAAGCAAACCAAGCTATGGTCGGCGGGTTGCTCAAATTGCTTATACCAATATCAATGCAAGACAAAGCCAGCTTAATTATTCGCGAACAATCGCAAGCGCTGCAACAATCGCAGCAAGCAGTTCAGGCTAAACAAACCAATGAGCAAGCTCAGTTGAACGCAGCACAAGAACAAAACCAACAAAATAGAGTTAACCAACGAAGCTCATCAAGTACAGGGCAGTCCGATACTCCAGGTAATAACCAAGCACTGTCTTTCAGCCTGACTTTTGATTTGGATGGTACTGGGTTGCTTTTTATCGACATCAATCTTAACGCGCTAAACTTACAATCAAAATGCACTTGCAGCAATACGCCTTTGCTTCAAAAAGTAGAGAGGTATTGGCCCATGTTACAAGAACGGCTTTCCAAGTTTGGATTTAGCGTAAAGAACGAAAGTATGGTGGATGAAAATTTAGCGTTAGCGCCTGAGCACAAAGGAACACGCTTGATCGACATTAAAGTTTAAAATCTGAAGTCTCAACTATTAATTTTGAACCTTGAACTTTGAACCTTGAACTTTGAACCTTGAACTTTGAACTTTGAACCTTGAACTTTGAACCTTGAACTTTGAACCTTGAACCTTGAACTTTGAACTTTGAACCTTGAACCTTGAACCTTGAACCTTGAACCTAGCAAAATAAAAAGGCATACCTCGTGAACAATAGCGATAACAAATCAACCGATACAAACTTTGAGTTTGGTGCTTTATCGTTGCTGTACGATGGTAAAAACGCACCAAATGTTGCTATTAAAGGTTATCATGTACTTGCGCAAGAAATATTAGACCATGCTAAACAAAACGATCTTCTGGTGCATCAAGATCCAGAGCTATTTAAGCGCTTAGAGCACCTTGAACAAGGTCAATCAATTCCTCCTAATTTATACGTTGTAATAGCAGAGCTTATTGCATTTAGTTATGTACTAAGGGGGGAGTTTCCAGATAGTTGGAAATAGGCCTTTTTTCAGTTACCTAGCTCAGTTAGAATAGGAAAACTCCCAATAGTGATGCTTGTATACAATTATGTTCGCATCCTATGTTGTTATATCCTTTTAGAGGACGATTGCAAACATGAAGTTTGAATTGGTTACAAAACAATTACAGAATATCAGATTATTACCCTCCATAGCGGCATTCGCTAGCATAGTGGCCGTGAGTACAGAGGCATCGACAGATTCCAGCGTATCTGGGTACGTCCCTCTAAAACAGTCGCCAATATTAGAATCCCATATTAATAGAGTAATGATTGCAGCAGAGCTAGGCGTTGTTAAGCGCCCAATTTCTAAAAACCAGTTAAAAAAGGCTTACCGTAAAATCTGTGTTAGCTCACAAGTTAAAAACCCAGCCGTTAGAAAGGGATGTATAGAGGTTAACAAGTATCTCAACAAGACTGCCAACACATTTTATATTAATCATGCCTCAGCAACTCTTAGGTATAACAACGAAAAAGTACAAGTTGTAAATCAAGCCCCTACTACTTTAAATAACCAACGCGGTGAACATACAGACACGAGCTGGTCAGTACAAGGCCAAGGTATTTATAATATCAATAACTTTGCTCTCTTAAGTGTTGGCGGTAAAGCATGGCAAGGCGAATCAAATCTTGAAGACACCTACGTTTCCTTTGGTATTCCCCAAGCCCAGGTAGACATTGGTTATAAACCTCATTGGTTGTCCCCATTTAAACAATCCGCCATGCTATTAAGTACTCAAGCTCCAACCTTTGCCAACATATCAGTGTCAAATAACACACCAATGACAAGTTGGAACATCAACTATGAAATATTTTCCGGAGAGCTATCAACAAGCAATAGAATTCGTTACCAAGGTGAATTTATTGCCGGAAAACCAATGTTAACCGGTTTACATGTTTCAATGTCTCCGTTTAATGGCTTTACGCTAGCGGTAAACAGAATATTACAATCTGGCGGTGGCGAGCGTAATAATGACTTGGGCGACTTAATTAAAGCGTTTTTTGACCCAAGTGGTGCTGACAATACAAAAGAAGGATTAACAGCAGACCAAGAGTTTCGGCAATCAAGCAGCGTCCATCGTTTCTCGTTTCGACTTTATTGGCAACGTGCCTTTTTCTGTCTATATGGAATACGCAGGTGAAGATACCAGTCGAGGTACCAACTATCGACTTGGAAACAGTTCCCTTTCAGCGGGCATTGATTTACCAGTCATTTTAAAAAAGTTATCGTTTAATTATGAATATAGCCAATGGCAAAATGGTTGGTATGTGCACCACGTATATACCGACGGAATTCAAAACGATGGAAGCCTACTTGGCCATTTTGCTGCAGAGCTGCGCAAACGCACGAGCAATATTGCTGGTCATGGTATTGGAGCTACACATCATAATGCCACGTTAGGCTGGCAGTTAAATCCCAGAAATAGAGTTGAAGTTAATTACAACCAAACTAAAATGACAGCGTATCTACCGTAAATTACGTTACTGGTAGACAATTAGAAATCAACTGGTTTAAGTCGATGAAACACTATGACGCTCAATTGACTTTATACAGTAGCAAAAATACATTGTCGGAAAAGAACACTGGCATTTCAGTAACGTTAGGTTGGTAAGAACAAAATGAAAAATAAAACCTCTTCAAAAATAAAGTTAATCACCTGTTGCTTAATAGTTACAACTGCTCCGACGCTAGCGGTGGAATATGACCGTTTAAATGGCCGATTTGACATTGGACTAGGGCTTTTCCAAAAAAAAGTTCTTGTAGACCATAGTGGTCCTTCTGTGGATTTTGATGACGCAGAAGTGTCTCCACTTATCGGGTTTGCTTTAAACAAACGAGTTAGTGATCATTCTCTGGTTGGTGCCAAAATAGAAATACAGAAGATTGATGGTAATTTGCTGACCTCATTTAGAGCGTTAGATTATCGATACATTATTGATGAAAGTTGGCAAGTTGGAGCGTTTATTGGCGCCTCAAGGTATGACTTTCGTACTCCAGCCTATGGATATAACTTAGGCTTTGGCACCTTCTATAAACCTCAGTCGTGGAAGCGCTGGTCTTTTGGTGCTGAGCTACAGTTAATGGACAAACTGGCGAGAGACAAAATCCACCCAGATGATGCTCCATATACACAGTCTACAGGGCCTGACACTTTTACTCACATGGTGGGTTTAGCAGTCACAATGTCATACCACTTTTAGTTTTAGTTCTGCTTCTGGATTTAGTTATATAGTAGGGCTTATTAAATCTTGTATTTAGTAGGCCTTAACTCTCCTTTTTGCTATTATCCAGCTTGCCGTAGTGAGGAAATGCCCTCAGCGGCTTCTTATAATCATTGAAACTAGGACATAAAGGAGACTTCAATGAGCTCAACTTCAAGAGTCAAAAAAGCCATCATACCTGTAGCGGGTTTAGGTACACGCATGTTACCGGCTTCTAAAGCCATTCCAAAAGAAATGCTACCTATTGCTGACAAACCAATAATTCAGTACGTTGTAAACGAAATTATTGCAGCTGGAATAAAAGAAATTATTCTTGTTACCCACTCTTCAAAAAATAGCATCGAAAACCACTTTGATAAGAGTTTTGAATTAGAGTCAATCCTAGAAAAACGCGTTAAGCGTCAGTTACTCGATGAAGTTCAAGCTATTTGCCCGCGAGACGTAACTATTATGCATGTTCGTCAAGGTGAAGCCAAAGGATTAGGGCATGCTGTTGCCTGTGCAAGACCGCTAGTAGGCAATAATCCATTTGCCGTTGTACTGCCTGATGTGATGATTAACGACTACGACTCAAACCTGAAGAAAGATAACCTTGCTGAAATGATCAACTTATTTGATGAGTCTCGTGCCAGTCAAATTATGGTTGATGCTGTACCTAACGAAGACGTTAATAAGTATGGCATTGCCGATATTGATGGCGTTAAAGTAAAAGCTGGTGATTCAAAATCAATGGTTGGTATGGTAGAAAAACCAGACGTAGACGATGCACCATCAAACTTAGCGGTAGTAGGCCGTTATGTCCTGTCTGCGGAAATTTGGGATATCTTAGAGAAAACGCCAGTAGGCGCAGGTGATGAAATTCAATTAACCGATGCCATAGCCACCTTAATGGACTGGGAAAAAGTAAATGCCTATGTCATGAAAGGTAGCTACCACGACTGCGGTGACAAACTTGGTTATATGAAAGCATTTGTTGAGTATAGTAAGCGTCATCCGCTACTTGGTGATGCATTTAACGAATACTTAAAAGACTAATATTTAGTCCATTTAAATTGGTTATGTTAATTAGCCTCTTGCTATACATAAGAGGCTAATAATTAACCTGCTTGCTCTGAGTGAAAGCCCTTGGGTTTTTCATCAAAGGCCTTAGATGCTTCCAATGACAAGGCCAATTCTCTTTCCAATTCTCGGTTCTTTTGTCCCCAAACTAGGTCGCATATTTCGTCTGTAGGTTTAAAGGCTGTTGGCGCTTCTAATAACAAGTGGCGTATCATAATTTGGTCGCTATCACGACATGCTTCATTTAACCTATCAAGCAACTCTTCTAATACAGGCCAAGGCAACATGACTTCCTGCGCGGTCATAATGCGCTCGTGAGACGTTCCCGCTACATTGTCCCCTATCAATAACTCTTCATACAGTTTCTCGCCAGGTCGCAAGCCTGTGCACTTAATTTCAATGTCACCATTTATATTGTTATGGTCTTTCACTTCTAAACCACTAAAACGGATCATCTTTTTAGCTAAGTCCACAATCTTAACGGATTCACCCATATCTAAAACAAAAACATCACCGCCCTTTGCCATTGCGCCAGCTTGAATAACCAACTGAGATGCCTCCGGGATCGTCATAAAGTACCGAGTGATATCCATATGAGTAATGGTCACAGGTCCACCACTTCGAATTTGCTTTCTAAATAAGGGAACTACAGAGCCTGATGAGCCAAGTACATTGCCAAAACGAACCATGCAGAAGGTAGTATCGCTTTTTTGCTTAGCGAGCGCTTGTAGTGTCAACTCAGCCATTCTCTTTGTTGCTCCCATCACATTAGTTGGGCGCACTGCTTTATCGGTAGAAATCAGCACAAAAGTAGCAACCTTATGCTTAACCGCCGATGTCGCCATTGCGAGAGTACCAAACACATTATTACGCACACCCTGAGTAACATTATGCTCAACAATAGGCACGTGTTTATAAGCCGCCGCGTGGTAAATAGTATCAATACTAAAAGTGGATAGAATAGACTCAACACGCCTTTTATCCTGCACACTGCCAATTAAGGAAATTACTTCTACATTGTCTAAACCTAAGCTTTTTAACTCAGTATCAATGGCGTATAAGGAAAACTCGTTTAGTTCAAAAAGTAATAATTGGGCTGGTTGTTGTTTAATAATTTGACGACACAACTCTGAGCCAATAGAGCCACCAGCACCAGATACCAAAACAACCTTATCTTTAATATTCTTGGCCATTAATTCTGGTTTCGGTAAAACAGGATTTCGCCCTAACAGATCATCAATTTCAACTTCCTTAAACTGCTCTAATGCCGCATTGCCATTTACTAGGTCAGATATAGCAGGGATTGTCAGTACCTTTATTGGCAAAGGCTCAAGAAAATTAAGCACGTTTCTTCTCTCATCATTAGAGATGCTAGGCAAGGCGAGTAAAACATGATGAACATCTCTTTTTTCAATGAGTTGAGGTAACTCTTCTCTACTGTATACCTTAATGCCTTGAATGATGGTATCTCGTTTATTTTCATCATCATCTATAAAGCCAGCTACGGAGTTTTCTAATCCGTGAGTTAATGCTGTTGCCAGTTGTCGCCCGGCAGCGCCAGCGCCGTATATAATTACTGTTTGTTTTTCACGTAGTGATTTTTCTGCCAAGAAAGCACGTGCAATCATTCTTATGCCGCCCACTAGCAAGATAAAAAAGCCAGCAAAAATAAACGGCACCGTTCTAGGGATCATTATTTTTAAATAGAAAGAAAAGCTAATTGTTGCAAACAAGGCAACCATCGCCGCTAAGGTTATAGACCAAAACACTTGATTGTTGAGGTAACGAAGCATGGAGCGATAAAGCCCTAGACGAATCAAAACAAGTAATGAAACCGATAACACGAGTGAAAAAATATACCAATGTGCGGGATCATAAATAACTGAAACGTCGTCCCAACGAGCGGCAAGCGCGGCAAAAAAAGCAATACCGATTAACATACTATCAACAACAACCGCAATAATGGTTTTAGATGCACGCGGTATATCAAATAAACTAAAGTTTTTATTCATTGTTTTTCTTATTGTTATTATTATTTTTAATAATTCTTTGAGCTATTAAAGTCTTTTGCGCTATCTCATTAGACAAACATTATTGCTAGCCGACTCGGTCGCCCTGACCACTTCCCGTTACTGTTTGAATGATATACACAAAATACGACTTGAGGGATAACTCATTTATCATCTCAGCATCAACTTTGGCCAAACGTTCTGGCGTCGACATATCAATATCATTAACTTGGCCTTTTCCTGTAATGCCAGGTCTTACACTGTAAACGTCATGTTTATCCCGGGCATTGGTAAGCTCAAGTTGGTTGTCCAAACCTGGACGCGGCCCAACTAAACTCATTTCACCTTTTAGTACGTTCCAAAGTTGAGGAAGTTCATCTAATTTGGTTTTACGAAGGAAACCGCCTAACGGCGTAATTGCTGACGCACTGGCTAAATGACTGGCAACAGACTTAGTATTCACCGACATAGTTCTGAATTTAACTAACGTAAACGGCTTTTTATTTCGGCCAACTCGCTGTTGAAAAAACAACGGTGAGCCAGTATCAAACAACCCCACCAAATAAATAATCAGCAATATAGGAAAACCTACAACCAGACCCATTAAAGAAAACAAAATATCAAGAATTCGTAACATGTTATCGCTCACTTTTTAAATACTGCGTGATTAATTCGGCCGTGTTTCCAGTTGGCTTCCAATCTGTGTTTTGTAAGGTATGTGAAATATCCACTTCAGCGTCACCTACCAGTCGGCTGATAACATCTTGTTTGTTCAGCAATCTGCCGGCAAGGTTAAATACGCTGGTAGGCACCGGTAATAAAATACTTTTACTGTTCGTTCCCGCCCTCATCGCCTTGAGCAAATCAGTAGTGGAAATTGTTTGACCATCAGATACGTTGTAAACGCCGGCTCTATTCTGCTCAATAAGGTATTGAATAAGCCCAACTAAGTTTTGTACCGATAAAAAGCTGCGTTTATTCTTAATTAAGCCAAATGGTAGAGGTATGTGCTTTTTTAAGACTTTAGTTAAACTGGCAATATTCCCTTTTACTCCGCTACCATAAACAATAGACGGCCTTAAAATACCCACCACCATATCAGTATTAAGAGCTTGCAACCCTTTTTCAGCAGCCTGTTTTGATTTTCCATAAGCATCATCGGCAGTTTCAGCTTTTATACTACTCATAAACACAAACTGACTTACCTTAGCTTCGGCAGCTTGGCGAGCCAAATGTAATGTGGCCAAGGTATTCACCATAGTAAAATCATTGTTTTGCTCTGCCAATGAATCAGAGTTCAGTGCCGTAGCAATAGCCGCACAATGAATAACTACGTCAACATCTTGCAGGGCTTGTTGCCACTGAGTTTGATCGGTTAAATTCCCCACGGCAATGAGCGTTAACTTAGGTGATAACAAGGGAGATTCAGTATTCAAGGGTAAGGTTCTTACCGCCGCGCTTACCTCATAATCGTCAACAAGATCAGCAAAATAATTGACAACGTGGCTACCCACAAAGCCGCTCGCTCCGGTAATTAATATTCGTTTCACTGTTCTACTTCCAACATCTTATAAATCGTCAAATGACGTTGTACAACCGCTTTAACATCAAAAGTATTCAAGGCAAACTCTCTGCCCTTAATACCCATTTGTTGACGTTTACTTTCATCCAAAGCTAAGTCACAAATAGCACCAAGCAGTGCCGATGAATCTTTAGGCTCAATAATCAACGCCGTTTCATTAGGGATCACAGCTTCAATGCAACCAGGGTTATTCGTCGTGATCACTGCTCTTCCGCAAGCAGCGGCTTCAATTAGAACCTTAGGTAAACCTTCACCATAATAAGAAGGCAATACCACCACATGGCTATTTTGAAAAATTTCAGACACATCTGAACGCGAACCCAATACGGTAATAAAATTGGACTGTTGCCAGCTTTCAAATTCTGCCAGTGTGACGCTGGTCGGATTTTCTAAATCAGGACCACCTACTAGTACAAACTCTACTTTAGTCTCAAATCCCACTTCCATTTTGGCGTGCGAATCGGAGTATGAACGTGCGGCGTCCACAAAGTCATAAACGCCCTTATCTTTAAGTAAACGAGCGGCCATAACTACTTTTACAGCACCAGTTGGTGGCTCAACATAGTTAAACTCGTTTAAATCAACGCCGGAGCCTTTAATCATTTCTGCTACATCCAATGGCGTCTTTAATACCCTCAATAAGGTTTCTCTATCTACTGGATTTTGGAAAATTATTTTTTTATTCTTATGGCTAAAAGCAGCACGATATAACAACTCAACTAAACGACGTTTAACTTGTTGCGATTTAGAAGAAAAAACCAAACCTAAACCTGAAATAGCAAATACGATAGCCGGTATCTTTACAAATTTTGAGACTAAACCAGTATACAAACCTGGCTTGATGGTGACGGTGTGAACCAAGCTTGGTTTCAGTCGTTTAATCAAACGTGCCAACACCCACATACACTTAAATTCATTTAAAGGATTCACACCTGAACGCGAAAATGGAACGTTATGGCAGGTAATACCCAGCTTGGTAAGCTCTGCAAATAAGCCAGTATCTAAACAGGCAAGATGCACATCATAACCCTGCTTTATTGCCTCTACAGCGATAGGAAGACGGTGAGATTTGAAAAACCAATCTACATTAACTACGAGTAATAATGTTTTCATATTTGATATTGCTTCTGTGGCTTTCGACTAATATCCCAAGGTTCTCCAAACATTTTGTCAATGTCAGAACTTGGAAACACTTCATAACCCGCGCCGGGGTAAACCGTTAACTCGCCAAAATACACCTTATTATTATGCTGATAAAAATCCACTCGAATAAACGTAAAGTACTGGCCGAGCTTCTCTGCGGCTGCTTTCATCTTACTAAATAGTAATGGTTTTTCTGGTGACGGGAGTTTTTGTTGGTGAGAAAAATTTATATTTAAATCATCCCAATTCACGTTATACATATTACGATGATGTTGCCCAAATCGACCCGTGTCTAATTGAATAAACTTAACTTCACCATGGTACACAAAAAATTTATAGTCATCTGGAACCGTACCGGCAAACTCAAGAAATTCCTCTGCAAACACACGCTTTACAATATTTTTATAGGCGCGCTCGCCTAACGTAATGAATTGGTCGTGATTCATCCACCTAGGGAGCAATGCTTTTAATTGTTCTATTTGAAGGCGGTTTGAGTCATCAATAAACAAATTCATACGGCTGCCATGATTGGCTTTTAGAACGTATTTACTCGGTAAGCTATCAATGGGCAAATCATCAAACCTATCGCTTACCCACAATGTTTTAGGTATTTCAATTTCCGGGCAAACTAATTCAACAAACTTCTTCGACTCAATTTTGTCTGCAGCTATCGTTAATAAAGGATCGAAATCATGCAATTTTCGCCAGTTCAGTTTTTCATTAAAACTTTCCGGTTTTACTAAGTTTGGTAGACGATAAAAGCGCCTAAAATACAAAATTCGTAGCTTTAACTTAAGTGGTAAAACTGATAACCACTTTGAGAAAAATCTATACTGCCAACTGACCACGTTTGTTTACCTTTTTCAAGAACAACCACAACAACACTAACTTACCAGTATTCAATGCATACATATATACTACAACGCCATTAAAATCGAAAAAGTAAATGAGCGCTGGACAAATCACGGTTGCAACGCCCAATATCGATAAATTAAGTTTTACCAAATAGTTAGAACCGCCCTGTTGTATAGCCGTTTGTTCTAAAAATGAAACCAAGGCCCAAATTGCAATATAACCCACAAACCAAGGTAACCAATGAGAATGCTGAGATATAGACTCATCAAAAATAATCTCTATAAGAGGCTGGTGAATAAAATAAGAGATTACTAAACCCAACAGTCCTACTAACAACAACAATGACAGTTTCTTTTTAACTTTTAATAAACTGAGCGTTTCATTCTCATTACTAATACTACTTTGAAATACAGACATAGTGATGACATGAGCCAGTAATACAAAATAACTCATGGTGCCAAACACTGCGAGCGCTTCTAGCCCTACAAAGTGTTCTAAAGATAACCTTGGCACAGTACCCACTAACGCAACAACGGCAGACTGCAAACCTACGCTTTTTAATATGGTTAAAAATGATTGTCGTGCTGGCACAGACTTGAGGCTCAACTCGTTTTTTTGTGGCACTGCTACACTTAGAATAAATACAGTGAAAATGATTAAAAACCATATAACTAAAATTTCTACGTCACTTATATAAAACGTAGCAAAAGCCATTAATACAAGGCTTAAAACTATACATAAAAAAGTAACGTGAATACGGCCTCTTCGTGTTTCTTGGGCAAGTTTGGTATCTACCCCAACTTCAAACAACTTGAGTGCCACAACAAGTAGAAAAATAGCAGAGGGGAAATAGACAAACGCAATAGCAACAAAAATAGAGGTGGCGACAACCTGCATTAGTCTAATGTTAACCAGCGTTGACCAATCACCGTATAAGTTTTGCGTCCCGTAGTTTTTAAAGTGCCCTGTAAAAAACATAAAAACAGGCGACAAAATACTTATATAAAGAAAATAAAGCCCTATTCCCTCCACGCCTTCATTGTTCAAAACAAACTTGATGACTAACCACTGAATCAATACCAAAGAAATAGATTGAATAAAAATTTTAGGAAACATACTTCTGACCACTCTTTTGGGCATTCACTTGCCCGTTGCGACTGCTAAATGCAAAATAAAAAAACATGATAAACAAGAAGGGTTGGAAGGCCTGTTTATAACGCAGGGCACTACCTGGATTAAAAAAGCCTAGTGGATATTGCGCAAAGAAAAACAACACAACGCCGCCAAACAACATGAAAAAGGTGTGTACGTACATACCTTGAGGTGCAGCAACAGACTTGAGCAACAATACCGCAAATATAAATAACGTTGCTATACCCTCAAAGAAAAACGGCAACAAGGTTATTTTATCAGCAGCCTCGTTAAAAGTGGGGCCAACAAAGGCGATGAGCATTCCATTTAAAGCATCGAGTAAAAAGTCGTCCACTGTTTGCCATACTCGGCCTACTCGAGTTAACTCTCCTGTTGCAGAAAAGTTTCGGTGGAAGGTTTGAAGGTAGCTAGCTAACTCTTGTTCAAATATATACAACAGCGCAATAAAGGACGCTATACCCAATAAACTAATAGTTAAGGTTATAAGTAATTTTTTTACGCGAAGATTATAAGTTGATGAATAAAAGGCAAACCAAAACACAGCAGGGGCATACAGAGGTTTAAAAAAGCTAATGAGCGCGAATGTAATCAACAACATTACCTTTTCTTTAACGTTCCAAGTCTCTCCATTTAAACGTTTGATAAGTAAAAACGCCAACACGCCAAAAAATAAGTTTAATACCGCTTCTTTAGAATGAATAGAGGTCCACATTAACGTGGAAGGAAAGCACAAACAGACCAATAAACCAAACCACTGCGAGTTAGTAAGAACTAGCTGTTTGGTACCCAAATAGATACCGTAAAAGCCCAGTAACATTAACGGAAAATTTGCAATAACGTTATAACCTACCAGACTGGAAAACAGTTTACCGGTTATAGACATTATAAAAGCAGTGGAGGTCCAACTTTCTCTAAATAAGAAATAACCTCTGAGGTAGTCTTGAGTATCACCTAGTTTAGTGATGCCGCCAATGATATACCAAGATATAAAGCAAAAGATGACTTTTGCGATTAGTAGTAAAACAAGAAAGTTACGTCGGGTCATTTGGGCTTGTTTGCCGTGCTTATTATTATAATTATTGTTAGCGATGTTTAATATACAGGGCTAGACACAAAAAAGCTAAACCGAAGTTTAGCTTTTGTTTTTTATTCTATCTGTTTAATAGGCATTTTTATTGATGAAACCTTTAAACACGGTTCCAATTATAATTTTCACATCGAACCAAAGGGACCAATTGCGAATATACTCTAGGTCATACTCAATACGTTTTTCCATTTTCTCTAAAGTATCAGTTTCTCCACGCCAACCATTTATTTGTGCCCAACCAGTTATACCCGGTTTTACTTTATGACGTAACATATAGCCTTCTATAAGCTTACGATACTCCTCATTGTGCGCTACAGCATGGGGCCTTGGGCCTACTATCGACATTTGGCCGGTAATAACATTAAAAAACTGTGGTAGCTCATCCAAAGATGTTCGTCTAATAAAGCTTCCTATTGGTGTAAGTCGCGAGTCATTTTTTGTGGCTTGAGTAACTTTAGCACCGTCTTCCATCACCTTCATTGAGCGGAATTTCCAAACTTTAATCGGTTTACCATCAATACCGTACCTATTTTGCTTAAATAGTATAGGTCCTTTAGAAGTAAACTTAACGGCGAGGCCTATTGCCAACAAAAATGGGGATATCATTACAAGAATAATTGATGCAAATACAATATCCTCAATACGCTTAATAATCCCATTGCTACCATCTATCGGAGAGTCATAGATACTAATAGTAGGAATACCACTAATAACATCACTTCTACTATGTAAAAGATTAAAAGTAAAAATATCTGGCACCAAGTAAACCGACGCTGTTGTGTCTGCTAACTCTTTCATGAGCCATTTTAAGCGTTCTTCTGCTCTCATGGGCAGCGCGAGGTATACTCTATCTATCCCTCCTGCTTTACAATCTGCAACCAGCTGAATTAAGTTTCCCTTGACTTGTTCTGGGTGTTTAGGTTTTGAAGAGTCATCATAAAAGCCCTTAAAAATAAGACCTAATGATGGTGATTCTTGCATCTTAAAGGCTAATTTATGACCCAAATCACCAGCTCCAGCTATGACAACGGTACGTGTATTATGCCCACTCTGTCTGAGCTTCCGCAATAACAACCTCAATACAAGTCGGTAGGAGACCAATAATACCCCTGCTAAAAAGAACCAAATTAGCTGCATTTGCTGAGATTTCAAATAATCCGTAAATACAAAACCTACAGATAAAAATATTGCGCTACTAGCTATAAACCAGTGCACAAACGCTTTTTTGAGTTCTTTAAATACCGACAAACCGCGCCACGATATATAAAGGTTATCTAACTCGCTTGTAAAGTGGAACAAAAATACAGCAACAACCGCCGCAGTTGTATGCTGTAATTTCCAGGTAAGTCCCAAATAAAGAACAGCGGCTAGTAATGAACCAACAATAACAATAATATCGATAACTCTTTGCATCAAAGAAACAAAGGTTTGATTATTGTGTAGAATACCGCTTTGACTAAACTTCATTATTAATCCTTTGGCTTTGGCTTAGCCTTTTTTACTAACTTTTCTTTTAATAAAAGAACGGCAAATTTAGAGTTTGTCACTAAATAACGCATAAACATTCGGCTTGGTTCCTGTAACACTCTATATAGCCACTCAAGTCCATATTTTTGCATCCATACCGGCGCACGCTTTACCTTACCTGCAACAACATCAAAAGTACCACCTACGCCCATCACAAAGTTTACACCTAATTTGTCTTGCCACTTGTTTATAAAGTTTTCTTTTTTAGGAGAAGTAATGGCAACAAATAGAAGCTTAGCACCAGATTTTCTAATTTTATCAACAACCGCTTCTTCATCATTCCAAAAGTAACCATCATTATAGCCGGCAATTATTACAGTGGGATAAAGTTGCCTAACCTTTTCTTGTGTTTTTTCTACCACTTCCTGAGTTGCACCGAGCAGAAAAATAGGAAAACCTTCTTTTTCACTCATAGCAATCAACTCATGGAATAAATCAACGCCAGCAACTCTTTCTGGAATATCATGACCGCAAAATTTAGCGCCTAGAACAACGCCTTGACCATCTATGTTAATTAAATCACAAGCTTGCACAGACTCATGCAAAACTTTATCTGATTGCATATTAACTAATTTAGCTACATTAACCACAACATGTTGAAAAAAAACACCCTTTTCAATACTTGCCTTTATTAATGCCACCGTTTCTTTCATCGATACTGCATTCATTCTACTGTTTAGAAACGATATTTCTTTCATTTAACTGTTACTGTCCGTTTTAAAGTTTAAATAATAGGCAAAAGAGTAATAAACCCAAGCTTGAGTCCACCGCGTGTAGTTTACCTTATTTAATTGCTGTTTAGTTTTTTGATAAGCAAATCGATTCTCTTTCTGCAAATACAAAGTCGAAAAAGACTTATCTATTACTCGTTTGGCTAACTCAACTCTCGTAGCAGTTGGTTCTATTTTTATCAGCGTAATTATAGCTTGGCTAACGGAGTGCATATCTAATGGGTAGGTGTTGTTATGATAATACTTGGCTATGCCGTCCTCTGTGAAAAACGCGCTTTCATAATAGTCTAAACCTTTTTCAATACTATTATTAAAGTCATCTATTTCTAATGACTTTCGGATAATATCCAAAGCTTCCAAATTGTAACCAGTATGAAAACCATCTATAAATTGATGATGTGGCATAGCGCCATAAACCCAGGAGCCATCGTCTGCTTGCTGGTTTACCGACTTCTTCGCTACCCTCTTCGCTATGTCTTTAAGGGTTGTATTATTCGTCGCTTTTCCAACAACCGCTAACCATGCGGCTCCCCACAAACTAGCATTGTGAACAAACGCATTTTCACCCGGAATATAAGCAATATACTCACCTTCGCTAGTTGAATTGCTATACAGATATTTTTGAATAAATAGTGCCGAGTCAAAAGCAACCGACTCAAATTCTTTTCCATTCGGTATAGCCTTTGAAAGCTCATATAATGCCTGCGCGACATATATGGTAGTAATAACGTTAGGTTTCCCTTTAGGGACATAAAACGCCTTTGCCTTCCAATCAAAATGATAGCCCCAACAACTATGGTCCCATACCGACTTATCACATTGTTGCGTTAACAACCAACGACCTAAAGACTCTGCTTCATCTAAATAGTTAGTATCTTTGGTTCGGCTAAAGTCTTGTAATAAGCCTAAAATAAACAAGCCAACCCCTTTAGGGTTTCTTTTTTTTGGTACTAAAAAAAGAGGTCTAAAGTTGATTGGTGAACGCTTAAAAAATTGAGTCCAAGCCAAACCTAAAATAGATTTTTTTAATGTCGGACTCCAATCAATAAATTTCGAGTTTAACCCATCAAAAGGGTCATTGCCGGCATACTTATCTTTCTTAACCTCATCTAAAAGGTTTTTGTTAAATTTTATTAATTCCATTAAAAAAAGGGGCAGAGCCCCTTCTCCACTTTAATTATTTTTACTTTAATATAGCGAGATTGACATCTAACGCTGCGCCCAACGTCAATGACTCTATAGTTTGAATAGTTGCTAGGCTATTTAACAAAATCGTATCTATTGAAATTGCTGGTTTACCAGTTTTTAATCCTTCAATCCAAGCATCCAACATCTCTTTTTGGCCTTTATTCTGTGCTGGCAGCTTTTTAACTTTCTTATCAAAGTCACCTGAAAATAAAGTAACATCTTTAAAGTCGTTAATTGAAGCTGATAAACCACCACCGAACATCTCTACAAACTCTTTCTCTTGAGCTTTAGAACCATCAGCCGTATAAGTTATATTAGCGATACTACCATCAGCAAAAGACAATATTATCGTTAAGTTATCATTCAAAAGTGCTGAACCATTACCCTTACGAGTACCCATCGCCATCACTTTTGTTGGATTGCTAGCAACTAATGCTGATGCCAAATCAACAAAGTGACAACCTTCACCTATCATTCTGCCGCCGCCTACTTCTGGGTCTTGTATCCAATGATCAGATGGGATCATGCCAGCATTGACTCTTATATTTACGACTTTAGGGGTATTCACTTTAGAGAAGTGTTGTAAAACCATAGCCGTACAAGGTGAGAAACCGTCTGTTAAAACCTACCATCACCTGACTTTTAGAGCCGTTTAATGCATTGTTTATCGATGACAACTCTTCAACATTTAATGCTAATGGCTTTTCAACGTATACGTGTTTATTAGCACCTAAACCTTTAAGCACTGCCGACGCATGGGTATCGTGGCGCGTAGTTACCATTAACGCATCTGTTGACTCGTCAAGAACTTCATCAAGATCACCTGCGCAAAAACGCATATTAAATTGTTTGGCTACGCCTTGGGCAGTCCTGCCACTGGCGGTTACTAGTCCATTTAACTCTATGTCTTTTGATTTAGATAATTGAGGAAGCAAGTTAGAAGTCGCATAATTACCTGCACCATATAATGAAAGAACAACTTTATCTTTGTTCAGTGGGGAGGAATTTATTGCAATTTTTGTACTTGAAGAGTTCTGGACTGCTGGTGAGTAGTTCATCAAAATGCCTAAATAAGGCTCTGTTTTATCACCTTCAATTAACTGATACGCGGCTTCCGCCTCATCAACTCCAAACTCATGTGTTATTAAAGACTTAACTTCAACTTTGCCGTCAGATATTAATTGCAAAAATGTTTCCATATTGCGCTGCTCTGTAAAACGAACATACCCTAATGGGTAATCGTTGCCGTTTTCTTCATAAAAGGGATCATAACGACCTGGACCATAAGATCGAGAGATAACAACACTAATTTCCTTTTTGAAATAATCTTCTCGAGGTATATCCATTCTTACTGCACCAACAACAACTACACGCCCCTTTTCTCTTGTAATTTCTCCGCATAATTCAATCGGCTGGTTACTCGATGTGCCGGCGCATACCAGAACACCATCAACACCATGTCCATTCGTTTCACTTTCTACTAAGTTTTGGATATTAACACCCGGTCCTGCATCGATTGCTCCATACTTAGTCGCCCTCTCGACTAACGCAGGATCCAAGTCCGTTGCAATGACCTTACAGCCGTTTGCTCGTAAAAGTTGAACGGCAATCTGACCTAACAAGCCTAAACCCAAAACAACGAATGTTTCACCCATCTGTGGCTGTGCTAAGCGCACACCTTGCAGTGCAATACTTCCAACTGTTGTAAAGGCACCTTCCGCATTCGATACATTATCAGGTATTTTAACAACAAGATTTTTAGGGATAGCAACAAACTCAGCATGATTAGCATAATCAGCCCCACCACATGCAACTCTGTCACCAGGTTGAATTCCTTCAACCAATCCACCTGCTGCCACTACCTCACCGGCGCAGCTGTAGCCGAGTGGTGATGGTGCATCTAATCTTGTATTAACCGTTTGTAGTGTCTTTTTTAGACCTTCAGTTTGAACCTTTTTTAAAACTTGTTTTACTAGATCAGGTCTCGCCTTTGCCTTTTGTAGCAAGTTCTTTTTACCCATATCTATTTTTGTTTTTTCAGTACCCGCACTAATTACAGAGCTACTGTTTTTTACTAGCACAAACTTGTCAGTAAGAGCCGGAATAGGCACTTCATTAACTTCAATTGTTCCAGTTCTAAGTGTTTGTGTTATTTGTTTCATTTACATCCCTTAAACATTTTTAAAAAGTTCAATTTGTAATTATCTCTTGAATATAAGTTTTTGACTCTGCCAGCTGCGCTTTTAGCTGTAGCTACTCGAGTAGAATCACTTTCCAACAGCGATTCAATAGAAGCTTCGAGCATATTGATATTTCCTTTTTCTACTACAACGCCACTTCCCTGAGACAACATATCTACAATAGCGCCCTGTTCATAAGCAATTACAGGTACTCCCAGTTCCATTGCCTCTAGAACAACCAAAGGAAATGTATCTATGTAGGAAGGAAATACAAAAACATCCGAATTTTTATACAAATTAAGCTTTGATACATCACCTTTAATCGGACCTAAAAAGTTGATTTTTTGCATTAGATCTAGACCAAGCTCGATACTATCGTTCTTAATTTGAGTCATGAGCTCTTTTTCATCGCGTTCAGATGACCAAGGACCTGCTATAGTTACGGAAACGTCCTCTCGGTTTTTTATTATATTTCTGATTGCAATATAAAAATCAAATATACCTTTGCCTTTTCGGAGGTTTGAAAAAAACAATACATTCAGAGGTTTAACTATATCGGACCGATCTGCGTCCAAATTACGATTTAAGACTGAAGTATCAAATTCAAAAAAATTGAAGTTTGGTAAAATGTGATATTTACACGTTATGTTTAAACAAGAATATTCTTTTTTAGTTCTGGCGATAAAACAATCAAAGTCTCTCCTTCTAAAAGGAAATTATATAGTTTTCTATAAACTTTTTTATTATAAAAGTTGGAAATACCATTCCCGTGTATATGAAATTTAATTGGTATTTTCATTAACTTAGCGACAAATAAAAACATAAAGTCTTTTATAAAGGCACCGCCAGTTGGGGAGATCGATGCATAAATTTGATCTGGTCTAACTTTAAAAGAATATAGCCATACTGAACCTAAAAGTTTAATAAACTTTAGCAGTTTACTAATAGATAGTGAGTTCACGTCAGATGCGTCATTGGCAAGCCCAATATTTATTGCTTTAGTATGCGGGTATTCCTCTTTTAAAACATCAAGTGAAAGTCTATTCATTCTTGAGGCGCCATGAACGGGAGGGGGCAGTTGTAACAGAGCAAGTATTTTCATTTATATCTCTCAAATTTCAAGTGTCTTTGACAAAGACCTATTAACGACCAAAATATTCCTGCATAAAGAGGTGTCTCTAAAAAGACATTAAACGAAAGCGATATTGTCGCTACACACAAAGTTATAATTAATAACTTTGATTTTAAGTCCCCTAAAACGCTTAGAGATTTCATCAGTGAAAGAAGAAAATATAAAAAACAGAAAAAGAAAATCCCCCCCATTCTAACAAACAAATATACAAAAGAATTGTGCGGCCCTAAAGTATAGGGTCGATCAAGTGCATTAGGCTCCGACGCGACAATAAATGCACTACTAGATTCAAGCGGATTAAACAAAGGTGTTGCAAGTTTAATTCCAGTAAGGGTTTCATAAAAAGACATTTCTCCTACAAGTTTAGCCCAAAACATTAAGCGCCATAAAAGGTTGGAATCACCTCCGCTAAAAAACGAAAAGCCTACATTGTAAAACTGCTGAAACTCTTCAAAAACTAGATGCAAGGAAACAAAGAAAACAATAAATATAGTTAAAATACCAAAAGTAAAGAAGTTACTAGCTATAACCTTGTAGGGTAAGTCTCCGCTAACCCTAAATATCAAAACCAAGAAAAATATCAAAATAAGAGTTGATGAACCATGATGATTTCCTAACATCAGATTTACCATCTCTAACATAAAAATAAAAATTAGAAGAATATTAATGTTTTTTTTATATGTACTGTTTGAATCTGACGTTAACAAAACCCCCAAAGCAGGAGCTAACTTACCTCCAAATAAACAGCCTATCACCAATAACCAGCTCATGTTTTTTAAGCCATGAAACGAATAACGGTAAAGATAGTAATAGCCAACAAAATAGCAAAATATGCTGTACAAGAACGGAGTAGTCCTCAGTTTCTGGTAAATTGTTCCTTCCGAATTTTCAATATACCCAATGGAAAAACTAAAAATACCCCAAACAGCAAAACCAATAATTGGCAAATGAGCTTTTTCAATTCTTTGCTTTATTACTAGTAAATGCGTAAATACCAATACTCCAATCAAGGCTAGTACTTCATTAAAGAGAGCAACTCTCTCCAATCCTATTAGCAAATGAACAATAAACAAAAAAACAAAAATTTTATTGTCATTTACTGTTAACCAAATCTAAAAAAGGCCCTGTTTTTTGCTTAACCATCGATAGTATGTCTGAGTCAGAAAGTGATAAAAAGTCCTTATTTGAGTAGCCATTAAATTCAAAAGTTCTAGAGTCTGGATAGTTTCTACCAAGAGATTCGTAAAGACCACAAACTTTACTTTTTACCCCGTAGTCTAAACCTGAAACCTTGCACCCACAAATTAACGCTAACACAACACCATGAAACCTAGAGGCAATAACATATTCAGATTGCAATAGCTCTTCGACCACAGAAGAAACAGTATCCTCTTGCTGTGCAGATTCCACTACACTAGCCAAATTACTATTATTCGACTCTAATGTTTTAATAATTACACTATTGCATAAGACTGAGTCGGGTGTTGAATCTAATTGATGAGTCGTAAAATAACTAATCGAATCCACACATGGAGTATCAACCAGAAATGCTCTGACATACTTACCGAATTCTGTCACAACATTGCTATCTTGAGCTGCACTTGATTTTAAGTATTGGAATGGGATACTTCTAATATTTATACTCAACCTCCCATCAGGTCGGAATTTTCCTTCATGGAGTTTATCAGCGATGAAATAAACTAAGAAAGCAGGATCAATAACCTCTTTATAGTCAAAATCCAATAACGAGCTTTTGTTTCGTATTAACTTTGCATTTGAATTTTTTATTAAGCTTTTTGATAAAAGACAGCATATTTTTCGAGATAAAGGGCCGACACCTGACCCTAAAATATAAAACTTGCTACTTTCTATTTTCGCAACTTTTTCAGAAAGTAACCACCAATCAACAAGTATAGGATCATCCATTATCGGACCACCACCCAACACATAGGTAGTATTCGTTCTTAGAGAATAAATTGACTCATAATCAACAACATTAAATTTTGAAAGAAAAGATTTAAATTCACTGTTCGAACTGTATGTTTTGACAAAGTCATCTAGTTCTATGAGAGTTTTTCTCGTTACATTTACATCCAAAGAAATTATATTTAAAGTATCAAAATCATTTTCATGTGATTTAAAAATTGAATAAATTACACCCAGTAAAATAAACTTATCGCCAACAGTTTCCGTGCCGTACCAACCGAATATCATTAAATCCCTAGTGTCACAAACTTTTGAATTCATCTTTGCAACGAACTTTAAACCACGGCTAAGAGATTTAAAATAAAACTCCATAGATTTTAAAGCGATTCTTATTTGTGGAGCTTTACGAACGAGCTTTTTTATAATATTCACTTATTAACAGACCTTTTATAATTAAAAGAGAGGTTATTGTATTTAACAACAACAATGAATTAACACTCAATGACAGCGCCGTAACTGTAATAATATGTATTGGTAAGATAACTAAGACTAGAGCAGAAACTATTTTAAAATCACCTCTCATTTGATTAGCTTTAATACATGCCTCTCTAATTAACATCGAAAGCAACCAGCCTACTGCCAATGCCAAGAATACTGGCTCAAAAGTTAAACGTTCACCTACCGGCAAATATCCAATTAGACATGTAAAGAAAAAAATAAATCCTAAAACAATTATTGAGATAAATGGAAGGTTGCGTTTTATTAGCAAAAAAGAAGTTATACTTTTTCTATGATTTCTGTTTTGTATTTGAAATATTTGCAAAGAAAAACCAGAAAATAAGTTTAAAGAAAACATTATGAACTTAGTCACAAGTAGGTATTCTAAAAACGTCGAATCCGATTTAATAGACTCTAGCGTTTTATCAAAAACTACATAAGACGCACTTAAGAAAGCTTGTAAAACCATTAGCCAATCTGATCTATACACTTTATATATCAATTTAGTTTGGCATCGTGTTTTAATCTTTATTAAACTATACTTTAAGAAACATACTAGTGTAATTAATATTAAACAAACTAGGTAAAATGACAAAGACTCCAAGTAAAATGACAGTGCAATACTTACATTCCTTACGAATTCAAAAAGATAAAAACTATTGAAGTTTTTTGAATAAAGAGCTTTGTTACTAACCACTTTATATCCTGATTTGGCAAGCAATAGAAACCCAAATAATACTGTATTTTCAAAGCCTACTAGAACTCCAAAGACCATTATTAATATAGTGGCTAAAGTGATAATACAACCTAATTCAATTAATCCGTTTGGAGAATAAAAATAATTGAGTCTCAAGTTAAAGTTCAAGCTTCGAAGTGAAAAAGGTTTGAGTATTATTTCAACAATCGCGTCAACCAACATAATGGTAAATATAAATGTTGCAAGAGAGTCTGAAACAAAGATGTAATCTCTACCTAGAGCAACAAATATGGATAGTAAATAAAATATTTTATACATGAAGTCTATAAAATGATTCTAATAATTTTAATGGCGATTTATGGCTCAAATGATCGTGGAAGCAGGAGCTGCAGTTATTCTCTCTAACTATTGCACGACTTAGTTTTGCCTGCTCTTTTAATTTTACTTCGTCATCATGCAATAAATTACCAAACTTTTTTCCTGAAACGGAACAAACATAGATATCTCCATTGCTATCTAACATTGCGCCATCTCTCATCTCTTTACACTTTATTGTCCGTTTGGACGTATGCCCTTCAAGAAAGTCGACCATCATATGATAATACATCGTCCTAGCATTCAGGTTAAGTAAAACGTTGTCTTTTAAAAATCGTGAAACTTCTAATGACTCCCTAGAACCAGGAATCAACCCGACATTGTCGATCAATTCTTCGTTAAAGATACGATCAACTTTTACTGCCATCCTAAATATTATCGGAATGTTTTGATTGAGAGCAAATTTTTGTAATTTTAAAAGATTTTCATAATTAGAATTCAATCGTGTCACAGTGCAAGCAATCGACAATATAATATTTTGACTATGTGGACTCAAAGCTATGATAGTGTTGTTGACGTTATCCCATGCTCTTTTGACCTTACGCATTAAATTATGAGTTGAGCCATACCCGTCGATAGAAATACAAATACTTAACTTCACGTTAGGGTTATTCGCGAAAAACCTCTCTAAAAGCTTCAAAATCCTACTGGTGTTGAAACCATTAGTAGTAATACCTATGTGCTTTAAGTGAGTAAAGCGACCTAAAGCATATTCAATAATTTCCGGTAAATCAGCCCTAAGGAACGGTTCACCACCTGTAATTCCTAATGTTCGGATTTGATCTAAGTATTCACTATCTAATGCTTGAAATAACTCAGTTCCATAAAGATCATTGCTTGGGTGCTTCCAAATATCGCACATTACACAACGTGAATTACATTTATTACTTAACGATAGATTTATAAAAGTAGGCTTACTAACATCTATACCAATATCATGATGAATGATATTATCAAAATATTTCAAATACTTATTCATTCAATAAACACCTATATAACGTTTTATGTAATTTGATAAATTTATTTAAACTAAACGTTGTTATTAAAGATTCTTGTTCTTTTTTTGAAATAGAAGGCGCAGTTTTTATTTTTAGCGCCAGCTCTTTAAAGTTATTAACATCAATAATAATATTATTAGATAAAATTGAATTGACATCTTCTGCACCTGAGACATTTGAAGTTAGTGTAGGAATTCCTCTACACAACGACTCTAACATAACGGTTGAAATTCCTTCCCAGAGACTTGTAATTAAAACAACATCAGAATTCTGATATATCTCTTCTATATTTGAACAAAAACCCTTAACTTCAAATATTTGAGGGTGTTTACCTGCAATCTCTTCTAAATTAACTCTAGATTCACCATCCCCGTAAAAGTTGAATTTAATATCCTTAAATGAAGCTAAGTAGCCACTTTCAACTAATTGGTTAGCCCAATCAACTTGGTTTTTTTGCGTTGTAAATCTACCGACAATAGAAATATTCATTCTATTATTTTGACTGATAGTTCTCACATTATTTATAAAGGACAGGTCAATTGCATTAGTGATAAACGTTCTTTTTTTAGGCGGGTGCTGCTCATATATTTTTTTTGATATACAGATGTTTTGATCAAAAAATTGAGACAGAAAACTTTGAATTGGGAGCCTAACACCAAACTTATGATCTAAGCTGAATTTTTCATTGTGTGCAGTTCTAACAATTTTTTTAACCCTATTCTTCAATAGTAACGCGAATATATCTGGCAATTCGCAATGAGAATGAATAATGTCAATCTCATTTACCTCTACTATTTTTTTTAAGTTAATAAAATTGTTGTTAAGTGCTTTGAACCCCCTGCAAGATTCGTAACTACTTTCAACAATAGTTACACCTGATAATACTAAGTTTCGAAAAGCATTCTTTTGCTCTATGTTTTTATTTTTTCTAATAGCATAAATAACGATGCGCTCAGCACTTATACTTTTGGATAGCAATGCTACTAGCTTTTCCGCTCCAGCGGGAGATAGCTGATTTATTATGAACAAGATTTTCATTTTGCGCCCAACATCTTTCTAATATCGCCTTTAAATTCATTGTCAAGTTCACAGGCCAATTTGTAATCAAACCCCCCTGTCTTAGTTTTATCTGCTGCTCGATTTACCCTACTATAAAAATTATTAGATAATATTTCAGCATTGAGTTCAGTTTTACCTGCAAACCAATAAAAGGCTAACTTTCTATTTTTGTTCGGTATTGACGACACAAACTGTTGATGCGACGCATTTTCATTTTTTAATGTTGACTTTGTTGGAATAGATGTGTGAATTAACCTATTATCAAATATAATAGCGTCGCCAGGTTCAGTTTTTACTTCTTTAAAATATTTAAACGGTAAGAACTTGGTAACTTTTATAAAAGATTTAATAAAAACGCTTGAGCAAGGTAAACGAGCTAATAATCGAACAACTTTGTGGCTATTTTCTAAAACAGCGATACCGCCACCAAACCCATCATTATCATAATCCTGTAAATAGATTCCTATATTAACCCAGGCTGGTATAGATTCACTCATATAAGAAAGGTTCAATTCTAGTTCTTTTATTCCATCAATGTGTGCACCAGAGCTAGCCTTTTGAAGCGTAGCCTGTGTAAACGAGTTTATTTGTAATTGGTGAGACGAAAAACGATAAAAGTCTCCCAAAATTTCCTGCAGATGGCTATCTACTCTTTTATTCACAAAAACGTTTAAAACATGTGGAAGTTTATTCAACTTTGGAGGCTGCATTAATCTAGTTCCAGGCTCTTGAGCCCCCACTACTTCCCTAATTTCATCTATTTCAGAACTGGATAAAACGCCTTTGACTATTTTAAAACCGTCTTTAGAAAAATTGTTTTTTAGTTTATTCATTTTATATCCCAGAAAACGCTAGTATGTGTTTATCCGTAATACTCATAGTCTGAAACTCTTTGTGACTTACTAATAAAACCTTTATGTCTGCCTGTGCGTCTGCCTCGCCCATGTCTAATAATAAAGTACGATCCAAGTATTTCCCTATCTTTTTTATGTTTGGCTCAACGGCTATCAGCCTACAAGCAATTTGTTTTTCGAGTGACTGCATAATTTTTAATGCTGGACTCTCCCTCAAATCATCTATATTTGGTTTAAAAGCCAGTCCATAACATGCAACTGTTACTTGCTGAACCGATTTTTCAGGGTTTGACAACAAGAAATTTGCAATAGCTAGTTTAACTTTACTAATTACCCATTCAGGCTTCATATCATTAACTTTACGAGCCGTATGGATCAACTGAGCTTCCTCAGGAGTTTCACTAACAATAAACCAAGGATCAACAGCAATACAATGCCCACCTACACCTGGGCCAGGCTGTAGGATATTTATACGTGGATGACGATTCGCAAGTGATATCAATTCCCATACGTCGATGTTTAACTTGTCGCAAATAATGGACAACTCATTGGCAAAGGCAATTTGTACATCTCTGCATGAGTTCTCTGTCAGCTTAGCCATTTCAGCGGTTCTTGCATTAGTGGCAACACACTCACCCTCTACAAAGGTTTTGTACAACTCTATAGAACGCTCTGAGCACTTAGGTGTCATTCCACCAATAACACGATCATTCTCTACCAATTCACGAACAACATGCCCAGGCAATACTCGTTCTGGACAATGAGCAACATTTACGTCTGGGTTTATATTATCGTCTTGAGGGAATGATAACTCTGGTCTTGCTTCTTTTAACCAAGCAGCCATTTTTTCCGTTGCGCCTACCGGAGAAGTCGACTCTAAAATTACCAAATTGCCCTTTTTAAGAACAGGCGCAATAGATTTAGCTGCAGACTCAATATAACAAAGGTCTGGCTCTGGGATTTCACTGTTATTTGCTTTAAAAGGTGTAGGGACAGCGATTAAAAACGCATCCGCAGGCTCTGGTGTTAATGTTGCCTTTAAATACCCTTCCGTAACGGCAGCATGAACAATCATGTCTAATTCAGGTTCAACAATATGAATCTCACCACGGTTAATGGTATCTACCGCGTGTGAATTAACATCAACGCCTACCACTTTTTTCTTACGTGATGCAAACATGGCTGCGGTTGGCAAACCGATATAACCTAAACCGATAACTGATACCGTTTCAAAAGACACTGGCATTTCCTTTATAAATCTATTTATTAACTTTGTGATGAAATTATTTAGCTAATATGTCACAAATTCTTTGACAAGCTTGGCCGTCACCATAAGGGTTGTGGGCAAAACTCATTTCTTGATAATATTGAGGCTCTTTAAGTAACTTAGTCACTTGATCTACGATTTTTTCTACGTCTGTACCCACTAGCTTAACTGTACCAGCATCAACCGCTTCTGGTCGCTCTGTAGTATCTCGCATAACGAGTACAGGCTTACCTAAGCTTGGCGCCTCTTCTTGAATACCACCTGAATCGGTCAGGATTATGCTTGAGCGATTCATCAAATACACAAACGGTAAGTATTGTTGCGGCTCTATTAGGAAAACATTTTCTAACTTTGCAAGTAGACGGTTTACAGGTTCCTGTACATTTGGATTTAAATGAACCGGATAACAAAATAATACGCCAGGGTTTTGAGTGGCTAGCTTATTGATGGCTTCGCAAATACGCTCAAAGCCTCCACCAAAGCTTTCACGTCTATGCCCAGTAATTAATACCAACTTTTTATCATTGTTTAAAAATGAAAAACGGCTATTCATATCAGATTTTAACTGTTCATCATTTTCAACTTTATTTTTAACCATTAACAAAGCATCAATGACGGTATTGCCCGTTACAAAAACATTTGATTCTGTTGTATTTTCTGAAAGTAGATTTTGCCTGGATGTTTCTGTTGGAGCAAAGTGATATTTTGTAATCGCGCCAGTTAGCTTTCTATTCGCTTCTTCAGGCCAAGGAGAGTAAATGTTTCCAGTGCGCAAGCCAGCCTCAACGTGCCCCACTGGTATTTGCTCATAATAAGACGCTAAACTCGATGCAAACGTAGTAGCCGTATCTCCATGCACCAATACAACATCAGGCTTAAACTCTTGAAGCACCGGAGTTAATTCTAGTAAGATTCTACTTGTTACTTCCGGTAACGTTTGACCCGCTTTCATTAAATTCAAGTCGTAATCAGGCACAATATCAAACAACGCTAATACCTGGTCTAACATTTCTCTATGTTGTGCAGTAACACAAACCTTCGCTTCTATTCGAGTATCCGACTCTAATGCTTTTACTAAGGGCGCCATTTTTATCGCTTCAGGTCGAGTGCCAAAAACCGTTAGTACTTTTTTCATTTTATACTTCTTTTGGATTTCTAAATGCAGAGATTAAAACTAAAACCGTTCCTAGAATACCGCCAAGAATAAAACTAATTATTACGATAATCGATCTCTTTGGTTTGGACTTTTCCGTAGGTTCTGAGACTTTTGCCGGTATTAGTGTTTTGAGCAAATATTCATCGTTTATTTCAGTCATCATGATTTTTTGCGTGTGCGACTCAATCATGTTGTAAAACACTTCACGCATTTGAGAGTTTGCCGTTGACTCAATCTTACGTTCAATAAAATTAATACTATCCAGCGCTTGTTTTTTATCTTGCGCTCTAAAGTATTCATTAATATCGTTTTTTAGTTTATTTGCCATTTCATATGCAACATATGGAGAAAAGTGATTTACTGATATATTAAAAATACCAAGTTCATCATCAAAACTAATAGAAAAAAGTCTTTTTTTATCGCTTTGTAAGTTTCAAAACTCGTTGGTTCCAACGACTTTAAGTTAGAAGAGAACAATCCTGAGACCTGCTTCCATTGATTTTTACCTTTATCAAACTTATCAATATCAAACTTCAATTGATTAGTAGATGCATCCCAACCGTTAGCAGCCATGAAGGTGGTTTTTAAACCATGTTTTTCAACAAACCCTTCAATATAAGGCCAACTATTCATCAACTCTATTGCGTGCTCAATGTTATTACCTGAACCTCCACCTAGGTTTATACCCGCCATCGATGCCAGTCCACCATACTTAGAGGCAAGCGAAGACAAGCCTCCTTCACTTTCCTGTTGAGCAGGTACTAGCTTTAATGTCGAAGTATAGATATTTGGGAGCGACAATGCATAAAACACGCTAACAACTACAAAGATTAGAGCAATACCCATAATTTTAAACTTACCTTTCCAAATAACTGAAAAAAGTTGCCTTAAGTCTATTTCATCTTCGTCGCTGTTTTGGTTTACGCCATGGAACATTTGTCTGGTTACGTTAATTTGCGCTTCTTGATTCGCTTCTAAAAGCGCTATTTTTTTTTCTAATGCGTTAACTTTATTTTCTTCAGTCATATTAAAAACTCGCCAACGCAGCTAAACCTACTGTTAGCTGATAAAATATTGATGTTGATTTTTCCCATAAGGTTAAACGGTCTGTGTAGCTGGCATCAATTGGAACCACAATAGTATCGCCTGGCGCAATTAACGTATCCTCACCACCTAACCATGAACTGTCTGGAATATCCACTAAGCCGTTTGCACGTATAACGTAAACACGATCAGAGTCTGCCTGAGCTCGCAGCCCACCACTTGACTTTAAGTAATCCTCTAATAGCCAACCTTCATTATAAATATGTGATGTAGCCACTTGCACTTCACCAACAACGCTTACTTCACCTCGTAAGGTTGGGACTAAAAGTTGGTCGCCATCTTCAACTTGAACATCGTAGTTCTCGTCACTTAAGATTCTATCTAAGTCAATAATTAAACGCCCTACCCCTTCTACTACCGTCAGCTTGCTAACAAGATCTTGTACTTCTGTAACAGCTACACTACCAAATGAATTTGAAATAGATTTGAAGGCCAATTCTTTACTTAGATTCTGTGCTAAATCTCGAGCTTGCTTTTGCTCTAGTTCTCTTAAGGACTCTCGGGCGAAAAATGCACCTTCTGGAGCTGCAAATTTTGTTAAACCGCCGGCTCTCGCTATTACTGCTGCTAAACCTTCGCCGTCTTTTATTGTATAGGTGCCAGGATAAACCACTTCACCGCCAAGGGTAATACGTGACTCTTTTTGCCAATTTGACTGCTGGAATACATTAACCACGTCTTTTGGTTGAATAGCTACATTTTGACTTTCACTACCCGATAACGCTTTTTGTAAAGAAAAACGGATATGTTCTCTCTCTGAGCCTGACGCGCGTTGGTTGATTCGAGACACCTCACCGATCTCCAAATTTGCAGACTCTTGCAAGCCCCCCGCAGCAGAGACAAGCTCTAGTATGCTAGCCTCATTAGATATTGGATATATTCCGGGGAAGTGAACTTTGCCGGTAATTTCCGCTGTAGCCACTAAACTGCCCGGCGTTACGTTAGCTTCTAACATTTTTATTAGAGGTAAAATCAATTCCTGGCGAGTAAGTTTTTGAGTTTTAACTAAGGCAACTTGTTGGGTTTGAATATCACCGGTTTCTTAATGCATATAGATAGTTATAACCGTCAATATTCGTTTCTATAGTGGTATTTTCAGAATGAAAATCACTGTCGTCATAACGATTAAAGAAAAGCACTAGATCTTTAGAGTTAAGCGCGATGTCCGAACCGGCCAATACCTTTTTAGGTGCAAAGTGACGTATTTGAATGGAGCCGTCAGCTATTTCCGACACGATTAATGCGTAATTCATGTCTGTAGACAAACTTAAGTCATCAGAACTTGAAATTAAATCAGTTAATGTCATGCCATCAAAGTAAGCATATCCACTTGGTCTTGATACTGCGCCCGCAACATGAACCACTTGGCTAAACTGTTGTGATATTGGTAAAATACGCACCACATCACCAGCTTTTATCTTTAGTTGAGTTGCTTCAGTTTTGTTTGTTAAGTCTACCTTTTTAACCAAACGCTGATAGTTATTGTCTAGCGTAGTAATTAATATATTTTTAGGATAAGCCAAAGACGTTAAACCACCTGCTAGCTTTATAATTTCATCAAGCGTTTCACCTGCTTTTACCTCATAAATGGCTGGGCGACGCACTTCACCGTACACCTTTACTTGTGACTCAATAGAACTAATGAAAACCACATCACCGTTTTGCAAGCGACGATCTGCTGATGCGTCACCTTGCGTAAACATTTTATAAAGGTCAAGCTGCGTAATGGTTTTATTGGCTCTGTTTAGCTTAATATTTCTTAATGAGCCAACATTAGTAGGTCCACCACTTATGAAGATGGCATTGGTCATGGTTGATAAGCTTGATAATTGGTAAGCACCTGGCTTTTTAACATCACCAACCACATACACTTGAATAGAGCGTAAACCTGAAATAGATACGGACGTTTTGATACCAATCATGCTAACACTTGCTACATCGGCAATTCTTGTTTTTACCTCTTGATAGGTCAAACCAGCCACTGATATAGGTGCTAAATCCGCAAAGCTGATTTTGCCTTCGTTATCTACCGTTACACTTTCTGAAGATGATGCTTTACCAAACATAACAATATTAAAGCTATCACCAGGTCCTACAATATAATTCGCTGGTACAGACAAGCTATCACTAGGCATAAAGGCCGTTTGCATGCCCTCAAATATGTCATAACCAAATGGTTGCAATTTATTAACGTTATCTTGTTTTGCTTCGGTTTCTTTTTTTTCTGCTTCGGCAGACTTTTCAGAACGAGCATTGTTAAGATATTGAAGCTCAGGAGCTTCTTTTTTAGTTCCTGTACCTGAAGGGGAAGTACTTAGCTCGCTAATATCGATTCCAAACTGCTTAGCTAGGGCTTCTTGCTGGGACTTTGGGAGTTTTTTAAATTGTTCGATTTGCGCTTGAGATGGCGTCGTAGAAACTTGTGCCTTAGCAGGTGTGATGCTGCTAAATACCACTATGGCTAAAAAACAAGCTAGTCCTTTGGAAAGGGCCCCATTCATAATTAAATCCTTAAAAACTGAAGTAACGCAGGCAGGGATTTAATTGCGGCATCCCTAACCAAAATCGAGGCGGAATAATACATTATTAGGCTAAAAGTTGCACCCATGTATATGTATTAATTTTTTGCATTACTCCCCTTTTGGGGTATAAAACAAACAAACCTGCTGAATTAAGGTATTTATCTCTGCTTTTGGTAAGCAGTTTATCCCAGCGGCGCCTTCTCTGCCACCACCAGTTGGATATTTTGCACACAATTCTCCAGCGGCTTTTTTGTTATTTAATGGGGCTCGTAAACTCACTAAATAATGTTCATTATCGATTATTGTGAAAACGAGGTGAGCACGGTTTGGAAATTGGTTCGCTAAATGGTTACCGTAGGTTCCGCTGATGCGTCTACTCCAGGCTTCATCAGGCATAATACAAGCCATAAGCTGGTCAGATTCAAAAACAACATTTGCTTGTTCAGCCAATGAAAAGTCTGAGTCAAACGCCTCTTTTAACTTATAAAATGCAGAACTTGTATCTGCAATACAGTCAAAAGGACATGGGTATTTTAATAAAGACTTAAACAATTCAGCTGGATGGTATGCCAAATCGTCGGTATGGGCGCCATAACCGTTGTAATTGATTAATGTACCAAGCTCACGAAGTTGCTGAGCTTCTTCACTATTTATGCCCGCTTGATTTGCTAAATTATCGGCGGTTGATATTAGATTATCGCCATAAGCTGCGGTAATAGCCCAGTTGTGATATTGCTTGTTGAGTATAGTATCAACGATGAGTCCGGTGCAGGTATCTGCTGATAAATCGATATGGGCTGATAGGTTGTTGGACGTTGGTATAATTCCAGCGCGATGGTGATCAGCGTATAAAACGCTAGCTTTTGTTTCTAACACTTTATTCAATGCGTCTATGTTTTTTTCCATAGAAACATCCAGCACGGTGATTTCACTTTTGTCGTTCAATAAATCTAACGGGATCTGCTTTACCAAAGAGATGTCGCGTTTTATGCCCGTTACTAATTGTGTTTCTTTAGGCTCATGGAACCTTAACTGCAAAAGACTAATGATGCCGTCTGCATCACCATTAAACACGTCAAAATTCATTTACGGTTGTTCCTGTTTTAACTTTTGTTACCGATAAACGTTATCGATAACCATGATCGACTAATCGATTATGCCAAGCTCTAGAAGCTTGTTGATTACTACTTGCGCACACTCTTCAACACTCAAACCGTCCGTTTTTAAATGTAACTCTGGATTAACAGGAACGTCGTAAGCTGAGTCAATGCCGGTAAAGTTTTTAATTTCACCATTGCGCGCTTTTTTATATAGCCCTTTTGGGTCTCTTTTTTCGCAAATATCTAAAGGAGTATCAACAAATATTTCAACAAACTGTTCTTCGGTTAGTTGAGTGCGCACCATCTTTCTATCTGATGAGAAAGGTGAGATAAAAGCCGTTGATACAATCAATCCGGCATCAACAAACAACTTGCTCACTTCGCCAATACGACGAATATTTTCTACTCTGTCTTTGTCGGTAAAGGTAAGATCGCCATTTAGGCCATGACGAACATTGTCGCCATCAAGTAAATAAGTGTGGCAGTTACGCTCAAACAACATGATATCTACCGCATTAGCAATGGTTGACTTTCCTGACCCACTTAGGCCCGTATACCACAACACAACTGGCTTATGCCCGTTGGCTACTTGTCTTTGTTCTCGGGTTACCGTGTGGTTTTGCCAAACTACATTATCTGATGTCGTTGATTGTTCACTCATTAAAGATCCTTGATTTTAAAGTACAGTTAGCGGGTAAAAGTAAATAATAGCCGCCAATGCCGATATTGAAAATGTTAATGAAACTGGAAGCCCTGCTTTTATAAAGTTTAACAGCCGATATTGCCCAGCGTTAAAGACCATCAGGTTGGTTTGATAACTATAAGGGCTAATAAAACTAGTATTCGCGGCAAATGTAACTGCTAAAATAAAGGTCATTGGCTCATATCCGCCAGCAGTAGCAATAGAATACGCTAAAGGGAACATAAGAGCTGCGGCTGCATTATTGGTCACTAACTCGGTAAGTAACACCGTTAATATATAAATTGAAATGAGCACGTATAAACCGTTTTCTGAATTTAAGCTTAAGTTCAACCAACCTATTAAAATATCCAGCGTACCCGTGTTTTGTAAACCATGGGATAACGCAATTGCTGAACCAACAATCAACCAAATGTTATATGCCAATCGCTGTTTTATATCATTGCTTGTTAAACAGCCAGTAGCCATTAACAACACAAGTAAAATGGCTAACCCTTTAAACAGGCTAAAAGCACCAATTGCGGCGCCTAAAATAGTCCCAACAAACCCTCCAATAGCAAGGAATTCGCGCCAACCACTTAGCTTTTGTTCCGGCTGAAGCCCACTTAAAGTAATAAAGTTTTTCTTAACATTGTGCCGTTTGTTAAAGTCTTTACCTGTCACTAAAACTAAAAAGTCGCCCGCTTTTAAGGTCAACTCCCCTAACTTCCCTCGTAAAGACTCACCGTCGCGTTTAATAGCTATTGCAGCTGCATCAAATTTAGATCGAAACTCTACTTTTTTTAGCGTTTGTCCTACTATGTGGCTACCAGGCCTGATAACAACTTCCGTTAAATTTTCAAACTCTACCTCTGTGGCATCCACAACAATACTCAAACCATCAAAGTGGTCAAGTTGAGAGACTTGATTAATGTCGCCGCTAAATAGCAGTCGGTCTGTGGGTTCAAGCACTTCTTTTGGGGTAACAGGAGAGATTGTTCGATTGTTACGTATGATCTCTACTAAAAACAGCGATTGTAAGTGTCTAAGACCAGCCTCTTCTACTGTTTTCCCAATTAACGATGATTCCGCTAAAAGTTTAGTATCGATCATATAATCTTGTATTTTGTGACTGGCATTTTTTATATCGGGCAGTTTATAAGACACAATAAAAATCACTACTGACGTTATTGCGATAACTACAAGACCTACTTTTGTAAATTCAAAAAAACGAAAACCCTCGCCCGTTTCATCAATCAACATACTATTAACAATAAGGTTAGTTGACGTCCCTATTAAAGTGAGTGTTCCGCCAAGAATAGCAGCATAAGAAAGCGGTATTAAAAGTCGACTGGCGGCAATTTTAGGGTTATTTCTGATGGGTCTAATTAATGTAGAAACTACTGCCGTGTTATTTAAAAATGCAGAGCCTAAAATAGTGGTTACCATAAGCTTAAGCCAGCTCAATGGGTAGGTTTTACTTGATATTTTACCAGTAAGCCAAATAATTAATGAGGTTTTTTCAATTGCAACGGATGCGAGCAGCAGCATAATCAGAACCAGTAAACCGCTATTGGTAAAGCTGGCGACTACGTCTTGCTCTGAAATAAAGCCAAATAGGAAAGTAACAGAAAAGGCCGCACTGAATACAGCGGCGGCGTGTTGATTAAACTTTACTAAAGCTAAAATGGTACTCACAAAAACGAGTACCATTATTATTACATCCATATCACCACATCCATTTGCACTTAGGATTCACCTATTTGTTAAATAGCTCTGATATATCTTGCGCGCCCCAATGAGGGAAGTGCTTACGAATAAGCGCGTTCAGTTCTACTTCAAACGCCGATATATCCGTTTTTGATTGTGTATTGGAACTTCGCCCTTTACCTTTAATCATTCCAGCACCAACGGTTACGTTAGTCAATCTGTCGATTATGATAAATGCGCCAGTCCCTTTGACCTCATTGTACTCATCAAAGGCCACTTGATGATTTAAGGAAATCTGACATTGTGCAATTTCATTTAGTTCTAATCTAACGGCATCATGTTGCTGCATTGTGTTTACGTCAACTTTGAAGTCGATGTCACGAACTGAACCTGCCGTTTGTTTTGAAGCAAACTTAAAGTCATATTGCTTATTAGCGACTAAAGGCTGCTCTGCCATCCAGATAAGGTTGGCTTCAATATCATTGGTAACGGCGGCTGCATTTTCTGGGTGAACTAATATGTCACCACGAGAAATATCAATTTCATCTTCTAAAGTAACAGTAATAGCCATTGGTGCATAAGCTTGTTCTAAGTTTCCATCAAAGGTAACAATTTCTTTAATTTTACTTACTTTGCCCGACGGTTGAACCATAACTTCATCGCCAACCTTTACAACACCGGAGGCTATTGTGCCTGCAAAACCACGGAAATCTAGGTTTGGTCGATTTACATATTGAATAGGTAAACGGAACACATCAAAGTTATATGAATTGGTAACTGGCGTACTTTCTAACATTTCCATTAGTGTTTCGCCCTTATACCAAGGGGAACTTAATGAACGGCTAACGACATTGTCACCTTTTAAGGCTGAGATAGGCACAAACTGAACGTTATTTAACTCAAGCTTGCTCGCTAATTGAGCGTACTCAGCTTTAATATCTTCAAAGACTTTTTCAGAAAACTCTAATAAGTCCATTTTGTTAATCGCTACGATGACATTTTTTAGCCCTAACAAGGAAGCAATAAAGCTATGACGCCTTGTTTGAGTTTGCACACCATATCGAGCATCAATAAGAATAATGGCTAAGTCAGCGGTAGATGCCCCCGTTGCCATGTTACGAGTGTATTGCTCGTGTCCTGGTGTATCGGCAATGATAAACTTTCGTTTGTCTGTAGAGAAATAACGGTAGGCTACATCAATCGTAATGCCTTGTTCTCGCTCCGACTGAAGGCCATCTACTAATAACGCTAAGTCAAACTCTTCGTCGGTGGTATTAAAGCGTTTAGAATCATTTTTGATGGCCGCCATTTGGTCTTCAAAGATCATTTTAGAGTCGTGCAAAAGACGTCCGATTAAGGTACTTTTTCCGTCATCTACTGAACCGCAGGTAATGAACCTAAGTAACTCTTTGTTTTCATGCTGCTTTAGGTATTCTTCTATATTTTGTTCAATTAAATCTGATTGATGCGCCATTAGAAGTACCCTTCCATCTTTTTCTTTTCCATTGACCCAGCTTGGTCATGATCGATCATGCGCCCTTGGCGCTCTGACGTTTTCGTCAACAACATCTCTTGAATAATTTCCGGTAACGTGGCAGCCTCAGATTCAACCGCCCCTGTTAATGGATAACAGCCTAATGTGCGGAATCTAACCATTTTCATTTCCGGCTTTTCACCTTCATTAATTGGCATTCTTTCATCATCAACCATAATGAGTGTGCCATCACGTTCCAGCACTGGGCGTTCTTTAGCTAGGTAAAGTGGAACAATCTCAATATTCTCTAAATAGATGTATTGCCAAATATCCAGCTCGGTCCAATTAGATAGAGGGAACACACGAATGCTTTCGCCTTTGTCTACTTTACTGTTATAAATATTCCACAACTCAGGGCGTTGCTTTTTTGGATCCCAGGCATGGTTTTTGTCTCTGAAGGAATAAACACGTTCTTTAGCGCGCGACTTTTCTTCATCTCGACGTGCGCCACCAAATGCGGCGTCATAACCACCTTCATTTAAGGCTTGTTTTAAACCTTGAGTTTTCATTACGTCGGTATGTTTTGAACTACCGTGTGTAAATGGACCAATGCCCTGCTCTACACCTTCAGGATTAGTGTGCACTTTTAGCTCAAACCCATACTTTTCCGCCATTTTATCGCGGAACGCAATCATCTCTTTGAATTTCCATGTTGTGTCAACGTGCAGTAAAGGAAAAGGTATTTTTGCTGGGAAAAAAGCTTTGCGTGCTAAATGAAGCATAACTGCAGAGTCTTTACCCACAGAGTAAAGCATAACTGGGTTATCAAACTCAGCAGCGACTTCACGAATGATCTGTATACTTTCAGCTTCGAGCGCTTTTAAGTGGGTGAGGTTATATTTGTCCATGTATGAAGAATACCTTTGGCTTTATTTTGACTTTAATTTTAACTTTCCAGAACGGCCTGTTACACCATCCCTGATCCCAAGTAACATGTACTTTAATCTTTGTTTTCTATCTGTGTGGTTTATTACCATAGAAACGAGCTTTATCATCATAAGAGATAGATTGCGACATTTCCAATAAAGAGGCACATATCCCCTTCGACTCAGCAGTAAGTTGTTTCTAAACTGGTAGTACAGCCTTATTGGACTCCCAACCTTATAAGTAAAGCCAAGAAAACGACTGCGTGAGTCACCAAGTTCATGGATCATTTTGACGCTATTAACAATACCAACAGAGTACCCTAACGAGTTTGCTCGCCAACACCACTCATGGTCAACGCCATCAATGAAAAGTCGCTCGTCTTTACTTCCTATTCGAGAAAATAGTTTCAAATTTACCATCATGCCCGACGAGATGATCTGACTAGCACGGTCTACACCACTGGTAATAGGTGCACGTTTTTGCACTCGGGGTTTCACGTCTTCGTTTATAAACTTGCAAACAACCTGAGGTCCTACTGCAGCAATATTCTCACTTTGTTTGGCTTTTTTATATTCACTTACCATTTGCGTAACAAAGCTATCGTCTATTTCACTGTCTTGATCAAAGATAAAACCAACTTCGCAGCCGCGTTCATTGAGATATTGAAGACCAGTATTATGTGCGTTCGCCAAGCCGACATTTGTAGAGTAATGCTTAAGCTCAATATCACTGTTAAAGCAGGCCTCTTGCAACCATTGAGGTGAACGTTTTGAGTTATCTATTACAACAAGCACGTCAGTTTGGTTTGCTAGCTGTTCAAGAAGAAGCAAAGTCTGCGTTTGACTTGGATTGTAAGTTACTATTAGCGCGCCTTTCACTTGTGCCCTTTTCCGTGAATCAATTTTCGGTCAATTAAGTACGCCAATTTAACCATTTGCGGAGGCATCATTCTTAGCGTAAATACCATTAAGGTATAAAAGATATTAAAAGGTGTCCATAAGTTCAGTTCTTTCATCGCTAATACGCGAGCTTTTAATTCGCTTACGGACTTTTCAATACCTCGGCGTTTATAAAAACCACCAACCCTGCGAAACTTTAATAACGGCTCTCGTAAGTTGGCCAATTTTGCGCCTTGAGATACCATTTTTATCCATAAATAATAGTCTTGTGTATTCTTATGCGCCGGATCGTAACTACCATACTTTTGTAACGCCGAATATCTAATAACAACGGTAGGATGGTTTAACGGACAACGCCTTGCTAGCACTTTCATTAATAAGCTGTGATGTTCTGGCATAACACGACGCCCAACATTTTTTCCGTTTCTCATCAATTTCTAACAAACTGGACCCTAAAATATCAATATCTGCATTGTTATCTAAAAAATGAACTTGTTTTATAAAGCGGTCAGGAAAACAAACGTCATCACTGTCCATGCGGATAATATACTTAGGATTAAATTGCTCAGCTAACGAAATGATTTTATTTAAAGCCGCACCTAGTCCAATATTTTGAACTGAGACGATGAGTTTAACTTGCTTGTTATTTTCACATAAGCTTTTAAGGTAAGTTTCCATTGCTTCAGGTACGGGGCCGTCTTGATGGATCATCAATAGGTAGTTTGTATATGATTGGCTAAGAATACTCTCTACAGCTTCTTTTACCCACTCTAGTCGGTCACCTTGAAATACAGACATGGCAACAACAGATTCGACAGAGTTTACTTTTTCACTCAATTTTTTTACCTTAAAATGAACCTCATATGCGATTTACGGTCGCAACGAGAAGTTCTCATGTTTAAGTGTTAAATTCTTGTTGTAACATGGGTCATCATGAATAAAGGTTGCCCACGTTGTTTGAAGATAATTTAATTCTTTTGCAAATCGCGCTTGTTTTTCTGGCGTTGTATCTTCACCTCGCGAAATCGACTCGTGATGATACAGCTCTGCCTCGGCACAGTAAACGTTATTTCGACCTAGCTCTTTTATTTTTAAACAAAAATCTACATCATTAAAAGCAACTGTCAAATCTTGTTCATTTAGTCCATTTACTGCCCAAAAGTCGTCTGCTTTTACTAAAATACAAGCTGCCGTTACTGCCGAGTAATTATTAGTTAACGCAATGCGTTTCATATAACCAGGGTCGGATTTATCAAAGTATTTGTGGGCATGACCTGCCCCCCCCCATAACCCATTACTACTCCTGCATGTTGCAACGTATTATTTGGATATAATAATTTGGCTCCCACTACACCAACATCCGTACGTAACGCATGGCCCACCATGTATTCTAGCCACATTCCTTGAATAACTTCTATATCGTTGTTTACTAGACCAATAATTTCTCCCTTAGCCTGTTTAGCCGCGAAGTTATTGATTGCAGAGTAGTTAAATTCATGAGGGTAGGACAGTAGTTTAACGACGCCATTTTTGTCTAGATCTTTAAAGTATTCAATTGCTTCTACGTCATCAGAGTTGTTATCAACTAATAATATCTCGTAATTAGTGTAAGTCGTCTTTTCAACAATACTCTCCACGCACATTCTTACTAAATCTTTGCCGTTTTTTGTCGGTATTATTAATGAAACTAGTGGCAACGAACTGCTATCCCATAACAAATGTGCACCATTACTGCTTTGTTTAACATCAAAGAGCTTGGATTCATTCTTAATATTATGCAGCACGCCTCTTTGCTTTTGTGGCTGCGATATTAATACAGACGGAACATGATCAACTTTATAATCTAAATTTGTTTGATTGAGCTTACTTAAATAAAAGGCTCTGATCATTGACGTAATGTTATAACTTTCTTTGTTTAGGTTGATTAGCATTTTTGCTTGCTTGCCCGAAGAAACCATAACACCTGTGTTTATGTACCCTGCTGACAATTGATAATCTGGACTCCAGTTAGGTTTATATTGCGGCTCTAACCTTTCACCACTGTTGTTGTAGTAATCGGTATCTGAATACACAAACTGAGCATCACTTTTAACCGCCATCATGAACTTGTTGAGTTCGTGGCCCTGCGTTAGCGTATCGCCAGCATTGATTAGTAAATACGGCATATTTTCAAGCGCTTGTTTTAGTTCAGTCCTACTTGAAGTTTTTAATAATGCATAACTAAGGTTAAGCTCTGCCAGTTTTTTAGGTAACTCAATATCTACAAGAATAACCTTTGTCGGCTTCACACTTTGCTTACTTAAAGAAACAAGCGTTTTCGTTAATTTGCTATTAATGCCTGGGAACACCAATATGCCCAGCTCCGAAGAGGTTTGATCTAATGACGTCAGCTCTTTAGATTGCTTTTTCAACTGTGATGCATAAGTACTTTTTTGCTTGCGCCACGGTATTAGGCTGCCAGATAGGCCCACGGTTCTAGTCATCATTTTATATAGCGTTAAAAAACGGCTATTATTTTTGAAAATCAAAAATAACTGTTTTGGCAGTATGGCTTTTATCAACTTTACAAACCCAATGCCTATATAATAGAAAAACTTCATTACTAATTTTCAACCATCAGTTTTTTACTTGTAACCAACAGTAGCTTGTCTACTTTTTGTCGGTGTTTACTCATCTTCTGCGCGGCCAATAAATATGAATAAGCTTGTTTGTAATTACCTTTTGATAGCTCCAATTCAGCCAGCTTCACTAAAAAGCCTGCATGACCTACATTTTTAGGTGTACCTAGCGATGCTCGAATTGGTCGAGCTTCTTCTTTTGTTAGTGCAGAAGCTGTGATTGACGAACGCTTTTTGCCAAATATGACTTGCTTAAGCTTGGATTTAAATTTATCTAAAGGACGTTTATAACTCAGTATTTGTTGACCAAATGGGCTCTCAGCTACACCTAAATAAACATCGTTCTCAATGACTGATACTAACTGTGAAAATAAGCCTGGTTGCTTTTCGATGAGCTCTTCTATCACTTTTTTCACTGATTCTTGGTAATATCCTTGTTGCACTGGAGTTTTCTGTTGGTAGTTTTCGATATATTCTAGGAACGCTGTGCCTTCAATACCGGCAAATTCTAAAAAGCTTTTCATTTCTATTTTTGTGGCTTTTTTATATCGATTAAACTCGCCAGAAGTCATCAAAGAGAACCGTTTGGTTTCACCATCAAAGGATTGTAAAAATTGATCTAATCTATGATGTAAGGAATCATTTGGTAGCCTATTTAACTGACGTTTAAACTCAAGTGCCTCAAAAGAGTAAGAAAGGTTAATGGATTTAGACACTGATGTAACATCTAAATTGGCACCAATTTGTGACAAAAAGTCCACTACTATGTCACCAGCTTCAAAAAATTCGCGGCCATAAAACCGATAGTTTATGTTTAAGCTCGGGTGTGCTTCCATTAAATGGCGCATGGCCGATGTGTAGCCAAATGTAATTTTTTTATTTAACCAAAATTCGCAGGTCGCATAATGCCTTTTTATGCCTTGGTTATACAAAGACTCAATTATTTCTAACGGATTACGTATGTAAAATAAGAACTCAGCTTGTGGGAAACGTTGCGCTAACTCTTCAATTTGCGCAAAAAAAGCCTCTGAGGACAATACTAACTTTGAACAATTAGATTTATTGGCTTGTTTGATAAGCTTTTCGAGCTTTCGTTCATCAACCTGGTATTTATTATTTGCATCTCTTGTACACAGAGCGCGGACGTTGCCTGAGCTAACGCCATTTTCATCGCAGCTATGGACAGGATAAAATATGCCTTGGGCTAATAACTGCTTATAGTTTTCTGATAACCAATTTTGAATCGCTGATGAACCAGATTTTCCTGGTCCAACATGAATATAGATTTTTAACATATATGTAAACTTAAACCATCCAATGAGTATGCAAAGTTACAAAGCGTTCGGTTTATTTAACCTAACTTGGAGTAGAGGTTCACGCATTTGTAAGCAAGACCGATTATTATCTAATAATTTGAAAGTCTTTACTATCTCGGAGAGGGACTTTAAGCCGGTCTTTTTCTGATGTTCCGTAAACTTACAAGCAATATTGGTTAAGTGCTCTTCGTTTTGACTGTAAATGGCGTGGTGCCAGTCAATGTTTTCCGTTTGCACAGCAAAAACATCATGTTTTGATTTAAGGAATTGGTTAAGCGACATTAGCATTTCTGGTAAGAATAAATCCCAAGCTGAATGATAAATAACACCTTGATAGCAAGATACATCAATTGTGTTATTCGAAGTTTCAACTGACTCATCAATTTGCACAATAGTTACGCCACTACCGAATACAGATTCAATATTTGCCAATGATCGTTTTACAAACTTTTTAGGTACTTGTGTCGTATCCAAAACGATAAAGTAATGACAGTCTAAATTATGTTCATGCACTTGAGCCAACTCAGAGGTGTTTGACAAAACCTTTTTTGCATAAACGAATTGAGAGTTAGGAACAAACACACCATCAAGCAAAGTCTGCTTTCTAATACTATTAAAAAAGTAGCTTTGTAGGCGCTCTTTAACAGCTAACAGAAGTGAAACCAGTATTAGCTTTTTGTTAGTAGGTGCTTTGCCTGCGATTCTACTTGTATTGCTATTTACATTCGCCCCTAAGTCACTACCTATTAACCAGTTAACCAACCGAGTTCTAAACTTTGAACTTTGAGTTATAATCGCTTGCGACGGTTTATTCTCATTTTCAAATAATGCCACACCATAATCCCTAGCTAACATCCTGTTTTCTGCGTGATACTGTGCAGCTATGACGATCTTCATATTGTTAGATATAAAACTGGGCTTTTTGTCATTATGGAAGAATCTAAGTAGTTTATTATTTTCTAAAACTTCATTTAGTTTAAGCGCAAACGCTCGCTTAAATGAAAGCGGCCCGGAACACTTATTCCATTCCTGCAATATTGTTACTGCGTAGGGGTTTAGCGTTGCGTTTTTTCGTTGAGGTGGAACTGGAAGTTTTGTATCTAGTCCTATTACAGACATAAAATCGGCAATAAGATCTTTTTTCTCCGCGACTAAAGCAGGAAAGTTCTTAACAACAATATTATCTTTACCAAATACTGAGGCCCAATTATTTAATAAAGCATGGTAGTAACACTGATAATTAAAAACACCCTCAAATTGCCTAAAAGACTGTTTGGTCGAATGGTTCTGAACGTACTCTGCATAAAGTGATTGAATAAAGTCTACCTGACCTCGCAGATAACAGATTATTTTTACGTTATAACCTTTAAAAAGTTCACCAATTACTTCTACCTCAGCACGAGACAGTCGAATAAAACCTTCGTAGCTTATTACGATTTTATTTTGACCAGAGTGCTCAATTTCTTTAATTAGCTTAAGCCACTCTTCGGACGTTTGGCTTATATTTTGGAGAGCGCATAGTGGCGGTTGCCTATCACTGAATCTTTGACTAAACCACTATTGGGATAGACAATACCATGCTCTTTTAAAAATCCACGGTTTTCATAGAGGCTTGTTTGGATAGCGGTACTGCCTGTTTTTAAATGTCCAATATGTATGTAAACGGTTTTCCGGTTACGACTAGTCGCCACTAATAACCTCAATGAGTTGCGTAGTAGAAACCGACGGTGTTCTTGGTAAGTAAACAACTTCACAGATGTCACTTAAGTCATCAAATTTACCGGCCCAATCATCACCCATCACTAGTACATCGGCTTTATAGTACTCAATATATTCACGCTTTTTCTCTAGTGACTCTTCAAAAAAACATAAATTCACATAACGTAAGCCGTTTACAATTTTCATGCGATCATTCTCATTGTAAACCGGATAGCGTTGTTTTTTGCTATAGTTTAACGCATCAGTTGATATACCAACTATTAGAGCATCGCCATAAGTAGCCGCTCTCTGCAGCACATTTACGTGTCCTACATGAAACACGTCGAATGTTCCAAAAGTAATTACTGTTTTCATTTTCTTCCTAAAAATATAAAAATTTGTATTCGGCTTTAGACTTAGACCAGTTAAACGTCCAAAGTGGATCAGGCACTTTCCATGAGTCACCATAATTCAATTGTAGCAACGACTCAGGGTTTGCTGGGAGAAGCAAGTCATAACCATTTACTTGTTTGGTTTGTAGCGGTAATACGTCGTCTTTACCAACACCACCTCTAGCAAGAGGGTTCATGCATGCACGTTCATTTTCAATGAAGCCAGAGAATATATCTAAATTGACACCTTCTGGGGTGGTACACCAATAATGTGCAATTCCTGATGGTTTTAAGTGATAACCTTTGCTAACTAAAAACTGCACCATGTCTTCGCGTTCTTTGAGTATTTCAGCCTCTGTAGAAAATTGACTAATATAACAAATATCAACATCATCATCGTGTGGAATTAACTTTCCATCTCTTACTACACCAAGTAGTGTGCCAGAGGATATAAATGCCTTAACACCAAATTCGTTGGTCAATAACATAAGCACTTTTGATAGTGATTTTAATATATTGTTAATTCGGGCATCCGAACTGAGCGCAAATGTTTTCATAAACCCATGAGGCCCTAAAGCAACACCACGAGGCGCAACAAGCTCATTAATGGCTCCATGCAACTTTGTTGCAGCATTCATGTGTTGGCCACCTTTCAGCTCTTTTAATAACTTGTTGGCTGGCGCCCCTTCCAAAATAGCACCGTACAACAGAGCTTTTTCAGTGGGATTAATATCGCCTTTATTATAGGTTTTTATGGCCTGCCAGTTATCAAAAATTGTATGCCATTTTTTTAAGTCTGTTGATACTTCGATCATTAAACTAAAGGCCCTTGACGCACATTCGCCACCACGATTATAAATAACAACTTTATCCAACTTTCTAATCGTTGTTAAATCTATAATCAACCAAGGGGCATTATCACGCTTAGTGTGGAAATTAGCACCGCCATTCTTCTTGCCGGTTAATGCGCCCTCTCCATTATATTTAGTCTCGTCGTTGTAACATGAGCTAATAATGGTTTTCTTATTTTTGGCGATGTTGCGGCCATCTTTGTTGTAAATTTCAATGGTATCTAAATGAAAAGACTTTTGCGTTTGCAGGCTTAACCTAACAAAGCGACCTTTCCTGTTGGTGTTTACTGTCAAGGGATCGTTATTCGCTTTGCCACCTATATTTGTAATAGGATTGTGTTCTATGTGCTGTTTTACTTTAGCAATAGCTAGCGGCAATTCGTCTATAAATGCCTTTTCATCAAAGCTGTCCTTAGGCTCTGCAACTTTTTTAGTCGCAAATTTCCTTATTATTCTTCTTAACATATTAAACCAATTTATAATTCAAAAGTTGGATCAGGTTTTATCCAACCTGGTCCATAACGAGACTGTAAAAAGCCTTCTATATTGTGAGGTGCTTTAAAAGGCAATCCCAAAAATTCGATTGCACCTAGTGGTTCAAATAAGTTTCTTTCGACTTTTCTTACTTGATACCTTTCCATATGAGTGTGGACATAATCAGTCTTTCTATCTCTAATTTTTATAAAGATGTCCATATCACAGTCACTAAAATAGCAGTGGAAGTTTAATGAATATGGGGTAGGAAAGCGAGTTGCTATGCCTAGTTTTTCAATTTTATCGCGCCAAAGCTCGGCAATTTGTCTATTTGTTAAACCATCGATAGGGTCAACAAGAATAGCAACGTCAATATCATCGTCATGTGGCAGGAAACTATTGTCTCTGTAAATACCTAATAATGTGCCAAAACAAGGAAACGGCTCTTGACCCAACTCAGTTTTAATTAACTGGCAAAACTCGTGCATTCTTTTTGCTAAAAATGCAGGGTCAATCTCGCTGAAAGGAATGTTAAGGCCATGTCGAGTAAAGATAACTTTAGGTAAGTAATTTGCTACTTCCCCACCCTTTTCAATTGCTTCCATGTAAACCGAAAGATTTTCCTTATTGCCAACAAAAAACTTTTTATACGCTCTTGCTCGGTGCAGCCTGTAAACGCCAAAAAAGAAGCCCATTCGCTCAGTAAAGGCTAAGGACTGTTGTTTTCCAGCAACCCATTCGTATAAACCTATTAGACTCACTGCTGAATTGAAGTTAGCTAGTGTAGAGGAAACCTTAGTCCAAGAAATACCATCATTACTTGTGTACGCTTCCCTTAGTACCAATCCCATGGCTGAGTGTAAATCTGGTGCCCAAATGTTTACCGTTTCAGTGTTTTTATTATCTGCAAGGTCAATATCAAAAACATGGGGTTGAGGTAGTAAAAAACAATTCTTTCTTAACTCTAATAGCTCTCTATCAAAGTTATGACTTTCTGTCGGCATCAAAGTATTTTCTTTTGATTCTCCTGTTTGATAGGTTAACTGCATAGGCCTTGCTAATGGGCGTTTAAATGCAACTACTCTCAGAAACTTAGCGTTCCCTACATTTATTGCTTCACCCTCAGAAGACTTTAACCCAATATCAGGGCTATCCCAGTTAAAAAGCTCCAGTAAGGTTATAAGGTGACTTTTCATGTGGTTTTTATTGGCTGGAGTTAAATCACTTTTAGAAGCCAACTTTAATAATTTTAATAAAGTGCCGTAAAAATTGTCTAGCGCTTGCCAATTAGAGCTACTGACAAAGTGAGCATTTATCGCAGCTAATTTAAAGTTCAACTCTTTTAAAAACACTTTGTGATTTTTATTTTCATCAAAGCGAGATGCTCTTATGACTTTTTTACCGTCTTTTCTGAATGCAGTACAGACTAAAGAGGTGCCACGAAAACCGAAGTTATCTTTACGGTTAAAGTATTCAACATACTCAACTTGATATTCACCATCTAATTTAACCTGCCACCAAGGATTGAGTTGCCTTTTAGAGTGAAAAGAAACAGTGTTTCCAGTGTTGCCTTTAAGCGGGCGGTCTATGTCTTCAAAACCTTTTGCAAAAGAACTAGCCTCTACCTGGTATTCGCCATTGTATTTTACTAGATTACCGTTGGAGTCTCGTACCCAAATAATTATATGGTTGAAGTTCAAGCTAATGGGCTTACTTATCCCAAGCTCTACTTTAATGGTTGAAACTGATTTATTGATTTCAAAAAACCATGAGCTCAAATTGCGAATAGGACCGAATACAAAACCAGGGAATTGGCTTGCAATAGTAGTGGCTTTTTGGGGAGTGAGAAGCTTTAGGTACATTTCTACAAAAGCTTGATTAGGCGACTTGCCCAGCAAGCTCCTTAACTTAATTTCACTCTGAGACTTTACGCCCTTGTATAGTCGTTTTAACAAACCAAATTTCCACCCATAAAACAGATAACATTAAATATTTGTGTCTATTTTATTACATATTAATGAAGATGTGGACTATTGCTTTCAGTTTTTGAGTAAAAGCTTAATGCAGCTAAACTTTTACTCAAATTCAATTAACCTTTATACAGCTCTAAATGAACATCTGCACATTTAGAGATTGATAGTGGTTTTTCAATATTTTTAATACAGTTTGTTCTGAGCTCAGGATTTGAAACCACTTGCTCTATGGCATTCGCTAGTGCTAACGGCTTACCTGCGCGGAAGTGAATACCCGTTACGCCATGTTTAACCTTTTCTGCCATACCACCTATGTCACTAACAATTAAAGGCACATCGTAATTAAACGCTTCTTGAATAACCATAGGTGAGTTTTCCCACCAGATTGATGGCACTATTGCCCAATCAGCTTCTGCAAGTAACGTTGGCATTTCATGTGGCTCGTAACTCCCGTGGAAATTAATAGCTACTTTTGAGTTTTTAATTGCCTCTGACACATACTTTTTGAATTTGGCTGACTGGTTCTCAATATTCGCACCGTGAATGTCCAGCGAAATAAGGTTTTGAGTTTTTTTGTCTAAATACTTTATCGCATCTAAAAGAACTCTAATTCCTTTAAACGGATTTACTTGGCCAAAAAATGCAAAGCTAACCTTTTTATTATTAGCTTCAATTTTTGTTATTTCTACCGGCACTGGCTGGCCGTTTTCAACAACTTTAATTTTTTCTTCGTTTAATCCCCAATCTACGTACCTTTGTTTTAAAAAGTGAGATGGTGAAACAAAATCATCTACATTTTCAAATATTGATTTAAAGTACTTTTCTCTTAAGAAGAAGTCGCCCGGTTGCTTATCCGGAAAACAAGAGTGGCAGTCTCTTGGAGATGATTTGTAACAAAGCTTACCATCTGTTTTTAACATCAAACCGTTTCTATGACAGATTGCTAAAAACTCATGTATGGTGAACACCAACTTACAGTCTGGTAACGTATTTTTGATTTCCTCAAGGATCTCAACACCCATTAATACATAATGATGAACATGCACGATAGTTGGCTTTATCGCTAACAACATTTCTCTAAACTCTTGCCACAACTGACGAGTTTTAATGTTTGAATATAAAAATCCGTCGTCCATGGTGGTATGGAACATAATTTCGCGATGGCTGTTATTTCTAGTAGAAAATGAAGCACCACCATGAGGCGTTTGTCCTGTTCGAGCCAAAAAGAATGCATCGATGTCACGTCGGCGGTATTCTTGAAACATGTTATAAGCTGCGATCTCTGCACCACCTTTATTTAAATCTGGGTGCCCATGAGAAATAATTAAAACTCTGTCTTCACTGCTTATCACTTTGCCAACTCCTTAATTAACTTTTCCCAACGAGACACTTGATACACTCCATTTAACAGAGTTAATTTAAACTTCCAGTCGCCTGAGTCTACTAAGTCTTGAGAAAGCCTTTCTAAATGATAAAGAACAACTGTTGATGATACTGCTACTTTCAGCCCTTTATTATGCACTTTTAAACATAAGTCTGAGTCTTCAAAATCACCTAGCACAAACAAAGGTTCAAACCCGCCAAGCTCTCGATAAAGACTTGTTTTCATTAACATACAAGCACCAGTAGTTAGCGGTGATTCAAATACATCAGGCAAGTTTACTAGTTCAACAGGAAAACCCTTGAATGGGTGATGATTCATCCAAATACCTGGAAAATGTTCATCTTTTCTAAACTCCATGCCTGCATGCTGAATGGTTTCATCTTCGTATACTAAAGTAGCGCCTAAGATGCCGCAGTTTTCAGTGTTTTCAAATTGTTTCAAATACTCAGTGACCCAACCTTTGTGCTTAGGCATAATGTCTGAGTTCAATAGCAATAGGTTTTCAGAGGTAGCGTACTCAACACCTAAATTGTTTGCGCCGGCAAAGCCAAGGTTACGTTCAGAAAAAACCACTTTAAATGGCATACCAAAGGTTTCATAAATCCCTTTTGCAGTGATCCTCACTTCATGGGCAAGCATTGGATCGTCAAGCACGTAAACTAGCTCTACTGAATCAAAATCAGGATATTTAGAGAATTGTGAGATTTGCAGCTGCATAAAGTCATAACGCCCATAAAGAGGCACAACAATTGATAGCTTTGCGTTTTCATTTACGTCACCAAAACTAAGTAATTTAACATCGTTTTTTTGCGCTTGACGTGTTTTCCAAATTTTGTGTATGGCTGGTAATGTTGAACTAACTAACTTCGTACTAAAGTCATCACTGTTTACTTTTAAATCTTCGAGCTCTTTTTTAATTCTTTCAATATCTGGATCTTTAGGCCTATTAATTACAGCTGGGCCTGCTTTATCTTTTTTCGATATTTTAATGCCGTTTTGCGCTAAAAAGTCTGAGGCATTTTCTGGGTTTGGTCCTGCATGAGCGACCAGCGACTTAACCGACTCAACATTCGTTAGTCGCATATTCTTAGTTGGGAAGTTAATACCTGAATGGCTAAATATCACTTTATCAAATTGACTTTTTGGGCAATCCACAATCGCTAAAAAGCCAAAACAATGGTCGTTTGATGCTAACGCAAGAGACTTTTTAACATCTGGACGCGGAAATTCCATAACTTGAATATCACAAGAAGATTTACCTAAATCTGCGGCAAGCCCTGTTGTAATTGCGCTTTCTTTATTTGCGCACCAACCAACAACAACCACTTTATTATCTGCAGCGTAACTAAAATCTAAGGTTAGTATCTGGTTTTTCACTGAGTCGTAACGGATAAGCTTTTTAACAAGCTTTTTTATTTTTGTATTTAACATTGAGTCTTTTGCGCATAAGATATTGAGAATTCTGGGTGCATTTATAACAAATTATTCACTTTTTTACGAGTAACAATTTAGTAATACAAGGCAAAACCACCAAGAGTCATCTCCCTTTCAATGCGTCCTTAAAACCATTTGTAACACCTTGTTAACATTTAGTTACTCATATACTCATATACTCATATATGATAATTTTATTTGTTGTACATATTAAAAATTAATCTATCAAATGGAGTTGAATAATGAGTATCATTCCCAAAGTCCCCTCTTTTTTAATTTTAAGCCTTTTTTTAGCTGGCTGTAGTAGTGAGTCAGAGACGCTTCCTGTTGAAAAGGAAGAAGTGCAAATAGAGGAAGAGAAAGAAGTAGAGGAAGAGGCCGAGTATGTAGGTCCCGAACTAACTAGTTTTGCTGGAAAGTCTGTTTTAATTGCCGCAGAGTCTAATGGCGTGTTTTATTTAAAAGCTAAAGAGCATAATGGAATTCTTGCATTAAATGCTGCTTCAGGTCAGTTTAACCTTCCACTTGATTATGAATTTGTAGCCTATAATACGCAGTTGCAAATAAACGATGTCGCTCAGATTGCTCTTGCCTACACACGAGCTGATCCGGAACAAGGGGTTAGCAAATCAACGGTTACTTCACTTAGTTTAGAAACAGGTGAAGTAATAAAAACTAAGAGTTTTGGTAAATCCATTGTCGACGTTTTTCTGACTGATAGTTTTGTCTCTATTGCTGGTGAAAATGATATAGAGTTTTTTGACCCAAATCTAGAGTCTGCTTTTACAGTGTCCTTAGATGAATTTGATGTTGAATTTGCACCCGAAATATTAGGATGGGACAAGGTTAATAAACAGCTTCGCTACTCTTTGGTTGAGTTTGATAATGAGACGGCAACTTCAATTTCGATCAATATTAATGACGATTTTTCTGATGCAAATTTAAGTGCTCAATCTGGTGAAGGCAATAATGGTGATAGTTTCTTACTTTTACCCAGTTATTCAGTTTCTATTAGTAAAACTTCTGGTGAAGTGAAAGGTAGTCTCTCTAGTGAATCGATTTATAAAATCGAATCAACCATTGCGGAAGTTAAGTCGGTTAGTTACCACCCTGAATTTGGCTTGGTGACATTGCATAACAATGACAACAACAACAACAACAACAACAACAACGCTAAAGACTTTTTTAATATACACACCGTAAACATTTCTGATTTTAAGGCTGTTGACGTCACAACCAGTGACAACCGCGTATACTATGGAAATATCCTTGGGGTGTCTTCATCTGAATCGGGTGCTTGGAGCATTGCCTTAAATGACACTGGTTTAAACGTTTTGGACATAACAGAAGCTTCACTAGCTGATAACGACGAAGATGGTATTCCTAATTGGTGGGAAGACTTTTATAGCCTTGACTCAAACGATGCGTCAGACGCCGATACAGACCTTGATAATGACGGATTAAGTCAAGCTCAAGAGTTTGTCTTTTTATCAAACCCTAATAGTGCTGACAGTGATAATGACGGTTTATCCGATACCGACGAGCATGACTTATATCAATCAAGCCCATTTAAAACAGACTCTGACAGCGACAATTTAAGCGACATTGACGAGGCAACAACGCATAAAACCAGCTTAATAAGTTCTGATTCAGACACTGACCAGTTTACCGACTTTGAAGAAGTTTCTGTATTTAATACGGATCCAAATAATGCCGAGTCGGTCCCTGCAATGTCGCTAGTATATTCTCAAAACTTTGACAGTGAAGAACTTGATGGTCAATGGCCTGCGTATGATCCTGATGACGGTGTGTACTCAGGTCATAGTATATATAGAGAATGTGGAGCTTGGAACTTCGAAGAAGTAGCAGCAGCTAACGAAGGTGAACCTGCAAATGGCTCGATTAACTCGTTTATACGCAAAGATTGGTGTTCAGAAATCACTTTTACTCGCGAGCTAGGATATGGCTTTTTAACTTTAGAAGCTAGAGTAGTGACTGAATCTAGCGATATGCTAAACGTATATATTGACGGTGAAAAAGTGCTAAGCATTGGGAATACAGAAGCGAAAGAATTTAAAATAAGAACTAAAGCAGGACAGCAACAAATCACTTTTAAACTAGATAGTGAAGAAGGTGATATTGAGGCTTGGATTTTAAACTTTGAGTTAGAGCAATTTGAAAGTTCAGACTAGATATTTTGGCTAATAAGTTTGGCTAATAAGTTTGGCTAAAGAAGAAGGCGCAAAGAATCTGTTTGCGCCTTTTTCCAATATAAGTGAGTAAATAACTCTCGCTATTTCCGTAAAACCCCCACCACTTTTTCATTTTCAACAACCAGAAGTTTGTCTACTTCAAGTCTATCCATATATTCATATGCATCATAAACCAGGCCACCCTTTAAAACAGTTTTGGGGTTGACTGACATTATGTCCATCGCTTTTAACGAAAAGGATCTTTCTTGGTAATTATCCAAAGCCCTACGAAGATCGCCATCTGTTATAATACCGATTAGCTGCTCGTTTTTCAGGATAATAGCGATACCTAAACTTCCTCTAGTAATTGTGCTAATTAGCTCTGCTAAATTGCAGTCTTGAGATGCAAATGGTAACTCTTCAGTAATCATGACATCAGATACTCGCTCTAGTAATTTCTTCCCTAGACTTCCTCCTGGGTGGAAGCGAGCAAAGCTTTCTGGCTTAAAATCCGTTGCCTCCATTAAAGCAACGGCTAGCGCATCTCCCATTGCCAATGCTGCTGTTGTGGACGCTGTGGGAGCTAGCTGTAATGGACACGCCTCTTTCTCTACTCCGACATAAATATGGCACGAACTATTTTGAGCTAATGTAGATTCAGGGTTCCCAGTCATTGAAATTAAAGTGTTGCCATTACTCTTCAAAAAACCTAGTAATTTAACTATCTCTTCTGTTTCACCTGTATTAGAAATGGCTAGAAAGACGCCATCCGGAGTTACCATTCCTAAATCACCATGGAAGGCTTCACCTGGGTGCATTGAAAAACTAGGAGTACCTGTACTAGCTAACGTTGCAGCAATTTTATTGCCTATTAGACCAGACTTACCCATTCCACAAACGATTACCCGACCTTCGCAGTTTAGAATTTCAATTATTGATTGTGTAAACTGCTCAATCTATTGAGTTCGCTAAATTTAATAGCGCTTCAGCTTCCGTTTTTAGAACCTGTTCACCAATTTGCTTATATCTTTCCATTGAAATTCTATCCTAACTATTCTTAAGAGAGTCACTTAGATAATTAATCTATTAAATCCGAGTCAGTAAACTCTTTTCCTGTCATTAATTTAAACTCAGCTTTCCAATTCTCTGAAAAGTCGCAGTTTTGGTAATTTTTGAAGTAAGGTCCACCATCCGTATAATGTAAAAGCTTTGGCTTTGAGTTCGTTTTAGAGTCATACCAATCTACTAAGAAGTTCCAATCTCGAGTTATTTCACCAATTTCATGGTCTTCTAGCCACATAAAGCGATGCAGATAGAGAGGGGATACTTCATTCACCAGTTCCGGCGTAATTTGTTTGTTTTTTGGATGTTCTAAGTTCCACAGTACAACAGAAGACCAGTTTTTCCGTGGATATTGAGTTTGTTTTTGACCATCAAGCTTAACTGTTTCAGTAGGTTTGTGTGAATGCTTGACGCACATAATCGCATACTTATCATCAGCTAAGTCAAAAAGCTCATTTATGTCACCTAATGCTAGGACATCATTGTCGCAAAACATCACCCAGCCTTTATAGCCAGCTAGCCAAGGAGTCAAAAAGCGAGTGATTGAAAATTCGGTACTGCCATTTGTATCTACGGGCCGATAATAAATCCCTAAATCGCGTAACGCTTGTTGGATAATTGGGTAACACTTTACGTCTTCTGATTGGCGCTCGATAGAGTGTTTTGCAACCTGATAAACAACATCTTGATAGGATGTATAGCCAATAAATACTTTTCTCATTATTGTCCCTTAGTCATTAAAGGCTGTAAGGGTAATAGTTATCAAGAGCCTTTTCAATACACATTCAGCTTTTAAAACATAGCGTGACAAAATTAGGTGATATCCTAGTTTAGCGAGAGTAAGTCAAAATTTAGGAACTCTCTATTAGTAGTTAATTAAAGCCGCTTAAGTCTGTATTAAACGGCTCAGTTTTAATTCAATCGCTTTGCTTTTTCATTCATTAATGACTGGTACATGACCGAGTCTTTGCTAAGAGACTTTTTATTGTTAACCCACTGAACACCACTTTTTACTATTTTGGCTGGATTACCAGCAACTACACAGTTTTCCTCATTGAACCTTTTAGTTACGACGCTTCTTGCTCCTACAATAGATCCATTCTCAAGTCTTACAGATTTGTTTATGTAAGCACCCTCTCCAACCCAGACACGGTTGCCGATTTCAATTCCATCTGATTTATCAAGGTACTCTCCAGACTCCAGGTCGAAAATTAAGTGAGGATATTCACCACCTCGGATTATTACATTATTTGAAAACATGCAGTTTTCGCCAATTAATAACTGATTCCCATCATTCGGTAGCAAAAAACGTCCTTTACTCGCAATAGAAAAACCAGCGCCTATATTCAGGGAGACTTTAGATGAGCTGTACTTTTTACTGCCTACCTCTATCCTTAATCCATTTAGTAACGACTGTTTCCCGATGGTAATAATATTATTATTTCCATGAATGTGGATATATAAGTCTGTCTCTCGACTGGGCTCTTCAATAATAACTTTATTATTCTTTCCTGAAATCCAACCTTTAATTTTATTTTCGAATGTATATTTATTTCATTATCTTGATCAGTATTTTCAAGAGGTTTTAATGTATCTGCCATTTAACGCCCCAGTAACTCTTCATCACATTCAACTTCTACAAGTTCACGAGCAGCTTTTATCGACTTATCCTCAGCAACTTCTTCAACTTTTTCTTCTAGTGGAACCCCGCTAAATCCGCCTTCTGTAGCATGCTTGAAGAATAGCCCCATTACATGACTAACTCCATCCTCTAGAACATTACGCAGATCATCAGCATAATAACTCCCCCTATTGTAATTACCTGTTATAACTTCATAGGATGGGAAGTAATGGATATTATCCATTTTACTGAGCTCCTCAGCAGCTACCCTTAAAACAGATTTAGAATAAGTAGTCGCAGACAAAACATGTTGATTCTCACTAGCGGTTGCCATTAGAGGCACCGGTGAAACCGTTAAAATAACCTGTGAAGTCGGATTTAATCTTTGTAAGATAGAGTTAAACTCTGTCATATCTGCGATTACATCACTTACAGTTTGATTATAGAACTCGTATTTATTCTCATCAAAATCACCACCTTCAACACCTGGACACAGTGGAAAAACAGCTCCATCGGCTTTTGCTCTCCAACACTCTGTCAGCCCAAGAGTAAAAACAAAAACATCAAGACTTTCAAACATTTTCTTTACTGAATTGAGGTGTTGCTGTCTATCTAAATTAACTTCATGTTCAGATACAAAGCCATTTGCTTGTATATTAGGCCTGAATGGGTCTCTAAAACTGCCATCTTCGTGCTCCCAAACAGACTCAAGGGGCTGGAATTCACCTATGGCTCTTTTGCTAATTGCAATAATTGACGAGCTGTATATAAATTGCCATACCGCGCAGAAAATGTACCATAGTTAAACTCTTTTAAAACATGCGAAGGCAAAATTGGATGTCCTTTCTCTTCTACATAATAATTAAAACCTGAGTTTTTCAAGTGCCTTGCTATGTGCTGAGCAAAACAACTACCAGCGGTGGCGACTTTTGTATCTTTCGATATTTTTAAATTAAACTCACCAACCGGGTCAACGTTAAGCATTTCGGTTTTTTGTACTGCCTTTCTCCAAAACGCTTTTGTCGGTAAATTTTTATAGGGATGAGTCATAACTTAAGCTCCTGCTGTTATCTGTGCATATATTTTATCAAGTAGCAACTTACCGAAAAGTTCATTTGCATGAGTTGCATCTGGTGCATAATAAGACTCTTTCAAAAAACCATCTTTATCTTTCGCCTCAGCGGGAAAGTCTATTATGTTTATCTCTTCATGCTCACATAAAGTCTTTGTGGCAAACACTTGATGTTTATATATCTCCAGTCTTAAATAGGGCTCTGTTACACCATTACCTATAATATTTTTTTTAGTAAAGTCTGTTTCATGTCTTTTTAATATGTGTGCCTCGTCTTTTTTAGGTGGAGGAGCTACAACATGATTTATTCGCTGTTTCACTGCATCTTTAATTGTTGACAGCCTTTTCATATCGTTTGCCATACCTTTAAGAAAAAGTTCCCTAAAAGCTTGCTCGGGAATTACAACTTCTGAGCCTAAATTGTCAATTAATGAAGCTTGAGTAAACTTTATTGGGTGCTGAATTAATGAAAGAACATTATGCTGATTACCACCAGTGCAAGACACTACATATGTACTTTCATCTAAAGTATGTAACTCAGATATTAACTCTTCAACTGTAATATCACCAATTGTTGTGCCATTTTTTATTTTGGAAAACGTAACTATTTTAACGTCTTCCTTTAACGATTTATTTTCATTGTGCTTCCATGCTCGTTTAAGACAATGAGTATGACTGTCACCAAAAATATAAATTTTAATACTCATAACCTAACCCATTAAATTTCTGTCTTTAAGCTCTTTGTTTGCCTTTTCTAACTGATCTTCAGGTAGTGGCTGTTCAAGAACCCAGTTTACAAATCTACTCAACCCGTTTTCTAAACTTATAGACGGTGTATAATCTAGAACTTCCTTCAATTTATTAATATCAGCTCGGTTGTGACGAATATCACCCAAACGGTATTGACCTGTAACCTTAATCTTTGGCTCTTTGCCAAATGCTAACGATAATTTTGTTGCTATATCGATCACGGTAGTCAGCTCACCGGTACCAACATTAACAATTGAATTGGGTGATTGTTCTTTTAATAACGCAGCTTTGAACGAATGAACAACATCCTCCACATGAACAAAGTCTCTAGTCTCTAAACCGTCTTCAAATATTGGTAACTCTAATCCTCTTCGAATTCTAGTCGAAAAAATAGATAAAATTCCAGTATACGGATTATTTAACGACTGGCCCTCTCCGTAAACATTTTGAAGACGTAAAATGCCATAGCCAATGCCCAAGGACTCACAAGCTATTGCAATCAAATCTTCTTGAGCATACTTTGTTGAAGCATATATTGAAGCTGGTCTAATTAGATCTGTTTCTTTGGTCGGTTGTGACTCTAGTATAGAGCCACAACTTGGGCATGAGGCTGTCCAGGCATTGGCCTCTAGTTGTTGAGGTGTTCTAGGTGCTGGCGTTATACGTTGTACATCATCACAATTGTTGCAACTATATGCGCCCTCCCCATATACAGAGCGGCTAGACGCCAATAAAATACGTTTAACATTATGGTGCTTTTTGTTGGCTATTATGTCCAACATCAGTGCAGTTGCCTGGCTATTTACGTTGTTATACTTTTCAATTTCGTACATCGATTGGCCTGTGCCAGTCTCTGCGGCTAAGTGAACAATCGCATCAGTACCTTTTAATGCATTTTCCAATTCATCTCTAGAGGTTACCGAACCTTTTATAAAGTTTATTCCATATTCTTTCAACCATTTAGGTTCAGTTGCGCTGTGCCCATGTATTTGAGGAGAAAGGTTGTCTAATACCGTAATGTTTAGATTCAAACCTTGTAAAACTCGGCATAGGTGACTACCGATAAAACCAGCGCCACCAGTAATTAGTAAATTCTTCATATTTTTTCCTTTTCTACTGCACTAACCTTTGAGGTTTTTTATTTTTGTATGTTGGTAATAACTTTACCAACCATTTTAGTGTATGAAGTCTTACCTTCTAATTTGCTATTTTTTTGCTTGATTAATCACATTTAAAACTTGCTCTTTTAGAGCTATTTCAGAATAGGTGTCGATTAATTTTTGTTGAGCTTTCTTGACCATGTTATAGCGATGATTAGGGTTTCCACTTAATAAATCCAAAGCATCAAACCAACCATTTTTGTCGCGGGCTAATATGCCACAATTATCTTCACAACAATCGTCATAAACAGTATTAAAGCTTGCAATAACGGCAATCCCAACTGAACTATATTCAACCCACTTTGTATTCGCTTTAACTTGATTAAACTCAGTATCTTGTAATGGACAGAGACCAATATCCCACTTTCTTTTGGCAAACTCTTTCAGAAACTCCCGATAGTTCCGCACGGGTGGAACCAAAATAACCCTGTCCCCAAACTCCTCTAATTCCACAGGTTTAGGTATAGATCCAAACAACTCAAAATTAACCTCAGTGTTCAATCTCATAAACTTTACTAATGGCTCTATGACTAACTCAAAGTCATGAGCATGATCAAACCCCATATAACCTATCGTTTTTATTGGTCGCTCTTCCGCTTCCACCATAACTTGACCTGAGCAATATATATCACCAGCGTATATCGGACTGTCTGCTTCTAACTCTTTTAATCTTTGTTTGAGTTTCGCAGTCGAGCAGTAAATTAAATCAGAATGATCAAGTAAATATCTAACGGACCCAAGCCTCATTGGAGTACTATGAGATTTGTGCTTATTTAAGCCGAGTTCCTTAGGTATATTTAATAAATCATCATCAATATGATAAATGACAGGAGTATTATTGACCTTAGCCCAGTGTCTAATATACGGGCTGTGGGGTCCGCTATAACGACACAAAATAATAACCGTTGGTAAGTAACTTGACAGTTGATAGTGTAACCAGTCCTCAACAACATTTGCAGTATGCATTTCGCCAAACTCTGCAACCATGTCCTGCTCAGTGATTGTCATGTAGTCTATTTCACCTTTGTCACTCATAGACTTCAAGGGTTTAATAAAACTAAGTTGTAAGGTAGGAATCAGCCCATTAGAAATAAAAAGTATCTTTTCTTTTAACTCAGACTTAAATGTAATTTGTTTTGCTTGATTAATTACTTCAAAGACTTGAGCTCTTAGGTTCTCCAAGGAGTACTCGCTTTCAATCTTGTGTTGAGCATTTTTTACAAGTTCAAAACGATTCCTCGGAGATTCAATAAGTTTTTCGAACGCTTCTATCCAATCCGCGGTTGATTCCGCTAGCAAGCCACAATCTCCATCTATTACTTCATCGTAAACTGTCCCTTTGTTTGCAACTACTGCTGCTCCCACGCTTGTATATTCAACCCATTTGGTGTTAGCTTTCATTAAATTAAATGGTATTGGCACTAATGGACAAATACCAATATCCCATTTATATTTTGAAAACTCTTGTAAAAATTCATTATAATTGCTGATTGGTTCGGCTCTTGATATTTGCTCACCAAACTTTTCTAGTCGCTCGGGTACGGGAATAGAACCAAATAACTCGAATTGAACGTTAGTATATTTAGCTAGAATATGTTCAATTGCAGGGATAACCATCGTTAAATTATGGGCATGATCTGCACTTGCCATGTAGCCTATCTTTATCACGTCTCTATTCTCTGCGCGCTCTAATATTTGCCCTGAACAATAAATTTTTCCAACGTAAATTTTGTTGTTTACTTTCAGCTCTTCTAGTCGGTTTCTCAACTTTTCTGTAGAACAGTAAACCAAATCGACATTATTTAATAAGTACTGAACAGACTCCAAACGATAAGGAGAATTATGAATTTTATGCTTTTCCTTACCTATATTTTCTGGAATAGTTAATAAATCATCGTCTATGTGATAAATAGTTGGAATTGATCTTTGCTTAGCCCAGACCCTCATATACTCCGAGTGATGTCCGCTATATCGGCAAAAAACAATTAGAGTTGGCTTAAATTCATTCAGCTGTTTTTCCAAATCCGCTCTAACGGTTATTGCAGACATTTGATTCTTATATTTAGCTTTTAAATAACGTTCACTGATAAATTCAAATGTCACCTTGCCTTCATCTACTTGGTTAGCCAATGGTTTAATAAAGCTCAGTTGCAATGTAGGAACAAAGTCATTTGAAACAAACATTATTCTTTCAGGTGTATTGTTACTTATCTCATTTTCATAGTCGCCAGCCTCACAACATGAAAGCATATGATTCGTGTACCTTTTATAAACATCTTCTGGGTCCGTTGGCATTCCAATTTTGTTTAAGAAGGTGTCTTGAATGGCTAAATATTTGGCTGGGTTTTTAACCGCATCTTCAGAGAAACTTAACCCAGTCATCAATACTTCTTACCTCAGTCAAACCCGCAAAATTATCAGCATCCATTACCGCTTCACTATCTCTCCAAACTGCGACGGGGATTTTGGCTAACAGCATATCAATTATTACTGACGACGGCGCTGAAACTCCGTATGCAAAGCGAGACATACCAACTTTATAAGTCGGTGAATTCACTAATGTTACATTGCTAGGCAGCTTCACTTTATTTTTTAATACATATTGCCCACCAGGATGTGGCCTTAAAACAACTTTTTGTTCAGAAATTCGATTACAGAAGCCTTCAAACATATCCATAAAGTCTGCTTTTAAATCTCCAGACGATGAAAGCCTAACGGAGTGCAAGTTTTCACATATTAAACCAATGTCTTTAGGAATCTCATTGTCAATTTCTGTCGCCGTATTTTGTAACGCCAATGTAGGTCCTGTAACGATGAGCTTGTCTTTCTGAGAGTCAAGCATAGATTTCATCTTTTCTTCCGGAAACCAACCACAGACTGTATCCGCAGCAAATTCAACGTTTGTTCCGTGCGCTATATCATGTTGCTTACTTTGTAAAAAGCCAACACATTCAAAACCATGTTGTAACGTAGTAGTAGTAAAACTTGATGGAGCTATTTTTAGAATATTGTGAGTTGGTGAATGTGCGCCCAAGTTCGATTCACTCGCTGCATAAATCACTCCCCCTTTTCTGTTTAATACTCTTAGTGCATCGGAGTCATCTTTAACAGGGTAAATAATAGAATTGTTTTTGGAAGCTATTTCCTCAATCTCTTTGAGCCAGCTTCCACCTTTATCTCTTGCTGAAAACTGCCTAGTCACAAGTATTTCAGTATAAAGCTTATGGCTATTAGCCATAAAAATAAGGGGCCTTAGAATATTAATATCCTGTAAAAGGTTTATAATAAATATTGCATAATTATTGTTCATGATCACTCTAATTTGTTTGGCTTAACTTAACCACCAGCCTGATTTTGACTGTTCAGAAAAAACTAACTCTGAATTTGGAAATACGGCTTCTAAAATTGAAAATATAGACTTTACAATAACAGGGTAATCCGATGTGTCAGAAAAGATACTAGAACCAAAGTTAATAAACTCTATAGGGCAGTTTAACTCTTCAATAAGAGCTAAGTTCACCTTAAAATATAGACTTTTATTAATAGATAGCCTCTGACTTATATAGCCTTGAACCCTTTTACCCAATAGTTTCGTCACTTCCTCTTTGACATAAAAAACTAACTTATTATTAATAACCTCTACAATCACATCAAATTGATTGTTACTTTTTGTGAACGGTGTCTTTACAGATAATCCATTTAACTTTTTCGTCAATTGGTTAACGCTATTTGAGCTTTCTTTGCCATTTATAACACAAAGCACAAACTTTCCTTGTTGTGTATGCTTTTGCTCCACATTCTGAAATTGACTTATAAAATCAGATAGTTTTTGTGCTTCAATCATTGGGTTGGCAAGTGTATCCAAAAGCTTATCTAGCTTTGTTAATGTTTTACTAGAAAGTAACAGTTTCCCAGAGCGTAAATTATTTAACAAATCATTAGGGCTTCGATAAACAAACTCTCCTAATGCCTGATATAGATCATCACCAACCGATAAAACTTGAGTCCCGGCAGTAAGTGCAGTTATTGCACGATTCATCGATTTTACAATGCTAAAATTTTGAAAATTAACCGGTAGAAAAGACACTAAACTTTCTTCTAGCAGTATACTTTCTTTTCGCTCGGTCCATTCATCCAAATAAAAATTGATCGGTAATGACTTTAATAGTTCTAGGTTCTCAGTAGTCATCGCTCTCTTGTTTGTTAAAATAGACAGTTCCACTTTGAATTCAGAGTTAACGATTGGCTCTAGGTAATGTGAGAATGCTACTAAGTCTTGTAGCCCTACTTTAAAGTTTGGGTTATCCCCCATTCCAAACCAAGCAATCTTTATACACATTGTGTTTTGAGCTGCAGCGAGTTTTCTTTCAAGAGTTTCAGCTAGAGCATCATGTTCAAAACATAAATATGGATCATTTAAAACATGTACCTTTTTATCTGGATAAAAATGATGAATTACGTTCTGCATTTTTATCGTTGAGCATAGAACAAAATTACAATTTTCAACCAACTGGTTGAACCAACTCCTTAATCTTACGAACCTTGGGTCATTTACCTGGCTGAAGTAATCATCAAAAATGTCAGTAGCAATAACTTTACCTTTAGCTCTTAGGTGTTTGGCTAATATTATTGCTCTTGCATCATAACATTTACTAAAAATATAAAGATCTCCTTCATAGTTTTCTTGTAATGATACTGTATCAATATCTACCATTTCGAGCCGAGCCCCTAAAGATTGTAATGACTCTTGAATTCGCCTATAACGAATTCTTGTACCTGCTTGATTTAAATACTCTAATGAGGGCACGACTATATAAAGGTTCATAGTTTGCCCTCTGTTAGTGAAATTACTTTATTTCCTTTTTCAAGTTTAATCACGTTAGTTAACTCTTCACTCACTGAATGGATATCTAAAGATACATTTGACTGATACTTTCCTACTCTAATTCGAGTTAAAACGAAATTATATGTTGAGTCAGGGGCCTGTTTCACAGAAGCACTCACAAAGGAGAGTAGGTCACCAGAATAAAATAAATCACGATTTTCAACTAATGTATCTCTCCTTACAAAATAAAATCGAGGGTCTATGAACTCAACAGCGACAGATTCGCCAACAGCTAATAAAGAGTTTTCTTTTACGGCCCCTACGGACATAGCTTTTGATGCTTCTTCTTGTATGCAACAATAACCCATAGAATCTACCTTAACAGTTGAGCCTAGGTCAGTACGTACCTCTTCTAAAATAACACCACCAATAGTTCTAACATTTGGTTTTTCTAGTTGCTCAAGCATTTTAGCGAGTGTTGTTGGCTCATAAACCTCAATAAACTCATCGATAAAAAGAACATCATTAGAAAACTCTAGGGACTCAATATTAGAGAACTCTCGTAAACATATAAATGTTGATTTTGGAAATTCATGAGACAACGAATCTATTGAAAAATAGGTGTTCGGCATAACAATTATTATTTGCTCAAGATGGATCTTTAACTGCCGATTTAACATTGTTATTGTTTGACGCACTCTGGAAACATCACCACTAGAGGCATTTATTACAACTGATATTCCTATAGAGGCCTTTTCTTCTAAGTTTCTGTCTCCTAGCTCACCAATTAGCAAACGTGCTTCATCTTCTTTTGAGTCGATAAAGTTGACGACTGAAGAGAAGTTAGTTGAATCTAAGAATGAGTTAAATACCCTAAGTTTGTTATCCAAAATATTGTAATTAATAATTTTATTCAAAGAGCTCTGAGTTGGGTTACAAAGGCTGTTAATAGTCGGAAATTGTGAAGCTGAGATCATGTCCTCACCTTGAGATTTACTTTCATTTTGACTACTGCTTGCTACTGTACTCAATAAAACATTTCGATTAAAAACTAGCTTTAACCACTGGTGCCAATCTGCTCTCAACATTACCTCGTGGCCTATAGAGAGCTCATCGTCCACTAAAATAGTTCCACTATTACTACTCAATAGTTCTTTTAGAAGCCTCAATGAGTAGTGGCTGATTGACTTAAAATATGAGTTTGACTTGCAGAATACCTTGGACTCTGAAAAATGCATACCCCCACGGTATAGCGATGGAAATGGTACAACCAAATTTTCAATATTTTGTTCATCTCTATTTTTAATTAAAATAAAGATAGGCAATAAGTTATTGATTAAATTTATTGAGAATATTTTCGGGTAGATACCTAGTTTAAAGGTTGCTAGCTCTGTTACGTTTTCTCCCGTGTACTGATAAAACTCAATATAAACTTCATTTAATTCATCATTCGCCAAACCTTCACTGGAAAATTTGATAGTATTCGAACCTGCACACCAAATATCTTTAAAAGCTATATATCTTCGAGATGACGCTACGCTGTACTCAGCACTTTCCCAAAACCCTTCACTTTGACAAGCTAATCTCTCATCTGCTGAAAGGCACTGTTGAGTAACCAACTTTAGCAAAGTGTTTCCAGGATCAGTCTTTGTCTGGATATCAGGCTTACAAAAGTTGCTCGTGAAGGTAGCAAGCTCCTTTATTGCATCTCCTCGTTTTTTGTTGCACTTTGCTTGAGCTAGCTTATGCTCTTTATCAACACTCTTCCTATATAGATAATCCACTTCTGGGTCTTTTGTTATCTTAAAAGCGGGCTCTTCAAACGAGAATGTATTGGTACCATTTGAACTACTTTTAAATTCCGAAGCTTCTATCTTTCTTCCTTCACTCTTACCTGTAAGAATATAATGACAAAGTGGATTTAGCTTCGCTTTCGCTACATCTTGATATCGTATTAAGTACCTTTGACTTGAAAATCCAGGACCTGGGTCTCTAAACTCAAACCCGCCATGTTTTACATAATGTTCTGCAGCAGACATGTCTACTGTTTTTACATCTGGGTATTGTTTTTCATACCAAGTAGCATTAAATAGAGCAGAGCCTTTGACCAACTCAATTTGTTTATCAAAGTTATCCGTTCTACTTTTAGGTACATCTAGGTTCTTTATAAAATGAATCAGAGGAATTTGATTTTTGCTGATGTTATTTTTTCTATGATAACCGTTGCCTTTAAAGCCTTTAAAGCCTTTAAAGGGCAGTCTATTTTCCTTCCAACCAAACTCCAAATAGTGCCTCAGTGGATCTAAGCCTTCAGCTTTAACATCAGGGTATTCAGCTAGGTACCAGTTCGAATCAAATAAATTTGAACGTTCTACTACTTGTTTAAAGTCTTTATATTTCGACTCGAATTCTTCTTTTTGTCCGCATACAATATAATGATAAAGTGGATTAATTCCGCTTTTGTAGACATCTGGCCTGTGACTGTTATATTTTTTTATCGAGAAGTCTGGGTTAGGGTCTCTATTTTCCCTTGCTCCTGTTTCGATAAAGTGAGTTAGTGGGTCACACCCTTGCTCTTGTACGTCTGGGTTCTTAGTCAAATACCAGTTGGCTGCAAACAAGCCGCTTTCTGCAATCACACCGTAAACTTCTAACAGCCTATTTAGATTTCTTTGTTTGGCCTTTTTACCCACTAAGACTCTCAGCAAGGAAAATGTTTTTTTGAAAATCGACTTATATAGCTTCCACTCAATACTATTTTTTAAAGTTTGATTACTCATTGATAAATAATTGTTTACATGCTTAAATTTTTCTAGCTGCTTAGCTTCATCTTCAAACTTATCAATTAATATAGAAACTTCCGACTTTAATAACCCGTTCGCTTTCTTTACTTTTTTTATTTCTGTCGTAAACCGAGCGTTTTCTTTACTTAGAAGGCAATTGTTTTTTTGAAACTGTTTATTTAACTTCAATACTCCATCGAGTTCTTTATCTAAAACCCTATTTCTTTGTTTCTGTTCGTTAAAATGGGCTTTAAAAGTTTCAAGCTGTTCGATAAGAATAGACTCAATTTTATTTTTCTCACTCATTTCCTTATTGAGTATATTCATAGACTCTGACAAAACAGTTATCTGCTTTTCTTTAGACTCTATATTTTCTTGCATCCGAGCCTTCATTTCTTTGATATCAAGATCTCTTAATTTGATCTTACGCTTCATCAAGTCTTTATTGACTTGTATCTCACTCAAAGATGCTCTTAATTCATTTGATAAAGGGTCAACATAACTCACCACTAAATCAAATTGATTTTTTATTTCATCCAATTTCTTAAAATCACTTTCAACTTCACCATACTCTGCCCAAGAAGATAAAATTTTAAATGTCTTTAAAGCAACTGATTCAACAAATGTTTCTGGGATATGAGCTTCAATTTTATGATGTCGGTAGGAGGGGTTTAAAAAGCTATCTATTTCCGATTCAATATTGCTATCTAAAGGTAATAATTCAAACTTTTTGGATAACTTGTCGTAAACATTGCGCCAATCTGTTAATAGTGAGTCATAGTTAACAAAGCTTCTTTTTAGCCCTCTTGAAGCTTGCTCCGAATCCAAAACATAACGCAACCACAAGAACAATCCATCTGTTGGAGTTATTTTATTTCTGTTAAATAAAGACTCTGAAACTTCAAAAGGGCTCCTAATTGGCAAAAGCACGTTTACCTGATAGTTATCGTTTTCCAACACATCTCGCCAAAAAGGAAACAAAATACACATTCTTGGATCTTTAACGGCAAAGTAACTTTTGTCTTCTTTTTCTGCTGCTATTAAATTTATCGCAGAACTTCTAAGCTTTGAATCTTCCTTTAGAATCTTGCAATCATTCTCTAAATCCCCCCAAGAAAACCAAAACCTTCCTTTAGAGCTAAGCATTTGATTATTAAATTCATAAAGGGCTTTTGACTCCCAATGACCTGTCTTATTATTAGCTGAGGCTCCTAATAAATTATTTGACAAAGGTATACCTAATAAATTGATAAACCTAGTGAAGGCGGATGTACCGGAACGATGCATACCAAGTACAGTTAGAATATTTTTGTTCGCTATGTCACTCATAAAAAGCCAGTACCGATTTTAATTAAAGGGGAAATTACATATTACTAATTATGGCTTTAACATTATCTGACCAATGCTCTCGCTCAGTCCTGTTCAGTTTATCAACCTTTGAATCTTTTAAGACACTATAACTAGGTCGTTTTGCAGGCGTCGGAAATTGTTCCGAAAATATAGGGGTAATTGAAATCCTTTTAGACAACTTATTCGATTCAAGTGCAAAGTCTTGAATTAATTTTGCAAAATCGTACCAGCTACATATGCCTTTATCCGTATAGTGGAAAACACCAGGTATATCTTCACTCGAGAGTTGTAAGCAAAACTTAGCTAGACCTGCCGCTGAAGTCGGCGAACCTATTTGGTCATCTACAACAGATAATTGATCTCGCTCACCCATTAAACGCAGCATTGTTTTTACAAAGTTATTACCATGAGATGAATAAACCCAAGAGGTTCTAATAATCGCGCTGTTATCCAGTAATACCTCTTTAATAGCGATCTCCCCTTCCATCTTACTTTTGCCATAAACACTTTGAGGGTTGTATTCATCATCAGGTAAATAAGGAGAGCCCTTGTCACCACCAAATACATAGTCGGTTGAAACATGGGTAAGGTGGATGTGCTTAGATTGGCAGTACTCGGCTAGGTTTCTAACCGCATCTCGGTTAATTAAATAGGCTTGCTCTGGCTCTGACTCCGCTTTATCTACTGCTGTGTAAGCTGAGGCATTGATAATACTTTTAACACTCAAGCTACTAAGCACTTCTTTGATACTCTCTGGAGAAGTGATGTCTATATCGTTGCGACCAAAAAACACCAGCTTTTGCTGGGTATCAAGTTGTTGTAATTCCCATGCCAGCTGACCTGACTTACCAATGACTACTATTACGTCGTTTTCCATTTGATTCTTCCGAGCGAGTGTTATTTTAACTTTAACTAAAACTTGAAAAGCGCTGATAAACAGCGCTTCTAATAAGAGATTAATTTTGTGCCTAACTACCTAAGCGCTCTCTTTGATAAGAGCCGTCTTGCACGTTTTTGCACCATTCTTGATTATCTAAATACCATTGAACGGTTTTCTTAATACCACTTTCAAAAGTCTCTTCTGGGTGCCAGCCTAATTCTTTGTTTATTTTACCGGCGTCAATTGCATAACGTACATCATGCCCTGGTCTGTCTTTTACAAAGGTTATTAGCTCTTTAAAATCACCAATACTGTTTGGTTTATCCGACACTAGGTCATTTAAAATTTCACATATGGTATTTACTACTTCAATATTCTGCTTCTCGTTAAAGCCGCCAATATTGTATGTTTCGCCTAGCTTACCCTCTGAAACCACTTTGTATAGCGCACGCGCATGGTCTTCTACAAATAACCAGTCTCGTACTTGTTTACCATCGCCATAAATAGGTAAGCTCTTGCCTTCAAGTGCATTTAAAATAACAAGAGGTATAAGCTTCTCTGGGAAGTGAAATGGGCCATAATTATTTGAACAGTTTGTCACTACAACTGGCAGTCCAAATGTACGATACCAAGCACGAACCAAGTGGTCTGAGGCGGCTTTACTTGCTGAATACGGTGAACTTGGCTCATAAGGCGTTTCTTCCGTAAACAGGCCTGTTTCACCTAAGTCGCCATATACTTCATCTGTTGAGATGTGGTGGAATCTGAAAGTTGATTTTTTATCTTCTCCCAGGCCTTGATAATACTCTTTTGCACATTCAAGCAACGCATAAGTGCCTACTATATTGGTTTCGATAAACTCACCAGGTCCATCTATTGAACGGTCTACGTGACTTTCTGCAGCCAAGTGCATGATGTAATCTGGTTGGTAGCGTTCGAGTGTTTCTGTTACCGCACCAAAGTCACAGATATCACCTTTAACAAAGTGATACCGGGATGAGTCTTCAACGCTCTTTAAGGATTCTAAATTACCGGCATAAGTTAGCTTGTCATAATTAATTACCGTATTGTCGGTTTCATTAATTAAAAACCGTACAAGTGCTGATCCTATAAAACCTGCACCACCTGTTACTAAAATTACTTTACTCATTTTTTCTCTCTAAAATTTTGGTGCATCTTCAAAGCTTAAGCCAACTTCGTCTTTTGCAGATAACAATGCTGCTTTCCCTTCTACTAGAGGCCACTCAATACCAACACTTGGGTCGTCCCATTTTAAAGAAACTTCTGCATTTGGGTTGTACAAGTCAGTACACTTATACACAAACTCCGCAGATTCAGTGGTTACATAAAAACCGTGTGCAAAGCCTTCTGGAACCCAAAGTTGCTTTTTATTTTCTGCTGATAGCAATACGCCTACCCATTTTCCAAACGTTGCAGAGTCTTTGCGCATATCAACTGCCACATCAAATACTTCACCCTGAGTTACACGAACAAGTTTGCCTTGTGTATTTTCAGTTTGATAATGTAAGCCTCTTAAAATACCTTGCGCTGATTTACTATGGTTATCTTGAACAAACACTCTTTCACCGCGTTCGTCTTGACCACAGTGTTCATTGAATAAAGCAACACGGAATGTTTCCATAAAAAAGCCGCGTTCGTCACCAAATACAGTTGGCTCTATAATTTTTACGTCTGGAATCGCTGTTTCTATAAACTTCATTTTAAAATACTTTATGTTCTAATAGTGATAATAAATACTTTCCGTAGCCACTTTTAACTAACGGCTTTGCAATTTCCCGAATTTTATCTGCGTCGATATAGCCTTGACGATAAGCAACTTCTTCTGGGCAACACACTTTAAGGCCCTGCCTTTTCTCAATGGTTTCGATGAACTCTGCAGCTTGCAGTAATGAATCATGCGTACCTGTATCTAACCAAGCCGTGCCACGCCCCATAATTTCAACATTTAGTTCACCAAGGTCTAAATAACGCTCAATCACGTCGGTGATTTCTAATTCGCCGCGAGCTGAAGGATTCACATCTTTAGCAAACTGAACCACTCGATTATCAAAGAAGTATAAACCAGGTACAGCATAATTGGACTTAGGCAGCGTTGGTTTTTCTTCAATTGAAATCGCTTTGCCATCTTGGTCAAATTCAACCACACCATAGGCAGTTGGGTTAGCAACATGATATCCAAAAACAGTTCCACCAGTCTCCATATCACGGGCATTTTTCAATGATTTAGGCAAGTCATGGCCATAAAATAAGTTATCGCCCAATACCAAAGCGGCGCCTTCGCCATCTAAAAAGTCTTCTGCCAATATAAAGGCTTGTGCTAGACCATCAGGGCTTGGTTGTGCAACATACTCAAACTTTATGCCCCAGTCGCTGCCATCACCTAATAGTTCCTGGAACCGAGGAAGCTCATTATCCGTGGAAATTATTAAAATTTCTGTTATTCCAGCCATCATTAATGTGGAAATTGGATAAAAGATCATAGGTTTGTCGTAAACAGGCATGAGCTGTTTACTAACCACTTTGGTTAAAGGGTAAAGTCGTGTGCCGCTTCCACCGGCTAATATAATACCTTTTTTCATTTTAAGTCCTTATGATAATTCTAAGATGGTGGCAACAACAATTCTGACGATACCGAATAACAAAAATGCAATGACGCCAAATAGTATAATGTTATACCAAACCGTTGGATAAGCCGCGCTTTGTGGCAATGGCGGGTTTTGCACGGTAACCAAATATTTAACTTGTTGGTACGCTTCTACTCTAGATTTCTCCATTGAAACCAAAGAAGACGCAAATGATTGCATGGCTAACTCTACATTAACCTTTAGCTCTTGAAATTTCCCTAACAACTGACTAACTGATATATTTTTGCCTGTTACCGCTGATAAACGTTGCCTTTCAGATTCCAGTTGTTTTGTTAATGCTGTTAATTGATTTTTTGCAGTTTTTACTTCACTTGACTCATTACTCATATATTGGGACAAGGCAATAAGCTCAGCTTGTTTGTTAACTATTTGGCTCTCTAATCCATAAGTAATGTTTTGCATTGCCGCACCTTCCGCTTCTGGATTTAGCAGTTCATGCTTTTCTTGAAACTCCAATAACTCGGTTCGAGCTTTAGCAAATTTTGTTTCAACTCTTTCATGTTCTGAGTTTATAAACTCTAATTGGTTCTGCGCTAAGCGTTGGCTAATAGTATTGATATACCATTCTGTGCGCTCAACGATTAGTAAGTTTAACTTTTGTGCGAATACAGGCTCAAAGCCTTGAACCGAAATATCAATAATTTGAGAAGCAGGATCTAACAAAACAGTCACATGCTCTTTATAAAAAGCATAAAAGTCTTCCTGTTCTGCGTCACTGGCTAGGCGACTAAATATATCAATATTTCTACTTGTATAATGGCCATATACGTCCAGTTCTGCATTGAGGTACTTTAACAAATCGGTAGAGTAAATATAGGCGTGCACTAATGAACTGTCATTACCGCCACTGGACATACCCAAACTACCTAATAGTGCCATTTCTGGCAGTGGAGCTGCAATAGTTGAAGGTTGTTTAACAATGATCCTAGAAATACTTTCGTAACGCTCTGAGGCAATAAAAAGTTGATAAAAAGCAAACAAAAACCAAGGGATCAAAACAAATGCTACCGCCGGTTTCCTTTTTAAAAATTTATAAATTGGTGTAATTTTTTTCTCTGCGGTAACCAGTTTTTCTTGAGCTTTTTCTTTGATAGAACGCATTTGTAGTACGCCTGGGTTTTAGTTTTAACCGCTGCCCTTACCCGCTCATACGCCTCTTTTAACTTCTTATTTTCAGGTTCTAAATTTTTTGCACGCTGAAGCAATCTAAAAGACAAAAAGAGGTTTTCACTCTCTAGCTCCGCGCTTTTTGACATCAAAAATTTAATTGATGACCACTCTGCTTCGCTGTGATCTTTTTGCAAAGCTTGATATTCTTGTTCTAATTTTTCAATATCTGTTTTCACGCTTAAAGTCCTTCGTAGGCTTTTATGCCTTCTTCTAAGTCAGAATAAAAAGTTAGCTCGCCGTCATCTATGACTACGGCGCTATCACAAAAGTGACGAATCTCTTCCAATTCATGGGAAACCATAATTACGTTGGCTGTTTTACTTTTTTGTGGAGAGCTTCTTTGGCTTTTTTCCTGAACTTTGGATCTGCAACAGATGTTGCTTCATCAATTAGGTAAATATCAAAATCTATCATTATACATAATGAGAATGATAACTTGGAACGCATACCACTTGAATAGGAACGCACCGGTAAATAAAACTTTTGGCCTAAACCCGAAAATGCTTTCACTTTTTTTTCGTATAACGCTAAGTCTTTTACGCCATTGACTCGCCCTATAAAGCGAGTATTTTCAGCGCCCGTCATCATTGGATGAACGCCCGTCCTCAAAGCAACAGGCCATGATATGGACATATCTGTTAATACCTTTCCAGTATTAGGGTACTCACTTCCTGCTAATAGTCTGAACAGTGTAGATTTACCCGCACCATTAACACCTAAAATTGCAATATTATGCTCAGCAGGAAACTCAAAGTTAATGTCTTTAAAAATATATTGATTGCCTAAGTCTGAACGATAAAACTTAGTTAGGTTGTTAAGTTTAATCATCGGCTAATCGCTTTTTTCCAGAAATTAAAATAAAGCGCTAACGCAAAAAACAATGTAACAATGACACACATATGCAAATAAGTTGCACTAATCGGATCCGCTAATGGGAACTTGTCATTTACCGCATGTCGGCTTAATTCAATTGCGTGAAGTATTGGGTTCCATGATAAATAAGGCCAACTTTCTACTGGCATATCGTTTAGAGAGAAAAATGTTCCAGATACAAAAATAATAGGCCTATTGAGCATACTTTCTACTTTTGAAAGCTCAATAATAAAGAATTTACCAATGCCAAAAATTAACCCTAAGGCATAACTTAGTACCTGTAATTCAACCATGAATAATATAAGACTAAGCGGGTCGTGAATTGATGTTTCATCGCCCATTAAAATAGCAATATAGCTCAGGGTTAACATTATTATTACAAAGGTAACAAATTCTAATAACGCAGCGGATAAGACACTAGCAAAAGGCTGTACTTGCCTGAACGCATATAGTGGCTTGTCTTTCTTCATGCTACTTGAAACGCCACTCCAACCTTGAATGAATTGAAGCACGGTAACAAAACCAAGTAACATAAATACAAATGGTGGCAGACCATGAACATCCCCGCCGTCTATTCTTCCTCTTAACGTACCAAGAACAACTATAAATAACACCGGCTGTGCAACTAACCAAGCTACACCAAATTTATCACTAAATTTACTTTGTAGCTGTCGTAACAGTAATGCAAATATTACATTTGACCATACGGTTAGAAGGCCGCGCTTTTGAACTTTTGCCATTTTGTTTACTAATTTGAGGTAACTGCATTAGCAGTAACCGCTAGTTGGAACATGATCTGGGTAATGTCTTTTACTGCTTGCATTACTTTAGTTTCAACTTTTGGCATAATGATTATTTTATCACCAGCGACTAAATCAGCACGTTCATCTGACTCTAGGATTTCAGTAAGCCCGTTTGCATGTACGATTACAAAATTACTGGTATCGGCTCTGTTACTGAAACCACCAGCCCAAGCAATGTAATCTTCAATTTGAGCATTTTCATTGTATACCACAGCTTGCGGTATCATTACCTCGCCACCAATTTGAATGAGGTCAGATTTATTTGGTATTACAATTGTATCGCCTTGCTCCAAAGCGATATTTGCAACATTGCCGTTGTCTGAAACAATAACTTTACCGAGAGGTTCAATAGTTCGAGCTCGTTCGATGAAGTCAGTGATCAACTTTGCTTCCGAAGACTTTATGCTTGCTTCGCCCGTTGATGACGACGGCGAAAAGAAGACTGTGCGCTCCAGACGTTCAAGAGATTGATCTAATATTTCTTTTTGTTGCTCGGCAACACTTTTTCTTAAAATGTAAATAGAGTTATTATCAGCTAACCTTTCATCGATAGGCACATAGCTTAGAAGGTCATGAAGCTTTGTGGCCGCACCAACTGTATAAAAGATGGTCCTAAATAACTGCCTTGTATTTCAATATCATATACTTGCGCTCGAAGATCATTTTTAACTTGCAGCTTGTCGCCACTTTGTAGTTTGTAATCCATAGCGCTTTCTAATGTTAAATATACAGAAAAAGGTCCACTTTTTCTTGTACCCTGAACCAGTACGTGGCTAGCATTGGATAAGGGTGTTGCCAATTTCATAACATCAGCACCACTAATTAAATTTTCTTCTAATTCAAACCTAAATGGTTTTTTTACGGCGCCCACTACATCAATCGTTGGACCTTGGTCACTCACAAGTATGGTGTCGTTATTTTTGAAAGTGAATAGCGGCAAAGTACCTGACTGTATAAAAGAGTAAAGATCGATATCTTTCACGATTTCGCCGTCTCGTATTACGCTAACTTTACGGTAGCTACCGCGCTCTGAGTCTATACCACCTGCTCTTTTTAAATAATAAAGAATAGTGTCTGATGCCATGCCAGCATATTGGCCAGGACGAACTACGGAGCCTGCAATAAATACAGTAATAGGCGTTGCAGAAAGTAAGTTTACATATACTTCAACGTTATTTTTATAAGTACTTTTTACTTTTGCATTAACCACTTGGCTAACATTTCCGGCAGGTACGTTTGATAATTTTATTGGGCCAATATTTGGTAAAAATACATTACCTTGGTTATCCACTGTTAATACTTGATTCATATTAACCGCGCCCCAAAGCCAAATTGATACTTTGTCACCGCTACCGATCAAATAGTTTTTGTTAACGCCTTCTACACGTTCACTTTCATAACCGCCAGCAAATAGGTTTGCGCCATATGGTGGTGGTGAATCTAATTCTATAGATGGCAGTAAATCTCTGATATCCGCTTCACCAGGCAATAGCAAACCATCGCGAAGCTTTGCGAAACTTTCGTTTAGTTGTCCCGCTTGTTGCTTATTTTGTTGCTGGTTATTGGTATTTTTCTGTTGTCCAAATATGTCTTTTTGTTTTGTTTGAGCTTGTGCTTGATTAAGCAGAGTCGTGGTATCAACAGCACTCTGGGCAGAAAAGGCAATTACGCTAATAAATAATAAAAACGATACAACTCTCATCTATAACCCCTTATTAAAACCAGTTGCATTAGTGATTCGATTTACTTTAAACCAACTTTCCGACTCGCTTTTACAAAAAACGGGGTTTGTATCATCATCTAATTTTCTAAAAATAAAACATTTATGGCCTAAAGCTGAGCGATACATTGACTTTAACTCAACTTCACCAATAGCTAGCTCTACCACACTATTTAGTTTAATGGTTTGCAACGTATCTTGATCTCCAGCGGTAACAACACTACTTACTAGCTCCGACTTTTGGACAAGATCTATATTGGCTGAAACGTTAGGCTGGTTATTAGCACAACCTGCCAAGATGATCGCACCGAACAATAAAGCGAAGGATTTTAGTTTAGAACTTATCATTATTTTGATTTAATCTTTTTAATTAGTGTATTAGTAAAAACCATATATGAAGTGAATAAAATTAAGAATCCAGTAAACATATAAACAGGTGCTAATGAATTAATAGCCAATCCACAGCCTATGATTAGTGCAGATAAAATGGGTATTATTACTTTCGCTGACTTTGTTGATTTTCCACTTCTGACCAACAGATGGTGAATATGTTCATGATCGGCTTTAAAAGGAGATGCATTTCTAAATATCCTTCTAATTATGATTGCGACCATATCCATAAGTGGTAAACCTATTATGTAGAGAGCCATTATTGGTGAAAATGCCACGCTACTTTCCTGTCCCTGAGAGCCTTCAATAAGTAGCCAAATCATTAGCAAGCCAATCAACATTGAGCCTGCATCGCCCATAAATGTTTTATACTGGAACCTGGCAATAGGGAAGATATTAAACGCTAAGAAAGATAAAAGAATTAGTACCAAACTAGCACTAACCGTAAAATGAAAATCATTGCCAGCAACATAAAATAGTGATGCTAGCACAGTCAAAGAAACAATAGACACAGTACCTAAAACACTGTCCATGCCATCTATCATATTAAAAATATTCATCGCGGCCATTATTGCTAAAACCGTTAAAATTAAACCTAGCGTTGAAGATATATTTATTACATCAGTCCCCCACAAAACACCTAGATTTAAAATATAACTGTCTGTTCCAAAGACGAATAAGGTTGAAACAAGCAACTGCCCGATTAACCTAGTTATAACACTCAACTCATACATGTCATCCAATACACCAATGAAAATGATAAACATGAAACACATGTAAAACACTTGGTTTTGAGTCGTTGCGGGCTCAAAAAAGCCTTGACTAATTAATACGAATGTAAAAGCAATAAAGACAGATATGCCACCGGTCAAAGGTACATCGCCATAGTGCTGCTTCCGTTGATTAGGGACATCTATTAAATCAAGAGCATTTGCAATTGGTCTTAGTAAAATAATAGAAAGCGCCGTTAACAAAGGCGCGTACAAAAACACCGACATATTTAGTTTTAGATTTCCAATTATATAAACAACGTAATTTTAACTAATTTCCCTTGCTTTTAATAGCTTGCAGGCGAGATTAACTCCAATATTACTTTTTAACCCGTTTGGATTATTCTCTTGCCAATTCCAAGCTGATTCAACCATGTCCGTTAGACCTAAATTAGCCTTCCAACCAAGCTCTTTCTCAGACTTGTTTGTTTGGGCCCAGCACTCTGCTATATCCCCCTGGCGGCGAGCAACAACTTGGTAAGGGATAGATTTACCCGTTACTTTTTCAAACGCTGTAACCATCTCTAATACGCTATAACCTTGGCCTGTTCCTAAATTATGGATATGCAGACCTTTATTAGTCATAATTTTATTTAACGCTTTAAGGTGACCATTGGCTAAATCTACAACGTGTATGTAGTCTCGAATTCCAGTACCGTCATGAGTATCGTAGTCATTGCCAAATACCGATAGTTGGTCTCTTTTTCCAATCGCCACTTGCTGAATGAATGGCATTAAGTTGTTTGGAATACCATTTGGATCTTCACCAATTAATCCACTTTCGTGCGCACCAACTGGGTTGAAGTATCTTAGTATTGAAACAGACCATTCAGGATCAGACGCAACAAGGTCAGTTAAAATATGCTCGACCATCAGTTTAGTCTGACCATAAGGATTTGTTGCTGAAGTTGGAAAAGACTCAGTAATTGGTACCGAAGCTGGGTCGCCATATACGGTTGCTGATGAGCTGAATACAAACTTCTTAATATTTGCCGTTGCTAGCTCTTCTAACAAGGTTACAGTACCTGCAACATTGTTTTGATAATAGGCTAGCGGGATTTCATTAGACTCACCCACTGCCTTTAAGGCCGCAAAATGGATCACGGCCTCAATATCAGGCTGTTCTTTAAATATCTTCTGTAGTGCAGACCTGTCTCTTATGTCACCTTCATAAAAAGTGACAGATTTACCTGTTAATTTTTCTACTCGCGTTAAGCTTTCGATAGATGAATTAGAAAGGTTGTCTAAAACAACAACCGCATGGTTTGACTCTAATAAGTCTAAAATTGTATGAGAGCCAATATAACCAGCACCGCCTGTTATAAATACTTTTGTCATTCTTTTAATCCGAATTCTTAGCGTTAATTAGTCACTACCAAATAAATCTCTGGTGTACACTTTTTCACTGACATCCATTAAATCTGCAACCATTCTATTGGCAACAATCACGTCACTTTCGCTTTTAAACGTTTCAAAGTCTTTTATGACTCTTGAGTTGTAAAAAGTATCTTCTTCAAGCACAGGTTCATAAACAACCACTTCTATGCCTTTGGCCTTAATGCGCTTCATGATGCCTTGTATCGCTGACGCTCTGAAGTTATCAGAGCCTGTTTTCATAATTAATCGATACATGCCCACTTTTTTGGGCTGTTTAGCAATAATGGCATCGGCAATAAAGTCTTTGCGAGTTGTGTTTGCATCTACAATTGCGCGAATAAGATTTTGCGGAACTTCATTGAAGTTGGCTAATAACTGCTTGGTGTCTTTAGGTAAACAATAACCACCGTAGCCAAATGACGGGTTATTGTAATGTCCACCAATTCTTGGATCTAAACTAACACCCTGAATAATCTGTTTAGTATCTAAATTGTTGGTTTCAGCATAGCTGTCTAACTCATTAAAATATGCAACTCTCATAGCCAGATAAGTATTAGAAAACAATTTAATTGCTTCGGCTTCAGTAGAGTTAGTAAGTAAAACCTCAACGTCTTTTTTTATAGCACCCTGCGCTAACAAATTGGCAAAAACTTTTGCTCGTTCTGATTGCTCACCAACGATTATTCGTGAAGGATGTAAGTTGTCATATAAAGCCTTACCTTCTCTTAAAAACTCTGGTGAAAAAATTATATTTTCACACTGAAGGTCTTCTTTAAGGGAGGCTGTATAACCAACAGGAACTGTAGACTTGATGACCATTACAGCCGATGGGTTAATAGCCATAACGTCTTTTATGACGCTTTCTACTGAGCTCGTATTAAAGTAATTGGTTTCAACGTCATAATCCGTTGGTGTAGCTATAACAACAAAATCGGCATCTCTGTAGGCCAAGGCTTTATCTGTTGTTGCACTAAATGACAGGTCTTTATTTTGTAAAAAATCAGATATTTCCGTATCAACAATTGGCGACTGTTTGTTATTTAATAGCGCTACTTTTTCCTCTACTATATCAACGGCAGTCACATCATTGTACTGCGCTAATAACATAGCATTAGACAAGCCTACGTAACCAGTCCCGGCAATTGCAATTTTAAGTCTACTTTCCATACTCACAATACTCTTAAATTTTATAATATGATTTATACCAATCTACAAACGCCTGAACACCTTCAGGAAGATTAGTTTTTGGTTGGTAATCCACAAGTTCAAATAAGTCTTTTGTGTCTGCCCATGTTTTATGAACGTCACCAGGCTGCATTGGCATGAGGTTTTTTTGAGCCTTAATACCGAGCGATGTTTCCAATGAGTCTACAAAATCCAGTAACTTAACCGGATTTCCATTTCCTATATTTGCCACTCGATAGGGTGCCGAGCTTGTTTTAGGCGTTGATTGCGACGCATCCCACTCTGCATTTGGTAATGGTGGTTTATCTGCAATTCTAATTATGCCCTCTACAATGTCGTCAATATAAGTAAAATCTCTGCTTAACTCGCCATTGTTATAAATATCAATTGGCTCACCATTGCAAATTTTCTTGGCGAACTTAAACAGTGCCATGTCTGGTCTGCCCCAAGGGCCATAGACCGTAAAGAAACGCAAACCGGTTGTTGGTAAATTGTATAAATGAGAGTAGCTATGGCTCATTAGTTCATTAGACTTTTTTGTTGCCGCATACAAGGACACAGGATGGTCTACGGCATGATCACAACTAAATGGTAACTGTGTATTGAGCCCGTATACAGAGCTAGATGAGGCATAAACTAAATGTTTGATATTGTAGTTTCTGCAGCCTTCGAGAATGGTTAAATGGCCAGTTAAGTTTGAGTCTGCATACGCAAATGGATTGTCAATGGAGTACCGAACACCCGCCTGTGCGGCTAAATGCACAACAATGTCAAACTTATTAGCCTTGAATAAGGCGTCAACATCTTTTTTGTTCGAAATATCCATTTTCAAGAAGTTAAAGTGAGGTTGTTTAATTAACGTAGCTAGTCTTGCATCTTTTAATGAAACTTCATAATAGTCATTAAGATTGTCAATACCTACAACTTCATGGCCTTGCTCAATGAGTTTTAAGCTTGTATGAAAGCCAATAAACCCAGCAGCACCAGTAACTAAATATTTCATTCAACATCCACTTTGTTTTTATTTTTCTATTATTCACAATAATACCTGCCAACTATTAAAAATAATAGTCACGACGTTTTTTATATACAAAAAAACCAGCCGAAGCTGGTTTTTTTTGTTTAGCCTAATAACTTTCTTAAGACTTTTTGATATTCAAACTATTACATTTCTACGTCTAGAACCAAAACATCTCTATCTTGATTGTAGGTAAATAGCCAAATTTGATTTTGCTCAGGAGAAACTTCTAGTTTCACAGCATCTTCATAAATTGCTTTGTTAATCCGAGCACTATTAACTAACGTTACGGCGCCCTGTTCATCAACGCTATACACACGCACAATGTATTTTTCATCACCAACGGCATCTAGCGCTACAAAGCCCGTATCACCCCAAGTATTTATAGCAATGATGTTTTCACTGTCAATTGCTGTTGTGGCATCAAAGCTTCCTGTTTCAGCGTTAAGCTTTTTAAGTTGAAAGCCAACTTCAGCTTCAACAGTAATTTGATATTGGTTATCACCAAGCGTTTGAGCAAGTATAATATCATTCTGTTGACCAACTAGTTCTAGTTCACCACTGCTAAAGTCAAATACAGTGTTATCAATACGAAACTCTGTATTACTTAATGTCTCTTTTGTACCGTACACTAATGATACATAGCCCATTGGAATGGTATTAATAAGTTCAACCGTTGTCGCCGACGTATACTCATAAAACGCAATTGAATAATAAGAATCTGAGCCTTCTCTGTAATCACGGTTAAAAGTTACTATGTAATCGCTATTTACTGCCCAAGCTTGATAAGGGTATAAACCACTTCTTGAACTTGTAATTAGATGGTTATAAGTAGCTTCTGTTTTGTCTTCATTAAAAGTGAAAGCAGTTACATATCGTTCTACCCCATTTGAATTAAATAATGTGGCTCTTGCCAATACTGCATTTTGATTCAACAAATATGGCGCAGTTAAGTATTGTTCATCATAACCAGGCACTTGCAATAGATGGCTCAGATCATTTTGAACCACTTCGTTGTTTTCCATTGCTACTTCAAGCATTTGACCCGTACTAGTAATTAGCATTAAGCCATCATCTGACGAAGCCACCTCAAAGTTATTTATAGTGTAAGGGATACCTAAGCTTTCTGACTTAACAATTGGGTCATCTGTTGATATCGCGTTTATTACACCCGAACGTAATCCTATGTTATAAAACTGACTACTATTTTCAGACCAAGTTGTTGTCACACTGAAATTTTCAGTTGTAACATCCGACAGTTCAGTTAATTCATTTTGCGTGCCGATTTCAATTAACTTTGTTCGTCCAGTGTCATCGTAGATACGGTATGAAATAGCCGCTTTTGATGCATCTGGACTAACTGACAAAAACATAGATTGAATTAGCGACGCTAACTCGTCTTCGTCATGTGACAACGTTGTTTGTAAACTGAGACGGCCATCTGACAGAACATTGAATAACTCGAGTGACGTATCTTTGCTGATCAACATGCGGTTGTTAGGAAGACTGCTAATTTGGATACTATTTTCTGACAAATTCTCAGTATTAAGGCTATCAATGCTTAATGTTTCAATTTGCCCTGTAGAAGAAGAAACCGCCATGCGACCCATTTTTGCGCCTGAAAAGTTTACGCCATCTGGAGATACGTAGTAAAGCCATTGGTCATCACTAGAAAGAGATAGCGACTTTTCATATCCCATACGGCCAACAGCGTCATCTACTCTCATTGAACTAACCAATGTTAGTGAGTCGTCGCTATTCAACCTATATGAAGCTACAAATGTGTTTGAATAGTCAGTAACTAATGCATAAACAAACTTTTTGTCTGACGATAGTTGAAATATTTCCGTAAAAAACTCTTGTGTGAAAGTACTAACACCCTCAACTAAGTTGGCCATATCGAGCTCTTCTTGAGACTTAGCTAAGGTCCAACTTTGATTTATGTATTCTAACGTTAAATAAACAGCCTTTTTTTCTTGATTTTCTGATGCGTTTTGATGAGTTGCCACTAGGACCTTCGTTTCAGACAACGCTTCAACATGATGGACAACGCTTAAATCAAGGGCTTCAAATTCAGATTTTAAAACATGTTCAATTTCTGATTCTTCATCTCCAACATCATCGTGGTTTATAATAAATAGTCCATCTACAGTTGGTACTACTAACTGCTCACCAACTCGAGTCATACTCTGTGCCGAATCAATCTTTTGCGTGGTTGCTAACTTTATTAAGTTTATCTTGTCGCCAATAAAGGTATCTGCATTGTCGCCTACGCCATCCATGTCGGCATCTACACTTTCAGATGCATCATAAGCAAACACATCTACTGTGTTTAAAACGCCATCACCGTCAATGTCATCATCGTCCGAATTAGCGATGCCGTCACCATCAAGATCACTTACGTCATTACCAGACTCAACGTTTTCAATAACTACAGATACAAGCGTTTTAGCGCTTTCAGCAGCATTAGCAACAATGTCGTCTACAACTTCGCCTGCTTCAATCGCACTTTGAACTTGCTCTGATACTTGCTCTGCTACAATTAGAGCAATACTGGCAACATCGTCCGCAGAAACATCATCACTAACAGTAACATTCGCGGAAATTAACGTTTCGCTCACAATAGTCGCTATTACGGTTACTTCTTGGACTAGCTTCGCGTTACCTTCTGCACTCACATCACCCTTCGCAATAACGTCTTCAATTACTGCTGTGGTCGCATCAAATATAAGTGATGCTTGTGCAACAGCAATGTCATCTGCGTTATCAACATTTGCAAACGCTTGTTTTGCATTTGACGCTAACACATCAACAAACAAGTCGAGGTCTTCTTGCGATATTTCTTCTAATTGATCAGATTGCGATTCAACAAGTTGGTGTGTTGCTTTTACTATCGCAGTAGCTGAGTTTAAAAGTGCAGCCATATTGGCGTCTGCATTTTCACTTGAAGCCACTTCGTCTGACTGCGCTTTAACGCTGGTTGCCACCGATAATAATGCGCTTACTTGTAAAGGAGATAGGGCTTCTGAAGTGCTAGTTGGAAGGACTGATGCTTTTACCATCACTTCTGCTAGTGTTGATAGGGATTTATTTTCATCCTCTATAAAGTCAGAATCTAAATCTTCTGCGCTAACGTTTAATTGCGCTGCAACGGCAGCTATACTTGCGTCAATGTCACCACTTTGTGCCGCATGAAAAGCGACGAGTGTTGTTAACGGTGTTGCGTTTTCTGAACCTGGTAGTGTTTTTAATTCGAAAGCTTGCTCCGCCGTAATCGGCGTACCATCAGGATTACCTTCAGTGATTGTATCCTCATCTATTGCACCAGCTGGAACAATAACAGTGATTTGAACTTCATCAAGGTTTAACCCTAAATCGGTTACGTCAATTTCGCCTGCACCTTTAATGCTTGTTGTTGTGCTTGGCTCATCATCGTCTAACTCACCGTTGCTGTTAATATCAACATAGGCGATAGCCCCTCTGATATAACCATCAATTGCTGTTACTGGTATTTCAACGGATTGTACTGTACCACCGCCATTGCCGCCGTTATCTATTGGAGCTTTTTCATCTGAACCGCCGCCACAGGCCGCGAGAAGAATGGAGCTTAGAAGTAAACTTTGCTTGAATTTAGATATTTGCATCTTGTCAAATCCCTTTGTTATTTTATAATTATTTATTTGATACTAACGGTTTTAGTACAAATTAGAAACATTTAAAAAAACAACAGATTCTAACGATAGAAATGATATAGCGTTTTAGTGCTTACACAAAAAAACCAGCCGAAGCTGGTTTTTCTTTAAATTAACTCGGTAGCAGGAACAATGATTACTCTGCTACCTTCACACCTTAAAATTAGATGTGTTTCTCTTGTGTACCTTCATGGGTACCAACAACAGACATTTCTTCTTCTAGCTTAGACTCTACGTCATCCGCTGATTGGAAATCTTCTGCGCCGTGCATCCAGTCTACAAGCTTGTCGCTTAATAACCATAAGCAAATACCGCCTAGGAACGCCATTACTGCAACGCCACCAAATGTAGATAGTGGACCAGCGTCACCAACTAACTGACCAATAGCCGCCGCAGCATAGTTACCTAAACCAGAGAACAAGAACCACATACCCATTAATAATGAAGTATATTTAAGTGGTGCTAAACGAGAAACCATTGATAAGCCGATTGGCGATAAACAAAGTTCACCCATTGTGTGGAAGATGTACGCCATTACTAACCAGATAACGTGCGCTTTCATGTTGGCGTCATCACCAATTTGAAGTGCGGCACCTACCATTGAGATAAAGCCTAGCCCTAAGAAGAACATACCTAGGGCAAATTTCTTAGGCGAGTTAGGCTCTGCAGCCCCCATTTTTAACCACATAGCAGCAAACATTGGTGCCATAATGATAATGAAAATTGGGTTAACAGACTGTAACCATGACGCAGGCATTTCCCAACCAAAGAATACTAGGTCAGTTTTGTATTTTGCGAATAAGTTCATTGAACCAGCAGCTTGCTCAAAGCCTGCCCAGAAAATGATAGTGAAGAATGACATGATTAAAATTACTTTAACGCGGTCACGCTCTTCAGGTGTTAATGGTTTGTTTGCAACAGCGTCTTTGCCAGAAGTTTGTTTTGCAGATGGCTCAACACCAACGTTACCAAGGTATTTGTTAGATAGTGCTAGTTGAAGTAGCACACCTAGTAACATACCAACACCCGCTACTAAGAAGCCGTATTGATAGTCAAATTTCTCGCCAACTGTACCAACAACAAAGTAACCTAAGATAGAACCAGTATTGATACCCATGTAGAAAATAGTAAATGCTGCGTCACGACGTTTGTCGCCTTCAACATACAAATCACCAACCATGGTAGAGATATTAGGCTTGAAGAAACCATTACCAACAATAAGAAGCGCCAGACCTAACCATAGGAATGTTTGTTCCATGCCAGCAATGTACTCGTGTGGAGTACCTAAAGCGAATTGACCAAACATCATTACGATGCCGCCAAAGATAATAGATTTACGTTGACCCCAAACGTTGTCAGCCATCCAACCACCAAGTACTGGTGTTACATAAACTAACATCGCATAAGTACCAAGAATACCTAGTGCTTTCTTTTGAAGTTCAGTTTGGTATAAATCGTCAGCGCCAGCGGCGGCGGCATCAATACCAAAGTAAGCCATGTCCCAACCCATTGCGGTTGCGGTTGCAAGGCTTGATAAATAAAGGACGAAGATACCACGCATACCGTAGTAACTCATGCGCTCCCACATTTCCGTTCCGAATAGCAGGAAGAGGCCCTTAGGATGGCCTAACATCTCCCCTGCTGATGCAGATTTATTCATAATTTACCCTTTTTTATTTTTATAATATTTATATATTATTTTTATATTAAAAATTTAACCTCAAGATTTATACAGTCATCAACGCTAGGTTGCAAGGCTATAGCGGTACATTGCATAAATATGAGACAAACTGTTTATCGATTGAGCATTGACGTGGATTGTATTTTTAATTTATTCAACTTTTGAAAGTTTACTTCGCCTGCGCTTTTGTTCATGTCGTTAAAGTTATAGTTACCCAACGCCAAGTTTGTGGAAAACACGGAGTTGTCCATTATATAAGCGGTATCAATGTAGCTCGCCACCACTAAGCCGTCTCGGTCTGGCTTTTCATTAAACAGCGAGAAGCCACTTGCATAGTCACTCACTGGATTTTTACAAGCCAAAACATCCGCCATAATAGTCGGCACTAAATCTACATGGCCAGTTAGCTGATTTGTTGATTTAATTAGTGATTTACCTTGTGATACCAATGCTTGCTTTAATTTTGCGCCTTGATGAATAACCATAGGTACGGCTACTTGTGCACGACTAAAGTTATTGCCATGTCCCCAAAAGCCAATTTTGTTATCATCAAACTCTTCGCCATGATCAGACGTGATCACTGTCAGAGTATTTTCAGCGTATTGCGATTCCGCTACGCTCGCCCAAATTTGACCAAATAAGTCATCAATGTAGTGCACAGAGTTTTTATAACGATTAACTAACGGACCCGGCTCCATTCCTGGGTTAAATACAAAACGCTCTGGGTTTTGTTCAACCGGTGTAAACTTTTCAAAACGATTTGGATAGTTATAAGCATGATGCGACGAGGTTAAAAACACGAGTTTAAACCATGGTTTGTTTGATTTGTTGCCTGCACGTATATCTTGGATAACTCGTTCCGTTACTACGGCATCATTTACGTCAACGTCTGCATCCATTGGATTAAAAAACTGCGACTCATCTAATTGGCCAAATAACATGGTTTGCAATGAAAATGGCTCTAAGTTAGATGATGTGTAAACACCAATGTCATAACCTAAGTTTTCCAACTGTTTTATAAACGCACTTCTGTTGGCCATAGGTGCACTTTCTGCAAATGGGCGATAGGTTGGGTTTAGACCATAAAGCAATGAGAACATGCCATTGACGGTAACACTGCCGCCGCTAAGGTGATTATTAAACAGGCTGCTATTAGGCAGTTCGCTTATGGCGTGTATTTTTGGTGTCACATCTGCATTTAATGCATCTTGTCGCCAACTTTCTGCAACAAAAATTAAGATATTTGGACGAAGCCCAACAACCTCAGCCATAGACTCACTTTTAGAGCCACTTTTAGACTCACTTTTAGAGCCACTTTTAGAATCACTCTTGGAACCACTTTTAGAGCCATTACTAGAATCAACCTTAGAATCAACCTTTGAGCCATCAGCAGATCTATCAAGGGGTTCAACCTGACACTGAAGTTCAGACTTAGGGTATTTGAACAGTCCGCCTTTATTACTGTCATTAACTAAGCTGGATAACAACGCTTGTTCTTCGTGGTTAATTTCTGGAAATACCGACGGCCATTTAGCTTGCAGCTTTGCCATCAAACTGCCTGATGTAATAGGTGCATAATATGGCAAGTATGGCGTGTATTTAGTAACGGCATTCACTTTATATTCAAAACCAACAATATGAATAAGCTGACTTATTAAAAACAAGCCAAACAGTATCCCATTAGCTTTTAAAGACTTAAGTCGCGGTGCTTTTTTTATTAAATAAATAACAACCAGAGCATTTATTGCAAAAACGACAGCGGCAACCACAATTGATGCCAAAACCATTCCAATAGAAATGCCAACGCCTTTAAAGTCATTAATTAGCATATTAAAAAACATTAAGTCGCCGTGAAAACGGTAAACTCGAAATAAGAAAAAGTCAGCGATTAGTGCCAGATCAATTAACGTTTTGCCCGCCACTAGTAACCAAATGGTCTGTTTAAACCATAACAATGGCTGCAGTAGCGTGGTGATAAACAAAGTATAACGAAGTAATAAAGCGGAGTTAGTGAAGCGTAAATGCCACCCCAAATGCTTGATGGCCAGCCTGCTAAACTAGTAAAACCGATGAGCAGTAAAAAGCTAAAGGCAAAGCTTACTAACAGAAACTTATAGCTAAGCGAACCGTTCTTTTTTATATCAAAAAATCCATTTATATTTACTACTTTATGATGTGTGCAATCCAAACAATACCGGCAATAATGAGCGACAAAGTAACTGCGGCACTACCTAAGTCTTTTGCTCGGCCTGACAATTCGTGACGTTTCTAAACCGACTCGGTCCACCACGGCTTCAATAGCTGAGTTTAATAGCTCAACAATCAAAACTAAAATCATCACTACTATTAGCGATACAAAGTCCATTAAAGACTCTGAGATAAACCAGGCAAGTGGGGATAATAAAACAAACAGCAGTAGCTCCTGTCTAAAAGCAGCTTCGTGCTTAAATGCAGCTTTGAATCCTAGTATTGAACAATAGGTAGCTTTGAAAATACGGCGAAAGCCTTGGCCATTAGGCTTGTCTAACGGCGCTTGATTTGCACTCATGAGTAACGTTCTACTTCTGTGGTTTGTTTATTGGCGACTTAAAATATCATACTTTCTAAGTTCAGGTATCTGATTTTGCAGCCTGGCTTCTGTTCGGTCTAAACTTTCAAAGCGCTCACAAAACTTAGCAGCCTGTCCTGCAAGTCTATTGGCATTAAAAGCAAGTGACTTTTCAACACTGGCGCTTAGCTTTTCAACGCTTTCGTTAACATCGTAAACTTGCCCTTCTACTAGTCCCTCACTTTGACGATAGGCTTCGCCCATTGCGCCAAGCATTACTCGCATTGAGTCGGTAACTACGTTAGATATTTGACCTGACAGTTTGTCGGTAAAAAAGTCATCTAATTCATTTAAGCCTTGAGGTGCGATGTAAAAATTGTCACCACTACGAGCAAAACGTTTAAGTAATCCAAATCGCAATTCCATGAAGTGTTCTTCAATTTCCGCGGCGGCATCGGTGCCTGCAAACCCTTTAATTACTTTATTAAGCGCATCAAAGCCTATGTCTAAACTGTCCATCGCTATCGCAACAATCTCAGGTAACTCTTTGCGAAGTCCCATACTAAACTCTTGCAGCATGTAACGTTCTTGGTCCGTCAGCGTAATTAACTCGCCTCTTATAAATAACTCAGCGTCATTGTTAATTTGCATTTGAGTGCGCCCCATTTGCATTATGCGAATATGATCAGGGGAAATTAACAAACCAAATTTAAGACGAATAGGACACTGCTCGGCCTGTGCCTGAGAGGAAAAAACAGAACTTAATAATAAAATGAATGTTAAAATAAAACTTTTATAGGCAAAACGGCAACCATTTATTGATGCGAAAATCAGACGCAATTAGACACGATGATTAGTGTGTGAGCAAGCCGAAATAAAATCAATGTTATTCAGCGTACCTGACCATTCGTACATAGAAATCACTATTTTATTGTTGCTGTCTATACGGCCATTATAAAAACCCATTGCCCATGCTTCGTCTTTTTTGGTTGCGTTTGTATTTGGCGTTGATGACCAGTAGTTTTGGGCTGGCGCACTATTGAATATCGTCAAGTTTGTCGCTGGGTCAACACAGGCTCGCTCTACAATTGAAACCAGCTCTTTGATATTAGGCACACGCCAGTCGTCAAAATTGCCAGCTTGATAACTAGACGACGCTTGCAGCGCTTCTTGCCAGGTTAACCTTAACGCTTCACCTGTGCAGGTTTCTGTTGTGCCATTCCATGTTTGGCCTACAACACATCTTGCCCATGCTAAACCTGTTGTTGAGTCAATCACCATTTCTTGGCTAATGTCTTCTGTAATAAAGTTCTCGGTAGGCGAAGTTGTGCTTGTACCAGGACATTCTTGGGCAACAGCGTTTGTGCAAAAAAGCACTGAGCTGATAATGGCTGAGCTAGCAATAACGGACGCTTTAAGTTTTTTCATAAAACGGAGATCCTATTTTTCAAATCTATCTTAACGATTATTTTCATGGATTTCTAACTAGCCTAATATAGGCACCTTTTGAAATACTGATTGCTGAGTCATCTCCCGTTCTGAGGTCTATAACCCACTGCAATGATTCATTTTCGCCTTCAATATTAATTTCTGAAACCCAATAGAATAAGTGGTTTAACGTTGCCGCATCCGGTGAGTTCGGGAAAAAATCTGTAGGAAATAGATTGGACTGATCTAGTTCGCCATAATCCAGTATTTGGATCAATTCTAGGTATGTTGGCAAGCGCCAGTTTGCGCCGCCACAAAAGGTAGAGTCGTTCACTTCTTCAATAAAGGTTTCGCTGCCACAACTGCCTACATTTGAACAAGTTGTTTGTCCTGGCAAGGTGTCGTCAATGCTGTAATAGTTTTCAACACCGTGAAGCTCACTATATTGTGGGCTGGCGTTATCTACTTTTACTTCCCATACTAAGCCAGTAAAGTTGTCCCTTACGCAACTAAATACTAAAGAATCACTTGGTAATTCATCGCCATTAATATCAAACTTTGTAAAATCAAAGGTTTTGTCGCCTGAGCCGCTTTTATCTATGGCGTCTCTTACTGAGTCTCGCCCAGTGTCGGCGTCTTGATTTGGGTAGTCTACGTTGTCGCACGGTACTACGTCGGTTGCGCCATAACATTCAATAACGCCTGAGTCATGTAAGCTACCTAAGTTCAACGGATTAACGGTAATGTTTACGGTGTCTGATTCACTATTGCTGGCATTGTCGATGACCGTTACTTGGAAAGTTAACAATTCCGTGGAGTCTACGTTTGGTGCAAAAAACTCAGCAACACATTGGTCTGCATTGGTTATGCTTACACTCAAACCCGTAAGCTGTTCCCACTCACACGACAATACGTTGTCGATAGATACACTCTCTGACGCATCTAAAATGACTTTGGTAAATTCATCAACTATTTGATCTTGCCCAGCTGTGGCTACCGTGCCCTCTGCTGCTGCAATTTGAATATCTATAGTATTGGTGGCACTCAAACCGTAGTTGTCAGTAACCTGCAACTCAAATTTGTAATTTGTAATTTGGGTAACGTAAGGCGCTTGAAATGTGATTTCACTCAACGTAGCGGGTGATAATAATTGAAGGGACGGATTTTCATCTATTTGAGTCCACTGGTAGTAGCGAATTTCACCATCAGGGTCACTGCTATCTTCAGCCGATAATGAAATAACTTCAAATGTTTCATATGGCGCCACGGCGTCGGTATTGTTGGTGATACGCGCAATTGGGTCTTCGTTTACGTTAGCTACTGAAATATTTATTTCGTCTTCAACACGTTGCCCATCTTCTGTGGTGTAGGTTACTTTTACGATGATTACGCTGTCGATGTAGATGGTTGGTGCGACAAGTGTAATTTCTAGCGCAGGATCAACGGGAAAGTTTGCAATAGTTGGGCCTTGAACTTGCGTCCAAACGGCAGAGCCCGTTTCAGGATAAACTGACGCCGTTAAGGCAAATGTTTGCCCCTCTAATACCGTTATGTCGGAGCCTATGTTTACACTTGCTAGATTGTTTCCAGAGGGATCACTTGATTCGCTGCCAGAACAACCAGATAAGATAGCTAAAATAAACAGAGTAATTACAAACACTGGGCTTTTCATATTAAATATGCACCTACACTACAAAAGGTTGAGACATCACAACTTAAGCTCAAGTTAAGTTCAAGTTAAGAACAAAGCAAATTCTAAGCCATATAATAGAAAATGAAAAAAGGCCCTTTCAGGCCTTTTAGTTCTTTATCTTTCTTTTATCAGCTTGGTTTTTATTAACCTAGCTTGGCTAGCTTACTCTGCAGAATCGTCTTCTGTTTTGTATTTTGCTGCTGTTTCAGAAATTAGCGGTTGAAGTTCACCTTTTTGGAACATCTCCATGATGATGTCACAACCACCAACTAATTCGCCGTCTACCCATAATTGTGGGAATGTTGGCCATTCAGCATAACCAGGAAGTTCTGCACGAATATCTGGGTTTTGAAGAATATCAACGTACGCAAACGGTTCGCCAACTTGCATTAATGCTTGAGAGGCTTGAGAAGAAAAACCACAAGATGGCAATTTAGGGCTACCTTTCATGTAGATCAGAATTGGGTTCTCTGTGATTTGTTTTTTATTTTATCAATGGTTTCCATTGCTACCTCTTCTTTATGGTAAATTTTTACACGACGACTAGACTTATGTCTGATCTTAAAAATAAAATGCGTCGTTTTATAACTTTAGACTTGAAAAACAAACTTTAAGTCATATTTATTAATGATTAAATAAAATGAAAGATATAAAACGATACTTGAGTAAATTACTCAACTTTTATAATCTTATCAGCAAACATAAACAAAGCCAACGGAGACAACCATTATGGCATTCGAATTACCAGCTCTACCTTATGCAAAAGATGCATTAGAACCACACATTTCAGCTGAGACTTTAGACTTTCACCACGGTAAGCACCACAATACATACGTAGTAAAGTTGAACGGCCTAATCGGTGGTACTGAGTTTGAAGGTAAGTCTTTAGAAGACATCGTTAAGACTTCTGAAGGTGGTGTATTCAACAACGCTGCTCAAATCTGGAACCACACTTTCTACTGGAACTCTATGAGTCCAAATGGCGGTGGCGCTCCTACTGGTGCACTTGCTGACGCTATCAATGCAAAATGGGGTTCTTTTGAAGATTTCCAAGCTGCATTTAACGACAAAGCGGTTAACAACTTTGGTTCTAGCTGGACTTGGTTAGTTAAACTAGCTGACGGCTCTTTAGACATCGTTAACACGTCAAACGCGGGCACTCCAATTACTGAAGCAGGTGTTACACCTCTTATGACAGTAGACCTTTGGGAACACGCGTACTACATTGATTACCGTAACGTTCGTCCTGAATACTTAAAAGGTTTCTGGGCACTAGTAAACTGGGACTTTGCAGGTAAAAACTTCGCATAATCCCAATCTTATGAAGAGTAGGCTTTAAAGCTATTCTTTCATAAATAAAAAGCGCTGAGTTTATTGTGAACTTAGCGTTTTTTTTTGCGTATAATACCCTTCATATTGTTTAAATTAGGCCAAAGGAACTCCTCCTATGTCAAATGCGGTTGTATCAGAAAAGTTAATGAAAGAGCTTTTACTTGCGTCAGGTAATCAAGGCAAAGTAAACGAATTGAAAGAGATTTTAAGCCCTTTTGGTTTTAATGTTGTACCGCAAAAGCATTATAACGTTGAAGAGGTTCCTGAAACTGGCACTACATTTGTCGAAAACGCGATTATTAAAGCAAGGCACGCCGCAAAAGTAACAGGCCTTCCCTGTGTTGCAGATGACTCTGGTTTAGAAGTAGCCGCTTTAAATGGCGCACCGGGTATTTACTCTTCAAGATTTGCTGGCGAAGGCGCAACAGACGGCACTAACATTGATAAGCTACTTTCCGTCTTAGAAGGCAAACCGGCAAGTGAACGTAAGGCTCGATTTGTATGCGTTATTGTATTTATGCGTCACGCTGACGATCCTTGTCCTATTATTTGTGAAGGTTACTGGAACGGCGTAATTGCTACGGAACGTTCAGGCGACAGCGGTTTTGGGTATGATCCGGTATTTTATCAACCACAATTAGATAAGTGTGCGGCTCAATTGACACCTGCTGAAAAGCATTCAATTAGTCATCGTGGCCAAGCGTTAAAACAGCTTGTTGCTAAATTTAAAGAACTGGGTATTTAAATTGTCATTAACTTCGAGCTCACTATCGACTTCACTATCGACACCTGGCCTGCCGCCTCTTTCCTTATACGTTCATATTCCTTGGTGTGTGCAGAAGTGTCCTTATTGCGATTTTAACTCGCATGCTTTAAAAGACGGTATTCCAGAAACTGAGTACGTTGCGCATTTGTTAGATGATTTAACCGCTGACTTACAATACGTTCAGGGCCGTAAAATTAGCACCATCTTTTTTGGTGGTGGCACACCAAGCTTGTTATCAGAACAAGCAATGGCGACATTGTTAAAAGGCATTGAAGACCGTGTCCCCTTTGCCGACGATATTGAGATTACGCTAGAAGCGAATCCTGGCACGTTAGAAACGAATAAATTTGAAGGTTTTGCCAAAGCCGGTGTCAATCGTATTTCCATTGGCGTGCAAAGTTTTGAACTCGAGAAGTTAGTTCAGTTAGGCCGTATTCACAACAGTGAAGAAGCCTTAAAGGCAGCAGGCTTTGCCCATGATTCAGTATCGACATTTAATTTAGACTTGATGCATGGATTACCGAACCAGTCATTAGAGCAAGCCTTAGCTGACGTGAAGCAGGCTATCGCGTTAAATCCTTTTCATATTTCTTGGTATCAACTAACCATTGAACCAAACACTCTTTTTCACTCTAAACCGCCAGTTTTACCAGAAGACGATACCTTGTGGGACATTCAGCAACACGGTCACGAACTATTGACCGAAGCTGGCTATGAGCAGTATGAGATTTCAGCTTACTCTAAACCCGGTCACCAATGTCGTCATAACCTCAATTACTGGAAGTTCGGTGATTATTTGGGAATTGGTTGTGGCGCTCACGGCAAAATCACCGTGCAAACAGACGAGGTTAAGTTAGCCCAAGGCGATTCTCAAACACAGCCACAAATTAAAGTAATTAGAACTGAAAAAGTAAAACACCCTAAAGGTTATATGGACTTCACTAAACCATATACATACAAGTCTTGGCGAGTTGAAGCCGACGATTTGCCTTTTGAATACTTTATGAATCGTTTACGCTTGAAGTCTGCATTCAGCATGAAAGAATTTGAGCAACGCACTGGTTTGCCTAAAGCTACGCAACTGGCGACGTTGAACAAAGCGATAGAGCTAGGGCTACTTGAGGAAACGGATGGTGACTGCTACAAAACAACGACTAAAGGCTTAAGGTACTATAACAACCTCGTGGATTTGTTTCTGTAAACAATCTCCACATAAAAACAAATAACAAAAGAAAGAAAAAACAAAGTAAGAATAAAGTAAAAAAAAGCGACCTTATCGGTCGCTTTTTTATTAATGTTATTAAGCTAGCCTTGAAAGTCAGCTACTTCTTCTGAGCTGCGCGAGCGGCTTCTTTTTGTTGGCGCTTCTCTTCTTGGCGAGCTGCAATCACTTCTTTAGCATCTGAACCAATGTGTTCTTCGCCTCTGGCTTTAGCTAAGTCAATTTGCTTTTGACGCTCAGCAAAACGAGCTCGTTGCTCATCGGTTACTTTGTCAAAACAATGTGGACAGCTAATGCCTTTTTCGTATTGCTCAGACTTCATTTCGTCTTCTGTAATAGGCATACGACAAGCGTGACATTGGTCATACTGACCTTTGTTCAAGTCGTGATCAACGGCTACACGATTGTCAAAAACAAAACACTCACCTTCCCACATGGTTTCTTCTTTTGGTACTTCTTCTAAGTACTTAAGAATTCCGCCTTCAAGGTGATACACTTCTTCAAAACCTTGCTCTTTCATGTAAGCAGTTGATTTTTCGCAACGAATACCGCCAGTACAGAACATGGCTACTTTTTTCTGCTTTTTAGGGTCCATGTTTTTAGCAACATAGTCTGGGAATTCACGGAAGGTTTCAGTATTTGGATTTACCGCACCTTCGAAGGTACCAATCTTAACTTCATAGTCATTTCTTGTATCGACCAATACCACGTCAGGGTCTGAAATTAATGCATTCCAGTCTTTTGGTTTAACGTAAGTACCAACAACTTCACGAGGGTCAATGCCCTGTACTCCCATCGTCACAATTTCATTTTTGAGTTTTACTTTAGAGCGATAAAACGGCATCTCTGCATCAAAGCTTTCTTTGCTTGAGATATCGGCTAAACGAGGATCGTTACGTAACCAGTTTAATACGGTATCTATACCTTCGCGGCTGCCCGCTACTGTACCGTTAATGCCTTCTTCGGCTAACAACAGCGTGCCTTTTACGTCATTGTTTTCCATTACTGTTTGTAATGGTTCACGTAATTCTTGGAAATTCTCTAAGCGCACAAATTTATACATTGCGCAGACTACTACTTGCGACATACTAAGGTCCTCTTTGCCCCCCGAATCGTAAATCCGGAGCATTGTGGAAAAATTAATTGGATATAAAACGAGCGCGGATTATACGGATAAAACGCGGGTGTGACAAACGCCAGATAAAAAAATCCAAACCGCTATGACACGATTTGGATTTTACTTGTTTCAGATCAAACTTTGGCTAATGCCTTAATCTGACCGAGCAGTTTTTTCATTAACTAGTCTAGCTTATCCGTGGCAATTTTGTAGCGCGGATCTTCATTAACGTTAATTTCAACAAACTTTTGTGCTTTAACCAATAGCGTACGGCACTCTGGGCTAATATGACGGATATGTAATTTCTTACCCGCTTTCTGATATTTATCGGCTAAGCCATCAAGCGCATCAATACCAGAGCTGTCCCAAATGCGAGAACCTTCAAATTCGATAACAACGTCTGATGGGTCATTTTCCACATCAAATAAGTTACGGAAATAAGAAACTGAACCAAAGAATAGCGGTCCGTCTAGCTCGTATACTTTCCAACCTTCGTCGTCTATACGTGTTTTAGCGCTTATGTGCGATGCATGTTTCCAAGCAAATACTAAAGCAGACACAATCACGCCTACGATAACCGCAATAGCTAAGTCGGCAATAACTGTTACGCCTGTTACTAATAACAGTACAAAACCGTCTTCTTTGTTAGCACCTCTAAGAATTCGTAAAGAAGCCCATTCAAACGTGCCTATTACTACCATGAACATAACACCAACTAACGCAGCTAGTGGGATCATTTCAATCCATGGTGCTAAGAAGAGAATAAACGCTAGTAGAACGATAGCAGCTGTAATACCTGACAAACGACCGCGTCCACCAGAGTTAATGTTGATCATTGACTGACCAATCATGGCACAACCACCCATACCGCCGAAGAAACCATTAACGCCGTTGGCAACGCCTTGGCCAATACATTCTTTGTTTGAACTACCGCGTGTATCGGTTAATTCGTCAATTAACGTTAGTGTTAACAAAGATTCAATTAAACCAACAAGTGCCAAAATAATGGCTGTAGGCAAAATGATGTACAGAGTTTGTAAATTAAACTCAACCATAGGAATAGCAAAACTTGGCAACTCACCCGCTAAGGTTGCTGTGGCTTTTTCTGCTTCAGGTAACATGTCACGAACAAAGTCGATAACCGTTCTTGAGTCTAAATCCATACCATGAACAATACCCGTCACCGTTAAGATAGCGACTAAAGACGCTGGCACGGCTGTAGTGATTTTTGGTAAGAAGTGAATAATCGCCATTGTTAAAACAACTAAGCCAAGCATGATGTATAGAGCTGTTCCTGACATCCACTCGCTGTTACCTAAAGCATCTAGTACTTTAAACTGCCCCATTTGAGCAAGAAAGATAACGATAGCTAGACCGTTTACAAATCCAAGCATTACTGGGTATGGCACTAGACGAATGAATTTGCCTAGCTTAAAGACCCCAGCCAGTATTTGCAGTATGCCGGCCAGTATGACCGCAGCAAAGAGGTATTGAACACCATGTTGGGCAACAAGTGCCACCATAACCACTGCCATTGCGCCCGTTGCACCAGATATCATACCTGGGCGGCCACCAATTGCAGAAGTAATAAGGCCCATCATAAAGGCGGCATATAAACCAACCATTGGGTCTACCCCTGCTACGAAAGCAAAGGCGACGGCTTCTGGAACCAATGCAAGCGCAACGGTAATACCAGACAACACGTCATTTTTTACGTTTGAATCACTTTTCGTGATCAGGTTAAACATGACAACTCCGTTTTTGAGCGAATTTTTAGGCGCGAGAGTCTATCAAATTCAGCTTAAGTGTTCATTAATTAAGTCAATTTATATTAGTTCAATCTTCAAATTTTGGTGCTTTAAATCGCTTCCTGGTTGTATGAAATCGTAATCACTGAGATTGACAGCTAACTTGCTCTGACTTGTTCAATTGATAGTCATAAATATTTAACTTTTAGATCGCTATTTCTTGCGTATTTTTAACTTTTGGATTATCTAAGATTTAGGTGATGAATCATCGTCTTCGTCACTTGACGGTTTTAAGTTTTAAGTTTTAAGTTTTAAGTTTTAAGTTTTAAGTTTTAAGTTTTAAGTTTTAAGTTTTAAGTTTTAAGTTTTAAGTTTTAAGTTTTAAGTTTTAAGTTTTAAGTTTTAAGTTTTAAGTTTTAAGTTTTAAGTTTTAAGTTTTAAGTTTTAAGTTTTAAGTTTTAAGTTTTAAGTTTTAAGTTTTAAGTTTTGTAACATCCTTTTATTAACATTTAGTTTTAACTGCGGAAAGCAAATGAACACTGAAACAACTCCATCTTTAAATCAACTGGGCTGGCGGCCTTACTTTCAACAACAACTTTCACTTGAAGAGTTTGAACAGTATCAGATAGGTCGAATCTCTGAACAGCATAGAAACAGTAATGTTTTATTAACGGAAAAAGGCCAACTGAGTTTAGTCTCAACACCTAACGACGTGCCGGTTTGTGTGGGTGATTGGGTGCTATACGACACCAACAATAGATTGGTGAGAGTACTGGAAAGACAATCCTTGTTTCAGCGCAAAGCTGCGGGAACAAAAGTAAATAGTCAATTAATTGCCGCTAACGTGGACCAGCTTTTTATTGTTAGCTCTCTTAATTCGGATTTCAGTTTAAATCGTATTGAACGATATTTAGCAATAGCAAAAGAAGCTGAAGTAGAGCCGATTATTATTCTTACTAAAGCGGATCAGTGCACCGATATTGATACGCCTGTTGAGCAGGTTCAAAAGCTGAATCCACTGATAATTGTGCATGCAATTAATGCTTTGGATTCTAATGATTTAAACCAATTAGAGCCATATTGTAAGGCTGGCAAAACCTTAGCTTTGTTAGGTTCATCTGGTGTTGGCAAGTCAACATTGATGAATGGTTTGATGGGAATTAATACTCAAGCAACGGCTGAAATTAGAGAAAGCGATGGTAGAGGGCGACATACCACTACGGCGCGTTCGCTAAAATGGTTACCCTCAGGCGGTATTTTTATCGATACACCAGGAATGCGCGAACTGCAGTTGGTTGATTGTGAAACAGGCGTGAATGAAACTTTTAGCGAAATTATCAACCTGGCTAAAAAATGCCGCTTTAGTGATTGTTCTCATAATAGTGAGCCAGGCTGTGCTGTTCAAAAAGCCATTGAAAATGGTCAGTTAGAATTACGTCGTTTACAGAGCTTTAATAAATTGCATCGTGAGCAAGAGCTAAATAGCGCAACTATTGCTGAGAAACGCTCAAAAGATAAAAGTTTAGGAAAAATGATCCACCGAGTGCAGGCTGAATCTCGTCAAATGAAAAACAAAAGTTATGAGTTTTGAGTTATGAGTTATGAGTTATGAGTTATGAGTTATGAGTTATGAGTTATGAGTTTTGAGTTTTGAGTTTTGAGTTTTGAGTTTTGAGTTTTGAGTTTTGAAGTTTTGAAGTTTTGAAGTTTTGAAGTTTTGAAGTTTGAAGTTTGAAGTTTGAAGTTTGAAGTTTGAAGTTTGAAGTTTTGAAAAAGTGGGTTGTTTGGCTTTACTGAACAACCCCACCTCCATGGCGAAAGTCATTCTGGATTAAATCCTAGTAGTAAAGCCAACAACCAAAGTCGTGCGCTAAATGGTTTAGTTACCTTAACGAAGCTGCAGTATTGCCTGCGTAATCGTTGAGTTAACCTCTAGTGCTCTTGAGTTTGCCTGATAATTACGCTGTGCGGTAATTAGATCAACAAGCTCAGTCGTTAAGTTTGTATTTGATTGCTCAAGCGTACCTGAACGAATCTGACCAAAGGTCCCTGAATCAGCTTCACCAGCTAATGGTGAGCCAGACTCCTGGCTTTCCGTCCAAGACGTATTACCAATCTGAGTTAAACCTTGATCGTTAGCAAAACGAACTAGTGAAATTTTAGTAACTGGAACCGAGTCACCATTTGAGTACTTAGCTTCGATTAAACCATCTGTACCAATAGTTACACCTGTTAATCGACCAACAGTTTTACCATCTTGGCTTAAAGCTGACACTTCAAATGGCGCTGAGAACTGCTTTAAGTTCGTCATATTAATGTTAATACGTTGATCCGGATCAGCACCGTTAGTTATTGCACCGGCACCATCATATGGAGCAACTGGAGGTGGAGCAATCGTTGTTGCTGCAGTCGTTTCACCTAAACGTTCTGTTTGTGGGTATGGGAAAGTTGAGTCTACAACTGCACCCGCACTATCAAACTGTAATAACATACCGCGCTGTCCAGTACGTGACTCAAAAGTTACGCCGGTAGTACCTAATACATTATCATTTTGCAAATCAACAGGAACCGTATTGCCCTGCTCGTCCGTCACTGTTGCATACATAATCCAACTGTTTGCGTTGTTCTGCTCCGCAGCAGGAACCGCTGCTAAACCACCAACAAAACCATCCGTTGCCGATGTTCCATCTGCCGTTGCCGCTGCATCTACGTTTGTTGGCGAAGCCGCCTTCACATAGTAAACAGAAGCGATTCGACTATTACCTAACGAGTCATAAATAACCGTTGAAGTAGAAGACGTAAACGTATTTGTATCTGTTGGGTCAAACGTTGTTGGGTCAATTGGAAATTCGTTACTGTCTAAGTTAAACGACATATCAATTTGACTTGTTTGTTGAGGTGCACCGGCAGTATCAGGAACTTCAATCGGGTTTGTCGTACTTAAACTAACAGACTTAACTGAACCGTCATCATTTACTGGAAAGCCCTGCAAGAAACTGCCGTTTGAATCTACAATGTAGTTCTCGGAATTTAGTTTAAAAGCTCCGGCACGAGTGTAAGTAATATCTCGGCTTAACAAATCATTTGTCATGGCAAAAAAGCCACCACCTGAAATTGCCATGTCTAGCGAGTTTGATGTGAATAACAGGCTGCCCTGGCCAAACTGCTGTGCGACGTCATTAACCAAAACACCTTCACCATTCGCCGTTTTAGCGTTAGTAAAAATGGATGAAGAATATACATCCGCAAATTCTGCGCGAGACTCTTTAAACCCATACGTGTTAACGTTGGCAATGTTGTTCGCGGTTACATCTAAATCTTTTTGCGCTGCTTTTAAACCACTAAGGGCGATATTAAAAGACATAGGATTCTCCTATTTTACTAATCTATTCACCAACCGCTAAAACATCAGCAAGTCGGATTGAGCCTAAACCTTGAATGTTTAATTCAAGACCTGTGCCATTTTGGCCTAAAGTTACAGAACTTACGTTGCCGTAACTTAATACAGGCATACTTTCCGCTTCTGCTGCGCCAGAAGGTAAGCCTGTTACGCTAATTTCATATTGACCTGCTGGCCATGTTTCGCCATCAGGTCCTTTACCGTCCCAAGAAAAATCCATCATGCCGGCACTTTGATTGCCGTATGGGATAACCATGGCCGCACCATTTTCATGTTTAATTTCAACTAACACGTTTTGGGTGGAGCTTTGTAACGGAACTTGTCCACTCACCCCAGAGCCATCAGAATAAGCAACAGGGCTAGCGGTTAAAATATTCCGGCCAACTAAAGAGGAAGCTTCTAACGCTTGATTTGACGTCATTGATGCTGTCAGCTGACTCATTTGGTCACCCAAGTCAGAAATACCTTCAGCCATTGTGAACTGCGTCATTTGAGCAATCATGTCTTCATTGGTTGTCGGGTTCATTGGGTCTTGCATCGACAATTGCGTAGTAAGCAATTTGAAAAAGTCTTCTTTACCCAACTCGCCGTTAACTTCTGTGGTTGTTACGGCATCATCTTGCCAACGTAAATTGTCAACGGCAGGATTTGAAATAGTATTATTAATCATTATTTATTTTCCTATCGTTGGCCCATTTGCAATGTTTTACTCAACATAGTTTTGGCAGCGTCGGCAATTTGAACATTGGTTTCATAAGAACGAGATGCAGAAATCATGTTAGCCATTTCTTCAACTACATTTACATTTGGCTTGTAAACATAGCCGTCTTTGTCAGCAAGCGGATGATTTGGGCTGTACTCAACTTTAAGCGGAGCATCACTTTCTACAACGCCAAGTACATTGACGCCTGCAGATTGATCGCTCAGTGCTTTACTCATTTCTGCTTGAAAAACAGGATGACGTGCACGGTAAGTCTCATCGACACTGCTTGAAACGGTATTTGCATTGGCAATGTTACTAGCGGTTGTATTTAAGCGAACAGACTGCGCGCTCATGCCAGAACCAGAAACATTAAATATGTTATATAAACTCATGATTACTGCCCTCCACTTAATGCTTTATTAAGTGCCTGAATTTTTCCATTTAAGAAGCGTAAGCTTGTTTGGTATTCCATGGTATTTTGCATAAATTGGTTTCGCTCCATTTGCACGTCTACGCTGTTACCGTCTCCGGTATCAGGCTGCATTGGATTACGAAATTTCCCGCTTGTATTAATGTCGATGGATAAGTCGTAGTGCTTTTCATGAGTTTTACTCATTGAGTAGCCAGACTTTTTTTGGGCATTCGCTAAAGCATCTGCAAAATCGATGTCTTTTGCTTTATAACCAGGAGTGTCTGCATTTGCGATATTACTCGCCAACACCTCAGCTCTTTCAGAACGAACTAAAAGTGCGTGTTGATGTATACCAAATGCTTTATCAAGACTAATTGCCATAAGTGCTCCACCAGCGGAAATTCTATATGACAAAAGAAATGCAAAAAAAAGGCCAAATTTTATTGGCGCTTATTTTTTCTTGTAAATGATACCCGGATTACACCTGATCATTTCAAACTTATCACTTAAGCCTGACATGGATTCTGATGCACCTAAGATAAGGAAACCGTTAGGATTTAATTGGTCGGCAAACTTGTTAATAATTTGCGATTTTATTTCTGGCGAGAAATAGATTAAAACATTACGACAAAAAATAATGTCGAATTTACCCATCAAACTATAGTTGTCTAATAAGTTCATGTGTCTGTAATTTACAATGCGGCGAATATCTGCCTTAACTTTCATCATGCCATTTCCGCTGTCTTCAAAAAACGCTTTACGCCTTTCATCCGACAAGCCTCTAGACAAAGCTAAATTGTCATACTCTGCATTTTTACATAGATCCAGCATCGTATTGCTTATATCCGTGCCGACTACAGAAAAGTTACTGCGACTCTTTTGTTTAGCCTTGTACTCTGTAATTGTCATGGCAATTGAATAAGGCTCCTGACCAGAGGAACTGGCCGCGGACCAAATTTTTACACCCCTGCCTGAATCTAACTCAGGAAAGATTTTATTCTTCAACAGTTCAAATGGATAGGTATCTCTAAACCATAACGTTTCATTCGTTGTCATGGCATCTACCACTGCAGAGCGCAGTTGACGCTCTGTTGGTTTTAACGTTCGGTTAACTAACTCAGTTAAAGATTCAATATCAAAACGGGTCATAAGTGGCGACAGCCTACTCTTAACCAAATACATTTTGTTATCACCCAATACTATACCGCACTGCTGTTCCAAAAAGTCACAAAAAGTACGGTATTCATTATCAGCTAAATTTTTATTTCCCACTATTAAACACTCTAGTTCGTTTCCTCAATGTTTAATCTGCGTGCAGCCATTTCTGAACTGCACCAGCTAATTCATCTGGGTTAAATTTCGCAATAAAATCGTCTGCTCCCACTTTTTCTACCATCGCGTGGTTGAATACTCCACTGAGCGACGTGTGTAAAATCACATGTAAATCAGTAAGTTTGGGTCTAGATTTTACTTCAGCTGTGAGCGTATAACCATCCATTTCTGGCATTTCAACGTCCGAAATGAGCAAGCCAATTTTTTCAGTGACTGAGTTTTTACAGTCTCCTCCAATTTCAACTAAATAGTCCAACGCTTCTTTTCCGTTCTTTTTCGCAACAATTGGTAGGCCAACGGCTTCTAATGCGCGTTTTACCTGATTCCTTGCAACTGAAGAGTCATCAACAATAAGAATAGTCCTATCACCCAACTCCTGCTTCATTTCTTCGGAATCCGAAATCAATCCGTCACTTACCTTAGTACTTGAAGGCGCGATTTCTTCTAGAATTTTTTCAACATCTAAAATTTCTATTAATTCTTTATCAATCTCTGTTACGGCGGTTAAATAGTTGCTGCGCCCTGAACCTTGCGGCGGTGGCATAACCGATTCCCAATTTAGATTCACAATACGCTCAACTGAATCTACTAAGAAACCTTGAATGGTTCGGTTATACTCTGTGATGATAATAAAGCTGTTTTCTATATCGGAAATAGAGCGACCACCTGTAGCAAGTCCCATATCAATAACCGATATAGTTTGCCCACGGATGTGCGCAATACCCTTAACAAAAGAGTTTAGTCTTGGCATCGAAGTTAAAGGCGGACATTGCAATACTTCTCGCACTTTAAATACGTTGATTCCGTAGCGTTGACGTCCTTTCAACTTAAATAATAATAACTCCAGTCTGTTCTGACCGACTAATTGGGTTCTTTGATTGACTGAGTCAAGAATACCCGCCATAAATTTTTCTCCAAAACTAGGAACGATACTTGCTATCTAATACTTATAAACTGTTATCGATATTTACCGTCAATAAACCGGCGTTTTCGAAATTCAATAATTTCATATCTTTAACTATAAGTTACAGCATAGTAAAAAGGCGATTAATATGTTGAAAAATTTGTTAATAATTCTTCTATTTAATATAACTTTAAATTTTGTCGTGTTTCCGGTATCGGCTAAAAGCGCTAATTCTTTAGCCCATGATGCTCTTTTACAACAAGTTTCTGAATTTGTTCAGGACCAAGTAAACCCGAACAATACGCCAAACATTACCGTTAAAGCAATGCCTCTTGATAGCCGAATACGGATTTCGCACTGTCAATCTGAATTACAGTTCGACATGCCCAGTAGACAGCGCTTTACTCGACACTTCCCAATAAAGGCTAGCTGCTTTGATGAAGGCGCGTCTTGGAAAGCTTATGTCCAAGTAAGAGTATACGAATACATAGAAACTATAGTCACAACTACTCATATTGCAAAAGGTGAAGTAATTTCATCCGATATGATTGAAACTGCGTTAGTTGATAGAAATAAAGTTAGAGCTAAATCCACTGACTCAATGAGCAATATTGTTGGTGGACGTGCGATGAGAAATATCACAAGGGGTTTTCAAGTTTCTGGTAGCGACGTGTGTTTGGTGTGCAAAGGCGATAGCGTCGCAATTATTGCAGACTATAATAACCTAACGATAAAAACCTCTGGTACAGCATTAGAAAATGGTTCCTTTGGCCAATCTATTCAAGTCCAGAACAACTCCTCTGAACGTATAGTTAAAGGTGTAATTGGCGATCTTAGACAAATATTTATAAAACTGTAAAAAATGTTAAAGTATTGGGCACAGATGCCGATACCAACGAAAGAGAAATTTTATAGTTCGGGTGATTTATGGTAAATAACGTAAATAACAAATCAGTAAGCGGAAATAACAATTCTGTTTATCAGTCTCAAAATCAAAAACTTGAGCAAGCGAAGCAGGATTCTGTCGCTAAGTCGTCGCAACAATCTAGCAGTTCTAAATCTGCTGAAAAAGACTCAGTGGCGCTAACACCGCAAGCAAAACAATTAAAAGATTTGCAGAAGAAAATTTCAGAGTCTGAGAGTTTTGATCGCAAAAAAATTGATGATATTAAAAAAGCCATTGCCGGTGGCGAATATAAGATTAACTATGACAAGCTAGCGGAAAAGCTGTCAGCTTTTGAGTTTGATTTATAAAATGACAAATGAGCAAACTAACATGAGTTCAATTGATGCGCTGCTAAATACACAGCTAAACACATTGAACCAGCTAAAATCTTTACTCGATAAAGAACTAGACGCTGTTAAAAACAGAAATGGTAGTGTGCTTGTAGAAATGTCGAAAGATAAAGAAAAATTGTTAGTTGCCATTCAACAGAATGATCAACAAATTAGTAGCCACCCTGAGGCCGCTAGTATTGAAAATAGTGATACTCAAATTTCTGTAAAAAGTTCAATCACTGAGCTATTAGAAGAGTGTCAAACTCAAAATGAAGTTATTTATTTAACAGCAAAACAAAACGAAGTAGTTATTGAGCAAGTTAAGCAGTTATTAGTAGGTGGTAGCAAGAATACAACTTATGACGCATACGGTCAGAAACGTTCTGGACCAAGCTTAACTAAAGGTATAAAAGCTTAACGGCTTAACCTCCTAAAGACTTAAAAAGGTATAAAGACTTCACTTTATACCTCCGTTGCGAATCCTTCAGCGTTAGAACTTCCTAATTTTCTCTACGTAGTGCCTTACTTTTAGTACGTCTAAGCGTTCTCTATTTGCATCCAGCACATTTGCACCAAATTCATCGGCAATCTTTTTCGCTGCGTTGTGCATCATATTAAAGGTCTGTAGAGCTTCACCAGCGTTTGGCAATGTCATAAAGATACTCAAACCTCTCGTGGTAACCTGCTCCATATTATCTATATCAAAGGTTCCAGGGTTATACATATTCGCTAAACTAAATAATATTTCGCCATGCCCAGAGCTTTGTTCGTGGCGATGGAAAAAGTCCATTTCACCAAACTTAAAGCCGAGCGTTAATAAAATAGGTAGCAGTTTGGCGCCATCTATAGCTTCACCTTCAGGTTTGTCTACGTATAAGATAAGCACTTCGCTTTTTTCTGGCTCAGCTGGTGTGCTTGGCTTAGACGCAGCGTTTGATTCAAAAGCAAAGTTTTCACTCGTTGACGATTCATTGCCTGATAATTCATGAGCGGATATACCATGAACAGCGGAGTCACTAATTGAAGGTTCAGTGCGTTCAGAGTCAACAGCAGAAAAGCTTGGCATATCGTCATTTAACAATACGCCTTGATTTTCATTATATGTTTCACGCTCATAAGCAGCTTTACCATCAGTGTTTTCAGCTAACCCTGCTTCAACTTGTGGCTCTACTTCTATATTTGTAAGGTGCTCTTTGTTTTCCTGATAAATAGAATCAACGTCCACATCAACAACCGGTAAACCTTGGCTATCGCCGCTACTTGCTAGTGTATTAAAGTCCATTTCCATTTGCTTAATTTTAAGCGACTGTATTTCTAACTCTTCATCATTTAATACAATTTCTTCAGGCTCTGCATCTTGGGCCTGTAGCTTTCGTTCTTCATTAACGTTTTTACGCACTGTCCAAATACCATGAAGTACCACGGCACCAATAGCTAATGATCCTAATAAAATAAGTGCTAACCTAAGTTCTTCTGCCATGTTAATTAAAAACCTTTTTTACGTTCCATTGCACTAAACGGCATCTGCCATTTCTACTGCTTGTTGAATATCCACTGCGACCAATCGAGAAACCCCAGGTTCTTGCATTGTTACACCTGTTAGGTGAGTCGCCATTTCCATTGCTACTTTATTATGACTTATATAAATAAACTGTACCGATTCCGACATTTCGTTCACCAGTTTACAGAATCGTCCCACATTTGCATCATCAAGAGGGGCATCAACTTCATCTAGCATACAAAATGGCGCCGGATTTAGCTTAAATATAGAAAACACCAATGATAATGCGGTCAGCGCTTTTTCGCCACCACTAAGCAAGTGAATTGTGGAGTTTTTCTTACCTGGAGGTCGAGCCATGATAGAAACCCCTGTTTCGAGTAAATCTTCGCCTGTTAGTTCCAAATAAGCCGCCCCGCCACCAAATACTTTGGGGAATAAAGTTTGTAAGCCTTCGTTTACCTTATCAAATGTTTCTTTAAATTTACTACGTGATTCTCGATCAATCTTTCGAATTGCTGACTCTAACGTTTCCAAAGCGTTAGTTAAATCGGTGTACTGCTCGTCTAAATAGCCTTTTCGCTCAGCTTGAACATCATATTCGTCAATAGCCGCTAAATTTATTGCTCCTAAACGCTGAATAGAGTTCGACGCTTTCTCATGGTTGTCACTCCATAGTGACTCTTCAGCTTCCTCTGGCATATTCTCTAACAATGGCTTTAATGCTTGTTCTTGATCTTTTAGTGATTCCAGCATGTTCTGAGCTCGGATCCTTGCCCCTTCAGCGTCCATTTTGATATCGGATATTGCGTCGCGCATTTTGTCTAGTTTGGCTATTACTCCAGACTGACCAGACTCTAACTCTTTAATTTCTTCATCAACCTGGGCTGCTAAGCCATGCAACGCTTGTAGTTTCTCTTCTGCTTCTAGTTTCTGTACCAGCGCTTGCTCAAGTTGCTCATTGAGTAAATCATTATCAGCTTCATTTTGGCTAGTGTTAGCAATGTCTTTTTGACGTTGTTTTAACTGTGTAATTTGCTGATTAGCTCGTTGTATATTTTGGTGTAAATTTGTTTTGGTATTTTGCAAAGACTGTAGCTTTAACGACGCTTGATGAGAGTCTTGTTTTACGCTTTCCAACGCTATTTTTGCGTTTGCGACTTGATTTTGAAGTTCGGTCTTTTGGCTTTCAGTTGATTCCGCCGCCGTTTGCACTTCTATTTCCTGCTCCTGTGCCATCATTTGCTCTTCAAGTAGAACCTCTATGGACAAGTTTGACTCTTCAATTTGCAATTCCGTTTCTACAATTTGGCTCTGTAATTTACTTTGCTGCTGTTTCGTTTGTATTGCCTGTTGTTGAGCAAATTTTGATTCTAATTCTAATTTTTGTAACGCATGCTTTTCCAGCTCAAGTTTTGCTTTTACCGCCTGATAATGGGCTTGCGAATCTTTTGTTTCGGTTAGCGCATGCTCTAAAATGTTTTGCTTGTCAAAAACCTGTAATTCAATATCTGCTAGTGAACTCTTTATTGTTTCTATTTGGGCTAACCGTTTTAACGTACTGGAATCGCCCTTTCCTAATGGACCACCTAGTCCGGTCCAGTTTTCACCAATTAGTTGCCCAGATGGCAATATAACCGCCGCCCAGGTTTTATTATTAAGTAATTGATTTGCCTGTTCTAACGATGTTGCGATTGCGACTCGATTAAACCATAGCGGTGCTTGACCATCGCGGATCACCGACATCACACTTCCTGGTTGCACTGCTACACTTTTGCTGTCACTTACATATTGACCGGAGTTTGCCAGCTCCTGACTAGGTAACGAGTCAATTAACATCACCTCACCTTGATGACTAAGAAGCTGCTCCACTGCATTTTGCCACTGCGTGGCTACTTTAAGTTGAGCTAATAACAAACCTTTTGTTGGTAACTCTTTATTATTAGAACCTGATTCGCTACTTGAGAGCTCACGTCGCCACTGTTCAAGTTGCTCCAGTTTTATCTGTAAATGCTCTTGCTGGCGAATGGTCTGTTGTAAATTGTTTTCTGCTTCTTGACGACTTTGTTGATGCTGATCGTCTTTTAGTGCGGCTTCTGCGTATTGCTCTGACAACAAGTTAATAGAGCTTTTTAATTCATCGAGTTGGTTTTCTTGCTCCAACACTTGGCTATCTAGGTCGTGACTAGATAAGTCATGCAATTCTATTTTTAAACCACTTAGTTTTTGATTATTTTTAGACAGCTCCAATTGCTGATGATGCAACCTTGTATCTATTATTTTTATCGCTTGCTGTGCCTTTGCGAGTGCTTGGACGCCAGAGTTTACGCCTTGTTGATAACGCTCGTATTGTTGCTCGAGATCAAAGAGGTTTTGTTCTGCTTGGGCTAGTTTTTCATGCAGCAACTCTTGCTCTGGCTCAAACGAAAGGAGTTGTTCGCTTATTTCATCAAAGGACGTTTGCTCAACAACTAGATGCTGTTGGCTTTCCGTTAAACTGGTTTCAATTTGATTAAGCTGTTCTTGATAACGCGATTTATTTTGCTGTTCAAAAACAATTTGCTGTTCCAATTTTGTAATTGTATTTCCGGCCTGAAAAACAAGCTGTTGGCTCTTTTGAATTTGATCAGTGAGTTCTTGAAGTTGTTCTTTTTTGGTTAACAATCCAAGTTCGCCACCTCGTTGTTGCGCTACAAAGGCTTCTAATTCTGTTTCTTTAAGACGCTGTTGCTGAGTATGAAAGTTAAATTGCTCGTTATATTTATGCCACTTTAACGCGGCTAGCTCTGCTTTATACTGACGTTCTTGTTTTTTTAACTCTTTAAAACGCCTTGCTGTGGCCGCTTGTTTTTTTAATTTGTCTAGTTGTGTACCAAGTTCTTCGCGCACATCTGCAAGTCGTTCTAGGTTTTCTCGGGTGTGACGAATACGGGTTTCCGTTTCTTTACGGCGCTCTTTATACTTTGATATGCCTGCAGCTTCTTCTAAAAATACACGTAGCTCTTGAGGTTTGGACTCTATAAGTCTTGAAATCATGCCCTGTTCAATGATGGCGTAACTGCGAGGCCCTAAACCTGTACCTAGAAAAATATCGGTAATATCACGACGTCGGCACTTTGTGCCATTAAGAAAATAGGTTGAAATCGCTTCTTTTGTTACCGAGCGCTTTATTGAAATTTCGCTTCGGTCCGCCAGTTGGCCTTGTAACTTGCCCTCTGTATTGTCAAAAACTAACTCAACACTGGCTTGAGATACAGGTTTGCGATTAGTTGAGCCATTAAAAATAACGTCGGTCATGGCATCACCGCGGAGGTTTTTTGCCGAGCTCTCACCAAGCACCCAGCGAACCGCATCGATTACATTCGATTTACCACAGCCATTAGGTCCAACAATAGCCGTCATCTGTTGCGGAAAAGGGACGGTTGTCGCATCAACAAATGACTTGAATCCAACGAGTTTTATATGTTTTAAGCGCATTTAAAATTGATACTTGATTATAGTTATTTTTATAGGGCTAAACGATAGCAAATTTTGTTGTAATTTGTAACAACTGGCGGCTTGCTTAGTAGGCAAACAACTTTATACTTAAGACTTTGTAAAATAAAGTTTGTTTGAGGTTTTTTTTGATGACAGTTGGTGACGGTGTTAGTTATTTTTTTCGTGGCTTTGGTTTATTAAAGACTAAAGGTTTGAAACGCTTCATATTAATACCTTTGATAGTCAATTTTATTTTGTTTCTCAGCGGTTTCTATTATTTGTTTGACGTATTAGGGACCAATATAACTTGGTTGCATGAACAAATTCCAGATTGGTTAAGCTGGTTAGAGTTTATTATTTATCCTTTTGTTATTTTGCTGATGGTTTTACTGTTTGGTATGTTTTTTACCACGGTTGCCAATTGGATTGCCGCACCATTTAATGGTGTGCTTGCAGAGCGAGTTGAAATGCATTTAACTGGCCAGGCTCCGCGTCAAGATTCCTTAGCAGCTTTAATAAAAGCAACACCACATACGTTAAAACGAGAATGGAAAAAGCTTGTTTATTTTTTGCCTAGAATGGTTGGCTTTTTTCTAATTGGGTGGTTTTTTCCAATTATTGGACAGTTAATTTGGTTTGCCTTTATTGCTTGGGTTTTAGCCATTCAATATTGCGATTACGCCTTTGATAACAATCGCTATAGCTTTGATTTTATGCGATATATTTTAAGTCAAAACAAGAGTGCTTGTTTTGGTTTTGGCGCTACAGTTTCTGTTTTAACAACCTTACCCTTTATTAATTTATTTGTGATGCCTGCAGCTATTTGTGGTGCCACTATAATGTGGGTCGAAAACCTAGAAGAACAAACTAGAAACCAAAGCCTATCAGAGCAACAATAAGTTCAATTAGCTGAGTGCTCTGAACAGTTTATAGCGTTAAAAATTGCGTTGCCTGATTCGGTTAATGTCTGTATTTTAGTCTCCATTAATTTTTAATATGGACTTTTAACCGATATGGGTTCGTTTACTAAAACTGAATTAACTAATATTAGTGCCAAGGATGAGCGAAATTTCTCGCTAGTACTGATCTTAGGATTTCTTTTTATACCTCTAGCCGTGGCTGCTCTTGCCTATCTATTTTTTACTTATGGCGTTGTTTCACCAAATCAAATTGGTCAAATTGGCGAGTTTTTTGGAGGTTGGTTATCGCCGTTGTTTGGTCTGTTTGTTGCAATACTGCTAATTTTTACCATTCGATTTCAAATACAACAAACCCGATTACTTCGACTTGCCATTGATAAATCAGCTCATGTACAAAATAAACTGGCCGACTCTAATCATGAACTGCTTAATCGTTCGCATACCAATTTTGAGCTGGAGTCTAGCGCAAAAGCTTTGATTAGCTTGGTTGAACAAGCGGACAAAATCCTAAATACCAAAGTAAACATTTATGTCGACATACTTAACTTTGATAACAAACTACCGCACGAAACTCGCTTGTTTAATGTCATAGACTCTTGGAAGCAAGATATTGAACATAACAAGTCCTTAACGATTAAGTTTCGACATGATAGAGACGCTAAAGTTATCGCTAAATATTTGCATAATATTCATCATGAAATTTACATTTGTCAGTCTTTAATTAAAAACAAAGGTTGGGTATATATTTCTCCTTATGTTAAGTCTATAACCGAACATGTTGAAGCCGTAGCCACGTTAAATTATGTTGGGTTAATTACAGATGCAGAGCTTTGGAAAATCAAATGTGCCGTTCACAATGTGCTAGAAAAGTTAGTCAGCGGTAAGTTGGGCGATGTAATACTTGATAGTGAAATCATTGGCGCGTTAATGAAAGACAAGATTGAGACCCTATTTAATGAGCTTCCGACGCCAGAGGACTATCAAGAAGAGGCTGAAAAGCGATTTAATCCAGCCATCGTTGGCTAAAATTAGCTCGTTAAAGGTAAAAGACTTAGGTGTAGAGTTTTAGGTGTAAATTCTTAGGTGTAGATTTTTAGGCGTAAATACTTAGTGTTAGAATTATTTTTCATGCACTGCTTACCTACACCTTTATTCAAAAATCTTCCCAAATACGCTACATACAGATATTACTGCAGGAAAAGTAAGCGAAATTCGATTTTTTGAGTCGTACATGCTACCCTCGTCGCCAATTAAATTTTAGTTATAAACATTAGAACTCTAATAATAAAGGTGTCCCTTGATTAGTTTTACATTTTTATCAATTTTACTGTATTTCGTATTGATGCTTGCGATTGGCTTTTATGCCATGCGCACATCAACGTCTGACAATAGCGAGTATTTACTTGGTGGGCGTAATGTTAGTCCAAAAGTAACAGCGTTATCTGCGGGTGCGTCGGACATGAGCGGCTGGATGTTAATGGGTTTGCCTGGCGCGGCCTTTATAAATGGCTTAGACAGCGTTTGGTTAGCATTAGGTTTACTAATTGGTGCCTACGTAAATTACATCTTAGTGGCTCCTAGGCTACGTGTTTATACAGAAGTAGCTGACGACTCCTTAACTATTCCTGAGTTCTTTTCTAAACGTTTCTCATTAAACAACAGTTCAGTTCGAATCATCGCTTCCTTAGTTATCATCTTGTTTTTCACACTTTATACTTCTTCGGGCCTAGTTGCTGGCGGTAAGTTATTTGAAAGCGGTTTTGATCTTGGTTACGAAACCGGTGTACTAATTACTGTTTCAGTTGTCATTTTATACACAGTATTAGGTGGCTTTTTAGCGGTAAGTTTAACGGACTTTGTGCAAGGCTGTATCATGTTTATCGCCCTTGCCATGGTGCCACTATTTGCCATGGGTCAACTTGATAATTTATCTGGCATTACCTCTCTGATCACGAGCGATTTTGTCACAGAAGTCGCCAGCAAAGATGCGCTGGGATGGCTTGGTGTACTAAGTTTAATGACTTGGGGGCTTGGTTACTTTGGTCAGCCTCACATTATTGTCCGATTTATGGCAATCAACTCACATAAAGATGTAAAAACTGCAAAAAATATTGGTATGTCGTGGATGACAGTGACTATTATTGGCGCTGTGTTAACCGGTATCGTTGGATTACATTATACCCAGCAGTACAATGTTGCGATTGACGATCCAGAAACCATTTTTGTATTACTATCACAAATTCTCTTCCACCCTCTTATTGCGGGTTGGTTATTAGCTGCAATTCTTGCTGCGATTATGAGTACGGTTTCATCACAATTATTAGTTTCATCTAGTTCGTTAGTTGAAGACTGCTACCGAATTTTCATCCACAAAGAAGCCTCTGACAAAGAGTTACTATTCGCCAGTCGTTTATGTGTTGTGTTGGTTGCCGCTGTTGCTACCGGCGTTGCCTTTAATTCTGATAGCGGAGTTTTAGATATCGTATCTAGTGCTTGGGCAGGATTTGGTGCGGCGTTTGGCCCAGTGGTATTATTTGCGTTACTTTGGAAGCGAATGACTAACCAAGGTGCCATTGCAGGTGTATTAGCGGGCGCAATTACGGTAATATTCTGGAAACACGCTCCTGTATTAGCCAATGGCGATGCTTTAGGCTCGGTATTTTATGAGTTGTTACCAGGATTTATCGTTTCATCTATTGCGATATACGCTGTGAGTTTAATGACTGATGAGCCAAACGAAAAGACGTTGAGTCAATTCGACAAAACTCAAAGCATCATTAACGAATAAGACATAAGTAAAAAGATTGTAGGTAGGGTTTAATTTGGAAAAGTACGAAGAGTTACTTGTAGCTATTAGGCGCGTCATTCGCGCCATTGACTTACGCTCAAAAAAACTAAGTAAGGATGTAGGCATTACTGGCCCTCAACTTTTAGTTATTCAAGAGTTGGGCGCTGATCCTGGCATTACTGCTAAACAAGTATCAGATATTGTAAACCTGAGCCAAGCAACGGTAACAAGTATTCTAGACCGCCTTGAAAGCAAAGGTATGGTAGAACGAGTTAGAAGTGAGTCTGACCGTAGACGTATTGCTTTATATTTAACTGACTTAGGTAAAAGCACACTTAAAAGTGCACCTAGATCAATGGAAGATAGCTTTATCGATAAGTTTAGTACGCTAGAAGATTGGGAGCAGTCTCTTTTACTGTCTAGCGTTCAGCGTGTTGCAAACATGATGGACGCGAATGACTTAGATGCGGCACCTATTTTGAACATTGGTGATATTACACCAAAATAAAATAGATACTTTCATCTCTAATTAAACCGACTTTATTGTCGGTTTTTTTTCGCCTAGGTTTTACTCGTTCCTATACCTCCTTCTTTAAATCTACATGACTTCCTATTCATTTTAACCTGACCTAACGGCGATATTAATAACCTAGTAAAGCAACGAAATAGCGATACAGCCTGGCTTTCAAGAGAAGTTAAAGGTTAGTTTATACTAATAACTATAAAGAGGCGTGATAGTAACTATAAGCAACCAAAATATAATTAGTACAATAATGATTAGACTTCTAATTATTTATCCGTATACTTTACAACCTGATTCGAGCAATAGGACATACGTAATGAATACAAATTCTTGGAATGACTGGAACCGAATAGTTCTTAAAGTAGGTAGCGCGTTAATCGCTCCTAGTGGGAACGGTTGCAGTGCACACCAATTATTTCCAATCGCCCAGTTTATTATTGAATGTAGAAAGCAAGGTAAGCAGGTTGTGCTAGTTTCTTCGGGTTCAGTGGCGGCAGGACGTCACGTTTTTTCAAACCCTGACAACCCTTCGCTAGCATTAAAGAAAGCCATGGCAGCTGCTGGCCAGTCTGAAATGGTATCTACATGGGATCGTTTGTTTGATTTCCATACTGCACAAATATTATTAACACATGGTGATTTACGCGACCAAGAGCGTTATCACAGTATTCGTGACACAATAATGACGTCTTTAGAACACGGCGTAATGCCGATTGTTAACGAAAATGACACGGTCACAACCGACGGTTTAAAAGTTGGCGACAATGACAACTTATCTGCAATGGTGGCAGCCGCGGCTGGAGCAGATGCCTTAATCATGTGTTCTGACATTAATGGTCTTTATAACAAGAACCCTAAAATACATGAAGATGCAGAATTACTTAGTGTTGTAAGTGAAATAACTGAAAACATCAAAGAAATGGCTGGAGGCGCTATTAGTTCAACCGGAACTGGCGGTATGTTAACTAAACTCCAAGCTGCGGAAAAAGCGACTGCTCATGGCATTACAACTTATATAGTTAATGGATTTGAAGCGGAGACTTTCTCAAAATTAGTTCGAGGTGAAAATCCTGGAACCGTGTTTACACCATATAAAAATCCAATGCAGGATGACTTGCATTGGTTGACTCATACAACAAGAGCGCAAGGCGAAATTATTGTAGACCAAAGCGGTGCAGTATGTGTACTTGACGATGAAAAGACGTTATCTAGTGATCAACTGGTTGATGTAAAAGGCAACTTTAATATTGGTGATACCGTTTTAGTTAAAACTGAGAATGGTAATCGAGTCGCAAAAGGCGTTGCCAATTATAGTAGTTGTTTAATGTCTTATATTTCTGACCAGCATGAGCCTAACGAAACTGCGTTTCCAACTATTGAGTCACTTATCGAAGATAAGAACATTGCCGTATTAAAGGAGGCCTAATGAGCTATATTAAAACAATTTCACGAGCTGCAAAATCTGCGTCAAAAAAACTAGCAATTTTGTCAGAAGAAGAAAAAAACGCTGTATTACTTGCCATGGCTAAAAATATTAAAGAAGCGCAACCAGCTATTTTAGAAGCAAACAAAATTGACCTTAAGAATGCAGCTGATATGGAGCTTGAAGCTTCGTTTGTTGATCGCTTAACGTTAAATTCAGAACGTATTGATGACATGGTAACTGGCATTAAAGAGATTGTTGCTCTTGATGATCCAATTGGTAGCAGAAAAGCCGTCACCACTAGACCTAACGGTTTAGAAATAGAGAAAATGCGTATTCCACTCGGCGTTATTTGTATGATTTATGAATCTCGACCAAACGTAACGGCTGATGCTGGTGCGCTGTGTTTTAAATCTGGTAATGGCGTAGTACTTAGAGGCGGCAAAGAAGCATTAAATTCAAGTTTGGCTATTGCTGCTGCAATGCATAAAGCACTAGAAGAGCATAACTTACCTAAAGAACTTGTAGCGGTTATTGACGACCCTGCTCGAGAGCTAGTACTAGAGTTAATTTCTCAGGTGGACAGCATTGATTTAGTTATTCCTCGCGGTGGTGAAGGCTTAATTAAATTTGTTAGTGATAACAGTAAAATACCAGTCATTCAGCACTTTAAAGGTGTTTGTCACTTATACGTTGATAAAGATGCCGACTTTGAAAAAGCATTAAGAATATTAGAGAACGGTAAAACTCAGCGAACTGGTGTTTGTAATGCCCTTGAAGGCTTGCTAGTGCATGCCGATATCGCTGAAGACTTTTTGCCAATAGCAGCAAAAATGTTGCAAGAAAAAGGCGTGAAAGTGAATGCTTGTCAGCGCTCACATGGATTTTTCCTAAGCCCTATTCTATTACCTTACTCTGATTTTGGACAAGAATATTTAAGTCTTGAGATAGCCATAAGAACGGTAGATAGCTTTGAGCAAGCCCTTGACCATATTGATGAGTTTGGTAGCCACCATACGGAAGTTATTTGTACTGAGAATGAAAAAACAGCACAAATGTTCCAACTTGCTGTAGATGCATCGGTTGTTATGGTTAACGCAAGTTCACGCTTCTCAGACGGTTCTCAGTTAGGCTTGGGTGCAGAAATAGGAATTGCGACAACAAAGCTACATGCCTACGGCCCTATGGGTTTAGAGTCGTTAACTGCAGAGAAATTTGTAGTTACCGGTGAAGGTCAAGTTAGATAACGTTATAACAGTATCAAAATACGGAAACTTCATACTTATTAGATATGTATAATTTGGGCGAACTTAAACTTGAACCAATCGCCCAGAACAACCTTCTTTGCTAATAAAAGCCTCTTTTGAGGCTTTTTTTCTATTTGATTCACTGTTTTTTAAGCAAATTCTCAAGTGTCGTCTACACTTTCATTGTATTTAACAACAATGAGACAGGGTACTATGAAAAAAGTATTGCAACTTGGTTTTCCAATTGGGCTTATAGCCTTATCCACCGCTAGTTTTAATGCCAATGCCGACATTCGCTTCAATGGATTTGCGTCGATAGTTGCGGGACAAACGCTTAGCGATAACGAGAGTTACCTTGGTTATGATAATGACCTTTCATTCAAAAATGAGTCAATTTTTGCTCTACAAGCAATGAGTGATTTAGGTGACGGTCTTTCAGCGACTGCACAAATTGTTGCTCAAGGTAACGAAAATTTTGATACGAAGTTTTCTTGGGCATATATCTCATATGAAGCAAGCGACTACACAACAGTAAGAGCTGGACGACTTCGTATTCCTTTTTATCTATATTCAGACTATTTAGATGTTGGTTATGCATACCCTTGGGTAAGACCAGCAGGTGCTATGTATAGTCTGCCATTTAATAACTACGACGGTATTAGTGTTGTACATAATAAACTAATTGGCGAGTGGGACTTCTCATTTAACTTTATGTTTGGTGAGCTTTCCGACACGTTCTTCAAAACAACCTCTCCAACAGAGGGTTCATTGAACAATATGTACGGCTTAGCTACAAGCTTTAGCAGAGAGTGGTTCAGCGGCTACTTTACTTATATTGCGGGTGAAATTAACATTCCAGTGGCAGGCATTGAGTCATTTGCTAGCCTTGCACAAGCTTTAGGTGCGTCGCAATCTGCCGCTGATGAGCTTCGTATTGATGGTGATACAGGTACATTTATAGGTGCCGGCTTTAATATTGATTATGAAAACTGGTCAATTATTGCTGAGTACTCTGAAAGCAATACAGACGACTCAATTCTGCAAGAAGCAGACAAAGGTGGCTATATTAGTTTTGGTTATCGTGTAAATGAAAAAACCATGCCTTTTATTATGTTTGAAACCTTTGAAACGCCTGCCAATTCAAGTATTGCAGCAGCAATGCCGGGCACCGTAATTCCAGCTTTAGGTACAGCATATGATGGCATTCCGGTGAACATTGCAACTCAAGCAATAGTTGATGCAACAAACCGTGATGAATACACCGCAACATCAGTAGGTGTGCGTTATAACTTCCACCCAAGTGCTGCCTTTAAGGTTCAATACACAAGCGTTGACAACGACTACAACGATGCTTGGGATGCTGATTCTATTGCATTTGCTGTTGACGTTGTATTTTAAGGAGGTTGTATGAAAAAATCGACAATTGCATTAGTGCTTGCTTTATTTAGCTCAAATGTTTTGGCTGTTAATGTAGTAGTACACCCGTCGAATGCAGATGCACTTGATAAAACGGCCATCTCTAGAATATTCCTAGGTAAAGCAAAGTCCTTTCCAGGTGGCGGATCTGTAACACCTATTGATCAAGCTGAGGGCTCAGCTGCAACCAATGAGTTTAACGATAAAGTTTTAAGTCGTTCTGGGAGCCAACTTAAAGCTTATTGGTCAAAACTTGTATTTACTGGAAAAGGCACTCCGCCTAAGAAGGTAGATAACGATGCAGCGGTCATTGATATGGTTTCAAAAAACCCTGATATGATTGGCTATATTCAAGGTGATGGCGGCGGCGCGGTAAAGGTAGTTGCTAGCTTTTAACTTTTAGTGATGGCATAAAATATATAAAACAGGGATGTTTTATATTGTCCAACTTTGAAAACAATATTTTAAGTATTTCATTCTTCCATTCTGTATCTTGAAAGCTCCTCTTTTCAAACTAAATATAAAGCTGTCCTCTATGTGTATATTCTCTAATTAATGATCCACATTTACTTACAAAGCCAATGCTTTTGCTGGAATAACAAACCCTTGATACCCATCAAAATTATATTTCTTTAACTTTTCAAGTTGCATTTCATTCTCTACGTGCGTTGCTATAACTTTGATATCTAAATTGTGGATTGTTGTGCACAAAGAATCGACAAAATAAGCGTCATCATCATTTTTCAACACCATTTCAGTATAAATATGATCAACTTTGACATAGTCCGGATGAACTGACTTTAAGTATGAAAGAGATTCAAAGTTTCTGCCAACTCTATCGATGCCGTACTTGAAGTTCAATTCATTTAAACATTCGCAAAGAGTGTTTACATTATCCATGTCGTTTAGCACTGAGTCTTCATTAAATTCAAATACAATTCTGTCTTTACTCTCACAGTTGTCTTTCACTTTATTGCAAAGCCACATTATAAACTGGTAATTTTTCATTGCTGACTTTGTGATATTGAGCGCCAATACCTGACTCTCATTGCCTTTAGCGTACTCAAACGCTTTTGCAATAATATTTTTGTCAAAATCTGAACCTAATTTATGCTCATTCATAACAGATATAAATGTTCCCAAAGTTACATTTTTGAAACCTTCAATATGAACTTGAGTAAATACCTCAAAGTGCTCAGGCTCAATACTATTATAAAGAAAGACTGGTTGGTGGCGAAATGACAAATGTGACTCAGATATTGCAAGTTCCAACGCCTCTTTAATCTCAGTTCGAGTATGTATATGTCCACAGTTTGGCTCAATCTCTACCACAGAGACACCACTGGTAGACTCCTTTGCTGCAATGAGTGTTTGGTCGAGTAAAGCGACTATACTTTCTTTGTCCGCTTTGTGGGAAACCTTTACACCTGCCGCAGAATATATATTTTTATTGTCGAACAATTCTTGAATTTCAACCGTAGAAAAGTAAGTAGCAAGCTGCTTTAGTTTTAACTCTACTTCTCTTTTATCGCTTTCCTGAACGATTAATATAAAGTCTCTTTCTGAGGTTCGCGTTTTTATAACCGTCTCGTCATTATCAAAAATAGTATTTATATAGTGGCCAATAACCACCATTAACTCATCCCTCTTTTGCCAACCATGAGATTTCCGCATTTCTTCAATACTTGCTATTTGAATTAAAACTAGAATCCCGTTTCCAGACTCTTTTAACCAAGCATCTAATCTGCGATTAAAGTAGTTTCTATTGCCAAAGCCTGTAACTGGTTCTACATAAGCGGCCTGTTCTAGTTTACTATGTAGTTTCGTCTTTTCTTCAAACTGTTCTTTTAGTTTGTCCGTCATCTGATTAACAGCAACCGTTACATCCCTGAGCTCTTTGGTAGTCGGCACCGGTAAAGGTTCTCCAAAGTAATGAGACTGAATTTGTTTTGCCTTCTCTTGTATTCTAACTAAAGGTCTTAAAACAAAGTTAATGGCATAAGAACAAACAAATATTACAAAAAGCCCTAAACCTCCTAACCAAATAATAGTCTGTACAAATGATGTCCATAATTGCTTATATGCAAACCCTGGATGACCAACAACTTTAATTTTCCCAACTTGGTACCAACCTGAAGTAACCTCATTTTCAATAAATGGCGGCGAAAGTATTTCTAGATCTAAAAACCATTGTGGAACACCATCAACAGCAACTTCCATCTCTTTAGTTATGATCTCATTGGTGTCGAATTTGGTAACTGATATCTTTTTATAGTAACCACCATCAAAATAGGCGTTAAGCGTTGCATCTATCATTACATTGTCACCGGACTCCAAATGAGGAGCTACAGCTATGGTCAAGGACGATGACATATTTTCCAAATCAGACTCAAGCTGGTTCGTTAAATACTCTTTTGTTGAGTCAAATTGCAACCATAAAACTCCCATCAAGTTTATACAAAACGTGAGTATTATTACGGCAACAATTTCTTTAAATAATGTCATATTTCACCTATTCTTCGGACATGAACTGTTCCATGCTGTAACGGTTTGATAGATTGTCCCAGTCGGCCATACGAGCACTCGAACTGGCTGTTTTACCCTTGCCTTTTTGCTTGTTCAACCACAATTTTTGACCATTAAAAGAAACTATTAAAACTAGATCTTTTCTTTTGTAGGCGGGTTTTATTTCGCCGTCTATGTTGTCCAAGATTAACGGCATTGATGTTTTTGTGGGGTAATAAGCGAGCACCATATGAAACTGATTTAACGTTAAAGACTTTACATAACCTAAGCGTAACTTCTCCATAGGTATTCCAAGCTCAAGTAGCGTAAAATATTTGGCAACAGCAAAGTCTTCACAATCTCCACCTCGAATGCCAATAAACTCAAGTGGTGTTGCCCAATAATCCTCTTTTCCCCAAAGCCTTATGTCATCAACAAACTCAAAGTAATTAAAGAATTGATTAACTAACTTCAACTTTTCTTGCTCAGGCAATTGCTGCTTATTGTCAATCATTGCTCGCCAAGCAATAATTCTTTTAACAGCATCTTCGTCATATTTTTCTCGAGTAAAAGCTACCAACTTGTCCATATCTAATTTAGGACTGGAGAGGGTTATTAATGAAAATAGCACCAGAAAAACAGCCGCTGCACTTTTCAGTCTGTTGAGCATGTTAGCCAGTTGCCTTTACCAACCAGACTCCTGAGCTTCCTTTATTGCCTCAGCTTCTGATAATTCAGGTTCTACTTCTTCAGGTTTATTTTCCATCATAAATATGTGCCACCGTTGTTTACTGGCCATTTCTAACGTTTCCGCTACTAATGTCACTTTTCGATTTAATGCATTCGCATCTAGCAATTCTAATTCTTTGGTTTTCTCGACCTTAAGAGTTTCTGATAAAACAATCTCAACTCTCCGATTTAGGTTGTTTGCATACTCAGACTCATTATTTATTACCGGACTTAACTCTCCTTTCCCATAGGACTCTAGGGAGTTTGGATCAATGTTGAAATCACTCACTAGCATATTTACAACAGAGCTTGCTCTTCTTGCACTTAAGCTCAAGTTATAGCTTTCATTTCCTACTAAACTTGCATGTCCTACAACCTTTATCTTTTTTGCATTATAGGTATTAATAAATGCCGCAACTTCTTTAACTTGAGCTAGATAAACCTCAGCTATTTTTGACGAATTAACGTCAAATCGAACGGTAATATTTTTCTTTATTTCTTTTGTTTCAAAAACCGGACAACCTTTACTATCTACTACGATTTCATAACCAGAGTTTCCGCATTGGTCTAAATCATCAGCTACGCCATCATGATCTTTGTCATTCTCTACTTTTGATTCGTAATTTTGAGCGTTTCCATCAAGAGCAAGCTTATCGCCATCTAATAATTGAGTGTTAATTTTACTCAGTGGTAACCCTGTTCTTTCTTGAACAAAATTCGCAACGATTTTCATTCGCTTTTTTGCCATGACTTCATTCAGAAGCATGTCACCATCTTTTGAGGTATAACCCATAACAATGAAATTCCATTGTTTGTTCACGGCTAATTCACGAAAGTAATTCGTTAGTTCTTGTTTCTGTACATTTGATAGTTCTACACTCCGCTGCTGAAATTCAATATCTTTAACTAAGTCCGATAGTTTTTCCTCTTCAACCTCACAACCGTCATTTGTTACTTCGTGGGACATAGGAGTGTCCATACAGGCTTCACGCTCTGCGATTACTCCATCTCGATCTTCATCAATTAGCTTTGCCCTGGCCTTGTCGCTTAATGCCCCCCAACTATCGATTGTGCTAGATTCACATCCCATTAAGAATGAACACAGAGAAATAATGACTATTAATACTTTATTAGCATCGTTTTTCATTTCAATCTCCAAGAGTCTGAAAGTCGTTAACATCTATTCTTAAACTAGACAGAAGAATACCCATCGCATTATAAATTCTATAATGAGCAACTAGCTCAACTTGCTCCGCACTGACATAGTTTTTTCTTGCCTCAAATAGTTCATTTTCTGTATCTAATAAATCAAGGAGGCTTCTTCTTCCCAATGTGAACTGTTTTTTGTGGGCTTGTAATGTGGTGTAACTAAACTCGACGTGCTGTTGCAAGTACGTTAATTGCTCCTGAACAAATTGAAAGCTACTCCAAGCGAATTCTGCGCCCTCTATTACCTGAAATTCAGCTGAAGTCCTCAAATTTAAAGCTTGCTCTCTTTGATAAATTCCTTTTTTCTTTTGTTCTTGGTCAGCAAAGCCATTGAATAAGTTATATGTCACATTCAAGCTTATTTTTGACTCGTCTATATAGTTATCACCATTGTTGTTATATTCGTTTTTTGAATGGCTTAAATTTAGAGATACTTTAGGGTAGTAGTTTCCCTTGTTTCCATCTAGTTGCGCTTCAGCGGCTTTGACGTCAGAAATTGAAGCTAATATTGTTGGGTGCTTTTCCCTAGCTTTAACTAGTAATTCACTTTTAGAGTGAGGCAACATCGATTTATCTGGGTAAGGCATAACCAAAGCATCAGGCAATTCTCCAACTAATCTAAAATAAGCCGCTTTGGCATCTTGCAGCTGATTTTTTGATGCTAATAAGTTGGCATTAGCTCTAGCTAGTCGTCCTCCAGCTTGTGACAAATCTGATTTCGAACCAAGTCCACTGTTGGTTTTCTCTCTTCAATTTGCCCATAGATTTCTTTATGTGACGCCAAGTTTCGTTCCGCTAATTCTAGTATTTTTTCTGCACTTAAATAGCTTGAGTAGGCTTTTACAACATCCAGAGCTGTATTTTCTGCGCTTGATATTAGTGTAAAGAACTCGGCTTTTGCTTCAGCTTTTGTTCTTTTTACATTTTCTTGCGTGAAGAATCCGTCAAAAAGAATTTGCTCTATGGATATACCATAACTTACTGGTTCAAACTCCTCATCTTCACTACCTAACCTACTTTGGACATTGTCTCGCTCTCCAATACCGGCATTGGCATATAGATCTGCAGTAGGGTAGTAACCGGACTTCGCTATTTCTATGTCTTGCTCCATACTTTTATATTGGTAGAACAAAGCCCGCACATCTGGATGGATTTCTAAGGCCTTTGCTACTGCTTGTTCCAAAGATTTAGCTTGTGCTGCAAAGCTTAGTAGGAAGGTAGCATTAACAATAATAAATTTGATTACGATTTTTAATTTCATATATTGACGGCTACCTTTTACTTTTCTCTTAATGAATTATGTTTAGCTCTCACAATCGGCTTTAATAAATAATCTAAAACTGTTTTCTTGCCGGTGATGACGTCAACGTTTGCTGTCATGCCAGGAATAATCGGTAACGGCTTGTTATTACTGTCTAAATAGCTTTCTGAAGTCCTCACTTTAATGTAGTAGTAACTTTCATCTTTTTCATCTTTAATTGTGTCTGCACTAATGTGTTCAACATTCCCTTGAAGGCCGCCATATATTGCAAAATCGTAAGCACTTAACTTAATAATGGCATCCAATCCAGGTCTTAAGAACGCGATATCTTTAGGTGCTATTTTGGCCTCAATCAGCAGGCTGTCTTCTAGGGGGACAATTTCCAATAAGTCCATCCCTGGTTGAATGACTCCACCTACTGTATTAATCTTAATCATTTTATTGTGCCATCGACTGGAGAGGTCACTGTTGTTCGCTCAAGCCTATCTTGTAATGAGATTAAAACTTCCTCTATCCCATTGAACTTTTCTTGTGCTTCCACTAGCTCTTCTTGAGATTCGTTGCGAAATTGTGAAAAAATTTCAGTCCGCTTATTAGATGCCTCTTGAATTTCAGCAAATAATTTGGGGACCATTAATTTAGCCCCCTCTAACTCACCTTTTACGTCATTTCCAGCACGTTGTAGTTTGATAACTTCAACTTCAGATACCACGCCATTTCTCGCCAGCGGTACTGTAATTGCAATTTCCTTTTTCACTAATTCATAGCTTCTGTTTAAATATGAAACTTTAGAGTTTAACTCTTCAAGGCTGGCTTTTTTTGATTAACTTGTTGGTCTATAACTCTAGTTCTATCTAATAGACCTGCTAATTTTTCTTTGTAAACGGAGTGCTGCTGTGCTCGAATTTCTTTTGGGATCCTAAGAGAAGTGAGTTTTATTGACAGACTGTTTGACTTGGCTAACAGTGTTTTCAGTTCATCGACTGACATTACATTTACGTTTTCAATTTCTAACTTTAATCGGCCAATTCTTGCTAGCAAACTATCGCGCTGAGTAGCTTGCTCTCTGTATTCGGATAAAAACTTAGTGCTGTCAATACTGAGTAGGGTTTCTCCTGCCGTTACACGCTGACCTTCTTGAACTAAAATTTCTTTTAAAATGCCGCCTTCGAGGTTTTGAATTACTTGCACCTGTTGCGAAGGAATCACTTTGCCCACGCCAACGGTAACTTCATCAATTTCTGCAAAGCCTGCCCAAGTAACGCCCAATATAATTGTCAATACAACTAGATAGAGCACGTACCTAGGTTTCTTCGCACTGGCTAATAGCAAAGCAGCGTTAATATCATCTATATATTTTAGTTCTTTTTGTTTGATATCAGATGAAAGCATTACACCTCCTTACTCGTCGCATTTTTTAATTTGTCCAAAACAATATTTTTGGTCCATCTGCCACTATGCGCCCTTGTTCAATAACTATGACGCGATCGACTAAGTCCAGCATGCTAAATTTATGAGTAATTAATATGAATGTTTTTTCTTGGACCAATGAAGCTAAATGAGATTTTAGTTTTTGTTCGGTATAGCTATCCATATACTAGAAGGTTCATCTAGCACTAAAACCGGAGGGTTGAATAAAAGAGCTCGTGCTAGCGCCACGGCTTGCCTTTGACCACCTGACAAATATGCTCCCCGCTCTCCAACCTGTCTATCAAGGCCACTACTCTCAGCATCTGTAAAGTTAGTCACTCCTGCATGACGAGCTGCTCTGAGTACTAATTCATCATCCACATGCGGTACGCCCAAAGTAATATTGTCTCTTATTGACCCATAAAACAGGTTTATATCTTGAGGTAAACATCCGATTTTTTGTCTTAAGTCCGCTGGATTAATCTGATTTATGTCTATGTTATCAACTTTTATATTGCCCTCTTTTAACTTGTACATTCCCAACAATACTTTTTCGATTGATGACTTTCCTGCGCCAATGCGACCAATAATTGCTACTTTTTCCTTAGGGTTTAACGTAAACGAAATGTTATGCAATACGTTATGATCACTATTGGGATAACTAAAACTGACGTGATTAAATCGCACGGCACCATCTAAAAATGGCCTATGTAAATATTTATCATAACTTTCACTTGGCATTGCCATAATTTCGTCAAGGGTTTTGAATGCAGACTCCGCTTGGTTATAACGGGTTGCAAGCAACGCTACACTGCTAAAAGGCCCAAGTGCTCTGCTTGTTAACATGACACATGCTATAAGTGCTCCCATGCTAATGTTGCCATCCATTATTTGGTATACACCAACAACTATGATAACAACCGATGTAAATTGATTAAGGAATGTTGTTACGCTTGATACTGAAGATGTATAGCGTTTTATTTGAATGTTCCAGGCTGCAATATGCCCTACTAAAGCTTCCCATTTACTTTGAAATTGACTTTCTGCACCATTAATCTTAATGGTTTCCGCACCGGTTAAAGACTCTATTAGATGAGCATTCTTTTGCATCGAAAATCGAGCACCCTTTTCAACTTCCAATCTAATTCGTTTTTTCATCCAAAGTGAATAAGCAAGTACTATTGTAATCATTGCAACAGGTATAAAGGCCATAGGCCCCGCTACTATGAATATAATGAAAAGAATAATTAGAGCGAATGGCACGTCTACCAGTGCTGCGATTGTTGCTGACGTAATAAACTCTCGAATTGAGTCAAACTCTTGTACGTTTCTCGCAAATGCTCCAACTGATTGAGGCCGGCTTGCCAACTCTAGATTTATAACTTTAGAAAAGACTTCAGAAGATAACAAAACATCTGATTTTTTTGCGGCTAACTCCAATAAATAAGCACGAGTTTCTTTTAGAAAGAAGTCAAGCGTAAGAACTATCAGCATGCCTATTGCTAATACCCAGAGTGTATCAAATGCTAAGTTTGGAACAACGCGATCATAAACATTCATGACAAATAAAGGCTGGGCAATCGCAAATAAATTAATAAAAAAAGATGCTATCAAAACATCACGATACAAAGGCGATGACTTCTTGATGACTGACCAAAACCAATGCCCCTCAGCTTTAGTTAGTGTTTCCGTACTTCTACCGTCAAAGCGATGCATTTTACGTACAAAAAAACAAAACCCGCTATAGAGTTCAACAAGCTCTGAAAGCTCAATTGTATCTTCACCGCCGTTAGATTCTGGCCACACTACGGTTGCACTGTCTTCACCTTTTGATAAAAGTACACAAGCTTTACCGTCTTTTAAAATTAGAATAGTAGGTAATAAAAGGTCTGGAATATCATCTAAATGCTTTTTAGATAAATGAGCGTCCAAGCCTGCCCTAGCGGCTGAACGTGTTACCAATTTTACTGTTAACTTTCCATCTTCTAACGGCAACCCAGCGGTTAAAGCATGAGTGGAGAAAGGCTTTGAAAAGTGTTCGCCATAAATATAATACAATTCAAAAGAGCATCGTCTTTATCCTGCAAAAGCTCTAGCTCCTCAACGACCTGCTTCTTTTCTACCATTCACACCTCAACCCTGATCAATGTAATGACCTCGAGCGTTAATTAGATTTAAAAGTCTTTAGTTGTTGTTTGATCAAAGAGCGACTTTATAATGTCTTCACTGCCATAAAGTCCCATTAAGTCGACTCCTTTTAGTGTAATTTCAGAATCTGTCTGACCGTTAGAGTTTGCATCAACGGAAATTTTTGTATCGCTTCCATCTGATGAGACCTTTAGGTAACTACTTAAAGGGTCATTGCTACCGCTATTTTCAACTTGAAGTAGATCACTAAGGTCAAATTTCTCTAGAGCTTCATCTAAATTCACTTCGCTGCTCAGATCGTTAATCACAAAGTTATTTACATCACCAGTATCAGCAGACACAAATTTGAAAATCTCGGCTTGGTCATTGATAGATATAGATTCATTTGGAGTAACTAAGTTAATAACTTTAGCTGATAAATTAGAATCTGCATCAACATTTGATACCTCGCTATTTTTTTCTGACAAGTTGCTGACCGATGCAAACTTGCTGGTTGTGTTATATCAACTGAAGAGTCCGCGTCGACAACGTCATTAACATTTAAAGTAACCAAAACCCCTGCACTAAAATCTATTCCATTGTCACTCAGCTCTATACCAATTTGCGCATACGCTAGACCAAATTGATCAGGCTCAGGTGTAAATATTAGTAGTCCCGCATCAATATCAATCATCGATATTTCTGCCCCTAATGCCACTGCAATTCCGTTTAGTGTTAACAAACCGTTAACTGGCAACACAGTGATTTTAACAACCGCTAGTAAATCATTTTCGGTATCGGAGTAAAGAAAATCTCCTGCTGAGAAAATATGGGAAGAATCTTCGTTCAGGCTAATAGAAGTTGCCAATGCAACTAGCGGATCGTTCACTGGTTGAACATCTACATTGACGGTAGCTGTTTCAGTTACTCCACCTGAAGTAACTGTATATTCGAAACTATCTGGACCTGCATAATTTAAATCAGGCGTGTATAAGATTGTCCCATCTATATTAACAACGACGATTCCATGATTTGGCAAACTCGAAATTGTGACTATTGGTAGTACGTTTTCAAAGCTATCATTTGCCAATACATTAAATATCGTGGGGGTGTCTTCGTTTATACTGATGTTATCATCTGCAATATCAACCACAGGCCTAACGGTTATACTAAACGTTTGACTAATGGTTAACCCTAACGGTGTTGTCGCTTCAAGAGTGATATTTTCTGAGCCGTTCCAATCAGCCAGTATCGGAGTAATTGTTGCGATTCCGAACGCATCCACATTAACAATTAAATTAGTTGAGCCAAGAACTGTAACGCTTAAAGAGTTTCCAGTTAACAATATATCAGCGAAACTGTTGGACACATCCAATGTATATGGCCCTGAGTCTTCATCCATAATTACAGGAGCAATTGCAACAGGCGCTTCCGCGGTACCCGTAACGTTGATTGTAACCGTTGTTTGACTACCATCACTTAACGTTAAAACAATAACATCTTGCTGAATCTCACCATTTTCCAATGCTTGAGCATTATCATTTAGAACATAAGTCCATGCCCCTAATGCATCTATCGTAAGGTCACCAAAATTACCCGCCACTGTGCAGGCTATAAAAGCTAACGTATCATTATCTATATCACCAGCGGTTAAAACTCCAGTTACCGTGTCTAGAGTATCCTCTATTACAGAGCCAACTCCTAAACTAATAATAGGAGCGTCATCTTTGCCTAGTACATTGATGGCAAGCTCCATAGTGTTACCATCGTTCAAAGGTATATTAAATAATTCGTTGCCAATTTCCCCCTCTTTAAGAACTTGTGCACCAGCGTGTAATGTATAATCCCAAGTTCCATCCAAAGCTAAGATTAGAGTGCCATACAAGCCTGTCAAAGTTACTGCAACAACTGCTAAACTTCCATTGCTTGGATCGTTAACCTCAACTTCACCGGTTAGGTTGGGTAGAATATCTTCAACCAGTGTTGAAACTGCAGTTCCTACCACAGGCACATCTAACGTACCGGTTACAGAAAGTTGAATGCTTGCAAAGCTGCCATCACTCAGCGGCAACGAGAATACTTCGAGCTGAGTTTCATCAACGCCTAATAAATTGGCCCCTGCACGTACAATAAAGTTCCAAGCTCCACTTGCATCAATAATTAAAGTTCCATATTCCCCTGTGATTTCGGTAGCAACATATAAAATACTACCATCTCCAGCGTTCGGGTCTGGTAGTTCGCCAGCCACTGTATATAGTGCGTCTGTAATTACCGTTCCCAGTGCAGTTGTTAAACTGTTTATTCCATCTACTGTAATACCCAGTACCGAAGTTACGAGACCAAGAACACTCAACGTAAGTGCGCTGTCATAAGAGCCTATAACATCTACCGAAACTTGAGTTGTTGAACCATCACTAAGCCTAACCATAAACACTTCGGTACCCGTTTCTCCTGCATTCAGGAATTGCGCTGACGTGTTCACGCTATAAGTCCAACTACCACCGGCACTCAAGATGAATGTTCCAAATAGTCCATTAACAGTCTGAGGCTCAAAAGTTAAACCTAAATCGTCGCTATCAGTAGCAGTTAACAATCCGCTCAAGGCTCCTACTGCATCTTCTGATATACTTCCCGAACCTGAACTCACGATTGGTGAATCATCGGTACCATTAACTGTAAGGGTAATATTGGTCGTGCTGCCATCATTGAGTGTAATTAAGAATACATCATTTTGTTGTTCACCAGCTCCAAGCAATTGCGCGTTTGCATTTAACGTGTATACCCACAACCCATTAGCATCTATTGACAAATCACCATACAACCCGGCAATTGTGCCACTAACAAATAATAAACCTACGTTGTCTGGATCCGTCGCTTCTAATTTACCAGCCAATACGGTTTGTAAATCCTCTGTAAGTTCACCAACGCCCGTGCTGATCACTGGCAAGTCGTCAGTGCCAGTCACGGTAATAGTGACCGATGTCGTGCTGCCGTCATTTAAGGTAATGGTAATGACATCGGTGCCCGTTTCACCTTGCGCTAATACTTCCGCGTTCGCATTTAAGGAATAACTCCAAACGCCGTTGGCATCCACCGTTAAATCACCGTAAGTGCCATTAACAGTGCCCGCAACAAACAATAATCCAGCATTATCCGCGTCTGTCGCTGTTAAATTACCCGATATCGTTGGTGTTACGTCTTCAATTACAGCCCCAACGCCCGTGCTGATCACTGGCAAGTCGTCAGTGCCTGTGACGGTAATAGTGACCGATGTCGTGCTGCCGTCATTTAAGGTAATGGTAATGACATCGGTGCCCGTTTCACCTTGCGCTAATACTTCCGCGTTGGCATTTAAGGAATAACTCCAAACGCCGTTGGCATCCACCGTTAAATCACCGTAGGTGCCATTAACAGTGCCGGCAACAAATAATAGTCCAGCATTGTCCGCGTCTGTCGCTGATAAATTACCCGATATCGTTGGCGTTACGTTTTCAATTACGGCTCCAACGCCCGTGCTGATCACTGGCAAGTCGTCAGTGCCTGTGACGGTAATAGTGACCGATGTTGTGCTGCCGTCATTTAAGGTAATGGTAATGACATCGGTGCCCGTTTCACCTTGCGCTAATACTTCCGCGTTGGCATTTAAGGAATAACTCCAAACGCCGTTGGCATCCACCGTTAAATCACCGTAGGTGCCATTAACAGTGCCGGCAACAAATAATAGTCCAGCATTGTCCGCGTCTGTCGCTGATAAATTGCCAGATATCGTTGGCGTTACGTTTTCAATTACGGCTCCAACGCCCGTGCTGATCACTGGCAAGTCGTCAGTGCCTGTGACGGTAATAGTGACCGATGTCGTGCTGCCGTCATTTAAGGTAATGGTAATGACATCGGTGCCCGTTTCACCTTGCGCTAATACTTCCGCGTTGGCATTTAAGGAATAACTCCAAACGCCGTTGGCATCCACCGTTAAATCACCGTAAGTGCCATTAACAGTGCCCGCAACAAACAATAATCCAGCATTATCCGCGTCTGTCGCTGATAAATTGCCAGATATCGTTGGCGTTACGTCTTCAATTACAGCCCCAACGCCCGTGCTGATCACTGGCAAGTCGTCAGTGCCAGTCACGGTAATAGTGACCGATGTCGTGCTGCCGTCATTTAAGGTAATGGTAATGACATCGGTGCCCGTTTCACCTTGCGCTAATACTTCCGCGTTGGCATTTAAGGAATAACTCCAAACGCCGTTGGCATCCACCGTTAAGTCACCGTAGGTGCCATTAACAGTGCCGGCAACAAATAATAGTCCAGCATTATCCGCGTCTGTCGCTGTTAAATTACCCGATATCGTTGGTGTTACGTCTTCAATTACAGCCCCAACGCCCGTGCTGATCACTGGCAAGTCGTCAGTGCCTGTGACGGTAATAGTGACCGATGTCGTGCTGCCGTCATTTAAGGTAATGGTAATGACATCGGTGCCCGTTTCACCTTGCGCTAATACTTCCGCGTTGGCATTTAAGGAATAACTCCAAACACCGTTGGCATCCACCGTTAAGTCACCGTAGGTGCCATTAACAGTGCCGGCAACAAACAATAGTCCAGCATTGTCCGCGTCTGTCGCTGATAAATTGCCCGATATCGTTGGCGTTACGTTTTCAATTACGGCTCCAACGCCCGTGCTGATCACTGGCAAGTCGTCAGTGCCTGTGACGGTAATAGTGACCGATGTCGTGCTGCCGTCATTTAAGGTAATAGTAATGACATCGGTGCCCGTTTCACCTTGCGCTAATACTTCCGCGTTGGCATTTAAGGAATAACTCCAAACGCCGTTGGCATCCACCGTTAAGTCACCGTAGGTGCCATTAACAGTGCCCGCAACAAATAATAGTCCAGCATTGTCCGCGTCTGTCGCTGATAAATTGCCAGATATCGTTGGCGTTACGTTTTCAATTACGGCTCCAACGCCCGTGCTGATCACTGGCAAGTCGTCAGTGCCTGTGACGGTAATAGTGACCGATGTCGTGCTGCCGTCATTTAAGGTAATAGTAATGACATCGGTGCCCGTTTCACCTTGCGCTAATACTTCCGCGTTGGCATTTAAGGAATAACTCCAAACACCGTTGGCATCCACCGTTAAATCACCGTAAGTGCCATTAACAGTGCCCGCAACAAACAATAATCCAGCATTATCCGCGTCTGTCGCTGTTAAATTACCCGATATCGTTGGCGTTACGCCTTCAATTACGGCTCCAACGCCCGTGCTGATCACCGGCAAGTCGTCAGTGCCTGTGACGGTAATAGTGACCGATGTCGTGCTGCCGTCATTTAAGGTAATAGTAATGACATCGGTGCCCGTTTCACCTTGCGCTAATACTTCCGCGTTGGCATTTAAGGAATAACTCCAAACGCCGTTGGCATCCACCGTTAAGTCACCGTAAGTGCCATTAACAGTGCCGGCAACAAACAATAATCCAGCATTGTCCGCGTCTATCGCTGTTAAATTGCCCGATATCGTTGGTGTTACGTCTTCAATTACAGCCCCAACGCCCGTGCTGATCACTGGCAAGTCGTCAGTGCCAGTCACGGTAATAGTGACCGATGTTGTGCTGCCGTCATTTAAGGTAATGGTAATGACATCGGTGCCCGTTTCACCTTGCGCTAATACTTCCGCGTTCGCATTTAAGGAATAACTCCAAACGCCGTTGGCATCCACCGTTAAGTCACCGTAAGTGCCATTAACAGTGCCGGCAACAAATAATAGTCCAGCATTGTCCGCGTCTGTCGCTGATAAATTGCCAGATATCGTTGGCGTTACGTCTTCAATTACGGCCCCAACGCCCGTGCTGATCACTGGCAAGTCGTCAGTGCCAGTCACGGTAATAGTGACCGATGTCGTGCTGCCGTCATTTAAGGTAATGGTAATGACATCGGTGCCCGTTTCACCTTGCGCTAATACTTCCGCGTTGGCATTTAAGGAATAACTCCAAACGCCGTTGGCATCCACCGTTAAATCACCGTAAGTGCCATTAACAGTGCCCGCAACAAATAATAGTCCAGCATTATCCGCGTCTGTCGCTGATAAATTGCCAGATATCGTTGGTGTTACGTCTTCAATTACAGCCCCAACGCCCGTGCTGATCACTGGCAAGTCGTCAGTGCCAGTCACGGTAATAGTGACCGATGTCGTGCTGCCGTCATTTAAGGTAATGGTAATGACATCGGTGCCCGTTTCACCTTGCGCTAATACTTCCGCGTTGGCATTTAAGGAATAACTCCAAACGCCGTTGGCATCCACCGTTAAGTCACCGTAGGTGCCATTAACAGTGCCGGCAACAAATAATAGTCCAGCATTATCCGCGTCTGTCGCTGTTAAATTACCCGATATCGTTGGTGTTACGTCTTCAATTACAGCCCCAACGCCCGTGCTGATCACTGGTAAGTCGTCAGTGCCTGTGACGGTAATAGTGACCGATGTCGTGCTGCCGTCATTTAAGGTAATGGTAATGACATCGGTGCCCGTTTCACCTTGCGCTAATACTTCCGCGTTGGCATTTAAGGAATAACTCCAAACACCGTTGGCATCCACCGTTAAATCACCGTAAGTGCCATTAACAGTGCCCGCAACAAACAATAATCCAGCATTATCCGCGTCTGTTGCTGATAATGTGCCAGATGCAGTTGGTGTTACGTCTTCAATTACAGCCCCTGAACCTACCGAAATAACAGGCGCTTCATCTGCGCCTATCACATTTACTGTAATGGATGTGGTACTTCCATCGTTCAGGGTGATGGTGAATGTCTCGGTTTGAGTTTCTGCATCTGCTAAGCCTTGTGCTGCGGCATTTGGCGTAAATACCCAGTTTCCTGAGGCATCAATACTCAAGTCGCCGTAAGTGCCATTTTGAACTTCAGCCACAAACGCCAGAGCAGGATTATCTACGTCCGATGCGGACAGTTGACCGCTCGCACTACTGTCATCTTCAGATACATTAACCACGGCTGACCCTATAACCGGCGCATCGTCCGTGCCAGTCAGGTTGATCTCTACTGTCGTGGTTGAGCCGTCACTTAATGTCACTATAAATGTTTCGGTTTGAGATTCGCCATCGGCCAACGTATCGATATTATTGCCGGCGGTATAAACCCAATTGCCCGACTCATCAATCGTTAGTGAGCCGTAAGTACCGGCTTGAGTTTCCGCCACCATAGCAAGGCCAGGGTTATCAACATCACTGAAGTTAATTTGACCAGCTACGGACGGCGCAGCATCTTCAGTAAGAGCAGCTGTACTGCTGCTAATGACTGGCGCGTCATCGGTACCTGTAAGACTAATTTCTATCGTAGTCGTACTACCGTCATTCAAAGTCACAGTGTAAGTTTCGGTTACATTCTCTCCGTCGGCTAGACTCTGTGCGCCGGGCCCTGTAGTAAAGGTCCAATTACCGTTTGCATCTATAACAACTTCACCGTAAGTGCCATTAACAGTGCCCGCAACAAACAATAATCCAGCATTATCCGCGTCTGTTGCTGATAATGTGCCAGATGCAGTTGGTGTTACGTCTTCAATTACAGCCCCTGAACCTACCGAAATAACAGGCGCTTCATCTGCGCCTATCACATTTACTGTAATGGATGTGGTACTTCCATCGTTCAGGGTGATGGTGAATGTCTCGGTTTGAGTTTCTGCATCTGCTAAGCCTTGTGCTGCGGCATTTGGCGTAAATACCCAGTTTCCTGAGGCATCAATACTCAAGTCGCCGTAAGTGCCATTTTGAACTTCAGCCACAAACGCCAGAGCAGGATTATCTACGTCCGATGCGGACAGTTGACCGCTCGCACTACTGTCATCTTCAGATACATTAACCACGGCTGACCCTATAACCGGCGCATCGTCCGTGCCAGTCAGGTTGATCTCTACTGTCGTGGTTGAGCCGTCACTTAATGTCACTATAAATGTTTCGGTTTGAGATTCGCCATCGGCCAACGTATCGATATTATTGCCGGCGGTATAAACCCAATTGCCCGACTCATCAATCGTTAGTGAGCCGTAAGTACCGGCTTGAGTTTCCGCCACCATAGCAAGGCCAGGGTTATCAACATCACTGAAGTTAATTTGACCAGCTACGGACGGCGCAGCATCTTCAGTAAGAGCAGCTGTACTGCTGCTAATGACTGGCGCGTCATCGGTACCTGTAAGACTAATTTCTATCGTAGTCGTACTACCGTCATTCAAAGTCACAGTGTAAGTTTCGGTTACATTCTCTCCGTCGGCTAGACTCTGTGCGCCGGGCCCTGTAGTAAAGGTCCAATTACCGTTTGCATCTATAACAACTTCACCGTAAGTGCCATTAACAGTGCCCGCAACAAACAATAATCCAGCATTATCCGCGTCTGTTGCTGATAATGTGCCAGATGCAGTTGGTGTTACGTCTTCAATTACAGCCCCTGAACCTACCGAAATAACAGGCGCTTCATCTGCGCCTATCACATTTACTGTAATGGATGTGGTACTTCCATCGTTCAGGGTGATGGTGAATGTCTCGGTTTGAGTTTCTGCATCTGCTAAGCCTTGTGCTGCGGCATTTGGCGTAAATACCCAGTTTCCTGAGGCATCAATACTCAAGTCGCCGTAAGTGCCATTTTGAACTTCAGCCACAAACGCCAGAGCAGGATTATCTACGTCCGATGCGGACAGTTGACCGCTCGCACTACTGTCATCTTCAGATACATTAACCACGGCTGACCCTATAACCGGCGCATCGTCCGTGCCAGTCAGGTTGATCTCTACTGTCGTGGTTGAGCCGTCACTTAATGTCACTATAAATGTTTCGGTTTGAGATTCGCCATCGGCCAACGTATCGATATTATTGCCGGCGGTATAAACCCAATTGCCCGACTCATCAATCGTTAGTGAGCCGTAAGTGCCAGCTTGAGTTTCCGCCACCATAGCAAGGCCAGGGTTATCAACATCACTGAAGGTAATTTGCCCAGCTACGGACGGCGTAGCATCTTCAGTAAGAGCAGCTGTACTGCTGCTGATCTCTGGCGCATCGTCCGTGCCAGTCAGGTTGATCTCTACTGTCGTGGTTGAGCCGTCACTTAATGTCACTATAAATGTTTCGGTTTGAGATTCGCCATCGGCCAACGTATCGATATTATTGCCGGCGGTATAAACCCAATTGCCCGACTCATCAATCGTTAGTGAGCCGTAAGTGCCAGCTTGAGTTTCCGCCACCATAGCAAGGCCAGGGTTATCAACATCACTGAAGGTAATTTGCCCAGCTACGGACGGCGTAGCATCTTCAGTAAGAGCAGCTGTACTGCTGCTGATCTCTGGCGCATCGTCCGTACCGGTCAGATTGATCTCTACCGTCGTGGTTGAGCCATCATTTAAAGTTACTGTGAATGTTTCAGTTTGAGATTCACCATCGGCTAGCGTATCGATGTTGCTGCCTGCGGTATAAACCCAATTGCCCGACTCATCAATCGTGAGTGAGCCGTAAGTGCCAGCTTGAGTTTCCGCCACCATGGCAAGGCCAGGGTTATCAACATCACTGAAGGTAATTTGACCGGCTACTGACGGCACAGCATCTTCAGTAAGAGCAGCTGTACTGTTGCTGATCTCTGGCGCATCGTCCGTGCCGGTTAGATTGATCTCTACCGTCGTGGTTGAGCCGTCACTTAATGTCACTATAAATGTTTCGGTTTGAGATTCACCATCGGCTAGCGTATCGATGTTGCTGCCTGCGGTATAAACCCAATTGCCCGACTCATCAATCGTGAGTGAGCCGTAAGTGCCAGCTTGAGTTTCAGCCACCATGGCAAGGCCAGGGTTATCAACATCACTGAAAGTAATTTGACCGGCTACTGACGGCACAGCATCTTCAGTAAGAGCAGCTGTACTAGCACCGATAGTTGGTGGCGTGTTTTCGTTTTCGTTTTCACTGCCAGGAACTTGTCCATCGTTTTCTTCGTTTACATCACCTTCATTTATAGGCGCGTCATCACCAAGATCATCATTTACTGTAAAGTCATCGGATAACGCTGAAGCTGAATCATTTTCCGTAGTTTCAGGAGATTCGCTAATCGCTTCATTTGTTTGTGTTGGGGGCGTAAATATATTATTTGTTTGTAATTCAGTATCAAAACCGCTTGTCGCAATTGTTTCTTGGTCACTATTGTCAACTATCGTTGCCCCTTGAGAGCCTCCTTGTCCACCTTGCCCTGCAGCTGTGGCTTCAAGTTCTAAAACTTCATCATCATTTTCAATGGCAGCTGTAATATCTGCAATCTCTTGAGTTGTTGTTTCATCAAAGCTATTTGAATATTCGATACCTTCAGGATTATCGCCATCAAAAATAATTTCTTTATTATCTTCAGTTAATATTCGAATAAAAGCATTATCATCCAACTCAACTGTCGTACCGGCTGGCAAAGACATTGGCATTTCTACTAATGTTAAATTTCCTTCTTCATCTTTTAAAAAGACCTGTCCATTTATTTCTAAAACTTGACCAGCTACTGGAATATTTAAATCTTGTGCCATACAGACCTCTGAAAAAGACAAACAACTCTAAGCATAAGCTTAGTAGTGTTGTCACCCTTTACCTATGAGGCTAATCCCCTATTTACCTAGGAAAATCCCGATTAGAACTATACGAAAAAAGCTTAGACAATGTGAGATATCGACCTGCATATACAAAGAGGTTGTTAGTGAATTCAATTAAACTTATTAACAAACAAAAAGTTAACAGCACTCACGAATTTCAATAACAATTTGGTTTTAAGCTTACAAAAAAAAAACTCAAAAACACGTCTTAGACTGTGATTTTACGAAAACAAATTACATCGATGAAAATTCTTTACATTCCATTATTTTTTTACAAAAAGTAGTCACTTTCTTTACCTGTACCTTTAAAAAAACGGTAACATAAGTGCCGTAAAATTAAGCGCTACATAACAATAATTCCTCTAAAAATCAGGAAAATAATAAGATGAAATACCTTAGTTTAACGGTGTTCGCTTGCTTGGTCTCAGCTAATACGCAAGCTAACGATATAAATTCTCCGTGCTTTAACTGTCCGGATCTGGATAAGGTAGCTGACTCAGCAACCTACATAGACAGCGACTATTACAGCGACGTTATTAACGCTATTAATAGCGGCCAAAGTCAGCAACAAATCAAATCTTTGCTTTCTTCCGCCATTAGCGCCAATCATAAGCGGCTTACCTACTCTGAAGTATGGAGCGCATTAACCAAAACTGATGAAGACCCATCTAACCCGGATAATGTAATGTTGCTTTATAAAGGCATATCCATTCCAAAATTATCAAACGGCAGCGGTTCGCAAAGTACCAATCCCGACAATTGGAATAGAGAACATGTTTGGGCCAAGAGCCACGGCTTTCCTTCCTCCTCTTTAGAAGCCTACTCTGACATTCACCACCTCCGCCCTTCTGACATCTCTATCAATTCCTCTCGCAGCAACCTCGACTTTGACAACAGTGACAACCCTCTTCCTGAAGCACCATCAAACCGTTACGATTCAAACTCTTTTGAACCTCGTGATGCGGTAAAAGGTGACGTAGCAAGAATGGTCTTGTACATGGACACTCGATACGAAGGTTTTGATTCAACACCAGACTTAACGGTTGTTAATCAAATCACCTCTACAGGTGAGCCACTGTTAGGTAAGCTTTGTCGTTTATTAGAATGGCATGAAGCAGATCCAGTTGATGCTTTTGAGGCAAATCGTAACAGCGTTATATACGAGTACCAAGGTAACCGTAACCCGTTTATTGATCACCCTGAGTGGGTTGAGTCGGTATTCCCTAAAGCAGCGTGTGCAGATGAACCAACTGAGCCGACGGATCCAATTGACCCGGTTGATCCTGAAGAGCCAACGGATCCTGAAGAACCAACAGACCCAGAGACACCAACCACACCAACTTCTGCTCCCCTGATTATTTCAGCGGCGTATGACGGTCCTTTATCAGGTGGATTACCAAAAGGTGTTGAGATATTTGTAACTCAAGACATTGCAGACTTAAGTGTTTGTGGTTTTGGCTCTGCTAATAATGGTGGTGGCTCTGACGGTCAAGAGTTTACTTTTCCTGCAGATAGTGCAACAAAAGGTGAGTATATCTACCTTGCGTCTGAAGCTTCGCAGTTTGAAGCATTTATGGGCTTTGCTCCAGACTACACAGCTGGCGCAGCTAACGTAAATGGTGACGACGCGTTAGAGCTATTTTGTAACGGCGAGGTTGTTGACGTATTAGGTGACATCAATACTGATGGCACAGGTCAACCATGGGAATACATGGACGGTTGGGCTGCTCGTAAAGCAAACTCAACAGTAAACGGCGGCGTTTACAATGCTGACGAATGGGTATTTAGTGGTAAAAATGCGCTTGACGGTGCCACCAGCAATGCCACTGCAGATACAGCAATTCCAGTCCAAACTTTCACTCAATCAGTTTCACTATTTATTACCGGTGCAGTTGATGGTTCGTTATCTGGTGGCATTCCAAAAGCCATTGAAATATATGTAGGCTCTGACATTGCAGACTTAGGTCAATGTGGTGTTGGCTCTGCTAATAACGGCGGCGGCACTGATGGTGAAGAATTCACTTTCCCAGCTGGTACGTCGGCATCAGCAGGCAGCTTCATTTATATTGCATCTGAATCAACGGGTTTCACAACGTTTTTTGGTTTTGCTCCAGACTTCACGTCAGGCGCATTAGCAATAAATGGTGATGACGCGGTAGAGCTATTTTGTGATGGCGAAGTAATTGATGTGTTTGGTGACATAAATTCCGACGGAACAGGCCAACCATGGGAATACATGGACGGTTGGGCTTATCGAGTAAACGGATCAACGGCCAATGAAGGAAGTTTTGACGTAACGAACTGGTTGTTCAGTGGTAAAAATGCATTAGATGGTAGCTCAGACAATGCAACAGCCAATACGCCATTCCCAATTGCTAGCTACTCAAACGAAGGCGAAGTTGAGCCAGAGCCTGATTTACTAGGTCAGTGTGCCGACGAAGCAACGTTTATTCATGCTATTCAAGGTCCTGATTTTGAATCTCCACTACTAAACGAAACTCGAGTTATTGAAGGTGTGGTAACCGCTTCTATTCCTGCAGTTGGTGGCTTTTTTGTTCAAGAACAATTGGCTGACCAAGATGACAACTCATTAACTTCTGAAGGCATTTTTGTTTCTTATGAAGTAGATGGCGACATGCCTGCTGTTGGTTCAATAGTACGTGTATTAGGTAGCGTTGTAGAAAGCTATGGTAAAACAACACTGCGAGCTGATAAAGCTGCGTTAGAGTGCGGTACCGACATTATTGTTCCAGTAACGGTTTCATTACCATTTGATAGCGCAGAACAGCAAGAGTCGCTTGAAGGTATGTACGTTCGTTTTGAACAAGACCTGACGGTAACAGACAACTACAATCTTGGCCGTTATGGCGAAGTGACTTTGTCTAGTGAACGCTTATTTGTACCTACTAACTTATACTTACCTGGTACAGATGAAGTTGCTAACTTAACCGCTCAAAACAAACTAAACAAAATACTATTGGATGACGCCGTAAATGGTTCTAACCCTGAAGTTGTTAAGTATCCTACTGGCGGTTTATCAGCTGATAATACGTTACGTTCAGGTGATAAAGTAAACGCACTTGAAGGCATAATCGACTATAGCTTTGGCAACTTTAGAGTATTGCCAACTGTTGAACCTACTTTTATCCATGAAAATCTTCGTGAAGCTGAACCTACGCTTGAGTCTGGCAACCTGCGAATTGCTAGCTTTAACGTTTTAAATTACTTTAATGGTGATGGTTTAGGTGAAGGGTTCCCAACTAGCCGTGGCGCAGACTCTGCTGAAGAATTTGACCGTCAACGCGATAAAATATTAAACGCGATTACGACAATGGATGCAGACATTATTGGTCTTCTTGAAGTTGAAAATGATGACTACAGCGAAACCAGTGCTATTCAAGATATTGTAAATGGCTTAAATGCGATTGCACCAGCTAACAAGCACTATGCTTTTGTTAATCCTGGTATTGACCAATTAGGTACTGACCAAATCAAGGTAGCATTAATTTATAATGATTTAGCAGTAACTGAAGTTGGCACAGCGGCTACGCTAACAGGCTTCCCATTTGAATATCATAATCGCCCTCCTTTAGCTCAATCTTTTGAAAGTATTGAAACCGGTGATGCACTTACTGTTGCTATCAACCATTTCCGCTCAAAAGGCTGCTCAAGCAGCGGTGGTGTTGAAAATGAAGATAAAGGCGATGGCCAAGGTTGTTACAACTTGCGTCGTGTTCAAGCTGCCGAAGCAGTAACAGCTTGGTTAGCAACGAACCCTACTGGCGTTGAAGACGAAGACAAGCTAATTATGGGTGACTTAAACGCTTATACAAAAGAAGATCCAATTACGACAATTGTTAACGCAGGTTACACAAACTTAATTGAATCTTTAAAAGGCGCAGGTACTTACTCTTATACTTACCAAGGTGAATCTGGCACCATTGACCACGCTTTAGCAAGTGAGTCATTAACCGCCAAAGTGGTTGATATTGCTGAATGGCACATCAATACGGACGAGCCTAAAGTTTTAGACTACAACGTTGAATATAAGAGCGAAGATCAGTTAGTAACATTCTATGATACTGACGCGTTCCGAGCTTCTGACCATGATCCTGTTGTTATAGAGCTTAATACTGAATTTGCCTTTATCACAAAAACTAAAGTTATTGATGATATCGACAAGTTTAAGCGCTGGTTCTGGTGGTTCTGGTATCAACCGCAAAACGTATTTAGAGTTAATGTGCCTGAAGAAACCACTTTGTTAAACGTTTCTTTGTCCGGTGGTTACGGCAACGCAGATTTATACTTACGTGAAGGTAAAAAAGCCAACAAACGTCACTTTGACTGTCGCTCTAACAGCGCCGGAAATAATGAAGTTTGTGAAATTGAAATGCCGAAATCTGGGAATTGGTATATCAGTGTGAAGGGCCGTAACTATTATGATACGACCATGACCATTGAAACGACGATGCCAGCTAATGCAGCGCAATAATTAAACTACGTTAAGATTTAATTAAGTTTTAATTAAACTATAATTAATTGTAAGGCCGTTAGAAGCTCTGTTTCTAGCGGCTTTTTTATACCTGCGAAAACTGACGTATAAGATTATGGTATACATTGTGTAGCTGATCTAAATGCTCGCGGCTCGTATTGCCTTCTTTTATTAGATCTTGAATGGTTTGATCTAACTTAAACAAAGACTGCCGAGTTGTTACGTCACCGACCATGCTTTGCATCCAAGTAATAACCGCAATTCGTCGACCTTTGGTTACGGCCGTCACTTTATGCAAACTGCTAGACGGGTATACCACAACATAACCAGCAGGTAGCTTAACCTGTTGCTCGCCAAACTCTGTTTGAATAATGAGTTCACCGCCTTCGTATTCATCTGGCTCACTTAAAAATAAAGTCATGGATACGTCACTACGCAATACTTCGTTGCTATTAGGCAAACGCATTATGGCCGCATCAACGTGATAACCGTATTCTTCAGATTCTGAATAGCGATTAAAACACGGAGGAAATATTTTTTGAGGCAATGCCGCCGACACCACTTTAGGTGCTGAGCCAATTCGACCCAATAACTCGTTCGCTAAGTCTTTTATTATGGGATCGTTAGGGTTAGCTTGATTGTTCTTTTTGACAGATGAAGCCATACCCATAGCGGTTTTATCACCATTTTCCCACTCGGTCTTTAAGAGCGCCTCACGTACAACTTTAACTTCATCACTGGTAAGAAGCTGATCAATAACAACCATATAAACCTCAATATTAAAAACTTTCTTATTTTATGTAATATAAACGAAAAAATGCCTACCTGTTATCTCCCAATAACAAGTAAGCATTTTTAGTCTTAATGTTTGTAGCGAATTTTAGAACTGGTAGTTCATAGTGAAACGAACAGAGCGAGCATCGCCCAAGTACATAAATGCACCAGAACGGTATGCTGCAGTCCAATACTCTTTATCTAAAACGTTACCAATGTTAAGACGTAAGGTTACATCTTCAGTGGCATTGTAGTTAGCAAATAAGTTAACAACTTGGTAGCTAGGAACAACAATAGAGTAACGATCGTTTTCTGAGTCGTAACCTGCTGCAGTATCTGGTTGACCACCAAACATTTCGCTCTGGTATGAGTAGTCACCACCAAACGAGAATGTTTCTGTTGGCTGGTAACGTAACTGAAGATATAAACTCTTATCAGCAAAGTTACTTAGCGCTAATCCTACGTTGTCTTCATTATAAGACTCTAGTACTTCAGACTTCATAGACGTTGCAGAGAACTGCATGCTTAGCTGTTCGTTAATGTCACCAACTAGACCAAATTCAACACCTTTAACACGGTTTTTACCAGTATTTAATGTGCCCAATGTAGAGTAGCTATCACCAACACTTTCCATCACGTCTTTTTTCGTCATTTGGAATAGTGCAGCCGTTGCCATAAATTTATGGTCAAATAGTTGCCACTTTGTACCAATTTCAATATTTTCTACAATCTCAGGATCAGCATTTTGCGCTTGATCTGGGTCACCACAAATACCGCCGTAACCACAGTTAGCACCTAGGTCAGATTCACCACCGTTAATATTGGTTGCAGTGCTGAAGTTAATGTAAACATTTCCATCTTCAGTAATGCTATGTAGTAGCCCAATATGACCGTTGTGCATGTCGTCTTCATACTCGTATAAAACGTCACCTGAACGGCCGCTTGTATCGTTGCTGTAATCAAAGCTGTCTTGACGTAAACCTAGGAATAATTGAGTTTCCTCAGTCAATTCAATGGTATCCATTACGTAAGCAGATACCGTATTAATTTCGAATATCGCATCCGAATCGCCTTGTGTATAAGCTCTTTGCATTAAGCTTGATGCATTTTGAACAACTGAACCATTGGCATCTAATAAACAGTAGGAATTAGAAACCCCACCTCTACCACTTACACGACAATTTGAATCACCCATCGCTTCGTAGTTATAAAAACCGTTGTCTACTTTTTCGTCTGTAAACTCTAGGCCGTAAACTAGTTTATGCTTTTTGCCTAACGCCGTAATGTTTGAAATTAGGTTAAATTGAGTCGCAAAGTACTCAACTTCTTGCCAACCTTGGTGTGTACTTAAGTTTATTGATGCTGCGCCTGGAGCTGTTGTATCACTTGCATCACGGGTTGTACCGCGCGCACCAGTAGTAATATAACCGTTTTCTGTTTTACCAAAACGCGTAGAGTTATAGAACATTAGGTCTTCGTTAATTTCATATTCAGTGCGAAGCGTAAATGTTGACAGTTCTGACTCTTGGAAATCTTCGTCTTGAGCATAAACTGGAATATCTGAAACAGGTTTACGCGTAGTTTGGTCAAAATAACTACCTAAGTCAGGGCGGTCATCTGCGCTCAAATAATAAAAATCAGCAATAAAGTTTAATTTATCATTTGCTTGGTAAACACCTGATAATTGAGCACCTTCACGAGAACGCTCAATACCGTCACGGCCTGGCTTAGTATCTTCTGCAGATAATAAGTTAATTCGTACTGCCGCATTGTCATTAATTGATGCGTTGTAATCCGCAGTTAAGCGGTAATAGTCATCAGTGCCAAAGCTTGCATCTACACGACCGAAGTTGTAAGACGTTGAGGCCTTTTTAGTTACACTGTTTACTGCGCCACCTGAAGAACCACGACCAGCAAAAGTCGAGCTTGGACCTTTAGTAATTTCAACACGTTCTGTAGCAAAACTTTCACGAGTTGTCATACCTGGATCACGTAAACCATCAACAAAAACATCACTGCGAGCTTCGTGGCCACGAATGATATAACGGTCACCAAAGGCATTGCCGTTTTCACCAGTACCTAACGTAACACCTGATTGTGCAGATAGAATATCTTTCAGATCAGTCTTACCTGATTCTTGAATTTGGTCTTGAGTTAGAATGTTAATTACTTGAGGAGTATCAACTAGATCATTAACTCGACGTAAGTCACCTGACTTATCAACATGATAAATAGAGTTTCTAACACCGTGTACCTCAATACGTTCAATTGCTTCTGCAGATTCGCATTGCTTATCTTTTTTAACATCACAAGTTTCTTCAACAGGTGCTGCATAAATAGCTGTTGAACCTAAAACTAAAGAGGCTGCTAATGTTTGAGCGCCCAAATTCATTTGTTCTGAAAGGTATGTTTTTTTCTTCACTTTTTTATTCCATAAGCGGTTGATTTAACTTAACGGCGGCAAGAATAAATCAATGAATGACAAATGTAAATGATAATGGTTCGCATTTAGATTAAAATCATTGATTTTTTTCAACATAGTGTAAATCTAATAACGAATGCGGTTGATTTATGTGTTTCAATACATATATAAGTAGTTACTAATACATAAATTGTTAGCCCCTTTCTTTTTAGGTGCTACAGTTTTATTGAGCAACCCATATAGAGAAGTTTAAATTTCTATCATTTTAGTTATTAGGATTATGCATGAAAACATCACAAGAGTTAGTCGCTGAAGTCAGAAAGACAATTAATGAAATATCCACTTCACAGCTAAATGAACTGCTTCACAAAGAAGAAGTCATCGTTATTGATGTAAGAGAGCCAGGAGAGTTTGCTGCAGGTCATGTTCCATCTTCGGTAAATTTCCCTAGAGGTGTATTGGAAATGAAAATTCACACTCACCCTGCCGTGGGTTATGAGTGTGATACAGAAACAGCGCTGAAAGAACTTGCCGAAAAAGAGCTTTATTTAATTTGCCAATCTGGTGGGCGCTCAGCATTATCAGCAGAGTCATTAAAGCGATTAGGTTTCAGCAAAGTTACATCGGTAGCCGGTGGTATGAAAGACTGGAAAGAACAAGGCTTACAGATTGTTCAGCCTAGCTAGTTCGCTATTTTGCTCCTTCGTTAACTAGCTAAGGGACAGTTTTAATTAATAAAATTGCCTTTATCCGTGATCCACTTGTATGGTTATACAACAACCAAACAACAAGGAATGATCATGGCTAGAGGCATTAACAAAGTAATTTTAATTGGCACATTAGGTAACGATCCTGATGTAAAGCATCTACCGAATACAAATTGTATGGCTACTATTAGTGTCGCTACAAATGAGAGTTGGAAAGACAAAACAACCGGTGAGTTAAAAACTAAAACAGAGTGGCATCGAGTGGTTCTGTTTGGAAAAGTCGCTGAAATTGCCGAGCAATACCTGACCAAAGGCTCCCAAGTTTATATCGAAGGTAAGTTACAAACTAAAAAGTGGACAGATCAAACAGGCCAAGACAAGTACTCCACCGATGTGGTTGTGGATATGATGGGTCAACTGCAAATGTTAGGTGGTAAGCCCACTTTACCAAACTCCACAAACCAAAACCAAGCTGCAACTCTTGCTGTAAAGCCACCCACTAAAGAAGCTTTAGAAATGGAAGATTCAATACCCTTTTAGTTCGCTACTTTAGTTTGATCTTTTAGAACTTTAATGTGCTGTTTCAGAAGTTTAACTTGCCCTTTTAGAACTTTAATTTGAAGCCGTCCTGGCTCGTATGATGCTAACAGAATTAGGTGAACATCCTTGTTCCTCGTCGTTCCTAGGACGCTAATTTAATGATATAACAATGAAGTTCAATAACTGGACAAAAACACATGTATGCAGTTTTTACATGTTTAATAGATAGACAGACCAAGTTCTTCGGCAATGTTAGCAACGACTTTCATGGCAACAACTGAATTACCGAAGCTGTTTAGTGGTGGGCTCCAAGCGCAAATAACACCATAATTTGGAACGATCGCCACAATACCGCCACCAACACCGCTTTTAGCTGGCAAACCAACAGAAAAAGCGAACTCCCCCGATTGGTCATACATACCACTGGTTGATAAAATAGCATTAACCCGATGTGTATCTTTTCGAGAGCAAACCGTTTGATTATTAGTAGGATTAATTCCTTTATTCGCCAAAAACAACAAGCTTTTTGCTAGTTGTTCACAACTCATTGCCACTGAGCATTGAGTAAAATAATGGCTTAATACATCAGGTATAGGCGACTCTATATTGCCAAAACTTTTCATTAGGTACGCTAACGCCGCATTTCGACTACCATGTTGCATTTCTGACTCATAGACGCTTGAGTCAATATGAATAGACTCGTCTCCAGCTAACTGACGTAAAAAGTTTACGAAAGACAATTTACTCGCAGAATAATGACTAGCTAAAACATCAGAAACTAGTAACGCGCCAGCATTTATAACGGGGTTTCTAGGTATGCCCTTTTCCCATTCTAGTTGAATAATTGAGTTAAAAGGCTGCCCAGAAGGCTCCATATGAACCCTTGTCCATAATTCATCACCTAGTCGATTCATCGCTAGCACTAAGCCGAATACCTTCGAGATACTCTGAATTGAAAACGGAATACCTCCGTTTCCGGCTGAAACAACATCGCCATCGATTGTCGCTACGGCTACTCCTGCAAGGTTGCTGGGAACTTCAGCTAAAGCAGGTATATAGTCCGCGACTTTACCTAATTCATAAGACGCCTTATTGGCATCTAATATTTTGGCTATTTTTAGCTTTAAATCTGACAAGTCTTTGATCATAAATACTTAGCTTTTATTTGCTCTAGTTGTGTTGAAGTCTTGTCACTCTTAAACGTGTATTGAGATATTTTTCTCTCTGCTAGTTTAAACTCTTTGTTCGCATAAAGTGCTTCAACATAATTAACAAATACACTGTCGGTATTGTGAGTGTTTTTATCTGCTATTGCGGCGGTTAAGTGTTTAAGTGCAGCTTCAGCATTACCAAGTTTTAATTCTATTGTACCTAAGGTATCTAGTACGCGGCCGTCATTCGGTTTCATCTCTTTGGCTTTTTCTGCATGTTTTAGTGCTTGAGAGTAATTTTTTGCCTCAGAGTATAGGTAAGCTAAATTATTATGGGCAACAAAGTTTAGGTCATTTAACGCGATGACCTTTTTATAGTGTTCTATTGCTTCATTTTCATTTCTTGATGTTTGCAGTTGCGCATAACGAAGTGTGTTTAACTCATCCTTCGGAAACTTCTCTATATGTGTCTTTGTTGCACTTAAGGCTGCATCAACACCTTGATAACGAGCAATTGCATTTATCATCCAGTTCGCATTCATAGACGACGGGTTGGCTTTATACGCATCGGTTAAGTTTAATACCGCATTGCCTAAATCATTTTCTGCTAGTTGCAAAATACCTATGGTGGTTTTAAGTAACGGTAACGACTTAACTTGCTCCGGCAATTTATCAACCTTAGCTTTTGCAAGTTTGAATTGGCCAGTTCTTGCTAAAAGGTAAGCGTGCAAACCTCGAATCTCAAGATTGTTTCCACCTATTTGGTTTTCATAACTTTGCGCTAACTCAATCGCTTTTTTAAACTCTCCTGAACCATCATAAAGCTTAATCATGCCGATGATTGCTTTAGGATCATTAGGTTGTGCTTGGTACCACTCTTGGTATAACGCCTTAGTTTTGTCAAAATTCGCAGTTTTAATGTAGCTATTTGCAAGTAATTCCCAGTACGGCGCTGGTTTGTTATTTAAGCGTTTAGCATTTTCAAATGCTTTAACCGAGCCAGAAAAGTCTTGTTCAGCTACCTGTAATCGCCCTAGCGTTACATGGAAAATACTATTGTTCGGATTGTTTTCTATTAGCTTTTCTAAATGCGCCGTCATTGTTTGTGGCTGCTTTAATACTCTAGACAACAAATAGTGTTTAGTAATCGCTGGTAAAAACGTAGGTGAAGTCACTAGTAACTTATCTAGTTCAGCCAACATATTTTGTTTTTGTAAATCAGTCTTAAGCGGCGATAGTTCTATTAACTGAAATTTTATAATGCTATTTTCAGGTTCAACTTTAAGTCCCGATTCCAATGCTGACCTTGCGCGATCAAAATCACCTTGAATAGCGTTTATTTTAGCTTCCAACATCCAGCCTTTAACTTCGCTTTCTTGGCTTTCTTTCCACTTTTTGGCAATCTCTAGTGCTTTGTCATATTGACTAGTGGATATATAGGCTTGCACTAAAGTAACTTCTAACTGTTCCTTATTTACCGGGGTTTCTGTGGCACTATCTTGCCCCATTTCCGCTAGCGCTTGCTCTAAATCTACAATACCTGAAACGTCATTTAACGATAACTTTAATGTTGCAACACCGGCTCTTGCTGCCGCAGACTCAAGCTCGTCAGGCTGTTTGTTTAAAACGTCTTTTGCTTTATTTATTTCACCATCTCTTAATAGTGCTTGTCCTAAACCAGCTAGCAGTCCCGCATCATCTTCACTAATATTATCAAACATTTTTACAGTTTCATTGGCGTCCAATGAGCGACCAAGTCGAATTTGTGCATCCGCTAACATTCTTAGTGCTGGATGATCCGCTTTTAGTAAACTCGCGACTAGTGTTAGGTGCGACTCACTTTTTTCGAAGTCTTGTGTCATGTAGCTACTAACACCTGCAACTAATCGAGTCGAAGAGTCTTCTGGGTTGATGGCTAAGGATCGTTCTGCATAATCCAATGCCTCTTTGTAGTTTTTATCTTGCATTAATGCTGTTGACTTTATTTGCAGCAATATTGGCTGTTTTGGATACGTAGCTAAAAGATCGTCTACTATGACTTCCGCTTTATTTGGCTGGCCAAGATCACTGTATAACTGTGCAAGTACGTACTTAACTTCAGGCTCATCAGGATAGGCAGAAACATACTCTTCATAGGTTTGAGCAGCGGCTTCTGGTTTCTGTAAACGCAGTTGCAAGTTTGCTTTAATTTTTAAAGCGTCTTGCTGATTTTTATATCGCTCTAGAATTTCATTTAATTGGCCAATGGCTCCATCAAATTCACTTTTTAAATAAGATCATAAACAAATGCCAACTTACTGTATGGCCCACCACCTGATATGCCTTTAAGTTCATCTATCATGGCGTTTGCTTTCGCGTCATTACCCGCCTTAACATAGGCTTGGATTTGATAAAATTTGAGTTCAGCTAAATCTTTTGGTTTTAAACCTTTTGCTTTGCTGGTTAGTTTAAAGAGTGACTTATTTGTGCCGTTTTTTTGATAAACCTTCGATAATAATGGAATAACTTCATTGGCAGCGTAACCATAGTCTAATGCACGCTCTAGCTCTTTTTCAGCGAATGAGTATTGTTTTAAATCCAGGTAGACTTTTCCTAATAGAAAACGCGCACTTGCTTCATTTGGCTCTTGTTTAATGGCATTTTTTAGCTCAATTATAGCGGTTTTATAATCTTTGTTTTCCAGTGATTTATTTGCAGAATCTACATATTCCGCACTCGTTTTATCACCACAACCAACCAATGCGGTTGCTACAATTGCGCTTGCTGCCAAGTTAATTATTTTTTTATTCACAATAGTCATCCAGTATTTAAAACATTCCTTCCCACAGGTTAATCTCTCAGGCCATATTCCTCAATAGAAAAGTATTTATTATTGCTATTAATTCCGCTAGGTTAAGGACAGTTTTTAAACAAACCAAGGAATCGAGTTATGCTACCAAAAACTAAAAGCGGTGCATGGTTACTAAAATGTACTTTCACGTTTTTATTTTTATTCAATGCATCTGCTGTTAATGCATCTCCACAACAAGGTGAAAAAACTAAAGATTCAAACCTCAGTCCTAAAATATTTAAAATGCAAAAACGGGCAGCCATTATTGACGCTTTGCTATTAGATAAATTGGAAAATACATTGCCAAGTTTAATGCGCCGCTCTGGCATTGACATGTGGGTTTTGATTTCCAGGGAATATAACGAGGACCCAGTTCTTAAAACCATGCTACCTGCCACATGGATAAACGCCAGACGCCGAACTATCTTGGTGCTGTTTGACAACGGTAAAAGTGTTGAACGTTATGCAGTAGCGCGATACGGCGTTAGCAACCTATTTGAAAAATCTTGGGACAAAGAAAAAACACCTGATCAATGGCAAGGATTAGTTGGTCTAATTCAAAGCAAAAACCCTAAGGCGATTGGAATAAACCAAAGCACTCACTTTGCTTTAGCCGACGGCCTGACTGTCACAGATAAATCTGAGTTTGTAGATGCCTTACCAAGCAACTTAAAGTCCAAAGTAACCAGCGCAGAAAACTTAGCCGTTGCTTGGTTAGAAACTCGTACCGCAAAAGAAATGCAATATTACCCAGCACTGATAAAGATAGGTCATAACATTATTGCTAAAGCGTTCTCAAATAGCGTGGTTAAACCTGGCATAACCTCAACAGACGACGTTGTCTGGTGGCTAAGAAATGAGAGCCGACGTTTGGGTTTAACTAACTGGTTTCATCCAACCGTTTCAATTCAACGCAGTGACAATGAAAGCTTTGACCAGCTAAAGGCTTTTAGCGATCGCCCGGCTGGACAAATTATTCAACGTGGCGACCTACTTCATGTTGATTTTGGCGTCACGTATTTGAGACTAAATACTGATCAGCAACAACATGCTTATGTATTAAAGGCCGGTGAAACAGATGCTCCTGACTATTTAAAACAAGCTCTTAAAAATGGCAACCGAGTTCAAGATATATTTACCGGTGAATTTGCACTAGGCAGAACGGGTAACGAGATATTAAAAGCGGCAAGAGAGAAATCAATTACTGGAGGCTTAAAACCTGCCATTTATACACACCCAATTGGATACCATGGACATGCTGCAGGACCAACAATTGGTATGTGGGATGCTCAAGGTGGCGTGCCGGTTAGAGGTGATTATCCTCTTTATGAAAATACCGCTTATTCTATTGAATTAAATGCTGCGACGTTTATTTCACAGTGGAATAAAGAAATTAGGATCATGTTAGAAGAAGAAGCATTTTTTGATGGTAAGAAAGTCAAATACCTAGACGGCCGTCAAACCAAGTTTCACTTGATTAAGTGATTAAATGATTAAATGTATTTTTGATTTTTGATTTTTGATTCTTGATTTTTGATTCTTGATTCTTGATTCTTGATTCTTGATTCTTGATTCTATCAAGGCAATATTCATTTAACCCTAAATGAAAAAACTGAATGAAATAAAAACCTTGTTTTACTCAGGTTAGCCACGCTTGTAAGTGAGGCTAGCTGAAATAAAACAAGGACAATGACGATATTTAGTCGCTAAGCAACGAAGCTTAATTGCTTAGCAATAACGTTTAGTTGCAACGCAGTTAAGTACAGAAACTAAAGGTACAATTTACGAAGTTCCTTCTTATCTAGCTTTCCAGTAGCTGTATGCGGAAGCTCATTTACAAACGTAACTTGCTGTGGAATACACCATTTCGCCGTTTTGCCTTCAAAACTAGCAATAAGTTCTTGCTCAGTTATTTCAGCATTCTCCATCTTCACTGCAAATATAGCAGGACGCTCTGTCCATTTAGGATCAGGAATACCAATAACCGCGGCTTCTAAAATACTCGGATGATCACTTGCAATGTTTTCTAACTCTATAGAGCTAATCCACTCGCCACCAGACTTGATAACATCTTTAGAGCGGTCAGTGACCGTCATGTAGCTATGCTCATCGAACGTTACTACATCGCCTGTTGAAAACCAGCCATCGTGATCGTGCGCGTCGGATTCAATTTGGTTAAAATAGCTACTGCAAACCCAAGCACCTTTCACCTTTAAGTTACCAGATGCTTCGCCGTCCCACGGCAACTCATTGTCTTCATCATCAACAATTTTCATTTCAACGCCATACACAGGCAAGCCTTGTTTTACGCGTATTTTATCCAATTGTTGCTCATCCAGTTTTAACAACTCAGGCTTCATTACATTTATTGTGCCTAGAGGACTTAACTCAGTCATGCCCCAAGCATGTTGCATTTCTACGCCATACTCTGCAAAACCTTTCATTAAACCAAGTGGACAAGCCGCACCACCAACAATAAATCGCTTAACGGACGCAATCGTTTCATTTGACTGTTTTAAGTAATTTAATAAGGCTAACCAAACAGTTGGAACGCCTGCAGACATAGTGACGTTTTCAGTATTAATCAAATTGGTTAATGTTTTGCCATCCGCCATCTTGTTGCCTGGAAATACTAATTTAGCTCCGGACATTGGACACGCGTACGGTAATCCCCACGCATTCACATGGAACATAGGCACAATAGGCATGATAACTTCATTGTTGCCAATTGACATGCTGTTAGGCATCGAGATACTAAAACTATGTAATACCGTTGAACGGTGGCTATAAAGCACACCTTTTGGATTCCCTGTGGTACCTGACGTATAACAAAGCGAGCTTGCTGCTTGGTCATCTAGCTCTGGGTATTCAAAGCTGTCAGGCTCATCAGAAATAAGTGTTTCGTAAGCAATAAGCTCTAAATCAGATGCAGGTAAGTCCTGCTCGTCACATAATACAACAATGGCCTTTAAATCCGGCAAGGCGTGTTTCACTGCCTCAAGGGCGGGCAATAACGTTTTATCAACAAAAATCACCTTATCTTCAGCATGATGGAGTATATATTCTAGCTGCTCTGAGTAGAGCCTTGGGTTTATGGTGTGACAAACAAAGCCTGAACAGGAAATTGCGTAATAGAGTTCAAAATGACGGTGGTCATTCCATGCTATCGTAGCAACCCGGTCGCTGCGTTTTAGCCCCATTTTACTGAGTGCATTAGCAAGCTTATCAACACGTTTGAAGGCCTCTTTGTAAGTGTATCTAAATCGGTCGTGATCGTGTGTCACTGAGACAATTTCTACATTACCATACACTTTTTTAGCGTAAGACATGATTGAATTAATGGTAAGATCTGCATTCATCATAGCGCCAGCTAACATACGGGCTCCTTATTATTTTAATCCGTTAACAATAACTTACGCGTATTAAACTAACTTGTCACCTATACTAGTTAACCTTTGACTTCTAAAATTGTAACTCTAACGAGTTTTAAAACTTTAAATTTGCAGACAATGACAGTGAGAAGGTTTTTGCATCAGAAATATCTAAGTTATCTGTCATAACAAGGCCTTCAAACCAGCTATTTGAATAACTAACTTGAATTGCCTTATTTTTAATATCATAACCAGACGTAATAACTCCTTGTGCAATATCAAAACCGGCCCCGAGTACTATACTAGTATTTAAATCCCTTTTGTTTATCGCCAATAAATATTCAATATCATCTTTAGCATAGGAAGCGGTTAAAGAGATACTTTTAGGCAAGTCCCACGAAAATGGCTTTTCCGACTCAACGCCAGAATATGCTGGGTTAAACCTAAGAATATTGTCCTCATCTCGATATGTAGTCGAGCTACTTAAAGTTCCTGAGCTATAACCTAAATGATCAAAATCAAACTTTGAAAACAAGTCAATAATATCTAATCCTAAAATAAGGTTTTCAGTTGGTTGCCAATTTATAACTAGATCCCATGTTTTGCCGGTTCCTTCACCCCAATCAGCATCGATTTGTCTTTTTAATAGATTTTTGTAGGAGTACCACTCTTCAAGTTGAGCAACCCCCGTTACTGTCCCCTCCGATACAACGTCACCTAATAAACGGCTATTCCTAATCGTAGTAGGCCTCCAAACACCAAAGTAATTGGTTATTGAGAACGTCTTAATTGGCTGCCACATATAACCAAGTTTGATTCCTTTGGCTTGTAACTTCCTATAATGAATATTTAAGTCATAGGCAGACTTAATTGAGGGGAAAGACGTTTTTGTATATTGGTAAAGCGTAGCTGAGGATTCGTTTGTAGTTAAAAAATGATCGTTACGGGTTTCATAAACAAATCGCCAATTTTTAACTCCTAATTCAATTCCAATTTTACTCTGAGATAATCCAAAATCTGAATTTTTACTAACTCCGCCTTCCCAATCATCCTTCAAGATGTCACTAATAGGTTGAATATTGGTTGTGTTAAAACTAGTAGCGTAGCTTTTAATGTAAGTCTGGCTTTTATCCTGTTCGAATTGAGAGTTTGAGCTAACGTTGTTGCTATATGATAAGGCGCTATTTGATAAGGCACTAGTTGAAAAAACGAAAGAAAAAACGGTAACTGAAAAGCAAATTTTCTTTAAAAGTGTACAAACGGAAAGTATTGTCATTGTGCTATCAAACTGCTTAATTTTATTGTTTTAATATTAAAAAAACGCCACTTAGATAAACTAAGTGGCGTTTATAACTTCAATTTAACTTTATAATCCTACACCCAAAGAATTAAATAAATCAATGGGTTCGCAATCATTATAGAGTTTCAATCGTACCATCTTCATCGTTATAACGAATTAAGATGGTAGAGCCGCGTTTAATGATCTCGCCGCCTAATATAGCATCTGAGCCAACAGTTATTGTTCCAATGACAACATCCACACCTTCGTCGCCATCTTCACCATCATCACTCATGCGTAATACAACGCCTTCTGCATTTGTGGCAATAATAGAGTCAGTGTCCATCGATTCTACCATTACTTTAAATGAGCGTTGTGCTTCAGCTTCTGGTGTTTTGTAGGATAAGGCTAATGCAAACTGGCCATCTTCAAAGCCAGTTCTTTCGCCCGACAACATGACGCTTACTTCATAATCTTGCAGTACCACATCAACCGATAATGATGCCGCTAAATCAAGGTATGTATCTTCACTTTCAAGGCCGTCCGTATTATCCGGTTCAACCAAATAAACGTCATAGCTCTTAGAGCCACCTGGATTAAATACATCGGCATCTAAGGACTCATCCATTAATTCGAAACGAGATATGTAGCCTAGACCATCTATCACTCGCCATTCAAATTGTGTTACGTAACCCCTATATGATTCGAAACGATTTTCATGGAGCCTCTTGACGATAGATGAAGCAGAGTTGGACTCACCTAAGTGTGCAAATAGCGAAACACCCCAGTCGCTTCTATATTCCATGTCTAATACATTGAAATTATGGCTGTACCATTCGGTTACTAAATTGCCTTCGTAATCAACTAGTTGATTATTTTCATTAAACTTCTCTCCATAATAAGCTTTTATTACCCATTCAGAGTCGCTTATCTCACCATCTTGGTTGGAGTCTACTGATTCAACTTCGTATTTAGCTGCACTGGTCCATGCCTCGTTTGAGTACACGTCTGCTTGTTCAAACTTAAATACATAACGTTCTGAGTCATCTTCTAGTACTTCTTTAAACGTAGAAATAGATACTAATTTATTTGAGATATCACTCGTGAACTCAGATGTATACCTAAACGTTCCATCTTCAGCTTCAGTAGACATAACTGACAATTGAGGTCCACCATCAACGATAATGCTAAACTCTGAATCATCGCTTGCCACTGATAACGTCATTGCATCTTCCATTAGCGGCTGTGCTAAATAACCTTTAACACCAAAATTCTCAACACCGGCCTCTATAGACCGCAAATCAGATTCATCTGATATTAGAATACCGATTTCCGATTCCCATATGTCATAAACACGCTGGTTGTCTATAATGCCAAAGTTTGATTTAAATGAATCAAGTGCACTGTTATAACCTTCTTCATCAAATTGACCTAAGCCAACAAATTCATCAAAGATATTTGAAGAATTTACGCCCGTTATAGAATCAATAATTTGCTCATACTCGCCATCAGGCGCATCAATACCACCATTTTCATCAAAGTAATCTGCTAACGCTAACTCACCCTCAATCGACTCATCGCGATGCAAGATAGATTTAACTTCCTCAAATTTATCGATAACACCATCACCATCTGTATCTAGCTCTTTGAAAATAGATGAGTAAATATAGCGATACGGGTCATTAAGTTCACTCGTAATAACATAGTTGTATCTAACTTCTCGTAACACTAGCCCTTCTGGTGTTGTGTTTGTAAGGAACTTAACTTCTGTAAGATATTCATATCTTTTTTCATCACTGTTTAGTTCAAAGCCTAAATTAATGTGACGCCCTTGATCGGCTGTAAGGTCATTAAAGGTATATTCATAGGTTTCTACACTTTCAAAGTAATTTGCATTCTTTTGATAGGTTACTAAGTCTTCGTCCTCTGAAACGCTTATTGTAAAAATAGGCTCCTCTAACAAAGTTCCTATTCCTTCCTGAAATCCAGCAGGCGCAAACGTTGCAGCTTCGTTTACATTTAATGCTAAAGTTGCTGTGATGCTCTGTCCTTCTGCCGTAGAAAACATTCCTGAAAAAGTAACTGACTCAGGTATTGGCTTTTGCTCATTTTCAGGGTAATAAAGTGGTCTATCGTCCAAAACATATGTTTGCCACTGCCCTACCCTGAAATATTCATCTTTAATTGTTGGTACGCTAACCATAACTAAATCTGCACCTAGTTTGCCTTCAAAAGTAACTGGATTTGTAACTGCTTCAGTTGCTTTTTGAGCAATAACAAGAGAAAGCTCTAATCCACCGCCTTTGATTTCAGCGTCGGTATCACCATTCTCTAGCTGCTCTTCAGTTACCGTTTCTGTTAACTCTATGTAAACATGACTAGTGTCTGCAATTTCCAATGACGCTCCAGCTGTTTCCATAAGTCCAGATAAACTCAGGTCAACACGGTCTCCCGCATCGTTTAACGACAATGATAAATCAACTTTTAATACTTCAGAATCACTACCTACTGCATCAACACTAAAGTTATAATCATCTTCGTCCATCACTAACGTACCAGTAACGCCAGATTCAACTCCTAATTCTTGAGCTAAATCAAATGTTGTTTGGCTGCCCACGTCTCGCATACTAATGTCAGTAACAGTCTCAGAAATAAGGGATAACAGGGTAAAATTATCACCTTCTAACTCAACCATCAGCTCCGCGTCTTCAATTAATTCTAGAAGCGCGTCGCCTTCAGCTTTTATTTCTTGATTTGATGAATGATCTTTATCGAATAGATTGGCGAATACACGGACATCTTGCACCATGCCTTTAGCTTTCGCGACTGCATCATCCTCAGTAACCTCTTCAGACTCAGAGTCAGTTCTGCCATCTTCTCCAGCTACAAGTATTTGGTTTTCTGATTCATTTTCTAATACATTTTGAGTTTGATTTAATTCTTCAATAGCAGCTGAGCCATTTTCAATTGTATCGTCGTTCGCAATTATTTCAGCTACAACTGAGGCTGTTTCTGCAGCAGCGTCTAAAATTTCTGTAATGCTAAACTCAAAATCGCCTTCTCCATCTGCGACAACAAGCAGATCACCGTCATTTTCTACAATGTCAGCTGTTGCAGAGTTCATATTGTCAGTGATGTCACCACCAGAAAAGAGGGATTCAGCGATACCAGCATTGATTAACCCGTATCTCAGCTCTTCAGCATTATCTTCCGCCGCAACTTCAGACGCATCATTTGCGGATGTAGGTTCAAGCTCAGCAATATTGCCTTGGATGCCAAAGGTATTTGCGATTTTTGATAAATTTTCTTGAATTGTTTCTGGGCTTACACCGTCTTCAGAGTTATCAACCAAAGCCGTTGCAAGGTGCGTTAATGGGGAAACATTTACTTTTGCTGCTGTGCCAGACTCAACTGAAGAAACAGAAGACAACATAAAGGTTGGCGCAGAGGCTGTTAAATCGATTTCTTCACCAAATTCAACATCTCCGCACCCAGACGGAGCGTCACAAAGCATGATTGTTGGTGATGCAGGGTCAGTAGAAACACCAACCTCGACTTTTATTGGTCCAGAGTAATCCAATACCGTAAACGTATAGTTGCCATCTGCGTCAGTAGTGATGTTAGCATCTTTTAACTCATCACTGGTAAGCTCTACAGGCTCGTTGTCTACGTACTTAAATACTTTAACAACACCATTGCTCATCGTGCCTTTAATTGCTTTACCCGAAATTGCAGTTTCAACTGGTACAGTAGTGCCGCCACCTGAACCTCCGCCACTGCCTGAACCTCCGCCGGAGCCACCACCGGTACCACCAGTTTCATTAGAGTCGCTTCCGCCACCACAGGCAGTAAGCATCGTTATAGAAAGTGCGAGAAGAATTTTATTAAACTTCATAAACGTTCCTTGTAATTTCAAATTTTGTAGAAAGTGCATTATTGGCACCAATTAAAACTTAGGCCGAATTACCACTTGGTGATTTTTTAAGCGAACAGTATGGTCGATGAAAAATCACTTTGCAATGCGAAATTAAGAAAACTTGTTTCTACTTGTCAAACAAAACTAACTTAAGCGCAGGCAGAAATAATATCTACTTATTGACCTTTTTTATCAGCTTTAACTTTTAACCAGGCTTGTTGCCTTTCACAAGTAATTTTAAAGACGGAGACTTGGAAAACAAAAAACGCCATCTAGAAAGTCTAAATGGCGCTTTTATATTGCGTTTAATTGCTATTAATTAACGAAGTATTATAAAGACTCTATCGTGCCATCTTCATCGTTATAGCGGATTAGTATGTTTGAACCACGAACAATTATTTCTGCCGCTAAAATTGCCTTTGCACCAACGGTAATAGTACCAATAACAACGTCTTCACCTTCAGTACCGTCATCTTCATTACCTGTCATTCGCAAAATGACACCTTCAGCATTAGTCATTAAAATGAATCGCTAAACATTGATTCAACTTTGACATTAAAAGTGCGCTGTAATTCTGAATCTGGAGTTTTGTATGATAAGTCTAGTGCAAACTTACCATCTTCAAACTCAGTTCTTTCGCCTGACAACATCAAGTTTACTTCATAGTCTTGAAGCACCAAACCCACTGACAATGAAGCGGCTAAATCTAAGTAATTATCTTCGCTTTCTAATATTTCAGTACTGTCTGGCTCTACAACATAAACGTCATAACTCGTTGTATTTCCAGGCTCAAAGACATTGGTCCCAACTTCCTCAGACATTAATTCAAAACGAGATATGTATCCAACACCATCAATTTGACTCGATTTGAATGGATTTAAGTAGTTGTTATTAGAGATATATCTATTTTCATGTAAGCGCATTAGCACAGAACTAGCAGCGTTAGATTCGCCTAAGAAGTTATAGAATGAAACACCATAATCAGACTTAAACTGCATGTTTATCGCAAACAATGAAGAAACGTATCCATTAGTCACTATCGTTCCGTCATAATCAACTAGCTCATAATTTTCATTAAAAGACTGTCCCCAGTAAATAGTAACGTACCATTCAAACTCATCAATTTCGCCATTTGGTCTGTATCTTCAGAGTAAACTTCGTATCGAGTTGCCGCGTTCCACTCATAACCGTCAGAATAAACTTCTTTTTCAGTTAAGTAGTAGCCATAACGTTCTTCTCCATCGGTGTCACTTTTAACGGAAAATAGAGAAATATTCTTAGCGTAACTATCACTGTCAAAAGTAGAGTCATAGGTGAATGTTCCGGTGTCTGAATCTTCTGTTGTTGATACAGTTAGTTCTTGGCCGCCTTCAACGCTGATTACAAATTCACTATTGTTGCTGCTAACATCTAATGTCATTGCATCTTTAAGAATTGGCTGCACAATATAGGCACGAACACCAAAGTTATCTAAACCGCCTTCAAGGGATTTTAAATCTGATTCATCGGAAAGAATAATACCTACATTGGTTTCCCACATGTCATAAACAGGTTGATCTGGGGTTATTCCAAAAGCAAGGTTAAAGGCATCAAGTGCGCTATTTATATCTTTGTTTCTGTTAACAATATTGTTATTAACATAGCTCTCAAATGAATCTAAAAACTCACCCGTTACGGAGTCTGTGCTTTCGCGTACATCATCCTGATATACTAAAATATCATCGTTTTCATCGATTAAATTAGCCACTTCAAAGTCAACCCCAAGAGGTTGGTTTAACGATAAGCGTTTTGTCACTGTTTGATGGCGGTCTACCGCTCCATCATTATCAGTATCTAACTCTTTGGCTACTTGATAAAAAATACTAATATAATCATTTGACGCACTTCCCGCATAGGCAAGAAGATACGATGTTCATTCAGTATTAAGCCTTGTTCTGTTTCCGTTTGAACGTGAGAGTATTCAGTAATATCTTCTCTTATCCAATCCCCTTCGGTGTAGTATCCAGTTACGCGATTGTGAGTAAGATCTGAATCAGAAAGGTCTTCATAAGTTCTTGTTTTTGACCTTGGGGTCAAGAAGTACGTATCGTTACCAGTCCAAGTCACTGTGTTCTCATCGTCAGATACCGATACATAAATTCCCGGTTCTTCTAATAAAGCACCAACTCCGTTTTTAATTCCATCTGGTGCAAAGGTATCAAGCTCATTTACGTCTAACGCTAATGTTGCCGTGAAACTCTCTCCTTCCGCAGAAGCAAATGCCCCAGAGAACACAACAGACTTAGGTACAGCTTGTTGCTCTGTAGTAGGTATATAAAATTCTTGGACATCTACGTAATTAGGCTCGTCAAAATACTCACTTCTTAAACTAGGTACATCAACCATCACCAACTCAGCCGCTAACTTACCTTCAAACGAAATAGGGTTAGTAATTGTGCTACTGGCTTTTTGTTCAATTGCTATTGATAGCTCAAAACCTCCACCAATAATGTCAGTATCTGCATCACCACTTTCTAACTCTTCTTGAGTAACAGCTGTTTCTAGGTTAAGGAATACTTTACTGGTGTCTTTGATACCAAGCGAAGCGCCAGCGGTTTCCATTATTCCCATCAAAGATAATTGGATTTGATCTCCAGCTTCATTCAAAGCTAATACCAGGTTTAACGCTAGTGCTTCTGAATCACCATTGGATGCATCAACAACAAATGTGTAATTATCTTCATCCATCACCAATGTGCCAGTAACACCAGACTGTGCGCCAAGCTCTTCAGCTAAGTTGAATGTTGTTTGGTTGCCTAAGTCACGCATGCTCAAATCAGCTACTAATTCTGAAATAGTCGATAACAGTGTAAAATTGTCACCTTCAAGCCCTACCATAGTGTTAGCATCTTCAATCAACGCAATAAGATCTTCACCTTGCGCTCTAATACCAGCATTTGAGGCATGGTCTTTATCGAATAAATTAGCAAATACACGAACGTCTCCAACCATCGCTTTCGCTTTGTCTACAGCATCGCCAGTAGTAATTTCTTCCGATTCTGAGTTTGTTCTGCCATCTTCATCAACTAACAGTTCTTTATTTTCAGACTCATTCTCTAATGTGTTTTGAGTTTGATTTAACGTGTCAATAATTACTGAACTATTTTCAATAGAGCTATCAGCAGCAATATTGGCGGCTACCATTGACGCCGTGTTTGCGGCCGCGTCCAATATTTCAGTCATACTGAACTCAAAGTCGCCTTCACCATCTGGAACAACTAGTAAGTCACCATTATTGGCAACAATATCTGCCGTTGCTGAATTAAAGCTCGCTGTAAGGTCTCCGTTGGAAAAAAGTGACTCGGCGATGCCAGCGTTAATTAACCCGTAACGAAGCTCGGCCTCGTTATCTTCAGCCGCAACCTCTGCGCCATTGTTCATCGATGTAGGCTCAAGCTCAGAGAGATTGCCCTGCACACCAAATGTATTTGCCACTTTAGAAAAGTTTTGTTGGATAGACTCAAGACTAACGTCTTCTTGAGATGCCTCAAGCATAGATGTTGCAATATGGGTTAACGGCGAAACATTGAGTTTTGCTGGTGTGCCAGAATCTACTGAAGAAACTGAAGATAATGCAAAGTCAGGGGCGGTTGTCGTTAGGTTTACCTCATCACCAAAAGCCACAGTGCCACAGCCAGATGGCGCATCACACAGCATAATAGTAGGCGAAGTTGCGTCAGCAGAAACACCCACTTCTATTTTAATTGGTCCGGTATAATCTAAAACCGTAAACGTATAATTACCACTGGCATCAGTAGAAACCGATGTGTCTTTCAACTCTTCAGAAGTGAGTTCAACAGGGGCATTATCGATATATTTAAATACCTTAATAACCCCATTACTTATTGTGCCTTTTATCGCTTTACCAGAAACGGCCGTTTCTACAACCGTAGTTGTGTCACCACCAGTATTGCCACCTGTGTCACCACCAGTATTGCCACCTGTGTCACCGCCAGTATTACTACCTGTGTCACCGCCAGTATTGCTACCTGAGTCAGTGCCTCCACTACCGCCGCCACATGCCGTTAGCATTGATATCGAAAGCGCCAATAGAATTTTTTTAAATTTCATAAAACGGTCCCTGTTGATTAGGATAGTTGTTCACGAATGCAAAATATAATCACATTAGCTGTTTAAGATTGTTGCTTAATGTGGGCATTGTTATGCAGTCAGCAGACAAAAACAACTTTTTAGACTGTTTAAAAAAGGAACAATTCGTTTTAGGGAAATTTTACTATGAGATGGCACTTTCGTAGTTTAGTTTTTACTGCGGTGTCCCGATAAACTACTTTTTATCTTTCTCTAACGCTTCTATTTCAGCCCACATTTTTTCAGCCTCTTCAGAGAGTTGGGCATAGAGTCGAATATCTCCTTTTCGTTGCGCCAACATACCCTCTTCCAATTTTTTATCGTACAACTTTCGCTTACGTTTTACCGGATCAAATAACTTTCCAAATAACCCCATGTAACTCTCCTAAATTAATTTGTTTTTTATTTATCAGGCATACGTTGCGAACAAAACATTGGATTTAAAACTCGAATAATTAGAGGTAATAGCCGACGTTCCTAAAAATATAAGCTACGTTTCGCAAAGCTATTTATATTTACCTCTAATTGCTTTTATTATGTCTCGCCAGGTGACTATTCCAACGGGAGTCCAATTGTCATTTACTATGGGTATACACGAAATTCTATTTTCGTCGAAAATTTCTACAACACGTTTGACTCTATCTGTGGATTTTAAGCAAATTGGATCTCGGCTCATAATTTGATGAACCCGCTTATTTAATGTAGCAAGATCCTGCATTTTTTCTGATGCAGTCCCTATATTAGGACTAAGTGCCTTTAAAACATCTCGATCTGATAAAACCCCTAGTAACTTTTGCTCTTCTACTACTAACAAATGATGAAACTGTGTTTGATTAAATATTTCATTGGCCAACGACAAAGAATCGTCCAATCCTACCGTTACAACAGGCTTTGTCATTATATCTTCAATTATCATTCATTTACCTCTTACCCTAATTTATTTAACTTTTTAATTTCAATACTTTGGTGGTTCTATTTTATAGAAGACTATCTTCATAAATAGTTAATTTAAAAAAATGGAAATGGTGTCTATAGTCTAACTACAAGCTTAATTCATAAAATCAATGAACGCGAAAAATAGGAGATCAGAATGAGCAACAATGACACTAAAGGTCAATGCCCATTTATGCATGGTGCGAATACCAAAGTAGGCGGTAATTCGACAAAGAATATAGACTGGTGGCCTAACCAGCTTAATTTGAAAATCCTTCATCAAAATTCAGAAAAATCCAATCCAATCGACGCTAACTTTAATTACGCAGAAGCTTTCAAAGCCCTAGATTTAGATGCGGTCAAAAAAGACATCGCAGATTTATTAGTAGATTCAAAAGAGTGGTGGCCAGCAGATTACGGTCATTACGGCCCATTTATGATCCGTATGGCATGGCATGCTGCAGGTACCTACAGAGAAGGTGATGGCCGAGGTGGTTCATCAACCGGTAACCAACGATTTGCACCGCTTAATAGTTGGCCAGACAACGCTAACCTAGACAAAGCTCGCCGCCTCCTTTGGCCTATTAAAGAAAAATATGGCCAAAACATTTCATGGGCCGATTTGTTTATCTTAACGGGTAACGTTGCTCTTGAGACAATGGGTTTAGATACTTTTGGTTTTGGTGGTGGTCGAGAAGACATTTGGGAACCAGAAGAAGATATCTATTGGGGCACAGAAAAAACTTGGCTAGATAATGGCCGTTACGACAAAAAAGACCTAATGGACAGAGAGTTAGAAGCGCCTTTAGCTGCGGTTCAAATGGGCTTAATTTATGTAAACCCTGAAGGTCCAGATGGTATTCCAGACCCTGTTGCTTCAGGTAAAGATATCAGAGAAACATTTGGCCGCATGGCGATGAATGATTACGAAACCGTTGCCTTAACAGCCGGTGGTCATACTTTTGGTAAATGTCATGGTGCCGCTTCGGACTCTAATTTAGAAGCTGAGCCAGAGGCAGCATCAATTGAGCAAATGGGTTTAGGTTGGAAAAACAACTACGGCAGCGGTAAGGGTACCGACGCTATTACAAGTGGTATTGAAGGTGCTTGGACACCTACACCAACGACTTGGGACAACAGTTATTTTGATGTTTTATTTGGTTACGAATGGGAACTGACTAAAAGTCCAGCAGGCGCACATCAATGGACTCCTAAAGGCCTTGATAAAGCGCATCATGCACCTGACGCAGGCAACCCTGATAAAAAAGTTGGCATCATGATGACAACCGCTGACATGGCTATGAAAATGGATCCTGAGTACAGAAAAATTTCAGAGCATTTTCACAAGAATCCGGCTGAATTTGCCGATGCATTTGCAAGAGCTTGGTTTAAATTAACGCACCGAGATATGGGACCTAAGTCTCGTTATTTAGGTAAAGAAGTGCCAAGTGAAGATTTAATTTGGCAAGACCCATTACCAGAAAGCAATGGTAAATCACTTACAAGCGATGATGTTGATTCATTAAAACACGCTTTGCTAAATTCTGGACTAACACCTCAAGAGTTAATTTATACGGCATGGTCTTCAGCATCTACTTACCGAGATTCAGACAAACGTGGTGGAGCAAATGGCGCGAGAATTAGATTCGCACCACAAAAAGATTGGCCAGTGAATAAACCTGAACAATTGCAGCAAGTACTGTCAGTGTTGAATAATGTTCAGGCAAACTTTAATCAAGAACAGTCAAGCAATGGCAAACAAGTGTCTATTGCCGATTTAATTGTTCTTGGTGGCAGCGCAGCCATTGAGCAGGCAGCTAAATTATCAGGTGTAGATGTGGACGTGCCGTTTTCACCAGGTCGTGTTGATGCGAGCGATGAGCAAACCGACACAGAGTCTTTTGATGTATTAGAACCTGTTGCTGATGGCTTTAGAAATTACTCAAAAGCTAACTTTACTGTAGCCGCTGAAGAAATGTTGCTTGATAGAGCACAACTGCTAACGCTAACAGCGCCAGAAATGACAGTCCTAGTTGGTGGTTTAAGAGCGCTTGGCATTACCGCTGATGACTCGAACAAAGGAGTACTTACCGATAGTGTTGGTACGTTAAATAATGCGTTTTTCCGCAATGTTCTAGATATGAATACAAAGTGGGAACCAAAAGATGCGCATGCTAGCAACTCAAAAACAGAGTTTGTTGGTATTGAGTTAGCAACTGGCAAGCCTAAGTGGGAAGCGAGCCGTGTCGACTTAGTTTTTGGCTCAAACTCTCAGCTAAGAGCAATATCTGAAGTTTATGCCACCAACGACGCTAATCATAAGTTTATCAAAGACTTTGTTAGCGCTTGGGTGAAAGTAATGGATGCCGACAGGTTTGACCTAAAATAACTTAAAATCGATAATTTTAATAAACGTTTTTAACTTACAACTCGACGTTTATTGAAGGTTGATTTTACCAAGGCCACTCTAATACTTGTTAGAGTGGCTTTTTATTATCTAGTCAATATCTAAAACACGTTTTAAGTCTGACAGATAAGGTTCAAAGTAACGCCATTGCTCTGTCGCACTTTTATAAATTGGCTGTCTTACTTGTTCTGAACTCGGAGTTTTTATATTTCGTTTCGTTTTATGAAACTCTAAACAAGCGGGTTCAAATTCTAATCCACAAAAGTCTAATAAACGCCTTACTTCTTTCTCTAAGTCATCAACAACATCTTCATGATTCACCGTTAAAATAAAATCAGGCAGAACCGCTTTCCAATGAGCCATCAACTTTAAGTAGCCATTGTAATAACGACCTATATCTTCTAAGTCGTAACTAAACTCCTGCCCTTCGGCAAATAACTGTTTAAAGCCACTAAAACAACAGGCCATTGGCGAACGTCTCGCATCTATAATTTTGGCGTTTGGTAATATGAGTTTAATCAAACCAAGGTGTAAAAAGTTATTTGGCATTTTATCGATAAATAAAGGTGCACTTTCACGGTACACTTTTGTTTCTTCTATAAATTGCTCTCCAAAGCGCTGAAAGTAAGTGTCTTCTAACTTATGCAAATTTCTTGGATATACGTCTTCATCTAATTCTTGTTGCTGTGCGCTATTATCCACTTTAGCCCGGCCTCGCAGCTTTGACGCTAAGCCTAAAATTTGATGCAACTCCATGGTGCCATCCACTTGGCTGTGGGAGGCTAAAATTTGTTCTAATAACGTTGAGCCAGCTCTTGGTAAACCAACAATAAAAATGGGATCTTTACAGGGGTTACCAACATGACTTCGCTTCTCAAACAGTGCCGAGTCACAATACTTAATTTGGTGGTCTATCTGTCGTTCTACATTTTCTATGTTGAAACCACTATATTGCTTTTGAAGTGCGTTCCCAGATCTATAGGCTTCAAATGCTTCTGCAAACTCTTTGTTATCCTCTTTGGCTTTACCAAACGCAAATAACATTTGAATTTTATCTTGCAAAAGCTGGTCAGTTAACCCAACGTGCTTCTCCATTTGGGTAACTTCAGTGTCACTAAAGCGGTAGGTTTTAGTATTAGCTAAACTCCAATATGCATCACCAAACTTAGGGTTTATTTTATAAGCATTTTGATAGGCCTCAACAGCAGCCGTAATATTGCCGCTCGCTTTTAACGCATGCCCATGCTGTAAATAAAACTCAGGGTTTTTATGTCCCACGGTGATTACATTATCAAATAACGCTATTGCTTCATTAACTTGACCTAACCCTGCTAAAACATTCGCCTTGGCCACCATAAAACTAACATTTTCAGGTTGTTGAGCTAGCAGTTTCAAGACTAACTCTTGCGCTTTTTTGTACTTACCAAGCTTTAAACTTAAATTCAAAAATAGTGACCGTGCATGAATATGTTCGGGTTCAAGCTCCAACGCTGTCGTCAGTAAAAACTCTGCGTCATCATATATTTTTAGCTCAATGCCTATTTCCGCTAACAAACACATACCGTCAACATTTCGTTTGTTATTCTGTAAAAACTGGCGACAAATTTGTTCTGCTTTAATTAATTTACCATCATTCATGAACTCTGTAACAGCGAGCAACGCAGGTGGCAAAGACTTGAGTTTTGCTAATTGATTTGCGGCATGTTGCACATATTCTGCATCATTAGATTTACGATATAGCTCAATTAACTCCTGCCAGCTTGCCACTAAACTAGGATTTAACTTTACCGCTTTTTCAAAGCTAAACTTGGCAAGATCTGCTTTTTGATCAGCGAGGTATAGATAACCTTGCTCTTGATAACTGCGCGGATGATTATCAGCAAGTTTTATTAACTGTTGCAGAGTCTTGTGAGCATGCTCATTATCTTTTTTGTAACGGCAAGCGACCGCTTTTAAATACAGTATTTCAACTTTGTGAGCCGTACTTTTAACTTGCTCTAAGTAGGAGTCAGAAACTGCAATAGCCTGATTAAAGTCAGCGGTTTGAATCAACTTTTGAATTGCTCTTGTTTGCTCTTCAAAACTGGCATCGGAAATACTAACGGCACTCTCTGATGTTTTGCTTTTTATATTCAAGACACTTCCCTTTCAACACTTTTATTCTTCATAAAACAATTTGTTAACCGAAAAAAAACCGCTAAAGAATAATCTCTAGCGGCTTCCTTATGCCACAAATGACAATCTTAATTTATCAATAGAAGTCGTACGAGAACCTAAACCCAACGGTCATAGGGCGGTTCGTAACAACTTTTGGCGTAAACTGCTGAGTATCAACATACAATATCGCACTTTCGTCCGTTATGTTATTAATAAAGAATTCAGCTTTCCAGGCATCATTAGTCACACCTATGGCGATATTGGCTAATACATAGCTGTCTTGAACATAACGACCACCAGCAAAAGCATTACCATTGCTATCTGTGTAATTCACACCTGTGAACAAATCAGCTTCGCGTTTAATATCTAAACCAGAGCCGGTGCCATAAACAAGGTTTGTTGCATCTTCTAATACATATGCATCCATTGTCATGCCTGTGTATCTATCACCTGTATAGCTAACAGAACCGTTTACAAAGCCCGTTAAGTCGCCATCAAGTTCAAAGTAGTACTGAGCTTGCAAGTTACCAGAAAGTTCAGCTGAGTAAGGCAATTGACTACCAACCGGTGGAGCAATGCCATCAAGCTCTGGATTTACAGAAGTTAATTCACTGTCAATTAAACTAAAGGCGCCTGATAATACTAAATTGTCAGTAGCGACATAGCTGAAGTCACCATCAATACCTCTAATTTCAGCGTCACCAACGTTGTCAGTAAATACTAAGAAGCTAATATTAGTTGGGTCAAATCGAGAGGTTTGCAGATCCGAAATGTCTGAGTAATATGCCGTTGCATTTAACCTTAGGTTTTGATCTAGTAATGTTGATTTAAAACCAACTTCAAAGTTGTCCAAACTGTCGGTTGTGGAATAAACAGGTATACGGAAACCGTCAAAGGCGCCTTGCTGATTTTTAGCTAACCCTCCACCAACACGGTTGGTAACCGGTGGTCTAAAACCTTCTGAGTAAGAAGCAAACAAGAGTACGTCTTTATTCACTTTCCAATCTACCGACGCCTTTATAATGGTGTCATCAACCGTCAGCGTCCCGTCACTATCTAACAGGCTCGTATCGAGTTGACCATTGGCAATTGCCGCTTGAATTGCTTCAGCTTCAGCTGCGCCAAAAAATTCAGTTAAGGCTGCGTCACTTCCATCACCGTAGGCTTGTAGTCGGCCACTTACGTCAACTGTAGTCGTAGCACCTTTAAATTTATCTTCAATCTCGTACCAGCGAGCTCCAAAACTTGCCGTCACTGTATCTGAAATGTCGTATTCAAACTGTCCAAAAAATGCAATCTGATCAATGGTATGAGTAATATCATTCACAAAGCTAATTTCAGATGAGAAAGGACCACCATCGCTATTTATGCCATCTGTACCTTTTAACTCTTTCTGTAGGTCAGTGAAATACGGTAGGTCTGTATTACCTAATTGAAATAGGCCAACCGTTGATACTTCCTGTGAGTCGTAAAATACACCAGCCGTTACGCGCCAATCATTGTCACCTGTGGTATTAAAGCGCAATTCGTGGGTAACACGTGAAGTGTCAGTTTCTTCTTTGTAAAACTTAGTTGGGTCTACACAGATTTGAGTTTCTGGTGCCCCGGCATAGTTACACGCATAGTAAGCTGCAAATGAGCCACCATTGGTGTAACCGGTATAATCGATTGTTGAGTTAATTTCTCTATCTAAATAGCCGCCTGTATACACTAAATCTAAGTGCTCTAGTCGACCTTCTAACGTCCAAGTGGTTAAACCAAAGTCATCATTATTGTTCTCTGGTACAAATCTATTTGTTGATGATTCACCTTCAAGATTTGGGTCGTACGCAAATACCCCTTCCGTATCCAATGACTGCTGCGTATGCTGAACTAACAGGTCCCAGTCGTCATTAATAAGGTATGAAAGTCCAATTCTGGTGCCAGCATAGTTTGCTGTATTAGTGTTGTCTTCAACTAGCGTATCGTTTTTAGGCGAAATAACTGGAACACTTCCTGGGTTGGTTAAAGCGTCATTTGAAATGCGGCTAATAACTTCCGCACTACCTATATAACCGCCCTCTCCAGGTACATTTAGGATGTTATCAATCCAGCCACCTTGAAAGTCATTAAAAGCAACCACTCTCACTGCTAAGTCATCACGCAAAGACATATTAAAATAAGCCTCTACCGAGTTACTAATATCGCCGCCTTTTGTGCTTCTAAAACTAGTATCAAAACCAGCTTCAAAACCATCATGACTTGGCTTTTTAGTAATAAGGCGCACCGTACCTGACTGTGAACTTGCTCCAAATAATGTACCTTGTGGGCCTGGCAATACTTCTACACGCTCAACGTCGGTGGCATAAATGTCTAAGTTACGACCTTGCATTGAAACTGGCTGTTCATCTAAATAAAATGCAACGGAAGGTTGTAATGCTTGAACTGAAGAAACGGCAATGCTGGTTTGTGTTGTTGCAGCACCACGGATATAAATTTCATTTTGCCCAGGGCCTGTGCCTTGGAATACAACGTTTGGCAAAAACTCTACATACTCATCAAAACTCGCCACTCCCAGTTTTTCTAAACTTTCTCCAGAAATTGCGGTAACAGTGACAGGAACGTCTTGTATCGACTCGGTTCGTTTAGTTGCGGTGACATTAATGACTTCTATCTTTGCTTTGTCTTGCGGTTCAATTTCCTCAGCACTTGCGTATCCTGAGGTAGCAAACGCTGTTAATACAGCACAATGCAGTTTTGTTAGTTTCATTTTAGTATCCCTTGAGTTTGGATCAGTTTGTAATTATTTTTAGTGTTCAAATTAGATGTGTACTAAGTTATATGACTATAGGCTAACTTTTAATTCTTTTCAAAGTCTTAATAAATATAACAATTTTATTTAAAGAGATATTAGTAGAGGTGAGCGATTGCAGATATCTATATGATTAATATACTATCTATACAAATTAATGGAAGGGGAACATCTTGAGTCAGTCGTCTCAGAGTCACTTGAATAAAAATGTATTTTTTGGTGCATCGTCAATAATCATAGCGTTACTCTTATTTACCGCGTTATTACCTGACCAAGCGCAATCTTTGTTCTCCGTTGTGCAATCTTCAATTGTAGATAACGGCAGTTGGTTTTATGTTTTAACCGTTGCCTTTATTTTCTTTTTTGTCTCTTTTTTAGGCTTATCTAAATATGGGGATATTCGCTTAGGTCCTGATCATGCAACTCCGGACTACTCTTTAAAAACTTGGCTATCTATGTTGTTTGCCGCGGGCATGGGCATTGGCTTAATGTTTTTTGGTGTTGCCGAGCCACTTATGCATTATTTAGCGCCGCCTACAGCAGACAAAGGTTCAATTGAAGCCGTTAAAGAGGCAATGAAAATGACCTTCTTCCATTGGGGTTTTCATGCTTGGGCTATTTATGCCGTGGTTGCGTTAGTATTGGCTTACTTCAGTTACCGACATAACTTACCTTTAACCTTAAGGTCAGCTCTTTATCCTTTAATAGGTGACAAAATTTATAAATGGCCAGGGCATGCGGTGGATGTTTTTGCCGTAGTAGGTACTGTCTTTGGTGTTGCTACATCGCTTGGTTTAGGTGCTTCTCAAGTAAACTCAGGTTTTGGTTATTTATTTGGCATTGACGTTTCGACTACTAACCAAATATTGATCATGTGTTTTATTACTGCCTTAGCGGTAATCTCAGTTGCTACAGGCTTAGATAAAGGCATAAGGCGACTCTCAGAAGCTAATATGATTTTAGCTATTACCTTATTACTACTTATCTTTTTGTTAGGCCCAACGGTCTTTTTACTTAAAGCCTATTTACAGAATGTAGGCGCTTACCTTTCTGACATTATCCACAATACCTTTAACCTCTTTGCGTATAAAAAAACCAACTGGATTGGTGGCTGGACAATTTTCTATTGGGGTTGGTGGTTAGCATGGGCACCATTTGTGGGTTTGTTTATCGCCCGAATTTCACGTGGTCGTACTATTCGTGAATTCATATTAGGCGTTATGTTAATTCCAACGGTATTCACATTATTTTGGATGACGATTTTTGGTAACAGTGCCATTGATCTCGTCTACAACCAAGGTGTTGTTGAGCTCGGTGAAATGATCAGTAAAGACTCCTCCGTCGCACTCTTTGTATTTTTAGATAACTTCCCGCTAACACAAGTTTTATCCTTTTTTAGTGTGTTGATGATCATTATCTTCTTTGTTACGTCTTGTGACTCAGGTGCCATGGTTGTTGATATGCTTTGTTCTCACGGCAAAAACGACACTCCATTATGGCAACGTATGTACTGGGCTGTTGGCATAGGCATTGTGGCCGCGATTTTGTTATTGGTTGGTGGCTTAAGCGCCCTTCAAACCATGACCATAGCAAGTGCTTTACCTTTTGCTGTTGTATTGTTATTAGCAATATTAGGATTAATTAAAGCCTTGCGAGTAGAGGCATTTAAGCAAGAAAGTTACCTAGCAACCGAAATGCCACGTTCAAGCAGTGAGCACACCGATGACTGGCAAGCAAGATTAAGTAACATTGTCGCTTTTCCAAATAAGCTGAATGTTAACAAGTTTATTAAAGATACCGTTGCTCCAGCCTTTTTAATGGTGGAAAAAGAGTTAAAAGAGAAACACATTGAAGTCACTATTTCTGACGAAAAAGGCTTAAGCTTGATTGTTGAACACGGTGATGAACAACGTTTCATTTATCAGGTAGTGGCTAGAAAGTATTCTCAACCTGATTTTGTGAGTGACGATGATGATGACGAACAAACGTATTATCGAGCAGAAGTTCACTTAGTAGAAGGTGGGCAAGATTACGATATTATGGGTTGGTCACAAGCGGCTGTGATCAATAATATTATTGACCAATACCACAAGCATTTGCACTTTTTACATTTGCTTCGTTAAATAACCACGCGAAACACTTCTCTGAGCCGGGCCATAATCGTGTCCTATTTAAAAATTACACGGTTATGGTTCGGATTAGCTTAACGTAAAATTCACGTTTATTTTAATCGCCCTCTTGAACCTCGTTGTTCATTTTTATCCATTTTAGCTAACAGCTCTTTTTCTAAATCAACACCCTGCCAATGAGCTAAGTCCATTACTCTAAGCACTATATCCGCCAGCTCTTCACCAAACGCAGCGGTTGGTTTTTCGCCTCTGCATTCATTAACGGCTTCTCCAACCTCTGAAGATATTAACGCTAAGGCTTCTAAAACCGACTTGTTATTGTGCCAGCCCATTTTCTCGACCCAATCATAATTGCGTTTTGCCATGTCATTAATGTTCATTTTATTGCCTTATAAAAAGTTGGATCGTTTTTAACGAGCTTTGCTATGTTATAATAAGCCGCATTAAGGTGTGCTCAAGCTGGTTTGATTGCACACATCGTTTTAGTTCAAAGAGTTACAGGTACATCATAATGAGCACAGAAGAAATTTATCAAAATAATCCATTACATGGAACCAGCCTTGAGCAGGTCGTTACAGAGTTAGTAGAACATTACGGGTTTGAAATTCTTTTTGCTTACCTCAAACTTGCGTGTTTTAAAAACAGACCAACGATTGAATCGAGCATCAAGTTCTTAAAGAAGACTGAATGGGCGCGAGAAAAGTTAGAGGCGTTTTATTTATATAAACTTAAAAACTTACCAAAGCCTGATGATTCAGAGTACGACAAGCCACCTCGCGACCGTATCGTACCATTAACAGATAAGCCGAGAGCGCCTCGTGAGTTGAGCTTAGAAGACGCAGAGCGTGTAGAATATAACAAGCAAAAGAAAAATGCGGCCAGAGCGATTCGTCAGAAACGTTCAACTGACTTTAACCCTTGGGGCGTATAGAAGTTTACTCCCTTTGGTTTGAACTGCTTGTATCAATTTATGTAAGCAGTTCAATAGCTGCCTGTACTTTTCTAAGATAGTCATTTTTATCAAACACTAACGCAGGAAATTCTTTGTACCTCCAATACAAACCATCGGCTTTTTTTGATTTATCGTCTCGGTTTGGGTTGCTCCATTGGTTCCAGTATACAAAGTCTTCACAAAAACTTACTTCCACGCTTAGTACCCAACATTGCCATTCACCGCAGTCACATACTAACGGAAAAATCCTGCCCGGCGTTTCTAACATTGACCGATTTAAACCTACAGTATTGAGGCCTGGGACATAACTACCATTAATAGAATCACTGTAACGCAGTTCAAACTCCGTGACTTTTGACAACAAAGATTCGCCATCAACTACCACGTCAAATACTGGACCTAAACCTGGATACTCGCCGTGCGGTATCAACTCAAATTGATTCAACATTATATTTCGATTTTCTGAAAGTATGTTTAGTTAGTTTAACTAGCTGGTTTTTATTGGGCAATAAATATGTGGATGGCTGCTAATCTTCTATTGGGCCAGAGAGAAACTGATTATAAAAGACTCCTGCCTTATTATACCCGATCGAAAACCACAGAATATCAAACTAATGCTTCCTATTAACAACAAAGCTACGCAAATCGATTATGGTTTACCTTTATTAACAACCAACGAATACTTAAGGTGAATACGCTTTTCAGCTTCATCTAAATTTATGGCTAATATATACAAGTCCATTACGTCATTGAATAGAGAGAGTATCAAGTCAAAGAAGCCTGATGACTTAAACTTAGAATACTGCTCGTCTGAAATATCCCACTGGCTATAGTCGTAATTGAGCGTTAAATCGCGCTTGGTTTTGCTTTGAGCACATGTAACCAGTTTGTTGCTACAACAGTTTAAAATAGAGTTTGAATTACTTTCTGTCGCGTTATCCAGGCATAGACTTACTTCTCTACTGTATTCCATGGTAAAGCTTTGATCAGTAACCACCGAATCAAATTGTTTAAGCAATTGCTGAATACGAACTATTGCAAACTCAGACGTTTCGTTTTCATTACCTCGGCTAAACCTTGCACCTGTCATATTAATCATCTTCACAGCCTCCTTTTTTTCATGTACTTTAATCAGGCTGGCGACACAATATGTCGCAAGAAAACGTAATCTAATTGCATTAATAGATTCATCAGAATAGGAAGTTGATTATCAAAGTCGGTATTTTTTGGTTTTACCAGCAGAAACTTATTGCAAGATCCATAAAGAGTTCAGCACTTGCCGCTGATTCAATGGGACTCATCGACAGCCCATTTCAACACATCACCGAATGGGAATCTCACCAATTATATTTACCCGACTATAAAGAGCTGCGTGCAAGTGAATATCAAGAATATCCTCGTGGCCGTGTCGTTTTTTCCCAACAAAGTCGCCGTGCCATTATCTATATGGATAAATCTTTATTCAGTGCGGAAAACAAGCAAAAAATCAAAGCATATTTCGAAATCACCGACTGCCTAGTTTTATGGAAAGCCGATCCTCATTATCGCGTATTTAGTGATACAGGTTATTAAAGGAAACAACATGCCAGCAAAAACAATTTCCACGCTCCACCGAATTTTAGAAATGTTAAAAGTGGTGCCCGTTTATCCCAGGTTTATTCATTCTAAAGACGTATGCACTCACTTAAATACCATTGACGCTGGTGTATCAAAGCGGACCGTTGAACGTGATTTAATGGCTTTAACCGAAGTAGTGGGATTAACCTTTGGCGACTCACCTGATGGATATAAATGGTCATTTTCTTTTGACTCAAGCTTTCAATTTATTCCGGCTCTGAGTGCAGAAGAAGCGTTGTCTTTAAAGCTGGTTCAGCAGCACTTAAAATTATTCCTGCCAAGCACGAGCTTTGAAAAGTTGAATGCATTGTTCAAGAAATCCGACGATGTACTCAGGCGTGATCCCGATACAAAAAATTGGCCAAGTTTAGTGCAAACAATGCCACCGTCATTTACACCGACACTTAATGAGATCAATCAAACTATAATCGACAATGTCTATGCCGCATTAATGCAAAAACGTGTTTTGCAGATCAAATATGCGAACAAACCTAAAACCTACAAGATAAAACCACTTGGGGTCGTGATCAGAGATAAAAAGATGGTATTGGCTTGTATATATGAAGGCTTCGAAAATGTCAGGAACATACTCGTCCATCGCATTAATGATTCAGAATTATCCGATGAGACTTTTTCTGACAGTATCAACATGAGCAAGTATGTAGATGATCAAGCGACTGCAGTGACACTATCGAAACAAAAAATCGACGTTGAATTTCACGCCAAAGGCTATGTAAAACAACTGCTCGAAGAGAGTGTGTTTGATGAAACGCAAGTCATTGAAGAGCTCGATGAAACTTGGAGCAAAGCCACTATGTCGGTGATGCATACCGTCGAGTTAGAAAACTGGTTATTGAGCCAACTTCAAAATATAAAAATTATCGGCCCCTCAGTGTTAAAAGAACGCGTGATTAAAAAAGCGCTGGATGGCGTGGCGCTGAATCAGTAACTAAAATTTTAATCATAATGTGTATAAAAAGAAGGTTAACTTTTATGTCTAAAATGAATGAACAACTCCAAAACCTATATTCAAATAAATGGCCTTTGGTTACTGAAAGAGTTCAAGACAAAGCCGTATCCCCTGCAGCCCAACCATTACTAATAAAAGTAAATGAACAATATGAAAATGCGAGATTAAAAGTCATTATATTTGGCCAAGAAACTGATGGGTGGCATGAGGAATTTAATTCATATCAAGCATCCGTAGAGCAACTAATGGATCGATACTACCGATACTTCAACAGACTCAGTGAAGGAGGGAAAAAGCGGCAAAAAAGAGCTTTTTGGGGCAACAAGAACTTCAATTTCTTTGCGGAAAACCTCGCCCCGAAGAAAGACGTTGAATTTCTTTGGAACAATATTTCAAAGATTGGAAATAATGAGGCTCGTAAAGGTAAGCCACACAAGTCAATAAGAGTGCTTGAGCGTGAGTATTTCAATGTTATCAGAGAAGAGGTAGAGATATTAAAACCTGACTTAATTATATTTACTACTGGTAAACGAGACAGCTATATTCGGCACATATTCGGTGACAAGACTTCATTTGCCCCCCTACTCTATTTACAAGATGGAAAACCTGCAAATGAGACGCTTAATTTAATAGCAGAGGTCAGTCTTGAAGACTTTCCAGCAATTAGTGCAATCCGAGTTGAACACCCGAATAGGCGAACACTAGATAAAGCGTTAATTTTAAAACTAATAGAAAATTGCTGGAATAAAAAGCGATCCCAATAGATGGCTAACCATGGAATAGGCCAATTGAATGGTGCAGAATTGTCAGATCTAATCTGAGTTAGCCCTCCTTAGCAATTTAGATACTTGATTGGGTTTACAGCTCCTTTTGAAAAGAAAGAGGAAATTAATTTATACATTAATTCATTTCTTAGCACTTCATTTGCCAGCACACCATTAAAGCCCCAGCGAGTTTTACCTTCTATTTCTACGGGGAACCACTCGTGAATTTTGTACACTTCTCTGGTCAAACCGCGATATGTAGCGACAACAAACTTAGCCTGATTTTTTCTTTCACCTATTACCCATGACTTTCTTGTTGCATCATAAAGTTTATTTTCTGTAATTTCTCTGTAATAGCGTTTATTAATATTGATTAGTATGAGCGGTATATCCGTTTTAAAGGTTTCTGCGTTGTACATAGCATTAATTTCTTCAGCAGTTTTAATTCCATAGTCACTAGAATAATGCCCACCTTGCTGGTTTGATAAATTACCCATGCCGATAAAATCCAAAATTGATGCTTCCACCTCAAATGCTGACTTTTCACTTAAACCATGGTGTAGAACGTAATGCTTGACAGTTAACCCTGATGAAATAATATCTCTTATTCTATCTAGCTTTTCCGTTTTCCCATCAGAATCAATAGCACAATCTAAGTGGTTAAACACCCTATTGCCTGTCCCCTTACCAACATAAAAAACATCTCCATTATGAGGGTCTTGTAAGTAATAAACATAAAATCCAAGTTGCTCTATAACTGATTGTGAAAACACGCCTTCTCCAAATGTACTTAACGCCAACTAAGATGGCAAAAGTGAGTAAATTACTGTACAGAATAAACCAGTTATTACTTGAAAGCCTTGTTTCTATCAGCCTTTATTAAAAACATATCTGGCCACATCTGGTGAATGTTAACTTTCCAATTCTCATCAATCCTTCCACCATCATGAAGTCTTAACCAATATGGCCAATATTTCTTTACCTTTTTTCCTGTTTTATTTAGCTCAATTGGTTGAAATCTTTTGATGAAGGAATCACCCAAAAGTTCTACTCGCTCACCACTCTTAGCATTGGGGAAGGCTTCGTTAAGTTTATCTATGATTACTTCTTGATTCGTATAAGGGATTTCGCCATTTGACTTCAACTTGCGCCAAAGCAGTGCTCGCTCCATTGTCAGAGACTTTCGCTCACTGTTTAATTTATTAATAAGACTCTCTTCTGGAAAATCAAAGTCGTCATATTTCACCAACTCACTGTCTATTTCTGTATATAATTCCTCAATACGATTAGTAATAGACTCAATTTTTCTAATTCACTCATTGATTTCTCCATAATGCAATAATCTAAGTAAAAGCAGTTGCAGGCTTTATTGTTAGTTTAAAAGTGTTAATAATATCTACCTCATTTTATTCGACGCAATTTGTCGAAAATCTTCACCATCGCCCACGTATCCAACTTGCAATACTCTAGCAAGGCATGCCTGATTTGATCACGGTTCACTGAGTTTTTTAAGCGAGGCAAGTTAGCAAAGGTATCCATCGCCATGCCACCATTTTGAATGTCTAATTGCTTATAATCCAATTCCACGTCATTTGGGAACATAGCTGGTAAAATCGCTTTGATAGAAAATGAACCATGAAAATCAGGATGATAAAAACCAAGTTTTCTAAAGGGCTCTATTAAATCAACAAAACGAGGAATTAACGCCAACAAGTTGTCTTTGTGCTCTGGTAAATATTGCGCCAACTCTTTAATGCGACTAATTTCGAAGGATTGATTAAAGGCCATAATTGAGCCCGTAGCTGGCAGATCTGCAAGCATCGCTTCAGCTATCGCTTTTCGAGGATCATAATATTCGTCGGCTAAAAACTCGTTGTGACTCAACTCACCGCATTGTTCTTCAATATGCAATGAATATTGAAACGGCATTTGTTGATAGGGCCGCTGTCCATCAAATCGAGGGATTGCTTCGTTAAACGTTTCAAAATCAAAATAACTAATCGGAAACTCAACTTTGCTCACAAAGGCTTGAACTTTATTGGGATCAACGTGCGTGGTTTGCTCCAAATAGGTATTAACTTGTAACTTTTGAGTTTTATTGAGCTTTATGTGCGCTTGGGCCTGCTGATATGTGACCAGGCCATTTTGATAATACTGGTATTTTTTCGCTTTTTTTAGGCGATAAAGATTAAATACATTCGGTTTAGGTAAGTGGCGTCGACAGTATTTTGAGAAGTCACAAGGGTATGGATTTGAACAATGCAAACCGATATCAATAGAAGGCTCTTCTGGTTGATTTTTTGTATCTTGCAATTGGGCAATTTGAGGGATCAAATTTTGCTCTGATTCTTGCACGTCCACGGTGATGTCCTTAATACAAAAGAGTTGTTTGATATCTAAATCACCTGCCCGAATATACTTGTTGTTAACGTAAATGATATTAATACTTGCAATATCTAAGCGTTTTTTGACTGTCAAATACTGACAAGTAGCATCTTGAATATAAACGCCTTTGACTTTAGTTGAGCCTTTAACTTCGTATATGTGCCAGCCTCTAGCGTCTTTATGTAAGATATCGACACTCGCAAAAATTCCATTTCCTTTAAATGTCGCCTCATAAATTGTGTGTTCACCTTGCTCAATTAGCGATTGGGTCTGCGAGCACATCGATTCCAATTTATTGCGATGAAATTCAACTAACGCTCCACCAGGAAAGAGTTGTTGAGCGAGCTCACCAATTGAAGTGCCCTGTTCAAATCGTCCTTCCACCTTGTTAGGTAGTTGACGCTCTTCTGGCTTATGCGATTTTAACCACAATGACTTCTCACATTGTAAGCCACGCATGATTTGCGATTTGCTTAACATTAGCGATGCCTCAACAATTTCTTGTGCTCATTAACGATTTCGCTCAACATCAAATGAAAATTCCCAACTGCTTTTATTCAAGTCACACTCTTTCATTTCTTTAAACCACACGTAATTTTTAGAGTCCCAGCGAAACCCTTGGTCTTTTGCTAGTTGCCTATCTTCTTTAGAGACTTTGGCTATCACTTTAACTTGTGGAGATTGCGCGCGTTCAATGATCTCTTGCCAGTCATAATCGCTGCAGACTTTTAGCATAGTGAGTACATCAAAGAGCGCTCTATGAGCAAAAGGATTTAAAAAATTATGCTCGGCCGCAAGGTAGGTTAGCTTTTTTGTGCGAGACTTAAACGGCACATCAAACATAGTATCAATCCAGGGTAAATTGATATTCATTGAATATCTTGAAAGTGCTTTTTCGATAAATGGTTTATCAAAGTGATTGCCATTATGGGCGACTATGTACTGGCACTTTTCAGCTAACTTTAAAAACTCCATCAGCGCATATTTTTCTTCAAGTCCAAACTCAGTTAAGTCGGTATCTGTGATACCTGTTATGTTGACGATGGTTTTACTTAATGGAAGTTTGTCTGGTTGCACGACCAAATGATTTAGCATTGCGGCTGGCTTGTTTAAATCGATATCCCAAACGACTGCGCCAATTTCTATGATTTCATCTTCTTCAAACGAAAGTCCGGTTGTTTCTAAATCTATTCCGAGTACGTACATAAATATTCCTTTTATTTAAAATAGTATCACTGTGTTAAAGATATAATTCAATAACTTGCTACCTAAATTACCGCCAACTTGGTCTTCTTTAGGGCGTTGATAGGAAAAACCCCGTATCAACCTAAACCATACCAAAACTCATCTCAGGGTTTACCCGGTTAATTGCATCAAGCCATTTCTCTATAATTTTTATTACTTCACTAGAAGGCTCTTTGTTGCACGTCTCTTTTATTTCGTTAACGACCCAATGCTTGCTGTTTTTCGAGTCTATAACTATTTGGCCTGTCGTTACTAAGTTTGGATTATTTGTGCCTGGGATTACTGAAAACACAGCTGTATTAACGTAATTTATTCGAAAAAAATTAACTTCGTTTGAATAGGCACTTTCAGCCAAGCAACTTAGGCAGTTATGCATATTATTGGAAGCTTCAAACAAGGCTTCTTCTGTATCAATATATTCAATTTCAGGGAAATTTTCAGGGAGCTTGTAGTCTGGAATTGGTAATACTCTCCCCAAACATTTTGGTTTTGTATTTTTAGCACTAGGTTCATCTTCAATCATATCCACAATCAAGTTCAAATACTTTAAATCAAAAGTCTTTTCAATTGGCCCGCTCCCTACAATATTATTGACGATACCTTTAATTTTGTAATGCTCATTTCGGCTAAGCGCTTGGTATCGAGTCAGGAAACCATATGAATAGTTAAAAGGCAGAGTAGCTAATAGCCTAACTAAACTGTAATCAATGCGCTTAACATGGCGCAATGTTTTCAAAGAGACTTGATTAGCAATGATAGTTTTTAAATGAAGAAAGAAAGTCACATCAATATTCGACATATCCACTTTTCTTAACAGCTTGATAACGTGTTTATAGCTTGGAAAATCTAACCAATCTAGAATATTTAGTTGCGACTTACCTGGCTTTAACAGCCGACGAATCGAACGAAAGTGGTTTTTCACAGGCCTATCTTTAAACGCCCAAGACGACGCCAACATCCATGCTAATGAGGGTGTGGACTTATACAACTCGATCGCTTCAGTTCCGCATCGAGCGAAAAGCGCTAGAAGATGCCACTGCCTGTCCCCTACCTCTTTTATCAACTCTAAAATCTCTTTCGGTATCGTATCTAAATAACTAATGAGCGGGTCTGGTTTACATTCATGTTCAATTTTCTGTCCATCTAATTCATTTAAGTAGCAGCGGTAACAATCTGTTGTATTAGTTTCATTTGGAATTTGGAATTTACCGAACCGAAACTTCGGGCGAATGGCTTTCCATGCACGGGTTTTGGTTTTTCGATACGCCAACATATAAGGCCACGGCTTCATCACGGTGACACCATGCTTATCGAACACATAATATTTTTTATTTTTGAACGCTTGCCCAGGTATAAAAGCCTTCATTACTCCTCCTAAAAACTAGGAGAAGTAAACCAGCCAGCTACGACGAAATGTGTCGCAATTAAGCAACTCCAATTTATTAGGCATTCTTAACTAGATGAGGAACTAAAAAATTCATTGATGTTTACGAAAGGAACGTTAACCAGAAGTGTGCAATATACAAAAGGTGGCGGAGAGAGGGATTATAAAAGGCTCCTGCCTTTTACCCTTCGGGCCGCCTAAAGGCGTTCTAAATTGCTCCCAGCAATTTAGTCGAACCTCTACTCGGGTTCTCACCCTCTCTGAATTCCGCCCACAAAAAAAGACGCTATAAGCGTCTTTCTTTGAATGATGGCGGAGAGAGAGGGATTCGAACCCTCGTTAGGTTTTACCCTAAACACACTTTCCAGGCGTGCGCCTTCAGCCACTCAGCCACCTCTCCGCAGGTTGATTGTCTCATTTACAATCTGGCTTTTTTCAAAGCCCGGCTAGTCTATTCATTTTCAAAGAATTAGGCAAGCATATACAAAGCTATATGCTTTTGACTGTCTATTTATCAGCCTATTGTTTTTTATTTTTGTGGCTTTTCAGAGATCCACAAGTTGATATGACCTTCAACTACTACAACGCCGTTGGTATCGTATGCTTTAACTTCTACTGGCATGTCGCCTGGTTTCCATGCTTCTGCATCTACTTTTGCAACACATTTAATGTCGCTGCCGGCTTTAGCGGTGTAGTTCACGCTCATTCCTTTTGGAATCCAACGTAAGTGTTTAGGGATTGAAGCTTCTGCCATCACGCCCATCGCCATTTCTAGGCCATTACAAATAGCGATAACGTGTACCGTTTTAATATGGTTGTGTACGCGATGGCCTTTTTTGATCAATACCGTACATTCGTGTTCTTTTAAGTCAGAGACAAAAGGCTTAACGGTGCCAAAATACGGTGCCATTCTACAAATTAGTTTTGAAAATATTTGTTTACCAAAAGGCCAGTTTAATAACTTTTTGTAAATGCCCATGGTTTTGTTTGGTTTTGCCATCTTTTTATTCTCCATTCACTAGGCTCTATTACCCTAGTCAACTCATCTTACCAGTTGAAATTTTTATGCATGTTAGCAATTTATGTTACTAACTTCACCTAAAACCTAAGCCAAAACTTTGAGTCTAGTTAATCGTTTGAATATTGTTTTAACAGACACAAAAAAACCGACAAGAAGCCGGCCTTTGTTTAACACTTCAAGAATAAGGCTTAAGCATTACCTTTTAGCGCTACTTTATTTTTTGCAGCAAAGTTAAGCATTTTAGTCAGAGGTTTCATCGCTTCCGCCGCTAACGACTCATCAACAAACACTTCATGGCCAGAAGAGTCTGTTAAAGCCTCTTCAATGGCTTTTAAGCCGTTCATTGCCATCCAAGGACAGTGAGCACAACTTTTACATGTAGCGCCGTTTCCAGCCGTTGGAGCTTCAATGAAGGTCTTATCTGGGTTTAGTTGCTGCATCTTATAAAAAATACCGCGATCCGTTGCCACGATGAAGGTATCGTTTTCCATTTCATTCGCAGCATTGATCAATTGTGATGTAGAGCCAACTGCGTCGGCTAAGTCTACAACCGATGCTGGCGATTCAGGGTGAACTAATACCGCAGCTTCTGGATACACGTTTTTTAAGTCTTTTAACGCTTTAGAACTAAATTCATCGTGAACAATACATTCACCATTCCAAAGCAACATGTCTACGCCAGTCTGTTTTGATATGTAACCACCTAGGTGACGGTCTGGGCCCCAAATAATTGGTTTACCTTCCGCTTCTACGTGCTCGATCACTTCTAATGCAATGCTTGATGTTACCACCCAATCAGCTCTTGCTTTAACCGCTGCTGACGTATTGGCATAGACAACAACGGTATGGTCAGGGTGTTGATCACAAAAGGCGCTGAACTGCTCTGCTGGGCAACCTAAGTCTAGTGAACAGGTTGCTTCAAGTGTTGGCATTAGTACTGTTTTTTCAGGCGTAAGAATTTTTGCTGTTTCACCCATGAATTTAACACCAGCAACAATCAACGTTTCCGCCGGATGCTGATTACCAAATCGAGCCATTTCTAGCGAGTCAGCTACACAGCCGCCCGTTTCTTCTGCTAAAGCCTGAATTTCAGGATCTGTGTAATAGTGAGCAACTAGTACGGCATTTTTTTGCTTTAATAACGCTTTAATACGCTCTTTGTACTCAGCTTGCTCTTGTGCGCTAAGCACAGCCGGTTTTGGCGGAAAAGGGTAATCTGTTGGCGTAGAAGGAATAACGTTTTGTGCTGCTGATTCTGTGGAGTTCATAAGCTTAAAATAACTACTAAAAATGATTCGGATATTATACTTGCTGTAATAGAAATGTCACGGAATAGTCAGGTAATAGTAACGAGCAAGCATGGTTGGAAAGCTTTACGTTTAAATTCCAAATATAGATTGAAAAGTGATTAGAAAATTAGGTTAATAAATAGAATAAAAAGCAAAATGGAAAATTGTTTAAAACTAAGATATAGGAATCAGTAGAGAGTATTTTATAAAATTGAGAAGAGATTGTTTTATAGTTAAGTGCAAGTAAGGCTTTGCTGTTTTGATGCTGTGGACTTGTAGCAACAGACTCAGATTAGTCTGCTTGGATATCCTAGAAGTGGTGGGTCATGATGGATTCGAACCATCGACCAATTGATTAAAAGTCAACTGCTCTACCAACTGAGCTAATGACCCACTCTAGGGATGTACGTCTTACTTCTTACTTTTCTGTCTGATGGTGGGTCATGATGGATTCGAACCATCGACCAATTGATTAAAAGTCAACTGCTCTACCAACTGAGCTAATGACCCATCAAACAGGACAAAAAAAGTGGTGGGTCATGATGGATTCGAACCATCGACCAATTGATTAAAAGTCAACTGCTCTACCAACTGAGCTAATGACCCACAATTTTTGCACAGCTTCAGAGTGACTAGTCATTCCGTTGCTGCGGGCGCATATAATACTTATTTAATTATTCAGTGCAAGTATATTTTCAAAATAATTTAATTTTAAGCGCTTTCGTCTAATTATTGGACAAAAGCGTCAAAAAACATACTTTTCTAGCCCTTTGTAAGCAGTCTAGACTTAGCTAAGTTTGCAGAATTAGATTCTGGGTATTCGTCAACAACCTGTTGGAAAAGTTTTTTAGCACCGGCATTATCGCCAAGTTTTTGCAAAACCGTTCCTTGTTTTAATAAAGCATCGCTGCGTTTATTAGAATCAGGGTAAAGACTAATCACCTTATCAAAATGCATTTGTGCTTCAGGATACATCGCTTTATTAAATAATAGCTGACCTAACCAGTAATGCGCATTTGGAATATAGATAGATTTTGGAAATTTATCAATGAAGGTTTCGAAACGCTGGAATCGCATCGTCGTAACGACGCTCTTTCAAAATTAGATTTACAGCTTGATCGTACGCTTCGTTTTCACTTAACGTGCCGCCGTATTGTTCATTTTTTTGGATTTCTACTGCTGGCTCCACTGGTTGTGGTGCCATTTGTTGAACATTGCTTAAGCGACGTTCAATTTCAAGGTAGAGCTCACGTTGACGATCTACAATCTGTTCTAGTTTATAAGTGTGCGTTTCGGTTACCCCACGCAACTCACTCACTTCATCTTGTAAATCATTAATCTGCTGTTGCAGATTAACTTGAGCGGCGCCTCTAGCCTGTATAAGGCGTTTAAGCTGAGAAACTTGCTCAGATAACTGACCACTATTACTTAAGTCAGTAACGGGTGCATCTGCAATAGATGCACCACTAGCAAGAAGCACGGCCAATAGAGTTAATCTCATAGACTGTCGCTCTCTTTTATTAGTAAACTAAAACTGAACGACGGTTTTTAGCGAAGCCATCTTGAGTACGAGACAAATCAAGAGGTTTTTCTTCACCGTAAGATACCGTTGAGATTTGGCTTTGCATTACACCTAGGTTTTGTAGGTATGTTGCTACAGCTTTTGCACGACGCTCACCAAGTGCGATGTTGTACTCAGGAGTACCACGCTCGTCACAGTGACCTTCAACCATAACTGTTTGGTTAGGGTTTTTGATTAGGTAATCAGCGTGTGCTTGTAAAAGCTCTAAGTATTTTGCATCAACTTTAGAATCATCAAAGTCAAAGTATACGGTTTGCTCTTGACGTAATGCTTCAAATTTAGCTTGTTGCATTTCTTCAACAGTTGGTGCTTTTTCTACTGTTGCAACTTCAACTGCAGATGCGTTTTGGCCCATGCCGCTCGCTTGAACAGACTCAGAAGAAGAGTTTGTCGCCGCTTTGCTTTCATCGTTAACAACTGAGCTTGAACCACAAGCTGTTAAAACAAGAGCTGGGATAGCGATCAAAAGACCTTTAGTAATTTTGCTAAATTGCATTCTTTGTTTCCTTTTTATTCACAAATCGTTGTTAGTACTAACGTTTTATTCCAAACGTTTATTATTTTAAATATGGTGACCATGCTGGACTTTTTACTTGCCCACTAGCAGCCGGTAAACGAGCCTTAAAACGACCGTCAATTGAAACCAAAGCTAACACTTGACCGTTGCCGTGCATAGTACTGTAAATTATCATTGAGCCATTCGGCGCGATACTTGGACTTTCGTCTAGACGCGTTTTAGTCAGTATTTGAAAATTCCCTGACGCTAACTCTTTTTTAGCAATATGATAATTTCCTTGCGTACGATTAACCATAACTAGGTGATTATTGTCTGGGGTTATTGAGCCACCGAGGTTCATTTCACCGTCAAAAGTTAATCGCTTTATACGCTTACTGTCTAAATTTACGCTATAAAGTTGTGCATTACCACCCCGTTCTGAGCTGAAAACAATATATTTACCATCTGGTGACCAACTTGGCTCTGTATCAATTGCTCTGTGTCTTGTTAAACGAGTTAAGGTTTTATTAGTAAGTTCTAAAACATACAGTTCTGGGTTTCCGTCTTTAGATAAGGTTAGTGCCAACTTATTCCCATCTGGGCTCCATTGCGGCGCGCCATTAATTCCTTCATAAGATGTAACTAACTGACGAGTACCCGTATAAATATCTTGAACATAAATTTGAGAACGGTTGTTTTCAAACGTAACGTAAGCCAGTTTACTTGCATCTGGCGACCATGAAGGCGACATCAATGGTTCTTTAGAACGAAGTAATATCTGTTCGTTTGCACCGTCATAATCCGCCACTATTAACTTATAAACAAAGTCATCACCGTGGTTTACCGTTACGTAGGCAATTTTAGTTAAGAAGGCACCTCGTTCGCCTGTTAATTTTTCATAGGCTAAATCACTAATCCTATGTGCATAACGGCGAAACTGTTTAGCCGCGATAGTTACTTGCCTGTTATCCAATATATGATCTTTGGTTTCTACCAACTTACCGTTAACCAAAGCTTGAACTGTACCACCAGTAATTTGGCCTCGCAGTACATCAATTAGTTCAAAGCTTACCAAAAATCGGCCAGGTGAATGATCTTGAATAGTACCAACTAATACTGCCTCTACATCTAATGACGCCCACGACCCATAGTCAACTTCATCGTCTTTTGTTGGCATTTGAGGCATTTCATCTATTGCGATGGTTTTAAACTTACCACTGCGCATTAAATCGGCGGCAATAATTTCAGAAATTCTTAATGGTAGCTCAGCTGTGCCTTCATATTTAAAAGGAACAATGGCAACCGGTCTGGCACTATCAATACCTTCCGTTATTACAATCTCCAACGAAGCTTTAGCGGCTTGGCTAATCAATAAACTGACAAACATCAGCGCTATAGTTATTTTTTGAATCATTAACGTTCAGGCTCCACGGTTAGATTAATATCTTTTAATTGTTGGTACACGTCTTCTTCTTTAGACACTGGCAAGGTTTCAGCTTTTAACACGGCTCTTTCTGCTGCTTTACATGTGTTATTTTGACCTTCTAGAATGGTTACTTTTGTAACAAGGCCACTAAATGCCAACCTTATATTTAAGCGACAAGATGTACCTTTCATGCTTTCATCAGTAAGAAGATTCTGCTGAATTTTTGACGATATCAAAGCTTTGTATTTTTGTACTTCAGACATCACCACTTTTTGACGTGCTTTTTGTCTTACGCTTTGCTCTCGAGCTAATTGCTCTTGCATCATACTTTCCTGCAGCGCTTTTTCTCGAGCTTCTTGTTCACGCTTCAGCTTTTCAGCTTTCGCTTTTTCTTCAGCCTCTTTTGCTTTACGTGCTTTTTCAGCCGCTTCTGCAGCTTCTTTCTCACGTTGCTTTCTTTCAGCTTCAGCTTTCGCTGCCGCTTTTTGTTCAGCTTCTTTTCTTTGTTTTGCTTTAGTCGCTTCGTCTTTCGCCTTTTTAGCTTCGGCTTCACGTTTAATACGTTCTTTTTTCGCTTCCTCAGCCTTTTTCTTCTCAGCTAACGCTTTATTCTTTTCAACCAATGCTTTTTGCTTTTCAGCTTCAGCCTTTTTCTTTTCAACTGCGGCTTTGCGCTTTGCTTCTTTAGCTTCTTTTTCGCTTTGCTTCTGCTCGCGGTTTAACTTGCTTAAATCTTGCTTGGCTTTGTTTCGCTCGATCTTCAAGCTCTTTAACACGCTTTTCTTCCGCCGCCTTTTTATCAGCCTGTTGCTGTTTTACTTTATTTACTTGTTGTTCAAGTGCAGCTGCGTCTATAACCACCGCATCGATGGCGGAAATCTCAGGGGCTTTTTCCGGTTTTATTGCAGGTGGTGAAAAGTTAAAGCTCAATACTAAAACAACCGCAAAAATAATATGCAGTCCAAAGGATTTAGCAATAAATGGAGTGTAACTAGGATTTATCATTTTTGAGCTGGCTCCGTCATTAAACCAACGGAAGGTGCACCCGCTCGTTGTAACAGCACCATTAACTCAATGACATTGTTGTACGGTATGTTTCTATCAGCCTTAACAACAACGGGTGTTTGGGGATCAATTTTTAATTGCGCAGCAATCACAACAGCAACATCGGTAGCTGACATAGCATTGTCTTTGCCATCATTGTCGCCAGTGGATACAAAATACTGACCCTCTGCATCTATTGAAGCAATAATAGGAGACTTACTATCGTCTTCTAAAGGCTCTGCATTGGCTTGCGGTAAGTCAACCTTCACACCTTGAGTAACTAAAGGTGCAGTAACCATAAATATAATTAATAACACCAACATAACGTCGATATAAGGAACAACGTTTATTTCGGCGACCGGCTTTCTCCGGCGACGTACTGGAGCATTCATATTATTAAGCCGTTGTGTTTACGTTAGCAGTAACTTGGCGGTGCAGTATGTTTGCAAACTCTTCAGTGAAGTTAACATAACTTACTTCAAGTTTTTCTACACGGTGCGCAAAACTGTTATATGCAAGAACTGAAGGAATAGCGGCGAAAAGACCCATGGCCGTTGCTATTAGAGCTTCAGCGATACCTGGCGCAACCATGCTTAACGTTGCTTGTTGAACTTCACCTAATGCTAAGAATGCATTCATGATCCCCCAAACGGTACCAAATAGACCTATGTAAGGACTGATTGAACCAACCGACGCTAAAAAGCTTAAATGGCGTTCAAGGTCTTCAACTTCTCTGGAAAGGCGAACTCGCATGGCTCTATGCGTGCCTTCCAGATAAACTTGGGCTGTACCAATACTGCTTTTTTTAAGTCGAGCAAATTCTTTAAAGCCATCTTTAAATAAAGACTCTAGCCCGTCTACTGACTGGCGTGCTGTAATTTCACTGTATAGACGGCTAAGATCAACACCAGACCAAAACCTATCTTCAAACTTTTTAGTTTGCTTTTCTGCTTCTACTAATACCTTACGACGCTGAAATATAATAGTCCAAGAGCTAATAGACAAACCTAAAAGCGTAACCATGACCAACTTTACTATAAAGCTAGCTTCCCAAAATAATCCCCAAAAACTAATTTCAGCTTGCACTTTTTAACACCCCTAAAATTTCCGGCGGTATAACCTGAGGTTTACCTTTTTCCGAATTAATACAGGCAACAATAACACAGGCTTCAAATACCGTGTCTTGTTGCTCATTTAAAATAACTTGTCTAAATTCAATCGACGCCCGCTTTAACTTCACAATTTCAGTTTTCACCATTAGCGCTTGGTGCAAACGAGCAGGTAACTTAAAGCCAATTTCCATACTGGAAACTACAAAGCCTATATTCTGCTTAAGATAGACGTCTTGTTCAATACCTAATGAAAGTAAAAGTTCAGTTCTCGCCCGTTCACAGTATTTTAAGTAGTTTGCATGGTAGACAATACCACCTGCATCCGTATCTTCGTAGTACACTTTTACTAAAAAATTAAACACGAGAACCCTTAATTAATATTTATTAAAATTAATTTTTATAATTACATCTGCATAATATGCATTTTTAATGAATATAAATCGATTTTTTTATTCAACCATTAATAATATTTAATTTGTTTAAAATACAACCAACGCAAACAAACCTTTGTAAAACCTATCATTTAACGCCAGTCTGTAACAAACCCACTAATTTTTTGTAATTTAACTAGCTATTCAGCATTAATAATTCTAATACCCAAAATCAAAAATTCTTGTTTGAAGTATTTACTCTAACTCCTATAATGCGCGCATCTTCTGAACACAACCTGTTCAGAGCGAAGAATTCATTTTCTTCTCCTATTCATGTTCCCTGGAATTTATTCCTTATTTCGCCCATTCACTTTGAATGGGCATTTTTTTTGCCTAAAATTTATTGAACCTTTAAATAACAATAAGTTCACTTTTTCTCGATGTATAAGCAAAAAAACGAGCCTAAGCCCGTTTTTCTTTAAATCTAACAATTTTTACTCGCTCTGCATCAACACTTTAGTCAGTTGGCAAATCAAACCCCAAATGAGTATATGCCCGAGGAGACGCTATTCGTCCTCTTGGGGTACGTTGTAAAAAACCCTGCTGTATTAAGTACGGCTCAATAACATCTTCAATGGTGTCTCGCTCTTCACCTATGGCAGCAGCAATGTTGTCTAAGCCTACAGGACCACCGTCAAACTTTTCTATCATGGTCGTTAATAGCTTTTTGTCCATGTAGTCAAAGCCTTCACTATCAACATTGATCATATCAAGTGCCTGTTTGGCCGTTACATCATTAACAACACCTTCACTTTTTACGTCAGCAAAATCACGAACACGTCGTAGAAGTCGATTTGCAATTCGAGGTGTTCCTCGCGAACGACGCGCAACTTCAATGGCGGCACCTGGCGACATATCCATATTCAAACACGCGGCGCTACGTTCAACAATTCGTGCTAAATCTGCAACTTTATAAAACTCTAGTCGTTGAACAATACCAAAACGATCTCGCAGAGGTGACGTTAATGCACCCGCCCTTGTTGTTGCACCTATTAAGGTAAATGGTGGTAAGTCTAATTTGATTGAGCGCGCAGCTGGACCTTCACCAATCATGATATCTAGCTGATAGTCTTCCATTGCGGGATAAAGGATTTCTTCAACAACTGGACTGAGTCGGTGGATTTCATCGATAAACAGTACATCATTTTCTTCTAGGTTAGTAAGCAGTGCAGCTAAGTCCCCTGCTTTTTCTAATACAGGACCTGACGTTGTTTTTATACTTACGTCCATTTCATTAGCAACAATATTAGCCAATGTTGTTTTACCTAATCCTGGAGGGCCAAATATTAGTAAATGATCAAGTGCTTCGTTTCGGTTTCTAGCGGCCTGTATGAAGATTTCCATTTGGTTTTTAACTGTTGGCTGACCTTGATAATCAGACAACATTTTAGGTCGAATAGCGCGGTCAATAACCTCGTCTTCACCAAAGGATTCAGCGCCTACTAATCGATCTGCTTCTATCATTTCCTATCCTTTTTCTTAAAGCATGCTTTTAAGTGCATTTCTAATAACCACTTCGCTATCGTCGCCATCTGAATACACCGCTTTAACAGACTTTTGAGCTTGTTGTGGCGAATAACCTAAAGACACTAAGGCTGAAACTGCGTCGTCCATGCCATTTGACTTTATGAGCGGCGACGCTGTACCTGCAACATTAGCTGGCAATGCACTAGGCGCCATATTTAATTCTTTAATGCGGTCTCGCATTTCAATTAATAATCGTTCTGCTGTCTTCTTACCTACACCCGGTAATTTTACCAACGTTGTTACGTCATCATGCTCAACACATTGAACAAACTGTTCAGCTGTTAAACCTGACAAAATGGTTAAAGCTAGTTTAGGACCTACGCCATTAGCTTTTATTAACAGTCTAAACAGTGCGCGTTCTTGCTTTGAATTAAAACCATATAAAAGCTGAGCATCTTCACGAACAACAAAATGGGTAAATACGGTTGCAGTTTGACCTACTTCTGGTAATTCATAAAAGCTTGTAAGGGGAAGTTGTACTTCGTAACCCACACCATTTACATCAATAAGTAAATCTGGGGCTTGTTTATCAACAACAGTTCCTAAAAGTCGACCAATCATAATCTTTACACTTCAATTTATAATAACTGTAAATATACCCAGTTATTTTATCTGCGTAAACGCCCGCGGACAGTTTTTTTCGCAACGCCGGCCATATTAATCAAACTTTGATTTGTATTTCCGTGACAAATAGCAACGGCTAAGCCATCTGCAGCATCAGCTTGAGGTTTGCCAGATAACTTTAGGATTTGTTGAACCATATGCTGAACTTGAGATTTATCAGCGGCTCCGGTTCCCACTACAGCTTGTTTGATTTGGCGAGCTGAGTATTCAAACACGGGCAGATCAGCTTGTGTTGCAGCAACGATAGCGGCGCCTCGAGCTTGGCCTAGCTTTAATGCTGAATCTGGGTTGTGAGCTAAAAATACTTGTTCAATGGCAAAGGTGGTAGGTTGATATTGTTGAATGATTTCAGCAAGACCATTAAAAATAGTATTTAGTTTAATAGAAAGATCGGCGTCAGGTGTGCGGATACAACCGCTACCTAAATAGGCAAACTTAGCACCTTGTTGCTGCACGATACCGTAACCGGTTATTCGTGAGCCAGGGTCAATACCAAGGATCACTGACATTTATATTTCCTTTAAAAAAATAGGCACTTACAAAGAAGTGCCTAATCTTTAATTTACTTATGGTTTGCTTACTTACTAGAGGAGCCTAATAAAGTAAGTACACCTTTAAGCTAACTATATTAGTTACTCAGCTGCAGGCACTTCTTTTGCCACAACTTGAATACCTAAGTCAGCCAGCTGTTCTTCGTTCGCAAAACCTGGTGCTGAAGTAAGAGGACAAGCAGCCGTCGACGTTTTAGGGAATGCCATCACGTCTCTGATTGAGTCAGCACCAACCATCAGCATAACCATACGGTCTAAACCAAATGCTAATCCTGCATGCGGTGGAGCACCATATTGTAATGCGTCCAATAAGAAGCCAAACTTCTCTTTAGCTTCTTCATCACTAATACCTAATAACTTAAATACTTCGGCTTGCATGTCTTGGTTGTGGATACGAACTGAACCACCGCCTAACTCACAACCATTAAGTACCATATCATAAGCATCTGAAATCGCATTAACTGGGTTTGCAGCTAATTCTGCTGGTGTCATATTGCTTGGTGCAGTAAATGGGTGATGCAGTGGTGTAAGCGCACCGCTTTCTAATTCTTCAAACATTGGGAAGTCAACAACCCATAACGGCGCCCACTTGTCTTCAACTAAGCCAAAGTCTTCGCCTAGCTTAAGTCTTAATGCACCTAACGCGTCTGTTACTGTGTTGTAAGTATCAGAACCGAATAATAAAATGTCACCATCTTTAGCGTTTGTACGCTCAAGGATTTGTGCTGCTACTTCTGCATTTAGGAATTTAACGATTGGTGACTGCAAACCTTCAAGGCCAGCAGCTACGTCGTTTACTTTGATCCACGCCATACCTTTAGCGCCATACTTTCCAACAAACTCAGTATAACCATCAATGTTCTTACGAGTCATAGATGCACCACCTGGTACATTTATAACTGCAACACGACCTTTTTCATCGTTCGCAGGTCCGCTGAATACTTTAAAGTCTACGTCTTTTAGGATATCCGCTACGTCAACTAACTCTAATGGGTTACGAAGGTCAGGTTTATCTGAACCAAAACGACGCATCGCTTCTGCATAAGTCATCGACGGGAACTCGCCAAGATCTACAGATAACAACTCGTTGAATACTGAACGAACCATTTTTTCAGTTAAAGACATAACATCTTTACCAGACATAAACGTAGTTTCGATATCTATTTGAGTAAATTCTGGCTGACGGTCAGCACGTAAATCTTCATCTCGGAAACACTTAACAATTTGGTAATAACGGTCAAAACCAGCAACCATCAACAATTGTTTAAACAACTGTGGCGATTGAGGAAGTGCAAAAAATTGACCTTTGTGAGTACGACTTGGTACTAAGTAATCACGAGCACCTTCTGGTGTCGCTTTAGTTAGAATTGGTGTTTCGATATCTAAAAATGCATTGTCATCTAAGAAACGACGAACGGCACTTGTCACCTTTGAACGGAACTGAAGACGTTGGTTCATTACAGGACGACGTAGGTCTAAATAACGGTAGCGTAAACGAGCTTCTTCAGAGTTTTCTTGGTTGAAGTCAAGCGGAAGTGGTGCAGATGCATTTAGAATAGTTAAGTCTTTAACGTATAATTCAACTTCACCCGTTGCCATGTCTTTATTAACTTGGCTATCAGGACGAGCGCGAACGATACCAGTAATAGAAATACAGAATTCATTTCTTAGTTTATTGGCTGCATCAAAAATTGCAGTTTCGTCTGGATCAATAACGGCTTGAACAACACCTTCACGATCACGCATATCAATAAATATTAGGCCGCCTAAGTCACGACGCTTGTTAACCCAACCACATAAAGTAACTTCTTGATCAACTAAACTCTTGTTAAGTTGACCACAATAATGAGAACGCATATATAACCTATTGGAGTCTGAATTAAACATCGCTCTAGTAGAATTAGAGCAATATTAATATGAATAGAAATTGGCGATTATTATAAGGATTTGAAAGGCAATGTCACCGATTGAAATTGCCTTTATTTAAATTAACTAGATATAGAGCTGGTGTCGGCAAATTGATAACTATTTTTACCATTCGCCTTAACTGCGTACATGGCGTCATCGGCAGCTTTAATTAAAACCGTGGCATCGTGACCGTTCTGAGGATACTTGGCAATGCCAATAGACACACCCACATTAACCGTTGCCCGTGAAAGTACAAATGGATCGCTTAAGTCAGCAATAATTTTTTCGGCTACTTTAGCGGCTTGATTACTCTCATTTAGATTAGTTGCCAACATAACAAACTCGTCACCGCCAAATCGTGCGACTGTGTCGGAGTTTCGGCTGAGAGATAGCAGGCGCTCACTTATTTGAATTAGCAGTTCATCACCAACATCATGTCCAAAGGTGTCATTAACTTCTTTAAAACCATCTAAATCCAAAAATAAGATAGCAATATTTTTGTTATTCCTTGAGTGATGTGACATCGCTTGTTTCAGCCTATCAATAAGCAGTGAGCGGTTAGGCAAGCCCGTCATTGGATCGTGTGAGGCTAGATGTCGAAGCTTTTGCTCCGCTTTTTCTCTCAGTAAAATTTCACTTTTTAAGCGTCGATTCCAAATCAAAATCGCTAAAATAATAATTGACGCTATACCTACAAAAATACTGATATTTCGCCAGTACACTTCTGATTTTATACCTGCTACAACATCGACCTTGTGCCAACGTTTAAGGATATTTTCAATATCTTCCTTTGACATGGCCTGGACTACTTTTTCCATAATACGGCCTTGCACACTTAGTGATTTTTTAACACCTATGTGAGCATTATCACTACCTAAATCATCAAAAACATGAATTTTAAACTGTTGTAAGGAGTTATCTTGTAAGTATTGAGCCGATACAGGCATTAAGTCTAATATGCCATCAATCAGACCAGCTTTTAATAGCTCTTGAGCTTCATCAAAATCCTTCACAACATGGATGATAATTTGAGGATATTTGTCATGAATGTCTTTAATTATTTGATAGCCTTGAATAATTGCAAGACGCTTACCATAAAACTTTTTAATACTTCCAACATTATCAATTGACTTGTGAGTAATCACTGACCAAGGAGTACGCCAATAGGCAGTGGTAAAATGTGCAAAGGCCCTGCGGTCATCTGACGCCGTAATATTGGCAACAATATCTACTTTTTCATCTTTAAAGTCTTGATATAACTCTTCCCAGGTCGGGTAGATCTTAAATTCATAGGTTTGTCCCGTTAAACGGGTCGCTAAGTCAAACATATCTCGACTTATACCTGAAACCTCACCGTCATCGTCAACAAACTCATAAGGTTTCCAATCTTCAACAATTGCGACGGTCATATTAGGGTTTTCAACTAACCAAGCTTTTTCGTCCGTTGTTAAATTGAACTTGCTTTTTTTAGTTCCAAAATAACGATCAGGAATTTCAGTTATCCAACGGTTTTCTATTTCAACTAATTCTTGCTCTGATATCAGATCAAATCCATCATTTATCTTTCTAATTAGTGATTTATCTTGATTTGATACTAGCGAGTATATTTTTGACTCATATTCAACATCTTTAACTTGGTGGAAGCGGTCGGAAATACTATTTTCTTCAAGGCGTTTGTTTGCCATTTGGCTAGCTACAACAAAACCGGCTATTTTACCTTGAATGGCCGCATTTATAGCATCGTCCAAACTATCAAAAAACTGAATATTAATATTTGGATAACTAGCTTTAAATTGCTGCTGATATGGCGAATCTTTGTAGAGCCCGATGGTTTCCCCATTTAATTGCTCAACGGACTTTTCAAAATCGTACTTATCGTAAATAAATAAATGAGAGAAAGTAGAATAGAGATGTTTGGCTCGTGGCAAACCAGAGTTGGTAGCCATACTCTCAGGGTAACCAATATGAACATTGGTAGCTCCCTCTTTTAATGACTTCATTGATAAATTAGCAGTGTTCGGAACAAATTTTATTTTTGTTTTCGTTTTATTCGACCATAACTTCCACATATCAACAAATAAACCAACGGGTGTACCATCGGCATTTACACCCATAAACGGTTTTGCGCCAACGGATAAACTTAGCAGTAAGGCGCCTTCCGATTCTCTTTTGGCAAACCACTTGTTATAGATCTCTTGGCGTTCTTCCAGCGTTATAATGTCAAAGCCAGCGTTAAGCCGGTTTAATAAGCGTATATCCCCTTTTTTTACGGCGATTTGAGTCTTTATTTCACCAATATTTACACTTTTAAATGCAGGAAAAAGATCATTAATGCGCTGATAGTCTTCATATCTAAAGGCAAAAAAGTCATATGATACAAAACTTTTTACTTCGCCGTTATAAATACCATCGAGCAAGTCTGACCAATTTTCGTAGTACCTAAACGAAATATTAGCATTCTTGTTTGTAATTAATTGACTAAGGTTTGTAGGTCTTATTGCTCCCATAAGGAACGGTTCCAGCTCTTCTAATCCGGAAACCATTTGTAAATCTTTATGGACATATATATTAATTGGAGTTGAGTAGATGTCATGACCGAAGTCAAATAGATCTACCCGCTCCTCTCTAATTGCTATAGCTGAGTGGACATCCACAGTTTGATTTACAAGATTTAATTCAGTCTCAGACCAGTTAGAAGTCACAAACTCGATTTTCTGGTTATTCTTCTTTGACCAAAGCTCCCACAAATCAACAACTAATCCGGTTGGTTTACCTTTATCAACATATTGGTATGGCAAGAGATCATTCGCAACGGCTATCTTAATCACATCATACTGTGGCTGCTTTTGCGACTTAAACTGCTTTGTTGCGTTTGCACTAGGGGACATTGTCGAATTAGTGCTTGAAAATGCGAAAGCATTGTTGCCAAATGTTAAAAAACAGGCAAACAAACAAGTAAAGCGTAGCATCCTGACTAAAAACGACTTCATTGGTGATAGGAATCTTATTAAGTTATTATTATAATGGTCCATGAACGGCATAGTTGTAACAAATTTTTACAAACAAACCAAGTTTATTTTTTCATCAACCCGTTACTAGCGCCACCCTTAATTAATAACATTAATCTTAAAAATCATTGAGTTAAATATGCGCGACAACATTTATGCAAATCCTCATTCAGAAGTAAAAGACTTTACCTTTGATCGTTCCGTTGTCGAAGTTTTTCCAGACATGATTCAACGTAGCGTTCCCGGTTATTCAACTATTGTTAGCTCAATTGGTAAGTTAGCAAAACAATTTCAGCAAGAAAATTCGAATATCTATGACTTAGGTTGCTCCCTTGGAGCCGCGACCATAGCAATGAGAAAATTTGTGGATGCCCCTAATTGTAAAATTATCGGTGTTGATAATAGTGAAGCGATGGTGGAACGTTGCCGGCTCCATATAAATGCGTTCAAATCTTCAGTGCCCGCCGAAATTCAGTGCGCGGATATAAATGACATAGAAATTGAAAATGCATCTGTTGTTGTGATGAATTTTACCTTACAATTCATCCCGCCTGAAAAACGACGATTTCTACTGGATAAAATTTACGCTGGGCTCAAACCTGGTGGTGTATTTATTCTCTCAGAAAAGTTTGTTTTTGATGATGAGACGATAAATGACGCATTGACAGATTTGCACCTCGATTTTAAACGAGCAAATGGCTATAGCGAATTAGAGATTAGTCAAAAACGAAGTGCAATTGAAAACGTAATGAAAATTGATTCTTTTCAGGCTCATATTGAAAGATTAGGAAATGTTGGCTTTAGCCATGTTTCAAGTTGGTATCAATGTTTTAACTTTGGTTCTTTCATCGCCATAAAAAAATGATGTGTAATTAAAAGTGAATCACAACACGCATGACTGATATTTTTAATAATTTCTACGCTCAAATTGCTCAGAATAAACTCTCCCATTGGCTAGAGTCTCTTCCTAAGCAATTAAACCACTGGCATAGTTCAAATCTCCACGGCGAATATAAGCAATGGATGAAAAACATTGACCTTCTTCCGCCAGTTGAGCCTGAAACTTTAAATTTATCCACTAGTGTTTCAGTTTCAACGACTCAATCGTTACCTCCTGGTTTTGATAAAAAAACCACTCATCATTTAATGCAGTTAAAACCATGGCGAAAAGGTCCTTATCACCTGCATGGTATTGATGTTGATACTGAATGGCGTTCTGACTTCAAATGGGATCGCCTAGCCCCTCATATTTCCGATTTAACTGACCGATACGTTTTAGATGTTGGTTGTGGCAGTGGCTACCATTTATGGAGAATGAAAGGAGCCGGTGCTAAGTTTGTTGTAGGAATTGATCCTACCCAGTTATTTTTCGCTCAATTCATGGCTGTACAGCACTTTATGCAAGAGCCTAGCGTTAACTTATTACCGCTAGGTATTGATGACCTTCCACCATTAAAGTCTTTTGATACGGTATTTTCCATGGGCGTTTTGTACCACAGAAAATCACCAATGGACTTTTTACAGCAACTTAAAGCGCAATTAGTTAAGGGTGGTGAGCTCATACTTGAAACCTTAATTATTGAAGGTGATGAGAACACAGTTTTAGTGCCTGATGACCGTTACGCTAAAATGCGCAATGTTTGGTTTATTCCAAGTGCAAAAGCGTTAGAGGGTTGGCTTAAGAAAGTAGGTTTTAGCAATATTCGCCTCGTTAACATAGACCAAACGACGTTAGATGAGCAACGAAAAACCGACTGGATAGATACCGAATCATTAGAAGATTTCCTAGATCCAAATGACCCCAATAAAACTATAGAGGGTTATCCCGCTCCTCTTCGCGCTATTTTTGTCGCGAACGCTTAAGGAAAACCAATGCCTCTTTACCGTCCTAAATCAACTATCGAACAATGGCGAATATTACAAGCGGTAGTTGACTTCGGAGGGTATGCCCAAGCAGGCGAGGCATTAAATAAAAGCCAATCTAGCCTAAATCATGCAGTATCTAAACTGCAACACACACTCGGCGTTCAACTTCTAGAAGTTAAAGGGCGAAAAGCTTATTTAACTAAAGAAGGCGAAGTGATGCTGCGCCGCTCTCGTCTCTTGACCCAAAATGTTGAAGAACTAGAACAGCTCGCTGAAAATATGACGGCAGGCTGGGAACCAGAAATTACTATCGCCTGCGAAACCATTCATCCAAAAGAAAAATTATATTCCGCACTTGAAGAGTTTTACCCTCAAGCAAGAGGCACTCGAGTGCGAATTGCAGACGAAGTTCTTACGGGCACAAAAGAGCGAATTTTAGAGCATACTGCCGACCTTGTTGTGGTCGGTGGCACTATTCCAAAGGGTTATTCAGGCGAGAAGCTCGAAACCGTTACCTTTGTCGCATATTGCGGCGCAAATCACCCACTGGCTCAATTTGACACTGTCGATATTGAAGAGCTGACGCACGAACTTCAAATTGTTATCAGCGACTCTAGTAAACACCCTGAAGAAAGTCAGGGTTGGTTAAAAGCGGAACAGCGATGGACAGTCAGTAACTTTTATCAAGCCATTGCCATTTTAAAACGTGGTACAGGATTTTGTTGGATACCCAAACATTTAACCCATCAAGAAGTTCAAGATGGGAATATCGTACCGGTAAAGCTAACGTCACTTGGTGAAAAAACAGTGATGACACATTTAGTCACACCAACGCCAAATCAGTTAGGCCCTGGTGCGACGCTACTGAAAAATTTAATTTTAAAGCAATACAAATAATGACGGCTTACAAGTGAACCTATTTACGTTAAAATTTGATTCACGAGCCACAACCACCCCACTTTTGAGGATATGACATTGAGCAACAATCAATCTTTAAGCTACAAAGACGCTGGTGTAGACATAGATGCAGGTAATGCCCTAGTAGAACGAATTAAAGGTGCTGTTAAACGCACTCGACGTCCAGAAGTTATGGGCGGACTAGGTGGATTTGGCGCACTATGCCAACTTCCAACGGGCTATAAAGAACCGCTTTTAGTTGCTGGTACTGACGGTGTTGGTACAAAGTTAAGATTAGCGATTGATCTAAAGAAGCACGATACCGTTGGTATTGATCTTGTTGCTATGTGCGTTAACGATCTTATTGTTCAAGGTGCAGAACCACTATTTTTCTTAGACTATTATGCTACCGGTAAACTTAACGTAGACGTTGCAGCTGATGTAGTTAGTGGCATTGCTGATGGTTGTGAATTATCAGGTTGTTCATTAATCGGTGGTGAAACTGCTGAAATGCCTGGTATGTACGAAGGCGACGACTATGACATGGCTGGTTTTTGTGTTGGTGTTGTTGAAAAGTCTAAAGTTATCGACGGCACAAAAGTTAAAGACGGCGATCAACTTATAGCTCTTGGCTCTTCTGGCCCGCATTCAAACGGCTACTCATTAGTGAGAAAAGTGATTGAAGTTTCAGGCGCGGATCTTACCGCAGACTTCCATGGCAAGCCTTTAGCTGACCACTTAATGGCTCCAACTCAAATTTACGTTAAGCCTGTATTGGAACTATTAAAGCAAGTTGATGTCCATGCTTTATCACATATTACTGGCGGTGGTTTCTGGGAGAACATTCCACGAGTACTTCCTGAAGCAACTAAAGCAGTTGTAAACGAAGCGTCATGGCAGTGGCCAGAAGTATTTAACTGGTTGCAAGAGAATGGCAATATTGAGCGCCATGAAATGTACCGCACATTTAACTGCGGCGTAGGCATGGTGATTGCGGTTGCAGCTGAAGATCTTGACCGCAGCTTAGCTATTTTAAAAGATGCTGGCGAAAACGCATGGCATATTGGTGAAATCAAAGATGCAGATGCATCTGAAGAGCAAGTAGAAATTATTAAGGCTTAATAAGTGAGTGCTAACAACGCAAAAATTGTCGTATTAATTTCCGGCAATGGTTCTAATCTACAAGCCATTATCGATGCTACTGAGTCTGGAAGAATTCCAGGCTCGGTGGTTGGCGTTATTTCTAATCGACCTGATGTATTTGGCTTAGAGCGAGCAAATGAACATAACATTCATGCTCAGGTTATTGATCATAAAAACTATGAAACAAGAGAACAGTATGATCAAGTTCTTGCATCTTCAATTGCGGCGTTAAACCCTGATGTTGTTGTATTAGCAGGCTTCATGAGAATTTTAACCGCTGACTTTGTAGAGCAGTTTGAAGGGAAGTTAATCAATATCCACCCTTCTCTTCTGCCTAAATATCAAGGGTTAAACACTCATCAACGAGCATTAGATGCTGGTGATGAAGAGCATGGTTGTAGTGTTCATTTTGTAAATGAACAACTTGATGGTGGACCGGTGATTCTGCAAGCGAAAGTGCCAGTATTTGGTGACGATGACGCAGACTCCCTTGCGGATAGAGTTCATGTTCAAGAACATTTAATATATCCACTAGTGGTAAAGTGGTTGTGTGAAAAAAGATTGCGTTTACAATCAGATGGCGTATATCTAGACAACTCTCTTTTACCGGAACAAGGTTATGCAAATGATGAATAAAGGTCGTACTGCTGTCTTCTCTATTTTGTTAAGTGTTTTTGCTATTGGCTCATTTGGAGCCTCTGCAACAATCGAAAAAGCAAATGATGCCATTAAACCTTTTAGTGCCATTTACGATATGTATCGTCAGGGCGATAAGCTAGGCCAAGGTGAGAGAGCTCTAAAGAAGATTACAGACAACCAATATTCTTTGTCTTTGAAAAGTGAGCTAAAATGGCTCATTTTTTCTGACAAACGAAAGGAAGTTAGCGTGTTTACCGTTAGTGACGGGGAAAACATCACTCCTAACTTGTATACGTTCGACCGCTCAGGTACAGGCAGTGACGAAGAAGTTAAGATCTCCTTTAACTCAGACCAATCATTAATTGTTAACCCTAAAGCTAAAAAAGACGCAGCCCCTGATGAGTGGCAGCAAGGGTGGCAAGATGAGATGTCTTTACATGCTCAAATTCAGCTTGATCTAATAAACAACAAGTCAACATTCAACTATACGGTTGTTTCTAATAGCGGCAAGCTGCGTGAATACATGTTTGAAGTTATCGGCGAAGAGTTGATTAGTACTGGTTTTGGTCGCTTTAAGGCAATTAAAGTGGCACGCGTATATGAAGACAAGAAGTTTTATGCGCAGCACGCCTGGTTTATTCCAGAGTTAAACTTTACGCTGGCCAGACTATGGCGAATGAAAAAAGGCGTAGAGCAGTACGACTTAGTTATCAAAAGCTTTACTGTTGTTGAGTAGAGGTAAAGATGGAAAGCCGTCAACAATTACGAGCCTCTATTCGAAAACGCCGTAATCTGTTGACTGCGGAACAACAAACTGAGGCTGCTGAACTTTTAAAGAATAATGCTTTAAAGCTTATTCAGTCAGGGCAATCTATCGCGTTGTACTTAACCAATGACGGTGAAGTAAATACCGCACCACTCATTGAGCACTTACGAGAATTAGACACGCCACTACTATTTCCAGTACTACACTCCTTTTGTTCTGGTTACTTAAATTTCCAATACGTAAATAGACAAACCAATTGGACAACAAACAAATACGGTATTACTGAACCAGCTCCGAATGCGCTGACTACCGCTCATTTATCCAATATCGACATCATTTTTATGCCATTAGTTGCCTTTGATACTAATGGCAATAGACTTGGAATGGGCGGCGGATATTACGACAGAACATTAGCAAATATAAATCAGCTATCGAAAAAGCCAACCTTAGTTGGACTTGCTCATGACTGCCAAGAAGTTGAGCATTTAAACAGTGAGCAATGGGACATCCCCATTAACATGATAGTGACACCTACCCGAATTATTAGAATATAAAACAATAACGAGAAAGCCATGAATCAAGATGAAATGAAAAAAGCCGCAGCGCTTGCTGCTTTAGATTATGTACAAGCTGATACCGTAGTTGGTGTTGGTACGGGCTCTACTGTTAATTACTTTATTGACGGCTTAGCAACAATAAAACACAACATTATTGGTGCGGTTTCTAGTTCTGAAGCGTCAACTGAACGCTTAAAACAACATGGCATTGAAGTGTTTGATTTAAATAACGTTGCTGATTTTGATTTGTATGTTGATGGCGCTGATGAAATTAATGCCGATAACGCCATGATTAAAGGTGGTGGCGCAGCCTTAACTCGTGAAAAAATTGTTGCAGCGGTTGCTAAAAAGTTCGTCTGTATTGTTGATGAGTCTAAGTTGGTTCGACATTTAGGTGAGTTTCCATTACCCGTTGAAGTTATTCCAATGGCCCGCAGCTATGTTGCCCGTGAAATAGTAAAACTAGGTGGCAGCCCAGTTTACCGTGAAGGTGTTATCACGGATAACGGCAACGTCATTCTTGATGTTTTTGATATGAAAATTGCTGAGCCTAGAAAACTAGAAGAACAACTTAATAATATCGTTGGTGTGGTCACTAACGGCCTGTTTCGCACATCGAGGCGCAGACCATGTAGTTATCGGTGGGAAGAATGGGGTTGAGAAACGCTAAAAAATAGAGTATTAATTCTAATTAAAGCGCATCAACTGTAATTTGAACCTCTAAAAATTGGATTCCTAGAATGGAAAATATTTCGCTGGCCAAGCATAAAATCAAAATTTTGTTGTTAGAAGGTCTTCACCCTAGCTCTGTCGAGACGTTAAAAGCGCAGGGTTATAACAATATTGAAACACTAAAAACGTCATTGCCTGAAAACGAGTTAATTGAAAAAATTAAAGACGTTCACTTCATTGGTATCCGCTCTCGTACAGACTTAAATGCCAACGTACTTAAGCATGCGCAAAAACTCATTGCTGTGGGTTGCTTCTGCATTGGGACCAATCAAGTTGACTTGGTTGCGGCGAAAGAAAAAGGCATCGCGGTATTTAACGCCCCTTTTTCCAATACTCGCTCAGTGGCCGAGTTAGTGCTTGGTGAAATACTACTTCTTATTCGTGGCATACCTGAAAAAAGCGCAAATGCTCATCGAGGCGTTTGGCAAAAGTCGGCTATTGGCTCTTTTGAAGCTCGAGGCAAAACACTAGGTATCATTGGTTATGGTCATATTGGTACGCAATTAGGCATCATGGCTGAAAACATTGGTATGCGCGTTCAGTTCTTTGACATAGAAAATAAACTAACCTTAGGGAACGCTAGCCAAGTAGCCAGCTTAGACAAGCTACTTAGTACTTCTGACGTCATTAGTTTGCATGTACCTGAAACCGCATCAACGCAAAATATGATGGGTGAAAAACAACTTAGCAAAATGAAGCAAGGCGCAATATTAATAAATGCCTCTCGCGGAACGGTTGTTGATTTAAATGCGTTAACCGACGCATTAAAAAGCAAGCATATTGGCGGCGCGGCTATTGATGTTTTCCCTGTTGAGCCAAAATCCAATGATGAAGAGTTTATCTCACCGTTAAGAGGTTTAGATAACGTAATACTTACGCCTCATGTGGGTGGTTCGACTCAAGAAGCACAAGAAAACATTGGCATTGAAGTGGCTGGAAAATTAGCAAAATACTCAGACAACGGCTCAACACTGAGCGCAGTAAATGTACCTGAGGTTTCACTTCCAGAGCACACGGGTCGCAGCCGAATATTACATATTCATAAAAACCAACCTGGTGTGTTAACTAAGATCAATGAAGCTTTTGCTAAACACAATATCAACATTGCTGCACAGTATTTACAAACCGATGAAAAAATTGGTTATGTGGTCATTGATGTCGAAACCGATGACAGTAATACCGCATTTGACGAATTAAAGCTTATTGAAGGCACAGTGAAGACTAGATTGCTTCATTGATTTTAAATTTGTCCTTGATATTTAAACGAGCCAATAGACGTCTATTGGCTTTTTTTATTTTTATACTTTACAGATCGAATCTTTACTGTATATTTAAACAGTAAGTGATTATTAATTTTCCATAGGCTAGATTTACAGGAGATAGCAATGGCTGTTGAAACTAGGTATGTCGTTATACGAACCGACAAAAGCAATAAGGAACAAGACGTCATGACTTTTACCGACAAACGTGCTGCTGATGAATATGACAAAATGTTAGACATGGCAGATGACATGTTTGAACTATTGCAGCAAAGCGGTGTAAAAGTTGACGATCAACAAGCCGAAGAACTAAGTATCTACTTAGCTAAACAACGTGAAGAGGTGCTTATCGCCCTTCAAGCTAAAAAGAAACCAGCAGCAAAAAAGCCAAAGCCTAAAGCAAGCGCTAATGCTGAAAACCAAACTGATTTAGTTGATGAAGCTGGTGACTCAAAAAAGCTGAAGAGTGAGTTGCAGTCCGAATCTCACTCAGACGAATCAGAGGACAATTTGGTCGATTTTGTTATTGAAAAAGATGATGCCGCTTGAAGTCATTTAATTTATCCATATAACGGTGACTTGTCATATAATGACGCGTCACTTTTATAGGAGAATTATTTTGAACAAGAGTTTGGTTACTAATGTTATTGCGGCACTAGGCTGTATTGCAGGGTTTGGCCTCAATATTGATTGGCTTTTTTATATGTCGTTGTTTGCGTTATCTGGCGCATTAACTAACTGGATTGCCGTTCACATGCTATTTGAAAAGGTACCGGGTTTATATGGGACCGGTATTGTTCAATTAAAGTTTGTAGAATTTAAGTCTGCTATTCACCACCTAATTATGTCTCAGTTTTTTACTCAAGAAAATTTAGACAAATTTCTAACTGAACCAACAGGCGACGCTCACCATTTTGATTTAGAGCCTCTAATCAAAGAGACAGATATGTCATCGGCCTTTGATTCCCTAGTTCAGACTATCCAGCAAAGCTCCTTTGGTGGCATGTTAAGCATGTTTGGTGGCACTGACGCATTAGCACCATTAAAAGCCCCATTTGAAGAAAACCTTAAACAGTCTATTTCAGAAATAGCGGCGTCTGATGAGTTTTCTGAAAAGTTAAAATCACAGCTTAGTAGCTCTGCGAATGTTGAAGATATTAGAACAAAAGTAGATAACATTGTTCAACAACGCCTAAACGAGCTGACACCTAAAATGGTTAAAGATTTAGTTCAAGAGATGATTAAAAGTCACCTAGGCTGGTTAGTTGTTTGGGGTGGTGTATTTGGCGGTGCTATAGGCTTAGTGGCCTTTTTTGCTGGGTTGTAGCCGTATTAAAGTTGCCGTATTAAATTTGCCGTATTCAACAAAAAGCCCGGGCATCATGTACTCGGGCTTTTTTTTGCTAATTGATCTGGCTTAATTAACCAAGCTCACTAAGTTCTATTAAACAAGCTTCTCCATGCGCTTGATCATTTTAATATCTAAATCACTAATGCCGTCTACATCGTGAGTGACTAAGTCAATTACCACTTTGTTCCAAACGTTTGACCATTCTGGGTGGTGAATCAACTTCTCAGCATGAATAGCGACTTGAGTCATAAAACCAAAAGCTTGAATAAAGTTTTTAAATACAAACTCTTTATGTAGCTTGCCATCAACAATTTGCCATTGCTTTTCAGCTTCTAATGGCGCATTGATATCTGTTAATTCTTGCTCTAACTGCTCATTTGTTAATTTTACAGCCGCCATAAAAATCCCCTTTCACTCTATAATTATAATTTTAGTCTTGAGTATGTAACTTCATTCTTTCTAAAAGGTCGCCTGTGATTTCTACTGCTTTACCTGTTTTTTGATCCATCACAACAAACGTAATGTCTGCATCTACTACAACTTTGTCAGTGCCTGCTTTGGTGATCACTTGATGGAACACTGCACTTTTATTGCCAATCTTCGACAACGCAGTCGTTAGCTCTAATGTGTCGCCCATATAAGCACTAGCGCGATAGTTAATATTGATATTCACAATAGCCCAGGCATAACCTAGAGAAGTAAAGTACTCAATGTCGCCGCTGTCTTCTAGATACTGCCAACGAGCTTCTTCTAAAAACTCTAGGTAACGAGCATTATTCACATGCTGATAAATGTCTAAGTGAAACCCGCGTACTTTAATTAAACTTGTTTTGTTCATGTTGCTTCCTTTACTACCCTGTATTTACAAATTACTTTCTGCGACGACGTTTCTTTTTCTTACCGTCTTCTTCTTCCGCTTTAGCAGCTCGTTCGGCTTCTTTTTCAGCAATAATGATTTTTGCTTCTTCAGCTTGTTCAACTGTTTCTAAAGTAATACGGCCAAGCGTGCCTGAACGGTATTCATTCAGTATTATTTCTGACACCTTGTATAAGTCGGCTATGCCACCTTTTCTTATACATGCCCTTTGGCGAGCAATAGCATCCATCACGTCGATAGGCTGCTCTGGTAAGTCTTTTAATTGATAACGTTCCACCAGCAACTCTGGGTAATGTTCTAGCAAGTACTCAACGGCGTAATAAGCAATGTCTTCTTTTTCCGTCACTGTGTCTTTTATACCGCCAGTAATAGCCAGTCGGTAACCACAATCTTCTGGTTCTAGTTTTGGCCACAAGAACCCAGGAGTATCATGTAAAACAATATTGTTATCTAAGCGTATACGTTGTTGAGCTTTAGTTACACCGGCTTCATTACCTGTTTTAGCAATGATTCGATCAGCCAATATATTAATTGTGGTTGATTTGCCAACATTAGGGATACCGCAGATTAATGCTCTAAGTAGCTTATCTTGACTTACTCTGTGCGGCACCATGTCCGAGATAACATTAAGTAAGTCTTTAACAGACTTCGGGTCATGTTGAGTCACGGCAATGGCATCGATGCCACGCTGAGCTTTAAAATGTTGTAACCAAATTTCAGTTTGCGCAGGATCTGCTAAATCTGATTTATTGAGAACTTTAAGTACCGGTGTGTCGCCACGTAATGCAGGCACTAAAGGGTTTTCACTCGAAAACGGAATTCGGGCATCTAGAATTTCGATAATTACGTCTACCTGAGGCATGATCTCGGCAATTTCTTTGCGAGCTTTATGCATGTGTCCAGGGAACCAGTTTATTGCCACGAGCAACTCCGTTAAATAATTGTGTCTTAATATCGGGCGCATATTCTACCCGTTTGCGAAGTTAGTATAAACGACTTATTTTTTCACTGCCTTAATTTGAGTTACCTCGTTGAAAAACAAGGATAGAGCACCCACAATTAACAGTAATTTAAAATTATGCAGTTCAATTTAACTTGTTAAAGGACATATTATGAAAACAGCAGTGATTACTGGTGCAAATCGTGGAATTGGTTTAGCAATGGCAACCCAACTATCTCAGCAGGGTTGGGAGATTATTGGCGTTTGTCGTTCAGACTCGGACGAACTTGAAGCTATCGCAGGTATGGTTATTAGTGGCATAGATGTGACTGAGCCAGAGCACCTACAGCAAGTTAAAAAAATACTCGGCGATACAAAAGTTGATTTATTGATTAACAACGCTGGCCTTTTGCAAGATGAAAAGCTCGGTGAAATTGACTATGACTCTATTCGTGATCAGTTTGAAATAAACACATTGGCACCGTTAATGGTAACAGAAGCCTTACTACCAAACATGTCTGAAGGTAGTAAAGTAGCATTAATTACCAGCCGAATGGGTTCTATTGCCGATAATGAATCCGGCGGACGTTATGGCTACCGAGCATCAAAAGCGGCACTTAACGCCTTTGGTAAGTCACTATCATTAGATTTAAAAGACGATGGTATTGCCGTTGCTCTATTACACCCTGGTTATGTGCAAACTCGTATGGTTAACTTTGGTGGTCATATAACACCAGAAGAAGCTGCGGAAGGTTTATTGGCGCGTATTGATGAGCTTAACTTAGAGAATACGGGCGGGTTCTGGCACAGCAATGGCGAACAACTGCCTTGGTAAACCTTGTCCTGAAGACTTGTATGAATAATTTAAGGTCTTCAAGTCAAAAATTCGATACAATGCGCGGCAAATGGGCAGTGTAATAACTGCCTTCTTATTTAACTACACTATAGGATTCAACATGGTTGTTTTAACTACTAATTTTGGCGAAATCAAAATCGAACTTTTCACTGAAGAAGCGCCAGTGACAACAGAAAACTTTTTAAATTACGTTAAATCAGGTTTTTATGACGGTGTTATTTTTCACCGTGTTATTCCTGGCTTCATGGTTCAAGGCGGCGGTATGGAACCTGGCATGGAAGAAAAAGACGGCAACGCTCCTATTCAAAACGAAGCAAACAACGGTGTTAAAAACGACCGCGGTACATTAGCAATGGCAAGAACGATGGACCCGCATTCAGCGTCTTCTCAGTTTTTCATCAACAGTGCTGACAACGGTTTCCTTAACTTCACAAGCGAAAGCTCTCAAGGTTGGGGATATTGTGTATTTGCTAAAGTTGTTGAAGGCATGGACGTGGTTGATAAAATCTCTGCGGTATCTACAGGCCGTTACGGTATGCACCAAGACGTTCCTCGTGAAGACATCATCATTGAAAAAGCAACGGTTGCTTAATAGCGTAGCTTAACGGCTTAGCTAACTAAATTATTATGTCTAGTACTCTTGTTATCGCGGATTTACATTTATGTCCGTCTCGTCCAGATATTACTCAATGTTTTTTTTCATTTTTGGAAAGCAACTCAGGTCAACATGATGCCTTGTACATCTTAGGTGATCTTTTTGAAACTTGGGTGGGTGACGATGACAAGAGTGCTTTTAATTTATCTATTAGCCAAGCTATTAAACACTTCAGCACATCTACGCCTGTTTATTTTTGTCATGGTAATAGAGATTTTTTGGTTGGTAAGAAGTTCGCTTTCCAAAGTGGTATGACGATACTTCCTGAGAACTATAAAACAACGCTTTACGGCCACTCCGTGCTACTTATGCATGGTGATCAGTTATGTTTAGACGACATAGACTATCAAGCATTTAGAAAGCGCAGTCGCAGTTGGTGGTGGCAAAAATTGATTTTGCTCATGCCTCTTAAAAGGCGCAAAAAACTAGCGGAAGATATCCGTGAAAAAAGCAAAGAAAGCCAAAAGCACAAGTCATTAGAAATAATGGATGTTGCACAACGTGAAGTAGATCGTGTTGTAAATGAATACGGCTGTGAATGGTTAGTTCATGGACACACACATCGTCCAAAAATTCATAACCTAGAAAATAGCAAAAAACGCATGGTTGTGGGTGATTGGTATGAACAGGGTTCAGCGCTATTACTGACAAAAGAAAAAGGCCAGCTCATTGAGTTACCATTTTTAAGCAACTAATTTACTGACCTATCAATTCACTGGCCTATCAATTCACTGGCCTATCAATTCTCGACTTTAATCTTTAACTAATTCTTTAAGTCTTAAACTTCTCTAGCATTGATTCCAATTTCGCGACAAACTTCCCTAAGCTATTTGTTGCAGCTATTGAGTCTTTCACGTTTTGGTCTGTCACCTTAGATATCTCACTAATAGACGACAAGCTTTGTTCAATTTCTTTAGCGATAACTTGCTGAGTCTGTGTCGCTTCTTCCGTTGCAACGTTTTGCTCACTAATTTGCTTAACCGACAAGCTAATATGATCAAGTGCAGTCTCTAGTTTTGCTGACTCTTCAATGGTTTTTAATGCCTGCTCATCTGAGCGAGTCATTGCTTGTACTGCGTTTTGAACGCCGCTTTGCAAGCTGTGAATTGTACTTTGAATTTCTTCCGTTGAATCTTGCGTACGTTTCGCTAAACCACGAACTTCATCAGCAACAACTGCAAAGCCTCTACCCTGCTCACCCGCTCTTGCCGCCTCTATCGCTGCGTTTAAGGCTAGTAAGTTAGTTTGCTCGGCAATGCCTTTGATAACGGCTAATACGTCATTAATGCTTTCACTTTGTTGTGATAACTGGTTAATGACTTGCACTGAGTGTTTAATTTCTCGACCAAGCTCATCTGTCGCATGTCGTGCATCAGCCAACGTTGAACGGCCTTGTTCCGTTTGTTCTGTAGCACTGTTTAACGAGTGAACAACAGTTTGACTGTTTTCTGAAACCACTGAAACCGCTGCTATCAAAGACTCAATAGAAGAAGTAATTGACTCTGTATCACCTAACTGAGAAGCAACAGCCTGCCCGGTTTGGTGCGCTAACTCTTCAACTGATTGAGCTTGATTAGTAACACCAAACGACGCCTCTTGCACTGCATCTACTAGCTGATGTACATTTTTAGCCATTTTGTTAAAGGCTGTTATAGCTTCTGCTAATTCGTCTTTAGTACGGACTTTAGCTGAAACAGTAGTATCGCCCTCAGCTAACTTTGTAGCTACTCTTGTTAAACTTCTTGTGGTATTTGATATAGATAAACTCATACCCACAAACAGATAAACAACCAATAACAATGCAACAACTACAAGCGCTACTAAAATATAGAAATCTTGAGTATTTTTATCTACGCGAGCATTCAGTCTTGATTCAAATTCTGTAAATAAGCCCGTTTTGCTTTTATAGATTTTAGACAGTTCAGCGTCTAAATGATTTTCAAAGTCAGCCTTCGTTAAGGTAATTTCATCTGCAATCAAAAATTGCTCTTCAAGGTACATAAGTGCATCGTCAAGAACGACAGTCATAGCTTCTGTATCTTTAGCTACTAATGAGCGAAGCATCTCGTCTTGGCCACTAACTAAACTATTTAGTTCCGCTATTTTTGAGAGTTCCGCGGCGAGTTCATCTGACGCCAGGCTTAAGCTGTCAAAGGTTGCTGATGAAACTTGAGGCTCACCAATTGCGTACATTGCCATGCCATAACCCGACAACAATTGCTTCAACGCATTTTGTCTTTTTTCAATAATAAGACGAGTTAATAAAACTGTATCTATATCAGGATCGTTAGTCAGCCCTTTTAGGTTTGCCACCAAAGGATATAAATTATTAAACTGGTCCAAAATTGACATCAAGTGAGTCATTTTATCCGTAGGCGATCGCCACACTGCAGAACCTATAGTGCCGGTCTTCTCAAGAATAGTATTTTTTGTCTCTTTTACCAGAGCTTTAACTTGGTCAAAACTATCTTCATTAAACATGTCCGCAACAAGCAACTTATCAAGTTGATCAACATACTCTTGAATTCGACTGGTTTGAGCGCGAGGTATTGTTTGCCCCGAACGCCAATGCAGATCACTGGCGATAACTTTGATTAACTCTTTTTGCTGAAGATCAATTTGCTTTATATAATCTACGGCCTGAAGTTCACTTTCACCATGAACAATTTCTGCTTTAACCAAACTGACATATTTGTTTGCCAAAATAATAAGGGGAATAAAAACAGGATCACGATCAGGGTAAACTTATGCCCAAAGCGCAACTGATTCATAAACGATGTGGCAGGTCTAAATAAAATTTTAAACATAAGACTCGTATTCTTTCTTTTTGTTATTATGAATATAGAAGTTATATTACGGAACGTCTAAGTAACATTATTGCGTAAAACACTTCTTTATTATCGGAGTTATTACCGATTTCTTTAACATTTAACCACATTAAACCAACTTATTGTTAGTTTTAGTTGTATTTACAGATATTGGGGGTGTACTTGAACAGTAATCACACAATTGAACCTATTGCGCATATTAAAACGCCTTTTAATGAAAAGTTTGGCATCCCTCGTCAGCCTAATTTGTGCAAAGCAAAAGGGGTTGTCACTTTAACTACTAATTTTAATTCAATGCAGGCAGTGAAAGGTCTTGAGAGACATTCGCACATTTGGCTACTGTTCTTATTTGATCAAAATTTAGATAAAGGCTGGAAGCCTAGCGTTCGCCCACCTAGGTTGGGCGGAAATGAGAAAGTTGGCGTTTTTGCTACCCGTTCCACTTTTAGGCCTAATGGCATTGGTATGTCCGTGGTCAATCTTATATCTGTCAAACAAGTAGATAACCAGATTGTTATTGAAGTGGAAGGGGTTGATCTGGTTAACAACACACCTATTATTGATATAAAGCCTTACATTCCCTACTCCGACTCTGTCGTTAATGCCACATCAGAAATGGCAAATGACGCCCCAGAAGCTCAACTTGACGTCTTTTTTAGTAAGACCGCTAATAACTCAATTGAATGTTTAAATATTGGCGTAGAGTTCATCACATTGATAGGTGATGTTTTGAAGCAGGATCCAAGGCCATCTTATAAACAAAATAAACCGGATACAAAAGTGTATGGTATTGCTTTAGAAGAGTTTAATATTACGTGGCAAGTAACAGATAAAAAGTGTGAGGTACTTAATGTTGAACCAATTTAATAGCCAATCTTCTGCTCGAACCATTGTTTTAGGTCTGCTGTTTGGATTGTTTTCATTAAGCGTTTTTGCCGTTGAAAATGCTAAAAGTCAGATAACAAAGCCAAACAAATTAATATTACCTAGTCTCCCTATTGCAACGAGCGCCAATACTACCGCTGTTATAGATGATGGTGAGTACCTGAACATACTAACCTTTATGGGCTTAACGCAATTAGACAATAAATTAGATGTTTCTAGTCAAGCTTGGAAACTCAAAATAAATAAGTCCACATTAGAAATAGAAAAAGCAGCACCCAAGACCAGAATTCCAATAGCAGAAGTGACAATCCTCGGCAATAAAAGCAGTAACTCATTAACCAGTGATAAAGACAGTTCAAATGACCATAGTGCTGATTCAGCTAATACGGATTTAACTAAGAATGATTTAACTAACACTGATTTGACTAAAAACGAATTAATAGACGGCAACTCTCCAAAAGAGAAAAGTAGCGAAGAGTTTTGGCAAGAAATAACCGCAGTGCCTACAGAACAAAAACAAAAAGGTCGCTTTGCTTCTAGCTCTGTTGTTTTGGAAAATAAAGTTTATATATTAGGTGGCTATAGCACTAATACCGTTGCTCAGCCAAAGCTTAACCCTAATAGACAAAATATAACTGACTTTTACAATTATGATATTACGTCAGATACATATCAACAGTTAGCTGACATGCCTGTACCGGTTGACGATACATTGATGCTCGCTTATCAAGACCGCTACATTTACGTTATTTCAGGTTGGCATAAAGACGGCGCCGTTAATTTAGTACAAGTATTTGATACTTTAAAGAATGAGTGGTTTCAAGCGAGTCCTTTATTGGGCAACGGTCGCTTTGGCCATGCTGGCGGCATCATTGATAATCAAATTTTAGTATGCGATGGCATGGAGAGAGTTGCTCAGATTGCAAGTTCCGCCGTTATGAAAATAAAGCAGTCTTGTATTTTAGGCGAGATTAGTCCTTTTGACCCAACTAAAATAAGCTGGGTAGACTGGGTGCACCCAGGTGAAAAAGGTAAATTTAGAATGGCGGCTTTTAGCGACGTTGACCAAGCCTCAATCACTTTTGTAGGTGGAGCAGAGCAACAATATGATGTGAATGGTAAGACTAGTAACGGAAAACTTGTTGAACCAAATAGTGAAATCTGGGTTTATCATGCCAATAAACGAAGCTGGAGCATTAAAGAAAGCAGTAATGCTATTGCCGATTTGAAAACGATTATTAAAGTGAATAATTCACTAATAACCATTGGTGGGCGTGACAAAACAGGTATTACAAATCGAGTTCTGTCACACAATTAGCAAAACTAATACACAGTTAGTTTAATAGTCCTTTTGGCTACTGCTACTGCCAATCCCAACTAATGTTGGATAAGACTTGGCAGTTATCACATTTAAAATCGAACAAACCAAATAGCGGCGTTTTGCTTTCCGACCACGAATTGTTTTCCGAGCTAGGTTTATTTTCTTGCCAAGATTCACCTATCGCCCAAGCATCACCACAGCTTGGGCAACGTCTGTTTTTTTCACTTTCTAAACTTTCACCGCCTACACGATAAAGATATTGATACGCTGGCTGCCCAGTTACCGTTTGGATATCGTCAAGTATTGACCGGCCTTGCGTTAAAAGTTGACTGCTTGGGTTAGAAAGCTGTTCAACCATCATGGCTTCTATCTCAGTCATCTCATTCATTTGCAACTGATCGCACGCTGCTTGGCTCTCTTGCCACTTAATTAAAGGGCGTCTAACAACCTCTGGTAATTTGTATAATGGAATTGGCATAAAGTGTTCACTGCACCTGATAGGCGAGCAAGACTGAACAAAGGTTGAATATAGAATGTAGCCTTTTGGCTTTGAGCATTGATCGGTAAAGTCTGATTGGCTTTCTAGTCCTTTAACTTCGGTAAATGGACCAGCAATTCCTATCTCTTGGAGCTCTTGTAAAATCTCAACAATATCCACCGTGTAATACTTTGAGTCCATTGAGTCTGTTTCTGGGCAAACTAAATGACAAACAAATTCGTCATTATTTAATGTTAAAGCAAATTCACGTCCTATAATTTGACCGTTGTATCTGAGCTCATCTAGCAACTCCGTGATCACAATTTGAGCTTGCTCAAGTGGCAAATCTTGCTGACAAATAAACTTAAGCTCGCATACAACCATTAATTCACCTTTTATTTTGTATTTCTTATTTAATCAAATGCATTTGATTGCTAGAATCCTTGGCCATTCTAGCCCATTTTTGTGGCAACTAAATAAGTAAATTTAATACGAGAGCAAAATCCAATGCGCACTAGTGATTATATTATCGCAACATTAAAAGAAACGCCGTCAGACGCAGAAGTTATCAGCCATCAGTTGATGCTACGCGCCGGCATGATCCGCAAGTTAGCATCTGGATTGTATACTTGGTTACCAACTGGCTTAAAAGTGGTTAGAAAAGTAGAACAAGTAGTACGTGAAGAGCTTGAAAGCGCTGGCGCAATTGAAATGCTAATGCCTGTTGTTCAGCCTGCTGACTTATGGGAAGAGTCTGGTCGCTGGCAAGAGTATGGTCCAGAACTGCTTCGCATTAAAGACCGTCATAATAGAGACTTTGCTCTGGGTCCAACTCACGAAGAAGTTATCACTGAATTTGTTCGCAAAGAAATTAACAGCTACAAACAGCTGCCTCTAAACCTATACCAAATTCAAACAAAATTCCGTGACGAAGTTCGCCCTCGTTTTGGTGTGATGCGTTCTCGTGAATTCATCATGAAAGATGCATATTCATTTCACCTAAGCCAAGACTGTTTACAACAGACTTACGACCGTATGCACAAAGCATATTGTAATATCTTTGAGCGCTTAGGTTTAGATTATCGTCCGGTTCTCGCTGACACTGGCAGTATCGGTGGTGACGCGTCACATGAGTTTCATGTTTTAGCTGAATCAGGTGAAGACGCTATTGCGTTTTCAACGGGCAGCCAATATGCCGCTAACATAGAAAAAGCCGAGGCTTTAGTAGACAAAGAGTCTGCTGATGCTCCTACTAAAGAAATGACATTAGTAGATACGCCAAATACAAAAACCATCGCTGCGCTTGTTGAAGGTTTTGACGTTGCTATTGAAAACACCCTTAAAACGCTCATTGTAAAAGCTTCTGATGAAGTGGACAGTGAGTTTGTTGCTTTGGTTATTCGTGGTGATCATGAGTTAAACGAAATTAAAGCTGAGAACTTACCGCAAGTTGCTGAGCCGTTAACAATGGCTACTGAAGAACAAATCCTAAGCGTTATGGGTGCAGGTCCAGGCTCTTTAGGTCCGGTAAACAGTCCTATTCCAGTAATTGCAGATAAAACCGCAGCTGTTACCTCTGACTTCGCAGTAGGCGCAAACCAAGAAGACAAACATTACTTTGGTGTTAACTGGAATCGTGATGTTGAGTTAGCTGATGTTGCTGATATACGTAACGTTGTTGAAGGCGATAAGAGTCCTTGTGGAAATGGAACGCTAACCATTAAACGTGGCATTGAAGTAGGTCATATATTCCAATTGGGCTCAAAGTATTCAACAGCTATGAATGCAGGTGTGTTAACTGAGACTGGTAAACATCAAGTGTTAGAAATGGGTTGTTACGGCATTGGTATTACTCGTATTGTTGCCGCTGCCATTGAGCAAAACCATGACAAGTATGGCATTAAGTGGCCAGCGGCTTTAGCACCATTTAGCGTTGCTATTGTGCCTATGAACATGCACAAGTCACATCGCATTCCACCAATTGCAGAAGCTGTTTATGAAAAGCTGAAAACTGCTGGTGTAGAAGTATTATTTGATGATCGTAAAGAGCGTCCTGGTGTTATGTTTAACGACATGGAGCTAATGGGCATCCCTCATCAAATTGTTATTGGCGAACGTAACTTAGACAACAATCAAATTGAATATAAAAATCGTCATACTGGTGACAAAGAGTTGCTAATGGTAGACGAAGCGGTTGATTTTGTACTTAAACAAATCAACGCATAAGACTTAGGTAAGTAGTATGAAAATTACAATGGAAAATATCGCCAAGGTTGCTTGGCAAAAAATGGACAACTTAGTACCAGCGATTGTTCAAGACGCCACCAGCGGTAAAATACTGATGCAGGGTTATATGAACCAAGCTGCATTAGAGGCAACTTTCGAAAAAGGGCTAGTTACCTTTTATAGTCGCAGTAAAGAGCGCCTTTGGACTAAAGGTGAAACCTCAAATAATACATTATCGCTAGTTAGCGTTCATATAGATTGTGATTTCGACAGTATTATTGTTCTTGCTAATGCTAATGGCCCAACCTGCCACACTGGCACAGAGAGCTGTTGGAGCACGCCTGACGCTGCATCATCGGTTAGCTTTATTGCTGACTTAGAGCGCGTTATTGCAAGTCGTAAAGGTGCGGATGCAGACTCCTCTTATACAGCTTCATTGTACGCTAGCGGTATTAAACGCATAGCGCAAAAAGTTGGTGAAGAAGGTGTTGAGACAGCGCTAGCGGCAACAGTAAAAGACTTAGAAGAATTGAAAAACGAAAGTGCTGACTTGTTATATCACTTGTTGGTATTGCTGCAAGCGAGTGACTTGTCACTGAATGACGTTATTGATGTATTGAAGAAACGTCACCAGAAGTAGTTATTTCAAAGTGCTGACCGTTAATAAATGAACAATAGGTTATTTACGTAACGGTCATATAAACAAAAAAGGTCACTTAACGTGACCTTTTTTTTGCTTAGTATAACTATAAAGTTATGCTTGGTGCCGGTACGCTCGCACCTGATTTCTGCCATTACTTTTAGCGACATAAAGTGCGCTATCGGCCGCTTCTATCCACTTCTGGTGAGAGTTAAAGTCGTGATGAAACTCTGCAATACCTAAACTAACAGTGAACTTAATTTCAACTTCATTAAACATTACTGATGCAGCTTCTACTGAGCGTCTAACGCGTTCTGCAAAAATAGCCGCGTGGCGAGCGTCTGTCTCTGGCAATATTACTGCAAACTCTTCACCACCGTATCGACCGCCAATATCAGTTTCACGAAGGTTTTGTTTGAGCAACTTAGCTAAATGCAGTATTGCTTCATCACCCGCCGCATGACCATAATTGTCATTTACATGTTTAAAGTGATCAATGTCGAATATTAATAACGAGCTAGTATTTTTAGTACGTCGTTGGCGCTGGAACTCTTTTTTTAAACACTCTTCCCAGAAACCGCGGTTGTTCAAGTTCGTCAATCTGTCGGTTTGGCTTAAACGTTTGAGTTCAGTATTTACTTCTTCGAGTTCTAGTTTTGATACCGCAACATCGGTCACATCATAAATGATGATACAAATATGCGTTACTGCGCCCATTGTATTTGTTAACGGTATAAACGTGGCATTTTGATACATAAAATGCGCAACACTGGTAATAGGACGATAATTTTTAAATTTAAAAATATGTGGTGTTTGTTCCCAAATAGTAAACGCTCGATTTTTTAATACAAAAACCGGATCCGTCTTCTGTCTTAACCAAGTTTCATCCAACTCAGGAAAGGTTTGGAACAATGACTGATTACGAACATCGTATGGCGAACGACCGCTGTGGTTCTCCATAAAGCCGTTCCATACTTGAATGCGATATTGATCATCTAGTACGACCAATCCAACATCCACCGACTGGAACATGTCCATTAACCAATGAATTTCTGATACTTCGATTTGTGCAGCTTGGCTTTGATCACTCATGATTAATCGTCAAATAAAAAGTTGAGTTTATTACGTAAAGTAGGAATTGAGTCTTCGGTAAACAGAAGTAGCAAGTCGCAAGTAACGTCTAACCCTTCTAAACCGTAACTAATTTCTACCGTTAATGTTTTTTTCCAATGTGTTGAATTGGTATAAATAAGCTCGGACACATTGCAATGTTGACCTAGAACAACGGGATGCCCTTGACTAAAGTTTAAGTCGAGTTGCTCTGACAAGCCTTTTAAAACCGAACCTATAAGAATATTAGCGATATCCATTAACAGCTCAAGTTCTATGCGTTCGTTAATTTGACCTTCGTAGTTCATTAACTTCGCAATATCTTGGAAGCCTGAATCACCTAAAATAAGAAGCGCTTCACCCGCAACTCCGCCGCTGATAAAACCTTGGCAAACACCTGAGGTGGTAGAGTTTGACTCCACTGACTGCAAAGCCATGGACAGTTCACTCACTTCCAGCACATTTACATTGGGGATAGGTAAACGGACAAAAACCTTAAGAACCTCTGCTAACAAACTACCGGCTTGACCCATGGCAACGTTGGTTACTTCTTGAAGAACGTCTCTCATTTCTTCATCTAACATGGTATCTAGAGACTCACCACGTTTTGTCAGGTCAGACTCGCTATTAACGCCATATTTGGTTAACAGGTCTTGTAACTTTTCTTTATCTATCGGTTTCTTTATGAAATCTAGCGCACCTAATGCCTTAACTCGCTCGTGAGCTTCAGCTTGAATGTCGCCCGATACAACTATTGTAAGTACAGGTAAACTTTCAGCTTTAATAGCTTCTAGTACACCGTAACCATCTAGTATAGGCATATTCAAATCTAGAAAAAGCACATTACCTATGCCCTTTCTTAGCTTGTCCAGTGCGTCTTCACCGTTGACTGCAAAAGTAATTTCTACTTCCCAATCATCTGGTAAAGAACGTGCCATTTGTTTCCTGGCAAGATTTGAGTCGTCACATATGACTACCGACGTTTTCATAGTTATATTTCTATCCGTTATCTAACAATTATAAGTACCGATAAATAATCATAAAATGTTTCTAGAAAAACTATAGCAGTTAGTTAACAATAGTATCTAGTAAATTATTTTATTTCTCATTAAGTTGGTAAATTTTTATGAAGAAAGTGTTAGTCACTTCATTGTTATTCATGTCTACATTAAGCTTAGCGTATGACATCCAAAAAAACCTGCCTGTTAATTACGACATAGTAAAAGCAAATGGAAAATCTGTTGCTTTGCTAGGTAACCAAATTGAACTAGGCGATACAGCCCCAGACTTTAGAGTAGTGAATGACAAGTTCTCTCTCAAAACTAAAGCTGATTTTGCAGGAAAGCCTTTATTAATTAGCACTGTACCAAGTTTAGATACAGGTGTATGTAGTATCCAAACAAAACGTTTTAACGATGAGGTCGAAAACTTACCGCAAGACGTGGTGATGTTAACCATAAGCGCAGATTTACCTTTTGCTCAAAAGCGATTTTGCCAAGCAGAGAAAATTGATAAGTTAATGACATTGTCAGATTCTGTCTGGCGCGACTTTGGCATGAATTACGGTTTATTAATTAAAGACATGGGGCTGTTAGCTAGAGCTATCTTTGTTATTAGTCCTGATGACAAAATCGTCTATAAAGAGGTTGTGAGTGAATTATCTGAACAACCAAATTACGATGCCGCGCTTGAAGCTTTAAGGAGTATCTCTGAACAGCAAATGGATGACTCTGAAGAGTCACTAGCGGGTGTTACAGAAGAACAAGCTAAGAAGAGCGACAATTTATAAAACGATATTTAAATTATTTAATAATTGTAAAACAAACACTTATTATTATTTTTAATTTATTTACTTGAAAAAAACCAGTCCGTCCTTACATATGTAGTGAGCTTGAAATAGACGCCATTTGGGTCACCAAGCTCACCGACTTGTTCATTTTGAAAAGTCGTTTTCATTAATTTACTTATTGCTTAATAAGAAAGGATAAGACACATGAGAAATATCGATCTATCACCACTATACCGTTCATTTATTGGGTTTGACCAACTAGCTTCTAAATTAGATGCTGCTAATCGTGGCGACAAAAATAGCGGATACCCTCCATACAATATTGAATCTATTTCAGACGACAAATATAGAATTACAATGGCTGTTGCCGGATTTGTTGAGTCAGAATTAGAAATAGAATCTGAGAACAATAGTCTTATTGTTAAAGGTGTAAAAGCCGAAGAAAAAGAAAATAAGAATTACCTGTATCAAGGCATTGCTGAGCGAAATTTTGAACGTAGATTTCAGTTGGGCGATTATATTAAAGTAATCGATGCCTCCATGGAACATGGTTTACTGCACGTAAACTTAGAGCGTGAAGTACCAGAAGCATTAAAGCCAAGAAAAATCAGCATTGGCCAAAACAAGCTAATTGAACAGTAGAATTTCCTCCCTAGATTGTATTGTTTAAATATAGCGAAGCCCAGTTTATAGCTGGGCTTTTTGTTTTTTTGAAAGCGATTTAAGTGACATTATTAAGCGCTTCTATCTAAATCAAGCAATCAAAATTAGACTGTCTTAAATTCTAGTGTATTAGTTTAGACTGTCTTAAATTCTAGTGTATAAAATTACACTGTATTAGATTGCGGCGTCGTTTTCTTCACCGGTTCTAATTCGAATAACTCTTTCTACTGGTTCGACAAATATTTTGCCATCACCTATTTTGCCAGTTTGCGCGGTTTCTAAAATTGAATCAACGACTTGATCTAGCATATCTTCCGACACTACTATCTCAATTTTCATTTTTGGCAGGAAATCCACCATATATTCGGCACCACGATATAATTCAGTGTGACCCTTTTGACGGCCAAATCCTTTAACTTCCGACACTGTCATACCATTTACACCAAGGTCAGATAAAGCTTCTCTTACATCATCTAATTTAAAAGGTTTAATGATGGCTGTGACTTTTTTCATATCTTACTCGCAATTTTAAGTTTTCAACTAGTGGCTTAACTTCAATTATCATAGAATACTAGTACCAGACAAACATGAGAAGTTTTAAATCTATGAATGCCAATGAAATTCGTGAAGAAATGAAGGTACTGCCTGATATTGACCCTTCCTTTGAAGTTGCAAGACGAGTCAATTTTATTAAAAGCACATTAAAATCGTCAGGATCAAAAACCTTAGTACTCGGTATTAGTGGCGGCGTTGACTCTTCAACTCTAGGGCGCTTAGCGCAGTTAGCTGTTGAATCTTTAACTGAGGAAACCGGTTTAGTTCATAAATTTATTGCCGTTCGCCTGCCTTATGATGTTCAAGCCGATGAAGATGAAGCACAGCTTGCCTTAAATTTCATAAAACCAAGTGAAATTGTAACGGTAAACGTAAAGGACGGCGTTGATGGCATTCATAACGAGGTTATGTCGGTATTGCCGGAAAGCCTCCGCTCTGATTTAACGACAGCTAAAGTAGATTTTGTAAAAGGGAATGTTAAAGCTAGAGCTCGAATGGTTGCTCAATATGAAATCGCCGGTTTGTTGGGTGGTTTAGTATTAGGAACCGATCATTCTGCTGAAAATATCACGGGGTTTTATACTAAATGGGGCGATGGAGCTTGCGACTTAATTCCATTATTTGGTTTGTGTAAGCGTCAAGTGCGAAGCCTTGCTGCCTATTTAGGTGCGCCTAAGGTATTAGTTGAAAAAGCACCAACTGCTGATTTGGAAGAACTAGCACCAGGTAAAAAAGACGAAGATGCGTTAGGTTTGAGCTACGACAACATTGATGATTTTCTAGAGGGTAAGGAAATTGATCAGGATGTAGAAAGTAAGCTAGTCTCTATCTTTAATTCAACACAGCACAAGCGTAAAGCAATACCAACAATATATGATTAGTCGATAGAGGCTCTGTTAACGTTTTAACACGTTAGGCAGAGCAGTCTATTTGTGCCGGGTCACGAACAATCCTGACTCGGCCAACATTTGATAGGACGAGTGCTCTTGAATGCAAACTAGAGTCTTCTGTTGGGCAAATCCTAATTGTTGTATTTACCGTTTGAGCGGTGCTAACAGGCGCAAACCTGATTAAATTTTGAGTCGATTTAATCGTAAAACCTTTTACCATATCCGCACTGCCAATAATCTCTTCATTCGCATCCAAACTATTATCAGCGTTTTCATCTACAAAAATCATTTTTGTTTGATTCCAATCGGCGTCACAAGTTTGCATGTCTTTGGTGGGGCAAAGAACAACAAACACATTCTGTGATATGGCGGTGTGCCTAGCTAGCTGAAGCGCTGAACTATGATTATTAACAATTGCAGCCACTTTATTGCGAGTAAAGAAGTTGCTTACTGAAGGTGCAACAGAAGTTGTAATTATCGCAAATAAAGCTAACGTCACTAAAGCTTCGATTAACGTAAAACCTTTTACATTACTCGCCTTCATTTACTAACAGCTCCAACAATATTCATCAGCGGCATAAGCACCATCTTTGTCGGCATCATAGGCTTTGCGCCCATCAGAAAAGATACTCATCATACCGTCAGCCATTGGGTCACTTGAGCCTGTATGCTTTGGTGTTGCTTTAATTTCATAAGAACGCCCATTGTTTGCTACCGCTTCAATTGTCAGGGTGTACCTCCTGTCAGCAGCAGCTCCATCCGCTGGCGAATGTCCAACAAATACCCACGGCTCTCCTGTGTCTGATGGTGAGCTTTTACTGCCAGCAGCCCCTTTATAGCTAAAAGTTGTTGCTTTGTGCTTTTCCATTGCCGTAGCAAACTCTAACATATCTGCTTGCGCTTGAGCCCTATAAGAGCTCACAACGTAACGTGTATAACTCGGGTATATAACCGAAGCTAGAATACCAATAATAGCCAGCGTGACTAGCATTTCAATAAGGGTAAACCCGCGATTTTTATTACAAGACATGTTTAGTTATCGTCCTTGGTAGTCGGTTCAATGTCAGTTGACCATGAGTTGGTAAATACTTGATTTAAACGACTGCGTAAGCCGGAAATTGAAGAAGTAAATCGTTTGAACTCGTCATTTTGATCATCGTCAGAAATAACGGTATCAGCACACTCTGTACCGATACAAATTGTAGGAGCTTCAGGATCGGTGATTATGAGTCTTGGCTCAGCTGGAATACCTGATTTATCTAATGTTATAAATGTATCTTCGTAATCAACGTCACCATCACCATCATTATCTTGAATCGCACTACCATCTAGTAAGTCGATAATATAAAGTCGACCGCCACCCTGTGCCGCAGAACAGCTGTTTTCTATTAAACCGGCTGTGCTAGGGTCGTACGTTGTGAAAATAAGCTTACTGTTAATAACGGTTACGCCCGTGATTACCTTTTCACCTCGAGTTAAGTTAAATTCATATCCATCATAAGATGAAATATCATCCACAGAAGGCGTACTCGCACTTAACTGGGCTATATTGCCAATATTGGGGAACGTATACTCACCATCTTCATCAGGAGCGAAAACACCTTTGTCTTTAATCATAAGTACAGAATCATCTATATCCTCATTTAAAGGATGAGCTCGATAACCAGAGCCAATACTAACAGCATAATAATGCTCTTGCTGATGTACAATTTCTGCAACATCAGGTGCGTAATAAAAACGTCTATTTTTACTTCTAGAAAGATTTAAAGAGGTGGTATATATCTTTTCACCCTTAAACATATTGCTTAATGACTCGTCATTATAAACATCAACTCTGAATAAATTTCCACCCATATCAGCAAAATACATGTGGTCCATAAACCCATCAAAATCTCTGTCTATCACCGCTACACGAGAAGGAATACTATAATCCATTCCATTAACATCATGATTGCCACCCTCTTTTATCTCTGCGATCAAAGAGCCGTCCGATACGTCGACAATAAAAACTGATGTACCAACATCATCTTGGTCTCTAAAGATATTGCTATCTTGGTTTGTATCGTAACCACCACCAATAACAAACACACGCTTTTCAGTTCCGTTTACTTTGATTTTAGTGATGGTTGGTTTTGACCACGATTGGCCAAGGTCTTCATAGTCGCCTTCGCCACCCTCAATCATATATTTGAATACAGGCTGGGTACGAGATGTAACATCTAACACATAATAATTTCGACCGCCTCGGCGTTGACCAACGATAATGTAATTCTTACCGTCTTCCGTCCAAGCATTGATCGCCCCATCCATACCGTAGGTTCGTGAATTAAAAACGTTATCATCTTCGTAATAGTTATATAAATTTGGCAACAGGTCTTCTGGTATAAATGCCCAGTTTTCTTCTCCGCTATCAGCATCAATTGAAAGCAAATAACCCTCATTGGTACCGATAAAAACAGAAGACTCATTTTCGTACTGGAAAAATAGCGGCTCTGAGTGCAACGGATCCGCCATTTGATGACGAGGCTCATTTGTCACTCCGTCACCATCTCTGTCAGTGGCATCGTAACCCCTTATCCAGTCAACCATAGACAATCGAAGGTCATTGGAGTTTGGCTTGCCGGTAATAGCTAATTTTGATTTAGTTAAGCGAGTATCACCGTCCACAAAAGGCGATGTTGAATTAGCCATATTACTGTAGACCTTTCTAGGAGTAGCTTGACGGGATGCTGCTCCGCCCCTACCTACAAAAGGACCAGTTAAGCTTGCTGATGTCGCCCACCAGTCATGCGCTGAGTCTTTGAAAAAGCCATCACTGGCAATTGCGGCTGTACTTGTATTGTCGAGAACAACACTATCAATTAGCTTGTATTTTTTTAGATTTCCTGGCCAGTATTCTGTGCTTTTAGGATCAAATAACGCGTAATAAATATCATTGGAATGCGTTAATCGATTAAATTGGTTAACAGAAATACCTGGTGCAACAAAGGTACTAGCGCCTTTTTTAGCTTCAATTAAAATAGAGCTAAAAGCGTCAGCCAATTCATTGATAGTATTACCCGAGTAAAACGTTCCTGAGCCGGCTTGAGCTAGATTTTCAAGATAAGTACTGTTAAAGCCTGACGACTCAAAACCAACTGTATAGGTAAATATTTGTGCGTCGTTATTATTAACGCCTCTGTCACTCGGTTTAGTTGCCATATAAGTGGCAAGTGCTTCAGCACAAGCTTCACCATTACAATTACTGCCTATCGCCGTTGAAATTGAAGATGCTTGCGTAGTGGCATTGGCCGCACCATCACTAAACAATACTATATAGTTTGCTTGGCATTGCCCAATATCTGGATCAACGGGCGTATTATAAATTGCGCTACCTGGCGAGTCTAAAGACATAAAACGACAATCCCTATCCGTCAGTTTTTCTGGATCGCAACCGTTAGGTATGGTTCTAGTAGAGCCTGAATAAGTATCTGGGTGGCTTGTGCGAGTTAAAAGTGACACTAAACCAGTAGTTCCGCCACGTGTTGCCCCTAAATCCACACCTTTGCCGTTGATATAAAGAAAGGCTTCAAACATTGTGTCTACAACAGGAGTTCCACCTTCTGCCACAAACTCCTCCAACAAACTGACAAATTTATCTCTTATCGTATAATTATTTGGAAATACAGATAAAAATGGCATGGAGTAACGAACTCGCAGTTGAGGCGACATTCTTCTTGTCGAGTCATTTGCTGCCACAGAATGGCTTCGCACTCTGTACGCTAAATCATTGGTTGCTATTGAAGCCTCACCAAATATAACCATTGGATCGCCTGCATTCCAATTGCTTTGGTCTACAATTTTTTGTACTACTTCAGATATATCAATGCTATTTACTGGCAATAGTGAGTCATCCCATTCAGGCTGATTCCAGCATACCGCTCCGTTATTATTACAACTGGTTGCTGTCAAAGCTAAACCATCATCGTCATCGTAATTATTATAAAATAAATCACTGAAGTCCTCTCCGTTCTCAAATGGGCCGGGATTATTAGCGGTAGAGCCTACATATTTGAACGTCAGTGAGTTATTTATATTTTCGTTTCCTGCCGAGAAATAGGTAATATGGGCACTCTCAATTATCGCGTATCGAGGAATTTTCATATCAACAAATCTCATGGCATGTCGTCTATTTTGATTAGGTGCTGTTAACCCAGCCACAGAAAATTGGCTGATAATATCTTGGTTTTGAGCCGTCACTGCGAAATCGTTATTGCCAAAAATTGTTCTTACGATCACATTTTCATCAGAGCTTTTATCAATGTCTTCGGCTTTCATTAACACAGGTCCACCCTTGGACGAAAAGCGCATAAGCGAAACATTGACGTCGCTAATATTATTAATTGCCTGCTTAAGTGCTTCTCTAGACTTGAACATACGACTCGTTTGGGTACCGTCAGTTCGAGCCATACTGCCAGAGGTATCAAAAACAAAAATTACGTTTGGGTTAACGGTTTTATTTTGGTCTGAAATACCATAATAAATCTCAATATCATCGCCAAAAGCTGAAAACCCAATTAACATTGAGTAGAAAATAGAAGCACTTAACAGCTTTATTTTTTTGAATATATGAATGTCCATATTAATTTTCTCCTAGCTCAACAGATTGCCTAGACACAACAACTGTATTAGCCGCATTTATTACTGTCCCGTTAACATGTCCACAGCCTTTTAACATAAATACTTCAAATACCGTTCTATTCCTTGCACCGTCTGTATCTACAATGCTTGATACAAGCCCTGACGTTGGGTCAGTAATGTTTTTCAGTCCAACAAACGCAGACTTTGACCAGGCATTTATTTCTGGCACATTCATCATAGCTCCACCACCATTATGAACGGCGTTATCTTGTAAGCCAGCGGCATTAACTCTTCTTTGTGACCACAGTGCATTAGCTATTTGATCACACGTTGGCAATTGCGCCATGTCCACTTGATTATTATTTGTTATCGCCCCTGCGTTTCTCGCCGCAGTTAGCACATCAACTTCAGGCACTCCTGCACCGCCCATAACAATTCCAGCGCGCAGATTTGCCGAACTCCCTTCGTGAACAATCCCCTCAACGGCTACTTCAGCGGCATCAAAAGCCAAGGAAACGGTGTTCTGATTGCTGGCCATTTTTGTTTGCATTACACCTGATGATATAGAACTCACGCCGACCACCGTCATAGAGGTTAAAATGACAAGTGCAATGATTAAGACGATGCCTTTCTGTTTACTGATTTTTAATTTCACCTATTAACCACCTACTGTTAAATGCGCCCAGGCATTTCGAAATAAAATAACCGTCTCAAAAACACGGTAAAGACCATCATCCGGCTGATTAAATGCATTGTTTCCCAGCACTTTTAATTTACGCTGATTCTCAACAAAAATATCATCATCATTTTTTATAAGAAGTGCTAACTTAATTGCCACAACGGACGTACTGCCGTCAGGTCTATCAAAGGCGTTTACACGATCTGCTGTTACCCATGAGGTAACTGAACCGGTTTCCATTGCCCCTATAGGTAAACTAATCCCGTACAAAACTTGAAAGTCATAAACATTCTCTAACAATGATACTGCTTGATTCGACGAGCCATTTCCTTTTTCACCACGCAAGTATCTACCATCATGACCTCGACACTTAAAGGTATTGCCATCTAAGTAATACTCATCCACCGTATGAAATTCCTGCCCTTCAACAAAGTCAAAATTAGAGCCAGTACAACTATCTACCGTCATTATGTTTACAACTAACGTATCAGGACCTGCAGCGGCACCATCTTTTGAACCAACCGCTACGTCTACTGCATAATCACCCTCGATTACCACAGGATTATCTTTAATGAAGGCTTTTTCTATCTCTACGTCAACGCTTCTATCTAAGTCTGCTGAGAACTCATTGTAGCGCCCAACTTCCATCAGACTCGTTCTTAGAGTTGAAATGATATAACGACCGTCTTGTTGAATATTTGATAGAGCGTAGTTATAGCGTTGAAGATTATTGTTACTTTGATAAACCCGAACTAATGCAGAAGTAATAATTAGGCCTAAAGTCAAAGATACCAGTAGCTCAACCAGAGTGAAGCCTTTTTGATATTTGTTTTTTGAGGCTCTTCTATTAAAGTGCGCTAGGCTACTCATAACATTAGATCTCCAACAATGACGTCCATATAAACGCATTCATAGTCACCAACAATACCTTGCTCATCAAGTATGTCAGAGCACATCTCATTTACGGCTTTGTCTAAGTTTTTCCAAATTGTTGCAGGCCACGCTACATAAACGGTTAATGTTGTATTAGGTGGGACAACATCTCCGTTTGCTGCAGGTATCGCATTTAATGCGACTGCGCCAACTTCCATATCATCCATCACAGCGGCAGCCATGCAACTCACTTCATATGCGTCAAATACAGCGCTTTGAACTGGTGTACAAAGTTGCGCATCGGCTCCTCCCTCATCGCGGCAATTTACGATATTTTGTGGGACATTTTCACAAAAACACTCAAACTCTGTTTTACTGCAGTCGCCATTGTTTCTAAAATTATAATTGTCTAATGTTGTATACGCGTTATCTGTACCATCAATTGGTGGCAAGGTGTTATCACCTCGGTTTTGGTACTGCCTGTTTATGCGAATTCTATCCGCTAAGCTTTCATTGATAATAGTTGCTTGAGACTTAACATAAGCGTCTTGGTTAGACGTTGAAACGGTGAACTGAAGGCCAACTAAGCCTAATAAGCCAATAGAGATGACAAATAGAGAGATCAATATTTCTATCAACCCAACACCCATTTGTTTAGAAGGTTTTGATGTTATATGTATTGAGTTACCAGGTTTCTGGTGTTTTTGTTGGCTATATCCGTTGATTTTTCTCATCATCCGCCCTACCGCTTAATCGACCGCATACTATCAGATTAAGTTAGTTCCTTTTAAGTGTCCAGCTGTATGATTTTTCATCGTACTATATAAAATTATTAATGAAAAATCATACTTAGCGAAATTTACTGTCCTTGTAATGAAGATTCTGTACTTTTTAATTAAGAGTTTTGCTATCTCAATTCAGCTGGCACAGCAAAAACAATGTCTTCTTCTTTGCCTGGATTCTCGTGTACGTTATTGGCGCCTAACTCTTTAAGTCGATTAATAACGCCTTGCACTAATACATCTGGTGCCGACGCACCAGCTGTCACACCAATTGCAGGTTGCTCAGCTAACCAGTCTAGCTCAATGTCACTGGCATCATCTATAAGGTAAGCTTTAGTACCTACTTTTTCTGCAAGTTCACGAAGTCTATTTGAGTTAGAACTATTAGCGGCACCAACCACCAGCATTAAATCTACTTTTCTGGCTAATTGACGAACTGCATCTTGGCGATTTTGTGTTGCATAACAAATATCGTCTTTACGAGGTCCTTCAATTTTAGGAAATTTAGCTCTTAAAGCATCAATAACATCAGCCGTGTCATCAACAGATAAGGTAGTTTGGCTGCAGTAATAAAGTGCGTCTGGATTTTTAACTTCAAGCGTAGCAACATCATCTGGCGACTCAACTAGGTAAATCCCGCCCTCATCACTACTATATTGGCCCATAGTACCTTCGACTTCAGGGTGACCTTGGTGCCCAATAAGAATGCATTCAATGCCTTTTCTTGACGCTCGTGTTACTTCCATATGTACTTTAGTCACTAACGGACAAGTAGCATCAAATACCTTCAGGCCTCTGTTTTTAGCTTCTTGACGTACTGCTTGAGAAACACCGTGAGCAGAGAAAATCACAATGCTGTCATCTGGCACTTCATTTAGCTCATCAACAAATACTGCGCCGCGATCTTTAAGACCATTAACAACAAACTTGTTATGAACTACTTCATGGCGAACATAGATAGGTGGCTGAAAGATTTCTAGTGCACGCTCTACAATGGAGATAGCTCTGTCAACTCCGGCACAAAAACCTCGTGGGTTTGCTAATAAAATATCCATCAGATTTTCTCTCTATCTATTCACTTAAGCGTGATTTACTTCTTGAATTTCAACTTCAAAAGTCAATGTTTGTCCAGCTAACGGGTGATTAAAATCTACCGTTACAGACTGTCCAGCAACTTCCCTAATTAACCCTGGCAAGTCATTACCATCTGGTTGTGTAAAGGCAACAATAGTGCCTACTTCAGGTGTTACTTCACTAAACTTAGTTCGGTCTACATAATAAATATTATCTGGATTTGGCTGTCCAAATGCTTGTTCTGGCGGTAACGTAAAAGAAGCTTCAGCTCCTGCTTCAAGACCTAATAAACAGTCCTCAAAACCTTTTGTTAAACTACCGTCGCCAATTACAAGTTTAGCTGGTTTGTTACTTACTTTTGTACTATCCGCAACAGAGTCGTCTGATAACTTAATAGTAAAGTGAAAAACAACTTCACTTCCAGATTGGATACTTTTTGTACTCACTAATTAATACCTTTAGATAATTTTTCGTTTTTGGCTTCTAGGATGGCGTCTAAAATTAATAACGCTGCACCACAACTAATCGCCATATCCGCTACGTTAAATGCAGGGAAATGCCAATTTTCATAATAGAAATGTAAGAAATCTACTACGTAGCCATAGGCTAAACGATCAGTAACATTACCAATAGCGCCGCCTAAAATAAGTCCGTATGACCATAATTGGCGCTGTTCACGCCATGGCGTTTTTGCCATCCAATAAATAAGTAACGCACTAATGCCAAAGGCTATCGCCGTAAAAAACCATCGTTGCCAACCATCTTGATTGCTCAAGAAACTGAACGCAGCACCGTAATTCCTGACATAAGTAATATCGAATATAGGTAAGATATTAATGTCATAATAAAGTGGTACGTTGGCTAAAATCCAAAGTTTGCTGGCTTGATCTAAGATCACCACCAGCACACCTAGTGCGATAAACCATAATCCGTTGGCTTTTAAATCCTTAAACGACATTACGCAAACTTCCTTGCTTCACCAGCGCCTTCTACGTTTTCAATACAACGACCACATAAATCTTTATGTTCTTCATTTTGGCCTACTGATTCAACGTGGTGCCAACAACGCTCACACTTTTCAGCTGAACTGGCAGCAACGCTAACAAATAACCCATCTACTTCTGAATCAAACGCATCGTCTGTTTTTTCTGCCAGCGGCGCGATAGATACGGTTGAAGTAATTAGAACAAATCTAAGTTCGTCTTCTAACGTTAGCAGTACATCTTTAATCTCATCACTTACATAAAGTGTAACGTCAGCCGCTAAAGAAGCGCCCACTAGTTTGTCTTTTTTAGCAATTTCTAAAGCACGGTTTACTTGCTCTTTAACTGCTAATACTTGAGACCAGTAGTCGTCACCTAATTCGCCATCAGAAGCAAATTTCTCAATTCCTTCATACCAAACGCCTGTGAATACAAATTCTTCACGCTCACCAGGAAGCTCTTGCCAAATTTCCTGTGCAGTAAATGACAATACCGGAGCCATCCAACGCGTCATTGCTTCGGCAATGTAGTAAAGCGCAGTTTGACATGAACGACGAGCCGTAGAGTCTGCTTTAGCTGTGTATTGACGGTCTTTAATTACATCTAAGTAGAAGCTACCTAAGTCTACTGAACAGAAGTTCATTAGCTTTTGCATTACGTTATGGAATTGGTACTTGTCATAAGCCGTTACGATTTCGTTTTGTAAACGAGCAGCCTTGCTTACAATCCAGCGATCAAGTGCCACCATATCTTGTTCAGCAACTAAGTCTGTTTCTGGATTAAAGCCATTTAAGTTAGCTAATAAGAAACGAGAGGTGTTACGAATACGACGATAAGTATCGGCAGAACGTTTGAATATTTCTTTATCAACGGTCATTTCGCCAGTGTAGTCAGTTGAGGCTACCCATAAACGAAGAATGTCAGCACCGTATACACCTGTAATTTCTTTAGGTGCAATGATGTTACCCAATGATTTAGACATTTTGTGGCCGTTTTTATCAACGGTAAAACCATGGGTTAGTACTTGGTTGTATGGCGCTTTGCCATTCATCGCTGTGCCAGTCATTAACGACGACATAAACCAACCACGGTGTTGATCTGAACCTTCTAGGTATAAATCAGGGGCTTTATCAAACTCTTCACGAGCATCTACAACAAAGTGATGCGTCACACCTGAATCAAACCAAACGTCTAGCGTATCTTCTACTTTGCGATATTGACTTGCTTCTTCACCAAGCAACTCAGCCGAATCAAGATCCCACCAAGCTTGAATACCTTCTTTTTCAACTCGTTGAGCTACTTGTTCCATTAGCTCTATGCTATTTGGGTGTAACTCATCTGTTTCATTATGAATGAATAGAGTAATTGGCACGCCCCAAGTACGTTGACGTGAAATACACCAGTCTGGGCGACCTTCAACCATACCTTTAATACGGCCTTCACCCCATTCCGGCAGCCATTCTACGTCTTTAATCTGTTCAATAGATTGCTGACGAAGACCAGCTTTATCCATACTGATAAACCACTGAGGTGTTGCACGGAAAATGATTGGTGTTTTGTGTCTCCAGCAATGAGGGTAGCTGTGTTCAAACGCCACATGTTTAAGTAACTTGCCTTTTTCTTGAAGTAACGCAACAACGTTATCGTTTGCTTTGAATACGTGTTGACCTTCAAAGAATTCAGTACCTGGTACGTAAACCCCGTTTGGTCCAACTGGGTTTGCTACTTCAATGTTGTACTGTAAACCAACCGTGAAATCTTCCTGACCGTGCCCTGGAGCTGTATGTACACAACCTGTACCAGCGTCAGTTGTTACGTGATCACCTAAGATCATTGGGATAGAGAAGTCATAGAATGGGTGGTTAGCTTGAACTAATTCTAAGTCAGCACCTTTACAGTGACCTAAAACAGTAAAGTCAGTAATATCAAAACGTGTCATACAGTCAGCAACTAAGTCAGTTGCTAGTACTAATCTAAATGGCTTATCAAATCCTTCAGCAGACTTAACTTGAATTAGAGAATACTCGACGTCTGCGCCTAAAGAGATGGCACGGTTAGCAGGAAGAGTCCAAGGAGTGGTTGTCCAGATTACAAAAGAAACATCACCCTCGCCTTTTCCAGCGTCTAGTTCTGAAAATTTGCCAGCAACACCGTCACTGTCTACCGCAGTAAACATAACATCGATAGCAGGAGATACTTTGTCTTGGTATTCAACTTCTGCTTCAGCAAGTGCTGAACCACAATCTGTACACCAATGAACAGGCTTAGCACCTTTTTGTAAATGATCATTATCAATGATTTTGCTTAACGCACGAATGATATTAGCTTCAGAACTGAAATCCATTGTTTTGTATGGATTGTTCCAATCGCCTAAAACACCTAAACGAACAAAACTAGCTAGCTGACCGTCGATTTGCTTTTGTGCATATTCACGGCACTTCTGACGGAATGTTGCAGCGTCAACCTTCTTACCAGGCTTGCCAACTTTTTTCTCAACCATTAGCTCAATTGGAAGACCGTGACAGTCCCAACCAGGTACGTATGGCGAATTAAAATCAGATAACGTTTTAGACTTTACAATAATGTCTTTTAAAATTTTGTTAACCGAGTGACCTAGGTGAATATCACCGTTTGCATAAGGAGGGCCGTCATGCAAAATGAAGCTCTTTTTACCTTTTTTTGCTGCACGAATTTGACCGTACAAATCTTTGTTGGTCCATTCGTCTAACATTTTTGGCTCGCGTTGTGCCAAGTTACCGCGCATAGGGAACGCAGTTTCAGGTAAATTAAGAGTATGTTTATAATCACTCATGGTTATTTGATTCCATATTGACTTAGTTTGGATTTAGCCGTTGCTACATCCAGTTTAATTTGAGAAATGAGTTGTTCTATCGACTCGAATTTTTGTTCATCTCTAATTTTACTCAGAGGTTTGATCGATAACCTTTGCCCATACACTTGTTGGTCAAAGTTAAATATATTTACTTCTAACACAGGCTTTACGCCATTTAACGTTGGCTTATTGCCAATATTTGCAACGCCATAAAAGGTCTGATTGTTCAATTCAACTTCAACAACAAACACACCTTTGATAGGTAATACTTTCCTTTTCACAGCTATATTCGCTGTAGGAAAACCAAATTTACGACCGTTTTTTTGACCGTGAATAACTCGGCCCTGCATAACAAATGGTTCACCTAATAAATCTTCGGCTGCTTTAAAATCAGCGTCTTGTAAATATTTTCGAATTGCCGTGCTGCTCGCTCTTTGGTCCGAGTATTTAAACGTTTTTGTATCTTCAACACTGAAGCCACAAATTTCTGACTCTTTTTGCAATAATGCAAAGTCGCCACTACGTTTCACACCAAACTTAAAATCATCACCAACAATTAAGTGCTTTACGCCTAATTTGTCTACTAACAAAGATTCTATAAATTCGTCTGCTGCCATTCCTGCAAACTCTTTGTTAAAACGAACACATATCAGTCGGTCAATACCGAGTTTCTCTAATTTTTTAAATTTGTCTCTGAAGGTCAACACTCGCGCAGCGGCTTTATCGCCTAAAAATACTTCCTGCGGTTGAGGTTCAAAAATCATCACGGCAGATGGAACACCATGCTTTTTAGACTCAGTTTTCAGCTTGTTCAACACATGTTGATGGCCCATGTGTACACCGTCAAAATTACCTATCGTCAGAACACAATTTTTGTGTTTTTCGGATAAATTGACTAAACCTCGAACTAACTCCATCGGACCTTCATAAACTGTTAAAAAAAACCCAAGAATTATAACGGCAAAGCTAGGCTAATTACTACCCAGAGCGTTCGATAAAGCAACAATTATGTAATATAAATTGAGATTAAATTAAGCGCCCTGTCTAAAATGCCGTTTGCGTGTACCAAATAAAATTAAACTTACAAAATAAACCACTACAGCAACGCCAATTAATGAAAACAACATCACTGATTCTTGCCAAAACGACTCCGTTGCAAACCAACCTGAGCGTTTAATGTATTCAAGTATAAATACCATAGCAGTTGTCGCAGCAACTAGGCGCACAATCCAACCAATGGTGGCCTTAGAAAGCCTGTAAACGCCTTGCTGATGCAATCCCCAATATAACATGCCGGCATTTAACGTTGCTGACATGGCCGTAGCAATCGCTAAGCCTACAAAACCATAAAATGGCGCTAACATAAAATTGAACACTATATTGGATAACATCGCGATAATACCTAAGCGCACCGGTGTTTTGGTGTCCTGTCTTGCAAAGTAACCAGGGGCTAATACTTTAACGGTCATATAACTAACTAACCCAGATGCATAACCAATAAGCGCAAAATAAACTTGCTGACCATCCGTTGCGGTAAATTCACCATGTGTATACAAAATCTTAATAATTAAAGGGCCTAAAACAATTAGACCTGCTAACGCAGGGAATGCCATTAACAACACCATTTTTAACGCCCAATCCATGGTTTCTTGAAACTTCGCTGGGTTATTAGTGCTATGAAGCTTTGACAGGCTTGGCAAAATTACCGTGGCGATACCGATTCCAAAAAGCCCTAAAGGAAACTCAATTAATCGATCCGCGTAATACAACCAACTAATAGAGCCCGTCATTAAAAAAGAAGCGATAACCGTATCAACTAATGCATTTAATTGATGAACTGACACACCTAATATCGCAGGTAACATAAGAAGACGAATGCGCTTTACATGTTCATCGTTCCAGCCCCATTTGGGCCTGACTAATAAACCAGCCTTAGCTAAAAACGGCCACTGGAAAAAAAATTGAACTAACCCGCCAACAAACACACCGAGAGCAAGTGCATAAGCGGTATCACTAAAAGTGTCTTTAAACAGAATGGCACAGGCAATAATCGAAATATTTAGGAATACTGGTGTAAATGCTGCAACTGCAAATTTGTTATAAACATTTAAAACCGCCCCAGATAAGGCGACAAAAGTAATAAAGAATAAATAAGGAAATGTAATTTTTAATAATGCAGAGGCCATATCAAACTTAGCGGCATCTTCACCGCCTTGCCACCAATCAATAAACCAACCAGTACCAAAAACCATGACAATCAGCGGAGACGCAACAATAGCAAAAGCAGTCAAACCCAGAACAATGACACCTAACGTGCCAGAAACTTTGGCGACCAACTCACGAAACCGCGTCGTCTCCATGTTTTTCTTTTACTTCTGATAAAACGGGGACAAAAGCCTGCGCAAATGCGCCTTCGGCAAACAAGCGCCTTAAAAAGTTAGGAATGCGATTAGCAAATAAATAAACATCAGCGTTGACCCCTGCACCTACAAAGGTAGCAATGACAACATCCCTGACTAAACCTAATACCCTTGATATAAGAGTCATGAACGAAACGATCAGACTCGACTTTAATAACGCCAAAATATTTCCTTTAACCGCCGCAGAATAAAACATGCATAGCTTGCCAGACTTTTAGTCATTTATAAATTAGCTTTTCCATTTAAAATGATTTGACAAAAGCAGTATAAAAAGGCAAACTCCTCGGCCTTAAAAAACCGGTTATTTGAATTAAAAAGTTTAGGAGTCAGCCTTGGCTAACATTAAGTCTGCTAAGAAACGCGTTATAACTTCTGAGAAGGCTCGTCGTCACAATGCAAGCCGTCGTTCTATGATGCGTACTTTCATGAAAAAAGTTGTAACAGCTATCGAAGCTGGTCAAAAAGAAACTGCACAAGAAGCATTTACTGCACTTGTACCAGTTCTTGACCGTTATGCAACTAAAGGTCTAATTCACAAAAACAAAGCAGCACGTCATAAGAGTCGTTTAAACGCTCAAATTAACGCGCTATAATTTTTGTAATTATACTTTTTAAAAAACCGGAACTTGTTCCGGTTTTTTTATATCTAAAATTTGGCTTTGCTTTAGGCTTTAGTAAATATCAAAAACTTAATAAACCGCTAGAATATTTAACAACGCTGCCGCTAACATCATCAAGTAAGTTAATATCCCACCAATAGTGCGAGCAATTGACGTACCAGCGCTTTTACCTAAACCCATTGCATGAAATAAACGTCCAATCAGTAGTGCCGTTCCTAAAATATTGAGTACCCAAACCTCCGCCTTGTTAAGCTCTAGAAAGGCCAATAACAATAAAGCTAATGGCACGTACTCAGCAAAGTTAGCGTGTACTCTAATCGCACGATGTAATGTATTAGATTCACCATGGCCAATACCAACTTTGTGTACCAGTCGTAACTTTATAATGCGAAACGACAGTGCAACATAAAAAACGGCTAACATGCCGGCATAAAATGCTGTGTATTTAATTATCATTATTGTTCCCTTTTTTTATTATTTATATTTATTAGGATATTTATAGCCAATATTTTATATATTCTAGTGAGTATCAAACATATCAAAAAATAGAACTGCTATTGATAGTCAACTTACCAGTTTTCTTCTAAAACAAAAAAACGCCACATATGCGGCGTTTTTCTTAGTCATTAGCGTTAAGTTTTACGCTAATACTTCAGCAAGCTTAGCGCTTACACTTTCAACAGCTTGTGTGCCATCAATAGTAGCAAACTTAGTATTACCTGCATCTGCTTCTGCTTTGTAATAAGCAACAAGTGGCTGAGTTTGCTCATGATAAACACCTAAACGTTTGCGAACTGTTTCAGGCTGGTCATCATCACGAACCATTAAATCATCGCCAGTCTCATTGTCTTTGCCTTCAACCTTAGGTGGGTTGTAAACAACGTGATATACACGACCTGACGCTGGGTGGACTCGTCGTCCAGACATTCTGTCTACGATAACTTCATCAGGAACATCAAACTCTAAACAATAATCCACTGAAATACCGTTTTCTTTCATAGCATCAGCTTGAGGAATGGTACGAGGGAAACCGTCTAACAAAAAGCCATTTTCGCAATCAGCCTTTTTGATACGTTCTTTAACTAAACCAATAATAAGATCGTCAGATACTAGCTGTCCTGCGTCCATTACTTTTTTAGCTTCTAAACCTAATGGCGTGCCTTCTTTAATAGCAGCACGCAACATGTCACCAGTAGAGATTTGTGGAATGCCAAATTTGTTCATTAAAAATTGGGCTTGTGTACCTTTTCCGGCACCTGGTGCGCCAAGTAAAATAATCCGCATGAAATGATCCTCTGCAAATCCAAGTGAAAGTAAAAAAATTATACTCAGAATCTTGGCACAATAACCCAGTGATAACAAGCCGCTAGGGTAAGGATTCATTAACAGAATTGTTAATTTAACTTTGCATGACTAAATTTTAGACATAAAAAAGGGCAAGCTATTGCTTACCCTTTCATTTTAGCTATTTTAATTAAAACAATAATCTAGCTATGACTGACCTTTAACTATTATTTTACTTAGTTAATGACATCATTAGTGTGTTTAAACGTTTCACAAACGCACCAGGATCTTTAATGGTGCCACGCTCAGCTAGAGTAGCTTGGTCTAACAATACTTCTACCCATTGCTTATATTGCGCTTCGTCTTGAACTTGATCTACGTGCTTAACTAACTCGTGTTCCATGTTCAATTCAAATACCGGCTTAACGTCTGGCACTTCTTGACCCATTTGTTTCATCAGGTCAATCATTTGCGGGCTCATGTCGCTGTTGCCTGTAACAATACATGCTGGCGAATCAGTTAAACGGTGAGATACTTTCACTTCTTTAACTTTTCCGTCAAGCGCTGTTTGGAAACGTTCGATGCTAGATGCAAACTCTTTGTCCGCTTCTTCTTGTGCTTTTTTAGACTCTTCGTCTTCTAGGTCACCTAGGTCTAAATCACCACGAGTAACAGATACAAGCTGCTTGCCGTCGAATTCAGTTAAGTGTGACATCAACCACTCATCAATACGGTCAACCATTAGCACAACTTCAATACCTTTCTTGCGGAATATCTCTAGTGCTGGGTTGTTTGCCGCTGCTTCATATGAATCTGCTACCAAGTAATAAATCTTATCTTGGCCTTCTTTCATACGCTCAACATAGTCAGGGAAAGACACAGATTGAGTCGCGTCATCATTGTGTGTTGATGTGAATCTTAATAACTTAGCAATCGCTTCTTTGTTAGCGAAGTCTTCTGCTGGACCTTCTTTTAGAACTTGGCCAAACTCGTTCCAGAATACTTGATAGTCTTCTTTCTTGTTTTTACCCATACGGTCAAGCATTTTAATAACACGTGATGTACATGCTTTACGTAACGCTTGAGTCACTTTGTTGTCTTGTAAAATTTCACGAGATACGTTTAAAGGTAAGTCGTTTGAGTCAATTAAGCCTTTTACAAAACGAAGGTACGTTGGCATAAACTGTTCAGCGTCGTCCATAATGAAAACACGCTGTACATATAGTTTTAAACCACGTTGCTTATCGCGATTCCACATGTCGAATGGTGCTTTTTTAGGAATATATAATAACGACGTATATTCACTGCTACCTTCAACTTTATTGTGTGCCCACGTTAATGGATCTTCAAAGTCATGGCTAATGTGCTTGTAAAATTCTTGGTAATCTTTGTCTTCAAGTTCAGACTTGTCTAAAGTCCAAAGCGCATCGGCTTTGTTGATAACTTCCCACTCACCGTCAGTGGCAGCAATTTTTTCGCCGTCTTCGCCTTCTGACTCTGGAGTGCCATCTTTCCACATTTCTACTGGTGTAGAGATATGGTCAGAGTATTTTTTGATTACTTGACGAAGCTTGTAGTCATCAGCAAATTCTTTTTCATCTTCTTTTAAGAATAAAGTAATTTCTGTACCACGAGTCGACTTTTCAATTGTCTCAATTGTGTACTCGCCTTCGCCTTCACTTGTCCACTCAACGCCGTTGTCTTTGCTATCGCCTGCTTTACGAGAACGAACAATTACTTTATCTGCAACGATAAATGCCGAGTAAAAACCAACACCAAACTGTCCAATTAGTTGAGAGTCTTGAGCTTTGTCGCCCGTTAGGTTTTTAAAGAAGTCGGCTGTACCTGACTTTGCAATGGTACCTAAATGATTAGCCGCGTCTTCCGCGTCCATACCAACACCGTTATCGTCAATCGTTACGGTATTTTTGTCGGCGTCAAAGCTTACACGAAACACGTAGATTTGCGTCGTTTTCATATAAGTCATTATTTGATAGTCCTTCAAAGCGCAATTTGTCTGCGGCATCCGCTGCGTTTGAAATTAATTCACGTAAAAAGATCTCTTTGTTTGAGTACAAAGAATGGATCATAAGTTGTAGTAGTTGTTTTACTTCGGTTTGAAAGCCGTGAGTTTGTTTACCTTGAGTGGCTGCTTCTGCCATTGTCAGGGTCTCCTTTAATGATTTACGTTAATTATTTAATCGTTTGATGACAAGTAAATAAGTGTGCTTTTAACGCTTTTCAAGGGGGGAATTTTAATTCCGTAAAAAAATGTGTGATTGCTTAAGAAAGAGTCACAACTAAAACTGTTTACGGCCCATTAATGCATGGCTCATTGTTGAAGTATCAACCATTTCAAGTTCGCCACCAACCGGAATACCATGCGCAATACGAGTAATTGCAACATTGTTGGATTTACAGATGTCAGCAATATAATGAGACGTTGCTTCACCTTCTACACTTGGATTTAAAGCTAGAATAACTTCTTCCACCAGCGGCTTAGAAGGATCAGAGCCGTCACTTGCAAGCACTTCTTCAAGTTGTGATAAACCAAGCTCTTGTGGACCAACGCCATCGATTGGAGATAGGCAACCGTGTAAAACAAAATAACGTCCTGAAAAATGACCACTTTGTTCAACAGCGGCTAAGTCAGAAACCGACTCAACAATGCACAGTAATGTATTTTGCGTACGGCGTGAGTTTGTACAAATATCGCAAAGCTCAAGCTCTGTGTAATTTCGGCACTGTTTACATTGACCGATTTCCGCTAAGCCCGTTGCTAACGTATTCGCTAATTCAGTACCGGCCTGGCGTTTATGCTGCAACAAATGATAAGCCATACGCTGCGCGGTCTTTGGACCAACACCTGGTAAACACTGTAATTGTTCTATCATTTTTTGAAGCAGAGATGTTTGCACAAACTAACCTTTTAACGCATTACGTAATTTCCGGTACGATACCAAAAGCACAGATAAAAGTAATCTAATCTGTTTTAATTATTTACACCGCGACTGTCGATATTTCACTGCCCGCTGGACCAGATTTAACATCTACTCGAAGGCCCATTTGGCTTTTTAATTCCGAAACATGGGAAATAATGCCTATCATTCGGCCCGAAGATTGAAGATCTATTAGCGTTCGAACAGCAAGCTCTAAAGACTCTGGATCTAAGCTGCCAAAACCTTCATCGATAAATAATGTATCCAGCTTTATGCCACCCGAATAGGATTGAACCACATCAGACAAACCTAGCGCTAAAGATAATGCAGCTAAAAATGATTCACCACCAGAAAGCGTTGCCACAGGACGCGACTTTCCTGTGTAGGCATCATCAACTTCTAGTTCTAACCCTGACGCTTTATTTCCCTTGGCTTTTTCTTCTTTACGAATTAACTGATAACGACCTTTACTCATTAATGACAATCGCTGCGAAGCCTGAATAAGCACATCATCAAGCAATACACTCAAGACAAAACGTTGCAAACTGATTTTATCGCCGTCTAATCCATTTGATATTCGATAAAGCGTACCTACAACTTGATATTGTTTTTCTAACGCTTCATTGGTTTGATGAGCAACCTTTAGCTTTTTCTGTACTGACAATAATTGATTGTTACGCTCTTCTAGCGCTCGCCATTCATTATCTTTTTGATGAAAAGCTTGCTTAAGTTCAGTCACCGCTTCAGTTAAGTTTTGAAGTTCAGGTTTTGTTGCGTCTTTAAGCTCTGTATTTAATTGGGCCATTGCGCCCTTTAATGTGTCTAAGTGACTTTTGTATTGCTCTACTTGCTGACTCAATAACGATAAATCTACCTCACTAAGCCAAGCATTTTTAAAGCTAATTTCATCATCAAAAGTACTTTCCTGAATCGCGTTTTGCCAAGCGTTAATAGCAACTTCATATTCTTGTTGTTGTACTGTTAACTGATTTATTAAGGCCTGAGTACTTGCTTCAAGTTGATCGACGGTACTTTGTGCACTTTCTTTGTTTGTTCGCGCAGCGGCTAATCCAGACTCCAATGCAGAAATAGTCTGAACTCTGTTTGCCATCTCTGCTTGAATTTTATGAGCGTCGCGGTGCTCTTCAGGCAGTTGCTGTTCTAATTGGTGTACCGTTGACGTTGCTATCACAAGCTGTTCATTGTCGTGGTTAGCTTGAGTTTCAAGCTCAACGATAGAAGTTTCTAGCTGAGTTAATGTTTGCTTGTCGTTAAGTAATTCTAACTTAAGCTTTTCCAAGCTTTGTTTAGTAGCTAGTAGCGTATTTACGAATTTCAGTTGAGCTTGATATTTAACTTGAGCGGTTTCTACGTTCAGATCAACTGAGTTGGCTGAGACTAGGCTTGGGTCTGGGTTTTGATCTGAGCCATTGACTGAGTTTTGGTCTGAGTTATTGAGTGAGCTGTGAGCCATGTTTTGCTCTGTGGTCAGCTCTTTCGTCAGCTCTTCAACTAGACTGCCTTTCACTTTTTGTTTGTTTAAAGCATCGTCAAACTCTGCTTTTACCTTGTCTCGAGCCTGAGTTTGCAAAACAACCTGCTCTCTAGCTGCATCAACATCCGCTTTGCTAACCATCGTAGGGTCTTCACCCTCTGCGCTTCCTGCAGTTACAGCTTTAGCAGGCTGTGGATGCGCTAAACTGCCACAAACGGGACATGGTGAGCCGTCATTAAGCTCTTGTGCCAATATAGCCGCTTGATTTGCATGCCAAGAATATTCAACTTCTTTTGCTTTTTTAGTTAAAGCGGTCAGGTTTACGTTGCTGTCATTTAACTTACCTTCAAGCAATAAGGTATTCAACGTTAACTGGTTTAAATCAGTAACCAGCTTCTTTAACGTTTCCCTATCCTTAACAGACTTTAAAAGCTTTTCTAGTTTGACTCGCTCCTGTGGCAATAACTCAACTTCATTCGATAGTAAAATTACCTGTGAGTCTTTTTTGTCTATATTCGATTTTACAGTGGTTATATTTGTTAAAGCAGACGTTAAGCTTTGTTTACTTTTTTTCGCTTTAAGCGCAGAGACATTCAGGTTATTTTTAGCCGCAACTAAATCGTTGGCTAGTTTTAAATACTGCTGTAAATCATTGTGCTGTTTTTGTAGCAAGGCTACGTTTTGGTGATCACGTTCAGCAACCGTTAACTGCGTCACTGCATTTGTTAGCTTTGTCTTTGCCTCATCTCTTTGCTTAGAACTAATGTCTAATGAAACTTTGATTGTTTTCAGTTTAATTTCTGTGTTTTGTTGCGCTTCAAATTTAGGTGTTAACTTTTGGGCCACATTTGCTAGCTGTATGGTCTTTTTTGTTTGCTCGTTTAGCGATTCGTTTGTTTTATGCGCCAACAACTCTTTTTCTTTAGCAGCTTGCGCTATAAATTTAGCGTCTAATTGCTTTGCATTTTCTAATGACTTTTCTGCATTTTTAACTTGGCTTTCTGCAGTTTTCTTTAAATTTAAAGCTTGTTCCAAAGACGGAGCTAATTGTTTTAATTCACTCGTAATTTCATCTTCGCTATTTAAGTCCGCACTCTGCAAAATACCTTTGATTTGGTTTTTGTGCTCGTCTACTTTTTTAGTAATATCCGAAGCCTTTACTTTTAGTGCTTCTTCTATTTTTTTGTATACGGATGTTTGAAACAGCTGACTAAATATTTTTTCTCTATCTTTTGAGTCAGCTAATAATAGCTCTCTAAATTTACCCTGAGGCAAAACCATCACTTGTCTAAATTGATCAACATTAAGGCCAATTAAATTTTGCACTTCTTTATCGGCGTCTTTAACGCTAGTCGATACCATCAGCCTATTTTCGGCAGAACCATCTAGCTCCCACATTGAGGCTTTTGATTGCTGAGTAGTTGTGCCTTCACCTACGCTTTTTGCACGTTCCTGCATAGGAATTCGAGTAATACGGTAGCGTTTGTCGTTTAAGCTAAAGTCTAACGTCACTTCCGTAAGCAATTTCATATCGGCAAAGTCGCAACGCATTTGTGATGCAGAGCGCTCAGCGCCAGTTGTGTGCCCGTATAAAGCAAAACAAATCGCATCTAATATTGAGCTTTTACCAGCACCAGTGGCGCCATTAATCAAAAACAAAGGGTTTGACCCTAGCTTTTCAAAATCGACAAATTCAGTACCAGAAAATGGCCCAAACGCCTGAACCGTTAATTTAAGTGGCTTCATGCTTATTCCTTCCCTGATTGGCTTTTAGCTGTTGGCTGCTGCGCTGTTCCTGAAACTAAACCGGGCTCTGCCCCTGAAACCAAACCTGACACCAAGTCTGCAACAAGTTCATGTTGCTCGTCAGACATAGGCTCGCCGGCCACTTGGGAATAAAAGTCTTTAAACATTTCAAGCTCGCCTCGTTTAAGTGACTCTTTTTTTAGTTTTGTATTACTTGACTCTTGAATGCCTATTTTTTCAAGATGAAGGACATTGGGATACACACTTCGCAGCTTGCCCATTGGATCTAAAATGGCGTGTTTGTCCGTTAAGCGCACAAGTAAATAGTCATCGCTGTTTGGGTCAACTTTGCCGTTTTCTAAAATGGTCGCTAACTCACCCTCAAGAATACGCATGTCTCTTAATGGGATCAGAGGCAAGTGCTTTTGCGATACAAGTCCGGTTTCATTTACCTCTACTAACGTCACGCCCTTTTTTTGGTTCTGCTCTGAGAAGCTATATTTCATAATCGAACCTGAATAGCGTATATGCTGTTCGCCTTTATATTGTGGGCTATGCAAATGTCCTAATGCAACGTAATCAAAGTCGGCACATGGCTGATAACTTACTCTGTCTGCGCCGCCTATTTGCAATGGTCTTTCCGAGTCAGACTCTTCAGCGCCATCTATAAAACAATGACTTAACAGCACATTCACTTGGTGTTGGCTGTTTGTTTGCTGGGTGACTTGCTTGATTTCGTTGACTAAAAAAGTGTGGGCCTCGTCATAAGTTTTTACGTCTGACTTAAATACATCTCTTACCATAAGAGGTTCGCAATAGGGAATACCGTAAAAAGCCACTTCGGCATCACTGGTTTTAATAACAACAGGTTCAGCCACATCCTTTAAGCTGCCTAAAATGTGCAATCCCGACGACTTCATTTGTTTTGCACCAAAACGAACTCGTTCTGCACTGTCATGATTCCCAGGGATCATAATCACCGGCACATTTAGCTCGCTACAAATCAAAGACAATACGTTGTCTAATACTTCAACTGCATAGGCTGGCGGCAATGAGCGATCATAAATATCACCGGCAATAACAACGGCATCAACCGCTTCATCTTTTATGTAATCAATAATCTGATTAAGCACATGTTGCTGATCTTCGAGCAAAGATACATTGTGAAATTGACGACCAATGTGCCAGTCAGATGTATGTAGAAATTTCATAAACGCCTTTTGTGGGTTCTCAGATGCAGATGCGTAAGCTGTTTAAAACAATAGGATATATAAAGCTTGCCAGCATTCAATGACTGTATAAAAAAACACGTCATTTAAAAATACATATTTGGATACAAAAAAGCCGATACTAAGATCGGCTTTTGATTCTACCCAAGATTTTAAAACACATATTATCTGTATGCTTAACCTTGGAGTAACGCTAAAACTTAGAACGGCATTTTCATGCCTGGAGGCATTCCCATACCACCAGTTACTTTGCCCATTTGTTCTTTGTTCATTTCTTCAACACGACGAACTGCGTCGTTAACAGCAGCTGCTAGAAGATCTTCAATCATGTCTTTGTCGTCTTCCATCAAAGACTCGTCAAGCTCAACGCGTTTTACGTTATGACTGCCTAGCATTGTTACTTTAACAAGGCCTGCGCCTGCTTCACCAACAACTTCCATTTTTGCTAAGTCTTCCTGCATCTTCTGCATTTTTTCTTGCATTTGCTGGGCTTGTTTCATGATGTTGCCCATTCCGCCTTTAAACATAATATTTTCCTCTCAATTCTATCCGCTAATTATGCGGTCTAATTTGGTTAAAACAAGGCTTTCTGTCTTGTTATAAAGGTTTAATTGAATTCTCGATTAATTTTGCGCCAAACTCATTCACCAGTGTATTTATAACAGGGTCTTGATGAATGCTATCTTCCGCTCTTTGTTGTCTATTTAAATTTATATTTTGCTGAATATCCGCAGGTGCTGTTGTGGTAATTGCACTCTTATTAATAATAAACTCTGAAGCCGGTGCCAGTTGTGCAACCACGGCCGTTAGTTCTTGCTCTGAATTTTCATTTAAAAGGTGCGCAAACTCTTGTCGAACAATAAGCTCAATACGACTACCGTCAATTTTAACTTCACTATTTAACGCTAACTGTCGGCCAAGCCCCATTAAATGAGACTGCTCAATCATGGCAGCCCAGCGGTCAACTTCGTGGGCATAACGGACTTCTTCACTATCCACATCTTGCAGTTCAACTTCAACAACATTAGGCGTATCACCGGGTTTTGCATGCCCTCCACCTAAATTTGCTTGTGTTTGAGGTTCTTCTTGAAGGTCATCTTGAGATTCAGCTTGAGGTTCATGCTCCGATTCTGCCCCCGACTCCAGCTGCGCTTTAGGCGCTAACTTAATGTCTGGCTTAGGTGCAGGCTTATGAGCTTGCGCTGAGCTATTTCCTAATTGGCTAGTTTCTAATTGCCCGTTTTTTGATTCAGACTGCGAATTGTTGTTATCCGATGACGCTGAGCCTTTGCTTGAGTAATTTATTCCACGACTGGCTAGTATCGCCATAACAGGGTTTTGTTCAGCATCATCTGGAAAGTCTATATTTGGCGTAAATGCCGTTGCTGAGTCACTTGATGCAGTCTCGCTTGATGTAGTGCCGTTTAATGCAGACTCGCTGGAAGTATATTCAATAGCATCAAACTCACTCGATAACGCTCCATTTGTTGATTGCTGTTCCGGTGGCTGTGATTCCAGTGAAGAGCCTAAGGCGTTTGCGGTGGATTCAGCGTAATCTTGGTAATGGTCGGAGACGTCACTTTCGTCATAAAGGACATTCCCATAATCAGGAAGGGGCTCAACTGCTTCAACTGCTTCAACTGCTTCAACTGCTTCAACTGCTTCAACTGCTTCAACTGCTTCAACTGCTTCAACTGCTTCAACTGCTTCAACTGCTTCAACTGCTTCAACTGCTTCAACAGTATGAGAAGCAGATTCTACAATTTCAATATCATTTAGTTCGACTTCAGCGTTTTTTTTTTCGATATTTAGTTCAGTTGTTGGTGTAAAAGCTAATAAGCGTAAACACGCCATTTCAAGAGCGGAGCCTGGGTCTGTGCTATATGGCAGCTCTCTTTTACTTTGAATTAGAAGCTGATAGTTAACTTGGGTTTGTTCCGCTGATGTAGACGACGCTAATGCTTTAATAAGAGTTTCGTTTGATTCGCTTAATTGTGCCGCCGCTGGCAATAACTGACACATGGCGATTTGATGAGTTAAGGTAATAAGATCATCAAATATTTTAGAAAAGTCAGGCTGTTGTTGTCTCAACTTCGCAAAAAGCTCAACTAGTTTAGCTGAATCCTTTTTCGCTATAGACAGAAGTATTTGTTGGCTCCAGGATTGATCAACTGTTCCTAACATGTGTTGAACAATATCTAACGTGACGTTTTGTCCTGACTGAGCAATTGCTTGGTCCGTGAGACTCAAACCATCTCGCATGCTGCCTCTGGCAAATTTAGCGAGTAAATCTAACGCTTCAATTTGATATGGAATGCCTTCAGCATCGAGGATGTGTTTAAGCTGCGCGCTAATTTGAGGAACTGACAAAGCTTGCAGGTTAAACTGTAAACAACGTGACAAAATAGTAACAGGTAACTTCTGAGGGTCCGTCGTCGCCAACAAAAACTTCACATGCTCTGGTGGCTCTTCTAACGTTTTTAACAACGCATTAAAGCTGTGACGCGACAGCATGTGAACTTCATCAATTAGGTATATTTTATAACGACCACGAGTTGGTGCATATTGAACGTTATCAAGAATTTCTCGTGTATCACCTACTTTTGTTCGAGAGGCAGCATCGATCTCTATTAAGTCGACAAATCGGCCTGCATCAACATCAAGACATACTGGGCAAGTGCCACAAGGCTCTGCGGAGATCCCTGTTTCACAATTTAGGCTTTTTGCAAATATACGCGCGATAGTGGTTTTTCCCACTCCACGAGTACCGGTAAATAGATAAGCATGATGAGTTCGTTGCTGAGTAAGGCCGTTAATAATTGCTGACTTAACATGATCTTGACCAACAAGCTCAGAAAACTTAGTAGGACGCCATTTTCGTGCGAGTACCTGATAACTCATGCTTACTTACCGTCCTTGTTCAAAATTATTCGCCTTCAAATTCAGTAAGACTGAAACTGTTTATATCTAATGCAGATAAACGTTTTTCACCGCCAATATCCGGCAGATTTACCACAAAACAAGCGTCATTTACTGTTGCGCCCAATTTACGAATTAACTTTGTTGTCGCTTCAATTGTACCGCCAGTTGCTAATAAATCATCAACCATTAAAACTTTGTCGCTCGCTGACAAGGCATCCGTATGAAGCTCTAAAATATCTTCACCGTATTCTAATTGATAATCCTGCGATATAACTTCCCTTGGCAACTTACCAGGCTTGCGAACCGGAATGAATGCAACATTCATTTTATAAGCTAAAGGTGCTCCAAAAATGAAACCACGAGCTTCTGTACCAACGATGGCTGTGATGCCTGCGTCTTTGTATTGTTCGTAGAATGCATTGATAGTTGCTGAAAAAGCTTCAGGGTTTTGCATTAAAGATGTGACATCTCTAAATTGAATTCCAGCTTTAGGATAATCTGGAATAGTTTTGATACTGTTTTTAATCAAATCCGACATTTCGGCTCTCTTTGACTTAACTTAAACTAAGTATGCCAGAACCCATTGATATGAAAAATACCTTTACTGATTTATTTTTCTAATCGATTACTAATACGCCTCTTTGAACAAAATCACTGATGGCTTCTGTTAGGAAGTTCTTAATGACTTTACTGTCGGTGCCGGGTTGAACTTGCTGAAAGTACCTTTCTAACGCACTAAGAGTAGTTAACGACTCAGCGCTGCCCTCTACTCCATTATGTTGTGCATAGACTGAACATTCATCGATATAATTCACTAGGTGGGCGGTAATTGCGTTAGTCGTCATAAAAGCCACGTCTCCGTCTGTATCCTGGTAAACAATCAAAAAGGTATCTAACGGCTCTATTTCTGTCGCTTGTTCAGTGTTGTTTGTATGCCCTGCACTCTGCAACATTTGCTTAGATATTGTATGAACAGGGTATTGATATCCAAGAGCCCAAGTAGAGTTTGGGACTATTAAGTTAGAGTCGACTTGCCAGTCGTTGTCAGTAATCTCATTTTCTTGTATTGAAACATTAAGCTCTACCCACTCATAGTGGGCTAGTTCAAGCAAGTATTGTGGCAACAACGCTAACCGAGTTTGAGTTTGAGTTTGAGTTTGAGTTTGAGTTTGAGTTTGAGTTTGAGTTTGAGTTTGAGTAATAAAGTCTAAAAACTGTTCAGCGATATCAACAAAATAAGGCGACGACTTTTCACCAGATATTAAAAACTGTCTAACGTAACTCTCCCATATTGATTGTTCTAATATACTTTTTAGAACGGGAAATGCGTTGCTACAGAAACCTTCAATGTTGTTAAAGATTAGCTCTTGGTAAATATTTAATCTTCGTTGCTCAACGCCAATATCGTTAGTTACTGAAGGGTCAACGATGGCGTTTGTTAGAGCTTGCTGAGTGTCTCTAAAGTCTTCCATATCGAACTACCCTTTTTGCTTCTTTTTAATGTCGCTTTTTTGGAAAGAATGAATTTTGTCAATTTCCACGTTTAGTTCAGACATATCAGGAATGTTAAAATCTCGTTCCAATAACGTCGGGAAAACCCCATGCTTTTGATAAGCAAAGTCTAACAGTCCCCAAACATCATCGATTACCGGGCTTCCATGTGTATCAACTTTTAAGTCTTTTGCTTCATCATAATGTCCCGCTATATGACCATAAGCAATACGCTCAGTCGGCATCGCACTGATAAACTCTTTGGCGTTGTAATTGTGATTTATGCTATTAACATAAACATTATTTACATCAAGCAACAGGTCACATTGAGCTTCTTCCAAAACCGCTTTTGTGAATTCAACTTCGGTTAAATCATTCATGGTTTGTAAGTAGTAAGATACATTCTCTATAGCGATACGTTGCTCTAGAATATCCTGTACCTTTTTAATACGGTTCGCGACATGAAACACAGCTTCTTCTGTAAAAGGGATCGGCATTAAATCGTAGACATGGCCTCCTGACGAACAATAACTTAAGTGTTCTGAATAACAACTTACATTAAAGTCTGTTAGAAACCGTTTGACCTGTTTAACAAACTCAACGTCGAGCTTATCTGGACTACCCAAAGATAGCGATAAACCATGAGTTGAAAGTGGGATGTGTTGAACCAGCTCTTTTAATGGTGCTTGATAACGCTCATTCATGCGCATCCAGTTCTCGGGCGCGACTTCAATATAATCAACGTTTGATGCTAATATCTCATCTTTCAAGTCTACCATCTCGCGACGATAACCAAGCCCTACTCCACTTATCATTAATACCTCTAATCTTAAATAAAAACAGCCAGACACGCTGGCTGATTAATATGACAGTAGTTTACTAAGACTACTTCAAAAGGGAAGGCTCAAAAGACTTACTTAGTACCACCGCACTTGCCTTCGCCACATTTGCCTTCTTTAGCTTTATTTGCCTTGTCTTTCATTTTATTTTTCATTTTGTCGGCGCCGCACTTACCTTCACCACATTTGCCTTCTTTGGCTTTGTTGGCTTTGTCTTTCATCTTGTTCTTCATCTTATCTGCGCCGCATTTACCCTCACCACATTTGCCCTCTTTGGCTTTGTTGGCCTTGTCTTTCATCTTGTTCTTCATTTTGTCGGCGCCGCATTTACCTTCACCACATTTGCCTTCTTTAGCTTTTTTGGCTTTATCCTTCATATCGTTTTTTAATTTATCTGCACCGCACTTACCTTCACCACACTTGCCTTCCATGCTAGCTACTTGATAACCAGCTTCCAATGTATTTGCCTCAAAGCTCATTGTTTGAGCGCTTGCCATAGCAGAAGTTGTTAATGCAGCTAAACCTAAAGCCGTTAGAGTTGATTTTTTATTCAGTTTCATAATTCACCTATTGTTATTTTAATATTAATCTAATGTATCAGACCTTGAGATAGAGTAAAAAATTTCGTTGATTTAATTCAAACCTATTAATTAAATAGCAAGTTCCTAATAACGACTATAATTATAGTAGTTAAGTTATTGGAGTTTAAGAATGATATTTAACCACCTAGATACTTCTTTTAGAGATCGACTGTCTGGCCTTTATAGTGAAGAATATTTTGTACAAGTTTTTTATCGAGAATGGCACCGAATGTTGAGGGAGAGAGATGCCTTGTCTGTTGTAATAATCCACCCTCATTTAAATACAAATAGAGAAGATGACAAGCTAGCTTTTAAGCTTGTTTCAGAATCTGTAAAAAGAAGCACTAAGCGCTCCACTGATCTTGTTTGCCGATTCCACACTAATGAAATAGCAATTGGGCTTTTTAACTTAGATGAGGGCGGCACTGAAAAAGTTCTGAGCAGAATATTTGAAGACATTGAAGAAAGCCTAGAAAATTTTACATACCCTATTGACCTCTCAATTGGTGCACTTAACGTTTTGCCTTCGAATGGAGCAGATTTAGAAGATGTATTTGAGCGTACAGAAAAACTAGCAGATGCTGCTGAATTAGAAGGTAAGAACGCATACAAACTTGAATATTTGAAGTTGCATTAAAAGCCGAAACTTTAAAAGTTAAACATAAAAAAACCGCCATAAGGCGGTTTTTTTAACTAAGCTTTAAACTTTAAAGATTAACGCCGTCACGTTCAGCTGATTCGCGAATATACGCTTCCCAACTTTTAGCAGACTTTGCTGTATTTTTCTCTTTCATAGCAAGTTTAATTGCTTTATGTGCTTGTTTCCACTGACGCTCGTAGAAGTGTGCTTCGGCAATAGCCATGTATACAACACCTTTACGTTTAACACCTTTATCAAGTGCTAAGTTGAAAGCTTTTACAGCTTCTGAGTTGCGTTCAATAGCCAAAAGCATATTGCCTTGATCTTTGTACAACTCACCGTCATCAGCGAATTTACCAGCTTTCGCGTAGTATTCAGCAGCTTTTAAAAACTCTTTAGCATTTCTATAAGTAGAAGCTAAAACAGATAATGACTGCTTAGACTCTGATATCAAGCCGCTTTTTATATGTTTTTCTTGAACTTGAGCCGATTTAAACGGGATCCCATTCGTAGAATATAACTGAGCTAATTGCTTAACTTGAGTTTCAGTTTCTAAGAAACCTTGCTTATAAGCTAATTCAAACGTTGACAGACCACGCTCAAAATCTTCAGTCGACATATAAAAAGAACCTAACTGAGTCCACCACTTGGCTTCTTCAGGAAAAACCTTAACTAGCTCTTCAACAGCTTTGGTTGCTTCTTTATACTTCTTCTGCTCGTAATAAGAAGCCATTATGATTACATATGGATTTTGGTTCGGAGTTTCAAACAACTCTATAGCACGACGAGCGGGTTTAATTGCTTCTTCGTACTTCTTCATCTCATATAATGCATTTGACATTCTTAAGTAAACATTAGGGTCTTGGTCTAAAGAAAAGTCAATAAACTTTCTGTAGTAAACAAGAGCTTCTGCATAAGCTTGCTCTTGTAATGACAGATCAGCAAGCAACTTAAGCGTACCAGCATGGTCGTTAAACGGTAGCTCGTCCGCAGCTTCTGCTTTTTTTAATCTATCGATTGCTTCTTTAGCTTTACCTTCCATACCAGCATACATGTTACCGATAAAACGGTTTACGTAAGCTTTATCGAAAGCACCCTTAGGTTCTAGTTCAAGTAACATTTCCAATGCTTCTTTAACTTTTTCTTCTGAGAAAAGTTCATAAGCTGCACCGATTTTTTTACCAATTCTAGTACCTAAAACTTGACCACCACGTTCTTTCTTACGACGCTCAACTTCTTCTAACTGATCAGATGGAACATCTGCGAAAGAAGGCATCGATACCGCATAGGTACCGAATACTAGTGAAGCAGCTAATAATTTAGAAATTAATTTCATATTAGTTACCCTCATCTAAGTTAAAGTCTAGTTGAACCTGTAAACCAGTCTGACGAATTGGCTTACCATCTTCAACACGAGGCTTGTATTTCCAGCGTTGTAAAGCTTTACGAGCTTCACGGTCGAATACACGACGAGGTTCAGAATTGATAACTTTTACGTTTTCAACACCACCAAGTTCGTTAATGTCGAAACTCAACTGTACCCAACCAGAAATGCCATCACGAGCAGCTTTAGCTGGGAATTTTGGTTCAATTCGAACGATAGGTGTCGCATCACCGTCACGAATTAGACCACCAGGCCCACTTAAACCTGCATCAGCTCCACCAACATCAATAGATGGTATGTTGAAGCTAGGACCACTGCTTGAGATTTGCGGCTCAGGCTCTGGTGTTTGTGGCTTAGGCGGCTGTTTAGGCGGCGGTGGAGGCGGCGGCGGAACGCGGTTACGCTTCTGCGCCTTACTCTCCGGTGGCGTAGTATTTATTTCGACTATGATATTTTCGAATTCATTTTGGTTAGACGAACCTCCACTGGAGATCAATTTAGCCATGAAAACGAACAAGCCGAATGTGATTACTACACCAACCAATATTGATGCAATAAGTCTTAACATACTACTTTTTCTCCGCAGCGATTGAGATTTTCTCTATACCAGCAGACTTAATCGCGTCCATTACTTTAACTACTACGCCGTGTTTAGCTTCTTTATCAGCCTGGATGATAACTGTATCCGTAGGCTGCTCAGCAATCATTCTTTCGATGTTAGCGGCTACACGTTTCTACGTCAACTTGACGCTTGTCCATGTGCACTTCACCGTTAGGTCTGATAGCAATAAAGATGTTGGCAGAAGGCTTGTTAGATGCATTTGAAGCCTTAGGCTTAAGTACATCAATACCAGCTTCTTTAACAAAAGACGTGGTAACAATAAAGAAGATAAGCATAATGAATACGATGTCTAGCATCGGAGTCATGTCAATTGCAGCATCTTCGTCTTCACGAAAACGTTGTTTACGTGCCATAGTTCAATCTCCTAGTGATGTGGCAAGCTATCAACTAGCTTCTCTTTTGCCACTTTAACTCTTGTTTCTAGCCTTGAGCTGAAAAATATTCCAGACAATGCTGCAACCATACCTGCCATAGTAGGAATTGTTGCCATTGAGATACCAGCCGCCATCAAACGAGGGTTACCAGTACCTTGAGATGCCATTGTGTCAAATACGGTAATCATACCGGTAACCGTACCTAAAAGGCCGATTAAAGGACACATAGCAACAAGAGTTTTAATAATTAACATTCTTGCATTTAATAATTCGGATGCTTCAGAAACCCAAGCGTCACGGATTCTATGAGCACTCCAAGATGTGGTGTCAATTCGAGCGTCCCAGCTAGCGATAATATTCGCACGAAGCTTTGGGAACTCAGCGGTTAAAAACCACCAACGCTCAATCATTAACGCCCACATAATTAGAAGAGCTGCGGCGACAAAGTATAAAACGAAGCCGCCCGTGCCGATAAAATCCCTGACAGATTCCCATAGGCCCATCAGGTAAATCATCATTACGCTTTCTCCTTCTCAGCATGTGCTGCAATGATACCGGCGCTTTGCTCATCAAGAACATGAACAATTGATTTAGCGCGTGCTGCTACAACACTGTGAACGAAGATTAATGGTAATGCTGCAATGATACCCATAGCTGTTGTTACCAACGCCATTGAGATTGAACCAGCCATTAGTTTCGGGTCACCTGTACCAAATAATGTAATCTGTTGGAACGTTTCAATCATACCTACAACAGTACCTAGTAGACCTAATAGAGGCGCTACAGCTGCTAAGATTTTGATTGTATTGATACCGCTTTCAATGCGAGGAGTTTCACGCAAGATAGCTTCATCAAGTTTAAGTTCTAGGTTTTCTACGTCAGAGTCTTTGTTCTCTTGGTAAATCTTAAGAATACGACCTAGAGCATTGTTATCAGAAGCGTTAGAAGTGTTTTTAAGCTGAGCTTTCATCTTAGAACCTTCACCTAGTGTAATAACTAAGCTACGTAGTGCTAGTAGGAAACCAAACGCTAAAACAACAGTAATTACGTAACCTGGAGTACCACCTTGGTGATAACGATCTTCAAGTGTCGCTTTCTGAGTGTTTAGACGTAAGATACCGCCACGTGATGGGTCAACATAAAAAGGAACTAACTCACCAGGTGTTGCATTTGCAAGATTTTCTGCAGATGAACGGTAGTGTGATTCAGCAGACTTACCTAAGTGTTGAACGATTTGTACATCTGAGTTGTAGATAACATAATCGCCAGACTCAGTTACTAAGTTGAATGCACCTACACGAGTAAGCTTTTCAACTGAAGAACCGCCAGCCGTTGCTGAAACTTCTTTATCAAAAGTTACAACTTTGCCAGACTCTGTCATTTCAGTTTGTAAAGCAATCCATAACTCTTCAAGTTCACGAGTTGTAGGAAGCTTTTTAGCTTCAGCTAGTTCTGTAAGAAGTTCTGCACGACCAGGGTACTGAGCAGAAATAATTGATGCAGAAACTGAACCCATAGTATCGCCAGCTGCTTGACGTACAACACCAAACATCTCGCCTAGTGTACCTTTAGCGCTATCTAGCTCTTGAGCTCTAACCGCTAAAGTTTTTTCGTTTTGAGCATATTGCTTTTGTAAGCGATCGCCACGATCTTTCTCGTTAGCTAGTTCTCTTTTAGCTTTATTTAATAAAGCTTGCTTGTCAGCTTTTGCTGCATTGAACTCTTGTTCACGCTTTTTGTTTAAAGCGCCTTCAGAAATTCGGTCTTGTTTAACTTGCTTCAACAAATCATCTAATTTGTCAGCAGCGTTTACATTAGCTACGAAGCCAGCTGAAGATACAACAGCCGCTAAAACCAATGAATTAAAAATCTTTTTCATGTGTTATTACTCCGCGGCAAAGATTGGTAATTTGATTAACTCATATGGCGCTTGCTTGCGAGCCATACGGATAGTTAATGTCACGTCTTTAAGGTACTCATCGCCTAGTTTAGACCAACTGCGAGTGCTGTTGTCCCATACCCATGCGCTTTTAAGATCTTTAGACTGTGCAATCAATGCAATACGGCCTACATGAACGAAGTCAGCAGTAATTTCTTGGCCACCAAGATTTTCTGTTGCTTCCCATGCTTCAACAGCTGTACCGTAATCTTTCTCAATTTGGTACGCTTCTAACACCTGACGGTACTTCTCAGAAGTACTAACGTTAGGGTTGATCATAGTTGCGCGAAGTTTTTCAACACGAGCTACACGACGATCAAGTTTGATAGGCATATCTGCGTTTACAAATTTCTCTAGCATATCGATCATACGATACATTAAAGGCACAACATTGCGTTTTGTGTTTTCAATCTCTGCTATTTGATCTTCAAGTGACTTAATTTCGTCATTTTGAGCTGCAACTAACTTAGCTACGTGATCATTATAAACTTTGTTGATTTCAGTTTCGGCAACAACATCACGGTATTCAAACATCAACTCAGTAGTTTGCTCTTGAATAGCATTAATTTTAGTTTGTGACTTAGCAGCCGCCTTATGGATAGTGCGCTCTGCAGCGTGTATTTTCTCTAGTGGATCTGCAGCTAATGCAGAACCGGCAAATGTTACCGCTCCTACTAGCGCAGTAGCTACTAGATTTAATTTCATCTTAGACATAGTTCCCAACCAATGTATGTGTTTAAATTTTCTTTTTTAGAGTAATAACTCTGTATTCGTATAAAAACCTACACGAATAATCACTACCGAGTCTCCCAAACAAAACAGGCATTGTCAATCGACAATATACGGCGCTCGTCTCTAAAATGTAGTAACTGAACACATATTGTGCAAAGTAATAAATCATTCCACCAAGTTTTTAAATAATTCTTTTTGAAGCTTATCGTTGGTTGATTCGGTCAATAATTTCTCTATGGGTTGGCAGTACCTGATTTGCTCGGTTCCAAACCTCATTTACTTCTTTATGGAGGTTTTCAGTTTTTTTGTTGGCATTTAAGTTTCTGTTATTAATAGTTTCAGGAACACTTTCCATGCCATAAATAACCGCATAATAGCTATATAGCGTAAAACATTGAGGGCCTACAGGTAAATCAAAGTGAGTTGGAACATTTGTTTTTATTCGTTCAAGAAACATTTGCAATGAATTTGGAATGCTTTGCTCTAACTTATTGTCTGTCCAAAACTTTGTGTCCGCACGGTCTGACAACACGTAATGTAGTTTTATAAAGTCTATAGCCCCTTCAAATTGTGACAACATAAGTGCGTTATACTGAGCGGCGAAACTGCTCATGTTTTTTTTAGTTGGTAATAAATTCGTTAATGTCCTCAGCGCAATCTCAACAAGGTAAATACCTGTTGACTCTAAAGGCTCGATAAAACCAGCTGACAAACCTATTGCCACACAGTTATTCTTCCATTGCTCCTTTCTATAACCAGTACGCATTTTTAAGTGTCGGAACTGTAGTTCAGAAACGTCCTTATCGTGATACTTAGCAAGAGTTTGCTCCGCTTCGTCCGAAGTGGCGTATTTAGAAGAGTATACATAACCGGTCCCCCTTCTAGACTGTAAACCAATATCCCAAATCCAACCGGCCTCTTGAGCAGTTGAATGCGTAGCTGATGGTAGTTCTTCATCTTTATGAGGTACTAAAGCAGTAACGGCAGAGTCAACAAATAACACGTCATCTAAGGATGTGAATTCAGACTTTAGAGATTTCCCTATTAATAGACCAATGAAACCTGAACAATCTATGAAGAGATCACCATCTACTAATTTACCAGTTTTTAATAGAACGCTTTCTACGTCACCAGCTTCCGTCAAATTGACATCAGTTATGTGGTCAATAACGTGATTTACATTTTTTCCTATAGAAAAGTTTTTAAGGTAAGTTGCAAATTTCCCAGCATCTAAATGATATGCATAGTTTAACGGACCTTCGAACTCTTTGTCCTCTGGTAGCTTTGGACTTAAAAAGTGATCACAAACCTGGCCTTGAATTGTTGCTGCATAATTATACGGTATGCCAATTTCGTCTTTGTGTGCTGCCCAATGCTTTGCGTAATTAAATTGTTCTGCGTGAAGAGGTTGGGAGAAATTGTGATGGTAGTGTTTTTGACTTGAGTTTAAGTTCCAATCAATAAATTTTATCGACTGTTTAAAGGTTGCATCAGTGTTCTTAATGAAGTCCCATTCTGATATGCCTAGGAACTGTAAGGTCTCTTTAATGAAAGGAATCGTAGCTTCGCCAACACCTATGGTAGGAACGTCGCTTGACTCTATTAACGTAATCGACGGTGCGGTCCCACCTTTTAGCTCAAAGAACTTTGCTAAATAAGCGGCTGATAGCCAACCAGAAGTTCCACCACCTACTACCACCAACTTTTGAACAACATTCTCACTACCCATCAAGTACACCTATTTACCTTAAATTTCTGTAAGTTCACCACCACTATACAAAATATAAATCTAAATATCACATGATTAGAAGCAATTACTGATAGTTTTTTATTAAAAAAGAATCTTTGAATTTGGGATAAAAAAAAAGCTGACCGAAGTCAGCTTTTATATCTAATTTAACTTAAGTTAGATTAGAAACGTACCGTTGCGCTGAAGCGAACAGAACGAGGAGCTTGATACAATGTTGGTAGTAAGAAGTCATCGTTTACAGCACCGTCGTTTTGATCTTCATCAAACTTAGTGATGCCCTGTGCATTTAAGATGTTAAATACGTCAGCTTGTAACGTAACATCAGCACCGCTAACTTTAGTGTTATAAGTTAGGTTCATGTCTAACTTAGCAACCCAAGGTGTACGACCGAAGCTACCACGTGGCAAGAATACTGAGTTATCAGCACCTAAGAAGTATGTTTGACCATATTCGTAAGTATCGAACTCTGTACCGTAGTCAGCTGGTAAACCGTGACCAAAACCAGAAACTGGGCGACCAGAAACTAGAGTTAGGTTAGTACCAACGCTTAAGTTTTCAGTAAGTGCATATGCACCGTATAACTTGAAGCTATGACGACGGTCATTTGGAAGGTAACCTTCAGCACCGTCCATTAGGTAAGGGAAATCCCAGTCTGTTGTAAGACCAGCATCTGACTGACCGTTATCTGACTTAACATAACCTTCAGCATTACCACGGCTACGAGACCATGTGTATGTGAAATCTAGAGTCCAAACATCGTCCCATGCTCTCTTGAACATTACGTCAATCGCATCATATAGACGCTCTGGATCTGGGTAACCTAGGTCAGAAGCTTTAATGCTCACTGGATCAGGCGTACCGTCACCGTCTGTGTCGTAGTAAGTTTCGATATCTGTATTAGGGTTAGTTAATACATATACGTTACCAGAAGCTGGTGCCCAACCATTTGCGCCAATTGCTTTATCAATTGTGATATCGTCGATTACAGAACCAAGGTCACGATGTGTGTACTTAGTTGAGAAAGACCAGTCATCATTAAGCATAGTTTCGTAACCAATGATGAATTCATCTTGGTACATTGGATCAATACTAGTATCTAGTACTTCACGAACGTCTGGAACCGTACCGTCACCGTTTACGTCACGACCATACTCTTCACCTGTAATAGGAGTGAAATCTGCATTAATACCTTCTAATGCATAGTAAGTGTGAATATAAGTTTCTGCACCAGCCATACGAATGTTCGTGTTAGCAGCAACAGGTAAGTGATAACGACCGTAGTTAGCATATAGTTTGCTTTCGCCGTCGCCATTGATGTCCCAAGAAACACCTAAACGTGGAGCAATTTGGTTGTCAATTTTGATGAACGATTCGCCAGCAGCGTTTTTGTTATCAAATGACTCAGAACGTAAACCAATTGTAGCTGTTACGTTGTCATTAACGTACCAAGTGTCTTCGATATAGAATGCTGTAGATTCAGTTTCAAACTCACCACCAACGCTGTAATCACGACGACGTGCTACTTCTGTAGTTGCGTCGAACGTTTTACCGATGCCACTGATTTGTTCACCAGCTTCATAAGTAAATAGTGCCCAGTAAACGCCACCAGATAGTGCAGTTTCGTCTAGAGATGTATTGATTTCGCGGTCAAAACCAAAACGAATGTTGTGGTCTTCGATACCAGCGTACTCACCATCGATACGGAATGCTTCACGAGTATCTTTAGCTTCAGAAACTTGGAAGTTAGCCCAAGAACCTTGAGGAACCCAGTTACCTTCACGGTTATCATAGATTACAGGGAAAGCATCAAAATCTGACTTAACAGTCTTGTTTGATTCGTTCTCACCCCAAAGTACAGATAGTGTGAAATCGTCTGTGATATAACCAGTATATTTAACAGCGATGTTACGACCACCTAGATCTTGGAAACCACCAACTACATCACCAGTAACCTCTGCACTTGTACCAGCTTGGTTCCAAGAGTAGTCACGACGTGTAGTGATAACTTTTTGTTTATCAGAGAACGCAGTAAGTTCTAGAATATTGTCATCATTGATGTTCCAGTCAAATTTAGCACCCCAGAAAGCATCATCGTTTTCTGCAGAGTTATATACATGACCTGCACCACTGATAGTTTCTGATTTAACGTCACGTGGGTTATATAAAACATAGAAGAATAAAGTATCTTCGATGATTGGACCTGACGCGTAGATGTTACCTTCCATTTTATTGAAAGTATCAGCTGAGTTATAAACGTCAATTGAACCATCACGCTTACGGATATCAGGGTTAGTTTCACGAAGTGACTCTGGCTCGTAGAAGAAGTTAGCACCGAATTCAAATTCGTTAGTACCAGACTTAGTTACGGCATTGATAACACCACCAGTTGAACGACCAAACTCAGCAGAATAACCACCAGTTTTAACTTCGAATTCTTTGTAGAACTCAAAAGGAATCGTTGAACCGCCTAGACCGTTACGGAAATCAGTAACGTTAAGACCGTTGATGAAGTAAGCATTTTCTGCAACTGATGCACCACCAAAAGAAGGTAGTTTACCAAACGCAGAATCACCTAGGTTGGCACCTGGTGCTAGTAGAGCAACTGAAGTTAGGTCACGAGCTACTGGTAAACGAGCTAATTCTACAGCACCAATGTTAAGAGCTGATTCAGAAGAAGTAGTGTCGATAGTAGATAATGCACGACCTGTAACAGAAATACGTTCAACACCTTGTCTGAATAGAGACATAGTTACTGAAGATTCACCGATACGTACAGAAACGTCTTCATAAGTTTCTGTAGTAAAGCCATCTTTAGTTGTTGTTAACGTGTAGTTACCAACTGGTAATACAGAAAAACGGTACTTACCATTTTCGTCTGCTACTACTGAACGAGTAAAGCCAGTTTTCTCGTTTTTAATTGTAATTGTTGCGCCAGCAACCGTTTGTTTGTTTGAGTCAACAACTAAGCCTTTTAAAGAACCGTCGTTGTTACCAGCAAACGCTGCAGATGACATACCTAATGCGGCAGTAACTGCGATAGCTGCTAAGCTTTTATTCAGTTTAAACATGATTTTCTCCCTGGATCACTTGTCGTGATTCAATTTTTTTAGTTTTATTAGTTTTTAGCCTTCTCAGGCTTCTGAAAACAACATCTTCCAGAAATTCGACCTTGATAGTAACGCCATTAAATTAACGGCGTCAACCTTTAGTTCATCGTTTTTGTGTACTTTTTAGCCACACAGCAAAATATTTTCTTATTAATTCATCTTTGTCACAAAAGTTGAATAAACTTTTGATAGAAGTGGGTTATTAAGAACCAATTGCTTATAAACACTTACTAACTGTAATTTTCTTCTAAAACGACCAATTTAGTTGTTTATCAAAAACGGCTAAAATTCAGGAAATCCTGCATGCAAAATTGATTCCGCAATTGGAAAAAGTTGTTTATTTATATAATGTTCATAATCTAAGAGAGCCTCATTCATCGCTAATTCTTGCGGCCCTAAATGGGTAATTACATATTTAACTTGAGAACCCCTAGTATAAATTTCTCGACCGTAATATTCATTTGCAGCCCTTGCGGCTTTGATTTGTGGCGGTGTAGTTTTGACATATTCCGACAAATGTTGCCGTATACGCTTAGTGTACGCACACTTTGAGTCGAGTTTTCCTGAGTTTAAGTCATTAATAGTTTGCTCTAAGAATGACTTGCAGGGTTGGTTATTAAAAATCAATTCAAATAACTCGGTTTGAAACTCTTTTGCGAGTGGTGTCCAGTCACTTCTTACAGACTCCAATCCTTTAAATACAATTTCACTAGTACCATCTTTATTTTGCTTTTTGCCTGCATACCGTTTTTTCGATCCTGCTTCCGTGCCTCTAATGGTTGGCATAAAAAATGGAGAGTAATGAGTTTCAAATTCCATCTCTAATTCACTCGTTAAGTCAAAATCTGTTTTTATCTTTTCCGTCCACCAGCTATTTAGACGAACCTCTAACTGTTTACCATCTGTGCTTTTGTATTCACTGCCCTCGGTACTAACAAATACGGAATCAGTGTCACCATAAATAACGGTAAGTCCCTGCTCATGAAACCAATCTTTAGATTGATTTAGTACCCAATGGCCTCTCATCGTAATAGAGCTAGCAAGTTTAGTGTCATAAAAACGACAACCGGCAGACCGAGCACTCCATAAAAGCTATTCATAATAATTTTGATGGCATTAGAATGGATTGAGTTATTATTCTTTTTAGCATTTTCACGTGCTAACCAAAGCTTATCTAAGATAGAGGATAATATGCTTTTGTCCCGACTAAATTCCCCGCCACGAAAACCAGGAATAACCTCTTCTTTAGAATCATCAAATTGAGCTTCTATGAGCGCCACAGGATCTATATTAAAGGTTCGAATAATACTTGGGTAAAGGCTCTTAAAGTCAAAAACGAGTACGTCTGCATGAATACCCGGTATTGAGTCCATTACAAAGCCACCTGGACTATGTACATAATCTTCCATTGCAACGAGGTTATTCGCTATCCAACCTTTGCGGTGCATCTCTGGCATATAAAGATTGGTAAAGGCCGCAACTGAGCCACCCGTTTTGTCGAGTTCAAGCCCAGTTAAACGAGTTCGGGTAATAAGGTATTGCGTAAGCTTTTCTTGTGAGAAGATCTTAGATACTAAAATGCAGTCTTGTAGGTTATATGCAGCAAGTTTAAGAGGCTGCTCTGTGTACAATAGTTTAATTGCTTGTAACTTGTCACCACCTTCTTCCGTTAGTTGGATTTTCTGATCTTTTAATACTTCGTTTGCCACATTATTTAGTGAAAAGCTCGAGAAGTGATAGGTGGCATTTTTCATTACATCTATACCATCTAACACAACTCTTCCCGCAACATAAGCGCGATCAGGAAATCGTTGCTGACCTCTTTGCCCATCACTAAACTGAAGTACAGTGCCGTCGCGCCCCAGAGTTAACTTTATATTATGGCGCTCACAAGCTCGTACTATTAATCGAATATCAAAACTAATGAAATTCCAACCGATCAGGCCATCAGGGTCCTGGCTTTGTACTTCCTCAATAAAACGCACTAACAGCGCTTTCTCTGTGCTTAGCCACTCGGCATAATCTAGGCTCTCACCTTCACTCTTACTTAGTTCAATGCTTTTTTTGCCGGACTCAGAAACGCCATTTAGGTTGTAAAGCACCTTTTCATAAGGCGCCGCTTCTTTTACAGGCTTGTCTTCTACTCGAGGCCTAGGCACTGGGTTAGCTCCTGGCTTAACTTCTGGCTTAACTTCTGGCAGAGCCTCTAAACAACCTTGATGTAAACCAATTGAGAACAACTCACCTTTTTCATTACACTCAATATCAATGCTTAGTAAACTTAAGTCTATTTGAGGTTCAGCGCTTTGACTCGCCGCTTTTAACTTTACTTTGCGAAACTCAATGTAAGGTAGATTGTTTGATACTAAGTCACCAACAAATTCGACATCACCTTTGACAAACCTTTCCATCAAATATCTATCTATTGGCTTTACATCAACCTCAAATAATTCTATCTGATACGTTTCAGCTACTTGTTTCACTTTATAATAAGCGCGCAAAGAGGGGCTATACACTGCAACCATAGGTTCGTTATCAAAATTACGTAACGGCAATGGCTTAAAATAAGCAGGTGATAATTGTAATTTAAGTACGCTTTTTAATGCGTCTAAGTCTGTTGCTCGGACAAAACAGACGGCTTCTTGATCTTCAATTAGAAGCTTAGCTAAACCGATTGAGGTTTTAACCCAAATTTCAAATACTAATCTTCCGCCGGCGTCATATTGATTTCTGGTGAGGATAAAACCGTTATTAGGAATAGATTGATATAAGTGAGTCGACATCGGCATATCAAAAGATTGAGATGGTCGTTATAATACCTGTAAGAATTTGGTATTCAACCGTTGCCGTAAATCAAGTAAACGTGGAGATGTCTTTTGGAGTGGTTCCTCGAACTGTTTAATTTTACCGAGCTGTCTGGTGGCATTATAGCTCTTCTTTTAGTGTCTGCGTTTTTAGCTGGTTTTATTGATGCCATAGCTGGCGGTGGCGGCCTACTTACTGTGCCTGCACTTCTTGCATCGGGGCTTCCTCCTCACGTTGCACTAGGTACTAATAAGCTGGCTGCTACTTTTGGTTCACTTACGGCAAGTTATGCCTTTTATAAAAAGAAGCTGTTTTCACCCTACTTTTGGCGCATTAGTCTGTTGGCCACTGCGATTGGCTCAGTGCTGGGTACAGTTATGGTTTCATTCCTTGATGCAACGGTTCTTAATAAAATATTACCGTTTTTAATTGGCTTTAGCGCCCTCTACACTTTATTTAACCCTATCAAACCTTCAGGAAATACTCAGTTACCTCAAAGGTGTAAAGGATTAACAATCAAGAAAGTCACCCAAGGACTTACTCTTGGTTTTTATGATGGATTTGCTGGGCCTGGAAACCGGCGCTTTTTGGACAGTAACGAACCTAGCTCTTTATAAAATGAACTTGTTATTGTCTTGTGGCGTTGCCAGAGCCATGAACTTTGTTAGCAATATATGTTCGTTAGTGGCTTTTATTATTCTTGGTCACGTTAATTTTACCATTGGTTTAATGATGGGTGTTTTGCTTATGGTGGGTTCCTACACAGGTGCGCACTCTGCTATTCATTTTGGAAACAAATTCATCCGCCCTATTTTTACAGTTGTAGTTTCTGTCATGGCGATTAAACTGGCGATAGATGCTTGGTTATAGTCATTACTGCCTGGTGCCTTAAATAAACAAAAATAAAAAGGGTAAACGTCTTGTCTGCACAGCAATCAATAGCGACGCTTCAATCTCAGGTGGCGTTTTTAGAAACCCAAGTCCAAAGTAGTAAATTAACCTACCAGAACTGGTTTAGGTCGAGCGATATATTCAATTCCAGCTATTTTCATACGCAAAGTGATGACATTAAAGATTACGTAAAAGAGCTAAAAACTAATATTGAACGCCTTGCCAAAGTAAAAGATCAAACTCATGCTGACTACTTAAGCGACATGATTGCCCATCAATTTGGTTGCTTTAAAAACCTGTTAAATTCTGGCGACTTAAATTCTAAATACGCGGCACACAGAGGCAAACATATTAAACTCCAGCAACGAGTTAAAAATATTGCCCAACAAGCAACACAAACAAGCCAGTCGTTGTATGAAGAGCTATCTAAACTTCACGAATATGAGCGACGCTTAATTGATATGGTCGCGGACAAGCAAGCCAGTCTTATCAGCACGCAGGTGCCAATAAATCAGAGCTTCAACAGCAAGTATTGTTAACACAACAAAGACTAGGCCGCTGCCGACAAGCAATCACAGGTGTTGAAGATAAAATACAGCAACTCGATAGTCGTCAATAACATGAAACAGTTACAAACCGTTTTCCATCCAATCTATAGCCAATTGACGCTGCCTAAAAACCACAGATTCCCAATTGATAAGTATCAGTTTTTACATGACAAGAGCCGAGCAGAGTTTAGCGATAGCATTTATGTTAATGAAGTTGAGTCGCCTGTAACTAAAGAAACGTTAGGCTTAATACATTCGAAAGAATATATTGAAAGTTTTTTAACTGGCAACATAGATCCTAAAGCGATGAAACGTATTGGCTTTAATTGGTCACAGCAGTTTGTTGATCGCACTCGTTATGCCGTTGCCGGTACAATTAAAACAGCGAGACTAGCACTAGAGCACAACATAGCCGTCAATTTTACAGGCGGTTATCATCACGCTCACCCTACCTTTGGTTCAGGTTTTTGCGTTTTTAATGACTTGTCTATTGCGGCAAAAGTCGCCATTGAAGAATCTTTAGCGAGCCGAGTACTGATTTTTGACTGTGACGTGCATCAAGGTGATGGCACTGCCACTTGTGTTGAAGATGAACAATCTATTTTTAGTTTATCAATTCACTGCGAAAAGAACTTTCCTTCGAGGAAGCAGCAAAGTGATTTTGATCTTGGTTTAGAGAAACACCTACTGGATAAAGAATACTTAACGCACGTAAAAGATGCTCTTTTATCGGCATTAGTGGCCTTTAAACCTGACTTTATAATTTATGATGCCGGTGTGGATATTCATGTAAATGATGATTTAGGACTGTTAGATATATCAACGGAAGGGATTTACCAAAGAGATAAAATGGTATTTGAAACCGCTAGGGCTCACAATATACCAATAATGGCCGTCATTGGAGGCGGCTACCAGAGAGACATATCAGCGCTTACAGAGGTTCACTTTCAATTAATTAAAGCGGCCCATCATACGTTTTTGTAAATTTTGCCACTTTCTTAAATTAAGTGTTATGTTTATTAACAGTAATTAAATAGGGAAACGTTATGCAACTATCTACCGACATTCATAATTATTACGAAAAGCTAGTCATTGACTACATTGCCCATAACAAATTAGATGATAAATACGACGACGAATTTTTAGCTGATATGTGCTGTATTGTATTAAATCAATTACCATCAAAATATATCCGTCATGAAGTGGATATGGCATTTTATCTACCTCAAGCCGAACGTTACGAAATGGAAATGCAAGTACGAGAAGCAATTGGTCGAGCATTGGAGTTTATGAACTCTAGAGAAAATAGAGAATAAAGGTTTGCCTGAAAAAGAAAAACAAGAAGAAAATAGTGGTCACCCTCTTGAGGACGCTCCAGAGCATGTACAACTTGCCGTAGATTTAATTATGTTATTTGAGAGTAACAATATAAATACCGACACGGCCATTAAAGCATTAGAAATAGTACAGAGTGATTTAATTAATAAGCAAAAAAAAGCACAGCCTTAGCTGTGCTTTTTCATTTTGCTGGGTTGTGATTAAACCACAGTACTTCAACTTCAATCTTGCGACTTCAGTCTTAAAACTTCTGTCTTAAAACTTCTGTCCTGCAACTACAGTCCTAACACTACCTTCTCTGACTTCAAAGACTTTGAAGTGAACAATACCAATCCATATGAGAACAACATAGTTACAATCATTCCGCCTATTACTGGCGTAAAGTCAGTTAGCTCACCACGTATTAATTTACTAATTGCCTGTTGCTGAGCAACAATTGGTAAGTAATCTAATGCCGCATGTTTGTATTTACTGAATTCCAATGCCATAGGCACAATCAATGGAAGCATAATTGAATACTGAATGTAGGTTTGTGCTTCTTTAAATGACTTAGCGTGGAATGTAGTAACCAACTGAAACGCTGCAGCAAAAAAAGCTAGTGGCAGAATGATGAACCACATCTTCACCGCAACTTCTAAGTCAAAGTTAAATGCCATGCCAATTTTATGCAGTGGTATAAACGGAATCACTACTGCCGTTAAAGCAATACTTAATGTACCAGCAAATAACCCAAACAAACCTGTGTTAATGGTTTTAGAAGCTACAACATCAAAGGTTGATACCGGTTGCATCAACAATAACTCAAGTGAGTTACGTTCACGCTCACCAGCACTGCAATCTATTGCTACATTAGTTGATGAAACAAAGACCGAGAATAAAATAAACACACCCAACATGCCCAAAATAATTGCAGATTTAGAACCTGGTGTACTCGTATCTTGCTCCTCTAAATCCACTACATCTATTACTAATGGAGATATGCCTCGTGCTACTAAGCGCATGTTTAAAACTGCACCTTCGTAATTCTCAAGTACCCTTTTCACCCGTCTAATTTGAGAAGAACGTTCTTGGTCTGAATAGTCAGCATTGATTAATATATTTGCTGGTAAACCAGAGCTTAACTGCGATTCAAAATCGTCAGAAAATGTCAGGCTAATTTTAGAGTGTGTATGCGTTTCACCATTAAGCTCAAACTTTTTACCGGTACTTGGTAGCTCTGCATGAAAAATACTTTCTCGGTCTAACAACTCAACTATTTGAGGTGCCATATCTGCGTTGTTAATTTCAATGTAAACATCATCAACTGAACGCGCTTTTTCAATATTGAACGTCATCATTACGGCAAACAATAACGGTGTGAACAATGCACCAAATAGCGCAGCAACTACCGATCGCTTATCACGAATGGTATCTATAAATTCCTTTTTAAAAAGTGCCTTTATCATGCTGCTATCCCCTCATCACTGCCAATCAATGTCACAAATGCTTCTTCCAACGACTCTTTACCAGTGCGCTCACACAACTCTTGCGGAGTGCCTTCATCGGCAATTTTACCATCGGCGATTACTATTACTTTATCGCACAAGGCAGCAACTTCTTGCATTACGTGAGATGAAAATAAGATACAGGTTCCTTGCTCTTTTAATTCGATAAGAATATCTCGTAAAATTCGAGTACTCATTACATCTAAACCACGAGTAGGTTCGTCAAGAATTAAGTTTTTAGGCTCATGTACTAAACTTTGCGCTAACACTACTTTCATACGTTGACCTTGAGAAAAACCAGCGCATCGACGATCTATAATATCTCCAATGTCTAATCGTTTAATTACCTTCTCAATCGCTTGCATCTTCGCATCACCTACAAGGCCATGTAAGTCGGCAAAATAGGCAATTTGCTCTCTTGCCGTTAAGCGTTCATAAAGGCCAAATTTATCTGGAAATATGCCAATCTCTTTACGTGCGCCAATTGGATCTTTCTGGCTGTCGATACCATTGATAACGCCAACACCATCGTCTGCTTTTAATAAACCATAAAGAACACGCAACGCCGTTGTTTTACCAGCACCGTTTGGTCCAAGCAAACCAGTAATTTGACCGTCTTGGGCACTAAAGCTTAAGTTCTTAAGTGCTTCAACGTCACCAAACTTCTTAACTAAATTTTTTACTTCTAACATAACGTATCCTTACTTAAGCTGATTTTTGTTCGTGAAAAACAACTGCGGTCGAACTTCTTCCGCACAACTAAAGTCTAAGTTATCTAACGAAGACGTACTTAAAAACTCTTGTATCGGTTTTAAACACGTTCTAAAAGAGGCAACATGAGAGCCTTGCTCAATCACTACATGTTTTGCATTCTCTAGTGTTTCCATTGCCATTTCACCGTAAGCTGGCGGCGTCACTGGATCATACTTTCCAGAAAACAGTAATACCGGTACTGAGGTTTTTAATGGTTTATTAAATTCAGGATCAACGGACCATTCAGGCCAGTATTTGCAATATTCGCTCAACGCATTGTAACCACGCTCACCATTAAAATAATTATCTGCATCATTGGTATAATCAGAAGGCATGGCTCGTGGGAAGTCTTCATTACAAAGAATGTTCATTGTTAACCCAGCATACAGTTGTCCAGGCGCACGTTCTGCTCTGTCCGTTTGACCAATCATAGCTGCCAAAGCTCGGTAATCGCCTGCAGCAGCTTTGTTCACTACATAAGGCAGCATCACTCGAGATCCTAAGGCATATAATGTGCCTCGCAGTGTATCAGTGACCTTGTTGTAGCTTAAAATCATATCTACTGGCTCACCACTTAACGGATGATGAATTTGTTGAACAATCGGCCCTTCTTTTAGGCGATTCGTTAACGTTAGATAATCTTGCTTTAAATTTGGGAACGCTTGGTTACAAGCTTCATGGGCTTTACAATCTTCGATTAATAGGTCAAAAGCTCGTTCTGAAGTTTTGCCAAAAAAACCAATAACTAATTGCATTGGCGCGTTACTATCTAAGGTTGCAGTTTCTATCGATTCTGGGAATTGTTGAAGATAGGTAAAACCGGCTCGAGTACCATATGAACCGCCAAAAACATGTAGTTTCTTATGACCTAACGCTTCTCTTACGGCTTCAATATCTTTAATCGAATCTATTGAGTTATAACTTGGTAAGTGATGATCTGATAAATCACTAAGACATTTTTTTACTTCTAACTTTATGTCTAGAGTACTTTCGTCAAACGTTAGTGGGTCAATGCCATCCTCATTACAAATTAACGCAGAAGACTTACCCGTTCCTCTTTGGTCAACTAAAATGATATCGTGCTGCTGTCTGACATCATTTAACATCATATTTAAACCACCAGCCAACTCTGTTGCAGCTTGCCCTGGACCACCAGCTAAAAAGACAACAGGTAACGACTTACTTTCTTCTTTAAACCGCGGCAATACAACAACATTCAAGTCTATTTTGTTATCATCAGACATTGGTTTTGAGCGATTTTCAGCAACTGGTAATGTGCCGCACAAGGCTTTACTCTTAACGCCATCAACAAAACACTTTTCTAATTCTAGTGTTGATGATGCCTGAGCAAATGGTGAGATTGCTAACGCTGCTGCCAATACTGACATTGAGCGAAACTTAGCAGAGACCATAATGGGTAACTCCCTTACATTATTAGAATTTTATTTATCAGCTACTGTATAATTTTAAGTTGGCAACTGCAATGTAGGAAAGAACAACCAAAAGTGAATATTTAGAGTAACTTGTAACAAATCATGAAATAAAGAGATTAGGTTGTTGAAATCATGTCGTTTCGGTCAAAAGCCATCAGACAAAAGTCTATTCTCAAGTTTGATTACATTTACTAAAGCGGGAATTTTAAAATTGTTTGGGTGGCAACCCCACCAGCGACATCTCGGCACACGAATCACCAGCTATGGCTGCTCCCTTCCGGGCCTGACCAAGTTTACCAGCTATCGTTGCGAGAGAACCAATGGGGTCACCATAACGAGCTGTTAGATAGAAAACCTAACGGCGCGAATTATTACGCAATATATTGGGAGTTGCAAGGTGTAAAAAGAAAACCAACGTTAACTGTTCAATAAACAAGCTCTCTTAGATTGTTGCTAATTTAATAGTCGTGTTTGAATACCTTGGGGTATACTTAGATTTGTATTTCTGGTGTTTTCTAACAAGGATAATTTGAACAAATGCTTTTTAATCAGCCCAAAGAACCCGCTAAAATAGCGCTTGTATTAACCGGTGGTGGCGCTCGAGCTGCTTACCAAATTGGCGTGTTAAAAGCGGTAATGGCGCATCTTCCTCGTAATCAAAAAACACCTTTTAAAATAATATGTGGTACGTCAGCTGGCGCAATTAATGCGGTCACCTTGTCTACTCATGCATCTTGTTTTCATCTCGGGGTAAAAAAAGCAGAATGGGTATGGAAAAACTTCTCAACAGATCAAGTTTATGCCAGCACATGGCGAGGTGTTTTTTCTCATTTATTTAAAAACTTTTTATCACGATTTAGTAAAAAAGGCATTGATAGAGCCACTAGTTTGTTAAACAACGAACCTCTTAGAGACTTACTTAAGCAAGTGATTAACTTTCAACGAATCGATAGAAATATTCTAAGTGATCATTTGTCGGCTATCTCAGTGTCAGCATCAAGCTATAGTAACGGCGACTCTATTTCATTTTTTCAATCAAGCGAAGGTCAAGAGTGGAAGCGTGCCAAACGCCAAGGAGTTAAAACCGTACTCACCACTCGACATTTAATGGCATCATCTGCGATACCACTTATGTTTCCAAGCATAAAAATTGGCGAAAGCTATTATGGCGATGGAGCTATACACCAACTGAGCCCGCTAAGTCCTGCTATACATCTAGGTGCAGACAAAATTTTGATACTCGGTGTTGAGCAGCCAAATCAAGACAAATACTATGGTCAGTCTGAGTTTCATCCTAATTCAGCCGCTATAACAGGCCACTTATTAGATACCGTATTTACTGACTCTATGAATGCTGACTTGGAAAGATTAGAACGGATTAACAAAACCTTAGAATACGCGCCTACTGAAAAAACAGGTTTAAAACATATCGATACGCTACTTATTAATCCGTCTAGAAACTTTAATAAATTAGCTCGACACTATTATAAAAACCTATCACCAGCGATTAAATTTTTAATGCGTTTTTTTGGTGTAAAACAGAATGAAGAGTCTGCTTTGCTTAGCTATATTTTATTTGAAAAGCCATTTACCGAAAAGCTTATTCAAATTGGCTACGAAGATGGCATGGAGCGCATCGACGAAATATTAGAGTTTTTGGAGCTGGGCACGGCCGCCGAACTAAAGGCAAATTTATCAAAGGCAAAGGCTAAATAAAAACAAGGTTTATCCTGTCATTAAAAAGCGCTCTATACGCTCCACTCGACGTGGTTTTCCTTTCACTACAATTATGTCCTGAGCTTTTACTACGGTATCAAGCTCAGGGTTTGAAATCTCTTCGCGCTCTCTTCGCAAGCCGATAATATCAATGCGACGCTCCACGATTCTTAGTTCCGCTAACGTTTTACCAACTGCAAAAGCATCTTCCGGAATCGCTATTGCATGAATAAACTCTAATAAGTCTCTTTTATCCGATGATATTTCCGTGCCTTCACCTTGATAAAAGCCATGCATTTGACCGTATCTATTTTCACGTTCCTTACGAATACGCCTTAATACTCGAGACATAGGAACACCAGATTCGAACAATACCTGAGATACAAGCATTAAACTGCCCTCAATAGCTTCCGGGACCACTTGATCGGCTCCCTCTTCAAGGATAAACGCCATATGTTCATCTGATTTAGTACGAACCATTATTCGAGCAGAGGATGAGCACTGCTTAACATTATTAATAACCGTTTGTGTTTTTGTTAAATCACCAAAAGTAATGACCACCAGCTTTGCATCGCTTACTTTCACGGCATTTAAAATCGCTTTGTCACGCGCATGTCCAAACTGAACATTTTCACCAGCCGCTTGTGCTTCAGCAACTCGAACGGGATCAACATCAAGCACAACATAAGGCACGGCTTCGGATTTTAGGAAACGACTAACGGTTTGGCCAACTCGACCAAAGCCACAAATAATGACGTGACCTTTTAGATTGGTTTCAAATTCAGCTTCCGTGGACTCATTATGCTGCTGCTCTTTTTTACCAAATAGTCGGCCTCCTGCCAAAACCAGCTTTTTATCGTTGCTAATAATACTAGGAGTTACCGCCATACTTATCACTCCCACGCCTAATAATGCTGCAGCAAGCTCTGATGATAACAGATCAAATTGTTGCGCTAATGCAACTAGAACAAAGCCAAACTCTCCCATTTGGAATAACATTAGTCCGGTCGACCAGCCATCCGCACTGGTTTCCCCTGCTAATACTGAGACGTGCCTAATAATCAGTGTTTTAATAATGAGCATGACGGCAATGGCGCTTAATATAAAAGCCCATTGACTTACCATTGCATGGAGGTTTAGAGCCGTTCCTACTGAAATAAAGAACAACCCCATTAAAATATCTCTGAACGGCCGGATATCAGCTTCTAACTGATGTTTATATTGGCTCTCACTGAGCATCATGCCAGCCAAAAATGCCCCCAGTGCCATTGAAAGACCGAAAAAGCTCGTGAGCGTGCCCGCTAGAACAGTAACGAGTATGGCGGTGAGTACAAATAGTTCATCTGTGCGAACTTGAGCAACTTGATTAAATATTTTTGGTAATATCCACTTGCCGACGGAGAGCAATATAGCAACGACTATAGCGCCTTTACCCAGAGCAATTAAAATAGCCAACAATAAACTGCTTTCCCCGTCCCCTCCAAGTATTGGAATGGCGATTAAAAAAGCAACCACCGCTATATCTTGAAATAGCAGAATGCTTATAGCAACTTGCCCACGCTTTGTCTGAGTAAGCCCAGTTTCGTTAAGAGATTTAACAACAACGGCAGTAGAGGATAAAGCAAAGATACTACCGATAATAAATGCACTGCTCCAAGAATGGTTTAAACCAACAAATATGAGCATGAATATTATTAGTGTCAGAATAACTTGGGCACTGCCGACACCAAAAACCAGATGCCGCATGGCCACTAACTTTGGTACAGAAAATTCGAGTCCTAAACTAAATAGCAGAAAAACGATGCCCAATTCCGCAACTATGAGTAAATCTTTAGGATCTGAGATAACACTCATCACCTGCGGACCTGCAATTACGCCTGCCACTAAGTAAGCTAAAATGGCCGGCAGCTTAATCCGTTTAAATAACCATACTAAAAACACAGAGGTGGCCAGTAAAAAGATTAACTCTAGAAAAATCCCATGTTCCATAATCTACGTGTTTAAACCTCTTATTTGGCCAGTGTTTGCCGACGGCATTCTGTCAGTGTAGCAGAACATCTTTTGACCACTATATTTATTCTTTATTTATCAGTTCATTGCATAACTGGCATGACTTTCGCTTAGTACAATTAGAATTTTATTTTATTACCAATTTTGGAGGCATCAGTGGATTATATTAGTCACCTAGACGTAATAAACCCTGACTCAAATGCAGCCTTGTTAACAAACTGGGCAGGATACCAGACAGGCTATAATGACCAGATATCGTTAGTTGAACAATTACAAACAACACTAGATATTGAACAACAACTTACCATCTTTTTAGAAGCGCTTTCCAATAGTTTTAAAATCAGTGCGATTGATTTAGAAACTTACCATGGCAGATTCACAACAGGTAAGGCCGCAAAAGGTTGTGAGACATTAGCGTTGCCAATTCGAATTCATGATCAGTTAATGGGTCGGGTTTTATACCATTCCCAAAAGCCAATAACTGACATTTTACTTTCGTCATTGAGCAATTTTCAGAAGCGACTGGTATTTCCATTACGTAACGCTTTGGCTTTTTGGCAATTACAACAGTTAGCTTTGAAAGACTCTTTAACAGGAATAGGAAACAGGACTAGTTACAACGAGGCGATTTCAAGAGCCATTTCGCATTCTAAACGCTATAACACACCATTTTCTTTACTTGTGATGGATTTAGATAATTTTAAACAAGTGAACGATAATTTTGGTCATCAAATGGGGGATGAACTTTTAGTTCAGTTTGTAAATCTTGCCAACAAGTGTTTGAGAAATACCGATCAGTTTTTCAGATTTGGTGGCGACGAGTTTGCCATTATATTGGAACACGATAAAAAGAGCTCTGCATCTATCGTTTCAAATCGCCTTTTAAGTACGGTGAAAGACTCTGATATTGTTAAAAAGTTTCATGTTAGCGTGAGTATTGGCGCTGCTATAAGCGCCACCGAAGACTTAGAAAGCACTATTTTTGCTAAAGCGGACAAAGCCCTTTACCAAGCTAAACAAGCCGGTAAAAATTGCGTTAAATTTGCTTAGTTTATTAATAACTAACGTAACTTTTTGTCATCAATCTAATTGAACCTTAATATGCGGTTGCAGTTCAAAAGCAACCGCAATTTCCCCAACAGCGGCTAGCTGATTATTTATATAAACGTTTGGCATCCTTTCTCTTAACCAAGCTGGACAGCCTTTTTGTTTCAATAACTCAGATACTTTTTTGTTGCCCGACTTAACGTTGGGTTGGATTTTACCTACAATTTGGCCCCATTTAACTTGAACTAATAACTCAGCATTCTTTTCTGAATCAGCTTCTACCTGGTTAAAACGGTGACATTCTTTAAAAAAGCTCGGCAATACACTAATCGAAAAGGTTTTGCCCGCAAACAGACTGCCTGACGGTAACTCTTGTGAATAAGTCTGAGTCTTATCTGCCGCTACCAAACCACCTAACATTAGTTCGTTTGAATTCGGTTCATTTGAACGTGTATCTAGCGTTAAAGTTTGTGGTACCGCTTCTGAAGTAAGCTTTAAACAATACAAATAACCTCTATATTGTCGCAACGAATAACCACTAAACTCCACTAATGCTTGGCTATCTTCTTTACTATTAATAACCGTTGTCATTACTTCAGTTAATACGTTTCTAGAGGGCGTTCTTGTTGTGTGATTTGCGATGAAAAGCCGAACAAGTTCTGGTTGTTTTAATGTGTTTAGCTGCGCTAGTTTAGCTAAGTTTAAACACTCAAAACCGAAAACTCTGTTCTCAATTAAACCAGACAGGTCTTGTTGCAAATACAAAGACAACAAGTCACTTTCTCTAGACAATAAATCGGTTGTTGTTTTAATTGCGCTAGCCATATGCGGCCAACGTTCCGTTAATGTAGGCGAGACTTTATGGCGAATGAAATTTCTGTCAAAATCTAAACATGCGTTACTTTCATCTTCAATCCAGTCTAAAAACTCTTGTTTTGCATATTGGATTAATTCAGCCTTTGATAGCGATAATAGAGGCCTAACTAATCTTATCTGTTTACTTTGACCCATGCTGTTTGGCAAGTCTGCACATGGACGCATCGCAGATAATCCTTTACTACCTGAACCTCTTGATAGTCGCATCATAAAGGTTTCAACTTGGTCCAATAAATGATGTCCAGTTAGAACAAAGGTGCCAACGGGTAAACTATCGGCAAAAACGGCGTACCTTGCATCTCTAGCTATTTGCTCAAGTGAACGTTGAGCGGTTTTTTCTAGTACGAGTTGATGACAAGAAAGTTCGATATCATTTATCTGACAATATTGAGTTACGAACGATTGCCAGTCATCGGCATTTTCACTCAAGCCATGATTAATATGAATTGCACTAAAACTAACTTGGTACTGATACCTTAACTCTAACATTAGTCTTAACATCACCATAGAATCTAGTCCACCGCTGAGCGCAACCACAATAGAGGGTTGAGTTGTACTGTCTGCAGTTATGACGTTTAAATCTTGTAAAGACCGATACAAATGGAGTGGATTAAGTGCGGTAGCTGATTGACTAACAGTGCTCATGAGTCTCAATTTTAATGTTTAGTTTGATGATAAACAGGCATAAAAAAGCCATCTAAAAGATGGCTTTAATAATACGATACTTTTTTGTTTATAAATAGCCAAACGCCATCAAACGATTGTAACGCTTATCTAGCAGCTCTTCTTTTGACAATGTTCTAAGATCCGTTAAATCTTGTTTTAAACGTTGCTTTAAGTTTGAGGCCATTTTATCCATGTCTCTGTGTGCGCCACCAAGAGGCTCTGAAATAATATTATCAATTAAGTCTAGCTCTTTGATTTTGTTCGCTGTGATGCCCATTGCATCCGCAGCATCTGGCGCTTTTGCCGCGCTTTTCCACAAAATAGACGCACAACCTTCTGGCGAAATAACCGAGTACGTTGCGTATTGCAACATGTTAACTCGATCGCCAACACCAATTGCCAACGCGCCACCTGAGCCACCTTCACCAATTACAGTACAAATAACCGGTACTTTTAAACCTGACATTACTTTTAAGTTACGTGCAATGGCTTCGCTTTGACCACGTTCTTCTGCGCCTATTCCAGGATATGCTCCTGGCGTATCAATAAATGTGATAATTGGCATATCAAAACGCTCTGCCATTTCCATTAGGCGAAGTGCTTTACGGTAACCTTCAGGTTTAGGCATACCAAAGTTACGTTTAATTTTTTCTGCTGTATCACGACCTTTTTGCTGACCAATAATCATAACTGGCTCATCATCTAAACGTGCAATACCGCCAACAATCGCTAAATCATTTGCGTAAGTGCGGTCACCGGCTAACTCATCAAACTCAGTAAATATGCGCTCGATATAGTCTTTAGTATATGGACGAAGTGGGTGCCTTGCTATTTGGGCAACTTGCCAAGCACCAAGGTTTCCAAAAATCTTTTCCGTTAATTCACGGTTTTTCTCTTTTAAGTTAGAGATTTCTTGCTCTAAGCCTAAATCTAACTCGCCACCGCGGTTAACATTTTGTAATTCATTAATTTTTGCTTCTAACTCAGCAATCGGTTGTTCAAACTCAAGATAATTGAGACTCATTCTTTCACCAGTTCACTTTAATTTTCTATCCATGATTTACTTTACATGAATACTAGAATTCTAATTTAGGCTCAATAGCCAAGTGCTCCATTACATCTACGAAAACTGTTCATCCGGCGTAACTCGCCACGCTGTTCCTAACTCTAACTCTGCACTTGCCAATTCATTTTGATAGCCAATTCGTATTGGTGTTGTTCCATCTTTATATGGCAATAAAATTCGTTTTAAACTATTCATTACACTAGTGGCTTGTGACTCACCAGCAACGTCTAGCTTTATATTTCTAACGAATTTTTCACGCGCCATTGTTAAAGACATAACATCACGCCCGGTCATTGTATTGCCGTCACTGTAATTATCAAAGCTGACCTGTCCAGAAACGACTATAATTTCACCACTTTGCAACAAATCTTTGAATTGCTCAAATTGTTCGGGGAATAATCTAAAGTCTAAACGACCACTTTTGTCATCTAAAGTTACCAGTGCCCATTGATTTCCTTTTTTATTGACTAGCACTCGCATGTCAATTATCAATCCACAAACTGTCACCATTTGGTCTCTGCGAGTAGGCTCAACTTCCGACAGCTTTATTTTTGTGTAGTGCCTCAACTCTTTACGATATGCATTAATTGGATGACCCGTTAAGAAAAGTCCAAGGGTATCTTTTTCACCTTGCAGCCAGGTAGCGTCAGGCCATAAAGTTGCTGTTTTAAACTGAGGCTGCACTTCTTCATGTTCAGTATCAAATAAACCAAATAAGTCTGACTGACCTAAATCTGCGTTTTTAGCATGTTGAGTAGCCGCTTTCATAGCGTCTTCAAGCGATGCCATAATAATGGCTCTATTCTCTTGAGTATGAGGCTCTGGCCCCAACTGATCTAACGCCCCTGCTAGTACCAGCTTTTCCATTACACGTTTGTTTATTCGTTTAACATCTACTCGTGCACAGAAATCAAATAAATCAGTAAATCGCCCGCCTTCTTCCCGTGCTTCAAGTATGGCTTCAACTGGACCTTCACCAACTCCTTTGATGGCGCCAATACCATAAACTACGTGGCCTTCGTCATTAACCGTAAACTTATAAGAACCGGAGTTAACATCAGGTGGCTCAATAGTGAGCTTCATACGATCACATTCATCAACTAACGTAACTATTTTGTCAGTATTATCCATGTCCGCAGACATTACCGCCGCCATAAACTCAGATGGGTAGTGACATTTCATCCACAATGTTTGATAGGAAACTAAGGCGTATGCAGCAGAGTGAGATTTGTTAAAACCGTAACCAGCAAACTTTTCAACCAAGTCAAAAATCTTCATGGCAAGTTCAGGGTCAATATTGTTGTTCTTTGACCCTTCAGCAAAGGAGGAGCGCTGCTTTTCCATTTCTTCTGGCTTTTTCTTACCCATGGCTCGACGTAAAAGGTCGGCGCCACCTAGTGAGTAACCCGCCATTTCCTGAGCAATCTGCATTACCTGTTCTTGATACAGAATGATCCCGTAGGTCGGCTCTAGAATTTCTTTTAAGCAATCGTGCTGATAATCATGATCTGGGTAAGCAACTTCTTCTCGACCATGTTTACGTTCTATAAAGTTGTCAACCATGCCCGAATCTAATGGACCAGGTCTGAATAGTGCAACTAGGGCGATAATGTCTTCAAAAGTATCAGGCTGAAGTTTTTTAATTAGACTTTTCATACCCGAAGATTCCAACTGGAATACCGCGGTTGTCTCAGAGTTCATCAGCATTCTAAAACTTGCTGGGTCTGCCATATCAATTGAAGTGATATCAACATGTTTAGCTGGATCATCAATACGGCTGTTCGCCATATCAATCGCCCATTGTAAAATGGTTAACGTTCTTAACCCTAAGAAGTCAAACTTAACGAGACCAGCAGTCTCAACATCATTTTTATCAAATTGCGTAACTGGGTTATTACCATCATCATCACAATACAATGGTGCAAAATCAGTGATTTTAGTAGGGGCTATAACAACACCACCAGCATGCTTACCTGCGCCTCGAGTAACACCCTCTAGTTTACGAGCCATATCAATAAGCTCGCGAACTTCTTCATCTTGATTGTACAGTTGCTCTAGTTGAGGCTCGGCCTTAAACGCTTTTTCCAATGTGATACCAGGGTCTCCCGGCACTAGTTTTGAAATGCGGTCAAAAAAGCCAAAGGGTTGGCCAAGCACGCGTCCTACTGACTGAATTACGGCTTTTGCGGCTAATGTACCAAAAGTAATAATCTGGGATACGGCGTCACGCCCATATAGCTCAGCAACGTGATCAATTACTTCGTCACGGCGATCCATGCAGAAATCAATATCAAAATCGGGCATTGAAACACGTTCTGGATTTAGGAATCGCTCAAATAGCAAGGCAAATTCAAGTGGATCTAGGTCGGTAATCTTTAACGCATACGCCACTAATGAACCAGCACCAGAACCACGTCCTGGGCCAACTGGTATGTTATTGTCTTTACTCCACTGAATGAACTCAGCAACGATCAAGAAGTAACCTGGAAAGCCCATTTGGTTGATTACTTTAAGTTCTATATCAAGACGCTCATCATACTCTACTCGTTTCTCAGCACGTTCACCTTCATCAGGGAATAGAAACTCTAATCGTTCCTCTAGACCTTCTTCAGACAATTTGACTAAGAAGTCGCCTTCCGTCATTCCGTCCGTTGGACACTCCGGTAAGAAGTATGTTCCTAACTGAACCGTGACATTACAACGTTTGGCTATTTCAACACTGTTTTGAACCGCTGAAGGCACATCGGCGAAAAGCTCCAACATTTGCGCTTCAGTTTTTAAGTATTGCTCTGCGCTATAATCTTTTGGCCTGTTTTTATCGTCAATAGTACGCTTTTGATTTATACAAACTCGAACTTCATGCGCTTCAAAGTCGGAAGCGTCTAAAAATACAGTTTCATTTGTCGCAACAACAGGTAACTCTAATTGCTCAGCAAGATCTAAAGCCTGCTCCACGTACATGGCTTCATTTGCCCTGCCAGTACGAGTTAACTCTATGTAAAAGTGATCGTGAAAGTGTGTTGTGTAAAAGTCTGTAACTTCAGCCAATAGCTTTTTGTTGTGTTTACTTAACGCATAGGCCACATCGCCAGCCGTAGCGCCGGATAATATGATGACGCCTTCTTTGTGCTCTACTAGCCACTCTTTATCGATGGCTACTTTGCCAAGCAGTGAGCCTCTAAGATAGGCCTTTGAGATTAGCGTGGTTATGTTTTTATAACCATCATTGTTCTTAGCTAATAAGGTAAGTCTAAATAACGGCTCGTCATCTGCTCGTTTAACCCAAACATCAACTCCAATGATGGGCTTTATACCTTTGCCGTGCGCACCTTCGTAAAACTTAACGAGTCCACACAAGTTCATTTGATCGGTTAATGCAATTGCAGGGATGGATTGCTCAGAAGCTCGCGCTAAAATTGCCTTAACTTTTGCAAGCCCGTCCATCATAGAAAAATCACTATGGACCCTGAGATGCACAAATTTAGGATCTGAAATTGAAGTGGCGGACGAACTTAAAGCTTCTGACATAAGTAGTATTATTCTTATTAGTGGTACAAAGTAAAATTTTTTCTGAGCGATTTAACTTGTTCAGAAATTTTGTAAAGTGACGTTAAAGCTTAACTCAAACCCAGGGCTTTTTGCACTGGTTTAAAGCTTTTTCTATGGTGCGGTGTTGGACCATATTTAGCAAGCATTTCAAAGTGAAGTTTTGTTGGATAACCTTTATGTTTAGCAAAACCATATTCTGGGTGTATTTGGTCAAGCTCATCCATTTCTTGATCTCTTGCGACCTTTGCAATAATGGATGCAGCACTGATCTCAGGAACAAGTGCGTCACCCTTAACAACGGCATTTCCCGCAATAGGTAACTCTGGAACACGGTTACCATCTATTAAAACATGCTCTGGTTGTATATCTAACCTTGCTACCGCTCGTTGCATGGCCAACATAGTGGCGTGTAAAATATTTAACTCATCGATTTCACTAGGATCCGCTCGTCCAATTGCCCAAGCTAACGCATCACGTTTTATGATTTCCGCCAATGCCGTTCGTTTTTTTTCTGATAGCTTTTTAGAATCTGTCAGCCCTTCTATGGGCTTATTTGGATCTAATATAACGGCAGCAGTCACTACGTCTCCCACTAAAGGACCTCTTCCGACTTCATCAACACCAGCTATTAACAATACGTTAGGACGAACAAAATTTTCTGCATTAAATATGACTGACATGGCAAGCTTCTCTTTATCTACTTCTCTGGTTAACTTATCTCAACCAATAACTATTTATTATTTATATCAAGTAACTGCCAAACAGAATTAGCAGCCCTTGCACTTGCATCTCTTTTTATTTCAACATGCAACTTAGTAAACTGGTCAATCATTTGTGTATTCGTATGCTCAAGCATTGGCTTAACATGGCTCACCAAGTTTTCTACTGAAGCGTCATCTTGTATTAACTCAGGTACAATTTCTTTACCTGCTAATAGATTTGGAAGGGTAAAAAATGGCGTTTTAATAAGTCTTTTAAATATCTCATGGCTAAACCAACTGACCTTATAGGCCGTTACCATTGGCGTTTTCATTAGCATGGTTTCTAATGTAGCCGTACCTGACGCTAATAAAACAACATCCGCGGCTCCCATAACGACTCGAGCGTTAGCGATAGAGACGTTAACATCTAAATCTGCAAACTGCTCATCAATAATAGTTTGGATTTGTTTGCTCTAAATTCGTTAACCGCTGGCACCAAAATAACCAGAGTAGGAAACGTAAGTTTTAGTTCTTGAGCTGCTTCTAAAAATGGCGCTAATAAAAACTTAATTTCTGAGCCACGACTGCCAGGTAATACAGCCAGTACTTTTGTTTCAGCCTCAAGTCCAAGCTCGGCTCGGCACTCTTGCTTTTGACTTCCAACGGGGATTTGGTCTGCTAATGTATGGCCCACAAAATCGCAAGGGACATGATGTTTGTCATAAAATGCTTTTTCAAAGGGTAACAAAGCCAGAACTTTATCCACCGCTTTTTTAATAGTTTTCACCCTAGACTGACGCCAAGCCCAAACCGAGGGACTAACGTAATGCACTGTTTTAATGCCCTGCTCTTTTAATTTAAGTTCTAATCCTAAATTAAACTCAGGCGCATCAATACCAATAACAACATCGGGCTGCCAATCAATTAAATCTGCAATGAGCTGTTTTCGTTTTTTTAAAAGACGAGGAAGTCGTTTTAATATTTCAACAATTCCCATTACGGAGAGCTCTTCCATATCAAAATAACTTGTTGCGCCGAGGGCCATCATCTTAGGGCCGGCAACACCTCGATATTCAATGGTTAAGCTTTGTTGTTTAGCTAGATCAGAAAGCGCCGACATTAAGTCAGCGCCCAATAAGTCACCAGAGTGTTCTCCAGCAACTATGCCTATTTTTAAGGTCGACATATTTCTCTTTCTATTTGAGTACTTTCTACGCGAGTAGAATTGCTAATTTAACGAATTATGCCACGCGAAGATTGTTTTACAAAATTAGTAAAGTCAGCCACTGACGGATCAGAATCATCAATTTCCTCCAATGCCTCTGACACTTTAAGGCCTTTTCTATACAAGGTACGATAGGCCGATTTGATGGCACTAATCTGTTCTGTACTAAAGCCACGACGCTTTAACCCTTCCGAGTTTAATCCTTTTGGTTCAGCGCCATTACCAGCAGCTAAAATATACGGAGGAACGTCTTTAACAACAATACTGTTTAAACCAATAAAGCTATGCGCGCCAATATGAACAAACTGATGCACACCAACCATTCCACCTAATATTGCCCAATCACCTACATGAACGTGGCCTGCCACACTGGCATTATTAGCAAAAATAACGTTGTCACCTATCATGCAATCATGAGCAACGTGGGTATAGGCCATAAACAGGTTATTGCTACCAATTTTAGTTAGGCTTTGATCTTGAATCGTACCACGGTGAATGGTTACATTTTCACGAATAATATTGTTATCACCAATCTCTAGTCGAGTTGGTTTCGCCGTCATATTTCTTGTCTTGGCAATCTTCACCTACCGATGAAAACTGGAAGATTTCATTATTACTGCCAATAATACTAGGGCCTTTTACAACTACGTGACTATGAATCACTGTATTGTCACCGATAACTACATCGTCACCGATAATGGAGTAAGGGCCAACACTTACATTTTTGCCTAGTTTTGCTTTTTCAGAAATGATTGCGGTTTCGTGTATCAAATCAAAGTCTCTTTTATTAATTAGTTAAACTAAAGTACGCGCCTAGCACACATTATTTCTGCACTTGCGGCGATTTTACCATCGACTAGCGCTTCACCAGAGAATTTCCAAATACCACGACGCTCTTTGATAAACTTAACATGGAAGTGTATTTGGTCTCCTGGAGTTACCGGTTGTTTAAAACGAGCATTATCAATTGCTGCAAATAAATATAGCTCATTTGGATCAACTTCACCCTTTTGAGCCTCAATTGTCTTAAATCCTAATAATCCAGTTGCCTGAGCCATAGCTTCAAGAATCAATACTCCTGGAAAAACTGGTTTCCCCGGAAAGTGACCAGTAAAAATAGGCTCATTAATTGTCACGTTTTTTATCGCGTGCAACGTTTCACCAACTTTATAATCTATCACTCTATCAATTAGCAACATAGGGTATCTATGTGGCAGGTATGACATGATTTCTTCAATTTCAAATGTATTCAATTGCTCAGACAAAATTTGTCTCCTTACAAGCTGCAATCTAAACTACTACGGTATCTTCTTTTCTAAAGTTTTCACCCGATTAAATAGTTCAGTCAATTTTTTATAGCGCGCCGCATTATTGCGCCACTCTTTATTTGTTGTTGCAGGCATCCCTGATGAATATACGCCAGGCGTCATTATATCGTTAATGATAAAGGTTCGCCCAGTAATATAAGCATTATCGCAAATATTTAAATGGCCCGTTATACCAACTCCGCCACCAATGGTGACGTTGCAACCAACCTTAGTACTGCCTGCTATCAAAGTCCCAGCAGCAATTGCGGTATAATCGCCAATCTTAACATTGTGACCAAGCTGAATTTGATTATCTAAGATAACGCCTATCCCAATAACAGTGTCTTCGATTGCACCGCGATCTATTGTTGTATTGGCACCAATTTCAGTACCTTCGCCAATAGAAACGCCGCCTAATTGAGGAATTTTGATCCAGTTTTGGTTTCCATTTTTATGTAGTGGTGCGTAACCAAAACCGTCTGCACCAATTACTGAGTTAGCTTGGATAGTACAATTTGAGCCGATAGTTACATTGTGATAAAGCGTAACATTTGGCCATAGTCTTGTGCCTGCACCGAGTATTGTACCCTGTCCGATGAAGGAACCTGCTCCGATCTGTGCGTTATCGCCAATAACAACATCATCTTCTATTACCACATTTGGACCTATGGCTACATTTCTGCCAATAGTAGCGGTTTTACCAATAACAGCCGAAGGCGCAATGGTCTTAACTTGTTGTGGAGTTGTATCGAGCTTCTGAGCCACAAGAGCAAAACCAACATATGGGTTTTCCATGACTAATGCCGCTTTGCTCCAGACATTTGCCATGTCAGGAGTAAGAATGACACATCCGGCGTTAGAGTTTTCTAGGTGCTTTTGGTATTTTTTATTTGCTAAAAAAGTAATGTCACTTTGCGTTGCAGCGCCAATAGTGGCTATTTTTCTAATAGTAAAATTTTCATCACCTTGGACAGTTACTTCTAGTCCAGACTCAGCGGAAATCCAATCAGCTAATTCTTTAAGCGTAAATTTCATTAAAAATCTCCAGATACAAAAAAACCCACTCTAGAACCTAAAGTGGGCTTCACTATAGTGATGTAATGTTACTTAGCTTTACTTGCTTTTTCGAGAACAAGTTCAGAAATGTCTTTTTCAGGTTTCACAAACGCAACTGATTGAGCTTGTAAAACAACATCAATTTTCTTTTCAGCAGCAACTTCATCAACGGCTGTTTTAATGATAGCCATAATTTTATTACGCTCTTCGCCTTGGCGACGACGAATGTTTTCTTGTAGCGGCTGAGCCTTAGCTTGATACGACTGCTGCATTTGCTCGATGTCTGTGCGCAGCTTTTCTTGTTGTTCTTGGCTCATTGTCATTGATTCGCGTTGGAACTTTTCCATGCTGAATTGAATATCGCTTTTTAGCTTTTCAACTTCTTCTGCTGCACCAGCAAACTCTTTTTGTAACTGTTGTTGCATTGCAGCCATTTGAGGCAACTGAGCAACTACTTTTTGAACGTCTACTACTGCAATCGATTCAGCCCAAGCTGTAACCGAAAATAAGATGCCCGTTGTTAAGGCTAAGATTTTTTTTGCTAGTGTCATTTTTTACTCCAAAATTAAAGAACTGTTTTCCTAAAAGGTAGTTCCGATATTAAAACTAAATACTTCATGTTCATCTTCTTCGTATTCTTTTAACGGTCTTGACCAAGTGAATACCAATGGTCCCATTGGTGATAACCACTGAAGACTTACACCTGCAGATACACGATAACGACCCGCATCAGAATAATCAACTATCTTTGAGCGTTGAATCTCTGATAAATTGTCATAATCACTTAAATCAAACTCCGTATCCCATACATTACCTGCATCAACAAATACAGACGTACGTACAGAATTTGAGAACTCTTCAGGTAGCAGAGGTGTTGGTGTTATTAATTCAATCCCACCGAATACTGAGGCATTACCGCCCGTTGCTCGTAGAGTTGTCGCTATTAAATCCGAATCAGCGCCTAAGAAAATATCATCCGTTCCACCAAATCCGTTAGGCGAAACCTACCAAAGATTGTGCTTCGCGCTGTATACCTCTCGGACCGATTGTATTACTTTCAAAGCCGCGTAGATCATTTGAACGTTGCTGCATGTTTTCCCAGAATGGAAGCATTTGATCACTGCCATTTAAGGTTCCGTAACCATTACCATAGTTTGCTTCAAAACGTGTCAGTAGTGTCCATTTGTGATCGTTTGACAATGGAAAATAAAACTTCGAATCAAAGTTAAACTTAAAGTATTCAACATCAGAGCCCGGTACTGATACTTTAAAACCATAATATTGGCTTGAACCGTCAGAAGGAAATACACCTCTATTTAGAGTATTTCTACTCCAACCAATATTCGCCTCAACACTTTCAAAATCATATTTAGCGTCCGGGTTACTTGGATCAATAAACGCTTCAGCAAATCTCTTAATCTGGTCATATGGCTGTAAAGAAGAAATTTCAATGTCCTTGAACGCAACACCAACACTAACACGGTTATTTTCCATTACTGGCCAGCTTAATGTAGGACCGATACTTACTGTTTTTCTTGAATAAGTTACCAAGTTTACTTTAGAGGCGTCGTAGTTACTGTAGGCAATTTGTCCACCAAGTGCTACACCATCGTCTGTAAAGTAGTTATCGGTATAGTTAAGTGAAATTGTTTGCTGGGCTTTCCATGTGTTTAAGCCAATTCCGATAGAGTTACCAGTACCCAAGAAGTTTTCTTGCTGTATTGATGTGTTAAACGCTAAACCTGTATAGTCTCCGTAAGAAATACCAGCCTGGAATGCACCAGAAGCTTGCTCTTTTACTTTAAATACTACGTCTACCTGATCATCTTCACCTGGCAATTCGACCGTCGAGAAATCAACACTTTCAATGTACTTAAGACGCTGAATTAGTGTTTTAGACATTTCTAATAGGTTATTTGAGAGCGTTGAGCCTTCAAACTGACGCAGCTCTCTACGTAATACTTCATCGGATGTCCCGAAGTTTCCGACAAACTTTATTCTACGGACATAAACACGTTTGCCTGGTGAAACAGAAATTGTTAGTGCCACTTCTTTAGTTTCATCGTTTGCATCTGGAATTGTCTGGACTTTAGCATTTGCATAGCCAAAGCGGCCTAAATACTTTGTTATCAACTCTTCGGTGTAAGTTACAACTTCACCGTTATAATATCACCAATTTGAATTGGTATGATTTTTTTAATAAAGTCTTCTTGACCTAATAAGTCACCTATCAACTCAAATTCAGTAACCGTGTACGGGTAGCCTTCATCAACATTCAGCGTGATGTATACAGATTCTTTGTCTGGCGCAACTGATACTTGAGTAGAATCCAAGTTGTACTTCAAGTAGCCCTTTTCTAGATAATAATCACGAATAGTTTCCATATCACCTTGAAGAGCTTGTTTCTGGTAACGGTCGTTATCCATAAACTGCCACCAAGATAAATTTTGTTTACTTTCAATTCTTTCTAATAGTTCTTCATCAGGAAATATTTCATTACCTACAACGTTAATTTGCTTTATCGATGCTGCATCACCTTCATCAAAATCAAACTCTAGTTTTACTCGGTTTCTAGGTAAATACGTTACTTTTGATTTAATAGCAGCATTGTACTTACCAACACTATGGTAAAAGTCCATTAAACCAGACTCTACAGTATCCAATATAGTTTTATCTAAAGCCTCACCAACTCGAATGTTGCTGTCATTTAAACTCTGTTGTAACTGTTCATCTTTAATGTCGCTGTTGCCGTCAAACTCAATGGAGCTGATAGTTGGACGCTCTGCTACTTTGAAAATAATGGTATTGCCTTCTCTATAGGCTTCAATATTTGCAAAGAACCCAGAAGAATAGAGTTTTTTGATTGATTGAGAAACGTAATATTCTGAGATTTGATCGCCCACGTTAAAAGGAACGTGAGTCAATGCAGCACCGAGTGCAACACGCTGTAGGCCATTGACTTGAATATCTTCAATGACAAAGTTTTCTTCATTGGCATCAGACAACCAACTCGCACTTACTAAAAAAATACCAATTAAGACTTGTTTCATTATTATTTTAATTCCAATACAACTACTACTGTCCGTTTATAACGCACTACAAACGTCCAAAATCATTAAATAAGGCGATTCCCATAATCATGAACAGTGCAATAGCACCGAACCGGAATCCCATTTCCTGTACCCTATCAGAGACAGGCTTGCCTCTAATAAGTTCAATAATAAAATACATTAGGTGTCCACCATCCAACACTGGTAAAGGCAAAAGGTTTACAACACCTAAATTGACACTAATTAGCGCCATAAAACTTATAAAATATACAAAACCGCTTTGCGCACTAATCCCAGCGCCCTGGGCAATAGCTATAGGACCACTTAGATTTTCTAGACCAATAGCACCAGTTACAAACTTCCAATCATATTAAACGTGAGCTTTATTAAATCCCAAGTTTTAATAAAAGACTGATTGATAGCGGGCAAAATAGCATATTGATTAGTAAATACATAGTCTTTTGGCCACTCTTCAAATTTTGGTGCAACCCCTAGATAGCCTTGTGAAAATCCTTCCTGCGTAGGTCTGTTTGCTGGCCTTACAGTAAGAGTTTGTATACTGCCAGCGCGTAGCACCTTGGCTTCAATTGCTTTATCTGCTGAATCAGTGATAATTTCTACGGCTTGTGACCATGACTCAAGTTCAATTTCGCCAAAAGCAACGAGCAAATCGTCAACTAAAAAGCCTGCGGCTTTTGCAGGTCCTTTTTCATCAATGTAATTTAAACTCAGAGTTGGTTCTGGTGAAAAAGGCGTAAAACCAAGAGAAGAGAACAGCTCGCCATCTTCTACTTTCCATTGAGCGGTTTTTACGTTAATTGAGAGTTCTTTGTCATTTCGCATTACTGACATTGGAATAGTAGAATTTCCAATTTGATCTATTAGTTTATATTGCACTGAAGACCAATCATTAACACTGTTTTCATCTATTTTGATAATGAGATCGTTTGTTTGAAGTCCCGCTTTAGCTGCTGCAGAGTTTTCTTGAACATCACCTATGACTGGCTTTAAAGCTGGTACTCCAATTAGTAACATGACAAATATTAATACTACTGCAAATATAAAGTTCGCTAATGGGCCTGCAGCAACAATCGAAATTCGTCTAAGCACGTGTTTTTGATCAAATGAAACCGACTTCTTATGATCAGGCACGTCGTCTACTCGACCATCAAGCATTCTGACGTATCCACCCAGTGGTATTAGACCAATTACATATTCAGTTCCGTTTTTACCAATCCAAGAATAAATAGGCTTACCAAAGCCAATAGCAAAACGAAGTACTTCTACGCCATTTTTACGAGCAACCCAGTAGTGCCCATATTCATGAACAATACTAAGATTCCTAAGGCGACTAAAAAGCTCACTACGTTTATTAATATGTCCATTAAACATTTATCCCTTCAGAGATTTTTTCAAACGCTAATTGTCTGGTTTGACTATCTAATAATAAAATGTCATCGATAGACTTAGGCTTGTTGCCACCTACTTGTTCTAAACACCATTCGTTCAGTTTTGCGATGTCTGTAAATGATATTTGTCTTTGTAAAAAAGCTTCAACTGCAATTCATTGCTCGCATTTAGCACGGTTGTCGCTCCTTGTCCTAACTTAGAGGCTTCAAGAGCGAGTCGTAAATTAGGGAAGCGCTCAAAGTCTGGCTCACAAAACGTGAAGCTCGCTAACTTTGTAAAATCTAAAGGCTCAACTCCAGATGCTATTCTATGTGGGTAAGCTAACGAATGCGCTATAGGAGTACGCATATCAGGTTGTCCCATCTGAGCTAAGACTGACCCGTCTGAATAGGACACCATGGAATGAATAATACTCTGAGGATGCACAACTACCTTTATTTGTTCAAAGGACGCATTGAACAATAGGCGAGCTTCAACAAACTCTAATCCTTTGTTCATCATAGTTGCTGAATCAACTGATATTTTTGCCCCCATACTCCAGTTAGGGTGGGCAACTGCGAGTTCTGGTGTAATACAATCAAACTCGTCGATTGGTCTATTTAAAAACGGACCACCTGAGCCCGTTAACAAAATTTGTTCGACCCTGACGCTTTTAAATCACCGCCTTGTTGGACTTCAAGCGGTAAGGATTGAAAAATAGCGTTGTGCTCACTATCTACAGGTAACAATTCTGCGTTGTGCTCTTTAACAGCGTCTAAAAATAGCTGTCCGCTCATTACCAACGCTTCTTTATTTGCTAAACAAATTCGTTTACCCGATTTAGCCGCTGCCATCGTAGGAACTAATCCTGCACCGCCTACAATCGCTGCCATTACGATATCGACACGATCATCGCTAGCAACATCAACAAGGCCTTGCTGCCCGCTCTTAACGACCGTAGACAAGCCTAACTTGTTAAACTCATCTTGCAACACCTGTGCGGCCTTTTCGTTCGCCATTACGGCGAAGGTAGGACGATAGGTTTGGCAAATTTTTACCATACCTTCAACGTTGGTATTACCTGTGACAGCAAATAAGGAATAACTTGATAAATGGCGAGACATAACATCTATCGTAGATAAACCGATAGAGCCTGTCGCGCCTAAAATAGTGATGGATTGCATCAGAACAACTTACAGGTAGAAGTGGCTAAAAAACACTAAGAACACAGGCATTGCTGCGGTCAGAGAATCTATTCTATCTAGTAAACCACCATGGCCAGGAAGGATGTTGCCACTGTCTTTTATACCAGCGTCGCGCTTAAGCATACTTTCACTCAAATCACCGAATGCAGAAACAACACCAATAACAATGCAGCAAGCTGTTAAAGCTAACCAATTTGCAAAGTCTATTTCGTTATTCCAAAGTACAATTAATGTTAGGACCACAACAGCGAAACATACCGCCCAAAAAGCCTTCAATGGTTTTTCCTGGACTTACATTTGGCATTAACTTGTGGCTACCAAACTTTTTACCCGCAAAATAGGCGCCAATATCCGCCGACCAAACAATACTGAATACAAATAGCGCTAACCAAGCACCGCTGTCTTTATCAAGTAAGTAGTGATATTCGCGAATAGTAAGAAGGGCTAACCAAGCAGGAACAAGTGTTAAATATCCAAATACAGCTTTTACCACAGGCTGGTGTTGCCATACTCGATTTCCACGTGGGTAAATCAAAACTAAAATTGAACTAATTGTCCACCAGACACAGGCAAGAACCATTATTAAGTAGTTATTTTCGGTTAGTTGCCCTGTGAATGTCCATAATGAAAAGTCCAAGAAGCCCGCGTATAAAGCGATGCCCGCTACAACTGAACCTACAGCATAAAGTAACTGGTACTTAAGCTTAGAAATTTCCGCAAATTTACTCCACTCATAAGCGCCGTAACCAAAAACAGCCAGTGATGCCCATGCAAACCAATCAAATGGCATGGTGAATAATGCTGACAATAAAATTGCAGCTAAAATAACTGCGGTAATAATACGTTGTTTTAACAAACTAATTTCCCAATTTTAAATTTCGTTCTGTTTTATTTGCTCGCCAGTCAGCCCGAAGCGACGTTCGGTGCCGGCAAAGGCTTCAACCGCTTGTGCAAAGCTAAGCTCATCGAAGTCTGGCCAATATACAGAGGTAAAATGGAGTTCGGCGTACGCCAACTGCCATAATAAGAAGTTACTTATGCGAGACTCGCCGCCAGTGCGCACTAACAAATCGAGTTCAGGCTGATCAGCCAAACACATGTATTTGCCAAGCAAAGTCTCGTCAATGTCATTTGCGTCTAATTTACCTGACTGAACATCATTGGCAATACTTTTTGTTGCATTAGCAATATCCCAACGACCACCATAATTGGCAGCGACATTAAGGGTAAGTCCGGTATTAGCTTCTGTCATTTGATGTGCAGAAATGACTTTCTTTTGAATTTTGTCACTAAAAGCAGAAATATCGCCCACTATTTTAAGGCGAACATTATTCTTATGAAGCGTATTTACTTCTCGAGTCAATACCAGCATAAACAATTCCATCAGTCCACTGACTTCATCTTCTGGTCTTTTCCAATTTTCACTCGAAAAAGCAAATAACGTTAGAGATTTAACACCTACTTTTCGGGCAAAACGAACTGTTTCTCGAACGGCATCAACGCCCTTCTTGTGCCCATATACTCTAGGCATTCCTTTCTGTTGCGCCCAACGTCCATTGCCATCCATAATAATACCAACATGCTGCGGTATTGAAGATGAATAGTGTTCTAGAACTTGATCTACAACGTTACTTTTTGCCATTTTATAACCTACATGATAATAAAAACGCCGTGAGCTCGAACTGCAACGGCGTTTTTACTTAACTTATTGAGATATGGATTATATTTCCATTAACTCTTTTTCTTTTGTTGCTATCATCGCATCAATTACTTTCATTTTTGCGTCAGTCAACTTTTGAATTTCGTCTTCTGATTGGCGAGCTTCATCTTCAGAAATATCTTTGTCTTTTAATAATGATTTAATATCACCATTAGCGTCACGACGAATGTTACGAACCGCTACACGCCCGCTTTCAACTTCGCCTTTAACAACTTTAACTAAATCACGACGACGCTCTTCAGTAAGTGGAGGAAGTGGAATACGAATTACCGTGCCAGCTGACATAGGGTTTAAACCTAAGTCAGACTTCATGATTGCCTTTTCAACCGCTTGAGACAAAGATTTGTCAAAAACAGTTAGAGAAAGCGTACGGTTGTCTTCTATTGTTACATTCGCTACTTGATTAAGTGGCGTATCTGCACCGTAATAAGAAACCTGAATACCATCAAGCAGGCTTGGGTGTGCACGGCCTGTACGAATTTTATTTAGTTGAGACTGAAGCGACTCAATACTTTTGTCCATGCGAATGGCTGCATCTTTTGAATTTCATCTAACACAGTAAATATCCTTCGATTAATTCTATTATTTGTCTAATTTAGTAACAATTGTGCCTTCATCTTCGCCCATAATGACACGCTTCAACGCGCCAGGCTTGTTCATATTGAACACACAAATAGGAATGTTGTGGTCTCTAGCTAGAGTAAATGCCGCTAGGTCCATGACTTTTAATTCTTTTTCAATTACATCTTGGTAATCAAGTTCTCGGTACAATGTTGCTTCTGGATCTTTAACCGGGTCAGCAGAGTAAACACCATCTACTTTTGTTGCTTTAAGAACAACATCAGCTTCAATTTCAATACCACGTAAACAAGCAGCTGAATCAGTAGTAAAAAATGGGTTGCCCGTACCAGCAGAGAAAATCACAACTCGACCGCTTTTAAGTAAACTAATACCTTCGGCCCAAGAGTAATCGTCACAAACACCTTTTAATGGAATGGCAGACATTAAACGAGCGTTTACATGCGCTCTGTGCAAAGCGTCACGCATTGCAAGGCCATTCATAACCGTCGCTAGCATTCCCATATGGTCGCCAACAACACGATTCATACCGGCTTCAGCTAATGGTGCACCACGAAAGATGTTTCCGCCGCCTAAAACGACACCAACTTGGATATCTTGCTCAACTAGCTCTTTAATTTCTTGAGCCATGCGGTCTAAAACTTTTGGGTCAATCCCAAAACCTTCATCGCCTACTAAGGCTTCCCCGCTAAGTTTCAATAAGATGCGTCTATAAACTGGCTTTGTGCTCATTAAGGCTCCCGATAAGATTTAACAGAGGTGCAAATTGCGGCGTATTCTATGTCAAAACGAGAGAATTTACAAAACAAAAAAACCGTAACAGGTTGCCCCATTACGGTTTTTGTTTAGCTGTTAAGCGCTTATGGAATTAAGCGTTTTTAGCAGCTTCGATTTGTGCAGCAACTTCAGCAGCAAAATCTTCTTCTTTTTTCTCGATGCCTTCGCCAACTTCTAAACGTACGAAAGAAGTAACTGATGCGCCTTTTTCTTTAAGAATTTCGCCAACAGACTTTTTAGGTTCCATGATGAATGCTTGACCAGTAAGAGAGATCTCACCAGTAAATTTCTTCATACGACCAGTAACCATTTTTTCTGCGATTTCAGCTGGCTTGCCTTCGTTCATCGCGATTTCAATTTGGATACGCTTTTCGTTTTCAACAACATCAGCAGGAACGTCAGTTGGATTAACGAATTCTGGCTTGCTTGCTGCAACGTGCATTGCAACGTGCTTAAGAGTCTCTGCAGAACCTTCACCGGCAACAACAACACCAATTTTCTCACCGTGACGGTAAGAAGCTAAAGCAGCACCTTGAACGTACTGAAGACGACGAACATTCATGTTCTCACCAATTTTAGCAACTAAAGCAACACGCTCTTCTTCGAACTTTTCTTTAAGTACGTCGATAGTTGTTACTTCAGCAATCGCTGCGTCAGCAACTTTGTTAGCAAATGCTAAGAAGCTTGCATCTTTAGCAACGAAGTCTGTTTGACAGTTAACTTCAACTAAAACAGCAACACCGTTGTTTTCTTTGATGATGATCGTACCTTCAGCAGCAATGTTACCGGCTTTTTTAGCCGCTTTTGCTTGACCGTTTTTACGCATGTTTTCGATCGCTAAATCGATATCACCGTTAGTTTCAGTTAGGGCTTTTTTACAGTCCATCATGCCCGCGCCAGTGCGGTCACGAAGTTCTTTAACTAATGCAGCAGTTACTGCCATGGTCTTGTCCTCTAATTTGTATGATTATCGCTTGTCAGCATAAATGCTTTATAGCGCTAATTTATATAATTTGGAAAAGGGGCCATAAGTATGACCCCTAAAATTGTTGTAATGATTAAATCGGGATTAACGATTTATTACAGCAATTATTATTCAGCTTCTACAAAATCTTCAGCTTGAACTTCGATGTTGTTAGAACGACCTTCTTTAATCGTTGCAGCAACAGATGAAGTGTATAACTGAATAGCGCGGATAGCGTCATCGTTACCAGGAACAACGTAGTCGATGTTATCTGGGTTCGAGTTTGTATCAACAACAGCAACAACAGGAATACCTAGGTTGTTTGCTTCAGCGATTGCAATGTGCTCGTTGTCTGCATCAATGATGAAGATAACGTCAGGCAATCCGCCCATGTTTTTGATACCGCCAAGGCTCTTTTCAAGCTTTTCCATCTCACGAGTACGCATCAAAGCTTCTTTTTTAGTAAGCTTTTCAAAAGTACCGTCGTCAGATTGTGCTTCCAAGTCTTTTAAACGCTTGATTGATTGACGAACTGTTTTCCAGTTAGTCAACATACCACCTAACCAACGGTGATTTACGTAGAATTGGTCGCTAGCAATTGCCGCTTCTTTGATCGCTTCGCTTGCAGCACGCTTTGTACCAACAAATAAAACTTTACCTTTACGCGCAGAAACAGACTTGATGAAATCAAGTGCTTCGTTGAACATAGGAACAGTATTTTCTAAGTTGATGATATGAACTTTGTTACGAGCGCCGAAAATGAAAGGTTTCATTTTAGGGTTCCAGTAACGAGTTTGGTGACCAAAGTGTACGCCAGCTTGTAGCATGTCACGCATAGATACGTTTGCCATTTTTATAATCCTCTATTGGGGTTAGGCCTCCATATATCCCATTCCAATCCGACCGCTTCATTTTTCAATGATTTGGCACCCCGGAGAATGTGTCGATATATGTGTGTTATTTAAATTAAAGTTAAGTGTTGTTTCTTGATTTAAGAAGACAACATTCTTACTAATACAAAAATGTTTTAAGGAAACCTGAAAAAACCTTTGTAAAAATAAGGCGCGCTTTATACCATAATAGACCAGTGAAACACAACAAAATCACTCAAAAATTGCTCATTTTTTGACATTTTTGCCGATATCAATGGTTTTGTGACTAATAACATCTTGAGAGGGTCATATGGGCGCGGTAATAAAAACACCAGAACAAATAGAAAAAATGCGAGTTGCTGGTCGACTGGCTGCTGAAGTTTTAGAAATGATTGGTCCACACGTTAAACCGGGTGTTACCACTGACGAATTAAACACACTTTGTCATAACTACATTGTAGATGTTCAAGGGTGTATTCCTGCGCCGCTAAACTATGGACAACCTCCATTTCCTAAGTCTGTATGTACTTCAATTAACCACGTAATTTGTCACGGTATTCCTGATGACAAACCTTTAAAAGAAGGTGACTGTGTCAATATTGACGTGACTGTTATTAAAGATGGTTTTCATGGTGATACTTCAAAAATGTTTTTTGTAGGCCAACCTACAATCATGGCAGAGCGTTTAGCTAAAGTAACTCAAGAATGTTTATACAAGGCCATTGAGTTAGTAAAGCCTGGTTGTCGTTTAGGTGACATTGGCTCAGTTATTCAAAAGCACGCTGAAGGCCATTCATACTCAGTAGTTCGTGACTTTTGTGGTCACGGTATTGGTGAAGGCTTCCACGAAGAGCCACAAATTGTTCATTATGGCCGCCCTGGCACAGGTGAAGAATTAAAAGAAGGTATGTGTTTCACTATTGAACCTATGATTAATGCTGGCACACACAAACTTAAAATATTGCCAGATCAATGGACTGCAGTTACGAAAGATAGAAAGCTATCTGCACAATGGGAACACACGCTTTTAGTAACCTCCAATGGGGTTGAAGTGTTAACGCTTCGTTCTGATGAAGATTTCCCAAGAACGATAGAACACTAAAACTAAACAGGAGCGATTATCGCTCCTTTTTTAATGCTGTACATTCGCCATCAATAATAACAATTCGAGGCTGAAAACAACGTGAAATCAAAAATCCCAAGTCATTTACTTGCCCCTTTACCTTTGCCTTTTGACATGCCGATTTATAAGCAAAGGCTAAATGATTTTTCAACATGGAGCAAAGAGCATTTTAATCTAATATCGGTTAGAAAATTAGTACAAGCTCGAGCGACTTTTGTTGATTTTATGTTGTTAAATATTTGGCAGCACTGTGGGTTAAATGATGAAGCTGACGTCACTCTTCTTGCTGTTGGTGGTTATGGTAGAGGCGAGTTACACCCAGAGTCCGACATTGATTTGTTAGTGCTTACAAACTCAAAATTAACAAATGGTGCCAGTGAAAAAATATCCCAATTTTTGACACTACTTTGGGATTTTAAATTTGACGTAGGCCACTCAGTACGAACCATTGCAGAGTCAATTTCTTGTGCTAGTGAAGACATTACGATTGCCACAAATTTAATGGAAAGACGGCTGTTATGCGGCAACAAACTGAACTTTGATACGTTAGAAACAAGTTTAGCTGAATCAAATTTCATGACGAGCAAAGAGTTTTATTTAGCAAAGAGAGACGAACAAGAACGTAGACACAAACGTTACTTTTCAACCTCTTATAATCTAGAGCCAAACCTTAAAGCTAACCCAGGTTGTTTACGTGATTTACAAACCATTTCATGGGTTGCGAAAAAGCACTTTAATACTCAACACATTACCGACTTAGTAAAAGAACAATATTTGCTACAAGACGAATATCAAGAAATGTTAGAGTGCCAAGATTTTTTATGGCAAATGCGTTTTGCTTTGCACCTAGTAGCTAATCGAAATGAAAATAGACTGTTATTTGATTACCAACCTCTGGTTGCCGAAACCATGGGCTTTGGTAAAGATGGCAAAGCAGCTGTTGAAAGAATGATGAAACGGTTCTTTCGTGTTGCTAGGCGTGTTACCGAACTAAATACCATGTTATTGCAGCGTTTCAACTCTGCGATTCTGGGTACTAAAGAGCAAACCATTATTATTGATGATGACTTTGCTATGCACGGTAGTTCGTTACTTATACGCCACAATGATGCATTTTTCTATCGCGCTAATATCATTAAAATGTTCATACACATAGCCGACAACCCGCACATTAAAACACTGCATTCAGATACAATCCGATTGCTACGCAGAGTTCGCAGAAGGCTCATGGGCGATCTACATGACTTAGAAAAATGTCGTTCTATGTTTATGACATTTCTTCGTCACCCTAATGCCTTAGGTCATGCATTTACAATAATGGTTAAGCACAGTGTTTTAGCTTACTACATGCCAAACTGGCGACACATTGTCGGCCAAATGCAGTTTGACCTATTCCATGCTTACACAGTAGACGAACATACACACAGGCTCATAAAGAACATTCATCGTTATTCTTTGGCAAAATATAAAGATGAGTTTCCTTTATGCAGCGAAATTTACAAGCGATTAGATAAGCCTGAACTGTTGACACTCGCAGGCATATTCCACGATATCGGAAAAGGTCGAGGTGGTGATCATTCGAAGCTAGGCGCAATAGATGCAACCAACTTTGGTACTCTTCATGGCTTACCAACATCAGACAAAAAGCTTGTTAGCTGGTTAGTGGACAATCACCTACTTATGTCTATTACCGCACAAAAGAACGATATTTATGACCCAGGTGTTATCGCTGACTTCGCGAAAAAAATTAAAGACGAAACTCGATTAGACAACCTATATTGTTTAACAGTGGCAGATGTTAGAGCAACAAACTCAAACTTATGGAATGAATGGAAGAATACGCTTTTATCAGACTTATATTTAGCAACCAGACGAGCATTAAGACAAGGCTTAGAAAACGCTAAAGACATGAGAGAAACAGCTGCCTCGAACAAAGAACAAGCGCTTTCATTGCTAGACGCACTAAATCTAGACTTAGAAAGGGCTGCACAAATATGGAAGCAATTCCGTACTGTGTATTTTACAAGGCACAGCCCACAACAATTGGCATGGCATACTGAACATTTGTTATCGCACAAAAATCGAACTAAAAAGCCTTTGGTATGGCTAAGTAATCAGTCGGTTAGAGGCGGGACACAAGTATTTGTTTATGCAAAAGATCAGGCTGGTTTGTTCGCTAATATTGTTTCGGTTTTCCACAATAAAAACGTTAACGTTGTGGACGCACATATTATGAACACCAAAGATGGGTATTTAATTGATACATTCATCGTGTTGGATCATGACAATACGGTTATAGACTCTCAAAGTCGTCGAGATGACATTAAACAAACTATTGAACAAGTCCTCACCGGTGAAGTCTCGATTAAGCGAGCTCAGAAACGAGTACCAAGACAAATCAAGCAATTCTCGATGCCGCTACGCGTTAAATTTATGGACGCAAAAAGCAACAAACGTGACATGATGGAGTTTACAGCGCTAGACACGCCAGGATTGCTCGCTAAAATAGCCACAGTATTTAGCGAAATGAACATATTGCTGTACTCAGCAAAAATTTCTACAAACGGTGAAAAAGCAGAAGATATATTTAAGATATCAACCTCTGACAGAGAAAGATTAGACGAACATCAAAAGCAAGCTTTAGTAGAGGCGTTGCAAGCTGAGATTAATGACTGAATAAAGGAAAATTATGAGCACGTTACAACAAGTTATTGAAAATGCATTTGAGCAAAGAGACAGTATTACACCAAGTACTGTGAGTGCAGAGATTAAATCGGCCGTTGAAGAAGCATTACAAATGTTAGATCAAGGTAAGGCCCGTGTTGCCGAGAAAGTTGCTGGCGAATGGGTTGTTCACCAATGGCTAAAAAAAGCGGTTTTATTATCATTCAGAATAAAAGATAACGAAATTCATGATGGAGGCGAAACTAAGTACTGGGACAAAGTAGACAGTAAATTTGCTAACTACACAGAGCAAGACTTTAGAGAACAAGGTATGCGAGTTGTTCCTCCTGCAGCAGTTCGTAAAGGCGCCTTTATTGGTAAAAATGTAGTTCTGATGCCTTCGTATACAAACATCGGCGCTTTTGTTGATGAAGGAACAATGGTTGATACTTGGGCTACTGTAGGCTCATGTGCACAAATTGGTAAAAACGTACACCTTTCTGGTGGCGTTGGTATTGGTGGAGTACTAGAACCGCTTCAAGCTAACCCTACTATTATTGAAGACAACTGTTTTATTGGCGCTCGCTCTGAAGTCGTTGAAGGCGTTATCGTTGAAGAAGGTGCAGTACTTTCGATGGGCGTATACATTAGCCAATCTACTCGCATCTATGATCGAGAAACTGGTGAAATAACTTATGGTCGAGTACCTGCTGGCGCGGTAGTTGTTCCAGGCTCATTACCTTCTAAAGATGGTTCTCACACTTTGTATGCAGCTATTATTGTGAAAAAAGTAGATGCTCAAACTCGTGCTAAAGTTGGCGTTAATGCCCTTCTTAGAGGCATCGACGAGTAGCGTTCTAGAAACTCAAGGAGCTATTATTTAGCTCCCTGAGTTAGTCGTCAATAAACACGATAATTACTAGCTTTCTAAATAAAAACCATTCATAAGCGGTATTCTTATGCTCGATAACCCAGAAGTACTAAAACAAGCCGTAAATACTATTATGCCGTTTGGCAAGCACGCGGGTAGAAAGTTAATTGACTTGCCTGAGCCCTATCTAGTTTGGTTTTACCAACAAGGGTTTCCAGAAAACAAGCTTGGTCAACAATTAGCCTTAATGTACGAAGTTAAATTAAATGGATTAGAATCGGTACTAAAACCGTTAAAAACTCCCTATTAACATTTTGTAATACTTTTTTTAAACTTTTTATTTCACCTTCATATTCTGTTCACAACTCCATGCTAAAGCCCAACAGGTATACCTTTTAGAACAGAAAATAATTCCCCAAAAACGCAACTCAGCCCGCTTTTCAGTGCACCTATCTGACTTTCGAGAAAAATTTTTCTACATTTTCTATATAAAACAAGCTAGGGTCTATTTCTACATTTTAAACAAGCGCTCCATTGAAGAGAGTGTAAAGTGTGGTCTCAGGACAAAGGAATGCATCTAACAATCTTGTGAAGCGCAACGCGACACAGAACATGAAAAGAGAAGATAGATGACAAATAATAACAAAAAATTAGTACCAACTATGTCTGTACTTGCTTTAGCAACAGCGGCATCGTTAACCATGGGTGCAGCAACCGCTGCTAACCTTCAAGAAGTTGAAGAAAAACAATATACCGGCAAACATGCCGACTTTGCAGAATGGAAAGCTAAACAACGCCAATTGATTTTGGAAGATCAAACTGACCAATTTATTATTGAATATTTGGAAAATGTTGATACCAAAAAAGAAGCAAAAAAGCTCGCTAAGCGATTACGAAAAATGCTTAAAAAGTCTGGCGTAAAGCACAAAGGTAAACTTAAAAACAAAAAGCATATCTTTAAACTAGCTCAAAAATTGGCAGTAAAGAGCGTAAAGCCTTTCTTAATTTAATTCGCAAAGATAAAAATATTAAAATGGCTGAAATGGATCCAATTCGTTTCTTAATGGCCGAAAACGTTCCTTGGGGCGTACCAAACATTCAGGCTGATCAAGTTTCTGACTCAAATGCAGGCAACATGACTGTATGTATTATCGACTCAGGTTATCAGTCAAACAATCCAGATTTAGCGGCAAATAACGCGACTGGAACAAATGATCCAGGCACAGGAAACTGGTATCAAGCCGGTGGATCACACGGAACTCACGTAGCAGGTACCATTGCCGCCGTGAACAATAACGAGGGTGTTGTTGGTGTAATGCCAAATACCAATGTAAACCTTCATATTGTTAAAGTATTTAATGAAGCGGGTTGGGGTTATAGCTCTGATTTAGTAACAGCCGTTAACACTTGTGTGAACAACGGTGCAAAAGTCGTTAATATGAGTCTTGGTGGACCGTCACAAAGTACGTCTGAACGTAACGGATTAGAAGCTGCCACTGCTCAAGGCGTATTGCTTATTGCCGCATCAGGTAATGACGGTGATTCTAGCCTTTCGTACCCTGCCTCTTACGATACCGTAATGGCTGTTGGTGCCGTAGATGAATCTGGTCGTCATGCTGAGTTTTCTCAATTTACTCCGCAAGTAGAAATTGCTGGCCCTGGTGAAGCTATTTTATCTACCGTAGCTGGTGATGGCCGTCTTGGTTCATTAACAGTTGGTGGAACTACATGGGCAAACGACCGCGTGGCACCACAAACACACTTTGTACAAAGTGGTGGTAGTTATGTAGTACAAGACATAAATGGCTCTGCTTCTGGTGTCTTATCTCAATGTACTTGGTCTGGCTCTTCGTATAATTGTTCTAACGTAGCGGGCAATATTTGTATTGCACCTCGAAACGATAATCAAAAAGGCAGTAACTATCCTGAAATCAACCCAGCTAAAGCTTGTGCAGATGCCGGTGCTTCTGGCGTAGTTGTATATAGCGATAGCAGTCGACCGGGTCTTCAAAATCCATTTTTAGTTGATGCTACAAATGCGGTTGATGTACCTACCGTTTCTGTTAACAGAGCACTAGGTTTAGAGCTGGCATCACGTATTGGTCAATCGGCTTCATTATCTGTATCTGCCAATCAAGATTACGCATACTACAATGGTACGTCTATGGCGACACCACATGTAGCTGCAGCTGCTGCGTTAGCTTGGTCCAATAATATTTCTTGTACAGCTTCAGAAGTGCGTAATGCGCTTAAAGCAACAGCAATTGACTTGGAAACAGCTGGTCGTGACGATAAAACGGGATATGGTTTAGTGCAAACTAAAGCCGCTTCTGATTATCTAGCAGCGAACTGTGGTGGCACAACACCGCCTCCTCCAACTGGTAACGCATTAACTAATGGCCAAGCAAAAACCGGCTTATCAGGCTCTGCAAATCAGCAACTTGAGTTCACACTTGAAGTACCAGCCGGTGCAACAGGTTTAAACTTTGACATGACTGGTGGCTCTGGTGATGCAGACTTATACGTTAAGTTTGGATCGGCACCAACAACTTCTAGCTATGATTGTCGTCCGTATAAAGGTGGCAATGTTGAAAGTTGTCCTATTGCGACAGCACAAGCTGGTACTTATTACGTAAAAGTAATTGGTTACTCAGCGTTTAGTGGTGTAAGTCTGACTGGTAGCTTCACTGCTGGTTCAACGGGTGGTGGTCAAGGTTATGACACAACTATTAGTGACATTTCAGCAACTCGCAACAACTGGAAATACTACACTGTTGATGTACCTGCAGGAATGTCTAGCTTCGATGTAAGCACGTATGGTGGTTCAGGTGATGCGGATCTATATATCAGATTTGGTGCGCAACCAACTACTTCAGCTTACGAATGTCGCCCTTACAAAGGCGGTAATAACGAAAGCTGCTCAGTGAATAGTCCAACTGCTGGTACTTGGCATATTGGTGTTCGCGCTTACAGCACATTCTCAGGTGTTAGTATGGACGTTTCATACCAACCTTAGTTTAAACACGATGTTCCCAATCGTAACTTTTTGAAGCCCGCTTGCGGGCTTTTTTTTATTCAAAGAATGTTTGTAAATCTGTATGAAACGGATTGAGCTTTGGTTCATTAAAAAACTGCTGCATTGCCGGTGTCAATTGCACATCTAAATATTCCATCGGCGTTAACTCTGGTATCCATTTGTATGCTTGGTTTTTTGTTCCTTTACAAGTATTGACTGGCCAAAGAGTTTGATTAAACTCAGTTTGTAAGGTCTCTATACTGTATTTAAGAGGCGCAACAATTAAATTCTCACCCAACTTGGTAGGTTGATTTTCATCGCAGTAAATAGCCTGTTGTGTAGGCCTTAATTGATATTCGTCATAAAGGTTTAACCAATGCCCTACTTCATGCAATAACACTTGAGCATTGTCATTTTTATCCATAAATATTACAGGACCCCTGCTGTTCGCCTTACCTTCGTTCGCTACAACTAAAAGCCTTAATTTATTATCTGCCAAGCTGACGCTTGGGCCCACCTCACTTTTATTTACCAACGCTTTAATACCCTTTGATTTGCAACTTAACAAACCGATTTTTGACTTCTCACATAGCGCGTTCAATTGATAAGTAGTGCTCACCTTTGAAAAACAGAGTTTTGCTTTGGAGTTTGGTAGCATGTTGTGAAACTCAGCTATAAGTTGCTCAGTTTTTATTCTTGCGTGATTACTGTTTACCATCACCAACACTTTAACTTCACATGACGAATTAAAAGCCGCTAAATAGTCAGTCCTATCAAACCTATCATTATTATTTTTTTCTAACTGTTTTAGTCGATTCTTAAGTTTTTGAATGCTCTTTTTATATGATTCCGGTAGCACTATTTGGGTATTCAGAGCTCCTAGTTCAATTGTCTGTATTAACGCCTCTAGCAGATTTTCGTCTATGTTGTAATTTGGGAAGTCATTAAGCCTTTGCTCAATTTTAAATATTTGACCACTTGCCAGTTGCCAATTTTGAGTTATGACCAACATCTCTAATTGTTGAATTAAAGCACCTGGGTGATTATTTTTTAACGCTAGCTCAAACCAATCAGTTCGTTCTTGATACGTAACACTAGGATTACTTTTAATTGCGGGATTACTTTTAATAGCGAGATTACTTTTAATAGAAGGGTCGCTTTTAATAGCACGGTCGCTTAACAAGTACATTTGCCATGCAGCTTCAGCGTGACCTAACTTCGCCGCTTTTGAAAGCCAACTTTTATCGCCCGAAGCCTTATAAAGCTCATAAATCGCTGAAGTTTCTCCTAACGATGCTGCACTATTGAGATAACTCGATGATTTATTATAGTGGTAACTAACTTGAGACGCCGAAAGCACTAGACTATCAGCTAATAAAAGAGAAAAAGGCGCAATTAGCGCCAGTTGTATTGCAGTCTTAACTTTCACAGAGATGTTTACTAATTTGTCTCTTGGCTAGCTTCGACGTTTGCATAACGTTGCCTAGCTATTTCATACAGTTTATTTAGTTCTAATCTTGAGTACTTATGCTCAACAAATTCATGCACCGAGGTCCCTAACGCTAAACGAAAATAATTTTTAGCGGCTTCTTCATCACCCATTGCTAGTTTGAATTTAGCTAAATAAAAATAACCTTCACATAAACGCTCAACGAGCTCTCGAGAACTCTTTAAGTTTTTACCCATGTTATTAATAAAGGTTTGCTCTGTTAGGTTGCCAAGTAGTAATTCAACAATCTGATATGACCAACTGTTAGGGTTTAGCTGGCTTGCATTGTAAATCAAGCGTAACTTTGCGCCTTCTGCATCGTTTTCAACTTCAGAAAAATATAACCATATAACTCGATATGGGTCGTCTGGCTTCTTGACGTAAAAGGTTTCTAAGTCTTCCATTGCCAGACCATTTCGGCCGTAATAATGAAGCGCAATACCACGGTTTAAGTGAACATACTGATGTTCTGGATCAATTTCTAATGCTGAATCAAAAGCTTCAAAGGCCTGAGCGTATTGACCCATCAACGTAAGGTGAATGCCAATAAAATTATATGCATCAGCAAAATCAGGTTTGTGCTCTAAAGCTCGTCTAAAGTCGAGTTGTGCCAATGAACGCAGTCCTAAACTGTCATACATAACACCACGATCGTACAGTAACTCTGCTAATTTTTCTTTCTCTAGTTTTGCATGACTTATAATTTGAGTAAGCTTAGCGATCGCCAATTCACTTTTATAATCAACGTTTAACGGCTCAGAAATAACAACATTATTAACAACGTGTGGCTCACTATTATCAAGCACTGATTGTTTACTTGCACAGCCAGTAACAATCGTAGATAGCAGTACTAATGATAGACTTACTCGTTTCATATCAACTCCTTCAAAATTCGCCATTATTAATAACATAAAAGCCTGCTTAGCATAAGCCTAGATGCAAAAAAGAGAGCCGAAGCTCTCTTTTTATTTCAACATTTTATGAAGCTAAAACTTCATTTATGTTTAGGTGAGTTATTACTCAGCTGCTGGTGCTTCTTCAGCTACCGCTTCTTTCATGCTCAAACGAACACGACCTTGGCGATCAATCTCAAGAACTTTAACAACAACTTCTTGGCCTTCAGATAAAACGTCAGAAACATTCTCAACACGCTCTTGTGAGATTTGAGAAATGTGAACTAAACCGTCTTTACCAGGTAGTACGTTTACAAACGCACCGAAGTCTACGATACGAGCAACTTTACCGTTGTACGTTCTGCCAACTTCTAAGTCAGTTGTTAATTGCTTAACACGTTCGATACAAGCTTGTGCACTTGCGCCGTCAGTTGCAGCAATTTTTACAGTACCGTCATCTTCAATTTCAATTGTTGTACCCGTTTCTTCAGTAAGAGCACGAATAGTTGCGCCACCTTTACCGATAACGTCAGCAATTTTCTTCTGAGGAATTTTAACTGTGTAGATACGTGGAGCAAATTCAGACATTTCTTCACGGTGACCGCCGATAGCAGCGTCCATTACTGTAAGGATATGTAAACGAGCAGCTTTAGCTTGAACTAACGCCTTGTCCATGATCTCTTTAGTAATACCTTCAATCTTAATGTCCATTTGAAGTGCAGTGATACCTTCAGCAGTACCTGCAACTTTAAAGTCCATGTCACCTAAGTGATCTTCATCACCAAGGATGTCTGAAAGTACAACAAAGTTTGTATCATCTTTAACTAGACCCATCGCAATACCAGCAACTGATGCTTTAATTGGAACACCAGCATCCATAAGCGCTAGAGATGAACCACAAACAGAAGCCATTGAAGATGAACCGTTAGATTCTGTAATTTCAGAAACTAGACGTACTGTGTACGGGAATTCAGCTTGTGAAGGCATAACTGCAGCAACACCGCGTTTCGCAAGGCGACCGTGACCAATTTCACGACGCTTAGGTGAGCCCATGAAACCAGTTTCACCAACACAGTACGGAGGGAAGTTATAATGAAGCATGAACGGGTCACGACGTTCGCCAAGTAGCGAATCGATGATTTGAGAATCACGCTCTGTACCTAATGTTGCAGTAACAATTGCTTGAGTCTCACCACGTGTGAATAGTGAAGAACCGTGTGTACGAGGTAAAATACCTGTTTTCACGTCAAGAGCACGAATCATGTCTGGTTCACGACCATCAATACGTTTTTCGCCAGCTAGGATACGTGAACGAACAACGTCTTTTTCAAGATCATGTACTAATTCAGAGATTTCTTTTTCGTTAAAATCTTCTTCGCTTAACTCTTCAGCAAGTGCAGCAACAGTTGATTTTTTAACTTCACCAACGGCGTCATAACGCGCCATTTTGTCAGCGATTGAGTATGCAGCATCGATACCGTCTTTTGCTAACGCAGCAACTTTCGTTTTCAATTCTGTGTTCTCAGCAGGAGCAGTCCATTCCCAAGCAGGAGTTGCTACTTCAGCAGAAAATTCTTTTATTGCAGTAACAATAGCTTGTAACTGCTCATGACCGTATACAACAGCACCAAGCATAGTCTCTTCAGAAAGCACAGCTGCTTCTGATTCAACCATAAGTACAGCGTTATCAGTACCAGCAACAACTAAGTCTAAGTCACTAGTTGCAAGTTCTGTTTGAGATGGGTTAAGTACGTATTGGTCATTTACAACACCAACACGAGCAACACCGATAGGACCATTAAATGGAATACCAGAGATAGATAACGCAGCTGATGCACCGATCATTGCCACTAGGTCTGGTTGAATTTCAGGGTTTACCGACATAACTGTACAAACAACTTGTACTTCGTTTTTGAATCCTTCAGGGAAAAGTGGACGTAAAGGACGGTCAATTAGACGCGCAATTAATGTCTCTTCTTCAGCTGGACGACCTTCACGCTTGAAGAAACCGCCTGGGATTTTACCGCCTGCATAGGCTTTTTCTTGGTAGTTGATAGTTAATGGGAAGAAGTCTTGGCCTGGAGCCGCTTCTTTTTTACCAACAACACTTACGAATACTGATGTATCGCCGATGCTAGCCATTACTGCAGCAGTAGCTTGACGTGCAATCACGCCAGTTTCAAGAGTGACCTCATGCTGACCATATTGGAATTTTTTAATAATTGGAGTCACATTTATTTCCTTTCATTGCGATTTGGCTATTTTTTTAGAGCGCTTTTATTTCGGATGCATTTAACTTCACATACACCCACGCCGACCAAATCTATTATTTTCATATAAGTTCGCGCCATATTATACGCACGACTATTTCTAATACCATTAAAATTAAGTGACAGGCACAAAAAAAGGAGCAATAAATGCTCCTTTTTAAAATCTGAATTCAGATTTAATTAGCGACGTAGGCCTAAACGTTTGATTAGGTCGTTGTAACGCTCAAGGCTACGGCTTTTAAGATAGTCTAAAAGCTTACGACGTTGGCTAACTTTACGTAAAAGACCACGACGTGAGTGGTTGTCTTTTTTGTGTGCTGCAAAGTGGCCTTGTAGCTTGTTGATGTCTGCAGTTAATAATGCAACTTGAACTTCAACAGAACCAGAATCTTTTTCGTTTGCACCGAAATCCGCTAGGATTTTAGCTTTATCTTCAACGCTTAGTGACATAAGTCTCTCCAAAATAAAATATGATGTGGTAGCAGCCAATCACTAACTCAGCCGCTACAGGATAAACTCGAATTAACGAGAGACGCGCATTCTACGCAACTCTATGAAAAACTCAAGGTGTTTTTACTGCCAACCGCTTAACCTTTACATGTCCTTGAGAAAAACAAACAACACCCTCAAACTCAGCGGTCTCTGAGTCATAAGCGGTAAACTCCGTTTCCTCATCTTTCATCGAGTACTGTTGAAACAAGTCGGCATTTAAGTCCACCATTGCAGCATCAATAGGTACTGTCTGACCAAATCTTAATATTTCAAAGGCTCTGGTTGATAACTTAATTTCAGGCAGCCCAATTAACGCGGTTTGCATTGGTAATAAGTGACTATCAAGTTCAGTATAATCCACTTCATTTTCCGGGTTTCCGTCAATAAAGTTGTCATCTTTTAGCTTTTGAATTTGATCAAGGGTAAGCATTTTGTCAACAGGATAATTAGCTACTTGAGTACGTCGCAGTACTTTAACGTGAGCACCACAACCTAATAACTGGCCAAGGTCGTCGACCAGTGTACGGATGTAAGTCCCCTTTGAACAACGAACCTGAAAATCAGCTTCATCACCACGGAAATCTAATAACTCAAACTCATAGATGGTGATAGGTCTAGCTGCTCGTTCAACCGTTATGCCTTGACGCGCCAGTTTGTAAAGTGGCTGACCATTATGCTTTAAAGCTGAAAACATAGTTGGGACCTGTTTTATTGGTCCTGTTAACGTTTCTTTAAATTCATTAATTTGATCAAGGGTAATATCTACCTCTCGAACTTCAACAATTTCACCTTCTGCATCACTGGTATCCGTACGTTCACCAAACTTTGCCGTCACAAAGTAACTCTTATCTGAGTCTAGTAGGTACTGGCTATATTTTGTTGCTTCACCTAAACAAATAGGCAACATGCCAGTTGCTAGAGGGTCAAGCGCACCAGTATGCCCAGCTTTTTGAGCATTAAAAATTGCTCTCACTTTTTGTAGTATATTGTTTGAAGAACCACCTTCAGGCTTATCAACCAATACAATGCCGTTAATCGCACGGCCTTTTTTCCTACGTGCCATAAATCTTAGTCGTCCAAATCTTCCGCTGGGTTTTTGCCAGACTCAGCTCTGCGAACTTTATCTTTCTGAATAGCCTCATCAACTTTATTCGACATCTTAATACCAGTTACTAAGCTATTGTCGTAGATAAATTTGATTTCAGGTACGATACGTAAACGCATGCGCTTACCAATTTCCATACGGAAAAAACCATTGGCTTTGTTTAATATTTCCAACGCTTCTGCAATTTCTTCTTCTTCTTTACCAAAAAACGTGACAAATACTGAAACGTAAGCAAGGTCTTTGGTGACTTCTACTTCTGATACTGTAACCCAGCCAATACGTGGGTCTTTAAAATCACGTTGTAATATCATCGCAATTTCTTGTTGCACCTGTTGTGCTACACGATCTGTTCTAGAAAAGTTCTTATCCACTTTTCTCTCCTCTTTAAGTTAATGACTTAATTATATAAAAATAGTTTCAAGCCATAAATGTGACGTTAATTTTGTAACTAGCCAACAAAAAAGGGGCACGTTAGCCCCTTTTATACGTCAGCCGTTAAAAGGCAATTATAAAGTACGTTGTATTTCAACAATCTCGAATACTTCGATCATGTCGCCAACTTTAACGTCATTATAGTTCTTAACACCGATACCACATTCCATTCCGTTACGAACTTCTTGTACGTCATCTTTAAAGCGACGTAGTGATTCAAGTTCACCTTCATAGATAACCACGTTATCACGAAGTACACGGATTGGATTGTTACGCTTGATGTTACCTTCAGTAACCATACAACCAGCGATTGCGCCAATCTTAGGAGACTTAAATACATCACGAACTTCAGCAAGACCAATAATTTCTTGTCTGAATTCTGGCGCTAACATGCCTGACATTGCTTGTTTAACTTCATCAATCAGGTCATAGATTACGCTGTAGTAACGTAAATCAATATCTTCTTGTTCCATTAAACGACGAGCCGTTGCATCTGCACGAACGTTAAAGCCAACAACGATTGCATTTGAAGCTTGCGCCAAAGATGCATCAGTTTCAGTAAGACCACCAACGCCACTACCAACGATGTTCACTTTAACTTCATCTGTAGATAGACGAGTTAGTGAGTCAGTAATTGCTTCTAGTGAACCTTGTACATCAGTCTTAAGAACGATGTTAAGTTCTGAAACGTCACCTTCTTCCATGTTCGCAAACATGTTTTCAAGTTTCGCTTTTTGTTGTCTCGCTAGTTTAACTTCACGGTATTTACCCTGACGCTTATTAGCTACTTCACGAGCTTTACGCTCATCACGAACAACAGTTGCTTCGTCACCAGCTTGTGGTACACCAGATAGACCAAGTATTTCTACTGGAATAGATGGACCCGCTCTATCAATCTCTTTGCCGTTTTCGTCTTTCATCGCTTTAACACGACCATACTCAAAACCACATAGAACGATATCGCCGCGCTTAAGTTCACCTTCTTGAACAAGAACCGTTGCTACTGGGCCACGTCCTTTATCTAAGCGTGACTCAATTACAACACCATGTGCTGCACCGTGATCAACCGCTGTAAGTTCAAGTAGCTCAGCTTGTAAGCTAATAGCTTCAAGTAGCGCTTCAATACCTTCACCTGTTTTTGCAGATACGTGCATAAACTGAGTATCGCCACCCCAATCTTCAGGGATTACGTCAAGTGCAGACAATTCGTTTTTAACACGATCTGGATCTGCTGACTCTTTATCAATTTTGTTAACTGCGATGATTAAAGGAACGCCAGCAGCTTTAGCATGCTGAACCGCTTCTTTAGTCTGTGGCATAACACCATCATCAGCGGCAACCGCAATAACTACAATATCCGTTGCTTTAGCACCACGAGCACGCATTGACGTAAAGGCCGCGTGTCCCGGAGTATCTAGGAATGTGATCATGCCATTTGACGTATCAACGTGGTAAGCACCAATGTGCTGAGTAATACCACCGGCTTCTCCGTCAGCAATATTTGCTTTACGGATATAATCTAGTAACGATGTTTTACCATGGTCAACGTGACCCATTACAGTAACAACTGGCGCTCTAGAAACCGCGTCACCTTCACCAGAAGCACGATCCGCTAATACAGACTCTTCTAGTTCATTTGACTTAGTTAATACAAATTTATGACCCATTTCTTCAACAACAAGACTTGCTGTTTCTTGGTCTAAAACTTGGTTAATAGTAACCATTTCGCCCATTTTCATCATAGCTTTTACAACTGATGCGCCTTTAACGGCCATCTTGTTCGCTAATTCTGCAACGGTAATTGTTTCACTAATCTTAACAACTTGCTCAACAGGTGATGCAGGCTTTTGGAAACCGTGTTGGTTTTTAGCTTGCTTACCTTTTCTACGACGACCAGTAAGAGTACTCGCTTCATCTTTATCGCCTTTTTTCTTGGCTTTACGACGAGACTTTTTCTCTTCTTGCTTATCTTGGTCATCTTCAGCTAACTGAGCATATACAGAGCTATGAACATGAAGATCTTCTTCTTTCTCATGCTCTAACTTATATTTACGTTGAGCTTCTGCTTCTTCCCACTCTTTGCCTTTTTCTTCAGCAAGTTTACGAGCTTCTTCAGCAAGTTTAGCCGCTTCTTCTTCCGCTTTTTTAAGAGCTTCTTGTTCTAGCGCTAAACGAATTCTTTGTTCTTCTGCAGTTTCTTCTTTGACAGCTTTCTTTTCAGCTGGCTTGTTCGCTTTTGCTGCTTTAGCCGCTTCTTTACGCTTATCATCTGCTTCTTTTTTAGCTTTAGCTTCTGCATCACGCTTAGCTTTAGCTTCTGCATCGCGTTTTGCTTTTTCTTCCGCTTCGCGTTTTGCCGCTTCTTCAGCTTCAAGTCTTGCTTTTTCTTCCGCTTCTGCAGCCGCAGCTAACTCTTCTGGGCTTCGCTTAACAAAAGTACGCTTTTTACGAACTTCTACTTGTACGTTTTTAGCCTTGCCTGAACCACTATTAACACTCAATGTGCTTTTAGTTTTACGTTGCAGAGTCATCTTTGTAGGTTCAGCACCTTCGCCGCCATGAGCTTTGCTTAAATGGTCAAGTAATTGCTTTTTCTCAGCTTCATTAACCATGTCGCCAACCGCTTTTTTAATACCAGCGTCTGCGAATTGTGAAACCAGCTTCTCAACCGGAGTGCCCACGTCCTGGGCTAGTTTATCTAAACTAACTTCTGTCATATTTCTAAATACCTCCGTTGAACCTATTGCTCTTCACTAAACCAAACAATGTTACGTGCAGCCATAATTAGCTCGCCCGCTTTTTCTTCAGTAATCTCTTCAATGTCACTAAGTTCATCAACACCTTGCTCTGCTAACAATTCAAGGTTAGTAATACCTTTACTTGCGAACACATAAGCTAAGTGACGATCGACACCTTCAAGGTTTAGTAAGTCTTCTTCAGGTTCTGAATTTTCAAGCGACTCTTCATTTGCAAGCGCTTTTGTTGTAAGTGTTGCTTTTGCACGTGCGCGCAGTTCTTCTATTGTATCTTCGTCTAATCCATCAACTTCAAGTAACTCAGAAACTGGTACGTAGGCAACTTCTTCTAGTGATGAGAAACCTTCTTCAACTAACATCGTTGCGAAGTCTTCATCAATATCTAACCCTTCAGTAAACAGCTGTATCGTTTTGCTGTTTTCTGCTTGATGTTTTTCAGCCATATCGGCCTCTGTCATTACGTTTAATTCCCAGCCAGTTAATTGGCTAGCTAATCGGACGTTTTGACCACTACGGCCAATGGCCATAGCTAAATTGTCTGCAGCAACGGCAATATCCATAGACTTGCTGTCTTCATCAACAATAATTGATGCTACTTCTGCCGGTGCCATTGCGTTAATTACAAACTGCGCAGGGTTACCGTCATATAAAACAATATCAACACGCTCACCGTTAAGTTCACCAGATACTGCTTGCACACGAGCGCCTCGCATACCAACACACGCTCCAACTGGGTCAATGCGACGGTCGTTTGATTTAACTGCAATTTTTGCACGTGAACCTGGATCGCGAGCTGCTGCAATGATGTCTAGCATTTCTTCACCAATTTCTGGTACTTCAATGCGGAATAATTCAATTAGCATTTCAGGCTTAGTACGGCTCACAAATAACTGAGGGCCACGCACTTCTGGCTTAACCGCATATAAATATGCTCTTGCACGGTCACCTGGACGGAATGTTTCACGCTGAATCATATCTTCACGATATAAAACGGCTTCAGCATTAGCACCTAAGTCCAAAATAACGTTATCGCGATTTACTTTTTTAACGATACCAGTAATTAGCTCGCCAACTTGGTCATAGTATTGCTCAGCAATTTGACCACGTTCAGCTTCACGTACCTTTTGTACGATTACTTGTTTCGCCATTTGAGTCGTAATACGGTCAAATTTAATAGATTCGATTTGTTCTTCAACAAAATCACCTAATTGAAGCTCAGGCTCATCGTATTGAGCAGCTGATATGCTCATTTCTGCGCTTGGGTTTTCCATTTGGTGATCATCAGGAACAACTAACCAGCGACGGAACGTGTCGTACTCGCCAGTTTCTTGGTCAATAGAAACACGTACTTCTATTTCAGCAGTGTGCTTTTTCTTTGTTGCAGCCGCTAGAGCAAACTCAAGCGCTTCAAAAATCTTTTCGCGTGGAACGGCTTTCTCATTCGATACCGCTTCTGCCACCAGTAATAGTTCTTTTGCCATTATACTTCGCTCCTTTTTATCTGGTTAGTCGAATTGAGCAACTAAATGTGCTTTTTGGACATTATCAATTAAAATAGAGAACACTTGATTATCCACGTTGATGTTGATCATATCGCTCTCAACTTCAACAAGCGTCCCTTTAAAATTACGACGGCCATCTTGCGGCACATTTAATTTTACACTCACAGTTTCGTTTACCACTTTGGCGAAATGTTCAACGGTGAACAATGGACGATCCATGCCCGGTGACGAAACTTCTAAACTATATTCAGTAGAAATTGGGTCTTCAACGTCTAGTATTGCGCCAGCTTGATGACTTACATCAGCACAGTTATCAACTGAAATACCATTTTCATGATCAATATAAATACGCAACGTTGAATGGTTTCCAGCTCGTATAAATTCAACACCTAACAATTCAAAGCCTAAAGCATCAACTGCAGGTTGTAACATTTCAGTTAAACGCAATTCAAGGTTAGTCAAATCACCACTCCTATCACTAATTTTAAATACAAAAAAAGGGCCTAAAGCCCCAGTTGCATGTGCTAATTTAAACGCACACCACATAAACTGTTAACAGAAACTAAAGCGCCCCGAATCTCTCGAGGCAAAGTTTCTGGTTCTACTATAATACATATTCGCAATTGATTAATTTAAAAGCTACCTGTATTTGGTTGCGGGAGCCGGATTTGAACCGACGACCTTCGGGTTATGAGCCCGACGAGCTACCAGACTGCTCCATCCCGCGCCAGTAGACTAAAAACATTTACAGTCGGTTTTAACGACTACTTTATGGAAATGCCTCATAAAAGCCCTCCAAAAGATTTGATGCGGGGATTATACTGGCTATTGAAATACATTCAAGTTAAACCTTGCTAAATATTGAAATTCACCGCTTATGTAGACTTAAATTTTCAACTCTCGTTTCTATATGCCGTTTTGATGTAATAAATATCAATTCATATTTGTGATATTGCGTATTAACTTGGCATAATGCGACAAATACAATTTAAGACTTCAGCCAATTCTATTATTAAGAGGCCAACTTTTATGCCAGCCAATGGATCAGCAAACAAACTTTCGCAGCTAATTGGTAATACCGACCTATTAACGATTCCAAGCCTTAGCAAATTAACGCAATGTGATATCAGCGTTAAGTGTGAATTTCAAAACCCAGGAGGTTCTGTAAAAGATAGGGCTGCGCTGCAAATGGTTTTATCTGCAATTGAAAGTGGTGATTTAAAGCCAGGAATGACAATTGTTGAAGGCACTGCTGGCAATACTGGTATTGGTTTAGCTGTGGTTGCTAAATCACTTGGCTTTAATTTAAAAGTTGTCATGCCAAAAGGCCAAGCAAAAGAAAAAGAACAAATGATTGAACTGCATGGCGCTGAGCTCATTTTGGTTGACCCAGTACCATTTGCCAATGAAAACCACTTTTACCATACAGCAAGACGAATAGCTGAAGAAAATACAGACTTCTGGTGGGCCAATCAGTTTGAAAACACTGCAAATGCGGATGCACATTACTTGACTACGGGTCCTGAAATTTTTGAGCAAACAAATGGTGACATAACTTACTTTGTGTCAGCAGCTGGTACAGGTGGCACCATAGGTGGCATTACTAAATACTTAAAAGAACAAAACGAACAAATCAGCACTGTATGTGTTGATCCTAATGGTTCGGGTGTTTTTAACTTTTTACAGTCAGGTGAATATAAAGCAACGCAAGGCGGCTCTTTCACGGAAGGGATTGGTATTATGCGCCTAGTAGATAACTTTAGAGAGGCGAAGGTTGACGAAACTATTACTTTGCCGGACAGCGACATTGTCACCCTAGCAAATTATGTAAGGCGACAAGACGGTCTAGTACTGGGAAGTTCTAGTGCTTTAAATGTTGCTGCCGCTTTTTACACTGCAGTACAAAAAGGCCCTCTGTCCGGTGGAGCTAAACAGCATGTAGTGACTTTGGCTTGTGATTTAGGAGAGCGCTCTGTATCTAAACTTTATAATAATGAGTTTTTGGAAACAAAAGGGATTAACCCAGACACAGAGTCAATGGAAGAGATGACCACTCGTTATACTCAAACAACAGACTTACTGAAGAAAGTGACTTTTCAGTATAACTAGTCTTTGAACCTGTAATTCTAGGTCAAACAGCACTAACTAAAAAAGGCGATTATTAATCGCCTTTTTGTTCTCAACCTTTCCTATAAACTTTAACGTCAGTATAACCATGTTCGTGAAGTAATAAGGCTTGCAAACGACTCATGACTCCTCTATCACAATATAAGTAGTAAGATTTAGTTTGATCTAAGTCGCCAAATTTAGTGGCAAGTTTGAAGAATGGCAGCTCAATCACTTCGATATCGCCCAAATCAAGAGGTGCATTATCTGTCTCTTCTGGGCTGCGTATATCTAGTACAATAGAGTCACTTGATAAATCCGTAACTTGCTCAACTTCTTTGACTTCTTCATGAGTTTCATTTTCTATCTCACGCACGTCCATCATGTTCGCGTGATAAATAGCATCGTCTAAAATACTAAAATCAAAGTTTGCTTCTGCAGCTTCAATTTCACTTAGTACGGCACGCGTGGTTGGCTTTTTAGATATTACTCCACAATATTCAGGCATTGCCGCAGCTAGGTCATGGCTGCCTATCTTTCTAGCGGTATCAATAATCTCTGACTTATCGATGTGAATTAATGGCCTTAGAATTAGCGTCTCTGTTACACGGTCAATAACATTAAGGTTTGTTAATGTTTGAGACGATACTTGGCCTAAGCTTTCACCGGTAACTAATGCCTTGATATTTAACTTATCGGCAACCTTTGACGCTGCTCGCATCATCATTCGCTTAAGTACAACACCCATCAAGCCATTGTCAATTTTAGTCAGTATTTCTGCTACTACAGGCTCAAAATTAACTGAGATAAATCGTGTTTTGTGTGAACTGCTATATGCATTCCAAACTTGGTGACAAGCTTGTTTTACGCCTATTTCATGTTCTTTCCCGCCTAAGTTAAAGAAACAGAAATGGGTTCTCGCACCACGGCGGATTAGGTGATAGGCCGCAACACCAGAATCAAAACCACCTGACATTAATGCCAAAACATCCTCTTGGCTTGGCAGAGGCATACCACCTAAACCTTTATGGTTAGCTTTGATAACATGAAATACGTCATCACGTAGTTCTGCTTTAATGGTTAATTCAGGTTTTTTAAGTTGAACGCGAGCAGACTCTACTGCCTGATTTAAGCCACCGCCAACGTAACGCTCTAATTCTGATGAGGTGAAATCATGTTTACCGGTGCGCTTAATGCGAACACAAAATGACTTACCCGCAATTTCATCTTGCCAGTGTCTAGATACGTCTTTATAAGCTTGATCAAAATCGACAAATGGATATTCAACAACTTCATTAAATTGGTCAACACCAGGAATTCTAACGATTAAATCTAATAATTGTTCGCGCTCTTCTGGCGTCGCGAGTGGCGCGTCTACCAAAATATCAGTCCAGCGAGAAATAATATGCGCTTTTGGGTGAACCTTTTTTAAAATAATGCGTAAATTAGATTCAAGTAGTTTATAAAACCGTTTTCGAACCGAGCGGCTTTTTATATTTATTTCAGGATGGTATTTAACAATTAACTTCATAATATCTCATTTTTAGGTCAGTTTCTCGCGGTTCAGCGCGCGCATATTATACACACACGCCCGACCATCGAAAAGCAACAATCAGATATCTATTGTTAGCCTATTGTTCTGTAATGTTAATTTGCTCAGATTCTTTTGCTTTACCTTGCATTATCGAAACTTCAACGCGGCGGTTAATTTTGCGATTTGCAGCAGATGTATTAGGTAATAGCGGTCTTGTATCAGCGTGCCCAACAACGATAACTCGGTTTTTATCAAAGGTAGGTACCTTCACCATTTCAGTAGCAACGGCGACGGCTCGCTGTGAGGATAAATCCCAGTTATTGAAAAACAGTTCGTTGGTCACGTTAATATCGTCAGTATGTCCAGAAACAGTTATCTCACCTGGTACATCATTTAATACACGCGCTACTTTTTGAATAATAGGTTTAAACTGATCTTGCAAATACGCAGAGCCCGATGGAAATGAGCCGTTTTCTCGGATTCGAATAATGATTTGTTGCCCTAATGATTCCAATTCAATGGCGCCATCAATAATTTCTTGCTGCATCTGTTGTGCTATTTTTTTCAATAGCTCATTTACTTCTTCTTGTTCAGCGGCGGCTTCTGCCGAAGACTCAGACTCTGCTTCAGCGGTTGCTGAACTCATGCCACCACGCATTTCTGCTGTTTGCTCCTGGCGACCACCGGCGGACTCATCTTCACCCTCTTCAAATTCTAAAACCTGCTGAGTAATTTCAATAGTCTGTTGCTGAATAATTTCGATTGGCGTCGGTTCTGGCCTACCTGGACGAAACTCCTGCGCGATTACAGACGTTCCTTTTGGAATATCTTTTACTTCAATTTTATTTTGAACACCAAAGGCAAACTTCATGGAGCCCGCAATCTGCTTAAACTTAAGCACGTCCATTTCGGCAAATGACAATAACAGTACAAAAAAGCACATTAGCAGTGACATTAAGTCTGCAAATGTACCCATCCACCCGGGCAGACCCTCGGGTGGACATTTTGGGCATTCTTCTTCAGACATCTGCTATTCCTCAGTATTAACTTCACGTTTGGAAGCTGCCAGGTAGTTGCGCAGAACACCTTCAATAACCTTCGGGTTTTGACCGTCTTGAATACCAAGTACCCCATCCATAATTAGACTTTGGTTTAGCTTTTCTTCTTCAACTCGAAGTCCAAGCTTAAAGCTCATTGGTAATGCGATTACATTTGCTAGGAAAGCTCCGTATAACGTAGTTAACAGTGCTACTGCCATTGCTGGTCCAATTGACTTAGGGTCATCCATGTTTGATAGCATTGCTACAAGGCCGACTAAAGTACCAATCATGCCCATTGCTGGTGCAATATCGCCTAGAGTTTTAAACATACCGGCGCCAAGCTCATGGCGTTCAGTAGTCAGAGAGATATCTTTCGATAAAGTGGCGCGGACCACTTCACCATCATGGCCATCAACTAAAAGGTCCACGCCTTTTTGTAAAAATGGGTTACTGATTTCCGCTTCTTCTAACGCTAAGAACCCACCTTTACGAGCAGAGTCAGCCAGTTCAACAATTTTTTCAATGAGTTCTTCAGGAGTTTCAATTTTAAATGAGAAAGCTTTACCCGCTATTTTGCCTACTGCGATGAATTGAGGGAGTGTGTAGTTAGACATAAGTACAAATGTTGAGCCACCGAAAACAATGGCAATTGAAGGAACGTCAATAAACATCCCTAAACCACCACCTAATATCATGGCTAAAACAATAAAGCCGATGGCTCCGATCATGCCAACTATACTTGCTAAATCCACAATTTACTCCTGAAGGTGATTTGTATTACTAAGTTTAATTATCGACAGCAAAACTAGCAACTTAAATATTATCGGCAACTTAATGACTTAACCGAACAAAGTTTAATCGATTTACATTTATTCTAGCTCAATATAATTGAATAACCATGCCATTTGCGATACCTTTACCGGCTAATTTTGGCAGCTTTTAACCAAGTGAAAATCAACCTATGGCAACTCCTAAAGATATTACGTTTGAAACGGCAATAAGTGAATTAGAAACTATAGTTAATCAACTTGAATCTGGAGACCTAGAACTCGAGAAGTCGTTGGCGTTATTTGAGCGTGGTATTGAATTAACTCGACTAAGCCAAGGCCGTTTGCAAGAAGCTGAGCAAAAAGTACAAATTTTAATGGAAAAGCAGGGCAACTTAGAGCTTCAACCTTTTTCTGAAAACGTTGGACAAGGCGAATAATTAGAATGACTATTTTGTCTGCTATCAAGGCCGTGCAAGAACGTACGGTAACTCACCTTGATGCCTTCTTAAACAATGCAAATATTGAAGACTCGCAATTAAAAGATGCTATGCAATACTCTTTGTTGCTAGGTGGAAAAAGAGTACGACCTTTTTTAGTTTATACCACAGGGCAAATACTGGGTGCATCTAATGAAGATCTTGACGCACCGGCTGCAGCAATAGAAGCAATTCACACTTACAGCTTAATTCATGATGATTTGCCTGCTATGGATAATGATGACTTAAGGCGTGGCCAACCTACTTGCCACAAAAAGTTTGACTATGCGACAGCCATTCTTGCGGGTGATGCTTTGCAATCTTTTGCCTTTGACCTAGTGACATCTCACACTTACCACGACGTTTCCGCTGAAAATCAACTAAGATTGGTCAACATTATTGCTAAGTCGGCAACCAAGATGTGTGCTGGGCAAAGCATTGATTTATTAAACACTGACAAAAAGCCAATGACTTTGGCAAATTTACAGGCGATGCATAACCTGAAAACAGGGGCACTTATTAAAGCTTCTGTATTAGCAGGGGCAATTACCGCCAATGCAACTCAAGGTCAAATAGAAGCATTAACTAAATACGCAGATGCAATTGGATTGGCCTTTCAGGTCTGGGATGACGTATTGGATATTACATCGGATACAGAAACACTAGGCAAGCCACAAGGCTCAGACGAACAAGCAAACAAATCTACTTACCCAGCCTTGCTCGGGTTAGGTGAAGCTAAATTAAAAGCACAGCAATTGGTCAATGAAGCCAACCTTACGTTAGAACAAATCGACGCAGATACATCTTCATTAAGCCAATTGGCGCAATACATTATAGAAAGAGACCATTAGTAATTTTATGACTGTTAATATGGCGGATTATCCGAACTTACAAAAGGCATTATTGCCAACCGACTTACGTCAATTGCCACAAGAGCAACTTCACTCTGTTTGTGATGAATTACGTGCGTATCTTTTAAATTGTGTTAGTAAAAGCTCAGGGCATTTTGCTTCCGGCCTTGGCACCGTAGAGCTAACTGTAGCTTTGCATTATGTTTATAACACTCCATACGACCGTGTAATTTGGGATGTTGGCCACCAAGCTTACCCTCATAAAATTATCACAGGTCGAGCTGACAAAATTCATACTATTCGTCAAAAAGATGGTCTTCATCCTTTTCCTTGGCGAGAAGAAAGTGAGTACGACACATTAAGTGTTGGCCACTCTTCAACATCAATAAGCGCAGCGTTAGGAATGGCAATTGCAGCTGAAGCTCAGCACGACGCAAACCCAAGTGAAGATATAAGAAAAGTCTGTGCTGTAATAGGCGATGGAGCAATGACGGCTGGTATGGCTTTTGAAGCCATGAACCATGCTGGCGACATTAAGCCTGATATGCTTGTAGTATTAAACGACAACGACATGTCTATATCTGAAAATGTAGGCGCGTTAAACACTCACATGGCTAAGCTTTTATCAGGAAACCTTTACACTACATTTAGAGAAAGCGGTAAGAAGCTATTAAGCGGCATTCCGCCAATTAAAGAACTAGCAAGCCGAGCTGAAGAACACCTTAAAGGTATGGTTGTGCCAAGCACAATATTTGAAGAGCTTGGTTTTAACTATATTGGTCCAATTGACGGACACGACGTTGACGCACTTGTAGATACGTTAAGAAACATGCGTGATTTAAAAGGCCCGCAATTTCTTCATATTGTGACTAAAAAAGGCAAAGGTTACGATCCTGCAGAGCAAGACCCTATAAAATACCATGCAGTTCCAAAATTTGATCCGAGCTTAGATTCATTGCCAAAGTCTGCACCATCAGGGCCGACCTATTCAAAAGTATTTGGTGAGTGGTTGTGCGACATGGCCGCTGTTGATCCAAAGCTTATGGCTATTACGCCAGCTATGCGAGAAGGCTCTGGTATGGTGGAATTTGCAAAACAATTCCCTAAACAATACTTCGATGTAGCTATTGCTGAGCAGCATGCGGTTACTTTGGCTGCCGGTATGGCTTGTGAAGGTTACAATCCTATTGTTGCTATCTATTCTAGCTTTTTACAACGCGCTTACGACCAGTTAATTCATGATGTAGCCATTATGAACTTACCAGTGTTATTTGCTGTTGATAGAGCGGGTGTTGTTGGCGCCGATGGACCAACTCACCAAGGCTCTTTTGACCTAAGCTTTTTACGATGCATCCCTAACCTAGTGATTATGACCCCTAGCGATGAAAATGAATGTCGCCAGATGTTATTTACTGGCCATAAACTAGATAAGCCTGCAGTGGTTCGCTATCCAAGAGGCACAGGCATGGGCGTTGATATTGAAGCAAGCATGACAGCACTTGAAATCGGTAAAGGTCGAGTTATTTCAACGGAGACCGCTTCTGAGTGCAATGAAACAAGCATCGCAATTCTAAACTTTGGTACATTCTTAGGCTCAGCTATTTATGCCGCTAAAGAGTTAGACGCCTCTGTTGTTGATATGCGATTTGTAAAACCTTTAGATGTTGCACTTATTGATGAATTAGCAGCGAGTCATGATGTTTTGGTTACATTAGAAGATAACGCAATTGCAGGTGGCGCGGGTTCGTATGTAAATGAGTATTTGAACATGCGTGGGTATGACAACCGAGTATTGAACCTTGGTTTACCTGATAACTTTATTAAGCATGGCACTCAGCAAGAAATCTACCAAGAGCTAGAGCTTGATGGCAAAGGTGTTGAAAATCAAATTAGACACTTCATGGTGAGTTAGCTCAAGCTGACTCCTATGAAAATCATAGGTCATGTTGCATAAAAAAAGCCCGCTTTAAGCGGGCTTTTTTTATGCAGTGACTATTAATCTAGATCCTTTAACGGCCACACAACAATATAATCTTCAAACTCTTCCTCAGTAATCATATCGTCAAAGATAATTTTGCCTCTAACAGACATACCAGCTTTATGCATCGCCGACTTTTTGCCTTTGTTCAGCAAAGGGTGCCAACTTGGCAAACCTCTACCTTCTTGCAAGCGCCTATAACTGCAACTGGTTGGCATATAAAACACTTGTTCGAGGTTGTCTTGTGTTAGCTGAATGCAGCTAGGCACAAGCTGAGTGCGCTGTTTATACACAGTGCACTCACACTTCTTATCATTGAGATAACGACACGCTACCGAGGTAAAGTGTAACTCCTCTTGATCATTCATGTGAGTCGTATCAATGACCTCATCTTGAGCATCGTCGTCTATTAATTTGTGTAGGCAGCACTTAGCACAGCCATCACAAATAGACTCCCACTCAACCCGAGACATTTCCTCTAATGACTTTTCTTGCCAAAATGGCACTGAGTTAGTTGTCGTCATATTAAAGCTTTGGGTAACCAATTCGATCAGCTAAATAACCAACTGATGTCACAAAGTAATATGAACGGTTCCAATGCATTAATGATTTGTAATTATCGTACGCTAAATACATTCTTCCTTTGGCATCATCTGGCATGATTAACGCAGCAGTGATATCAACATCAGGTAGTGGTTTACCATCCATACGAGTAACGCCAAGCGCTCGCCACTCTTTTAAACTACGTTCATTATCTTTAAAGTTATTCAACCAACCACGACGACCTTTACTATTTTTCGCCATAATATTCTTACTGTCAAAACCTTCAGGTAACATAACTTGTCGACCCCAAGTTTTGTTGTTATCCCAGCCTTCTTGCTTCAAATAGTTAGCAATTGATGCAAAAACGTCTGTTTTATTTGTCCAAATATCCTTCTTACCGTCTTTGTCGCCATCGGCAGCATAAGCAAGAAATGAGGTTGGAATAAACTGGCACTGTCCCATCGCTCCAGCCCAAGAGCCTACGAACTTCTCTTTACTGATATGGCCTTCATCTAAAATTTGTAGCGACGCCCATAATTGCTTTTTGAAAAACGCTTCTCTTCTGCCGTCATAACTGAGGGTCGTTATTGAATCTATAATTGGCATTTTTCCTTGGATACGACCAAAGTTTGTTTCCAGTGCCCATAAAGAGACAATAAAACGAGCCTGAACGCCATATTCTGCTGCTATTTTTTCAAGTAGTTCACGATTTTCTACATATGCGTCACGGGCTCTTTTAACTTTCCACTCAGGCACACGTTTTGGTAAATAAGTATCTAAGGTTTCAACAAACTCTGGCTGATTTTTATCTGCCTTAACTACTCTTTTCAAGTATTTTAGGTTTGATAAATGTGTTTCAACAAACTCTGGTTCAAAGCCTTTTTCAATCGCTTCTTTTTTTAAGCCTTTTACATACTGCTCAAATGATGGTTTGTCAGCCGCAAAAGACGTAAAAATAGGCGACGACAAAATAAGTCCTGCGATAATTGTTTTTAACTTCATGTAACTTCTCCTATACATCCTCTTGGGGATGTTTTTGGTTCTTTTTAAAAGTTTCTAATAAGTTTTCTTCCGGTGGCGGAATTTGTAAATAATAACCTTTATCCAACAACTCTTGTTTTACTTTAGAAAGGTCTGCCGTTGCAAGCTCTTTGCGACGATCTAAATCTAATGTCATGACCAGTTGTAATTTACCTACTAACGCCATTAAAGGCTCAGGCACCTTAGAAAAATCATTTGTTTTTTCAACGTAAAGGTAAGTTTCAGATTTTTTTGAGCTTTTATATATTGTACAAAGTTGCATAACTAACCTTTTTTAGCCAGTGGATTAAATGATAATTTATCTAGCTCGTATTTATCATTCCAAACGTCTAGTACATCTTTTAAAAGCGCATGACGCCACGGTTGTGCAAAGTCGGGTAGCTCTTGCCCCGGCACTTTCCAAGTCCATTTAATCCATTGGTTTAATTGCTTTTTAGTTGCTAACAAGGGTAATGGAACATTGTGTTTTTCACTCGCCTCAGCAGCTAATTGTTTAAGTAATTTAAACGCCTGTTTATATTCAGGAAAGTCCGTCAATCTAGGTATGACTGCTGGACAGTCTTCAAGTTCAACTTGTTTGCCCTTCGCAATACACTCTAAGAGTGCCTTGCCATGTATACGAATTTCACTCGCGTGAATGTCCGGGATGTTTTTAAGACTAGCTAAGTCGCTAGGCCTGCGCTGACACAAAACAAAAAGAGTTGCGTCTTTCACTACAAAACCTAATGCTAGGTTTTTCTTGATGGCCACTTCATAACGCCATTCTGTTAGCTCTTTTAATACTGCTAATTCACGTCGTTTTAATTGCCAAGCATTACCAAAGTCTTGATAAAGCTCCGCTGGAATTTTGTCTTTGCGTTTTTGCTCTACTTTTAATTCAGCTTCAATCAAATTGTACTGGTCTAAATTTCTTGATACGAGCTCATCATTAAATGCATGATACAAAGGAAGGAGGTATTTGACATCGTTCGCGGCATAATGCAATTGCGTTTTTTCTAACGGTCGCTTTAGCCAGTTAGTTCGTGCTTCGCCTTTGTCTAAAACAGTGCCCGTTGTTTTTTCAACCGCCGCTCCAAACCCCAAAACAGCGCCATCATTCAAAAACTGACCCGCAATTTGAGTATCAAAAAGTGGTTGTGGTAGTCGACCTGAATATACTTTAAAAACTTCTAAGTCTTCATGGCAAGAATGCAAAACTTTAACAATATTTTTATTCGTTAGGAGTTCCCAGAATGGTTCTAAATCTAGGTCAACAAGAGGGTCAATTAATACTAAGTCTTTGCCGTCATAAGCTTGTATGAGGCCCAACTGGGCATAGAAGGTACGAGTACGGACAAACTCTGTATCTAATGCTAAAACCGGTGCTTTAGCTGCTTGAGCACAGAACGTATTAAGCTCAACTTGGGAATCAATATATTGATATTCGGATTGTGAGTCATTCACTATTTTATTCACTCTTAAAAACAAAAAAAGCCGACCTCAGTCAGCTTTTATTTTAATCAAAGAAAAGATTAATCTTTAAGCATACGACGTAAGATCTTACCAACATTAGACTTTGGTAATTCATCACGGAATTCTACCAGTTTAGGAACTTTATATCCTGTTAATCTTTCACGACAATGATCGATTACCTGTTGTTCCGTCAAGTTAGGATCTTTTCTTACCACAAAAATCTTAACAACTTCACCTGAGACTTCATGAGGAATACCAATAGCAGCAGCTTCTAGAATACCTTCATGAGTGACAGCTTCGTCTTCAATTTCATTAGGGAATACGTTGAAACCAGATACTAAAATCATGTCTTTTTTACGGTCCACTATATAAAGTAAACCATCTTCATCAATTTTAGCAATATCACCTGTTGCCAACCAGCCATCATTAAGCACTTCAGCCGTTGCTTCTGCTCGACCTAAGTAACCTCTCATAACCTGAGGGCCTTTAACTAATAACTCACCTGGTTCGCCTGCTTTAACGTCTTCACCATCTTCGCCAATTAAGCGAACATCCGTTGAAGGTACAGCCACGCCGATACTGCCAGTATATTTACCAATATCGTAAGGAACAAAAGATACCACAGGAGAGCACTCAGTAAGTCCGTAGCCTTCAAGTAAATCACAACCTGTAACACTTAACCAACGTTCGGCTACAGCACGCTGTACAGCCATACCACCACCAATACTAAGGTTTAATGACGAAAAGTCTAACTCAGAAAATCCTGGAGTGTTTAGCAACCCATTAAATAAGGTATTAACTCCACTGATTGCGGTGAATTTAACTTTACTTAGTTCCTTAACAAAGCCAGGCATATCTCTAGGGTTGGTAATAAGTACATTGGTACCGCCAAACTTTAAGAACAGCAGGCAGTTAGCCGTTAATGCAAAGATATGATAAAGAGGTAAAGCGGTAATAATCGTATCTTTACCCTCTTCTAAACATGGACCTAATAATGCAGATACTTGCTCTAAGTTAGCAACCATGTTGCTGTGGGTAAGCATTGCACCTTTGGAAACACCTGTTGTGCCACCGGTATATTGTAAAAAGGCTAAATCTTCACCAACCACTTCTACAGGAGTAAGAGATAACTGACGACCTTTCTTTAAGGCTTGTGTAAATGGAATTGAAGTTGGAAGTGAATAATCAGGTACCATCTTCTTCACATGTTTGACCACGAAGTCGACCACAAAACCTTTCATGCCTAACATGTCACCCATTTTAGTTAGGATTACATGTTCAACTGGTGTTTTCTCTAATACTTGCTCTAAGGTATTCGCAAAATTCTCAACAATAATAATAGCTTTAGTTTTACTATCATTAAGCTGATGTTCTAATTCTCGCGGTGTATACAACGGGTTTACATTTACAACAATTGCACCCACTCGATGTGCTGCAATAAGTGCAACTGGGTACTGAAGTAAGTTTGGCATCATAATGGCGATGGCATCACCTTTTTGAATACCTAACTCATTTTGCAAATAAGCGGCAAACGCCTCAGCTTCTCTATCTAGCTCATTATAAGATATGGTTTTGCCCATATTCATAAAAGCTTCTTTGTCGCCAAACTTAGCGACGCTGTCTTGAACAACGTTTAATAACGAATGCTGCGGATCAAGGTTTATTTCTGCTGGTACATTCTTAGGATATTTATTTAACCAGATCTTGTCCAAAACGCTCTCCTGAATCAATTTGCTATGCTTTTATTTTATTAAAGCCAAAATAGTCCGTTACAATACTCCAACTCATCCGATCAGACAAATTAGTTAGACTAAAAATCAATCAAACCATCTATTTTGTTTGATAATCCGGCAATTATAGTAAAAATTCAGCAATCTGCTGAGATGTTTCAGACGGGTCATCTAGGTGACAGTGGTGACTTCCGCTTACTTCAACCATTTTATGATTTCGGTAAAACGATTGAAATTTTGAATAATTAGTCTGCATTGACTCATAACCGTCGGTAGCTAATATTATCAGTGTCTTCACTTCAATAGCTGCTATTATTTGTTGTGCCGCCGTTAAATTCACTCGAACAGGCGATCCAGTTCTAAGCCTTATGTCTGTGCGCCAGCGGTAGCCGCCATCCTTTAACTCTGTGTTTCTCTCCACCAGTATCTTTGCCGAATCCAGTGAAATGCCACCAGCTTTTTGTCGCGCTTTTATTGCCGCGTTAATATCTTCGTGATGACGAGGCTTTTTATGCACTAAATCCAACCTAGAATTCATTGCAGCACGAATATTAACTAATGCATTAGCATCGTCTTGTATTACCAAGCCAGCTGAATCAATCAGAATTAACTTAGATATTTTATCCGGGTATAAACCAGCTAAAACAGTCCCTAACATACCGCCTAAAGAATGACCAACTAAAATAGGAGGCTGCGGAAGGTTAAGTGCATCAATCACTTCAATAACATCAGACACCCAATCAATAAAATGGTAATAACTGTTATTAGCGCGATGAAATGAATGACCATGACCAGGAAGGTCAATAGCTATCCAGTTAAATTGAGGTAAAGCATTAATTAAGGGAGTAAAACTCGCGGCGTTATCTAACCAGCCATGCAATGCAATTATTGTTGGTGCTGTATTAGAGTCAAAAACGGCACTCTTAAGTGCCGCTACTTCTCCACCGGATATTTTTATAAAATGACTTTTCAAATTATTTAGGTTTAACAAACTTCAATGTCATTCTGTCGCTTTCACCAATAGCAATATACTTATCTTGGTCAAGCGCTCCCATTGCCAACGTTGGTGGCAGTGTATAAACCCCTTTAGGGTAATCTTTAGTATCGTTAGGATTACTATTGATATCTGAGCTTGCCACTAACTCAAACCCTGCATTTTCGGCTGCTTGAATTACATAGTTTTCGGCTAGATAACCTTCTGGAGCAGAAGAGGCAAAATCTGAAATTTGTGTTGATCTGTGCTGAACAACACCTAATACGCCACCTGGTTTTAACGCTTTAAATACAGACTGCAAACCCTGTTGCATTTGACCTACTTCGTCCCAGATATGCAACGATCTTATGATTAAAGCTTTATCAATAGAATCAACCTCGGCAACATCTAAGCGTTCCGGTGGCTCAAACTCCGTAAATACAACTTCACCATACAACTCTTCATCTGACATTTTTTCGCGATATTCGATGGCAATTTTAGTCCAAAAGGCTAAACGTTTGTCTTTAGAGTTTTCATTGTTAATGCCAAACGTCGCCGCAACTAGCTGACCTTTATCTTTAAGGTATGGACCTAAAATTTCACTATACCAACCATTACCCGGCCATACTTCTAATACGGTATCCGACGGCTTAATATCGTAAAACTCTATTATTTTTTGAGGGTGACGATACGCATCCCTTGCTTTATTTACTTCACTTCTATGATCGCCACTAAGTATTGGAGCAATCCCATCAACATTAGTTTCAACTTCATTGCTCATGGCAAAAGAGTTAGAGCTCAATGCTGCACTTATTAACACAGCCAAACAACCTGTTTTAAACATTAACTTACCTTTTTATTTAGTGTGTTTTATTATTGTTTTTTGTCTTTTGACTTAACAACACCAGTTGGGGCAACTTTTGTTTTTGCTCCACCAATGACATAACGATGTCTAGTGCCACCCTGCCATCGCCAATGAGGGTAATGCCCATACCAACCATAATGAAACTCAACGCTTGTTGGAGGATCTAATTTTTTCCAAAGGTGTACCTTGGCTTCATTTAACGTAGGGTAAGAATACTCATATTCGTCAATTTTTTGCGACTCGTTTTCTTTGATTGTGCCTAGTGCCGTAATTGACTTACCTTTCTTAAAAACAGCTGGATCTAAAAAGCCATCGGCATAAACACGGAATCGACCAGCAGGATCTTCTTTTAGATCTGGTCTGCCGGCTCTTTTTGATGGGTAATATAAAACGTCAAGTCGTGTTCGGTTAGCTTCATTTTTAACGGCTGCAATAACACCGCTCCAACGGGCCTGACTTCCGTTTAAAGAATTATCGTCCGCTTTAACTGACGAAAATGCTGTTAAATTAGTGCCTTCAGGAATACTAACCGAATCAGGGTAACTAGCGCACCCGCCAATGACCGTTGCAATGCTGATACTTAACAACAATTTCTTAAAAAAGTTCATTTACCTACCTCTCTAAATATATACAGGTAGTATTAGGCAAATTAAGCGGTAATATCAACCTTTATTTTTTCTGAAAGACTTTGGTTACTTTCTGTAACTTGCAGACTATTGTAGGAATTGACTGCGGTTTGCCCCAAACCTGAAGAGTTTTGTTGTTGCTCTCTTCTATTTGCTGCATTTAGTTCTAGCTGTTGAATGGTTTGCGAATCAGGTGCTCGAAGTTGACTGGAAACTTCAACTGCTTCTTGATTAGGACGTTCTTGACGTTGGCGTTGCTCGGTTTGTGTATTCTCAGTTTGAACGGCATCTTGTTCTCTAACTGACTCTAATCGCTGCTGATTATCTACCGACTGTTCTTGCTGATTACGGCGCTGAACAGAGTCATCACTATTTTGCCTTTGCTGCTGAATAAGCTGTTGTTCAGCTCTCAGGTTACCACCAGCGCTAGGTCCATAACCGACACCTTCTGTCATAACTATCTCCCAAATATAACTAAGTTAGTTTAAGTTTAGTCAACGATTTTAAAACTGCGAATATAATCTGATAACGCTGCAGATATTTCTTTGAAAACATCTCTGTTTTGACAACTCGTTACCATTTGCGGCATACCGTTCATAGTGCACATGATTAACATAGCAACTCTTTTACTATCAGTACTGTCGCTCACTATATTTAGAACTTTCGCTCTTTCAAAAGCTTCGTAAATTGATTTCTGCACCGCGCAAAAAATAGCATCAACACGCATTCTTAAACCATCATTAGTTGATCCAAGCTCGGCTAGTAAGTTATGAATAGGACAGCCATTGCACATGTCTTCTTGCGAGGCATCGATAGCCTGCTTTTCAATTGACTTAGCGATGGCTTCAATTGGATCACTTGCAGAAGTAATTGATTCCCAATGAGCTTTAGATTGCTCTTTGAAAAGCTCATCTATGATGGCATACAACAAATCTTGTTTATTTGAAAAGTGATGATAAAGCGCGCCTTTAGACACATTAGCCTTGCTAATAATATCGGTAAGGCTAGTACCGTTGTACCCTTTTTGTTGAAATAAACATGATGCTATCTCTAACAAATTATTACGGGTTTTATCAGGATCTCTTAATGCCATTTCATGCTCTCAAATATTAACGACCGACTGGTCGGTTTTAATTATGCCTTACCTTTGGCTTAAAATTAACCAAAAAGTTCAATTTATCGACCTGGTAATTTTTTCCATGTTACTTCATCACGAACATAATTGGGTTGCGCTAATTCAGCGGGTAGGCCTTCACCATTTTTAAACTCTGTTTCAACAAGCTTAAAACCATATTTTATATTCGGTAGTAAAATATCAGTACTTTTAACATTAAATTTATCGCTTAATATGTCGTTATAGGTTTCCCAGCCTGTACCAACTGAAACAGCACCATCTAACACTTCACTGCTTTCAATATTGATTTCTTCTGGCTTACAAACAACGTCTTTGACTCGTGCTACTGCTTTACCGTCTACATTATCGTATATCGCAAAATACACTTCCGACATTCGGGCATCAATGGCAGCAATCACTTGAGGTGCATTAAGGTCATCTATTGCCTGTTGAGCCATGAGCGCTAGGTTTGAGACACCGAGCACGGGTAAATTGGCACCAAAGGCCAAGCCTTGGGTAATTGAAACGCCAATGCGAACGCCGGTAAAACTGCCAGGACCACACCCATATAAAATACCATCAAAGTCATCAAGTGTTAGGCTTGATTCGTTTAGCAAGTTTTCAACGGCTGGCAACAATTTTTGAGAATGTTGTTGAGGACAAACCTCGTAGTAACCAATTACTTTATCTTCTGTTTTTATTGCTACTGAGCAAGCTTCAGTTGCAGCATCTAATGCTAATAAATTCATTTTTTTACACTATAACGTTTCTAAAAATTTAACGACTCTGTCTGTATCTCGAGTTCGCTTCATGTCGGGTAAACTTCTCATGAAAGTTTCACCGTATTGTCTTGTCACTAACCGTGGATCACATATAACTAATGCACCACTATCTGTTACGTCTCTAATTAACCGGCCAACTCCCTGTTTTAAAGAGATTACCGCTTGAGGAATTTGAACATGCTTAAACGGGTCTTGACCTTTTAATCTACAATCTTCCATACGAGCTTGTAGCAGTGGATCATCTGGCGAAGCAAAAGGTAATTTATCAATCATCACCAAAGAAAGTGCGTCGCCACGTACATCCACCCCTTCCCAAAAAGAGCTTGTTCCAAGTAATACGGCATTGCCAAGTTTAGTAAACTTCTCTAATAATAAACGCTTACTTGTTGTGCCTTGAACCAGCAAAGGTAACCTGGTTTTATCTTCAAGCATTTTTGCTACTAACGACATCACTCTATGACTAGTGAACAGTAAAAACGCTCGACCTTGACTAGCTTCAATTAACTCCAACGCTAGTTCACCAAACGCTCGAACTGCGGATTTGTCGTTTGGCTCAGGGAAATACCTTGGTACACAGAACAATGCTTGTTCTTGATAGTTAAATGGGCTTCCCAGTATTTGTGTTCTAGCTTCTGGTAAGCCTAATTGATTCGTGTAGTGTTCAAAGTCATCATCTACCGATACGGTAGCAGAGGTAAAAATCCAGCTTGAATCAGACTCTTTAACAAAACCACCAAACTTATCAGCAATAGACAGAGGAGTTGTGTGAAGCGTAAAGTGCCTTTTGCTGGTTTCATACCAATAACTAAAGCCGGTTTCTTCAATTTGATTCACACGATCAAACTTGCCTCTTAATTGACACAAACGGTCAAAACAAGCATCAATCGCTTCCGTTCTTGAAACCGCTAGTTTTAATACATCGTAAATAAAGTCGAAGGACTTATGGACCAACTGCATGGCCGCAACAACTTCTTCCTGAGGCGCTTTATCTCGCCAATTACCTCGTTCTGGATCATAAGCAAAGGCTAAGCGCATATCTAAAATATTTTTTTCTAAATTCATGGCCGCTTTATTTAACTGCGACAAGTCACGCAAGTTCATCTGATATTCGGCTTGAATGTCTTTACATAATTCAAAAACTTGGCGCGAGGAAAAATGCTCGCCAAAATACTCCGCCGCAATATCCGGAATTTGATGAGCCTCATCAAAAATAATAACGTCCGTTTCAGGAATTAGTTCACCAAAACCAGTATCTTTTAAGGCCATGTCAGCAAAAAATAAATGGTGATTCACAACAATTAAATCTGCATCCAATGCTTTTTTACGCGCATTAACTACATGACATTCACCAATATTTGGGCAGTCTTTACTAAGGCAATTATCTACACTACTTGTCACGTAAGGGATAGCACGGCTATTTTCTTCTATGGATGTTAATTCACCAAGATCACCAGAGTCTGTTTCTGAGCTCCACCGACGAACTTTAGACAAGTCTGTAATAAAGTCAGGGTCTTCAAATGGTGGATGCTGACCATTTTGATTCATTCTATAGATACAAAGGTAATTACTTCGGCCTTTGAGCAATGCCGTTTTTAATCGAGGCTTTATTGCTTGTTTAACTAATGGCAAATCACGGTGGAAAAGTTGCTCTTGCAGAGCTTTGGTCCCTGTGGACACAATAATTTTTCGGCCATCTAATATAGCGGGGGCTAAATAAGCAAATGTCTTACCTGTTCCAGTGCCGGCTTCTACAACCAACTGCTTTTTATCTTTGATGGCGCTGGCCACCGCATTAGCCATGTCTAATTGTGATTGGCGAGCTTTAAATCCAGGGATCGCTTTTGCTAACGCCCCTTCATCTGAAAAACACTGATTAACCGACTGCTTCACCAACACACACCTTAAAAGAAATATTCAGCTCGAAGTTTAACAAAACTATCGTCAGTTAAGAATGTACCTACCAACATTTATTTCAGGCAAAAAAAAACTCCCGAACAAGTCGAGAGTTTTGATATTTAATATTGATGAGCAAAATAACCCATCAAACTAAAATTAAAATTATAGAGATTCAGAGTTCTCAGATAAGAACGCTGCAACGCCTGCAGGAGTTGCGTCCATACCTTTTTTACCTTCTTCCCAACCAGCAGGACATACTTCGCCGTGCTCTGTGTGGAAGTTTAATGCGTCTACCATACGTAACATCTCGTCAATGTTACGACCTAGAGGAAGATCGTTAACTACTTGGTGACGAACCATGCCTTCTTCATCAATTAAGAAAGATGCACGGAAAGCAACGCCAGCTTCTGGATGCTCAACGTCATACGCTTTACAGATTTCGTGTTTAACGTCTGCTGCTAGTGTGTAACCAACTTGGCCAATACCACCGTCTGCAACAGCAGTGTTACGCCATGCGTTGTGGCTGAATTGTGAGTCAATAGAAACACCAATTACTTCAACACCGCGCTTGTTGAACTCAGCTAAGCGTTTGTCAAAAGCGATTAGCTCTGAAGGACAAACGAAAGTGAAGTCTAGTGGGTAAAAGAAAACAACTGCTTTTTTACCTTTAGTTGCTTCAGCAAAGTTAAATGTATCAACGATTTCGCCGTTGCCTAATACTGCAGCTGCAGTGAAGTCTGGTGCCTGACGGCCTACTAATACGCCCATGGGTTTCTCCAATGTGGTTATTGTTAATAAATTCTTGTGCACAGTATATATAGTTAAAATTTCATAAACCAAGGTGAATTTTCGATTAAACCTATCGAAATTATCAATATAGGTAATATTGTACTCTTGCTTTCCCAAAAGCGGAAAAACACAATGCTTAAAAATAGCACAAAAACAGACAAAAACACTTGCCTTCAAACTAAATGAGAACTATTATCACTTGCATTGAAGTTAGCCGTAACCAGTAGGATTCAAAATGTACGTTTGTTTATGCAAAGGTATCACCGATAAAGATATTCAAGATGTTGTTAACCAGCACGGTGTTGGTAACCTTCGTGAATTAAAACAACACCTGCCTGTTGGTTCTGAGTGTGGTAACTGTACTAAGGTTGCGCAAATGGTTGTAGACAAAATGATCATGGATGAGTCTTTATTTAAAGAAGTCAGCTAGTTACAAAACCTCAATCTAATTAATAATGATTCTCATTATTAACCCCCTGTTTTTATTAAGAATTTTTGCAAAAACCGCATAATCATCTATAATGTTCCTATTACCCGTTATTAGGATTTTTTTATGCAATCTAATCGAACTATTATCACCACATTAAATGACATTTTAACGGTGGAGTTAACGTCCATTAATCAATATTTCTTGCATGCACGCATGTACAAGAAACTGGGGCTTTAGCAAACTGAATGACAAATGTTACAAAAAGTCTATTTTAGATATGAAGCAAGCGGACAAATTAATTGAACGAATTCTGTTTCTGGAAGGTCTACCAAATTTACAAAAGCTTGGCGCCTTGTCTATCGGTGAACATACGGTAGAAATGATCAAGTGTGACTCTCAGTTCCAATTGACTCAAATTGCTCAAATGAGAGCTGCAGTTGCGGTTTGTGAAGAGCAGCAAGATTATGTTTCTAGAGATTTATTGACTGATATTCTTGAAGGTGAAGAAGAACATTTAGATTGGCTAGAAACTCAAGACTATCAAGTTGAAAACTTAGGTATTGAAAAGTACCTTCAAGCACAGCTATAAAGAGGACCTCGTTATGAAAGGCAATAAAGACGTAATCAATGCATTAAATGGCCTTTTGGCATTTGAGTTAGCAGCAATGGACCAATACTTTATTCACTCTCGTATGTACGAAGATTGGGGCTTTACTAAGCTATTCGAACGTATTGATCACGAATTCGATGATGAGAAAGGCCATGCGTCAGTATTAATTGAGCGAATCTTGTTTTTAGAAGGTATCCCTAACATGGTAAACCGAGATGGTTTGTACATAGGTAAAGATGTACCTGAGATGTTAGAGAGCGATCTTCGTGTTGAATATGCCGTAGACAAAGCGTTAAAAGACGCCATGGCACTGTGTGAAAAAGAACAAGACTACGTAACTCGTAATATGCTTCAAGTTCTTATCGATGATACAGAAACAGACCACGCACACTGGTTAGAGCAGCAGTTAGGCTTAATTAAAACAATTGGCCTACCTAATTACTTACAAGCTCAAATGTAAAAATACGGTTCAGAACGTATAGACTACTAATGCGTTATATAATTACGAAAAGCAGAACATTTGTTCTGCTTTTTTTATGTTCGATGTTAAAGACGACCGTGATGACAATGGCTCTAGTACACCAAGATCCTAACGGTTGTGATGACTATCATCCATAAGCTTATTCAATTTAAGTTGAGCCGCTGAGGGGTTGTTTAAATCGGTTACTTCTATCATTTCACATTCGTCCCTAATCATTTCCGATATTAAGCTTGGGTAATGTCGGCAATCTTCTGGGCGATCGAGGTAAATACTGCAGGTATATAGTGTTGGTGAATCCGGTGTTAACTTAGGCTCTATGCCTAAAAATGGACACTGTTTTAAAGGTTCTCCTGATTTTGGGTCAAACCATATTTTGTCGTCCTTCACGTATGCGTATATGTCGGGGTTAAAAATCTCCCACATTTCAATCTCTTCGGAGGTGGCGGATAAATCTCCTCCACCATATTTAATGCAACACTTTCCGCACTGATTACAGTTTTTCATACTATTCCGTATCCCAATATGGCGGGGTGCCATACCAGTCTTTTAAGAAATCTATCAATACTCGAACTTTTGGTGCTAACAATCTCGACGACGGATAAACGGCCCAGATAGCAGTATCAGAGGCCAACGGATAATCCTCTAAAACCTTCACTAATTCGCCACTATTCAAGTGCTTATAAACATTCCAAGTAGAGTTAATAGATAAACCAAGCCCTTGTACACTTGCATCTCGCATCGCCTCACCGTTATCCGTTCGAAGCTTGGAATGCGTTTTAATGTTTACCGTTTTACCTTCTGACTTTAATGCCCACGTATCAAAGCTTCTGAGGTTTACACAGTTATGTGTCTTTAAATCCTCTAGCGTTTTCGGCATGCCAAACTCTTCAATATAACTTGGTGCGGCACAAATAATTCGCTTATCCACCGCTAATTTACTGGCTATTAGGCTAGAGTCTTTTAATTCAGCATTTCTAATCGCAATATCAAAACCACCTTCAACCATATCCACAATGGTATCTGACATGCTTAGATCAATATTGATCAAAGGGTATCGCTTTAAAAACTCTGCTAAAGCAGGAACTAAATGTTGCCGTCCAAATGATGCCGGTGCTGTAATTCTTAGCGTACCCATAGGAGATGCATTGCCAACGCCTACCGAGGCTTTTGCGGCTTCGATACCAACTAGAACCTCTTCTGCGTGAGGAAGAAAAACCTTTCCTTCTTCAGTTAACGACACATTTCTGGTTGTTCTATGCAAAAGACGAATACCTAACTCTTGCTCTAATTTATTTATGTGCGCGCTAGACACAGCTGCAGACAAGCCTAATTCATGCCCTGCTGAGCTGATATTTAGTGTTGAAGCGACTCGGACAAATAGTTTTAAATGTTCAATATTCATTATCAATAATATCTAAAAAATGATTCTTCATTAAAGAGGATTATCAATATAGCAATTGTCGACTAATATTCAAACACTACTTGATTGAAGCCAAAGATGATTTAGCTTAACCATACCTTTAATAGGTTATTCAAAGGAATAAAGATGAAAACAATTTTAATTACAGGTTCAACCGATGGCTTAGGTTTAGCAACCGCGACAAAATTATTAGAACTTGGTCATCAAGTTATAATTCACGGCCGAAATGAAGCAAAGCTGGCGTCAGTTCACCAATCATTATTAAAAATATCGCCGCAAGTTTCTGCATACCAGGCCGACTTTTCGGACTTAAGCTCTGTGTTAGCGTTAGCCAATACACTTAAATCTGATTACGCGTCAATCGATGTTTTAATCAACAATGCCGGTGTATTCAAATTAAACCCCGCATCAATTGATAAAGATAAAGTTGACCCTCGACTTATGGTCAATACGATTGCACCTTATGTATTTACAAAAGCCTTGCATAGCCACTTATCAGACGATGCCAGAGTGATTAATTTGTCCTCAGCCGCCCAAACGCCATTTGACTTAAACGGTATTCTTGGAACAAAAAGCTATTCCAACGAAATGCAAGCCTATGCTGAAAGTAAGCTTGCAATCACGGCGTGGACGTTAGCCATGGCAAAGTTAGTAGACACCAAAAGGCAGGTTTTCTTAGCGGTAAACCCAGGTTCATTGCTAGCAACAAAAATGGTGAAAGCGGGTTTTGGTGTTGAAGGTAATGACATCTCTATTGGAGTAAACCTGTTAACGGACGCTTCGTTATCTGACAGCTTTAAAGAATCCAACGGCAAGTATTTTGATAATGATAAAAAAGCCTTTGCGACTCCAGATAGCTATGCGACAAACGAATCAAATCAGAACAAGTTAATAGCAGTGTTAGACAAAATTTATACAGAGCTTCAATAGAGCTCAGTTTTAAAATTAACCGTGCGGCGGCGTGCTTTTTTCTGCATAATTAGCGGTCTATTCCGTAGGTTAATTTTAGGGTTTTATTAGAAATGAAAAAAACATGCATTATCACGGGTGGCTCTTCGGGAATTGGCCTTAGTTGCGTCGAACTGTTCCTAGAAAATGGTTACCAAGTTTTTAATCTTGATTTACAACCTAGCGACAAAGGTGAGTATATACATTGTGATATAACGAACCTGAATGCCGTACGCGAAAGCATTTCTAATATTGCCCGTAGTTATAAAATCGATACTCTGATATCCAATGCGGGAATTCATTTCTCCGGTACTATTGAAAACACATCTGACGCTGAATTTGATCGGGTTTTAGATATCAATGTAAAAGGTGCTTATGCGGCAATACAAGCCGTTTTACCGAGCATGAAAAAGCATCGCGACGGTTCAATAATACTTATTGCTTCAGACCAAGCCTTGATAGCTAAACAAAACTCTTTTGCTTACAACCTTAGTAAAACTGCGTTGGCTTCTATGGCCAAAACAACAGCCCTCGATTACGCCGAATTTAATATACGCTCAAATGCATTATGCCCTGGCACCATTGAAACCCCTTTATACCATAAGGCTATCGACAATTACGTTGCGCGCTCAGGGGCAAATAAAGACGAAATCCATCGAGAAGAAGCATCTCTCCAGCCAATTGGTCGATTAGGCCAACCAGAAGAAGTCGCTCAGTTTGCCCTATTTTTAGCGAGTGAAAAGGCCAGTTTTATAACTGGTAGCCTGCAAGTTATTGATGGCGGGTATACGGCGCAATAAATGAAAATTAGTGACCCACACCTCCACTTATTTGATCTGGTCAAAGGCGAATATCAATGGTTGAAGCCAGAGTATCCTCCTTTTTGGAGCGATAAGTCTAAAATAAATCGGGACTTTTCGGAGCAGAACCTAATCGTGTTTGAGCAATTTGAGCTATCTTCATTTGTTCACATTGAAGCTGGATTCAACAATGAACACCCAAGCCAAGAAGTCGAATGGTTGGAAAAAACCGTCACTAAGCCTTTTAAATCTATCGCCACTGCCAATTTACTTTTGGAGCCTGAAGAATTTAAAAGTCAGATAAGCGAACTTAAGCTTTATTCTTCTGTTGCTGGTGTGCGCCATATTTTAGATGAAAACGCAGTTGCCATTCTTAACTCAGCTAATTGCTTAGGCAATCTCAGTTATTTAGAGTCTCAAAATTTAATCTTTGAACTTCAGGCGAACCTATTCGATATACTCATCGTAGACAGTATTACAAAATCATTGAGCTCTTTACCGCTCGGTGATTTAAAAGTTGTTATTAATCATGCTGGGTTTCCCCCTTCAGATCCTAATCACAACAAAGACGAATGGGCCAACTGGCTTGCTGGGATTAAACGATTAAGCGCGTTTTCAAACGTTTCGATAAAGTGTTCAGGCTGGGAAATGAGTAACCGAAATTACACGCTTGCTGCTATGGAGCTTAAGATTAAAAGTGTCATAAATGTATTTGGGATTGAACGTGTCATGATGGCCAGCAATTTTCCGTTATGTACTTTCAGCAAGACCTATGCAGAATATTGGCAAAATATAGTTTTGGTGTTAAACAATCTAAATATTCCGCAAGCTCATCAGCAGAAGCTACTTCATGACAATGCCGTTGCTTTCTATTTCAAATAAAATCGACTGTTCATGCATTTTGGGGATGTTATTTAATGGCTCACAAAAAGCTTCATTTACCATCTAAAACTTGCCCAGTCTGCAATCGCCCTTTCAATTGGCGAAAAAAATGGGAAAAGAATTGGGACAATGTCATTTATTGCTCTGAGCGCTGCAAACGAAATAAACCGACACCCTCTCCTTAACAAATAGGTCTCTCAATCAAAAAAAAAGCCGCGTCAAAAGACACGGCACTTAAAAAAACTTACTTAACCGTCACATTTGGCGAACGTTTAACAACGTCATCATTCAGTTCAATACCAATTCCCGGAGTATCAGGTGCTTGGAAAAAACCGTCAACCGGTTGTGGATCTTGAATACAAAGCTCACGGTTCCACGACTTGATTGCATAAGTATGGTGCTCATGAATTAAGAAGTTTGGAATCGCCGTTTCTAAATGTAATGACGCTGCCGTTGCAACTGGACCACCACAAACGTGCGCTTGTACACGAATGTCGTAAACATCGGCATAATCACACACTTTTTTCGCTTCTGTGAAACCACCACATAAACCAACATCTGGCTGCAAAACGTCAATACTTTGATCTTCAAAATAAGGACGCACATCCCAGCGATGATATAAGCGTTCGCCACCAGCAATTGGAACATTTACGTTATCAGACACTTTTTTGTGAACCGCTGAATTTAAATAATTCACAGGCTCTTCGTACATCATACAGCCCACTTCTTCCACTATCGCACCCATTTGAATTGCAGAAGCCGCGCCCATTAACGAGTGTGATTCAAAGATAATATCCACGTCCTCGCCTACCGCATTTCGGATTGCACGAAGGCGATCACCAAATAAGCGCATTTGTGGTTTTGTGAATAACTTAGTTCTATCAAACGACGAGCCACCATCTGCATCATAAACAATTGGGTCAACTTTCACTGCGTCATACCCTTCAGCAACGGCTTTTAATGCCGCTTCTGCGTACTGTTCTGGCTGAATAAGCTTAGTGATGTCTTTATCCCAGTCAAACTGTAATTGGCTGGCATAAGTTCTCAACTTGTCATTCGTTTTACCACCTAATAATTGATAAACAGGAACGCCAAAGGCTTTACCTTTGATATCCCACAATGCTGTATCAATTGCACTCATTGCAGAATATAAAACCGGTCCGCCGCCTAAGCCCCAAAAGCTTTCTCGCAGCATACGACTCCACAACAATTCAGTATTAAACGGGTTAAAACCAATTAAAACCGCTTCAGCTATTTCTTTAATCATAGCGGCAGCCGCACTGTGTCCCCAATCGTAGGCTAAACCAGCCTCACCAACGCCTGAAATGCCTTCGTCAGTGTGAATACGGATAAAAACAGGATTCCATGGTGGGCGCTCTGGGCAGTGAATATCAAATATTTCTACGTGAGTGATTTTCATTTTGGTCTCTTTTAATTAAATTCTTTGTTGTTTTTGTTCGCGACCCTTGGTCACGCGTTCAAATTAGATGTCGGTCTTAATTATCCGCCTTTACCTATTACTCTTTACTTATCAAAGTCAGGATAGGCGCGCTTAACTTTTCGCATCATGGCTGGCCATGCTTTTTGACCACCAGTTTGACCTGAATGGACGATATTCGCCTGCGCTTTTATACCATCCACTATGCTTTGATCGACCATAAACGCAGATTGACCCGTTGCTTGAACTTGCAATTGAATCTCACAAGCACGAGTTAAATCGTACATATGCATAAAGGCATCACCAATAGTTTTACCTAGTGTGATTGCACCATGGTTTTTAAGCAGGAAAAAATTAGCATTACCCAAATCATCTTTGAGTCTTTGTTTTTCTTTATCATTAACAGCTAAACCTTCATAGTCGTGGTAAGCAAGGGACGCCAATGCAAACATTGAATACTGACTCAACGGCAATAAACCTTCTTCTAAACTTGCAACTGCAACGGTTTCATTTGTATGAACGTGCAAGGTGCATTGATCTTCATGCCTTGCTTCATGTAATGCGCTATGAATAGTGAAGCCAGCTGGATTAATCGTAAAAGGACAGTCTTCTTGAACAATGTTGCCTTCAATATCAATTTTAACTAAATTTGATGCTGTAATTTCGTCAAACGTAAGGCCAAAAGCATTCAACAGCAAATGATCTGTACCCGGAATGCGAGCTGAGATATGAGAATGAATTAAGTCGTCCCAACCGTGCATCACTAATAATCGATAACATGCGGCCAATTCCACACGCGTCTGCCATTCTTGTTCAGACACTGAGTCTTTTAAGCTGACCACTGGCAAGTCGTACATAATTGTTCCTTAACGCTCTGATTTAGTTGGCAGTATATAGGATAGCCTTTACCAACCTTAATAACTGATAATAATAATATATAGCGAGCCGTTTTTATATATTTGAATGCCTCTGTGTAAACTATTCTCAGCCAATATCCATTTAATTGCATTCGCAGTTAGTATCGTCCCAATTTAAATTTTTAAAACCACCAGCTAGTACTTACATATGCTCACTTTCCTGTGTAAATTTAGTCAATGAAGTTGTGTTCTCAAACCACGACACCTTATGCTAATCGAAATAAAATTTACGTTTATCATAAAATTTAATTTGACTAACATAAAACAAGTCACTATTGTAAATAACATGAATATACGAATTAACTTAGACATAGAACTCGCGAAACAGAAAATGTCATTAACTGAATTGTCTCAACAAATCGGCATTTCAATGACTAATCTATCCTTGTTGAAAAACGGCAAGGTTAAAGCGATTCGATTTAGTACGCTAGAGGCTATATGCAAGGCATTAAGTTGTCAGCCCGGCGATATTTTGGTGTATGAAATTAAAGAGAAAGATGGGAGTTAATCTATTTTAAAAGTCGATTAACTAACTCTGACTTTACTTATTTTAAAACTGGAGATTTAAATGAACAATCAATACATAAAACCAGCGATAGCCACTTTGCTGCTCGCCATCGTATTCCCCATTTATTGGAGCAGTGCGTTTTACTCAGCAAGCTTTAATAATGATATTTTTGCATTTATAAAAGCCGATATGATGACACTTGGCTTCAGTGATTTGATGTTTGTGATCATGGGCGCACTTGAAGTTTACGTTTATTTGAGTTTAAGCAAAGCACTAAAAGTCCAACTTAACTCGCGCTTTGCTTCTATTTTGCTTATTGTAATGGCGATAGCCAGTGCCCTATTTCATGGAACGGTGATCTTTGATGTTGCTTTAGCGATGACAAGTGGTGCGTTACCAAACTCATCAACAGATAGCATAGTTGCAGTGGGTTTGTTTTTCGGCATTGCTGCACTAGTTTTATTAGCGTTTTCTACCTTTATTTGCAGTATTGTAATACTAATCAACCACCAACAAATCAGCAGTATGTTGAAAGTCTTTTCTGTATTGCTTTTAGTGGTGAGCATTCTACAAGTAACTGTGATTTTCTCTGTATTTAATTTACTGCTATTTCCATTCACCTTAGCCATGCTTGCGGTATACTTTGTGAAAGAACCAGACACATTGGAAATTGTTTAAACCAATCTATGAACATTGACAAATTAGCAGTATTTTCAGAATTATTTATTCAGTTAGAAAAGTCCTTTCTCGCAGCCTCCGATGCTGCAGAAGGGGCGCGTCAATTGGCAACTCACGAACAGAGTAAACCAGAAACTCAGTATGATACGGTTGGACTCGAAGCTTCATATTTAGCACATGGCCATTCACAACGTGCTGCAGACTTAGCCAATGCCATAGAGGATTGGAAAGTTTTACAACACAAAGTATTCAGTAATGAGTCTAGTATCGACGCAGGGGCTTTAGTTGAGCTCATTGATTCAGATGAAATTTCAAAAATGTTTTTAATCGGCAATTATTCTGGTGGTTTAAAAATCGAGGTATCAGACGAAGTCGTTACCGTCATTACCTTATCGTCACCCCTGGGCGGAGCCATGAAATCCAAACAAATAGGTGATGAGTTTCAACACCCAGTTGATGCCAAGCTTAGTTTGGAAATAACTCACCTAGTCTAGCTTCAGGACACAACAGTAAACGGCATCGTTTAAAGTCAAAACAAAAAACGGAGCACTAGGCTCCGCTTTTCAGAAAGTATATGACAAATCTAAACCCAAGGTTAGAGTTCAGGTTTAAACATTTTATACTTACATTTTTTCCATTGTTTCAATGCCTAACAAGTCTAAACCTTGCTTCATTGTTTTAGATACCAACAAGCTTAGCGCTAAACGGCTTTGTTTTGTTTCTTCTGGCACACCATCTTTTAAGATTGGGCACGCTTCGTAGAATGTCATGAACAAGCTAGCTAACTCATAAAGGTAAGTACATAACACATGAGGCGTTAAGTTTTGGCTAACCGCATTCATTACTTCAACAAACTGCAATAGCTTCATTGCTAACGCTTTTTCTTGAGCTTCTGCAATAACAACATTGGCAGAAAAATCTTCAGTATTAATTCCTGCTTTGCGGAAAATACTTTGAATACGCGCAAATGCATATTGCAAATAAGGAGCCGTATCGCCTTCAAAGCTCAACATGGTATCCCAGTCAAAAATGTAATCCGTTGTACGATTTTTGCTTAAGTCTGCATATTTAATAGCACCAATACCGACTTTACGAGCAATCTCATTTTGCTCATCTGCAGATAGATCACTATTTCGTTCTGCTAATAATTTGCCTGCGCGCTCAACGGCTTCATCTAATAAATCAGCTAGTTTTACCGTACCGCCAGTACGAGTTTTAAATGGTTTGCCGTCTTTACCTAACATCATGCCAAATGGGCCATGCTCATAGGTCGTTTCTTCACGTAACAATCCACCTTTACGGCCAACTATTTCAGCTTGCTTAAAGTGGTAAGCTTGACGAGCATCGGTAAAGATAATGATTCTGTCCGCATCTAATTCAAATGAGCGATACTTCATTGCCGCTAAATCAGTGGTTGAATACAAGAAACCACCGCCTGACTTTTCAACGATAAATACTGATGGCTCACCGTCTTTATTCGCTAACTCTTCAATGAATACAACTTGCGCACCTTGGTCTTCAACCACAATGCCTTGCTCTTTTAAGTCAGCAACCACACCTGGTAACATTGGGTTATAAGCACTTTCGCCCATAATGTCATCGTTAGTTAGCTTAACGTTCAGCTTCTCGTATACTTCTTCTGAGTGTTGAATAGACACTTCGATAAACTGCTGCCACAGAGCTTTACACTCAGCGTCACCGCCTTGAAGCTTAACAACATACTCACGAGCTCGGTCAGCAAACCCTTGTTCGTCATCAAAACGAATTTTTGCTTCGCGGTAAAAGTCTTCTAAGTCTGACAGTGCCGTTGTTGCAACTTCAGATGCTTGCAGCTTGTCTTGTAAATGCGCGATCAACATTCCGAACTGTGTTCCCCAATCACCCATGTGGTTTTGGCGAATCACATCGTGACCTAAGAACTCAATAACGCGTGCAACGGCATCACCTATAATCGTTGAACGAAGGTGACCAACGTGCATTTCTTTGGCTAGGTTTGGTGAAGACAAATCAACAACAACTTTTTTAGCCAACTCTTTTTCGATGGCTAAACGAGGATCTGCCAGTGCTGTTTCAACCTGTGCGGCTAACCACTCAGGACGAAGCTTTACATTGATAAAACCAGGACCAGCAATTTCTAAGCTATCAGCCATATCATCTAGGTTTACTTGCTCAACAATAGTCTCTGCAATATCACGAGGCTTTTGTTTTAAAATTTTCGCCAGTGCCATAGCACCGTTAAATTGATATTCACCAAATTCAGGTCGAGTACTGCGAGCCAATGGTGCTGGTGCGCCTTCTGCGCCTTCAATGTTGCTTAATGCTTGTTTAAATCTGTCTTGAACTAATTGAAATACATTCATTTTCTTTAGTGCCTAATTAGTGTTCACGAGTTTCTAAGAAACGTACATCTGGGTAACGTTCCATCGATAAGTTTAAGTTCACTCTTGTCGGCGCAATGTACGCCAAGCTGTCACCACCATCTAACGCTAAGTTAGTAGCACATTTACGGCGGAACTCATCTAGTTTTTTGTCATCGTCGCACTCTACCCAACGAGCAGTTGCCACGTTTACATTTTCATAAATTGCTTCAACGTTGTATTCCGATTTTAATCGTTGAACAACAACATCAAACTGAAGTACACCAACCGCGCCTACAATCAAATCGTTGTTTTCAAGCGGACGGAATACCTGTACAGCACCTTCTTCTGATAATTGAATAAGGCCTTTTAATAACTGCTTTTGCTTCAGTGGATCTTTAAGACGGATACGACGGAATAATTCTGGTGCGAAGTTTGGAATACCACTAAATTTAAAGTCTTCACCATGTGTAAAGGTGTCACCAATCTTAATAGTGCCGTGGTTATGCAAACCAATGATGTCGCCCGGCCATGCTTCTTCAACTTGGGCACGGTCACCCGCAACAAAAGTTAACGCATCTGAAATTCGAACGTCTTTTCCTAAACGAACGTGTTTCATTTTCATGCCTTTTTCATATTTACCAGAAACGATACGCATGAAGGCAACACGGTCACGGTGTTTAGGATCCATGTTTGCTTGTATTTTGAATACAAAACCACTGAAGTTTGACTCTTCTGCTGATACAGAACGTTCGTTAGTTTCACGAGGCATTGGCGTTGGCGCCCATTCAGTTAAACCATCTAGCATGTGGTCGACACCAAAGTTACCTAAAGCGGTACCAAAAAATACTGGTGTTAATTCGCCTGCTAAAAACAACTCTCTATCAAATTCATGTGACGCACCAACCACTAGCTCTAGTTCTTCACGTAATTGTTCTGCAAGGTCTTCACCTACTGCGGCATCTATCTCAGGGTTATCAACACCTTTAATCGTACGAACTTCTTGGATTGTGTGGCCTTGGCCTGTGGCATATAAAATAACTTCGTCACGAAGAATATGATAAACACCTTTGAACAATTTACCGCAACCGATTGGCCAAGTGATTGGTGAACATGCAATTTTTAGTTCCGATTCAACTTCATCCATAACTTCCATTGGATCACGAATGTCACGGTCCAATTTATTCATGAACGTTATGATTGGTGTATCACGAAGGCGAGTAACCTCCATTAACTTACGAGTTCTATCTTCTACACCCTTCGCGGTATCAATAACCATTAGGCAGGAATCAACTGCAGTTAATGTACGGTAAGTATCTTCAGAGAAGTCTTCGTGTCCTGGAGTATCGAGTAAATTGACCAAACATTCGTTATATGGGAATTGCATAACAGACGTAGTAATTGAAATACCACGATCTTTTTCCATCTCCATCCAGTCAGATTTTGCATGCTGGTTTGAACCACGACCTTTAACAGTACCTGCTGTTTGAAGGTGTTGTCCGAACAACAATACCTTTTCGGTGATAGTTGTTTTACCGGCATCCGGGTGCGAGATGATCGCGAATGTGCGTCGAATGTCGACTTGCTGTTGTTGCGCAGACATGCAAATTACCTGTATTAAATATGAATTGAAAAAGAGAATAAAATTTTAGCCGCGTATTATAGCCGAATTAGGATTAAAAGTAAGGCGCTGATTCACCTTAAACTGCGTTTTTTCTGCCACTATTTTAACCTTAGCTAAAAGCCGTGTATCATGCCTGTTTTCGGCTATCACACGAGTGAACAACAACTTGAAAGCGTCTTTTGTTTTAACCATTTTTCTCAGTTCATTTTTACTTTTCTCAATTCAACCTATTTACGCAAAACTGATATTGCCGAACTTAGGTGGTGGCAGTGCCGTTTGGACCGCGTGTTTATTGTTTTTTCAAACAATGTTACTGGCTGGTTACCTTTACTCATTTATTTTAAGTAAGTTAAAAAACACTAGCTTTCAAGCCAAGTTTCATGCGGTGATAGTTTTGATTGCCGCCACCTTAATGCCCGTTTCCAATGATTGGTCTAACGCCATATTTGTTGACGTTCAATCGCCATTTTGGGACGTATTTAAACTGTTGTTTTACACTATTGGCGTGCCGTATTTTGTATTATCAACAACGGCCCCTTTGATTCAGCATTGGTTAGGGCAAACTTCATTAAAGTCTAAAGCTTATCGCTTATATTCAGTTTCTAACATTGCCGCGCTGCTCGCCTTATTTAGTTACCCATTCATTATTGAGCACCAGCTGACACTCAACAATCAAACCTTTTACTGGTCTGGTGTTTACTTGCTTTTTTCCGCGACGATTGGTTTAAGTATATATACCGCGTTAAAGCTGGCACCGGAGCGTTTACCGGAGCAGACAGAAGCACATTCCATTGAGGCGACGCCAAGCTTTTTGAAAATGCTTAGCTGGTTTCTGCTGTCCGCTGCCGGCGTTGTATTGCTGATTGCTACCACCAGCAAAATGACACAAAACATTCCACCTATTCCTTTTTTATGGATCACACCACTTGCGGTTTACCTCGTGACGTTTATTTTAACCTTCCATAATGAAAGACTTTACGCCCGCTGGTATTGGCTGGCGGCGTTTATAGTTAGCTCCGTTATTGCATTGCTGCTGTTTTATATAGGCACACATTTCAGTGCTATTTCACAAATATCACTTTATTTATTAACCATGTTTATTGCCACCATGGTTTGTCATGGCGAATTGGTGAAAACAAAACCCGATACTCAGCACCTTACTCTGTTTTATTTATTACTAGCCGCAGGCGGCGCAGCAGGAAGTTTGTTCGCTTCCTTTTTTGCTACTCAATTTTTCACGCAAAACTATGAATACATTATTGGCTTTATGGCGATTTACGCTTTGTTGCCCCTGTCTATTTTTAGCCATAATAAAACACTGAAAAGATCAGAGACTGATATTGATGCAGCCTCGTTCAACGCCAAACCAGACAATAAGCTGACATTCACTAGTCTTGCTGGGTTTGTCGTTTTTGGTTTCTTTTTCAACTTTTTAAACGCTCAATTTAATCAGTTTAATGTTTATGAAAGTCGCAACTTTTACGGCTCACTCGCAGTTAAAGATTTACTGAATATCTCACCGCCAGAACGTCGACTGGTTGATGGTTATACCGCACATGGCGCTCAACGCCTGCCTGCCATAAATGACTCGTCGAGCTCTGCTGAAAAAGTTGATTTAGAACCTCTTAGTTACTACCGTCCGGCATCGGGTATTGGTCTCACTTTGCAAATGCCTACACAGCAAGCGTCACGAAAAGTAGGACTTATTGGTTTAGGTGTTGGTGCATTAGCCTATTACGGTCAGTCCAATGATAATTATGTATTTTATGAGTTAAATCCCGACGTGGCTTTTGTGGCCAATACCTATTTTGATTATCTAAAGCGTTCGCGCGCTCAGGTAGATATTAAATTAGGTGATGCTAGAGTCATGTTGGAACAAGAGATGAATAATGAGGGTAGCCAGCAGTTTGATCTGTTGGTGGTTGATGCCTTTTCGAGTGATGCCATTCCGGTTCACTTGCTTACTGAGGAAGCAATAAACCTTTACCAACATCATCTTAAACAAAATGGCTTAATGGCATTCCATATTTCAAATAGCTATTTAAACCTAAAACCTGTGATGCGAAGTATTGCTAAGCAATTAAAAATGACGGCGGTTTATTTTAAAGCCGAGTCTGAAGATGCAAACATTCACACAACTGAGTGGGTAGTATTTACTAATAATAAGAAGTACTTGGCTCAACCAACGGTAAAGTCATTAGGCTCAGGTATTTTAATGGCTGACGGAGCAACCGTTAATTGGACCGACGATTACTCAAGCTTGTTGTCGGTATTAAAGCTTAACTAGAGTTTGTGCTGCTTGCTACAGTGCTTTTTTCATAGACAGTGCGTGTTCTTTTTCAACGCTGTTAGGCACTGAGTAGTAATTTTTTCTGACGCTCTGTATTACAAAGCCAAATGACTCATAAAGAGCAACCGCAGCTTGGTTGCTCTCTCTCACTTCTAACCAAATTTCTTCTGCCTGTATGCTTTCACTATACGTAAACAAATCATTCATTAACGCTTTGCTTAAGCCTTTACCTTGGTGATCTTTGGCAATACATATGTTTTCCAAAGACACTTCGCCAGCAACATGGTCTGAAAAATAATATCCGATAAGTTGATATTGTTTTTTCTCTATTTTAAACAAGCCCATATTATGACTACGCGGGCCAAAACTAGAAGAAACAATACGCTCACTCCAAGGTGCTAAGTGCGCAGTGTTTTCAATTTCCATAATTTCGGAGATATGAGAATGGTTTAATGGTTCTATTCTTGTTTTCATGAGCTGGCTTTTATTAGCTTAAATTCATCGGCTAGTGTTTGTTTTTAGTTTTTTATTACTGGCTAACCAAAGGTGCCAACGTTGACCAAACCTGCTGTTTTTGAGCGCTTGATAAATCACTTATCGGTGCTGTTATTAATTGTGTTTTAGTAGCGATAACACGGGTAGATTTACCTTCAATCAACCACGAAAAGCTTTCGGTAAGCTGAACCTTTTGGCCCACCACTTTCATTTGAGGAAAGAGAACCAACAAGTCTTTTTCAAATGATGGCTCTAGCACCATATCTTTAGTCAACGATTCTTCTGGTGATGCATCGAGAGAGCCAGCTTGCAGAAATTTAATGCCAAGCTTTTTCATGCATTCTATTTGATGAGGTGTGTACACAGTTGAACCAAAATTAAGAAGTAAAAATTAATGATATCTAAATTTACGGAGTTGAGCCATTAGAGATTTAATTAACTAAATTAACTGTCCATGTTAGCAAAGCACTTAAATGAAGCGTTTGAGCTCGTGAATTTTAGGCACAAAAAAACCGCAACTAAGCGGTTTAATTTCTTTGACTTGGCAGGGGCGGAGGGACTCGAACCCCCAGCCATCGCGTCTTTTATGAAGAGTGGAGACCGCTGTTCTAAAATCATGCAGCTAACTGGCTAATTCGATGCTACATAAACATCCTAAACTCCAGGCACAAAAAAACCGCAACTAAGCGGTTTAATTTCTTTGACTTGGCAGGGGCGGAGGGACTCGAACCCTCAGCCATCGCGTCTTTTATGAAGAGTGGAGACCGCTGTTCTAAAATCATGCAGCTAACTGGCTAATTCGATGCTACATAAACATCCTAAACTTCAGGCACAAAAAAACCGCAACTAAGCGGTTTAATTTCTTTGACTTGGCAGGGGCGGAGGGACTCGAACCCCCAGCCATCGGTTTTGGAGACCGCTGTTCTACCAATTGGAACTACGCCCCTGCATCAAAGTCCGGCAATTATACTGTGCGAATGCCTAAGGTAAAGGGTAAATTTCATTTATTTTACGGTTTACCGCTCGTTCGGACATTTAATGTACAAACCAACTGTTAAAACTAAAACCAATTTTAGTAGCTCTGCGTTATAATTGCGTTGTCTTTGAATTATTTGAATAAGTTTTTATGTCTGAACACGCTAAATTTACCTGCCCTATCTGCTCTTCTTCATTAGAGAAAGAGGGACAAACATTAAGATGTTCAAATAATCATGCTTTTGATTATGCCAAAGAAGGTTACGTTAATTTATTACCAGTGCAGCTAAAGAAGTCGCTTCAACCAGGTGACGACTTAAACATGGTGGTAGCACGAAGAGAGTTTCTGCAGTTAGGTCACTATGAGTTTATGCGCAGCAAGTTAATAGAACTTATTGCTGAGTTATCACCAAACACTGTTGTTGACTTAGGATGTGGTGAAGGTTATTACACAAGTGAAGTTAAAAAACAGATGGACGATAAAGCCGTTTACGGTTTTGATATTTCCAAATCTGCCGTGAAATATGCCGCCAAGAGAAACAAGCAAGTTCATTACGCCGTAGCAACAAATGCTCACGTGCCATTAGCTACAGACAGTGTAGACTTAGTAATGAACGTTTTCGCACCTCTTATTGGCAAAGAATGCCAGCGTATTTTAGTGGAGCAAGGGAAAATATTATCCGTTTCACCTGGCCCGCATCATCTATTTGAAATTAAGCAGGTCATTTACCCTACTGCTGATTTACACGAAACACCTAAAGCACCCGATATGTTTGAGTTAGAAAAACATGACTCGGTTAGCATGGAGACTCAAATTACTGAAGAATCGGACCTCAGTAATTTATTGACGATGACGCCTTTTGGGTGGAAAACGTCAGAAGAAAATTTAACAACACTAAAAGCAAAAATCCCTTTTGTCGTTACACTGGATTTTGTTATCTCTACATTCAAACAATTACCGGTAACAAACTGATCGACCAAGGTTATTACTGCGTACAACCGTCAGATTATTAATAAGGAAACGCAATATGTTACAAAGACTATTAAGTACTATCGCACTAACTTCGGCATTGTTATTTAGTGTCACAACGTTTGCATCGCTAAAAGTTGGAGATCAGGCCCCTGATTTCACAATGAAAGGAAGCGACGGAAAAACCTATTCACTATCTGACTACAAAGGAAAACAAAACGTTGTTTTAGCTTGGTTTCCAAAAGCATTTACATCGGGCTGTACCATTGAATGTAAATCGTTAGCGGAAAACGGACATTTGCTTAAAGAGTTTAATGCTCAATATTTTATGGCAAGTACAGATGACGCGTCAGACAATGAGCGATTTGCGCAAGAAACTAAAGCCGACTTTCCGTTATTGAGCGACCCTGAAGGCGAAGTTGCAGATGCTTACGATGTCAGCTTTATGGGATATGCAAAGCGTCATACATTTTACATCGACAAGACAGGCAAAATTGTCATGATCGATAAAAACGTGCGCCCAGCTAAATCAGCTGAAGACATGGCAAAGTATATGAAAATGTTAAGTTTTGAGGTAGTAAGTGACTAATCACTTATGCCCATTGTGCGACCATACAAAGGTCGCACACTATTTTACTGACAAAAAACGTGATTACCTACAGTGCCAACAATGCTCCTTGGTTTTTGTTCCTGCCGAATTTCACCTATCAACATCTAATGAAAAGTCAGAGTATGACAAACATGAAAACCAGCTTGAAGATTTAGGATACCTAACTTTTCTTAGTCGGTTAGCCAAGCCGCTGTTAACGCAATTGGTTGACGCTGATTTTGCTGGCGAGTTTGCTAGTCAACTTTCTAAGCCGGAATCTTATAGTTCTCACTCCAACTCTATTAACTCTTCAAACTCCAATAATCTTGTTAACTCTATTAACTCTGCTAGCTTTGTCACATCAGATGGAAAGTTTGAAAATGACAAACGTTTAAATGAAAAGCCCTTAGGTAAAAAGAAAGGCGACCTCACTGGTCTCGATTTTGGTTGTGGACCTGGACCTGCCTTGGCATTTGAGCTTAGGAGACTTGGTTTAAACATCAGCGAATATGATATTTATTACGCCGACGATAAATCACTACTCAACAAGCAATATGACTTTATAACCAGTACAGAAGTAATAGAGCATTTTAATACCCCAAGTAAAGAGTTGAGCCAACTTATTGAGATGATAAAGCCTGACGGGTTACTAGCCATAATGACAAAACTCGTCATCGATAAACAACGTTTTGCCAATTGGCACTATAAAAACGATCCTACTCATATCAGCTTTTTCAGCCAACCAACCTTTGAGTTTATTGCGAAGAAATTTGGATTAACTTTAGAGTTTGTAGATAAGGATGTTATCTTTTTGAAGAAGCCCAAATCGTAGACTTGGGCTTTTGATTCTAGCGAGGGTGAAGCTTTCGTTTTTGCTGTTCTAATTCATCTTCTAGCTCAAACGGTTCAAGGATAATGCCGTCTTCATCAGGGACTGGAAATGCCACTATTAACAATTCATCATCTTCAAGGCCATGACTCCACTTCTTCTGCCAATCTTTTAATGAAATAGCTTTAGGTTCAAAACCGTTCCAATCACCCGTTGCCCATTCGTGAGCAAATTCAAAATGAGGCCAAACTGGAATGCAGTCTTCATCATCCGTTGTTAGCATCACAGCGCCGTGTTCGTCGGTTAAAATCCAAACCTGCTGCTGTTCCAGTATTTGCATTAATAAGTATTTTAAACGCTTATCTTGGCTCCAGCTTTTGATTTCAACAAATCGATTTGGATCTAGTTTAGTTTCTGTCATACATCACCTTTTTAAAGTCTATTAGCCATTATAGGCGATTTTGCTCGCTGACTTCATTAAAACTTGGTTGTGACAGCTCTAAGGTGAACACTCTATTTATAAGTAAAAAATGGATGGCAAGCAGTAAATGGAAAATAGCCATACTTAAATCATCACTAATGTGCAGTGTCGTCGACGCTGGAACCAACAAAAGCGTGACAATAGATAAGAACACTAACCCTTTTTCTTTAGCGACTAAAGCAAACAAAACAAATCCGAGAATGATACTTGCATCTGTAATTAGCTTATTAGTTTCGATGGAAAAACTTACAGTTAGAATATTAAACGTCAGCAAAAATACCATTACAAACTTCGCAACTTTAACAATCCCCTGCTCCGAAAAGTGACCATTTAAGTACTCTAATTTAGTACTAACAGGCGCATTTTGGTTACCTGTTAATTCTTCTTTTTCAGTAGTTGAAGAAGACATATTAGTATTGAAGATGGCGTCATTACTTTTACAAGATAGAATCACCATAGGAAGACTAAATACGTAAATCACCATAGCAACCTTTGTACTTAATAAAGACAAATAGTCATGGATGGGTATTACTTGATCTACACCAGCAAAACGCACAGCACCAAAAGAAGCAGTGATAACAATGAACAACAAACCAAGGGTTAATAGGAGTCTATACGGTGACTCAAAAGAGTTTGTTTTGTTTAAATTGATTACAAACGCCAGCAGCGAAAAAATTAAGATTAGTTCACCAAGTGTATCCAAGTAGGCCATTTATGTTACTCCTTCATCTATAAAAACGGCTCCATCATGGAGCCGATAATAACCGTATTTATTTTAGAAACAAACCTTAAAATTCCATTCCAAACTCAAAACCATACATTCTAGGAAGTCCTGGCGTTGCGATAGGAGAACCAAGCGCCATAGCTTGCCCGCCTGTTTGAATTAAGTATTTTTCGTCCGTTAGGTTATTAATAAAAAAGGCGGCATAAATTGGGTGGTTGTCACTTTGCCAACTAATACGCGTATTTACTAAGCTGTATCCAGAAATTCTATTATCTGCATTTAAGCCCGTCACTGTACCTGGCTCAAAAGGTAACACTGGCAATGCAGGTCCTTCTACGCCTTGAGTTCTCTCACCTGTGTCAGCGTAACTAACATGGAGGTTAAATTGACCATCTAGACCTTCAAAGAAATAGTCTACGCGAATATTACTTTGATCTTCTGGCATGCCTGAAATCGGTTCACCAACTCGACCATCGTTAACATCTTCGCCCTCAAAGAAGTCCCACTTAGTATATTCGGCAATCGTTTTTCCATAATTTGCCGTAACAATTAAATCTGGTGTTACTTGGATAACCGTTTCAATATCAAACCCTTCCCCTTCTGCATCTACATTTCGAAGATTATAAGTAGGTATTGGCGCACCAAATAGCTCAAGTTGTTGAAGGTTTTTATATTTGTATTCAAAGGCCGACACATTGAGTCTAATACGGTTATCTAACCATGAAGACTTAACCCCAATTTCCGTGTTTTTAACGGTTTCTTCTTTTACTGGTGGCGCTTTGCCTACACCATTGAAGCCGCCTGATTTAAAGCCCTCGGCGTACGAAGCAAATGTCATGAAGGTATCAGTCCATTTGTAATCAACAACAACACGCGGTGTCCACTTATCCCAACTCTCTTCTTGTCGAGCATCTTCAGGTTGGAAAGCTACCGCTAGCGGCACATCACCAACAATTTGAGCATCGGCACCTTCAAATGGCACGTAGTAAGTATTTTGTGGCACAGAAGATAGCTTGAAGTTCTTATCATCGTAGGTATAACGTAAACCAAATGTTAAATCTAACTTGTCAGTCGCGGCATAGGTGCCGTCAAAGTATGCCGCAAAACTTGAAGTCGTTGCATGATGATAAAAGCGCTCTTCATGCTGACCAAAAACCTTAGTTAAATTGGCATTGATCAAGTCTTGTCCAACGGTTGCCTGCGCTGTTTCAAAGTCCTGACCCGCCATCATGCGGCGTTGAATTTCTAAACCAATAGCTTGTTGCGCTTCAATTGGTCCTAACGTCATATAAGAACCAGCAACGCCTTGTCCAAATGGAAAGTCTGGCAAAATACGAGGGTCCAAGCCAAGCTGTACAATCGCTAATGCATCAAAGCTTAGCGTATTAAAGTTAGCAACAACATCTTGCTCAATATCTTCATAGAAGAAGGTTGTGCCTGCAGTCCACTTAAAGTCACCTTCAGAGTCTACTACTCTAAACTCCTGGCTGAACTGGCTTTGATCTTCATCTAGCAAACTTTCAAAATAAGCTCTCTGCATTGCAGAGCCATCATCTTCCATTGCATTATAACGCTCAAACTGGCGATAGCCGGTAATGGAGGTGTACGTTAAGCCATCTGCAAAGTAATTCACTTCCGCAGAGATACCACCAGCCTGGCGTGTTTCTTTACCTTCAAAGTCAAATTCGATAGGTGCAAATGGGTCGCCACTGCCGTAAGAAGTGTTTAACGTAACTGCAGGTCTACCTTGTTGATTAGTATCGTTTATATCGCCCCTGAAAATCACTTCTAAGTCATCAGCTGCTTGCCATAATAACGCACCACGAGCTGACCAATCTCTTTGGTTTCCGTACTTTTCTTCACTGTCTTTTATATCTAAATAACCACCGCGATGGTTTGAGTTAAAACTGCCTCTAAAAGACAACTCTTCATTAATTTGTGTATTCGCCCACAGTTCTATTTTACGTTTGTTATATTCTCCAACCGTAAACTTAATTCCGCCTTCGTTATCATCTGTTGGATTTTTAGTAATAATATGGATAGCGCCTGCGGCGGAGTTTCTGCCAAATAAAGTACCTTGTGGCCCTTTAAGAACCTCAACCCTTTCAACATCATTAAAGTTAAGATTTGAAGTACCCCTACGACCAACATAAACACCGTCAATATACACAGCAACAGCAGCATCTAGGCCAATTCCCATGTCGTTTGTTGTTATGCCACGAATATTAAAAGTGGTTTGTGTTGCCGTGGCATTATTGGTCTCTAATCCAGGGGTAATAAGACCAAGGTCATTCGCACTTTGAATGCCCATTTTCTCTATATCAGCTTCACCAAAGGCCGTTATTGTGATGGGAACATCTTGAATACTTTCCACTCGCTTTTGGGCACTCACTTCGATTACTTCTAAACCGACTTTTTTTTCTGGAACTTCATCCATGGCGTATGCGCCTGAAGATAGCAATGAAAAGACAACCGCGAGTGACAATTTGCTTTTCTTAAAGCTAACTACTGAAGAATTATTTAACATGTTAATTTCCTGGAATTATTTTTTTTATATTTATGTTATTACTTTTTGACCGGTAACTTCCTGCCAGCCAAATCAAACTACTGAGACCATAAAGCATCGAAATTTCTAACGGCCATTCAAATTGGTACGGTGACAAAACAATAAAGCTTCCCCAAAGAGCAATTTTTAACGTTTCAAGCTGATGAGACCATTTTGTGTTTTGTTGTAATTTACCTAATGTAAACAAACCAAACCCTATAACTATCATGCTAACTACATTAAAGGAATTGTCCACCTTTGGAGCTTGATACAAAATAACTAACGACAAACAAAGTGTCACTATATGTTGGTACAGAATATAAGTTTTTGTTGTTATTGAATTGGCGACATCAAATTTAACTTGCTTATAAGGGTCAAATTTAGGGCCAGGATACTTTTCAGAAACGTCATCGGGACGCCAGCCAGTTTTTTTGTACCAAACCCTAAATTTATCCGACCATTTTTTTGTTCTAACTGAGTCTTGCAATAGCACCCAGTAAACTTCAAAGTTTGCCCAAATTGGATTCCAACTCGCAAGAGGGACTGTAACCCCATAAATAACAGGCTCTTCATCTAACTCTTTTTGGTATGTGCCTAAAAGTCTATCCCACAAAATGAAAACGCCGCCGTGGTTTTTATCAAGATAAACAGGGTTTTGGCCATGATGGACTCGATGATTACTTGGCGTCACAAAAACGAACTCGAACCAAGCTGGCATTTTATCTATATGCCTTGTGTGAACCCAAAATTGGTATACAAGGTTCAGTGAGCCTACCGCAATAAATATAATCGGCTCAAAGCCTAAAATTGCCAATGGAATATAAAATACAAAGTTAACGACTCCACCGCTGGTTTGTCTCAACGCTGTTGTTAGGTTGTATTCTTCGCTTTGATGATGAACAACATGCGACGCCCATAAACCATTTATTTCGTGCGAGCAGCGATGATAAAGGTAATAACAGAAGTCATATACAACAAAACCGGCAACCCAAACCCAAACAGATTGGCTGTTTAACTCAAATAAAGATATGTAAGGAAAGATCCAAGCGTATACAGAGAATTGAACTGCTTTTTTAGCAAGTCCAGTTAACTGACTTAAAACACCTAGGTGCAGCGAGTTTATTGCATCATTTGTTGAATAGTAGTTGGTCTTTCGCCACCAATTGACGAGTAACTCTAGGCCTACAAGCAACAAAAAGAATGGAATTGCAATGGCGACAAAGTTCATACCATCTCTCTTTTCTGAAGTAGCTAATTGCTATTTTTTTATTATTATTTATTCAGACTATCACAAGTTTTTAATTTGTCTATTGGCCAACTGTAACAAAAAACCCAGCACAAAGCTGGAATACCATTTAATACAAGTGATTGTTTAAATTAAAAAATAACCAGAAAAACACCTTGCTAGCACTGCCTATTTGCAGCGAAAGTGAATTGATTGAGATTTAACTTCAGTGACAAATAAAAGTTAGCGGAGAACTTTGTGAAGAAAATTAAAATTTATGGTTGTAAGTAAAATTAAAATACCATCCAGTAAATTTGTCATTTGCAATCAACGGCATATCAAATGTTGTATTGTCTCTTGCAGCAATGATTTTATCGTAGGTGTGGATTTTTTTGTTGAATAGTTTAGATGGCTGAACTTGATAAGTGTATGAGAACTTTTGCCCAACCCCAGCAAAACCCTCAGCATAAACCAATACTTCAAGGGTACATTGACTATCGTTTCCTATTCTATATTCAATGTATTTTCCAGAAACCTTAGCCAATAGTTGATCGAGCTCAGTAGAACTTTCTTGGTTATTTTTTCTAGGAGTATATCTTTCAATTCTAGCGGACTTTGCTAGCTTACAAGCCAGTGCTGAGAGCTCGTTAAATACATTACTGTTGAGTTGATAGTTATTCACTAGGTCTTCAAATGTCGGCTTCTTTGAGCAGGAAGACAATAACAAACCCAACAACAATGTAATAACGGTTCTCATACAGGTTACCCCTCTCTAACTAAACAGAAAAAGGATATTTAATAGCTTCGTGGCACTCATAACCTTCAACGGTAAAGTCATCCAAGGTAACCCAGGTTTCAATATCTTCTAACGATTTGATTTTTGGGTTGATATGCAGCTTAGGAGATTCAAATGGTTCACGCTTAAGCTGAACATCTCGCATCAACTCAAGTTGATCTTCATAAATATGTGCGTTAACAATTTTATGATACGCCTTGCCCGGTTTATTCCCAGTAATTTGCGCTACTAATGCTAATAAAACAAATACTTGAATTTGATTAAAGTTAAGGCCTAACGGCACGTCGCAAGAACGTTGATAACTAGTTAAGTGTAATGTATCGCCTAAAAGTGAAAACGTGTGGGTATGCATACATGGACGTAGGCAACCCATGTGAAATTCACCAGGATTATAAAAAGATAAAATCTCACCACGGTCATCAATACCGTTTGAAAGATCATCCACCAGCTTCTTCAACTGATCTACAAAACCACCATCCGGTTTTGCCCATGCACGGCCTTGAACACCGTAAACACGACCCATGTCATCTTCACCTTTACGGTGTGGGTTGTTTAGCCAAGCTTCATTTTCGTTGGCATTTGCGTTCCAAGTATTACATCCAATAGCTCTAAAGTCTGCGGCGTTGTCATAACCTTTTAAGTAACCAAGTAGTTCAGCAATGGCTGCTTTCCAAAAACTTTTGCGCGTAGTGATAAGCGGAAATTTATTACCTGCCACATCATAATTTAACTCAGCATTAATCACCGTAAGACAGCGCTTACCTGTGCGCTTGTTTTCTACCCACTCGCCTTCTTCTACTATTCGGCGACACAAATCTAAATACTGTTTCATAATAATTCTCAAAAAATCTGCTAAAAGACCAGCTTAAAAGTCTTGAAGTGTAAGACGCTAGGATTTAAGGCCCTAAAGTTTTACATCTTAAGGTGTAATCAACTTTCCATTTTCTGCTTTTGGGTTGGTTTTTATAGACCACACCATTAAGCCAAGTCCAGCCAATGCCATTGGTAATGACAACCACTGTCCCATCGACATACCTAAAGTAAGTAGGCCTAAGTGATCATCTGGCTGCCTAAAATATTCAACGATAAAACGAAACGAGCCATAACCCATTAAGAACAAACCACTTGCAGAGCCAACGGCTCTTGGTTTTTTTGAATACCAATAAACAACAAAGAATAAGACAAATCCCTCTAAAAAGAACTCATACAATTGCGAAGGGTGTCTAGGTAAAGGCCCAGCGTTAGGGAATACAATGCCCCATGGTGCATCTGTAGTGCGGCCCCACAACTCTGCATTTAAAAAATTGCCTAATCTACCAGCACCCAAACCAATTGGAACCAGTGGCGCAACAAAGTCTCCAATTTGTAAGAACGATACTTTAGTAATTCGACTAAATATGAACAACACAGCAATTACGCCCAACAAGCCACCATGGAAAGACATACCACCTTGATGGATCATAAATAGATATAATGGATCTTCGATAAATCGTTCAAACTGATAAAAGAATACATAACCTAGACGACCGCCTAGTACTGCACCCATAAATCCATAAAACAAAAGGTCAGAAAGTTGCTGCTCTGTAAATGGCGAACGACCACTTTTAACGGCTTTCATACCTAGGAAATAAGCAAAGCCTAATCCTATTAAGTACATCAATCCATACCAACGAACGGCTAAAGGGCCAATTGAAAATATAACGGGATCAATCTGTGGGAATATAATCGGATCTACCAAACCTGCAATACCTCTAATAATAATTTAATTGAAACAAGCATCATAAAGACAGCAAAAACCTTCTTTAGTTGCGCTTGTTGTAATTTTTGTCCTGCTTTAACGCCCCATGGCGCTGAAAAATATGAAAAAGCCATGATCATAAGGGCCGTTGGCCAATGAACATAACCTAAAAAGTCTACGGAGTCTGTCCAACCCCAGCCAGCCCATAAATAGCCAATGGTACCAAACACTGCAACTATAACACCGGAAATGGCAGCGGTTGCTATAGCTTGCCTTACGTGCACACCTATAAAGGTCATATATGGAACAAGAATTGCGCCACCGCCTAAACCAGCCATTGCAGCTAAGGTGCCAGTTAAAATGCCACCAAAGCCTAATTTAGTATTATTTATTTCATGATCTTCATCAGCAACATCATGTTTTCCACGCCACATTAGTATTGCAAGAATAATAAGTAATACAGCAAATATTTTGGTTAACCAAGCAGAGGATAATTGTACCGCAATTTGTGATGCAATCATTGCTGATAAACCGACAGTTACAATAACTGGTCGCGTTATTAGCCAATCTACATTGCCATTTTTATAATGACTACGTCCTGACGAAAATGCAGTGATACAAATAGTAAATAGCGAAGTAGCAATTGCGATAATAGCCACATTACTTTCATCAACCTGAGGCAACTGAGGCAATAAATAAAGCAGCACAGGTATAATAACAATACCGCCGCCTATACCTAAAAGGCCCGACAAAAAGCCAGCAATAATGCCAAGAATAGGCGTAAAAATAAGTAGGTCTGTCACGTTAAATCCAATTTAATTGCCGGCTCTAAGAATGCCAGCCGCACCGATGTTTAAGATGGTTCTGTTTACTCTAAATTTAACTTGGTCTGGTCTGGTGCAATCGAGTACATCTTCAACCAATTTTTGCAGTACTAGATGATCTGCTTTTTTCAATACCCATTTAACACGTAATACGTTTTGAGTATTCATACTCAGTTGGTCAAAACCCATACCCGTCAACAACATTGCGCCACCGGGATCACCTGCTAACTCACCACACACACTGCAGGGAATACCTATTTTTTTGGTTTCATCTGCAATCATTTTAATCGCCGTTAAAACCGTAGGGTGATAAGCATCATAAAGACCCGACACTTTATCATTATTTCGATCAACTGCTAATAGATATTGGGTTAAATCATTTGTACCAATGGAGCAAAAATCAATCTTGCCTTTTAATTTATCCAATTGAAAAATCATGCTTGGTACTTCAATCATCACACCAATTTTTGGCATTGGTACACGCGCCGCATTATCAGCGTCAAACATTTCTTTTTCGACTTCTCGATGCGCTTGTTTGATTAACCTTGACGCTTCTTCAATTTCACCAATATCCGATACCATTGGCAACATAATGTGTAAATTATTAGTCAGGATATTCGCTTTGATCATGGCTCTAATTTGAACTAAAAATATTTCTGAATGATCAAGCGTAAGTCTAATACCCCGCCACCCTAAAAAAGGGTTTTCTTCGATAATTGGAAAGTATGGCAATTGTTTATCACCACCCACATCCAGTGTTCTCATGATTACTGGCTTACCATCAAAATCACCTAAAACTTCTTGGTAAAAAGCTTGTTGCTCCTGCTCTGATGGAAAACGCTGACGCATCATAAATAGATATTCTGTTCGGTATAAACCTATGCCTTCAATGTGTTGTTGTTCAGCAATGTCGCCTTCAAAACCCATACCTGAATTAATATACATTGAAATTCGACGACCGCATGCCGTTTGAGCATACTCATCGGCTTCTTGTTTTAATAAATCGGCGAAGGCTTTATCTTCAGACTCTAACTTTCTGTATTCGTCTAAAATAGCTTCATTTGGGCAGATGAATACTTTGCCGCTGTAACCATCAACAATGATATCAACGTCGTCAAGTTGCAAAATAGGCACATCTCTAACGCCTATCACCGCAGGAATACCCAGCGCTCTGGCCATAATGGCTGCATGAGAGTTTTCAGCACCTTTAAAAGATACAATGCCAGTGATTTGTTCACGAGGGATCTCAGCCAACATTGACGCTGTTACTTCTTCCGCAATAATAATTGCCGATGTAGGAATTGCCAACGCCCTATTCGCTTTTGCCGTTAAATGTTCAAGTAAACGTCGACTTAAGTCTTTTACATCAACGGCGCGCTCGCGGATGTATGGGTCATCCATTTTTTCAAACTCGGCGATGTACTTTTCAACGACAATCTTCAACGCTGAAACAGCGCACCAGCCTTGATTAATTTTATCAACAACTTCATTGCCTAAACTCGCAGCATCCAATAGCTGTTGGTATACATCAAAAATAGCCAGAGCGTCTTTAGGCAGTTGATCTGACATACGCTGCGTCATTTGAATAATGTCTGCTCGAGTATTTTCTACCGCATTAAAATAACGCGCCTTTTCTGGTTCGCTTTCACTTACTTTTTTAATGAAACGTCAGAGAATTCAATGTTCGTTTGGACTAAATATGAATGGCCTATGCCAACACCGCGAGCACCGGATGCGCCTTGTAAAACCAAACCGGCATGTTCATTAGTTTGAACGTCTTGAGAGCGCAGTCGTAATGTTACGTTAGCAAAGGTTGAGGCTAGTTGAGCACTCAAGGTAACCAGGAAGGCTTCTTCTTGTTGCTCAAAATATCGAGACTCTGATTGTTGAAGTGAAATAACACCGAGTATTTTTCTACGGTGCATAATTGGCACCCCTAAAAAGCCAGAATAAGTATCTTCTTCTATTGCAGGGAATTGTTTAAAGCGAGCATGTTGGAGCGCATTATGAACTTTAATGGGTTCGCCACGTTCAGCGACCCAACCCGTTAATCCTTCGTCAAACCGCATTATAGTTTGACCAACAGCGTCAATATTTAATCCATCAGTGGCTTTGAGGCGTAATAATTTTTGATCTGGTTCGGCAAGGTAGATAGAACAACAATCTGTATTCAAACAGTACTTTATATCGCTGACGAGACTTGCAAGAGCCAAGTCTAAATTTGGCTCTTGAACAAAGTTGTGGGTGATGCGTCTCAGTTCGTCTAGCATAATATAAAAACGTTATTGTTGTTTTTGAGCTTTATTCCTTGGTTGTTGAGACTTTTGATTTCGTCGTTTAAATCGGTGATTAGCCGACTTATTACCCATATGATCACCACGTGATGACTGCTGTCTTCCCATAGGCATCACAATATGAGCAAACTCTTTCATTACACGTCGATAAACGTCTCTTTTGAACGATACGACATTTCTAATTGGATACCAGTAACTTACCCAGCGCCAATCATCAAATTCTGGATGGTTTGACTTTAATAAATCTACATCGGATTCTTTGCATCGCAAGCGCAGTAAAAACCATTTCTGTTTTTGACCTATACATATCGGCATACTTTCGCGACGGATAAGTCGCTTAGGTAAACGATAACGAAGCCAGTTTTTACTCACCGCCAGAATTTCTACATCATCTGGCTTAAGCCCCACTTCCTCTTCAAGTTCACGGTACATTGTTTGTTCAGGCGTTTCGCCTTCATCCACACCGCCTTGAGGATACTGCCAAGAGTGTTGTCCGTATCTACGAGCCCAAAACACCTGGCCTTTGTGGTTGCAAATCACGATGCCAACGTTAGGTCGAAACCCTTCGGCATCAATCACAGTTTCACCTGTCTTCTAATTCTTATATATGACTTGATTCTTCCACAAACGAAGTATTAGCGCAAACGTAAATTAGCACTAGCATCAATTAAATGGACGATAGATAATATAGATTCAAAATAACGAAGCTAATTGATATGAAATTACCCAATCCACCAAAAACTATTGAAGAATTACAATCACGTATCGACGCTGTCGCCGGTTTGTCTTTGGGTGAAATTGCCGAAGAGTTGCAAGTGGCAGTGCCAGAAAACTTGTTAGTTGATAAAGGTTGGAGCGGACAATTGCTTGAAGCTTATTTAGGCGCAACAGCGGGTAACTTGCCTGAGCCTGATTTCCAAGAGCTTGGTATTGAACTAAAAACCTTACCAATCAATGCCGAAGGAAAGCCTCTAGAAACTACGTTTGTTTGTGTCGCGCCATTATTGCTAGCAGCCGGACATCAATGGCAAGACAGCGGCGTATATAAAAAACTACGCCATGTTTTATGGGTGCCTATTATTGCCGAGCGCCATATTCCCGTTCCTGACCGTCAAATAGCTATGCCCTTTTTATGGCAAATGGACGCTAAATCGGAGCAAAAGCTTCAACAAGACTGGCTAGAGTTAACTGAATTTATTGTAATGGGTGAGCATGATAAAATTACCGCACACCACGGCGAAGTAATACAGCTCAGACCTAAAGCTGCAGATTCAAGCATAAGAAACCGCAGCAATAAGTAATGATGGTTCGCCAACGATGGCTCCACCAAAAGGGTTTTACTTGCGCAGCCAATTTACTCATGAACTATTAAAACAGCAGTTTAACTTAGACTAACCATAACATAGCGGAGTCAGTCAGGCCTTAAAAGCTAAACACTATCAAACTAACCTAGAACAAACTAAACAGGAAACACAATGCCGTCTAATAAAATAAGTAAAAATATATCTGACGTTCAAAAGCCCTGTCTAGAGAACAACGTTACTCCTAAGATTAGCAGTAATATTGATTCAGCTATTAATACCGATGTTAATTCTGCAATTGAAACAGAAGTATGGCAATGGTTAGATTCTGTGGTGATTGGACTTAATTTGTGTCCCTTTGCAAAAAGCCAAGAACGCAACAACAAATCGAATTGCATGTTAGTAATAAACCGTCGATGGTGGCTATTAGCGAAGATTTTGAAAAAGCGTTACTCAAACTCAGTAAAACACCGGCTGAACAAACAGATACAACAGTTTTTGTTATCCCACACTTACTAGAAGACTTTTATGTTTATTTAGACTTCTTGGACAGTGCAAATACCATTAACTCTGACTTAGGGTTTGAAGGTGTGTTTCAGCTTGCCAGTTTCCACCCAGACTATCAATTTGATGGTGCTGAAGCAGACGCTAGAGAAAACTTAACGAACCGAGCTCCTTATCCAATAATTCATATTATTAGAGAAGGTAGTATGAGCCGAGTACTCAAGCAGTATCCTGATCCTGAGCTAATTCCAGAGCGCAATATGGAGAAAATGGAACAATTGACCACGGATGAAGTAAACCAGTTATTTCCTTATTTAAACAAATAACTAGCTTTAACATCCTGCCGAAATTAATAAAGCGTTTTAGTTTTTAGTGCTAACTACAGACACAAAAAAGGCGCTAAGCGCCTCTTCTAAGTAAATTTCTATTGCTCATGAATTCCAGCTAGCTATTAACTATTAACTATTAACTATTAACTATTAACTATTAACTAGCCTAGTTAGCTGAAATCTCATCCACGTTATTTGATTACAAGTTTTCGATGAAAAAGTCTCGTAACATTGTCTTCAAATGAAGCGTGGTATTTTTACCTTCGTAAATACCATGGCTGCGGTTTGGATAAGACATAAATTCAAATTGCTTATTGTGTTTAATCAACTCATTAATTAAACGTTCCGCGCCTTGATAATGAACGTTGTCGTCTCCTGTACCATGGATCAGTAGTAACTTACCTTCTAAGCCATCAGCAAAGTTTAATGCTGAGCTATTTTTGTACGAATCAGGATCTGTTTTAGGGTTACCCGAATAACGTTCTTGATAAATAGTATCGTACAAGCTTAGGTCTGGAACCGCTGCAACGGCTACACCTGCTTTATACTTGTCATTGTGACGGAACAACAAGTTTAATGTTTGAGTACCACCACCAGAGTGACCCCAAACGCCAACACGATCAGTATCTATAAATGACCAGCGTTTTGCCATTTCACCTAATGCATCGGCCTGATCTCTAGCAGTAATGTCACCTAGCTTTTTATAGATAGACTTTCGCCAATCACGACCTTTGGGAGCACGCGTACCACGGTTATCTACCGAGGCAATAATGTACCCTTTTTGAGCCATCATCGAATCCCACAGATAGCTATTTCCACGCCAGCTGTCTTTTACTGTTTGTCCCCATGGTTCACCGTAAACATAAAAAATGATTGGATATTTTTTTGATTTATCCATGTTTGGAGGAAACATAATATAACCATCTAACTTTACGCCATCACGCGCTTTCACCTGGAAAAACTCGTGTGTAGGTAAGTTTTCTTTGGCTAACTGTGCCGTAAGTTCTTCATTTTTCACTAAGCTTTTTATTGCCTTGTGATCATTTACTGAAATAACTTGGCGCATAGTTGGTTTAGCAAAGCTACTAAATGAATGTCTTGCCCAAGAAGTGTCTTCTGACATGTAATAGTTGTTCGTACCCGAAAATTCCGTTGGGGTAATTCGAGTCACTGGCGCAGAGCCGTCTAACGTCGCTTTAAATAAGTAACGCTGTGAAACATCATCCGGACTTGCAGTAAAGAAAATCGCATTGTTTTCTTCGCTCAAACCTAACATGTCTACAATATCAAACTCGCCTGGTGTTAAATCAACAATGCTTTTGCCATCACGAGACACTTTGTAAAGGTGACGCCAACCGTCTCGTTCACTGTGCCAAATGAAGTCTTTGCCTTCATTAATAAATTGAGCGTCGTAAAACCACTCAAGAAACGCTTCGTCTTTATCAGTGTAAATGTTAGTTAAACTGTCAGATTTCCAGTTAAACACCCACAGTTTATTAGTATTTTGTGGACGATTTACATCTTGTATTAATAGTGAGTCACCGTTGCCAGCCCAAGAAATTCTTGGAATGTAGCGATCTCTGTTGTCGCCCTTTAACTCAGCCCAGCGTGTTTTTTTATCACTTAAACTTACCACACCGACTTTAACGGCTGAGTTTTGCTCGCCGGCTTTAGGATATGGAAATTGAGTTAACGTAGGATACAGCTCATCCGTGTTATTGATCATGATAAAGTTTTTTACACCCGACGTATCTAACTGCCAGTATGCAATACTTTTATTATCTGGACTCCAACGGAAACCGTCTCGAATTGAGAACTCTTCTTCGTAAACCCAATCAAAATTACCATTTACAATAATGTCACTGCCGTCGGTTGTTAGCTGAGTGACTTTGTTGCTGCCAACTGGCTGAACAAAAATATTATTGTCTTGAACGTAAGCTACTTTTTCACTGTTTGGAGAAAACTTAGCGAACATTAATTTTGCACTTGCAGGCTCTTCACCGCCTAGTTGCATTAACTTGTTGGTTTCTAAATTAAGTAACCAAAATCACCACGACTACGTGAGCGCCATACTTTTTGACCATTGGTAAAAACCATTAGCCATTTACCATCTTTAGACCAGTCGTAGCTTTCGATGCTCAACGGCTTGTCTTGTCCTTCAGGAATTAGGTTTTCAAAATTAACTAATACCTTACGGCCTGTACTATCAGGGTTATAAAAAACAATGTCATTGCCTGAAATGCCCTTTGTACTATCAGCATCTTTATCATCTAGCGCATCAATATCACTGGCCACTTCACCATCTTTGACGGGCGTGACCTTTTTCTCAATTTGACGACGTTCTAGTACCGTATAACCCGACCCGTCTTTTAACCATTTAAAATAAGTACCACGTTCGCTTTTAAACTCACGGTCCTGATAAATTCGTTCTAGTGATAATTCCTGCGACTTTTGTTCTGCTGTAGGCGAACTGTCAATACTTGCACAACCCGTTACAACCAACGCTGCAGTCATTAGCAAAGTAAGCTTTTTAACTAACATTGCTAGGCTCTCCCCTTTATATGTTTTAGATTAATTATGAATAATTAAAACTTATTATTACTCTAATACCAACACTACCACTGATTTTATTGGTTGTGGGCATTTGCCCGATCAAATAACAAAAAAGCCAGTCTAAGACTGGCTTTTTTAAATATAACCCGCTGGAAATATATTCAGCTGGGTAAAGTAGCGTTTATGCCTACCCTAACGTAATTTTACCAAACTTACGTTTACCTACTTGGAATATTTGAGTAGAGCCAAGTTCAACCATCATTTTACTGTCAGTTACTTTCTCTTTTCCATCAAGCTTTACCGCACCTTGTTTTATCATGCGCATTGCTTCAGAAGTACTGCCCACTAAACCAGCTTCTTTAAGTACATTAGCAATTCCCATTGCTTCTGTCGCCGCAACTGCTATTTCCGGAATGTCATCAGGTAATGCATTTTTTTGGAATCGCTTGATAAAGTCAGCGTGCGCCGCTTCAGCATCATCTTCAGAATGGAAACGAGCAATAAGCTCTTTCGCTAATTCAATTTTAGTATCACGTGGGTTTGCACCGGCTTCTACCTTGGCTTTTAGTTCTGCCACTTCAGCTAAAGGTCGGAAGCTTAATAAGTCGTAATAACGCCACATTAATTCATCACTAATAGACATTACTTTACCAAACATGTCATTTGGTGCATCTGTAATGCCAATGTAGTTATTAAGCGACTTTGACATCTTTTGAACGCCATCTAAACCTTCTAATAATGGCATCATCAAAACAGCTTGAGGTGTTTGACCTTCATCTTTTTGAAGCTCACGACCCATTAATAGGTTAAATCTTTGGTCTGTTCCACCAAGCTCAACATCAGCTTCCAAGGCAACCGAGTCCCAACCTTGCACTAATGGGTATAAAAACTCATGTATTGCGATTGAATGGCCACCAGCATAACGCTTTTTGAAATCATCACGCTCTAACATACGCGCAACAGTTTGACGTGCTGCAAGTTTGATCATGTCCGCTGCGCCAAATTTATCAAACCACGTTGAATTAAATGCAATGGTTGTTTTCGCTGGATCTAAGATTTTGAAAACCTGTTCTTTGTAGGTTTCTGCATTTTGTAAAACATCTTCTTTGGTTAACGGCTTACGAGTTGCACTTTTACCCGTAGGATCACCAATCAAACCAGTGAAATCACCGATTAAAAAAATGACTTCATGACCCAAGTCTTGGAACGTTTTTAGTTTATTAATTAAAACGGTGTGACCTAAGTGAAGATCAGGTGCTGTTGGATCAAAGCCGGCTTTAATTTTTAACGTTTTACCTGTCTTAAGTTTGTCGATTAGATCTTGTTCTGGCAGAATTTCATCTGCTCCGCGTTTTATCTCAGCAAACGCTTGATTGATATCTGTCATGAGTCATGCTTTTTAATTGGAAAAATAATGGCCTGCAGTGTACTGCAAGCCGAGTAAGTTTTGAATCCCGATGGTCAAAATTGTTGGAGATTTGTTAGCTTATTTTGCTAATAGCCGCTATCACTATATCGCGATTAACGATTTCAATTTAATATACTCATCAATACAGCTTAACGCGCTATATGGCTGACAAGTTATTGGCTTCTTCCAGTGCAAACTGATCAGTCATGCCGCTAACAAAATCTTGAATTAAACGGCAGCGATAGTAAAACTCAAAACAGCAAAATCGTGGCTGCTTCTTCGTTCTTTTAACGCTTCTTGGTAGGCTTTTAAATGCTTTTTAGGTAAACGTTTGTATAACCTAGCCTCTATTAAACCACCACGTTCACTGCCATCCACCATAGCTAAAAACTTTTCGTGTGGGTATTTAAGTAAAGGTGAGTATGCATTTAAAAGACCAGTGATAATTCGATAACCTTGAAGCTCTTTGGTTTCCACTTCATTAGTACTAAAAATATATCGTATAGCAACGGACTTAAAGGTTTCAATCATATGATGGAACACGCTACTGTCTTCTAAGAGCGCTCTATTTAGACTGCCATCAAAACACGTATCAACATTATCAATAAATGTTTGTGCAGCATGTTCTACTAACGGGTGAATCAACTGAACTCTAAGCCATACAAAAAATTCATGCGCTTTATTAATTGGCTCTTTTTCACTTCGACTTAATGCATAGTCAACGGCATCGGCAAAGGTTTTATTTTTAGCCAATGGAGTTGATGCTTGTTCACCAGCAATATATTCAAAGGTTTCTTTTAATTTACTGGCTAGCTTTTGACAATCCAAAATGCCTTTTTCAACGCCATCTTCAATATCCGCTAAGCAGTAACTGATGTCATCGGCCGCTTCCATCAAATACGCTAATGGAAACCTGTGTCCTAGTTTTATTTCTAGGTGCTCACGCATCGCATTAATGTCTTCTAACTCAGAATAGTAATAGCCAACTTTTTTCTTCAAATACGATAGTGGTTTGTCTTTATCTGGTTTTCTTTCTAGACCGCTGCGCGTGTACTTAAGAATACTGGCCGCTTGTGAATAGGTTAAATTTAACTTCAATAAATTGAAAATAATCCTGAATGCCTGCGCATTACCTTCAAAACTCTTTAATTCTAACTTTAACTGCAAACCTAGCATCTTGTCGTTGGCTTGACTAAAACAACGTGGTTATCTAACTCAGACTCAAACCAATGATTAATTGCAGATTCACCAAAGTGACCAAATGGCGGGTTGCCTATATCGTGCATTAAGCAAGCCATTTCAACTAAGGTTTCTACTTCTCTTTCAAAATCTTTTAGGCCTATCGCTACAGACTGCTCGTTTGTTAATTTCTTAAAAATGGTTCTAACAATGTGTCTGCCCGTTTGCTGAACTTCTAAAGAGTGCGTTAATCGGCTTCGAACTGCTGAATTCTTTTCTAGAGGGAAAACCTGCGTTTTTTGCTGTAGCCTTCTTATTGCCGCCGATTGGATAATTCGGCCACGATCACTTTCAAATTGCTCTGATAAATACTGATGGTCATAATTAGTACTCGCGTTTCTCGAGTACGAGCGGATTGCACTTATCTTTTTTGCAAAGTCTGTCATAGTTAGTATTGAATGTTCCAGCCAACCAATAATTTAGTGCGGTTGTCAAAAGTAAGATCAGCTTCTTTAAACCTATCGTTGGCACAGATAGGCGCACGTTTGTATTTGTAGTAGGTCAGTGAAGACTCTCTTGTAACACTACTTTTATGTTCTTCTGGTAAATACTCCAAGCATAATAAACCTGCTTTTTGGTCATGCCTCTTATTATTTTACATTCTAATATGGCTTCTTTGATGTCTTTAGGTATGGCTGGATAGCCCGATATATACTTTTCAGCACGAGCTCGTTGTTCATCTAGTTTGATTTGCAGCTTTTCTTTTTGACGAGAAAAGTATGACGACATAGATTCTGAACGATTTATATCGTAAGCCTCTTGCGAAGCAGGATCTTTGCAAGGATATGCCGAAAACTTAGCAACTCCATTTTCAATACATTTGAATATCTCAGCTTGGCTGAACGGACTTACTATTAATAAGCCAAGTGTTAGCAACAACATAAGCGTTTTCATGAAACTTCCATATCAATTTCTAATTAGATGTATCTGGCCTTTGTTTACTATGCCGTGGCATAATCTCGCCATTTAAATTACTGTTCCTAACTTATCAGTAATTAATCCAAAATTAAACCCAACTAAGCAGAGTCTTTAATGCGTTATCAGTTAGCTGAGACAATAAAAAACACATTAGAAATAAAAAAGAGTCAGTTTATAACGTGGCTTATTCCTATTGCCGACCGTGCAGAGGGAATGGAGTGGTTAGCAAAATCAAAAACGGAATACCCCGACGCAAGGCATCATTGCTGGGCCTATGTTTTAGGCGATTCGCCAAATTCACAATCAGCCGCCATGTCTGATGATGGTGAGCCGAGTGGAACGGCCGGTAAGCCAATGCTGAATGTTCTGCAACATAAGCCAGCCAATAATGTAATGGTTATTGTTATACGTTACTTTGGAGGAATAAAACTTGGTGCAGGAGGGTTAGTAAGAGCTTACTCTCAAGCTGTTGAACAAAGCTTTCAACTCGCTACACTGCTCCCTATTGTACCAAAAGCCACTCTTGACATAGTTTTACCATTTGCCAACGAGCAGTGGTTGAGGCATCAGTGCGATCAGTTGTCTGGAAACATCCTAAAAGTTAATTATCAGTCAGAAGTAAATGTAACAATGGAAATACCAGAGGCAGAATTATCAACGTTAACCGACTTACTCGTTGCACATCAATTTCAATATCGAACCCTAGAGAAATAGAAACAAATGAACTTAGAATCCATCCAAAACAAATTAGTCAAAATTCGTCATAACAAGCTTTTTGAATTATTTGTTATATCCGTCATTATTGCGTCTGCACTATTAGTTGGTGTGAAAACTTATGACGTTTCTTCAACTATGCACAAAGTCACGGTTTACTTAGACTGGTTTATTACCGCCTTTTTTATCGTTGAAATCGCCATAAGGTTCAGTACTGAAGACAATAAAAAGCGGTTCTTTCATGACTTTTGGAATCTGTTCGATACGATTATCGTGGCAATTAGTTTAATACCAATTGAAAATACTGACATGGCCCTTATCGCTAGACTGGTTAGGGTGTTCAGAGTATTAAGAATGATTTCCTTCATTCCAGAGCTCCGTATTTTGTTAACGTCTTTAATAAAGGCAATGCCTCAGCTTGGTTATGTCATGCTGCTGATGTTTATTATTTTCTACATTTATGCAGCAATAGGAAGTACGTTATTCGAAGATATAAATCCTGATCTTTGGGGCGATATTACCATTTCCCTACTTACCTTATTCAGGGTAATGACCTTTGAGGATTGGACTGATGTAATGTACGAAACAATGGCCGTTTATCCAATGAGCTGGATATTCTACTTAACCTTTATATTCTTTACGGCTTTTGCTTTTTTAAACATGGTTATTGGTATTGTGGTTAATGTAATGGAAGAGGAGCACCGAAAGGCTAGGTTCGAAAAGGAACAAGCCCTTAATGAAGAGCATGCCGCAGAACAAGACGATAAAATGGATGACATTCTTAAAGAGTTGAAATACTTGCGCGCTAAATTAGATGAAAAGTAGCCTTAAGGCTCACTCTTCAGTATCTGAGCTTGCTGACGTTAATTTGTCGCAAGCTCCAGTATCAATGATCACATCACTTATAAACTTAGCGTCGTCGTCGTAATAAGAATATACAAGAATTATTTTATTCTCTTTAAAAAAGAGCATATCAGACGAGTTACAAATGTAGTTCCCTGTATTCTCTGACATTTCTTCATTAAAAACATCAACATCCATATTATCTACGTAATAATTTAGTAAAGTGCTTTTGTAATAGAAGCGATTCCCTTTTACATATGAATTATCTAACCGAGTTTCGGTATCTATCATTTTAGGTAATGTTTTATTGAGTTGATTTGAGGCAAGGCTTAGCATTTGCTCTACTGTTACTTGGCCTTCAGCATTTTGACTATTGGTTAGGTTTGTCGATTTTGTATTGTGGGTTTGGCATCCAGACAGTGATAAGACCGAAAGTAGTAGTGGTACTGCTATTGGTACTGACAATAGTTTAATGTTCATAACGTTTCCTTGTTACAAATAGAACGTAAACGTTTAAATAAACACCAAGTCTAATAACACATTTGATATTTAGCAAGCCAAGTACCAATAAACGGAACCGTTAATAGGTTGTGCAGATGTACTTAATATTTAAATAATCATCGAGTCCGTACAAAGAGCCCTCTCTACCAAATCCTGATTGTTTTACGCCGCCAAATGGCGCGGCAGCGTTAGATATTAGCCCTTCATTAACACCTACAATACCGTACTTTAAGGCTCGGCTAACACGCTCTACTCTACTAATGTTTTGGCTGTAAAAGTAGGAGGCTAATCCAAATGGCGTATCATTGGCTAGTTGTACAGCTTGTTTTTCGGTTTCAAACTTTTGAATAGCAGCGACTGGACCAAATATCTCGTTCTGAGCAATTTCCATTTCGTTGTTAACATTGGTTAATACAATAGGCGACTGCATTGTATCGCTTAGGATTTGTCCGTAACTTTGGGTTGCTCCTTGCTCAATGGCGCTGGCCACTAACTCTCGAACGGAGTCCGCAGCTTGCTTATGTATCAAGGGTCCAATATCTACATCATCTAAACCATTACCAACATCGAGTAATTTTGTTTGTTCTATAAACTTTTCAACAAATTCATCATGAACAGCTGAATGGACTAATATACGATTGACGCAAACACAGGTTTGACCCGCGTTTCTAAATTTAGCTTTAATTGCACCTTCAACGGCGGCATCGATATCCGCGTCATCAAAAACGATAAAGGGCGCATTGCCTCCAAGCTCAAATGACACTTTTTTAACGGTTGATGCGCACTGCTTCATCAACTGCTTACCAACATTAGTTGAGCCGGTGAAACTGAATTTATCTACATCATCATGAGTGGTTAATACTTCGCCTATTTCCTTGGCATTGCTTCCAACAACGATATTAATAACACCTTTTGGAACACCTGCTCTTTCGGCTAATTCCGCTAGAACTAATGCTGATAAAGGCGTTAACTCTGTTGGTCTGGCAACAATTGTATTACCTGCAGCTATCGCTGGCGCTATTTTTCTTGCTAACATTGAGTTTGGGAAATTCCATGGCGTAATTGCCGCGACCACACCTACAGGTTGCTTTATGACTGTTATGGTTTGATTTGGCGCTAAAGCTGGGATCGTATCGCCATAAATTCGTTTACCTTCTTCGGCAAACCATCTCACGTAACTGGCTCCATATTCAACTTCGCCTAGAGACTCTTTAAGCGGTTTCCCTTGCTCTAAGGTCATTATAATAGCGAGGTCGTCTTTATGTTTTTGCATCAAGTCGAACCACGCCATCATTAAGTCATAACGCTCATAGGCCGTTTTACTTTGCCATTCCGCTTGTGCTTTTTTTGCAGCACCAATTGCAGAATTGACCAAGCTCATATCGTTGTCTTTCGATACTTCACTGACTGAAACCAACAAAGATTGGTCGTAAGGGTTAATAACATCAAACGTAACATCGGACTGATGCCATTCACCATTTATATAAGAGCCTGTTTTAACTAAAGTTGGATCCTTTAGTAACGCTTTTGTGTTAGAAATGGTTTTTGTCGTCATGTTATTCCCCCTCAATCTTTTTATTCTCTAATTCAATACCTGATTAAAGCCAGCTATGATCAATTACGCATTTAAGCGTTCAACCATTGCAACTGCGACAGCATGAGCAGACGCTGGGTTTTGACCTGTAATTACTCGGTCTTGTTTAGAAACAAATTCACTCCACGGCGCAGTCTTAACATAACGGCCAGCAGTGCGAGTAAGGCTTTCTTCTAATACGTATGGTATTTTGTCAATAGTACCAAACTCAACTTCTTCTTCACGAGTAAAACCTGTTACTTCAATATCTTCAATTAGTAACTTACCGTTTGATAATTTAATTGGTAATAAGCCAGCAGGACCATGACATACAGCACCAACAACGGCACCAGATTCGTATAGGCTTGCTGTCTGTTTAGCAACATCTTCATTGCTAGCCAGGTCTGTTAATAAACCAAAACCACCAGGGTAAAATACCGCGTTGTATTGCCCTAGTTCTAACGATGAAGCAAGTAGTGTATTTTCAATTTTTGTGCTAAAGGTTTTATCTTTTAAGATTGCGGCATTAACGTCATCACCTTCTGCATCAGTGCCGTATAAAGGAGCTGAACCGCCTTTAATTGATGCTATGTCATATTCCAATCCAGCTTTATTGAATACATCAATTGCGTGTGTAATTTCTGGCGCGTATGTGCCATTAGCCTCATCAGTCTCGCCTAGTGTTGCGTGATTTGTAACTAATACTAAAATCTTGTTTGAAGTTGAAGACATCTTCTTTCCTTATCGATTATTTATAAGTGTGTATCAATATAGTAGACCGTTTCCTCAATTATGATAATAACCTTTATCTAGAAAACATTATTGCTATAATGCAACAATCACATTTATCAAAGGTTTTAACTATGAGCACTTCTCTTTCATTTGACGGTATTTCTGAATTTGTTGCCGTTGCTGAAACTCACGGTTTCACAAGTGCAGCTAAACGACTCAATGTTTCTACGTCTCATATTAGTAGACAGATCGCTAAAGTTGAAAAGCATTTAGGCGTTGCGCTTTTTGCTCGAACAACAAGACAAGTAAAACTGACCGACGCGGGTTTTAATTATTACCAGCACTGCCAAGGTTTACTTGATGGCCTAGCGCAAGCCAATGAAGAGGTAAGTTATCAGCAAGTTGAGCTTACAGGCACGTTAAGAGTCTCCGCCGCGGGAGAGTTTGCTGAGCTTTACATAGTGCCCGTTTTGTTAGACTTCGCTAAGTTACACCCAAACCTAAATATTGATATCGATTTCAACTCAAAATATGTCGACTTTGTTCAAGAGGGCATCGACTTTTCAATACGTTATGGTCAGCTTAAAGACTCATCTTTGATTGCCAGAAAGTTAGTTGATAGACAACTCGTAGCGGCAGCCAGTGCTGAATATCTGGAAAAATTTGGCACGCCCCAGACGCCTCAAGAGTTAATAAATCATGACTGTATTGTAGCGATATCGGATCATTGGCGTTTTGAGCATGAGAAAAAAGAAATTACGGTAAAAGTAAAACCTAAGTGGCGCTCTAATAGTGGCCGTAGTTTAGTTCAAGCTGTTGAGTCAGGTATGGGGATTTCTTATATGCCTCAATCTAGCTATGGAACCAGCTTAATTGATAAGAGCGTAGTGCCAATACTAGAGCCCTATTGGAAAAAGCAGATACCTACTTGGATTGTTTATGCAAACAAACAGTACCTGCCCGCTAGAGCTCGATTGGCAATAGATTATTTAGTAGAGCATTTCAAAAACTGGCAAGATGCCTAGCTATTGAGCTATTACCACATTAAATCATCTGGAATGACATAGTCAGCGTACGGATCGTCCTCGTCCGGCTCTTCTATTTCATTTTGTGATACTAACGCTGAGTCATCTCTTAGTGCAATTTTATCGGAGACCACAGAAGGGATAACGGCATAATCATCGTTATAATTAACAATGGATAAAAGGCCATTAGCCAATTGTTTCTGAACGGCTGAATTGACCTTCAACGTTTTAACTTTATTGTCATCCATAAAGTTATAAGTAACGTCACCTCTTAGCTCAAGCATATTCATTTCAATTAGCTGCTTAATTTGCGCTTTTAACGCTTTTTGCTCAGCTTGATGCTTGATTTGGTTATTTAGCTCTTTATCTTTACTTAATTGCGCCGCACGCTTTTCTTCAGCGGCAGCTTTTACTTCACGCTTCATATCACGTGTTTTTTTACTGGCTTTTTTAGCCTTTTTTGCTTTTTTTTCGTTTGTTAAGCCAGCCTTTAAAAGCTGCTCTTGTAATGACATTTGTGCCATGGGTAACCTTTTATTTTGAATTCTTTGCGTCTTTAACTATTTCACGCACATCTTTTAGCAACTGTTGAGAGTCGTAAACTATGCCGTCTTTAACCGTAAATCGTAAACCTTTAACTCTGGTTGGCTGGTTATTATCATCCAACTTGTAATGTCCAGTTCCATACAAAACTTTAAAGTTATGTAACGGATTTTCAGTACTTATAATTAGATCGGCTCGTTTACCAATACTGATACTGCCTATCTCATCTTCCATACCTAGCGCTTCTGCGCCGTTTAAGGTTGCGGATTGAATCACTTCTAGCGGATGAAATCCAGCTTCTTGTAATAATTCCAGTTCACGAATATAACCAAAACCAAATATCTTATAAATATAGCCCGAATCGGAGCCGGTAGTAACTCGACCGCCATGGTTTTTATAATCGTTTAAAAACGTCATCCACTTTTTAAAGTTGTTTTTCCAATTTATCTCGTCGGCCGTAGTCCAATCAAACCAATAGCTTCCGTGTGCGTAGCGGCTTGGTTCAAAAAACTTCCACAGCACAGGTAAGGTATATTCTTCATGCCAAATCGCTTGTCGCTCTCGCATAAGATCGCGGCTTGCTTCATAAATGGTCATGGTTGGGTTTAATGTAAAATCGAGACTGATAAGTTCATCACGAACTTGCTGCCAGTGCTCAGAGCCAATATCGGTAGCTTGGTTCCAAAGCTTTCCAGCTTCGGCAAAACGATGTTGTTCGTTGTTGTAATTGTAGTTTGCAGGGTAATGTTGAATAGTCTTGTCTTCAAATAAAGCCTCGGGTAATCCGTACCAATGCTCCATTGTCGTAAGACCTAAACGTGCTGAATCTAAAGCACTCATGCTCATTACGTTAAGCTGAGCGTGATGCATCATGGTTCTTAGACCTTGCTTTTTTGCTTCATCTAGCGCCGCAGCCATTACCTTAGGTGTTGCGCCAAAAAACTTAATGCCTTTTGCGCCTTTACTTGCTATCAACTGAACCCATTCTCTGGCTTGTTTAGCAGTATAAATAGGCCCTTTATGACCCATTCCAAATCCAACGTAAGGTACGATGCGAGGTGCAACAATGGTATTTTTTTCACTGCGTCTTTTGTGCTCTAGCACCCAATCCAAGCCGTTAAAACTACCCGGTTCACGAATAGTGGTAATACCGTGGCCAAGCCACAACTTAAATACATACTCTGCTGGTACTCCGTCAGTTGAGCCTCCAATGTGACCATGCATATCAACAAAGCCTGGTAGTACAAATTGACCTTCAATATCAATTTCAACATCGCCTGGCTTTGCTTTTAGTCTGCCCTGTTCTTTTATTGGCACTCCAGGGTAACCTACTGAACGAATGTTTTTAATTCGTCCTTTTTCAATTAGGATGTCAACAGGACCTCTGGCTGGTGCGCCTTCACCATTTATTAAAATACCACCTCGAAAAATAATACGATCAGCTTGAAGGCCTTCGCTCGATTTTCTTTCTGGTGCTTTTTCACCTGGCCCGGCAACCGCTGATAATGAGCCCACCGATATGCAACTTACCAACACTACTGCACATAGTTTTTGCCACGCCTTCACGCGAAAAGCCAATTTTTGGTTGCCTGTCATCACTATCAACATCCTTCATTTAGTTATGTCGCTGTATTTATTCCATCAGCTTAAAACAAATCCTATTAAAAAAGGAGTCTGGTTTTAAGTTCTCAGTCACTTTTAATTAACTTTTAGGGTTTGCCTGCTGTTCTAACTGCTCATTTAATTTGTTTTCAACCGCTTTAGGGGAACCTGTATTTCTGGCAATCCAAAAGTAAGCCATTGGTACAACATAAAGCGTAAGCACAGTAGAAAAGGCAACACCAGAAAATATAACAACACCAATAACTTCTCGGCTTTCCGCGCCAGCACCGCTGGCTAACATTAACGGAACCGCACTCATTACCGTAGAGAATGATGTCATAACAATTGGGCGTAAACGTTGCTTAGCAGCGCGTATTAACGACGTTTTAAAGTCTCCGCCTTTATCTCGCAACTGATTGGTAAACTCGACAATGAGTATCCCGTTTTTGGCGGCTAAACCTATCAACATCACCAAACCAATTTGACTGTAAATGTTTAAACTTAGGCCCGCGATTTCCAAACCCATCAAAGCTCCAACGGCAGCTAATGGTACCGCCAACATGATCACCAGTGGATGAACAAAGCTTTCAAACTGTGCCGCTAACACCAAGTAAGTAATAGCCATGGCCATCAACATAACAAATGCAATAGAGCTGCCTGACTCTTTGTAAAGCGCAGACTCACCTTTATAGTCAACTTGAACCGCATCAGTAATATTCTCAGCAACAACTTGATTTAGGAAATCTAACGCCTCGCCTAACTTATATCCATCGGCCAAGTTTGCTTCAATAGTAATGCTGCGCATTCTGTTATAACGATTTAACGTGCCCGCTGTCGCTTGTTCTTTAATAGTAACTAAGTTAGACAATGGAATGAGTTGCTGCGTTCTAGCAGATCTCACGTACAAATCATTAAGCGCAGAAGGTGTTGCAAATGCTTCATCTGGGCCTTCTAAAACCACTTCATATTCTTGTCCGCGTTCAATGTAAGTTGTCGCGCGACGTTGCCCCAACGTTGCCTCTAATGTGCGGCCAATATCCGAAACCGACACACCTAAATCCGCAGCTCTCAGCGTATCAATCTCCACCAGCACCTGTGGCAAAGTTTCTTTATAATTACTGTCTAAACGAAGCAATTTAGGGTTTTTACGAGCTTCTTCTAAAATTATGTCTCGCCATTGTGCTAATTGCTCATAAGTATCGCCTTGCAATACAAACTGAACCGGTCGACCTAAACCTCGTCCGCCAAGACCACTTCTCATAATGGCAAACGCACGAACATCCGTTAACGACTGCATTTCCGCAGAAATTTCGCCCATCACTTGTTCAGTCGGTTTTATACGGTGGTCCCAATCTGGCATACCAATAATCGCAATACCGGCACCACCACCAAAGCCTGGTGTTCTCACAATTACTCGGTCTACTTCACCGCGTTCGTAATACTTCAGTAGCTTTTCTTCAACCTTGTCCATATTGGCCAAGTTACTTTTATAGCTCGCACCTTCGGCTGCTTGTACGATCATGAAAAAGTTACCACGGTCTTCTTGTGGTGCAAGTTCTTGTGGGATTGTTTTAAATAGCCCGTAAATAAGAGCAAGAGACATAAGCATAACAACAACTAAACCAGTTTTGTTAGACACGGTTTTGTTCAGCTGTGCTTCGTAGCTTGTTTCTAATTTATGAAAACCTTTATCTAACCACTGGCCTACTTTTGATTCGCGCTCTCGGTATTGTAATATTTTTGAACACAACATCGGTGACAATGTCAGTGCCGTAAAGCTTGAAAATATAACAGCGGCGGTTACAGCAATGGCAAACTCAACAAATAAGCGACCAACATTTCCTTCTAAGAATACCAGCGGTATAAATACCGCAACCAATACTAGTGTAGTGGCTATAACGGCAAACCCTACTTCTCTCGCGCCCTGATAAGCAGCTAATAGTGGTGGTTCGCCCTCTTCCATTCTTCGATAAATATTTTCTAGCACTACAATAGAGTCATCTACTACCAAACCAATGGCTAGAACTAACGCTAATAAAGTAAGTAAATTAATAGAAAAGCCTAAAACCATAAGTACCGTAAAGGTAGAAACCAATGCAACTGGCACAGTAATAGCTGGAATAAAGGTAGCGCGCACATTACCTAAGAATAGGTAGATAACCAGAACCACTAAAAATATAGCGATAAATAGCGTGTTATAAACTTCATCAATAGACTTAGCGATAAAAACCGATGAATCATAGGAGTCTTCAATTGATGTCCCTTCCGGCAATGTCGCTCGGATATTGTCCATCTCAGCTCTCGCGGCCTCTACAACATCTAACGTATTGGCTTTGGACTGTTTAATGATCCCTAAGCCAATCATGTTTGCGCCGTTCCCTCTAAAGGTATTTTCATCATCTTGTGCGGTTAACTCAACTTTTGTAACGTCGCCTAACCTTACTAAATAACCATCATCACCTTTTGCTACTACCATAGACTGGTATTGCTCTGGGGTTTTATAAGCTCTTGCTATTCGAACGTTAAATTCGCGATCAATAGATTTTATTTCGCCCGCTGGCAATTCCACATTTTCGCGACGAAGTACATTTTCAATATCAGCAACCGTCACTCCACGAGCGGCCATGGCATCTTTATCCAGCCATACTTTCATCGAGTAATCTCGACTTCCGCCAAGCCTCACACGAGCAACCCCATTTACAACAGCAAATCTGTCTACAATGTAACGTTTAGCATAGTCTGTCAGCTCTAATGTATTCATGGTTTCTGAGTTCAATACAAACCATACAACCACATCTTCATCGTCATTGGCTTTGAATACTTCTGGTGGTAACGCTTGGTCAGGTAAACTGCGCAGAGCTCTAGAAACTCGTTCTCTTACATCATTGGCTGCGGCATCAATATCCACCGCTGTTTTAAATTCTATGGTGATGTTTGAGCGACCATTACGTGAGCTCGAGTTAATATTTTTAACACCTGAGATCCCCGATATACGAGACTCTAGGATTTGAGTTATTTTGCTTTCAACTATTTCTGCTGACGCACCAGGGTAGGAAGTACTTACCGACACAATTGGAGGGTCAATATCAGGGTATTGCCTAAGGGCCAACATAAAGAAGGCAACAATACCGAAGGTAACTAGCAGTAGGTTTACAACCGTTGCAAAAACCGGTCGTTTTACGGAGATATCAGAGAGCAACATAATTACGCATCCTTATTCGGTGTTGTCACTTGAGCGCCGTCACGCACTTTTAGTACACCTTTAAATACGACTTGAGCACCGGCTGACAAACCTTTCACCACTTCCGCTGAACCAGGCTTTCTTCTTCCTAAAACCACCTCTGTTTTAGAAACACTATTATCGCCATTTAAAACATAAACAAAATGCTGGTTATTTATTGGGATAATTGCAGATTCTGGAATAACCAAAGCGTTGCTTGCTTCTGTAGTTACCTTTATTTGCAGTAACATGCCAGGTCTTAAAGACTTAGCTTCGTTATTAAAAATGGCTCTTACTGAAAACGCCCTTGAAGTTTTATCGACTCTTGAAGAGATACTGTCTATGACACCTACAAAGGGCGCTTTGAATGCAACATGCATGGCGCTTACCTGTTGGCCAACTTCTACTGCAGTTAGGTACTTTTCAGATAATTGGAATTCGACTTTTATTTTATTTACGTCATCTAAAGTAACAATATTAGTGCTTGTTGTTATCAGTTGCCCTGGGCTTATTTGACGTAGGCCAACTTGACCTGAAAATGGGGCTTTGATGAACTTTTCATCGAGTCTGACTTTCGCAACTTGCTGTTGTGCTTCTGTGGATTCGATCAAGCTTTCTTGCTTTTCAATTGCACTGGCCGCCGTCGCGCTTTGCTTTTCAAGATCTTTTAAACGCTTAAGTTGTCTTCTGTGTTCGTTTAAGGTTGCCTTGAATTCATTTACGTTGGCTTTTTCTTCATCGTGACGCATTGTTACCAATAATTGTCCTGCCTCAACAAACTGACCATCGTCAAAGTGAACAATATCAACTCTGTCTGTGCTATTGGCTTTTAAATCAATCGATTCATTGGCTTGTGCGGTACCGAGTGCTGCAATTTCCTCGTTGTATGGAATTGTTTTTGCTTCAGCTACTTCTATTAATATTGAGCCACCACCTCGTTGCATTCCACTCTTTTGCTCTGCTGGCCAAAAAGCGATAGCCAACATACCTGACAAAACAATAACAATCCAAAGAATTGGGTTTCTGAACATGAATAGATCCTACTAATAAATGATTTAAAAATTATAGTAGAATCATACCTTATTGGGGTAAATCAGCCATGTGATTTGGCTTGAGTTTCAATCACCTTATCTGAACATTTACAGATTGTTAGTAGTATTCTACTTTCTTTATTTTTCTTGGGCGGGTATTGATACGATACAAATCGAAAACTAGTTTCATATCGAGTTCAAGTTCTGTGGCGTAAGTGTCTCCAACAGGATAAGACTTGACTAGTCTGGCACCTCGGATCACACCTTCAACTTTTGCTTTAAGTTGATCATCTTGAGCGATTAAATTCTTAACTTCCGACTTTCCTTTGATCTGGTAACCATAAACCTGCTCGGCTAATTCTCTATAAGCGTCTAATTTTGATGCTCGCATTGCCATTATTTGCCTAATTTGTGGATCATTGCCGCCTTGAGCTGATATTGGTGCATAACCTACCGCCCGAAGAACAGGAAACTGCTCAGGCTTTTCATATTCCCAACTAACATGTTTATCCAGCAATGATGTGCAACCTGTTACTAACAGTGCTAAAAACAACATCGCAATAATTCGAATTTTCATAATTCACCTTCAAGCCCAATCTATTGATAGCAAACCATTCAAATTTTAGGCCAGTTTATCCGTAGGCTCTCAGTTAACAATTAGTACAGGCCGGTTAGCAAGTTATGATGCCAAAATGGTCTGTAAATTGCAGAATTGACTACAAACTACGTATTGCCTTTATCGTTTAAACTCAAACGACAATACTTTGACGGGTAGAACCTAACCATGAAGAGAAGCAAAACATGATTAACCCTGCATTAAATAAATTCATAGCATTAGCACTATTTTTAGTTTTGTCTTTTGCGGCACAGGCTGATTGGTATGAGGCAACTGGACAAGCAAAAGTAAGATATGGCGATGTCGCTAGCGCTAAAACCAGAGCCACACAAGATGCCGTTAAGCAGGCTATGCTATTTGCGGGCGCTAATGTTGCAAGCATTCAACAGATTTCAAAAGGTTTATTAGTTGACGATTCTATCCAAGTTAGAGCTAATGGCGCTGTCAATCGTATAGAAATTGTAAGTGAACAGCAAAAAGGTGACTCTATATCGGTAACAATACGAGCCGATATATTTCCTGAAGAAAGAGCTTGTTATGCTGCAGAGTTTGGCAAAAAAGTAGCCATCACTCAATTCCCAATTCAACATTGGGAACACGCTAAAGTAGGTGGCCTATATGGCCTAGAAAAAGAGATCCCTCGAAAAATTGTGGCTATGCTTCAGTCCGGCAGTTCAACAATATACCCAGTTGCGTGGTTAGATAAAAAACTTAGTGTGCATCAAGATTTTGACCAGCAGGGAAAAGTTCGCCATGAACTGATTGATGCCGTTGCTCAAAACGCCAACTCGCAATTTGTCATGTTTGGTCGTATCAGTGACTTGTCTTTTGGCGATATGTCTAATTCTTATAGTTTTTGGGAAGACGATGAGTTTGAGCGCTTTTTCACTTTCGAACTTATGATTGCAAACGCACTTACTCATGAAGTTATATATAAAAACAGTTTCCACACGGAAGCCGAATGGACTTTTGACATGAGGGAGACTGTAAATGTTAATAGCCGTAAATTCTGGAACTCTGAATATGGCTCGGCCATTGAGCGTAACCTAACTGACATGCGAGATGACATTCTTGGGCAACTTAGCTGTCAGCAACTTCAAAGCAAAATATTAGCAATTCAAGAAGGGAAACAAATCCAGCTCAATATTGGTCGTGGTCAAGGCGTTTTTATAGGCCAAGAATACCGAGTCTCTTATCGTGCTGACATTATAGATAACTCAGGGAACCTGCTGACCAACTTTGTAATTAGTCCTTATCGAGTTCGAATAACAAAAGTGTATGAAAACTCTGCGATTGCTGAATCCTTGGATAAAGACTTTATGAGTAACGTGCAGGTAAACGATGTGATTGAGCTAAAAGACTGGTCTACAGATTGGTAGGTTTCTGTTTTGAATTTAATTAATTTGCTATAGTCTTTAGCTATTATTTACGATGAAATTTTTGAGTCCAAAATATAATCAATTTGGCGCCTAACGGGGAAAACAATGACAATTGCAGCACTGCAGTCGATTGACGGCTTAGATTTAAAAACAGGCCTTACAAATTGCATGGATGATGAACAACTTTATAAAGATGTTATCTCAATGTTCGTTATTCAATTAGACCAAGATATTCCAATGGTTAGACAGTTTTACAATACCCAAGACTGGATAGGTTTAGGCAAGGCTTGTCATGGCATCAAAGGTGCGGCTGCTAGTGTAGGTGCGCATATAGTTCAAGACGCGTCCGCTGAATTAGAAAAGGCAGGTAAGGAAAACAATGGGGACGTTATCAATTCTCAATTTGAGCAATATATTGTGTTGCTTGAGTCTTTTAAAGCCCAAATATCAGCCGCTATATAATTCCTAAGCATTTAACTGCTAATTAACTTAGAGAGCTCTTTTATCGGGCTTTCTCCTTTAATTTTAGCTTTTGTGCTTATTGGGTTTTTAAGCTCAATTATTTTACGACTTTCTAAATTCAAAACCTCATTCAATTTATCAAAATGAACAAACTCTCTAAACAGTTTATTAAAAGTGCCGTCCTGTTGTGCCAATAGAAGGCCTTTTTCAATACGTTCAGCAAGCCGCATATTTTCCATCGCGACAAAAAAGTAAACGTATGACGGGTAATGTAAAACAAATTTTGGTTCGATCATTATGCTTTCATCATTCATAAGCTCAAACTCTCTTAATATTTCATTTAACCCACGCGGGAAGTGATCAATTCTTTTAAGGTGCAACAACTCAATAATTGAACCATATAAACTTGCGGGGAAAACACTAAATTTATTAAACTTTAAGATGTCATAATCCGGCCAATCGTGCCCTTGTCCTGCGGCTAGCTCCCGAAATTTATCGATGCTCTCTATGTTTTGAAACTCTTGAAGGCGATCTTTTAATATCAAGGAAACACGATAACCTATTAACCCCTTTAACAAAGGTATCCTTATTGGCCTTGCGACGCCCTCCCTAGCTTTAGTTGATACAGACCAGTAAACGTCAATGCTTCGCCTTGTGTTTAACTCGTGTAATGCACGTTCTTGAATTATATCTCGATTAACGTAATTAATTTTAAAGGGTCCGAATTCAGTCTCGGTTTTAGTGAGTGCAAGCTGTAGAAGCTCAGAGTAGTAGTCTACTGAGTTGTAGTTTAAGGGTACTGAAGAAACAATACGAATCGTGTCTCCCTCTGCAGAATAGGACTCATTACTAAATGCAGAAAAAGAAATAGACAGTGTTATACCTACTATCAATGTTTTTAACAAAAACAAGTCATCGCACCTTCTGTTTAATTCTTAAGTTATATTTAAGATAGTCAAAAACAACGAAGGTGCGAACTTAAAGTTCAATCAGGTTTAAAAGTCCGTATTCTAAAAGTCAGTGCTTTAAAAGCCCACATTTTAGAAGCCCGTATTTTAAAATTTAGTGATTTAGAATTTAGTGCTTTAGAATTTGATGTTATCAAAGTCAGTTTTAGAATGACGTTCATGCACCTGCTGGGATTCGTCACCCCAGGTTTTGTTTACAATCTTACCTCGTTTTACCGCAGGTCTTTGTGCTATCTTTTCTGCCCAAGCCACTAAGTGTGTATAACTTTCCACATCTAAAAACTCGGCGGCGTCATACAATTCGCCTAAAACCAACGCTCCGTACCATGGCCAAATAGCAATGTCAGCAATAGTGTATTCTTTGCCTGCCATGTAGTCATTATTAGCAAGATGCTTGTCCAAAACGTCAAGTTGCCTTTTCGTTTCCATGGTAAACCTGTCAATCGGGTATTCAAACTTTTCAGGGGCATAAGCGTAAAAGTGACCAAATCCTCCACCTAAATAAGGCCCGCTTCCAACTTGCCAAAACAGCCAAGACAAACAAGCAGCTTTATCATTCGGTGAGCTTGGAATGAAGCGTCCAAACTTTTCAGCCAAGTGCAATAAAATAGCGCCGGATTCAAATACATTGACGTTATTGGTCCCTGACTTATCAACTAACGCTGGAATTTTTGAGTTAGGATTAATATCCACAAAACCGCTACTGAATTGATCTGCGTCTTGGATCTTTATTAGATGTGCATCATACTCTGCACCGGCTACACCTGCCGCTAACAACTCTTCAAACATAACGGTGGCTTTTACACCATTCGGGGTCGCTAATGAATAAAGTTGGAATGGATGCTCTCCTACAGGTAATGATTGCTCAAAACGAGAGCCGGAATCTGGTCTATTTAAACTAGCCCACTCTCCACCATTTTCTTTATCCCAACTCCAAACTTTTGGTGGCGTATAGGTATTTTCTGACATAACAACTCCTTACTGTTTGAATAGGTGACGACCATCAGCAAGTTTAGATCAGGTTAGCCTTGATTTAGTAAACCTCACCTATTAACTCTAAGTGGGTTAAGTAAATACGCACATCTAACTCTAGTTGATGGTAGTTAGGTAACATGTACTCGCAAAGTTTATAGAATGCTTTGTTGTGGTCATACTCTTTAAAGTGAGCGAGTTCATGTACCACTATCATAGCGAGAAATTCTGGCGGTGCATTCTTAAATATAGAACTTATTCTTATTTCATATTTACGTTTGAGCTTAGAACCTTGAACTCTTGCTATGCTGGTATGAGTCCCTAACGCATTTTTTATAACATGTAATTTGTTGTCGTATTCAATCTTACTGATCGGTTGAGACTTTTTAAAAACTGGGCTTTAAGTTCGAGAACATATTCCCGCAGTAATTTGTCATTATTAAAATGGTGCGGATGTGGGTATTTATTTTTTAAATATGCCGTGAGCTTTTTAGTATCAATAAGGTGTTGAACCGACTCAATAATTGAGCCGGGATAATTACTTATATACTTTAATTTTGTAAGGTTAGGATTAGGCAACACTGCACTTTCCGTTTATTTGAATATAGTTTCAGCCCAACGACTTAATCCTGCCGTAACGCTACCAAAGTGATCGCCAACAACAACAGGCTTATTACCAAATTTAGATTTTATAAAGTCGTTAATGACTGGTGACTTTGCCGTACCGCCAGTAACAAAAATAACATCAGGCTCTGCACCACCTTGGTTGACCGCTTCACTCATTAGCTTTGCAATACTATTAAGCTGATTCTCTGACGCTTCTAAAAAAAGGTTTCGGTCCACATCTTGGCTTAGATTTTCCGTTAGATAACCTAAATCAATATTGTTTGAATTACTTTCTGTTAATAATATTTTAGCTTGTTCCGCACTATTCACGAGCTGGTAGCTAAGCTTTTCATTGTAAGCTTTTAATAATCGACCCAATATTTCTGGTTGCTCAGAGTCTCGTTGTAACTGCTCTAAAAAGCGTCCGTTTGCGTCACTATAAAAGTCTGTTTGAGCATTTACGTCATTAATAGCCACTGCTTTAAAATAACTATTCACTGGCATTGGTTTGCCAGACTTTAACTTACCGTTGATACCTAGGTTAGGCATAACACCTTTTAAAGCCAGCTGAATATCAAAGTCATTCCCGCCGACTCTTAAACCGCTGTGTCCCAACAGAGCCGCTGAACGATCGGCTTTGTTCATTAACTCTGGTCCCATAAGAAGCATTGAGCAATCCGTGGTACCACCACCAATATCAACAACCAATACTCTTGTTTCTTGTTTTAAACTTGCTTCGTACTCAAAACCTGCAGCCACAGGCTCATACTGAAACTCAATATCTTGATAACCAACATGTCTAGCGGCATTCGTTAATACTTCAATTGCTTGTTTGTTGCTTTGTTCACTATTACGACCTTGGAAATTAATTGGTCGCCCTATTACAACTTTAGTGACGTCGTGCTGTAACTCTTCTTCAACGTGATGCTTAACGTGTGCCATCATAGCTGCAACAATATGCTCAAAAAATACAATTTGCTGAGGCAGCAAGCCACTCGTCCCTAATAATGATTTAGGAGACTTTATATAATAACCTTCACTTGGATCGTCTAAGTAGCGTTCTAAGGCCGACTTACCAAAAGATAGATGCTCCGGTATACCATCATAACGAAGGTCCTCTAAGGCCTCTTGCCCTTTCGAAATTAAGAAACCTCGAGAGTTAGCAAATGTGGACTTATAAGGTTCGTTGATATTTTTATGTAACCAGTTTGGGATAACGTCTCGACTTGGGGCATAAAGTGACGAAGACATAAATTTGCCGTGCTCACCTAACGTTAACATTTTTGGTTGCCCATTTTGCATTGTCGCAACAGCACAATTTGAAGTGCCGTAGTCAAAACCTATCATTAAAACTGCCTACTATATAAATTACGGCCGCGGATTCTACCTAATTGAGGGGGCTTTTTCACTCTCTTGTTTGAAGAATTTGAGGCATAAAAAAACCAGAATGCCTATTTTACTAAGCTATTCTGGCTTTTGTGGTTCTTAATGAACCTTATAATGGTGCGGATGGAGAGACTTGAACTCTCACGCCTTGCGGCACAGGCACCTCATGCCTGCGTGTCTACCAATTTCACCACATCCGCATATTTATATGCAAAAATTAGTTAACTGGTACGTCGTCTGAACCGTTAGACTCTTGCGCATCTCCAGCAGGAATTTCAGAAGGTAACTCCATATCCATCGTTGCTGGCGCTGTTTCAGTTGGAACAGAAAGATCGCTAAACGCATCTTCTTGTTTTACTGAGTTTGCTGTCATGCTACCTAAGAAAATACTTAGGATAAAAAATGCAGTTGCTAGAAATGTGGTTGTCTTCGTCAGGAAGTTACCTGAACCATTAGAACCAAACAACGTTGCTGATGCTCCAGCACCAAACGACGCGCCCATATCTGCGCCTTTGCCTTGTTGAATAAGAATAAGTCCAACTAATGCTATTGCGATAATTAAATAAACTACTATTAAAATTTCGTACATGCTTTTACCTTAAGCTACTGCGTTTTTACAAATGTTTCTGAACGCTTCCACATCTAAACTCGCGCCACCAATTAGGCCGCCGTCGATGTTTTCCTTGGAAAACAATTCTTCACTATTTTCTGCCTTAACACTGCCACCATATAAGATGCGTGTTAAATCTGCTAATTCTTGGCTATAACCAGCTAACGTTTTGCGGATCATCGCGTGAATTTCTTCTGCTTGATCGCCTGTTGCTGTTTTACCCGTACCTATTGCCCATACAGGCTCATAAGCAAATACAATACTGTCGGAGTAATTTGGTAATACATCTAACACAGCTTTAACTTGTTCAGTTATTACAGCTGTTGTTTCACCATTTTCTCTTTGTTCATCTGTTTCACCGATACAAATTATCGGTATTAGACCAGCGGCTAAAGTAGATAAAACCTTCTTTGCAACTATCTCATTTGTTTCATTAAACAATGAACGACGTTCAGAGTGACCTACAATAACATACTGACAGCCAACATCCCTCAACATTCTTCCAGAAATTTCACCTGTGAATGCGCCTGAATCTTGGATAGCTATTGTCTGTGCGCCTTTTTTAACGTCTTGTGTATCTTCATTAAGATAAACAAACGGTGGGCAAAGCACAGCTTCAACATTATCAGCATCTAACTGTTGGATATTGTTAACCATTTCAGTTAGCAGTTGGCTATCGCCGTTTAGTTTCCAATTCGCTACTACTAGCGGTAATCGAATGGCCATTAGCCTCTCCTTCATTTAAGCGGCGAGATAGTAACAAACTCCCCAAAAAGTACAAGTAATGGATTCGTTATTCTGCGTGTTCCGCCACTTTGTCGGCTACTTTTTGTGCTACTCGTTTTATTAACTTACCATCTTTACCTTCAGTCATAACTCGAATAAGCGGTTCTGTACCAGATTTTCTAATTAATATTCTACCTTCATCACCTAATTCAACTTCTGCAGCTTGAATTGCTAACTTTACTTCATCAACTTCTAGTGGATATTTATTAGGCGCTGTACGAACGTTAATTAATTTTTGAGGGTACTTTTCCATGCCAGATTTAAGTTCAGATAACGTCATGCCGGTATCTACAATAGCCGCCAAAATTTGAACTGCAGAAATAGTACCGTCGCCGGTTGGTATATGATCTAGATTAATAACATGCCCCGAAGACTCACCACCTATTGTCCAGCCATTTTCTTTTAAAAGTTGCATAACGTAGCGGTCGCCAACATTTGCTCTTTTAAACGGTATACTAAGATTCTTAAGTGCTACTTCTAAACCTAAGTTAGACATTAATGTGCCAACAACACCACCTTTAAGCTCACCTTTTTTAAGGGCTTGACGCGCTAAGATAAAGACAAGTTCGTCGCCATCGACTTCCATGCCCTTTTCATCAACCATAATCAAACGGTCACCGTCACCATCTAATGCAATACCAACATCAGCATTGTGCTGAAGAACGGCTTGTCGCAACGCATCTGTGTGCGTTGCTCCACAATGATCGTTGATGTTTAAACCGTTTGGCTCAGCAAAAATAGAAATAACGTCTGCACCTAACTCTCTAAATACATTTGGTGCGATGTGGTAGGTAGCCCCGTTTGCTGTATCAACAACAATTTTCATGCCTTTTAGTGATTCAAGAGCAAAACGGCTCTTACAAAACTCAATATATCGACCAGCAGCATCATTTATTCTAAAGGCTTTGCCTAACTTTTCAGACTCTACGCAAGTAAGCTCTTGCTCAATCATTCTTTCAATTTCATGCTCTACGTCATCCGGTAATTTAGTACCTTCTGCTGAGAAGAATTTAATACCATTATCATAATATGGGTTGTGCGATGCGCTAATAACAATACCAGCGTCAGCTCTGAACGTTTGAGTTAAATATGAAATTGCAGGTGTTGGCATAGGCCCAAGCAATCCTACATCTACACCAGCAGCGATTAAACCTGATTCAAGCGCCGTTTCTAACATGTAACCGGAAATACGTGTGTCTTTACCAATAAGTACTTTTCTGTTGCCATTGCTAGCAAAAACTTTGCCGGCAGCCCAACCTAGTTTTAGTGCAAACTCAGGTGTAATTGCACCTTGTCCAACTAAGCCTCTAATTCCATCTGTTCCAAAATACTTTTTACTCATTAATAATTCCTTTGTTCATCGCATTGTAAATGGTAACTGCTTGGTGAGTCTCTGCGACATCATGGACTCGAAGAATGTTTGCCCCGTTACTTAGGGCTAACGTAGCAGCTATTACACTTCCCAGCATTCTATCATTTGTTTCTACATTTAATAAATTACCAATCATCGATTTCCTCGATAAACCGGCTAAAATTGGCATTTTATATGTAACAAATTGATCTAAATCACCCAAAAGTTTGTAATTATCATCCAGTGTCTTGCCAAAACCAAAGCCTGGATCAAGCCAAAGCCGCTCTTTGACGATTCCTGCACGTTCACATTCAACTATTTTTTGATCAAAAAAGTGCTTAATTTCGCCGACGATGTTTTTATATTCTGGTTTGTTTTGCATCGTTTGCGGGGTACCTTGCATATGCATTAAACAAATAGGCACTTCAGCCTGCGCAGCTACCTCTAACGCACCAGGTTGCCCCAATGCACAAACATCATTAATTATGTCTATTCCATTCGCCAAACCTTCAGCCATTACATCGGCTTTAGAAGTATCTAAAGAAATAATACAATCAAATTCCGACTTGAGTTTTTTTATTACTGGAATGACTCTAGCTAGTTCAGTTTCAACACTCACCTTAGGTGCACCTGGCCTAGTTGACTCCCCACCTATATCAATAATATCAGCACCGTCTTTTAACATTCGTTCGGCTTGCTTTAGAGCCCTATTTAACGAGTTAAATTCGCCACCATCAGAAAAAGAATCTGGCGTAACATTTAAGATGCCCATAATTTTAGGTTGTTTGAAGTCGAATAAATTACTCACAAAAGTATCCTGCTTGCTATTTCTAGATGTTAAATAAAAAAGGCTCCTATAATTAGGAGCCTTATCAAATTATTCGTATTTAATTATGCGTCTTTTGGTTGTTCTTGATCCGATGACGTAGAAGACTCTTCTTTCTGTTCTTCTGTATTGTCATTGTTAGAGTTATTAGATTTATCACCTTTTTCATTCCAACCCGCTGGTTCGCGAACTTCTTTACGCTCCATTAAATCATCAATTTGTTTTGCATCAATAGTTTCATATTTCATTAATGCATCTTTCATTGAATGAAGTATGTCCATGTTGTCTTGTAAAATCTGACGAGCACGTTCATAGTTTTTATCAATAATGGCACGTACTTCTTTATCGATTAAACGAGCAGTCTCATCTGAAATATTCTTATGCTTCGCAGAACTGCGACCCATGAATACTTCACCTTCTTCTTCGGCATAAAGTAAAGGACCAAGTTTTTCAGAAAGACCCCACTGAGTCACCATCTTAGATGCCAAATCAGTTGCACGTTCAATATCGTTTGACGCGCCAGTAGAAACTTTTTCATCACCGTAGATAATTTGCTCAGCTAAACGACCACCATATAAGCTAGAGATATTACTTTCTAAATGCTGTTTAGAGTGACTAAAACGATCTTTTTCAGGCAAGTACATAGTTACACCAAGGGCTCTACCACGAGGTATAATACTTACTTTATAAACTGGATCGTGTTCAGGAACCATGCGGCCAACAATTGCGTGGCCAGCTTCATGATATGCCGTCATTTCTTTTTCAGCGTCGTCCATTACCATGGTCTTACGCTCAGCACCCATCATGATCTTGTCTTTTGCTTTTTCGAAGTCAGTCATATCAACTAAACGCTTGTCACTTCTTGCAGCAAACAGAGCAGCTTCATTCACTAGGTTCGCTAGATCAGCACCAGAAAAACCAGGAGTACCACGTGCAATAAGTGCAGGCTCTACATCATTGCTTAAAGGAACTTTGCGCATATGAACATTTAGTATTTGTTCACGGCCGCGAACATCCGGCAACCCAACAACAACTTGTCTATCAAAGCGACCTGGGCGAAGTAACGCTGGGTCTAATACGTCAGGTCGGTTAGTAGCAGCAATAACGATGATACCTTCATTACCCTCAAAACCGTCCATTTCAACTAACATTTGGTTAAGCGTTTGTTCACGTTCATCATGACCACCGCCCATACCAGCACCACGTTGACGACCTACAGCATCAATCTCATCTATAAAGATAATACATGGAGCCGACTTTTTAGCTTGGTCAAACATGTCTCTTACACGAGAAGCACCTACACCAACAAACATTTCAACAAAGTCTGAACCAGAAATTGCGAAGAACGGTACTTTTGCTTCACCAGCTACCGCTTTTGCTAATAGCGTTTTACCTGTACCAGGCTGGCCTACCATTAATACGCCTTTCGGTATTTTACCGCCAAGCTTTTGGAATTTAGAAGGGTCTTTTAAGTAATCAACCAACTCTTGAACTTCTTCTTTAGCTTCGTCACAACCAGCTACGTCTTTAAATGTCGTTTTGATTTGGTCTTCGCCCATTAAACGAGCTTTACTTTTACCGAATGACATGGCGCCTTTACCGCCCCCACCTTGCATTTGGCGCATGAAGAAAATCCAAACACCAATTAGTAGTAACATTGGGAACCAAGAAATTAAAATAGACGTAAACAACGATGGCTCTTCAGGCGGAACACCAATAATTCTTACGTCGTTTTCGATTAAATCATTCAGTAAGTCTTTGTCATATGCAGTTGGAATTAAAGTTTCAAACTTTTCACCGCTGCGTTTAATTCCTTTGATCTGGCGATCTGAAATTTTAACTTCACGAATTTGACCCTGACGAACGTCTTTGATGAACTGCGTATAGTTTTCAGCGCCACTAGCGGATTCACTCGGTGTAATGTTGTTAAACACTGACATCAAAGCGACAGCCACAACTAACCAGATTATTAAATTTTTAGCCATATCACTCAAAGGAATAACCTCTTCCTGTTATTAATTAATTTAAGATTACTACAGTTTGTAACCTGTCGCTACTACGTACACCTCTCGAGATCTCGCTCTTGAGGATTCCGGTTTTCTTATTTTCACAACTTTAAACGCTGCTCTCATGTCTTTTACAAACTGGTCAAAGCCTTCGCCTTGGAACACTTTAACCACAAACTTGCCATCTTTTCCTAGTACTTGATTACACATATCAAGTGCCAGTTCTACCAAATACATAGAACCTGACTGATCGATCGCGTCATTACCACTTAAGTTTGGAGCCATGTCAGACATAACTAAATCTACAGTACGTCCGTTTATACGATCTAACAACGCATTTAGAACACTTTCTTCTCTAAAGTCGCCTTGTAAAAAGTCAACACCTACAATTGGATCCATAGGCAATATGTCGCAAGCGATAAGAGTACCGCTGTTACCAATGTAATCAGCCGCATACTGAGACCATCCGCCAGGGGCTGCACCGAGGTCTACCACAGTATCACCTGGCTTCATCAACTTGTCTTTCTTTTGAAGCTCTTCTATTTTGAAATAGGCACGTGAACGCAATCCGCGTTTATTCGCTTCTTTTACGTATTTGTCATTTACGTGCTCTTCTAACCAGCGTTTACTACTAGCCGAACGTTTATCTTTTGCCATATGTCAGTTTATAAATTGGTAATAAGCTTAAGGTGGGGTAGAATATCGTTAATTCAAGTAATTATCATTGTTAAATTTGAGACTAGATGAAATTAACTAATAAACAAATACAATTTTTACGTGGCGAAGCGCATTCGCTTAAGCCTGTCGTTCAATTAGGTTCAAATGGATTTACTGAAGGTGTTTTGGCTGAAATCGAAAACTCTTTAGAAATTCACGAGCTTATAAAAGTTAAAATCCCGGCTCAAGACCGAGAAGAATTAAACCTTTATGTGGATGCTATTATTCGTGAGAGCAAAGCGGTTAAAGTTCAGCTTATAGGTAAAACCTTAGTACTGTTCAAACAGGCTAAAGAACCTCGAATCCTATTGCCAAAAGGTAAGTAAGCATCACAACTCGTTTTAGTTAAAACGAATATCATCAAAAGCCATTGCTAAACGCAGTGGCTTTTTTTTACCTCAAATAAATACAAACCCGCATAAATTTATAAACAGTGTCTATATTTAAAGTTACATATACTAACTTGAACTTCCCATATGACTCTTGATTTCTTATCTAAAAGCAACATCGACGTTCCTCAAGAACAATGGAATGTTCTCATTGTGGATGATGAAGAGGATATTCATACCATTACCAAAATGGCGTTAAAGCGCTTTGAATTTGAGGGAAAGTCACTTAACTTTATTAGTGCTTACAGTGCTGAAGAAGCTCGCGAAACATTACAAGAATATAAAGAGCTAGCACTTATCTTTCTAGATGTCGTTATGGAAACGGATGATGCTGGCCTTCAATTTGTAGAATGGCTTCGAAACGAAAATAAAAACCAAATGACAAGAGTGATTTTAAGAACCGGGCAGCCTGGTCAAGCGCCGGAAGAAGAAGTCATTATGAAATACGACATTAATGATTATAAACAAAAGACTGAGCTTGATAGAAGACGTCTTTTTACCGCAGTTATTTCAGCTTTAAGAGGCTACCGTGACCTCAGAGAGATTGATGAAACAAGGAAGTATGAACAAGAGTTTAAACATGGCCTTGAAAAAGTAATTGAAGCAACAGCAAATGTCATGGAAGAACAGAGGTTGACTAGCTTTTTCCAAGGGTTACTTCAACAAGTTTTATCTATTTTAAGGTTTGAACAAAAGGGGGCATTAATAAAAATTACCAATGCGGGAGGAACAATTTATGACAAAAGTGATTTTAAAGTCATAACTCAAATTGGAACTGATCTAGAAAATCAGTTAGATGAGAATCTTAAAAACCTCATGAACACTGCAATAAAAATTGAGGAGTCCGTATTTGAAGATGATACCTTTATCGCTTATTTACCCTCTCTATCAGCGCAAGAAAGCCTTATTTATCTCAAAGGTGTTGATTTAAACCAAATCAAAGAAATAGATATCAAACTGTTGCAAATGTTTTGTAGAAGCGCAGGTATAGCCTTCGACAATCTGATGATGAAAACCCAAGTGCAAAACACCCAAGCTGAAGTAATTAATCGTTTAGGAAATGCCGTAGAGTCTAGGTCCAAAGAGTCAGGGAACCATATAAGAAGAATGTCTGCCTTCTCAGGTATTATCGCTGAGCAATTAAAACTATCTACTTATGAGTGTGAAATCCTAGAATTAGCAACTCCAATGCACGACATTGGAAAGATTGCGACACCGGATAGTATTTTGCTTAAACCGGGACGATTGGACTTGTCAGAATTTGAAATAATGAAGCAGCACGCCACCATCGGCTATGAGATATTAGCTGGTTCAGAACTCCCCATTATTGTAGCTGCAGCGACGATAGCTCATCAACATCACGAAAAGTTTGATGGTAGCGGATATCCCCATGGGCTAAAGGGAAGTGAGATCCATATATATTCAAGGATAGTTGCTGTCGCAGATGTATTCGACGCATTACTTCACAAGCGTTGCTATAAGCCTGCATGGACTCTTAACGATGTTCTTAGCCTTATAGAAGAACAAAGAGGTAAGCATTTTGATCCTGAAGTGGTAGATGCATTTTTTGAGTGCATTGAAAAGCTCATAATAGCAAATACTGAACTCACTGATAGCGAGGAGTAGTATCTATTATGCCTTCCAATACTATTTCAGATAACAGTCTTGCTGTATCAGATAAAGATATTATTACTGCGTTAATTGACATTTCGAAACTTATCACAGAAAAAAGTAAATCTTCTGATTTATATGAAAAAATACACCAAATCATAAGCAAAGTGATCTTGGTTCGCAATATAGCAATAGCAGAGGTTAATAACTTTAACCAAACAATGAAACTGAATTATTTTGTTGACGAAATGGATGGCAACTCATTTCAAGATAAAACAATAGATATTGGAAATGGCCTATCAGCATTTGCTATTAACGCAAAAAAACCTATTAAACTTGACCAAAGCGAGATATTAAAGCTTCAAAGCAGTGGTCAAATAGAGCGTATCTATGGAACCATGTGCCATAGTTGGATCGGCATTCCTATTATCAATGGCAAAGACGTTTTTGGATTAATAATAGTCCAAAGTTACTCACCTAGTTTTACCTATAGCGAAAGAGACTTAGAAATTCTGACTTTTGTCGGCTCAAACATAAATATTTTAATGCAACAAAAACGAATTGAGGCCGAGGATAAACTAATTAGAGAGGAAATGTTACAAAAGGATAAAATGGCTTCATTGGGCCAACTAGTTGCAGGTATAGCACATGAAATAAATACCCCTCTTGGCGTCTGTGTAACTGGTATATCAAACCTTTATGAAGAGCATACCGTCTTCAAAAAAGCAGCTGTAAACGGGCTTGTCACTGAAAAGCAATTTAACAATTTTATCGAAGATGTAGGTGAAACTTGCAGCATCATTAAAAGTAATGTTGAGAGAGCGAGTCGATTAATCTCAAGCTTTAAACAAGTCGCAGTCGACCAGTCATCAGAAACAATACGATTAATTAATATTAAAAACTATATTAACGAAACTATCCAATCACTAAACCCTCTCATTAAAAAAACTAAACATTCTATTACCGTAACCAGCCCTGATTGTTTAGAACTTAAAACCCAACCCGGTGCGCTATCGCAACTAATAACTAATTTAATTACTAACTCATTTATTCACGGTTTTGAAGACGTCAAGCGTGGTGAAATTGAGATAATAGTCACTGAACAAGATAGTAAATTAGAGATTATCTATAAAGATAATGGTAAAGGTATGGACGAAGAGCAAAGTACAAAGTTCTTTGACCCATTTTTTACCACAAAAAGAGGTTCAGGCGGCAGTGGCTTAGGCGGCCATATTATCTTTAATATTGTCGCGACTTCATTAAAAGGGTCAATCAAATTAGAAACAGCAATAGGAAAGGGTTGTAAATTTATAATAGCTATTCCAAAGGTTTAAACGCTGAATTCCAAACATAAAACCGAGAAAAAGTAGTCAGGTGGTAAATTCCAGGCAATAAAAAAACCCCTCGCACAACGTGCAAGGGGTCAGTATGGGAGCCTGCCGGTCGACTGCATGGATGCAGTCGGTTGATTGCGTCGGGAACGAGCAATCTAGAGCTTTAGCGAGCCGCCTTAATTGCTTAACGCCTAGAACGAAAAAATCCCCCGCACATATGTACGAGGGATTATTCAATTGGGAGCCTGGCGGTGAGCTACTCTCGCATAGCAAATGCTACACTACCATCGCCGCAGCTGCGTTTCACTTCTGAGTTCGAAATGGAATCAGGTGGGTCCACAGCGCTATTGCCACCAGGCAAAGCTGTTTGTAATCGATGTTTTATAAACACCGCTTACTTAAATTGTCTTAACAATTAGAAAGCTGAAATAAGGTAATATTGTTTGTAATAATTCTGACCATCAGTGCTCAAGAACACTTAAGCGTTGTATGGTTAAGCCTCACGGGCAATTAGTATAAGTTAGCTTAATGCCTCACAGCACTTCCACACCTTACCTATCAACGTTGTAGTCTTCAACGACCCTTTAGGACAGTTAAACTGTCAGGGATGACTCATCTCGAGGCTCGCTTCCCGCTTAGATGCTTTCAGCGGTTATCGATTCCGAACGTAGCTACCGGGCAATGCCATTGGCATGACAACCCGAACACCAGCGGTTCGTCCACTCCGGTCCTCTCGTACTAGGAGCAGCCCCTCTCAATCATCCAACGCCCACGGCAGATAGGGACCGAACTGTCTCACGACGTTCTAAACCCAGCTCGCGTACCACTTTAAATGGCGAACAGCCATACCCTTGGGACCGACTTCAGCCCCAGGATGTGATGAGCCGACATCGAGGTGCCAAACACCGCCGTCGATATGAACTCTTGGGCGGTATCAGCCTGTTATCCCCGGAGTACCTTTTATCCGTTGAGCGATGGCCCTTCCATACAGAGCCACCGGATCACTATGACCTACTTTCGTACCTGCTCGACATGTCCGTCTCGCAGTTAAGCTTGCTTCTACCATTACACTAACCGTACGATGTCCGACCGTACTTAGCAAACCTTCGTGCTCCTCCGTTACTCTTTGGGAGGAGACCGCCCCAGTCAAACTACCCACCAGACACTGTCCACAACCCCGATAAGGGGCCAATGTTAGAACATCAAACATACAAGGGTGGTATTTCAAGGATGGCTCCACCTGAACTGGCGTCCAAGTTTCATAGCCTCCCACCTATCCTACACATGTAGGTTCAATGTTCAGTGTCAAGCTGTAGTAAAGGTTCACGGGGTCTTTCCGTCTAGCCGCGGGTACACAGCATCTTCACTGCGATTTCAATTTCACTGAGTCTCGGGTGGAGACAGCGTGGCCATCATTACACCATTCGTGCAGGTCGGAACTTACCCGACAAGGAATTTCGCTACCTTAGGACCGTTATAGTTACGGCCGCCGTTTACCGGGGCTTCGATCATGAGCTTCTCCGAAGATAACCCAATCAATTAACCTTCCGGCACCGGGCAGGTGTCACACCGTATACGTCATCTTTCGATTTAGCACAGTGCTGTGTTTTTAATAAACAGTTGCAGCCACCAGGTCACTGCGACCCACTTCAGCTCCGGCAGCAAGTGCCTTCACCTAACGTGGGCGTACCTTCTCCCGAAGTTACGGTACCATTTTGCCTAGTTCCTTCACCCGAGTTCTCTCAAGCGCCTTAGTATTCTCTACCTGACCACCTGTGTCGGTTTGGGGTACGGTTCTTAATCATCTGAAGCTTAGAGGCTTTTCCTGGAAGTATGGCATCAATGACTTCATCACCTTAGTGACTCGTCTCGTGTCTCAGTATTAGCCGCCCGGATTTACCTAAGCAGCCTACCTACACACTTTCACACGGACAACCATCGCCGTGCTCACCTAGCCTTCTCCGTCCCCCCATCGCAATGATTAAAAGTACAGAAATATTAATCTGTTTCCCATCGACTACGCATTTCTGCCTCGCCTTAGGGGCCGACTTACCCTACCCTGATTAGCATGGGATAGGAACCCTTGGTCTTTCGGCGTGGGGGTTTTTCACCCCCATTATCGTTACTCATGTCAACATTCGCACTTCTGATATGTCCAGCAGACTTCTCAATCCACCTTCAACCACTTACAGAACGCTCCCCTACCTAGCGAATAAATTCGCTACCGCAGCTTCGGTGTTATGCTTAGCCCCGTTACATCTTCCGCGCAGGCCGACTCGACTAGTGAGCTATTACGCTTTCTTTAAAGGGTGGCTGCTTCTAAGCCAACCTCCTAGCTGTCTAAGCCTTCCCACATCGTTTCCCACTTAGCATAAACTTTGGGACCTTAGCTGGCGGTCTGGGTTGTTTCCCTCTCCACGACGAACGTTAGCACCCGCCGTGTGTCTCCCGGATATTACTTTACGGTATTCGGAGTTTGCATGGGGTTGGTAAGCCGGGATGGCCCCCTAGCCCAAACAGTGCTCTACCCCCGTAAGTATTCGTCCGAGGCTCTACCTAAATAGATTTCGGGGAGAACCAGCTATCTCCCGGTTTGATTAGCCTTTCACTCCTAGCCACAGGTCATCCCCTAACTTTTCAACGTTAGTGGGTTCGGTCCTCCAGTTGATGTTACTCAACCTTCAACCTGCCCATGGCTAGATCACCGGGTTTCGGGTCTATACCTTGCAACTTATTCGCCCAGTTAAGACTCGGTTTCCCTACGGCTCCCCTATTCGGTTAACCTTGCTACAAAATATAAGTCGTTGACCCATTATACAAAAGGTACGCAGTCACAGAACAAGTCTGCTCCTACTGCTTGTACGTATACGGTTTCAGGTTCTATTTCACTCCCCTCACAGGGGTTCTTTTCGCCTTTCCCTCACGGTACTGGTTCACTATCGGTCAATTGGGAGTATTTAGCCTTAGAGGATGGTCCCCCTATCTTCAGTCAAAGTTTCTCGTGCTCCGACCTACTTAATATGTCCAACATGGCTTGTCGTGTACGGGACTATCACCCACTATCGTTGCACTTTCCAGAGCATTCCACTAAACCATGCTGATTCGGCTGTTTCCCGTTCGCTCGCCGCTACTTAGGAAATCTCGGTTGATTTCTTTTCCTCCGGGTACTTAGATGTTTCAGTTCTCCGGGTTCGCTTCGTATAGCTATGTATTCACTATACGATACCCTAAAAAGGGTGGGTTTCCCCATTCGGAAATTCTGGTTTATAACGGTTTTTATCACCTTAACCAGACTTATCGCAGATTAACACGTCCTTCATCGCCTCCAATTGCCAAGGCATCCACCGTATACGCTTATTCACTTAACCATACAACCTTAAATGCTCTCGCAGATTCAGTAGTATATTATGTGTCATATTTATTGGTTACTTGACTTGTATAAGGCCAAGAACCTGACATAAATAACGCTTGAGTTTTCTCTTACAGTGATAATCAAAATTATTTTTTTAGTTGTTGAATAACAAATAAATAAACAATAATGTTTACCTTATTTTTTATCAGCTTTCCAAATTGTTAAAGAGCATGAGTTTATAAAAAACTCTAAACGATGCACACTAACTAATGTGTATGGTTTAGGGTTTTGAATCGAGAAACTGAGTGTCAGTATGGTGGAGCTACGCGGGATCGAACCGCGGACCTCTTGAATGCAAATCAAGCGCTCTCCCAGCTGAGCTATAGCCCCATACTGAAGTCACGTCATTAAAACGATTGTCCAAATCACATTTGACAAGGCATTTTGTTACGCGGTTTAGACTATCTAAACAAGTAACGAAATAACGCAGTCAGGTGAGATTTTGGTAGGCCTGGGCAGACTTGAACTGCCGACCTCACCCTTATCAGGGGTGCGCTCTAACCAGCTGAGCTACAGGCCTATCGTTTATGCTACAAACTCTCGAATGCAGCTAACAGCTTGCAGCTTTCTCGCTCATTATTCGTAATTAATTATTTGTGTGAACACTTCGAAGGTGTAACTTCGTATATAAGGAGGTGATCCAGCCGCAGGTTCCCCTACGGCTACCTTGTTACGACTTCACCCCAGTCATGAACCACAAAGTGGTGAACGCCCTCCCGAAGGTTAAGCTATCCACTTCTTTTGCAGCCCACTCCCATGGTGTGACGGGCGGTGTGTACAAGGCCCGGGAACGTATTCACCGTGGCATTCTGATCCACGATTACTAGCGATTCCGACTTCATGGAGTCGAGTTGCAGACTCCAATCCGGACTACGACAAGCTTTATGGGATCCGCTTACTCTCGCGAGTTTGCAACCCTTTGTACTTGCCATTGTAGCACGTGTGTAGCCCATCTCGTAAGGGCCATGATGACTTGACGTCGTCCCCACCTTCCTCCGGTTTGTCACCGGCAGTCTCCTTAGAGTTCCCACCATTACGTGCTGGCAACTAAGGATAAGGGTTGCGCTCGTTGCGGGACTTAACCCAACATTTCACAACACGAGCTGACGACAGCCATGCAGCACCTGTCTCAGAGTTCCCGAAGGCACTAAAGCGTCTCTGCTAAATTCTCTGGATGTCAAGAGATGGTAAGGTTCTTCGCGTTGCATCGAATTAAACCACATGCTCCACCGCTTGTGCGGGCCCCCGTCAATTCATTTGAGTTTTAACCTTGCGGCCGTACTCCCCAGGCGGTCTACTTAATGCGTTAGCTGCGCAAGACAGAGCTTAAGCTCCAAACTGCTAGTAGACATCGTTTACGGCGTGGACTACCAGGGTATCTAATCCTGTTTGCTACCCACGCTTTCGTACATGAGCGTCAGTGTCGACCCAGGTGGCTGCCTTCGCCATTGGTATTCCTTCAGATCTCTACGCATTTCACCGCTACACCTGAAATTCTACCACCCTCTGTCGCACTCTAGCCATCCAGTTTCAAATGCAGTTCCCAGGTTGAGCCCGGGGCTTTCACATCTGACTTAAATGGCCGCCTGCGTACGCTTTACGCCCAGTAATTCCGATTAACGCTCGCACCCTCCGTATTACCGCGGCTGCTGGCACGGAGTTAGCCGGTGCTTCTTCTGCGAGTAACGTCACACCTAGCCGGTATTAACGACTAAGCTTTCCTCCTCGCTGAAAGTGCTTTACAACCCGAAGGCCTTCTTCACACACGCGGCATGGCTGCATCAGGCTTTCGCCCATTGTGCAATATTCCCCACTGCTGCCTCCCGTAGGAGTCTGGACCGTGTCTCAGTTCCAGTGTGGCTGATCATCCTCTCAGACCAGCTAGGGATCGTGGGCTTGGTGAGCCTTTACCTCACCAACTACCTAATCCCACTTGGGCTTCTCTAAAGGCGGGAGCCGAAGCCCCCTTTGAGCCGTAGCTATCATGCGGTATTAGCAGTCGTTTCCAACTGTTGTCCCCCACCTAAAGGCAAATTCCCAAGCATTACTCACCCGTCCGCCACTCGTCAGCAACTAGCAAGCTAGTTCTGTTACCGTTCGACTTGCATGTGTTAGGCCTGCCGCCAGCGTTCAATCTGAGCCATGATCAAACTCTTCACTTAAAAGTTTAATCGCTACCCATTGAATTCTGTTCAAATAAATTTCGTTCAGACACTCAATTGATAGTTACAAGTACTAAGCTGCCTTCCGAAGAAGAACCTTAGTGTGTTTTGTTACTACTCATCGGAGTGCCCACACAAATAATTAATTACAAATTGTTAAAGAACGTTTAGAGCCTTTCTGCTCTTGGTCTCGACTCTGTCTCAACCGGGATGCGCATTCTACACTTCCCTAATTCGTTGTCAACGTTTTTAGTAAATCTTTTTCGTTATTTTGAAGAAGTTTTCTAAACCGTTTTGAGTCAATCCAAACCACCTTCACTTAACGTTTCAAGCCGTTTGATGTCTCCCTGACAACGAGGACGCATTATAGAGATCTAATTACGTTGCGCAAGCGCTTTTGTTAAAAAAGTGTGTTTTTCTTGTTGTTCGGCTAAATATGTATCGATATGGGTTGTTTTCATACGACAACTGTCAGTTTTGATTAAAAAATCACTCTACTTAATGCTGTTTGGAACCAGCTGCAATGTATTGCCAGCGTTTATAGATACCGAGTGTTTGGCCGCTTGGGACTGCAAATACAAGCGTGTTTGACGCTTTTATGGGTATAAACTAAAAAAACTAGACTATAGGACAACCTCTTTTTCTACTGGTTTTTATTCCGCCCCAGTCATCTCACAAAGCTTTTCCGTGTTCGAATCTATTCAAAGTAAAATAGCCATCATTCACAGTTATTAATTAGCTTAAAAACGCTACAAGAATAAAACCACGCATGGCTTAGTGATAAAAGTAGACATAAAAAGCGCTAATTTCCAAAGTTATTGCGCAATTATTCATGATTTTTAAAAAAGTTCATAGGAAGGAAGCGTTCGTTGGAAGAACGTTGTAGAAACAATAAACCAAAAAAACGAGATAACAGAGACGTCAGTCGAATTCCAAGCAATAAAACCCCGACGCAAAACAGGGTACTCAAGTGCTGCGAAGGCATGGATGCCTAGGAGCGACCGAGGGAGAGCGCATTTCGAGTGAATTGGATAAATCGCAGGCAATAAAAACCCCTCGCACAACGTGCAAGGGGTCAGTATGGGAGCCTGCCGGTCGACTGCATGGATGCAGTCGGTTGATTGCGTCGGGAACGAGCAATCTAGAGCTTTAGCGAGCCGCCTTAATTGCTTAACGCCTAGAACGAAAAAATCCCCCGCACATATGTACGAGGGATTATTCAATTGGGAGCCTGGCGGTGAGCTACTCTCGCATAGCAAATGCTACACTACCATCGCCGCAGCTGCGTTTCACTTCTGAGTTCGAAATGGAATCAGGTGGGTCCACAGCGCTATTGCCACCAGGCAAAGCTGTTTGTAATCGATGTTTTATAAACACCGCTTACTTAAATTGTCTTAACAATTAGAAAGCTGAAATAAGGTAATATTGTTTGTAATAATTCTGACCATCAGTGCTCAAGAACACTTAAGCGTTGTATGGTTAAGCCTCACGGGCAATTAGTATAAGTTAGCTTAATGCCTCACAGCACTTCCACACCTTACCTATCAACGTTGTAGTCTTCAACGACCCTTTAGGACAGTTAAACTGTCAGGGATGACTCATCTCGAGGCTCGCTTCCCGCTTAGATGCTTTCAGCGGTTATCGATTCCGAACGTAGCTACCGGGCAATGCCATTGGCATGACAACCCGAACACCAGCGGTTCGTCCACTCCGGTCCTCTCGTACTAGGAGCAGCCCCTCTCAATCATCCAACGCCCACGGCAGATAGGGACCGAACTGTCTCACGACGTTCTAAACCCAGCTCGCGTACCACTTTAAATGGCGAACAGCCATACCCTTGGACCGACTTCAGCCCCAGGATGTGATGAGCCGACATCGAGGTGCCAAACACCGCCGTCGATATGAACTCTTGGGCGGTATCAGCCTGTTATCCCCGGAGTACCTTTTATCCGTTGAGCGATGGCCCTTCCATACAGAGCCACCGGATCACTATGACCTACTTTCGTACCTGCTCGACATGTCCGTCTCGCAGTTAAGCTTGCTTCTACCATTACACTAACCGTACGATGTCCGACCGTACTTAGCAAACCTTCGTGCTCCTCCGTTACTCTTTGGGAGGAGACCGCCCCAGTCAAACTACCCACCAGACACTGTCCACAACCCCGATAAGGGGCCAATGTTAGAACATCAAACATACAAGGGTGGTATTTCAAGGATGGCTCCACCTGAACTGGCGTCCAAGTTTCATAGCCTCCCACCTATCCTACACATGTAGGTTCAATGTTCAGTGTCAAGCTGTAGTAAAGGTTCACGGGGTCTTTCCGTCTAGCCGCGGGTACACAGCATCTTCACTGCGATTTCAATTTCACTGAGTCTCGGGTGGAGACAGCGTGGCCATCATTACACCATTCGTGCAGGTCGGAACTTACCCGACAAGGAATTTCGCTACCTTAGGACCGTTATAGTTACGGCCGCCGTTTACCGGGGCTTCGATCATGAGCTTCTCCGAAGATAACCCAATCAATTAACCTTCCGGCACCGGGCAGGTGTCACACCGTATACGTCATCTTTCGATTTAGCACAGTGCTGTGTTTTTAATAAACAGTTGCAGCCACCAGGTCACTGCGACCCACTTCAGCTCCGGCAGCAAGTGCCTTCACCTACGTGGGCGTACCTTCTCCCGAAGTTACGGTACCATTTTGCCTAGTTCCTTCACCCGAGTTCTCTCAAGCGCCTTAGTATTCTCTACCTGACCACCTGTGTCGGTTTGGGGTACGGTTCTTAATCATCTGAAGCTTAGAGGCTTTTCCTGGAAGTATGGCATCAATGACTTCATCACCTTAGTGACTCGTCTCGTGTCTCAGTATTAGCCGCCCGGATTTACCTAAGCAGCCTACCTACACACTTTCACACGGACAACCATCGCCGTGCTCACCTAGCCTTCTCCGTCCCCCCATCGCAATGATTAAAAGTACAGAAATATTAATCTGTTTCCCATCGACTACGCATTTCTGCCTCGCCTTAGGGGCCGACTTACCCTACCCTGATTAGCATGGGATAGGAACCCTTGGTCTTTCGGCGTGGGGGTTTTTCACCCCCATTATCGTTACTCATGTCAACATTCGCACTTCTGATATGTCCAGCAGACTTCTCAATCCACCTTCAACCACTTACAGAACGCTCCCCTACCTAGCGAATAAATTCGCTACCGCAGCTTCGGTGTTATGCTTAGCCCCGTTACATCTTCCGCGCAGGCCGACTCGACTAGTGAGCTATTACGCTTTCTTTAAAGGGTGGCTGCTTCTAAGCCAACCTCCTAGCTGTCTAAGCCTTCCCACATCGTTTCCCACTTAGCATAAACTTTGGGACCTTAGCTGGCGGTCTGGGTTGTTTCCCTCTCCACGACGAACGTTAGCACCCGCCGTGTGTCTCCCGGATATTACTTTACGGTATTCGGAGTTTGCATGGGGTTGGTAAGCCGGGATGGCCCCCTAGCCCAAACAGTGCTCTACCCCCGTAAGTATTCGTCCGAGGCTCTACCTAAATAGATTTCGGGGAGAACCAGCTATCTCCCGGTTTGATTAGCCTTTCACTCCTAGCCACAGGTCATCCCCTAACTTTTCAACGTTAGTGGGTCGGTCCTCCAGTTGATGTTACTCAACCTTCAACCTGCCCATGGCTAGATCACCGGGTTTCGGGTCTATACCTTGCAACTTATTCGCCCAGTTAAGACTCGGTTTCCCTACGGCTCCCCTATTCGGTTAACCTTGCTACAAAATATAAGTCGTTGACCCATTATACAAAAGGTACGCAGTCACAGAACAAGTCTGCTCCTACTGCTTGTACGTATACGGTTTCAGGTTCTATTTCACTCCCCTCACAGGGGTTCTTTTCGCCTTTCCCTCACGGTACTGGTTCACTATCGGTCAATTGGGAGTATTTAGCCTTAGAGGATGGTCCCCCTATCTTCAGTCAAAGTTTCTCGTGCTCCGACCTACTTAATATGTCCAACATGGCTTGTCGTGTACGGGACTATCACCCACTATCGTTGCACTTTCCAGAGCATTCCACTAAACCATGCTGATTCGGCTGTTTCCCGTTCGCTCGCCGCTACTTAGGAAATCTCGGTTGATTTCTTTTCCTCCGGGTACTTAGATGTTTCAGTTCTCCGGGTTCGCTTCGTATAGCTATGTATTCACTATACGATACCCTAAAAAGGGTGGTTTCCCCATTCGGAAATTGGGTTTATAACGGTTTTTATCACCTTAACCAGACTTATCGCAGATTAACACGTCCTTCATCGCCTCCAATTGCCAAGGCATCCACCGTATACGCTTATTCACTTAACCATACAACCTTAATGCTCTCGCAGATTCAGTCGTATTTATGTGTCATATTTATTGGTTACTTGACTTGTATAAGGTCAAGAACCTGACAAAATAACGCTTGAGTTTTCTCTTACAGTGATAATCAAATTATTTTTTAGTTGTTGAATAACAAATAAAATAACAAAATGTTTACCTTATTTTTTTATCAGCTTTCCAAATTGTTAAAGAGCATGAGTTTATAAAAAAACTCTAAACGATGCACACTAACTAATGTGTAGGTTTAGGGTTTTGAATCGAGAAACTGAGTGTCAGTATGGTGGAGCTACGCGGGATCGAACCGCGGACCTCTTGAATGCAATCAAGCGCTCTCCCAGCTGAGCTATAGCCCCATACTGAAGTCACGTCATTAAAACGATTGTCCAAATCACATTGACAAGGCATTTGTTACGCGGTTTAGACTATCTAAACAAGTAACGAAATAACGCAGTCAGGTGAGATTTTGGTAGGCCTGGGCAGACTTGAACTGCCGACCTCACCCTTATCAGGGGTGCGCTCTAACCAGCTGAGCTACAGGCCTATCGTTTATGCTACAACTCTCGAATGCAGCTAACAGCTTGCAGCTTTCTCGCTCATTATTCGTAATTAATTATTGTGTGAACACTTCGAAGGTGAACTTCGTATATAAGGAGGTGATCCAGCCGCGGTTCCCCTACGGCTACCTTGTTACGACTTCACCCCAGTCATGAACCACAAAGTGGTGAACGCCCTCCGAAGGTTAAGCTATCCACTTCTTTTGCAGCCCACTCCCATGGTGTGACGGGCGGTGTGTACAAGGCCGGGAACGTATTCACCGTGGCATTCTGATCCACGATTACTAGCGATTCCGACTTCATGGAGTCGAGTTGCAGACTCCAATCCGGACTACGACAAGCTTTATGGATCCGCTTACTCTCGCGAGTTTGCAACCTTTGTACTTGCCATTGTAGCACGTGTGTAGCCCATCTCGTAAGGGCCATGATGACTTGGACGTCGCCCACACTTCCTCCGGTTTGTCACCGGCAGTCTCCTTAGAGTTCCCACCATTACGTGCTGGCAAAGGATAAGGGTTGCGCTCGTTGCGGGACTAACCCAACATTTCACAACACGAGCTGACGACAGCCATGCAGCACCTGTCTCAGAGTTCCCGAAGGCACTAAAGCGTCTCTGCTAAATTCTCTGGATGTCAAGAGATGGTAAGGTTCTTCGCGTTGCATCGAATAAACCACATGCTCCACCGCTTGTGCGGGCCCCGTCAATTCATTTGAGTTTTAACCTGCGGCCGTACTCCCCAGGCGGTCTACTTAATGCGTTAGCTGCGCAAGACAGAGCTTAAGCTCAAACTGCTAGTAGACATCGTTACGGCGTGGACTACCAGGGTATCTAATCTGTTGCTACCCACGCTTTGTACATGAGCGTCAGTGTCGACCCAGGTGGCTGCCTTCGCCATTGGTATTCCTTCAGATCTCTACGCATTTCACCGCTACACCTGAAATTCTACCACCCTCTGTCGCACTCTAGCCATCCA
>NZ_WOCD01000002.1 GCF_009728465.1 Psychrosphaera haliotis
AAACCGAATTTAAGTTAACTACCGAGTCAGAAATAGACCCAATAATAACTTACAGCTAGAAGGGTTATACAAATCAGCAGGTGTATTTTGCACACAGTGTGAAGCCGAAGGCTTTAGGAAAATTACGCCATATCTTGACAGGCCAGATGTCCTTTCAATCTTTACTGTTTCTATAACAGCTGACGAGTCTTATCCTCACGTATTGGCTATGGTATTTAATTTCTAAAAGCCTAGACGACAAACTGGGCGTGTAACCTTCACATGGTTTGACCCATTTCCAAAGCAAGCTATTTATTTGCTTTAGTTGCTGGCGAATTTGACTTACTGCAAGATACGTTCACCACCAGAAGTGGCAACGAGATTGCTTTAGAGTTATACGTAGATAAAGGCAATTTACACTTATCTCACCATGCTATGGCGTCTTTGAAGAAGTCTATGGAATGGGATGAGAATAAATACGACCTCGAATATGATTTAGATACCTACATGATCGTTGCCGTCGACTTTTTTAATATGGGCGCGATGGAAAACAAAGGGTTAAATGTTTTTAACAGTAAATATGTTTTGGCCGACTCAAAGACAGCAACAGATACTGATTATCATGGAATTGAATCTGTCATTGCTCACGAATACTTTCATAATTGGACGGGCAACCGTGTAACCTGTCGTGATTGGTTTCAACTCAGTTTAAAAGAAGGGTTGACTGTATTTCGGGATCAACAATTCAGCGCTGATATGGGCAGTGCTGTGATTGAGAGAATTTCTCACGCCAATGTTATGCGAACCATGCAGTTTGCCGAAGACTCAGGACCAATGTCACATCCTATAAGACCAGAAAGGTTATAGAGATGAACAACTTCTACACGGTCACCGTTTATGACAAAGGTGCGGAAGTTATTAGGATGATGAACACATTGTTGACGGAAGAGGGCTTCAAAAAGGGAATCGATCTCTATTTTGAACGTCACGACGGGCAAGCCGTACATGTGATGACTTTGTGTCTGCCATGGCAGATGCAAATAATAGAGACTTAACTGGCTTTAGCCGCTGGTACAGTCAAAGTGGTACACCTGTAGTAACTGTCTTAGAAAAGCAAGCAGCATCAAAATTAACCCTCGAGTTTGAACAGTCTATATACAACAGAACTGAACACTTTGAAGCACTGACGATACCTGTTAATTATGAACTGTTATCAATTAGAAGTGGTCAGTCTTTACAACGCGGCACAATGGAATTAAATCAACATCAACAAAGTTTTGATATTGCAATATCTGAACCAGTAGACGTTGTGTTGTTTGAAAACTTTTCAGCGCCAGTGAAAGTTGTAAGAGATATAGAGCTAGAAACGATTCAAAGAATAATTGGCAATGCGACTGATCAATTTTGTCGATGGGATATGTTACAAACGTTATGGCAACAAACATTACAAGGTAGTACAAGTATATTGGAGACTGAGCTTGTAAATACACTTTGTAACGTAGTGAAGTCTAAGAGCATAGATGCTGCGGTTAAAGCTGAAATGCTATCAATTCCAACATTTCAATCCCTTGCCGACACTATGGATACGGTGAAAGTAGACGAAATATTATCCTTAAGAACAACGATTGCTACCGCAGTAGCGAAATCTGTAGAAGCAGAGTTGATCAGCATCATAGAAAGTATCGATATGGTATCTGATGATTACAATTCTAATAATGCTGCGAAAAGAAGCTTAAGAGCCGCTTCATTAAAATTATTAGCTTATGGCAGCTCAGACTTTACTGCGGATAAAATTCGTAGCTTGTTTGATAACGCTACGAATATGACAGATAAGATTGCGGCAATACAAGCTTCAGCCATTGCCGATAAAACGTTATGTAATGATCTATTAGATTCTTTGTATAACGAATTTGAAGGGCAAGTATTAGTGTTTGATAAAATTCTACAAGTTGTGGCTTCACGCAATGACGACAACATTTATGACTTAATGGATGAATGGTCGAGAAAAAATGAATTTAAACGAAACAACCCTAATCGTATGCGTTCACTTACGGTTCATTTGTAATGAGGAAACCCAAAAAAATTCCATGATGAAAGTGGGGAAGGTTATCAATTCCTAAAAACCTTACTTTTAGAAATCGATAGTTTTAATCCTCAATTGGCTGCAAGGTTGGTCGACCCTTTGATGTCCTTTAAGCGATATGAAAAGAAACGAGCAAACTTAATGCAAAATACTCTAAAAGAACTTCAAAGCCGTAAGCTTTCTAATGACTTGTTTGAAAAAGTGGAAGCGGCGTTAAGTTAGGTCAATAAATGAAAAGTCGAGTTTTTAGATTTAACTTATTTTTAACGCACAGGGAATGCCAAGAATATTATCAAGGCCTTTATACTTCAATAAAGGTCATGACAGATGTGGGCATAAGTGTGCAGTTCCCAGCACACCATATTAGGCCGTTTGTTACTAGCTTGGGTGTGAAAGGTAAGTTTGAACTTTATCTTAATGAGAGTAATAAATTCATCGCGTTGAAGAAAATAACGTAGAAAATAGCTACAGACGGCAGTTTTAGTTGCATGTAATTTAACTTAGGTCTTGCACGCATAAGTAATTGGTGTAATTATTAATAATAATTTTGCTCATCCGATGAGCGAAAATTAATCCTCACAATAATTAAAAAATAATAAACCTAACGAGGACAGGGGAGAAAAATATGACTAAAGGGGAACGCAGGATTGCGCTCAAGCCATTGGCGATAAGTGTTGCTTCAGCAGTTTTAGCAATGCAATCAATGGGCGCAAGTGCCGCTAACTTTAATGTTGGCAAGTTTGATGTTTCATTCGATTCGACATTCTCAGCCGGTGCTGCATATCGTATTGAAGATAGAGATTTCAAAAACAATATTGGTAAGTCAAATAATCAATTATTCAACTGGTCTGGTTACAAAGGTTATGCACCTTTGTATGCGAATACAGACGTTTGGGCTCAAATGGGTTCATACTCAACCAACGGTGATTTAGGTAATCTAAATTATGACGCTGGTGAATCATTTTCTGAAGTTGTAAAAGGCTTCCATGAACTAACAGTAAGCGCTGATAATTACGGCGCCGTTGTTAGTTTTATGTATTACAAAGATTTTGCTGCTGAAGGCACGCAATATAAAAATTCAGTAACAGGCGAGTCATTTGACGTATGTCGTGATGATGAAGCTAAAGAGTTAGTCTGTGAAGACTTCCGTTTCCTAGACGCATACTTCTTTGCTGACTTTGATTTTAATGACGGTCAAAACCCGGTTTCAATCCGTGTTGGTGAACAAGTATTATCTTGGGGTGAAAGCACATTAATCCCTCATGGTATTAACGTAAGCCCAGTGGATATCGCTCGTTTGAAAGCGCCAGGTGCGGATTTAAAAGAAGCATTTATTCCTACTGGTATGGTTTGGGCTAATATTGGTATCAATGACGCGGTTTCAATTGAAGCGTTTTACCAATACGAATGGCAAAAAACACATTTACCAGTACCAGGGTCTTACTTTTCAACAAATGACTTTGCTGGTGCCGGTGGCGAACACAATAATATTCAATTGAACTTCGCATCAAACCCTGACTTAGACCGTGATGGCCTAATAGCGGGTCTAAATGAGCTTGGTATGATGGCAGCATCTGGTGCTGTTCCTCAAGATCAATTAGGTCAAATGTATCTAGGTTATGCGACTAAATTTGCAATCCGTGATAGCTCTAGCGACAGAGAAGCAAGCGATGACGGCCAATTTGGTGTAAAACTAGGTTGGTTTGCTGAAGAGTTAAATTATACAGAGTTTGGTTTTTACTACATTAACTACCATTCACGTCGTCCACTTATATCAGGTGTAGCGTCGGACTTTAGCTCTGCAGCTATTGGTGCAGACATTCAAACAATGGCTATTGCACAAGGTAGCGGTGGATTATCTACTGAACAGTTTAATAACTTAAATGCGTTCACTAAAGGTGTAATCGTATTCCCTGAAGATATTAAGCTTTACGGTTTCAGCTTTAATACCACAGTTGGTACAACGGCTGTTTCAGGTGAAATTTCATATCGTGAAGGTGAGCCTCTACAAATTGATGATGCAGAGTTACTATTTGCCGCAATGCCTCAACAATTAGCAAATGCTGGTATTCGACCAGAATTGAATGGCCTTTCTCAGTATGGTCGTTCTGAAGTTAAGGGTTGTGATATCCAGAGCCCTGGTTTGGGTGCCACTGCAGACGGTTTTTGTCGTTTAGATACAGTTCAGGCTCAAGCAACGGCTATTCACTCGTTTGGTCCTAGTTTTGGTTTAGATAATTTTAATGCCGTGTTTGAAGTTGGTTATATCAATATCCCTGATATGCCATCTCATGAGTTAATGCGTTTTAATGCGCCTGGCACAGAACGTAGTGGTCAAACTACTGAAGAAGTGTCTGCTGGTGTATTAAATGGTGTTCAAAATGGTACTGCTCCAGAGCAAGCGTTCCCTACGGAAGATGCTTGGGGTTATAGAATCATTCTAGCTGGTGAAATTAATAGAGTATTTGGTTCTTTTAACGTAAAACCTAAAATTACTTTCTCTCACGATGTTGACGGTATAACGCCAGATCCATTGTTCCTTTTCCATGAAGACAAGAAGTCTGCAAGTTTTGCAGTTGAAGTAGACTATCAAAGCAGATGGTCTCTTGGTTTTGCTTACAACACTTTCTATGACGGTGTAGGCACAGTGAACCAAACTTCAGATCGTGACTATGTGTCTTTCAATATTAAATATTCGTTGTAGGAGATTTCTGTAAATGAATAAAATTACATTATTATCATCTGTAGTAGCGCTGACATTGACGTCAGCTGCTGCCGATGCAAAAATATCTGAAGCTGATGCAGCTAAACTTAAATCTGAGCTAACGCCAATAGGTGCAATTAGAGCAGCTAATAAAGATGGTTCAATACCAGCTTGGACAGGTGGCATAACGTCAGCGCCGGCGGGCTATACGGTAGGTATGCACCACCCAGACCCATTTTCAGGCGATAAAGTTTTATATACAGTTACAAACGCAAACAAAGATAAGTACTCGGAGTTTTTAACTCCTGGTATTACAAAAATGTTTGAAACGTATCCTGATACATACAAAATGGATATCTATCAGTCACGTCGTACAGCGTCTTTTCCTAAATATGTTTACGATGCAACTATCGAAAACGCGACTCGCGCAGAGTTAGTGGAAGGTGGTAACGGTATTAAAGGTGCAGCTATTGGTGTTCCTTTCCCGGTACCAGCAAATGGCCTAGAGGCTATCTGGAACCACATTCTTCGTTTCCGTGGTGAGCAAACTACCCGTAACGGTGGACAAGCTGCACCGACTGCTGATGGTGATTTCACTTATATCGGTTTTGATGAAGCTATTTCAATTGAATACTCTAGAGAAGATGCAACACCTGCAGCACTAGAGGAAAGCAACATTTTGTTCCGTTTTAAACAGAACGTTACTCAGCCAGCTCGATTAGCCGGTACTGCTTTACTAGTCCATGAAACAATGGACCAAGTTAAAAAGCCTCGTCAAGCTTGGACTTATAACTCTGGTCAGCGTCGTGTACGTCGTGCACCAAACGTAGCATACGATGCACCAGGAACAGCGTCTGATGGCCTTCGTACAACCGATGATTTCGATATGTACAACGGCGCACCAGATCGTTATAACTGGGAATTAAAAGGCAAAAAAGAAGTATTCATTCCATACAACAGTTATAAACTTCATAGTGATGAAGTTAAGTATGAAGACATCATCAAACCAGGTCATATTAATACTGAGCTAGTTCGTTGGGAAAAGCACCGTGTTTGGGTTGTAGAAGCAACGCTAAAAGATGGTATCAGTCACGTTTATAAAAAGCGTACTTTCTACATCGACGAAGATTCATGGCAGATTCATATTGCTGACTTGTATGATAACCGTGATGAGTTATATCGTGTAGCAGTAGCTTATGGTATTAACTATTACGAAGTACCTACACATTGGAGTACTTTGGATGCTTATTACGACTTGAATTCAAGACGCTATATTGCAATTGGTTTGGATAACGAAGAAAAAATGTATGACTTCCAAACTAAACAAAGCTCTAGTGATTATACGGCAGCAGCGCTTCGTCGCTCAAACCGATAAAATAAGCTAGACTAAAAAAACGGTTGGCTTGTCCAGCCGTTTTTACTTTAAACCGATTAATTAATAACATTTACATATTAAGAATTTTATGACCAAAACCTCCCTTTATTCTCTTATTCTTCTCTCCTCAACCTTATTAGGGATGACTGACGCAGTCGCGTCTTTAAAAGTTTCACAGACCGCTACTCCAACAGTGAAAAGTTCGCTGGCAGATAAAAAGCTATTAACAGATATCACTAGCGTAGGCTCAAGGCTGTTTTCGTTAGGCGAGCGTGGACACATTATCTACTCAGAAAATGGTACTGACTGGACTCAAGCAAAAGTACCAGTAAATGTATTATTAACCTCGATTTCATTTTCTAGTGAAAAAACCGGCTTTGCAGTGGGACACGATGCAACAATTTTAAAAACAACAGATGGTGGCGAATCCTGGACACTATTAAATTATCAACCTGAATTAGACAGACCATTATTAGCCGTTAAGTCTTTTGGTAATGAAGTGGTTGCTGTTGGTGCTTATGGTCTATTTTGGCAGAGTAAAGACAGTGGAAATACTTGGACTCAAGAGTTTCATGATGAGTTATTGTTGGAAGAAGACAGAGAGTTTTTGTTAGAGATAAAAGACTCTGATCCAGAGTTATACGAAATCGAAAAACAATACCTTTTACCACACTTTAATGATGTGTATTTATCAGGGGATAATTGGTATTTGGCAGGTGAAGCTGGTTTTGTTGCACAAAGCTCAAATCAAGGTAACGATTGGGAAAAGTTGGAGGTAGATTATTACGGTTCATTTTTTTCATTAACTAAAAATGAACAAGAAAATTTAGTTGTAGCAGGCTTACGAGGCAACGTATTTGAGGAATCTTCAGATGCGTGGCAGGCTTTTTCGATGGATGGGAAAGCCACTATTAATGATATTTTAGTTTATAAAGAGACAGTATTTTTATTTGCTAACTCTGGCAATTTGTATTTCTCTGCCAATGGCGAAGATTTTAAACACTATGTATTTGACGACGGCAAGGCGGTGATGTCTGGTGTTGTAAAAAACAGTAATCTTGTACTTGCTACTGAAGCAGGCATTAAATTTATTCCACTAGCAACACTTAAGTAAAGAGACCTTCATAAATGTTAATTCATTCACTAGAAACATTTTTGTTTAGACAAAGACCATTAGTCATATTGGCTTTTGCGTTTTTTACCGCCGTTTTAGGTTTTCAAGCGTCAAACATCCATTTGGATGCGTCATTTAATAAAAACATACCGCTTCAACACGAGTACATGCAGACATATGTACAGTATAGTGAAGAGTTTGGAGGCGCAAATACCGTCTACATTTCTGTGTGTGATAAAGAAGGCGACATATTTAACCCTGAGTTCTTTGAAGCACTTAAAGGTGTTCATGATCAGTTATTCTTTATACCTGGAATAAATAGAACACTCGTAAATTCTTTGTACTCGCCAAGCACACGATTTATTGAAGTGGTTGAAGATGGATTTGCCGGCGGACCAGTAATTCCTGCTGACTTTCAAGCTGACAAACAAGGTTTAGCTACGGTTAAACAAAACGTTGAAAAAGCCGGTATCGTTGGTCGAAGTGTTTCTGATGACTATTCATGTGCCATGGTTTCTAGTCAACTACTAGAGAAAAACCCTGATACAGGTGAAAGTCTAGACAGTATTGCCTTAGCTAATGAATTAGAGAAGCAGATAAGAGAAAAGTTTGAAGATGAGAATATCTCTATTCATATCATTGGCTTTGCTAAAATGATTGGCGATGTAGCTACTGGTGCGAAAGATGTAGTTGTCTTTTTTGCCATTGCTATTGCAATCACTTCATTAATGGTTTGGATTTTCTGTCGTTCATTGTTATTAACAGTACTTCCTATTGTTTGCTCATTTATGGCGGTAGTATGGCAACTCGGTATGCTTAATACTTTAGGGTTTGGTTTGGACCCTATGTCTATTTTGGTGCCATTTTTAGTCTTTGCTATTGGTGTTAGCCATGGCGTGCAAATGATTAACTCAATAGGTAAACGTGTTCACGAGGGCATGACAGCTAGAGAAGCAAGTTGCGCTAGTTTTGTTAAATTACTAATTCCTGGCGGGATAGCGTTGCTGTCGGATACAGTCGGTTTTTTAACTTTACTTAACATCGATATCGGTATTATTAGAGAATTAGCAATTACAGCGAGTGTTGGTGTTGCCATCATCATTCTTACTAACTTATTTTTACTTCCAGTATTGGCCTCATATATTGATTTTGATAAGCAATTTAAAGCTCAGCCAGAAGGCACGCACGACCACATTTGGCGAGCGATGTCATCTTTTACTAAACCAAAAGTCGCGTACTCTATTTTGGCTGTTACTGCTTTGCTTTATGTATTTGGTTATGTAAAAAGCCAAGATATGAAGATTGGTGATATGCAGGCCGGTGCTCCAGCGCTGCATGCTGATTCACGCTATAACCAAGATACTTTTTTAATTACGGACCGTTATGCAATATCCACTGATATTTTAAAAGTCATTGTAGAAACGAAAGAAAGTGGTTGTACTTATCACTCGGTAATGAACCAAATCGATCAGTTCCAGTGGCGCTTAGAAAATGTAGAGGGTGTTCAGTCTGCAGTTAGCCTATCGTCAGTAGCAAAAGTAGTAAATACAGGCTTTAATGAAGGCAATTTAAAATGGCGTTCATTACCAAGAAATACTAATTCCTTAGTTCAGTCCACTGCCAGAATTGAAACAAGCACAGGTCTTTTGAATAGAGACTGTAGCGTTATGCCTATAATTCTATTCCTTGAAGATCACAAAGCGGAAACAATTGAGCGTATTGTTAATGAAGTTAAAGCGGCGAGAGATGAGCTTCAAAATGACGAAGTTACATTTCGGTTAGCCTCTGGCTCCGCTGGTGTAATGGCTGCAACAAATGAAGCGGTTTCGGCGGCACAAGTACCTATGCTTTGGTATGTGTATGGTGCCGTTGTTGTGCTTTGTTTATTAAGCTTCAGATCGGTTAAAGCAACCGTTGCAGTAGTGTTACCATTATTTGTGGTGTCCACATTGGCGCAAGCCCTAATGACTTATTTGGAAATCGGTCTGACGGTTTCCACTATGCCTGTTATCGCTTTAGGTGTTGGTATCGGTGTCGATTATGGAATCTATATACTATCTACGATGGTTGAGTCTTTGCGAAATGGTTCATCGCTGCGTACATCTTATTTTAATGCGTTAAAAGAAAGAGGCAGTGCAGTACTGTTTACCGGACTTACATTGGCAATAGGTGTGAGTACCTGGGTATTCTCGGCGCTTAAGTTCCAAGTTGATATGGGAATTTTGTTAACATTCATGTTTTTGGTCAACATGTTGGGTGCAATAATTGTATTGCCGGCGTTAGCTTCCATTTTATGGCGTGACAACAATAAAGAGTCATAAAAGTATAAAATAGTTGTTATGAAACAACTGCATAAATAAATAAAAAAGCGACGTAAAGTCGCTTTTTTATTTATTAGATTTGCATAACTGCCTACTCAGCTCATCAGAGCAGTTGTATTATAGGAAGACATTGAAAAATTTCATTTTAATTACGTAGGAATAAGGGCTACACTTGTTGGTATCAAAAAAATATTACAAATATCAGCACTTAATATCTTAAAAGGAAACTGTAATGACCTTGTTACGTAATTCCTCGTCTGTGATCCTTAAAAATGTTTCTAAGCTCATAGAAGAAAAATTGCCTTTAGAGCGTCAAGCTCACGTAGAACAATTCGCATCCATTTTATTCGAAAACATTTCTCAACAAGACTTAGAAAAAAGAATTGACGTGGAACTTTATGGCGCAGCGCTAAGCCTATTTAATGCATTTAGCGAAGCTAACACTGGCCAACCCTTCATTCGTGTGTTTAACCCGGAATTGGGCAAGAATGGCTGGGAATCTGAACATACAATTGTACAAATCGTGGTTAACGACTTACCGTTTCTCGTAGACTCGGTCCGTATGGCATTAAATCGTCTAAATATAACGTCTCATTTATTAATCCATACACCTATTAAAGTAAACCGTGATAAAAAAGGTAACGTTGATAGCTTTGTTGACTTGAAGTCAAAAGATAAAACGACACATACTCAAACGGTTTTCTTAATTGAGATTGATAGACAAGCTGAAACAAAACAAGTTAAAGCGATAACGCAAAACTTAGAATCTGTTTTATCAGATGTTTCAATAGCAGTACAAGACTGGAAACCTATTCAGAAAAAATTACAAGCCTGTATTGATGAAGCAAAAGACTCTAAATTTGCAGACCAGTCAAGCCTAAAAACAAGTATCGATTTTTTAAACTGGATAGCTGATCATAACTTTACGTTAATGGGTTACCGCCAATATAAGGTAGCCGGAGTAGAAGGTGATACGGAAATTGTTCCTGTGGATGATTCTGCACTTGGTTTAACAAAAAACAGAGAAGCTAAAACACGAGTTCTATCAGAGCTGTCTAATGCATCCAGACAAGAAGCGTTATCAAACAACTTATTGGTTCTTACTAAAACGGTTTCAAAATCTACTGTTCATCGTCCAGCATATATGGACTACATTGGTATAAAAATGTTCGATGACAGCGGTAAAGTTGTAGGAGAGCACCGCTTTATTGGTTTATATGGAGCTAGTTTTTATAACTCGAGCGTTAAAGATATTCCGCTGTTGAAACAAAAGTTAGCTAGAGTTACAGAAAAAAGCAGTTTTGCAAAAGGCAGTCATGCTTATAAGGCTCTATTAAACGTTTTAGAAACCTACCCTAGAGATGAGTTAATACAGGCCTCAGAACAGCACTTAATGGAAGTTGCTTTAGGCGTGTTGCAAATGCAAGAACGTGACATGACTAAAGTTTTTGTTAGAAAAGACTCATTTGGACGATTCTACTCTTGCATGGTGTTTGTTCGCAGAGAGCGATACAACACTGCGCTTAGAAGAGAAACGCAACGAGTATTGCAGCAAGCGATGAAAAGCGATGGTGAAGTAGAATTTAATACTTTCTTTTCGGAATCACCATTAGCGAGAACGCATTATATTGTCAGAGCCACTGATCAGGATGTAGAACTTAACGTGAAAGATATTGAAAATAACCTAATAGAAGCAGCACGCACTTGGGATGACAAATTGTCATCGGCTTTAAGTACCTCATTTGGCGGAGCTAAAGGTAAAGAATTAGCAGTTCGTTACGGTAGTGGGTTCCCATCGTCTTATAAAGACCAAGTTTTACCGTCAACGGCTACAGTAGATATCCATCATTTGGAAAGTTTAACGGACGACAACAAATTAAGCATGTTGTTCTACAGACCTCAAGAAGAGTCTGACAAAAATGCCGTTCGCCTGAGTTTGTACCACAAAGATGAGCCGATTCACCTTTCAGATGTATTGCCTATTTTAGAGAACTTTGGCCTTCGTGTAATCGGTGAAACACCGTATCAGGTTAAAACTGAAGCTGGAACCAGCTGGATAATGGATTTCACCATGCGTTTAACTAACGGTGATAATTCAGATTTTGAGACTACACAAGAGCTATTCCAAAATGCATTTGATGCGGTTTGGAAAAACAACTTAGAAAACGACGGTTTTAACCGACTAATATTAGGTGCAAAGTTAAGTGGACGTCAGGCATCAGTCATTCGATCTTACGCTAAGTATATGCGTCAGATTGGGGTTACGTTTTCACAAGCTTATATTGAATCGACGTTTGATCGTTATCCAAAAATTGCTGCTCAATTAGTTGAGTTATTTACGCTTAAATTTAAGCCAAAAAATCTAGTGAAAAGAAATATGACAAGCTAAAAGAAAAAGTACTTGTAGCACTTGATGATGTTGCTAACTTGGATGATGACAGAATTATTCGTTTATACATCACCCTAATGGATGCCACCTTACGTACGAACTTCTACCAAAAGCGGAAGATGGTGCGTTCAAGCCATATATTTCATTTAAATTACTGCCAGAGCAAATACCGGAAGTTCCACTACCAAGACCTAAGTTTGAAATTTTTGTCTACAGCCCAAGAATTGAAGGTGTGCATCTTCGTGGTGGCAAAGTCGCTCGTGGTGGGTTGCGTTGGTCTGATCGTATGGAAGACTTCCGTACAGAAGTTTTAGGTCTTGTAAAAGCACAGCAAGTTAAAAATACAGTAATTGTACCTAATGGATCTAAAGGTGGGTTTGTTTGTAAACAGCAACCTATAGATGGCGGCCGAGATGCATTTTTTGCAGAAGGGCAAGAGTGTTACAGGATTTTCATTCGTGGCTTGTTAGACCTGACAGATAACATTGTACATGGTGAAGTTGTACCGCCTATAGATGTTGTTCGTCATGACGAAGATGATACTTACTTAGTTGTAGCAGCCGATAAAGGCACAGCGACTTTCTCGGATATTGCAAACTCAATTTCTGATGAATATAACTTTTGGTTAGGAGATGCTTTTGCTTCTGGCGGAAGTGTTGGTTATGACCATAAGAAAATGGGTATAACAGCCCGCGGTGCTTGGGAGTCGGTTAAACGTCACTTCAGAGAAATGGGCATTGATTGTCAAACAACAGACTTTACATGTGTTGCTATTGGCGACATGGCAGGTGACGTGTTTGGTAATGGTATGTTGTTATCTAAACATACACGCTTGCAAGCAGCCTTTAACCATATGCACATTTTCATAGATCCAAATCCAGAGGCAGCAAGTTCATATGTTGAACGTCAACGTTTGTTTGAGCTACCTCGATCTTCTTGGGAAGATTATGATAAATCGCTTATTTCTGAAGGTGGTGGCATTTTCTCAAGAAGTGCAAAGTCAATAACATTGACGCCTGAAATGAAAAAGATGTTAGGTACAAAAAAGGCTAGTTTGGCTCCAAACGACCTACTTAAAGCATTATTAACGATGCAAGTTGACTTAATTTGGAACGGTGGCATTGGTACTTACGTGAAGGCTAAGTCTGAAACTGATGCGCAAGTAGGAGATAGAGCTAATGATGCATTGCGTATTAATGGTTCAGAACTTAAAGCTAAAGTATTTGGTGAAGGCGGTAACCTAGGTTTAACACAGTTAGGCCGTATAGAGTTTGCTCAACATGGTGGCCGTATCAACACCGACTTTGTTGATAACGTTGGTGGTGTAGATTGTTCGGATAACGAAGTAAATATTAAGATCCTTCTTAACCAATTGGTAAATGAAGGCGAACTTACGAAAAAGCATCGCGATCAGTTACTTTATGATATGACTGATGATGTTTCTAAAATAGTTCTTAAAGACTGTTACAGACAAACTCACACAATCTCAATTACAGAACTTAAAGGTGTTAGCTTATTAAAAGAGCAACTTCGCTTTATTCATGAACTTGAAAAGTCTGGTAAATTAGACCGTGACTTAGAGTTCTTACCAAATGATGAAGAATTAGCTGAGCGCCAAGCTAAAGGTAAAGGTTTTACAAGACCTGAGTTGTCTGTACTTGTGGCCTATGGAAAAATGATTCTTAAAGAGCAGTTTGCCATAGAAGAAATTGACCAAAATCCATATTACATTCCACTTTTGATTGAGGCCTTCCCACCGAAGCTTCAAGAAAAGTATGCGGAGCAAATTCAACTGCATCCGTTACGTAAAGAAATTATTGCTACAAAATTAGCCAACGAAGTGGTTAATGATATGGGCCTTAATTTTGTTGTTAGAATGAAAGAAGAAACGGGCGCAACGATAGATGAAGTACTTACCTGCTATGTTATGGCTCGTGAAATCTTCGATATGCCAAGAATATGGAAAGAAATAGAAGCATTAGACAATAAAGTACCAGCAATTGTTCAGACAGAAATGCTTCATCAATTGCGTCGTACTGTTCGCCGTGCTTCTCGTTGGTTCTTGCGTCATAGAAATAAAGCATTAGATTTAAGTGAAACAATTGCACATTACAAAACTAGCTTTGATCAATTAACTACGACGTTAGGTGAATACTTAGTTGAAAAAGAGAAAAAGCAGTTGTCTGATGCGCAGCAAAGCTTTGAAAGAGAAGGCGTACCAACAGAAGTTGCTGCGTATGTAGCCCAGCTTTCTTCAATATTCTCTGTAATGGATATTGCGGACGTAGCAGCTAATACTGAACGTGATGTAAAAGAAGTTGCTACATTATACTTCCGTTTAGGCTCTGACCTTGGCTTGCATTGGTTCCTAGATCAAATCACTAATCAGCCTGTTGGTAATCATTGGCAAGCGTTAGCTAGAGCGAGTTATCGCGAAGAATTAGATTGGCAACAAAGAGCATTAACTGCAACGGTTTTACACTTTAATTCTGAAAGCAAAGACCTTGATGTTATTTATGACGAGTGGATGGCTTCGTATGAGCACATTCTAGGTCGTTGGCAGCATATGATTGCGGAATTTAAAACTACCGAAAGTCATGAGTTCGCTAAATTCTCAGTTGCATTAAGAGAGTTAATGTTATTGAGTCATCACTGTGAAAGTGCGGTTTAACTTTACCGTAATCTAACTTAAAATACGCCTCGACTAATCGGGGCGTTTTTTTATCTGCTCCCACTATATATAGGAAAAATCATGCTGTTTGAATTAGCCAAAAAATTTATGTTTACTCAAGATCCAGAATGGGCACATGATTTTGCGCTTAATAACTTTCAACGTTTTGCAAATACTCCACTTAGTTTGATATGGAAGCAAACAGTCCCTGATAAACCTGTAAAATTATTTGGCCTTACTTTTCCAAATGCCGTTGGATTAGCGGCCGGCTTAGATAAAAACGGCCGATGCATTGACGCGTTTGCACAAATGGGGTTTGGGTTTATAGAAATTGGAACGATAACACCGCTTGCTCAACCTGGAAATGAGAAACCACGCATCTTCAGACTGCCAGAAAAACATGCAATTATTAATCGTATGGGCTTTAACAACGGTGGTGTTGACGAGTTGATAAAAAATGTCAAAAATTCAAATTACAAAGGTATTTTGGGCATTAATATAGGCAAAAATAAAGACACACCAAACGAACTAGGGCACGAAGACTATGTTAAGTGTATGCACAAAGTTTATGAATATGCCGACTATATAACGGTAAATATTTCTTCACCAAATACACCAGGCTTAAGAGATTTGCAATTTGGAGACTCGCTAACGGTCTTATTGTCGGCAGTTAAAGTAACGCAATTAGAATTGCAAACCAAGTTTAATAAATACGTACCTGTCCTAGTAAAAATAGCACCGGATATGGATGATATAGCGGTAGAGCAAGTGGTAAACTGCATCGTTAGCCAGAAAATGGATGGTATAATCGCAACAAATACAACACTCTCAAGAGATGCTGTAAAAGGTTTGGATCACGCGGAAGAAAGCGGCGGTTTGAGTGGTATGCCGGTAAAAGACATGAGTACAGAAATCATAAGAAAAATTAGAGCTATTAATACAGAAATACCTATCATAGGTGTTGGCGGTATAGATGGTCCGGCAGCGGCTCAGGAAAAACTAAAGGCAGGTGCAAGCCTGGTTCAAGTCTATTCTAGTTTTATTTATCAAGGACCTAAATTGGTTAAGGATATTGTTGAAGGCCTTTAACGGTTGACAGTAACAAGTACACTCAATACTCTGGTTATCAGTTTTTTTTGGTTGACCAAGGGTGTAGGTTTGGATAAAAAGGATAAAAAAGGCGTTCACTGGCGGTGGGTTACTAATTTTGATACTCAAAAAGTGTGTTTGGAACTCGCTGCTGGAGTTAATTTTTCAACGGTTTTTAAGATTTCTGAACTGTTGAGCTATGACTTACATGAACAACCTTTTTCAACATCCGATGCATTTTTGTATAGTCTATTTAGAGATAAATTTTCATATACTCCCTTTGATGAAGAGCAAGCTTTTACTTTAGCTATAAACGCAACCATCGCAAGCCAATATTTAAAACCCTTAGCAGCAAAAAGTTGGCTTTTTCATCCTGCTTCTAGCGTTGGCATCGGAAAAGTCAAGCAAGGCGACTGGGTTGTCTTGAAAGCAACAGATGAAGCCATATATCTAGTGTTAGATACTGACCACGAAACGTCAGATGTAATATTAGCGAGTAACCGTCATCAAATCTCAGATTCGAGAGTGATTTTTCAAGGACAAACTCTTAAAGTCCATAATGATCGGTTAACCCCCACCTTAATTGAATTAAAGGCAGACCAACTATGAGTCGAGTTATAATTTTAGTAGCAGATAGTTTAGGTATTGGCAGTTCAGCGGACGCTGATGCATTTGGCGATCAAGGTTCGAACACACTGTTCCATATTTATCAGCACATGCTGGAAAAGCACAACCACGTAATGAATATGCCAAATTTAGCTAAGCTTGGTCTCATAAAGGCGTGTGAAACTGCTAAGAATGTAAAGTTTGACCAATTCCCTTCATATTCAATCAATGGTGCATATGGACATATGCAAGAAATCTCAACGGGTAAAGATACACCTAGTGGTCATTGGGAAATGGCAGGTGTACCAGTACTTTTTGATTGGGGATATTTTAAGGATAAGACAAATAGTTTTCCTTCAGAGTTTATTGAAGAGCTGGTCGTTAAAACGGGTGTTCCAGGAATACTAGGAAACTGTCATGCGCCGGGCACCGATGTGTTGACCTGGCATGGGGAAGAGCACATACAAAGTGGAAAGCCAATTTGTTATACCAGTGCAGATAGTGTTTTTCAGGTTGCAGCCCATGAAAAGCATTTTGGTTTAGATAAGCTTTATGAGTTTTGTGAAGTTGCACGTGAACTATTAGACAAATATAACATTGGTCGTGTTATAGCTAGGCCATTTTTAGGCGAATCACTAAGCGAGTTTAAAAGAACTGGCAATAGAAGAGATTACTCGGTATTGCCGCCATCAAAAACGGTACTTGATAAAGTTTTCGATAGTGGCAAAGAAGTGATAAGCATAGGTAAAATTTCAGATATTTATGCGCATCAAGGTATTTCAAAGTCACTAAAAGCAAACGGTTTAGAAGCGCTCATAGATACAACGATTTCTGAAATGAATGGCATGGACAATGAAGGGATAATTTTTACCAACTTAGTGAACTTTGATCAAGATTTTGGTCACCGACGTGACATTACCGGTTATGCAGGCGCACTAGAATATTTTGATACTCGTATCCCGGACATTTTGGGTGCCTTAAAACAGGACGACATTCTATTAATTACGGCTGATCATGGTTGCGACCCTAGCTGGCCAGGTACAGACCATACGAGAGAGTACGTTCCTATATTGGCTTATATAAAAGGGTTAGGTGATGCTCCTTTAGGATTAAGATCGACGTTCGCAGACATGGGACAAACCATATCGGAATTATTCGCGTTAGAAAAAATGTCCTATGGAAAAAGCTTTTTGAATAAATTAGTTAGCGAAGAGTCAAATTGAACTAAAGTTAGATGCGTGGTTGAAGTTAATAAACTGATCCCCATGTATTTAATATGAGTATAACAATACTGTTATTTCGAAACACTATGCAAAGGAGATACAATGACTGACATTAATATAGGAATTAATGCCGAAGACAGAAGTAATATTGCAGAAGGTTTAAAGAAGCTATTGGCTGATTCATACACACTGTACCTTCAAACACATAACTTTCATTGGAACGTAACTGGACCTCAATTTAGAGAGTTGCATTTAATGTTTGAAGAACACTATCAAGATCTCGCTCTTGCTGTAGATGACATTGCAGAGCGTATTAGAACGTTAGATTTTGTAGCGCCCGGTACGTATAAAGAATTTGCACGTTTGAGTTCAATAGAAGAAGTTGATGGCGTACCTGAAGCGGGGGTAATGGTAGATTTACTAACGAAGGGTCATGAACAAGTAGTTCAAACAGCCAGAAAAGTGCTTAAAACTGCCCAAGACGCAGATGATGAGTCAACAGCGGCGTTAGTTGGAGACAGAATGAGGGTTCATGAGAAAAACTCATGGATGTTGAGAGCAACACGAAAATAGTCTTTAATACAGTATGTTAAAGCGGCGAGAGCCGCTTTTTTTTATTACTAAACTCTCTTACAGTCACGTTAATAAAGTTGTTTGTGTTGCTTAAAATTAAATTTAATTAATTTAAATTTTAATATAGTTAATTTTTAATATACTTTGGCTATCGTAATTTAAAACAAAAAACCTTGAGTATTAATGTGATCCTGTTCAGCCTTTTATCTATATCAATATTTACTACATTAACAACCTATACAGAAACAGAAGTTAAGCCCTTTGACTCTGAAACTATTACACTTCCGGGTATTGAGCAGGCACTCGTTTTAAATCATAGAAGTCGTAGAGAGAGCGGTGGCTTTAGTGCTATGTGGTTGTCTACAGACTGCAAAACGACGTGGTTTATTTCTGACTATAGCCAAGTATCAGAGAATGATCTTAAAGAACAGCCTGTTTCAAAGTCAAAATGGTTTGAAACTAAAAATATTTTGGATAAAACAGGCCGCATTAAATCAATTAACGTTACCTATTCAGGGCAACTAAAGGCACTTGATGGAAGCGTATTAGGAGGAGCGGCTGAATCTGTTGTTTGGCATAATAATGGTTTGCTGTTGTCTTTGGACGACACAGGTAATCTTCTAAAGTATAGCGTTAATGAAAAATATCAGACACAGCCTTCAGTTACTCAAATTAGAAATGCTTTGATGGCTAAACCGACGATAGCTTATAAACAACCACAATTAGGGCAAGGAAATGCTGGTTTAGAGTCAATTACCATTACTGGAGATGGTAGTATTTTGTCTATGTGGGAAAAGTTCAAGCTGAGTGATAACGTTGTTCCCGTTCAAATTATTGATAAGCAGGGCGATGCTATAAGTACAAACTATAGAGCAATTTCGAGCCCAAAGGACATCACCACGTTACAAAGTGGAGAGATAATAGTACTTGAAAAAGATTGGTTAGGAGCAAAAGGTTCTCGTTTGAGGCTATCGCTTTTAGATCAGAAATCGTTAAAAACATCCAATGAACTTTCGAGTGTTACTCTATTTGACCGAACTGAACTAGCTTATGATAATTTTGAAGGTATGGCGTCTTGTACTGCAAATGGAAAGGAATGGATTTACTTAGTTTCTGATGACAACGGAGATTGGCATACTAAAGATGTCGAAGAAAAAGGCAGAGAAAGGCAAAAAACGCTATTTATTGGCTTTGAAGTCAATAAACTATTTAGCCACCAATAATTAAATCCATACTTTTTAACTTTTAATTTGTATGTTTATTCAGTAGCATCACGTCAAATTTTTAAAATGATATGAGTTAAAAATGGCCCAGCTGTATTTTTACTATTCTGCAATGAACGCAGGAAGTCCACAACACTACTACAATCATCGTTTAATTATAAAGAAAGAGGCATGGAGCCTGTTATTTTTACGGCGGCAATAGATGATCGATATGAGATAGGCAAAGTAACGTCTAGAATCGGACTTGAAGCTCCAGCTCATGTTTATAAAGCGAGCAGCAATTTGTTTGAAGTGATTAGTAGATTAAAAGAGTCACAAAAATTAGACTGCGTGATGGTTGATGAATGCCAGTTTTTAACGAAAGAACAAGTACATCAGCTCACTGAGGTGGTCGACGTCTTTAATATTCCGGTTTTATGTTACGGTTTAAGAACGGATTTTAGGGGCGAGTTGTTTGAAGGCGCGCAGTATTTATTAGCATGGGCAGACAAGCTAGTCGAATTAAAGACGGTATGTCATTGTGGACGTAAAGCTAACATGGTTTTAAGAACCGATGAGCACGGCACCGCAATTGCTGATGGTGACCAAGTGCAGATTGGAGGCAACGAGCGCTACGTTTCAGTATGTCGTAAACACTACAAAGAAGCCTTAAAACAATGAATACGCCACTAGATCTAGAACGACAGTTTTTATTCATTCATGAAATGGACTTACTAAAAGCGGTAAAGCGCAAAGCATTAATAAAAGCTGATAATAATCGATACGAAAATAGTGCAGAACATAGCTGGCATATATGCATGGCTGCACAAGTACTGCAAAGTCACGTCAATTCCCCAGTAGACATTATGCGTGTCACGCAGATGTTATTGATTCACGATATTGTCGAAATAGACGCGGGTGATACATTTGCATTCGCACCTCAAGAGCAACTTGATGCTCAGTTTGAACTAGAAGAAAAAGCTGCAAAAAGAATTTTTGGTATTTTACCAGACACGCAAAGGGATTTTTACTTAGAACTGTTTACTGAATTTGAAGAGTCTTTTACGAGTGACGCCAAATTTGCAAAGGCTATTGATAGAATATTGCCATTAGTACAAAACATGCAAAATAATGGCGGAAGTTGGGCTGCAAACAACGTAAAACGCTCTCAAGTTTTAGCCAGAAACATAGGATTAAAAGAGGTTTCTGATGGTCTTTGGGATTATGTAGAAAAACAAATAAATAAAGCGACAGAAAATGGTTGGTTATTAAACGAATAATCAACTGTAGGAAAATTGCACTCTCTTTTATCCCTTGCTATGTTAAGAAAAAAACAAGGGATATTTATGAGCCTGCTTTCAAATTTTACAAAAAAGTCACTATTAATCGCGACACTGTCGACGCTATCGCTCCTTTCTTTTAGTCACCCGGTGCACTCTAACAATGATCAAGCACTTGAAAAGCTAACTGCTACAAAAACGATCGTTGAACTTCAAGAACTCATGAAACAGGGGGTTTTCACTAGCAAACAACTTACCCAGTTTTATATAGACAAAATAAAAAAGAAGACCACAAGTATAATAGTATTATCGCTATAAACCCCGATGCATTATCCATCGCAGAAAAACTCGATAACAACTTAAGTCGTTATACTAAAAAACTACCTATTTTATACGGTATGCCTATTCTGCTCAAAGACAATATAGAAGCGATGGAAATGCCTACCACTGCAGGTTCGTTAGTACTAAAAGACAACCAAACGAATAGAGATGCAACACTTACCGAATACTTAAGAGCATCAGGGGCAATAATACTTGGGAAAACAAATTTAAGTGAGTGGGCTAACTTTCGTTCAGAACGCTCCTCAAGTGGGTGGAGTGCAATAGGCGGTCAAACTAAAAACCCACATGATGTAACACGAACAACTTGTGGTTCAAGTTCTGGTTCTGGTGCTGCTATTGCTGCTAATTTTGCGATAGCTGCTATCGGTACTGAGACAAATGGTTCCATTACCTGTCCAGCTGCGGTAAACGGTGTTGTGGGTATAAAACCTACAGTAGGGCTTGTAAGTAGATTTGGTATAGTGCCTATTTCCCCTGCCCAAGACACAGCAGGACCAATGGCTAAAAGTGTGGAAGACGCTCGTTTAGTTTTAATGGCAATGCAAGGTGCTGACGAAAAAGACCTAATTACTAAATCAAAAACTATCGATGAAGTAGTTGAATCAAAGCGTCAACCAAAAATAGAAACATTACGCCTAGGTGTATTAGTTAGCGGGGCTGAAGAACATGAACAAGTTAAAGAGCTATCTGAAGCGTTACAACAAGGTATGAAAAAAGCCGGCGTTACTCTTGTAACCGGTTTAAGCTTTGAAACTTATAACGGGTTTTGGAGCGATGGATATACTCAGCTATTACGAGAGTTTAAGACATCCCTGAATCATTACTTCGCAAACCTACCCAGCGATACACCTAATAACCTCAATATGTTGACGCTAGAGGATGTCATTAAGTTTAATAACGACAATGCCGATCTTGAGATGAAGTATTTTCGCCAGGAAATATTTGTTAAGTCACAGGCAACTGAAGGGATGGTTACTCAAAAATATAAAAATTTAAGGAAAAAGTTGCTTCGAGTTACCGGCAGAGAAGGCATTGATGCACTTTTAAAAGAACATAAACTTGATGCATTAATTGCAATAACTAGGGGCCCAGCTTGGAAAATAGATTTAATTAATGGCGATCATAGTAATGGCGGCGTATCTACATTTTCAGCTATTTCTGGCTACCCTCACATTACAATTCCGGCTGGGAAATTACACGGTTTACCTATCGGTTTGTCGATTATGACGAGCGGAGGTGAGGATAATAAAGCAATAGATATAGCGGGGAAACTAGAAAGTATAATGTAAACAATCGTTTGCTTATTTTGTTTGTTAGAAGCTTTTTCTTTTGATGGTTAGCTTTAATGCACTTATTAGCTAATTTAGACGCTTTTAAGACTATTTTCTTTCACTTTTGTTACAAAACCACTTCCCTATATTGGGAAGTGGTGGTAGTATGCTCGCCCAACCAAACAGTAGCAAATATTCCGTTTTGCTAGTCTGCTATCTTAAAATTTGAACGTATATTGTGCGACTCACCTCACATTGAGCCGTGCGTTTTGTTGCGCGCAAATTAGTTGGACTTTCAATACTGTGTTTTTGTTCTGTTATTGCTTTTTAAACTTCTTTTAGAGGACATACAATGAACACAGTTAATGGTTCAGTTTTGCGTAAGCGTAAATTTAATCCTATTACTACAGCGTTGGCGTTGGCGCTAGTAACTCCAGGTCTATACGTTGCAAATGCAACAGCGGAAGAAGTTGAGGAAAAAGCTAAAAAGTCCAAAATGGAAGCTATCACTGTAACTGCAACAAAGCGTTCACAAGTGATATATGAAGTTCCAATCGCAATGAGTGCATTTAGCGGTGATGCGTTAGACACTCAAGGCATCACAGGTATTTCTGATGTAGGTAAATTTGTTCCTAACCTAAACATCACAGGTTTCTCTGCAGGTCATACATCTTCAGCAAATCCATTTATTCGTGGTATAGGTCTACAAGACCACTTAATCACAACTGATCCAGGTGTTAGCGTATATGTAGACGGTGTTTATTTAGGTCGCCAAGTTGGCCAAAACTGGAACTTACAAAACATTGACCGAATTGAAGTATTGCGTGGTCCTCAAGGTACACTTTATGGCCGTAACTCAATTGGCGGCGCAATCAATATCATCACAAAACAGCCTGGTTCTAAGCCGGTAACTAAAGTATCTGCGGAAGTGGGTACTCGTGGTCGCCTTAAAGGTGATGTTTTTGTAAACCGTGAGTTGAGTGACAAAGTTGCCGTTAACTTCAGCGCTGGTTTTAATCGCCGTGATGGTTTAGGTGAGTTCATTAACCTTCCTGAAGCAAAATACGACGTTGGTGAAAGCCGCGAAATGCACGGTCGTTTTTCACTTAAATACGACGTGAATGATGACTTGAAAATCGTCGTAACTGCAGACGCCAATGACGGCGAAGGTGGCTTGCGTCCATATACAACAAAAATCAACGAAGTTCCAAATGGCGCTTATTACACAGGCGAGCGTTTTGGCTCTCCGTTACCATCAGGCCCACTTAGAAACTCTGACGTAGCCGCTGACCCATTTGACAATGCGACTGGTACTATTGAAGTAACAGAAGTAACGAACAGCGCAAGCGGCGTTTCGTTCACAGCTGATTATAATATTTCAGATACGTTAGGCTCGAAGTTCATTATCAGCAATCGTACGTCAGAGTACAAAGCCGGCTTAGATGATGATGCTACAATTTATGCGCTTGACCATTACCCAGAGCATGGCGACGCAGACCAAACTTCAGTTGAGCTTCAGTTAAATGGTTACGTTGGTGAAGTAGACTTTGTTTCTGGTGTGTATTGGTTTACTGAAGAAGGTAGCAACCGCCAAGGTGAAGACTCAAGCTTTAATGGTGGTGGTAACACTCTAGAATTAGACCAAAAAACCACAAGTAAAGCAGTATTCGTAAACCTAGGTTACGACGCAACTGATGATCTTCGTATTTCTGGTGGTCTTCGCTATACACAAGATGAGAAAGAAGCAACAGCTAATGTTGGCACAGGACCTACTTTTGCGGAAGATGATTGGAGTGAAGTTAGTTATGATTTATCAGCGAACTACACAATGGACAATGGTTTAAACATCTACTCAAGCATTCAAAGTGGTTACCAAGGTGGTCAGTTCCCAGCAAGACCTTATTGCTTGTTTGGTGACCCAACTTGTTTTGTAGCCTCTGATAACATTACTGCGGTTAACTATGAAATTGGCCTTAAAGGCGAAGTGAATAGCGACTTCAACATGAGTATAGCGTTGTTCAACACTAACTATGACGACTTACCATACCAAGTAAATACGACTTCTGAAGCTGGTTTTGATACTGCTAATTTAGTTGTATCTCAAACTTCTCGTGGTATTGAGTGGGAAAGCACATGGTACGTAACAGATGCACTTTCTTTACACACAAGTGCTGGTTATATAGACGTAGATGTTGATGAGAAAGATGAAGTTAAACCTGTTGCTCCTTTAACACCTAAGTTTACGGCTTCTGTAAGTCCTAGCTATGCATTTGACTTAGAAGACGGTTCAACCATTACAACGCGAATTGATTACTCTTTCCGCGATGAAATGTACGGTGAACCAAGTTCAGACGAAGGTCGAATGACAACGGTTGATTCTCGTTCACTTGTAAATTTTGATGTTTCATATGCACCTGCAGGCGCAGACTGGAAAGTTTCATTGTACGGACGTAACGTATTTGACAAACGTTATGATGACGCGAGACTAAACACTGGCGACTACTTGTTAGTTATAAAGAGCAACGACGCTAGCGAATTTGGTGTACGTTACACAGCTTCTTATTAATCAGTAGCTTTTTAGTTTAGACATAAAGCCCAATGTATTATTTGCGTTGGGCTTTTTAATTTATGGAATAATAATATGAACAATCAACCGAATAACCCATTACACGGAATTAAGCTAGAAACCATCGTCACAGATTTGGTGGATCATTTTGGTTGGCCGGTACTCGCCGATAACATTAATATTAATTGTTTTAAATCAGATCCCTCCATTAAGTCTTCTTTAAAGTTTTTAAGAAAGACCCAGTGGGCTAGAGATGAAGTTGAAAACCTTTATATTTCTACGTTTTTGCAAACTGAAGACTTACAGTCGACTTCGCCATGGGGTAAAGTTTAGTCTGTATATTTTTGATGTATTTTTAAAAACGTATCTTTATTGTCTATAAATAGTGAAACCAAGTTGGGGTCAAACTTTTTGCCAGATTCTTCGAGAATGAGTTGATTCACCTTGTCTATATCCCAAGCTGGTTTGTAACATCGGCTTGTCATAAGTGCATCATAAACGTCAGCTAAAGCAACAATTCGGCCATAAACGTGTATATCGTTACCTTTAAGTCCTCTAGGGTAACCAGTTCCATCCCAGTTTTCATGATGTTGGGCCGCTATGGTTGACGCAGCTTTCATTATAGGCAAATTAGATGACAACAAAACAGCCTCACCAATATCAGAGTGGGTTTTCATAATCTCCCATTCATCTGCGTCTAGCTTGCCAGGTTTGTTCAATATTTTATCAGGAATACCAATTTTTCCAACGTCATGCAGGGGCGCAGCTAAAAATATCTGCTCGGCTTCTTCTGAACTAAGTCCTACCTTTTGCGCAATTAGTTTAGAATAAAGGGCCACTCTTCGAACGTGATTACCAGTTTCCTTTGATCTTGTTTCGGCTACTTCGCAAATGGAGTAAACAATTTCCTCCTGTGTCTGCTTGAGCTCATCGTTTAATCTAATGTTCTCAATGGCGACTGATATATTGCGACAAAAAACTTCTAGTATATTCGAATCGAACTCTACAATGTCTTTAGAAATTTCAAGAAATAGAACTAATTCATGTTTTCCTACGGTACTAATATAAAAGGTCTGATTTTGCTCTAAAACCATCCTATCTCTAGGTATCGTTTTTGATTCTAATAAGTTAGCGATTTTTATTCTTAGAAGTTCATTTTTAGTATTGGAAGTACCATGATCTATGCAAGCAAGTAGCTTAACTTGTTCATTCGACTTTGCAGCAAAAGCTGTAGTGCTTTGTGCTAAAACGACTTCTGCATCTATATGCATCATTGCCGCTAGTTGTTGCAAAGCACCTTCGGCAAATTTTCTTAATGAATTTTCCTGCAATAAGGATGAGGTCGCTTCAATAATTCTTTCTAAACCTATTCTCGTTCGGTTAATAGCGGTTATGTCACGGTAAGAACGTAATGCAGAATAGATAACTGTATTAAGTTTCTGATTAGTGAGTTCTGTTTTTTCTTTGTAATCGTTTATGTCGTATTTTTGGATTACTTCATATTCTGGTGCTTGGCCAGGTTGTCCAGTCCGTAAAATAATTCTAACATCGTGGTTAACCATTTCATTTCTGATGAAATCTACTAAATCTAAACCTGCGGAATCTGTTTCCATAACTACATCGAGTAGAATAACGGCGATGTTAGATTCCTTTAGTAAGAGCTCTTTTGCCTCGGCGCCTGAGTATGCATTAAAAAAATTAAGCGGTTTGTCAGCAAAGGTAAAACTATTTAAAGCAAGTTTTGTTACGGTATGTATACTTGGTTCATCATCAACTATGAGTATTTGCCAGCCTTTCACATCAAGTTTTTTCTCGATAAATTCTTCAATAGAAAAAAGCGGGGCATCATCATTATCTATCATGTTTACTACCTTTATTACTGAGTTAGATTAAACTTAGTCGCTAAACTGCAGAACCTGCAAGTAAATTAGCAAGCATTTATTCAAAAGATTTTTTATGGTGTTAATATACAAGCGATTAGCTATTTGCATGTATTGTAATTGTTTATGTCTAATTGTTTTCTCGCTCTTCGTTATTCATATTTTTAATGGTGAAGAAGAGGTGTTGGTCACAAAAGTATTAAAATTGAGTGTGCAAGGATTTTGCATTGAAAAAGTATTCTGAAATATTTGTACAGTTTTTTTATCTGGGCTTAATAAGTTTTGGTGGACCTGTGGCACATATTGCCTATTTTCAAAAAACGTTTGTCGAAAAATTGAAATGGGTTGAGCCTCAAACCTATGCTGGGCTTATTGGTTTAAGTCAATTTTTACCAGGTCCAGGATCTAGCCAAGTAGGTTTTGCCATTGGTCATGAAAGAGCAGGGGCTTTCGGAGGTATCGCTGCTTTTATTGGCTTTACTTTACCATCTTTCCTCATAATGTATTTTCTAGCAAACTTAGGTAGTGAAGAACAATTAAGTCAGCCTATTTTTGTTAACGTTATTTCCATGCTAAAAATACTAGCGGTAGTAGTTGTTGCTGATGCGGTATTAAGTATGTTTACAAACTTCTGCAAAAACAACATAACAATCTCTATTGCTTTTATTAGTGCAGTAACCTCCATCTTAGTATCTGGTTTGTTTCTTCAAGTATTGTTGTTACTTGCGGCTTTGATATTTGGTGCCATTAACCAAGCTAAAATTCAGCAAGGTTTTTTAGACAGTGCGCCGGCAATTACTCATTCGAATATTCGGACTGAACTTAAAAACATGAAGGTCTTTTCGTTTTCTATATTTGTGATTTTGTTATTCGGGTTGCCTTTGTTAGCTAACGTTAGTAAAGAGATTTCTTTATTTTCAGATTTCTATTATGTTGGTAGCTTAGTATTTGGCGGAGGGCACGTGGTTCTGCCTATGTTACAGGAAGTAACGACGAGCATTGATAATGATACATTTTTGTTAGGTTATGCTGCTGCACAGGCTATACCTGGTCCGATGTTTACATTCGCGACTTACCTAGGTGGCGAGTTACTTGTAAATTCGGTATTTATAGGTGCATTTTTAGCGACACTGGCTGTATTCTTACCAGGGTTTTTACTGATTGTTGCATTCAAGGATAGCTGGAAAGGCCTGGCTAAGTTTCCAAGAGTTGCAGGTGCAATGGTAGCAATTAACGCCGCAGTAGTTGGGCTTCTAATGTCAGCGTTTTATAAGCCAGTTTTAATTAGTGCTATACATAATCATTGGGATGTTGTAACTGCGTTGGTTGGCTTTTGGGCTGTTAGGTATGCCAAGTTACCAATTATTGCAATCGTAATTACCTATGTAGCCATTGGGATTGTGAAAAGTTTATAAAAGCTTCTGCAATGAAAGGTGAGCAGTAAGATAATTACATGCACTGAGCAGCAGGCTTTGAAGTTGGGGTTCTACAGTGGTGCCATCTTCCATCATTTCTTTTAGGTCTTGATTATTAATAGCAATAATTGCTTCAAAATAGGTGTTTCCTGTTTCACACTTTTTTAAGCCGGTTAATCCTGCTTCTGTGATTTTTATCCAACCATCAGAACTCTGTTGAGGTAGCGCCATATATGGTTTTTCTGGCATGAGTGTAAGATGAATGTTTATCACTTTAGATTCATCTGCAAACCATTGAGCTGAAAGCGCAACAAAATTTATCCACGCCTGAAGCTTTTCTATTAAAAATGATGATTTATCATCGTTCGCATCAAACAGGGCAGATGTTTTAACTACGATAGGTAAACTTTCTTCCATTTTAGATCCCATATTGGTTAAGGTTCATCTGCACTATTTATTGTACGTAATTTAAACTTTCGTTTAATTAAAATTTAATAACCTGACGAGCTGTCTGAGTTATTACTTTCATTGCCTGACAGTGTATCTTTTAGGCTATTTAAAAGGCCACTTGCACCAAAGCGGTAGTTAGAGGCCGTTATCCACTCTACGCCCATTATTTGTTCAGCTTGAATTAAATAATTCTGAGCGTCTTGAGTAGTTCGAATACCGCCAGCTGCTTTAAAGCCAACTTTGCTACCATTTTCTTTTATCACATTTAACATGACATCCGCGGCTTCTAATGTTGCATTGACTGTCACTTTTCCAGTAGATGTTTTTATAAAATCTGCACCGCAATCTATGGCAAACTCACTGGCTGCTTTTATTGTATTTAAATCGCCTAGTTCGCCAGACTCAATAATTACCTTTAGTACGTTGTGATCTGCACAGGCTTGTTTGCTTTGTACTAATATTTCTTCACAGTGCTGCAGTTCACCGTTAACAAACTGCCTATAAGGCAATACAACATCAATTTCATCGGCACCGTCGGCTATGGCCTGCTCAGTTAACGCAATAACCTGGTCAATATTATCAGTGCCATTCGGAAAGTTGGTGACAGTAGCTACTTTTACTGAATTTAAACCTAATTCAAGTAGTGTTTTTTTAGCTATTGCTACAAACTTTGGAAATACACAAACCGCCGCTACATGGCCATGATCTGTAATTGCATTTTGGCAAAGGTCGATAATGGTTTGGTCTGTGTCGTTGTCGTTTAATGATGTTAAGTCCATCAAGCCTAACGCTTGATGGGCATAGGCTTGATGATTTTTCATTATGCGTCTGCCAATAGATCTTTTAATAGTGTAGTCAGTCGTTTAGCAGCCAATTGGCCTTGCTCTAACGTTTCGTCGTGACTTAGGTTAGTAGCCGATAGACCAGCTGCCAAGTTTGTAATGGTGGATATAGCACAAACTTTTAAACCACAATGTCTAGCTACGATTGCTTCAGGAAACCGTTGACATACCAACCGCATCAGCACCTAAAGTGCGCTGAGCACGAATTTCTGCTGGCGTTTCAAAAGTAGGGCCTGATACCCAAATATAAGTACCACGATAAAGTGTTAAGCCAGACTTTAATGCTGCTTTTTCAACACGCTCGCCAATTTGACGATCGTAAGTCTGAGTCAAGTCTAAGAAGCGTGGACCAATTTCATCATCATTAGGACCAATCAATGGATTAAAGCCAGAGAAGTTAATATGGTCTGTGATCAACATAATACTGCCAGGACCCATGTCTTCTTTAAGAGAGCCTGCGGCATTAGTTAAAATAACAGATTCACAGCCTAAAGCTTTAAAGCTTCGTAGTGGAATTGCAATTTTTTCAAATGAGTGGCCTTCGTAATAGTGAAAACGACCTTGCATACAGATTACGTTTTTACCACCTAATGTACCGGCTACTAATCGGCCTGTATGGCCTACAACTGTACTTTGTGGGAACTCTGGAATATCAGCATAAGGAATACTGATAGGGTCTGTTATCTGGTCGGCAAGGTCAGCTAAGCCGCTACCTAATACGATAGCCACTTCAGGTTTAAAACCATTTAATTGTTGTTCTATAAATTGAGCACTGATTTCAAAATCTTTCACGTAATTATCCCGTTAATGTCTATATTTTCTGATCTGGAAAAGCACGCCATACTTAGGGTGGTCTAAATAGTGTAGATCACCTGAGTAGGTACGTCTTAGTTGTTTGAATGGGAAATTTTGTAGGTATTGTATTTCCAATAATGAGCTATCGTTCGTAAGAGACGGACCCTGCTCATTAAATTCGTTAAACTCGGAGACTGCTTTGTCTTTGTTTGCAGCTGATATTAATACGTTTTGTACATCATTGGTCAAGTCATTTTGAAGTAATGACGCATCTAATGATGATTCTTTAGCCAAAACCTCGTCTATATCCACCATCTTTGTCATTTTTTGACGAAAGTTTAAATTGGCGTCTAAGTAAAGGTAATGATCTAAGTGAACTTTAAAGGAGCCATCAAGTTGCCACGTTTCCTTTGGGAAGTTCTGTTTTTTGGGCATCACTAATTGATTGGTTATTGGATCAACGGCGGCCCCAGACTCAAGTTTGTTTAAAAACTTATCTACATTGCTTTGAACCGAAACTTAGCATAACTTGATTGCTAGATTGCTGAAGGTCCATCGATTGCAAATTATTTGCTAAAGGCGGAGTCGAGCTTCTTTTAATTTGATGACCGTCATAGGTAAAATCATCAGTATAGTTGGTACCCGCTTTTAAATAAACAGAAACAGCGCTCGAAGCCGATAAACCTGGTTGACGCCAACCGATATGTAATAAGGTTTTTGTTCCCCAATGGGTATCTAATTTCTCAGCTTGCTCTGTCAGTGCTAGGTTTTGTTTATCCAATAAATAAACACCTCTGTAGTCGTCATAGTCATAGCCAGACATCTCCCTCGGTGCTTTGTCCCATTTAACTTTTGTAAAAAGGTTTATAGTTTCATTAGAGTTTGTTTTGTGGTTCAGGAAATTGATGTCTTCAGAAACTTGCCAATAATCGTTTAGAGACTCACTTGGTAACAAGCACAAGTTTTCCGAAATCTTCCAGCTTTGTGAAATTATTGTTTGGTAATTTACGTAGTATTCAAAAAACTCTGAATCTGACAGCAGCGGTAATCCTTGTTTGTCACGCTGTTCATTAATATAAAATGGATCTAAATGCTCATGACACCTAGGTAAGTTGGATAACAGTGGCGCTATGTCGGGAGAAAACTGACTAGCTTGTATATCCCAATATCGACGAGGTTTTACATTTTTTATATGTTGATCAAAATTTTCTCGTGTCGTTTTTTTAAGAGTGCGTTCAAAAATGATAATTTCAACATCAAACCAACGACCATCAGCTGACTTAATTCCCTCCACCAGCTCCTCATTTTCTTTTCTAGGCGCTGTAGGGCTGAGCTCAAATGGGTTTTTAGGCTCTGTTAATAGACTCGTCAACTCATCGGGTATAGCAAGGCTACGTGAACTTGAATCTGTGGCCGCAAAACCAGATGTCGCGGTAAGTACAAGAAACAACGGACTCAGCTTTTTAAGCCAGTTTGAATTTGCAATGATTTGACGACTCAACAACTTCTATTCCTTTTAACAGAGAAAATCTGGGAAACATGTAATCTAGTTTCCCAGTGTACGTTAGGGCAATTTAATCTTCTAGGTTTTTTGCTTATGCTCAAAATCATTTAGCATAGCGTTAACAAACTTCAACCTATCTTCGGTATCTTTATTATCAATGATGAATTTTAAGGTTTGCCCACCATCAAGTTTATAATGCTGTGGTTTTGATTGAATTAAGCTAATCAAGAATAACGGGTCTACTTTTGTTTCTTGAGAAAACTCAAATTTACCGCCTTTAGGTCCAGCTTCTATTTTTGTAATACCAAGAGCCTGAGCGCGCTGTCTAAACTCACTAATTTTAAATAAATTCTTAGTAGCATCAGGCAATAGCCCAAACCTATCAATAAGCTCAATCTTTATATCGTCCAAGTCATCCGTATCGGCAGCCGTTGCTATTCGTTTATAAAGGCTCAACCTCATGTTAACGTCGTGAATATAGCTGTCAGGTAATAAAGACGGAATTCGAAGTTCTACTTCAGTTTGTTTAGATGTGATTAAATCTAAGCTTAACTCTTTACCTTGTTTTAAGGCTTCCACTGCTTGGTCTAGCATTTCCATGTAAAGCGTAAAGCCAATGGTTTGTATTTGACCTGTTTGATCATCACCAAGCAGTTCACCTGCGCCACGTATTTCTAAATCATGAGTAGCTAACGCAAAACCAGCCCCAAGATCTTCTAGCGACTCAATGGCTTCTAAGCGCTTAACCGCGTCCTTGCTGATGGCTTTGGGTGGTGGTGTTAACAAATAAGCATAGGCTTGGTGGTGAGAACGACCTACACGGCCTCTAAGTTGGTGTAGTTGCGCCAAACCAAGTTTGTCAGCACGCTCCATGATAATAGTATTGGCAGTAGGCACATCTATGCCGGTTTCAATAATAGTGGTACATACTAATACATTGTATCTTTGGTGATAAAAATCACCCATGACGCGCTCAAGCTCTTTTTCACGCATTTGGCCATGTGCAACCACAACTCGACACTCAGGCATCAGCGCCTCAATTGCCTTTGCTCTTTGCTCAATAGTTTCTACGTTGTTATGTAAAAAATACACTTGGCCACCACGGTTTGTTTCCCTCATGATGGCTTCTTTGATCAGATCATCATTAATTTGGCGAACAAAGGTTTTGATAGCTAAGCGTTTTGCTGGAGGCGTGGCGATAATTGAAAGGTCGCGCATGCCACTCATCGCCATGTTTAATGTTCTTGGAATTGGCGTAGCCGTAAGCGTTAGAATATCGACATTAGCCCTTAGCTTTTTGATGGCTTCTTTTTGTTTAACACCAAACCTGTGCTCCTCATCGATTATGAGTAAGCCTAAGTCTTTAAATTTAATGTTTTCTTGGATTAGCTTGTGTGTACCTACCACAATGTCAACTTGACCATTTTCTAGTTGCTCTAGAACGGCGGTTTGTTGTTTTCCGGTTTTAAATCTTGATAGGACTTCTACTTTAACGGGCCAATCCGCAAATCTATCAACAAAGTTTTCGTAGTGTTGTTGCGCTAAAAGAGTCGTTGGCACTAAAACCGCAACCTGCTTGCCATCGTTTACTGCGATGTAAGCCGCGCGCATAGCGACTTCGGTTTTACCAAAACCAACATCGCCGCATACCAGTCTGTCCATAGCTTGTGGAGACTTCATGTCATTAACAACGGCGTTAATAGCTAGTTGCTGATCTTCAGTTTCTTCAAAGGGAAATGACGCAGAAAACTGTCGCCAACCATCTCGTTCTAATTCGTATTTATATCCAGGCTTTGCTTCACGTTGCGCATAAATATCAAGCAATTCAGCAGCCACGTCTTTAATCTTTTCAGCGGCTTTTTTGCGAGCTTTTTCCCACGCATCAGAGCCTAATTTATTTAGCGGTGCAGATTCAGTTTCGCCGCCGGTATAACGCGAAAGTAAATGTAAGTTCCCAACTGGAACATAAAGTTTTGCTTCGTTTGCGTATTCAATCGTTACAAACTCGCTAGTAAGTCCACCAGCGTCAATTGTTTCTAACCCTTTATAACGACCTACACCATGTTCAATATGCACAATTGCTTGATCTACTTTTAGCTCTGCAAGGTTTCTTACTAGCGCATCAGTAGAAATAGACTTTTCACGTTTATTTCGTTTTCGCTGAGTAACGCGACCGCCCAGTAATTCTGTTTCAGTGACAAACGAAATTGGGAGTGATTCATTATTGTGGCTAGTGATTAAACTAAAGCTGTTTTCTAGACTTGTTATAACGATACCAATGTCACTATCTGAATCGACAAAGTCTTTTACCGTTTTAAATTGGTTTGGTTTTATATGAGCTTGTCTTAAAAGCTCTAGTAATGTTTCTCGTCGACCTGCTGACTCCACACTAAACAAAACTTTACCGCGTTGTTCTTTTTGAGAAACAATATGGGCAAGTACTTTAGTAAATGGTTGTTTTAGCTGCGAGTCTATTGAAATATCGTCAATAATTTGCGTATTGGCGTTAAATTTACCAGCGCCTTTTGTCACGCTATTTTGAATGCTAATTTGTGGCCATTGGTTCATCTCACCAAATAGCTCATTAAGCGCCAAAAATAATTTAGCCGGTTCTAATAAAGGTCTTAAAGGATCAACATTTAGATTATCGTGACGCTTTTGCGTTTCGCGCAGATATAACTCAGCTTGTGCCTGTATATCACCGACCAAAACTAAGTGACAGTTTTGCGGGAAGTAATCAAAAAGCGAGTCTGTTTTTTCGAAAAATAGCGGTAGGTAATACTCAATCCCTGCAGGGAAACTGCCTTCAGATACTTGTTTGTATAGGCTGCCTTTTTCATTTCTAACAGTAAATTGCTCACGATAATTTTGTCTAAATGCCTCTATCCCTTCTTTATCTAAAGGAAATTCGTGAGCCGGCAATAAGTTGATTTTATCGACCTTGTTTTTACTGCGCTGCGATTCAGTATCAAAGACACGAATAGAGTCTATTTCGTCATCAAAAAAATCAATTCTAAAAGGTTGGTCGCTACCCATAGGGTAAATATCGAGTATGGAACCACGTACCGAATATTCACCGTGTTCAATGACTTGCTCTACATTCCGGTAGCCATTTTCTTGCAGTTGCAAGGCTAATGCTTGTATATCTTTTACATCGCCCGCTGAAAATACAAAGCTATTGCCCATAATATAGCTTTTAGGGGCAATAAAATGCATTAGCGTACTAACAGGAACGATAACGACACCGCGCTGCATACTTGGTAATTGATACAGGGTTAAAAGTCGTTGTGAAATAATGTCTTGGTGCGGCGAGAATGTATCGTATGGCAGAATTTCCCAATCAGGGAATGTAAATACAGGGTGGCTGTCTGCAGGCAAAAGGGTGGTTAATTCGGTTTCAAGTCTATGAGCCGCAGGCGTGTTTTCCGTTACCACAACGGTTACATGATCCGAATGGAAGGCAGCCTCTGCAATAGCTAGGGCTTTGCTGCTTCCCGCTAATCTTGACCAAGTTATCTTATCTGCTTTTTTGTCTGACGCCGATTTAACCTTCGGCAAAGGCAGTTTTAATAATTGTGGAAGCACAACAATCCCTTTAAATTCAATTTCAAGTCGCGGTAATTAGCTCTTTTAATCGCGATAAATCTTTAATAAGTCACTATAATGGTCTATCCGACGGTCACGCATAAACGGCCAAATTCGTCTAACAGACTCACTTCGACTTAACGATACGTTTGCCGTGAGAATTTGATCATCACAGTCGCCTGCATGAGCTAATATTTCTCCTTGTGGCCCTGCGATAAAACTATTGCCCCAAAACGAAATACCTTCACTCTGGCCACTAGGGTCTAATTCTAACCCCACTCTATTACAAGAGATAACGGGTAAACCGTTCGCCACAGCGTGGGCTCTTTGTGATATTACCCACGCATCAAGTTGACGCTTTTGTTCTTCTGCGTCATCTCTTTTGTCCCAGCCAATTGCAGTTGGGTATATAAGCACGTCTGCTCCCGCCATCGCCATTAATCTGGCAGCTTCAGGAAACCATTGATCCCAACAGACTAAAACACCAAGTTTACCTACCGAGGTTTGAATAGGCTCAAAACCTATATCGCCCGGTGTAAAGTAAAACTTTTCATAAAAACCAGGGTCATCAGGTATGTGCATTTTACGATATTTACCTGCAATAGAGCCATCACTGTCCATGACTACTGCTGTATTGTGGTAAATCCCAACAGCTCGCTTTTCAAATAACGATAATACAATGACAACCTTTAACTCTTTCGCTAATTCGCCAAAGGTATTAGTTGAAGGCCCCGGTATAGTTTCAGCTAAATCAAAACAGTCTGTATCTTCCGTTTGGCAGAAGTACAAAGAGCAATGTAACTCTTGTAAAACAATTAGCTTCGCACCTTCAGAGGCGGCTTCTTTAATGCCTTGAATGGTTTTATTTAGATTGTGTTGAACATCACCTGTATTGCTATGTTGTACTAAGGCGACGTTTAGGTCTTTATTGTTCATAGTTAAGCTCTAAATTTTGTTAAATTTGCATACGTCATTATAGGTTAAACAATCACGCCTGCAGGTATCTGCATGGTTAAACAATGTAAACTACCGAACTGCTGGATAACCGCATTACAGTCAACTCCGATAATGTCATGATTTGGATGGGCCTTTTGGATTACGTTTAACGCGGCCGCATCTTTGTCATCATTGTAGGTAGGTACCAGTACCGCTCCATTAATAATGAGGTAGTTTGCGTAGGTGGCTGGTAACAATTCACCATCTTCATTTGATATAGGGTTAGGCATAGGCAATGGAAATAGACGGTAGCGTTCACCGCTAGTATTCTCAAAGCTTTCTAATTGCTTTTCCATGTTGCTTAGCTCGGCATAGTGAGATTCAGTTTTATCATTACACTGAACATAGACAATGCCTTCAGGTGCAAAACGAGCTAAAGTGTCTACGTGCGCATCAGTGTCATCGCCTGCTAGGTGTCCATGATCAATCCACAGCACTTGTTTCATGCCCAATGATGTTAATAACTGCTCTTCTATTTCTTGTTTTGAAAGGTGTGCATTGCGGTTTTCATTCAGCAAACAAATGGATGTGGTCATTAGGGTACCCGCACCATCGCTTTCAATACTGCCACCCTCTAATATTAAATCATTCTTTTGTGTTAATGCCGCATCAAAAAAAGGTTGCTTAAAAAGATGACCATTGATCTCGTTATCAAGGTTTGCGTGATACTTTGCACCCCAGGCATTAAACGTGAAGTCGAGCAGTTTAGGCTCTCGCTTTTCAGACAGTAAAGTGATTGGTCCATGATCTCTAGCCCAAGTGTCGTTACAAGGCGCTATAAATAAACGTACGTTACCTATGTTCACATTATAGCTTTCTAACAATGACGCTACATGGCTCTGTATGTCGCTAGAGTGACAAGCAACAACCAATAGCTGACGTTCCGCTATGTGACAGGCCAACTGTATATATACATTCTCGATGTCCGTTAAGATAGGTGCCCAGTCTGTTTTGTCGTGCGGCCATGTTAATAAAACGGCAGACTGTGTTTCCCACTCTGGTGGCAAAGTATATGACATTAACTATTCTCACTGTCTCTTTTTTGGGTTTTCTTCAATAGTTGTTTCGATTGTTGATGTAGTGAAGCTCTAACTACAGTTTCACGATCTTCATCTCTAATTTTATGGAATAACACGGTATATAGCGTTTCTCTTTCATCGCCTTCATCGCCTTCATCGCCTTGTTTGTCATTATCACTTTGTTCAATTACTCGGCCTAAACAATATATTGCTGAAGCCTCATCATTAAAAAACAATTTACAAACTAAATAATCTTCTTTGCTATAACTATCCGGTGACGAGAAAATAAAACCACCACCACCAAATGAAACCGTAAGATGACGATCATCATTTTCATCTTGAGCTTGCAGAATATAGTGCATCATTAAATCAATTTTTCTGCTTTGTGCTTTTAAGTAATCAGCAAGCGGCTCAATAACATCGCCTAGCTGCCTAAGCGGTCGAAGCATATTTTGTTCAACGCCTTTCATCTCAGACGCTAACTTATAAGGCAAGGGGATTAACGTGTCAAACTCATCATCGGTAGGAGTATTAGACAATACATCGCCTTTACTTATGTTGACTTCAATGGCGTGATTTAACTGAAAATACTCAGAAAACTGAGCGGAATCTTGTTCATTCATTAACGCTGACCTTATGTGATTACGGAGCCTGCATAGCTTGTACTTTGTATATGAAACACATATTATCGAACCTTATGCATTCCTTCACCATTTAAATTAAAAAGATTCAAAACCTTACATGAATTTACCAATAAGTTTAGTCATAGCTCGGCGATACGCAAAAGCTTCCAAAGCAGGTAAGTTCGTGGGGCTGATATCATTATTTTCAAAAGCGGGTATTACCTTAGGTGTATTATCTCTGATAGTTGTTATATCAGTAATGGATGGTTTTGAAGGTTTATTAAAAGAACGGATTTTAGGTAGTGTGCCGCATGTAGTGGTTACTGCTAAAGATAATGGCCTGTTGGAAGAGTTGCAAAACAAAGAGTGGCTTAAACAACTTCCAGAAAATGATCAACCAATCATCTTACAACAACTACCACTAGTTAGCTCTACGGCGATTCTACAATTGCCTCAAGATTTTAAAGGCATAGTGGTGCAAGGTTTATCACTTGAATCTGAAATTCCTTTGGGTTTAAAAGCCGCAGCTAATAGCCCAACATGGGAATCGTTAAATAGTAGTCGCTATGGCATCGTTATAAGCCGGTTTATGGCCTACGACAACGGGCTAAGCATAGGTGACAAGGTACGTATTATTGTAAGTGGTGCTTCTCATTATACTCCGTTAGGTCGCTTGCCCGCCCAACGTAACTTTAAAATTGTTGGACTTTATTCCACCGATAGTGAGTTGGATCAACATTTGGTATTTACTAGGAAACAAGATTTAAACAAGTTACTAAAGCAAAAAGCTAACAGTATGCAGGCAATACAGCTTGTTTTGAGTGATCCTTTTGCAGCCAAGTCAATTGAAAAATCATTATTGAACACGCTCGACAAAGGGCAGTTTGACATATCAAGTTGGTATAAAACCCACGGAAAACTATTTGACGCCGTTAAAATGGAAAAAAACATGATGTGGATAATGTTGAGCCTTATTGTTGCGGTTGCGGCTTTTAATATAGTTTCTGCGCTTGTCATGATGGTCACACAAAAACAAGGCGAAGTAGCTATTTTAAAAACCCTTGGCATGCAGCCCATAGACATTGCAAAAGTGTTTACTATTCAAGGTAGTTATAACGGCGTTATTGGTGCGATTTTAGGAAGCATATTAGGATCAGTAATTACCCTTGGAATAAACAAGTTTATGTTAATAACAGGTATTAACTTATTGGGCGTTCCAGGCATAGGTTTACCTGTTGTATTTAGTGTGGAAAAGGTCGGCTTGATTGCTATGTTGGCAATTGGATTGTCGTTTTTGGCCAGTATTTATCCTGCCATCAGAGCGGCAAAGTTAGCGCCGGCCGATGTGCTGCGTTATGAGTAATTTAAGGAAATGGTTGTGAATGTAATTCAGTGTAGCGATTTGAAAAAATCATATAGCGGTGTTGTGGATACTGATATTTTAAAAGGACTAAATTTAGAGATAAAAGCTGGTGAGCAAGTGGCTATCTTAGGTCAATCAGGCTCTGGAAAAAGTACTTTGTTGCATTTAATTGGAATGCTTGATCAACCGACGTCTGGAGTTATTGAGATTTTAGGCAAGCGCAATACCGACTTGTCAGACAGTGAAGCTGCACTCTTTAGAAATAAAAATTTAGGGTTTATCTATCAATTTCATCACTTGTTGATGGAATTCAGTGCCTTAGAAAATGTATCTATGCCTTTACTTATCAACGGAACGGATAAACAAGAAGCAGAAAGCCAAGCTAAGAGCCTGCTTGATTTAGTTGGCCTCTCACATCGTTTAGATCACTTACCTTCGCAAATGTCAGGAGGGGAGCGCCAGCGCGTAGCGATTGCAAGAGCACTCGTTAATAAACCTAAGTTGGTTTTAGCTGATGAGCCTACCGGTAACCTTGACAAACAAAACGCTCAACAGGTGTTTGATTTATTTTTAAAGGTGAATCAAGAGTTAGGGACAACCTTAGTGGTTGTAACACATGATCAAGCACTAGCAGAGCGCTTTGACAGAGTTATAAAGCTAGATGATGGACTTGTAGTGGAATGAGCACTAATTCAAAACAAAATATTACCTTAGCTTGGCAATTAGCAGGCCGGTATTATAAAACTGGCGTACAAAGTCCTTATATACGGTTCATCAATAGAGCGTCTCGCATAGGCTTTGCAATTGGCGTCGCCGCGCTAATTATTGGCTTATCAGTAATGAATGGCTTTGAAAGAGAACTTCGCAATACGCTTCTGTCTGTGATACCGGATATAGAATTTAAATCGGTGGCTGGTTCATTGCCGGATTGGACAAAAACGGCTAAGCAAGTTCAACAACACCCAAAGGTGCTCTCCGTTGCTCCATTTATTGAATTAAACGCGATGATTCAAAAGAAAAATAATATGGAAGCGGTATTACTAAAAGCGGTACATCAAGAGTTGGAACGCACCGTTAATGTCACGTCGGAGTTTATTATTGAGGGTACTTGGATAACCAAAGTAGAGTCAGGTACTTTGCCACCGGCGGTTATAGGAGTTGGCCTCGCAAAAAAACTAGAATTAACAGTAGGCGATAGACTTGAGTTATTAATCCCCGTTGTTTCTGATACTGGCCGTTTGTCATCGCCTAAATACTTAAACTTTGTAGTGAGCGGTATTTATCAAATAGGTGGTCAAATGGATCACGGTCAGGTTTATGTGCCACTGGATGTTATGCAACAAAGCCAAGGTTACAGTGAGTATGAAGCACAAGGAGTAAAGGTATCACTCATTGACCCATTTGAGGCTAACAAGGTTGCTTCTGAAATTGGCAGTGAAATAACGGACTACGTTTATATTATTGACTGGTTCAGGAGCCAAGGCCATGTATACAACGATATCGTGCTAGTAAAAGATATTATGTATTTAGTAATGGTCCTTGTTATGTCAGTGGCCAGTTTTAATATTGTTTCTTCACTTTCTATGGCGGTACAAGAGAAGTATAGCGATATTGGAATACTTAAAACCTTAGGGCTAACGCCTAGCACTGTTAAATTAACATTTGTCATTATGGGTTTACTGACTGCAGTAAGAGGAATAGTTTGGGGAACATTAATTGGATGTGTTCTAGCGAAGTTTTTGCCAAATATATTTGCGGTTCTAGAGAGTTTGTTGAATTTTAAAGTGCTAGACGGCGATGTCTATTTTATAGAGTACTTACCAAGCGAGCTCCAATTTACGCAGGTTATAATCATTACAAGCACTGCTTTGTTTATCGCATTATTAGCTAGTCTATATCCATCCCGTAAAGCCGCTAAACTTACCCCAATAGAATTATTGAGGTAAGCCATAAACTGGAGGTTTTAAAATTTTAAGCCTTCAGTTTCCAATGACAAGTTTCACCGGCAAAAAATGGAACGATAGGATCTCCATTTGGGAGTGTAATCATTTCTGGAATGGTCCAGTCCTCTTTTACTAATGTAACCGTGCCGCTATTGCGCGGTAGTCCGTAAAAGTCAGCGCCATGATGTGAAGCAAAACCTTCTAGCTTATCTAAAGCATCAAGCTCTTCAAATACATGAGCATATAATTCAAGTGCAGACCAAGCGCTATAACAACCCGCACATCCACAAGAGTTTTCTTTTTTCGACTTTTCATGTGGAGCTGAATCAGTACCTAGGAAAAACTTACTGTTACCAGTTGCAACAACGGCGCGAAGAGCTTGCTGGTGGATGTTACGCTTTAATACAGGCAAGCAGTAATTATGCGGTCTAATGCCACCAACGAGTAAATCATTCCTGTTTAGCAATAAATGCTGAGGCGTAATTGTCGCGGCTACGTTTTCTGGCGCATTAAGTACAAAGTCGACTGCATCTTTAGTGGTAATGTGCTCGAAGACTATTTTAAGATTTGGAAAACCATCAACAATTCTAGATAAGTTACGGTGGATAAACTCTTTCTCTCGATCAAAAATGTCGATGTGGTGATCCGTTACTTCTCCGTGCACTAGAAGTAACATGTTTTCTCTTGCCATGACTTCGAATATTGGGAAAAGGCTATCTAACGCGCTAACAGCAGCGTCTGAATTAGTAGTTGCGCCCGCTGGATAAAGCTTTGCTGCGACTGTACCTGCGGCTTTTGCGTCGATAATATCCTGCTCTGTAGTATCGTTTGTAAGGTACAACACCATTAGCGGTTCAAACTGACTGCCATCTGGTCGAGCTTGTTCTATGCGCGAGCGGTAAGCATTGATCATTTGAGCATTAGTCACTGGAGGCACTAGGTTCGGCATTACAATCGCGCGATTAAAACAACGAGCCGTTGCTGCGACAGTTTCCTTAAGCATATCACCGTCTCGGAAGTGCAAGTGCCAATCGTCAGGCGTTTGAATAGTAATTTGTGTCATAAATGCTCCATATGCTGATAAAGATAACTAACGAATTAATGTTACTACTTGTCTAGTTCGCGGTTAATTCTAAGTTGCTTGCGCTGTTGCCAAGATTTTTTTACTGAATAACGCCACATTAAGTCTATTCCAAAAAAACCGATAATGGCGGCAACCGAGGCCGCAATTAAACAGCCGGTTATAAATGCAGGACCTATGGTTGATAAACTGGTCATTAACCAATCCCAACTCAACTGAAATTTAAATGGTTGTTTCTCACCACCTAAAACCCATTCGCCCAACAAATAACATCCATAGAATAGTGGTGGCATAGTTAGAGGGTTACTGACCCATACAAGGGCTACAGATAATGGCAAGTTGACTTTAAATACAATGGCACCAAACGCTGAAAGCCACATTTGAAAGGGAACGGGAATAAAAGCATTAAACAAACCAATTGCAAATGCGCCTCGAGCTGAGCGTCGATTTAGGTGCCATAAGTTTGCGTCGTGTAATACATCACCAAACATATTGACGGCTTTGTTTTGTTTGATTTTTTGGTGGTCTGGCAAAAATCGTTGTATGAATTTTTTTGGCATAATTTGAGCTCGGATCAAGATTTCTGTACTTGTCAAAAAGTGACGCTAAGTTACATTAAAAATTCGTCTTTGTAATTAGAGAATTAATACATTAGTTAAGGAAATTTGATTGAACAAATGGTTCGCAGGATTTTTAATCGGTTGTGGCCTTTTTTTGTTCAGCCCACGCTTGCTAACTTTAGTTGAATTAATAAGCCTCTTCACCGCCACTATTGCTTTATTGACTGCGGTAAAAGTTAAAAAACAAACACCCATCTAACAACAAGCTTAGCATTATCTATTTTTATATCCATTTTAGTGGGTATCAGTTATCAAAATTTAGTCAGTTCCTGGCTAACGCAATATAACCCTTTAACCGCTTACTTAGATTCAAATAGAATCGTAACACTAACGGGAATGGTTAATAACGTACACATTGCAAAATCATGTAGTAAAACAAACACGAATTGCACGCCTAAATCACTGATTGTTGACCTGTTAGTGACTCATGTTGAAAAGAGAGAGGTTGACTGGTTACAACCAGCGCTTTTAGTTCGACTCAATTGGTTTGAGGCAAAAACAGATTCCAATTTAGAACTAAAAATGGGCAACGAAGTTACGGCACATGTAAAATTAAAATCCGTAGTTGGTTATGAGAATGAATACGGCTTTAACCGTCAAACCTATTTGACAGCAGGTGGTTACAAAGCAACAGGTAGCATTATAAAAGATCTTGTTTTTTCTGTGAACTCGAACAACCAAGACATGACAACTGTTTCAACTGAACATTTAAATGTAAACCGACCAGCTCAACGTCAGTTAATTACCGATAAATTGTTGCGAATGATTAACCTGTCAGTCTCAGAATCGGATTCAAAATGGCGCCACCAAGATATTCTTTTAGCATTAACCACTGGTGACAAACAGCTCATAGATTATGCAAAAAAGGACACGATTAATAAGTTAGGGATTGGCCATTTTTTGGCAATCTCTGGACTGCATGTTGGCCTAATCTATCTACTGCTTACTCTGACTCTAAAGCTATTAATCAAATTTATAACGGGAATAAATAGTTTAATAAACAAGGTTATTAATAAAAAAGGTTTCGGGTCTAAATTAAGTCAGAGCTTAATCCCTATGTTAGTGCCCAATTTATTGTCACTCAGCTTTATATGGTTTTATGTCTTTATGATAGGAACACCATCATCTGCGGTTAGAGCAGCTTTAGCAATATCATGTTGGGTGTTGTTCAAAATGTTACGTGTAAGATTAGGGAGCTTTACCATACTGTTAGCTGTCGCAACGTGCAGTATCATTTGGTCGCCATGGTCTTATTTAAACGTATCTTGGTGGCTAAGCTTTTATGCCGTGGTTGGCATCATAATCTTCTTTCGTTTATTCGCTAATAGAACTTGGAGTGAAGGGGCGTCGATAGTGGAGAACACAAAAAAAGTTGTGTTTGTTGCTATCGCTTTTCAAGTATTTATGGTGGCTTGGATGTCACCAATGACTATGACTATTTTTGGTGGCATTTCACTTTCTTCTATAGCCACAAATCTTATGCTAGCGCCGATCTTCTCATTTATAATCATGCCTAGTATTGTTATTGGCACTCTTACTCTAGACCTAAACGCGCCATTATCTCTTTTTATGTTTTCCATTGCTGATGAAATACTGACTTGGTTTTGGGATCTGTTTATATGGTTAAAACTAGAAAGTGGCTGGTTTTACCTGTCTAGCACTACTGCATTTTCCTTGGTTTTTCTATTTATTGTTCTGATAAGCACCTTGCCTTTTATCTCTAAATACTTTTGCCGTTTAAATTTGACCGTTTTTAGGCTGCTCTCTTTAATCATTCTCCTATTCTTTGGATACAAGATTCCGAATATTTATAGAGATACATGGAGACTTTGGTATACGGTTAAGCCCATAAAGTCATCTGTGCCAACAGAAGCTGCTTCTAACAGGACGGCATTGTTTAAAAAGAGCAATGAGCTAAGAACCTTGATTTCAGTTTTTGATGTTGGTCAAGGAAGCAGTTTACTAGTTTCACAACAAGATAGGACTAGTCAGTATAGGACTGGCAATTTCTCAATGTTGATAGACTTAGGTCCAATATTTCCAAGTGGCGCTAATGCGACTCAGGCGGTCATTGAGCCAACATTGCAGAAACGCGGCATTCATGACTTAACACAGGTTATTGTTACCCATCTAGATACTGATCATATTGGTGATGTTTTAGCAGTAAATGGAACCCAATTTGAAAACCTAATTCCGCAAAATTGTGATGATTTAACCAAATTGCCACAATTGGTAGGAACAGAACGTGTCGCCTTGACCCTTATTTGGCCAAACATTTCTATATGGCCAGAACTTGTAGAGCTTTGGCCTAACTATTCTCGAAATAATAAAAGCTGTGTCATATTAATAGAAGATTTAGCATCGGGTTTAAAGCTATTAGTATCAGGCGATATAACCCATAAAGTGGAGCAGATTTTAGTGGATGCTCATCACCAAAGTAATATCAACTTAAAAGCGGATGTACTGATTGCGTCTCATCATGGTAGTAAACATAGTTCTTTTAAGCCTTTTATTTACGCCGCTTCGCCTAGTATTGTGGTGTTTAGTAGCGGTGTAAATAATCGATTTGGCATGCCATCCCAAGAGGTTAAAAACAGGTATGAACGTTATCAAATTAGCCAATACAATACAGCAGAATTGGGGCAGATTGATTTACTCTTAAACCCAAACGGTCAGCAAATTGAAATTCGAACAACGCTCAATAAGTGGTCACCATTTTGGAAAAAACAAAATCCTTTTAGCTTTCATGGACAAATACGGTAGAATTAACCTAATTATTAGTTTCGTTTAGCTTTGGATAGACTCTTGGAAGAAAACTACTCAACAACGTTTAAAAGGCTCGCTGCCTATATTAAACCGTACTTTTTAGGATTTGTTATCGCACTTATCGGCATGTTAGGTTACGCCGGTATCGATGTGCTTTTTATCTCAGAAATCCAAACTTTTATAGACGATGGTATAACTGAAAAAAATAGCGAAGTATTAGCGGCTGCGCCACTGTTTGTTATTGCCGTATTTTTTCTTCGCGGTGTATTTAATTACATGGCGACATACGGATTAGGCTGGGTCGGCTCTAATATCGTAATGAAAATGCGCCAAGAATTATACGAGAAAATGCTGACACTGCCTGTGACTTATCATGATGCTGAATCAAACGGCAGCCTTATCTCAAAAATTACTTTTGATACTGAACAAATTGAAAATGCATGTAGCAAAGCGTTAATGACACTCGTTCGTGAGGGCGCTATGGTAGTAGGACTTCTCGCTGTTATGTTTTATCACAGTTGGAAACTGTCTGTTGCCATCATAGTACTAGTGCCTATTGTTGCTTTAATAGTGACTTATGTTACTAAGCGATTTAGAGTTATTTCTAAGCGCATTCAATCAGCAATGGGAAATGTCACCAGACAATCAGAACAGATGTTGTCGGGACATAAAGTTATTCTAGCGTTTGGCGGTCAGAAAAAAGAAACTGAATCTTTTTTTGATACGAACAATCACAATCGTCAGCAACGCATGAAAATGGTAGTAACCAAAACACTGAGCGTATCGTCGATTCAGGTTATTGCTTCCTTTGCATTAGCGGCGGTGTTGTACATCTCTGCACAGCCTGAAATGTTGGGCACGTTATCACCAGGTACTTTCTCTGTTGTTCTTTCATCTATGATGATGTTGCTACGACCACTTAAAATGTTAACCACAGTTAATAGCGAATTTCAAAGAGGCTTAACGGCTGCAAAAAGTGTATTTGAAGTATTGGATGTAGAGTCAGAAGTTAACAATGGAACGATTACCAAAGAAACCGTAAAAGGGCATTTAAGTTTCAATAATGTTAATTTTGCTTATGCGGGTACTAATAAAAATGTCATTACAAACTTCAGCTTAAATATTAAACCTGGCACTACCGTAGCACTGGTTGGTAGAAGTGGTAGCGGTAAGACAACAATTTCAAATTTCGTACCGCGTTACTATTTCCCGAACGAAGGAAATATCACTATTGATGGCGATGATATTAATGAATTTGAACTAACGAATTTACGATCTCATATCGCGATGGTTTCTCAACAAGTGGTTTTATTTAACGATTCAATTGCCAATAATATCGCTTACGGAATGTCACGCGTTACCAGGGCGGAGGTAGAGAATGCCGCTAAACTAGCCCATGTACTTGAGTTTACAGATCAGCTAGAAAATGGCTTAGACACCGAGGTTGGTGAGAACGGAGCTTTGCTTTCTGGCGGCCAACGCCAACGTATTGCAATTGCTCGAGCGATTTTAAGAGACTCACCTATTTTAATTTTAGATGAAGCAACATCGGCATTAGATACTGAGTCGGAAACGTGCAATTCAAGACGCAATGCAGCACCTAATGACTAACAGAACCAGTATTGTTATCGCACACCGTTTATCGACAATCGAAAATGCAGATAAGATTGTTGTTATGGATAAAGGCCGAATTATAGAGCAAGGCACGCACTCAGATTTGATAGCACAAAGTGGTGCTTATGCGGCATTGCATCAACTACAGTTTGGTGACGATTAAATGAGCGGTTTAGAAGGCGCATGGTATTCCAACAAACGTTGGGTGTGGTTACTGTTACCATTAACTGTTTTATTTTGGTTGGTTAGCAACTTAAGACGAGGCTTGTTTAAACTCGGTGTAAAAAAACAGATAAAAGCAAACGTTCCAGTAATCGTTGTGGGTAATATAACCGTAGGCGGGACTGGGAAAACGCCATTTGTTATCTATCTTGTTAAGTTGCTTCAAGGACTTGGTTATACACCGGCTATTGTAAGTCGTGGTTATGGTGCAAACACTAAAATTGGCCCAAGCTTTCCACGTTTAGTTAATGCGATTAGCGACCCTAGCTTAACGGGTGATGAGCCAAACTTATTGGCTTTGCGCACGGGCGTGCCAGTGGTAATTGATTCAGACAGAACAAAAGCTGTGAAATATGCATCTCAAATAAATGGAGTAAACATTGTTGTTTCAGATGATGGCTTGCAGCATTATAAGATGGCCAGAGACATAGAAGTGGTACTAGTAGATGGCGCTCGTTACTTTGGAAATGGTTATTTGTTGCCGATGGGACCATTAAGAGAACCTATAAGTAGGTTAAAATCGGTAGACTTACCGTGGTCAATTCAGGCTTTTTAAGTAAAAGTAAGGCAAGCTTACAGTCAGATGAAAATAAGTTTATAGATTATCAACTCGGTGCTACCTCACTAATAAAGCTTAAGGGTAAAACCGTGTCTCTTTTGAAAGAAGAGACCAGAAATGTGCACTTGATATCTGGAATAGGAAATCCAGAGCGATTTAAAACAACCGCTCAAAGTCGGGCCTTAAAGTAGTATCTGAACATTGGTTTCCCGATCACCATAACTTTACTGAAGCAGATTTTAATCGATTGAGTTGCAAGATAACGACATTATTGTAATGACCGAAAAAGACGCAGTTAAATGTATGAAGTTTGCCCAGCCTAATTGGTATGCGCTGCCAGTTGACGCAGTAATATCAGATTCGCTTGAGCGCAATCTCACAGATAAAATTAAAAAATTAAAAATTAAAAATAACGGAATAGAACATGGCTTTTGATACAAAATTATTAAATATAATCGCGTGCCCTATATGTAAATCAAAACTGCATTACGCGAAGGATTCAAATGAACTAATTTGTAAAGTTGACAGAATTGCTTATGCAATTAATGAAGACATTCCAGTTATGTTAGAAGGCGAAGCGCGGCAGTTATCTTCAGAAGAAATTGAACAGTACAAATAAAAAAGAGTATTCAATGACAAATCAAAAAACACATGACTTTATAGTTGTTATTCCAGCTCGTTATGACTCAACAAGACTACCGGGTAAACCATTAGCAATCATAGACGACAAACCTATGGTGCAGTGGGTATACGAACGTGGAGTTGCTTCTGGCGCTTCAAAAGTAATTGTAGCTACGGATGATCAACGTGTTCTTGATGCAGTTAAAGGCTTTGGCGGCGAAGTTTGTATGACTGCAAAAAGTCATGAATCAGGCACTGAGCGCCTGGCCGAAGTATTGAATATTTATGGCTTCGAAGATGATACCATTGTGGTCAATGTTCAAGGCGATGAGCCTATGATCCCGTCGGTTAACATTCAGCAACTTGCTGCTAATTTAATCAATTTAAAAGATCAGAACGTTGGAATGGCAACCTTGTCAGAGAGCATTTGCTCTTATAATGAATTAATAAACCCTAATGTTGTTAAAGTTGTGACCAACAAAGATGGTTTGGCGCTAACTTTTTCCCGTTCAGCTTTACCGTATGACAGAGACCAGTTCACTAAACAAGCAGCGGACATAAACCTCGATTTTCCATATCAAAGACATATCGGCATTTATGCTTATACGGCCGGATTCATTAAAGATTATATCAGTTGGCCAACTTCACAGTTGGAGCAAATTGAATCGTTAGAGCAGTTAAGAGTCTTATGGCAAGGCAAAAATATTCATGTTGATTTAGCGATTGAGCCACCGCCGGCAGGTGTAGATACTCCAGAAGACCTCGAGCAGGTTCGAAGATTAGTGGCGAGTTTAAAACAACAATAAATGGAATCCGAGTTGAGCATAAATGTTGTTTTAGAACACAATGACTTTTACATTGTTAATAAGCCAGCCAATATAAACTTTCATGATGAAGGCGATATTGGCCAAGGTTTTTTAATACTTGTGAGAGTTACTTTAAGGAAGAGTTATTTCCAGTTCATCGTCTTGATAAAGTCACTTCAGGTTTATTGATATTAGCGAGAAACAGCCATGCGGCGGCTCGTTTTCAAGACGCTTTTAGCGCCAGAGAAATCACCAAGTTTTATCTAGCTCTATCGAATATGAAACCTAAAAAAAAGCAGGGTGCCATTATTGGCGATATGGAAAAGGCCCGTCGTTCTCAATGGAAGCTTTTAAAAACCAAACAAAATCCTGCAGTTACTCGCTTTTTTAGTTATACAAATCCAGATAAAGCCGGCTTTAGACTTTATTTACTTAAACCAGAAAGTGGTAAAACTCATCAGCTAAGAGTCGCCTTAAAAAGCTTGTCAGCGCCTATTTTAGGCGATGAGCTTTATGGTGGTCAAAGTAGTGATCGCGTTTACCTGCATAGCGCTAAATTAGATTTTCAGTATGGCGAAGACTTGATTTCAGTTCAATCAATGCCAGGTGAAGGCGATGAGTTTGTATCACAACTTGATTTAATTAATGCGGTTTTAGAAGAAGCCAATGATTTACCTTGGCCAGCAAAAGTTAGTAATAAAGAGTATAAAATATGAGTGATTATGAGAACCGATTTGGGGGAATAACTCGACTTTATGGTGTAGAGCCTCACCTTTGGTTAAAGCAAGCTCACTTTTGTGTAGTTGGTATTGGTGGCGTTGGTACATGGGCGGCAGAAGCATTAGCGCGTTCAGGAATTGGCACAATCACACTAATAGATTTAGATGATGTTTGTACTACAAATACTAATCGTCAAATTCATGCTATGTCTTCAACTGTAGGTAAGTCTAAAGTAGACGTGATGGCTGAGCGAATTAAAAAAATAAACCCTGACTGTGAAGTTAATTGCATTGAAGATTTTGTAACCACTGACAATTTAATTGAGATATTTGGTACTCGCCATGCGTCAAATTTTGACGTTGTAATCGATGCAATTGATAGCATTGCAGCAAAAACAGCGTTAATTGCACATTGCCATAGAAACAAAATCAATTTAGTTGTGACAGGTGGTGCTGGCGGACAAACAGATCCTAGCCAAATACAGTTTGGCGATTTGGCAAAAACCACACACGATCCATTGTTGTCTAGAGTTAGAAACCAGCTACGTCGAGATTTTAACTTTAGTAAAAACCCTAAACGTAAGTTCTCAGTGGACTGTGTATACAGTACGGAACAGTTGCAATACCCTCAAGCCGATGGCTCCGTTTGTGCGGCTAAGGTATCAGCAGAAGGTAGTATGCGACTAGATTGCAATATGGGATTTGGTGCAGCAACAATGGTAACGGGCACGTTTGGATTTTTTGCTGCGTCAAAAGCCATAACTAAGCACATTAGTAAAATGGAGCGTTTGAATAAAAAGGATAGTCAATGAGCTTGTTAATTAATATCCCCGATAGAAATACTGATAAATTAGTTGCGAAATTAGCCGAACGTATTGGCAGTGAAAATATTGAAGTATGGCCTGATGTTGCAAAGCCAGATGACGTTGAACTCGCTTTAGTATGGCAACATGAGCCTGGCAGTTTAGTCCCGTTTAAGAACTTAAAAGCTGTATCTTCTTTTGGTGCAGGTGTTGACTCGATATTCGCGGACTCACAATTACCAAATGTGCCGGTAACTCGAATAGTGGATGCCGACTTATCTGAGAATATGGCGCAGTATGTTTTAACTATCGTAAATCAATACAGACTTCGACTACCAACATATCAAACACAGCAATCTTTAGCGCTATGGAAACCTCGAAGTAATCGTAAGGGAAGGGATGTTGGCATTTTAGGCTTAGGAAAGCTAGGAATGCATGTTGGGGAGGTTTTAATAAAAAACGGCTATCGTGTAAAAGGTTGGAGCAGAACAGAGAAGAGTCACCCAACAATTGACTGTATGAGTGGTACTGTTGGCTTTGATTCCTTGATTCAAAACGTAGACTATCTAGTTTGCTTATTGCCGCTAACTACCGATACAAAAGGTATTATTGACGATGAGGTTTTCAGTAAAATGAAAACCGACGCGGTGCTCATCAATGTGGCGCGCGGCGGCCATGTTAATGAAGATAGTGTAATTGCTGCCCTTTATAATAAAGAGATAGCAGCTGCATATTTAGATGTGTTTGATATAGAGCCATTACCAGAAAGCCATCCGTACTGGCGAACGCCCAATCTGCACATTACACCACATGTATCAGCAGTAACAAATGTTAGTACAGCGGTTGAACAGGTTATTGAAAACTACAACAATGTTCTAGACGGAACAGAACTTATAAACGTGGTTGATAAGACTCTAGGCTATTAGTCTAAGATAATGGCTTGTTAATTGTTAAGCCATTTCTCTTTAATCATGTCAGCACATCGTTCAGCTACCATAATAGTAGGGGCGTTAGTATTTCCCCCAATTAGATTCGGAAATACAGAAGCATCAACCACTCTTAGATTTTCAATTCCAATTACTTCAAGTTGATTATTTACAACGGCAGATGGGTCATCAAGTAATCCCATTTTGCAAGTACCAATTGGGTGATAAACTGAGTCGGTTAAGGTTTTAATTTTATCGATAAGCTCATTATCTTCTAAATTCTGGTCTTGGTTTATCGAGCATACTTGATATCGTTTAATTAGATCGTGTTGCAGTATTTGATTCGCCATTTTAACGCCCGCCAGCATAGTATTCACATCGTCTTCGTGAGCTAGAAAGTTGGGATCAATAATAGGGCAATCAGTTGGGTTGTTACTTTTTAGTGTGACGCTGCCAACACTTTTAGGTCTTAAAACACAGGTATGATTGCTAAAGCCATGTTTTAAACTAGTGCGCCAATCTCGAGCATGATCTTTAACTGTGGCAACAACAAAGTGAAATTGAATATCCGGTCGTTGTAGTGCTTTATCCGTTTTTAAAAAGCCACCGGTCTCCGCAAAGTTACTCGTTAATATACCTTGTCCATTTTTAAAGTATTGATAGGCCTGCTTTATCATTTTAGGTATTGCTGAGGCCGATAGGCCATACAAATCAGTTCGATTTGATTCAAAACAGCTAACATAATCTGGGTGGTCTTGAAGGTTTCTGGCCTACACCATCTAATTCATGCTGTAGCTTAATATTATTTTTCGCTAACTGTTCTTTAGGACCGACACCCGACAGAAGCAATATTTGTGGTGATTTTATAGCGCCTGCTGATAACAAAACCTCTTTTTCTGCGGTATATGTTTCGCCATCTAGAGTTTCAATACCTTTGCAGACTTTATCTTCTAAGATAACTTTAGCCACTTCAGTATTAGTAATGACAGTAAGATTCTTACGATAGCGAATTGGCTCTAGATAAGACCTAGATGCACTAAAACGTTGTCCTTTATATTGTGTTACTTGGTAACGTCCCATGCCTTCTTGTTCAAAACCATTAAAATCGTCAATATGTGGGTAACCAAGTGCCACAGCTGCATCTACAAAAGCATCGGCAATAGGGTGGTTTGAATAGGAGTTAGAAACATATAATGGCCCGTTGTGCCCGTGGAGATCTTTACTATTGGAGTCGTTATAAACGTTTTGGTTATTTTCCGACTTAATAAAATAGGGCAATACGTCATCCCAACCCCAACCTAGGTGTGCCCAATCTTGATAGTCTTGTTGATGACCTCGAATATAGATCATCGCATTAATAGCGCTACTACCACCTAACACTTTCCCTCGAGGTTGGTACCCAATACGATTTGCCATTGCTTGTTGTGGAGCGGTATCAAATGCCCAATTATTGTAATGGGTTGGCACCATAGAAACAGCGCCTGCGGGCATTTTTATTAACGGACTAGTATCTTCTCCACCGGCTTCTAATAAAAGAACAGAAAAGTTTGCACATTCTGAAAGGCGAGCTGCCAATACACAACCTGCAGAGCCTCCGCCGACAATAATAAAATCAAAATGTTTCAACTTATTCTCCTTTTCTGTATTCGCGCACTGGTACCATTTATTTGTATCTAGACTTAACGTCCTTTGGCATATGCTCTATGAAAGTTTTGTTAATTCCATCTAGTAACTTAAAAAACGGAGAAATATCTACATTATTGACACCTTCATTTTCACTAATAGCATAAGCAACGGCTTCTAGCGTAGATAATCCATTTTTAATCATGGTTTTACGAATGGCATATTGACTCATATAAACTTCTGATAAAGCTACATGACTTAGGCCATTTAACCAAGGGTGTGTATAAAACAGTTTTTTAGCTTTTTTCCAGGTGCCATCAATCACAATTAAATGATCAAAACAGAAACTGTCATTCACGCAAGTAGATATAGGTTTAGCAACTTGTGAAGGGAAGAGAATTGCTGTTTCTTTTGACTGTAACGAAAGTTCATTTAGTAATTTACTATCAGCAATATCTTGCTCTGTGACAATCGAAATGTTTTTAGATAAAAAAGGCAGTAACTTTGCTGTGTTTTTAGCGTTACTCCCTTCCTTGTCACACTGAATAATTGTAATTTTTGTTTTGTGTTTTATAGGAGTAAGAAAACTGCACAAACAACGTGTTTCTGGGTACATACAGTGTGAACAGGTTTTTCGTTTACTCATTATTTTTTAAGAGTTTCTTGATAAGGAGGCCAACCTAGCGCTTTGCCAGCTAAAACATGTAAATGGATATGATAAACCGTTTGGCCACCATCGGGATTGCAGTTCATTACGCATCGAAAGCCATTGTCAGCAAATCCCATTTCGTCTGCAATTTTAGCCGCTGCAACGTACAGCTTACCAACTAATTCAGCATTATCATTGTTAATGTCATTAGCGGTCCGTATTTGAACTTTTGGAATAACTAAAAAATGAATTGGGGCCTGGGGGTTAATGTCATTAAACGCTAAAACATCGTCATCTTCATAAATGACAGTTGCGGGTATCTCACGGTTAATTATCTTGTCGAAAATTGTGGCTTCAGTCACGTCAAAGGGCCTTAAAAAGAAGAATTTAAACAAAAACTTTACTGATCTAGTGAATGATGTGCAAGATTAGTATTGAATAAAAGAAGATTTATTTGTGATAGTGTTTTTTTGTTTTAGTTAATTGGGTATGATTAGGCTCTAATCCAAAGGAAATCCTCATATCGTGAATGCAAAAGTAACATTGATTTATCGCTTTATTATTGCTGTGCTTTTTTTGGCTTCAATCTCATTCTCTTATGCAGTAGAAGTTAAAGGCTTATATACAGGGAAAATACTCGTTACTGATAAATCCCAAAAAACTAGGGTTAAAGCTCATAAATGGGCGATAGAGCAAGTTTTAACTAAAGTCACTGGTTCACGAGAAATATTAAATAATAAAACCGTTCAATATGAAATTAGAGTAAAAACCGCGAATTATATTAAGTCATTCACTTTTGATACTGACAGTCAAAACCGAGTCTTTTTGGTGGATCAATTTGATCAAACAAAGATTGATGCTTTGGTTAGAAAGGTGGGTGCTTCTATATGGGGGCAAAGAAGACCTAAAGCTGTTCTATGGTTAGTTTTAGAAGAGGGGCTTAATAGAACTATTGTCAATGAACAGGAATTCCAGCAGATAGCAGAAGTTATTAATCAAAGTAGTGAGAACAGAGGGCTGCCTCTAACGTTACCTTTGATGGATGAGCAAGACAGCGAAACAGTATACTCCTCTGATGTATGGGCTAAGTTTGATGGTGTTGTTAGTAAAGCTAGCCAAAGGTATGAAGCAGAATATTTTGTAATGGCAAGACTTCGAGCGGTTGATAACTTTAAAGAACCAGAGTACCAGTCAGGTTGGTTGTTAGATTTCAGTATATTTAAGGACAGAAGGTTTCTTACCAAAGGAACCTCTAATGGTGACCAGTTTTACGTATTAAAAGAGTTAGTTAACTCATTAGGCGATTACTTCGCTAGCCAATACTCCGTGAGTAACCAGCAAATAAAACAACAGAACATAGAGTTCACCATTAGCAATCTAAAATCCATGTTAGATTTAAAGTTAGTTGAAAAACATTTAACCAACTTACCGCCAATAAAAAAAGTATATCTTCATGAAGTTAATGCCGACCAAGCTCGCTTTACCTTATGGCTATCTGGTCAAGGTTTGGATGTGATAAGGGCCCTTTCTCTATTACCTAACTTCGAACGGTTAGAAACTCAGTCTGTTTCAAAAGCGCCAAAGTTATCAGTGGAGCAACAACTAGACTTGTTAACAAAAGAATATACCAACTCTGATGCAGAAGCAGACGGAACAAATTTAGATACAAAACAAATTAGCGTTTTGAATTACCAATGGTTAAACCGCTGATGCAACTATTATTACCGGTTACTTATAACAGCACTCAAACCTTTAGCTCATTCGTTGAAAGTGAAGGCCTTGCAGGCTTGGTTGTTAAAGAATTAAGAAATGCTATTGAAAGTGAAGAGTTCACAGCACATTATTTAGCAGGGCAGCATGGTGTTGGATGTACCCACCTTTTAAATGCAGCATGTCATTTTGCAGATGAGATTGGCAAAACGAGTATTCTATTGCCTTTAGAGCAAGTGCTAGCGGCAGAACCCGGTTTAATAGACGGGTTAGACTCAGTCGACGTGGTTTGTATTGACAATATACACTTAGTGTCGGAAAACGACGCGTGGCAAACGGCACTCTTTAATCTATTTAATGCCTTGTTGCAGAACAAAGCAACCGTGATATTTGCTGGGCATGACATTCCCATCAATCTAAACTTAACGTTACCTGACCTAGGTTCAAGACTACAATGGTGTACGTTATACCAACTGCCAGAGTTAACTGAAGCATTAAAAATTGAGGCGCTTATTCAACATGCCCATTTAATGGAATTTGAAGTTACGGAAGAAGTTGCGAAATTTATTATTAATAGATTACCTAGAAATATGATTTTTTTAATGCAGGCACTCGATACGATGGCAAGACAGAGCGTTGCCATGAAACGAGTTGTTACGGTTCCGTTTGTGAAAGAAGTATTGGGAATTTGACGTTTAAAAAACAAAAAACGTTCAGAAATCAACCAGCTCTCTTTGCCCTAAAAGCAAACATTTAAAAAAAAGTAAAAAAATCCCTCAAAATTAGCCAAATAGAACTAAAATCTCGACTGGTTTTACGTTAATATTTACGGCTGAAAATAGAAATCCGAATCTCACAAGATCGTCAATGACCGAAAAGAGTTTTCCATGAATTTAGAAGAAACAGTTGGCTTAGCAAAAGAAGCCATCAACAACGCTAACGATATTGCATCGCTAGAAGAAGTTCGAGTCGAATTTCTAGGCAAAAAAGGTAAGATCACTGAGTTACTTAAAGGCTTAGGAAAAATGGACCACGAGCAACGTAAGGAAGCCGGTCAGGCTATCAATGTTGCAAAAGGTGACGTACAAAAGGCATTAACGGTACGCCGTGAAGCACTGCAAGCTGAAGCATTAAACGCGAAGCTGGCGGCTGAAACTATTGACGTTACTAAGTCTGGTCGTGGTATAGAGCCTGGAAATATACACCCGGTAAATAGAACTATCGAACGAATTCAGCAATTCTTTGGCGATTTAGGCTTTGAAGTAAAACAGGGTCCAGAAGTAGAAGACGGTTTTCATAACTTTGATGCGCTAAATATACCAGAACATCACCCAGCTCGTGCCGATCACGATACGTTCTACTTTACCGCAGATACGGTTTTACGAACGCAAACCTCTGGTGTTCAAATTCGTACTATGGAAACAGAGAAGCCACCGTTGAGAATCATATCTCCAGGCCGTGTTTACCGTAACGATTATGACCAAACTCATACGCCAATGTTCCACCAAGTTGAAGGTCTAATGGTTGACAAGAATGTAAGTTTTGCTGAGCTAAAAGGCATACTGCATGACTTCCTTCACCAATTCTTTGAAGAAGATTTACAAATTAGATTCCGCCCATCTTATTTTCCATTTACTGAACCGTCAGCTGAAGTTGATGTAATGGGTAAAAATGGTAAATGGTTGGAAGTACTTGGTTGTGGCATGGTCCACCCAAATGTACTTCGCTCGGTTGGAATTGATCCAGAAGAATACACTGGCTTTGCCTTTGGTATGGGCGTTGAACGATTAACAATGTTGCGTTACGGCGTAAATGACTTACGTTCTTTCTTCGAAAACGATCTTCGTTTCTTAAAGCAGTTTAAATAGGAATTCATCCAATGAAATTTAGTGAAAAGTGGTTACGTGAATGGGTGAACCCGAGCATATCAACTAATGAATTAAGCGAACAGCTTTCTATGGCTGGCCTAGAAGTTGATGGTGTTGAGCCCGCAGCAGCAGATTTTACCGGTGTAGTTGTTGGTGAAGTCGTTGAATGTGGTAAGCACCCTGAAGCAGATAAACTTCAGATTACAAAAATAAATGTTGGTACTGCAGGCGATGGCGAACTAATCGATATTGTTTGTGGTGCTAAAAATTGTCGTTTAGGCCTTAAAGTGGCCGTTGCTATGGTAGGCGCGGTTTTACCGGGCGACTTTAAGATCAAGAAAGCTAAATTAAGAGGCCAACCTTCTTTTGGTATGCTTTGTTCTTGGTCTGAATTAGGTATGGCTGACGACAGCGATGGTATCTTAGAGTTGCCAAACGACGCGCCTTTAGGCACGGATGTTAGAGAGTATTTAGATTTAAACGATCAAATTATTGAGATTGATTTAACGCCAAATCGCAGTGATTGCCTTGGAATATTAGGTGTAGCGCGCGAAGTTGGTGTTCTGAACAACGAAGATGTCAAAGCTTTAAACGTTAAAGACGTGCCTATGTCAATTGAAGATAAAGTATCAATTGAATTAGAAGCACCAACATCTTGTCCTCGTTATTTAGGTCGTGTAGTAAAAGGCATTAACGTTAATGCAGCCACGCCATTGTGGATGACTGAAAAGTTACGCAGAAGTGGTATCCGCTCAATTGACCCGGTTGTTGATATTACTAATTTTGTATTATTAGAGCTTGGTCATCCAATGCATGCATTTGATTTATCTAAGATTGACGGCGGAATAAAAGTACGATTAGCCAACACAGATGAAAAGTTAGTATTACTGGATGAGTCTGAAGTTAAGTTAGATGAAAAAACTTTAGTTATTGCTGATCACAATAAGCCGCTAGCAATTGCTGGTGTGTTTGGTGGTTTAAACTCTGGTGTCACAACAGAAACTAAAGATGTTCTTTTAGAAAGCGCATTTTTCTCACCTGTGACAATGGCAGGCGCAGCGCGTCGTTACGGTTTGCATACTGATGCATCTCACCGCTATGAGCGTGGTGTAGACTTTAAACTGCAACGCACTGCAATGGAAAGAGCAACTCAACTATTGTTAGAGATTGCCGGTGGAGAAGCAGGCCCAATTGTTGAAGCGGTAAACAATGATGAGTTACCAAAAGAGCCTGTGGTTTCTTTGCGTCGTGAAAGACTAGACAGAGTACTAGGTCATGTAATTAGTGATGAAGAAGTAACTACTATATTAAGCCGTTTGGGCTTAGATGTTACTTTTGAAACTGGAACGTGGTCAGCCATCTCTCCTAGCTTCAGGTTCGATATCAATATTGAAGAAGACTTAATTGAAGAAGTTGCTCGTGTTTACGGCTATAACAACATACCGAATATTGCGCCAACGGCTTCTTTAAAGATGCCTAGCCATCCTGAAAAGAATATTGAAAAGAATGTATTTTCTTCAACGTTAGTAGACTTAGGTTATCAAGAGGCTATCACTTATAGTTTTGTTGATCCTAAAGTTCAGTCAGCTTTGTTCCCGAATGAATCAGGCTTGGTTTTACCACATCCTATTTCAGCAGATATGTCAGTTATGAGACTGAGCTTATGGTCAGGTTTATTACCGGCTGTTTCTAATAATCAAAAGAGACAACAAAGCCGAGTTCGTTTATTTGAAACGGGCTTAAGGTTCTTACCAGACACTAACTCTGAAATGAATATTCGCCAAGAAGCTATGTTAGCAGGTGTTATCTCAGGCACAGTTAATGGAGAATATTGGGATGGTAACCCAAGAGCAGTTGATTTCTACGATATTAAAGGTGATGTAGAAGCATTGCTGGCCAAAACTGCGTCAGTTGGTAATATCGAATTTTTGCCGATGGCAAGTGGCGATAGAAACTCTGCTGCGTTGCACCCAGGACAATCAGCACAAATTACCAGAGACGGTAATGTGATTGGTTATGTGGGGGCCGTTCATCCACAAATCGAAAAAACTATCGGCTTAAACGGAAAAACTTTTGTTTTTGAACTAATCTTGTCAGAGATTGAAGTTAGAAACTTACCGGACGCAAAGCCAGTTTCTAAGTATCCATCTAATAGAAGAGATATCGCCGTAGTTGTAAAAGAAGCTGTTAATGCTGGCGAAGTCTTAAAAGAAATTAAAAATATTGGCGGAAATCAATTGGTTGACCTAAACTTATTCGATGTGTACCGTGGAGAAGGTATAGAAGATGGCAATAAGAGTTTAGCCATCTCTTTAGTACTACAAGATGTTGAAAAAACATTGGAAGAACAGGATATTAGTACTAAAATTGATCAAGTAGTGAATATGTTAACTGATAAATTTGACGCGACGCTAAGGCAATAAAACTATGGCATTAACCAAAGCAGAAATAGCAGAACAGTTGTTTGAAAAAGTAGGTCTTAATAAGGCCGACTCAAAAGGTTTAGTTGAAGAGTTTTTTGAAAAAATTCGTTCAACCTTAGAAAGTGGCCAACAAGTTAAGCTTTCTGGCTTTGGTAACTTTGAGCTGCGTGAGAAAAAATCACGCCCAGGTAGAAATCCAAAAACGGGCGAAGATATTCCAATCTCTGCTCGTCGAGTTGTTACTTTTAGACCTGGTCAAAAGCTAAAGGCTAGAGTTGAAGTTGGCACTGCTGAACTAGTAAAGCAGGAAAAGTAGACTCAAAATTAAAGTATAAAAAAACCAGCCTATAAGCTGGTTTTTTTATTCTATTAAAACATTATTTATAGAATAAGCTTTAGTAGAAACCTTGTGGTGTACGACTGTCACTATTAAGTGATGCTAAATAGTCTAACCAGAAGTTTGCTGGGTTATATCCGTCGCCTTTTTTAACAACTTTAAATCCCGCTGACTTTGCTTCTGTAACTTTGCTAGCTGGCGCTGCTTTTTTAGCTGATTTTTTTGCCTTTGCTGGCTCTGCCGCTTTTGCCGCTGGAGCTGAACCAGACAATTCTTGAGTCATCTCTTCAATAGCAGCTAGTCGAACGTTTTTACCGCCATCGATGCTGTACCAACCACTCTTTACTTCAACTGATGGCTCTTTTCCATTTTTAGCTACGTAAGCTGCTGTGAAGTCAGACAAGACCTGATCTTTGTCTAGTTTACTCATTATATTTACCTAAATAATTATTTTAAAAAAGATGAAGTTTATTTATACAAACTTTCAAGGTAAATTTCAACTTTACAGAGAAATTAGACTATAAAAGAACGTTTTTCGCCTTAAATGCTCGTCAAAGTGCACAATATAAATAAAAGCGCGTAGAATATTGGAGTATTGTTTTTTTTGGAGAAATTTTATGTCTGTAGAAGTAAACCAATTGATTTCCTATTTAGATGAACTGCTTGATTCTAATAATATAAAAGATTTTTGCCCGAATGGACTTCAAATAGAAGGTTGCTCCAAAATAAATAAAATAGTAACCGGGGTGACCGCTTCGGAAGCATTAATAGATGCTGCAATTGAAAACAAGGCTGATGCAATATTAGTGCATCACGGTTATTTCTGGAAAGGTGAATCTGACCCGATAACAGGCATGAAAAAAAGACGTATTGCAAAGCTACTTAAACATGACATTAATTTAATAGCCTATCATTTGCCAATAGATGTTCATTTTGAATTTGGCAACAATATACAGCTCGCTAAAAAGCTTAGTATTACAAATGTTAAACCATTTCCAGGGATTAAGCCGAAAGGGATAGTAATGCAAGGCGAGTTACCCACAGGTACAACAGCCAACAAGTTAGCTAAACTAATAAAACTGAACTTATTGCGTGAGCCATTAGTTAATGCAGTAAGAGATGAGGATATTAGAACTGTAGCCTGGTGCACAGGGGGCGGTCAAAGTTATATAGATGTGGTCGCAAATGCTGGAATTGACGCCTTCATTACAGGTGAAGCATCAGAACAAACTATTCACAGTTCTCGAGAGCAAAATATCGATTTTTTTGCAGCAGGTCATCATGCTACCGAGCGTTACGGTGTACAACGTTTAGGTGAGCATTTAGAAGAGCAATTTGACCTAGATGTTTCATTTATAGATATTCACAATCCGGTTTAATATGAAGACAACAGACCAAAACTTTGATGATAGAAAAGGCACCTTTAAGAAGAACATATACGGAACTAGTAAAGGCCGAGTTAGAGAGGCTGTATTAACTAGAGACTTAAAACAGTATATTGACTTTAACCTAGGTTCTGGAAAAACACTTTCTGTTCTTGATGTAGGTGGTGGGCAAGGACAACTAGCAATTAAACTCGCAGAACTTGGACACAAAGTGACATTAACAGATATATCAGAGGAAATGTTAACTATAGCCAAACAGGCTGCGCAGGATAAAGGGCTAGAAAATATCAATTTTAAGTGTCTGCCGTTACAAGAGTTATCTCAAAGCCTTAATGAAAAATATGACTTAGTACTTTGCCATGCTGTATTTGAGTGGTTAGAAAAACCAAGAGAAGCGTTTACAATTCTTAATGCCTTATGTAAACCTAGTGGCGCTATTTCTTTTATGTTCTATAACAAAATAGGTCAAACATTGAGTAATCTGGTGTATGGGAATTTTGACTACATAAGAGCGGGTATGAAGGCGAAGAGGGTTGTAAAGTTAAATCCTCAGTCTGCATTAGAACCTGCAGATGTATACCAGTGGGTATCAGAAGAAAAGCTTACCATTGCAATCAAATCTGGTGTTCGAGTGTTCCATGACTACATAAGAGATGTTAATAAATGGGAAAGTGATGTTGATAACATATTAGATATGGAGCTAAAGTATAGTCAGTTAGCCCCATATACTGAAATTGGGCGTTATATGCATCTCATTTTAACTAAGGTATAGGAAATAAAATGAAAATATATGGTTCGTTAACTTCTCCTTACGTTAGGAGACTTCGCATTCTACTGGCGTCTACGCCCTACGATTTTGAGAATACAAATATATTTGGCAGCGACAGGGAAAAGCTTAAAAGCGTGAACCCAACGTTAAAAATACCTATGTTTGAAGACACCGATAATACTAACTTACCGTTATTATTGGATTCAAACTTAGCTTTTGAATATGTACAAGAAGTATTAGACCTTGCACCACTTAATTGGCAAGAAAAGAATGACTTAGCACTAATTAATAGTTGTAACGACTCTCTTGTTAATATGATGATTTTAAAACGATCTGCGGTAGATACAAGCGAAGATAAGCTGTATTTTAATATCCAGAGAGAACGAAGCGAAGCAACGTTTTCTTATTTTGATAGCAAGCTAGGAGAGGGTGGTCTAACTGAATGGAACTATGTAACCATTAGTTTGTTAGTATTAATTGAATGGGCTGGATTTAGGAACTTATATGACTTCTCTAAACAGAAGAACATTCTCGAATTTATAGAACGTAATCAAAGTCAATTAGGTGTTTCAGAAACAAGCCCAGTAGAATAGAGGCATAAAAAAGCTCTTAAACATATTAAGAGCTTTTTACTTATACTAGGTCGTACATTAAGCGTTTACATAATCCATGCGTAGCTCATTTTTAAAAATACACTTCTGGTATTTTTTGTCACTTTACTCAAATCATCATCTTGATAACCGCCATCAGAATAACCTACAAAAAATAACGTTTGTGGATTGACCTTGTACGAAAATAATAACTGTGCAGAAACACTTTTGTAATTTGAATTAAAGTCATCTCTGACTTCTGGTAAGTAGTTTTCAAGTGTTCTTTCAATGTCATAACCTACAACAGATAGTCGTAAAAAACTTCGTATATTAAACTGATAACTTAACCTTAAATCAATTAAGTTAGCAGTATAAATATCATCGCCTTTATACTTCATCTTTGATAGCTTTAACGCTAATTTGGTCTCTAAATGTTTATTGGCGTGCCATGTAATTTTAGGCTCCCAAACAAATACATCACTTAGTCTCGAGTTACTATAGTCGATACCGGTACCTAGTCTTAGATAATTACCTAGCCAAATATGCGAAGTAGGCTTAAACTCCATCCAAGAACTGAATGAGACTTCATCAAACTCTTCGGTATTTCCGTCTATTGCTAACGTTGTTTCATCAATTCGATTGCCGACCTTGGTGCGAGCTGCTATTCCATGACGTAAAAATGATTGCATAGGACCATTAACGTTCAAATACATCTCTGCTTCTTGCTCAATTTTTTCACCACGTTGGTTATGTGTCCAGTCTACATCGCCAGACAACTGAACCCTAGTCCACCAATCTTCATCGTTACCACGCCAAATATGGCCACCACCAATAACTGTCTTTTTATGATCAGTATTATTAAAGAAAGCTAAGTCGGCCCTAAAGCTTTCACCGATATTCATGTGTGTCATATCAAAAAACCAATCACGGTTAGTATGGTTATAGTGGATTCTGTATGCTGTATCGTTGCCGTTAATATTGTCTGCTCTTAACTCTTGCTCTGAGCTGTAGTTACCAGAGTTTTTTATATCATCTATGTAACTTTGAGCTAAATATGTATCTGAAGATAATACTTGTATGTTAACGCGATTATTTTGGTTTGGTTGATAACGGGTATCTAAGCTCGTTAAATAATTGTGATATTCACTATTTTTACGAATGGTTGTTGTTGCGCCCATTTTTAAGTCATCATTTACAGAGTAGCTATATCGTAACGCACCATTTGTTGTTTTTTCATCTACTTCATAAACATTGGAGCCTAAATTACCTGGAAGTAAAAATAGTGATGTTTTGTCATTAGCAACAAAACCACCAAATGAATGATCACCCATTTTACCTGTTACTTTGGCGCCATAGTCAGGGTCTTGTATATTACGAGTATAAATAAGGCTTAGTGGAGTACTAAAGTAATCTTCGTTGGCTAAAAAGAAAGAGCGTTTTTCTGGCGTAAATAAAGCAAATGTATTGTTAACATTTAGTTGTCCTGAATCCGCTTCTACTTGCGAAAAGTCTGGGTTTAGTGTGGCGTTTAAAGTCACATCGGGTGTTATACCCCATTTAAAGTCTAATCCAACATCCGTATTAGATTCATCTTCCCAGTCTTCAATGGTGGTTTGGTTGTTTGTTGTATTAATGTCTCTGGTTTGTGTTTGTCCACTAACTAACGTAGGTACTACCGTTAAGTTATTTCCTTGTTTAGCACCTTTGAACCCTTGCAATGTGGGCATTTGACAAACCCAACAATCCTGACCTTGATCCATTTTTGCATTTGATAATCTTAAACGTTCATCTCTAGGGTAAAACCTAACGAGCTCATAACCCCATTGCTGAATATCGAGGCGGTCATTGAAGTTTAAAATCCTTAGCGGAATTGCAATTTCTACCGTATAACCAAACTCTGTCATTTTTCCAGCAGAATCCCATATACCGTTCCAAGATGAGCTCTCACGGCCTGTAAGTGCGTTTTCTATAGAGTCTGTTTGAGTACCTAAAGGATTAATAAAAAACTGATAGGCTAGGGTATCGTCATTAAAACTATCTATTTTTAGACCGACTAAATCATCATTCCAGTTTTTGTCACGGTCACTCAAAAAAGCGCGAATTTTATGAGGTTCTGGATCATAGGCTTTAAATGCAACATATAGGTTTTCACCGTCTTCCATCATAAAGGCTTCTGTCTGGACAGGAGACGGTATGTTTTCATGTGGAAACGTTACATTATTTACTAAAAACCGACGTGCTTTGGACCATATAGCTTCGTTTATATGCCCATCAATAGTGATGGGTTTATGGATACGTGGAATTTCAGTCGGAGTTACTAAATCCGAAGTGATGTGTTGTAAATCCGTTTGCTCTGCGTTTGCATTAGAAAAAGCAGACGTGCACAGAAAGAGCACTGCTACCTGCGTGGTAATTCCTTTCTTCATTTTGGTCTCAATTTATTATATTTTGTTCTATTAGAGAAAATGACTTCTAACTTATAGTAAAATATTCTACACAAATAATGGAAAGTAGGTTGTAAATTGCGGTGAGCAACAAAACGGCAAAGTTAAGTCGTTTAGGAAAATGTAATTAAGTTAACCGTTTCAACGAGAGCTTTCTTTGTATAAGGTTTTTGAAGAAATTCTGTATTTGTATTTTGATAATCATCATGTTTCAACTTACCGTCTGTGAAACCTGAAGTAAATATGACAGGCAAAGTTGGTACCGACTCTTTGACTTTATTAGCAACATCTTTTCCTGTAAGACCATTGGGTAAAATAATATCAGTGAATAACAGGTCTATCTGCGGGTTCTCTTCAAACAACTCCAGCGCTTCTAAGCCATCTGTTGCCAACAATACGTTAAAGCCAAGTTCATTGAATATGTGGCAGGCCACTTTAGCTACCATTTGGGTGTCTTCAGTTATTAGTACTGTTTTACCTGTGAAATCAGTTACTAAGTCCAGCTCTTTTATTGTTTTTTGCTGTTTGTCCTGATCATTTTCAACAGTGTTACCAGCCGGTAAATAAACGTTAAAGGTTGTACCTTGGTTAATTTTTGACTCTACAGCGATATAACCAGAGCACTGATCTACATAACTATAAATCATACTCAAACCTAAACCTGTGCCTTTTGTTAATGCTTTAGTGCTAAAGAAGGGATCGAATATTTTGTCTATTACTTCAGGTGTCATACCTTTACCCGAGTCTTTAAATTGAATAAGTGTGTAATTACCAGGGTTTAAGTATTGGCTAAGCTTGTCTGCTTCTTTAACTACTTTATCTTTAATAGAGATTGAAAATGAACCTTTGCCTTCCATAGCGTCACGGGCATTTATTGCCATATTCAAAAACATACTTTCCAATTGGGCATGATCTCCAGCCAATTTGCGGTTACTACATTCATCATTAAGAGTAAACTCAAACTGCGCCCCAAGTGCGGTTTTAATAAGGGGGACCACTGAAGTTAAAATATTATCAATTACTACAGTGTTTTTATTAAAAGGTTGCCTTTTAGAAAAAGCTAATAAGCTTCGCGTAAGTGATACGCCTTGTCGAGTAGCATCCGATATAGCGTTTAAATATTCTTGGCTTTTATTTTCGTTTTGGTTTTCTAACTGGCTAGAAAGGATTTCACAATTACCTAATATAATTGTTAATAAGTTATTGAAATCGTGAGCTACTCCACCGGTAACCAAGCCAATTGAGTCCATTTTGTGAGCTCTAAAAGCCAAATCTTCCTGTTCTTTTTGTTTACTAATATCACGTTCAATCGCTACAAAATGGGTAGTCACTCCGCTTTTGTCGATAATAGGCGAGATATCTACTTCATTAAAATAAGCTTGCCCATCTTTTGAATAGTTTGTTAGCAAAACACGCACGGGCTTTGAAGACTGCAATGCATTTTTTAGAACATCTAAGTTTTTTCGTTCGGTTCCTTTACCTTGCAATAAACGTGGGCTTTGGCCAATGATATCTTGGCGGCTATATCCAGTGACACGCTCAAATGCTTCGTTAGCATAAACGACTGTAGGTCCCGGTTGCTCTAGATCTGCGGTTGTAATCAACACCACATCATTGGCTTTGTCTATAGCCGTCCTTAATAGTTTTAATTCATTTCTAGAGGACTTCTCGGAAGTAATATCTTGAAAATAAAAGCTCAATCCTGTTGCGGTAGGGTAGATGCGAATATAGTATTCGTCACCTTTGTACGAGAACTCAAAGTTGTCACTTTTTGTATTATTTAGTGCGTATTTTATATGCGCTAGTATATCCGGCTCCTCGAAGAACCTTGTCGTTTCTTTTAACTTCATTCCAATACAGTTTTGTGGAAGTTGAAGCATGATTTCGGCTCTAAAATTAACGTAATCTACAAACAAATCCTCAGTTACACTAATAAAACCGTCTTCCATGTTTTGTAAAATACCTTCTCTTTTTGCAGCAAGTTGCTCTATCTGATTTTTGAAGTCTTCTAATTTTGAATTATTAACAGAACTAGCATACCAAACTATTTCACCGTTATCGGGGTTCACAATTGGGGTTAGAAAGGTTTCAATATGTTGAATGAGTCCTTTGCCGTCATCAAACCGGTACTCAAAACTAATTGATTGGTTATTTTTGACTGCGCTACGCCACTTAGTTTTAACTCTATCAACGTCGTTTTTTGAAACAAATGAAAGCCAGTTAATTTTAAACGCAGGTAGATTATCGCCAATAAAAGTTTTAAAAGTCTCATTTACAAACAATACGGTTCCATCATTTTTAATAATGACTAGGTAAGTAGGTAGTGAGTTTGCTAATAGTAAAAAGGTTGGGTTAGAGAAATTAAAGTACTCGTTGTTATCAGCTGTACTCACAGTGCTATTTTTATCAGTGTCTTTTGATCTGTTGTCGTTGCTAAAATTTACGCCTACTGTCTTATTAAGCAATAACCCTATAGCTATGCCGGCTAACAACGCTACAAAAAGGCAAAGTGTGGCAATAATAATCATGTAGGAAAGTTCTCATTGTTAATTTTTTATGTTTTAGCTTTTGTTTCATATCTTAGTATAGGTAATTATTTAATTTATAGACTATAAATATTCTATTAGAAACAATGTGATTGAACTTTCGCTTTAGTCACTGTCTGGAATATGGAGTTCATTAAAATATGGTTGTAGTAGGAAATGTTCAGAAAGTAAGAACTGTTCATATTTTGTTAGTGGACGACGTTAATCTTATGTGCCAATTCCTTAATGAAACGTTGAGAGTTATACCTGGTGTTGAGTGCCACACAGCATCTAGAGTAAGCACAGCCGATACATTGTTGCAAAGGTACGATATGGAATTAGCTATAATTGATCTAAATTTGCCTGATGGGTCGGGCCTAGAAATAGTAAAACAAATTCGAAAAGGGGAATGCAAAGGCAGTCATGATATTCCGGTGTTAATTTTTTCTGGAAATACCTATAAAGAGGCGGTAAAGGAATGCTTAATGTTCCAGGTTAGCGACATTATGGCTAAACCTATTGTTGCTCTAGAGTTAAGAAAACGTGTGCAGAATCACCTAAACAAGAAGGCAAACATCAATACCGCCGAACATTTTCAAGAATTAGATAAAAAACTTCGAGAAGCAAATCCTCCTAAAGAGGTTAAAGTTAAATCGTCGGTCGTTAAGAATGAGCCTTCGGAGCAAACTAAAGCTAGAAAACAGTTAGAGAGTGCAGATAGTGAGGCTGTAAACCAATTTATTAAATGGCCATCTGACGCGACTACTGGTTTTCATCAAATAGATAGAAGGTTAAAGGATTTATGCTTCCAACTTAACCATTTTCATTTTTACAGGACGGATAAAGAAACCTATCCAACTGCAAAAGAAGACATCAAACAAATAAGGATGTGTTTGGACGACTTAAACTATGCGATAAAACCTATAAAAGCATCAAATCCCGATCTCGCAATCTGGAAGCCATTTTCAGAACGAATAAAAATGATTTCAGAACTACCCTTTGACAAGTACTCAACCCCTAAACTAGCCCTTCAGGGTAAAGGTCAGTTTAGTAAAAGTTTACGAACTGCGTGGATGGGCATACTTACTAAACCTATTATTCAAAGAAAAAAGTAGCGAAATATGAAAAATACATTTTGTGTTGATGATCTTATTATGAACTTTGAAGGGTTACCAGAAGTGATGTTAATAGACGCTTTAGAATCTTATTGCAGTGAAGCTCAGGTTTATATTACTGAATTACGCAGTGCTGATTTAGAAACGTCTGTTAGACATGCACACAGTGTAAAAACTATGTCAAAAATGGTCGGCGCTCGATTTATGGCAACTATTTGTGAAGAGTTTGAAAAAACAGAGGGTAGTGGCAAAGTAAAAAAAGAACATATTTTGGCGCACTGGCCTGAAGTGAAAATAGAGATTGAAACTTATGTAGCTAGCCTAAAATACTAGCTTTAAATACAGAACATCTACGTTTATAAACGTTGGTTGCGGGAGCCGGATTTGAACCGACGACCTTCGGGTTATGAGCCCGACGAGCTACCAGACTGCTCCATCCCGCGCCAGTAGACTGAATATTTATATTTACTTCGTTCATTCTTAACGAAGGGCTACCAAAAATTGGTTGCGGGAGCCGGATTTGAACCGACGACCTTCGGGTTATGAGCCCGACGAGCTACCAGACTGCTCCATCCCGCGCCAGTAGACTGAATATTTATATTAACTTCGTTCATTCTTAACGAAGGGCTACCAAAAATTTGGTTGCGGGAGCCGGATTTGAACCGACGACCTTCGGGTTATGAGCCCGACGAGCTACCAGACTGCTCCATCCCGCGCCAGTAGACTGAATATTTATATTTACTTCGTTCATTCTTAACGAAGGCTACCAAAAATTGGTTGCGGGAGCCGGATTTGAACCGACGACCTTCGGGTTATGAGCCCGACGAGCTACCAGACTGCTCCATCCCGCGCCAGTAGACTGTATGTTTTTTTAAAGGTCTTTACATACTTAATGACCGAACTTCGGCACAGCGTGCTTCAGCGAGGTGCGTATACTAACGACTTAAAATTTTAATGCAACACCTGAATTAAAAAAACTGTAATAAATAGGTCTTTCGTATAAATTTGCTATAATGTCTGCAAATTTTCTAAGTTTAGTGATTATGCCAAATTTTATAGCTTTAACATCAGCGGGAATAGAGCCGCTATTAGCCGACGAACTAATTGAACTAGGGGCAACAGAAGTTAGCCCAAGATTGCAGTCTGTTCACTTTTCAGCCACCTTTGAAGTCGCCATTAAAATATGCTTCTGGTCGCGCCTAGCGACTCGTGTTTTGAAACATGTAATTGATATTAGTGGTAACACTAAGGAAAAAATATATAACGGTGTTATTGGCTTTGATTGGCACCCATACTTTACTAAAACAGATAGTTTTGCCGTAGAGTTTGTCGGAACTGACAAAAGTATAAGAAATAGTCAATTTGGTGGCCTTATCGTAAAAGATGCTATCGTTGACAATATCCGTGAAGAAACGGGTAAACGCCCTGATATCGACAAATCAGATCCTGATTTAAAAATCCACGCTCGATTATTTAAAGGTCGCTGTAATATCTATGTCGACTTTTCCGGATCATCATTACATCAGCGTGGTTATCGCGTTGAGCAGGGTGCAGCACCTTTAAAAGAGCATTTGGCGGCCGCTATAATCAAACGAAGCGGTTGGGATCAGAGCAGCCCATTTGTCGATCTTTTTGCAGGTTCAGCTACGTTATTAATCGAAGCTGCGATGATGCACATAAGAAGAGCGCCTGGCCTTAATAAGCGAACTTTCCCTTTTGTTAAACACCCTGAGTTTTCGGTAAACAAATACAATGCGTTGCGCCAAGAGGCTATTGATGCAGAAGTACCAGCAACAACACAATTTATTGGTTTTGAAATTTCTAATTATGTAATAGGTAAAGCCGAGTCCAATATTGCTGAAGCTGGTTTGGAAGAAGTAATAAGTATTAATCAACAAGACGCAGCAAATGCAACGGTTAGCAAAAAGCTTAAACCTGGCTGGATTGTTTCAAATCCCCCATATGGTGAGCGTATTGGTGATGCAATTGAATTACTATCTTTGTTTAAACGATTAGGTTTAAACTTCAAAAAGAATTATGAAAACTGGCATGTTTCGTTATTAACGGGCCAAACCTTATTGCTAAAATTATTAAGGTTACAAAAAAGCAAAGAGTTTAAGCTCAAAAACGGACAAATAGAAACCGTTTTAGCAAACTATCAATTAACACCTCAACAATGTGAACTATCAGAAAGCGCACAAAACGGTGAATATTATTTATCTAAAGATGGTCAAGCGTTTTCTAAGCGTGTAGATAAAAACCTAAAACGTTTAAAGAAGTGGGCTAAAAAAGAAGACATTTCTTGTTATCGAGTTTATGACGCCGACATACCGGAGTATAACGTTGCGGTAGATTATTATGATGGTCGCGTTGTAGTTTACGAATACCAAGCTCCAAAAACTATAAAAGAAAGTGTTGCGGAAATTCGCCTTTTAGATGTTCTTAGTATTCTTCAGCAAAAATTTGATTTAAATGCTGAAAACTTTTCTATTAAAGTGAGAAAGGCACAGAAAGGTAAAAAGCAGTACGAAAAAGAAGATAGCAAATATCATCGTTTTTCAGTTGAAGAGTTTGGTGCTCAGTTTTATGTCAACATACACGATTATTTAGATACGGGTCTGTTTTTAGATCATCGCTCAACTCGAAAAGAGTTTGCATCGTGGTGTAAAGGCAAAGACGTTCTTAACCTGTTCTGTTACACCGGTAGTGTATCTGTGCATGCTGCACTCAACGGCGCAAACCGCGTAACAAGTGTCGATATGTCAAACACCTATATTGACTGGGCAAAAGACAACTTTAGTTTAAATAAAATCTCTGAGAAAGGTCATTATTTCCAACGGGCTGATTGCTTAGATTGGTTGGCAAAGTCTCGTGATAAATTTGATTTGGTGTTTTTAGATCCACCATCGTTCTCTAATTCTAAAAAGATGGACAGAACTTGGGATGTGCAGAGAGACCATGTTGAGATATTAGAACTTGTAAAAAGTAGGTTAAATCCAAATGGTACTATTTTGTTTTCAAATAACTTACGAAAGTTTAAGTTAGAAGTTGAACAGATAGAAGCGTTAGGGTTTGAGATTATTGATATTAAAGATAAGACATTACCAGAAGACTTTAAACGCAATCAAAATATCCACCATTGCTGGAAATTAATTTTAAAAGAAAATGGCTAGCCTCAATCTTTTATCAACGCAGGGCTGTCACTTGTGCAGCCTTGCTATTAAACTCCTCAATGATTCAGGTACTACCTTTTCAATCATAGATATCGTATTCGATGATCAACTGGTCAAACACTATGGTGACAAAATACCTGTATTAATTGCCGAAGATGCGGAACAAGCGTTATTTTGGCCTTTCGATATACAACAAATAGAGCAATATAAAGAGCATTATGGAATTAGTTAGACTTAGCAACGCACAGCTGGCATTTGGCAGTAATCCAATTCTTAATCACGTGGATTTTCAAATTAACGCTGGCGAACGAGTTTGTATCGTTGGACGAAATGGCGCAGGTAAATCTTCGCTGCTCAAGGTAATAAGCGGAGATCAGTCATTAGACGACGGTAAATTGCAGTTTGTTAATGACGCAACCGTAGCGAGATTAGAGCAAGATCCGCCAAGAGGCCAACACGGTACTGTTTTAGAATTTGTGAGTGCGGGTCTGCAACATATAAAAGATCTAATGGATGAATTTGACGATATTGCGATGAAAATTGCGGATGACGTTTCTTTGATGTCTCGAATGGAAAAGTTACAACAACAAATTGATCAACATGAAGGCTGGACGTTAGATTTAAGAATTTCTCAAACGCTAACAAAGTTGGGTTTAAATCCTGAACAAGACATCAACAAATTGTCGGGTGGTTGGCTACGTAAACTTGCCTTAGCTCGTGCATTGGTTAAACAACCAAATATTCTTTTGTTAGATGAGCCAACGAACCACTTAGATATAGACGCAATAGCTTGGTTAGAGTCTTTCCTAAAAGAGTTTAAGGGTGCCATCGTCTTTATTTCGCACGACAGGGCGTTTATTAGAGCAATGGCGACTCGTATTATCGACTTAGATAGAGGTAATGCATTAAGTATTGTTGGTACTTATGAGTATTATTTAGAAGAAAAACAAAGATTATTAGAAGTAGAAGAGCAGCAAAATGCGTTATTTGATAAAAAATTAGCGCAAGAAGAGGTTTGGATTCGCCAAGGCATTAAAGCCAGAAGAACACGAAATGAAGGTCGAGTTAGAGCTTTAAAAGACCTCAGGGTACAGCGCAACGACAGAATTGACGCACCTACCACTGCAAATATGTCGATTCAACAAGGTGAAAAAAGTGCCAAGAAAGTATTTGAAGCTAAAGATATTAGTTATTCGATTCCGGGTAAAACACTGATTAATGATTTTTCTTGTTTGGTAATGAGAGGCGATAGGGTCGCACTTGTCGGGCCAAATGGTGTTGGTAAGTCGACGCTAATCAAATTATTGCTTGGTGACATACAACCAGAACAAGGTGTTATTCATATTGGTGAAAACCTAAATGTAGCTTACTTTGACCAGCATCGCTTAGCACTTGATATTGAAAAGACGGTCCAAGATAATGTTGCCGATGGTAAACAAGAGATTGATTTTAATGGTTCAAGCCGTCATGTTCTTGGCTATCTTCAAGATTTCTTATTTCCGCCAGCACGTTCAAGAACGCCCGTTAAAGCCTTGTCAGGTGGCGAAAAGAACCGTCTTCTTTTAGCAAAGCTATTTGTTAAGCCTTCAAATGTTTTAATACTTGATGAACCAACAAACGACTTAGATGTGGAAACGCTAGAGCTTTTAGAGGAATTAGTGGCAAACTACCAAGGTACCGTATTACTAGTAAGCCATGATAGAGAATTTATTGATAATACCGCTACGACTATTTGGGCTTTCGAGGGTGAGGGTTACATAAACAAAGTATTTGGTGGGTATGCAGATTATAGAGATTACTTAACTCGTATTGCCTCTACGGATAAAACAAAAAACTCTGATGCTGAAAAAAAATCTCAACCTAGTATAGTGAGAAAAGAGACGAAAGTTTCAGCAAAGAAAAAGCTTTCATACAATGAGACTCGCGAGTTAGAATCATTGCCGAAGATTTTAGAAAATTTAGAACAAGAATTAGAAGTAGCTCAAGCAGTAGTGAATGACCCAGACTTTTTTACAAGTGATAGTGAACAAACTCAAAAAGCATTGAACCAATTGGCAAAACTTGAGTCGAAGATGGAAATTGCCTTCGCCCGCTGGGAAGAGCTAGAAGAAAAACAACAGAATTAATAGGTAGTATTTATTTTGAACATGGTGAAATTTTCCAAAACTGCAATTGTTATCGCGTCCTTATTAGGAAGCTCGTCTGTAATCGCAGCTAAGTACAAAGTTATTGAATTATCAGTTACGCCAGACCACCGACAGTCTTTTGGTGTAGCAAATAATGATGCAGGTGAAGTTTTAACTTTAGGACGTGACAGTATTAATTATCCGTTCTACTTCAATGACGCACTAAAAAGTTCGACATTGGGTTTGATAACGGCCTGCGATATTTCTGATGAAGAGCTTGATACAGAACAATTAGATGCTGAATCAGCTGATTGTTTAAAAATACAATTAGGTGCCAATAGTATTTATACGTTCAGTGCTAGTTTCCAAAAGGTTGGAGATGAAAAAACTGGCTATTATGGCAGTGTTAGTGACAACGGTATTCTAAATTTAGTTGATATTGTAGCCGACGAAACGGGTGAGTTAACTAGAAGTAACATAGAAAGATTAAGCGCTATTAATAACCTTAGTGTTGCGGTAGGAAGTGTGTCAGCCCCTTATAAATCTGATTCTTATACATACGAATCTGGTGATAGTACTGTTACCTCAGACTTTTTTACTCGGGATTATAGCCTGCGAGCTGTCGTTTCTAGTAACGGCGAGACTTCATTAATCGAGCCTACGTATAGTGTGTTTGGTGGTGAAACAAGTGGCAATGACATTTCAGACACTGGTTATGTAGCTGGTTATGACTCAGTAGGAATTTACGGCACTCTTGAAACACAAATTAATGATGAGTGTAGTGAGCAATCGATACCTGAAAATATTTGCGCATGGTCACTTCAGGAACAGTCTAGCGACTCTATCTATGAACGTCGAGCAACAGTATGGAAGTTAGGTTCAGATAATCAAGTTGCAGAGAAACAAGTATATGAATTGGCGTTCACACCTTCAGATTTCCAAGTTAAGAACTTTAAGACAGTAGCAACCGCTGTTAATGATAGTGGTTTAGCAGTAGGGTATGGTGAATATACTGAGTCTGAAACCGCGTTGGCGACATTTATTTTTGATTATCCGTTAGTATTTTCCAACGGAGAAACAAAAAATATATTACAAGATAATGATGATTATGATTCTGGTTATGCAGTAGATGTTAATAACTCGAATTTGGCCGTAGGTAAAGTAAGAGACATACTGAATGGTGTTTTTAATGACTCCATGTTTATTTACGACATTGATAAAGAAGAGTTGATTACACCAACGCTTTTTTATAAAGGTAGTGAAACGACGGCTAATTCAATTAATGAAAATGGAATGATCGTAGGTAATGGAGAATATGAAATAACTAACGCGACTAATCGTCGTAAACATGGTTACCTATATGACTTTAATACAGATACCTTCAATGACTTAAATGATTTGATATCTTGTGATTCAGAATTTGAAGTAGTAGATGCCGTTGATATTAATAATAACAATGAAATTGTTGCTACAGCTTTAAAAACAGTAAAAACCTTAGATGCTCTTGGAAATGAAATACTTGATGAGGACGGTAACGTTGAAATGTCACAGGTTCCTGTCGCCGTATTGTTAGAACCTGTAGCCGGCGGAGAGGTTGATTCGTGTAACGTTGAAGAAACTAACTATGAACGAAAAGGCTTTTCAAATAGTATTTGGATGATTTCATTCCTAACCATATTTGCAGTTATTAGAAGACGTTTTTTATAACTCTTTAATCTAAACTCCAAGCCCATGTATCCCATGGGCTTTTTTATATATTACAGTTTTGTGGCAAATTAACTGTTGATCATATTTCCGTAATTTACTATTCATATACATAAGCCTTAAACGAATATCAATAGACACTCGTTTAAGGTTTCTATAACAATAAACAAAATATAGAGGTTATGCCTATGAAAAGACAAAAACGTGATCGCTTAGACAGAGCTCATTCGCAAGGTTATAAAGCAGGTATTACAGGACGCTCAAAAGAAGCTTGTCCATATCAATCTCAAGAATCAAAATCTCAGTGGCTTGGAGGGTATCGAGAAGCCTTAGGTGACAAAAACTACGGTTTGTTTAAATAGTTATTAGTAGCCACAAAAAAAGCTCGTTACGACGAGCTTTTTTATTATCCTGTTTTCTAAATCTAAATCTAAATCTAGAACGAAGACGTGTCGGTGAATAGTCCTACTTTTAAATCTTTTGCTTCGTATATAACTTTTCCATCTACAGAAACGGTACCGTCGGCAAGACCCATAAATAATTTTCTTTTTATAACGCGCTTTAAGTCTATTTTGTAAGTTACCTTTTTTGCGGTAGGAAGAATTTGACCAGTAAATTTAACTTCGCCCACACCTAGTGCTCTTCCAAGTCCAGGGCCGCCAGACCAGCCTAAGAAAAAGCCTACCAGTTGCCACATCGCATCTAAGCCTAAACAACCTGGCATGACTGGGTCGCCTTTAAAATGGCAATCAAAAAACCACAAGTCAGGTGTTATATCAAGTTCAGCTAAAATTTGTCCTTTGCCATGCTCTCCACCGTCTTCTGTTATAGAGACGATCCTGTCCATCATCAACATATTGTCTGAAGGTAATCTGCTATTGCCTGGTCCGAACAAGTCACCATTACCACATGCAATTAAATCGTTTTTATCGTAGCTGTTTTTCTGTACCATATTGTTTTTACTTATATCCACCTGAGTAATCGAAATGCTAATTTAGCGTACACTTGTACGCTAAACAACTCTGAGCAGTGAAATAAATAATGTTTCTACAACTAGGTAAATGAAATGCCACTTACAAACGCTGAAAAACAAAAGCGCTATAGAGATAAAAAGGCGCAAGATGGAAAAAAAGAAGCAAGAGGTTACTTGACGGAGCAAGCTCAAGAATGTCTAGAAGATATACGACACCAGACTGGTTGGGACGACAGTACGATATTGTCAAACGCGCTTAGGTTGACTTATGCTGCACAGAAATGTGGGCAGGTTAAAATTTTAAATAATTGGCTTTTGAAAAACGAAAAGTAAATTAAATATCAATTAAAATGCAAAAAGAGTAGTTTAAGAAATTAGCATCTTAAAGGAAGGCTTTATTAATAGCTTTAAAAATAGTGGGCTATTTGATCAAAGGTGTTTTTTTACGAGTTTCATTACTAGCGTTAATGGTAACTAAGTTGTTATATCGATCATATTCAACCCAAAAACTAGATATTAGTAATTCTACTTGCTCCTGACTGGCCTCTATGTTTTTCCAGTCTAAGTAGTATTTAGCTAGGTTTTCGTGACGTGAGTCGTTTATTTTTGTGTTTTCAGGGTACAACTTTATGGCACTTGCCTCGATATGAAGGCTGAATTCACCAGTGGCTTCACCTTGTTGCTTTAGTCTGAAAAGAGAATTAAAAACAAAAAAGTGCGTATGGAAAAGTGTCAGAGTTTTAGCCAAAGACTTTGAGGAAAACAATTGATATGGCTCAGCCTGAAGCGCTTTAATAAGATCATATTCAGACGTCACGCCTTTTGAAATTATCTCAAAGATAGAAGCGTCTAAACACTCTAAAGTAGACGCATCTATTTGATAATCCTTGTTGGTACTAAGCTTCATATTCCAAAGGGTCTGTTAGACCATTTTTATCAAACGCTTCCAAACGTTCCTGACAGGCACCGCAGGTACCACATGCTTTTTCTCTGCCATTGTAGCAAGTCCAAGTTTGTGAATAGTCTAAGCCCATTCCTATACCGTCGGCTAAAATTTCAATTTTGTCGTTATTGATGTAAGGCACAGCAATATCAACAGGTTCGTAATTAGCGATGGCCGCCACGTTTTGCATTTTCTCAACAAATTCTGGTCTACAATCAGGGTAAATTGCATGATCACCAGAATGGGCGCCGTAATAGACTTTTGTAGCCTCAAGGCTGACTGCGTAACCAATCGCAAGAGAAAGTAAAATCATGTTCCTATTTGGCACAACGGTTTGTTTCATGCTGTCAGACTCATAGTGTCCATCTGGTACGTCTATATCATCTGTCAACGATGAGCCTGCGATAATTGAGTTTATGGCGCTAATGTCCACAATTTTGTGTTGAATATTCAATTGTTCACAAGCTCTTTTTGCGTATTGAACCTCTTTTACATGGCGTTGACCATAGTCAAAAGTAAGTGCATAAACGTCAAAACCATCTTTTATAGCTTTGTTTAAAACGGTATATGAATCCATACCACCAGAAAAGATAACGACGACTTTTTCAGTCATAAAAAATCCTAATTAGAACCAAACAATTATTGGTTAAGTTTTGTTATAATGCTTAATAATTCAATTTTAAAGCATTCCACGCAAAATCAAAAGGTCGTATCCCTAAACTATAGGATATGCTCGCGTGTTTTATTAGGTTTCCTATGACAACGTATAATATAAATGAGTTTTTTGAAACGATTCAAGGTGAAGGCCAATACACAGGCACGGCTTCGATCTTTATTAGATTACAAGGTTGCCCAGTTGGATGTTCATGGTGTGATACTAAACATACATGGCCTATTAATGAAGGCGTTGGTATTCAGCTGAAGGACGTTTTAGCAAAAACAGATGAAACTGAGGAGTGGGCCGCAGCTAACGCCGAGGAATTACTGTCATTTATTAAAAACGAAGGTTATAGAGCTAAGCATGTTGTTATTACTGGTGGCGAACCCGCTATGTATGACCTTAATCCGTTATGTAATGTTTTACATGAAAATGGCTATTCTACACAGATAGAGACGAGTGGCACATTTGAAATAAAAGTACCGGAAAAAACATGGGTAACGGTTTCGCCAAAAATAAACATGGCCGGAGGCTATAAAGTATTAGAAAGTTGTATGGCTAGGGCAAATGAGATTAAGCACCCGATAGCTAGACAAAAGCATGTAGAAGAACTGGAAGAGCTTATTGCGGTGGCACCAATTTCTGACGATGCTCTGATTTACTTGCAACCTATCAGTCAAAAGACATCAGCAACAAAACTGGCAATAGAAACCTGCAAAGATAAAAATTGGCGTTTATCAGTGCAGGTTCATAAATATATAGGAATTAGTTAAGCCTAGTTCCTAACTGTTGCTGCTTTCATCTCAGTAACAAACTTGCCTAACTTTTCTAGCAAACTGTTTTGATCATGCAGGTTCTGCTCAATTATATTAACAATTGCAGAGCCTGAAATAGCGCCTGATGCACCTGCGGATATTGCTTGCTCTACTTGTGTAGGTGAGGATATCCCAAAGCCAAGTACAGGTGGTGCAGCTCGATACTCAAGCAGTTTATTTATCATAACCTCTGGAGGCATATTGGCTTTTGTTTCTGCTCCAGTTACTCCCGCTCTACTCAATAAGTAAGTATAACCTCTAGAATAAGACGCAACGGCACGCAGAGTCTCGTCTGTAACATGAGGTGGTACAATAAACACAGGTTCAATGCCTGCTTGTTTTGCAGCATTTCTAAATGGCTGGCTTTCTCGAACTGGCACATCTGCCACTAGTACAGAGTCAACTCCAGAATTAGCACAATCTTGATAAAAAGTTGGTAAACCCTTTGCCATTATTAGATTACTATAAAGCAGCAAGCCGATAGGTGTATCCGGAAACTCTTGTCGAATGCGCGCAATAACGTCTAAACAATCTTGAGTTGTGACGTCACTTTCAAGCGCTCTAATATTAGCTTGTTGAATAGTTGGTCCATCAGCGATTGGGTCTGAAAACGGCAAGCCAAGCTCCAGAGCATCAGCGCCGGATAGTATAAGTTGACGAATAATTGCATAACTTCTATCTAAACTAGGATCACCAATAGTTACAAAAGGTATAAATGCACCTGCATTTTCCGTTTTTAAGCGTTGAAACATCTGATCATAACGGCTCATTATTTACTCTCCGTGTTCTGTTTGTTTTGTTCCGATAATACCGCATGTACGTGGGCTAAATCTTTATCCCCACGACCAGAAAGGTTAACCAATAATACTTGTTCTTTTTCTGGAGACTCTTTGGCTAGTTTTAGTGCATACGCTAAAGCATGAGAAGACTCTACGGCTGGTATAATACCTTCTTTTTTAGCCAGAACTTGGAACGCGTCAAGCGCTTCATCATCATTAATAGCTACGTAATCAGCTCGACCGATAGCTTTTAAATGCGCATGTTGAGGGCCAACAGCAGGATAATCTAAACCAGCAGAAATAGAGTAAGACTCTTCTATTTGGCCATCAGGGTTTTGCATTATATGGGTATAGGCACCGTGCAAAATACCAGTAGAGTCAATCCCCTTATCTATTACGGCTAACGCGGCACCGTGAAGGCCGCTATCAAGGCCTTTACCACCAGGCTCGACCCCAACTAGTTTAACGGCTTCTTCTTTAATAAAGTCATTAAACATACCAATTGCGTTTGATCCACCACCAACACAAGCAAGTACCATGTCAGGTAGCTTTCCTTCAGCTGCTAAAATTTGTTGTTTAGATTCTTCTCCAATCATTTTTTGGAAGTCTCTAACAATCGTTGGGAAAGGATGAGGACCTGCAGCTGTACCTAGTAAATAATGGCTTTCTTCATAAGTTGAAGCCCAATCTCTCATAGCTTCATTTACTGCGTCTTTTAAGGTACCCGAGCCTGATGTAACTGGAATGACTTCTGCGCCCATCAACTTCATTCTAAAAACATTCGGCTGTTGGCGATCAATATCTTTAGCGCCCATATAAATACGAGCTTCTAATCCTAGCAGTGCACATGCAAGAGCCGTTGCTACGCCATGCTGTCCAGCACCCGTTTCCGCAATGACACGAGTTTTACCCATTCGTTTAGTTAGCAGTGCTTGTCCTAACACTTGGTTAGTTTTGTGCGCGCCACCATGTAATAAATCTTCTCGTTTAAGATATATCTTGGTTTTTGTGCCTTCAGTAAGGTTACGACATAAGGTTAATGGAGTAGGGCGACCTGCATAGTCCTTCAGTAAAGCATTAAACTCGCTATGAAAAGCGTCGTCATCCATAGCTGCAATATAAGCTTGCTCTAATTGTTCTAAGGCCGGAACAAACAGTTTCTGGCACGAACATACCGCCAAAGTCACCAAAATAGGCAGGTAATGTTTTTTTATTCTGATTCATGTTGGTCCTTAAGAGACGCTGTACGACTCATGATTTTATTAAATATGTTGTTTAACTTTTCGGTGGATTTAACGCCAGGTGAACTTTCTACCCCAGAGTTTAAATCTAAACCTATGACTGGTTGCGAAAGAGCGGAATCTAAATTCGAAATACTAATACCGCCAGCAAGCATGATTTTTGGTCCATCAAACTTTGAAAATAGCGGAGCTAACTTGCTCCATTCAAATGTTTGCCCTGTACCGCCAAGTTCGCCATCTACGCTCTTTGCGTCTAACACAATTCTGTCCACATTAGGCCAATTAAGTGGCAAGTCTTCACTAGCACCAATTGAACAAGCCTTCCAAATTTCACAATTAGTACCCAAGGCTCGAACCTGTTTTATGTAGTCTTCAGACTCGTTTCCATGTAGTTGCACAGCAAATAGTGGCAATTCATTTATTAAATCTCGAACAAACTCGATACTTTGATTTTGAACAACCGCGACATACTTAGTTCTAATAGCATTGTTTGAGGCCCTAACGTCATCAACGATTTGCTTCGCTTTTGATAGTCCAAGTTTCCGCTTACTTTGTTCCGCAAAAATTAATCCTGTGAACTCTGCACCTGCTTGTACCGCGCCAATAACGTGCTCTGACGTCGTTAACCCACACACTTTGTGTTCACCACAAGTTAATTTTGAACAGGCTTTATCTAGGTCCTTCTCCGCCATTAACGAACTGCCTACTAAAAAGCCGTCAACTAGCGTTGAAAGCTGAGCCACTTGCTGATGTGTATAAATTCCAGACTCTGAAATTAATAACGTATTTGCTTGGCGCTCGCTATCGGTGCCTAATAGAAACTGTTCTGTTAATACAATAGTTTGATTTAAATCTGTACTTAGGTCTCTCAGGTTACGATTATTAATGCCAACAATATTCGCGTTAAGATTTATTGCCCTGTCCATTTCTTCAGCGTTTGAAACTTCAGTTAAAATGTCCATTTCCAAAGAAAGAGCTAAATCTGCCAAGCTGCGGTATTCTTCATCATTAAGCACAGATAGCATCAGTAATATTGCATCTGCACCATATAAACGAGCTAAATAAACTTGGTACTCATCAACAAAAAAGTCTTTACAAAGTATCGGTTGTTGCATCAATTCGCGGACTTTTGGTAAACGTTCAAAGTCACCTTGAAAGTACTTTTCATCTGTTAAAACAGATACGCAGCTAGCATAATTTCTATATGCACTGCATATCTCCTCAAGGTCAAAATCTTCTCGGATTAGGCCCTTAGAAGGGCTTGCTTTTTTAACTTCTAGAATGAAACCACGATTATTCTTTGTTTTGTCTTGTTTTATGGCGCTATAAAAATTTCGTGTCGAAGGCTCTAAGCCATCTTTGAAAGCAAAGAGTGGCATTGTGTTTTTTCTGCCAACGAGCTCGTCGCGTTTATCTAAAACTATTTTCTCTAATACATTCATGCGCTAGTGTTATCCGTTTTTTGCTATAGTTACGAAATGTTCTAAAGTATCTAAGGCACTTCCTGACAACAGTTTTTGTTCAACCATTTTAGCGGCTTCCATTAAGGACTCAGCTTGGCCTGTTAATACTAATAACGGGGCTGTATTAAGGATGACAGCAGCGTTGTGGGCAGCTTCACCTTCTCCGGCAAGAACCTTTCTAATAATTCGGGCATTGTGTGCAGGATCTCCACCTACAAGGTCTTTAATGGTATATCGTATTTGTCCAAAGTCTTCAGGTGAAACATAAAACTCAGAGATTTTTCCATCGATTAACTGCACCACTTTTGTTTTGTCATGAACGGCAATTTCATCCATACCAGCACCATGAACGACCCAAGCTCTATCTTTACCTAATAGTTTTAAAGACTCAGCCATAGGGCGACAAAGGTCAGCGTCGTACACGCCTATAATGCAGGTTTTGGCTTTTGCAGGGTTAACTAGTGGCCCCAATGCATTAAATATAGTTCTCGTACGAAGCGTATTTCTTACTGGCATTGCATGCTTAATACCGCGGTGGTAATGCGGTGCCATAAGAAACGTTAGATTAGATTCTACTAGGCACTTTTTCGCTACTTCTGGAGTCATATCAAGTGGAACACCTAATTCTGACAACACATCAGCAGAACCAGAGCTAGAAGATACTTTTCTATTGCCATGTTTTGCCATTTTTAGGCCCATACTCGCGGCAACGATTGCACACAAAGTACTGATGTTAATGGTATTCGTTCCATCACCACCTGTACCGCAGTTGTCTATCGTTTCAAAATCTAAATCAGGAAAAGGTATTGCGTTATCTGCGAGTGCCATCGCCGCACCAGCGATCTCTTCTGGCGTTTCGCCACGGACTTTTAATGCACTTAATAAAGCAGCTAATGGGATATCTTCCATTTCTCCGTTAACAACATCTGTAAAAAGTTTGTACGTTTGCTCTTTTGTTAAAGAGCGGTTTGTCATTGCTAAGTGAATGAGGTCTAGCTGTACAGTATTCATATTATTTACAACTTTCCTTTATTAAATAGTTAATACTTTGTTCTAACAGTTTTGAACCTAATGTCGTTAAAATAGACTCAGGGTGGAACTGAAAACCTAAAATTTGATTTTTCTCATCTATAAATGCCATCGGCATTTCTTTGTAGTGACCGATCACCTCTAAGTTTGAGGGTACGGTTGTTGCAACTAAACTATGATACCTAGCTACCGTAAGGTTATTAGGAAGTCCGCTGAAAATAGGGTGATTGTTACATTCTATTATTGATGATTTACCGTGCACTGTTTCACCAGCTAACCCAACGGTACCACCAAAATGTTCTGCTATTGCCTGATGACCTAGACAAACGCCAATAATTGGTAATTTGCCTACAAATGCCCTTAGCATAGTACCCATTATTGGAGAATTAGAAGGGGTTCCAGGCCCAGGCGAGAAAAACAATATACATTCACTGTTTTCACTAATTAGCGCCTCTAGTTTACATTTGAGAACGTCAACCTCTACAGAATTTCTATATACGATTACGTTATGATTTAGCTTTTCCAACTCATCAACAAGGTTGTAGGTAAAGGAATCTTGATTGTCGATAAAAATTATATCTGCCACGTTATGCATTCCCTTCCAATTCTTGTTGATTTGCGTTTAATACAGCTTTAATAACGGCTCTCGCTTTATTACTCGTTTCTTCAACTTCAGAGTCTGGGTCTGAATCAAATACAACACCTGCTCCAGCTTGAACATAGGCCTGCCCATTTTTAACAAATGCACTTCTAATAACAATACAGGTATCCATGTCTCCTCGACCGTTTAGATAACCTACTGCACCCCCATAACTGCCACGCCTTTCTTTTTCTACATCTCTTATTAATTGCGAAGCTTTTATTTTTGGTGCGCCAACTAAAGTGCCCATATTCATACATGCTTGATAAGCGTGCAAAGCATCTAAATCGTCTTCTAATTCACCAATGACCCTCGACACTAAATGCATAACGTAGGAGTATCGGTCGACCTTTAAAAAGTCCTTAACATATCGGCTGCCTGTTTTACTTATTCTAGCTACGTCATTTCTAGCTAAATCGACCAACATTATATGCTCAGAAACTTCTTTTTTATCGTTTCTCAAGTCCAATTCAATTCTTGAGTCTAAGTCTTGGTCAATAGAAACCGTCATTCCTAAAGCCTCGAATTCGTGTACCTGCGATAGGGTAGACTTCTACTTGCTTTGAAGTTGCGTCATATTTAAGGGCTGATTCAGGTGAAGCACCGAACAGCTCAAACTCAGGATGTTTCAGATAAAACATATAAGGGCTAGGATTGTCGGCTTTAAGCTGCTTGTAAGCATTTATTGCACTTTTACAATCTAAAGCGAAACCTCTAGATGGTACAACTTGAAACACATCCCCTTGAATTATATTTTCTTTAAGGTTGGTAACTGTATTTTTAAAGTCTGAGTCTGAAATGTTTGGTATAGCTAAAGAAAAATCGATATTGCGGAATGTAGTTACGATACTAGTTTCATTCGGCAAATTACTTATACTTTTTTTCAGCATTTCTAGGCGTTTACCAATTGCGAAACAAGTTTGATACACCTTTTCACCACTAAAAACATTTCCTATTAGGTCAGTGGAACGTTTTTGATGGTCTATAACTAGCATGGTTTCTGCTAAATAAAAGGAATAATCCGGGCAAGTATTAGTTCCAATGGGCACGTCTGGTAAAGTCTCAAAGTTTGCGATCATATCGTAGGCAAAAACACCGCCTAAAAATACGGAGAATACATCGTCTGAGTTATGTTTAATATCTTGAATAACTGAGCGCAATACCTGAAAAGCATTAAACTGTTTTAATCGAGTACTTTCATCAATGTCAGGCTGCACACCCAAGAATGAAAACTCAATTTTTAAAACGTCTCTTCTTATATCGCAATGGGACGAAATAGGTAGACTTTTATCGGTGAAAATTTCTACCAAATAATCTAATACTGCATCACCATTCTCAGATTTAGCTGTTGCCACCACCTTATTACCAAAACACTCAAAAACAACTGCGGCATCAATAAGCATAAGGCTTTTAAGATTATCTTTGCTGTCTATTTCTGCTGATTCCAATAGCAAACTATAGTCGCTATTGTTAGCAAGTGTTTCAAATGCTTGCGTAGGTGAAGCAATGTAATCACAAGGCATACATATGCTTGTTGCTTCACCGAGTTCGGTTTTAATTTGACTAAATAACATGTTTCAGTTTGCCCTTTATTTTATCCCGAATTACGGGTACAAAAAAACCCGCACAAAGCGGGTTTTCTTTTTCAAATTCGTATCTCAATAGTCAGATACAGATCATCCACCCGCGTTAATTAGGAATCCACCACCAATGCCAGCTGCGAGTTGAATGTAAGTTTATCATCTGTTTGATTCTGCTTTTTAAATTTAAGACCCGCATATAAAAACGCGTTTTAAAGATTATGTCAATGATAATTTTAATCAATGGTAGAGCAATGACCACTGTGGCATAATGCGCGGATGAAAATAGAGACAAATTTAAACCCAAATACTAAGTATGACCTCCACAGCCATACAACCTGCTCAGATGGTGTACTAACACCAGAAGAATTGGTATTTAGAGCAAGTAATAAACAGGTTGATGTTTTAGCAATTACGGATCACGATTGTATTGATGGTATAGCTCGAGCAAAGCAAGAAATTAACGATAAAAACTATGCTGTTAAGATTATTAACGGTGTTGAGGTTTCGACGAAATGGCATGGTTTTGAAATTCATATTGTTGGTCTGTGTATCGATACTAAAAATGAAAATTTAGTGTCCTCTTTGAAACAGCAACAAGAACAGCGCAATGGCCGAGCTTTAAAAATAGCGGCTAAATTAGCTAAAAAAGGGATCCAAAATACGTTTGAGTTAGCTAAAGAATACGCTGGTGACGGTGTTATAAGCAGAACTCATTTCGCTAAAGCGCTAATTAAATTGGGTGCCGTAGCTAATTTTGAGCAAGCTTTCAAAAAGTATTTAGGTAAAGGAAAAGGGGCTTATGTCACTCCTGAATGGATGGAAGTCGAAGACGCAGTTTCGCTTAATTAAAGAGGCTGAAGGTCTTTCTGTTATTGCTCATCCAATACGCTATGATTTGTCGAATAAATGGTTAAGAAAACTAGTAGCTGAGTTTGCCTCTGCTGGCGGAGATGCACTAGAAGTAGGGTTAACTCAAATGAGCCCAGACCAACGCAAGTTTATTTCATCGTTGGCGACGGAACATGACTTATATAGTTCACAAGGCTCCGACTTTCATGCTCCAACGCGCTGGACAGAGTTGGGCAGAGGCCTACACTTAAGCGAAACATGTCGACCCGTATGGACACATGACGATTGGAACGCACCATAATGCAGTTAAAAAAAAATATAATTGGTAAGGAATTAATATGAGCCAGTTTTTCCACATTCATCCTGAGAACCCTCAAGGACGTCTGATTAGCCAGGCTGTACAAATTATTCGCCAAGGCGGGGTAGTCGTTTATCCAACAGATTCTGGGTACGCTATCGGCTGTGCACTGGGCGATAAGAAAGCGATGGATAGAATTGTTCAAATCAGAAAAATAGATAAGAACCATAATTTCACACTGGTTTGTAAGGATTTTTCAGAGATAGCGAATTTTGCTCGAGTAGATAATCAAGCATTTAGAGCCATTAGAGCCCATTCTCCAGGCCCATATACATTTATCTTTAAGGGTACAAAAGAAGTGCCTAAACGAGTTTTAAACGAAAAGCGAAAAACGATTGGTATAAGGATCCCTGACAATAAAATAGCACTAGCGATGTTAGAAGAGTTGGGTGAACCAATTATGTCAACCTCATTACTTTTACCAGGTGAAGACTTTTCGGAATCTGATCCGGATGAAATTAGGTTTAGAATAGAAAAGCAAGTGGACCTTATCATTCATGGTGGTTATCTAATTGAAACTCAAACATCTATAATAGATTTCTCTGAAGGCGAAGCCGAAATCATTAGGCGTGGCGAAGGAGACGTAAGTCTTTTTGAATAGTAATGGTAAACGTTAACGATACAACAAACATGATTCAGCAAGACTTGCCACTTGCATTAGTTAGGGGCGAGATTGTCATTGAACGTCCACAGGATCTTTTTATACCACCAGATGCATTAGAAGTTTTTTTAGATGCATTTGAAGGTCCACTGGATTTTTTACTGTATCTAATAAAAAAACAGAAGTTTGATATTGTTGATTTGCCAATATTTGAGATAACCAAACAATACATGAAATATGTAGATGTTATGCGCAGCCTAAAACTAGAATTAGCTGCTGAATATCTCGTGATGGCGGCGCTTCTAGCAGAGATAAAGTCTAGATTACTGTTACCTAAGCATGACTTATTAGAAGATGAAGAACATGACCCTAGAGCGGAGCTTATAAAAAGGCTTCAACAGTATGAAGTCATTAAAAAAGCAGCAGAAAATTTAGATGAACTGCCCAGATTGGGTAGGGAAGCATTTATTGTTGCAATTGAAGCTCCAGTAACCGATGCCATTGCTGCGAACCGGCCTGAAATAGATTTAAAGGAATTAGTGATAGCTTTTCAAGATATACTAAAAAGAGCTTCTGCATTTAAACATCACGAAATATCTAAAGAGACGCTATCGACACGAGAACGTATGACACAAATCCTTCACAAATTAAGAGAAAGTAATAAATTTGTTCCGTTTGAAAACTTGTTTTTAGTATCTGAAGGGAAAGCAGGCGTTGTTGTTACGTTTCTAGCGATACTAGAATTAGTAAAAGAATCGATGTTAGATGTGGTTCAAGCTTCGGCTTTTGGTGTTTTGCATGTAAAATACAAAGGGGCCGAAATTGAGTGACTTAAAAGTAAATACGCTGTCAAAAAGTCAGTTAAAGTCTATAGTTGAAGCAACTGTGTTTAGCTACTCAAAGCCTATTTCAATTTCTAAAATACAAAGCTTAGTATTTGGCGATGAATTGGTTAAGAAGCTTGAAATTGAAGCTGCCTTAGATTCAATAAAAAAAGATTACAAGAATCGACCTATTCAGCTAGTTGAGCTTGCTAGCGGATTTTGTTTTCAAACTAAAAATGAGTTTGGTCCTTGGATAAATCGTTTGTGGCAGGATAAGCCAACAAAATATAGTCGAGCGTTGTTAGAGACGTTAGCGTTGATAGCTTACCATCAACCTATTACACGCGGTGAAATAGAAGATGTTCGCGGTGTATCGGTAAGTTCTAATATTATAAAAACACTAAGTGAAAGAGAGTGGATAAAAGTAGTAGGGCATAAGGAAGTTCCTGGCCGCCCAGCGCTTTACGGTACAGACAAGGCATTCCTAGATTATTTTGGTTTGAAGTCTTTGTCTGAGTTACCCACTTTAATGGAACCAGAATCTATCGAGTTGATCTCAAGTCGCCTCGAGAACGAATTTAGCGGTAGTGAAACCTCACTGCCTGATAAAGAATAAATAGTAGAGAATTAGATAATAATGAGTGAAAAATTACAGAAAGTACTAGCGCGTTGTGGCGTAGGTTCACGTCGCGAAATGGAAGCATATATAAGTGCAAACAGAGTTAGCGTAAACGGTAATGTTGCAAAGCTTGGCGATAGAGTTGAAGGAACAGAGACTATTAGAGTTGATGGGCATATCGTAGATATTAGGTCTCAAGAAGACGAGATATGTCGAGTTATCATGTACAACAAACCTGAAGGTGAGATGTGTACAAGAAAGGACCCTGAAGGCAGACCAACAGTATATGACCGATTGCCGCAGCTAAAAAATAGCCGTTGGATAGGTATAGGTCGTCTAGATGTAAACACGTCGGGCCTGTTATTGTTTACAAATGACGGTGAACTTGCCAACAGACTAATGCATCCAAGTTACGAAATAGAGCGTGAATATTCTGTTCGTGTTTTTGGTGACGTTACCAATGAAAAGCTTCAAAACTTAACAAAAGGTGTAGAGCTTGAAGATGGCATGGCAAAGTTTGATAGAGTTAAAGCGGAACGTAACTCTGATGATGAAAGCTCAAATAAGTGGTTTAGTGTTAGTCTAAAAGAAGGGCGAAATAGAGAAGTTCGTCGTTTATGGGCATCACAGGAGCTTACTGTTTCTAGACTTGTAAGAGTTAGATACTCTGAAGTTAAATTAGACCGTCGTCTTATTCAAGGTGGCTGGAAAGAGCTAGGTTTAGATGACTTAAACCAACTACGAAAAAAGGTAGGACTTGACCGAGAATTAAGGGAGTTTAACCCGAACATTCAAAAAGAGACGGCTCAGACCAGACGTGTTGCTCATGCTAGAATTAAACGAGCGGTGAAGAAACACAAAGTACGCCAAGCTAAAAACAAGAAGTAATTGTTTCTAATAGATATTACTTCAGGTAACTATCGTTAAGGGCCTTCATAGGCCCTTTTTTATTCTGGGTCTTTATAAGCCTCAAATATGTCAACAAACTCCTGATAGTGCTCTATAAAGATATCCACTAACTTTGGCTCAAACTTTATTCCTTTTTGCTCAAGAATAAAACTGTTTACGGTAGCTTGATCCCAAGCTGGTTTATAACAACGTTTACTCATTAAGGCGTCAAAAACATCTGCAACAGCAGTGATCCGTCCATAAATGTGGATATTCTCTCCGGAAAGTCCTTTAGGGTAACCTGAACCATCCCAATTTTCATGATGTTCACCAGCAATGGTCGCACCGGCCTGAAAAATTGGCTTTTTAAGATGAGCTAGGCTGTTGTAACCAACCTCAGCATGAGTCTTCATTATTTCCCACTCGCCTTTATCTAAGGGTCCTGGTTTATTTAGTATGTTGTCCGGAATCGCAACTTTGCCAACATCATGCAATGGGGATGCAAAAAACAGCTCCTCACACTGGTCATGCTCTAGGCCATATTTTTCAGCCATGACCTTAGAGTACATAGCGACTCTGCGAACGTGATTACCTGTCTCTTGTGAACGAGACTCTGCTAATTCACAAACAGAGTAAATAATATCTTTTTGGGTATCAGAAACTTCTTCGTAGAGCTCAATATTTTCTAAAGCGATAGCAACGTTTTTACAGAATAGTTCTATTAACGAGTAATCGATATCGGAGATTACGGTGCGGCCTTTAATAGATAGTACTAAACGCTTGTCACCGTATTTGTTCGTAAATACAACTTGATCTTTATCGGTTACTAGAGAGTGCGTTGCAAAATTACTACTTTCACGCTCAAAATTTGTATTTAAAAAGTTAAGGTCAGAATCGTGATTTTTATCCATATCTGATGTTAGAGAGGCTAATATATTAATATCTTGTTTTGAACGAGTAGCCATTAGTGCATCATATTCTACTAAAACCATATCCTCTTCTAGGTAGAGAATTGCAGCTAACTGTTCAAGCGCGCCTTGTGCAAACTCTTTAATCGAATTCTTTTCCAAAATAGACGCAGTGGCATCAATTACTTTTTCTAAGCCATGGCGATGCTTATCTAATGCGATAATGTCCCGGTAAGACCGTAAAGCCGTATACAGGACTGAGTGTAGTTTATTCGCAGTGAGTTCAGTTTTTTCGTTATAGCCGTTGATATCATATTTTTCGATGACTTCTAACTCTGGCGCTTGTCCTGGCTGACCAGTGCGAAGAATAATTCTAATATTATGATTGTTTAATTCATTTCTAATATAATTGACGGTTTGTAAACCTGCGTCATCTGTTTCCATCACTACATCTAATAAAACTAAAGAAATATCGTTTCTTGAGCTAATAATCTCTCTAGCTTCCTTACCTGTATATGCATGTAAAAACTCTAGAGGACGTTCTGCAAACGTGAACTGGCCTAACGCTATTTCGGTGATTTGATGGATGCTAGGCTCATCATCAACAATAATGACAATCCAAGGGGCAAGGTTTACTGTCTTCTCTGCTATTCCTGCATCTTCTTCTGGAGCAAACATAAAAGACGAATTCAAACCGTTTGTTGTCATATATTCATTTCCCTTCTAAATTAAAACTAATGAAGTGCTACGTTTAGTGAAGGATTACAAGAAATCCACAACTAAATTAAACAAATAGAAGAGGAATAGTGATTTGTCAATTTTTACACGTACTTTAATCTTAGTTATGGGTACTGCTTTAGCAGCGCTTATTATCCTTATTTTTCTTACCGTTAATTTTAGTAAGAGTTATATCAATGAAAACTTGAACGAACGACTAGACTCCCTTGTACGTGGCCAAGAAATTAAAGTTGAACAAGCATTAGACGGGTTATTAGAAATTGGACCGTCAATATCTGATAACTCCTTACTTTCTTCAATAATAACTAACTATGTTGCGTCCAATAAACCAAAGGATTTTGTAGCGATCAGACAAATCTTGAATGACTACATGGCATCATCAAGCGTATTGGTAAAAATCGAAGCGTTCTCAGCTAACGGCTCCTTATTGGCATCATTGGGTGAGCTAAATGATATAAGTAAAAGCATCAACTTAATTAATGAAAATGAGCCAAATCAATATAGCTTTTTTAAAATAAGTAAAACTAAAATTGGCAAAACATATATTCATACTGCGGAACCCATTATTTATGATGGCAAACTTCAAGGTGTATTAAAAATAGTTCTTGATGTTACAAGTTTTATTGAAACATTTTACGACAATACGGGGTTTGGTGAAAAAGGTTCTTCTCAGGTGTTTGTAATAAATTCAAGCAATCAATGGGTTGAGCTGAAAGATCTAAAACTAGTTGCTGATATCAACCCTAAAGTGACGATAAAAAAAGTATCCTATGATGGCTTTTTAAATAGTTTCTTAGCTCAGCGATTACCTTTTATCACGATAGACAAATTAATTCCGGGTCGAAAAGTCGCAGTAGAAGTGAACATAAATAGTAATGAAGTTTTCTCAGCAATTGACCAGTTTTACAAACAGCTTTTTACTGCTTTTGTGTTAGTACTCATAGCAACGCTACTAATAGGTATGTGGTTTAGTAAACAAATAACAAATCCCATTACCGTGCTAAATAAAAAGGTTGGAGAAGTTGCAGAAGGCCAGAAGGGGGTAGAGATCGAGTTTAAGGACCGAGACCCAACAGAAATAGTTACATTATCAGTGAATATTAGAAAAATGGCGCAAAGTTTATGGCGAATGAATGAAGATCTAGAAGGTATAGTTGAAGAACGTACAGCACAATTAAAAAGGTTAACGGAAAACCTAGAGTTAGCTGTTGATGAAAGAACAAGAGAGTTTCAAGAAGCTAATACGCAGTTACTTGGTGCTTTAGAGGATCTACACGACGCCAAGAATGAGCTGGTCAAAGCAGAAAAAATGGCGTCTTTAGGGGAATTAGTTGCAGGTGTAGCTCATGAGATTAATACACCGCTTGGCGTAGCTGTTACCGGAGTAAGCCAAGCAATATCGCAGCTAAATACTTTAGAAACACATAAGAATTCCGGCTCCTTAACGGCTAGTGGCTTCGACCAATATATTCTAGACAACCGAAACCTTTTAATTCTGATGACTGAACAACTGAATGTGGCTTCAACTCTTATTAAAAACTTTAAAGAAGTCGCAGTGGACCAAAATAACTTTGATGTAAGAGAGTTAAACTTACATGATTACCTCAACAAAGTGTTTGATACGGTAAAGCCAAAGTATAAGCCAACGAATATCCAACTTAAACTAACTTGCCCTCAGGGTATAAATGTATCTACGAGGCCAGGCGCATTTTCACAAGTAATCTCTAATTTATTGATTAATGCGTTAATCCATGGCTATGAAAAAAATGATAGCGGCGTCGTTAATGTAATCTGCAGTAATGATAACGATAGTGTTACTATTTCAATTGAAGATGATGGTGTAGGAATCGCAGAAGGTAATATTGAAAAAATCTTTGACCCTTTTTACACGACAAAAAGAGGACAAGGTGGAAGTGGCTTGGGTTTGAGTATTGTTTTTAATATTGTAACCGAGGCTTTACAGGGTAAGATTGAAGTTAAAAGTGAATTAGGGAAGGGATCACAATTTATAATTGAAATCCCGACAAGACTTAAAGATCAATAGACTGTCCACAAATGCCAATGGATTCATCTGACATTAGGTGTAAATAAGCTGGCATAATTTGCTCAGGAGTTTTTAACTTATTTGCGTCTTCGCCAGGGTAGGCTTTTGCACGCATTCTAGTTTTAGTCGCTCCTGGGTTTATTGCGTTAACTCTCATGCCTATGTGTTCGTATTCGTCGGCCATAGTTTGCATTAAGCCTTCTGTTGCAAACTTAGAAAACGCATATTCTCCCCAAAATGCTCGACCTTGCTTACCAACACTACTTGAAGTAAATAAGACGCTTGGTGATTTCGAAAGTTTTAGTGCTGGAATAAGTGATTGAGTAAGGAAAAATGTAGCTTTAAAATTAACCTTCATTACCTTATCAAACGTTTCTTCATTAATGTGTTCGATTGGATTTAACGAGTTTAATATAGAGGCGTTATTCAATAGACCATCTAAACGACCAAATTGGTCAATAATAGTTAAAGCCATATCTTGATAGTTTTTTACTGTGGCACCTTTCATATCCAATGGAATGATGGCTGGTTGTGGTGCACCTAATTCAACAATTTCGTCGTAAATAGATTCCAATTTTTTAACTGTCTTCCCTAAAAGGATTACAGTAGCTCCATATTTAGCAAAGGTAAGGGCAGCCTGTCGTCCTATACCATCGCCTGCGCCGGTAACTAAAATAACTTTGTCTTTTAAAATCGTTTTATCTTCAGGAAGTTGCAAATTTTTCATATTCAAGCTAATCAACAATTATTATAATAACCGTATGTTACAGGGCATCGCTTTAAAATTCATTACCAGAAACAATTTTTTGTATTGATTTTAAACCTAAGACTAGCTAATTGGATTTATCTAATGTAACTTTGACTGGTCTAAGCTGTTAATATTGTCCCAAATTAAAAAAGACGGAATAACGTCAATAAAAATAATAACTAGGACTCTGGGGAGAGAAATGAAAAAATTAGTACTTAGTTTAGCCATTACAAGTGCGCTCGGGCTTACCGCCTGTGACGATACAACACTTGCAGATGTACAAACAGACACGGCGTCACAACGCTCAGAATTGCAAGCTGCTGCAGTAGCTAAAGCAACAACACCTCGTATCAGCGTGGTATTTAATCCTTCCGCTGGTGAAATTTCAGTACCAAATGACTTGCTATTTAGTGGTTCTACTGACGGTACACTTGAAATGCCATCTGAAACAGCCGCTAAAGCTGCTGGCGAAGAAGTTGACTTTTCAAATCCACAGTCAGCTATTGGTGCTCTAGATGGTTGGGGAACACAGAACTCATTTACTATTGCATTAGATTATTCGTCTGCAAGCGATGTAACTATTGACCCTGCTAGCCTTATGGTTCCTGGTGCAGTAGAACTATATAAAGTAGAAAAATTCCCTAGCTTGACTGATGCAGATTGTATGGATCCAGCTAAGTCAGGTTTGTTATGTAAAGGTGAAGAAAAATTAACATTTGGTGTTGATTTTGTTGCGACGTTAAGCGGTGGTTCAATTGCTGTCGTACCACTCAAGCCCTTTGAAGGCGGCGCAAGCTATGTTGCAGTATTAACTGACAAAGTAATGGACAGCAATGGTAATTCATTACTACCGTCTAGCACTTATTCAAGCATTAAAGCAGATATAAACACGTCTCCAATCGTGTTACCTAGCCTTACAGCTGACCAGTTAAATTCAACGCAAGCTGGTATTCGTTTACTTCAAACAATGATCAACAACTTTGAAGACGTGCTTGAAGGTGATTTAGGTGCTGACGGTGCCTCTATTGTTTACACTCAAGCATTTACGGTTCAATCAGCCGGTTTACCTGCAGCAGATCCGTTACAAGTTGTTAAAAAGTTAAATGGCCAAACATTTGGCGCGATGGCGGCGGCGGATCCAACTTCAGTTGTTATGCCAATGGCACAAGCAATGGCTACGGTAGGTGTTGACGGTGAAGGCAACCCAATACAAGCACCAGTTACGGTTGCCATGGCGTTAGCTCAAGCAGGCGCGATTCCTGCAGACCCAATGTCACAAGCTTATATGGTTTACAACACAGCAAACTTATTTGGTTCTTCGGTAGAGTTACCATACTATTTAGAAGACGGTGTTGATGCACTAACTACTCGCTGGAAAGCAATGTGTGATAGCGGAGCAACGTTAAGCGGTTTGTCTGACGAGCAAAAAGCGGCATTAGCAGCTGGCGCAGGTGATAACCACGAAATGTGTGTACAACTTGGTTTAGCTGATTTTGGTGTGGATACTGCACGTCATTTGACAAAATACAATCCTATTCCAGCTGTACAAAGCGTGAAGGAAGTGCCGGTACAAATTACGGTACCAAATATTGACAATGCTAATATGGTTAGACCAGCATTTGGCCTAATGGATCCTTTAGTTAAGCCTGAAGCAGGTTGGCCAGTGGTTATCCTTCAGCATGGCATAACGTCTAAAAAAGAAGACATGCTAGCGGCAACGGGTATTCTTTCAGCTATGGGCTTTGTAACTGTGGCTATAGACCATCCTCTACACGGCGAACGCGGTTTCGTAGTAGAAGTTGAAGGCATGGACCCTATCGTTGTTAATGCTTCATCTGGCGTGCCAGGTAACAACCCTACCGCATATCTAAATCTTCAAAGCTTGTTATCAGCGCGTGACAATGTACGTCAATCAGTTGCTGATGGACTTAAACTTCGTCTAGCAATCAATGGCCTAGCAGACTTTACAAATCCAATGGCTCCTGATGTAAATGTTATAGATACAAGTAATGTACATTATCTTGGTCACTCGTTAGGTGCTATTACTGGTGTTGATTTCACAGCAGTTGCGAACACACCGACGGGTAATGAGGCACTAGACGGACTGTACAAAATTAACAGTTCAGTTTTGTCTAACCCAGGTGGTGGTGTTGCAAACTTCTTAGTTGAGTCAAAAGCATTTGGCCCACTTGTTCAAGCGTCAGTTATTTATGGACTTGGCAACGAGCTAACAGCAGCTTTAGCGGCTAATTTAGAACCTGCAGCGTTCGGTGCGATTGTCGCAGCTAATCCTGAGCAATGTGGTCCAGCGCTTGATGCAAATTATAATGTAGTTGATCAAAACGTTGCGCTTGTATGTGCATACCAAGCATTACAAGCGAGCGCTACGGAAGAACAACAAGCCGCAATGCAAGCTGGTTTTGCCTCTTTCTCTTTTGCAGCTCAAACTGTATTAGACGCGGGCGACCCTACTAACTATGCTGGTTTATTGAAGCAAACAGGCACTCCAGTTTTAGTCTATGAAATGGTTGGTGACGAAGGTTCTGAAACAGCTGGTTTAGGTTTAAACCCATCTGACTTGGTTGTTCCAAATTCAGTTTCAACTAACTTTATTGCAGGAACAAGCGGTTTAGAAAAGTCTCTAGAGCTTACTAAAGTGACTAACTGTGGTATGTCAGAAACTGGTTTCCAAAGCATTGTTGAATTTAAGTATGGCGCACATAGCACTATCCTTAGCCCGGCAACTGCGTTACCAATGCCTTACCCATCACTGTATTCAGCTGTGAATGCTGAAACATTGATTATGGCTGGTACATTCTTTGGTTCAAACGGTAAACTTATAAATATCTCATCGACAGCTATTGGTGCAGGTATTATTGAAGGACTAGAAGAGAACGCTTGTGAAGCTCCAGCTCCATAGAATTTTCGGTTAGTTAATAAAAACCAGCTTCGGCTGGTTTTTTTGTTTGTGACTGCTAGATCAAATGAAGTACACTTTTTGTTAAATTGTTAAGCCCATCAGGAGTTAAAGTTGGAATTTTTATATGAGTACGGTTTGTTTATTGCGAAAACAGCAACAATAGTTGTCGCGATTGGGTTGGTTTTAGGTTTTATAGCGGGCGCCGCTATTAAGCCAAAAAATAGTAAAAAGGGCGAATTAAACATTGAATACTTGTCAGAAGAGTATCAAGAAGACATTAAAGATTTAAAGAAAGCATTATTATCTAAAGAACAAATTAAAGCCTTTGATAAAAAACAAAAAGCAGAAGATAAAAGCAAGAAAAAAGAAAATAAGAAAAAATCGAAAAGTAGCACTGAAGAGTTAGAAAAGTCGCGGTTATTTGTTTTAGAGTTTGACGGCGATGTTGAAGCAAGCGCAACTGAGTCTCTACGAGAAGAGATAACAGCGATTGTATCGATAGCTGAAGAAGGCGATCGAGTTCTACTAAACCTTGAAAGCCCAGGTGGTGTTGTTCATGGATATGGTTTAGCTTCATCGCAAATAGCGAGATTAAAATCCAAGAATATTCATACAACGGTAGCTGTAGATAAGGTTGCTGCTTCTGGTGGTTACATGATGGCCTGTGTGGCAGATGAAATTGTTGCAGCACCATTTGCCATCATAGGCTCTATAGGCGTTGTTGCTCAATTACCAAATATTAACAAGTTGTTAAAGAAGTATGATGTAGAAATTGAGCAACATACTGCCGGCGAGTTTAAACGTACTTTAACGGTACTTGGTGAAAATACCAACACGGCTAGAACAAAATTTAAAGAAGAGCTTGAAGAGACACATGTACTATTTAAAGAGTTTGTCGCCGACAACCGTCCTTCTGTCGATATTGATAAAGTAGCAACAGGTGAACATTGGTATGGTAGCCAAGCTCTGACGCTAAACTTAGTTGATAGAGTCATGACAAGCGATGACCTTCTACTAGAAGCTGTCGATAAATATGATGTTTATAAAATTGAGTACAAAGTGAAGCACAATATTGCAGAGCGATTCGGTTTCGCTGCTTCTACTGCAATTACTAAAGTGTTAGGTAAACTTAGTACGTGGTCAGTGACAAACACTAAATAAAATGGAATTCACTATGTCAAAACTTAATATAAAGGTTAGTACATCGAGGCTAGCCGTTAATATTCTGAGCGCATTATTCGTAATTAGCGCTAATTCTTATGCCGCTAGCGATACGGAAATATCGTTAGAAAAAATCATGTCTGATCCTAGTTGGATTGCAACAACACCAACATCGCCTAAATGGCTACCGGACTCTAGACATGTCACTTTTAATCAAGACGTAAAATCATCCGCTGTGAATAAACAAATTCGTTTGGACAGTTTGAGTCCAAAGAGTTTTAAAGAAATAGGCTTTGATGAAGCTCACAAAACTAAGTTGTCACAAACAACTTACAGTCTTGATGGCCAGTTTGCAGCATACGTTTTTAAAGGTGATATTTTTTTATGGGATGTAAAAACTAGTAAAGTAACTCAAGTTACGAATACGAGTGACTACGAGTCTTCACCACAGTTTGTAAAAGATAACTTGCTTGGTTATTGGGAAGCTAATCGATTTATTTCTTATAATATTAAGAATAGAAAAGTAAATGAAGTCTTTAAGCTGTCAATGAGTGACAAGCCCGGAGCGCCTAAAGGTCCAGCTGATCTTATAGCGTCTGAGCAACACTCACTTATAAATTATGTAGCCAATAAGCACAAAGATAACATTGAAAGATATGAGTCGAATGAGGCCCTTAAAGCACAGAATAAATTTGCTCATAAAAAGCACTTTTATTTTGGAAAGGGTAACGTACTCTCAGCAGCCAAGGTATCTCCAGATGCTGAGAAAATAATTGTTGTTGTGCAAAAAAAGTCATCTTGGCGCGATGATACGGATGTTATGCCTAACTATATCGCTCAAGATGGTCGTATCGAAGTTGAAAAAGTACGCAGAAGAGTAGCCGATGCTAAACCTGTTCAACAAGAGTTTTGGTTAGTTGATATTGCCAAAGGAGAGAAATTTGAGCTAGCGATAAATTCGCTGCCAGATTTTGATAAAGATGTCTTAGCTGACGTTAGAGCAGAAAACTATGCAGCAGAAGGCAAAGAGTATAAGTCAGAAAGCAAACCGAGAACAATTAACCTAATAGTAGATTGGTCATGGTCACAATCAGCAATACAATGGCACAAGAGCAGTAAACAAGTGGCTATTATGCTTGAGGCTTGGGACAACAAAGACCGCTGGTTATCAACTGTAGATCTCAATGAACATAAGTTTGTAAACCAACATCAATTGCATGACGACGCATGGATAAACTATACGTTTAATGATTTTGGCTGGTTTAACAACAGTGAAAAACTTTACTATTTGTCGGAAGAAACAGGATATTCTCACCTTACACTAAAGATATCGATTCAAAACAAACTAAACAGTTAACTGATGGTGAGTATGAGGTTTCAACCCCTGTTTTAACTAAAAACGATTCACAGTTTATATTTAGGGCGAACGTAAATCACCCGGGTGAGTATCATGTTTATAAGCTGAAAAGTTCTGTTAACAAGGTTATGAATCCAACTGCCATCACCGATAAAACTGGAGAAAATACGTTTTCTTTAAGTCCGGATGAAACTAAGTTGTTGGTTAGTCATTCAAATTTACTAAGACCTAGTGACTTATATACATATACAGTCAAATCAGGTGAATCTACTAGACTGACCAATACAGTTTCAGAAGAGTTTAAAGCGATGCCTTGGACTGCACCAGAAATTGTAGCAGTCCCTTCTACAAACACCGACAAGCCAATTTATGCAAGAGTGTATTACCCTACCGATTATAAAAAGGGTGAGCCAAGGAAAGCAGTAATATTCAATCACGGTGCTGGTTATTTGCAAAATAGCCACAAAGGTTGGTCTGGCTACTTCAGGGAGTTTATGTTCCACAATATGCTTGCACAGCAAGGCTATGTTGTTATGGATATGGACTATAGGGCGTCTAAAGGTTACGGGCGTGATTGGCGAACTGCTATCTATCGTCAAATGGGCACTCCAGAGATTGAAGATCTGTCAGACGGCGTTAACTGGCTCGTTTCAAATGCGAACGTTGATAGAAATAGAGTAGGTACATACGGAGGTTCTTACGGCGGCTTTATGACTTTCATGGCGTTGTTCACACAACCTGATCTATTTCAAGCAGGCGCCGCGTTAAGACCGGTATCTGATTGGGCTCATTATAATGATGGTTATACTTCCAATATATTAAATCGACCTGAAGACGATATGATTGCTTATAGAAAAAGCTCACCAATCTACTTTGCAGAAGGACTAACAAAACCACTGTTGATTAATGCTCCAATGGTTGATAACAATGTCTTTTTTGTAGATGTAGTGCGGCTCGTTCAGAGGTTTATAGAGTTGGAGAAAGAGAATTTCGAAACTGCTATCTACCCTGTAGAGCCACATGGCTTTGTTCAGCCATCAAGTTGGTTGGATGAATATAGGCGAATATACAAGTTGTTTGAGAATAACCTTAATTTAGGTATCTAAGCTTTAAATTAAAATACTATAAAGGCCTTTATTTTATATATAGAGGCTTTTTATTACTATAAATAACAAGAAACCGGTTACTAAACCAAATGCGTGCGCATCAACCGCTACACTAGCGTCAATAAGTTGTTCTGTGCTTTGCGCCGCACCAAAAATATTCTCATAGGCGACTTTAGCGATAAGGCCGATTATTAATAGGTAACCCGTTTTATCTTTATTTTTGATATCTATCATAGCGCCATAAGCTAGAAGAAAATGTAAAACACCGGAAAAACCTGTGTAAATACCGTACTCACTAAATAATGTTACCAATAAACCAACCAATAACATTCCAGCAATACTTAATACCCAAAAATGATGAATTCGATAATGATCGCCATGTAAGGCCCAAACTAATGCAAGTCCCGCTATATTCATCCACATATGAGCATTGTTTGAATGCAAAAACTGTCCAGTGATTATTCTCCATAATTCACCACTGAAAGCTTTGTTGGGTTCGAAATATAGCGTTTCCAAAAAATTATCTGGGATAAGAGAGGCGATAACTATAAAAAAAGCGACAGAAACAGGGCCAATTATATATTTCAGTTGAGTTGGAAACCCTAGCAACGTTAGCTCCTCTTGTTTTTAGGTAGGCTGATGGAAAACTCCATGAGAATTTGATCTGGTTTTGTTACTATCATGTTTTCTTATGATTACTCGAGATTGTTATGCGCTTATTTAGTCTTATTCCTTTAATGTTTGCAAGCTCTGTTTTTGCAGACGAGCCTTCTAGAGCTGTTCCAGAGGCATTTACAGGTCTTAATTATACAAAAGCAAGTTTGAGTACAAATGCGATGGTGAGTGCAGCTAATCCGCACGCCGTTGACGCTGCATTAAAAATGTTAAAAATGGGCGGCACTGCTACTGATGCGGCAATTGCTGCCCAGTTAGTGTTATCACTAGTAGAGCCCCAATCTTCAGGAATTGGTGGAGGAGCATTTTTACTAAGTTTTGATGCAAAAACATCGAAAGTTACTACTTTTGATGGTAGAGAAACTGCACCACAAAACGCGACTCCAGCTCTGTTTTTGGATATAAATGGGAAGCCAATAAAGTGGATTGATGCCGTTATTGGTGGTAAGTCTGTTGGTACACCGGGTGTCATGAGAATGTTGTCAGATGCTCATAATAAAAAAGGCAAGCTACCATGGGCTTCGCTATTTCAGCCAGCTATTGAATTAGCCGAAAAGGGTTTTATGGTTAGCCCTCGATTAGCGTCGCTCGTAAAGATGGAAATGAACCCAGGGTTAAAATTACTTTCACCAGCCAAAGAATACTTTTATCCCAATGGAAAGGCTATCGAAGAAGGAGTGTTACTCAAAAACTTGCCTTTCGCTAAAACGCTTAGAAAATTGGCTGAAAATGGCGTAGAAGAATTTTACACCGGAACAATAGCTAAAGAGATTGTTACAGCGGTACAAACTAGTGAGATTTCCCCTGGCTTATTGTCTTTAAGCGATCTTAAGAAACTACACATCCATAGAAAGGGAGCCTGTTTGTGTCGAATACCAAGCTAGTGACGTATATAAAGTGTGTAGCATGGGACCCCCAAGTTCTGGTGGCGTTACTGTATTACAAATATTGAAACTTTTAGAGCGTTATAATTTAACAGAGTTTCCAGTAGATAGTGCAGAAACAATTCATAGGTACACGCAAGCAGCAAAGCTAGCTTTTGCAGATAGAAATAGATATATAGCGGATAGTGACTTCGTTGATGTTCCGTGTCTAAGATGTTAGCTAGTGACTATTTAGAAAAGCGTTCAAACTTGATAGACGATAAAAAGATTTGGGCAAAGCTAAACCGGGTCGTTTCAGTGATAACCGAATTGCATCTAATGTAAGTATTGAGCAACCAAATACGAGTCACCTCTCAATAGTTGATTCGTTTGGAAACGCGATATCTATGACGACAAGTATTGAAATGGGCTTTGGCTCAAACGTAATGTCAGGCGGCTTTCTACTAAACAATCAGCTAACGGATTTTTCATTGAAACCAAGTGTTAATGGTAAGTTGGTTGCAAACCGTGTTGAAGCCGGAAAAAGACCTAGAAGCTCAATGACACCAGTGATTGTGCTAAAAGACAATAAAGTTTTTGCGTTAATTGGTTCGCCAGGCGGCAGCCGAATTATCAACTATGTAGGTTACGCCTTAATTGGACTGCTTGATTATAAAATGGATATGAAGCAGGTAGTGGACTTACCACGAATTTCTAATCGAAATAGTTACACGTCGTTAGAGAATAGGGCTGAGTTATTAGAAATAAAACCAGAGCTAGAAGCCAAAGGCCATAAAGTTAGAATGCTTAACTTAACCTCTGGTATACACGGAATACTAAAAGTTGAAGGTGGTTGGCAAGGTGCAGCTGACCCAAGAAGAGAAGGGACGTCCGAAGGGCTCTAATTATCTTCTTGCGTATGGGTCACCGGCTATCTTTGATATTAGCCATTGGCCCTTCACTTTTTCAAATTTGACTTCTCTTAAGTCATTAATCTTATTGCCATGATAGAAGCCAGAAAACAAAATATTAACAGACGTTGTTTTTTGTGAAGTGGTTTCTACTTGGCTTAATGTTCTGTCTATTTTTAAGTCGACGCCAGGATCAAACTGTAGATTCAATACGTATCTAGAGTAACCCTTTACGCTTCCATACGACTTAATAATTCGAGCATGCTGTTTGGTAGAATATTTAAGCGCAAGTTCCATATCGGCGTTATTATAAATCGCATCGAAAAATGTAAGAGCTCTATATTCTGGAGCATTGGGATTTGCAAATGCAGGGATGTTGTCACTTTTTTCTTCACAACCTACTAACGGCAGTAATAATATCAAATATAGTAATAAGCTTTTTTTCAGCACTTGTTGTTATCCAATTGAAACGGGACAACAACAAGTGTACTACAAAAGCTTATAAATAAAGTCTTACTGGTTATTGAGTTAGTTCTTGTTCTTCAAATTCACCATCAAATAAAGGTGAGCTTAAATAGCGCTCCGATGCACTAGGTAGAATAACAACAATATTCTTATTTTGTTTTCAGGTCGTTCAGCAAGTCTTTTGGCAGCAACAACAGCAGCACCAGAAGAAATACCAGCTAAAATTCCTTCTTCTTTCATTAGTCTATGTGCCATTTCCATAGTTTCTTCATTAGAAACTTGTTCCACTGAATCTATAAGGCTTAAGTCTAAGTTTTTAGGAATAAAACCAGCGCCTATACCCTGAATCTTATGTGGTCCAGGTGTTAATTCTTGTCCTGCTAATTGCTGACTAATTACAGGAGAGTGGGTTGGTTCCACCGCAACGGACTGTATATTCTTATTCTTTTCGTTTTTAATATAACGAGAAACACCAGTGATAGTTCCGCCAGTACCCACACCAGCAACAAATATATCAATCTTGCCTTGTGTCGCATTCCAGATCTCTGGCCCCGTTGTTTCAAAGTGTATTTGTGGATTCGCAGGGTTTTCAAATTGCTGTAGCAATACAAACTTATCAGGTTTCTGAGCAACAATTTCATTTGCTTTGGCGATTGCACCGCCCATGCCTTTTGGGCCTTCAGTAAGCACTAGTTTGGCACCAAGTGATTTAAGTAGTTTGCGTCGCTCCAAACTCATGGTTTCAGGCATCGTTAACGTAAGCTTATAGCCTCTAGATGCAGCAACAAAGGCTAATGCAATTCCGGTATTACCTGAAGTAGGTTCAATTAACTCTTTACCTTCCGTCAACAAACCTTTTTTCTCAGCGTCCCAAATCATATTTGCACCGATTCGGCACTTAACGCTAAAAGAAGGGTTACGCGATTCTATTTTGGCATATACATTTCCTGTCGTGACTCGGTTTAGTTTAACGAGCGGTGTATTACCTATGCTTTGAGAGTTATCTATATAAATATTATCCATAATGTCCGGAACGTTTGTAAAATTATGTTGACCTTAAAGATAGGCTTTTTAAACGCATAAGAGAAATGCAAATACGTCATATAATATTACTTTTCACAATAAAGAAGGTTTGTTACTAACTAATGGTATGTATATTTGAATACCTGTACTTAATATTTCAGTAGCCTTTAGTAAATGAAATGGTAAACTCACTTTAATATTTCTAATGATAAAAATAAAATAATGGCTAGAAGATTACCCCCTCTAAATTCCCTTAAAGCTTTTGAAGCCGCGGCTAGAAACCTCAGTTTACAAAAGCAGCTGAAGAGCTATTTGTTACACAAGCGGCAATTAGTCATCAAATAAAATTATTAGAAGATCATCTAAGTATTAAACTTTTTATGAGGCGTAATCGCTCTTATTGCTTACGGAAGAGGGACAAAGTTACTACTTAGATATTAAGACATTTTTATTAATCTTTATGATGCAACCGAGCGGCTACTAAGCCGTGGCGCAAAAGGCTCTGTGAGTATTGCAATGACACCTAGTTTTGCGATTCAATGGTTAGTACCAAGACTCAGTGATTTTTCTAAACACAATCCTGATATAGATGTTCGCATTAAAGCTCAGGATCATGACGAAACTCACTAACAGATGACGTTGATGTGGCTATTTATTATGGCAAAGGTCAGTGGAATGGCATAAATGCCGACAAACTGCATACTGAATACCTAATCCCAGTATGCTCGCCGTTATTGCTAGCCCAAAATAATGGCTTAAAGAATCTAGAAGATTTAAAAAACTTTACGTTACTTCACGATACTGCACGCAATAATTGGAAAGATTACATTAAGTCCGTAGGATTAAGGGATATTAACGTTAATCAGGGCCCTATTTTTTCCCACTCCTCTATGGTGCTCCAAGCCGCTATTCACGGCCAAGGAATAGCGTTAGCGCATAGTGTGTTAGCACAGCCGGATATTGAATCAGGGAGGTTAGTGGTGCCATTTACTCAAGCATTGATTAGTGAACGAGCTTACTATCTAGCGTGCCGCGATTCACAAATTGATAGCCCTAAAATAAAAATATTTAGGCAGTGGTTGTTGAATAAGGTAAAAAAGAATCCCAGGGGTTAGCATTTGATTAACGTAATACAAGACGGATATAAAAGAACTACTTATTTAAATGAAGAGGCTAAAGCAACCTTAATATTTGCACATGGTGCAGGCGCCGGAAATAAGCACACTTTTATTGTTGATTATGCAATGTCATTGGCAAAACTTGGGTTTAATGTCGTTACTTTCAATTTTCCTTACATGCAAACAGTCTATGAAACGGAAAAAAGACGTCCACCTAATCGAGCCCCACAGTTATTAGAATACTTTCAGCTAGAAATGGAAATGGTAAAGACAAGTATTGCACCTAAACTGCCGTTATTTCTAATAGGCAAAAGTATGGGGGGGCGAATGGCGAGTTTATTAGCAACAGACGTTAGTAACTTATTTGACGGCTTAATTGTTTTGGGATATCCATTTATACCACCTGGTAAACCAGAGAAGCTTGAAGAACGAATCGCCCATTTTCCTAAAATTGTCAAACCAACTTTGATCCTGCAGGGAGAAAGAGATTCTTTTGGTGGGACCGAATTAATTCAATCATTAAAACTGCCTAAGAACATGCAAACCTTTGCTATTCCTGATGGTGATCATAGTTTTAAACCAAGAAAGGCTTCTGGATATACTGAATTAAGCAACATGCAGTTAGCCGTTAGTAAAATAGAACAATTTGTAACTGGTCAGCTAAATGAATAATATTAACTCTAAATTTGCTTTCATTAGTGCGATTATACTGGGTTTTCTTGCTGTTTCTTTTGGCGCTTTTGGAGCCCATGGACTTAAGGGAATGTTAAGTAACTACCAGCTAGGAATTTGGCAGACCGCGGTAGAATATCAAATGTATCATGCAATAGTTTTGCTATTCACATCGCTATTAAAAGACTCTAAGGCTGCTAGAGTAGCTTCAAAGTTATTTTTATTCGGAAGTCTACTTTTCTCAGGTTCTCTCTACCTTTTAGCGATAACTGAAATTGGCTTGTTAGGTGCTATTACGCCAATAGGAGGTATTTTGTTGTTAGGAGGATGGACAACACTAGTTTTTACATTAAAGGGTAATATTGATAAGGCTTAACGCAAGCTAGACCAAGGTTGGTTATTGTCGATGAGTTGCTGATAAATAGTTAGAAACTCACTGTTACTTATATTCAAAACTGATAATGCGCCTGAAATATCATCCAAAGAACTAGGGCGGTTATTACCTTTTAACCAGTTTAAAAGTGTCCACTCAGCTATAATTAACCCGCTTACGTTTACTCTAATTTGTTTAGGAACAGCTTTATAATCTATAAGTTTTGACTTTACTTCAAAGAAGCTATTTAGAGTAGCAGCGTAGGCCTTGGGTAATTTCCAGTCAATAGCTAACTTTTACTGCAACGTGCCCAATCAACTATTCTTGCCTTACCAAACGCGTCGTTTAGGGTGTAAAACTCGTTTTCATTCGGCCCTAGTAAAGTGGCAATGCTAGCGGCGTAGCGACTCTTTGGAATAATCATCAAACCTTGAAATATAACTCTAGACACTAGTTCTTGATATTCAGGAATAGAAAAGCTTACCAGTTTGCTTAAGCCATTCGCTATACCAGCAAACACATTTTCTTTGTTTATAACTTCATACTCACCAAAGGCTAAGTTTTTTTGTTGGAGTAATTTCATTTCAGAAATACAAACTACTGGGTATATACGAATCATTCCTAAAAGGGCAATAGCGTGTCGAATGTTAGAAACAGGCTGGTGAGTGCGTGTAACGCCTTTGGCATAGTCCATCACTAACTTAGACTTTTGAGTATCTTGAGAAAGGTAGTCGGCAATTAATAAAGTCGTTTCCGATAGCAGTGCTTTTGAAGTTTTGTCTAAGTACTCCGGAGGTAAATACCTAGCGTTTAATTCATTATTATTTGGTGCTAAACCTATAAGGCTTTCAATAACTTCTACTGATAAATGGCTGAGTGACGTTTTATAACTTAGAGCCTGTTGCGGCAAAATAAATCTTATTTTGTTTGTACTCAATACCATGGGGGCGACAAATACATTACGTTCTTCAACTTTCTCGTAACTTATACAAGGAACCTCTGAAATGTCATTTCTATTATTAACTTTATAGTTTACAGATACTAAAAAATTGTTGTCAGCAGAAACACACAACTTGCCAAATGACAAAAGAGACATACATTGGCTAAACATTCCAACATAACTTGCCGTAAATGGTTTTGGACAAATTAAATTAAGCTGCACCAAAGACTTAGCTAGTGCTGCATCTGCCGATAACGGTTTACTTAGGTAAAAGGGCAGGTGTAAATAGCCGAGTTCAAAGATAGAATAACGATTGTTTGGCATACTTGGTTTTTATTTTTAAACTCATTGATATTCGCTATTTGCGAAAGTATCCGAAGAATATCAGGCTCGTCTATGTATTCATTTTTGACTTGTTTGAAAGTGATTTTAGCCGCATTTTTAAAAATACTCTTATATTGAGTGAATAAACTATGGTCAGCTTTTATCTTAAGAAAATAAGGAGACATGGTATAAATGATTAGTAATGTTGTGGTAACTAGCTTCTGTTTCGTCACCAGAGAATAATTGCCTTGATGAGCTAGAACATTGGCAATCAATACCGTCTTAATAATAAGATTTGTTAAGTAACTTTGTTTTTTATCTCTCACATTTAATAAAAGTAGAGAGGCGCCTGGTGTATGCGTTAGAACTTCTTGCGTTGCGTCAATAAAGTGACCAATGGATACTTTTAGTGTACTAATGTCTTGAGTTCTAAAATCAGTGGCGCATCTACCAGCCAACGCAATAAAGTGGTTTATTGCGTCTGACTTAGTATTGTCATTATTAAAGCGAGTTCTTGGTTCAAATTCTAATCGCGTCAAATTGTTCAAAGGCTGATATACCCCAAGCAATGAGCTTGCCATCTTTAAATAAAAGTGGTGTACATTCGTCTTTAGTCGTTATGCCATCAGATTTTTCATGTTTAGTACGATAGAACATAACCTGAAATGTTTCGCCGTTTAGTATTTTTGCCTCTGTAATATCAGGTGAACCCAACGACTGTATTATACGCTCCTTAAATATAGGCTCGTCTATAGACAACTCATTTATATACTTTTTATTGTATGCTTGCCTGTCATCCCATCTCATTTGGTCTGGGTTATCTTCATAAAACGTTAATACACCTGCAGCTAACACGGCATATAAACCAAACCCAATTAGCGAATATTTAACTACTTTCTTACTCATTGTCTAACCTGTTTATATTAAAAAGCCTTTATCATTATAACGATAAAGGCCGTTGTATTGTCAAAGTTAACTTTGTAAATGTTTTTGTATTAAGTTTTTATTTTATAGCATGGTTCATATACTGAGCCGGGCAACTTCATTCGACCTTGTTTTACAAATGCCTCTAACAGGTTGTCCATCTTGTTCATTAGTCCGGTATCACCGGATAATTCGAAAGGCCCATGCTCTTTTACTGCTAACAAGCCTTCTTGCTTTATATTTCCGGCAACAATACCCGAGAAAGCTCGACGAAGGTTTGCCGCTAGGTCTTCCACAGGCTGGTCTAAATGTAAGTTTAATTTAGCCATGTTTTGGTGCGTTGGGTCAAAACTTTGCTGGAAAGGTTCTGGTATTTTTAACGTCCAATTAAATTGATATGCATCGCCTATGGTTTTCCTGTGTATACGCAAAGGCTCCATTTGTGCCTTTACTAAAGAGGCAACTTCTATTGCGTCATTGGTTACTATAGTAAGTAAACTTCTCGCTTTTTCACCTAATACACTTTCAACAAACTCAGCAATCTCTTCAAAGTAGGCAATTGAAGATTTAGGACCCGTCAAAATTATAGGCAGAATTTGCTGTTCGTTTTCTGGGTTCAGCATAAGACCTAAGATATAGAGCAATTCTTCAGCTGTACCCGCACCCCCAGGGAAAATGACAATTGAATGTGCAACTCGAACAAAGGCTTCAAGCCTCTTTTCTATGTCAGGCAGTATAACCAATTCATTAACTATTGGGTTAGGCGCTTCTGCCGCAATAATTGAAGGTTCAGTTAAACCCAGGTATCGGCCATTTTTATCCGTTGTTTTGAGTGTGCTAACGCTGCACCCTTCATTGGTCCTTTCATAGCACCTGGACCACAACCGGTACAAATGTTTAATCCTCGTAGGCCAAGTTGGTAACCAACTTCCTTCGTATAGTCATACTCTTCTGGCCCAATTGAGTGGCCACCCCAGCATACGACTAAATTTGGTGCGTCTATAGGTTGAACTACTCTTGCATTCCGAAGCATGTCAAAGACATTATTCGTAATTTGTTTACTCTCAGAAATGTTTAATGACGGTTGATGCTGGTATTTATTAGCATTAAATAATATGTCACGTATTACAGCTTGTAAGTGTTCTTGTATACCTACAATTAATTTACCATCTACGAACGCTGACATAGGTGGGTTGATTAACTCTATTTTTATTCCACGTTCTTTTGAAATCAGATGAATATCAAAGTCTTTATATTGGTTATAGATCTCTGCACTGTCGTCAGTTTCGCTACCTACATTTAATACTGCGAGTGCACAACTCCTAAAAAGCTTGTATAAGTCACTATTTGACGACTTTTCTAGTTGTTTCACTTCGACTTGAGACAATAAATTCATTCCATCGAGCGGGCTTAATACTATCCGCATAACTACTCCTATTTTTTATAGCAAACCCTATTTCTGCCGGTATGTTTGGCTTCGTAAAGGGCTTTGTCCGCTCGGTCAAAAGCGGTGTGTACATTATCAGCCGCTAAAAATGCGGTAAATCCAATGGATATTGTAATGTTTAATGGTGTATCTTTTACTTTAAAAGGAATTTTTTCAACTGCCTTTCTTAAATTTTCTAAAGGTTCAGCCACTTTACTTGGATCGCTGTTAACCATAATTACTACAAACTCTTCACCACCATATCTCGCTAAAAAGTCAGTTTTGCGAAGGCTTTTTTTGAGAGTATTGGCAACAATTTTCAACGTTTTATCGCCTACACTATGACCATAGTTGTCATTTATTTTTTTAAAGTGGTCTATATCAATAACCGCTATAGACAATGGTTGAGGCTGTCGCAACCAACGCTGGTATTCCTCTTGAATACGATTATCGTAGGCACCGCGATTAGGTAAGCTGGTTAAAGTGTCAATTCCGTTCCTTACCTTTTCTTCGAGCCATTTATTTCGATAGTAGTCAGTCCGCTGCTCCAATCCACCTAGCTTGGCTTCCATCGCATTTAATGCCGACTGTAATTTATCAGACCGCTCTTGTTCTATATCGTCCCGTTTGCGGATTGAAGTATTGATAACAGATAACTTCTTATCTATCACAACCTGAAGATCACTTAATGAAGTTGCAGAGTTCGTGCTGTCAGAGAGTTCTTTGATTTGCTTATCGATTTGGCTATTTAACGACTTTAGTTGTTTGTCATAGTTTTTAGAGCTTTTAAGAGAATCGAGAAGCGTAGCATGAACATCAGCAAGCGCTTTGTTGATATTTAAAATTAAGCGTTGTGTCTGCGAAAACTCTTCACTAAAACGTCCAACCACGTCTTCGAAAAAGCTTAGGCAAATATCTAGCTTTTGGTCTTCGCTATCGGCTATTTTTATGCGGTCACTGAACGTATCTAAACTTGGTTTTATCACATCACTTTTAGACAGTTTGATTAACCCAGAGACTAGGCTTTGCATCATATTGGAATTGAACGTTTCGGCGATATTGTTGGGCTCGTCATTAGGAGCATCTTCGTTGGCAACATCACTAAATTTTACCGCTACCAGCAACTTCATTAAATTGGCTATATTAGGCTGGATTTCCGTAATAATACTAGAGTCGGTAGACTTAATTTTATTTAATATCATCCTTAAATTTCTACGAACGGTAGAATCCATTCCCTTTGTAGATTGTAGAGATTCGCCGATTTCTAATACATCAGACTTGAGTTCTCTTAAGCTGTTCGCAAACTCTACTTCGAATGATTTTAGTGACTGGTTTGTAGCGGTAATAAAAGGTTCTAATTCAGAAGAATCTTCCGCTTTTTTTATGCCTTTGCGTAATTCAGCGAGTTTATGATCAAGCTCTTTGTGATTGCCCTTCAAAATAACACCAAATCGGTCAATTACTTTAAAAGTGCTACTAAGGTTTGTCTCAATACGAGTATTGATTTCGCGAAGTTTAATTACTTCTGAAATTGATTTGTCAGTCATATAATCGCTTGTATAGGCTATGTAACAAAAAATAATTTATGACGTAACTATAATTGCAAAGCAAAAAAAAAGCCATTTAACATGGCTGTTTAAAGGTTACTAATTGTTACTTAAGCAGGTAGTAGGGTAGCCAAGTAGGCTCTTGTTTGTACTCTTCGTTCATAACAGACTCCTTTTTAACCAATCTCAGTTGATAAAAGGGATACTAAATTAAAAGTGAACAAAATGAAAGTTGTTTTGTAATGTTTCGTGTTGGGTTACACATTGGGTTCCATTATTGATTAACCTACAAACATTGTATTGTACAAACGGGTAGCTTGAACGTCTGACATGTTCGCTAAAAAGTCACAAATAAGCCGGTTTTGAAGGTCCAGTGACCCGGTACTTTGATAAACAAGTGATAAGTCTGTAGGTAACAATCTAAAGGGATCTGATTGAATCGCTTTAAATAGAGACACTAACATTTGTTGACCTCGAAACTCTGCTTGTTGTAATGGAGCTGACAAAATAACGTTCTGGTATACAAAGTCTTTTAAGAGGTTAAGAACGGATTCTGCTGAACTCTCTAGTTTTACGTTGTAACGTAAAATGGGATGCTCAAAACCGCTATGTTGTTCTGTAATGGCGATGTTAGTAATTAGATGGTTAACTAAAGCGCCAATTGCATTTTTACGTTCAAAGTGTTTTGAACTAAATAACATTACAGTTAGTTGTTCTGAGTGCGTTTTGGCCCATTTATTATCTAAAGCTTTAAATGAAACTAAAACTTGTGAGCGCCAAACAGACTCTGTCACGTTGTTTAAAACTATTGCGTCTTCAAGATCATGGACGGCATAGGCTATATCATCTGCCAACTCCATTATAGAAGCGTCAAAAGATTTATAATTTGTTTTTGACTTAGTATATGGTGTATTTGATTGATTGTCTTCGCTAACTGCACTGGTAAATAGCTTAGCGTCGTTTGCAGTTGCGGTTTCCATTACCCAAGAATAAACATCTTTATCTACTTCGAATAAGCCTTTTGTTGGTTTCCACTGTTTTGCATTTATAAATTCGTGATTAGTTTGTGACGCAATATACTTAGGATTTTCCCTTATAAATTGCGGGTATTTTATTAGGCCTAAAAATGTACGTCGTGTTAAATCCATACCATGTGATTCAGTGTATGGTTCCAATTTTGAGACGATTCGTAATGTTTGCCCGTTGGCTTCAAACCCGCCAAAGTTATGCATCATATAATTTAGTGCAACTTCTCCTCCGTGACCAAAAGGTGGATGGCCAATATCATGGGCTAAACATAATGATTCAATTAAAGAGTCTGGAGGGAGAAGCTTTTGAAATATTGGGTTGTTGATAACTTGATGGCTTTGCTTTAATTGCGCCAATAACCCTGTACCAATTTGTGCAACTTCTAGAGAGTGGGTAAGTCGGGTTCTATAGAAATCGTCTTGGCCTACTCCTAGTATCTGAGTTTTCGCTTGAAGTCGCCTAAAAGCAGCAGAGTGCAGGATTCTTGCCTTATCTCGTTGATAAGGCTCCCTATGATCATTTGGCCGTTTAGTTGATAAATTTGAACGGCGCTGGGATAGTTCCATATGAATTCTCTCTGCTTTAATTTTCTAGGTAAGTTATAGCGGACGTGATATTTCATCAAAACTAAGGGAAAAACTTGGCAAAAACACCTTCATAAAATACTGTAATTCTTCAGTTTGGTATTTTTCTAAAGATTTTTCGATATTCTTTTTCGCCTTTTCAAATTCATGATTACCCGCTGCAATTTCTTCTATCGCTTTTATATAACCACAGACTACGTCTGCAGATTTAACAATCAAGGCAATGTCTTCTGGTATTTTGTGATGGTCGATAACATCAGCAAAATCTTCTCTGAATTCCTCTGGCAGCATGTCTAAAAGAGACTGTTCTGCTATATTCTCAATTTTTTATAGGCTCTTGCTATTTCTTCATTATGGTACTTAATAGGACTAGGCAGGTCTCCCGTCAACACTTCACTGGCATCATGATAAAGAGCAACTATAGCAACCTGATTTACATCAAGGCGACCACCAAACTTTTTATTCTTGATGACGGCTAACATGTGAGCAACGGTAGCGACTTGGTGGCTATGTTCTTGAACATTTTCAGCGGTTACGGTTCGCATTAGCGGCCATCTAAAAATAAGCTTTAGCCTAGAGATATTTGCAAAAAAATGACTGGTTTCCATATGTTTACTTCTAACTATTTTACTTGTGTCTAGCATAACAGCTATTAAAAACAAGTCGATTACCTTGCTTACATTTTGTTTCAATCAGTAACAGGATTTAGTCAATTATTGGTCTAAAATTAAATAAGATAATTTAACATTTATAATATAGGTACATTATGCCGTTACCCATTATTGTTGCAGGTTTGGTACTCGGGGCTGTAGTGAGTAATCAAAGTACTAAGCAATACTATCGAAATCTAGAGCTTCGTCGTAACCGAGAATCTTCAAACAACCTTAGCAACTCAAATAAGCTAGTAAAGTCTCCGTCAGAATACTGTCAAAGGGCCAATACGTTTAACCCAGAAGAAGGAAGCATTGTATGCTGTGAAGTATTTGGTGTATTGGACCATACGGGTGTTTGGATAGATGAAGAGACGATTATAGAGTTTAGTAATACTGGCTTAACTAAATCGGTTTCTGCTTCTCGGTTCTTAAAAGAACGTTCTGGTAACAATATTTATGTAGCAAACAACAGAAATGGAAAATCAATTATTATCGACGGAATTGTAGAACGAGCTATTAGCCGAATCTATACTTACAAAGACTACGATTTACAGCGTAATAACTGCCATAATTTTATAGCCAGTTGTATATCAACTAAAAACAAAGGCGTAACCTTATTTTCTGATCTTAATAGTTTAATCGCTCAGATTAGTAAGCAAGATATATACTGGGACAAAGTTAAGGTATAACGCGTTTAACCGCTGTGCTAAAATCCTTATTAATTCAACAGTTTTAAATCAGGTGTTTATGCAAAACCAATCAGTATCATCAAAAGCAACTAGCGCTCTAGCTATCATTATCGTCCTTCTATTTGGAGCGTACCCATTTGTTAGTAAACAAACAACAACGTTTGAACAAGAAGTAATGACAGAAGAAGAGCAAACGGTTACCTACGCAAATGAATTCCTACCTAACTTCGCGGAATATAACGATGTAAAAGAAAAGAAGAGAGCGTTTTTTTCTTATCTACAACCATTAGTAGAGCAAGTAAATTCTGAAGTTGAACAACAGCGCGATTTTATTTCAAATTTAACAGCAATACCCACTGCAAAAAACGAAAAGCAGCGTTTTAATAAAATACTAAAACGTTACAGTTTAAAAAATGATGTTCCGTTTGAAGAATTAAAAACAAAAGTATTAAGAAGGGCAGATACATTGCCTGTCGCTTTAGTTTTAATGCAGGCCGCAAATGAAAGTGCCTGGGGCACGTCTAGGTTTGCGCTTGAAGCAAATAATCTATTTGGGCAATGGTGTTTTAAAAAAGGTTGTGGCGTTGTTCCTACAGGACGCCCAGCTGGTGAAACTTATGAAGTTAGAATGTTCCATCACCCAATCGCATCTATAAGAAGTTATTTTAATAACCTAAATACTGGTCATGCTTATGTAATGCTTAGAGATGTTAGAGAAGAGTTGCGTGCTGAACAAGAAGAGTTAGACCCTCAAGTTTTAGCAACTGGTTTGTTAAAATACTCCATTAGAAGAGAAGCTTACGTTGAAGAAATTCAAACTATGATCCGAGTAAATAATAAGTATATAGATTAATTGATGAAAATATTAAAACTCTTTGGGTTGGTTATACCGACCCTAGTATGCAGTTCTGTTTTTGCTGCTGAAAACGTTATGTCATTAAGTTACGATGGTTTTTTTGATCGTATAGAGAAATTGGACAAGCCTGAATTTCAAAATGTTAAATTAGCTTTTTATTTAAAAGAAATGACGACGGGCAAACCTTGTGGCATCAAGTCGGTTCATCTAAAAACTAAACTTAAATCAAAGAAAGTGTATTTCTATGAGTCCGGTGAAGTTATTTTGCCTTTTGACAAGCAGTACGATTTAGATAAAGCCCAAGTTGTAATAGAAAAAGTAAATGATGATAACTGTGGTTTAGATATGCGAATAGAAAGTATCAGTTTGTTTTCTTCAAACATAGAGGCGAATGAGATAATTGCTCTTATCGATACGTTTGATGCCGCGCTTGAAAAGCAAACTGGTATGTTGTCATTCCTTGCACCAGAAGTCATTGGAGCGACGTTTTTAGCTCCTGAAGGCAGTAGCATGGAAATAGTAAGTGGAGCAAAAGGTGAATGTAACGATTTAGGCTGTACGATCACCAAAAGTAGTTTTGAAAATAATATAGAACATGTTAAGTTTTCGACAAAACCAACAAAAGCATTGCCTTACATACAAAAATAGAGCTTATAAAAGCTCTATTTCTATATCGCCTGCAGGTTTACTACAGCAAGTTAGTATTTCGCCTTTTCTTACAAAGGCAAGTGGCTCATTTAAGTAGGTAACAGAGCCACTTTTAATTTTACAACGACATGCCCCACAAAAACCTTCTCGGCAATGATAAAGCATCTCTACACCATTGTGTTGCAGTGAATCTAACAAACTAGCTTCTGAGTCTTGAAACTCGAACTTAGCTAATGATTTTTCACTTTGTATTACGTTAACTTTGGCCATAGGTTGAAAAGTAATTGTCTAAACAATTACAGTTCAAATCCATCAAACGCTGCGGCATTAACTTCAGAATCTATTTGACCAACAAGGTACGAGCTAATTTCAGCTTCTTGCGGTGCAACTTGCACGTTGTCAGACTCTAAGTATTTGTTCATCCACGGAAGAGGGTTGCTCTTTACATCAAACATAGTAGGCATACCAATTGCCGCCATTCTATGGTTAGCAATATATTCTACATATTGGCAAAGAATCTCTTCATTAAGACCAATCATAGAACCGTCTTTAAACAAGTATGTGGCCCATTCTTTTTCTTGTTCAACAGCTTTTAAGAAAATTTCTTGTGCTTCAGCAAAACATTCCATGCTAATTTCTTGCATTTCTGGATCATCTTGACCGTCAGCCCACAAATTAATGATGTGCTGAGTAGAAGTTAAATGAAGGTTTTCATCACGGGCAATTAGGCGGATAATTTTAGAGTTACCTTCCATAATCTCACGTTCTGCGAAAGCAAAAGTACAAGCAAAACTTACGTAGAAGCGAATTGCTTCTAAGGCATTGATTGAGTTTACTGCTAAGTACAGCTTTTTCTTAAGCTCGCGCATTGTTACCGTATATTCAACACCTTCAATAGTATGCTTGCCTTCGCCTAGTGTTTGGAAAAGTTGCGTATGGAAGATAAGGTCGTCGTAATATTGTGAAATATCTGATGCACGCTTAAGAATCTCTTCGTTTCTAACAATGTCATCAAAAATTGGACTAGGGTCATTAAATAAGTTACGTAAAATATGCGTATACGAACGTGAGTGAATAGTTTCACTGAATGACCAAGTTTCAATCCAAGTTTCTAACTCTGGTAAAGAGGTAATTGGCAACAAAGCAACGTTAGGGCTACGACCTTGAATTGAGTCCAATAAAGTTTGATACTTTAAATTAGAGATAAAGATATGCTTTTCACTTTCCGTCATTGACTGGAAGTCTGCGCGGTCGCGACTTACATCAATTTCTTCTGGTCTCCAAAAAAATGATAATTGTTTTTCTATCAGTTTTTCAAATATTGAATGACGTTGTTGATCATAACGAGCAACGTTTACAGTTTCGCCAAAGAACATTGGTTGCTCTAACGGATTAACATCGTGTTGATTAAAAGTGGTATAACGCATTATCTTTACTCTACTTAAATTAGGTTATGAATGGCGTGCAATTAAATTTTGCACGCACCGCCTTCACAGTCTTCATCGTCTTCAATTACAACTGTTGTTGGAGGCTCTACCGATTTTGTTTTGCCACCTTCAGTTACCGTACCAGCTTGGTCACGAGTGTTATGGTAGTAAAGTGTTTTTACGCCATATTTATAAGCCATCAGCAAGTCTTTTAATAATTGCTGCATAGGCACTCTGTGATCAGGGTAATTGCTTGGGTCATAGTTTGTATTAGCTGAAATTGTTTGGTCAATAAATTTCTGCATAATACCGACAAGCTGCAAATAACCAGTGTTATTTTCTAGGCTCCACAACAATTCATATTGGTCACGTAACGTAGCAATTTCTGGTACTACTTGCTTAAGAATACCGTCTTTACTTGCTTTTATACTGATTAAACCACGAGGTGGCTCAATACCATTTGTCGCATTTGATATTTGAGATGATGTTTCAGAAGGCATCAACGCAGAAAGCGTAGAGTTACGTAAACCATACTTAACCATGTCTGCACGCAAGCCTTCCCAATCTAAATGCAAAGGTTCATCACAAAACTCATCGACCGCTTTTTTATAAGTATCTATTGGTAAGATACCTTGAGAGTAGGTGGTTTCGTTAAACTTAGGACACGCGCCTTGCTCTTTCGCTAACACATTTGATGCTTTTAATAGGTAATATTGAATTGCTTCAAAAGTTCTGTGCGTTAAATTGTTACCTGAACCATCTGAGTATTTTGCACCATTTTTAGCTAGGTAGTAGGCCATATTGATTACGCCTATACCTAATGTACGACGACCCATAGTTGCATTTTTAGCTGCTATTACTGGGTAATCTTGGTAATCCAGTAGGCTATCTAGAGCTCTTACTGCTAGTTCTGCTAATTCATCTAACTCATCTAAAGACTTAATAGCACCAAGGTTAAAGGCCGACAATGTACATAATGCAATTTCACCTTCTTCATCATTAATATGTTGAAGTGGCTTAGTTGGCAATGCAATTTCTAAACAAAGGTTACTTTGTCTAACCGGTGCAAACTTAGGGTTAAATGGACTGTGCGTATTACAGTGATCTACGTTTTGTAAATAGATACGGCCGGTACTTGCACGTTCATTAAGGAACAAGCTAAATAACTCGATGGCTTTTATGCGCTTCTTACGAATGCTGTCATCGTTTTCATATTTAACGTAAAGCTCTTCAAACTTGTCTTGATCTTCAAAGTAAGCGTCATAAAGACCGGGTACGTCAGAAGGACTGAATAAGGTAATGTAGTCATCTTTAATCAAACGCGAGTACATCGTTCTGTTGAACTGCACACCATAATCTAGATGGCGAACACGGTTTTCTTCAACACCGCGGTTGTTTTTAAGAACCAGTAAAGATTCAACCTCTAAATGCCAAAGAGGGTAAAACAATGTTGCAGCGCCGCCACGAACACCACCTTGTGAACAACTTTTTACTGCTGTTTGGAAGTGCTTATAAAAAGGAATACAACCGGTATGGAATGCTTCGCCATTTCTGATTGAGCTACCTAAAGCTCTAATACGGCCAGCGTTAATACCAATACCTGCACGTTGACTAACGTATTTAACAATCGCAGATGATGTTGCATTAATAGAGTCTAGGTTATCGCCAGCTTCAATTAATACGCAAGAGCTAAACTGACGAGTAGGAGTACGAACACCTGACATTATAGGCGTAGGTAAAGAAATTTTGAATTGTGATGCGGCATCGTAAAAGCGTTTAATATAATCTAAACGAGTTTCAGCTGGATATTTTGCGAATAAGCACGCTGCTACAAGGACATATAGAAACTGTGCGCTTTCATAAATTTCGCCGGTTACTCGGTTTTGTACCAAGTATTTACCTTCAAGTTGTTTTACCGCGGCATAGCTAAAGTCTAAATCGCGGTTATGGACAATAAACTGGTCCATTGCGTCAAATTCTGCTTCTGTAAAGTCAGACAATAGGTGCTCATCATAGCGCTTATCACCCACCATTTTTTAACATGGTCAAACAGGCGAGGTGGCTCAAACTGGCCATATGCTTTTTTGCGTAAATGGAACACCGCTAAGCGAGCAGACATGTACTGATAGTCTGGAGAAGTTTCAGATATTAGATCAGCAGCAGCTTTAATGATCGTCTCATGAATGTCTTCTGTTTTAATACCATCATAAAATTGAATGTGTGAACGAATTTCAACTTCAGATACAGAAACATTATCGAGGCCTTTGGCTGCCCACGTAATAACTCTGTGAATCTTATCTAAGTCGAGAAGTTCTTTTGAACCGTCTCGTTTGCTAACAGAAAGGCTGGTATTCATCTGGCCTGCTTGTCCTTTATTTTTATTGTATGCGCACGGTTTAAGCTAATTGTATTAACATTAACCAACTTTTTTACCCATTGGATAAAAACACATCATATAGTGTTTGAAATATTACAGTGACACAAGATAAGGTGTGTTGACCTTCAATGCAACCCTAAATGTTGGGGCAAAAATAGGCGTTTATTTAATGGGTAAGTGTTCCCTAACGCTATGACATTTACTATCAATTACCGACAGAAAAAATCTAGCTTAAAATTAAAATATATTCTTTTTTTTTATTCGAAAAAATTCATAAATTGGTGCTAAACGTGCAACACCATTTATAACTTTTCACAGTACAATAAGTAATTAACACCAACACCTGGTTTAATCTTAAACTGTTCTGTAAATGGGTTAAAATGGATACCTACGGCATCTCTCACTTTAACACCATGTTTCTCAGCCCAACCGACTAACTCTGCAGGCTTTATAAACTTATTAAAGTCATGCGTACCGTCGGGTACAATTTTTAATACTTTTTCTGCGGCCACTATCGCTAGTAAATAGCTTTTAAATGATTTATCTAATGTCGAAAAGAAGATTTTACCACCGGGCTTACAGGATCTAATCGCCGAAGCAACAACTGATTCTGGGTCGGGGACGTGTTCTAACATTTCCAAACACGTAACAACATCATATGCATTGCCGTTTGCTTCTGAGTATTCTTCAGAGTTAGCTTTTATGTAATCTACATTATTAATACCAGACTCTAATGCGTGCAGTTTCGCAACACTTAAAGAGTCTTCAGCTAAATCGATGCCAGTTACTTCTGCGCCAAGTTTTGCTAGTTGCTCAGCAAAAATACCGCCGCCACAACCTATGTCTAAAACTTTATTATGCTGGACGCCACCGGTTTTTTCTTGGATATAGGCAACGCGAGTAGGGTTTAATAAATGAAGAGGTTTAAATTCACCTTCAGTATCCCACCAAGCGGCTGCAATAGAGTTAAACTTGTTGATTTCGTTGTCATCAACGTTAATATCATTTTGAGGAATTTGTTCAGACTTCATTTTGATCCATATAATTAGTCGCCACAGACGTACGATGGCATATCTAAAATTTATTATAAAGATCCTAAAAGGATCTTTGAAGTAGAAAAGTTTTGTTTTTGTATAAACTTATAGATTGATATTTAAATGGAAGTAGTACAAATTACTAATTTAAACTAGCCAGTAATCGTCATTGTGTTACAATCGCGAGCTGACTTTATAACAATAAAACTTCATTAAAGTAGTTGCAGGGAACAGTGCGTTTATGACAGATCTTGCCAACAATATTAGCCCGATTAATATTGAAGAAGAATTAAAAACCAGTTACCTAGATTATGCGATGAGCGTAATTGTAGGTCGTGCATTACCAGATGTTCGTGATGGATTAAAACCAGTACATCGACGTGTATTATTCGCAATGAATGAATTGCGCAATGACTGGAACAAGCCTTACAAAAAATCTGCTCGTGTAGTAGGTGATGTAATAGGTAAATACCATCCACATGGTGATAGCGCCGTTTACGATACAATCGTACGTATGGCTCAACCATTTTCTCTTCGTTATACATTAGTTGACGGCCAAGGTAACTTTGGTTCCATCGACGGAGACTCAGCAGCCGCAATGCGTTATACGGAAGTCCGTATGGAAAAAATTGCGCATGAACTTCTAGCTGACCTTGAGAAAGAAACGGTAGACTTTGTACCGAACTATGATGGTACTGAGCATATTCCTGCTGTATTACCAACTAAAGTACCCGCTTTATTAGTAAATGGTTCTTCTGGTATCGCCGTAGGTATGGCAACAAACATCCCACCTCATTCATTACGTGAAGTTATTGATGCTACGTTAGCACTTTCGCATAATGAAGATATTGATTTAGAAGAGTTAATGACTCATATACCAGGTCCTGATTTCCCTACAGGGGCAATCATTAATGGACGTAAAGGTATAGAAGAAGCCTACCGTACTGGCCGTGGTAAAGTTTATATCCGTGCTCAAACTCATATCGAAACTGATGAGAAAACGGGTAAAGACACTATTGTTGTTGACGAAATTCCATACCAAGTAAACAAAGCTCGGTTAATTGAAAAAATTGCTGAGTTAGTTAAAGACAAAAAACTTGAAGGCATTTCAGCGTTGCGCGATGAGTCTGATAAAGACGGCATGCGTATCGTTATTGAGCTTAAGCGCGGTGAACCGACAGAAGTAATTCTTAATCACTTATTTGCTCTAACTCAAATGCAGACCGTATTTGGTATGAATATGGTAGCGCTGGACCACGGTCAGCCTAAAATATTCAACCTAAAAGAAATGCTAGAAGCGTTTCTGTCGCATAGACGTGAAGTTGTAACTCGTAGAACCGTATTTGATTTACGTAAAGCCAGAGACCGTGCACACATTCTTGAAGCTTTAGCGATCGCGTTAGCAAACATTGATGAAATCATAGAATTAATCAAAACATCGCCTACACCTGCGGAAGCAAAAACGCGTTTAACTGCACGTGGATGGAACCTAGGTTCTGTAGCAGCAATGTTAGAACGTGCCGGTGATGATGCAGCGCGTCCTGAATGGTTAGAAGATGAGTATGGTATTCGCGATGGTCAATACTTCATGACCGAGCAACAAGCTCAAGCGATATTAGAACTACGTCTACATAAATTGACTGGTTTAGAACATGAGAAAATTCTTGGTGAGTACGCTGAATTACTAGAACTAATCGCAGAACTACTAGAAATTTTAGGTAGCCCAGAGCGCTTAATGGAAGTTATTCGCGAAGAACTAGATTTAATCCGAGCTACCTACGGCGATGATCGCTGTACAGAAATTCGAGATGCGTCTCATGACATCAATTTAGAAGATTTGATTAACGAAGAAGATGTAGTTGTGACACTTTCTCATGAAGGTTACACAAAATATCAACCGTTAACGGATTATCAAGCGCAGCGCCGTGGTGGCCGTGGTAAGTCAGCAACTAAGATGAAAGACGAAGATTTCATTGAAAAGCTACTTATTGCTAACACGCATGACACTATTCTTTGCTTCTCAGACTTTGGTCGTTTGTATTGGTTGAAAGTTTACCAATTACCACTGGCAAGTCGTCAATCTCGCGGTCGTCCAATTGTAAATATCTTACCGTTAGACCCAGATGAAAAAATCACTGCTATATTACCAGTGCGTGAGTTTGAAGAAGGCAAGTTTGTCTTTATGGCAACGGCTAATGGTACTGTTAAGAAGACAGCGCTTACTGAATACTCTCGTCCTCGTTCAAACGGTATCATCGCTGTAAATCTTAACGATGGTGACAAGCTGATTGGTGTAGATATCACTAACGGTGAAGACGAAATCATGTTGTTCTCTCAAAACGGTAAAGTGGTTCGTTTCCATGAAAACCAAGTAAGAGGCATGGGCCGTACAGCAACAGGTGTACGCGGTATTAAGTTAACGGACGACGCTAAAGTTGTTTCATTAATTATTCCTAACCATGACGACAACATTTTAACGATCACAGAAAATGGCTTTGGTAAGAGAACGCCACAACATGAGTATCCAGCGAAGAGCCGTGCTACTCAGGGTGTTGTTTCAATTAAAGTTAGTGAGCGTAACGGCCTTGTTGTAGGTGCAACCCAAGTAGCTGATACCCATGAAATCATGATAATTAGTGATAAAGGCACGTTGGTTCGAACTCGAGTTGAAGAAGTATCAGTTGTAGGTCGTAATACTCAAGGTGTTCGACTAATAAGAACGATTGAAGGTGAACTTGTTGTTGGTCTAGCTCGTGTTGAAGAAATTGAAGACGAAGTTGAACTAGATGAAGATGGTAACCCAATTATTGTTGAGGCGCTAAATGAAGACGGCACTCCAATTGTAAGTGAGGCAAACAATTCTGAAGAAACAACGTCTGAATCTGAAGAGTCACAAGATAAAAGTGATGACGCAGAAGATAATGCTGAAGACGACGCGTAATCAGTAGTTAATACTCGTTACAAAAAAATATAACAAAGGCTCCTAATTAGGGGCCTTTTTAGTATCCGTTTTTCGAATCTATGTTTTGTTAAATTTGAAACGCATAACTCAGTTTCAAAAACACTTTACGGTTGTCCTTTTGAAATTCATCTAGTGAGTCATCACGCTTGCCTCTGTCTGTGTAACCAACATAGAGCAAAGATTGGGGATTAAGTTTATATGCATACAGTAACTCTGTGCGTAAACCGCGGAACATACTGTCAACAGGCTTGTTATATAGCTCTGTGTTTCGCTCTATATCTGTGTATTGCACTATAAAACGAATATATGAAAGCAGGTTAAATTGATAGTTCAGGCGTAAGTCATACTGATAAGCCTCAAATAGCGTTCCACCATTAACATCTAAATCTCGATAGTTAACATTTACCTCACCATTAACATGCCTTCCAACTTTAAAGTTTGTTCCAATTTCGGCATTTATGCCTTCTCCTAATCGGTCATTTGAATAGTCTATTTGGTCACCAGTTCTTAAGAAAGCCCAAATCCTTACATTTTGCCAAGGATCAAAGCGTGAGAAACCAGAAAAACTGGTGATATCGTAATAGGTACCATTCCAAAAAGACGTTCTTTTTAAAGCACCGGCTTCAGCATATAGTTGTCTTGGTCCTTCAGCATTTACATAAATCTCCGACTCTTCTTCAAGCATGGTTCCATGAAGATCATAGGTTTTGTCCCAATCACCAAATACCCCAAACGTGACCACTTTTTATTACTACCTTGTAACCAATCATAATAACCACCTACAACTGCTTTTTTCACGCCTGTCTGGCTTTCAAAACCTAAGTCGGCCCTAAAATCGTCACCATAATTCATATAGTTCGCAGAGTATCCGTAGTTTTGAGTATTGTGGTTATAACGTATTGAATACGCATCGTCTGTTTGTGAAGCATCTAAATCAAATTGATTTTGAAGTTCTAAATTATTTTTAGTATCAGAGTAGGCGTATTGGTAACTTATGGTATCTGACTTACTAAAGTTAGTTCTACCATCAAGAGAGGTGACTGTATTCTTATAACCGGTAGATTCACGGTTGGTGACTATTGCGCCAATGTTACTTCTTTTACCAATATCCATTCGGTATCTACCAACTAAAATGTCTGAGCCTTCATTCCATTCGGCAATATCAGAACCTTGTCGATTAGGAATAAGAACTGTAGTAGATTCGTCATTAGCGGCTAGCAAACCGTAGGTGTGCTTATCATTTTTACCCGTTAATTTTAATCCATACTCTGGAGACGCTATGTTCCTGGTGTGCAGAAGATTCATTCGCTGTGTTGTAAAGTAGTCTCTTCCGTCTAAAAAGAAAGGTCGTTTTTCATTAACAAATAGCGAATAAGTATTATTAATATCTAACTGCGCAGCGTCGGCTTCAACTTGTGAAAAGTCTGGGTTTATTGTGGCATTTAAAAATACGTTGTCGTTAATACCCCAACGAAGGTCTAATCCTGCATCGGTTTTATTTTCAATGCTATTCCAATCATTTGATTGTTTATCTCTGAACTGATTACCAAGGTAGGTAAGTGTCGGTGTTATTTGAATGTTCTGTTCTGAGTTAGTAGCAATCAGACCTGTCAGTTTGTCATATTGGCAAATATCACAATCTAAATTTCTATCCATTGCAGAATTAGATAAAACGGTGCGCTTGTCGCGTGGTCTTATTCTTAGTAACTGAAAACCCCAATCCATTTTTCCTTCAACGGCCGGAAAACGCAGGGCTCTAAATGGTATTTCCATTTCTACAACGTACCCAGTTTCTGTTATTTCGCCTGCACTGTGCCAAATCGCATCCCAGTTGGAGTCTTCATTACCGCCTTGTGTATCGTCTTTAACTAGATCTCCTTGCACACCAAAAGGGTTAACAAAAAACTCATAAGCACGCCTATTATCGTTAAAGGTGTCGATAACAATTCCAACAAAGTCGTCCTGAAAAATAGTATCTCGGTCTCTAAAATAGGCTCGTATATTCTCTGGTTCAGGATCGTCTGCTTTAAACGCAATAAATAAGCTTTTGCCGTTTTCATACAAATACACTTTAGTTTTTACGTCAGCTGGGCTGTTAATTCCCGGATTAATATTATAGGGAAGAGTAAGTTCTGTTGCATCTTGCCAATGGGCTTCCGTCAACTTACCGTCGATACTTGCTTTGGTTGTAATTTTTTTTACGCCGTGTAAATCGGCTCCGTATGAACAAAAGCTCATTGTTGCTATTAAACCAATTATGGCCTTAAAAATAGTTTTCATAAATTCCATTCTTTTTTGACTAGTTTTGCCGTAAGTCACGTAAAAATAGAAAAAGGTTTAAAAGTTAAATTTTAAATACGTAACAAAGTATGTTTTTAACTTCCTGTTCAAAGATAAAGAGTGTCTGCCGTAAATGAGTGTGAATATTGTTTGGTTAAAGCGAGATTTAAGGGTAAACGACCATAACGCGTTACATTATGCAGCTAACGATGGCTTGCCGGTATTTGTTCTTTATGTTGTGGAAACAGACTATTGGAACTTAGAAGATACGAGCGCTAGGCAGTTTTTATTTATAAAGGAGTCATTAAAAAGCCTGGCGAAAAACTTAGAATCTAGGCAGTTTAACTTAACAGTTCGTAAAGGCAGCGTTACTGAAATCCTTTCTAACATAATGAAGCATGTTGCCATTAATAAATTATTAAGCCATGAAGAAACAGGGAATAGTTGGACGTTTAAAAGAGACATAGAAGTAAAAAAATGGGCGAGAGAAAACAAGGTTGTTTGGAAAGAGTTTAAACAGAAACCAGTTATACGAGGCAACCTAAATAGAGACAAATGGCAAGAAAGCGCGATAGAATTTTTTGATGACAAACCCATATCAATACCCAGTGGGCATTCTTTTTTACCCAGAACCACGGGTTTAGAGTTGTTAGATTGCTATGGTGGAAATGACAACTATTTTGCAAATGACTGCCAAACTGGCGGAATAGAATCTGCGCACACAGTATTAAACGGTTTTTTAGAGAGTCGAGTCAAAGACTATCTATATGGTATTTCAAGTCCAATAAAAAGCATAAGATCGAGTTCTAGACTTAGCCCATATTTGGCCCATGGAGTATTGTCTTTAAAAGACGTAATGCAAAAAGCCTGGCAAATAAGCGATGAACTAGGGTCCCGTAACAAAAGTGGGTTTGTGTCTCGATTATTTTGGCATAGTCATTTTATTCAAAAGTTTGAAACTGAACCATCACACGAATTTCAAGCGGTAAACAAAAGTTTTGATATGATGCGTCGTAATGAATTTGACCAAGATAGGTTTAATTTGTGGAAAATGGGAAACACGGGTGTACCTTTTGTAGACGCGTGTATGAGAATGTTGAACCATACCGGTTGGATTAACTTTCGAATGAGAGCCATGTTAACGGCATTTTCCAGTTACCACCTATGGTTACATTGGCAAAAGCCAGCAAGTCACTTAGCGCAAATGTTTATCGATTATGAGCCTGGTATCCATTATCCTCAAATTCAAATGCAATCAGGTGTAACGGGCATTAACCCATTTAGAATGTACAATCCTGTAAAACAAGCAGAAAAGTATGACCCTAAAAATGAGTTTGTAAGAAAATGGATTCCTGAGCTAGGCCATGTGCCTAACACTTTTGTACAACAACCATGGTTATACCCGGCGCTAAAAGAAGATGTTTACCCTAAAAGTGAACCACCAGAAATTCTGGTAAAAAACTCTCGACTTAAAATCAAAGAATACTTAGCAACACACGCCGATCCAAATGAAAAACAAAGAGTCATAAAAACTCACGCCAGCAGAAAACGAACAACAAATAAGCCAAAGACGAAAAGCTACGACAAGGTAAACAAAAACCAGTTTTCGTTATTCTAATTTAGACACATTTAAGCTTGTTAAACCGTAACTCAAAGGTTAGAGTATTTGTTCAATAAAGCCCTAAACCCTTATAGCAATAGAGTAAATAATGACGGTATATAATTTCTGCGCGGGACCTGCAACTTTACCAAAAGACGTAATGAAAAAAGCACAAGCTGAATTTCTTAATTGGCAAGAAACCGGCTGTTCTGTTATTGAAATGAGCCACAGAAGTAGCGAGTTTATAGACGTATACAAAAGTGCAGTTTCGGGTTTAAAGCAACTCCTCAGTGTACCTGATAATTATAGTATCTTATTTATGCAAGGTGGTGGCAGGGGGCAATTTGCTGCAGTTCCAATGAATTTAACACTAGGTAATGTTGGTAGTTATTATACAACCGGCGCTTGGTCAGCAGATGCAGTCGATGAGGCTAATAAATTTATAGATGCTAGAGAAACAGCAATGTACAGTTATTGAAAATGGTTTGAAAAGAGTAAAACCAATGTCTGATTGGTCTATACCGAGCGAATCAGACTTTCTCCATTATTGCCCAAATGAAACTGTTGATGGTATAGAAATATTTGAATCGCCTAATGCACTCAAAGTAAATGGCAGTCAAGTTATCGTAGCGGACATGTCGTCAAATATTCTTTCAAGACGAATTAATATTGAAGACTATGACTTAATTTATGCAGGTGCACAAAAAAACATAGGGCCATCGGGCATGGGTATCGTTATTATCAATAACGCGTTACTAAAAAGAAGCCCTTCAAATATACCGTCTCTACTTAATTACAAAGTAACTGCGGAAAAAGAGAGCATGTTTAACACACCGCCAACATTCGCTATCTATTTATCTAAATTGGTTTTTGATTGGTTACTTTCTCAGGGTGGCGTGGAAAAAATAGAACTAGAGAACAACAAAAAAGCAGAGTTGTTATATAAAACAATAGACGAATCTAGCTTTTATGAAAGTCGCGTGCACTTTGATAACCGATCTAAAATGAACGTTACGTTTTTCTTAAAGAATGAAGCCTTAAATGAAACCTTTCTGGAAGAAGCAAAGGCAAATGGCTTAGTCGCACTTAAAGGTCACCGAAGCGTAGGTGGTATGCGAGCGAGCATTTATAATGCGATGCCATACGAGGGTGTAGAAGCACTTTCTAGATTTATGCAAGCGTTTGAAACTAAATACCAGTAGTAGGGTAAAAGATATAAATGAACAACAAATTAACACTCGATTTTAAAACATCTTGCACTGGCAAGGTAATCGTACCTGGTTCTAAAAGCTTATCAAATAGAGCACTGCTGCTTGCCGCGCTTTGCGAAGGTTCAACAAAAATTACCAACTTATTAGACAGTGACGATATACGTCATATGCTTAACGCTTTAAACCTATTGGGTATTAAAACACAGCTGAGTGAAGATAAAACCACATGCATAGTTCATGGCCAAGGCGGAAGGTTTAATTCACCTGAATCAGAATTGTTTCTAGGTAATGCAGGCACGGCGATGCGACCTTTAGCAGCGGTATTGGCGTTTAGTCAGGTGACTGCAGAGTTAACGGGCGAGCCTCGCATGTATGAAAGGCCAATAGGGCACTTAGTTGACTCACTGGCAGGTACTTGTTCAAATCTTGAATATGGTGGTGAAGAAGGCTATCCACCATTAAATATCAAACCGTTTGCCGGTGTTACAAGTGAAGTTCTAGAGCTCACTATTGATGGTAGTGTTTCTAGTCAATTTTTATCTGCTTTATTGATGGCCGCGCCACTTATCAAAAAGCCAGTCAAGATTACGGTAAAAGGCGAATTGGTTTCTAAACCTTACATAAAGCTTACGCTGTCAATCATAGAGTCGTTTGGTATTACGTTTAGCAATGATAACTACCAAACCTTTTCACTTGATGGAACTGAACAATATAAGAGCCCGGGTCATTTTATGGTTGAGGGCGACGCATCTTCAGCATCTTATTTCTTGGCGGCAGGAGCGATAACAGGTGGCCCTGTTGATGTGTATGGCATCGGTAAAAATAGTGTTCAAGGCGATATACAGTTTGCACAAGTGTTAGCGGACATGGGAGCTGATATTTCATATTTCGACGATCATATTAGCGTTAAGTCAAACGGTAGCCTTAAAGCTGTTAATCAAGACATGAACCATATACCTGACGCCGCCATGACTATTGCAACAACAGCGTTGTTTGCAGAAGGAACAACGACAATATCAAATATTTATAACTGGCGAGTAAAAGAAACGGACAGACTTCACGCGATGGCCACGGAACTTAAGAAAGTAGGGGCTGAAGTAGAGGAAGGCAATGACTACATTAAAATTACTCCGCCTGCTAGTGTTTTACATGCAGAAATAGAAACGTATGACGACCACCGTATCGCTATGTGCTTTTCATTATTAACGTTTACAAGTAACGGGGTAACTATTCTTGATCCTAAAGTTACTAGTAAGACTTTTCCCGACTATTTCGACCGTTTTAGCCGCTTATTAACACATTAAAAATGATTAACGGCAAAAGCTTAAAATTAAATTAATTCAATTTCAGTTTATTAGAGTATAATACCGCCCGCAATTTCAGCGAGTGGAGTATTTATGGAACAATCTATACCGGTTATCACAATCGATGGTCCTAGTGGCGCAGGCAAAGGCACTGTCTGTCGATTATTAGCCCAAAGGTTAGGGTGGGAAATCCTTGACAGTGGCGCTATCTACCGAGTTCTGGCATTAGCTTCAATTCATCACCAAGTTGACCCTAGTGATGAAGAAAGCTTAATCCCATTGGCTGCACATCTTGATGTTCAATTTCAGTCCACAGACAACAGTTCACAGATCATTCTAGAAGGTGAAGAAGTTACTTTATCTATTAGAAATGAAGAAGTAGGTGGCGTGGCGTCGAAGATTGCTTCTTTACCTAGAGTTAGAGAAGCTTTATTGCGCAGGCAACGAGCTTTTAAACAGCTTCCAGGGCTCATTGCCGACGGAAGAGATATGGGCACCGTTGTTTTCCCTGACGCTGAAGTAAAAGTGTTCTTAACTGCAAGTGCAGAAGAACGTGCAGATAGACGTTTTAAAGAGTTGAAAGAAAAAGGCCACGATGTTAAAATCGGCGACCTTTTGAACGATATCAAGGCTCGTGATGAGCGTGATACGAACAGAAGTGTAGCGCCAATGGTAGCTGCGGAAGGTGCAATTTGCATCGACTCTACTACTGTGTCAGCGCAAGAAGTATACGAACAGCTTATTCAAGTTATTGAAAAGACGTTCAACATTTAAATTTAGACAGCCTTGTTAGCAGGATGTAACAAGTTAAACTCCAACCCCTTTGTCGCAGGAACGCAACATTGGTACTAATGAAGATAAATCATGACAGAAAATTTTGCTCAATTATTTGAAGAAAGCCTTCAAACTATAGAAACACGCCCTGGTTCAATCGTTAAAGGTACTATCGTATCTATCGAACGTGACCTTGTATTAGTTGACGCTGGCCTTAAGTCAGAATCTGCTATCCCTGCAGCACAATTTAAAAACCACGCTGGTGAACTAGAAGTAGCCGTTGGTGATCAAGTTGACGTTGCACTAGACTCAATCGAAGATGGCTTCGGTGAGACTATTCTTTCTCGTGAAAAAGCTAAGCGTTATGAAGCTTGGGTTCGTCTAGAAAAAGCATGTGAAGAAGAAGAGATCGTTAAAGGTCTTATCTCTGGTAAAGTTAAAGGTGGTTTCACTGTTGAAGTTGAAGGCATCAGAGCATTCCTACCTGGTTCACTTGTTGACGTTCGTCCTATCCGTGACACGTCTCACTTGGAAGGCAAAGAATTAGAATTTAAAGTAATTAAGTTAGACCAGAAGCGCAACAACGTTGTTGTTTCTCGTCGTGCTGTTATCGAAACTGAAAACTCAGCAGAGCGCGAACAATTACTTGCTAACCTTGAAGAAGGTTCAGAAGTTAAAGGTATCGTTAAGAACCTTACAGACTACGGTGCATTCGTAGACTTAGGTGGCTTAGACGGTCTACTTCACATCACTGACATGGCTTGGAAACGCGTTAAGCACCCAAGTGAAATCGTTGCAGTTGGCGACGAAATCGATGTTAAAGTTCTTAAGTTTGATAAAGAGAAAAACCGTGTTTCTCTTGGTCTTAAGCAACTTGGTTCAGATCCTTGGGGCGACATCGCTGGTCGTTACCCAGAGTCTTCACGTCTTAAAGGTCGTGTTACTAACCTTACAGACTACGGTTGTTTCGTTGAAATCGAAGACGGCATCGAAGGTCTTGTTCACGTTTCAGAAATGGACTGGACTAACAAAAATATCCACCCATCTAAAGTTGTTAGCTTAGGTGATGAAGTTGAAGTACTAGTTCTTGAAATTGATGAAGAACGTCGTCGTATTTCTCTTGGTCTTAAGCAATGTAAAGACAACCCATGGGAAGTATTCGCTAAGTCACACAACAAAGGTGACCGCGTTTCAGGTAACATCAAGTCAATCACTGACTTCGGTATCTTCATCGGTCTTGATGGCGGCATCGACGGTCTTGTTCACTTATCTGACATTTCTTGGAATGTTTCAGGCGAAGACGCAGTACGCGAATTCAAGAAAGGTGACGAGATTGAAGCGGTAGTTCTTCAAGTAGACCCAGAGCGTGAGCGTATTTCATTAGGCGTTAAGCAAATGGATTCTGACCCGTTCTCTGAATACTTAGAAAACAACAAAAAAGGTTCTCTAGTTAAAGGTGAAATCAAAGACGTTGACGCTAAAGGCGCTACTGTTACTTTAGGTACAGACGTTGAAGGTTATATCCGTGTTTCTGAAATCTCTGCAGAGCGTATCGAAGATGCATCTACAGTACTTTCAGCTGGTTCAGAAGTTGAAGCTAAGTTTGTTGGCGTTGACCGTAAGAACCGTGTAATCAGCTTATCAATCAAAGCGATACACGAAGCTGAAGAGAAGCAAGTACTTGATAATCTTCAAAATCAAACTCCAGAATTCGAAAACGCAATGGCTGCTGCATTTAAAAATGCACAAAAAGACTAAGCTTTTGAATTTAAATGAGCTATAACTATAAGGGAGCGTAATTGCTCCCTTATTTTTGTCTCAATTTTAGGTGAAATAAATGACTAAGTCCGAACTAATAGAACAATTAGCTGAACAGCATCCACAGTTACCAATAAAAGATGTTGAAGCGGCTGTCAAAAGTATCATTGATAATATGGCTGAATGTTTATCTACAGGTGATCGTATTGAAATTAGAGGCTTTGGTAGCTTCTCATTACATTATAGAGCGCCAAGAGTAGGTCGTAACCCTAAGTCTGGGGAGTCTGTAGAACTAGAAGCTAAATACGTTCCGCATTTTAAACCAGGTAAAGAATTACGTGAAAGAGTCGATTTTAAGTAATCCGCAATTGACTACTTGAATAACATACAATAGCCTTATACCCCTAATTTAAGGGGTAGGCTTTTGAGATTGATTTCATTAATACTTTTAGTAATGACCATTTGTATTGCGCTAGCCGTTGGTAGCGAAAATGCACATTTGGTTAACGTAAACCTATTATTTGTTAGACTAGATATTCCTCTTTCGTTGGTTATCATGTCATCAATTGCAATAGGCGCTTTATTAACGCTTCTTTATTTAGGATTTCGTAAGGTGGTAAAAAAAGCTAATGCTTGAACTACTGTTCTTACTGCTACCAATCGCCGTGGCCTATGGTTGGGTGATGGGGAAGCACAATGCTAAAAAAGAAATGCTACAGCAGCAACACTCTCTAAATAAAGCATTAAACTCCAGTGTTTCACTTCTTTTAAACAACAAAGAAGAACAAGCCTTTGACCGCTTAATTCAATACCTAGACGATACCCCAGCTAATATAGAAAACTACTTAACGTTAGCTAAACTGTTTAGAAAAAAGGCGAGATAGACAAAGCAATAGCCATCCATGAAGGCTTAGTAAAAACAGATCAAATACAAATCCCTAGTTATGAACTAGAGATCATCAAATTAGAATTAGCGCAGGATTTTACCTCAGCCGGTATGCTTGAGCACTCTCTCGAAACTTTATTACCGCTACTAAAGTCTGAACATGCAAATGAAGCATTGCTAATGATTTTGCATATTTATGAACAAACCAGAGAGTGGGAAAAGGGCGTTGAAGCCTACTTAATTGCAAAACCTAGTATGTTGAATGATCAGAGTCGGCAGATGGTTAGTCACTTTTATTGTGAAATGGCAGACCAATCCGATAACATAAAAAACAAAAAGCAATTTTATAAACGAGCCAATAAAGTAAACTCAAATTGTATTAGAAGCCTAGTGTCGTTGGCCAAGCTTTATTTATTACTAAATAACAAACAACAATCACGGGAACTCGTGGTGCAGGTGCTCGACAAAGAACCTAGTTTTGCGCCAGCACTCTTTGATATCGCACCGGAGTGTTTTGTAGACGAGTTTGAACAAGCCGCATGGTTATATTGGCTAATAAAAGAGAAAAAAATAAATAGCGTAAATGCCCACAATCAAATGGCGGACTTTATAGCAAAAGAAAAGGGCACAGAGGCTGCTCGAAAATACGTTATTGAACAACTTAGATACGTACCAAGCGTAAGAGGGTTCGGCAAGCTCATCGAATTAGAAAAGGAGCTGTTTACTTCAGAAGAGCACTTCTTTGAACTACAACAGCTAATTAAACGTTACATAGAATTAAAGCCAAATTATGAATGTAAGTCTTGCGGTTTCTCAACCAATAACTTTAGTTGGAGATGCCCAGCTTGTAACAACTGGCAATCAATTAAACCACTAACTGGCTTAGATGGTATTTAAAAGGGTAAATTGTGGAAAATAATAAGATTTTAGTGGCATTGGATTTTGAAACTCAAGATGATGCTTTACGTCTAGTTAGCAAGTTAGATCCAACGCTTTGCCGATTAAAAGTTGGTAAAGAGATGTTCACCCATTTTGGTCCAAGCTTCGTTCGAGAGTTACATAAGCGCGGTTTTGATGTGTTCTTAGATCTTAAATTCCATGACATCCCTAATACCGTAGCAAAAGCAGTAAAAGCGGCGGCTGAGCTAGGCGTTTGGATGGTTAATGTACACGCCTCTGGTGGTACTAAAATGATGAAGGCTGCCAAAGAAATTCTAATTCCCTACGGAGACAAAGCCCCGTTATTAATTGCAGTAACGGTGCTAACCAGTATGTCTGAAGAGGACTTATTAGATTTAGGTATAGACAAATCACCGGAAGAACAAGTCTTATTCTTAGCAGGCTTAGCCGCTAACGCAGGAATGGACGGTGTTGTTTGTTCAGCGCAAGAAGCAACGTTATTAAAAAGTAAATTTGGTAGTGGATTTAAGCTAGTAACCCCCGGCATTAGAACAGAAGAAGCAAGTGCCGATGATCAAAAGCGAATCATGACTCCAAAAAAGGCAGTTGATGCAGGTTCTGATTATTTGGTTATTGGTAGAGCGATAACTAAATCAAACAATCCAATTGATACCATGCAAAATATCTATAAAAGTTTTTAAGTTAAACATTGTTAATCTTAGCCACTTAACTATATTTTAAATATCAGTATTAAAAAGGAAAGTTATGAACAACTTTATGAAACTAGGGTTACTGGCTATTACACTTGTTATCACTGCGTGCGCATCTATGGGCGAAGGCACTGTATCAGAGAAGAGAGAAGTCATATTGGATATGGAGCGTGAGGTATTGACTCAGCTTTATAAAAATAAACCAGACACTCGCGCTCAATTAGCTACGGCACCGGGTTATGCAGTTTTTAGTAACGCTAATGTAAACTTATTATTTTTTTCTGCCGGCACTGGATATGGTGTTATCAATGACAAAGTCCTGTCTAAAAAAACATATATGAATATGGCTGAAGGCGGAGTTGGGCTAGGTTTTGGTGTTAAAGATTACCGTATTGTTATGGTTTTCCATACCGCAGAAGCGATGACAGACTTTGTCGAAAACGGTTGGACATTCGGCGGCAATGCCGATGCATCAGCAAAAGCAAGCGGTAAGGGCGGCTCTGTTGAAGGGGAAGCTTATTACGGAGATGTGACAGTTTATACCTTTACTGAGAATGGTTTAGCTCTGCAGGCTATGGTCAAAGGTACTAAATTTTGGGTGGACAAAGAGCTTAATTAACTTTAGTTTGTTGGGATATGAAAATATTAATTAAAAGCATCGCGTTTTCTATCCTTGTTGTTATTACTTCACCAACAATAAGCGCTAACCCTAAAACAGCGAAACTTGTCTTCACTGGTGATTTGCCTTTAGTTGAAGATAAAGTCCACGGCGACTATCGAAGATTAGCGTCTTTCCTTAAACTAATTCGCGCGCAAAAAGCGCCATCTTTTTTCTTATTTGGTGGCGGTTCAATAGGCCCTAGTCCGATGTCGTCGTTTGACAAAGGCGCCCATATAATAGATATCCTCAATAGCTTAGAGCCAGATGCTATGGGAATAACAAAAAGAGAGTTTAGTTACTCAGAAGACGAGCTTTCTCAAAGAGCCTATGAAGCAGCTTTTCCTATCATCGCATCAAATATATATGATCCCATAACTAACAATAACCTTGATGGGCTTCAACCTTCTACTATCATTAAGAAAGAGGACGTTAGTATAGGTGTCGTATCAACTGTTAATCCTTCTGTAATCGAAGAGTATTTGTTAGACCGCATTAAACTAATACCTAGAACTGAAGCGCTAAGACGAGAGTCTGAGAAACTCAGAGAGGCGGGTGTTGACGTAGTTGTACTCTTGTATTCCGTTCCAAATGATATCGTTGAGCCTCTAATGCTTGAGCAAGTCATTGATGTTGCATTTATGGTTGATAAAGCCTTTTCCCAAACTCAAAACTATACGAAGTTAAAACATAAGAACCATTTTTACTTGCACTCTCCAGGCGAGGTATTACAAGTTGAGTTAAAGATAACACCTCAAAAGCCAATAGCGACATCTCTAACAACGTTCAAATTAAATAATTTCCCAATAGACGAAGATTTATCTAATCAATCTAATTCTTATGTTAATCGCTTAGAGCGTTTGTTAAACATTGATGTAGCCTCATTAGATGTCGAAATTGATACTAGAAAATTATCTATCCGTACAAAAGAAACTTTCTTTGGCAATATAATGACTGATGCCATCAAGGCATTTTTGAATACTGATATTGTTTTAATTAATAGTGGTGTTGTAAGAGGGGATACTCTTTATGCAAAAAATACAGTGTGGACCATGCGCGATATTGTTACCGAGTTACCATTTAGGAGTCGATTAATTGCTTTAGAAGTGACTGGCCAACAAATTAAAAGTGCGTTAGAAAATGGATTGTCCCAAATAGCAGATGTTAAAGGTAGGTTCCCTTTAGTAGCAGGCTTATCGTTTAGTTATAACAAAGAAATGCCGGTGGGTAATAGAATTATTGATATCTACATTGGGAATAATAAATTAGATATCAACAAGTTATATACGGTTGGCACTACAGAATACATAGCAAATGGTGGAGATGGCTACACAAGCTTTAAACAATCTAGAGAGATTAAAAATAGTTTAAGAGTTAATCCTCTTCTATCTGAAGTCCTTATCATGTATTTACAAAACAACCGGCATGCAACTCCCTCTATTGAAGGTCGTATTAAAGAGGTGAATAGTCATCAATAACATGTCAGCGCATTTAAACAAAGACTCAAATAGCGTTATTAACATGGACTTGCTAGATAACTCTAAAAATCGCTACTCGATAAAGAACAAACTGTTTTTGGGTTTATCATTAATATTTACCATATTTTTGGGACTAACTGCGCTAACTATTTTTAGATTAAGTGAGTTTGAAAATGTGCTAATAAATATTCAGCAAGTATCAGTACCTACAGCAATACAAGCGGGTAAAACTTATAGCCAAGTAAATACGCTTATTTTTCTGACGGAGCGTTTAATTAATGTACAAAGTGGTGCGGCTAAACGGGCCACCAACGAACAAATACAAAGCCTAATTTATACATTAAAATCTGATAGTTTACAGTTGTCACAGCAAAGTTATGGAAATACGCAACTAAAGGCAATCATTGTAGAGCTGCAAGAGTTAGACGAATTAATTAACCAGCGCTTAGAAAACAAGCGTAGCTTCGACGAAAAATTGCAATTATTATATACGCTGTTTAATAACATGCCTGACTTGGATGATATCGAAAGTCGTACGTCATTAGTTGACGGCCAACTATTAATAACCAATATTTTTGCAAACAGCGCTCAATTAACGTTTCTAAATAGACTTCATCTCGTTAGACAAATAGAGCATACTTTGCAAAAGGATCTAGAGTCTTTGCTATCGAACTATGTAGAAGGTTCAAATACAAAGGCTTCTAAAGAAGCATTAGTGTTTCTTAGTAAACTCCAAACATTACTTTTAGCTCCAGATGGTTTAGTAAACACTCGTATAAAGCAATTGCGTATTGAAGGTCGTGCAATTGGTAGAGGCAACTTTATGAGAAACTTGATCATGGACTATGCAAACCAGGCTGAATACACCTCTTTCAACATTAATAATAAAGTACTGGATGAAACAAAAAGTGCTACCAAAGCTATATCAACTCAACTAACAGTTGTAGTTATTGCCTTTATTCTATCTCTTAGTTTATTTGTACTCATCGCTGTATATTTAAGAAATAAAGTTGTGGGCCGCTTAATAAACCTTAACAAAGGGGTTAATAGGCGCTTAAATGGCAGTTTAGATGACGTTATTGATAAAGGTTCAGATGAAATATCAGACATTGCAGATACTTTTAATATCTTTGCCAATACTGTAGAACTACAAAAACAAACCTTGGAAGAACTTTCGTCACTGGATGGCTTAACTGGTATTGCAAATAGAAGAGCATTTGATGATCGGTTATCAAATGCAATCGCGTCGTCACAGAGAAGCAAAAGTCCATTGTCACTGTTAATTATCGATGTGGATTATTTTAAACCATATAACGACAATTATGGTCATGCAAAGGGAGATGATTGCCTAAAGAAAGTAGCCCGTATCATTGATCAAGAACTTCCTCGAGAAACCGATTTTGTAGCTCGTTATGGAGGTGAAGAGTTTGCCTGTATATTACCAGAGACGGATGAAGCTGGAGCCAAAGTCACCGCTCAAAAACTTATAACTGCAGTATATAGCGCAATGATACCTCATTCATTTAGCGAAATTGACGATCGGCTAACCATAAGTGTGGGGATAGTTGTAGATTATTTTGATACGAACAAAGTAATAACAGAGCTAGACCTAATAACACAGGCCGATACGGCGTTATATCAATCGAAGTTAAAAGGACGTAACCGATTCACTGTGAGCCAAGGTAGCACGCTAAAGAAGTAGTTTTATATTAGTAAGAGCCATACGAACCAAAAGCTAGCGTTTAAACTATAAATAACACAGTTCAAACCGGCCCACACCAATAGCATATCAATATGCGCATAATGTATATTATGTTAAATAGAATATCTATAAGTATCAAAGTTAAAACTTAGCTTTGCCCTAATACTCTCATCGCTATATACAAACAACGAACGCTCACAATACTGTAAGCGTTCATTGTGATTCTAGCTCTGCTACAAAAACATTTACTACTGCGTACTTACCCTTTATGCCGTGATAATGTCTTCAAATACTACCGCTTCGTTTATTGCTATAACTTCTGCTCTTTTAAAAAAGTTAAAGTCTGTCGCTGTGCAGCAAGTATATGCTCCCATCATCGTCGTGACTACTAGCTCTCCATTGGATAGCTTAGGCAACATAATTTGTTCAGCTACTACATCAATGCTGTCGCAAGTTGGTCCAGCTAACACTGATGAAAATAGCTCTTGAGATGAATTTAATACAAAGGTTTGATATTTAGCTTCATCAAACATAAGTCCACTAAACGAACCGTAAATTCCATCATCTAAGTAATACCAAGTTTGCCCATTACGATCAGATTGGCCCATAACAGATGCTATATTTATTACCGCTGGCGCTACAATATAACGACCTGGCTCTGCTATAACGCGAACCGTTTCTGGTAACTCCGCCAATGCTTCTCGTATTGGTTTGCAAAAAATGCTTATTGGCAAAACATCTGGCGTATACTGCACAGGAAATCCACCACCAATATCTAATGTACTTAACGCTGGCAACCCAAAGTCCACAACTTCATTCATTATGTCGATACAACGACGTACTGCAGTAGCGTACTTATCGCCTGTTTTAGTTTGTGAACCTACATGAAACGACAAACCTTTAATTCGAACACCAATTTCAAACGCCCTTTTAGCAATTTCCAATGCGGCTTCTGGCTTACAACCAAACTTTTTAGAAAGATCCGCTAATACATCAGCATTTGGAAAGCTAACTCTAATCAGCAATTCAACATCGTCTTTATAGGCAACAAATTTTTCTAACTCATTGACGTTATCCACAACAAAAACATTACAACCATAAGATAAGGCATGCTTAATATCACTGTCTCGCTTTATTGGGTGAGTTTGAATGGTACGATCCGCAGGTACACCTACTGAACTTACTAAATCTACTTCACCGTTTGTCGCTAAATCAAAGTAAGCACCTTCAGCAAGTAAGGTAGATACAACGGCCGGATGTGGCAAAGGCTTTAGTGCATAGTGTAGGTCTACGTTTGGCAATGCTTGTTGTAGGTTACGAAACTGCTGACGCACAACATCACAGTCTAAAACCATTAAAGGTGTGCCGTAACGAGATGCTAAAGACTCTATATTTTCAGAGTCAAAAGGAAGGTTGTTTTCTGCAATAGCAGAAATAATAGAAGTAACAGACATTACCAATCTCCAGAATAAGCTAAATAAACCTACTATTAGGTTTGAGCGAGTTAAACATAGTTAAATATTCAATTTCACCCTTGGATAGTTGCTCATCTGCCTGGCCGCTAACGCGATGTACTTGGATTGGCTATCAACAAGAATTGGCGCGCATAATAAATAATATTTTCAGAATGGCAATCTTTTTATTCTAAAAATTTAGTGTTTTTTAAATATCTATTAAACGCGCTTTAATTAAATAAAGTTAAAGAAAGCTCTCTGCCTTTTCACCAACATAAATAACCACTTCAATAGCAATAAGCCAAATGATAATCCACTCTAAAATAGACGAGTGTTGATGCTTCTGTTCGTCGGCTAACATGTCAAAAAGTTCGTGTATGGTGGCTAGTTTTTTAGACAAAAGCTCAACCCGTTGATGGATCTCCAAGTAACGTACTATCGCGTTATAATTACTTTCATGTTCTGGGTACTCCCAAAAGAATTCCGGCGTATCCAACAAACCATAATGAAGTATGATATCGCTCTTAGTACTAAATAGTCGGCCTCGTATCTTGGCTATTTCTTTTCTGTTTAACGCTATCTTACCTGTAGTTGCTAAAGCTTCTGGCAAGTGCGAATAATCCGTAATTGTCGATTGAGCTTTGTGTTCATACTCCACTAACTTAATAGACTGTGCTAGTCCGTGGCTAACAGCTAAACGCGTTAGTGCGTGGTCATTTGGTAAAAACACTGTATCTTTGCTAATTTTTAGCTCCGTAGACACTTCAAACCGGAAGTGGTCTTCAATAATGCCGTCTGAAGACTTTTCAGACCGTCGTAAACGGTTAATTAGAGCCATTCGCTCATCTTCTTCAACCGCCCAAAACACCACAACGCCGTAATCAAAAAGCCAGTATTCTCCGGTTGGCACAACTATATGAATTGCATCCTTGTACCTAACACCGCGTTCAGTAATCGAATGATCTAAAACATCATTCTGGATTGAATAGTCTGCTTGAAGGTTATAAACCGATAAACGGTCATGAATAAATGATGTAGAACTAAGCCCCTGAGGTTTGGTGCTATTTTTGTCCATTGTGCGATTCGCCATAGTAGAAAAAGTTAAGACAGAACCCTGCCCGTATAAAATTCGCGCGGATTATGAACCTGTTTTTCTAAATAGCAATATTTAAATTATAAAGATCAATAAATATAACCAGGGGCAATAGACAGCTCTGGTAAATTGGTTAATGAATCAATATTTGCTAAGTGCAATTGATACTCTGGGGAGTTAAGTGAGGCTTGTGGAGTACAGTCCACATTCCAACGTCTAAGTAGGTAGCCTGCCATTGCTGCCCTAACCTTCAACGTCATTTTTCCGTCTGTCATGCCATAATCCATTTCAACAGCTGTTGAAAACTCAACATTTTTGGATGAGGAACGATGACTAAATCCAATACTCTTAGCCACTGAACATCGGCTAACCTATGTTCATATGTTGCTATGTCATTCGATTTGATGGTTACTTTACTGATACGGGTTAATACAAAATCTCTAAAGCTATTGGTCTTTTTATCAAAACCTCGAACATGCCACCTAAGGCCATTATCTACAATCGCATGTGGAACAATATCTCGACCAGCCGAACCGTTTGACAGTGAGGTGTATATTATATTTACAACATTACCGTTCAAAATAGCGCGCATTAACCGGGCAATAACTTCGATATCCGGTGCGTTTAAATAAGATGGTTGCTCAACAGGAAATTCGGTTTGAGTAATAGCGTCAAAGCCATCGGATATTTGATGGGCTAGTTTTACTAAGGTTTTTCTTGGGTCGTGATTAAAAATGGGCTTGAAGTTTTCTAACTGAAAATAGCGAAGCCCTTTCTCATCAAACTCACACTGACCACCTAAAGAAGATTTATATCTCTCAAAATATTGAACTGCGCTTTTATGGTCCAATCCAAATTTATTTATAGTTTCCTTCAGTCCTAAGTGACCTTTAAAAAACAAAGAAAAATCGATAAAAGCAAATATTTGTTTTTGATTGAGAGTTAAATCTTTTATATCTTTCATAACATGTCGTCTTATTCTTAATCACTGACAGCAACGCTGTCATTCTTTTTATCAAGTTGCATAATGACCATCATGACTGTAGTAAACAAAACATCTGGCTCTTCGTCTTCGTTTACTACTATTACATGAGTGTCTCTTAAAGAGATTAATTTTTCACTGGCAGAAGATATTTCTCGGTCACCATGAGATATCGTAAACGCTAAGTCAAGTAAACTGCCAATCGCGGTTGCGCCTTGATACATACCATCGACTACATAGTATTGACGAGTCCAAGATAGCAATTTCCGTTTCACCGTATAACTACCAAAAATAGAACGGACCGAATAGGTTGGCCTAAACGTTAGCTTTTTCTTTTTGATGGTTGCTAGTTTGTTTTGGGAGTCAAAAATTCGCCAGGTTGGCGAAAATATAAAGGAAAGCTCACCTTTTGCGGTAAACAAACTTTGATCGTGTTCGTCGTTAATATCCATTTGCCCACGAAGGCTAAGAAGTTTGTTTCTTATGGTTAAAATTCTGCTCATGTCATTCCCTTTTAGATAGATCGCCAGCACATCCTGTTTGTGTTGGCTCTAGATACATTTTTATTAAATGTCTAACGCTATGATGAACTCTTGTTCCATAAATTGAACAATGTCACCTACGTTTAGTTTCTTTCTTTTCTGTTTTTCTATACTGCCGTTAACTTTGACTAATCCGTTTTCTATTACCATTTTTGCTTCACCACCACTACTTACCAAGCTTTCAAACTTCAATAATTTATTAAGTTCGATAGGGGCTGCATTAATGTAAACTGTATTCATTGGTTTTTCCAGATTCTTCAAAGTTACGGCATTATACCTATACCTATCTAGACTTTGCTACCTATAAACTAGGCATCTAATCTAAATTTAAATTTCTATTTATACTTCATGCACTTATCGCAAAACTCGTGCGTGCGAGGCCGCTCTGAAAATAGAATTTAGAAACATAATGTTCAATCCGTCAAAGTAGGCTCTAGTTGTTGGATCCTGTGTAAAGCCAATAATCATACCGTTCCCCATAGGTTGATAAATTAAAAATGGCTTATACGCCAACTGTTTTTTATTTTCCGCCCAAAGGTAACCGCTGGCCAATACCTTATCTTCATTTGCAAACCACGCTAAGTTCTTACCTGATGCTAATTCAATTGGCTTATAAATATCATTACCAAACGCAGGACCAACAACATTAGACTTTACACCAACAGTGAGCCAATGTTCTTGATCTACCTCAACGTTTGCCAGCACACCGGCTACATAATCCGGCTTTTCTTTACTATTTTCAGCTGACTCTACTAATGCTTTTCTACTCGTTAGTAAAACACCTTCTACAGTTGCATCATCTGATTTTTTGTACAGAGGTTCGCCTTCTCTATAAGCCAATTCACGTTTGGTATCCAATAGCCCAAAATCAGGATCTGCGGCAAACTTAGTTGCACCAGCAAGGGTGATCAAGACCCCGCCACTTTTTACCCAACTCTTTATGTTATCAGCACCAGACTCACCTAATACTCGGTTGTAGTAACCATTTGGTAGGATTAAGACTTCATAATTTTTTAAATTAGCCCACGACAATGTACTTGTACGAATTGCGGTAACTGGATACTTAAACTCTTGCTCAATTAAAAACCTTACATGACCGGCACTCAGTGAACTGACAGGTTCATCCCATGCAAGCGCAATCTTAGGGGCAACCATTAAAGGCGTATTGTTACTGCCAAAACTAGGCCCTTTTGTAACCCAGCTAGAGTCAATGCCCTGCACTACCGTACCTGTATCCTTCGCCATACGGTCAATAATATTGGTCAAATCTTCGCTATTATTATGCCTTTCAACTATTAAAGAACCGGCTGGAAATTGCAAGCCTGACTCTAACGTAAATGATTGATCGGCAGATTTAACCACCAGACCGGCTCTCAAGGCTTGAGTTAAAAACTGGCCTGACGCCATATCAACCCAAGGTATTACGTACCCAAATTTTGAATTTTTATTAATTACTTTGCCAACTAATTTTGTATCTGCAGCAAACAGTGCAGAAGACTTTGTTGGCTTTCGACCACACTCTTGAACATCAACACCAAACATTAAAGGTAAAGACCACCCAGTTACATCGTAAATTTGATTACTCAGCTTTCTTGATCTCAAACGCTCCTGCTCTTTTATAAAGTCCTGGCTCATGTCTACTTGCTTATCAAATGTTGTTTTTACAAATCGGCCTTTTGGTTGAGCGGAATCTATAAAGTACGTACCTGAAGGATATTGCTTCCCGCACACTTTAAAACCTTGAGTGGCTACTTGCACTTCCACATCATGCTCGGTCATCAATGCAGCTAATTTGTGTGTGCCAAATCTATTCGTTTTATCTGAAATAATATAGTAGCGACTCTTTTTGTCTTCCTTACCTTGTTTAATAGAAGACTTCTGATATGCAACGTAGTCATTTAATAGTTTTACTCTATTAATCGACGCACCCTCTAACGTCGCTATTGAAGCAACAAAATGTCGTTTAACTGTATTGGCATAGGTCATGACCTCACCGCTACTTTTTCTAAATATTTCACCTCTAGAAGACGAGACTTCGTAGGTAGAAGCCGATGCGCCATAAAACGTTGGCCAGCTATCACCATATCCAGGGTAAAAGGCGTCAAATATTTCCCGTGTAAAGTAGTCAAAACCATTGTTATCGAAATGCGCACCAATATTCTTTCCTATTAATGCCATATTCTCAACTTGTTCATCTGTCATATGAGGATTAATAGGTTTAGCAGCAGGTGCAAAATAATAACTTTGATCACCTCCCATTTCGTGAAGGTCAATAACGACCAATGGGCGGTAATGGTTCATTTCCTTAACACGACCTCTTGTTTCCGGCTGTGTTAACGCTAACCAATCCCTATTCATATCAAATAAATAATGATTAGAGCGGCCACTTGGCCAAGGTTCGTTATGTTCAGCACTTAACCTGTCGTCACTGTGAACCAAACCTACAGTAGAATAATATCGGCTAGTAAATCGAGTTCGACCATCTGGGTTTTGTAGAGGGTCTATAAAAACCATCGTATTGCTTAAGATCTTGTTGACCGTTTCGTCATTGTTTGCGGCTAACAAATGATATGCAGTCATCATAGCTGAGTCGGTACCACTAATTTCATTACCATGAACCGAATAACCCAACCAAACAGAAGCAGGTAACTTTTTTATCAAGGTTGATGTTTTAGAGCTGGTAGATAATGCCTGCATGTCTTCAGCAAAAGACTCTAGGTTTTTTATATTATCGTCACTCCCTATAGCAGCGACTATAAGCTCACGACCTTCCCATGAAGTTCCGTACCGTTTAATCTTTATTGAATTTGGCTTTGCTTTTCCAACGCTCTAAAATAAGTCACCATATCTGCATGGGAGGTTATTTTTTTACCTATTTCATATCCTAATACAGACTTTACTGTTGGTACATCGTGGTTGTAAGAAGTGCCTTTCCACATTTCTATATTATTGGTCGCCAGTACGCTACTAGAAGTAAATATACTCATCGCCAAAGCAATACACCTAACGTTCATTACATTTCCTTGTTTAAAGTTTATTAAGTAGACCATATAAAATTTGAATACTTTTGCAACATAACTTATCTATTTTAACTGCGAACAGCCGTTAAAATTGGCTAAACAACAGAAAATAAAATAAATTAAAGACATTTATAAATCTAACGATACAATCATAGCGTTTCGCAAAAACATTATTTAACAGGGACTGTTGTCTCCGCATACTTGGATTTATTATGCTAAAGAAGTTCGTTTTCTCTTTACCTATACAAACAAAAATCACCCTAACCCTAATAGGCGCGATTATTATTTCTACCAGTGTGGTTAGTTTCGTAGGCCATTCAAAAGCTCAGTCAATAATGCTTGAACGTATGGAAACCACAGAGTTGCCCAATATAGTTCAGCGCATAAGAGATAAAGTTGAAGGTGAAACTGCTTCTATGAAAGCAGTTACCAGAAGCATAGCTACTAACCCGTTTATTCATAACTGGTTATCAAATGGGCGTCCAGATTCTGGCGAGCAAACACTCGTTAAATATTTAAAGCAAATCCAACAAGACAATGACTTGAGCAATGCTTCTTTTGCAAACAGGGATACAGCTGAATACTGGAACCAAGACGGCTTTTTGAGGGTATTACAAAATGACCAAGCAGATGGTTGGTTTTTTGCCTTCACTAATAATAACGAATCAGAATCGGCGAGTATCTATAGCTACCCTAACGGTGATGTTGATATGTTTGTTAACTTCCAAATGATTGGTGGAAAAGGTATCGCTGGGGTTTCCAAGTCTCTAAATAATATGGTTGAGTACCTAAGTGGATTTGAACTAGAACAAAGCGGATTCGTTTATTTAGTGGATAAAGAAGGTTTAATACAAATTCATAAAGATAAGTCTTTAGGAAACACTCAAACTTTAGCTAATCAATACCAACAGATTAATACGCGCAAGCTCCTATTAGAAAACGATTTTGCATTTGAGAATGACGGCAATTTTGTAGTCGCTACTAGTTTTATACCTTCACTAGGATGGTATGTCGTAGCTGAAGTACCTACTTCAGAGCTTTATGCGGGGCTCGATGAAAGTCGAAACCATATGATTATGTGGTTTTTTATTGTTGTTTGCGTTTTAGGCTTTATTGCTAGATATTTTTCAAAAATGCTAATGATGCCAATTATTGCTTTAGCGAATGTATTTAAGAACCTCGGGGATGGTTCTGGCGACCTTTCTTATCGCATTAACCGTTACGGTGATGATGAAATAGCGAGATTAGCTCAAGGCTTTAATCAGTTTTTAGACAAGATTAGAAACGTCATCATCAACGTATCAGATACTTCTATAGAGTTAAAACATGCGTCTGATGTTGTATCTCATAGTGCCAAAGAAACGAAAGACAGCGCGGAGTTAGAACGAGATCAGTCTATTCATGCTGCTACTGCGGTAAATCAAATGGGGATGACCATTGGCGATATAGCTAAAAGTGCAAATGTAGCTTCTGATGCAACACAGGTCGCAATGGAAAAAGCACAGATAGCACAAACCGTAGTTGGTGAATCTGCACAATTCATTAATGTTATGGCTAATGGAATGCAAAGTGTTTCTCAAACTATAGAGTCCCTTGCAGAGAAAAGCGGTAATATCAGTAGTGTGCTAGATGTAATCAGGGGTGTTTCGGAGCAAACAAATTTACTAGCCCTAAATGCTGCAATAGAAGCTGCTAGAGCTGGTGAGCAAGGCAGAGGCTTTGCAGTTGTAGCAGACGAAGTTAGAAACTTAGCTAAACGCACAAGTGAATCTACTGATGAAATTGCAGCGATGATCTCGCAGCTTCAAAACGAATCTGAAATTGCGGTCCAAGGCGTCAGAGAAAATAGACAGCTTGCTACTCAAGGCGCAGAGTCTTCTCATGAAGCAAACGAAGCCTTACAAGAAATAGCAAAACAAATAGACATGTTGGCAGGCTTAAACCTTCAAGTTGCCACTGCAACTGAAGAGCAATTAACCGTTGTTAATGAAATAAATGAACATGTTCAAAATGTAAGTAAAAACAGCGAAAAATCTGCAAACAATGCAACTGAAATGTCACATTCTAGCGATGAGCTTAACGCATTAGCGGCGCAATTGGACCGACTAGTAGGAACGTTCAAAGTTAATTGATTAACAGGCACTCTTGATCGGCTATACTTGTAAGTACGTAATTTGTCGTACTTACAAGTAATAAACCTATTTGGAGCATTATGTTTACTAACAAACTACATCCAGGCACCACTTTCCCACACGTTGAAGTTAACCTCTCAAAAAACGAAATATTTACGCTTGGCTCGACAATTAACAATGATGCCGATTGGCAACTAATTATTGTTTATCGAGGCGCTCAATGTCCCCTTTGCACCAAATTTTTAAATGAATTGGAAGAAGTCAAATATCTATTTTTAGATATCGGCATCGAAATTGTGGCTATTTCAGCAGATAGATTAGAACAGTTAGACCAGCATAAAAAGGACTTAAAAGTTAACTTTACTCTAGGGTATGGATTATCACTGGCGGATATGAACCAGTTAGGCGTTTACCAATCTACACCAAGAAACCATCATGAAACTGACCATGTTTTTTCAGAGCCGGCGATGTTCGTGATAAACCGTGAAAAAACAATTATCGCTGTTGATTTAAGTAACAACCCTTTTTCTAGACCCGACGTTCTTAATCTACTGAATGGGTTAAAGTGGGTTCGTAATCCAGACAATGATTACCCAATTCGCGGTGCTCACCACGAGCCTGTTTAATTACTTTGTTGATAGTCAGCGGACCAATAACTTGTAAAAGATTGTTGGTCTACTGTCCCATCTTCAAATCTTATGTACATTACCCATTCCATAACCGGCTTAGCGCACAAACCGATAATCAATTTAGTAGAATATTGGTACTGCTGATCTTCTTTCAAAAACAAAACAATATTACCCATCTGCATATTCTGAGCTTCGAGCCACACCTCTTTAATAGGCTTACGACTTGAAAACGTTACATTATAAACTTGCTCAGAAAGTATTAAATTATGATCGAAATACGCTTCGCTTTCCGTAAAGCTTAACGTGAGGCATGACGCTTGTTTTTTATTACAGTCTGAGGATTTTTGAGCTGTGTTTTGAGGCGAACAACCGCAAAGTATAAAAACTAAACTACTGCTCAGTAACAATATTTGTATCAATGTTGTTTTTTTAACCACTTGAATTCTCTAATTGTTGATCTGGGACAATATATTGCCTTTGGTCGCTATGATTTTACGCTCAAAGTCTTTATCATGCACGTGCGTAAAAGCCTCTGATTTAAATTTGTGGATAAATTACCGCCAAAAATTTGAAAAAGAGTCTAATATTTATAACTTTAATAATACTTTTCACGGGTAAGTGGAACCATACTATGACAACAACAAATATTGCTCACCCAGAGTACAACTACAAGGTCGTTAGGCAATTTGCTTTAACAACTGTATTGTGGGGTATCATTGGTATGAGCGTAGGTGTATTGATTGCTGCGCAATTAATATGGCCTGCACTAAACTTTGATACACCTTGGTTAACATTCTCAAGATTACGTCCTTTACATACCAATGCCGTTATATTCGCATTTGGTACAAGTGCCCTATTCGCAACATCTTATTATGTTGTTCAACGTACTTGTAAAGTAAGGCTTATTAGCGACAAAATAGCGGCATTCACGTTCTGGGGTTGGCAAGCAATTATACTTTCTGCTGTCATCTCTTTACCTTTAGGTTATACAACTTCTAAAGAGTATGCAGAATTAGAGTGGCCAATCGACATTGCTATTGCCGTTGTTTGGATTGCGTATGCTTACGTGTTTTTAGGAACTTTAGCAATCAGGAAAACTAGCCACATATATGTAGCTAACTGGTTCTACGCTGGTTTCATCGTAACCGTTGCTGTGCTTCACATTGTTAACAGTCAATCTATCGCTGTTAATGAAATGAAGTCATACTCCATTTACTCAGGTGCCGTTGATGCCATGATTCAGTGGTGGTACGGTCACAACGCAGTTGGTTTCTTATTAACCGCTGGTTTCTTAGGTATGATGTATTACTTCGTTCCTAAGCAAGCAGAGCGTCCGGTTTATTCTTACCGTTTATCAGTTGTTCACTTTTGGGCACTAGTTTCGTTATACATTTGGGCTGGTCCACACCACTTGCACTACACTGCTCTTCCAGATTGGACGCAGTCAGTAGGTATGGTTATGTCGGTTATCTTATTCATTCCTTCTTGGGGTGGTATGATTAACGGTATCATGACGCTTTCTGGCGCATGGCATAAACTTAAGACTGACCCAGTACTTCGTTTCTTAATTGTTTCTTTGTCTTTCTACGGTATGTCTACGTTTGAAGGCCCTATGATGGCGATTAAATCTGTAAATGCTTTATCACATTATACAGACTGGACAATCGGTCACGTTCACTCAGGTGCTTTAGGCTGGGTTGCAATGATTTCAATTGGTGCTTTATACCACCTTATTCCTCGTCTTTACGGTAAAACTCAAATGTTTGACCTGAAGCTTGTTAACCATCACTTCTGGTTACACACAATTGGTGTGGTTTTATACATAGTTGCAATGTGGATTTCAGGTGTTATGCAGGGTCTAATGTGGCGTGCAGTTAACGCTGACGGTACATTAACTTATAGCTTTGTTCAAAGCTTAGAAGCTTCAAAACCGTTCTACTTTGTACGATTTGTAGGTGGTGTGTTTATTGTAGCTGGTATGCTTGTTATGGCCTACAACGTTTATAAAACTGTTCGTGGTGCTAAACCACAACAAGAAGAATACCCAGAAGCGGCGTAAGGAGAAGTTATATAATGGCAACTAACCATCATGAGAAAATAGAGAAAAGCGTACCGCTTCTCGTTATCTTTACTATCATCGCTATCAGTTTTGGTGCATTAGTGGAAATTACTCCATTAATGTTCCAAAAAGATACAACGCAGCCTATTAAAAACCTTAGAGCATTGACTGCTCTAGAGATGGAAGGTCGTGACATTTATATTCGTGAAGGTTGTAACAACTGTCACAGTCAAATGATCCGCCCTTTCCGTGCTGAAGTAGAACGCTACGGACACTATTCTGTAGCAGGCGAGTCAGTTTGGGATCATCCATTCTTATGGGGTTCTAAACGTACTGGTCCAGACTTAGCACGTGTAGGTCAGCGCTATAGTGACGACTGGCATTACGCTCATTTAATGAATCCAAGAGACGTTGTACCTCAATCAAACATGCCATCATTCCCTTGGCTTGATGAGAACGTTCTTACGGGCGAGTATACAGCGAAGAAATTCGAAGTATTTAACCGTCTAACAGCTGGTAAAACACATAAAGATAAGAATGGTAACTACATTCCTCTTTATTCAGCTGAAGACATTGCTGGTGCGCAAGCTGCTGTTGAAGGTAAAACTGAAATGCAGGCTCTTATAGCGTATTTGCAACAACTAGGTACTCACCTTAAGTAGACGTTATGGATTACGGTACATATAGAGGCGTTTATACTTTAATTTTATTAGTTTTATTTTTGATTATCGTTTATTGGGCATATAGTAAAAATCGTAAAAGCGATTTTGATGATATCGCCCAGTCCATCTTAGAAGATGACGTAAATGATAATCCGCGTAAAAAGGAATCATCAAATGATAATGACTGATTTTTGGAGCTGGTGGATAATTATCCTTACTGTGTTCTCCATTGTGGCGTGTTTTGTAATCATTACCGCTAACCTTAAGAACTATACTCACGTTGAAGAAGGTGAATCAATGGGTCATGAATTTGACGGCATTGAAGAGCTTAATAATCCACTACCTAAATGGTGGACATATTTGTTCTATTTCATCTTGGTTTGGTCAGTAGGTTATTTAGCGTTATTCCCTGGTTTAGGAAACTATGAAGGCCTTCTAGGCTGGAAAAGCTCAAACCAAGGCATAACAACTTTAGCAGAATCTAAAGCACTTTCTGAAAAAGCAAAGGCTGAAGGTTTATTGGTTGAATTAGACCAAGAAATGAAAACGGCTGATGAAGTTTATGGTCCTGTTTTCAAAAAGTTAGCTGACCAACCTATTCTAGACTTAGCTTATGACGAAGAAGGTTTTAAAGTAGGCCAACGTTTGTATCTACAAAACTGTGCATTATGTCATGGTTCAGATGCTCGTGGTTCAGAAGGCTTCCCTAACCTTCGTGATAACGACTGGTTATACGGTGATTCACCTGAAACTATTAAAGAGACTCTGTTGTATGGTCGCAAAGCAGCGATGCCAGCATGGCAAGCGGCACTTGGAGATCAAGGCATTGAAGAGATGACAGCTTACGTACTTAAGCTAGCTGGCCGTAAAGTTAATGATAAATTAGCTGATGCAGGCGAAGCTAAATTTGGTATGTGTGCTGCGTGTCACGGTGCAGACGGTAAAGGGTCGTTAGCTCATAACCTTCCATTTGGTGCTCCAAACTTAACAGATAATATCTGGCTATATGGTGGTTCTAAAAAAGCGGTTGAAGATACTCTTCGATATGGCCGCAACGGCGTAATGCCAGCATGGAAAGATGTACTTGGTGAAGATAAAGTACATGTTATTTCTGCATATATTTACAATATTTCACACCCTGACAAATAAATTAGGGTAAAATAAAAGGCCTCTTCGGAGGCTTTTTTTATGTCTAAAAATAATGAGTAGTTTAATGAAATCGAATAGCACAGCTTGGTACAAAAATGGATGGGTTTGGTTGATCATCGCCCTTCCAGCTCTTACAGTAGTCGCCGGTATCGCAACCGTCGTTATAACTAGCTTAAATCAACCTGAAATGGTTGTAGATGACTACTATAAAAAGGGAAAGGCAATTAACCAAGAGTTAACCTTATATCAAGCATATACTGATTCTGGAATAGAGCTTGAAGTCCGTTTAGAAGAACAACGCTTTGAGTTGAAATCTTCAGAGAAACTGTCAGGTATAAAAGTAAACCTTGTACATTCAACTCAAGGGAAGCGAGATCTTAACTTCGTTATGACCCCTAACGGCGTTGGCACGTATACTAAGTCACTGGAAACAGCATTAACGGGCAAATGGACCGTTTTTGTAGAGCCTATGGATGGCTCTTGGAAAGTTCAACAAAAGCTTGCTTTCCCAAATGCGTCTTGGACTAAATTAGTAGCGGAATAACTGTATTGGAACCTTGTTTTCACTGTGGCTCAGAAGTTTTAGAAAGCGGAGAGCCACTGTACATAAAAAAAGATGAACAACCGCACCCGGTTTGTTGCCGCGGATGCAAAGCTATTACTGAACATATTTTGGGTAATGGTTTGTCTAGCTATTATGAGTACCGCTCAGAACTTGCTTCAAAACCAATGGATGAATACGATAATACTTCCTACGATATTTACGCAGATAAGTCATATTTAGGGCTTATTGCATCGGAAAAAGATGGTATCCATCATATCACCTTGTCGATTGAGCATATTCACTGTGCTGCTTGTGCTTGGTTAATCGAACAGTCTTTAACAAGCATTCCAGGCATTGTAAAAATCACCGTTAATACTATCAGCCAGCGGGCTACTTTACAGTGGGACAACAGCTTAGTATCACTCAACGTTATCTTAAAGCGCTTTGACAGCATCGGTTATCCTGCGACCCCATTTAAAGTTTCAGATATAGAAGTCACGTTAAAAAACAAAGAAAAACAATACATTAAACGACTGGGTGTGGCTGGGTTGTTCACTATGCAAGTGATGATGTTAGCGGTTGCCATGTATTTTGGTGCTTTTGAAAGTATGGAAAGTCATCAAGTCGGTTACTTTAAGTGGATTAGCTTTCTGCTATCTATGCCAGTAATTTTATATTCAGCGGTCCCTTTTCTTACCGGTGCGATAAGTGCAATAAAAGCAAAGACATTAAATATGGACGTGCCTGTATCTGTTGCTATTTACGGTGCATTTATCGCAAGCTTGTATCAGCTAATTGAAAACGGCATGGATGGCTCTAAAGGCGAAGTGTTTTTTGAAAGCATCTCTATGTTTACATTCCTTCTGTTGATAGGGAAATATCTTGAGTTTCAGAGCAAAGAGCAAGGCTATTTTATCAAACTCTAACCTCTCGGCGTCTTTACCCTCTACAGTAAATAAAGTAACAGACGACACAGAAACAACTGTATTAGTTAAAGATATCGTTATTGGCGATTTAGTAAACATTAAGGCCGGTGAAAAAATAGCTATCGATGGTGTAATTGTTGATGGTCAAACACAAGTTAATGAATCAGTGTTAACAGGCGAATTTGCACCAATACGAAAAATGAAACACGATACCGTGTTAGCAGGAAGCGTAAATTCCGATGGCTTTGTAACCGTTAAAGTAACCGCTGTTGGCCAAGATACTGCGTTATCAGAAATTAACGCTATGCAAGAGTCTTTTGCAGACTTCAAACCGAAATATAGTCAAGTGGCTGACCGAGTTGCCCATTGGTTTGTGCTGGCACAGCTTGTTATTTCTGTAATTACTTATGTTTTCTGGAGTCAAACGAGTCCTGCTGATGCTTTATGGATATCGCTATCAGTATTAGTGGCCACCTGCCCTTGTGCACTAAGCCTTGCTACCCCAACGGCTTATACTTGTGTGTTATCAACGTTATCAAAAAGCGGCATTCTAATAAAAGATGCAATTGCTTTTGACCGCCTTAATCACATCGACACGGTTATCTTTGATAAAACCGGCACACTATCGGAAGGTAAATTTTCTATAACTAAAGTAATTTGGGAAAACGAGAATATCCCAAATGGCGTCACTGAAACAAAAATACTAAGTTACATACACTTGCTTGAAAAATATTCGGAACACCCAATTTCGAAAGCATTCTCAAAAGAAGCACTAAAGATAGATATGATAGATACCAGCAACGATAAAGTATTTAATGTCGATGTCGTTATGGGTAAAGGCATTTCTGGGAAAATTAACAGCTTAAATATTAAAATAGGCAGTGCTGAGTTTTGTGGTGTAGAAGCAAGTGATGTTAACGTTTATGTTGTGATCAACGATAAGCTTGTTGTGCGCTTTTTAGCGGAAGATAAATTGCGTGAGGACGCTCAAAAAACTCTAAACGCGCTAAACGAATTAGGTAAAAACTTAATCATGCTAACGGGTGACTCAAGTATTCATGCCGCTAAATTGGTACACAGTTTACCTCTAAAAGAAGTGAGAACTGGTTGTTCACCAAAGTTTAAAGCAAACTATATACAAGAACTACAAAAGCAAGGCCAATCTACTCTTATGGTTGGAGATGGGATTAATGACGCCCCTGTACTTGCAAGTTCCGATGTAAGTCTAGCAATGGGTGATGGTGCTGATATTACAAAACAAGTAGCCGATGTGATTGTGGCGAACAACTCCTTAAACGCTGTTGCTACTCTACTTGAAAATGCTGCTAAAACCCGTCGTATCATTAAACAGAATTTATATTGGGCGTTAGTTTATAATTTAAGTATATTACCCGTTGCTATGATGGGTTTCGTTCCTCCCTATATCGCAGTAATAGGCATGTCCGCTAGTTCCATTATTGTAGTGAGCAACTCGTTGAGGTTATTAAAATGAATATCATCTACTATCTAATCCCAGTCGCTATTTTGTTTATGGTCATTGGCGTTATCGCGTTTTTTTGGGCAACAAAGTCAGAGCAATTTGAAGACCTAGAGAAGCAGGGTTTATCAATTTTAATGGATGACGTAAAGCCAGCTAAAACTGATACAGGTGACGAAACAACAGCAGCAATAAAAACTGCGCCGTTAGAGTCTGCGTCAAGTTCAAAAAATGAACTTTAAATGTTTAGCCGTAAACATACCCCTGGCCAAATAACTCAGTGACCTTATTAATAACGGCATTCATCATGGGGCTAATGGGCGTTGCACATTGTGTTGCGATGTGTGGCTCTCTTTCTATGGCGCTTGGTTTTTCTGTTCCTCATAACAAAAGTTTTATTACCTATGCCAGTGTCATTAGTGTCTCTAGGATTTTGGGATACGGCTTTATTGGTTTTATCGCAAACCTATTTACTCAATCTTTCCTCTCAATTACTAATGGCAGCGTTCTATTGCTATCGGTTGTTTCAAGTATATTTATGATTGGTATAGGTCTTCACATTGCTAAGATCTCAAATTTTGTTCTTTATGTTGAAGTTATTGGTAAACGACTGAACAAATACCTAGAACCTTTAAAGAAAAAATTCTTCCAATCGATAGCTTAGCAAAGTGTGTTGGCTATGGTTTGTTATGGGGCTTTTTGCCTTGTGGTTTAATCTATACCGCATTAACTTTGGCACTAGTTGCAGAAAGCCCAATTCACGGCGGCCTTGTAATGTTTTGTTTTGGTTTAGGCACTTTACCAGCTGTAGTCGGAATGACTGTCTTTAATAGCCAATTAAACCAACAACTGAAAAACAATAAAATTCGGCTACTTTTTGGCGCTGTGATCGTTATAATGGCGTTATATCAGTTATACCTCACATACCAAAAGTTTACAGGATTTCAGCAATGACAGGTACTAAGCAAAAACATAATTGTGGCTCTTTTTCAATTAGCTGTACCAACTGTAATTTAAGCCAGCTGTGCATTCCTTTTACACTCGAAGACAGTGAGCTGGAAAAGCTTGATGATTTAATTGAACGAAAAAAACCATATCAAAAAAATCAAACTCTGTTTGATGCGGGTCAGCCACTAAAAACCTTATTCGCTGTTCGTTCAGGTAGCTTTAAATCCTTTTTAGTGGACGATGATGGTACTGAACAAATCACAGCCTTCCACCTGCCTGGAGATATTATAGGCTTTGATGCCCTTTCCACAAATAGCCATATTACCTATTCGCAAGCGATGGAAACTTCAATGGTCTGTGAAATACCTTATACAACTATTGAAGACCTTTCAGGGCATATGCCCAACCTTAGGCAGCAAATAACACGTTTAATGAGTAACGAAATAAAAAGCGACCAATCCATGTTTATGTTACTCAATAAAAAAACCGCCGAGCAACGGATATGCAGTTTTATTTCCACCTTATCAAATCGATTTAGCGAACGAAATTTGTCGTCAACTACCTTCAGGTTGCCAATGACACGTGCTGAAATAGGCAATTACTTAGGACTAACGGTTGAGACAGTGAGCCGAATATTTAGTAAATTACAAAAGCTCGGCATTATTGCAATTGATGGTAAGTTTATTAGCGTGTTAGATCTCCCTAAAGTTGAGAACTTAGTTAATTAAAAGAACGTTCATTTATTGATTTACTTCAATGTTTTCATAACCAAATTCTATTATTTTTACTAGACTTAAACTGTTAGGGAAAATTAAGGATAGATTATGAATAATTTTAAAAATGTTTTAGTTGTAATAGACCCCACAGAAGATAACCAAAAGGCTTTTTCAAGAGCCTTAGAACTTGCTGAAAAGCAACCGATTAGCATCACTCTATTTCTTTCCATTTATGATTTTTCTTACGAAATGACGACAATGTTGTCTTCAGATGAGCGTCATAACATGCGAGACGCTGTAATTGCAGATAGAACAGCGTGGTTAGAAGACTTAGTAAAAGAGAACCAGACTGATATCAATGTGTTAAGTAAAGTTGTTTGGCACAATCGCCCCTACGAAAGCATAATCAAAGAAGTCATCGACGGTAATTATGACTTAGTTATCAAAGGAACGCATAGCCACGACACGTTAAAGTCCGTACTGTTTACTCCTACCGATTGGCACCTACTTAGAAAGTGCCCTGTTTCAGTGTTACTGGTTAAAGAACACGCATGGCCAGCGCATGGCAAAGTATTAGCAGCCGTTAGTGCTGGAGTTGAAGACGAACAACATCAAGACTTAAATAATTTAATTATTAGCAATGCAATCAGCATGGCTGACTTATTAGAGTCTGATACACACCTTATGAATGCGTACCCTCCAACGCCTGTTAACATTGCTGTGGAAATTCCTGAGTTTGACCCTAATGAATATAACTCAACTATGAAAAGCTTTCATGTGAAGTCCATGGAGAGCTTAGCGAACAAACATCAGGTACCTAGCACTCGATGCCATGTTATAGAAGGTATGCCGGAAGATGTAATACCTAGAGTAGCAAAAGATTTAGACGCTGAGCTAGTGGTCATGGGGACTGTTGGCCGTCAAGGTATCACTGCTGCGCTTATTGGGAATACCGCAGAACATGTAATGGACAACATTAATTGTGACCTATTAGCCATTAAGCCATCGGACTTTGATTGCCCGATCAAATAGTTGTTAAATCGGCAGGCATAGGTAAAATAGGCGCCCTTTTATACTAGACGCAGTTTAACATGAACAATACAGACCCTAGAAAAGCTATCCACGAGCAAAATAAACTTGAGAAAAGATTACGTAATCGTGTGGGTAAAGCAATAGCTGAATACAATATGATTGAAGAGTCTGATGTTGTGATGGCAGCCATTAGCGGCGGAAAAGACTCCTTCGCTATGTTGGATATTCTGATTGCACTGCAAAAGTCTGCGCCTATCGACTTTAAAATAATTGCAGTGAACTTAGACCAGAAGCAACCAGGGTTTCCTGAGCATATATTGCCTGCCTATTTTGAGTCTTTAGATATTCCTTACTATATTGTAGATAAAGATACGTACTCAATTGTAAAAGAAAAAGTACCTGAAGGTAAAACAACCTGTGGATTATGTTCAAGGTTAAGAAGAGGGACTTTATATTCTTTTGCAGAGTCTATTGGCGCGACAAAAATTGCGCTAGGCCATCATATGGATGACATGGTAGAAACAATGTTCTTAAACATGTTTCATGGGGCAAAGTTAAAATCTATGCCACCAAAGTTAAGGTCTGACGATAAAAGAAATGTCGTTATTCGCCCATTAGCATTTTGTCGTGAAAAAGACTTAATAAAATACGCTGAGCATAAAGCCTACCCTATCATTCCTTGTAACCTTTGTGGCTCTCAGGAGAACCTGCAACGTCAGTCTATCAAAGCGATGTTGACAGAGTGGGATAACCAAACGCCAGGTAGAATAGAAAATATCTTTAACTCAATGAAAAGCGTGAGCTTAAGTCAATTAGCCGATGGTGAGCTTTTTGATTTTAAAAACCTTCCTATTGATCGTAGCGAAGAACGCAAAGAATATGAGTTTAGCGAAGCCACCGTGTCTTCTTCAAATATAGATGAGTCTCTAATTATTGATGTGACCCACGTTTAAAACGTTAATAGTTTCGCTCATTAAAAAAGGAGGCTCTAGCCTCCTTTTTTGTTTTCATCAAATAGAATTACATTTGAATCTATTTATCACCGTTGCCCCAAGAGTCTCTTAAACCAACCGTTTTGTTGAATATCATCTTGCCTTCGTCGTTAGTTTTTCCGTCAAAACAGTAATAACCCAGACGCTCAAACTGATAACCTTGCTGTGCTTCTGCATTCAATAGACTAGGCTCTATATAACCTTTTCTAATGACTAAAGATTCAGGGTTTAGAACCGTTGTAAAATCTTCTTCTGCAGCTGGATTTGGTACCGTAAATAAACGGTCGTAATCTCTAATTTCTGCTTCTACGCCTTCTGACGCTGAAACCCAATGGATAACACCTTTAGCTTTACGACCATCCGCAGGTAATTTACCTAGAGTTGTAGGGTCATATTCACAGTAAACTGTTGTTACGTTACCCTCTTCGTCTTGATCAAAGCGAACGGCCTTTACAAAGTAGGCATTACGTAATCTAACTTCTTTATCAATTACTAAGCGCTTATACTTTTTATTGGCACTTTCACGGAAATCTTCACGCTCGATGTAAATCTCTTTACTGAATGGAACCTTGCGTGTACCCATTTCTTCTTTATTTGGGTGATTTGGCGCATCAATCCACTCTACATGCCCATCAGGCAAGTTTTCAATCACAAGTTTAATAGGATCAACTACTGCCAACGCTCTTGGCGCAGCTTCGTTTAAATCTTCTCTGATACAAGCTTCTAACATGCCCATTTCAACCATGTTATCTACTTTTGTGACACCAATACGCTTACAGAATTCCGTCACTGAACCAGGTGTATAACCTCTGCGCTTTAGGCCAGCTATTGTAGGCATACGAGGGTCATTCCAACCTTCTACATGTCCGTCTGTCACTAACGTATTTAATTTACGTTTACTCATAAGAGTATACTCAAGGTTTAGCCTTGAAAACTCATACTGATGAGGGCGTGATTCTATTGAAATATTGTCCAATACCCAGTCATATAAACGCCTGTTATCCTGGAATTCCAGTGTACAAAGAGAATGCGTAATGTTTTCTAATGCATCGGAAATACAGTGCGTGAAGTCATACATTGGGTAAATGCACCACTTGTCACCGGTTTGATGATGATTTACAAATCGAATTCTATAAATAACTGGATCGCGCATGCAGATAAAGCTAGAGGCCATATCAATTTTGGCACGTAAACAACATTCGCCTTCTTTAAACTTACCGTCTCTCATTTCGTGAAATAGTTTTAAGTTTTCTTCTGGTGATGTTTCTCTGTAAGGACTATTTTGGCCCGGCAACTTCAAAGAACCGCGCATTTCACGTATTTTTTCTTGACTAGAAAACTCTACGTAAGCAAGCCCTTTATTAATAAGCTCTTCTGCATATCCAAATAATTGATCAAAGTAGTTTGACGAATAACAAATGTCACCGTCCCACTTAAAGCCTAACCAATTTACGTCTTCTTTAATGGCATTAACGTAATCAATGTCTTCTTTTTCTGGGTTCGTATCATCAAATCGTAAGTTACAAAGACCATTATAGTCCTGGGCAATACCAAAGTTTAATACGATAGATTTAGCATGACCTATATGAAGAAAACCGTTCGGCTCAGGTGGAAACCGAGTATGTGTCGTTTTATGCTTACCAGCTGCTAAATCCGCATCTATAATGTTGCGAATGAAATTCGATGGGCGATTCTCAGTCTCCGCCATTTTTAAACCCTTATTATTCTATGAATTAGTTTGAGTATACCACTATGCTCATTGGTTACGCCAAGCATAAACTGTTGTTTGAACACTTTTAAAACAAATAAAATCAGATACTTTAGATATGGGCAAAATTACTAATAACTAGTCCATTTCACCAACAAATTACAATTAATAAAACTTAAAAATATACTAAAAGCGCTTGAATCCCCTAGTCAGCCTAGGTATAAGAAAATGGCACAATGCTTGATACACTAAACCCAGTATTTAGAATAATTAAAATTTAAATTGGAAATAAAATGAAAAAATCATCTTTAGTTTTTGGCTTAATTGCCGCGCCAGCATTGTTAGTTTCGAGTGCTACTTTTGCTCATAACGACGGCATTGTTACCGAACAATGTGATGTTACCTTTAAGAACAAAGTGTCTATTACGCCTGAACACATTTTAGTGATCAAAGGTAACCAAACTATTTATGATATTTATAACAATGACACTATTTTTTATAAAGGCGAACAAATTAAATTAACCGCATCTGATAATGCGCTTATTAGCCGTTTTTCAAACGAAACCCGTTCGCTAATACCTACCATTACGGAAATTGCTTTAGAGGCAGTTGGTATTGCATTTGACGGAATAAATGCAGGTTTAGGTCAGTTTGGAGATTCAACAAAGCTAGATTCAAAATTAGCCAATGTAAAAGAACGCCTAGAAGAGAAATTTGCCAACCAAGACGGACATTACACTTTTGAAGAAGGCTCCTTTAATATGGACTTTGCAGATGAAGAGTTGGACAAAGCAATTGGCGAAGTCGTTGAGCAAGCTCTACCTTCAGTAATTGGCGGCGTGTTTCAAATGCTAGGCGAAGCTATAGCAAATGGCGATACTGATTTTACTGAACTAGAAAATTTAGAAGCAAACATTGAGCAAGAAATTGAGGCCAGAGCGGAACTATTAGAGGAGAAAGCGGATATAGTTTGCGATAAAGTTGAAGAGTTAGTTTTCCTAGAGAAACAAATACAAGCTGCACATCCAGACTTAGCTGACTTTGACTTAATCGATGTTAAGCATAAAAATTAGACGCTTAAGAAACCTAGATATATAACCTCTAAAGAGTCCAAGCGTTAGGAACAGTGCTTGGACTCATTTAAAACGTATAAAACTTATAAAACCAACGTTTAGAACAAGCCTATAATTCGCGAACCAAACTCACTTATTAGTATGTTTATCGCTAACAATATCAATACCCACCCCATTACTCGATCAAATAAGTAGGCATTCTTGCTAAACAACTTCCTTACAGACTCTTTAGAAAGCACCAAAGACAAACAGCAGAACCAGGCGGTTGTCGCAATAGCTAAATAAACACCATACGCCCCTTTGATAATTAATGGCGTTTCTAACGAAACCACCACAGTAAACAATGATAGAAAGAACAGTGTCGCTTTTGGGTTAAGTCCGTTGGTCATAAACCCCAAAGCAAAGGCTTTTTTGTCAGAAATACTAGTTACCTTCATCTGACTTTCGCTGTTTGTTTGAAGATGCGCCTTAGAACGTATCGCGCTTAAGCCTATATTAATTAGAAACAAAGAAGCAATAACGATTAACACGTCATATAACCAAGGCGTTGCATTGATTATCAAGCCAATACCAGCCAATGCATAAGCAACGTGAATAAATATCGCCGTCCCAACACCTACTGACGTTATTAATGCGGCTCGTTTGCCATATTGAATAGAATGTTTCATAACAATCGCAAAGTCAGGCCCTGGACTCGCTACAGCAAAAATGTGAGCTATTGCAATCGTAGCAAACTCTAGTGCATATTTTGTAAGGTCCATCTATACCTATTCCTAGTAATTCTATTTAAATAAATCAGCAATAATCTGTATTGGATGCTTAAGACTGGCTTCCGCAAATCGCTTAGACTGACAACGACAAGAAAAACCTGTTGCCAATATTTGTTCTTTTGGTCTTGAGTCTAAAACAGGCTTCCAGCTTGCGTCAAAAAGGCTTTTCGATACGGTTTGATTACCTTTCTCATGCCCGAACGTTCCGGCCATACCACAACAACCGGTATTAACAGACTCAGCCTCTAAACCTAGCTTTGAAAATATTGTTGGCCAATGTGATGTACTGTCGTTTATTAATGATTTTTCCGTACAGTGATTAAGTACTGAGTAAATTGAGTTTGCCTTCGCTTCCTTTATTGGTAAATCAATATTATATATTTGACTCATCAGCCATTCACCAAGGAGCTCTACCTTAAAGTTAACTTTATTCGAACCAAGAAGGTTTGTATATTCATCACGATATACGAGTGCCATCGATGCATCTAAGCCAATCATAGGTCGACCAAACTCAGCTATTTTGTTGTAGTACGTGCTGGCTTTTCTAGCTGACTTTTCAAACCTATTTAAAAAGCCTTTAACGTGTTGGGCTTTGCCATTCACTTGAAAAGGCAATATGAGAGGATAAAAACCTAAGCCATTTAACGCAATAACGGTATCCGCTAACAATTGCGATTCATAGCTAGAGGTAAATGCATCTTGTACTAGAAAAACAACATTTTGAGTCTCTACACTGGATAACTTTTGGTAACGCGTTTCACTATAAAAGAACGATTTATCAATGCGTTGAGTAGGATGCGGTGATAACTTAGGAGCATCTACATAACCGATGACTTTATTTATTAAAAACTGGCTAAATGGATTATGCGTTAACGCATTGAACAACCTTGATTGCTTAGATAACAACGGCATCATTAATTCGACATTCGATACTAAATGGTCGCTAATTGGTCTCAAGTATCTTAAATAATAGGCCTCTAAAAATTTACTTCTAAAGGTTGGTACGTCAACTTTTACCGGACAAGCAGATGTGCACGCTTTACAAGCTAAACAGGCATCCATACTGTCTTTTACTTCATGACTAAAGTCATACATGCCTAGCTTTTTACCAATAGAAAAAACGACTTTATAAGGTAGCCACAATAAGTTTATCAGTGTTGTTTTAGCTAGCATCATATTTGATGGAGACATGTTTTCACCTTGAAGACGAAGCCATTCTCGCATTAACGTTGCACGTCCTTTTGGAGAAAAACGTCTATCGCGTGTTGCTTTATAAGAGGGACACATCACACTAGATTCATCGTAATTAAAGCACAAGCCATTACCATTACAATTTATTGTTTGAGGGAATTCTTGTCTAATCTCAATAGGTATTTCGCTATCAAACTTTCCACGTTTAACGCTATCTACGCTTACTAGTTTTTCATTTGAATCTAACGGCGTACAAATTTTTCCAGGGTTTAGTCTATTTTTAGAATCGAATGCCGTTTTTATCTTTCTCAGTTCATTAAATAATTCAGCACCAAAAAAATCTGGGCCATATTCACTGCGGTAACCTTTGCCATGCTCGCCCCACATTAAACCATTATACTTTGCCGTAAGTGCTACGACTTCATCAGATATACAACGTAAGACATTCTCTTGCTCTGGGTCCATCATATTAAGCGCTGGCCTTACATGAAGCACCCCCGCGTCTACATGGCCAAACATGCCATACTTTAAATTATGTTTATCCAGTACAGCCCTAAATTCCGCTATAAAGTCTGCTAAATTCTCTGGTGGGACTGCTGTATCCTCAGCAAAAGCAATCGGTTTATTATCACCCTGAACGTTTCCCAGCAAGCCCACTGATTTTTTGCGCATGGCATAAACTCGGCCCATGTCTGCACGGTCATTTGTCACGCTGTAAGTGAGGACACCAGATTGCTGCTTAGCAATCAAATCGTCTAATCGATTACACAGGCTTGAAACCTTCGCCGTTTGGTTCTGTTCATCTTCGTCATTAAACTCAACAATATTTAAGCCATCAACAACACTACCAGGCTTTTCTATAATCAAATCTGCTACGTCCGCCCAAACCACATCTTGTTTCGCTAGGTTCAGAACTGTGCTGTCAATGGTCTCAACTGATGTTGCTTTTGCGTCGACTAAAAAGGAGAGTTACGCAACGCCGAATCAAAACTATCGTAGGTGATATTAATCATGGTTTTGAATTTTGCGATTGGCGTTATATTTAACTTTGCTTCTGTTATGAACGCCAACGTACCTTCAGAGCCTGCTAGTACCCTTCCTAAGTCAAACTCCGTTAAATCTTCGTTAAAAACATGTTCTAAATCATAACCCGTCAAAAAGCGATTTAATCTTGGAAACGTTTCAAGGATTTTATTTCGTTGTGAAAAACATGTTTCGTAAACTTGGCGGTAAATATTTGCATTTTGATCATCGCTGTTCGCAATCTTTAATGCTTCAGACGTTAACATTTTTTTGGTAGAAAGGTTGTGCCCTGAAACAGTGACAGCATCTAGCTCTATAACATGATCACTGGTTTTGCCATAAACGAGAGAGCCTTGACCAGATGCGTCAGTATTAATCATACCGCCAATGGTAGCTCGGTTTGAAGTAGATAAGTCTGGTGCAAAAAAGAAACCATAAGGTTTCAAAAAGTCATTTAATTGATCCTTAATAACACCTGACTGTACACGGACCCATTTTTCTTCAACGTTTATTTCTATAATCTCTCGCATATGACGAGACATATCTAAAACTATGTAATCAGTTAGTGACTGTCCATTAGTGCCCGTACCACCGCCCTTTGGTGTGAACTTTAAGTGCTTGTATTCGTTTTTGTTTGCTGCCGACATTATTGCTAAAACATCGGCTTTACTTCTAGGGAATAAGATTGCTTGAGGAATAGCTTGGTAAATACTGTTATCCGTAGACTGGGACAATCGAGAGCCGTAACTTGTCTCAATGTCGCCACAATATGATGAGCTTCGTTCTGATAATAACGAACAGAAGTCAGCAACAACTGGGTCTAACGTTTTTTGAGCGGGAATTCTACGGATCATAGCGCTGTGATACTCAACAATCTAAACTTAATTAGCTTGATTATAACCAGTTCTACCCTACTAAGTCTAAACTTCTTGATGCTGTTAACGTATTGAACCAACTATCGATATCCATTGAGTTAGGACGTTCGATACTATGAATATTCACTATTTTCGAATGATTAGACACTTTTAGTTCATGAGATGAATTTGAATGCTCTTGGCTTTCTATAATTGCGGGATTAACCGTTCGTTGTTTTACGTTGTAATCCAAGCTGTCTATAAGACTTTGTTCTAGCAATTGGTTTTTATAAGATAGAGCTTCGGGCCTAAGTGTATTTTCTAGACGGACATCTTGAAAATGGCCATTGGATATTAATTCATTCTGGTGTGTAGAACGTTGTCGGTCTGTTTGTCCATAAAGCGGTACGCTCGGAGAAGAAAAAATGTTTTGAACATTTTTATCCGTAAGTGTTGTAGGTGTAGAAACCTGATTAAACTGGTCAAACTCAGTTGCGTCTTTCGTTAACATGGACAACAACATCTTAAAGCTACCGATGTCCGAACTATCTACTGCTTTTCTGATGTCATTGTAATACACCGACTCACGAACAACATTAGCAGTCTGACTCACAGAGGAATATTCAGGGCTGTAATCTACATTATTTGACACTATGGCTACTTCTTTAAAACCTTAACTAGTCATTATTTCGGCAGTCGTCAAATTTTCTTTAATTATTTGTTTACAGAATTTTTTTCTTTGTTATTATGCGTCTCGTTCTGGAGGGGTTCCCGAGTGGCCAAAGGGATCAGACTGTAAATCTGACGGTTCTACCTTCGGTGGTTCGAATCCACCTCCCTCCACCACATTTCAAAAGAAAGGCACAACATTTGTTGTGCCTTTCTTGATCTCAATCTCCGCGTATTCTAATGATTATCATAAAAATTACCGCTCTATATTTGTAAATTTGCCATTTCGGATATATACCTTTAAGACATTAATTGTTTTTAAGGTCTCAACAATGCGAACAAATGCTTATTTAGCGACCGCTATTTGCACATTGCTCGCACATGGAAGTGCTAAAGCCGATATCGATTTTACTGGCTTTGCAAGTATTACGGCGGGTAAAGTTTTAAGTGGCGACGGTGTACCCCATTACGACGTACCTCCCACATTTTTAGCTGATTATCCAATTGTATCGGCCTACAGTGAAGATTTATCTTTTAAACAAGAAAGTTTATTCGGACTGCAAGTTAAAGCTACGTTGTCAGATGGACTTTCTGCGACAGCTCAAATTGTTTCTCGAGGCGCTGATAGTTTCGACACTACATTTGAATGGGCCTACCTTTCGTACGAAATTAATGATCAATGGACCATACAGGCTGGTAAAAAACGTCTACCGCTCTTTTATTACTCAGATTTTTATGATGTAGGCTTTGCTTATGTTTGGCTTAGACCGCCTGCTGACACCTACACATGGCAAGTCTTTAACTATAACGGTATAAATGCGCTTTATTCCGGACATGTTGGTGATTGGTCCATAAGCAGTAACTTTTATACCGGTAAAGAAGAAAGCGAAAACAACAGATTGTTGAGTCAGTTTTTCTTTATAGAGCCAACAACAGAGATTTGGAAAGATATTTTTGGTGCTGTATTTAACGCTAGTAACGATTGGTTAGAATTGCGTTTCACCGCAATGACTTATACAAACGAGCGTTTTCGTAGCGGAGTGCAACAAACTTGGGGTGGAAAAACAGAGCGCGATGGTACTTTTTTAGGAATGGCCATAAACGCGACTTGGGGTGATACCTTCCTACTTACCGAAATAAACCAACTTGAATTAGATGACGATGGAGAACTTGATTCTCTAATGGTGAGTATCGGCCATAACTTTGGCACCTTCACACCATACTTATCCTATTCAAAGCTTGATCAGACTGGTGATTACCTAGACGGTTCACCAATTAGTGACGGCGAGGACCACGATACTACTTCTGTAGGTATCCGTTATGACTTCCATCCATCAGCAGCATTTAAAGTTCAATATGATGTTGTTAACGACAATTCATATGAATATGCAGTAGCTGGTGACAGTAAAGCACTTACATTTGGTATAGATTTAGTTTTCTAGGGGAAAAAAATGAAAAAACTTTTATTAATTTTAGCAGCACTATCGTTTAACTCGTTTGCAGAAATCGCAGTTATTGTTCATCCGTCAAATGATTCAGCTTTGGATGAAAAATCCGTAGCTCGTATCTTTACAGGCAAAATGAAGTCGTTCCCCAATGGGAATCAAATCATTCCTGTTAATCTGGATAATAGCCAGGCTGCAACTTCAGAATTCAATGAGAAGGTATTAAAACGATCTGAAAGCCAATTAAAAGCATATTGGTCAAAGCTTGTGTTTACCGGTAAAGGAACCCCTCCTCAGTCTGTAGCGAACTCAGAAGAGGTACTTAAGCTCGTTTCTACCAACCCAAGTGTTATCGGATATATCGATGCATCGAAGGTGACGGGAGATGTAAAGGTGGTTACTAAGTTTTGATAACTAAACAAAGCTAATAGCAACAAAAAACCCAGACTTTATTAAAGAGTCTGGGTTTTTTCTTAGTTTAAATAACTAGATGTTTTGTTTAGACCATGTCCATAATCATAGACGAAGGGTTTTCTAGATACTTTGTCCATAAATTATTAAAGCGAGCAATTGTACCGCCATCAATTATACGATGATCACCAGACCAGCTAACGTTCATCATTCTTCTAGCTTCTACTTCACCTTGATCATTAAACCTAGGTAATAGCTGCATCTTGCCTAGCGCAACTATTGCTACTTCAGGCTTGTTGATAATTGGTGTTGCTGTAGTACCACCTAAAGCGCCAATATTTGATATTGAAATAGTACCACCTTTAAGCTGTTCAGGAGACAATCTACCTGCCCTAGCTTGCTCGGTAACTTCAGTCATCTTAACTGCAATTTCTTTAATGCTTAAAGATTCACAACCTTTAATATTTGGCACAAGTAACCCTACTTTAGAATCAACAGCCATACCAATATTATGCTCAGAATAGTAAGTTAACTCTGTACAATCAGCATTAGGCTTAGAATTCATTATTGGGAACTGTTTCATCGCTAAAGACATCGCTTTCATGAAGAAAGGCATCATGGTTAACTTAATACCCTGCGCTTCATATTCTGGCTTCAACTGTTTTCTAAGTGCGTATAGCGCAGTTAGATCAATCTCATCTGAGTAGGTAAAGTGAGGTATCGTTGAAACTGAGTCTTGCATTGCTTTTGCCATTGCAGACTTAACACCACGAATAGGTTCTACTCTAGTTGCAGATTGAGTAGCTTTTTCAACGACCCCTGCATTCGACGACGAAGCCGGCACAGCAGAACCCTGTTGCGTAGCGCTATGATTTAATAAGTCTTGCTTATAAACTCGCCCTTTAGCACCTGTGCCCTGAACCATAGTAATATCTAGGTTCATTTCTCTAGCTAAACGTCTAACTGCTGGAGAAGCAACGGCTTTTTTACCATTAGGTAATGTTTTATTTGAGTCAACTTGAGTAGATAAAGACGCGTTTTGAGTATTGTTAGCAACTGCCTTTTCAGCTTTAACTTGCTGAGTTGGGCTTTCCGCCTGAGCAGACCCATTATCGGCTACCGCAATTGCAAATAACGGCTGATGTACAATCGCAATTTCACCTTTCTGGTAATAAAGTTTAGCTACCGTACCGTCACTTTTAGCTGGAATTTCTACCATAGCTTTGTCGGTCATTACTTCACAAATTGGCTGATCTTCGTTAACCGCATCGCCTTCTGCAACGAGCCATTCAACTACTTCACACTCTACAATTCCTTCACCAATGTCTGGTAATAGAAAGTCTTCTAATATCGTGCCACTAGAATTTGAATTATCTAGTTTTTGATCTTGAACTGGATTTACGCTTGTTGAACTTGAAGCAGCTTCTGTTGAAGATTCAGACTTAACATCGCCGCCTGACTCTTCAATCGCAAACAATGGACCGTGAACTTTTGCTATTTCACCCTTTTGGTAATATAACTTAGCAATTACACCATCACTCTTTGCTGGTATTTCTACCATTGCTTTATCAGTCATCACTTCACAAATTGGCTGATCTTCTTTAACCGTATCGCCTTCTGCGACTAACCATTCAACGACTTCACACTCTACAATACCTTCACCAATATCTGGCAAAATAAAATCAGTACTCATTCTTAATTCTCCAGATTAGTAGTTAATAGAGCGTTTTATCGCTTCGTAAACTTTTAGATGATCGGCCATATATTCTTTTTCATGCGCTAATGGATAAGGTGTATCTAATCCACAAACCCTTTCAATTGGCGATTCTAAGTGCAAGAAACACTCATCTTGAATAGTTGCTGCAATTTCTGAAGCAAAACCACCCGTTAATGGCGCTTCTTGAGAAACCACTAAGCGTCCTGTTTTAATTACAGATTGAGAAACCGTTTCAACATCCCAAGGTGCAACCGTACGCAAGTCAATAATCTCACAAGAAATGCCATCCTTAGACGCCATTTCTGCGGCTTTTTCTAGCATCTCAACTTGAGCACCCCAAGCTAAAAGAGTGATATCAGTACCTTGTTGAACGATTTCAGCTTTACCTAATGGAATTGTATATTTACCTTCAGGTACATCGCCAACTGACGCTCTGTACAACCTTTTTGGTTCAAAAAAGATTACAGGGTCGTTACTTTCTAAACTCGCCGCCAATAAGCCTTTTGCTTGATAAGCGTTTCGTGGGAACACTAACTTTAAGCCAGGTGTATGTGCAAAATAAGCTTCTGGTGACTGTGAGTGATAAAGACCACCATGAATGCCGCCACCGTATGGTGTACGAATTACTAGATTGCCAACATTAAACTCATTACCAGAACGGAAACGAAACTTAGCGGTCTCATTTACGATTTGGTCAAAGGCTGGAAAAATATAATCAGCAAACTGAATTTCTGGAATGGCTAACGTACCTTGTGCAGCCAAGCCATTAGCAAAACCTAAGATACCTTGTTCAACTAGTGGCGTATTAAAAACACGATCTTTACCAAACTTCTCTTGTAAACCACTCGTTGCTCTAAATACTCCGCCAAAAGCGCCGACGTCTTCACCAAACACACAAGCGTTTTCATTTTCTTCCATGGCAATTGCTAATGCAGAGTTAATTGCCTGTAACATATTCATTTTAGCCATTACTTAGTCTCCTCTATACGACTTGCAGTAGCAGGATAAGCTTCTGGGTATTTCAAAATGTGTTGTTTTAGTTGCTCGTATTGCTTTTGTAAGTGCAAAGGAACGTCTTCATAAACATCAGTTACTATTTCTTCAAGAGCAGGTTTAGCAACTTTTTCAGCTACTTTTAAAGCACTTAATACATCGGCTTTGATTTTCTCTTTAGCTGCTTCATCTTCTGCTTCGTCTAACCAACCTTGCTTTAACATGTACCTTCTAAAGCGTTCAATAGGACAATTTGCGCGGAACGTTTCTTCTTCTTCTTTTTCGCGATAACCAGTAGGATCATCTGAACTTGAGTGCGCTGCTAAACGATATGCAATTGACTCAATAAGCACAGGAGCATTGTTTTCAACTGCAAATTCTCTCGCTTTTTTAACCGCTTCATATACAGCTAATACATCTACGCCATCAACGCGTAATGCTTTCATGCCATAACCAACCGCTCTTACTGCAATGCCATCGCCTTTAAATTGCTCTGAAGCGGGCGTTGATATCGCGTAACCATTGTTTCTAGCAAAGAATAACGTTGGCGCGCTATGAACTGCTGCCATATTCAACCCAGCGTGGAAATCGCCTTCAGACGCAGCGCCTTCACCAAAATAACAAATTGTGCAGGCTTTATCGCCTTTCAGCTTTTGCCCATAAGCATAACCAGCCGCTTGAGGGATTTGCGTGCCCAAAGGAGAAGAAATTGTAGAGTAATTCAGTCCTTTTGAACCGTAGTGAATTGGCATTTGTCTGCCTTTACCAAAGTCTTTCTCATTTGAAAAGTTTTGGTGCATGAACTGCTCAAGCGTAAAACCACGATAAGCTAATGCAGCTTGTTCACGGTACTGTGCAAAAATCATGTCTTTATCTTCAAGTGCTGCAGCGCTGCCTGTAACAGCTGCTTCTTCACCTAAGCATTGCATGTAAAAGCTTACACGGCCTTGACGTTGTGCCGCTAACATACGTTCATCAAAAACACGAATAAAACGCATCGTTTCGTATATACGAATCGCCGTCTCTTTATCCATCGATGATGCTTGTGCGTCTTTGTATAGCTCACCATTATCATCTAACATTTTAAATGTTGGAATAGCCAACGCGTGCTCATCTACGAACTCCAAGTTTAACGTGTCATTTTTTGACGTGTTATTTGGATTATCGACGTTTAATAACTTAGCCATTTAGACTTGTCCCCTTTCAATGCAAAGCCACCGAACAAATAGTTGGTGTTAATGCTTTCACAATTGCTATTTTTTTAGATTATTTATATTGAGCAGGACTTTACCTGTGACGGGCTACACGTTCAATTTTTAGGGCTTTTAGAGTAAATAGTTTAGGAATGAAAAGTGTTCAGAAAAATTGCCACTTTTGGCTAATTATTAAGCCAAGGTGAATAAGAATGCCTAACCCGAAGCTATTAAGGTAAAAGTTCGGGCTAGATTGTCAAAGTAGATTTAAGCGCTAAGGCAGCGCTTTTAGATTTCAAGTATAAGGTTTAAGACTTAGGCTTTTAGTATTAAACCAAGTTATTTGAGATATCAGTAGGTAGCACAGTTAACAATGCCCGTTGGCCAATTGCAACGTGCGCATTTGGAAATACAATCGCTTCGCCATCTTCGTTTGCGACAATCGCTTCGCCCTTTTCTTTTGCTAACTCCTGGCCTTTTTTAAACTCCGTAAAGTTCGCTACATTGTCGGCAAAGGACAGTTCAAATGATTCATCGGTTTTATTAATTTCTCTAAAAACTGTCATTATTTGATAATTAGTAGCATCAAAAGACTCACCATCAAAGTGTGTGCCTTTTAAAAGGTTTATTAGAGTCTGCTTTGCCGATGCAAATTTGGTTTGATCATTTTCACCAAACGGTCGTACTTTTCCTAGCTCAACCGTAAATGAATTTGCTTTGTGTTCATTTGATGAATAGTAGCTAAAGGTGGTGGCAGCCTTTTCCATTAACAAGAAGGTAGTCACACCCATTGCGCGTAAAATTTCAAATTGCTGCTTTTTCCAAGGTTTACCATGAATAAACGGATATACAGCAAACTTCTCATGAGCAGAATCTCTAATTGCGGTATGTAAGTCATAGTGTGTTCGTTCTGCCTGCGGGTGCAACTCAAAAAAGCGTGTTACATATTCTTCAAGTTTAGCGGCTCTTTCACACTCTTTATTTTCAAATGGTAACGCAGCGTTACTCTCTGGATCTGCTTTCGTATGACGACCACTAAACAGACGATTTAGATTTTCTTCAACAAAACGCTCGCTAATGTTAATAGCTGCTGGGTTACCGTAAATGAAAAGTACTGGGTGTTTAATTGCCAAAGTATTACTAACCAAATCATTAATAATATCGGTACATATTTCTATAGGCGCTGTTTCATTTCCATGAATGGCAGAAGAGAAAACAAATGCTTGTTCTTGTTCTGAGGCGTTATTTTTAGGTGAGAAATAGATAACACCTGTATCCCAAACTTGAACGTTATAAAGTTCGTTAGGAACATTGAACGCATCTAAATGCCATTCATTATTTCTAGTAATCGTCAGGAAGTCTGGTGAAATTAAATCAAACGTAGTAGCCATGTAGGGAGTAGTCCTAAAAATATATTGATGAAGTTATATCTTATCAAATCCAACGAATTTACATAACCCCAGTAAGCTTTCGGTAAACAGATACAAAAAAGCCCAGACTGACTGGGCTTTTTCTGAACTCACTTAAGGGAGTTAACCTAAGTAAATTAACTTAAGTAAATTAGTTTACTTTTACTGGGTAAGATTTTAATTTCCAGATTCTGTCTACATAGTCTTGTATAGAACGGTCAGAGTTGAACTTGCCCATATAAGCTGTGTTTAGAATCGCGCTCTTCGCCCAACCTTGCTTGTCAATGTACTTAGCATTAACTTGCTCGTGTGCTTTAGAGTAACCGTCAAAATCCGCTAAACATAAATAAGGATCACCACCTTCCAAAAGACTGTGCTTGATTGATGCTAACTCACCTGGCTTACCTGACGTAAAGTAGTCAGTTTCGAACCAGTCTAATACCGCTTTAATCTCTGGGTTTGCGTAGTAATAGTCCCAAGGGCTATAACCGGCTTTGTTAACGGCTTTAACTTCATCAACCGTCAAACCAAAAATAACAACGTTGTCTTCACCAACTTCTTCGGCGATTTCTATATTTGCACCATCAAGCGTACCAATAGTAATTGCACCGTTTAGCGCCAGTTTCATATTACCAGTACCAGACGCTTCTTTACCCGCTGTTGATATTTGTTCAGAAACATCAGCCGCAGGGATCATTTTCTCTGCTAACGAAACGCGATAGTTTGGTAAAAATACAACTTTAAGTTTGCCTTTTATACGCTCGTCATTATTCACTTTGTCAGCTACTTTATTAATGGCATAAATAATATCTTTAGCCAATTTATATCCTGGCGCCGCTTTAGCACCAAAGATAAACACACGAGGGTGCATATCGTAGTCTGGGTTTTGCAATAAACGACGATATAAAGCCATGATGTGCAATAAGTTTAAGTGTTGACGTTTGTATTCATGTAAACGCTTAATTTGAATATCAAAAATAGCTGAAGGATCTACTTCAACGTCCGTTAACTCTTTAATAACGGATGCTAACTCTACTTTGTTTTCATGTTTAATGGCCATGAATTGCTTTTGGAATTCAGCATCGTCCGCTTTTTTATCTAAGTCACGCAATAACTCTAAGTTTGTTGGCCACTTATCGCCAACTGTCGCGTCGATTAACTCTGATAATTTAGGATTACAAGCTTTTAACCAACGTCTTGGTGTAACGCCATTGGTTACGTTTGTTAGTTTTTCTGGCCAAAGTGCATCAAACTCAGGGAATAAATCACTCTTAACCAACGCTGAGTGAACTTCAGCAACACCATTCACTTTATTAGAACCAATAACACTTAAGTTACCCATTCTAACCATACGTTCATGGCCTTCTTCAATAATAGAAAGCTTAGACTTAATTGTATCGTTGCCTGGCCACTTAGCTTCAACTTCATCGTTTAGGAAACGACGGTTAATCTCATAAATGATTTCTAAATGTCTCGGTAACACTTTTTCAAACAAGCTTACAGACCATTTCTCTAATGCTTCTGGCAATAAAGTGTGGTTAGTATAACTAAATGTTTCGCGACATACGTTCCATGCGTAATCCCAATCTTGATTAAACTCATCAACCAAAATTCGCATTAGTTCAGGTATCGCCACAGCTGGATGGGTATCGTTAAGCTGAACCGCTACTTGTGCACTAAACTTGCTCCAATCTTCACCGTGAGCTCGCTGATAGCGATTAATAATGTCTTTTAATGAACAAGCACTAAAGAAGTATTGCTGAATTAAGCGCAACTCTTTACCAGCTTCTGTTTCATCATTTGGGTAAAGCACTTTAGAAACGGTCTCTGACTCTACATTTTCTTTATGAGCGTCATGGTAACCACCGGCATTAAATACATCCCAGTTAAAGAAGTCTGATGCACGAGATTCCCACAAACGAAGAATATTTACGTTAGTACCTTCATAACCTACAACTGGTACATCCCAAGGAACACCTTTAATAACACGACCTGGATGCCAAACTTTAGCAATATGTCCGTTGTCATCAAATTTAGTTTCTACGTAACCATAAACAGGTATTTCTTGAACGTTTTCCGGACGACAAATCTCAAATGGATTGCCGTATTCACGCCAACTGTCTGGTCTCTCTATTTGGTGACCATCTTGAAACTCTTGGCGGAACAAGCCATGTTCATAATGAATACCATAACCAACCGCTGGTAAATGCATCGTAGCTAAAGAGTCAATAAAACAAGCTGCTAAACGACCTAAACCACCATTTCCTAACGCCATATCTTCTTCTTCGTCTACCAAAGTTTCGATATTAATGTCTAATTCTTTAAGCGCTTCTTGTGCAACGGTATACAAACCTAAGTTGTGTAGGTTATTGCCCGTTAAACGTCCCATCAAAAACTCTAACGAAAAGTAATGTACTGCTCGCGTATCGTTTTCAAAATAAGTTCTTTGGGTTTGGCTAAGGCTGTTGTAAACATACTCATTTAACGCAGAAGATACTGCGTCCCACCAACTTCTGTTGGTTGCCTTATTTACATCAGTACCGTGCGTTGCATTAAGATGTTTAAGTATAGAATCCTTAAACGCTGCAGCGGTTACGTCCGCTGTAAGTGGAAATGAAGTTTTGCTGTTATTCGCCATGTGAATTGCCCTTTTGTTTCAAGACTCAGCATTATTTGAATTATGCTCAAAAGAAAATATTTGAGGAGCTTGAGTTCAAGAATAGTCAAAATATGGGGAAGGAATATATAGGTAAGCGGGTTTTTGACCAAGCCGATGACCTGAATTTTTGACCTACATACGTTTGCACGCCAAAAATTCAAGGTAAATTAAAGACTACAAGCCTTTGCTATTAAAAGCTGACGCGACGATTTGTTGCGCTTCTTTTTCAATTTTGGCTAAGTGCGATTCACCAATAAAGCTCTCCATATATATTTTATATATATTTTCTGTACCCGATGGCCTAGCAGCAAACCAACCATTTTGAGTAACCACTTTTAAGCCACCAATTGGTGCATCATTCCCAGGCGCTTGAGTAAGTATTGAGACTATCTCTTCACCTGCCAACATGTTTGATGTGATATCAGTTGGTGATAATGATGAAAGTACAGACTTTTGCTCTGGACTCGCTGGCGCATCAATTCGCTTATAAAAAGGTTTACCATGATCTTCTACAAGCTTGTCATAGTATTCTGACGGATTCAGTCCTGTAACAGCTGTGATCTCCACCGCTAGCAAGGCTAAAATAATGCCATCTTTATCCGTTGACCAAACGTCACCGTAACGCGTTAAGAAGCTCGCACCTGCACTTTCCTCTCCACCAAACATAAGCTGGTGATTAGATAATCCCTCTACAAACCATTTAAAACCCACTGGTACTTCTACAACATCTTTGCCGTTGGCTTTAGCAACACGGTCAATCATAGAGGTTGAAACTAACGTTTTTCCTATTTTAAGGTTTGCGTCCCATTCTGGGCGATGCTTAGATAAATAATCAATACAAACAGATAGATAATGATTTGGGTTCATAAGCCCGTGCGTTTTAGTCACTATGCCGTGGCGGTCATAGTCTGGATCGTTTGCAACGGAGATTTCAAACTGTTCTTTAAGATCAATTAAGCTCGCCATCGCTTTTTCTGACGAACAATCCATACGAATTTTTCCGTCTTTATCTAAAGACATAAAAGAGAAAGTTGGGTCTACTATTTCGTTTACCAGGTTTAAATCAATACCATATTGTGCCTTTATTTCTGGCCAATAGTGAATACCAGAACCGCCTAAAGGATCAACGCCTATTTTAATACCCGCTTTACGGATAGCTACAAAATCAATGACGCGTTTCTAAGCCGCTAACATAGTCAGCAATAAAGTCTTGCTCTTTAACGTAACCTGTATTCCATGCTTGGCTGTAAGGGAATAGTTTAACGTCGGCTAAGTCTTCAATCAGTAGTTGATTTGCTCGATCTTCAATCCACTTAGTAACTTTACTGTCAGCCGGGCCACCATGCGGCGGGTTATATTTAATCCCACCATCTTGGGGAGGATTATGCGACGGCGTGATAATAATGCCATCAGCCAAAAATGCTGGATGGTCTTTATTGTGCTCAATAATCAAATTGGATATCACAGGAGTAGGCGTATAACCTAAACCAGCCTGCACCACGACCTGAATTTCGTTGGCTACTAAAACCTCGATAACTGAAGCAAAAGCTGCTTCTGATAAAGCGTGCGTATCAAAGCCTAAATAAACCGGGCCTTCATAGTGCTGTTCAATACGGTATTCACATATCGCTTGGGTGATTGCTAACACATGGCTTTCGTTAAATGTTGTATTAAGCGCTGAACCACGATGGCCAGACGTGCCAAAGGCAACGCGCTGTTCAGGGTATTTTTCAACATCCGGCTCATTTAAATAATAACTCGCCATCAACCTTGGAACATTAATTAGGTCTTCAGGTAACGCCGGCAAACCAGCTCGTTCGTGCAATGCCATATTGATTCCTTAAATTAGTTCACGTAGCTTTTCAGCGTCCGTTTCTTCGTAACCAAGATGTTTAGCCACTTCAAAAATAATAAACTTCTTTCTAGGTGTATTATTATTTGTCGTTACCCAGTAATCACTATTTGGAATTTGTTTTGGTTTGATGCTACTGCCGCTTGCTTCTAATTCAGACGCCGACAAACCGAAGTAATTACGTTCACGGCCTTTAATTTCAAGTACGTTGTTAAAATTAGAATTGTGCGCACGATGCAGTTTACCGAGTATGAAAAGAAAACGCCCTACTGCACCTTTTTGAGTTGCTACTTCTTCTTTATTGAGCAAGTTAAATACAGTGGTATCTTTACAAATTGAAGGTTCTAAAACTTGGTCGTCTTGTGTTTCAGGTTCTTCTACTAATGGAGCTATTTCCACTTTAGTATCGGGAGCATCTACTTTAACTGATGAATCAACAACAGGTTGGTTGTTTATCTCTGAGACATTGTCATTTTTTGAGCTACTAACCTTTGAAGTTGTTGCCGCAGAAGGTTGAAGTGTTACCTCAACTTGCTTAGATTGGGTATTTTCCCACAACAGTCTTCTAAGAATATCTGAGGCGCTTTCGCCTATTTTTTGTGTGTTTGCTGCGATGAATTGATATAAATCATCGTCTATCTGAATAGTTTTCATAAAATCCAATCATTACTAATTATTATTTGTTTAAAATGATCGTTAACAGAAATGTTAAGGAATAACTCATTATAACCAGAATCAAAGTTGCTCTTAAAGCCTAATTGCATTAATTAGTGGTGTAAGGGAAAATAAAGTCAAAGTATAGGTTAATAAACCTAAATTAATTAAGGCAAATTGATGACAATAAATTACCAATCCATGGGCGAAGGAAAACCGTTGATCATAATTCATGGTTTGTTCGGCACGTCAGACAACTTAAAAGCCGTTGCTAGAGAACTTAGTGATGAGCATAAGGTCTACTTAATTGATGCACCTGGACATGGTGACTCAGATACTGTCGTACCACTTTCAATCGCAAACATGGCAAACGCGGTAAGTGATTTTATCAAACAGCTGAATGTTGGTCCTGTACAAATATTGGGACATTCGCTGGGCGGTAAAATTGCGATGGAAATTGCTTTGGCAAATCCCGAGTTAATATCTAAGTTAATCGTTGCGGATATCGCCCCCGTGCAATATAAACCGCGACATGATGACATTATTTCCAGTTTGCAGGCAGTGCCATTATCCACATTGGAAAATAGAAAAGACGCCGACGAAATTTTAGCGAGAAAGATCAATGAACCAGGCGTTCGAAGCTTTTTGTTGAAGAGTTTAGTACGAGATAAATCTAAACCTGGAGAGTGGATGTGGCGATTTAATTTAGACCAGTTGTCTTCAGACTACAATGAACTAATAAAAAGTAACCGTGAAGGGACATACTCTGGCCCAACTCTTTTTATTATAGGTAGCGAATCTAGCTATGTATTGCCGGAACATCGAGGTGAGATTGTTGGGCGGTTCCCTAATACCAAAGCTAAAACTATAAATGGAGCGGGACATTGGCTACATGCAGAACGCTCAGTTGCATTTGTAAAAATATGTAGAGATTTTTTATCTGAATAGCTGAAATAACTCTTTAAATTTGTTAAAATCCGCCGCCGTTTGGGTCTTTGCGTCCAAACCAGCAACAAAGTAAAGCGAATAAAACGTCGTTAATGTTCTTTTAAGGTAGTGAAGTAATGACACCAGAGCAGTATGCAATAGCAGAAACAATCGGTCTTAACTTGTTCTTTTTAGGCATTTTTGTATTTATCGGCTTAGCCATACAAGACGTTTTAAAAAAAGGCGATGTTCCAAAATTTGGCAGGGTCTTTGTTTGGTTGGTACTATTTTTAGGTTGCGCCGGTTTTGTTGCAAAAGGAATTATTCAATTTTTCTGGGAAAATAACGGTTTATAGTAAATGGCTAAAGCTACAATAGATAGAACAACTATAGATCTGTTTGCAACTGATAAACAAAGAGGCAGACCAAAATCGTCGCCATACAGTCGTGAACAGCAAATAAGAATTAATAAAAAAAATCAGCTTACTCGAGATAAGCAAGCTGGTTTAAAACGTGTAGAAATTAAGCTGCACAAAGAAATTTATGACGATGCAACGGTAATAGCAGAAGAACGCGGGATTAGCCGCAGCGAATTATTAGCAGAGTTAATTGAAGAATCATTAAAAAATTTATTAGAAGGTTAATCCGATGGCAAGTGTAGGCATCTATTTTGGTAGCGATACTGGTAATACTGAACATATCGCAAAAATGATCCAGAAAGAGTTAGGTAAAAATCTAATTGACGTTCACGATGTGGCAAAAAGCACTAAAGAAGAAATCGCTGAATATGATTTACTTCTTTTTGGAATCCCGACTTGGTATTACGGCGAGGCGCAGTGTGACTGGGATGACTTTTTCCCAGAGCTAGAGCAAATTGACTTCGACGGAAAGCTTGTTGCTATTTTTGGTTGTGGCGATCAAGAAGATTACGCAGAGTATTTCTTAGATGCGATGGGCATGGTTCGTGACATTGTAGAAACTAAAGGTGCGGTGCTATTGGGTCAATGGTCTACTGCTGGTTATGATTTTGTAGCCTCTAAAGGCATGGCAGATGCTGACCATTTTGTTGGCTTAGGAATTGATGAAGATAGACAGCCTGAGCTAACAGAGCAACGTGTTAAGCAATGGTGTGCTCAGATTCGTGAAGAGATGTGTTTAGACGAATTGGCCTAATAACGAATTAACCGCTTGAGAAAGTATTAAGCTTTCTTTTTAAAGCAATAAAAAACCAGCAAGTGTAAATACTACATTGCTGGTTTTTTTGTATCTAGAGTTTAAGCCAACCTAATGATTGGCTCATTCGTACTAAGGTAGCGCTAGTGAATTACATAAACCACCGTTGAAACAATAACCGCACCAATGATATTTAAACCTACACCCTTTTTAGCCATGTCTGAAATTGTTAACTGCCCAGATGCAAATACGATGCTGTTTGGGGCCGTTGCAACGGGTAAACAAAAAGCAAAGCTACAAGATATTACAGCCGGTATCATTATAAGCTCCATTGGAATGCCCTTTTCAATAGCTACACTTGCTAGAATTGGCATGAACAAGGTTGCCGTCGCGGTATTAGAAGTCACCTCGGTCAAAAACGACAAGCTAAGACACAACGCCAATAATAAAAAGAATAATGGTAATGCAAAAGCTGAAGAAAGTTGACTACCTATTAATTCGCTTAAACCCGACGCAGCAAAACCTTTAGCTAGACAAATACCACTACTAAATAAAATGAGCATATCCCAAGGAATTGTTTTGGCTTGCTGCCAATTCAAAATAGGCTTGTTATCATCGCCAATAACAATTGCCATTAACATAGCGCCAAACAACGCAATTGTTGCATCACCAACGAGTGTCATTCCCGTAAGTTCGGACCAACCTCCAAAAGGGTGTTTCCTAAAAATCCACAGTAAAGCAATAACCAAAAAACAATGAGTGCACGTCTTTCACTCGTGCGCCATTCTCCAACCTCAGGCAGTTCTAGTTTGTGATTTAGAGTGATGCCCCTGCTCAAATAAAGCGCCACAACAGGAATGGTAACTATTACTACAGGAACGCCGTATTTCATCCAATGAACAAAACCAAACTCGTTGCCAGCGTAGCTTTCATATACCGATGCAAATATAACATTAGGTGGTGTGCCGATTAATGTACCTACTCCACCAATACTTGCCGAAAATGCTAATCCTAATAACAAGGCTACTGCAAAGTCTCTGTTGTTAGCAGATAGAGCAATTGCCGTAGCAACGGGGATTAGAGCTAATACCGTTGCCGTATTCGAGATCCACATAGACAAAACACTACTGGCCACCATAAAGGCAAAAACAATTCGAAATGCGCTAGTACCGCCAATAGCATTAATAATGTTAAACGCGATCCGTTTATGAACCCCGCTGGATTCAAGACCCTTCGCCAATAGAAATGCACCCATTAATAATATGATGACATGACTACCAAATGCCGAAGAGGCTTCTTTAAAGTCTATAACTCCAAATGCTGGTAAAAACACAAAAGGAACAAGTGAAGCAAACGGAATAGGTACCGCTTCTGTTACCCACCATATTCCAACCCAAACGGTTATCGCTAACGTTATGGCAATTGCTTTAGGTTGACCAAGCTCTGCAGTTAAAAACCCTATACAAAATGCAATGAGTGGTGCTAGCCAAATTAAATTCTGCTTTCTTAAAAGCATCAATACTCCATGTTAGTTTACTTCAAGAATTGCTAATTTATACCACCATGGACTATACAATTATAGTTTCTAAGAGTTTTTTAGACATAAACTTACCCATGTTTAAACTTTAAGTTGATAAATGGTTTTTTTTTATACATATTAAGTTGCGAATGGATAGGTTAATTTTAAAAGTTAACCACAAATTAGATAAGGATAAATTTAATGAAAATCATCTACCTAGCATTCTTTTCACTGCTTATAAATGCCTGTGCGACTTCTCCTAATGAATCAGACAATGTTAAAGCAACATCAATAAATTATTTGCTAACTAAGAATGACACTAGTGTTTTTTATGTCGGTGTTGTCGGTTTTGATGGAAAGCGTACCGACGGAAATGGAATTAAACCTGGCCCACACATACTTTATTTAAGAGCCTTACAGTCCAAGGATAGCTCTTCCGATAAAGTTCAAGAAGCATTTCTGCCTATAAAAGTAAAATTGAACGAGTCAAAACAGCATTTATTGCGTGCATCAAATACTGAAAACCAAATTATGGTTTGGGTTGAAGACGAACAATCAAACTTAGTTAGCCAAAAGGTCCCTCTACGCTTTAATAAAAACGACGTTATTAAATTAAAAGCCCCTGTAGATGATGGCATAGAAAGAATTGAAATCGTTACGCAACGCACCACACCATTTCAACTTTCAAGAAAAACAGAGTCAAATGTGGTTTCAAAAATGTTGTAGCTAAACTAAATAATACTCGTGAATCATCAATAACGAGCAAAAAACTACAAGACCGTTATAACGGTGGAGAATGTAATTAAGATAAAATATCTGCCATAAGCTCTCGTGCAGTGCTTAACTTTAAGTTGTTACTTTCTAATGGCTCGCTTTTATTTGATTTTACTAGCGAGCTATTTTGATAAGATGACAACAGCGCCAATCCAGATTTTGATACTTCTACCTGTTTAGGGTCTACGCTGTTAATAAACTGATCAACTTCTTTTGGTTGGTTGCAAATTAAAGTTACATCACAACCAGCTTCAATTGCTCTTAAGTAACGAGAGTTATAACTAAGATCGCCTCTTTGACTTTGCCCAGCACCTACCATTGACAAGTCATCGCTAAAAATACAACCATCAAACCCGAAACGACTTTTAAGGATTTCCTCAAGCCACATTGAGCTATAACCCACTGGCTTGCTATCTACTTGTTCGAATATAATATGTGCTGGCATTATCGCATCAAGCATGTTTTTTTCTATGAGCTTTTTAAAACACTCCCGTCGTTTTCAATAATGTCTGCAAAGTTTCTTTTGTCTATAGGTGAGTGAAAGTGTGAGTCTTCTTTTGTAGAACCATGACCAGGAAAATGTTTTCCAATTGATGGGAAATTTGCCTGCTTTAACCCCTCAATAAAGTAACTCGCGTACGTTAAAGCCACTTCTTTATCTGTATGGAATGATCTGTCACCGATAACGTCAGAACCGCGCTCTAAATCAATACTGGAGCAAAGCTAAATCTATGTCATGAGCTATACAGTCCATTGCCATTAAATAACCTGCGCTATTTAGTGTCTCTCTAACAAAAGAGTCATCTTCTAACTTGTCATGCTTCAGGAAGTAATTATAAAAGTGGCCCATTGCTGGAATTTTACTGAACTCATCGGTTTGGAAACGCTGAACACGTCCCCCTTCTTGGTCAACGGATACAACTAACTCTCCGTCTCTGATGTTTTTTATTTGGCGTACTAACTCTCTTAACTGTTTGCTGTTTTCAAAGTTTCTAGAAAACAGAATTACGCCACCGACTAATGGGTGCATTAACCGATTCATTTCTAATGCGCTTAAGGTTAGACCCTGAATACAAACTAATAGTGAGTTTTTTTATACAATGTACACCTGTGACTTATTGACGACTATATTAAGAGTTATTGCCGATCCTACGTAATTTAAACCAATTAGTACATTAATTATGTCAACATCTCTAGTTTGCAAAGTGACAAATAATAAACAATAATTGAATCAATCAATATTGAGGGAATAATATGAAACATATTTCACGTAACGTCACACACACCAATTCACGTATCACTTCACGTATCAACTCACACAGCATCAAAAAGCTTAGTTCAGTAGCGCTTGCATTAGTATCTCAGTGCATGTGCATGCAAGTTCCAAATTAGACATTCCAGATTCTGATATCAAAACGGCACGTTTAGTTGAGTCCATAGTTGACGCAAAACCTGTTGATAAGAAAGCTCCAAGATACCCTTCAAGCGCTGCGAAACGTGGAAGAGAAGGTTGGGTGCAAATGAGTTTTATAATTGATACAGACGGTTCGGTTCTTGAGCCAACGGTAATAGATTCAGCCGGTGACGTTGCGTTTGAACGCGCTGCATTGCGAGCGATTAAAAAATGGAAATACACACCTGCCGAAAAAGATGGCGAAGTAATACAACAGTGCGATACAAAGCTACAGTTTGATTTTTCAATCAATAATAATGGCGTATCAGAAAAATTCAGCACATTTTATAACAGTGCGGCTAAATTATTGGAAAACAAAGAAGCTGATAAGTTGGGCTTGAATTAGCAAACGCTGAGTGGGCGGGAGAGTCTAATTTAACTGAAATAACTTGGTTTCATTATTTACAATCGGAGTATTTTTTCTGATTGGAGAAAAAAAAATGAGTTAAAACATCTCTACAAAGCGACTCAAAAGCCCAAACATGATAAATATAACAGCAGGTTACCTGAGGCTACAACCATACGTAATTTGCATAGAATGTTTATTATTGAAGCTGATCAACAACGATTTAACGACGCGCTCTATACCTTTAATAGTTTAAAGCATTTAAAATCTGAGCAAGCTTTAAAAACGAAAGAAGCACTAGCCCCTTTTGTTGAAAAAATGAACAACACATTGCTAGTGATAATCTTATTATTCGTGATGTGAATCTTACCAAAGCAGGTACTTGGAGCCATAGACTTTCCCGTAACTCGTTTGTAATTCAAGACATAAATGGTGATTTAGATAAGTTAGATGTTCGTTGTGATAATAAACGTAATGTCTTTACTATCGAGGAAAACAATCAGTGGTTAATCCCTATATCTTGGGGTAAATGCCAAGTATTGATTGATGGCAATAAAGGAGCCAGTTTCAAATTAGTTGAGCTCAATAGTTAATACAGGTATTACTACTCAGGCACCCTTCTATCCTGTATAATCTTGCGCAAATTCGGCAGGGCTGTTTTAAAAGCCCTGCTCGAACGTTCAATTAAAGAAGGCAAAGTATGACAGTCGAAAATTCACTCCAAACAAAACAACAACGCTTGAGACTCCAGTTAAAGTAATTGCAGAGCAAAATAAAGCACAAGGTGCGGCGACGTTAACGGAAGGTCAATCTTTTGATGTAGGGAGTAAAATCGGTTTCATAAGTTTAGGCTGTCCTAAAAACTTAGTCGACTCAGAGCGTATTTTGACTCAACTTCGTACTGAAGGTTATGAGGTGGTTAATACTTACCATGATTCAGATTTGGTAATTGTTAATACTTGTGGCTTTATTGATAGTGCCGTTCAAGAATCTTTAGATACCATTGGCGAAGCGTTAAAAGAAAACGGCCGCGTTATCGTGACTGGTTGTTTGGGTGTTAAGGATGATGAAATCAGAGAGATTCACCCTAACGTATTAGCAGTTACCGGTCCACATGCCTACGAAGAAGTACTTAACCAAGTACACGAACACCTCCCTAAACCTGAACATAACCCTTTTGAAAACTTAATTCCTGATCACGGCGTTAAGCTGACTCCAAAACATTTTGCATACCTAAAAATATCTGAAGGTTGTAACCACAGATGTACGTTCTGCATAATTCCTTCAATGCGCGGAGATTTAGTTAGCCGTCCAATTGGAGAAGTTTTATCAGAAGCGGAACGTTTAAAAGCGGCAGGTGTAAAAGAATTATTAGTAATATCACAAGATACAAGTGCTTACGGTGTTGATGTTAAACACAAAATGGATTTTTGGAACGGCATGCCGATTAAAACGGACATGAAAACACTATGTGAAAAGCTTGGCGAAATGGGTATGTGGGTTCGCTTACATTACGTTTACCCTTACCCTTCTGTTGATAAAACAATACCGTTAATGGCTGAAGGTAAATTATTACCGTATTTAGACATACCTTTTCAACATGCCAGTCCTAAAATATTAAAGGCGATGAAACGCCCAGGACAAGCAGAAAGAGTATTAGAACGCATTCAAAAATGGCGAGATATTTGCCCTGAGATTGTCATACGTTCAACCTTCATTGTTGGTTTCCCTGGTGAAACTGAAGAAGACTTTCAAATGTTGCTAGACTGGTTGGATGTAGCTCAACTAGACAGAGTTGGTTGCTTTAAATACAGCCCAGTTGAAGGGCTAAAGCTAATGAGCTTGGTGGTGATGTTTCTGAAGAAGTTAAAGAAGAACGATACATTCGTTTCATGGAAAAACAACAAGCAATTAGCACTGCTAAATTAAAAGCTCGTATTGGTACTACAATGAAAGTATTGATTGATGAAATTGATGAAGAAGGTGCCATTGGTCGTTGTTACGCAGATGCACCAGAAATTGATGGTATGGTTACTTAAATGAAGAGAAAGATGTAAACCAGGTGACTTAGTTTGATGTTTTAATTGAACATTCAGACGAATATGACCTTTGGGTCAAATTGCTTAATATTATATAATCCGATTAGAGCCGTATTTGCGGTTCTAATATTGAGTGTTATGCGTATAATGAAATTAGACCAATAAAAAAGAAAGAAAGTTATGAGTGAAAATGATCTTCAACTAAAACGCCGGATTAAAGGTAACCTCTCCTCGCCTAAAGGTTTTAGAGCTATTAAAGTCTTTAAAAGATGAGCATATAAGTGCGGAAGATTTATATAAATTAATGTTAGAGCACGACGAAGAATTTGTTTAGCAACAATCTATCGTGTTTTAAATCAATTTGATGATGCA
>NZ_WOCD01000003.1 GCF_009728465.1 Psychrosphaera haliotis
TTTAATTACTGTGTACTACCTTATATGCTAGGCAGCTTGCTTTTTGAGTACCTTTATTCCTAGGTAGGCAAACGTTATCGCTAGGATAGGGTTAAGTAAATTAAAGAAGGCATATTGCCAATACTCAAGTGGACTGACAAGCAACACGCCTGCCATGTAGGCACCACAAGTATTCCAAGGAATCAGTGGGCTTGTAATCGTACACCATCTTCTAACGCTCTAGATAAGTTAACATTCTCTAATCCACGGCGCTCATATTCTTCTCTATACATACGACCCGTCATTACCAATGACATATATTGGTCGGCTGTCACTACATTAATACCAAAGCGGTACCTATTGTTGCTGTGATCAGCGAGCCAGAGGATTTTGCTGCAGATAAGATACTTCTAACAAAAACCGCTAGAAGTCCCAATTTCTCCATAACGGCACCAAACATCAATGCAGTCATGATCAACCAAGTTGTATTAAGCATAGATGACATACCACCACCACTTAACAACTTGTCCATGTTGTCGTCACCGGTTACTACACTAAACCCGTCAAACATTGCTTTCCAAACTACTGATACTTTTTCAACAAAACCATTGCCACCGGCGATGCTAGCTAAAAGGTCTGGCTGAAAAATGTATCCCCAAACTGCGCCAATTAGCGCACCGATGAAGATAGCTGGAAAGGCAGGAACCTTTTTAATAGCCATCACAACTAAAATTAATAGTGGAAATAAATGAATTAATGAAACGTCGTAAGTACTGCTAATAATTTCTTGTACGTTACCTATAGAAACGTTTTCAGCACTTGCCTGTTCAGTAAAACCTAAAATAGTAAACAGTATTAGCGCAATTACAAAAGACGGTACCGTTGTCCAAAGCATGTGACGAATATGGTCAAACAGGTCGCTTCCTGACACTGCAGGAGCAAGGTTAGTTGTTTCAGATAACGGGCTTATTTTATCTCCAAAATACGCGCCACTCACTACGGCACCGGCTGCAATTGCTGGTGACATGCCAATACCAGTTGCGATGCCCATCAGCGCAACACCTACCGTAGCTGCTGTTGTCCATGAACTACCTATGCTCATTGCTACAATCGCACTTAATAAACAGGCAGCAGCATAAAACCAGTCAGGGTCCAAAATTTCCAAACCAAAGTAAATTAGTGTTGGCACGGTGCCGGCTAGTAACCATGTACCAATTAAAGAAAACCTACCGCTAACAATATAAAAATAGCACCCATTGAAACAGAGATGCCATGTATCATAGCCTCTTCTAATTGATCCCATTTATAACCGTTTTTAATACCTATCAAACACGCTACTGCTGTTGCTAATAATAAAACGATTTGATTTGGGCCATAAGAGCTATCAGCTCCGTAAAGCCCAACAGACGCAGCCAATAACAATACCAAAAATAGTAACGGTATTATCGCGTCAAAAAATGAAGGTTGTTGTGGTGATTTCAAGTGAAAATCCTCTAAAAAAATATACTGCGATTAAGAGCCAAAGCTCATTAACCCTATTAGGTTTAGAAAAACAAATAGAACCGCTACTGGCGTAAACCAACGCAACGTTACATACCAAAGGTTAAACAAACCCTCAGATAAATTAAGCTCTTGTTTGACCGCTTCTTTTTGCATTATCCAAGCCACAAAAACAGCAGTAGCCAAGCCACCTAGAGGTAGTAATACATCGGCTGTAAGGTGGTCAATCAATTCAAAATAATTTGAAACATGTTTACCCACAAAAACAAAATCTAACTTGGCCCATTCAGCGCCCGTGAAAGAGAATACTGTAAGCATACTAACAAACCACAAACTTATAACTGCTGTAAATGCCGCTTTTCCACGAGAAAAGGCCAGTCGCTCTACTAGCCATGCAACAGCTGATTCAACCATTGCTATTGCAGAAGTAAAGGCAGCAAACCCCAACATTACAAAGAATAGCGTTCCAAAAACGATACCACCCCACATTTGTCCGAAGGCGATTGGCAAGCTTACGAATACTAATCCAGGACCAGCAGTTGCCTCTAAACCATTACCAAAAACGATTGGGTAAATTGCTAAACCAGCAATTAGAGCAATCACTGTGTCCGCAATTGCAATAGCAACAACAGATTGAGAGATACTGGTTTTTTGAGGTAAATAAGCACCGTAAATCATCATTGCGCCTGACGCTAAACTTAGTGTAAAGAAAGCGTGACCTAGTGCTATCAAAACTCCTGAAAATGTTAATTTTGAGAAGTCAGGGTAAAACATAAATTCTATAGTTTTTGCAAAGTCACCATTAATGGCCGCATAACCAGCAATTACGAGTAACAATACAAACATTGTAGGCATTGCGTATGTCACAGCACGTTCAAGACCATTTTTAAGGCCTTTACCAACAATTAAGCCAGTGACAGCAAGCACTATGCTTGTCCACATTATTAACGTAGACGGATCTGTTTGTAATTCGTTAAAAATATTCTGAATTTTTTCTGGCGAAGCACCAACAAAGTTACCCGCTGCTGACTCAAATATATAAGAAATTGCCCAACCAGCAATAACCGCATAAAAGGATAAAATTAAAAAGCCCGCAATCAAGCCAACCCAACAACTAAACTCCATTTAGTATTTGCCTTGGCTTCTAACGCCAATGCTCTTACTGAGTTTCCGGGGCTTAATCGTCCACGACGACCAATTAATACTTCCGCCATCATGACAGGTATACCAATTGCAAAAATACAGACTAGATATACGATGACAAAAGCACCACCACCGTTCTCGCCCATTATGTATGGAAACTTCCATACGTTTCCTAAACCAACGGCAGAACCCGTAGCTGCTAAAATAAACGCTAGTCTGCTAGACCATTGACCATGATCAACATTTGTTGACATGTGTCCCCCTTAAATTGTGTTTTATTATTATTGTTTTTATTCTTATATAAAAAAGCAGCCTAAGGCTGCTCTTCTTTAACCCGATTATTAACTACTTAGTCACTTTAGCAAACTGACCTGACGACACTAGGTCCGCAACGATTCGAGCAGACTCTTCAAGAAAAGGGTCTAGTTTCTCTAGTTGCTCTGGTAAATCATCATCTACTGACTCAATTGGCTCTAAGCCAAAGCGCTTTAGTCTTTCATTAATTCGAACTAAACGCTCAGATTTATTCTTCTCTTTTTCAGCTAACCGCTCAGCCTCATTAAGAGAAATAAAGTTCTTTTCTTTGTTGATCTTATATTCAGCGATATCACTAAATAAATAATTAAATTCAGGCTCTTTAGCTATACGTGATAGGTGACGTTTATTTAACAAATCAACCTGACTAGACACCAACGCAGAAGTCTTATATTTAGCTGGGCGAATATTATCCCAAGGCAATGCGTTTTCTTCCTGACTTTCTCCCCACTCTGCTGCTTCTATAGCCGATGGAAAGATGATGTCTGGAACAACGCCTTTATTTTGGGTACTGCCGCCATCAATTCTATAAAACTTAGCGATAGTAAATTGAATTGACCCAAGTTTATTATCAAATCGATCAAATGCTCTGCCTATTCCGCGATGCTCTTGAACGGTACCTTTACCAAAGGTTTGTTCACCAACAACTAGCGCACGACCATAATCTTGCAAAGCTGCTGCAAATATTTCTGATGCAGAAGCACTATACCTATCTACTAAAACGGTAAGTGGACCGTCATAATAACTAACGCCATCATAGTCACCGCGTTGGCTTATATTTCCAATGCTATTTCTAATTTGTACAACTGGCCCTTTATCAATAAATAAACCAGTTAATAATGACGCTTCAGTTAAAGAGCCACCGCCATTACCTCGAAGGTCAACAATAATGCCTTCAACGTTTTGGTCTTTAATTTTTTAACTTGAACTTTTACGTCTTCCGACAAGTTATTGTAAAAACTAGGGACAGTAATCACCCCAACTTTTGCACCTAACTCACCAGTCTGTGACTCGAAGACTTCTGAATCTGCGGCTCTGTCTTCAAGTCTTACTTTATCTCTAATAATAGAAACTTCTTTAGCGCTAGCTAATGAGTTGTCACCACGTACAACTTGAAGTTTTACCTCAGTGCCTTTTTTACCTTTGATAAGCTCAACAACATCGTCTAAACGCCAGCCTATAACGTCTACATAATCTTCTTTACCTTGAGCTACGCCGATAATCTTATCTTCTGGTTTTAATTTATTCGTTTGATCTGCTGGTCCACCAGGAACTAGACTGCGAATAACAGTAAACTCATCTACAGGCTGAAGTACCGCTCCGATACCTTCTAACTCTAAGTTCATTTCAACTTTAAAGCGGTCCGCTCTACGAGGAGATAAATAAGACGTATGAGCTTCTATGCTGCGAGCGAACGAGTTCATCACTAACTGAAAAGCATCTTCATTTTGGGACTGAGTCAATCGGCGAATTGCATTTACATAGCGTTTTTTAACGTCTCTTTGATACCTTCAACGTCTTTACCAGCAAGTTTTAAGTTCAACGCATCATACTTTAATTTTTGAGCCAAAACTCATCAAGTTCCGCAGTCGACTTTGCCCATGGAGTTTCTTCTCTATCGAAATAAAAGACGTCATCTTTGGTAAAGTCCATTGGTAACGCTAACCATTCGATAGCTTGTTTGTATCTATCCACTCGTCGTTTAATAGACTCTTCAAACAATTCAAAAGCAAAATCTAGAGAGCCTTTACTAATACCGTCATCAAATTGATCGGCATATTGATCAAATTTGGCTATATCGGCAGCCGTAAATAAGCTTTGTTATAATCTAAATTACGTAAATATCTATCGTAGATTTTGGCAGACAGTTCATCATCTAAGTGAACCTTTTTATAATGCGAACGAGAAAACCAGGCCGTGATCCTTTTTGAAGCGACTTTGTGCTGTGCTTCCTGTACCAAATCTGGAACAACAAAATCTTCAACTTTAGTCTCAGCATTTGCAACACTGAAAAAAGATAAAGATGCGATTATCGAGCTTGCTAATACGTTCTTAACTGTCTGCATATACGCTCCTATGCTTTAAAAATACTATCCTTTGATACCTTCATAACCATACCTGAAGATAACTGAACTGAAACCTCTCCCTTTGAAGCTTCGACAATTGTCGCAGCCATTGGTTTCATTCCTAACTTAACTAAAACAGACGTTCCTTCACTAAAGTCTTCATTGCTCACTAATTCTTTAGCTGGCTCAGGTTCTTTTGTGGGGCTTTTTCTGTTTTTGGCTTGCGCTTAGGCGGGTTTTTCACTGACTTAGCTGGACGCTTTGGAGCATCCTTTTTCGCAGCAGCTTTACGCTTCTCATCAAACTTAGCTTTACTTTCAGCTAATTGAGATTTTGCATGTTCAATATGTTCGTTAGTTAGAGCCTCAACATCAGCACCTACTAAATCTACTCTCATCCCACCTTTCTCTACTGCCTCTAGGTATCTCCAGCTATTTGTATAGCGACGTAACGCATGACGAACTTGCGTTTTAGAGACAGGATCTTCATCGGTCAATTCCGCTGCAATATCATTAAAAATACCGATTTTTAATGGTTTAGCTGCGCCCTTGATACTGAAGCTTTGTGGAAATTTATTTGCTAAAAATTCAATAACCGTTTTAAGGTCTGTTTTCTGTTGAGATTGCATTAATCGTTCTCTATTTCATCTAATTTCTGAACTACAAAGCTAGTTAACCAGCTTTCTAATTCATCTAATTCATTTTCTATAACAAAGTCTTGGCCAGCTACTGCTTCCCATAACTCGTCGAATAATTTTTCAGCCATCAATGGTGTAGTGTGGTCAGGCAACATTCCGTATGCTTGATAAACCATTTCATTTATTCGTTCTACTACTTCTTCTTCGTCGCCATCCCAATCACCTACGATTTCAATGCCAACTAAAAAGTCACGAACGTCTATAAACTCTTTCATTATGGACTAAGACCAAATACTTTGGATCATTTCTACCAACTGTTCCATTCCGTCAGCATCTGCTTGTTTGAAACGGCCGACTGTTGGACTATCAATGTCTAGTACCGCAACTAACTTGCCATTAACATTAATTGGTACAACAACTTCTGAGTTACTTGCTGCGTCACAGGCAATATGACCGTCAAATTCATGTACGTCCATAATCAATTGAGTTTTGTTTTGAGACACGGCAGTACCGCAAACACCACGACCAACTGGAATACGAACACAAGCCGCTCGCCCTTGAAAAGGACCCAGAATAAGTTCTTCTGATTGACCGTTTACACTTTCACCCATCAAATAAAATCCTGCCCAATTTACATCGTCTAATCTTTCAAAAAGAATGGCACTAATGTTCGAAAGGTTAGCAATTAAATTAGGTTCGCCTTCACACAATGCTTTCGCTTGCATGGTTATTTCACGATAGAATTCTTTTTTATCCAAAGTTATCCCACAGATTTATTTAAGTTAAAAAATATAGCCTGCTAAGTTACCCCTAATCACCTTAAATTTAAGGCGCTTGGCTTAATAAAATCGGCAAAAGCTCATTATTTGTTGGTTTTTTCTGCAAACGCCTACAAAAATAGTGATCGCACCTTATCTCGGTAGCTTCTACTGACTCTAATTTCATGCTCATTATTTAACTGTATAACGTATTCACCGTTGCTTAATGTGAGTACTTTCTTTACTGCGTTATTATTTACTAACACTGAACGGTGAACTCGGACAAACAATCTAGGGTTCAGTTCTTGTTCAAGTTGCTTCATTGTTTTACGTAAAATATGCGTTTCACCATCATTACAATGAACACACATATAATCACCAGCAGCATCAACCCAAAGGACATCATGTACAGCAATTCGAGTGGTTTCACCTACATCTTTTACCGAAATATAGTCTCTATACCCCTGCACAGCGAGCGGTTCACCTTTTGCTAAGCTATCTAAAATCTCATCAGAATTTGAGCCGGTTAACTGCGCCATTAATTTAACTAATTGCAATTGTTGCTCTGTATCGTGATTCGTTAAAAAGCTTCGTTCAACTTTTTGCATACATTCCTGCAAACGTTCTTCATCAACTGGCTTTAATAGGTAGTCAATTGCATGTACTTCAAATGCCTTTAACGCGTACTGATCGTAAGCGGTAACAAATACAATTTTAGGGAGGTTGCTTATTTCTTGTTGTAGCTTACTTAGAACATCAAAACCTGTCATACCAGGCATTTGAATGTCTAGAAATACTAAATCCGGCTTTAACTCAATAATTTTTTCAATGGCTTGGTGGCCATTCTTACATTGCTCGATAACTTCAACACGTTCGAATTTATTCAGCCTTAATAACAAGCCCTTACGCGCAAGAGGCTCGTCGTCTACAATTATCGTTTTAATAGTTTTTAACATTAAACAAGTCCTACTCAGCTTCAAATTCTAATGGGATACGGATATTTACCTTCAACCCATTTGGTTCTACCGATGACAATACAAATGAATGATCATCATACAAATTTTGTAAACGCTCTTTTATATTAGTTATACCGACGCCAACACCCTTCTGGCTAGTATTATAATGACCATTATCTAAGCCAGGTCCATTGTCTTTTACCTCTAATAACAAGTCATGACCAAATGTTTCGGCGCTTACCGATATAATGCCGCCATCATCGCAAGCAGCGATGGCATACTTAATTGAGTTTTCGATTAGTGGTTGCAGCAGTAAACTAGGAAACTAAAGCTTGTTCAGCATCTTCAGAAACCTTCCAGTTAACCGTTAACCTGTCTTCAAATCTAATTTTTTCAATCTCTAAGTAAAGCGACAACGCTTTAATCTCTTGCTTAAGAGGCACTTTTTTTATGGGATCTGTGTGTAATGAATGTCTTAAAAACTCGCTTAACTTGCTAACCATTCTATTGGCCGTATTATTTTCTTCACACATAATGAGTGTGGATATCGCATTTAGTGTGTTAAACAAAAAATGTGGATTCAATTGATAGCGCAACATTTTTAGTTGTGCTTGGTTTGCCATGTTTGCTGCTGTAAGTACTTTCTGCCTTTCTTTTTGTAACATTTGGTAGTATTTGATACCAAAATACAATCCGCTCCAGCACAGAACAATATAAAAGCTGCCTAATGTATTGTGGAAGTAGTAGGTCCAGTCTTCTGGGTGTGAACCAAATTTATAGAATTCGAAAAAACTAAAGCGCTTTATCACGCCCCATGTTATGCCAACAACAAACGACGCACTGAGTATGGTTACAATAAGTTTAGTCGGCGTCATCTCCCATACTTTTTGATACAAATACCTTAACGGTAAAGTAAGCATAGCGCCAATGTAAGCATCAGAAATGATGATAAATATGTAACTGTCTCTGAAGTTATCAACAAAGGAGCCAATGTAGTGAACAAGCGCAAAACTGCACCAGCCGACGATGTGCAATATCCAAAAGAATTTTTTTCTGTCGTCTAAAAGTGTTTGTACATTCAAATTTATATCGCCCCTCAGCGCAAAACAGCTACTGAATACATTATAAGGAGAAGGGTTTATTAAATACGGTAAGTAGACCCGCTAAGCGGGTCGTTAGTCGCATAACAGAGGTGAATATTTGTATTAAGCTTCCTGCTTATCCAATCCGAATAAATGACAAAATATCCAAGCAGGACCAATCATTAAAAACTGAACATCTTTAAAAAACGATGGCTTTTTACCCTCAATTTTGTGACCAACAAACTGCAGCACCCAAGCTGCGACAAACACAATGATAGACATCATCAACACTGACATATCCATATTTAAAGACCACCAGTGGACAAATAAGACGGTTAAAGTTGAAAAGATAATCATGCCTAAACCAAGAAAAACGGAAAGTTTAATGTAAAACAACATAGCTGGGATCAAAAGTAGCGTTGCCCAGTTAACCATTGGTGAAACATTCTCAACTGGAAATGGAATTGCCCATAATAGGCCTACCACTGTCATAAAAATGGCGGGGACACAAAGGTAGTGAATAACTTTGTTTGTACTGTTTTGGTGGCTTTCGCCATATTCCGACAACCACTGTTGTAAATTCTTCATCTATATTGCTCTTCTATTTTTATAATTTGAGAGCAATATAAACGGGAATGCTATTTAATGACAAGACAAAAAGTTCAGTTTTACATTTCTATATCTGAAAGTACCGGCGTAGGTTTTCTATCTTTGTCTAACGCAACAAACTTAAATGAACCAGAAATCGCCTTATGTTTATCATCTTGGTACATACCTTCAATAAAGATATTCACTTCAACAACCATGCTCGTTCGACCTATTTGTGAAACACTCGCCACCAATTCAACAATTGAACCTGCAGGGATAGGCTCTTTAAAATCGACTCGGTCAGACGATATTGTTACCAGTGGTTTGCGACAAAAACGAGTTGCACATATAAAAGCCACCTCATCCATCCAGGCTAAAGCCTCACCACCGAATAAAGTGTTGTGATGATTTGTTCGACCTGGGAATACCGTTTTTGTGGTGTAGGTTGTTGCATAATTAATTCTGGCTTGGACTTTTTCTGAATATTCCATATGATCACTCTACTCTTTATTGGTTTAACTCTATTATAAACCTATTCTTACAGTAACCTTGATGAATACTTATGTTATTTCCATTAAGTGTTATTTTTTTAGTCACTATGGACGAATTTTGTTATGTCGACGGTTAATTATCACTTTTCAATTGAAGACCCAAATGCACATTTATTTAATATAAAAATAGAATATACCCCTCTAACTGAAACAGTAGATGAATTATATTTGCCAAACTGGATTCCTGGCAGCTACATGATAAGAGACTTTGCCAAGCACGTACTAGAGATTAAGGCGTTTGACAAACATGGCTCACTTACATTGCACGCTACTGACAAAAGTACATTTAAGTTACAACACAATAATAAACCCGTAACGATAGAGTACAAATATTACGCGTTTGATTTAAGCGTACGTAAAGCCTATTTAGATCAACAATATGGTTTTATTAATCCAGCAAGTAGTTGCTTTGCAATCAAAGGTCATGAACACCAAGTTTGCAATGTCATTTTAAATAAGCCTACGTCTTCAATTTGTAAAAACTGGCTACCTGCCTCTGGGTTATCTAAGGGAATTAATACTAAAGCTTTCAGTTGGGGCGAATACAGTATTGAAGGTTATCTTGCATTTACCGACTATCCAATATTATTTGGCGAATTAGACATTGCCACCTTTGAAATAAATCAAATTCCGCACCACGTGGTAACCGTTGGTCAACATTTTGGTTCGCTAACTCGCGTCGCCAAAGACTTAACGCCTCTTTGCCAGTTTCACGCTGATATGTTTGGTGGATTGCCTACTGATGTAGACCAATATCTGTTTTTGACCATGATAACCGACAATGGTTTTGGTGGGCTCGAGCATTTAAACTCAACAGCATTGGTAGCGAGTCGCTTTGATATCATTAATGATGACGCAGCGATTACTGACGGATATCAAACTTTTTTAAGTTTATGCAGTCACGAATATCTTCATACTTGGAACGTAAAACGTTTAAAACCAACCGAGTTTATTCCTTATCAATTGAACAAAGAGGTCTATACCGACCAACTTTGGTTTTATGAGGGAATGACGTCTTATTTTGATGATTTCAGCTTGGTAGCCACTCATACTATTTCTAGTGAAGCATACTTAAATGCGCTAGCAAAAGCCCTTACCCGCCTAGAACGAGGTAAAGGACAACTTAGACAGTCGGTAACGGAAAGTAGCTTTTTAACGTGGACAAAGTTCTATCAACAAGACGATACAGCACCTGATCAAATAGTAAGTTACTACGTTAAAGGCGCTGTTATTGCTTGTTTTGCTGACATTGCCATCCGAAAACAATCAAACGGCGAACAGTCACTTAAAGACCTAATGCAAACCGCTTGGGTTAAGTTTGGCGTCAATAACTTAGGCACAACACAGCAAGACTTAGAAAGCCTGTTTAGTAACTTTTTGTCCGGCGAAGATTACTCTACTTTTCTCGAATTATTGTATAGCAAAGAAAAAGTAAACTTAAAGGAAACATTTAAACGTGTTGGGCTAGATTTAGACTACTATGATCAAGAAAAACCAAGTCAGTGGTTTAAGCCGCTAAGCTTTATACAAACCCAATCTGAAGAGCAGCCTCAAAGTCTCACTCGAGAAACAATTAAAAATACGAAGTCAGCACCTTGGCTTGGGGCTGTATTAGCTAATGTTCAAGGTAATATTGTAGTAAGACAAGTATTAGAAGGCTCGCCTGCACAGCAAGCTGGTATTGCAACAGGAGATACGTTAATTGCTTTTAACAACCTCAAAATTAATAGTGACGCCATCGAGCCTTTATTAAAAAATGCTGTTAAAGACTCAGAGAATGTAATTCACTACTTTAGGAAAGATTTACTTTACTGCTCTGACATAACGTTTGGTCAAAACAATAAGTTTGTTGCTGGGTTTACGATTGAAAATAAAGACAAGCTGAGTAAGTGGCTTAACTAACAAAGCATTCTTAAAGCCTATACTTTTTAAAGCTTAGCTTTCTGAAAGCTTATACTTCGTATAGCCTATAACTAGAAAGAACAAAGCCTAACTAAGCATAGTTTTAGTTAGGCTTTTTAATGTTTTGATTGAATGTTTTGATTTAAACTTTTATTTAACGAGATTTATTAGCTGGCTTAAGTAACGCTCTTAATCCAACTAGCTTATACAGAGGTTATTCGTCTAATAGTAAGGCAGGATCTAATCGGCGATTAAACCAATTCAGACGCCAATCTAAATGCGGGCCTGTTACTCTTCCGGTAGCACCAATCTCAGCAATTTTATCACCTTGCTGAACTTCATCACCTACCTTTACATCAACTTTACTTAAATGAATGTAGGTTGATGTCACGCCTAAGCCATGATCGATAATTAAAGTACCACCTGAATAATACAAATCAGGCTCTGCTAACACGACTTTTCCCGCCCAAGGCGCGATAACTTTGGTTCCAGTAGGTCCAGCTATATCTAAACCAAAGTGTGGACGTTTTGGTACACCATTAAATACACGTCTCGAACCATAAACTCCACTAATGCGCCCTTCTGCAGGTCGTATAGATTTTTCAAGGAAGTCGGTACGATAAGACATTTTCTCGCGAGCTTTTTTGACCTTAGCAGAGTCAGAGCTTATTCGGCTCAACACAGACTTAGGAGGCGACACGTATTTTTTAGCAACGCCATTGACTCTATCTATTTTATATTCACGTTGGGCAACCTTTAATGGCTGTCTATCAACGCTTCCATCAACATAAGTAATAACTAGTTCTGACTGCTCCTGTGCATCTACACCAAAGCCAAATACAAACAGATTATTATTAGGATGAACAGGAACCTTTACGCCATCAATTTTAACGCTTGTGACAGCTTCCGTTGACTTTCCATATAACAAACCGCCTTGAATAACATCACCAAAAAGGGTTGTTCTAGTCCCGTCAGTTGAAACGTTAATATCTGTTTTGTTATTAGCATTGGCATTGGCGACGTAAAAAAGAATGGAAGCCACTATGAATAGTCGCTTCATTAAAAGTCGTTTAATTACTATCAATTTCATTTAATAACATCCTTCATTAAATTTACCGTTTAAACTGACCAAATATCCACTGCAATGCTAAAGCTATTTTTTACTAAGCGAATGCAATTGCGCCTTTTGCAACACCTTCATAAGCCACTACTTTATAGTTGTTGTGCGGGTACTGAGCTTTTAATTTATCGGCAAGGTATTGAGCTATTAGTTCTACCGTCGTATCCACGGGCATGGAGTAGACAGAAGCTTTTTCCATTGCTAACTCAAACTTACCTTGAGAAGACTCATATTTGTATGCAACCTGGCTTTGTGTTTTTGAAATGAATTCTAACTCTGATTCAGCTACTTCATCTTCGTCTGTCGCCACATAAATATCTTCCCACAGTTTAGAAGCTTCTTTTTCTAAACGTGGAGATTTCATGTCATTTTCAAAGATTTGAATTTTAGAACGATGGCCATGAGCAATACGTTGGCAATTACCATCGTGCTTTTTTAGTCCATGCGTGTAGTGATAATAGAAGCCGCTTATATCTTCCGCTCTTAAAGACAATTCAACCTTCTTAACATTAGCAGGCAGTTGAGGCTTGATTACTGACGCTAAATGCTTAATCACATGAGACATTTCAATGCGGTCAGCGTCTACAAAACAGTAAGCGTCAGATGGGCTAGAAATCGCGATTTTTTCGCCGCTATTAGACTCAAACTCAACCTTTATGTAGTCTTGTCCCTCGATATGCTGAACATTAACACCACTGTATTCAGTTGGAATAGCCAACTTATGGTCAACCGTATCATCAATAATACGTTTAACTTGTTTTTTAACTTTAGAGAAGTCCAAAACCATATTTTGTTCATCAAGTTCACCGTGTAATGTCAAATCGACAATCCAGCTTTCACCCACCATGCCTCGTTGAGTACACAGGTAGGAAAAATCGATAACGGTTAAATCATTAACAAACAGTTGCATATTACTCTCTCTCTTTAATTCGAGCCGGTATTATAAAGATAATTATCACGCATCGCATTAATTGTTTTAGTTAACTTGGCGAAAACTATCAGAGTAGGTCATAGTATAAAACAATACACAAAAACAGGCGGTTAAATGAAGAAAGTTTATCAATGTAGCAATAACCTAGAACTTCAGCCTTTTATTGAAACTTTAAAGCGGTTAGATATAAAACATTTAGTTAAAAACGAGTACATCTCTGGAGCAATCGGAGAACTTCCTTTCACTGAAGCATGGCCACAACTTTGGGTATTAAATGACAGTGATTTAGATAGCGCAAGATCAGCGTGTAAGGCGATAGAGCAAGAATTAAAAACTGACAAACCCGATTGGAATTGCACTCATTGTGGCGAAGAAAACCACGCAAACTTTGAGTTTTGTTGGCAATGTGAACAATTAGATGTGCATCAAGTTTAGTTGTGTATACCTAACCACACTAATTGTGCATTTTGTATATTTTTACAGTGTAATGGCAAGGCCACTGTTAGACGATTAAATTATTTCCTAACGAGTAGACCTTGCTTGTCAATAATCAAAGACTACCAGCAACCTGTGTTTTCCATTGAAACCCACGGTTCTTTTGGTGGTAATGAGCCATTTTTTTGCAATAACTCAATGCTAATTCCATCGGGTGATCGTACAAATGCCATATGGCCACATCTTGGCGGTCGATTAATCAGTACCCCACCGTCTTGTAACTTTTGACAAAGCTCATAAATATCATCAACTCTAAATGCCAAGTGCCCAAAGTTACGACCACCTGTGTACTCTTCCGGATCCCAGTTGTAGGTTAGCTCAATAGTAGGTTTCTGTGTTTCTTTTGCTTCTTCTAACTGGTCTGACGCTGCTAGATACACAAGTGTAAACCTGCCCTTCTCACTATCTTGGCGATGAACTTCATGCAAGCCTAATAGGTCACAATAAAACTTCATTGATGCTTCAAGATTGTTGACTCGAACCATAGTGTGGACATATTCCATTGGTGTCTCCTAACTTAAAATATAAAAACGCAATTAATTTAACATGCTCAAAATTTCAAAACATTAAAAGCCTAGTGAGAAAATCCTAACTGGTGACTTTTTAACAAAGCCAGTATAATACGCGGCCTAATTTTTTAAAGATGAACTCGATGACTAAACCAAAAATAACGTTGGCGCCTATGGAAGGTGTAATAGACCACCTAATGAGGCACATGCTTACCAGCATGGGTGGCATCGACTTATGCGTTACTGAGTTTATTCGTATTGTCGATCAGAAACTGCCTGATCGTGTTTTTTATCGATACTGCCCAGAATTATACAACGGGAGTAAAACACCAAGCGGTACTCCTGTTCGTATTCAATTACTTGGACAAGAACCTAATTGGTTGGCCGAAAATGCCGTGGTTGCGACTTCTTTAGGTAGTCCGGGTATAGACCTTAACTTTGGTTGCCCAGCAAAGGCCGTTAATAAAAGTCGCGGTGGCGCAATTTTACTTAAAGACCCCAATACGCTTTATAACATAGCAAAAGCAGTGAGAAGTGCCGTCCCTGAGCATTTACCCGTTACCGCAAAAATGCGACTAGGTTTTGATGACGCTAGCCTAGCAATAGAAAACGCACAAGCTTTATCAGAAGGTGGTGCCTCTGAAATTGCTATTCATGCAAGAACAAAAAGTGATGGATACAAACCACCCGCTTATTGGGAACACATTGCGCTCATTGCCAAGCACGTTAAAACACCTCTAATTGCCAATGGCGAAATATGGAACCCAGAACAAGCCAGACTATGTCAATCAAGATCAGGCTGTACAAATATTATGTTAGGAAGAGGTGCATTAGCCCTTCCCAACTTAGCAAGTTGGATTAAAGGTGACCAACAGCCATTAACTTGGTTTCAGGTATTGGCACTGTTAATTAAATATTCTGAATATGAAATTGAAGGCGATAAAGGACTTTACTATTCAAACAGAGTGAAACAATGGATGGTTTATTTAAAGATGAACTACCCAGAAGCAGAACCATTTTTTAGGTCTATCCGAACCATCAAAAAGACCAACGAAATGCTGAACGCAATCCAACAAGAACATCAACATTATGCCAATATTGCAGAAACTAGTTAGCTAGGTTATTTTATCCTGAACTTTATGATTCATAAAAATAAAATAATCAGGATCTAAAATGCAAAAACACCTTACAACTAAACGACTAATGTTAACCGCTGCTATATCTATTGCGTTAGCTGGTTGCTCAGTAGAAACAAAAACAGATAATGTAACGACTCAAAACCAGCAATTAACTGAAGCTGATGCAAAAGCTTATGTTGTCAACGCGGAACAGCGCCTTTCAGAAATTTATGAATACGCCGCTAAAGCAGAATGGGTAGCTCAAACCTATATCACTGAAGATACTCAATTTATTGCCTCGAAAGCTAATGAAGAAATTAAGCTTTTGGGAATTGAACTTGCTAACGGTGCCGCAAAGTTCAAAGACTTAACGTTAGATTATGATACCAAACGAAAATTAGACCTTTTAAGACTCGGTCTAACTTTACCAGCTCCAGCAGACTCACCGGAACTGGCTTCTGAATTAGCGAAGATCGAAAGTAAATTATCTGCGATTTATGGCTCTGGCTCAACGCCTGATGGCAACAAGTATGACTTAATTGGCTTATCCAACACTATGGCAACCTCGGATGATCCAGAAGCAATGTTAAATGCCTGGATAGATTGGCGTAAAGTTTCTCCTAGCATGAAAGATAAATACGTCCGCCTTGTAGAGATTGCTAACCAAGGCGCTAAAGATTTAGGCTTTAATGATGTTGGCGCAATGTGGCGCTCTAAATACGACATGGAACCAGATGCCTTTGCAAATGAAATGGACAGGGTTTGGGGGCAAGTAAAACCCTTATACGACTCACTTCATTGTCATGTTAGAGCCAAGCTAAACGAAAAATACGGCGATGACGTAGTTCCTAACGAAGGCGAAATTCCAGCTCACCTTCTAGGTAACATGTGGGCACAGACCTGGGGCAACATTTATGACTTAGTTGCACCTGAAGGCGGAACAGGCGTTGATGTTACAACTAAACTTAAAGAGCACAACTACACACCAATTAAGATGGTCGAACAAGCAGAAGGCTTTTTCACCTCTCTTGGATTCGAAGAGTTACCAGGCACTTTTTGGACTCGTTCTCAGTTTGAAAAACCAGTAGGCCGAGATTCTGTATGTCATGCCAGTGCATGGGATGTTACAGATACGGATTACCGTATAAAAATGTGTATTCAGCAAACCGGTGAGGAGTTTAATGTAATACACCATGAGCTAGGCCATAATTTTTATCAACGTGCCTATAATCAAAAGCAACCTTTGTTGTATCGAGGCAGTGCTAATGATGGTTTCCACGAAGCTATTGGCGATACAGTAGCATTATCAATTACACCAAAATATCTAAAAGAAATTGGTTTGATTGAAGAAGAGCCGGATGCATCTGGCGATCTTCCATTTTTAATGCGTATGGCTATGGATAAAGTTGCCTTTTTACCATTTGGTTTAATGGTAGACAAATGGCGCTGGCAGGTATTTAGCGGTGAGTTAAAACCTGACCAATATAACGAAGGTTGGTGGAAATTACGTGAGCAATACCAAGGTGTGAAAGCTCCGGTAGCCCGCAGCGAAGAAAACTTTGACGCTGGTTCTAAATACCACATTCCTGCGAATACGCCTTATTCACGTTACTTCTTAGCACACATATTACAGTTCCAATTCCATAGAGAGCTTTGTGATATAGCCGGCGAAACGGGTCCTCTGCACCGTTGTTCAATTTACAACAACAAAGAAGTGGGCACTAAGTTAAATGCGATGCTTGAAATGGGCATGAGCAAGCCTTGGCAAGAAGCTTTAGAGGCTATGACAGGCTCTAAAGAAATGGATGCGACAGCAGTAATTGACTATTTTGCACCATTAAAAACATGGTTAGATAAACAAAATGTAAATCGTCAGTGCGGTTGGAAATAATACCAACGCAATACTGCAAATGTACTAATAAGAAATAGTAGTTACATTTGTAGTAGATACTAAAAAACGGCAGTTTAACTGCCGTTTTTTTATGACTTCATATTACCTAGTACAAAGAAGCTTATTTAACGCCTAACTCGCGCAAACGCTCATCTAAGTATTCGCCCGCAGTATAGCGATCAGACAATACAACGTCTGGACGTGGATGTAAGAATAGAGGTAAAGAAATACGAGACTTACTTCTATCTGCACCTTCCGGGTTAATTACTCGGTGAATAGTAGATGGGAAGTAACCGCCTGACGCTTCTTGCAGCATGTCACCGATATTTACCACTAAACAACCAAAGTCGCCTGGTACATCAAACCAACTACCGTCTTTTTTCTGAACTTGCAAACCACCTTGGTTTGCCGCGGGTAATACCGTTAGTAAGTTAATGTCGCCGTGTGCTGCTGCACGAATCGCACCCACTTCTTCGTCACCTGTAATTGGTGGGTAATGAAGAATTCGTAATAACGTTTGTTCGCTATCTTTAATCATTGAAGACAGCGCTGCTTTGTAGTTTACCGCTACATCTGCAGGAGAGTGCTTTTCTACCCAGTCTAAAAGTGTAGACGCTAACTCGTTCGCTTGAACAAAGTAGTTATGAACTTCTTCGCGCAATGCTTCCGGACACTGTCCCCAAGGGTAATAGTGATAATATTCTTTGATGTCTTTTTTGTCATGACCTTTGGCCGTTTCACTTACTGTATCTGGGAAGAATCCGTCTTGTGTGTCAACATTAAAGTGAAAGTCTTGTTTATTTTCCGATGAGAAATAGCCAGCCCAATTGTTATAAATAGACTCTAAAAGATCTTTCTGTAAAGGATGGTTTTTTAGTACACCAAAACCAGTTTCATGAAGAGACTTTACAAACTCTTCCGCTGCATTATCAGCTTTATAATCAACAATAGATAACATTATAATTTTAACCTCTTATTTTATGCGGCGAATTATATGTGATTTTAGCGCGTAATCAAAAAATAAACGGGAAAAAACTAACTTGGATCAAACTAAATGTTTATTGAACCACTTTTTGAACGATTAAACTTACTAAACATCCTATTTCCAAACTGAAAAACCCCCAGCCCCAAAACAATTAGCAGACCACCTGTTAATAAACTTATAGAAAAGCGTTCGTTGTTTAAAATAATACCTAAACTCATAGACACCACAGGCGTTAACATCGTTACTAAAGCGACTGTGCTTGCTTCAAGTTTCTGAAGAATATAAAAGTAAGCTAAAAAACCAAGAAGCGAAGCAAATAGTCCCATGTAAATCACGGCCCAAATGGATCGCATCTGCCACTCTTGGTAATTCACCTCACCATCAAGGACAAACCAAGCGATTAGGTAGACAGGAAGCGATACAAGCAAAGAACCAACGGTTGTTGATAAAGGGTGCAAATCAACTTTAACGCCTTTTACTAAAACGCTACTTAAACTAAACAGTACTACGCCAATAAATATAAAACTAAATCCATAAATAGCACCGTCGTTAATTATCATATTTTCACTGCAGACAATGGCCAATCCAGCTAATGCTATTAACAAGGATATCTTTTTTGTTTTAGTAAATTTATTTTCTGATAGCCAGCGCTGTGCCAAGAGACCAGACAAAATCGGTGTTAAACCGAAACTTAGCGCCATTAACCCCGACGAAATATATTGAGCTGCAAAATAACAAAACAGCATTCCTACAGACAAGCTAATGCTAGAAAATAAATATACCTTTAAGGCATTTCTTGACGTGTTTAATTTAATATTGAGGACTTTCATGAGCAACAGCCCAAAAGATGCCGCAATTCCCATTCGCATTAACAATGACAGTGTTGGTGATATTGATTCGCTGCTCCAAACTATACCAAGAGGCGTAGTAGACCAGACAAGTACAACAACTAAAAAGGCAAGAGATACCGGCATTTGTATTCCAATAAACAAGGCTAACGTGAATCAGCTAACATAAAGCTAGAGTATATACTTTAACCTAATTACCACGAAGTAAAAAATTCATGTGACTGTTTTATTATCCCATGCCAAATTAGGCTAAACATGCTAACTTATAGCTTCATATTTTTAGGAGTAATAATGAAGAGAATCATTGCTTTAATATTAGTTTCAATTACCGCTAGTTTAATTATCGGTCTTTTATCTCTTTCTTCTTATCTAGCAAAGTGGGCAGTAAAAGAAACCTTTTTAGAACAACAGTTGACTCTGCAAGACAACTTCCAATTAAGCTACGACCCGTTTATAAGCGAACTGACTATTTCTGATGCTGCACTAATGTATCAAAACTCCGAAGAGTTAGTTTCCTTTAAGTCGCTAATTGTTAATTTTGATCTGCTACCTTTGTTTAGTAAAACACTATTAATAAATAAATTTGAATTCTCTGGTCTAAATCTAAGTGTAGATCAGCAAGCGGACCAAGCACTTATGATTGGAGGTTGGTCAATCGCTAACTTGGACTCTAAAAGTGACAATAAAAGCACACCAGGTGAGAGCAATGAAAATATTGAAGCTAAAGAAACAGAGAGCGACCAGCCAGCTGAAAAGAGTGAGCCATTTATAAATCAAGTCCAAATTGGAAGCATTGTTTTTAAAGATTTAAATGTGAATGCAAAAGTTGTAAAGCAGGAGCATGACATCGCTATTGAGTCATTAACAATAGAGAAACTAGACTTGCAATTAGGTGAACTCTACCAACCAACTGCGCTTTCATTTTTGTTCGATACAAGCCTGCAATATAAATTAGAAGATGTCGATAGCACACTATCATTGAGCACTAACTTGTTCTTAGAAACTGCGCCAGATATTATTTTTGATAAAAACGACATTGCCAACCTCCAGTTTCAAACAGAGTCGCTCTTATTAAAATTACAACAAACCAATGTAAAATCAGGTGTTCAAGATATTGCACTTAGCTTTAAAGCGTGGCAAACAAATTTAACGGACGTTAATGCGTCTACAGATGGCGGCGTAAAAAGTGATTTGCTGTTAAATTCATTTATCGAAGGCCTAAATGTGTCCACTATAGGCTCTGAACACAAAATGTTTACCTTTGAAAAACTAGCGTTAAATAACGTCGCATCCGACATAAACATGACCGGAGCCGTTCTTGAATATGATGTGGCATTTTCAGACATTCAGCTAGTTGACTCCCAAGCCATGCCAAATAAAGAGGAGACTCTACCTGCCCTTTTAGACTTAGAATCTCTTAGTATCACCAATGGTTCTTTTACAAATCAACTTTCTTCTATAGAAAAAATAGAGATTGGTTCATTAGTAACTAACGTGGTTGTAAACAAAGACAAGTCGATAGCCAATCTAGTTTTACCAAAACCAACAGTTGATAAAGAAAAAGCAGTTACCAATCAAGAAAATTCACAAAAAAATAGTAAACAAGTTACAGAAGTAGCGCACAATAAAGCCAATCAAAAAAGTGCTAATAAGGCTGTTCTTGCCGCCACTGATTTACCAAGTGAAGCCTTACCAGAACAAACAACTTTGAATGACGACACCTCAACTTCGAAGAAAATGGATATCAAACTTGTAGAGTTGGTAAATGCAGGACCATTTAAATTAAATACACTAGATTTGAGTGTTGAGCCCAACTTTCGCTCGTTAATAGAAGTGAAGAAATTCCGTTTAGCTGACATTGACAGCACACAGCCTCAACTTGTTACCACTTTTGATTTAGCGGCGACGAACAACACTTACGCCAAAATTAATATTTCGAATCAAAGTCAGTTATTTATCGAACAACCAACACACACTATTAAGGTGCTTTTAGATGAAATGGATTTAGCATCTTTGTCTCCATATGTAAGTTCTGCACTGGGTTATCATATAAATACCGGGCAGTTAGACAGTGAAGTAAACGCCAAAGTCATTGGTAACAAAATAGACGGAGAAGCCGATTTATTAATGCGTTCAGTCGACTTAACCGCTATTTCCAATCAAGGTGAAGAAAGTGGCTTTAGTGGTGGCGCGATTTCTTTTAATTACGCCCTGAGCATGCTTAAAGATGGTGATGGCAATGTTGATTTGAATGTACCTTTCGACGGTGATTTAAATAACCCTTCTGTTGGTTTTACCGGTTTTCTGTCACTCATAGTGCAAAGAGCAACAATGTCAGCCGCTAAAGACTACCTTATCAATACCTTTGTGCCATATGCCAACGTGGTTAACTTTGCGTTGTCGGCCAGCAAACATGTATTAAAGCTTAGGTTTAATGACCTCGCATTAACGGCTAAAAAATCGGAATTAACCGAAACCGAAACTGAACGTTTGTCTCAACTTAGCTTAGTATTAAAAAAACACGATACAACCAGTATTAAAGTGTGCCCTATTGGCGTTGTCGCTGATTTAACTACAAGTGCCGAACAGATAGAAAGCCAGGATGTTGTTACTCAAAAATCAATTACCGCTACGCAAGTACAAGAACTAATGGATTTAAACCAAGCACGAGCGGAAAAGATAAAGGCTTATTTAGTAAACGAAGGAAATGTTGAATCGAAACGTGTTCTTGGCTGTTCACCAACTATTGACTATAAAAAAGGTGCTGAGCCTAGGGTTTCTTTTAACGCGACTTAACTCTATTTAACTAACCAACAATTAGCCTAACTTTAATAAGCTGTTACAATGCCCGCTTTTTAATATAAAGAAGTGTATTGTGCGTTTACTAAAGTTAGCAACCCACCCTCAAGTTACAGACTTAAACGGCTCTACTTTTACTAGAAAAGCAACTCGAGCTATTGTGGTTAATAACAATAATATTTTATTGCTTTACACTCAGCGCTACGACGACTTTAGCTTACCTGGCGGTGGCATAGATGAAAATGAAAGCCACCTTGATGGACTTATCCGAGAGCTAAAAGAGGAAACTGGCGCACAAGCCATATCGAACGTAAAAGAATTTGGCCTATATCGCGAATACAGACCTTGGTACAAGCCTGACTTTGATGTAGTGCATATGGAATCTTATTGTTTTACATGTGACATAGACGGAGATTTGCTTGAGCCGCAATTTGAAGCTCACGAAATTCAAAATGGTATGAAACCACAATGGGTGAATATTCACGACGCAATAAAGCACAATGAAAATACAATTACGCATAGTGAAAAAAAAGGCATGTCTATTGAAAGAGAAACCTTTTTATTGAAACTTATTGTAGAAGAATTAATAAAAAACAGGGCTAGTTTACTGTAGCCCTATTTCAATATCCGTAATAACAAAATTACCTGAGAATACCGGATCAGGAACGCCTCTAGTTTCTAATGCAAAGTAACTTTTATCTTGTTCTGGCAAACCGTGAAAACCACCAATAACCTGATAAAGCCAAACTTCAGGGTCAAAATCTAAATTCTTCGCTTTATAATAATCTAGTGCAGTTTGATTTGTGCCAGAATCAATCACTGCACAAAAGAATGCGTCCACTTCACTTTTCAGTAGGCTCTCTTGTAACTCTATTGCGTTTTCATCTTGCATCGTTAGAGGTGATGCATTATTCAAATTGGTTCGAGTATCTCGTTGCCTGTTTACATGTTTAATATTGCTCATTACTTCTAGTAACGACTGCTCTTGTTCTACATTGTTTACATCAATGGCTGCGGCGGCAATGGTATTTTCCGCAACATTAAACAACGCAGGCACATTACTCATAGTCGAGTAATTTTGAGGCGCAAAACTAGGGTTTTGTTCTAGGTGCAATACAAAACCCTTGAGTAGTCGTGTGCGGCCTTTAAACTCTCTGAAGCGACCTAACAAATCAATAAGCTTAGCCTGGGCTAGGCTGAGCTCTTGCGTACAATGTGCAAAGCTACTTTGTAGAGTAACCACCAGCAAATGTCTTAGCTCACGATGTGAACCAGAAATATCACTAAGTTGGTCAAACTGGAACATGCTCAATTGGTTTAGCAATTCTGATACTTGAGACTGAGCCAGTTCATTCTCTCTGATTTTGGCATCAACAGTGGCAACATAACCAAATTCATTACTAATACGTGACCATAGCAAACGTACATTAGTGGCCAACATATCCGTCAGGCTATACACGCGCTCAGTAACATCAGACAGCATAGACTCCGCTTCTTTAAAGCGTCCTGCGTTTAATGCTTCTTTGTAATGCTCAGCTTGGGTTTTAATTGACACTAAACTACTGCCAATATTAGCGTCTATTTGTCTATTATTTTCGTCCTGTAAGCTTTCTTCTAATAACGTTCTAAGCGCAGGCCTTAAACGTAACTGACGTTCATTTTCAGGTCGCCAAATTACTTTTAGGTCTAACAGGTTATTAATGACTTTAGGCGTGTAGTCGGCTTCGTTAATGCTGCCAGAAAAGTACGCCTCCATGACTAACTCAGAATGATTACTAAGTGCATTAAGAAGCGAAGAGCCTGCTTTTTTAAGATTGTAATTCATCTTAAACTTCCACTAAATCAAGTCTGACTGAGACATGGCATCTTCAGCCTTTTTAGCTAATGACAGTTGTTCCGTTTCATCAATAAACTTAAGAACATCGAATAGATAGTCTATTTTGCCAGTAACGGTATAAATCTGTTTATCTTGGTTTGGCTTGATCAAATAACCAAGCTCAACTAAACGCTTAAATACTAACTTTAGTTGGGCATCAAGCTCTGCGGCTTTAGAGCCAAAGAGTGCATAACGAGATATTTTATTTAGCTGTTCAGCATAAGCTGGCGTATCTTCAATGATTGTTTGTAACTCATTTAATCGTAGGTTCATGCCTTGAGATAAACTTAAGTCGTTGTTTAAGCTTTCTTGAACTAACAACAACCATTCAATTAATGGCAATAAATGATTAGATACATCTTCAAACTGTTTACCAAGTTTAACTCTCTCAGTTTCACCAATAGTCTGATACGACGCGAAAAAAACTTGTTCCTCAGCCGCATGCGTTAGTTGTCTATTAAGTACAGCAAGATGTGCTTCTACTTCCATTCGACCAGCAGACGTTTTTAAAAAGCGATAACTATCTTCATCGGTAGTTTCGCAAATGAAATGTCCAGATAGTAATTTTTCTAACACAATTCCTTTTTGACTAATCATGCCGATACCTCGTTTGACGATTCATTTTTCATTTTTGCTTTTATACGCTCAGATATAGGGCTCACTTTAGGCTCTACCACTTGAAGTTGTTTTTTCTGCTTATCTATTAAGTATCGGTTTTTAAACAAACTTAATACTTCTGATTCAGGATTAGGAAACGCCCCAACAACATGTATTTGGTTATTTTGGCAAGCATCAAATATTTTCTTGATATTGCTTTGATGTAAAGTGCCTAACTCATCAATTGGCCAGTGGATAATTGCACTTGAAGGCCCTCTTAACAATCTCGTAAATGCCAACAAAAACTTACATAAAATAAGATATGCCATTCCATGACTCGAGGATTCATTTAATTGACGGTCAGTTCTTATAATAAGGTCTCGGCCACTTTCTTTAATATGAAGCTCAATATCGAGCAACTTACTAATTCCACCAGCAAGCGCCGCTTTACCTAATATATCAATCACACGTCGCATGCTAGCGGCATATTCGTCAGTTGGTAACTCATGAGCTCCGGCTTCAATCCACTTACCATACAACTCACTAAAGCGTTGAAGATCAGGCCAAAACTCCAACTCATCAATTTTCGAGCGAATTTTAACCGCTGAATCAGAGACACCATCTAAAAACAATTCTTCATCAACTTCTTTACTAATGCGTTCGCTTTGCAAACCAATATGCTTTTCAATATCTTTAAGAATTTTGTAGTACTCAGAAAGCGCTAAGCCAAAGATACGTCCTTGCTCTCTAATACTGTTTAATTTTTGTGGAATTAGCCCATTTATAAGCTGATCGAGTTCAGGAACTAGCTTAACAGGATCAACGTGACGAACGCCTTCTTCATCCATAACACTGCATAGTTCACGACTACGCTCCCAAGCATCATAAAATCCGGTGCCACTTTGCGCCGCAATCTTTTGATCAAAATTTTCTACATAATGTTTGATTGCACTTAGTTGCTCTTCTCTTTGCGCCATTAGGCTAGTAGCTTCGTTTAGGCGTTGTGAAATACTACCGTTTTCCAACTGAGGCACACTGTCTGTGAGCTTAAGCTTTCTCATTTGAGCTGAAACTGACTGAGCTTGATACTCTTGCTCTAATAAATGTTTAAGAGACTTTTCCGCTTCGTTTTGTGTCGTCTTAATGCTGCTCGCTGTTTGCTTGTATGTGTTTAGCGCTTTGTCTAAGTCTCGTTTAGATTGGCTTTCTAACTGACGAGCATCAGACAATTGCTGTTGCCACGTCACTTTTTGTTTTACGTAGTTAGTTTGATACCAAACATTAAATTCCAACACTTGATTACGTTGTTTTTCTGTTTCGGTAATATCGGCTTTTAACGTTTTAATTTTTCGTTTTAAGTCACCTATATCATCAACATCAACGCCACGATTATCTAACTCATCTTTTTGCCACTTCTCTAGCTGCTTAAGCTCGGTTTTTAATGACACTTGGCATTGCGTAATATGACTTTCAACTTGTGCTAACTGTTGTTCAATATCATTAACAAGGCTTTGCCAATGAGTCTTGAGTTCCATTTCGGCGTCACGTTGTTGATCAGCAACATCCTCTAACGCTTCATCTTGTTTAAGCTGCAAACTCTGCAGGTTCGACTTTAACGATGATATTTGCTTTTGGTAATGCTGCTTTCGTTCTTTTTGAGCAATTTGAAATGCTTGCGTAGATGCGGACTTATCCGCAACGGCACGCTTTCTATTTTGTAGGGCGTTATTAACATCAGACTGAACTTTAGCTAGATTAACTTCTGCAGCTCTAAGCGCATTGTTAAGCTCTGCTAGTGATGTTTCTTCTTTGTGTTGAGCCTCCAACGATTCTTTTATCGCCAGTTCTAAATCATGAAGTTTTGTTTGTAAGTCAGATTCATTAGCACACTCAGATGGCAACTCTATATTGTTAGCGTCAATATTTAACCCAAACAAACTATTTTCATCTTCCACTAATGAAGGTTGCATATCCTTTCGTCGTAATAAAGCAGGGTTAATAACTTTACCTATGCTTTGTTGCCAGCCTGGCTTTTCTGATCTTAAAAACTCTAATAGAGTGCCTTCGCCTGGAAATATAACCGAATTTAATTCATTTAAAGAGGTTTGTTGTTGCGCTACTTCTTGTCTTGCCGTTTGAAGTGATAAATCTTGTTGATGACGTTCTGACTTAAGCTTAGCTAACTCATCATTCACTTGCTTGTGTTGCTCTCTAGCAAGGTCTTCTAATTCTGTTGCTTCATTAATTGTTTGCTCTAACAACTCAATTTGCTGCTGCTCTTGTTGAGTGAAACCCACATTGTTCGCAAGTGTTGTTAATTTGGTTATCTCTAGGTCTATCTCAACTTTTTGTTCTTTAAAGTCACTATTGAGCTGACTAATCTCGCCTTTAAATTTAGATTCCAAGCTCGTTAGCTGTTGATTTTGCTGTTGAACTTTTTCTGTGCGTAAATCCTTCAAAGACTCTTTTTGTTCTTTGTATGCTTCTAACTCGTCAGCGTGTTGCTCTCGAATCTCCAAGAGTTGTTTATTGTATCGACCTTCAACATCTTGATGTTGTTCCGTTAATAACGAAAGCCTGGACTCTGCGCTACTAAGCTCACTATTCCAACGTGGCAGCTTTTCTAGGTTGTCTTTATGGGTTTCAATTTCTTTATCTTGCCACGTGTCATAAACCGACTCTACTTCATCTAGTTTAGAGGTATAAATTTCGACATCGGATTTGGCCGCAGATAAGCTTTGATTTAGTGTGTCTCTTTGTTCAGACCATTGCGACTCTAACTGTTGAGCGTCCATTTTATTTTGTAAAATCGCGCCCTCTAATTCCGATTTATTGGAGCTTAATACCGTTTGGTCAATAGAGATTTGATGCTTTAATTCAGCGAGCCTGATTAAGATTTGATTATAATCTGTATAAGAAGCCTCTAGCTTTGTAAAATCCGGTCGGATCTCTTCAAAGCCTTTGATCAGCTTACACTCTCTAATCCATTCATCTACTTTGGTCGGACTTAGTTTTGTTTCGCCAGGTGTTACACCATCTTCTTCTAGAATAGCAGCAACCATTGCTTTAATGGTTTCCATTTTTCCTTCTTTACTATGGACTGCCTTTGCTAACTTCTCTATGTGTCGTAAATTGTTCGAGCCATCGCATAAACTAAAAAGACGAGCGTAACCAGGTAAGTCTCTGTGGGAGGCGAGAATTGACCTGTCATTTTGGATAATAGCTTTAAACTCTTTGGTGTTTAATTTTCGACTACACAAAATACCATCACGTTTGATAGTTTCGGACTAACTCAACCGGATTTGCAGCGTGCTGACCTTCCAACATGCCCGCGCTTAAGTAGTCGGATAATTCAAAGGCTTTGTTGATCAATCTATAGTCAACACCTTTACCTGACGAAGTTAACACCACCTGGCAAACATCTGAATCTTGCTCACCTCTAAGGTATTCGTAAATTATGTAACTATTAGATTGTGGCAAATACCAACGCTCAAACGAATCACGGGTAGCGGGTACTACACGACTCGGGTATTCACCATAAAAAACAGGAATAAGACGCTGCAACGTTGTTTTACCCGACGCGTTTGTACCACAGATATTCGTATGACCGTTTAGATTTAGTTCTACCACTCCGGTCATATGGGTATTTATAAGAATTATCCGATTTAATGCTGGCATTTTATCCCTTCAAACTATTTTTATTCTAATAACTAAACACAACAACGCCGCTAATGAAAGCGGCGCTATTTTAATACTGACTTGCGTTATGCTTTAAGGCAATTACAACTCAACTTCTTCTTCTTTTATAATCTTGATGATCAAATTATATATCTCTAAAACTTGGCTTTGAGACAAAGGTTGACCTTCTTCATTTGTAAACTGAATATAAACACCGTCAATGGTGGTTACTAACACAGCTTCATATTCACCTGCTTCTAACGATAATAAGTTCCGATATTCAGAGCCAAATAAAGATCCAAAGAATGACTTGTCATCTTTGTCATAATTTAATGTATAAAGAAAAAGCTTTTTGTCTTCTTCTTCAATATCGAAACCTAGATCTTCAAATATATCTTCTAATTTTTTGAAAACAAATAAGATGTCTCGTTGAGAGGTAATAACATGATCGCCAGCCGGGTTGGTCCCCATTACCAGTGAAACATCGGTCAATACTTGTTGTTTCTGGATTACAACTCGATATTGATAATCCAACTCTAAGGAAAGTTGATTTAACATCTCTATCGATAGTTGTTGTGTTCGATATTCGTTAGAAAACTTAGGTGCATAAGTATCACTTAGTTTCTCTAATTCAATTGGCGTTATAAACGCTTCACCACTTCTTCCGTGAGGCAAAACTTTATAATTAATTTCAAAAACAAATCGCTCAGTTTCAACTTCGCGCTTCCAAAACCAAAAACCCACTTCCGTTTTTTTGGTAACTTCTACTCGGTAATTGTCTCCGTTGCTTATTAGCTTGTATTCACGGCTATTAATTAAGCCTTCGATACCGTTGTTAATAAACTGTTCAAAATTCTCAACCTGAGTTGGTTTCTCCAACATTATTTTATATGGGTTATCGTCATCTGTATTTACCCAGCTGCCTTGAAGAATCTCTAGTACACTGGAAGGCGATGTGACAGTTTCTGATTTGTTTGCTTGTTTACTGCCTTTTACAAGGTGAAACTCCGTGCTTTTAACAGGTGTATTTAACGATTCTGGCACAACAAGAGTGTCTGTACTTTGCTTTGTATTCTTAACATTTGGCGTATCTGTTAGCCAATTCTTAACCGATGTACAGCCTGTGGTTAACGATACTAAGGTAACCAATAAAGCCGGTTTAAGATATTTCACGCACTTCTCCATCTTATTATTATTTACTTTGCTCTAAAGCTTGTTTGATAACGTTATGATGATTTGGTTCCATCGTAACTAAAGGTAATCGAACAAAGTCAGAACTAATTTTATTTTCTAACATCAGCGCCCATTTTACTGGCACTGGATTAGGCTCAATAAATAGGTCGTTATGCAATGCTACTAGTTTCTTGTCAATATCGTTGGCATTTTGTTGCTCACCTGCCAGTGCATATTGAACCATTTCACGCAGTTGCCCAGGTCTAATATTTGCAGTAACAGAAATAACACCATCACCACCAAGGTGTAAAAAGTCTTTTGACGTAACATCATCACCACTAAACAATATGAAGTCCGGGTTCGCTTGTTTTAAAACTCTAACTCTACTTAAATCGCCAGTTGCGTCTTTAATGCCAACAATATTTTCTACCGCCATTAATTCCATTACCGACTCGTTGCTTAAATCAACATTGGTACGGCCTGGAACATTATACAAAATGATAGGTTTAGAAGACGCTTCTGCAATCGCTTTAAAATGCTGAATCATGCCCCTTTGACTAGGTTTATTATAATATGGTGTTACTGTAAGAAAACCATCAATTTCTAAATGATCATATTTTTGAGTTGTTTCTATTGTTGCAGCTGTGGAATTTGAACCATTACCAACAATAATAGGAAGACGTCCATTGTTAACGTCAATACTATGAGTTAAAACCTGCACTTTCTCAGCTTCATTTAATGTTGCTGATTCTGCTGTTGTTCCAAGTATTACAAGTCCGTCGGTCTTAGAAGCAATATGCCACTCAATCAAATTAGTTAGACTATCAAAATCTACTTCACCATTATTCAACATTGGTGTAATTAAGGCGACAAAGCTGCCCTGAAATCTTGCCTTTAAACTCATAATTCCTCCGTATATTTAGCAAGGTATGTTACTTAGGCACGTACCAATAAACAAGTAAGATATTTGCCAATAATGCGTTTTTATTCCCTTATGGTAGACTACTTGACCATTTTGAAAATAGAAGCGCTTTACAATTGCCTATGACCACCATAAATACAGCTCCACAATACCTCGTAATCACAGCTATTGGAGAGAACAAAACCGGCCTCGTTAGTGAACTCGCAGGGCTAGTCTATCAGTGTGGCTGTAATGTGGTTGACAGCAAAATGGCGATATTTGCCAATGAGTTTTCTATAATCATGTTACTTGAAGGTGAGCATGCCGATCTACTTCAACTAGAAACTCAGTTACCGCCTTTAGCAATGAGTTTATCTTTGCTCACTATGATGAAACGAACGCAAAAGCGTCACTTGGCTGACGATTTAAACAATCACTATTTAATTTCCATAGATGGTCCTGATAAAGCAGGAACCATTAAGGTGTTTACTTCGTATTTAGCAAAGCAAGGTATCGATATTACAAGTTTGAAGTCAGGTACAGAGATACGACAAGGTAACAAATGGCAGTCAGCGCAAATTGAGTGCTTAATGCCAACGGAACAAACAGTGAACAGTATAGAAAGTGAATTTGTTTCACTTTGTAGCTCTTATGAGATGAGCTGTACAATTAGTCCAATTACCATTGAAGTTAATTAAAGGAGTATTCTAATGAACACATTAAAAGCAGGCGATAAAGCGCCAATGTTTAAACTTAATGACCAAAACGGTGAATTATTCGATTTAGCGGAAGCGCTGAAAACAAGCCAAGTGCTGATTTACTTCTATCCAAAAGCAATGACACCAGGTTGTACAGTACAAGCGCAAAACTTGCGTGATGTAAAAGCAGATCTTGAAAAATATAACACGGTTGCTGTCGGTATTAGTCCAGACGCTGTGAAACGATTAACAAAATTTACGGAAAGAGATGAATTGAATTTTCCTCTTTTGTCTGACGAGGACCATAAAGTTGCCGACGACTTTGGTGTTTGGGGCTTAAAGAAGTTTATGGGTAAAGAGTACGACGGTATACATCGTCTATCTTTCTTAATTGGGCAAGACGGTGAAATCAAACATTTCTTTAATAAGTTCAAGACTAAAGATCATCACCAAACCGTACTTGATGTTTTAGCAGAACAATAATTGGTGAATCTAAAGACCTTAGTGCCATATTTTAACCCGATTTATCTGTCACTTAGTTTTTGAATTCATAACACTCTGCAATATATTGATCAAAAAGTGTCAACGTTATTTAGGACGGGTCAATTAAAATAAAAAAAGCCCAATATAAATATTGGGCTTTTTCTTTTTGAACTAAGTTTTTGTTTAAAAAATCTAAACCGTCTATGTTATTGAAGCTACTTACTGCAATTTACTTCTTCTGCGCTAACGTCGTTACTCTGTGGTAGCTCTTTAACAGACCATGCATTGATTAGTGCTTTAACTAGTGACGCCAGAGGTATTGCAAAAAACACGCCCCAAAAACCCCATAAGCCGCCAAAAAATAAAACTGCAACGATGATATAAACAGGGTTTAAGTCTACCGCTTCTGAAAACAATAATGGCACCAGTAAGTTACCATCTAGCGCTTGAATAATGCCGTAGGCAATCATAACGTAATAAAAATCAGGGCTTAATCCAAACTGAAACAAAGCAACACCTATAACGGGGATTGTCACTACTGCAGCCCCTATATATGGAATGAGCACCGATAAGCCAACCAGTAACCCCAAAACAGCAGCATAACGCAAGTCCATAATGACAAACGCAATATAAGTAGAAACACCAACCACAAGTATTTCAATTAACTTGCCTCGGATATAATTAATAATTTGTTGGTTCATTTCAGTTGATACTTGTGTGATCAAGGTTCGCTCTGTAGGCAACAACCGGTCGAAGCCAGCATAAAGTGATGCCTTGTCTTTCAGCATAAAAAACACCATTAGTGGTACCAGTATTAAGTATATTAATAGAGCTACTAGATCTGTTACTGATGTCATAACACCTTGTAGCAGCTCTTCAAGGAAGGTAACAAAACGATTGTCCACATTGCCCATGACCTTTTCTACTAACATAGGATCAATATTAGGGTACTTTTCTGGTATCTCTTGAATAAAGTTTTTTAAGTCATTCATCATCTCTGGCAACTCTTTTACAAGGCTAATGCTTTGTTGCCAAATGACAGGAATAACTTTAACTATAAGTGTGGTGAGTGCGCCAACAAATGCGGTTATGACAATTGTTGTGCTGATGTTTCTACTGAAACCCAGTCGTGATACACGCTTTACTGGCCATTCCAATAAAAAGGCAAATACGACAGCTACTAGAACCGGAGTGAGTAATTTCCCAAACCAAAAAAAGGCTAACATCCCTAGCATGACTACCATAGCTAAGGTTACTGCGTTTGGGTCTGAAAAGTTTTTTCTATACCACTGTCTTATCACTTCGAACATAATTGGCTATCCAACCTATATTATTTTAATCCAATATCTCAACGTTAAAATCCGAACCTTGAACGGATTGTTCAAAGCTTATGTTTTCGGACTTTAAGTAACTAACAAAGTTTTTTAAAGTAATGTCATCATCCAAAACAAATGATTTTGTGCTTTTTTTTAGCAATTGTTGTTTAACTAGTACAAAAGCCAGTGGACAAGTTAGTCCTCTAGCATCAAACTGATACACAGAATTCAAAATTGGAGCCTTTTGGCAATTTGCTCTATTTTGGGTAGTCTACACCTAAGATTGTGTTAATGCAGTAAACCGATTAAAAAGAGAATTATGGGCTTATATCCAGATAAATACGGCTTACCAGACGAAGCCGAGATCAAAGACATAAATGCATTTAAGAAAAAAATAAACTGGGGCGAAATTCCAGCCTTTTTTCAACTCGTCGGTAAATCCATAGCTGATGCTGAAGGGTTTATACATTATGGTTTTGACAATGCATTCAAAAAAATTGTTGATCGGAAAAACTGGAATTATGAAAGATTAGGTATACCTGTCAATGCAGATAGGACAATGGCAGAACACGCACTTGAGCCCATAAGACGTCCTAAAATTTGTTTGTATCATGTATTTAATAAAACAGGGTATGAACTTTTAGCATTTCCATACGTCAAAAGTGTATTAATTGATGAGTTTAGAGAAAATGATCCTAAATTAGACTTTCGTCGATGGGATCCATCTCAGATGAAAGTACTCGTTAGAATTCCAGAGTTGCATAAGTTTATTGCCTTTACGCTGGTAAATGGTGATGACGCAGACATGGCTTTAATAGTTCATGCACATAACGTGGTAAATCGAATGATTTCAATGTTAGAGAATGAAGTGGATGTGCACGAGATACGAGGTTTAAGCATTGACCAAGGTTTTAAAAAGCAAAGCCTAAGCCCCGACGACACACCGGAAGATATTATTATCGAAAACCAAAAAAAAGGATAAAACAACGCCTTATGCAGTTCTCTTTTCAAAAGGCAGTAAGAAATAAATTTACTTCTATATCAGCCGCCGCCATTTTTGTTTTTTCCGCTACGGCGCACTCAATGACCTTAGACAATGAATTGCCTGATTTAGGCACTTCGGCTTTAAGTACATTATCAATAGAAAAGGAAAAGCAATTAGGCAACATCATTTTGACCAATTAAGGGGCCAAACCGCTATTTTGCAAGACCCTATAATAATTGAATATATCAATGACTTGGGAAATAGATTAGTGGCGAAGTCAAATGATGTAAATTTCCCTTTCACATTTTTTGGTGTTAACAATAGTCAAATAAATGCCTTTGCTTTTTACGGTGGTTATATTGGTATACATACTGGTCTAATTGCAAAGTCTGAAAATGAAAGTCAGCTTGCGTCAGTATTGGCCCATGAAATTGCTCACGTTACACAACGACACCTTGCAAGAAGTAAAGAAGCGGCAACGAACAGAGCTCCGTTAACGTTAGCGGGAATCGTAGGCTCTATAATTTTAGCTGCCGTAAGCCCTCAATTAGTAATGGCCTCTATGATGGCTACATCTGCGGGTACCCAGCAAGCCATGATCAATTATACAAGAGGCAACGAGCAAGAGGCTGATAGAATTGGCATGAATATATTGGCTAATTCTGGTTACGATCCATATGCCGCTGCTGAATTTTTCACTAAGCTACAGGAACAAGTGCGTTACAAAAGTAGCATTCCCGCATTTTTAGTTACTCACCCTCTTCCTGATTCACGTGTAACCGATGCAAGACTTCGCGCTCAGCAATATGAAAAAAAGTTTTATACTGACTCGCTTGATTTTTTATTAGTAAAAGCTCGCGTTGATGCGAGATATGTAAAAAGCCAAGCTGATAACTCAGACACAACTAATTTAGTAGATAGAATAAAAAAGACTAGTGGTAATAAACGGTTTGCGCTTGAGTACCAGTTACTACTTACCTTAGTAGACAATAAGAAAATTGATAAAGCATTTAGCCTGTGGGAAAAGCTTAACGAATACGCACCTGGCAACTTATTTCTTTTAGATACCTACTCTGACCTTGCTATAGCTGCTGAAACACCAGAAGTGGCGCTTGATGCATTGGCAAAGGCTTATAAAAACAAACCTAACAACTACGTAGTAACATTAAATTACGCCAATGTAGCGTTAGAAGCTAAGCAGTATGGCAAAGCGATTGAACTATTAGAGTACTTCTTATTAAAAAAGCCTAAAGATTTATTAGCCACTCAAATGTTAGTTGATGCATACAAAGACGCTAAAAATATGGCAAAATACAATATCACTAAAGGTGAGCTTTACGCACTCATGGCTCGTTACAACGAAGCTATTACATTTTTAGATAGAGCGTTAGCAATGATGGGTAAAAGTGATAAAGCCGAAGTAAGCCGAATTCAAGCGTTAAAGTACCAGTACCGAGAACGCCAGCGCTATATAAAGATATTAAAGGAACCATTTAATGACCGTCACTATTTTCCACAACCCAAGATGCTCAAAAAGCCGACAGACATTAGAGTTACTAAAGTCGAATGATGTGGAGCCAAATATTGTTGAATATCTAAAAACACCTCCCACATCTGCTGAACTTTCTAACATTATTAAACTGCTTGGCGTAGATATAAGAGATATCATCCGTACCAAAGAATCTGAATATAAAGAAGTGGGTGCTGATAATAAAAGTTTATCAGACTCAGAGTTGCTATCTATTCTAGTATCCACTCCAAAACTAATAGAAAGACCTATCGTGATTAACAGAAATAAAGCAGCAATTGGGCGACCTCCTGAAAACGTATTGAGTATTCTTTAATGTCTCAACCATTTGTTTTAGTACTTTTCTATTCCAGACATGGATCTGTTTTGAATCTTGCGAAATCAATAGCCAAAGGTATTGAACAAGCAGGAGTCGAAGCTCGTATCCGAACGGTTATTGACAGTGATGATCATTGCTCAGATTACCCTGCAGTAGATACCGACGATGTTAAAAACTGTATTGGTCTTGCAATGGGCAGTCCGTGTCATTTCGGGATGATGTCTAGTTCGTTAAAAAAGTTTTGGGAAACCACGTCAAACCATTGGATTAGCGGAGAGCTAATTGACAAACCTGCCGCTGTATTTACCTCTAGCTCAAGTTTACATGGTGGCAACGAAAGTACTTTGCTAAGCATGAGCTTACCGTTATTACACCATGGAATGATGCTATTAGGGGTACCATACTCAGAGCCTGAGTTACATAAAACCGAATCTGGTGGCACGCCCTATGGAGCCAGCCATGTTTCAGGTTTGTCGTTATCTAATGAACTAAGCCAATCTGAAAAACGTATTGCGGTAGCATTAGGGACACGTTTAGCAAACACCGCAAAATTAATGAATACTAACCAGGCGACATAGTTAAATAAAATGCAAAAACACAACGCAACAGCTACAGACTTTCAAACCGCACCGATGGCAACTTTTGTAAAGAAACTACAAAGGTTAGGTTCCTTTGGTTTCTTTGGATTAGTAATTTATTATCCTATTTTATTTACCTTGCTTGATACTGCTGGTAATTCTTTATCTTATATAACGTTAGTATTATTTTGGGTGCCATTACTTTTTGCCGTTAAAGGTATTTATCAAGGTAATCCATATACCTTTGCATGGAGTAACTTTGTCATTATGTGGTGCTACCTTCATGGCCTCACAGCAATATGGACGTTTGAAGGTAATAAACTATTTATCGTTATCGAGCTGGTTTTACTCACTGCTGCTTTTATAGGTAACACCTATTTTGCCCGCTTCAGAGGCAGAGAGATGGGCTTAGCTTTGCCTAAAATCAAAGAATTAAAAGAACAAGAGAAAGCTCAGTTTGAAGGTAACATAAAACCCAATAACGAAGAGTCAGTTATCAAACCAAACATTGAAAAGTCTGACAAATAAGGCAGCTTTTAAACCTGTAATTGAAGTGTGTTGATTACCTATCTGAGATGCTTATTCTGCAGGTAAATTAAACTAAAAGTTCAGATTATTCGTAATGAGGCTATTATTCATTATTAAAATGACTCATGGCCTCTAATTATCTATATATATTCGACAACGACTTACGGACGAGCTATTTACCTGTCCTCTCTCAATTTATAAAAGAAATCAACGATAGCGGGCATGGAGAACTTCAATGCGCCTACCTTTTTGATCCAGAAGATTTAAAACCCAAGAATTTTCAGTCTGCGTTAATCAGTCCTGCTAAATTAAAACTAATTTGTGAATCTCTAAAAGAGCTAGGACAAGTCTTAGCCAACAAAGGTATTTTATTAGACATTTGCATTGGTAACAAAAGTGCTAACCTTGGTAACCTAATTAAAAAATATAATGTCACTTGCTTAGGCTACTCTTCGCCAGCAGGCAGTTACGAAAGTGAATTATACCGTAACGCCGAAATTGAAGGCTTAACGGTTCACAACGACTTCCAAACGTCGTTATTCGACAAAGCTACATTGCCATTTGCAATAAATGACTTACCAGCAACCTTCACTCGATTTCGAAAAGTTGTTGAAGCTTTACCTCTCGATGAGTTATTTACTCACTATCAAAAGCTACCGGAGTTATCTCACAAAACTAACTGCGCCATGCAATTACTGGCCAAATTCGAAGCCTCTAATTTATCCCTGAACAAAACGCCTGCTATTAGCTATGCTTTAGACACAGCAAACAAGCTTAAGATCGAATTTAGTGGTGGTGAAGGTTTAGCTGTGCACCATATGAACAATTACTTTTCTCTCACTTCGCCCAGTGTATATAAAACAACGAGAAACTTTTTAGACAATTGGACAGCATCAACCAAGTTCAGTGTTGCTTTGTGTTTAGGCAACATATCTCCTAAACAAATTTGGCGAGAGATTGTAAAGTACGAGTTAAAAAACGGCGGCAATGAGTCTACATACTGGATTAAGTTTGAGTTATTGTGGCGTGAGTATTTTCATTGGTATGCCGCAAAATACAATGAAAAACTATTCCACTTTTCAGGGATCACACAACAAAAACCCCTATCAAGCTTTTATCCAGAACGGTTTCGCAAATGGATTGACGGTGCAACACCCTCTCACTTTATAAACGCTATAATGAATCAATTAAAAACAACGGGTTATATAAGTAACCGGGCGAGGCAACTAACCGCAAGCTACTTTGTAAATGAGCTAAACATAGATTGGCGTTATGGAGCCGCTTATTTCCAGTCACAATTAATTGACCATGACGTTGCTTCTAATTGGGGAAACTGGCAATACTTAGCGGGTGTAGGCTGCGATCCTAGAGGTAAGCGTAAATTTAATATTGAGAAGCAGCAAAATTTATACGACCCAAACATGTCCTATATTAATAAATGGATTTCTAGCGCTACAACGTTGCCATTAGACAGTGTTGACTATGTTGATTGGCCAATAGTTAACGAGGAGCCTTAAACGTGACGTCATATTCAAAGCTACGGTTAGTTTTAGGCGATCAGCTGAACGCGAATCACAGTTGGTATAAAACTAAAAATGAAAGCACACTTTATTTAATTGCAGAGCTTCACCAAGAGCAAAGCTATGTTAACCATCATATCCAGAAAACGCAGGCGTTTTTTAAAAGTATGGAGTGTTTTGGCCAAGCTCTAGAAAAATCAGGTCATCGGGTATTGCATCTAACGTTAGATGATACTGTTGGCTATACCTTAGTGGAACTAATTGAGCATTTAATTTCGAAGCATAAAATAAGTAATTTCGAATATCAGCAGCCTGACGAATATAGACTTTCGGCTCAACTTGAAGTGCTCAATGAAGATAAAAACTTCAAAGTGACGGTTGATTCAACTGAGCATTTTTTTATCGAACATAAAAACATAAAACATAAAAAAATACTTTAAACCCGATACCGCTCATCGAATGGAAGCCTTTTACAGAAAACTTCGGGTTCAGTTTGGAATACTGCTTGATGACACCGGACAGCCTGAAGGAGGCAAGTGGAATTACGACAGTGCCAATAGAAACAAAATGAAGCCGGAAGACATCAAAAAAGTCCCACAGCCGCTGCTTTTTTCAAATGACGTAACAGACATCAATAAACGAATAGAAAAGCACGGCGTAAAAACCATAGGTGTTGGAACAGATCAACTGCTTTGGCCTACCTCAAGGTCACAAGCTAAAGAACTTTTACAATTTTTTCTAGAACATTGCCTAACTAATTTTGGTTATTTCCAGGACTCTATGACACATGAAAGTAACAAAGCTAAATCTTCGCTTGGAGCCTTTATCATTCTCGAGTATCGTTTGCATTAAACGCAAAAATGATTTCACCGGCATATGTTATTGACCAAGCAATAAAAACTTACCGTAATCATACCGACATATCCATTGAACAAATAGAAGGTTTTGTCCGTCAAATATTAGGCTGGCGTGAGTTTGTTCGCGGAATATATTGGATAAATATGCCTAGCTATAAAACTCAAAATCAACTCAACGCCAAAGGTACGCTACCAGATTATTTTTGGACAGGTGAAACCAAAATGAATTGCATGCACCATGCAATAACACAAAGCCTTAATTACGCTTATGCCCATCATATACAGCGTTTAATGGTTACAGGTAACTTTACCTTGCTTACCGGTATAAACCCTGATGAAGTAGATGACTGGTACTTAGGTATTTATATTGATGCTATTGAGTGGGTGGAGTTACCTAACACAAGAGGCATGAGTCAGTTTGCCGACGGTGGTTTACTAGCCTCCAAAGCCTATGCGTCAAGCGGCAATTACATAAACAAAATGAGTGATTATTGTAAGTCTTGCCACTACGACGTTAAAGAAAAGGTAGGTGACACGTCTTGCCCATATAACAGTTTATATTGGGGCTTTATGAACAAACATGAAGACAAATTTGGCAACAACCCAAGACAAGCTATGGTTTACAAAAATTGGCATAAAAAAGGTGAAGACGAACAACAAGCAATATTGAAACGTTACAACTGGTTGCTTAACAACTTAAACAAATTATAAAACGATTGGTTAGTTGGTTAGTTTAGATCTAACTCTTTTAAAATTTCACGCCCAACAAAAAAGGGCTAAAAAGCCCTTTTCTTTATTCAGATATTAACGCCAATAAATAGATTATTTGACTGTCGCTAATAACGTATCGTCTAAACCTTCATTTACGATTCCGATAACCGCATTACAATGCTCTAGCGTAAACTCGCCGTCGGCAATTTGTTTATCAAGCTTGTTACGACGATCAGATACTGTATTTTGGATAGCCTTTTTATCATCTTTATCGATGTTTAGTTTGGCTACTTTAGCGTCTAGCTTCGCGAAATAAGGATATAAAGTACCTTCCGCTTTGTAGGCTTCTGCTCGTGTACTTGGGTGGAAATCTTCACAAGCATTTAAATTCATTAAATAAAATTTAAATATGTAGAAACCGTAATTAATTTATAGCTTTGGTTTTCTGTCTCTTTTGCATTTGCGCCAAATGCCAAAATTGCTAATGCGCCTATTAATATCTTTTTCATTCTATGCTCAACTTCATTTTTATTATTGTTCGACTTTAATAACAAATGGTTATTAATTCAATCTAAGAAAGAGTTTTAATTACGTTTTTTTTATATTTACAAAAAAGGCCACAAATAGTGGCCTTTTTTTCTACACACAAATCTTAGCTAAGCAACGCTAAACCTGTGTTTAATGTTTTGCTTGGACGCATTGCTGCAAAACCCTGCTCATCTGAAGGCTTATAGTAGCCACCAATGTTCATCGCAGCACCTTGAACTTCATTCAGTTCAGTTACGATTGAATCTTCGTTAGCAGTTAGGTGCTCAGCAAGCGCTTTAAATGTTGCTTGAAGATCAGCATCATCCGTTTGCGCCGCTAATTCTTGAGCCCAGTAAAGCGCTAAGAAGAAGTGAGAGCCACGGTTGTCTAACTCATTCACTTTACGTGACGGTGACTTGTTGTTATCTAAGAACTTAGCGGTCGCTTTATCTAAGGTTACAGATAAAACTTTTGCTTTGTTGTTACCAACTGTGTTTCCTAAATGCTCATAAGAAGCCGCAAGCGCTAGGAACTCACCTAATGAATCCCAACGTAAATGGTTTTCTTTTTCAAACTGTTGTACGTGCTTAGGCGCTGAACCACCTGCACCAGTTTCAAATAAACCGCCGCCGTTCATTAGAGGGACAATTGATAGCATTTTAGCTGATGTTCCTAACTCTAAAATTGGGAATAAATCAGTTAAATAGTCACGTAATACGTTACCTGTTACAGAAATCGTATCTTCGCCCTTCTTGATTCTATCTAGTGTGAAACGAGTCGCGTCTTCAGGCGCTAAGATACGCAGGTCTAAACCATCTGTATCGTGATCGTTAAGGTATGTATTTACCTTTTTGATCAATTGAGCGTCATGTGCGCGGTTTTCGTTTAACCAAAATACCGCTGGCATACCAGATAAACGTGAACGATTTACCGCTAATTTAACCCAATCTTGAATTGGTGCATCTTTAACCTGACACATACGGTAGATATCGCCAGTTTCAACAGCGTGTTCAAAAACAACATTGCCGTCTTGGTCTGTTACTTTAACAGTACCATTTGCTGGGATTTCAAACGTTTTATCGTGTGAACCATACTCTTCTGCTTTTTGAGCCATAAGTCCAACGTTAGGCACAGTACCCATAGTTGACGGGTCAAAAGCACCATTTTCAATACAGAATGAAATAGTTTCTTGGTAAACACCTGCATAACAACGATCAGGAATAACTGCTTTCATATCTTGAAGCTTACCTTCCGCATTCCACATCTGACCTGATGTACGAATTGCAGCTGGCATAGAAGCATCAATGATTACGTCTGAAGGCACGTGTAAGTTTGTAATACCACGATCCGAGTCAACCATTGCAATATCAGGTGCAGTTTCATAAACCGCCATAATGTCTGCTTTGATTTCATCTTGCTTCGCCGCATCTAATTTTTCAATTTTTGCGTAAACGTCGCCTAAACCATTTTTAACATCAACACCTAGCTCTTCAAAAGTAGCTGCATGTTTTGCAAATACGTCTTTGTAGAAAACCTTAACGATATGACCAAAAATGATTGGGTCAGAAACTTTCATCATCGTTGCTTTAAGGTGAGCTGAGAATAAAACTCCTTGCTCTTTTGCGTCTGCAATTTCTTTTGCTAGGAAGGTATTTAACGCACTTACGCTCATGAACGTTGCATCAACAACTTCACCAGCTAATACTGGAACCGAGTCTTTTAGAACTTTTGATAAACCATCAGCGCCAACAAACTCAATTTTTAGTGAGCCGTCTTTCGCAATAGTTGTCGACTTTTCACTTGCAAAGAAATCGCCATCGCTCATATGCGCTACGTGAGACTTAGATGTCTTTTCCCACTTACCCATTGAGTGTGGGTTTTTCTGCGCGTATTGCTTAACCGCACCTGGTGCACGACGGTCAGAGTTACCTTCACGTAAAACAGGGTTTACAGCTGAACCTAATACTTTAGAGTAAGCGGCTTTGATTGCTTGCTCTTCATCTGATTTCGCTTCTTCAGGAAACTCAGGAAGTTTAACGCCCTGTGCTTGAAGCTCTTTGATAGCCGCTTTTAATTGCGGAATAGAAGCTGAGATATTAGGGAGCTTAATAATGTTCGCTTCAGGAGTTTTAGCAACTTGACCTAAATATGCTAAGTCATCGTTTACTCGCTGATCTTCTGGAAGAAAATCGGCTAAGTTAGCAATAATTCGAGCAGCTAGTGAAATATCACGAGTTTCAACTTCGATACCAGCTGTTTTGCTGAACGCTTCAACAATTGGTAAAAATGAATAGGTCGCCAATGCTGGCGCTTCATCTGTTTTTGTGTAGATGATTTTTGATGTCATTTAGATTCCCTACATTTGCAGTGAGTTTGTCGTCCGAATAAGTATAGCGGACGATTATCTGAATATAAGTCTGAATTTTGGTTGTGCATACTATAAAATACCGGTACTTAAAGAAAGACCTTTATCTATAATAGCGCTATGAAAACTGTAAAAAATAATGCCCAACGTCAAAATGTGGGCAAAAACACAAATAATCAACGATTTGGTAAAAATAAATCGTCTAATTCTCGATCAGACAAATCCAGTTTTAGTGACAAGAGGACTTCGGGTGGTACCTACTCGTCTAATGCTAAAGCACGCCGAGGAAAACCTTCGAGTCAAAATAAGGCATCCGATCAACCTAAAGAGAATAGTAAAGTTGTTTTGTTTAACAAACCTTTTCAAGTATTAACACAATTTACTGATCAGGATGGTCGAGCAACATTAAAAGACTACATAGATATACAAGGTGTTTATGCAGCGGGACGGCTCGATAGAGACAGTGAAGGATTGTTAGTTTTAACTAATGATGGGGCTTTGCAAAATAAAATAGCGAGTCCAAAACACAAAACCACTAAGTGTTACTGGGTTCAGGTTGAAGGCGCTCCTACAGAAGAACAACTTCAACCATTAAGAGACGGTGTTGAACTAAAAGACGGTTTAACAAAACCAGCAAAAGTACAAAAAATAGCACAACCTGAATTAGTATGGTCAAGAGTTCCACCCATTAGAGAAAGAGCAAATATTCCTACAACCTGGTTAGAGATTACTATTTCTGAAGGTAAAAATAGACAGGTACGACGAATGACAGCCCACATAGGTTTCCCTACCTTAAGATTAATTAGATATAGGGTTGGAAACTGGACGCTGGATGGTATCGATGTTGGAACCTATAAAGTCATCGAAAAACCTTAAAAAGGGCCATTTCGAACTTACTTATTAATAGCGGTTTATGTTAGAATCCGCGCAAATTTTAACTGTCTGGAATAATTTACTGCACCTATGTCTGAGATTTCATCTGAAACGCTAAGCTTAAATGCAACAAAAAAAGTTATCGTTGGTATGTCCGGCGGTGTTGACTCATCTGTTTCTGCCTATCTATTGCAACAGCAAGGGTACCAGGTGGAAGGTCTTTTCATGAAAAATTGGGAAGAAGATGACGATGATGAGTATTGCTCAGCGGCCGAAGATCTAAAAGACGCGCAAGACGTGTGCGACAAATTAGGTATTGAACTTCATACGGTTAATTTTGCCTCTGAATACTGGGACAATGTTTTTGAACACTTTTTAGAAGAATACAAAGCAGGCCGCACCCCTAATCCAGACATCATGTGCAACAAAGAAATTAAGTTTAAAGCCTTTCTTCAATTTTCTGCAGAGATCCTTAGCGCTGACTATATTGCAACTGGCCACTATGTTCGCAGAACTGCTGACGACAACAATACCCAAATGTTACGTGGTCTTGACGACAATAAAGATCAAAGTTACTTCTTATACGCTATTGGCGAAAAACAAATAGCGCAAACTTTATTCCCTGTTGGCGAATTAGAGAAGCCGGAAGTAAGGCGCATTGCTGAAGAACAAGGTTTAGTAACCGCTGATAAAAAAGACTCAACGGGCATCTGTTTCATTGGTGAACGTAAGTTTAAAGACTTTTTACAAAAGTTTTTACCCGCTCAGCCAGGTGATATTGAAACGCCAGAAGGCGAAGTTATTGGTCAACATGAAGGTTTGATGTATCACACATTGGGCCAACGTAAAGGCCTTTTAATTGGTGGTTTAAAAGAGTTTAAAGATCAACCTTGGTTTGTTGTTGATAAAGACGTTAAGCGCAATGTATTAATTGTTGGTCAAGGTAAAAACCACCCTCTTCTGTTTTCTGATGGTCTTGTGGCAAACCAATTAAATTGGGTAGATGGCAAAGGCCCTCAAAACGCTATGCGCTTAACCGTGAAAACACGCTATCGCCAAGAAGATATACCATGCGCTGTGACGCCAGACTTGGAAAAAGGAACAATAAAAGTCCTGTTTGATACCCCTCAAAGAGCCGTAACACCTGGACAATCTGCTGTCTTTTATGACGGCGATGTATGTTTAGGCGGCGGTATTATTGAGCAGTACTTAAGATAATATGAGCGAACAAATGCGTAACCAAACAATAGCAATGGCTGCGCTTTGTGAAGCAGCCCTGCTCATTCAGCAAGTATCTAAAGGTCAGGCTTTTGATAGCCAGGCATTAGCGACGTTAGTTGGCGGTATTATGAATACCGCCCCTGAAAATGTTGACCAAGTCTATCCAAACCTAGCGTCTTTAAAACAAGGCAGCTACTTACTTGTTCACCAACTAAGCGGCCAAGCAACGAGTAAAGATGTAGAAGTGACTCGTTATTTGGCTGGCATGATGTCTCTATCAAAAAAGCTTCTTAATAATCAAACTGCTTTAACGGGCTTATCAACATCTTTAAAAGAGGTTGAGCGTCGACTGGAACATTTTGACATTACAGACGCATCAATTATTGGTAACTTTGCTGATATCTACAGCAAAAACATCAGCCCTATTGGCCAGAAAATTAAAGTCATCGGCACCCCACAAAATTTAAAACAACCCATCATCCAAAACCAAGTCAGAGCATTATTACTAGCAGGCGTTAGAGCCGCTGTGTTATGGCGTCAAATGGGTGGTAAAAGACGACAATTTATTTTTAGTCGCAATAAAATATTAAAAAGCGCAATTTCATTTAACAACGAATTATCATCAATCAGTTAAGAGGTCATCATGCAACTCTCTGCACTTACAGCAATTTCACCAGTAGACGGACGTTACGGTAGCAAAGCTTCTGAACTTCGCTCAATATTTAGCGAGTTCGGTCTTATTAAGTACCGCGTAGTAGTAGAAGTTCGTTGGTTACAAAGACTATCGAGCATTACTGAAATTGCAGAAGTTCCTGCTTTTTCAAATGAAGCAAATGCAGTATTGAACAAAATTGTTGATGAGTTTTCAGAGCAAGACGCACAGCGTATTAAAGATATAGAGCGCACTACCAACCACGACGTAAAAGCGGTTGAATACTTCTTAAAAGAAAAAGTAGCAGACAACGCTGAATTAACGGCCGTTAACGAGTTCATTCATTTTGCTTGTACTTCAGAAGACATTAACAACCTATCACATGGCTTAATGTTAACTGCTGCTCGCGAAGACGTAATTTTGCCATATTGCGACAAAATATTGTCTGAGTTGAAAGTACTAGCTAACGAATACAAATCTATTCCTATGATGTGTCGTACCCATGGTCAGCCTGCAACCCCGTCAACTATGGGCAAAGAAATGGCTAACGTTTTCATGCGCCTTAAACGTCAACGCAGCCAAATTGCCAATGTAGAAATACTAGGTAAATTTAACGGTGCTGTTGGTAATTACAACGCTCACCTTTCTGCTTACCCAGAACTAGATTGGCATGGTCAGTCTGAGCAATTTGTAACGTCATTAGGCTTAACGTGGAACGCATTTACTACACAAATCGAACCTCATGACTACATTGCTGAGCTATTTGATGCCATGGCTCGATTCAATACTATTTTATTAGACTTTGATCGTGACGTTTGGGGCTACATTGCAATGGGCCACTTTAAGCAAAAAACAGTTGCTGGCGAAATCGGCTCTTCAACCATGCCGCATAAAGTAAACCCAATTGATTTTGAAAATTCAGAGGGCAACCTTGGTATCGCTAACGCCATATTTGGACATTTAGCCACCAAACTGCCTGTATCAAGGTGGCAGCGTGATTTAACTGATTCAACGGTATTAAGAACTTTAGGTGTAGGCGTTGCTCACTCTATTATTGCATACCAAGCAACGCTTAAAGGTATGAGTAAATTAGAAGTAAACGAGCAAAGTTTATTAGACGAGTTAGACAACAACTGGGAACTATTAGCAGAGCCAATTCAAACAGTTATGCGTCGATATGGCATTGAAAAGCCATATGAAAAACTGAAAGACTTAACTCGTGGAAAAAAGGTTAACCAACAGGTTATGGCTGAGTTTATTGATAATTTAGAGCTTCCTGACTCGGTAAAAGCTGAACTTAAAACCATGACGCCAGCCAACTATATTGGTGATGCTGAGAAGTTTGTAGCGTTACTAGACTAAACTAACATACTGAAATGTTATTCATCGTATATTAATCCGATGAATAACAAATGATAAAAGCCAGTCAAAAGACTGGCTTTGTTTTTACTGAATAAGGCTAATTGTCATCATGAATATTAATTGGACCAACGTTACACAAGCAGACTTTATTAACCATTATTGGCAACAAAAACCTGTCGTTTTAAAAAATGCTATTGCTGACTTTGCTGATCCAATTGACGCTAATGACTTAGCCGGTTTAGCAATGGAAGAAGTGGTTGAGTCTCGAATTGTTAAACAAACTAATAACAAGTGGAACGTACAACACGGGCCATTTAAAGAGTTTGATGATTTACCTGAACAGGCTTGGTCCCTTTTAGTGCAAGGTGTAGACCGTTGGATACCAGAAATTTATAGCTTAAGAGAACTAGTTAGCTTCATACCTAAATGGAGCGTAGACGATGTGATGGTTTCTTACAGCGCCATAAATGGTGGTGTTGGTGCCCATCTAGATCAGTATGACGTTTTTATCATTCAAGGAAGTGGCTCACGACAATGGCAAGTAGGTTCAGTAGATAAAAGCTTGTCTCAAAAAGAAGTTGTGCAAGACTTGTTACAGGTCGATGACTTTAGCCCTATTATTGATGAAGTACTGGAACCGGGTGATATTTTATATATTCCACCTTTTGCTCCTCATTGCGGAGTGAGTTTAGAGCCAAGCCTGAGTTACTCAATTGGATTTCGTGCACCTAGTCAGACAGAGTTACTTACTTCTTTCGCCGATTTTATCTATGAAAATGAACAGGGTAAAACTAGATTTGTTAATGAGAATATAAACGATTCAGAAAGCCATGCTGGCTCTACCATGCCCGACTCTACTGTAAATGATCTAAAAAACTTCATGTTAGAAACATTACAAAACAACCAATTTGAAAAGTTTTTACATCAATTCCTAACGGAGCCAACTAGGGAACTAGATATCCTTCCAAGTGAGCAGGAATGGAGCGAAGAGCAACTTTCGCAACTACTTCAGTCGAGCAATATACGTATTAATAAAGTTCTAGCCTTAAAAACTTCTTACTTTATGGATGATCAAGGTCTGCATTTTTATTGCAATGGTACATATTTTAAACTGATTGATTCACAACAAGAATTTGTAAGTCTACTACACAGGTCTGAGTCTCTTGACAAATCTAATCTAAAAAGTTCCCTAACCCAATTAGAAAATATTTCACTTTTGACTACACTTATTAATACAGGTTATCTATTTATAGACGAGTAAAAATGAACTACAAAGCTGATAAAGTTTCGTGGAGGAAGTCATCAAAGGAAATTCGCGCCATTCGTGAACAAGTTTTTATTTACGAATATCAATTCCCACTAGAGTCAGAGTTTGACCACCATGATACACATTGCCAGCACGTTTTAGTGCGAGATGAACAAGGTGTCGCTATAGCAACAGGTCGGCTCTGCGACGACGGTAAAATAAGTCGTGTAGCGGTATTAATGAAACACCGCAATATAAAAGTTCGAAGACAGGTGATTAAAGAGTTATTGCAGTTAGCTAAAACTAAGGGTCTCAAAAAAGTATACTTTGACTCAAGACTAGATGAAGTAGATAAATATAAGGAACAAGGATTTGTTCCCACTGGCACTGTATACATGGATGCTGGCATTGCTAAGCAACCTTTGATGTGTGCGTTGGAATTATTTAAGATTGCCCCAACCGTACTTCACTAAAGCAAAAACCAATGCAATGATACTAGTATTCTGCAGTTGCTAGTTTTGTTTTCTTTTTCAATAGGCTCCGTCTCTACAAACTCTTAACTTTGCAATATTACTTTGCCCTGTTCCGTCCTAATCATGGGATATAATCTTTACAATAAAATGTGGTCTAACCAGTAACCTCTAACGTCAACTAGATTGCTAATTAATACTTCTCTGATAAAGTCCGTGAAAATTATTTATACCCACACATGGAGTTACCGTTGACTGTATTTTCCCAGCCTGAATTTGATAACCATGAGCAAATTGTTTTTGCAAATGATGAAGCAACCGGATTAAGAGCAATAATTGCCGTTCACAATACAAACTGTGGTCCAGCAGTTGGTGGCTGTCGCTTTTGGAACTATGATAATGACGAAGATGCTCTTGTAGACGTATTAAGGTTATCCAAGGGAATGACTTACAAAAACGCTTTGGCAGGTTTAAATTTTGGTGGTGGTAAAGCCGTTATTATCGGTGATCCTAAGAAGTTAAAATCAGAAGCCTTATTTAGAGCTTTTGGTAAAAAACTTAATAACCTAAACGGCACCTATTATTCAGCAGAAGACGTTAATATTACGACCACGGACATCATGCAAGCTTACCAAGAAACAGACTTTGTAGTGGGTTTAGAAGGAAAAAGTGGAAACCCTGCCCCTTTTACAGCTTACGGCACATACTTAGGTATAAAAGCAGCGGTTAAACATAAATTCAACCGTGAAAGTTTAGACGGCCTAACCTTCTCTATACAAGGCTTAGGATCTGTTGGTATGTACCTTTGCAAGAGGCTATTCGAAGAAAATGCCAAACTTATCGTTACCGACATTAATCAAGAGTCTGTGGAGAAAGCAGTTTCTGAATTTGGTGCGACTGCAGTTGGCCTAGATGAAATTTATGCCGTAGATGCAGATGTGTATGTCCCTTGTGCTTTAGGTGCTACTATAAACGACGACACTATTCCTCAATTAAAGGTTAAAGTTGTAGCGGGTTGTGCCAACAACCAACTGCAATTGCCTATTCATGGAGCGAAGCTGAAAGATCTCGGGATTTTGTATGCTCCAGACTACGCAATTAATGCTGGCGGAATTATAAATATCTTCTTTGAACAAGACGAAGATGGGTATTCTGCAAGCAAAGCCAATAAAAAAGTTGAAGAAATATACGATACCTTAACTGAAATTTTTGTTAGAGCAGATAAAGAGAACAAACCTACACACGAAGTTGCTGATATTCTTGCACAAGAAATCATCAAAAATGGTGGGAAATAGTTTTTCTAATACCCAGCTAAAATATAATTAATGGCAGAAATAAATCTGTCATTAATTATAAAAAGACAAGCCTAAAACCTCTTCCTTACCGCCCATTTTTGTACACTTATCGCATACAGATAAAAAAAACAGCCACAAACGTATAGTTTTTAACCATTTCGTTCACTTTACATCTAGCAAAATTTCTTTTTTCGTTGTAGGTTTAATTTGCCTTTGAAACAAAAACAACTAACAAAGGTACAAAAGAACAACAAAAAGGGAACAAACATGTATAAATTAAAGCCACTTTCCAAGGTATTGAAATATACTTTGCTATCTAGTTTATCTGTTGGTGCAGCAGTACCAACTCTTGCATTTGCTGAAGATGACAAAGTTGAAAAAAATATAGAAAAAATTGCTGTTGTCGGTACTCGTGCCGCTCCTCGATCAATTGGTGACTCCCCTGTTCCTGTAGATGTAATCAGTGCAGAAGAATTCAATAAACAAGGCTCTACAGATATGGTTTCTATGCTGCAAACCACTGTTCCTTCGTTTAACGTTAACGAACAACCTATCAACGATGCATCATCTTTAGTACGTCCGGCCAACTTGCGAGGCATGGCGGCTGACCACACCCTAGTTTTGGTAAATGGTAAGCGACGACATCGTTCAGCAGTAATTACTTTCCTTGGTGGTGGTTTATCCGACGGTGCTCAAGGACCAGATTTATCTGTTATCCCTTCTGTAGCTATTAAGCAAGTAGAAGTATTACGTGATGGTGCTGCTGCCCAATATGGCTCAGATGCTATCGCTGGTGTTATTAACTTTGTATTGAACGACGCTTCTGAAGGTGGACGATTTGAAGTTAAACACGGTTCTTATTACGAGGGTGACGGTGATACTTTACAAGTCGCTGGTAACATTGGCCTACCTTTAACTGACAAAGGTTTTGCAAACTTTTCTTTCGAATTTAAAGAAGCAGATCCAACAAGTCGAAGTGTTCAACGCGATGACGCAGCATCTCTAATCGCAGGTGGTAATAACTTTGTTGGAGACCCAGCTCAAGTTTGGGGTAATCCAGAGTTTAAAAATGACGTAAAAGTTTTTGGTAACTTTGGATTAGAGTTATCAAATGACTCTGAAGCATACATGTTTTTGAACTACGCAGAGCGTGAAGTTGAGGGTGGTTTTTACTTCCGTAACCCTCACAACCGTGGCGGTGTGTATGACGGTGGTACCAACGGTGATGACCAACAATTACTTCTAGTTGCTGATTTAACAGCTGACATGAGTGGTAATTGTCCAATGGACATCCAAACTGGTAGCAATGTATTAAACAATCCTCGTTACGTTGATGAAGTAGCAAATAACCCTGACTGTTTTGCGTTCAATGAGATGTTCCCTGGTGGTTTCACTCCTAAATTCGGTGGAAAGATCGTCGACTCATCAATTGCAGTGGGCACAAAGGGTGAAAGTAATGCGTTTATTGACGAGCTAATGTATGACATAAGCTTCTACGCTGGCTCTAATGAAGTTGACTTCATGATTAGCAATACAATTAACCCAAGTTTAGGGCCTGATACTCCTACATCATTTAAGCCGGGTAAATACATTCAGTCTGAGCAATCATTAAATATTGATTTCTCTAAGTTCATCGATAACTTTAATGATGGTGCACTTAACGTAGCAGGTGGTTTTGAATTCCGTCACGAATCTTATGAAAGCATTGCTGGCGATTATAAGTCTTGGGAAATTGGACCTCTAGCAGCGCAAGGCTTTGGTATTGGTTCAAACGGCTTCCCTGGTTTATCAGCTAAGAGTGCTGGCAAAAATGACCGTGATAGCTTCGCTACCTACATAGACGTTGAATACAACGTTACTGATGACTTTATGTTATCGGGTGCTTTACGATTTGAAGATTTCTCAGATTTCGGAAGCACTACAAAGGGTAAATTAGCAGGTCGTTACCAACTTAATGACGAATTTGCGATACGTGGTGCCTTTAGTACAGGCTTTAAAGCACCTACGATTGGACAATCAACTGTTCGAAATGTAACAACAGCCTTTGGTACTGACGGTGCACTTATTGACAGAGCGACATTACCACCAACAGATCCGATTTCAGTTCTTAAGGGCGGTACAGCTTTAACACCGGAAGAGTCTGAAGCAATTAGTTTTGGTGTTGTTGCTGAATTAGATAATGGTCTATTTGTAACTGCCGATTACTTCAATATCGACGTGAGTGACAGAATAGCAACAGTTTCTGGTATTAAATTAACGTCAGATGATATTGATTTACTGTTAGCTCAAGGCGTTCAAGATGCGTCTAGTTTCTCGGAAGTAAGTTATTTCACAAACGACTTTGATACGTCTACGGAAGGTTTAGATGTAGTAGCAAACTACAGCGCCGACTTTATGGATGGCGAAAACAAGTATGCGTTAGCGTATAACTGGACAAAAACTGAAGTAACACAGCATTCAGCAAACATCTCGACAGAACGTGTTCGCATGATAGAAGAAAACCTTCCTGAGCACCGCTGGAGCTTTACAACTACTCATTCAAATGAGGGTTGGAGAGCAATGGTTCGTGTTAACTACTTTGCTGGTATTTACGAGGATCACTTAGATTCTGCACTACCAATTGAAGATATCAGTGCAGAGTTCACTATTGATGCTGAAGTTGCCTATGATGTAACTGAGAGTTTTGAAGTGATTGTAGGTGCTAAGAACTTGCTTGATGAGACTCCAGATGAAAATACGATGTGGGATAATGAAGTTGCTGGTGCACAATACCCAGTTACAGCCCCAATCGGTATTAACGGTGGTTTCTACTACTTGAAAGGTGTTTATAAGTTCTAATTAGAATTACTAAATATAAATACTTTTAGTTTATTAAATTTTGAAAGCCCCGATTGGGGCTTTTTTTATGGCTATAAGTCGCCAACTACACGGCAAGCATAGTTTGAAAGCAATTATTCAATCATTATTGCATTGAAGATAGTGACCCGTCCTGAAATAGGTTGACACTTATTTCTTTTAAAACGCTCGATGAACTTCATCGGGCGTTTTGTATTTTAAGGCCGAGTGTGGCCTCTTTTGATTATAGATCGCTACTGACTCGGCGACCATTTTCTTTGCTTCATCTAAATCCTTTGGTTTGTGTAACAGATATTCAGATTTGAGTATTCCATTAATCCGTTCAGCTAAGGCGTTTTGATAACAGTCATATCCATCTGTCATCGAACACTTCACTCCGTACTTTTCGTGCAGACCTTGATACTCCGCAGAGCAGTATTGAACTCCGCGGTCTGAGTGATGAATCAAGTCTCCTTGTTTTGTTCGCTGTTTCAGGGCGCTAGTAAAAGCTTTTTTGACTGAGTTTGTTTTCATATGACTATCAACCTGGTATCCCACGATCTTTCGTGAGAATGCGTCAGTGATTAAGCTTACATATGACTCACCATCTCGTGTTGGCAGATAAGTGATATCGGCCACCCACAATTGCTCGGGCTGCACAGCCGAATAACCATTTTTTATTACATTGGGGTGACAATGAAACCTATGGTGACTATTGGTTGTTCGATGGTAGGCTCTTTTAGGGCTGACAAGCAGCCGTTTATCTCTTAATAAGTTGAAGAGATGGTCTCGACCAATAAAAATATTTTTACGGTTAAGTAGGTACTTGAGTTTGCGTGCTCCAATGCGAGGGTGAACAAGCCGTTCATTTCTAACCTGTTCAAGCACGGACGCTTCGTGTTTATTTTGAGCAGCCTGTCTTTTACCACGTTGGTATAAAGCTTGGCGTGAAATCCCCAGATAAAGGCACGCTTGAGTGACTGTTAGGCCCGGTATCACTTTATTCCGGATTACTTGCCCTTGGGCTTTTTTACAACACGTACTCCATAGTCTGTCTCCAATACATTAACAACGGCCTCAAAGAAGTCGGCTTTTTGTTTGGATTCAACCAGTTGCTGCTCGAGTTGCTTTATTCTCTGCTCTGGGGTTAATGTCGATTCAGGTTTTTCCATAATAGGCCCTTGTGTTAGGAACTTAGGTGTTCCCTTAGACCAATTTAGACGACCATGCTTCCTAAGCCAAACTAAAACAGTTGAACAACCTTGAATTCCATATAAGTCTTGGGCAACTTTATAGGTCATTTCACCTTTTTCTACCTGCTCGACAACAGATAATTTAAAAGCGAGGGTATAATCTTTTTGAGTACGTTTAGTGGTTGTTTTCATAACACTCTCCAATTTATTGATTGAAAAGTGTCAACGTTATTTAGGACGGGTCATAGTAGGCATAAAAAAAGCAGCCATATGGCTGCTTTTTTGTTGGTTCAATATACGTTAGCTAATGCTACGTTAATAGACTACCAGCCTGTTTTTTCTTTTAATGCTTTACCAATTTCAGCTAGTGAACGTACAGTTTTTACGCCCGCAGCTTCAAGAGCAGCAAATTTGTCATCAGCAGTACCTTTACCACCAGAGATAATTGCACCGGCATGACCCATACGCTTACCTTCTGGAGCAGTAACACCAGCAATGTAAGAAACAACTGGCTTAGTTACATTTTCTTTAATGTATGCTGCCGCTTCTTCTTCTGCTGTACCACCAATTTCACCGATCATAACAATCGCTTCAGTTTTAGGGTCTTTTTCGAACAACTCTAAAACGTCAATGAAGTTAGTACCTGGAATTGGATCACCACCAATACCAACACAAGTAGACTGACCAAAACCAGCATCAGTAGTTTGCTTAACCGCTTCGTACGTAAGAGTACCAGAGCGAGAAACAATACCTACACGGCCAGGCTTGTGGATGTGACCAGGCATGATACCAATTTTACACTCTCCAGGAGTGATTACGCCTGGGCAGTTAGGGCCAATTAGACGCACGCCTAATGTGTCACACACTACTTTTGCATCAAGCATATCTTGAGTTGGGATACCTTCTGTAATACAAACGATTAGTTTGATTCCAGAGTTAGCCGCTTCTAAGATAGAGTCTTTACAGAAAGGCGCTGGTACGTAGATAACAGATGCATCAGCACCAGTTTCAGCTACAGCTTCAGCAACTGTGTTGAATACAGGAAGGTCTAAATGAGTTTGACCACCTTTACCTGGAGTAACACCACCAACCATGTTAGTGCCGTATGCAATAGCTTGCTCAGAGTGGAATGTACCTTGAGCACCAGTGAAACCTTGACAGATTACTTTAGTATCTTTATTAATTAAAACGCTCATTATTTACCCTCTGCAGCTTTAACTACTAGTTCAGCAGCGCTCTGTAAGCTTTCTGCTGCGATGATGTCTACGTCAGAATTCGCTAATACTTCACGACCTTTTTCAGCGTTAGTACCTTCAAGACGAACAACAACTGGCACGTTAACGCCAACTTCTTTAACCGCACCAATAATACCTTCAGCGATCATGTCACAACGAACAATACCACCAAAGATGTTTACTAGAACTGCTTTAACATTGTCATCAGATAAAATGATCTTAAATGCTTCAGCAACACGCTCTTTTGTCGCGCCGCCGCCTACATCTAGGAAGTTTGCTGGGCTGCCACCGTTAAGGTTAACAATGTCCATTGTACCCATTGCAAGACCTGCACCGTTAACCATACAGCCAACGTTTCCGTCTAGAGCTACGTAGTTAAGTTCCCATTTTGCAGCATCAGCTTCACGCGCGTCTTCTTGCGAAGGATCGTGCATTTCTTTGATGTCTGGGTGACGGTAAACAGCATTGCTATCGATTGCTACTTTAGCGTCTAGACAATGTAAGTCACCAGCTGGTGTGATAACTAAAGGGTTAACTTCAATTAATTCAATGTCTTTTTCTTTGAAAAGCTTAGCAAGACCCATGAAGATCTTAACAAACTGACCTACTTGCTTACCAGAAAGGCCTAGTTTAAATGCTAAGTCACGACCTTGATAAGGTTGTGCACCTACTAATGGATCGATTGTCGCTTTAAGAATCTTTTCTGGAGTTTCTTCAGCAACTTTCTCAATCTCAACACCACCTTCTGTAGACGCCATGAATACGATACGACGGCTAGAACGGTCTACAACAGCACCAAGATATAACTCTTGGTCAATGTCAGTACATGTTTCAACTAAGATACGGGTAACTGGTTGGCCAGCAGCGTCTGTTTGATAAGTAACTAGACGTTCGCCTAACCACTTTTCAGCAAATGCTTTAATTTCGTCTTTAGTTTTTACTAGTTTAACGCCACCCGCTTTACCACGGCCACCGGCGTGTACTTGCGCTTTAACTACAAATTCTGTTCCGCCGATTTGGTCAGCTGCTGCTGCCGCTTCCGCTGGAGTCTCGGCTGCGATGCCTTTAGATACAGGAAGCCCGTATTGAGCAAACAATTGTTTACCCTGATATTCATGCAAATTCATGATGTTCTATCCATCTCTGTTATAAGTAAAAGGCTACACTACTTATGCAGCCATAATTAACAAGCGGGGCTATTATAGTTAACCCCTCAATTAGTGCAATAAAAGGTAGGTTAAATTACCGATTATTGCGTTAATTTTCGCGTAATTAGATATCTAGTAGTAATCGAGCAGGATCTTCTAGTAACTCTTTAACTGTTACTAAGAAACCAACTGACTCTTTACCGTCTACTAAACGGTGATCGTAAGATAGAGCTAAGTACATCATTGGTAAAATTTCAACTTTACCGTTTACCGCCATAGGGCGATCTTGGATTTTATGCATACCCAAAATAGCTGTTTGCGGTAAGTTAATGATTGGTGTTGATAACAGTGACCCAAATACGCCACCGTTTGTGATTGTAAAGTTACCACCTTGCATTTCTTCAACTGTTAGCTTTCCGTCACGGCCTTTTAGGGCCAATGCACGAATGCCATTTTCAATTTCAGCAAAGTTCATTTTATCGCAATCACGTAAAACTGGAGTAACAAGACCACGTGGAGTTGATACCGCAATACTCACGTCAAAGTAGTTGTGGTAAACAATATCATCACCGTCAATAGAAGCATTAACTGCAGGGAATCGTTTAAGTGCTTCAACTACAGCCTTAACATAGAAAGACATAAAGCCGAGACGAGCACCATGGCGCTCTTCAAATACGTCTTTATATTGTTTACGAAGGTCCATGATTGGTTTCATGTTGATTTCGTTAAACGTTGTTAACATAGCCGTTGAGTTTTTAGCTTCTAACAGACGATTAGCAATTGTTTTACGTAAACGAGTCATTGGAACACGTTTTTGCGTTCTATCGCCCGTTGGCGCTTGAACAGCGGCTTGTGGTGCTGGTGCAGATTTCGCTGGTTTGCTTGCATTACTTGCAAACGCTTCAACGTCTTCTTTAGTAATTTTACCGTTTTTACCAGACCCTTTAATTTTACTTGCGTCTAAGCCTTTCTCAGAAACTAAACGACGGACAGAAGGAGACATTACTTCATCTCCAGGTTCTGCTTCGCTATCGCTTTCTGAGCTAGATGATGCTGCTGGTGCAGCTCCGCCCGCTGTGATTTCTGCGATATCTTGTTCGCCAAGAACCGTATCGCCTTCACCATTAGTTATCTTGCTGATAACGCCGGCTTCTGGTGCTACAACTTCTAAAACCACTTTATCAGTTTCGATATCAACTAAGTTTTGATCGCGTTCAACTGTGTCACCTTCTTGAACATGCCACGTAGCAATTGTCGCATCTGCAACAGACTCAGGAAGAACTGGAACTTTAATCTTTACAACTGTCGTTTCTTTAGTTTCTTTAGTTGCTTCAGCTTTTGAACTGTCTTTTTTAGGTGCTTCACTTGATGCTGGCGCAGAATCTGCTGCTCCAACTTTTGCAATAACTTGCTCACCTAAAACGGTAGCACCCTCTTCTTCTAATATTTCAGTAATAACACCGTCGTCTGGTGCAACTACTTCTAACACAACTTTGTCTGTTTCAATGTCAACTAAGTTCTGGTCACGAGATACTTTATCTCCAACCTTTACGTGCCAAGTAGCCACTGATGCGTCTGCAACTGATTCAGGTAATACTGGAACTTTAATTTCAGTAGTCATGGTTAATCCTTGAGATTATTTAATCGTTAATGCGTCGTTGACCAACGCTTGTTGTTCTTTAGCATGGACAGAAGCATAACCTACGGCTGGAGAAGCTGATGCTACTCGACCTGCATAAGTTAGGTTTGCGCCCGATGGAATTGAATTCCAGAAATGGTGTTGACTACAATACCAAGCACCTTGGTTTTGTGGTTCTTCCTGACACCATACAAAATCTTTAACATGGCTATATTGCTCAATAACCTTGTCCATCTCTTCATGTGGGAATGGATAAAGCTGTTCAACACGAACAAGTGCCACATCATTTTGCTCATTTTTACGACGTTGATCTAGCAAGTCGTAATAAACTTTACCTGAACAAAATACCACTCTCTTAACATCTTTAGGCGCGATATCATCTATCTCGCCAATTATGTTTTGATAAGTGCCTTCTGCTAGTTCTTCCATAGTAGAAACAGCTAAAGGATGACGTAACAATGATTTAGGAGTCATAACAATCAAAGGTCGACGCATAGGTCTGATTGATTGACGACGGATCATGTTAAATACTTGAGCTGGTGTAGTAGGTACACATACCTGCATATTATGGTCAGCACAAAGTTGTAGGAATCTTTCAAGTCGAGCTGATGAGTGCTCAGGCCCTTGGCCTTCATATCCGTGCGGTAGTAACATAGTAAGTCCGCATAAACGTCCCCACTTTTGCTCACCTGAACTGATAAACTGATCGATTACAACCTGAGCTACGTTTGCAAAGTCACCAAACTGTGCTTCCCAAATTACTAGTGAATCTGGTTCTGCAGTGGCATAGCCATACTCAAATGCTAATACACCCACTTCTGATAATACGGCGTCATAAATCTCAAAGCGACCTTGGTCTTCTTTGACATTTTCTAACGGTGTATAAGTAGAAGCGTCTTCTTGGTTATGCAATACAGCATGACGGTGGAAGAAGGTACCACGGCCAGAATCTTGACCTGTAAGGCGGATGTTTGTGCCTCGGTCTACGATATCAGCATAAGCTAGTGTTTCTGCAAAACCCCAGTCTAGTTTTTTATCGCCATTAAGCATCTTAATACGTTCGTCGTATTGTTTTTTAACACGCGAATGTAACTTGTGGCTTTCAGGGTAACTAGTAATCTTCGCACCTAGGTCTTTTAACTTTTCAAGTTCAATTGACTTGGCATAGTCAATATCCCAATCATGACCTAAGTAAGGCGCCCAATCAGCAGAATGCTGTGTCATAGGACGCTTTTCTTCTACCGTGCATTCACCCTTATCTAAGATGGCTCGATAGTCATCCATTAATCCTTTAACTTCGTCATCAGAGATGGCATTTTCGCCTTTCAACTGTTCAACATATAAAGCTCTAGGTACTGGATGCTTTTTAACTTTTTTATACATAAGAGGCTGAGTTGCGCTTGGCTCATCTGCTTCGTTATGACCATGACGTCGGTAACAAACTAAGTCGATAACAACATCACGGTTAAATTTATTGCGATAATCAACGGCTATTTGAGAAACCAACGCAACTGCTTCAGGATCATCAGAATTAACATGAAGAATTGGCGCCTGAACCATTTTAGCAATGTCAGTACAATACTCAGTTGAGCGAGTATCTTCACTGTTTGATGTTGTAAAGCCAACTTGGTTATTTACAACGATACGAATGGTCCCGCCTACTTTATACGCTCTAGTTTGAGACATATTAAAGGTTTCTTGCACCACGCCCTGACCTGCGATTGCTGAGTCACCGTGAACGGTAATAGGCAATGCCTTTAAGCCAGTTTCGCAGCCACGACGGTCAAGACGAGCTCTTACAGAACCCATAACAACCGGGTTAACAATCTCTAGGTGAGACGGGTTGAAGGCAAGTGCTAAGTGAACATTGCCACCTGCAGTTTCAAAATCTGACGAATAGCCTTGGTGATATTTAACGTCACCCGCTGTAAGATTTGGGTCTACTTTGCCGCCAAACTCTTCAAATAATTCACCCGCTTTTTTACCAAGAACATTCACAAGAACGTTAAGTCTGCCTCTATGGGCCATACCAATAACGACTTCTTTTTGACCTTGTTCACCAGCTGCGTGAATAATTTCTTTAATCATTGGGATTAGCGCATCACCGCCTTCCAATGAAAAGCGTTTAGCGCCAGGGAATTTAGCACCTAAATACTTTTCTAAACCATCTGCGGCTACTAGGCCTTTTAGAATACGAGTCTTAATTTCTTTGGAGAAAGATGGTTTACTTTTAATTGATTCAAGCTTTCCTTGAATCCAACGTTTCTCATCTGTGTCCGTTATGTGCATATACTCTGCACCAATAGAACCACAGTAAGTTTGTTGAAGTGCTTGATAAAGATCGCCTAGAGGCATTTTATCTTTACCTACAGCAAAAGAACCAACATTAAACTCTTTAGACTTATCAACATCCGCTAAATCGTGGTGTTCAAGAGACAGTTCTCGAACTTTCTCTCTATCCCAAATGCCTAATGGATCGAGATTAGCGTTTTGGTGACCTCTAAAGCGAAACGCGTTGATTAGCTGTAACACTTTTACTTGTTTTTCATCAGCTTGATCTGCCGCAGAAACCACGACGCGATCTTTCGTTTTGGCAAGCTGAGCAAATAAGTCACGAACTTCTGAATGCTTTGTTTCAACCGACACGCCTTGAACTTTTGGCAGTTGATCAAAAATTTCACGCCATTCATCACCAACTGACGTTGCATCATCTAAGTACAGTTCATACATCTGCTCAACATATACCATGCTGTTAGCTGATAAGTGTGAACTATCTAGCCAAGTTTGCATAACACCTTCGTGCATTAGATATATATCCTTGTAAGTCTTAACGACTTTTTATTACAAAAATTAAAATAAAAAAGAGCCCTTCCAAGTAAATGGAACGACTCTTAGTGTTTAAAGTATAACCGCTGGACACTCTGCCAAGATTAGACTGACCTCTGCAACAACATTGATTTAATATGACCAATCGCTTTTGTTGGGTTTAAACCTTTAGGACAAACATTAACGCAGTTCATGATACCGTGGCATCTGAATACACTGAATGCATCATCTAAATCGGCTAAACGCTCGTCCGTTGCAGTATCACGACTGTCGATTAAGAATCGATAAGCGTGTAACAAACCTGCAGGTCCGATAAATTTATCTGGGTTCCACCAGAACGATGGGCATGAAGTTGAACAACATGCACATAAAATACATTCATATAATCCGTCTAACTTGTCACGCTCTTCAATAGATTGAAGGTGCTCACGCGCAGGCGGTTGTTTATCATCGTTAATTAGGAACGGCTTAACTTTCTCGTATTGAGTGTAGAACTGAGTCATGTCAATTACAAGGTCACGTACTACAGGTAAACCAGGTAATGGACGAACGACAATAGTTCCTTTACCTAAAGCTGAAAGTGGTGTGATACAAGCCAAACCATTTTTGCCATTCATGTTCATGCCATCAGAGCCACAAACACCTTCACGACAAGAACGACGATAAGCTAACGTTGGATCCTGCTCTTTTAATAAATTAAGAGCATCTAAAACCATCATGTCCTGACCTTCTTCAACTTCAAGTTGATAGTCTTTCATGTATGGTGCGTCATCAACGTCAGGGTTATAACGGTATACTGAGAAATTCAAAGTTTTCATAATTCGTTATTTACCTTATTAATAAGTTCGCGCTTTAGGCGGGAACGCTTCGCGGTATTTTGGTGACATATTGACATCACGCTTGCTCATTTCTTCAGAGTTTGGATCGTAAACGCTGTGACATAACCAGTTTTCATCATCACGGTCTAAGAAATCTTCACGGCTGTGAGCACCACGGCTTTCTGTACGGAAGTTAGCGGCAACAGCTGTTGCGTAAGCAGTTTCCATTAAGTTATCTAACTCTAAACATTCAATACGCTGTGTATTAAACTCGCTAGAATTATCAGAAAGTTTCGCATGTTTTAAACGTTCACGAATTTCTTTAAGTTCAGCTAGACCTTGTGCCATCGCTTTACCTTCACGGAATACCGAGAAGTTAAGTTGCATACAGCTCTGTAGATCTTTCTTAATTTGTACTGGGTCTTCACCGTCTTTGTTGTTTTCCCAGCGGTTGTAACGTTCTAGAGCTGCGTTAATATCGTCTTCAGAAACGTCAGTTGCGCCTTTACCTTCACCTAGATATTTTTCTAGGTATTGGCCAGCAGCACGTCCGAATACAACTAAGTCAAGCAGTGAGTTACCGCCTAAGCGGTTTGCGCCATGAACAGATACACATGCAATTTCACCAACAGCAAATAAACCTTCAACTTCTTTAAATGATCCATCTTCTGCTTTAGTTAAAGCTTGACCATTTACGTTAGTCGGTACACCACCCATCATATAGTGACAAGTTGGGATTACTGGAATTGGTTCATCTGCAGGGTGTACGTGTGCAAATGTTTTTGATAATTCACAAACACCTGGTAAACGCGACTCAAGCGTTTCACGACCTAAATGGTCGAGTTTCAACTTAAGATGTGGACCTTGAGGACCATCACAGCCACGACCTTCACGAATTTCAGTCATCATTGAACGTGCAACAACGTCACGAGACGCTAAGTCTTTTGCGTTTGGTGCGTAACGTTCCATGAAGCGTTCGCCATCTTTATTTAACAGATAACCACCTTCACCGCGACAACCTTCTGTTACCAATGTGCCTGCACCAGCTATACCCGTTGGGTGGAACTGCCACATTTCCATATCTTGTAACGCAACACCGGCACGAACTGCCATACCAACACCGTCACCAGTATTAATATGTGCATTAGTAGTTGAAGCATAAATACGGCCTGCTCCACCTGTTGCTAGAACAGTTGCGCGAGCTTTGAAGAAAACAACTTCGCCGCTTTCAATATCTATCGCGGTACAACCTACAATCGCACCACCTTGATTTTTAACTAAATCAAGTGCGTACCATTCGCTGTAAACGGTTGTTTTATTTTTAACATTTTGTTGATACAACAAATGTAATAATGCATGTCCAGTACGGTCAGCAGCAGCGGCAGTACGAGCAGCTTGCTCTCCACCGAAGTTTTTAGACTGGCCACCAAATGGACGTTGATAAACAGTACCGTCTTCGAAGCGAGAGAAAGGTAAACCTTTGTTTTCCATTTCTAAGATTGCTTCTGGGCCTGTTTTACACATGTATTCAATTGCATCTTGGTCACCGATAAAGTCTGAGCCTTTAACAGTGTCATACATGTGGTATTCCCAGTTATCTTCGTGCGCATTACCTAATGCAACTGTAATTCCGCCTTGAGCAGAAACAGTATGGGAACGAGTTGGGAACACTTTAGAGATCAAGGCACATGACTGCCCTGATTCAGAAATTTGCAATGCGGCACGCATACCCGCGCCACCTGCACCGATTACTACGGCATCAAATTCTCTTACAGAAATACTCACTACACACCCCACAAAATAAATAGACCGGCAACAACGTAAGCCAAACCTATAGTATTAAGAATAAAGCTTAACACTACGCGAACTGTCGCATTCTTCACATAATCTGTTAGCACTTGCCACAAACCAATGCGAGTATGAACCCAAATACATAGCAAAGTAATAAATGTGAATATCTTCATGCCTAAATTGGCAAATAAACCAGACCATATTTCATAAGTCATCTCTGGTGTCGATAAAAACACATATAAAATAAAGAACGTGTAAGCTGTCATCAGCAACGCAGTTGCGCGCAACGATACGTAATCCTGTACACCGTCTCTTTTTAAAGAAGCTTGATTGATTACCATATCCATACTCCAGCTAATATTACTGTTACAATCCAAATAGCAATCGCCAATTTGGCACTTAGGTTACCTGACTCCAACTCTTCCCAATGTCCCATATCCATTACTAAGTGACGTAAGCCACCAATAATATGGTAAGAAAGTGCTGCCAATGTACCAATCGCAATAATCTTACCGATTACGCCTTGCATTAGCTCTTTAGCTAATTCAAAACCTTCAGCAGATTGAAGAGAAATGGCCCAAACTACGATAACGAAGATCAGAGCGAAGAACATTGCTACACCAGTTACACGGTGAAGAATTGACGCATTCGCCGTAGCTGGCATTGAAATGGTAGTCAGATCTAGATTTACAGGTCTTTGTTTTTTCACGATTACATGCCTATCAGAGCTGTTTATTTATAGAGTATACCGTTGAAGTACACCAATGGTTTTGTCGAGCTTGAAATTTTTTAATTATTCTAAATAAAGCTCAATAACAGTACCTGCATACGAGTGCAGTACATGCAGTATATATAGCGATTTCAGATATATCAATTTCTGTTTAAATTTAACGTGTTAAAGCGCAATAATTATACACTCCTTTTGAAGCAGTGAATAATAATTGAACATTTGTGCAATAAAATTGACTTTTTACTCTACTTTAGAGTTACAATGGCGTGATTTTTTTAATGACTTATTTAATTATTTCATTTTCTTCTATACTGATGACTATGATTAATTAAAACAACTACATATTCGAGGAGAACATGCATGGCAGATAAAAAGGCCACAGTTCAAGTCACTGGACAAGAACCATTTGATTTACCAATAATGTCAGGCACTGCGGGCAACGACGTAATAGACGTTCGTACTCTAGGCGCTCAAGGCGTATTTACATATGATCCGGGTTTTTTGGCCACTGCTTCATGTCAATCAGAGATTACTTTCATTGATGGCGGTAAAGGCGTTTTATTACACCGCGGTTATCCAATTGAACAACTAGCTAACGACTCTTCTTATTTAGAGTTATGCTACTTGTTGTTGCACGGAGAGTTACCATCTTCTGAGAAACTTGAAGAATTTGAAGAAACAATTACTCATCACACTATGGTGCATGAGAAAATTGCAAACTTCTTCCACGGTTTTGTTGTTGATGCTCACCCTATGGCGATGCTTTGTGGTGTTGTAGGTGCATTATCGAGCTTTTATCATGATGACTTAAGCATTACAGACCCTGCTCAGCGTAAGCGCAGCGCTTACCGTTTAGTTGCTAAATTGCCAACTATTGCAGCGATGGCTTACAAATACAGCATCGGTCAACCTTTTGTTTATCCGAAAAACAAACTGTCTTACTCAGAAAACTTCTTACATATGATGTTCTCTGTTCCTGCAGAAGACTACGAAGTAAATCCAATTATTGCTAAAGCAATGGATAAAATATTCATGCTTCATGCAGACCACGAGCAAAACGCGTCTACTTCTACAGTGCGTTTAGCAGGTTCATCTGGCGCAAACCCATATGCATGTATTGCTGCTGGTATTGCATCTTTATGGGGCCCTGCACACGGCGGCGCAAACGAAGCTTGTTTAACTATGCTTCAACAGATTGGTTCAGTTGATAGAATCCCTGAGTTTGTTGCAAAAGCCAAAGATAAAGCGGATCCGTTCCGTCTGATGGGCTTTGGTCACCGTGTTTACAAAAACTTCGACCCACGCGCTAAAGTAATGCGTGAAACGTGTCACGAAGTTTTAACTGCATTAAAAATTAACGACCCACTACTAGATGTTGCTATGGAACTAGAGCGTATTGCTCTAGAAGACCCATACTTCGTTGAAAAGAAACTATACCCAAATGTAGACTTCTACTCAGGTATTATTCTTAAAGCGATTGGTATTCCAACAAGCATGTTTACAGTAATATTTGCTATGTCTCGTACTGTTGGCTGGATAAGCCACTGGGACGAAATGTTAAGCGAAAAAGGTCAGAAGATTGGTCGTCCTCGTCAATTGTATACTGGTGCTCCTAAGCGTGACTACGTAACTGTTGATAAACGATAACTCTAGTTATTAATTAAAAAGCAGCCACTTGGCTGCTTTTTTTATGCCTAAAATCAATTAGATCTAGACATTTACTTCCCACCAACTTAGCCAATATCACTAACTTTTAGTCAAATTTTTCAACTAATTAGTTTTTACTAAATACAAAGTTCTAAAAAAAACACATTAAACAACATAAGCCACTGTTATATAACACTTTTAATAAATGGCATGACATATGCGATAGAGCCTGTAATAAATAGCATTAAAAATGGAATATAATAATGAGCACTTATCACCTTCTTAAAAAACTGTCCTTTTACACCTTACTATCACTTTCTATTGTTTCTATACAAGCTTGTGAAGATGCAACCGCTTCTTCGGATAACGCAGCGGAAAAGAAGAGATTGTAAAGGTCCCCGTAGAAGCTGAGATAGCGTCAAGACAAGATATTGGTAGCTATTACGCTGCGAACGCGGTACTTGAAAGTAGAGCCGAGGCCGATGTTATTAGTAAGGTCCAAGGTTTAGTAGAAGAAGTTTATGTCGAAGAGGGAGATTTTGTAGAGAAAGGTCAACTCTTGGCAAAATTAGATTCATCTCGTTATGTACTAGCGTTGCAACAAAGAGAGGCTGACTTAGCGCAAGTAAAAAGTGAGTTACATCGTTTAAACTCCGCAAAAAATCAGTCGCTTATTAGCGCTGATGCTCTAGAAAAACTAGAGTGGCAGTACAAATCTCTACAAGCTTCAACTGATATTGCTACGTTAGACGTAAAAGAAACGGAAATACTAGCCCCAATAAGCGGTTTTATATCTAATAGATATGTAAAGGTTGGTAATTTAGTTCACCAATATCAGCATCAAAATCTTTTCAATATTGTTGCTCAAGACAAACTAGAAGGTGTTATTTATTTGCCTGAAGGTAGGTTACCAGAAGTCAAAAAGAATCAACCCGTTCAGCTTAAGTTACCTGCTATTGGCGCTCAGTCGTTTAACGCGCACATAAGTCGAATAAGTCCAGTTATTGATGCAAACAACGGTACATTCAAAGTGGTCGTTGAAGTTGCGAATTCAGACAACTTATTAAAACCAGGTATGTTTGCCGAAGTGAATATTCAGCTAGGGCTACATAGTAATGCCTTAGTAGCGCCTTCACGCTCAGTCATCTCTATCGATAACAATGACTATGTTTATAAAGTGATAGATGGCAAAGCCGTTAAAGCAAAAATTGAAGCGGGCTATCGACATAGTGGCTTAGTGGAAGTTTTGTCTGGTGTTTCAGACGAAGACACATTGATTGTGGCCGGCCACAATAATTTGAAAAATGATGCATTAGTTTCAATTGTATCGGTTCAAGAGTAAAGGGACAGACCATGAAAATTGTTGAAGTTGCTATTAAGCGTCCAGTTACAATATGGATGTTTGTATTGGCTGTAATGTTATTCGGAATGGTTTCACTGTCACGTTTAGCAATAAACCTACTACCGGATTTATCCTACCCTACTCTTACTATAAGAACAGATTATGACGGCGCTGCGCCTTCCGAAGTGGAACTGTTGATTAGTAAGCCCATCGAAGAAGCAATTGGAATCGTTAAAAATATCCGACAAGTAAGTTCTATATCAAAAGCCGGCCAATCAGATGTTATCTTAGAGTTCAATTGGGGTACAGATATGGACATGGCGAGCTTAAATGTTCGTGAAAAATTGGATATTCTGCAACTGCCTCTAGATATCAAAAAACCGGTACTGTTAAGGTTTAACCCAAGTTTAGATCCTATCATGAGATTAGCTTTAACTTCCGATGAAGAAAGCGCAAGTTTAAAATCTGTTCGCATATTTGCTGAAGAGCAAATTAAACGCAGGTTAGAGTCAATTTCAGGCGTTGCTTCAGTAAGAGTTGGCGGTGGTTTAGAACAAGAAATACACATCGAAATTGACCAATTTAAGCTAAATCACCATCAAATACCGCTACAGCACATCATTCAACGATTAAGAGATGAAAATATCAACATGGCTGGCGGCCGTGTAAAAGACATTAACCAAGACTATTTTGTTCGTACTATAAATCAATTCAAAAACGTTGAAGAAATACGACAGCTTATTGTTAAACAAGAACAGCTTAAAGTAATAAGACTTGGTGATATTGCTTATGTTAGTGATAGTCATAAGGAGCGTGACTCCATAACTCAGATAGATGGCCAAGAAAGTATTGAAATTTCACTCTATAAAGAAGGTGACGCTAACTCAGTTCAAGTGGCTAAGTCAGTATTAAATCAGTTAGCGCCAATAAATGACAATTTACCAAATGGATTAGCAATAAAGACAATTTATAATCAAGCTGACTTTATTGAATCTGCTGTAAACGAAGTAAAAACAGCAGGTATTATTGGTGGCGTGCTCGCCATGCTTGTACTTTTTCTATTCCTCCGCAATTCATGGACAACCTTTATTGTATCGCTGTCTATCCCAGTATCTGTTATCGCCACATTTAATTTCATGTATGGAAACAACATATCACTAAATATTATGAGTTTAGGCGGTATAGCCCTCGCGATTGGATTATTGGTAGATAGCGCCATTGTTGTTCTTGAAAACATTGCTCGATATAAAGAAAAAGGAATGGCACCCAAACTAGCTGCGCTTAATGGAACAAATGAAGTCGCAATGGCCGTAACCGCATCTACACTGACTACAATGGCGGTGTTCTTTCCACTCGCCTTTGTTGAAGGCATTGCTGGCCAATTATTTAGTGATCAAGCCATGGCAATCACCTTTGCCCTACTCGCGTCTTTGATTGTCTCAATCACTCTTATCCCTATGTTAGCTTCAAGAGAAAAGAAAGAGCATAAATACATTCCAGAAGTTGCACCAACACAAAAAGAGCCAGCTAAAAGGGGCAAAGTGGCTAATGTAATTTATATACTCACTTGGCCAATCAGAGCATTAACAAAAACTGTTATTTATTGGGTCCCATTAGCACTTGTCATTGTATTTAAATCTCTCTTCAAATTGGTTGCTAAAATTGCGTCGTTTATCTTAAATCCAACAGCAACCGCATTTAACTGGCTATTTGACAAACTATCCCTTGCTTATAAAAAAGCCTTAGATAAAACGTTAAACTGGCCTAAAACCGTTATCTCATTAATCATTTTAGTCTCTGCGGGATCTATTCCTTTAGTTTCTAAATTAGGATCTGAGCTGTTACCACCAATGTCTCAAGGCGAGTTTTACGTTGATATTTTACTACCAACAGGTGCAAAGTTAGAAGAAACTCGCTCTAAGATATCGTCATTAAGCGAGGTGGCTAACAACCTCCCTATGGTGGAAAAAACCTATAGCATGGTGGGTACCGGCAGTTTGCTTAATGCATCCCCTGCACAAAGTGGTGACAATTGGGGACGATTAAATATTGTCTTAAAAAGCGACGCTGATAAAACAAATGAAGCTGAGGTCATTGAGTCTTTACGCGCTATTGTTGAGAAAATGCCTGGTGTTGTATCAACTATTGAACGTCCTCAACTAATGAGCTTTAAAGCGCCAATTCAAATTGTTTTAACAAGCTACGATTTAAATGGTCTTCAAAAAGCCAGCAGTAAACTGGTTAATAAAATGAAAGATCACCCTCTTCTTACAGATATTAACCCAACACTAAAAGCTGGCAATCCAGAGATATCTCTCGATTTTAATCATGCACGACTAGCTCAACTTGACCTTACGGCATCAGAAGTATCAGAAATTGTTGCGACACAAGTCGGCGGAAAAGTCGCCAGTAAACTAGTCATTGGCGATAGAAAAGTCGATATTCTTGTGAGAACCGCGGAATCTAGACGAAACTCAATTAATGATTTACGACAACTGATAATTAATCCAACTGCTGATCGTTCCATTACTTTGGAAGAGGTTGCTGAAATAAGTCTTACCACTGGACCGAGTGAAATTAACCGACTTCAACAAGAGCGAGTTGCCTTAATTGACGTAAACTTTAGTTCAGGCGACTTAGCCTCTGCGGTAATAGTCGTACAAGACATTATTGATAAAAGTGGCTTACCGCTAAATATAAATACCAGCATTGATGGCCAAAATGAAGACATGCAACACTCGTTTGACTCTCTTATGATGGCATTAGCACTGGCGATATTCATGGTCTACATCGTTATGGCGTCACAGTTTGAGTCGCTACTTCACCCATTGATAATACTGTTTACGGTACCGTTAGCGGGCGCTGGATCAATTTATGGATTATTCATCACAGGTACAAACTTAAGCGTTGTCGTTTTCATCGGATTTATTATGTTAGCCGGCATAGTGGTAAATAACGCTATTGTATTAATTGACCGAATTAACCAATTGCGAGAACAGGGGATAGAAAAAGTCGAAGCTATAAAGCAATCTGCTGAAACTCGATTGCGACCCATTATCATGACAACTCTAACAACTACACTTGGTTTATTACCACTTGCTATTGGCTTTGGTGATGGAGCCGAAATGCGCACACCAATGGCATTAACTGTCATATTCGGATTAGTTTTCTCAACGCTATTAACACTGTTGTTCATACCTGCCCTATATTGGTTGTTCGACCTTAAGCAGTTTGAAGTAAAGGGAGATGACCATGTCGTTGCCATCACAACAAAGTAATACTTCAACGTCTTTAGCTACCTTTGCATTGCGCAAACCTGTTACAACGGTAATTTTATTCTTATCGTTGTTAATGCTTGGGGCGATATCTAGTCGTCTATTGCCTTTGGAAAAGTTTCCAGGAATTGAGATACCTGAACTTTTCATAAACATACCTTACCCTAACTCAACGCCTGCTGAAGTAGAGCGTCAAATTACAAAACCCGTTGAAGAGGTATTGGCGACTATTTCCGGCATTCAAGAGGCACAATCTTGGTCAAATGAATCGGGCGCAAATATTGGTTTATCATTCAAATGGGATGAGAATATTAGTGCAAAGTCTATTGAAGCTAGAGAAAAGATAGACGCAATCAGAGAGCTTTTACCAGAAGATTTAGAGCGCATCATGGTTTATCAGTTTAATACTGGTGACTTTCCGGTGTTTAATCTAAGAATATCATCAGAGCGCGACCTTTCTTTTGCTTATGATCTTTTAGATAAGCAATTAAAACGACCTATCGAACGTGTACCTGGCGTGTCACAAGTTACGTTATACGGTGTTGATAAACGAGAGATTTCAATTCGTTTAGATGAAACCAAAATTGCAGCTTACAAACTGTCAGTACCGAGTATTATAAACCGCCTTCGAGGCATGAACTTTAGTCAGTCTGCTGGATTTCTGAATACGGCAAAAGGCAAAATACTAATATCTCCAAATGGCCAGTTTAAAACTTTAGAGGAAGTGCAAAACGCCCCTATTACCGAGTTCGTAAAACTTAAAGATATCGCAAATATCACCTATGAACTGCCTGAACGTGAAGAAGGTCGTCATTTACATCAAACCTATGCCATTGGTATGGATGTAATGAAAGAGTCTAATGCCAATTTAGTGGATGTCGCAACTCGAGTAATGGCCGTAGTTGAAGAAGCTAAAAGCAATCCTCAGTTTGATGGAATTTCACTTTTTGTAATGCAAAATACAGCCGAAGATGTCACCACCTCACTTGGTAATTTAACGGAAGCTGGTTTAATAGGCGCATTTCTTTCTATCGTCGTGCTCTATTCATTTTTAAGGCACTTTGCCACCACAGTTATTGTTGTGCTTTCTGTGCCTTTTGCTATTTGTATAACATTAGGCGCAATGTATGTTTTAGGTTATAGCTTAAATGTCCTGTCCTTGATGGGCCTCATGCTAGCAATTGGCATGTTAGTAGATAATGCCGTGGTGGTTACTGAATCTATCTTCCATGAGCGACAATCCGACAGCAATATTAAAACAGCAACCGTTAATGGCGTTAACCATGTTTCGTTAGCGGTTATTGCGGGCACATGTACAACGGCTATTGTTTTTTTGCCCAACATAATAGGTAAAAAAATTGATGTAACCATTTTCCTGGAGCATGTGGCAATTGCAATTTGTATATCACTATTTGCGTCGCTTCTTATCGCTCAAACCCTAATACCGTTACTAACAAGTAAAATTAAAAACATTCCAAAGTCCAATAACGACAACAACAAGTCTCATGTTTTTTATAAAAATATACTTACGAAAGTAATGAATAATCAGAAGAAGTCTTTTTTTATTGGTTTTTTATTGTTTATTTCCATGGCCATCCCTTTAGGTATGGTTTCAAGCGATGAAGAAAATGGCGTAAGTAATAGTAGGATGTGGCTAAACTACAATATTCAAGGCAATCAAAGCTTAGAAGAAGTAGAACAAGCTGTTATCCAAATGGAAAACTACTTATATAAGAACCAAGAGTTGTTTGAGTTTGAAAGTGTCTATTCTTATTACCGTGCTGGATTTGCTCGCTCAACGTTGAATATGAACAAAGAGCTGACCAAATCACCAAGTGCTATTAAAAAGCACATTGAAGAAAACTGGCCAGCGCTAGTAATCGCAAAACCGCAATTTGGCTGGAACCAAGGCAATGGTGGCGGTGTTAGAGTTAGTCTGGCTGGCCCTTCAACGGAAGTTCTGATTGAAATAGCCGATCAGGTAGTGCCTTTATTGTCCAAAACCAAAGGTTTACAAGATGTAAAATCTGAAATAACAGGCGACCAAAAAGAAATTCAAATCATTGTAAACAGGGAAAAGATACAACGCTTTGGCTTGAGCAGCCGAGAAGTTGCACAAGCGGCATCATCTGCGTTAAGAGGTTTAAACTTAAGAACATTTAGAGACCCTAATGCAGGAGAAATACAGGTAAAACTTAAATTCGCCGACGATGTAGAAAAGTCCCTAGAGCGCTTCAAGTCTATTATTGTAATTTCTAAAAATGGAATTGATTATCGCCTCGACCAACTAGCTGACATTGTTATTACCCCTAGGTTAAACCAGATATATCGACGCTTTAGACAAACTAATTTAGCCATTGGCGCAAACCTAGAAGAAGGAACGACATTAGAACAAGCTCAAGAGCGTATTACATCTATGATGAATCAAATAGAGCTGCCAACTGGCTATAAATGGTCTTTGACTGGAAGTTTTGAACGTCAGGCAGAAGCTGAAAACATCATGCAGGTTAATATGCTATTAGCTTTAATAATGATTTATATTGTAATGGCAGCCTTGTTTGAAAGTCTGATATTACCTACCGCTGTCATTACTTCATTGCTGTTTTCTATCTCTGGTACCTTCTGGGCGCTCGCGATAACGGGAACAAGTATGTCGGTAATGGTGATGATTGGGATACTTATTTTAATGGGAATTGTAGTAAATAACGGGATTGTACTGGTCGATCGAATAAACCAGCTACGCGAACAAGGCGTAACTCTTTATACTGCGGTTATTGATGGTAGTACTAGTAGATTAAGACCCATTTTAATGACGGTTTCCACCACTATTCTAGGTTTAGTTCCGCTAGCAATTGGCGATGCTAATATTGGAGGAACAGGTAGCCCAGAATACTCACCTATGGCTATAGCCATCATGGGTGGACTCATATTTTCTACTGCCACTAGCCTGTTCCTAGTGCCTCTAGCTTATGTGCTATTACTTAAACTAGCGGACCGAACACAGCGCTTGTTTAAACGCGCTAACGCTGTTGCGGCTAAAGCCACCAGAACCGGCGTGTAAACAAAAAAGCCTCATAAGTTTTGTTTATTAAACTTATGAGGCTCAACTCAATAGGTGCTTAGTGACTCTCCATTTTTAGTATGGAGAGTCACTATGTTCTACCAAATTAATTCTCAACCGTCTTAACTTTTGATTTCATTAACAGCAAATACATAACCGGAACCACAATTAACGTTAATACTGTCGCAAATCCTAAGCCAAACATGATCACCACCGCCATGCTTTTAAAGAAATCATCCGTAAGTAACGGCGCCATACCTAACACTGTTGTAATTGCTGCCATGGAAACTGGCCTAACACGGCTTACCGCAGCATGAACAATTGCATTATAAAAAGTACGACCGTCTTCTTTTTCCAACTCAATTTGCTCAACTAGAACAATACCGTTCTTAATCAGCATGCCAGATAGGCTTAACAACCCAAGCAAACTCATAAAGCCAAATGCAATACCCGTGGTTAAAAAACCAAAGGAAACACCGATAATAGCCAACGGAACTGTGGTCCAGATCACCGTTGCTAATTTAAAAGAATTGAATAGCAAAACAGTAATGATAAACATCAGAGCAAAACCTAACGGTAATGCGCTGAATATTGGTGCTTGGGCTTTTTTACTGGCTTCAAATTCGCCACCCCAATTCAATTCATAACCAATAGGCAGTTCAATTTTTTCTAATTTTGGCTTAACTTTCGCAAATAACTGCGCTGCGGTTTTCTCAGACAAAATATCATGATCCGCCATCACGGTAAGTGTACGCTTGCGATCTCTGCGGTTAATAATTGGATCTTCAAATTCCATGGTGAAATCAGAAATAACTTTAGACAACGGCACATACTGAGATAACACTGGAGAGTAAATCTGCATATCTTCAATGCTATCAATAACATTTCGCTGCTGTTCTGGCATTCTTACTACAATAGGTAGCCTTTCAGTGCCTTCACGATAGACGCCCACTGTTTTGCCTACAAAGTTGGTTAGCAGTAAGTCATCGACCGCAGATTTGGTAATACCTACTTCTCTTGCTGCTATTGCATCAAACTTAGGACGCATTACTTTTGTCATATTTTTCCAATTATCAGATACATTTCTAGCATCTGGTTCTGCTGACAAAATATTTTTTGCTTGATTTGCAAGGCCTCTAAGCACAATTGGATCCGGGCCTGAAAAACGAGCTTCAATTTTGGAAGCTTGCGCCGGGCCTATTTCAACTCTAAGTAGCTTTGACTCAATAGTTGGGTAATTGTCAGAAATATATTGGCGAGCAAACGTCATCAGAGGCTCTAGATCATCCTTATTAGCTACACGCACAATTAGCTGACCATAATTACTATAGTTAAGCTCCATGTTGTAGGTAAGCATGAATCTCGCGGCACCGCGTCCAATTGTATTGGAAACAAACTCAACTTGTTTTTGCTCCATTAATGCATTCTCTAACGCTATACCTGTCTCTTCGGTTGCTCTTATGTCAGAACCTTGCGGCAACCTATATTCTATATAAAACATAGGTAAGTTAGATGCAGGAAAAAATGACTGCTTAACAGAGCCAAAACCAATAACCGCCGCGACAAACAGTAAAAACATTGACAGCATGGTTGTTTTTGGAAAGTCTAACGCCTTCATTAATAGACTTTTATAACCAACGTACAACTTGCCTGCATAAGGGTCAGGTTCTTCGTCTGCGTCATTGTCGACTTTGGACTCCTTGAATAAAATACTGGCGTAAAAAGGGGTAATTGTAATGGCCGTAACCCAACTTAATAAAAGAGAAATAAGCAGTACGTAAAACAGCGAGCCAGCAAATTCCCCTGTTGCATCTGGCGATAAACCAATTGGAGCAAAAGCAATAATTGCAATAAAGGTTGCAGCTAATAGTGGCCACTTTGTTTGACGCACAATTAAGCTAGCAGCATCCGCTTTGCTCATTTTTCTGTGCATACCAACTAAAATACCTTCAACAATAACAATTGCGTTATCTACCAACATACCAAGCGCAATAATTAACGCACCTAGTGAGACTCGGTGTAACTGTAAGTCTAGAATATTCATGAAGATGAACGTGCCTAGAACCGTTAATAGCAATATCCCACCAATTAACAAGCCCGTTTTCACGCCCATAAATAGCAACAATACGATGATGACTATTACTACAGCCTCTACCAAACTCTGAATAAAACCGGAAACAGACTGTTCAACTTCTTTAGGTTGGTTATAAACGGTACTAATATCCATTCCATAAGGTCGCTGTAGTTCTAGCTCTTTTAATTTTGATGAAACAATTTCACCTATATCTACAACGTTTGCACCAGAGGTAAATGAAAGGCCGACGTATATCGAAGGAGCCCCATTATGTCGCACGATATGGCTTGGTGTTTCATCGTAATCTTTATAAATTTTAGCGATATCAGACAGTATGATTCGTTTTGACTGGCCAGGCGGACTTATAACAAGATCACCAAGTTCTTGAACAGATTCAAATTCTCCTGTTGGATCAAATCTAATTTTTTCATCCCCAACACGAACAAAACCGGCATTAGAAACAACATTTTGCTGCGCTAATAACTGATATAAATAGTCAGTCGATATCCCTAGTGACACCATTCGGTTTTGCGACATTTCGATAACAACTTGCTCTTGTTCTGAGCCAACAACTGTAACCTTGCCTATCCCTTTTATTAGCACCAGTTCTCGTCTTATGTAATCAACATAATCATTAAGTTCATCGTTACTGTAACCTTCACCAGATACCGCGAGTAAAACGCCAAAAACATCACCAAAGTCATCTTTAACAATTGGTGCAGTTGTTCCAGCGGGTAATTGCGGCTGATAATCATTAATTTTTCGTCTCAGCTCATCCCAAATCTGACGTAATTCTGTCTTTCGATAAGTAGACTTCATTTCTACAATAATTTGTGAAATACCAGCACTCGTTATCGACTTTACGTTATCCACGTAAGCGAGCTTTTGAATCTCGTTTTCTAATGGGTGAGTTACCTCTTCTTCCACCTGAACAGGAGAAGCTCCAGGATATTGAGTGATTACAATAGCTTGCTTTAGTACAAACTCAGGGTCCTCAAGTTGCCCTAGCTGGAAGTATGAAATTAAGCCGCCTACAAAAAGAATGACAGCAAATAACCAAGACGTTGTCTTCTGTTTTACAAAGTGTCGAGCAATATCAAATCCATCAGACATTATTAAAGTCCTCTCTCTTGCTTCCACTCAGAAATCACACTTCCCTCTGATATTAAATGAGGTCCTGCTGCAACGACTCTATCACTGCTTGTTAGTAAACCAGTTTCAATCGGCTTTATCACTACACCTGTTTGTCTTGTTTCAATCATATTCACCCTAACTAACTCGGTTTGCATATTACCTTTTACTTTTAATACAAACTTTACATTGGAGTTTTCTAACTCACCTACTTTGCTATTTGGCACAAATAAAGAGGAAATTGGAACAATGAGAGCGTTAGCATCACTAGTTAACAATTTATCTAATTCTACTTCTAGTGCAGCTGTCATACCGGCCAGAACATTAAGGTCTTCAGGCGTTGGCATGGTAAAAACAACTTGGTAAGACTTAGTTGCAGAGTTTGGAATAATGTCGTGCTCTTTTAACGTAACTTTATATTTCTTTTGTTGCTCACCATCAAATATCAATGTTGGTTGGTAAGTTTGAGCCTTTGAGGATTTTGGTAACCTGATCATCAATTGCTCAGGCACTTGAATTACTACATCTATTGTTTCTCTTCCCTGAAGCTCCATAATCGGTTGTTTTGCTTGTATAAACTCAAAAGCTTCAACATTAACGTGCGCAACCACACCAGCAAATGGTGCTTTGATTGTAGAATATTTTAAATTGTTTTTTGCGGCATCTAATTGGGCTGATGCAATATCTAATTCAGCTTTGAGTTGATCATATTCCGCGGATGAAATCAGTTTTTCTGCAAGTAATTTGTCGGCTCTATCAAACTGTGACTTAGTTAAGTCAAATCTCGCTAATGCTTGCTTATGCTGAATTATAAAATCACTGTCATCCAGTTTTGCTAGAACTTGGTCTTTTTCTACATGTTGACCTGCAACAACGGAAATTTTTGCGACCTCACCATTTACTCTAAATGCAAGGTGAGCGTAAATTGATGGTTCAACCGTGGCTGGAAAAGTTCGAATAGTATCGCCTTGAAGCTTTTTCACCTGTGCCAACTTTGCAGGCCTAATATTGCTCGTTTTACTAGTTTCTTCTTTTTCATTTGAGCATCCAGTAACCAAGAGCACACCAATAACCGCCGTGAATAACATTGTTACTTTTATTAATTTTGAATAAGCCATTGAAAAAACCTTATATTTAAGCAATTTTATAAATTCTAACAGCAATCTTGATAATTGACATTTATATTAAATTAACATCTATATAATATTTTGGATACTTTGATTAATGATTAAAATAGACCAACTAGAAACCTTTACTACGGTATTTGAGACCGGATCTATAAATGCTGCCGCACAGCAACTCAGAAAAACTCAGCCAGCAGTTAGTATGACGCTTAAACGACTAGAGGAATCTATAGGTTTTCAACTATTTGATAGAACAAACTATAGACTAAAAGCAACAGACAGAGGACATATCTATTATCAAAAAACTAAGTCTATTTTAGATCAAATGCATCAACTTCAAGACTTAAGTACAAGTCTTACTGCTGGCATAGAGCATAAAGTTTCTATTGCGATAGAAGATACGGCTAACATTGCTTCAATAATAAATAAGCTTCAACCTGTGCAATCTTTATTTCCAAACACTGAACTTGTTATAGAAACAGAAAGTAGGCTAAACAGTTTAACAAGATTAGCAAAAGAGGAAGTTCAACTAGCGATTACACCATGGATATTTACTTTTGCCAGTGAAGGTGAATTTGAGTCTAAAACAGTAAAAACAATGAGTATGTTTTATTGTATTCATAAAGATTTAGCGGCTACTTTGGGCATCACCAAAGAATCCGACGTAACAGAGCAAGTCCTGATGCAATTGCCGCAGATTGTTCCTACCGAATTTAGCGTCAAACCTAATCACACTAAAATAATGAAACCCATTGGCCGCAGTATAGTTAAAGTAAATAACTTAACCGCAATGCTAGCGGCGTTAAACGCTAAACTTGGTTGGGGTCCGATAACTGATAGTTATTGGAGTTCTGACATGGAATCTCGTTTTTTTAGATTTCCAATAGATAAAAATTCATCTCCCATAAGCAATGAAATTCGAATTGTCAAAAACAGGTACAAAAGTCTAGGGCCTGCTGCAAAAAAAATCTGGGCGCTAATATAAAAAACACACAAATTGTAAATAAAAGATTACAATGGCGTATTATTGAGCACTACTTATAACAAAGCAAACCTGTGGATAACCTGAGGAAAAGCAGTTAACAAGGAGCTTAATAAGTTTTCACTTCTAATAAGACTACTGAATGTGAAAGTAAAAAAAATACAGCAGTACAACTTTAATAAAAAAAATAATTCAGCTAATCTTAATCTCAGTTAGTCAGATATTAATGAATTTGACAAAATTAAGATTAAGTACACAAGTTTTAGCGCACGGCTCTTAATGAGCCATTCCCCTCGCCCAGATCAGGAATCGTTCTGGGCTTTTTTTTGCCTATAATTTTGCCGTGGTAAATAAGTCTTTGAAGTTTTGTGTCGTTTGCTCAGCGACTTCTTCAACCGAAATATTTTTCAATTGCGCTACAAACTCTGCAACATGTTTTACATAGGCCGGTTGGTTCTGTTTACCTCGGTATGGAACGGGCGCTAGATAAGGTGAATCTGTTTCAATTAACAACCTATCTAAAGGCATTTTTCTCACTACATCCTGAAGCTCAGCTGCGCTTTTAAAGGTGACGATTCCCGAAATTGAAATGTAGAAGTTAAGATCCATTGCTTGCTTGGCCATTTCCCAAGACTCTGTGAAACAATGAAGTACGCCTCTGCATTTATCTGCGTTTTGCTCTTTCAAGATTGCAATTGTATCTTCTCGAGCGTCGCGAGTGTGGACAATAATAGGTTTGTTTAGTTTGTTTCCAACTTCAATATGATGGGCAAACGCCTTTTGTTGTTCAGCAATAGAGTCTTTAGAATAATAATAATCTAAGCCAGTTTCCCCAACGGCAACAACCCTTTGATCTGAAGCTAGCTCATGTAAGTCCATTAACGTAAAGTTTTTATCTTCACCAACATGCAATGGATGCACACCGCAAGAGAAAGAAACGTTATTATAATCTTTAGACTTTTCTACCATGGCAGGGAACTGATCTAGTGAGATAGCAACGCACAACATATGATCCACATTATTTGCTTGAGCGTTTTCAAACAAAGTACCAAAGTCGATCTTCTCTTTTTCCAAATCAATTCTGTCTAAATGACAATGTGAATCAACAAATCGCATAACTACCCCTACCAAAATTTTGAACTACAATTATCTAATAAAAGAAGTGAGAAAAAAGGCATAACCTTCGTACCTCCTATAACTTTAAGTTATTCCATTAAATTATAAGATTTTAGGATAAATTTGCATTTACATACCGAGCGGTCGGTATTACAATCGCATATTCAAAATCTAAGGACATAAAACATGCGTATTGTATCAACTACACTAACTACTCTCTTATTGCTGGCTTCATCATTTTCATTTACAGCTCAGTCAAAAGACTACAATGCTGAAGAACTCACTTCAAAATATAAAGCCGAAATTGAACAAATAGCGCCTGACAGTTCACCTTATGACATTGTTGAGTCTTTATCTAAAGTCGTTTTTAAATCAGTTACTAATGCAAAAGCGCAAGGTGATGAAAAAACAACCAAAGAACTAATGCAATTAATAGTTAGACAACAACTTTTACCTTTTGTTGATGTACGTTTTGCTGCTTATAAAATTTTAGGTCCGCAACTAAAGCAATCTACAAAAGAAGAGCGTGATTTATTTGTTGATGCGATGGAAAGAAACTTAGTAGATACGTATTCTTCAGCGTTAGTGCAATACAATAACCAAGAAGTTAGATATGAGCCGAAAAGAGACGTATCGAATCAAAAAATGGTGGCGGTTAGAACTGAATTATTACAACCAGGCGGTAAGCCATTATCGATGATATTTAAGCTACGAAAAAACAGCAAAACGGGTGAGTGGAAGGCTTACGACTTAATTGTTGAAGGCATTAGTTTAATTGACTCTAAGCGTGCAGAGCTGTCTCAGCCATTACGTAATGATGGTATTGGTCAAGTGGCAGAAACGCTTTTGGAAGAATAACCAAAAGCGTTTAATGGCTGTTTCCTTAGTTAACAAACCGTTAAGCCAATTGTCTAATTAACTCACTAGGTGTAATTTTTAATAAAGAACGTGTGCTTAGTGAGCCAACCACCGCAACAAATAAAGCGCCAGATAAAGGCCCTATCATCCACAACTCCCAGTGCAATACCCAAGTCATTTTAAAAGAGTAAGTTTGCAGTAGATATAAACTAAACTCAGCTACCGAAGCCGCAATAAAGCCAGAGATAGCACCTAGGCTAATAAACTCGTAGGATATTGCATTTCGAATAACACTGCCCTTTGCGCCAATTGTTCTGTAAATGACGGTTTCCTTTTTACGTTCATCTAAAGAAGACTGCACTTGTGCCACTAGCACTAAAGTCGCCGCTATTACTACTATTAGCAATACAAACTGAATCGCTACTGATACTTGGGCTATTACACTTTGTATTTGCTCAAGCATGGCTGCAACATCAATAATGCTTAGGGTTGGATAATCTGCTAAAAGCTCGTTTAACCAAAGCTTATCTTCTTTGGCTAAGTAAAAAGACGTGATATAGGTCGCTGGAAAATCTGCAATAACATCATCACTGAATATCATGTAGAAGTTAGGTTGTAGGCTGTTCCAATCAACCTTTCTAATACTCGTTACAGTTGCCCTGACAGTTTGGGAACCAATTAAAAAGCTCAGTTCATCGCCTAGCTTTAACTCAAGACGCTCTGCAACTTTAGCTTCCACAGACACTTGCTTTTGCACATCCTGTGGCATCCAAGTACCTTCAATAAGTTCATTGTTATTAGGGAACTTGTCTGTAAAGGTTAAATTGAGTTCACGTCCAAAGCCGGTTTCTGGCTTCTTCTTTGTCCTTGTTTGCTTGTTCTTGTGTTTTATTAGCTGTTTCGCTGTTGTCGTCAAACTCACCTTTGCCTTTAAATTTAGCACCATCATCAGCTTCTTCTGGGCGTTTTTGCTTAAGAACTTCATCATTAATTTGAGTCAATCTGCCGCGAATAATTGGATAAAACTGTTCTGGTTGAATTCCTTTTTCACTAAACCTTTGCTCAATTTTCTCAATGTTTTGTTGCGAAATATTAATTATAAAATGGTTGGGCGCTCCCTGAGGGATTTGTTCCTGCCACTCTTGTATAATTGAGTTTTTCAGTGAAAACAAAATTAGGACAAGCATAATTGCCAGCGTAAACCCGATAACCTGAGATACATTTTCCTTTGAACGTCGTTGCAATGATGCAATCGCAAGTTTAAGAGATGGATTATCAATACGTTTACTCGCGCTTCTACAGGCTACTAACAAGAGTCTAGAAACTAGGATGATTAATACGCTTAAAACTAATCCTGCACCTAATACAATGCCAGTGAGTTTAATGTCTTGGCTGTAAAACCACACCAGTCCAATGGTTGTAGTGGCCATAATAGCCTGTGCGCTTATAGACGATGAGACTCCGTCTCCTAAGTTACGGCGTAAGACTCGCAGCGGCGGTACATTAAATAGTTTAAGCAATGCGGGTACTGAAAACATCAGCGCACAAACAAAACCAGTAACAATTGAGACTACAAAAGGACGATACCCAATGTCAGGAATGTCTTTAGGAAGGTATTCAGCTAATGAGATCAGAGCGATATTTTGTAAGCCCGAACCAACAACTAGACCAATCAAAATACTAACTACCGCGATTAAACAAAGTTGCGTTAAATAAATAACCTGCACCTGACGAACACTGGCGCCTAAAGTTTTCATAATGGCAATTGAATCTAAATGACGTTGGCTATAAAGCCTAGCTGATACCGATATTGCAACAGCCGCTAACAATACACCCAACACACCGGCAAGCATGAGAAAGCTCTCAGCACGCTCTAATGAGCTAGTAATATTAGAGGCACCTTCTTTAACACCTCTAAACTTCTGACTTTCAGAAAGCTGAGGTTTTACCCATGACTCTAGCTCTTCAAGTGCTTGTGGTTCACCAGCGAACAGCCCTGCATATGTAACTCGGCTGCCAGGCTGAATCACTTCGGTTTTAGGAATGTCATTGATGTTCATGATCACCCTAGTGCCCGAGTTAAATACCTGGAAAGGTGCATCAGGCTCAGCATCGATAATGCCAGATACCGCAAATGTTCCTTCGCCAACATCTATTTGACTTGACTGTCCTAAGGCAAAATACAGTCTTTTACTTATCCAAACATTCCCTACCTCTGGTCCTTTTGCCTTAAAAATTTCACTTTCCTCATTCAAAGGCTCAATAAACAATTCTCCACGCAGTGGATAGTTTTGAGTTACGGCTTTTACCACCGCAAGATTCATCTTGTCGCCGGCAAAGGCCATTGATGAGAAATAAATATGCTTATCGGTTCTAATATTCAGGGATTCAGCATATTCATAAACTTCTTTTTTTATTTCAGTTGGACTCACTAAGTCCTTGTCTGCTGCTAAAAACTCGGCACTTTTCATTAAAATAGAGGCTTGTACTCTATCCGTTAAACTACTTAACGCCATAACCGACGAAACCGCTAAAACAATAGACAAGGCGATTACAGTAAGCTCACCGCGACCAAACTCTCGTTTAAAGAGTCTAAATGACAGCCCAAGCCAGGTTAATAACTTACTTTGCATCTTGTTTAGCCTTTTGAATAGGTGTGACATCGGCAAGTTTTGGTTTTGGCACTTCCTGCAAAGATAAGTGGCCATCTTTAATGATGTATGTTTTTTCACAGCGCTTGGCTAATGCCGGGTCGTGAGTCACTAATACTAATGTGGTATTGGCACTTTTATTCAACTCAAACAACAGGTCTTCCACTAAATGGCCGTTAACAGAATCTAAGTTTGCAGATGGTTCGTCTGCAAACAATAATTTAGGTTCTGTGATAAAGGCACGCGCTATTGCAACACGCTGTTGTTCGCCGCCTGACAACTGATTTGGAAAGTGATCTAAACGATGGCTTAACCCCACTTTATCTAACCACTTCTGTGCATTTTCTTTCGCTTTTGTTCTAATTTCATTATTATCCGACAGCTCTGCTGGCAGCATTACATTCTCAAGCGCGGTTAAACTCGGCACTAACAAAAATTGTTGGAAGATAAAACCGATATCAGAACGTCTTATTGCAGCACGATCTTCTTCGTCTAAAATTTGAATTTGTTTACCGTAGAATTCAATTGCGCCCGTTGTTGGCAAATCCAGTCCAGCTAAGAGCCCTAACAGCGTCGATTTACCAGATCCTGAAGCGCCGACAATGGCAACTGACTCACCATGCTCGATTGAAAGTTCAATATCACTTATGATAGTGATCTTTTTTTCAGCGTCTGCGTTGTTACTTGAAGAATTAGACAATATAACTGTCTTACTAATATTATTGGCGACTAGCGCTGGTAAAGCATCTTTATTCATGAAAATAGGATCCAATCAAAGCAATGAATTTATATAGTAAAAGAAACTCGTTAAACAACACAAGCTTCCTATTTGTACTATTTACGCTACTTTTCACATTTTCGATTGCCTCTCATGCTAAATCGACAAAAGTACTTATGTATGGCGATAGTGTTAGCGCAGGTTACGGGATGAAAACAGAGCAAAGTTGGCCTTACCTTTTATCGCAAACTTTTGTAACAGAAAACGCAGGAATAAATTTAGTCAATGCGAGTATAAGTGGTGAAACCACTGGAGGTGGTGTAGCGAGGCTCGCCTCTGTTATGAAAAGACAAGAATTAAACGAAGGCGACTGGGTTATTTTAGAACTTGGTGGCAATGATGGCTTACGCGGCTTTCCGATATCAACACTTAAAACAAATTTACAGTTAATGATTGATGAAGTGAAAAGTCACAATGTAAATGTTGCATTGATGCAAGTGCGAATACCACCAAACTACGGTAAACGTTATACAACTATGTTTGAGGACGTTTATAAAGACTTAGCGAAAACTAACAGCATTAAACTACTGCCCTTCTTTATGGAAAAAGTAGCTATGAATAAAAACTACATGATGCCAGACGGTATTCACCCAAATGTTAGTGCGCAAGTAATCATAAGAGATGAAATGAAAGAAGTGATTGAGTCATTAATTGCCGAATAAGGTATTTAATTTTAAACCAAAGAAAGCGTCGACTTAGTTTCGGCGTTTTTTTATAGATTACGTATTAAAATACAATGACAAATAAATTTTGAAGTTTTGAAGTTTTGAAGTTTTGAAGTTTTGAAGTTTTGAAGTTTTGAAGTTTTGAAGTTTTGAAGTTTTGAAGTTTTGAAGAAGTATAACGTTTAAAAAGTGGTACTCCCAAGGGGATTCGAACCCCTGTTACCGCCGTGAAAGGGCGGTGTCCTAGGCCTCTAGACGATGGGAGCACAGGACTTTTTAACTGTTTTAAATTTAAGTGGTACTCCCAAGGGGATTCGAACCCCTGTTACCGCCGTGAAAGGGCGGTGTCCTAGGCCTCTAGACGATGGGAGCACTAAGACTTAAACTTGTTGTTAATTGATGGTACTCCCAAGGGGATTCGAACCCCTGTTACCGCCGTGAAAGGGCGGTGTCCTAGGCCTCTAGACGATGGGAGCACAGGACAATTAACTGTTGATTATAATAAGTGGTACTCCCAAGGGGATTCGAACCCCTGTTACCGCCGTGAAAGGGCGGTGTCCTAGGCCTCTAGACGATGGGAGCACAGGACTTATTAATCTCAATTCTATAATATAATACTGGTGGAGCTAAGCGGGATCGAACCGCTGACCTCTACACTGCCAGTGTAGCGCTCTCCCAGCTGAGCTATAGCCCCATATTACAGAACTGTTATCAACTACAGCGTCGACATGTTTGCCTCAACTGCGGGGCGCATTCTATGCACTCCTCTTATTTTCGTCAACCCTTATTTTAATAAAAATCGCTAACTTTAGGTTGTTTGGTTATTTTTTTAACAAGATGGTTAAAAATCAATAAAAAAGCCGATCAAATGACCGGCTTTTTCTAACTTTAAGGGTTTTTAATATTTTCTTTATAGAGATGACTATTTGAAATAATCATTAAATTTATAATATTAAATATATTAATAACCCATATATTTAATAAAAATTAATTATTATTGTGCAGCTTCTCGTTGTTCTACAAATGTAATTGCATTCGCAATACGCTCAATAACTTTACTTTTGTCCATTAATTCTAATGTAACGTCTAACGAAGGTGAGTTACCACCGCCTGTCACTGCAACTCTCAGTGGCATACCAACTTTACCCATGCCTAATTCAAGTTCTTCAGCCGTTGCATTAATAGCAGCTTGGATATCACTCCCCTGCCAGTTATCTAATGCGTTTAGCTTTTCTTTCGCTAAAATCAATGCTTCTTTCGCAACAGGACGTAAGTGCTTTTTAGCAGCCTTTTCATCTAGCGCATCAAAATCTTTATAAAAATAAGTACTGATCTCTGCCATTTCTTTTAATGTTTTGACTCGTTCAGCCTGAATTTCAACAATAGCTGACAAACTTGGCCCTTTTGAAACGTCAATATCCATATTATTAAAATGCCATGACAGGTGTTCAGCAACTTCAGTAGCCGGTAAAGACTTCATATATTGCTGATTCATCCAGTTTAATTTTTCAGTGTTAAACGCTGATGCCGAATTATTGATGTCGTTGATATCAAATAACTCAAATAGCTCTTCTAGGCTAAAAATCTCCTGGTCGCCATGTGACCAACCTAAACGAACTAGATAATTGATAACAGCTTGAGGCAAGTAACCATCGTCACGATATTGCATTACGCTAACAGCGCCATGACGCTTAGATAACTTTTTACCGTCATCACCCAAAATCATAGAGCAATGCGCATATTGTGGAACTGGAGCACCTAGAGCTTCAAAGATATTAATTTGACGTGGGGTATTTAATAAATGGTCTTCGCCACGAATAACGTGAGTCATTTCCATTTCCCAATCGTCGATAACGACACAGAAGTTATAAGTTGGCGTGCCATCAGTTCGCTGAATAATTAAATCATCCATTTCTTCGTTAGCAATGCGCATATCACCACGAATAGAATCTTTAAATTCAACCGCGCCCTCTGCAGGGTTTTTAAAACGAATTACGAACGGTGCATCTGCAGGTTGATCAGCGTCATTTAAATCACGGCACTTACCATCATATTTAGTACGTTCGCCATTTTTCTCTTGTTCTTCACGTAAACTCTCTAAACGTTCTTTGCTGCAATAACACTTATAAGCTTTATCTTCGTCTACTAATTGTTGAACATACTTCTTATAAGTATCAAAACGTTTGGTTTGATAAAAAACCTCGCCATCTCCTTCCATACCCAACCAAGACATACCGTCTAAAATTGCTTGAACTGCTTCTGGAGTAGAACGTTCTAGGTCAGTATCTTCTATACGTAATATAAATTTACCATTATTACGCTTAGCGTATAACCAAGAATATAGTGCAGTACGTGCACCGCCAACATGTAAATAGCCCGTAGGACTTGGGGCAAAACGAGTAACAACGCTCATTAATGTATCCATTTAGTTTATTCATTAAAATTTGCACGCTATTCTATAGAAAAACGTGAGGGACTTAAAATGCAATATTGGTTATTTAAATCAGAACCTGATGAATATAGCATCGATAGCTTAAAAGCTGAGAAAAATAGTATTGGCCGTTGGGATGGAATTAGAAACTACCAGGCTAGGAATTTAATACGCGATGATATAAAAGTGGGCGATGGTGTACTCTTTTATCATTCAAGTTGTAAAACGGTTGGTATTGCTGGTTTTGCTTCTGTGGTTTCAGAGCCCTACCCCGATCCACTTCAATTTGATCCTGAAAGTAAATATTTTGATATTAAGGCAACACAAGATAAACCAAGGTGGGTATCAATCGATATAAAATATGAATCGCATGCTAAATCGTTTTTACCGTTAACTACTATAAAAGCAACGCCAGCTTTAGACGATATGGTATTAGTAAAACGAAGCCGACTTTCTATACAACCGGTTTCAAAAGACCAATGGGCGTTCATAGTAAACGCCACTAAAACGGATTTACAACGTTAAGTACCAAGATTTATCACTTTAACTATTCAGAACAGTTTATAAAACAAACAAAAAAAGCTTTTTTTAAACAGTTTGTTTAAGATTTGTCCGAACAAATCATTTTTTTGAAATTAGTGTTGACTCTTTTTTTGGCCTCCCTATAATACGCACCACTTGAGCAGTTAAGCTGTTTAAGAGATAAAGCTGGGCGGTTAGCTCAGTTGGGAGAGCATCGCCCTTACAAGGCGAGGGTCACTGGTTCGAGCCCAGTACCGCCCACCAATACTTTACCCTAAAGAATTGGTCTCAGCTTTATCAGATTTTAATTGGGCGGTTAGCTCAGTTGGGAGAGCATCGCCCTTACAAGGCGAGGGTCACTGGTTCGAGCCCAGTACCGCCCACCAATTAAAGTCAACTCTTGAAAGTGGGCGGTTAGCTCAGTTGGGAGAGCATCGCCCTTACAAGGCGAGGGTCACTGGTTCGAGCCCAGTACCGCCCACCACTTTCAAGACTCTTCGGTAAGTCTTCAAAAACTATCAATCTTCATTATTACGCTCTGACGGTAAATCCGAACTATATTCAACAAACTCTACTTCAATTCCGTCTGGATCTAAAAAATATACATTTTTACGATAAAGATTCTCTGCGCCTGGCTTAGCGATAGAAAAGCCCGCCTGCTCTAGTCTAAATATTACTTCTTTAATGTTATATGTTTCAAATGCTATATGAGCTAAACCAACTTGATGCCCAGCAAGATCACGCCCATCGCTTTCTCCGTTATCGCATATAGCAATATAATTGTAGTCATCACCAAAATGAATCCAAGTTCTAGGCTTACCTGACCATTCGCTTTGCCCTTTGCTTCTTATATTCCAATGAGGACAGGCTGCTTTGTAAAAAGCTAAACTCCTTTTAATATCTCTGACTACTAAATTTATATGTTCTAATCTCATTTTGTTCCCTCTACAACTCTAATAAAATTCATAATCAAACACAGCACAATGCGTTATTAACTCGTTCCTTATTTATGGGAAACTCATGAAAGCTCAACATTTTTATTTCTAACTACTTTGTATTAAGCGTGTTAGATAATAAAACCTCAAGTAAGGTTGAGGTAAAGTGTCTTTTGTTTTAATTTGAAAAATAATTTAAATGTTAAGTGTGTTTTTTAAACGCACTTTAAAAACTAGACTAAATCTATGAAGAATTCTCACGACCTACCACTATTAACTATTGGCCAAGTATCTAAGCGTTGTGGTGTTAAACCGTCAACTTTGCATTTCTATGAAGACAAAGGTCTTATCAAAAGCTGGAGAAACAGTGGAAATCAGCGACGCTATAAAAAAGACGTTTTGCGTCGAGTGTCTTTGATTAAGGCCGGCCAAAAGGTTGGCGTTGATCTAAAATCTATAAGAGTTGCTTTAGATACGCTGCCAAATAGCCGAACTCCTAATAAAGCAGACTGGGAAGTAATGTCTAGTGTTTGGAAAAGCCAGTTAGATGAAAAAATTCGGTATTTAGAAAAACTTAGAAATTCATTAACTGGGTGTATTGGCTGTGGCTGTTTGTCTATGTCTAACTGCCCTATTTATAATGAAGATGACTTTTTGGGTAACAACCATTCGGGGCCACCTCTTTTAGACAAATAACAAAGTAAAAATATCAATACATAGACCACATAACTATTTGAGCTGCCACCCTTTATATATATGGTGGTTTCTGGCAGATTGACGTCATCTTTAATGTGTAACTAATACACCTCTTTACTTGAGCAATAAATATGAACTTTTCTTTAACTGAAGAGCAACTCCTAATCCAAGATACTGCGCGCCAATTTGCAGAAAATGAGTTGACTCCTAACGCGGCCGAATTAGATAAAACGGGAAACCGTGAAATTCTCCTGAATAACCTCAAGCAATTAGCCGAATTGGGCTTTATGGGTTTAAATACCAGCGTAGATTATGGCGGTAGTGAAGTAGGAACCGTCGCTTTTAGTATTGCAATTAAAGAGCTCGCTAAAGGTTGCGCATCAACTGCTGTCACCACTTCCGTGACCAATATGGTTGCCGAAGTTATACAAGCCGTTGGAAACGAAGAGCAAAAAAATAAATACCTTCCTAAAATTTGTTCCGGCGAATATCCAGCAGCAGGCTTTTGCTTAACAGAAGCAAGTGCGGGTTCTGATCCAGCAGGTATGAAAACCACAGCTATAAAAGATGGCAGTGATTACATATTAAATGGCAGTAAAATGTTTATTACTAGTGCGGAATATGCTGGCGTATTTGTTGTTTGGGCTGTCACTGACAAAGAAGCTAAAAAAGGCAAAGGCATTTCTTGTTTTCTAGTGGAAAACGGAACGCCTGGATTAACAGTGGAAGCCGCTGAACATAAAATGGGCCAAAAAGCGTCAGCGACCAATGAAGTTAGATTTGATAACTGTCGTATTCCAGCAACTGCTCTTATGGGCGAAGAAAATAACGGATTTAAAGTAGCTGTGACAGAGCTTGCAGGCGGCCGTATAGGTATTGGTTCACTAGCGTTAGGTGTTGCTGAAGCTGCCATGGATTATGCTCGCCAGTATATCGCAGAGAGGGAGCAATTTGGCCAGGCATTAATTAAGTTTCAAGGTCTACAGTGGAAACTTGCTGACCGTTATACCGAACTAGAAGCTGCAAAGTTACTTCTTATGCAAGCTGCTTATCTTAAAGAGCAAGGTCAACCTTTCTCAAAACAAGCATCGATGGCTAAACTTTTTGCCACAGAAAAAGCCAACGAAATTTGTTACGACGCTATTCAGTTGCTCGGTGGATACGGCTACATTAGTGAATATCCTGTAGAGCGCATGGCTAGAGACGTTCGTATCACAACAATTTATGAAGGAACGAGCGAAGTACAAAAAATTGTCATTGCTCGTGAATTATTAAAAGAGATTTAAGGAATTATCATGGAATTACGAAATAAAATTGCAATTGTTACGGGTGGAGCTTCAGGCTTAGGTAAAGCCACCAGCCAAGGTTTGGTAGCTTCAGGCGTTAAAGTCGCTATTTTTGATCTGAATGAAGAGTCTGGAAAACAAGCAATCGATGAGCTTGGTGCTGATAACGCAATGTTTATCAGTGTAGATGTCACTAATGCAGAGTCTGTTAGCTCCGCAATAGAAGAAGTAATGAAGGCTTACGGTGCAATTCACATTTTAGTGAACTGCGCTGGTATTGCGCCAGCCGCTAAAGTTTTAGACCGAGAAGGCAAAGCGATGGCATTAAACAAGTTTTCAATGGCCATCAATATAAACTTAATTGGTACCTTTAATGTTGCGTCACAGGTTGCTGAGCAAATGGCAAAAAATGAACCTATGGGTGAAGCCCTAGAGCGCGGTGTAATAATTAATACCGCTTCTGTTGCAGGGTATGAAGGCCAAATGGGTCAATCTGCATATGCAGCAAGTAAAGGTGGAATAATTGCATTGAGTTTACCTATGGCGCGTGATTTAGCTCGCACAGGTATTCGTGTAAATGCCATTGCACCGGGCATTATGGGCACGCCTATGTTGTTAGCGATGCCAGATAACGTGCAAGAAAGCTTAGTAGCAAACATCCAATTCCCGAAAAGAATGGGTCAACCAAAAGAATTTGCAGATTTGGTTATGCACTTAACATCTAACGCTTATATAAATGCCGAAACTATACGTCTTGATGGCGCAATAAGAATGCAACCAAGATAGCCATTCAGAGGCATTGCAATAGAGTAGAAAACAAAAACGGACCTTAGGGTCCGTTTTTTATTCAATACTTATTTAAGCTAGTAACCGATATACAACTAAACGTGCGCCTAAGCGTAAAAATCTAAGTGTTCAACGCCATTTTCATCAACGTATTTACCTTTGCCCTGCTTTTTTGGTGTTAGTTCATGTTCATTATTCTGTTTGTTTGTACCTGATGCTTTTATCAATTTATTCTGATTGTCGTCCGAGTGAGAAGATTGCTCATCTTTAGCAGACTTACCATCAGAGCTTTGTTGTTGCTGATTACTCGGATCATCCTCTTCAATGCGCTTTGCTCTCGCATCTTTTGGCGTTTTATCTACATGATAAATGTCTTTTTTGTCTGGTTCATTCGCAACAGGCCTGCGAATCGCATTATAAATGAAGTCCACCATGATCTTTGTCCTTATATCCTTAGTAATGAACAGGGCTGAATAATTGAGTAAAGTTTACATTTTGTGCAATTATTAACCACTTATCGACCGATATGCAAATAGATTAAGTTTTTTTGTGTTTTGTTATATACAAGCGGTTGCTTTTATTTTCATCTAGGTTTATTTTGTGCACATCAACTTTACGAAATTAGAAAAAACGAAAACTCATGAATTTTACAAACGTAAATACAATTTGGTTCCATCATCACGTACCAACGGAATAGTTTTCGGCTAATTTCGCTGGAGGCTATTGTCAGTCCTCCAAGCACATAATTATTGAGCCCTGGAGGATAATATCTTCTGGGGTTTTTTCGTTTTAGGGTTTAACAATTTAATTTAATACTAAAAATTTAGTGCAAATAAAGTAGGAATACACATGACTGACAAGAATAGATTAAGAATCGCGGTACAGAAAAAAGGTCGTTTAAGCGATGAGTCAATAAAGTTACTTAAAGCGATTGGTGTAAAGCTATCAATCAGAGACAGACTGCTTATTGCACACTCTACTAACTTACCTATCGATTTATTATTAGTACGCGATGATGATATTCCAGGCTTAGTAATGGACGGTATCGCAGATTTAGGTTTTATTGGTGAAAATGAACTTGAAGAAAAAATGCTTGAAAGACAAGCATCTAATGAACCTGCTGAATATAAAACACTTAAACGATTAGAGTATGGCGGTTGTCGTTTATCTATTGCTGTACCTAATGAATTTGATTACAAGGGCTTAGAGTCTTTAAATCAAACTAAAATAGCAACAACCTACCCTTACTTACTTAAGCGCTTTTTAGTTGCAAACAATATAAATGCACAACCGGTAATGTTAACGGGTTCAGTTGAAGTGGCACCGCGAGCTGGTATTGCTGAAGCTATTTGTGACTTGGTATCTACCGGTGCAACACTAGAAGCGAACGGCTTAGAAGAAGCGACAGAAATTTTTGTATCTAAAGCTGTTTTAATTCAAAAGTCTGAAGCGCTGACTGCAGAAAAACAAAAATTAGTAGATACCCTTCTGCCAAGAATTAATGGCGTTATGCAAGCTAAAGAATCTAAATACATCATGCTACACGCGCCTATCGCTAAGCTAGAAGAAGTTAAAAAGCTTCTACCAGGTGCAGAAGATCCTACTGTATTACCTCTGTCAGAAAACAGCGACCAAGCCGCTATCCACGTTGTTAGTCCAGAAAATCTATTCTGGGAAACAATGGAGCAATTAAAAGCGTTAGGTTGCACATCAATATTGGTAATGCCAATTGAAAAAATGATGGGCTAATTGGTTAAGCACTAAAGGTAAATTTCCACATGATCACATGGCAAAATCTAACATTAGCAGAGCAAAAGTCGGCATTGTCTCGACCGGCGATCGCAAATCGTGCTGATTTAACAAGTAAAGTCTTAGACATTGTAAATATGGTCAAAGACAAAGGAGACGATGCGTTACTCACGCTGACGAAAAAGTTTGACGGTTTATCACTAAACTCTGTGGCACTGCCTTCGTCACAAGCAGAAGACATTATTGCGACACTTGGTGATGAGCAACGAGCTGCGATTGAATTAGCCTATGGCCAAATTAAACGTTTTCATGAAGCACAGGTACAAGCGGACGTTAAAGTAGAAACGAGTCCTGGTGTGGTTTGTGAATTGATCACGCAAGCTATTAGCTCAGTAGGTTTATATATTCCTGGTGGCAGTGCTCCGTTACCTTCAACTGTTTTAATGCTAGGTGTTCCAGCTCAAATAGCAGGCTGTAAAAGAACCGTTTTGTGTACTCCGCCGGACACTTCTGAGGGCAACAAAGGCGGAATTACCGCTGAAATCCTTTATGCAGCAAAACTATGTGGCATTAAAGAAATTTACCGAACTGGTGGCGCGCAAGCAATAGCAGCAATGGCATATGGTACTGAGTCGATTGCCGCAGTAGATAAGATTTTTGGGCCTGGTAATAGCTTTGTTACTGAAGCTAAACAGTTGGTTGCTCAAGACCCTGCTGGAGCGGCCATTGATATGCCAGCAGGTCCTTCTGAGGTTTTAGTACTTGCTGATGCCAATGCAAACCCAGCGTTTGTAGCGGCGGACCTTTTATCGCAAGCCGAACACGGACCTGACTCGCAAGTTATCTTAGTGTCAGATTCACTACAGCTAATTGAAAAAACTAAACAGGATATCGAGTCACAGCTAACTTTGCTGCCTCGTGCTGATATTGCGAAAAAAGCGTTGGCAAATAGTCGCTTTATTCTAGCATCGGACTTGAACGAAGCGGTTGAAATTAGTAATCAGTACGCCCCTGAACACTTAATTGTGCAGTTTGACAATGCAAGAAGCTGGCTTAGTAAGTTAGATAATGCAGCTTCGGTTTTCTTAGGTGCTTATACACCAGAAAGCGCCGGAGATTATGCGAGTGGCACAAACCATGTTTTACCTACTTATGGGTACTCTAAAGTTCTAAGCTCACTAAACTTAGCAGACTTTACTCGTAAATTTACGGTACAAGAAATAACGCCTAATGGTCTAGCGGCCATTGGTCCGGCAATTATGACGTTAGCCGCTGCTGAAGGTTTAGACGCGCACAGAAACGCGGTTGGTCTTAGACTTGAGCAATTGCAAAAAGAGAAATCAAATGACTGATAATCTAAATAAGACTTCAACACTCGTTGATAAACTTATCCGCCCTGAGCTTAAAGAGTTAAAGCCTTATGAGTCGGCTCGACGTTTATTCAGCATGTCAGGCTCTGACGATACCAATACAGTTTGGCTAAATGCCAATGAAAACCCTTACAGCCCTAATGTTAGCGCTGATCCCAGTCTTTACAATCGTTACCCAGACTTTCAGCCTGAACCACTTATTAACGCTTACAGCCAATATGCCGCGGTAAAGCCGGAACAAGTGTTAGCGACAAGAGGCGCTGATGAAGGCATCGAGTTGCTAATACGAACTTTCTGTAGTCCGGGACAGAATATCATTATCTGCCCTCCTACTTACGGTATGTATGCAATTAGTGCTGAAACGGCAAACGTAAATGTAACTAAAGTTCCACTTTTACCGTCTTTTCAATTGGACGTTAACAGCATACTTAACCAAGTTGATAATGCGCAAATCGTCTTTATTTGCTCGCCTAACAATCCAACAGGTGATGTAATAAACCGTAATGACCTAGTATCGGTTTTAGAAGCGACCAAAGGACACGCCATTGTTGTTGCTGATGAGGCTTATATAGAGTTTAGTACTGAAGATACCGTTACAGAGCTAATGAATTCATATCCGAACTTAGTGGTATTACGTACATTGTCTAAAGCATTTGCATTAGCTGGCTTGCGTTGTGGTTTTACACTGGCGTCTGAAGCTATTATTAACGCTATGAAAAAAGTCATTGCGCCTTACCCTATTCCAGCACCAGTTGCACAAATGGCAACTCAAGCATTAAGTGAAGAGGGATTATTATGGATGCGACGATGCGTTAACGAATTAAACAATCGCCGCGATGCCTTTATAGAAAAAGCAAAAACTTGGCGGTTTGCGAACGAAGTTTATCCTTCAAAAACAAATTTTGTTTTGATGAAACTATCTGAAACGCTTGACGCTAATAAGGTAATGACATTATTTACCGAACAACAAATTTTACTGCGCAATCAATCTAAACAGTTAATGCTAAATAATACCATTAGGGTAACCATTGGTAGTGAAGAAGAAATGGCCGCTGTTGAAAACGTATTTAACCTAATTGAACAAAAACTGGACTAACACAATGAGCAAGCAACAACCTATACTATTTATTGATCGCGACGGCACTCTTGTTCAAGAGCCGCCTGTAGACAAACAATTAGACCGTTTAGACAAACTCGTATTTGAGCCGCTAGTTGTGCCGGTATTAACTCGTTTACAGCAAAAAGGTTATCGTCTAGTTATGGTATCTAACCAAGACGGACTTGGTACAGACGCATTTCCTCAAGCTGACTTTGATGCACCACACAATCAAATGATGGCGTTTTTTGAATCTCAAGGTGTTACTTTTGACGATGTTTTAATATGTCCTCACTTTAACCATGAAGATTGTAGCTGCAGAAAACCAAAGTTAGGCCTGGTAAAAGATTACCTTCAAGAAGGTAAAGTCGACTTCACTGATTCTTATGTGATTGGTGACCGCATTACGGATATTCAACTCGCTGAAAATATGGGTATTGTTGGCATTCAATATTCGCCAGAAAAAATGGATTGGTTAGCAATTGAAAAGTTCTTAGCACAACAAAAAGAGCAAAACCGCCAGGCAAAAGTGACGCGCACCACGTCTGAAACAAACATCAATGTATTTGTAGATTTAGATAGTACTGAGAAATCAAATATTCAAACGGGTATCGGATTTTTTGACCATATGCTTGATCAGATAGCATCGCATGGTGGTTTTTACTTAGACCTAACAACCGATGGTGATTTACACATTGATGACCACCACTCTGTTGAAGATACCGCTCTTGCGCTAGGACAAGCTTTAAAAGAAGCATTAGGTGACAAACGTGGCATTGGTCGTTTTGGCTTTGTGCTGCCTATGGACGAATGTAAAGCAGAAGCAACGCTAGACATTTCTGGTCGACCTTATTTAGTTTTTAACTCTGAATTTACTGACAACCGTGTAGGTGATATGTCCACACAAATGGTTGAGCACTTCTTTTTCTCGTTAAGTCAGGCAATGGGACTCACCTTGCACCTTTCGACTACAAAAGGAAATGCCCACCACCAAGTAGAGAGTTTGTTTAAAGTATTTGGCCGAGCTTTACGCGCCGCTATTAAAGTTGAAGGTGATGTACTTCCGTCTACAAAAGGGGCGTTGTAATGTCGGGTGACTCTAAGCCAATAAACTTGGTTATTGTTAATACCGGGTGCGCCAATATTTACTCTGTGCAATGTGCTTTTGAACGTCTTGGCGTTGAAGTTACCGTGTCAGATAACCCTGCAGTTATCAAAGCGGCTGACAAGGTGTTGTTACCTGGTGTCGGCTCAGCATTTGCGGCTATGAAAAGTATCGAGCAAAAGCAATTAACTAGCGTTATTCAGTCGCTAACTCAGCCTGTACTTGGCATTTGTTTGGGCATGCAGCTTATGGCCAAAAGCTCAAACGAAAAACCGGGTTCGCACTTGGTTACGTCAAAAACAGATACCGTTGAGTGTTTAGGTTTGATCCCCACCGTAATTGAACGAATGGAAGCGGGAGAACTAGTACTGCCGCATATGGGTTGGAATGAAGTGACACTGGATTCCCCTCACCCTTTGTTTAAAAACATAGAACAAGGTGCATTTTTCTATTTTGTTCATAGCTTTTGTGCGCCAATATCAGTCAATACATTAGCTAAATGTAACTATCACTTAGATTTTTCTGCTGCCATTTATCACAACAACTTTTTTGGCGTGCAATTCCACCCTGAGAGAAGTGGTAAAGCCGGCGAGCAATTACTTAGGAACTTTATCGAGCTATAACAAACGTTGCTTTTGAAGGCTCAATGTAGCTAATAGCTAATAGCTATTAGTTATTAGTTAAACAAGATAATAAAGATATTAGGATTTACATGATTATCCCAGCAATAGACTTAATAGAAGGATCTGTTGTCCGTTTATACCAAGGCGACTACGGACAAAAAACAGAATATAAAATTGACCCCGTTGAATTGGTAAAACAATATGCTGCTGCAAAAGCAGAATGGCTGCATATTGTTGATCTTACGGGAGCAAAGGACACTTCAAAACGCCAGCTGTCGTTAATTAAAAGCATGGTTGATTTAGATGTAATGAAGTTTCAAGCTGGCGGCGGCATTAGAACAGAGCAAGACATAATTGACCTGTTCGATATTGGTGTTAGTCGTGTGGTTATTGGCTCATTGGCCGTTAATGACTCTGACTTAGTGCTGTCATGGTTTGAAAAGTACGGTGCAGAAAAAATTGTTCTGGCACTGGACGTTAACATTGACGAAAACGGCAACAAGTATATTGCAACGCATGGTTGGCAGGAAAGCTCAGGCACAACGTTAGAGTCTGTGGTAGATAAGTTTCTAAACGTTGGACTTAAGCACGTACTTTGCACAGACATTAGCAAAGATGGAACACTTCAAGGTCCAAACCAAGAGCTTTATAGTGCTCTTGCTGAGCAATATCCTGAAATTAGCTGGCAAGCTTCTGGCGGCATTAGTAGTTTAGAAGACATAAAAATAGCTCTAACGAACATCAAAGGTTCTGGTTTAGCAAATAACAGCCCAAGCGGAGTTATTCTTGGTCGTTCATTGCTAGAAGGCAAATTTGAGCTAGCTGAAGCGATGCAACTTGTTAAAAGCTAATAGCTTTTTATAAGTTACACTTACCTTAGTACATTTACTTCCTTGAAATTTTAAGCAATACTTTATTTAATATTGTTTTTCAAGGAAGTTATCAACAATGCTCATGGTTAAGTTTAAAAGATTATTTACCGTAATTGCATTTTCAGTCGTGCTTAATGCCTGTCAGAGTATCGGTGAAATACCCACTTCTTTAAAAACACCATTACCCCCCCTAAAGATGGAGCTCAGTGAGTGGGCTAAATTACCCTTTAAAAAACAAAACATTGCTAGTCCCTACGAGTTAACGAATGCTCAAAGACGTGATTTTTTAACCTATTTTCATCACCCACTTCAAGCAAATACTAAACCGCATAAGCGTTTATATAATTATCTTGAACAATTCGTGAGTAACTTTAGCTATTTAAACGAAACATATTCGAGTTCAGACGCGTTAAATTCAAAGTCTGGAAATTGTATGTCTTTAGCCTTAGTGACAACGTCATTAGCTGAGTTGGCAGGCCTAGAAATAAAGTACCAAATGCTTAGTGGTGCGCCTTTGTTTTACGCTAAAGGTAAGTCTGTTTTTGTTTCCCAACATATTAGAACAAAGGTTTATGCTGTAGAGGAGCCAAAAAGCGAAGATATGATGTACTTTGGTAAGACACACCTCGTCATTGATTACTACAAAAATCAAGCTGACTTAAGCGGACATCATATATCTAAAGCTGAGTTTATCTCTATGTACTTTTCAAACCTTGCTGCAGAGCATTATGCAAAAGGTGAATTATTGTTAGCGTATGAGCTTTCTGCAAATGCGATGTCAATCTACCCAAACTCTCCAGAAAACATAAATACTCACAGCCTTATTATCAAAGAGCTATTTAGTATTGAAGAAGCTATTAAATTGCTGACAATAGGTTATGAGCGCCAGTTAAGCTCGCTTAATCTGATGAGTAACCTCAAACTCTTTTTAATCCGTACCGGACAAAACACGAAGGCTTTAAAGGTGAGTAATAATATAAAAAGTATTAATGACCCTAACCCGTATCAATGGTTGAAACTTGGGAATGAACTATACGAGAAAAAGCAACTAACTAAAGCTATGTCATATTTTGAAAAAGCGAAAGAGTTAGCGCCTTACTTAGATGAGGTCTACTTAGCACAAGCGAAAGTTCAATTTAAGCTTGGTAATAAAAAACTAGCAAAAATGAATCTTATAAAAGCCATGGAAGCACCGATAAAAGTGAATGAGGTTAGTCTATATCAAGCAAAGTTATCCGCATTCACGAGTAATAGTGGGCTTTAAGTAATTAAAGCTTGCAGCTCAGAAAGTTTATTTCTCTGTCGCTAATTGCTTTTCCGTTTTTATGCCTAGCTTCTGCAAAACCATTGCAGCTGGGCAAAAGCCGGTAAAGCTTTGCTGGAATAAATTGGCCCCGACAAACACAGTAAACCACACAAAATTAGGGTGCACATAAACAGTTAAAACGACAGATAGTAAAACCATAAACCCGGCAAAAGCTGCCACCGCTCTTTCTAAAGACATGATATTTCCTCACTCATTAAATCAAATTAAATTAAATTAAATTAAAAATATTTTCGTATAGTTAGATATGCGTTTGATGCATCTTCAAACTGACCAAAAAACGTTGTTTTCTGTTTACCCCAGAAGTAATTTATTCCCCCAGTCAGTTGCCAATTCTCTATTGGTTGATAAGACACTTTGACTCTGCTGTAACCATCACTCTCTGAAGGTGAATAAAAGGTAAACCATTGCAAACTCAATGTATCTTGCATCAATCGATAATAAAGCTGGGCTGTCCATAACGTTCTGGCTTGCTTATCTGTGGAAGAATAAGATAACGCAGGATCAAATTCATTTTGACGCTCTAATTGAAATTGAATCGAACCCGTTAGATTAGCCACTAATTCCTGCTGGTAACCAATTAACAACTTTGATTCACGATTTGGTATCAAAGGATTACGACCCTTGCTATCTGCAGAGTTATGTTGAGCAACTTCAAGGTTAAACAAACCCGAAAACATTGGGGTCATCATGCTGGCCCCAATGACATTGAGCTTTGTGAAAGTAGGCTGAAAATCAGAGGTTAAGCTATTTGGGGACTTATCAAAGCCTTTATAACCATATAAAGCGAACTCTATAGCGTCATATTGCTTTTTAAGCCTTAAAGCGTACTCTGCGCCATTTGGGGTGTTTTTATCGCTCACATCAAAACCAGGGGCTATATTCATTCCACCATTTAGCTGCCCTGCTATTGGGTTATAAAACGAAAATACATCTCCATTAATATATTGATCTGATACAAATTTTGGCGTGATTACCAAGTCTACATTTGCAAAGTTATAATAACCTGAAGCTTTTACTGCGAGTTGCGGCGCCTTTAGGTACTCATCGTCTCGACCTGCAAAAAAACTCTGCCAGTCCTTTGCAAACATATCATTGAGAAACAAGTAATCGCCTGTTTCCCCAAGTTAAAATTTGCTGACCGGCTTTTATATCCCAATGATCACTTACTTTGCCCTGCCAATTTAATTCTCTAATTTGACCACGCCATTTTGACTGAACGCCATCGTAAAAAACTTGGCCTCTTAATTTAATGGTTGAAGCATTAAGTTTATAGTCACCCTGAGCCTGAATTCGAATATCATTTAAAGTAGTACTCGTCTTTAAAGCTGAATCGTCACTCAATCTTTTACCTAAGGCAACCTCAATAAAAGTCGCTAAATTACTCCAGCTGGTTTTCGCTTTTTCTGTCCATGGATCATCGCCCCAACTATCATCGCTCGCTTTATCATCGCCCCAATTGTTATCAGGCCAATCGGTATTAGTTGAAGCAAAGGCACTGGCAGTAAATAGAATACCTACGCAACTTATACTTTTAAGCAAAGCCAAAATAGTTTTCTTAGATAACAAGTTAGAAAATAAGCTGTTAACTTTCATATGATTTTTCTAACCCTATCTGCGTAACCATTCAATAGGCGGGGTTCTTAAACTACGCTCAGTAAATATGCTGTCTGGCAAACCAATGTCGTAACTAATATTACGAAACTCCATTAACGTATAACCACCTGTTTTCAAGTCAGATATTTTTGATTTAGTCACAGTGACATAACCCGAAATATTTTCAGTTTCTAAGGTTTCAACCTTTCGGTATAAAGTATTAGAGGCATCATAAAACTCGATCACCATTGGTAGATATGAGCTTTTATCAATTTGTATTATGTAATACGAAAACTCAACGTCGTTTGCTACTTTAGGCGTTGCTTTTAAAATGTATCTTTGTTCGGTTTGCTCCAAGAGCTCAAAACTATCAACTTTGGTAGAACGCCCTGAAACATCTTCATAAAAAAAGTGAGAGCCCACAAATGAGGTTCGTTTATCGCCTGCTGAAATTCTTTTCACCAAATCTAAGCCTGGTAAATATAACCAACGGTCATCATCTGTTGATACATCGTTGTGTTTTTCAACACGAAACACCATGCCACTAACGTCTGCCGGACGAGAGAAAAACACTAGCATTTTCTGATCGCCACCGTCCTCAACGTCTTTGCGTAAGATAGTAAACTGTCTTACTTGTCTGCGCTCTTGTTCATCAATGATCATCATTCGAGCTTGTGTTTTGCCATCTTTACCAGCGTAGTATGCCGCTAACTCTGCTTTAGAAATTATCTGTTCAGCCGTTACTTCAGTTGCCGATTGCACTGAGCCGCTTGCTAAGATTGCTGCTACTAGCGCAACAGGTGTTGTAATACTTTTTAATAAATTAGTCATGTTTACCTCGCTTTATAATAGTCAGTACTGCCGGTAATAAAATTAATGTAACTAACGCTGAAATTGCCATAATACTCGCTAAAAACACGCCAACGGTTACGTAAGGAACTAAAGGTGCAAATAACAATGGCGTAAAACCAAGAGCTACTACAGACGCATTTTTTGTTATCGCATTAGCTGGCTCGCCAAACATAATATTCATTGTTTGTTTAATTGAACCCGTTTCTTTTAGTGCGCTTCTAGCGCGTTCCAAAAAGTGAATCGCAAAGTCCACAGATAACCCTAGGGTCAGTGCAGACAGCACGGCAATGGGCATATCGTAATCTTTACCAATCCAACCAATAAGACCATAAATAAAGGTAATCGTGATTGTCAGCGGTAACATGGCTAACAAACCATAAACAAAAGACCTAAACAGCAGAACCATCATAATAAATACGATAACAAAGGCACTCATAAGACTGTCTAACATGCCAGTTACCATTTGCTCCTGCCAAGCAACATTCAAATAGGCTTTACCGGCCCATCCTGTAGAAATGTTTTCTGGTAATGGATTTTTTTAATATATTGTTCAACGGATTCTATAACCGAGGACATATGCTGGTTGTCGCCGCTGGTTAACTGTAACCAAACCAAACTTTTTCTATAGTCTGGTGTTACAAAGTGCCATAAGTCTCCCGGTCGATGTGACGATTGGTACTGAATTAAGGTTTGAGCAACACCATTTGCAGAGTCTGGCAATTGGTAATCGACAAATTCACCACTTCGTAACTCTCGGTTCACTACTTTTACAATATCCGCCAATGAGTTCGACTTACCCACTAAACCAGTTGTTGCCAAATAGTTTTGTAAATTCTCTATGTAAGTTAATACTTCAGGTGATGTGAATCGCTTTGATTTTTGCTGGGCAATTTCAATTGATTTAAGTTTAGACTCCAACCAAGTAATGGCTGGTTTATCAGACACTTCAAATAACACATCTTCAATTTCATAAACCAGTGTATTTAATTGGTTTGCTACAGTTTTATCGTTTGATAAAGAGACTTGCAGTTGACTCGCATGCCACTCAATTAAACTGGCAGGAATTTCACTACCTTCCAACAAGGTTTTAACAGAAGGCAGCACCGACTCGTCTTGCAATACAAAGTAAGCGTCATAAGTTCCTGCAAACTGTTGGTTTAATTCTTTGTCGGCAACGCGAATTGGATGATCTTCTTTGAACCAACGTACAGGATTGTCATTAATTTGAATTTTAGTAACACCAATAGCAGACCAAATAAAAATTAGACCGAAAATGACTATGTACAAGACTTGGCGTTTTTTCGCAATCTTTCCAATAACATTAACAAACGCAGCTAGACCACTTTTTTGCTCTAAACTTTGTTGATGGGAGTCTTGCAACTGTTTTAACGACTTATCGCTAAGACGACTAATGTATGCTGGTACAAATAATATGGTGGTCACAAACGCTAAAATAATACCAAACCCGATAAACGCACCAAATATTTGCACTGGTGGGATTGGTGTTAGCATAAGTGATAAAAAGCCAATCGTAGATGTCACTGAAGTAAATAACATAGGTGTAAATAATTCACCAACCACGGTCTTAATAACGGATTTTTTGTCTTGCCCTTCTTTATAACGGTCTGCAAATTCCGACATTATATGAACCGAATCAACCACGGCTATCGGCATTAAAAAAATCGCAATCATAGAAGACATGATATGAACCGTATAACCTAAACCAATCAACAAACCCATAGTTACGATTACGGTTGTCATTGCCACAATCATGGCTGCAGAAATAAATTTTACATTTTTAAACAGAATAAATAATAGGATAAAGATAGCTAAACCAGCTAGCGGTGCAGATATACCCATTTGGACAAACATTTCATAACCAAAGCGGTCTTCTGCAACGGGTAAACCGGTTATATGCCAATCAGCTGATGACGAAAATGAATCAATCGACGTTTGAATTTCTTGGGCGATTAAATAGCTTTTGTTTTTATCTTCAAGTGGGACATATATCGCCACTGCATTACCATTTTCAGAGGCTAAGGTATTGTTTAATAGTGGTAACTTCTTTATCTTTTCTAAAACAGCACTTGCATTCTTTTGGTTCTCAGGCGCTTGCTTCATCAACCATTCAAATCGAATTGCGTTTGAACCAAATTCCGTTTGCTCCTGAGTTACATTATCCACTACAGAAACCGACATAACGTCTTTTTCAATAACACCCTCAATACTTAAAATGTGTTTTGTTAACTGCTCTATTTCTTTTAGTACTGTGGGTGTAAACACACCAAATTGATCAGTTTGAACTGCACCAACAACGATAGAGTCGTGCATTAAAAAGTCGGATTTTGTTTGGTTATGAAAAACGCGCGCGGCATTATCAGCCGGTAACATGTTTTCTGGATCAGTATCAATTTGAATTGATGGCATAAAAGCCAAGGCAACTATTACCATAATGATCATTACCGCATATATCTTTTTAGCGTGATCAAGGCTCAGTTGTATTGATGAATTTATTAGCCTATTCATGTAAGTCTTCTTAGTTGATTAACTATATATACCGACATTATATATTAGTAATTTCTAATACATAATAGCCTAACTAGAATTAATATAACCAAACAGATACTTGCATATTCCTTTTAGGTATAAAAAAAAGGGCCAGTAAATACTGACCCTTCGCGTTTATCAAATTAACCTATGGTCTATTTTATATAACCACGAGGTTTGTTTTCTTTTGAAGTATAACGATCACGTAACTTATCTTGGCGAGACTCTGTCGTCACTTGTTCACCGTCAATCCAAATGTTTTCAACTCTTGAACTGATTTCAAACGGGTCACCACTCCAAAGTACTAAGTTTGCTGGTTGTCCTTCGGCCACTACGCCACCAGGAATACCGAACACTTCCGCTACATTTTTAGTTACCGCTTTTAGTGCGCCATCACGACTTAAGCCGTTCGCTATTGCAACACCAGCATCCGTTCTAAGGTTATAACTTATGTGGGTGTCAGGTTGAGTAAGAATAAGCTTAACACCTGCTTGCTCTAAAATAGCCGCATTTTCTAGTGATGCATTTAAAGAGTCAAAGCTACCAGGTAGGTTTGATAAGCTCTCCATGATCACAGGAACACCCGCTTCTGCAATTTGCTCTTTAACGCGCACTGCGTCTTTAGCTCCAGATAAAACAAGGTTTAAACCAAACTTCTCTTTGAGTTTTAACAAATGAAGAATGTCAGTTGCTCGTTCAACATCAGCAATAAGAGGCTTTGACCCGTCTAATAAAGAAGACAATATTTTCTCTTCTTTACTTGGCTCTTTTTTATCGCTCTCTTCTTTTTTGTCTGACTTTTTCGCTTTTTCAGCTTTGTCTAAGTGAGCTTGCAGCTCTTCTTCTAAGCTAACTAAGCTAGATGCTCGTGAACCACGACGCTCTGAACCAAAGTAAGCCAATGTAGCGACATTTGACGCAACAACACTGTCATATTCACCAGACAAATCAGCAACAAATATTTGACCTGCCCAAATGCCCTCGCTACCACGAGGTGCAACTAAGCTATGAGTAATACCGCCTTTACGAGTAAAAGGAATTACGGCACTGTTTGGGTTAAAGGCAATTGAAGGTTCAAATGTAATCCCACCCTTTTTAGCGCCCATATCACGTGATGCAGATACTGCATCTACTTCAACTAGGCCTAATTGGTTCATAGATGAAATAAAGCCCGCCGTTAAAATACGACCTTGGCCATCTACAGTAGAATCTACGTTTAATTCTGCAGGGTTAATCGAAACAATTTTTCCATCTTCTATAACTACGCTAGCGCCGGTTAGAACACCCTGTTCAGTGCCGGTATAAACTGTTGTATTTGTGATCGCTACGGTATCAGCCAAACTAGCAAAGCTAGTAGCTAGGGCAGCGAAAACCAATGAGAGTTTTAAAATTTTCATGTTTTTCTCCTTATTGCTGACCTAGTAAAAAGTCACTTTTTGCTTTGTAAGTATCATCATTCGCATCAAACACTTTCGCACCATCTACAAAAACCTGTTCTGCGATTGCATAAGAACTAAATGGACTTTGGTTCCAAATGACAACATCACCAGCCTTACCTTTTTCTAGTGAACCGGTTTTATTCTCGATACCTAGCGACTTAGCGGCGTTATAGGTAATCCATTTGATAGCATCCGCCTCAGTGATTTCAAAGCCGTTTTCATTCGCTCTGTACATTGATTTCGCGGCTTCTTGGTTTAAGCGTTGAATTGTTGTGCCTGAATCTGAATGCACAACCGCACATGAGTTCTTAAACGAGTCAACGACTGCCACGTTCTCTAAAATCATGTCATAGGCTTCCATTTTGAAACCCCACCAGTCTGGCCACATTGCAGCACAGTTACCATTCTCAGCTAATAAATCACCAATTTTATAGGCTTCAATTGCATGGTGGAACGTACCAGCGTGATAATTAAACTCTTTTCCAAGGTCTATCATCATAGCCATTTCTTCAGCTTTATAGCAGTGATTGTGGATTCTAATATCACCGTCTAGTACGCCTTTAAGCGTATCTAACGTTAGGTTACGTGATGGCGCCTCAGGATTTTTACCCGCTTCATAGTCGCGGTCGTATTTTTCCCATGCTCTTTTATATTCAGCAGCATCAGCCCAAGCTTGTCTGTAACCAGCCATGTTACCCATTCTGGTTGAAGGCGAAATGTTTTTACTGCCATAAACACGCTTAGGGTTTTCACCACACGCCATTTTTAAACCATATGGCGCATCAGGGAATTTCATACCTTGCATAGTATGTGATGGCACGTTTTTAAGTGTAACGCCTCTACCACCAATAAGGTTGGCCGAACCAGGCAATAACTGCAAAGTAGTAATACCACCAGCACGAGCTGCTTCAAAACCAGGATCTTGAGGCCAAACTGAGTGTTCTGACCATACTTCAGCCGTAACTGGAGCCGTTGCTTCATTACCATCGCTGTGAGACTCAACGCTTGGTGACGGATAAACGCCTAAATGCGAGTGTACATCAATAATGCCTGGAGTTACCCATTTACCTTTACCGTCAATTACTGTCGCACTGCCGTGCTCTAGATCTGCACCAACTGCAGAAACCTTACCATTCACCAATAGGACGTCGGCATTATCAAGTCGTTCACCTGTGCCCGTTAACACCGTTGCACCCTTTATTAAGGTCGTCATTTGTGTCATTGGTTCGTATGTACTTGGATATGGATTTGGATTTATTTCAACTTTCGGATCTTGAGCTTCAATGCCTGTACAGCCGGCAATAATAGAAGAAGCAATCAAGGTCGTACTAAATGCGAGTTTACGCATGGCAGGTTCCTTTTATTGTTTTTATTCAAAAGTCTGATGATTTGCATAGATATAGCATAATTATCAGATTGATGACACGAAACAACAAAAATACGATAGATCGAAGGTTTATTAAGAAGCAAAGTGTTTGTGAGCCATCTGTTTAGAGCTATTGCTAAACAATATTTAAAATAAAGCCGCGAACAAACAGTATTGGTATTGGTATTGGTATTGGTATTGGTATTGGTATTGGTATTGGTAACGATTTTAAATTGAGAATGTTTTATGGGGAATAACGTTTTGCTCTGTTTTTAGATAGTGGGGTTTATCTCAAAGCAAAAAAAGTGGCGGAACGGACGAGACTCGAACTCGCGACCCCCGGCGTGACAGGCCGGTATTCTAACCAACTGAACTACCGCTCCAACCTTTTTTGACATTATAGATGGCGGAACGGACGAGACTCGAACTCGCGACCCCCGGCGTGACAGGCCGGTATTCTAACCAACTGAACTACCGCTCCAATCTATAACATGCTGCAAACTAAGTGGCGGAACGGACGAGACTCGAACTCGCGACCCCCGGCGTGACAGGCCGGTATTCTAACCAACTGAACTACCGCTCCAGCTTAGTTTACATATTTAGCATTGCACAAGTGATGTTGGCGGAACGGACGAGACTCGAACTCGCGACCCCCGGCGTGACAGGCCGGTATTCTAACCAACTGAACTACCGCTCCGTTGCTTATCACTTGTTGTCAGCTTTGCTAAACAACGGCGCGAATATTAAAGTTTGATTGGGCAACCGTCAACACCTTTTTATAAATAAATGATTTGTTTGCTTAGTTTCTAATCATCTGGCAAAGAAAGGTCTAAAATATCATCAGAACCTTCTTGTTTTGGTGCTTTTTCAGCCGACTTTTCTTTATTTTCAGGATCTGTGTTTTTGTCTGATTTAGATTTCTTTTTGAATTTTATTAATTTAAGTGGGTTCGGTATGCTTCTTTTTAGAACAAATAACCAAATAACTAAAAAACCCACCGTTAAAATCACTAAATTCAAGGTAATAATAAGTCCTACAGGTACAGGCTCTTCTTTTACTTCTTCTACTTTATCAGCGGATGCCTCTATATTTTCACTTAATTCCTGGTCCAAAGTATCCGTAGCGGCTTCACTACCACTCTCATTTTCAGTCATTGTCGCAGCTGGGTCTGGAATGTCCGTTGTAAATATATACGCAGGAGGTGAAAGTACGAACTCTCTTCCTTCCTTGTCCTTACCAAACACTTCGGTTTCAACTTGGAATTGCCCGTAATCTGCCTGAAATAAACTGAGCGTTTCTGTCTTGATCATTGTTTAAATGAAAAGTTTCAGTGTCTCCATTTGGAAATGTAATGACGCCTTGGAAAACAAGTTGCTCATTGTCTAAATACGTATCGTCAACTTCAATCGTTACATAATGATACTTTTCATCACCAACCGCAGTTTTAACCGTAAAGCTAATTGGTGCTGGCAGGACCATAATTTCAGCTTGAACCACCTCTCTAGTAAATAACTCAGCCTGAACTCTATACTTAGGTGTCCACTTACCCACTTCACTATTAAAGTCGAACTGAACGGTAAATTCACCGTCTCGAGGCCGCTCATCCAAAAGTCGGCCATCATCAAAAACTCACCAAGTGTGTAGATACCTGCTCCAAAGTTTTCTAATTTAGCGTCATTAGTAGAGTATAAATAAGCACGCAACCTTACTACGTCTCTTATGGCTGGGTCTCTAATAAGCTCCCGAGCATTAGTAACTTTTGCTTTTGCTTTTATTCGCTCTGTCTGAAAAACCGATGAAGGTAAAGCCTCAACAACGAGTTGAACATCTGACAGCACCAATATTTTACTGGAGTCTTCGATACGACCTAAGGCTTGCCAAGGACCAGGCATGGGTTTTTTTAATCGAATTAGGTCATAACTAACATCTGCATGCCAGTCTACTTCCCCTGTCTCAGCAGCAGTAACATAAATTTTAGAACCATCAGGCTTAACCAGTACAACGGGCGTTGAACCTCGTTTTCTAAACAACAGGAGAAGTAGCTCATCTACTTCATAATCTATTCTAAAACGATTATTAAGAAGTTTGATTTGATTAGTGCCCTTAAAGTTCTTAAGCATTTCTAGCGTTGGCTGTGCTTGTGCTTTTGTTGGGTCAAGGACTTTAGGTAATACTGCGCCAGGCATGGCAAATGAATTAGCAACCGATAACATGAGCATCAATGTTAAAAAAACAAATACTCTTTTTAAGCCTAAGGCATCTACCTTATTAATAGTTCTCTTTTTTAATGCTGAGATGTTCGCCACAGTGGTACTCCACCCTCTTTTTCTATTATGTCTAAACGAGCCTCATGCTCAGATAGCTCGTTATTACTCGCTGCAACTATTTTCAAATGACGCATTTGAGTTTTATTTGAACCGTCTTGATTCAACTGTTGCGCCTTTAATTGATGCGCTAAATCCATATCAACTTGACCACCTGTCATTCGCAGGTAAACATCAGCCAAAATTTCTGAATCGAGTAACGCGCCATGCAGCATACGGTGAGAGTTATCTATCTCGTAACGTCGGCATAACGCATCCAAACTGTTCTTTTGACCGGGATGTTTGTCTCTTGCCATCACTAATGTATCGACCACTGCGCAAAACTCTGCAGTTTGTGTCCAATCCTGCCATAAAATGCCAAATTCATTATCCATGTGACCGATATCAAACGGTGCATTGTGAATAACAAGCTCACCGCCTCTAATATAGTCAAAAAACTCATCGGCAATATCCCTAAATAAAGGCTTGCCGCGCAAGAATTCATTTGTAATACCGTGAACCCCAATAGCTTCATCTTCTATCATGCGTTGTGGGTCAATATAAACATGGAAGTTATTACCGGTAAGACGCCTGTTTACCATTTCGATACAACCAATTTCAATAATGCGGTGCCCTGCTCTTGGGTCAATACCTGTGGTTTCTGTATCTAAAATAATTTGTCGTTTGGCCATAATTTACTGTATTCAATGATTTTGATAGTTAGAGTATACTCTGTAATTGAAAATAAAATCACCCATTAGGATCAATGAGTTTATGAAATCCGTACAACTTTTCACAGACGGTTCCTGTTTAGGAAATCCCGGACCAGGCGGATATGGCGCACTACTTATTTATAACGGCCATAAAAAAGAATTACATCAAGGTTATAAAAAAACCACCAATAATCGAATGGAGCTTCTAGCCGTTATAAAAGGTCTTGAAGCTATTAGCGAATCCTGCAAGATAGATGTGACCACAGACTCAAATTACGTCAAAGACGGTATTACCAAGTGGATTAAAAACTGGAAGAAAAATGGCTGGAAGACAGCAGCTAAACAACCTGTAAAAAATGTAGATTTGTGGAAAGCATTAGACATCGCGGTTGCTAAACACACAATTGAATGGCACTGGGTTAAAGGTCATAGTGGTCATACTGAAAATGAAATTGTCGATGATTTAGCAAGAGCCGCAGCAGAATCAAAAGACTTATTAGAAGACAGTGGGTTTCCTGGCTAGTCTTTGCCCCTTCTACTTAAATTATAAAAGCAGGCTTTCACCTGCTTTTATTTACTTATCTGGTTTTACTAAGTGCATTACTAACAACTGCACCTACAACAATTAATAATGTCGCAACAATTATTGAAATAGTTAGCTCACTAAAGCCAAACAAATACAAAGATACCGACGCAATTACCGGTGTACCAAAGCTAATTGATGCCAACCAAGATTGATTGCCCTGTTTCATGCCAATATCCCATAAATAGAAAGCACCGCCTGTAGGCCCTATACCAATAAGTATTAGCATCGCCACTTCCGTATTTGTTAAATCCCACACGCCATTTTCAAAGAGCAAATGACACACTAGCGCGATGAAGGCAACTGCAAGTGCGACCCAAGATATGTCTTCTACGTCACTTTTTGTTTTTGATAAAAACCAAGAGTAATTGGTCCATATAAGTGCACAACCTAACGCACAAAGATAGCCGACAACCGCTAAAGCACTTTCACCTTGGTTTGTGTCTAAACCATCTGCAATCATTACTACCGTGCCACAAAAGCCGATAATCCCGCCTAACACAGCAAAACGTTTATTGCCCTTAGTTGCCAATAGTACACCTAATAACAAAGGCCAAAGGTAGATAATTAAGGTTGCTTCAATAGGTGGCGCAAAGCGAAGTGCTAAAAAGTAGAAAATATGAAAGCCAAACAGTCCAGTTACGCCCACCAGCCATTGAGTTCGGTCCATTGCAGGCTTTTTTATTAAAGGCTCACGCTTAATTGCTCGTTTTACATAAACTAACGAGCTGGCGATAGTGAAGCAGATAAAAAGAAGTTGAAACGGTGGGATACGGTTTGTAAACACACTTAGTGCCGCCAACATACCCCACATAAAAATAGCAAAAAGCCTAAAAACGTTGCCATCATTACCCCTAACAAAAAATGAAGAGCGCATAGTAACGGATGTAGATTAAATTACTATGCTCATTAGACATAAAACTCAACAAACGTTGTTTAAGCCTAGTCGGAATGTAATGCCTCTATAGGGTTTAGTCTTGATGCTTTTATCGCTGGATAAGCTCCAAAAGAAACACCAACAATCATACATATCGCTAGCGACAAGAAGATTGCCCACATTGACCAAGTCACTGCCCACTCAGAATAAAAGCCAATCACTTCAGAAAGTAGTAGGCCAAATATAACGCCCAATACACCGCCTAAAAATGAAATAACAAAGCTTTCTGTAATAAACTGTAGCTTAATATCCTGCTTTGTTGCTCCAACCGCTCTTAATAAGCCTATTTCTTTGGTACGCTCTAATACATTGGCCAACATAATATTCATGATTCCAATGCCACCTACTAATAAAGAAATACCAGCAACACAGGCCATAACAATATTAAAGATTTGTTGCGTTTGCTCTTGCTGTGCAAGTAATTCTGATGGGATCACCAAGGTGTAATCCTCGATGTCACTATGGCGAACTGAAAGCAACTGGGAAATAGCCTTAGAAGCTAATATTGGGCTATAACCACTTTGAATAGACACTTTAACAACATCAAGTTCACTGGCTAATCTGTCTGACGAAAACTTTTTAGTGATGTAGATAGCGGAACGAAAATTCTGTTTCGGTCGCCACCCAGTTTAACGCCTTGGAATTCATCTTTATTTAGTGCCGGTGTTGTTAGTACACCAACGACCTGCAACCAAACATGATTAACCTTAATCAATTTTCCTATTGCATCTGCGTTAGGGAACAAAGACAACGCCGCATCAGCGCCTAAAACCGCAACTTGGCTAACCTTAGTATTGTCCTCTTTTGAGATTAATCGCCCACTTTGTACCGACAGATTAGCAAGTTCAAAATATCGCTCATTCACTCCTACTGTCTCTGATTCAGCTTTCCCATATTCGCTATACAAGGCATGGGTCTTTATAGACTTTTCAGCACTATAACCCGTTATAAAGGGCAAAGTAGATAACATGGCATCAACATCTGACATAGACAAGCCGAGTGATTCTTCACGTAACTCTTTAAGCTCTTCTTTATTATATTGCTTACCCTCAATAATTAAATTATTGACCCCCATTGAATCAATCAACTTTAGAGCTTCTTTTTCCGCACCTTCGCCAATGTTTAACATAGCAATAACGGCACCTACTCCAAAATCATACCTAACAAAGTTAATAACGTTCTTAACTTTTGCGACGCTAGTTCACTCCACGCATCGAATACTAAAGGCATTAACTTATCCATGCTTATTTTCTCCTGGAGTACTTAAGGCAATCTGATCACCTTCTTTTAGACCCGACATGACTTCTACTAAAAACAGGTTCTTTGCGCCCGTTGAAATAGGTTGTCTTTTGAATTCGCCACCCTGCTTCAGGTAAACAAAATTACCACCATCTTCGTTATGAATAGCTTGGATTGGCGCAAGTAGCTTTTGACTAAACTCTTCCACATGAATGGTGGCTGACAACTTGCGACCTGGTCTGAAAGTATCATTTCCCGCCTGGTCAATTCCCACCGTTACCTCAAAAAATTTAACAGGGTTTCCTCTTTGAATCGTTCTTGCAAAACCAGCAACCTCAACCACAGTGCCTTTGAAAGTTTTGTCTGGATAGGCGTCTAACGTTAAACTGACTTTCTGATCCTTAGCTAAGCCTATCGCTTCTTTTTCCAAAACGAAAAGTTTTGCCTGCATTTTAGACAGGTTAGGTATCTTTGCCACGGGTCTACCGGGAAATACCGATTGCCCAACAGAAGCAGATTCACCGCGCCAGTTTTTCTCGTAGACTAACAACCATCAAAAGGCGCCCTAACTTCTAGATGAGCTAGAGCTTGTTGGTGTTGTTCTAGTTTGGATTGATGGCCATTTTTTGTATATCTAAAACATCTACGGCACTTTGACTTTGTTCGCTGATGCTGCCCTTTTTCCAATCTAAGAACTCATCTTTTGCGCTCAAAAACTCAGTATTTTCTATTGATTCGATAATTTCCAACTGGGAGTAGATTCGCAAGTCATCAACAGAATAACTTTTCGCAAATTCAAACTCTTCACTAACAAACTCTTTTTCTGCATCAACCTCAGTTTCAAGTTTATTTTTTTCAGTGACCTTTTTGCCAATATCCTTTTCGATCAGCATCATATCTAATTGTTCATTACGTGAATCTATAGATAGTTTTTCACCATCAAACTTTACAATCAGCTCGCCCTTTTTAACGTCTTTGTATTCCTCTGCTAACCACGCAATTGTCATTGGTTGACGGCCAGGCGAGTTAATAACTTGTGATGATGCAGCCTCTAAATGGCCAGCTCCAGGTACATTTACGCTTAGTGTTGAAGCTTCAATGGTATAAGTCGGTATCGTTTCCTGCTCTTCTGAACAGCCCGACAACAACAGGAGTACCAAGCCTGGTATCAGTAATTTAATTTTTGAGCAATTCACGATTGGCCTCCTGCCATTTCAACTTTAACTTTCATGCCTGGGCGCATTATTTCTGGATTAATATTTTCAATATCAATAAAAACGTCAAAAATCACTTTAGGATTCCTATAAGATTTTGTTTTATAGGATTGACCAAGGCTAGTAATTTTACCTACAAAAGGCATCTCAGGGTAAGCATCAAGGGTGACTTTAACGTCGTCGCCAACGTTCACCTTTGTTGTATCAGGCTCATCAAACTCAGCTTGCACCGCAATTTTATCCAATGACGGAATAGTTAAAATACGTCTACCTTGCCAGATGCTTTCACCAATAGCTGGTTTCTCCCCATCCTGCTCGGTAACATACATGACTATTCCTGCTTTACTCGCTTTGACGTTAAGTAAACTGATTTCAGACTTTATGCGATCCACGTCGATAGTTAATCGGTTGATTGTTGCATCCGATACTTCCTCATTTATAGAGGTGCTTGTATAGTAACTTTGTAATCGTTGCTCAGCTTGGGCAAAAATTGCTTGCGCTATTTCGTATTGTTTAGCCTGCTTTTCTTTTTCAATACCAGAACGAGAAGCATCAACAATTTCAGCTTTGCGCTTTTCTTTGTCTCTGTTCATTTTAGCTTCTGCTCTCGCTAGCTTTAAGTCTTGCAGTATTTGGGTCTGATTTAACTCACTTTGTTCTTTTTGTTTAACGGCGGCATCAAGTTGACTTTGTTTGCTCATTAAGTCATTTCTCAATTGCATAGGGTCAAAACGAACCACAGTGTCGCCTTTTTTCACCAGTGTATTTTCTTTAACAAGGTATTGAATCTTATATTGCCACATACTAGAAACACTCGGTGGCGATACTGTTGCTGATTCTTTTGAAACTAATACACCCGTTGCTGTCAGGCTTGCTGGTTTCGTAACCTCAGTAGTTACAGTGACTTCGGATCCACAACCAATGATTTGGCTCAATAAAAATGAAGTTAATATGATTTTAGTTTTATTCATCAACATCTCCCTCCACCACAACTTGCACACTCATGCCTGGCAATAACTCAGCACTGGGTTGCTGTTTAAATTCTAAATACATACGGTGATAGGAACTATTACTCCAATTTTCTCTTTTTTCAGACTGACTAGCGACAGACACAACTTGCCCTTCGAGCTTTTGATTTGGATAGGCATCTAAACGAAGCGAGGCAACATTTCCCGCCTGTACCTTATTTACATCAATTTCGTGCACCCAAGCCTGAACTTGATACCCACCTTTACCTTGAACCAGCATGGCTTTCATTGATTGCTGTAACATGGTTCCTGCAGTAATTTTTTCACCATGCCAAGGGTGCATTGCATGCGTAACCTGACCAGTTATTTCAGCTTTTACTGACGTTCTATCTAACGTCTGGTACTGATACGCAAGTCTCTCTTCTATTTTTGTTATTGAAATATTCTGTTTTGATATTTCAACATCTTGCTCTTTTTTTCTTACCAGCAGTAACTGTTGTGCTTTAATCTTATTTAACAAAGCTCGTTCAAGCGCTATTTGATAACGGCCCTTGTCATACTTACTTACATCTGTCGACGTTATGCCAGCTTCAATTCTTGCCTTTTCCACCTCTAACTCAGCAACAACTAATGCACTTTGAGCATCTGTGACGGCTTGCTCTAAATCTAACTTTTTCTTCTTTAACAGGAGTTTTTCTGATGAAAGTTGTTCTTCACTTTGTTTAATCTGAGACTTTAAAGAACCAGAATCAAACACGGCAATTAAGTCACCTTTATTCGCTATTTTGCCCTCTTCAAACATCCACTGAATTTGTACCTGCCAACGGTCAGTTCTTGGCGCAGATACGATTTGTTTATCCAACGAAGCTATTTCCCCAGTAATCAATACTGATTCTGCATTTGCAAATGGAAAAAATAAGAAGGCACTAGATATTAAGGTGATACGAACAGATTGATGAAGTTGCGTAACTTTTCGTTTATTAAACATTATTACTCTCCATGCTAATAACTTGACCATCTTTCATTCTCACAACTCGTTCTGCAAATTCAGCAATGTCATCTTCGTGAGTAACCATAACTATGGTTTGCCCTTGTTTGTGCAAGTCCGTTAATAACGCCATGATTTCTTCTGACGTTCTACTGTCGAGGTTACCGGTTGGCTCATCTGCTAGTACAACAGCCGGGTTATTAATTAACGCTCGTGCAATAGCGACACGTTGACGTTGTCCGCCTGACATTTCAAAAGGTTTATGATGCATACGGTGTTCAAGGCCTACTTTTTTTAAAAGGTGAACCGCTCGCTCTGTTGCTTCTTCATCTGATATGTTGGAATACCTAAGCGGTAATTTTACATTACCGATGGCGTCTAATTTAGGCAGTAAGTGGAAGGTTTGGAAAATGAAACCAATATGTTCATTTCTTACTTTGGACAAAGCTTCGTCTGACATTGACGCAACATTTGCACCGTTTAAAAAATACTCTCCATGTGTAGGTGTATCTAAACAACCTAAAATATTCATTAACGTTGATTTACCTGAACCTGAGCTACCCATAAAGGCAACAAACTCGTTTTCTGATATTTCTAAAGACACACCATTTAATGCCTTTACAACTTCATCCCCATTTCTGAATGACTTTTCTATTTCTTTTATTTTAAGCATGACTTCCCGCTGTCAAATAAGCTCTACTATTTAACCACGTACCTTAATATTATCACCTGGTAAAGTCTATGCTGATGGTCCTGCATTTCCGTCGATTAATTGTAACAGTGCGTCAATATCATCACGGAGTGAGTCTGCTAAGCGACTGTTTATTAATTTAGGTGATATAGAACCTGAGAAGTCTGTGTGCATATAAATATTCAACTGCGTTTTATTGTCCGAACTTGCAGTGAGTTCATAAACAATATTTGAGGTTGCTCTAACGAGCTTTGATTTTTCTTTGTTATATTGCTCTGGGTTCGGATGCGGCGCTAAACTAATAACAACCTTTTTAGTTAGACCTTGAGCAGAAGCCGTACTATGTTCGGAAACTTTAGCCTCAAAAACAAAGTCTCTATCAGTAATAGGCCACGGCATATTAACAACGGTATAAACCACTTGATGATGCTCATTTATCTTTTTTAGGATCACCGACGACTTACATTTCAACTGCCACTGCCAACACCCATTCTCACCATGAAAATAAGGCAAAACAGAATTTAGTGGTGCATTTATCTTAACCTCTGATTTTACTTCTAAAAAACCTGAAGTTTTTGGTATTTTATTAGACGTGGTATTATCTATTGCGCTGATTGTTAACTGCGCCCTGTCAACAATATATGGCCTAGTATAAATAACCGTTTGAGGATTTTTGTATTCTAGCGTCCAATCACTTTGCTTATCTGTTGCAGCATTTGCATCAATAACACAGCTGAAGCTTACCAGTGCCATTATGAACTTTGTTAATAGCGCTTTGGTTATTCTTTTCTTGGTTAAGAGTGTCTTGGTTAAGAGTGCTTTCGTTAAAACAGTTTTAGTGCTCATTGCTAAACCGCCCTTTGTCGTAATTAGATACTAAAAAGCCAGTCACGTTAGGTAAACTGGCTTTTGACTTTGACTTAACATAAATAACCAAGCTGATAATTGAAGATGAACGTCTACTTAACCTTCACGTTTATCTTCAATTTAAACAAGCTATTTAACGGTGATGCGACTATTAGCTTTTATTCATTTCAGCTATTTTGCCTTTCCACATCGCAGGGCCAGTTTCATGTACATTATTACCCGTGCTGTCTACTGCAACAGATACCGGCATGTCTTCAACTTCAAACTCATAGATAGCTTCCATACCTAAATCTTCAAAAGCGACAACTCTAGATTTCTTAATCGCTTTAGATACTAAGTATGCAGCGCCGCCTACAGCCATTAGATAAACTGAGCCATATTTAGCAATTGATTCTACCGTTGCTGGTCCACGTTCTGCCTTACCAATCATACCCATAAGGCCAGTTTCACCTAACATCAAGTCAGTAAACTTATCCATACGAGTTGCCGTTGTTGGTCCTGCAGGGCCAACGACTTCATCACCAACAGCGTCTACTGGACCAACGTAATAAATAAAGCGTCCGTTAAAGTCTACGCCTTCAGGAAGACCTTCACCTTTATCTAACATGTCTTTAATGCGTTTATGAGCAGCATCACGACCTGTTAGAATTTTACCGCTTAGTAATACTGTATCACCGGCTTTCCAAGTCGCTACTTCTTCTTTGGTGATAGTATCAATGTTAACTCGACGAACATTGTCACCCATTTCCCACGTCACTTCTGGCCAATCTTCTAATTTAGGTGGCGTTAATTGCGCCGGACCTGACCCGTCTAAATGAAAGTGAACATGACGAGTTGCTGCACAATTTGGGATCATCACTACAGGTTTTGACGCTGCGTGTGTTGGACAAGACTTAACTTTAATATCAACAACTGTTGTTAAACCACCAAGGCCTTGTGCACCAATACCTAAGTCATTCACTGCTTTAAGTAAGTCTAAACGTAGTTGTTCATCCGACGTTTCTGCACCTTTATCCATAAGATCTTGAATATCAACGGGATCCATCAATGACTCTTTTGCCATAACCGCTGCTTTTTCTGCCGTACCGCCAATACCTATGCCTAGCATGCCTGGTGGACACCAACCCGCGCCCATTGTCGGTAATGTTTTTGTTACCCATTCAACAATGTCGTCTGACGGGTTTAACATCGCCATTTTAGATTTATTCTCAGAACCACCGCCTTTAGCAGCAATCATGACTTCGATGCCTGTTCCAGGCACCATTTCAACATGAACAACCGACGGTGTATTGTCTTTGGTGTTTTTTCTCGCACCGTTTGGATCTGCAACAATTGAAGCTCTTAATGGGTTGTCTGGGTTTAAGTAGGCTCTGCGCGTACCTTCATCCACCATTTGTTGAACTGTCATGTCCGTTTTGTCCCACTGAACACCCATGCCTATTTTCACAAAACAGGTCACAATTCCAGTATCTTGGCAAATTGGACGACGCCCCTCAGCAGACATTCTAGAGTTAATAAGAATTTGTGCCATAGCGTCTTTAGCCGCTGGGTTTTGCTCTTTATGGTAAGCCTTTTCAACAGCTTGAACATAATCTAATGGGTGGTAGTAAGACATGTATTGTAGCGAGTCTGCAATACTTTCAATTAAGTCTTGTTGGCGAATAACCGTCATAGCGACCTCTGTATTTTTGATATTATTTTGAAAACAAAACGTATGTTTATTGTCGTCGAGTTTTGTAAAGTTTCAATAAATGATCATGATTACTGAAAATTAATATTGATAATGATACTCTTCTGCTCAATTGAAACCAACATATAAACCTGCAAAATTTAAGTTAACCTTATAATTTTGTTGAATTGTTAAACAAGTTAATCAATCAAAATGTCCCAATCTGTATTTCGTAAAGCCTTATCTTTATCAAACGCTGAATTTCAGCGCGTTTTAATGTGTTTGCAAGAAAATCCTTCTTTTGTTTTCCTAGACAGTGCAAATAGTTCTTCAGAGAACAAAGGGTTTTCACTGTGTGTTTGGAGTCCTGCTGTATTACTTAAAACCTTTGGTGATGTTACTCAAATAACCAAACCTGACGGCAATGTAACAACATCTAATGAAGATCCACTGACTCTTATTGAGCAATCGTTACAAGCCCATAATTTAAAATTTGATAGTAGTTTGCCCTTTAGTGGTGGTGCGGTAGGCTTTTGGGGTTATGAATTAGGTGGTCATTTTGAGCCATTGCCAAAACCAAAACCTCATGACATTACTATCCCAGACATGGCCGTTGGCATTTACCTTTCAGGCCTAGTAATTAATCACGAAAACGGAAAAATTAACTACTTTAGTCAGTCCCTACAACCAGAAGATGATTATCAAACGCTGCTAACGATTATAGACAACAGACAGTTCGAACAAATACCTTCGCAGTCACCAAATAAAGTTTTTGCGCTTACCAATGCATGGCAATCAAACATGACGTTTTTAGATTACCAAACCAAATTTAATGCGATTCAAGCTTATTTGCAGTCTGGCGATTGTTATCAAGTAAACTTAGCACAACGCTTTTGTGCTGATTATACTGGTTCAGAGTGGCAGGCTTATTTGAAGCTAAGAGAGCAGAATAAAGCCCCCTTCTCTAGCTTTATGCGATTGGAAGAAGGCGCTATTTTAAGTGTATCGCCAGAGCGCTTTTTACAAGTAACGAACAAGCTTGTTGAAACAAAGCCAATTAAAGGTACGCGGCCTCGTGGCAAATCTATCAGTGAAGATAAGTCACTCGCCAATGAGTTATTTAATGCGACAAAAGATCGTGCTGAAAATTTAATGATTGTCGATCTTTTGAGAAACGATATTGCTAAAGTGTCTAAAGCTGGCTCTGTAAAAGTGCCTAAGTTATTTGATATAGAGAGTTATCCAGCCGTTCATCACTTAGTAAGTACGGTTACTTCGGAGCTTAAGCATAATGCCAGTTCTATTGACTTACTTCGTGGCGCGTTTCCTGGCGGTTCTATTACAGGCGCGCCAAAAATTAGGGCTATGGAAGTCATTCATGAATTGGAGCCACACCCGAGAAGTGCATATTGCGGTTCAATAGGTTATATAAAACCCAATGGCGACATGGATACAAACATCACAATTAGAACGTTAGTATGTAGTAATAATAGAATTTACTGTTGGGCTGGCGGCGGATTAGTGGCCGACTCAAAATGTGAAGACGAATATCAAGAAACCTTAGACAAGGTGAACAAAATTTTACCTACTTTAACTGAAATGACTGGATAGTAGATTTATAATGACGCCTACTGAATTTGCCTCAAGACTGTGTTTACGGCCATTTTCTGATGAAAATGAATCTGACTATGGTCGATTCGGTCCAGCGACACCGTTAAAAAGAGCTGCAGTGTTGATCCCTGTTATCAATAGGGAGAGTGGTCTACACATATTGTTAACTCAACGGGCCAATCATTTAAGAAATCACCCAGGTCAAATTAGCTTTCCAGGCGGCAAACATGACGAGGTTGACGATACACTCACTGATACGGCAATAAGAGAAAGTGAAGAAGAAATAGGCCTAAATACAAGAAAAATACAGCCACTTGGTTGGTTACCTGAACTGCATACTGTCAGTCATTTTACCATGTCACCACTTGTTGCACTTGTAGATGGCAACCAAACCTTTGTTGCTAATGAAGATGAAGTTAGCGATATCTTTGAAGTACCATTAGCTTATTTAATGGCTAGAAAGCATCAATTTTATTTAACCCCTGAATGGCAAGGTAAACCTTCTAAAATCCACTTCATCCGCTTTGAAAACAAACTCATCTGGGGTGCTACAGCGGCTATCTTACAAAAGCTCATCCGACATATCGAATAAGATTTTCTCATGCGTAGTATGATGTGAATATTTACAAACTACGTTACAATCTATCTATCGTTTTCTAAAGATAGAAAAATTAAATGTTAAGTGTTTTTGATATGTTCAGTATCGGCATTGGGCCGAGTAGTTCTCATACTGTTGGGCCAATGCGCGCAGCAAAACAGTTTGGTGACTTGTTAGAGTCTAAAGGATTGTTGTCTCAAGTAACGTCTGTACAGACGGAACTGTTTGGCTCATTAGGGCAAACAGGTATTGGTCATGGCTCAGGCAAAGCCGTCATTTTAGGTTTATTAGGTGATGAGCCAGAAACAATAGACCCTGACTCCGTTGCAAAAAAACTTGCTGATATTGACTCTACAGAAAAGCTAAATTTGTTAGGTCTTCAGCTAATAGACTTCCCAAGTAAAAACGCCATTGTTTTTCATCGCCGTAAAACGCTGCCATTACATTCAAATGGTATGACACTAACCGCTAAATCGGGTGACGAAATACTTTTAAGCCAAACCTATTACTCAATCGGTGGCGGTTTTATTGTTAAGCATGAAGATTTTGAAATTCAAAAAGAAACGGCGGTTCAGCAAGTTGAAGAAACGCCTGTTCCATATCCATTCTCAACAGGCGCAGATTTGTTAGCTATGTGCCAACAAGACGGTCTGAGCATTCCTGGCCTGATGATGGCAAATGAGAAAGTTTGGCTAGATGAAAAAGTAGTGAGGAAACAACTCGTAGAGCTTTGGCATGTGATGGAAGCCTGCATCGACCGTGGAATTAGAACGGAAGGTATTTTACCTGGTGGCCTGAAAGTTAAACGTCGTGCACCTGCGTTGCATCGCAAACTGTCCAGTGAGCAATCTAGCGACCCGTTAACGGTTATGGATTGGGTTAACCTATTCGCCTTATCTGTAAATGAAGAGAATGCCGATGGTGGTCGTGTTGTTACAGCACCTACCAATGGTGCGGCCGGTATTATCCCTGCAGTATTGATGTACTACCATAAATTTGTAAAACCACTAAATGACGACCTTATCGTTCGTTACCTGTTAACAGCAGGTGCCATTGGTATCTTATACAAAAAGAACGCGTCTATTTCAGGTGCTGAAGTTGGTTGCCAAGGTGAAGTTGGTGTAGCTTGCTCAATGGCTGCTGGCGCACTAGCAGAAATTCAAGGTGCTAGCGTTGAGCAAGTAGAAAACGCAGCAGAAATAGGCATGGAGCACAACCTAGGTTTGACCTGCGATCCTGTTGGTGGTTTGGTTCAAGTTCCTTGTATTGAACGAAATGCAATGGGCTCAATAAAAGCAATTAACGCTGCTAGACTCGCACTTCGCGGTAGTGGCGGACAAAAAGTATCGTTAGACAAGGTTATAAAAACCATGTGGGATACTGGTAACGACATGAAGTCTAAATACAAAGAAACAGCTCGTGGTGGTTTAGCAGTAAATATTATTGAATGTTAATTTTTACCCCCACAATGAAATCGGGTAAACTAGCGCCACGTTAGTTTGCCCTTTTTTATGCGTAATTATGAGCCTCAAACAATTATTCCCATTTTTTAGTAATAACCCTGACCTTGTCTATCTTGATAGCGCGGCAACTACTCAAAAGCCTAAACAGGTAATTGATGCCATTAGGCAGTTTTATCAAGCTAACAATGTAAACGTGCACAGAGGCTCATATCAAGCAGCCCAGCATGTCACCGCTCAATATGAACAAAGCCGCACTTGCGTCGCTAAATTTATTGGTGCAGGCAGTTCTAGCAACATTGTTTGGACAAAAGGCACTACTGACTCAATAAACTTAGTCGCTCAAAGCTGGGCAAACCACAATCTTAAAGCAGGTGATGAAGTTGTAGTGTTAGCCTCTGAACACCACGCCAACTTTGTTCCTTGGCAGCAACTCGCCATTAACAAGCAGTTAAAGCTGACAATTATTGAATTATTAAAGAATGGCCAAGTAGATTTAGAACAATACGCCCACGTTATAGCAAACAAACCTAAATTAATTGCGATTCAACATGTATCGAATGCTTTAGGGACTATATACCCTATAGCAGACATGACGCGCATGGCAAAAGAGTCAGGAGCGACCGTTTTAATTGATGGCGCACAGGCTGTTGCTCACCTTCCAGTAAATGTAGAAGCGCTAAATTGTGATTTTTACGTTTTTTCTGGTCACAAACTATATGGCCCAACGGGCATAGGTGTTCTGTATATTCACAACAGGGCCAAAAGTGGGATGCAAGCAGTAAACTTTGGCGGTGAGATGATCACTAAGGTGACGAGAACAAACACCCAATTTAGAGAAATTCCAGCCTTATTAGAAACAGGTACTCCTAACATTGCTGGTGTTATTGGGCTAAAGGCGGCTATTGAATTTATTAGTAGTCCAAATTATCAAACACAGCATAATCAAATTACCCTAATACATTCACAACTTGTTAGTGAGCTAAAAAAGAACCGCAACATTCAGCTTTATGGTGATATGGACAATAATGTAGGCGTAGTATCTTTTACTATTACCGGTGAATCGGTGGCTGATATAGGTATGTTATTGGATCAACAAGGGATTGCCGTTCGTTGTGGACACCACTGCGCAATGCCGCTCATGGCCGCATTAGGTGTTGATGGCACCGTTCGTGTGTCTCTTGGTGTTTATAATGACAGCAACGATGTTACAGCCTTTATTAAAGCACTTAACAACACCATCAGTTTATTAGATATATAAGTAGGCGAAAATGCAGAAAGATATTATTGAGTTCTCCAATCAGTTTCATTTTACGTCTTCTGACGTAGTGGAAATACTGCTAAAAGAAAAAGGTTGGCAAAATCAATATCGACGTATCATGTTATTAGGTAAAGAACTGCCCGAACTGTCTGCTTCATTAAAGCTAGATGACAAGTTAGTTGCGGGTTGTGAAAGCAGTGTGTGGTTAAACTATCAATGGGTAAATGGCCAATTAAAGCTTGCGGCGTCGTCTGACTCAAAAGTGGTAAAAGGCTTAATAACTATTATTCTTGCTGCTTATAACAACAAAGAGCAAAACCAAATATTAGACTTTAAGATAGAAAGTTATCTTGATGAACTTGGCTTATTACAACAGCTAAGTCCATCAAGAGGCAATGGTATTAAAGCCATCGTCAATAAAATATTATTGGTTGCCGAACAAGGTTCCAATCGATCTTGAAACAGCTGCCGTACGATTTGGATCTCGCAATAGGCCAAGCAAACTAGCACGTGTTGCAGGAACGGCTACTAAGTCTGCAAAAATCCCGGCAAATAACTGTTGGTTACTATGCTGCGCTACTTTATCAAAATAAAGATTTAATAACTCAGGGTCGTTTAAATAATCCCAAAAGCGACCTGCAATTATTAAATATAAACTCTCTTCATTTAAATCTGGTTGCGCCAACAAATGACTAAGCTGTTCCTTTACCAAACCTTTTGCTTCACTGCCCGCCATACATCTTAATAAATGAAATACTTCTTCATGATCTGAAGAGTCTAATGCGATGTTCTGTTGCTCTATTAGTTTAGTGGTTAGCAATGTTGAAATTGTTGAATGCTCCAACGTGCCACCTAATACACTTAATATCTGTACCGTTAGTTCATCTAACTTTGCTATTAGGTTACTTTCGTTGTTCGTATCTTCAATTCTAGCGGCAAAATCAGCTATACCCTGAACCGTAAGCTCCTGCCACTTATCCGTACTAATTTCATTGTTAAAGTACGACTGAACATGTTCATAATACATAGACGCAGGTTGTTTTAACGCGACTTTTACCTTTGCATTAAAAGACGCCTGCTTATTTTGATCTGGCGTAAATGAATATGGATGATTGTCTAATTTTTCAGATGAACTATCGTTATTGCCAACAATAGCTGACCCTAACTCTTTAATAACAATTGATATAAAGTGATCACGTTGCTGCAAATTTAATAAGCCAAGCTCGTCAACATCAAATTGTAAAAACCAAATAAATGGGTTGTTTACTTTCGCTTGTTTACTTTCTTTTTGATCCCAAAATAAAACCGCAAATCTAGCTTTTTGTTGCAATGGATAAGGGTAAGGCTTTTCACCTCGTTCCATGACGGCAAAGTCATTTTTATTAATCGATTGAATCCTTCTGCCCATATCAAAAACGCGCCAATTAGCGTCAGCTTTCGCCATTAAGTCTGCAATAGTTGGAACTGGGTTATTTGGAGTTGCCGTCGTCATTATTTATCCTTTGAATTATTTTGCCTGGCAATTATAGGGGCTCTCGCCTTTAAGTGGTATCCTTTCTGCTAAATATTCATTGAATAAACGAACAATGCGAAACATAATTTTTGATCAAGCGCCTGAATTATCAATTTTATATCAAGATGAGTTTTTAGTGGCAATAAACAAACCATCGGGTTTGTTAGTTCACCGAAGTGAAATTGATAAGCGTGAAACGCTATTTGCGCTTCAATTAACCAGAGATCTTGTTGGCCAACATGTATTTCCGGTGCATCGTCTAGACCGACCAACTTCTGGTGTTCTTCTATTTGCATTAAGCAGTGAAGTTGCCCATGAAATAAACCAGGCGTTTATAGAAGGCTCCATTGAAAAAACTTACTTAGCCGTGGTGCGAGGACATACACCAGACTCTTTAAAAATTGATTACGCATTGAGTTACATTCACGATAAATTTGCCGACAAAGACCGCGATAAAGACTTGCCACCACAAGAAGCACAAACTCTACTTAAAACACTAGCAAAGGTTGAGCTTCCATTTCCATCGGGTCGTTATGAGTCAAGCCGTTACTCTTTAGTTGAGTTAACGCCTAAAACAGGTCGAAAGCATCAACTTAGGCGCCATATGGCACACATCAGGCATCCAATTATTGGCGATACAAATCATGGTGACGGCAAACAGAATAAATCAGCCCGAGCAAACCTTGATTTAACAAGACTGGCATTGCATGCTAAATCACTGAGTTTTAATCATCCTATTTCGAAACAAAACATAACCATTACGGCCCCCTTAGATGACGCTTTAAATCATTTAATAAATACGTGTGGTTGGGAAACAGATTTACAAGGAAAATAAATATGGCAACTGTAGCAATTATAATGGGTAGCGTTTTTGGCGCGGCTCAAACCCTGTCAGCCACGGTTCAAAATGAATTGCATGCTGCTGGTCATACAACAATATATAATAACTCTGCATTAGTTGGCGACATTCACGACGTTGATGCGTGTTTAGTTATCACTTCTACAACAGGTCAAGGTGATCTGCCTAATAATATTGAAGGTTTTTACTTTGGCGCAAGGGATACAATGCCAATGCAAAATCAAAAACCTTTTGGGGTAATTGCTCTGGGCGACTCAAGTTACCAGACATTTTGTGGCGCTGGTGAAAAAATGGAAGAGTTATTTTATGAGCTTCAAGGCATAGCTCCAATTCCTATGCTAAAAATTGATGCATGTGAAACATTAGAAACCAGAAACAAAAGCGCTACCTTGGCTTAAAGAATGGATGACACACATCCCTGCCTAAGGCACCAACAAAAAAGCCGAAAGATTAACGTCTTTCGGCTTTTACTTATGTTTTAGTGAATCAAAAACTCACACTAATTAACAGACGTTTCCAATATTAAGCGTTATTTTTTCGCTTTTGCTTTAGGCTTCGCCTTTGCTTTAGCTTTTGGTTTTTTGCGTTTGTCTTCCGCTGTCCATTCACCTTCAGTAAACCAAGCAGACCAACCTGTTGCCTTACCATTATCATCTTCAGTCATAACGTATTGCTGTTTGGTTTTACGACTAAATCTAACTTTGGTTTTATTACCATCTGGATCTTGCGCTGGCGCGTCAGCTAGGTAATAGAACTTAGGACTAATCCTATCTCTAAACCTTTGAAGCTCTTCTACAAATGGAGCTCTCGTTTCTCTAGATTTAGGGAAAGTTGAAGCAGCCATAAATAAACCAGCGGCACCATCACGTAACACAAAGTAACCATCAGATTTTTCACATGGCAACTCAGGCAAGTGAGTTGGATCTTCTTTTGGAGGCGCAGCTTCACCGTTTTTAAGTAATTTACGCGTGTTCTTACATTCAGAGTTAGTACAACCAAAGTATTTACCAAAGCGACCAGATTTTAATTCCATATCTGATTGGCACTTATCACACTCGATAAGTGGGCCGTCATAACCCTTTAACTTGAACTCACCATTCTCAATAACAAACCCTTCACAAACGGGGTTGTTACCACAGATATGAATTTTGCGTTTTTCGTCAATTAAATAACTATCCATTGCCGTTGAGCAAACTGGACAACGTTTCATATGACGCAATGCTTCCGCTTCTTGCTCCTCATTGGTCACGCTTTCTGCTTCGTCACCTGAGGTTAAGTTCATGGTATTTGTGCAACGCTCTTTTGGAGGCAGTGCATAACCTGAACAACCTAAGAATACACCTGTACTTGCTGTACGGATATTCATGTTACGACCACATTTACCGCACTCAATATCCGTTTCAATTGGCGTATTTTGGCGCATGCCGCCTTCATCAGACTCTTGCGACGCCACTTCTAGGTTCTCTTTGAACTCTTTATAGAATTCGTCAAGAAGCGCTTTCCATTTCAAATCACCATGCGCAACTTCATCTAATCGACCTTCCATTCTTGCTGTAAAGTCGTAGTTTAGTAAGTCTGTAAAGTTTTCAACTAGGCGATCTGTAACAATCTCGCCCATTTTTTCCGCATAAAAGCGTCGGCTTTCTAATCTTACATAACCTCTATCTTGTATTGTGCCGATAATTGACGCATACGTTGAAGGTCGGCCAATGCCTCTTTTTTCTAACTCTTTAACTAAACTGGCTTCTGAAAAACGAGCAACAGGTTTAGTAAAGTGTTGTTTCGGCATCAACTCTTTTAATGCTAACTCTTCACCCACTTTAACATCAGGTAATTCAAGGTTTTCGTCGTTTGCTTTTTTAACAGCAGGTTGAACACGAGTCCAACCATCAAACTTAAGCACACGGCCTTTCGCTCGTAATTCAAAGTCTCCAGCGGTAACCGTTACGTTTGTAACATCATATTCTGCTGGCACCATCTGACAGGCAACAAATTGGTTCCAGATAAGCTCATACAAACGTACAGCATCTCGTTCCATGCCGTCTAACTTATCTGACGTTAAACCAACATTTGACGGTCTAATCGCTTCGTGGGCCTCTTGAGCGCCATCTTTGCTGCCGTACATCATTGGTGATTTAGGTAAATACTTTTCACCAAATTCACTTTGAATAAACATACGACAAGCACCAACCGCCTCAGAACTAAGGTTCGTTGAGTCAGTACGCATATAAGTAATATGACCAGCTTCATAAAGTCGCTGCGCCATCATCATAGTTTTCTTAACACCAAAACTTAAACGCGTACTCGCTGCTTGTTGCAAAGTTGATGTGATAAATGGTGCTGACGGTTTGCTCTTCGAAGGTTTGTCTTCACGGTTGCTAACGGTAAATGCTTGAGACTTAATGTCTTCTAAAACGGCATCCATTTGGCCTTTATTCACCGGCTTAAATGTTTTACCTTGCTGTTTAGCAACTTCTAATAAAATCGCCTGTTTGGCAACCGTCGTGGTATCCGCATGCAAACGCCAAAACTCTTCTGGAATAAACGCTTTAATTTCACGCTCTCGTTCAACAACAAGACGTACTGCTACCGATTGAACTCGACCAGCTGATAACCCTCGAGCAATCTTTTTCCAAAGCAGTGGCGACACCATAAAGCCAACAACTCTGTCTAAAAAACGACGCGCTTGTTGAGCATTTACACGGTCAATGTTTAATTCACCCGGCTTTGAGAACGCCTGTTGTATTGCACTTTTAGTAATCTCATTAAATACAACACGTTTAAATTTATCGTCACTTCCGCCAATAATTTCCCGCAGGTGCCATGCAATAGCTTCCCCTTCGCGGTCCAAATCCGTTGCGAGATAAACTTGGTCAGCATCTTTGGCGAGCTTTTTAAGTTCGGTTACTACCTTTTCTTTGCCTGGTAGTATTTGGTATTTAGCCGCCCAACCTTTATCAGGGTTGATGCCCATGCGTCCAACTAATGCTTCTTTGTCTTTTTTTGCTTTTAAGGCTGCCTTTTCTTCGACAGACATGCCTTTAGTTGATGTTCTTTCCGCGGCCTTCTTAGGTCCACCGGACGTGGGTAAATCACGAATATGACCAACACTAGACTTAACAACAAAATCCTTTCCGAGGTACTTGTTGATAGTTTTGGCTTTTGCTGGTGATTCTACTATTACCAGAGATTTTCCCATAATTCCTCAATCACTTATAAAACTGTTTCGCCGCTTAACTTTTAAGCCACGTGAGTGTTTTTGGTTTATTTGCGTAGTTATACTAACTTATAAGATATATATGCGATTCTATTCGACTTCAAGCATAAATCGCTATCAATTTCTTTCTTTAACTTAGATTTTTCTGCTTAACTGCGTATAATATAAACGTTTTACAGCCTCTGACAGGCAATGTTTACAAGTGTTACAGGGATTTTTGTTAGTTGCAAAATTATTTAGTTTTAATTTTGAATTTTATTTTCAATCATTCTGGAACACTGAAAAGTTGAAAAATCAGCTTTCACTATAAAAATAATAATTTTTTTTCTGAATAAAAATCTATTTGGAAATGAATATAGAGGAGTTATCAATAAATGAAGTATTTTGAAGCCAATTTCGATGGTTTAGTTGGGCCGACTCATAATTATGCTGGTCTTTCTGTTGGTAATGTAGCCTCCTTATCAAACGCAAAAGACGTATCTAATCCTAAATCTGCGGCCAAACAAGGTCTGCAAAAAATGAAAGCATTGCACGACATGGGATTAAAACAAGGCGTACTTGCTCCTCAAGAGCGCCCTGACATGAATGCATTGCGTCGCTTAGGTTTTACTGGCTCTGATGCAAATATCTTACAGCAAGCTAAACAGCATGCGCCTCAAATATTACGAGCAGTGTATTCAGCGTCGAGTATGTGGACCGCTAATGCAGCGACTGTTTCACCGAGTTCAGATACTGCCGACAAAAAAGTTCATTTTACACCTGCAAACCTGACCAATAAGTTTCACCGCTCTTTAGAGCCAGAAACAAGTGGCCGAATTTTACAAGCCATGTTTGCAAACGATGAACATTTTGCTCATCACCGCCACTTGCCTGACAATGATCATTTTGGTGATGAAGGCGCTGCAAACCATACAAGATTTTGTGATGACTACGGACAAGGTGGTATCGAAATGTTTGTGTACGGACGTTATGCGTTTGATCACAACAAGCCTGCACCGGTTAAGTATCCTGCTCGTCACACATTTGAAGCCTGTACCGCAGTATCTAGGTTACATCAGTTAAACGATTCAGGCGTTGTTTACGTTCAGCAAAATCCAGATGTTATTGACCAAGGTGTATTCCATAACGATGTAATTGCCGTAGGTAATCAAAATGTGCTGTTTTACCATGAGCAAGCGTTTTTAAATACTGAGGAAAAACTAACTGAGCTTAACCGCAAATATGCAGCGCAAAACAATAAAGAGATGCACTTTGTTAAAGTAGCTTCGAATCAAGTTAGCGTTGAAGAAGCGGTTAAAACTTACCTTTTCAATACTCAGTTAGTTGATATCGGTAATAATGAAATGGCTATCATTGCACCAATGGAGTGTAAAGAAAGTGCGTCTGTATCGGCATACCTAGATCAACTTGTTAGCCAGAATACACCAATTAAGAAAGTACACTTTTTTGACGTTAAGCAAAGCATGAGAAACGGTGGCGGCCCAGCCTGCTTGCGTTTACGCGTTGCGTTAAGCGAGCAAGAGCTAGCAGCTACTAATCAGCACGTGCTAATGTCAGATCAGTTATTTGGCACATTAAACAATTGGGTAGACAAACATTATCGCGATGAGTTGTCTGAAAACGACCTAATTGACCCTAGCCTAGTAATGGAATCTCGTACGGCCTTAGATGAGCTAACTCAAATATTAAACCTTGGTTCTGTTTACGACTTCCAACGTTAATTTTTTACGAGCCTTAAAGAAAAAGCGACTTCTACGTCGCTTTTTTATATAAAAAAAGGAGCCAACTGGCTCCTTTTCACTTTATCTAGTATTCATTAAAAGCTTTAAGGTAATAAAAAGTAAAAGCTCTAATGGCAATACAAAGGTTAGTCTGTAGTCAAACAGCTATTGTCGGTTCCATAATCATGTCGAGTTGGAGCAAACTTCTCATCGGTTACGTCATCCTGTAAAACTGGCAAGGTAATCTTCAATGTACGAGAATGCTCTGTACCGGCCATCTTTGCCGAAACAACAAAATCTAAATCAACCCAAGCCGCATATGATTGCGGGTAAACAATCGAAATCATTGTTGAGCCGTTCTCATCTGTAACAAAGTTACCTTCTGTTCTAACAATATTGCCCGGGTCTAAAACACCATTACCGTTAATGTCTTCATCAAAACCATCGCCGTTAACAGTAGCGTCTAATACACCATCACGGTCTATGTCTTCATTTGTACATGTAACTGAGCGTTGAGAAATCCATTTTATAAATGAATCATCTTCAGCATCAATTTGCTGAACCCAAATGCCCTTAGCGTAATGAGTAGGTACTGCTGATATGCTAAGTTCAACACCTGATATAGGATTACTATTTACGTCGGTAACGTAAACTGGAATATCGTATTGGTATTCTTGTGGTGTCGGTTCTGCTAGAGCATTACCAAGCCCCGCTGTAATGAACAACTCTCGTTCTGCTACAGTGATCCCAACACTATCCGATACACACTGTTTACCATTAACGGTGCAACTATATGTATCGTCTAAACTATTGTTATTGGTATTTGATCCTGTATCTCTAGAAATTGAACAATTACTTTCATCTCCGCTAACATCTGTACAGGCTGCTATAGCTACACCACTTAAAGACGACACAGTATTTGACGTATAAACCGTAGTGGCTAATCCATTGCTATCGGTAATATTTGTTGCTGGAAAAATTTCCCCACCACTTACGTCAAACAATTGGAAATTAACCGGTCTATTTTTGACTAGGTTCCCGTCTTGATCTCTTACAACCGCACTTACAGTCGACTGTTGGCCATTAGGGCCAATGGAGAATGGTGACGCTTGTAATGTAATTTGATGTGCTTCTTCTGCTACAAATTCAAACTCAAACGTTGCAGACAACCCAGGTGCCTTTGCTGTCAAAATTGCTGGACCTGCATTAGAAGAAACTAACATTACCTCTACAGAACCATCGGTTGTTTCAACTTCAGTGGTTAAAGGCATATCAGTGTCTGGATCTGATCCATTCGCAAATATCTGACCTCGAGTTGTCGAAAATAAGACGTCACCTTCAAACGGTGCATCATCTTTTTGCCATGTTAGCTTAAAAGTACCACCTTGCTTCATAGGCACTTCACTAGTAGTCACAACTTCATCATCAACAGTAAGTTCATCAATTATGAAAGTGTCTGGTGAAACTGAAATCACAAAACTAGTGGTTTCCCCAAGTGCCGTAGCAACAATCGTATCAGAGCCACTAGCCGTAGCGTCATATTTAAACTGTGCGCTTCCAGAGGTTCCTGTTTCGACATAAGAAAGGCCATTAGCACCATCGACAGCTAAAGCTCCACCATTTTTACTTAGTAGTGCATTATTGTTTTCACTAGAAAGGTAGACTCGTTTTTGAGTAATACCAGAACCATCTGAGTCTAATACCTCAACAGTAAAGTCTGCAGCATTTCCTGTAACAATAGAATCATTGCCGTTAATCTTTATAGTTGTACCCGTTACGATAACCTTCACTGTATCAAGCTTGTCTCCAACAAAAGCATCAACTTCAATATCTCTGCTTTCAGGTGCGTTGATGGTATTTAATGTCGCCGTTGCTTTACCGTCTGCTCCAGTAGTTGCTTGAGTTACTGCAACACCTCCAGAAGTAGAACGAAACGAGACAGTAACCCCTTCCATTAGGTTATTGTTGTCGTCTTTAATAAGACTAACTAAGTTAACTAGTTGAGCACCTGAAGAGGCCATTTGAAAGGAGTCAGATAACAGTTCAATACTACCTATAGATTTTGCGGCTTCAACGTCTCCGTCACCCGCAGATTCAAATATTACTTTTTGTATTATTTCTTCGTTATAAATTACATTAATAATCCCGGCACCACTTTGGTTAGATGCCTCTAACGTTAAGCTAGCAAAACCATTTTTATCTGTCGCTATTCCACCGTTATCCACACTTAAATTAACTAAACCTGTCGCTCTTTCGTCTAACTCAACGTAAACGATATCGCTTGAAATTGGCTCGCGGTTGTCATCGTTAAGCTGAACCACAATAAGACCAGGTTCAGAAGAAGAAATAGTTGTCAGTGTTGAACCTGTGAGAGAGTCGAAAGTTTCCGGTAAAGTGCTAGTCGGTACTAAAAAGGCTTTATGATTATTATTTGCTACTTGGTCTCCAACTGAGGTGTAGTCAATGACAACAGTACTTACAGAACCAACACTGGTGCTCACTGTTATCGAACCTGCCCCCGCTTGCGACGCTCCTGTTGCGGTAACTTGAGCTTGTCCACTTGAGTCTGTTACGGCTTGCGTACTACCAAGGTTAACAAATGCACTGTTTGAGTTCGCAAAATTGATTGTTGCATCTTCGACAACTTCGCCATCTAAGCTTAGAGTAGCGGTTAACGTCCATACTTCACCAAAATCAATACTAGATATAGTTGAGCCATCTGAAGATACATAATTTACCGACAATTCATATACATTCGAATCCCCCGAACCTGAATCATCTGTGGAACTGCCATCTGACAGACTACCGTCGCCACTACAAGCAACGATTAAAAATGTAAATAAACCAACTATAAAGCTTTTCATTGAGCTTTTAAGAAGCGCTGGTGACATGTAACTTCTCCCTATTAAAATATGCATCTGCAGCAATCTCTGATGCTAAGTTAATAAATATCAATTTATTACACAATGCTTTTCTATTATTTTTTGTATTTTGAACAATGATTAATCGCCCAAAGGTGAAATTAATTCAATTTTATGATTATATTGCGCCTATAAATTAATTCATAAAATAAGAATAAATAAACATGACGCCTCAACAGGAAAATAAAAAGATGGGTTTAACCGCTCGAATTTTAGTAGGGATGATAGCCGGCATCAGCATCGGTATATTTTTTCAAGCGCTATTTGGAAGCAACGGAGACTTCGTAATACCTTTAGGGTTTGCTGAACTCTCTATAAAAGACTTTTTTGTCGACGGGTTATTTAATGTCGGTGGCGCCATATTTGTAGCTAGTTTAAAAATGATTGTAGTGCCACTTGTGTTTGTATCTTTGGTGGTGGGCACATGTAGCCTTAATGACACATCAAAACTTGCTCGACTTGGTGGTAAATCTATCGCCTTATATTTGTTAACCACTGCAATCGCCATTACTTTAGCAATTGTTGCTGCATTAATTATTGCACCAGGCGAAGGCGTTAACATGGCAACCGAAGCCAATTATGCAGCTAAAGAAGCGCCCGGTTTTGCACAAGTATTAATTAACATGTTCCCTACTAACCCTATAGCTTCTATGGCAAACGGCAATATGTTACAGGTTATTGTCTTTGCATTGCTATTTGGTATTGCAATGGCATTAGCAGGCAAGCCAGGTGAAAGACTTGCTGCTATTTTTGTTGATATCAATGCCGTGATTATGCGTTTAGTTGTAATTTTGATGAACCTAGCACCTTACGGCGTCTTTTGTTTACTTGCTAAGTTAATGACAACAATGGACTTTGCAATCATTGCCAACCTAGGTAAATACTTCCTACTAGTAGTTGCAGTTTTACTGTTCCATGGTTTGGTTGTTTATGCCCTGCTATTAAAGTCATTTACAGGATTAAATCCTATTACATTCTACAAAAAAATGCGTGACGCTGCCCTTTTTGCATTTAGTACATCAAGCTCAGGCGCTACATTGCCCGTTACAATGGAAACAGCGACTAAAAAACTAGGTGTAAACAACTCTATTGCGTCGTTTACTTTGCCAATGGGTGCAACTTTAAACATGGATGGCACTGCGATTATGCAGGGTGTAGCTACAGTATTTATCGCACAGATATTTGCCGTTGATTTAACAATAGGCGACTACCTTATGGTTGTGCTTACAGCAACATTAGCTTCTATCGGGACTGCGGCCGTGCCGGGTGTAGGACTCGTTATGCTAGCAATGGTATTGCAGCAGGTAGGCTTGCCAGTTGAAGGCATAGCATTAATCTTAGGTGTTGATAGATTATTAGATATGACACGCACAGCTGTGAACGTAACTGGTGACTGTATGGTGAGTTGTGTTGTTGCGGCATCTGAAAAAGAATTCGACTACGAACGTTTTAACAATCCTGATGCAGGTCTATCTAGTGAAAAAGTAGACTTCCACAAATTAGGCGAAGAAAATAAAGTTTAACTTCTTCTATTTAAAGCAAAAAGGCCTGTATTTACAGGCCTTTTTTATGACTGGTTTTAACCCGTATCGAATATTTAAGTTAGTCGAATCTGGTTTTTATCATTTGCCAGATTAAAGTCGGGAGTAAGCCTTATCGCCAAAACCAACTAATTCCCCACCGTTAAAAATCAAAGCCGTGCATTCATCTTTTGTCGTTTCACCATCTGAATGTTTGTGCATAGTACGATAAAAAATAACTTGAACCGCCTTACCTTCTTTTTCAAACGCTTCATTAAACCTAGGCGTTCCCATTAGGCTTCTTACTTTCTCAAAACTGTCGCCTAGTTGTAAATCGGCAATTTTTTGGTTATTGACTCTTTGCTCTTCCTTCCAAGCAGAATCAGAGTTTGAGCTCATCCAATTGGCATCTGGACCGTCATCGGTTCCGACAATGATACAGCCAGTAAGCGAGGCTGCTAAAGGTAATGCAATTAGTAACTTATACAAGTTTGAGTTTTTCACTTTATAGTCCTTTCTAAAAATAAGAAGTTATTGTTATACTTTAAAAACTATTATACAAAAACAATTCCAACTTTTAAGTAGCTGATATAAAAGAAAATTATTAAACCAGCGCAAAGCACTTTTGTTAAAAACATAACTTTATGGTCAAAAACACTAAATAATGAATACAAATGAAGTACTAGCTATATGCAAACAACTTGCCTTAGAAGGCAAACAACCCTCCGTCGCTTTGGTTAAAACAAGAATGACGGGACCTAAAGTGTTACCGCTAATAATTGAAGGAATTAAACAGTACTCTGCAAACCCAAACATAGCGCTAGAGAAACACGAGACCCATGTTGAATCTGAACTAACTGATAAACTGCGTATTATGCAGCTAGAGCGAGATGCAATGGAGTTAAAGAAGCAAGTTGAAGAACTTAAAGTGATTATAAAAAAGCTCACTAGTTAAGTGAGCTTTCAAAATGAAGCGAATTAATTGCGAACTTTGCTTTAGAACACTAACTCACTTTTTTCTAAAAACTCAGTTAGATTGTTAGCTATTGTTTCATGCGGCTCTTTTCCAACATACTCTAAACAAACTTCACCCGAAGTATTGTCAACAACCAAATTTAGATCATCTTGCTCTGTTAAAGCAAAAAACAAGGTTGGTTTTTGCTTTAATTTCTGTTTCATCAAAAGGTGTCCAACTAAGTTTTGTTGAAACCTTTCAAAATCATCGTCTGACCAAACCTGCAGCAGTTGAAAATCCCCTTTTTCATGCTTCATGTTTAAATTATCTGAAAAATAAAGCGTGAACAAGTCACTGTATTGCTGATTTATCTCTAATTCAAAAGCCTCGCCGACATTATCAAAGCTCTTCTTTGAGTTAGTGTTACCCGACTGCAATACAGGTTGCCAAAACGCTCCATCAGAGTTTGACTGCGCGCATGGCGATGGCCAATCATCATCTAACTCTAATGCAGGATAACCTCGCTCCTTTGCCATTTCGTGCCAGTTGATAATTATTTCCGTTAAAACCGGCGTTAAATTCGAATTTTTAGACATTAAACCTTCACTTTTAATGGTTGGCATTTACAATATACAGCACACTAATATATAGATTTTTAACTATGACAGCAAAATATAATGACGATGCAGCGCTTGCTAATCTATCCCTTGGCAAGGCAACTGAATATGCTACCGAATACCAGCCTGAGTTACTTCAAGGAGTACCGCGAAGCCTAAATCGCAACGATCTAAACTTAGGAGCTGAATTACCTTTCAAAGGTATCGATCTTTGGACTGGATACGAAGTAAGTTGGTTAAATGCTAAAGGTAAACCTATTGTTGCCATTGCTGAGTTTTATGTACCCATTACCAGCCCAAACTTAATTGAAAGTAAGTCATTTAAACTATACTTAAACAGCTTTAATCAAACAAAGTTCGCTGATTGGTCCTTAGTCCATACATCAATGACTACTGATTTAGCAAATTGTGCTGGCCAACCTGTTAGTGTACGTTTACACGACATTAGTGAAGTTAACCATTTTCAGGTTAAGGCGTTACCTGGTGAAAACATTGACGGCTTGGATGTCGAGATAGATAACTATCAGTTTGATACTTCATTGCTTAAAACCAGTAAAGCCGGCGTGCCAGTGCATGAAACCCTAAATAGTCACCTATTAAAATCCAACTGTCTAATTACCAACCAACCAGACTGGGCTAGTGTAATTATTGAATACAAAGGAACTCAAATTGATCGAGAGGCACTATTACGGTATTTAATATCTTTTAGGATGCACAACGAGTTCCATGAACAGTGTGTAGAACGAATTTATACCGACTTAATGGAACACTGTAATCCTACAGAATTAAGTGTCTATGCTCGTTACACAAGGCGTGGTGGATTAGATATAAACCCGTTTCGTTCTAACATACATGATACTATTCCGTTTAATATTAGAATCAACAGACAGTAAGAAGAGTTAAAATGAACTTCCCAAAAGACGAAACTGGCCAAATTTTACAAGAAATGGCCGATGCTGGTTTTGATTTCGAACCCGACTACGTTATCGACTTTTTTGCACTATTTCATAAAGAGGAAGATGCAGACAAAGTTGCAAAAATATTTATGCGCCGCATAGAAGAAGACGAGCCAATTGTAAAAGTAGAAACTCGTAACTATGACCATGGCGGTGAAGCAAGTGATGCCATAGAGTTGCAAGTATCAAAAGTACTGAAACCGACTTATGAGCTGATCAGTGAGTTTGAGAAAGACTACAAGCGCATAGCAGAAAAGCACAGTGGCTACTCAGATGGCTGGGGTGTATTCATGGGTGATGATGACTACGACGATGAAGAAGATTCATATACTGAATAATTCGTTGGGTTTAAATAAAAAAAGCCGCTTTTCATAAGCGGCTTTTTTATATCTTAAATTTCGTTTTTATTCGTTATTTTTAATAGCAACATTTTGATTTAGTTGCTTTTAAAAACTCGAATTAAATTTAAACACTAAATAAATTTAAAACACTAGGTTGAGACCAAAGAACTTTCTCGCAACTGTATCAATGAATATAAGCGTCAACAAAATTGGAATAATAGTTGATAGCGCAAAGTCACTGTATTTAAGCAAAAACTTATGTTTACCTGGCGCAGCCCCTTCCATTAATTCATTATTGAAGTTGGCTTTTTTCCAACGAATTGAAACAAATAAACAAATTAACAAGCCGTTTAGTGGCAAAATAGTATCGTAGAACACATCATAAATTACGTCGAATAAAGACTTATCTGCACCCGCATAATTGACGAAACTAGTAAAGAAGTCAGACATACCAAATGACATAGTCGCTGCAACTGATAACAATACAACCATTACGGCCAATGTCGATAAAGACTTCTTACGAGATAAGTTTTTCTCACCCATGATTGCAGAGTTAGGAACTTCTATAATAGAAACTAAAGAAGTAATCGCGGCAAAAAATACTAATAAGAAGAAAATCGAAGCTACTGCACTTGCGCCAACGTAACCAATGTCTGTTTGCAATGATAAGAAAATCTTAGGTAGCAATACAAAAATAAGAGATATAGAGGACTCAGAAAGCTCAGACGTATTTACATTTGGGTCAAAACTGAAAATTGCAGGAAGAATTAATAGTCCTGCAAAAAACGCAACACCCGTATCAGTTAATGCAACCAATTTTGAAGAGTCTGCAATGTCTTGTTTTTTGCTCATATACGAGCCATACGTTACTAAGATACCCATACCTAACGATAATGAGAAAAACGCTTGAGACAAAGCACCACTTACCACACTGCCAGTAATTTTACTGAAGTCAGGTAATACGTAAAATGAGACACCAGCCAGTGCGTTATCAAGTGTTAAAACATAAATAACAAGTAATACTAGCAACAAAAATAATGCTGGCATTAAGATTTTTGCAGCCTTTTCGATGCCCTCTTTTACGCCACTCATTAAAATAAAGCCCGTAATCGCCGATACAATTGCCATATATATAAATAACTTAGAGCTAGTAACAAACTGGCCAAATGTATTTGGATCCGCTAGCAATGCTAAGTCGCCAGTCACGGCAGAGAACAAATAACCGAAAATCCAAACGGTAATGACTAGATAAAATACCCCAATCATAAATGGCGTAATAACACCTAACCATCCGGCTAGTTTCCACTTACTGTCGTTTTCAGAAATTTTTGAATAGGCCCCAAGAGGGTCTTTATTGGTGTGTCTTCCAACGGCCATTTCGGCCATCATGACTGGTAAACAAATGATAATGACAAACAGAGCATAAATGAATAAAAATGCTCCCCCGCCGTTTTTAGCTGCTGCTACTGGAAAGCCAACCAGATTGCCGATGCCAACTGCTGATCCTGCTGCTGCCAATATAAAACCAAGCTTTGATGAAAAATGCTCTCTTTCCGCACTCATACAAACTACCTTTATTATAATTATTTTTAATTGTGTACTGAGCCATGCTACCAAGTAATTTGAACACTGTCTTCCCATTCAACTTGATTTTTCCTGCAATTAAAGCAAGATCCGCTGAAAATATAATTTACAACCCAATTTAAGGAAACAAAATGTATTACATGATCTATTCTGAAGATGTGGCAAATTCATTATCAAACCGATTGGCAACTCGAGAAAAGCACTTAGCTAGATTAATTGAATTAAAAGAACAGGGCCGATTACTCGTTGCTGGTCCGTTACCAGCCATTGATAGTGAAAATCCTGGTGAAGCAGGTTTTACTGGCTCTTTAGTTGTTGCAGAGTTTAATTCTTTAGAACAAGCAAAAACTTGGGCAAACAGTGACCCGTACTTGGCCGCTGGTGTTTATGCGCAATCTATAGTTAAGCCTTATAAAGTTGTATTGCCTTAATAAAAAATGTTCCACAACCTTAAATAAAAGTACCCGAGGTGTAAGTTTGTTAATCCGTTTATTTATCTTTTGTTTCTCGCTTAGCCTTTCAATGCTGGTATCAGCAGAGGAAAGCTTCTTTTATAGCTCAAAAGAAATCACTGACTGTAAACAAAAACATAAAAGGCCCATGGACTATACGCTGTGTCTTGATGCAGCGTTTGTACAGGTTGAACGGGAACTGATGACCTGGGAAACCAATGTAGAGATTATCTTACGAGACCTAAACAAGGAAGAAACGGGAAACAACCCTCTCCTACTTTATAAATCTTCTATTCGCTACTTTAATAAATATAAAAAAGCCACCTGCAAGTGGCAATATATAGCTATGTTGCCAGACGTATCCTCATCGATATCAATGGCTAAAGAGTGTGAGATTTATATGACTAAAGACCGCATAAGCAAGTTAAAAGAACTTAGTAAACTCAATTTTTAGGTTGTTCATCACTATCTATAATAAGGTCAGCCTCAGACCTTAACTTAGACTTGTTACGAATATTAGAAAATGGGTCTTCATTATTACTTTTAGTGTGAGGACCTTTTTTTGATTTCAACTCTTCATTATCAAAAGTCGTTGACGTGTTATTAGAGGTTTTTGCAAACTTTTTCAAAAAGCTTAGATTTTGATGCCCTTGCTTTTTGGTTTTAGAAAAGCTCGAAAATATATAAATATAGAAACCCGTTAGCGCTAAATAGGCAATCCACTTTATAAAAAATGAACTGGCGATAAAACTTTGGCCTTCATTTGCAGTTGCAACATAATCTAAATAGTCTTTATGGACCAAAGACACCAATAAAAGTGCAAATAAATACGCTAAAGTTGAGAGCAGTTGGCCTTTGTACTTCTTCCAAACCGTAATTAAAAACGTCCATCTAGCAATATGTTGAAACATCACCTAACTCCAAAGTGACAAACCCAATAGAGAAGCCAGCACTAACAAGCCCTTCTCCTTTGCGCTGCCATAAATTTTATCTTCTTCTTCTTTTACAAGAATTTCCAATTGCGCTTCATTAAAATCGCTCGGAGTTTTACCCGCAAGCATGATTCGAGTTTCGGCTTTTTTAATCGCCTTCTCTCTAACTCGAATCTCTACTTTACGTTTTAGGTTTAATGACTCTTTAATTTTCATTTTTTACTCTAGGCCAAACTCATTAAGTAATACTGCTTTTAGAGACGCTGGTACACCCTTAATAGTTAGTTCGTCTGATTGAGGATTATAATTAACTCTATCACCTAACAAAATTCGGTCAAATGAAACGGACACACCTTGGCCACTACCTGACAATTTTACCAATTTACGAACTGTACTTTTATCAAGTGTTACATTGTCATCAAATGAATAGTCCTGCTGGCTAATAAAGTCTTTAAACTCATTGTCGGAAGAAATAGAAAGCGTATCATTAAGCTCACTTAACCTAGCATCTTCGCCACTGGCAATACGTTCATTACAATATTCATAAACTTTTTCACGTGTTTCGGACTTTTCATTTGGATCCATGGTTTCAACAGACATAAAGTCATCTATCGCCGTTAAAAGCTCTTTGCTTTGTGACTTCGCATTAATGGTTTCAGTGCAACCTAACAAGTCCATAAAAAAGTCATTTACTTGCCTACCAGCACGGCCTTTTATAAAAGAAATAGTTTTTAAATCATCACTACTGTGTAATAAACTACTCACGTCTATACGAGCGGCTAGTTGAATTTTATTTATATCTAAATGGCGTTCACGTTTAATACCAAATTCATTATCAACTGAAAAGTGGTCTGTTAAATTTACTACACCAACCATCACATAACGAGTTGCCACATATTCATAATCAATCAGCAGCAAATAACCTGTCTCTTCAAACTCGTACTTTTCTAGTTCAGCTTGAAATATCTTTAGCACTTCTTTAGAAAGATGATCAAAAGGGACCTCTTGACCTAAATAGCTATGCAGTCTGTGTGAAAACGCTGTATTTTTCTCTTCCGAAAATGCCGCGTAGCTTTTACTTGGTTTAGCGTTATAAATATTATGCAATTGCTCTACAAAAGTTAAAGACTTGGTCAAACTTTCGTCGGCCATTACTGCCCACTTTGTTGAAAATTCAGTTTCAGCCTGCTTTTCGTAAAAAGCGATAGAAAATTGATTTACTGCTAATGACATATGTTTTCCTAGCCCGCTATTGTGTTAAGATCCGCATCACGAACCATTAATAAGATTTCTTTATGCCAATCATATCAAAATACTCAAACGATGAGATTAATAATTTAGTAGAACAATTACTAGATGTTGTAGAAAACAACAAAGTTTCTGTCGATTTAGCGCTTATTGCTTTAGGTAATACCGTTAGTAATATTATTGACGATAATATTAAACCTGATATAAAAGAACAAATAGCAAAAAGTTTTGCAGATGCCCTGTTGAACTCTTTAAGTGCATCTAAGCGCTAACAGTACTTTTTAGGACTGACAAGTATAAATGGTAATTAAACTAAAAGATCAATGGGAAACAGAACAACCTTTTAACTTATTGTCTTGGGGACACTGGTTCACATTTGCCAATTTGCTTTTAGCGCTTTGCTTTTCATTTTTCTATATTAACGAGCATAGTTTACCCGTCTCTGTTTCGGGTTGGCTTTACTTTTTGACAACGTGGCTGGGTCACTTTGCTTTTTGTCAATGAGTTGCTTTATAATTACCATATTTCCCGTCATCATTTTATTTCCATATAAGCGTCATATACGTGGCGTTTCTGCCGTCATGGCGTCTTTTTTCCAGTTGTATTTATTCCTAGATGTATTAGCTTATCGAGGACTAGGTTACCACTTAAGTTCAAGTTCCATTGACCAACTTAGTGAAGTTGAAGATGTTTACCTTGGCCTAATGGGTGATAGCTACTTTGTCATGTTAATCGCCGTCTTCATTTTTATTTTAGCGTATCTGTTTTTAGCCAGTAATTACACTTGGAAAAGAATTCATAGGTTACAGCAGTTCTCCAAGCGTTATGTTGTTGCAGGAACTTTAGTGGCAAGTTTTTTCTTCAGCCACTTTATGCATATTTGGGCCGACGCAACGTTAAATACAGACATTGCTAAACAAGGCTCTATGTTCCCAGGACACTACCCACTGACTGCTAAAACGTTATTGGCTCGCTACGACCTATTAGATTTAGATAAATACAATGACTATAAGTCCAACAGAGCTTTGGTTAACAACAGTTTGTACTCTATTTCTAAAACTCAAGAAGTAAGTTGCGATATTGCTGATAAACCTAAACTCAATATAGTCATATTACCTAGTCAAAACCAGAAATCGGTAGAAGGTTGGTTAACTGAAAACAATATTAATTATCAACGAACCAACCAACTCAGTATTCCAAGCGATTTAAAAACACTACTATTTAACTTCACAAGTGGGCTACCAGGATTATATCAGTCAAGTACGGTTGATCTTGCGGTGAATACTCACTTGAAACAAAGCAAAGTTTCCGTAGAACTCACTAGCACTGATTTCAACTCTGATTCAACTTATTCAGACTTAACAAACAAGCGTATTTATGTTTTTCATGACGCTAGTAACACTAACGTTTTTTACCGAACGACAGCATTATTAATTGGTTTCGACAAATTACCAGACATGGCATTTAGTCCGCAAAACATAATTGCGAGTTATATTAGTAATACTCTATCTTGCCCCAAATACGTTGAAACAAACTTAATAGACGTACCATTGTCCAAGGTAGATATACAACACATCACCACCAACTTTTCTAATGATCACTTTTACTTTGTAAGTAAAGACAATGCACTGTTGTTTAAAAAAGGTCAGTTAATTAGCAATACAGCCTACTCCACTAACAAAAAAGTAAATGATTCTGTGGATATTTCATTGCTTAAAGAGGCGGCAAACAACCTCACAAAACGCAGAGTTAAATCGGAAATTAGTAAATAAAAACAGTAACAAAACAGTCGTTGTCTTTTTCATAATTTACGAGTTTCGCTATAGCCGCTTCCGTTAGTGTTGTATCTTTAGTCAACATTATTCCGCCAGTTTTGTTTTTGACGTCATCTGATACAATCATCCCAGGCTCTAGGCGATTAGTAGCGACACAATAGTCCGCATCAAGCTCTTCAATGTCAGGAATACGAGTCAGCAAGTCTAGATACTGATCTGCAATTTTGTAGTCATATAATTTGCCCCGCTGCTCTTTTATTTGAAAAGCAGCTCTGTCTGGCGAAAGCTTATTCCCATCTTTATGGCCTAGTAATAAGTAGTCATAGTCACTAACGACCTTCAATAGTCTTGACCCGAATGGGATTTCCTCTTTTTTAAGATTATCCGGATAACCTGAGCCATCATAATTTTCATATTGATGTCTAATATTTTCCGCTACTTCTCGTAAGTTTGGCAACTTACTCAAAATTTTGGCACCTTCCACTGCATGACTCTTAAAGGCAATATTCTCTTCTGTGGTACGTTCATACTCCACCGTTTGTAAAAGTATGTCACTAATTGCAACCTTACCAACCTCATGCATTAGGCCGGTTAAATAAATATTGATTGCTTCTGCTCTACTTAGCCCTAATTCCTCTGCCAATACTTTACTATGTGCGGCAACTCTTTTGCTGTGACCATTTTCATGACCAGCCCTGTCTTCAATAATTAGACCAACCATGTCTAAGATTTGTCTAAAGAACTTTCTTTGTTTTATCGTCGAACGTTTCAGCATGGCGGCTTTATGATTCAATTCTTTTGTTCTTGCTGCTACTTTCTCTTCTAGAAGGCGGTTTGCTTCTGTTAACTGCGTATTCGCCGCCACTAACTTTCCAGATAGCTCATTATTTTGGGATTTAAGCGAGTAGCGACTAATAGCATTTGCCATTAGCGCTTTTAGACTATCGTTATTCCAAGGCTTGCAGACATAGTTAAATATGTCGCCCTCATTAATCGCTTTAATCGTACTATCCATATCAGCATAGCCGCTCAGCAAGATCCTTACTGATTCAGGGGCAACTTCTTTTGCCTTTGCTAAAAACGTAGCACCATCCATACCAGGCATTTTCATGTCTGATATAACAATGGCATAGTCAGTTTCAGCTAACGCGGCCAGCGCATCTTCACCCTCACTAAACGTATCAACGGCATAATCTTTGCGAAAGACACGTTTTAAGGAGTTAAGAATTTCAACTTCATCGTCTAAAACTAATATTTTGTACTTTTCTGACATAAAAGGCCTATAGTTAATCAATAAACTCTTAAAAAACGTACTATCTTTAAACTATAGCTCAATTTTCAATGAACTACATTTAACAGACTATGACAGAAGAATTACAAAAGCGGGTTGATACACTTGAAAAGTCGTTAGATCGAGAGAAAGCTGCTAGAAAAATGGCTGAAACACTCTTAGAACAAAGATCTAGGGAAATTTACGAGTCAAATCAGAGTCTTATAAATCAAGCTAGTGAAGCGAAGCTGCAACAATTACAGCTTTCTTTTTTAACTGGCTTATCTGCTGACATCTGGAATGCAGATTCGGTAAATGCAACGGTGCAAGTTTATTTGCGTCGAGCAAGTGAGTTTTTGAATAATGCACAATGTATCTTTTTTCAACTCAAGCAAGCTAATTCGAATGCTGAATGGAAATTAGCATCGGTAATGGAGTTAGAACAGCAAAAAGCAGCCCAAAAGAGTCGAATTGATGTGCTAGAGCAAGATGATATTGATGCTTTAGTAATTAGAGACATAGTACAAGCATTTGACTTTAAGACTATTTTAGAGGCAGTTGAAGACTCCGCTGGTGAGAGTACTTTATTACCTATGAATTCAATTTCACCTGCTAAAACTAAATTTGAGTATGCCTATTTAGTACCGCTATTTAGCATAAACAACAATCGTGGTTTTGCTTGTTTTGTTTATTCAGATTCCACCAAAATAGATATTCTAAAACTACAGTCCGTCGAATCTTCACGATCAATGTTGGCCGTTGCAGTTCAACGACAAATGGCTACAGTTAACCTGGGTAACCGATTTAAAGAGCTAGAAAAAACGCATAAAAAACTCGATGATGCGCAACGTCAATTAATTCAATCCGAACGAATGGCTTCCGTTGGTCAACTTGCGGCTGGCGTAGCACATGAAATAAACAACCCAATTGGTTTTGTGATTAGTAACTATGAAACCCTAACTGAATACGTTGAGGTGTTAAATCGTTTATTAGACAAGGTTCCTAAGGTTGAAAAAGACAGTAGCGTAATGAAGGAAATTACCGACATTTGGCAAGAAGAAGATGTCGATTTTATCATGTCTGATGTAAATAGTTTGTTAACCGCCTCAAAAGGTGGACTAAAACGGGTCCAAGATATTGTGGCCGGACTTAAATCGTTCTCTCATAGTGATGCTTCAAGTTACACACCTATAAGCTTAAACGATTGTATAGAGGACTCCATACAATTAGTTTGGAATGAGCTTAAATATAATTGTGAGCTGGTAAAAAACTTAGCAGAAATAAGTACTATCAAGGCAAACTTTGGTCAAATAGAACAAGTTATCGTTAACATGCTTATCAATGCCAAGCACGCAATGGAGGAAGGCGGAACTATTACTATTAGTACCGTTAACGCTGAAAACAAAGTTACATTAACGATTAGCGATACAGGCTCAGGTATCAGCGAAAAAAACCAAGAGAAACTTTTTACTCCATTTTTTACGACTAAACCTGTGGGCGTAGGAACTGGCCTTGGACTATCCATTTCATATGGAATACTCCAAGACCATGGCGCTGAGATTTCAGTTGAAAGTCAGCTTGGTGTAGGTACGACTTTTAAGATAGTGTTCCCAGCATATTCCGAATAACGTAAGATAATATGCCTCCATTAGAAAAGTAATCAAACTCATTCGCCGTATCAATTCTGATATCAAAAGTAATTTCCTTTGTTTCTTTATCACTTTTAACACGAACTACTAACTCTTTTTGGGACGCTTCTACCGCGGGAATATCAAAACGTTCTTTACCCGTTAAACCGTGAACGTCGGCGCTTTCGCCTGGCTTAAACTGCAAAGGCAAAATACCCATGCCGATTAAGTTTGATCTATGAATTCTCTCATAGCTTTCTGCCATCACCACTTTTATACCTAAAAGAGATGGGCCTTTTGCTGCCCAATCTCGACTAGAGCCTGTACCGTATTCTTTGCCGGCAAGAACAACTGTGTCCACTTGTTCTTCCTGATAAAGCATCGCAGCGTCAAAAATAGACATTGGTTTGTTTGATGGGTAGTGGGTTGTTGCGCTCCCTGTTGTGCCTGGTGCCAATTGATTTTGTAATCGTACGTTGGCAAACGTTCCACGCATCATAACCTCATGGTTGCCTCTACGAGAGCCATATGAGTTAAAGTCTTTATTCGTGATCCCTTGCTCTTTTAAGTATTTAGCCGCCGGGCTATCATCAGCGATAGTACCAGCTGGGGATATATGATCTGTAGTGATACTGTCGCCTACTTTCACTAAACATGCAGCATCACTGATGGGTTCTACCGGTTTTGCAGATTTAGACATGTCAGTAAAAAAAGGTGGCTGTTTTATATAGGTTGAGTCTGGCCATTGATAAATGCTTTGGGACCCACCATCAAGCTCATTCCAACTGTCATCACCATTAAACACATCTGAGTATTTATCGGTAAATATTGAGCGGGATATAGACTTCTCTACTACTTCTTTGATCTCTTTGTCAGTTGGCCATAAGTCTTTCAGGTAGATATCATTACCGTCAGCGTCTTTGCAAATTGCATCTTTAGTAATATCAATATTCATATTACCTGCTATTGCATAAGCAACCACTAGTGGTGGTGAGGCTAAATAATTAGCCGCTATATCGGCGTGAATTCGCCCTTCAAAATTCCGGTTACCAGATAATACTGATGTCACTGACAAGTCATTTTTACGTATGGTGTCACCAATTTCCGTTGGTAAAGGCCCAGAATTACCGATACATGTTGTACAACCATAACCCACTAAATTAAAACCTAGTGCTTCTAAGTCATCCATTAAACCAGCGTTTTCTAAATATTCAGTTACTACCTGCGAGCCAGGAGCGAGTGAGGTTTTAACCCATGGTTTAGACTTAATTCCTAACTTAGCTGCGTTTCTAGCTAATAAGCCGGCTGCAACTAATACAGAAGGGTTTGAAGTATTAGTACAGCTCGTAATAGCGGCGATAACAACAGAGCCGTTTTTAAGATCGAATTCTTTACCGTCTTTAGTTACTTTGGCCTTTTTATCGATAGAATCGGCTCCGTTGAGCGCAGACCAGTCTTTATAAGCTGTGGCTGCTTCATCTAATGCAATTCTATCCTGCGGGCGTTTAGGGCCAGCAATACTCGGGACAACACTCGCTAAATCAAACTCAAGTTGCTCATGATATTCTGCTTCTGGTGTTGCATGGTCGTGCCAAATACCCAGTTGTTTAGCATATGCTTCTACTCGGTCTATATCAGCACTGTCTCTACCAGTCAGGTTTAAATAATTTAACGACTCTTTGTCTAAAGGGAATATACCACAGGTCGCACCATACTCAGGTGCCATATTCGCAATTGTGGCTCTATCAGCCAGCGATAATTGAGATAAACCTTTACCATAAAATTCTACAAACTTACCAACCACGCCATGGCTGCGAAGCTGTTCTGTAATTGTTAACACTAAATCTGTCGCCGTTACGCCAGGATTTAGTTTACCGCTAAGTTTAAAGCCGACAACTTTGGGTATGAGCATAGTGACTGGCTGGCCAAGCATGGCAGCTTCGGCTTCAATTCCACCTACGCCCCATCCTAAAACACCTAGGCCATTAATCATTGTGGTGTGTGAATCGGTGCCTACCAATGTATCTGGATAAGCCCACTTTTCACCGTCAAAGTCCCCTTCAAATACACATCTTGCCAAATATTCTAAATTCACTTGGTGAACAATACCGCGTCCTGGGGGCACTACTTTAAAGTTATCAAACGCAGACTGTCCCCACTTTAAAAACTGGTAACGCTCTTTGTTTCGTTCTACTTCAATATCTGTATTTTTTTTCAGAGCATCTTCCGTTGCAAAATGGTCCACCATGACAGAGTGGTCGATCACAAGTTCAACAGGATTAAATGGGTTAATTTTTTGTGCATCGCCACCTAAAGAGGAAATAGCGTCACGCATCGCCGCTAAATCTACAATCGCCGGCACACCGGTAAAGTCTTGTAAAACGACTCTAGCTGGAACAAATGATATTTCCTGATCTTGATCAGAAGAAGTATCCCATTTAGCTAAGGTAAGAATATCGTCTTCTTGCACAAAAGGTCGGTCTTCATGGCGCAGAAGGTTTTCAAGTAAAATTTTTGCGGCGTAAGGTAATCGAGATAGGTTAAATTGAGATTCGAGCTTGTCAAAGCTAATGCTGTTAAGTGTTTTATCTTTAAGTTGCAGTTTTGCAATGGACTTCCACTGTGTAGACATAGTTGCTCCTGTTTTATAAATATATGAATTTATACAGCTTGTTTTTCTAGCTACTTATACCTTACTAAGGGTAGAAGTGTTTCAGATCAACCACAACTTGAAAATATTTTTACTTTAATTTTTTGCAAATCCCTTCTTAAACGCTCTATATGTCCTTTAAAAATGGTGGTTCTTACATAGTGTAAGTCGGCTCAGGTAGATTCAGCATTGTGCCTAATAGCTTTTCAATTTTTACCTGAAGTCTATTTTCTGTGTTATTCAGTAGAACGCCAACGCCCGGAGGATTCACATTTTGAGCGCCTTGCGGGGTAACCCAAATAACTTCAGATTCAAACATTTCTGGTTCTAGCGCATCGGGCAGTGTCAATGTTATCGCTACTGTGTCACCTATTTTTGCTGGCAAGTTCGTTTTAATAAAAAGCCCACCACCTTTAACAAAAGGCATATAACATCTAAACAATTCCTTTGTATCTTCTAATTCTGAAGTAAGTCGATTCATTATTTTACCCAAGACTCCAAGTTTTGAATGAATGCCGATAAGGCAAGTTCCTTATTCTGCCCTTTTATATTTTTTTGAGCAAAATTAAATTTTGATAAAACCGACAATGCCGCTTCTGCATTGCTTAAATAATTATTTAATATCATTTGCTTACAGCGACGCTCAATTAAATAAACAAAAAATGGTGTTAATTCAGCATGTTTTTGCATGGTATTATTTAACTGATTATTACTAACTTGGTTTTTCAGCCAAGCTACAAAAAGCTCATAAAGCGCCTTGTAATGAGCTTGGTTTGCTTCATCTTGCCAAGCTTTAATCTGTGTTTCATTGCCATTTGCATAACCAACAAGATAGTCTGGCACGTTAGGGTACTCTTGCTTTAATTGCGCAGTTAATTTTATAGGCTGCTTTAATAATTGGCAGCGACTGCTAATTGTTGGTAAAAGCTTTTCACCGCCATTATTAACTAAAAATAGGAAGCTATTTGATGTTGGCTCTTCCAATGTTTTTAAGAGAGCATTAGCGGCATTTTCTGTCATGTTACCAACCGCTAAAATAGACACGACTTGATTTTTAGCTATCTGCGGTGTTTTATTTAACCAGTCACTCACGGCTCTTATGTCATCAACGCCCACAGACTGAGTGCGGCCATCTAACAACTTAAAGTCTGGATGAGATCCAGCTTGATATAGTAAACAGCTTTTACATTTTCCACAGGCTGTAAAGTTATCAGGCGTTGCTGTGTCACATAAAAAACTTTGATAAATTGGGGTTAATGACGCTTCAGTGGCTTCTCGATCGTTTGTTTCAATAACATAGGCATGTGCAAGTTTCAGCGATTTAGCTAATCGCTCTAATTGTTGCTGTAACGAATTAGTAACCAATGAGTCAGCCACTATTTGTTCTTCTCAAGCCAATTAGAAATTGTTGTGCTTAAGTCTTTTTGAACCTGCACCAACTCATTTTCTGCATTGATAGTGATCACTTTAGGGTTATTATTCGCAAGCTCCAAATAAACATTTCGAGTACGGTCAAAAAAGCCCATATCCATTCGTTCAATTCTGTCTAGCTCACCACGCGCAGCAGCTCTAGAAAGGCCAACCCTTGGATCGAGGTCCATTAATATTGTTAAGTCTGGTGCAAAATCTTTTAAAACCGCATTTCTTATGGGTAACAACAAAGAATCTGGTAACTGTCTACCACCTCCTTGGTAGGCTAACGAAGACATATCATGTCTGTCTCCAACAACCCATTTACCTTCAGCCAGCGCTGGTTTAATAACGTTATCAATCAGCTGAATACGACTTGCATACATAAGTAACAGCTCGGCTTCTGCCGTCAGATGTTCTTCGGTTTCTGCTTTTACAATCTCTCTCATTTTCTCAGCTAGCGGTGTGCCGCCGGGCTCACGAGTGGTTATAAAACTAATCCCTTGTTCAGAAAGTATTTGCTGTATTTGTGACATCGCTGTTGATTTACCTGCGCCTTCGAGGCCTTCAACAACGATAAATTTACCAGTTTTCATTTATTTCCTATGTTCTATCTATTTTGGCTAGGTGCATTGGTTTCTTGCTCGGCTTTTTGTTTTGCCTTTTGTTTTGCTAGGTATGCTCGAAGCGCTTTATTGTGCTCAGCTAGTGTTTTGCTAAAAACATGACCTCCATCACCTGATGCAACAAAATAAAAGTAATCAGTGCTCTCTGGGTGTGCCACGGCTAATAAAGATCCCAAGCTAGGGTTGGCTATGGGTGTTGGAGGCAAGCCGTTTATTCTATAGGTATTATAAGGTGTTTTTTGCTTTATATGAACGCGTTTTATATCACCTTTATATTCTTTCCAGATCCCATAAATTATTGTTGGATCCGTTTGTAACCTCATCTTTTCATCTAATCGATTAAAAAATACCGACGCTATCGTATTTCGCTCGCTTGCTAAGGCTGACTCTTTTTCCACTATTGACGCTAATTTTAGCAATTCATAAGGCGTTTTCAGCCTAGAAGGCTGTCTTTCCGACCATACTTTTTCTAAACGTATTTTTTGTTTTTCTACCGCACGAAGAAGAACCGCTGTCGCTGACGTTTCAGCTTCAACAAAATAAGTATCCGGCGCTAAATATCCTTCTGGTGTATCAGCTCTTAAATTCAACGCCTTAGATAATTCTATAAAACTCTTGTCATTTACATCGTCTATTAAATACGGTGATTTTGAAACTTTATCCAGTACTTGATAAATATTTTCACCATCAATAATAGTGAAAGGAAACTGGTGTGTTTTTCCGCTAACAAATAGAGCAATTGCAGACTTAAGCGTTTGCTCTGGTTGAAGCTGATAGGTTCCTGATTGAATTTGACTAGAAACAGCGTTTAATTTACTGCTGACTTTTAACGTTAAACACTCGCTTAACCAATCGTTCTTCATAAATTGACGGCACACAGCGTTAACGGAAGCGCCTTTTTCAACTTTAAACAACGTAGGTTCATTAATGCGCAGTGGTGTCTCAACGCCTTGCTTTAAATAAAGTCCCCCACCAATCGCGAACAATAAAACAATAAATAGTAATATTGATAAGCTCTTTTTCAGCGAGAGTTGTACGATTGATTTACTCATTAAATACCTTTAGATGTAATTCCTTTACATAAGCTATGTCTAAGCTTTTACCATTTAGTTTAGCAACTGGAATTATGCCCGTAATGGAATTGCATAGAAACATTGATTTTGCTTTTTCAGCAATTGTTTCATAATCAGTATCGCTGACTTTTAGCATTGGCAAGCTTTTTTCTATCACGCTTTTGCCAACTCCATCTATTCCGCTGTGAGATAAACTTGGGGTGTTCCAATGAGTGCCATCATGCCAAAAGACATTTGCTTTTGAGGACTCAATTACATGACTGTTGATGTTCGTTACGAGTCCATCGTTCAACTTGCGTTCTTTAAGTTCGCACGCAATCATCGCTTGTTCTAAACGGTTACAGTGTTTAATTCCGGCTAATTGTGGATTTAGCCCTAATTGGGTTGCCAATAATTGTAATTCAATAGGTTGCTTTAAGTCACGAACAGCAGGCATTTTCTGCGTCAATTCAAATATAAATACACTAGGTCGCATTTCTTCCGATATTTGATAGCCGCGGACACTCTTCCCTCTGCTTATTTGAACTTTTATTATGCCGTCGACAATCCCTCGTGCTTTTGACTCAACAACATCAAAAAGTGCGTTCCAATTTATAGGCGCAAACTTAAGCTTCTCATTGGCAAACTTTAGCCTGTTTATGTGCTCAGGTAACCAGACCACCTTGCCCTGCTCAACCTTGGCCGTTGTAAAGTGGCCGTCACCAAATAAAAAGCTTCTTTGTTGCTGCCACTCAGCTTCAAGGTCGATAGGTGACAAGTTATTGTCGTAGCTACTAAATATCATAAAAAAAGCCCAATAGAATCATTGAGCTTTTGTATCAAATTTTTGGTGTAAATTCACCTGCTACTAGTGCAAATCTATACTTTTTTGAATATTAGCGTTCCATTTGTGCCACCAAAACCAAATGAGTTACAAAGTGCATAATCCATCTCTACGGCTCTTTCACCATCAGCAACATAATCTAAATCACAACCTTCGTCTGGGTTATCTAAATTAATGGTCGGGTGAACTTTTTGGTCAATTAAACTCATAACAGTAATAATAGACTCTACTGCGCCAGCTGCGCCTAGTAAGTGGCCTATCATAGACTTAGATGAAGAAACGAGTACAGAGTGTGCAGATTCTCCAAAAACAGTTTTAACAGCTTGAGTTTCAGCTTTGTCACCGGCTGGAGTAGAAGTACCGTGCGCATTGATATAACCCACCTGGGCGGCTTTAATCCCTGCGTCATCTAATGCATTTTGCATTGCGCGTGCTGCACCGTTGCCGTCTTCTGGAGGTGATGTCATATGGTAAGCATCGCCACTCATTCCAAAACCAACAAGCTCTGAATAGATGGTTGCGCCTCGAGCTACTGCATGATCATAGTCTTCAAGAACCATCATGCCTGCACCATCACCTAGTAAAAATCCATCTCGCTCTTTATCCCAAGGTCTGCTTGCTTTAGTTGGGTCTTCATTTCGTGTTGATAACGCTCGTGCAGCACCAAAACCACCGATACCTAGCTCAGTGGAAGCCTTTTCAGCACCACCGGCCACCATAACGTCAGCATCACCATACGCAATCATTCGCGCTGCGTGGCCAATATTATGCACGCCTGATGTACATGCAGTGGTAATTGAGATGTTTGGACCTTTGAGGCCGTACATAATAGACAGCTGCCCAGCAATCATATTAATGATGGTAGAAGGTACGAAAAACGGTGATAACTTTCTTGGGCCATTGTGAACAAGTTTTGAGTGGTTTTCTTCTATAAGACCTAAGCCGCCAATACCTGAACCTATCGCAGCGCCAATACGATGAGCATTGTCGTCAGTTATTTCAATGCCAGAGTTTTTTATCGCTTGGATTGCCGCTACTACGCCGTATTGAATAAACAGGTCCATTTTTTTTGCGTCTTTGCGAGGGATATACTCTGAAAGGTCAATATCTTTGACCATAGCCGCAAACTTGGTACCAAACTGCTCAGTATCAAAATGAGTGATGAACTCCGCACCACTTTTGCCTGCTAACAAATTTTTCCACGTGCTATCAACATCATTTCCGACTGGCGATAACATTCCCATCCCTGTCACTACTACTCTGCGCTTTGTCACTTGTACTCTCCGAAAGCTTTTATTACGGTACTAAATTTTCATTTTTTTGATAAAAAAAAAGGCAGCTTAGGCTGCCCTTCTTTCTACAAACTATTCTTATTCAGCGTGAGCTTTGATGTAATCAATTGCTGATTGAACTGTTGTGATTTTTTCAGCTTCTTCGTCAGGAATTTCAGTATCAAATTCTTCTTCAAGTGCCATTACTAATTCAACAGTGTCAAGAGAATCTGCACCAAGATCATCTACGAAAGAAGATTCAGATTTTACTTCTTCTTCTTTAACGCCTAGTTGCTCTACTACGATCTTAGCTACGCGATCTTCTATGCTCATGTTATTTTCCTTTTTTCTTTTTAAGTAATTTTTTAATGTGTCGTAGTGTAAATACACTCTTCGACGTGTTCAAGTTATTATTTAATATCTGGCGGTGGTCGAACCTCATAGAGAAATTCGTGTAAGTTAACGTCAACTTGGCTACAAGATCGACGTTTATACCATATACATGCCGCCATTTACGTGAATCGTTTCGCCTGAAATATATCCTGCCTCATTACTGGCTAAAAAAGCAACTGTCGCTGCAATCTCTTTTGGGTCGCCTAAGCGCTCTGCTGGCACTTGATCTGAAATCGCTTTTCTTTGAGCGTCGTCTAACGCTTTAGTCATGTCAGTATCAATAAAACCTGGCGCTACGACATTTACTGTAATGCCACGAGAAGCAATTTCCTTCGCTAACGATTTAGAAAAACCAATAACACCAGCTTTAGCTGCGGCATAGTTTGCTTGTCCAGCGTTCCCCATAGTGCCCACAACCGAGCCGATATTGATAATACGGCCATGGCGCTTTTTCATCATAGGACGCATTACTGCCTTACTTAACCTAAATATTGACGTTAAGTTTGTATCGATAATGTCGGCCCACTCATCGTCTTTCATACGCATTAATAAATTATCACGAGTAATACCCGCATTATTAACTAGTACGTCAACGTCACCAAAGTCAGCCTTAATTGCTTCTAACGTTTCTTTAATTGAGTCAGGGTTTGTCACATTAAGCGCATAACCCTTGCCGTTTTCACCTAAATATTCAGAAATATTTGATGCACCACTTTCAGAAGTTGCCGTACCTGCCACTTTAGCACCTTGTGACACTAACGTTTCCGCTACTGCCTTACCAATACCGCGCGATGCGCCGGTTACAAGCACAACCTTGCCTTCTAAACTAAATAAAGACATTTCTTTTCCTTTTATTCTCCCGCAACTAGTGCGGCTACTGTTGCTGTATCATTCGCAACTTTATAATTAATTTCTTTTACAATTCTTTTGCCTAACCCAGTTAATACTTTGCCAGGTCCAAATTCATACACATCTGTAACGCCATTAGTATGAACTTGCTGAATTGTTTCAGTCCATCTAACTGGGCTGTATAACTGTTTTACCAAAGCTTGCTTAATTTCGTCAGCGCTTGTTGGCGCGGCTACATCAACATTATTTATAACCGGTATTACAGGCGTATTAAAATCAAGTTGCTGTAAATCTATTGCTAGCTTATCTGCAGCAGGCTTCATCAGCGCACAGTGCGAAGGTACAGAGACTGGCAAAGGTAATGCTCTTTTTGCACCTAACTCTTTTGCTAATACCATGGCACGTTCAACCGCCGCTTTTTCACCGGCTATAACAATTTGGCCTGGAGAATTAAAATTAACAGGCGCAACAACGTCACCATTAGCAGCATCAGTACAAGCTTTACTTACCAGTTCATCTTCCAAACCGATAATAGCAGCCATTGCTCCTGTACCCGCGGGCACTGCTTGTTGCATATATTGACCACGTTTTTGAACTAATATTACGGCTTCTGCTAGTGTTAATACTTCTGCACATACTAACGCTGAGTATTCACCAAGGCTATGACCCGCTAAGTAGGCAGGAAGTTCCCCACCTTTAGCAACATAATCACGCCATATAGCTACTGAGCTAGTTAATAACGCAGGTTGAGTAAATTCAGTTTGATTTAATTGCTCATTTTCATCTTTAGAAACTACAGCCCACATATCATAACCAAGTGCGCTTGATGCTTCGTTAAACGAATCCCTTACAACCTCAGATGTTTCATATAATTCGGCTAACATGCCTACGGCCTGAGAACCCTGGCCAGGAAATACTATTGCTTTTGTCATTGTGAATTTGTCTCTTATATGTGTTTTTTTAGTACTTAATTAACGCTGAGGCCCAAGTAAAACCAGCGCCAAATGCATTTAATAATAAAGTTTGACCTCGTTGAATTCTGCCATCTCTAATGGCTTCGTCAAGCGCAGTTGGAACGGTAGCTGCTGACGTATTGCCATACTTATCTAGGTTAATAACGACTTGATCCATACTCATATCTAATTTTTTAGCTACGGCAGAAATAATTCGCATGTTCGCCTGATGTGGAATTAACCAATCAATGTCAGACTTTTCAGCGTTATTCAGTTTTAATGTCGTTTCAACAACTTCTGATAACTTTGTGACTGCGACCTTAAATACTTGGTTACCTTCCATATGTCCCCAAGCGTCGTGTACTGACTCTTCGTTGCCACGAGTTGGCATTTCCGCTTTCAGCAACTCTGACGCATTGCCGTCGGCATGAATATGTGTTGATAAGATCCCTGGCGTTTCGGTAGCTTCTATAATTACCGCACCAGCACCATCACCAAATAAAACAATGGTTTTACGGTCAGTTGGATTCATTAAGTGACTTAAGCAGTCGGCACCGATAATAAGTGCCTTTTTAGCTGTGCCAGCTTTTATGAAGGTATCGCCAATGCTCAGAGCATAACAAAAACCTGAGCATGCTGCTGCGACATCAAAAGCGGGTACACCTGAAGGTATTCCTAAATCTCTTTGAACTTCACAGCCTGCTGAAGGGAATGCGCGCGCATGGCTAGTCGTTCCGACAATGACCAAGTCAATTTCTGAGGCATCAATACCCGCCATTTCCAATGCTTTTTTAGCAGCTTTAGTGGACATACTAGAAACAGTGTCATTTTCGTCCATGATACGGCGCTCTTTGATACCTGTACGTTCGGTAATCCAATCGTCCGTAGTCTCAACCATTTTTTCTAAATCTTTATTAGAACGAATTTGCGGCGGGAAATAACTACCAGTACCGATAATTTTTGAAAACATGCAACCTCTCTGTTTGCCTTTAAGACTAATTCATTTAGTCAACAGCGTTTAACATGACCTCAACTTTGTCCTTTATTTTTTCCGGAACCTGGCGCTGAGCTTCTGTTATCGCTTCTTTTATAGCACTGTAAAAGGCTTTTGAAGAAGCATTGCCGTGACTTTTGACAACAATTCCGCGCAATCCTACCAGACTCGCACCGTTATAGTGGTCGGGGTTCATCTTTGAAAAGAGTTTTCTTATACCTGGCATGAGTATGCCAATCATGATTTTGCTGAAAAATGAGGTTTCGCTCATTGCTCGCAACTTAGAGATAATAAGCTTCGCAACGCCTTCTATTGTTTTAAGCGCAACGTTTCCTACAAAACCGTCACACACAATAACATCGGCTTTTCCGGCAAATATATCGTTGCCTTCTGCAAATCCTATATAGTTGATATGCTCACACTGCATTAATTTATCTGCTGTGCGTTTTAGATGCTCCGCTCCCTTAATGTCTTCTTCACCTACATTAAGCAGTGCAATACGGGGGTTTTCTATACCTTCAACTTCTTTTGCCATCACAGCGCCCATTACGGCAAACTGAAACAAGGTATCGGAGCAGTGGTGAATATTGGCACCTAAGTCTAGTAATAAGACTTTGTCGTCTTCATAAGTTGGCAAAGCGCTAATTAGTGCAGGTCGTTTTATTGAAGGTAAGGTTTTTAATACATATCGAGCAATGGCTAATAGCGCTCCGGTATTACCGGCGGAAACACACGCATCAGCTTGCTTGTCTTTCACTAACTCGAGTGCTTTTCGCATAGACGAATGCGGTTTTCTACGTAGAGCAAGATCTGGACGCTCATCTTGGTTAACAACTTGTTCGGCATGAACAACGGTTAATCGAGGGTGACCTAATGCATTGTTTTTATTTAAAGCAGTATGAATACTTTGTGAGTGACCACAAAGGTAAAGGTGCAGATATGGGAAATCAGCTACAGCTTTGATCGCTGCAGGAATAGTAGATCGGGGGCCATAATCGCCCCCCATCATATCAAGCGCGATGTGGATATCACGCATATTAAGTCTAGGCTAGGCCTTACTTAATTTTACGACCTTTATAATAGCCGTCAGCTGTCATGTGGTGACGACGGTGAGTTTCACCAGTCGTTTGATCTACAGACAAGTTTTCGATTGTTAATGCATCATGTGAACGACGCATGCCACGTCTAGCTCGGGATTTCTTACTTTTTGAACCGCCATTGCCGTCTCCTAAGTTTTAAGTTTTTTTAATACTTCAAACGGATTAGGTTTTTCCTGCACCGTCGCTTCTGGCGCTAACTCACCAAAGCTCATATTCTTGTTACCAAGTTCACAATCTTTTGGTTCATGCATTGCTACAATAGGCAGCGCCAACATTAATTCGTCTTCAACCAAATGAACAAGGCTAATAGAGCCATATTCGTCTAGTTCAATTTCATCATATGCTTCCGGTATTGGATCTTCACTTTCCTTAGCCGCGTTACGTATAGGCGTATAAACGAAGTCAGCTGTTACCTCTGCCTTCAGTCCTTTGCCACAACGTTGACAAGTTAGTTCTAAACTAGCTGTCGCCGTGCCCTGAATCACAACCAAATCCTGTGGATCAACTCCACATTCAATAGATACGTTCACGTGATCTGTTAATACTTCAGCCACTTCATTTAGACGTGACAGATTTCCCTTGACGATAATACCGTCATAGGTCATACGTTTTAACGCAGCTTTCGCTGGCTCGATCGAGAGAGGAATTTTTACCGTTTGCATAGGGCGCGCATATTATAGTGAAGGAAACTGAGAGTCAAAAGAAAATGACCTTATTCCCTTAAAAAATAGAAATTAGCCATGTAAAATAGCGTATATTCCTTTTATCATCGTTAAATAGATTAAAAAAGAATCATTATGACTAATCGCGAAAATCGAACCATCATTTTAGGCTCAACTTCACCATTTAGAAAGGCCTTATTAGAAAAATTAAATATATCCTTTAAAACTGACAAGCCTGAAGTCGACGAAACCCCTCTTCAAAACGAAACGCCTGATAAACTAGTTGCAAGACTCGCTTTATTAAAAGCACAAGCCGTGTCTGAACGACATTCTAACTCTATAGTCATTGGCTCAGACCAGGTCGCCGTTTTTGATGGTGAAATACTTGGTAAGCCACATACTCACGAAAACGCCGTTAAGCAATTAAGTAAGTTTTCAGGTAATACTGTGACCTTTTTAACCGGCTTAACAGTGATTGATACTAATAGTGGCTTAACAAAGACACTTGTTGAACCCTTTGACGTGGTATTTAAAACACTAACGTTAGAAATGATTAATCAATATCTTTTTGCGGAAAAACCTTATAAATGCGCAGGAAGCTTCAAGAGCGAAGCATTAGGTATTTGTTTATTTGAAAAACTAGCTGGTGACGATCCTAATACTTTAATAGGGTTACCATTAATAAAGCTAGTTGGTATTTTAGGCGAAATGGATTATTCCGTTTTGGCACAACAAAAATAATTGAAGTTACCTTCATAAGACTTAATGCAAGGAAGTTTCGATGATAACTGATTTACATAGGCAAAGTTTTGAACGGGATGGGTTCCTACAGCTAGATTTGGAACTTCCTGTTGAGCTTATAGATTCTGCTAGAAATGACTTCTTAGCACTATATGAAGCCGGTGATAAAGATAACCGTTTGTTTAACGGTTGGAAGTCCAGCAAGAACATTGAGTCCCTAGCATTGAATAACACAATTATTCAGGTACTTAGTGAACTCTATGGCATGAAACCAAGGCCATTTCAAACACTAAACTTTTTGAAAGGGACAGAACAAAAAGCCCACTCAGATAGTATTCACTTTAATACTCAGCCATTTGGCCGTATGTGTGGAGTCTGGATAGCACTTGAAGATATAAATGAAAAACAAGGCCCTTTGATCTATTACCCTGGCAGTCATTTGTTAGCGGAATTTAATATGCCAGACATAGGCCTAAGAGGAAATAGAGATGATTACCCTAAATATGAAGATTATGTAGAATCATTAATTGAAAACAATCGTTATCCCAAAAAACTGGGGGTCTTAAAGAAAGGTGAAATAATCATTTGGGCGGCTAACTTAATTCATGGTGGTAGTCCGCATCAAAACAAAAGTCTGACTCGACTTTCTCAAGTAAATCATTACTTTTTCCCGAGCAAGTATTATTGGCAACCGTTGTCTAGTAAAAGGGCAAGATCAATCGTCGAACCACCTTGGTTAGATGGCAAGTATGGTAACCCTTTAGTTAGAGTCTTTAAGAAGGCATATTTACATTATAGAAATAAATATTTGGCTAGGTGAAACAGTTATTTGACGTGCGCTTTACTCACAAATAAAGCGCACAGTACCTCAATATTAAGTTAATTTTTATTCTTGAGACATAGCCTGCTCACCAAGCTTTTGTAACACAACTTCTAACTCAGGTTGAAGCGGCGCCTCAAAACGCATTGTAGTTTCAGATAACGGATGAAAAAATGAAATTTCCTTAGCGTGAAGGAATAATCTATTTAACCCAACTTTTTTAACAACTTTATCAAATTCACGATCACCATACTTATCATCACATGCAATTGGATGCCCTTGGCAAGCCGTGTGGACTCGAATTTGGTGCGTTCGACCAGTCTGGGGTCGAGCTTCAACTAAGCTACAATCTTTGAAATTACTCAATACCGAAAACAGCGTACAAGACTTTTTGCCTTCCTCTCTATCTGTAATAACTAGACGTTCGCCAGACTTAGTGGTGATTTTCTTAAGTGGTTCCTGTACTGACTTTTGTTTTTCCGACCATTGTCCTCTAACTAAAGCCCAATAAACCTTGTTCATAGTCTTAATTCTTAATTGCTCATGTAACGAAACTAAAACGGAACGTTTTTTGCAATTAGTAAAATACCTGAAGTATCTCGGTCAAGGCGGTGTACAAGTTCCATCATTTTTTCTTTTGGTCTTAACGCTCTTAAGCCTTCAATCACACCAAAACTTACGCCGCTACCACCATGAACCGCGATGCCCGAAGGCTTGTTCATTACAATTAGGGACTTGTCTTCAAAGATAATCGCTTTTTCCAACGCTTGCACTGAGCTTAAACCGGCAGAAATACCTTCGCTTTCTTCTTTTACGCGGACCGGCGGAACTCGAACAATATCGCCTAGTTGCAGCTTGTAAGTTTGCTTTATTCTTCCTTTATTAACCCTAACTTCACCTTTGCGGAGAATCTTATAAATTACGCTCTTTGGGCACCCTTTTAATAAGGTGATCAAAAAGTTATCTATGCGTTGACCCTCATGAACATCGTCTATTTCTATTTGTTGTACTTTTGGGAAATTTATCGCTTTTTCTGACATAGTTTTTGATTCACTCACAAATTTAAATAATTTTATTCAATTTTACGCTTAATTTCTGTTGCTATAATCCACTTTCACGTCGATAATAGCACGGCTTATAAAGCAACTGATTGAACTGCCTCACGTAATGAACGTAAGAGTCATGTAACGGAGCAGGGTTTGAGGCCGCGATGATATCAGAATTAACCGAGTATGTTTATCTTTCATTTTTAACAAACATACCGAATAAAGAACACCAGACCTCAAACCTCCACGCCACTTAAGTAAGGTAATGCGAGTAACATATTACCCTCTTCTTTAACCGTTCAGACCAGTCAAATCGAGGCGTCTATTTAACCAGTGCCACCATTCCCGTTTTGTTTACGATAATGGCACAGACAGAATTCTAAAAATTTGGAATTGATAAACCTTTAATTACAGTCGAGATGATTGAAATTTGACAGATAACTAGTTGAGAAACTACACAGTGTCGAGGTGTATTCAAGTGCATCGAACATTAATGGAATGTGGCCTACTACTAAAAGAAGAGCTACATACATGAAACGCATGTTAATTAATGCCACGCAACAAGAAGAAATGCGTGTTGCGTTGGTTGATGGTCAAAAACTGTACGACCTGGACATAGAAAGCCCAGGCCATGAACAGAAAAAGGCCAACATCTATAAAGGAACCATCACTCGAGTAGAGCCTAGCTTAGAAGCGGCTTTTGTTGATTATGGTGCCGACCGCCACGGCTTTTTGCCACTTAAAGAAATTGCACGTAATTACTTCCCATCAGATTATAAATTCAGTGGTCGCCCTAACATCAAAGAAGTGGTGAAAGAAGGCCAAGAAGTTATTATTCAAATTGATAAAGAAGAGCGTGGCCAAAAAGGTGCCGCACTTACTACTTTCATCAGTGTTGCTGGCAGTTACCTTGTATTAATGCCTAACAACCCAAGAGCCGGCGGTATTTCACGTCGAATCGAAGGTGACGAGCGCACTCAACTTAAATCTGCATTAAGCAAGCTTGAGTTACCAAAAGGTATGGGCTTAATCGTACGTACTGCTGGTGTTGGTAAATCTTACGAAGAATTGGAATACGATTTACGTGCCCTACTTCTTCACTGGGATGCCATTCAACAAGCAGCTGACAGCCGACCTGCGCCGTTCTTAATTCATCAAGAAAGTAACGTTGTATTTCGTGCTATTCGTGACTATTTAAAACGTGATGTTGGTGAAATTATTATCGACAGCCAGAACGTATTTAATGAAGCCAAAAGCCACATTGAATTATTCCGTCCTGACTTTTTAGACCGCGTTAAGCTTTACCAAGGTGAAGTTCCGTTATTTACTCATTACCAAATTGAGTCGCAAATCGAATCTGCGTTCCAACGTGAAGTTCGATTGCCATCTGGTGGTTCAATTGTTATTGATCCTACAGAAGCACTTGTTTCAATTGACATTAACTCGTCAAAGGCAACAAAAGGCAGCGACATTGAAGAAACGGCGCTTAATACTAACCTAGAAGCTGCTGAAGAAATTGCTCGTCAACTTCGTTTGCGTGATTTAGGTGGTTTATTAGTTATCGATTTCATCGATATGACACCGCCAAAGCATCAACGTGATGTAGAAAACAGATTAAAAGACAGCGTTAAACAAGACCGTGCACGTGTTCAAATTGGCAAAATCAGCCGCTTTGGACTACTTGAAATGTCACGCCAGCGTTTACGTCCATCATTAGGCGACGCGAGCCAACATACTTGTCCTCGTTGTGATGGCCAAGGTACAATTCGTTCTAACGAATCTTTAGCACTTTCTATTCTTCGTTTAATCGAAGAGGAAGCGATTAAAGAGAACACAGCTCAAATTCAAGCTCAAGTTCCAGTTGTTGTTTCATCTTACTTACTAAATGAAAAGCGTGATGCGGTTCGTCACATTGAGAAAAATAATAACGTCAGCGTTGTTATTATTCCTAATATTCATTTAGAAACTCCGCACTATGAAGTATTACGTGTTCGTGTTGATGAAGAATTAGCTGATACTAGTTTTAAAATGGTGAAGCAGCCAGAGCAGAATGATTTTGTTAAAGAAATTGTTGTGCCAATGAAAAAAGAAATTGAGCAGCCTGTACTAAAAGGTTTTGCAGCTCCAGTAGCTCCAGCTCCCTCTCAACCAGCACCAACTCCAGCGGCGACAACAAAACAAGCTGAAGTTAAAGGCCCTGGTTTATTTGAAAAAATTGGTAAGTTTATCTCAGACCTATTTTCATCTGATGACTCAGCAAAGAAAACAAGCAAGAGTAATTCAAGTGGTAAAGGTAAGAATGAACGTGGCGACAAAAACGATCGTAACTCAAATCGTCGCAACAACAATAAAAACAAAAACCGCAATAATAGAAACCGCCCTCAAGATAAAGACAAGAGTAAAGAAGCAGACTCTCGTAACGAGCGTGTAGAAAATACGGATGAAAAACGCAGCGAAAATAAGCGTAACAAGCCTAAAAACCCGCGTAATCAAAATAGAAGAAAACCTGAAACTACTGAGAAAGTAGGTTCTGAGCAAGTAAGTCAAGCGCCGGCGGCGAAAGAAGAAAAGGTTCAAGAGCGTCGTAAACGCAGAAATAATCGTAAAAAAGTACGCATTGAGAAAACTGAAAACAATGCGACGGATGCAGCGATTAATAACGTTAGCGAAGCTGAAGTACCTAAGGTAGAGGCTGTAAATACGCAACCTACTGTTAGCGCTAAAACTGAAGAGCAAATAGTTGAAACCACTACGAGTGAATCAAATAGTGCACCGACAGAAGCTGTAAAAGTTGAAGCAATTGAGGCAATAAGCACTCAAGAAACTGAAAGCAAAAAGGCTCCGGTAAAATCGCGTAATAAACCTTTGTCTAAGTCTAGTACTAAGAATGAAGAACGTAGAGGCTCTATTAAATCTAAAGTGCAAACTGAAGATAAAGCTGAGACTAATTCAGACTTGTCGAACGATGAGCCTGTAGCTGTAGACTCAACTTCAGAGGCTGTTGAAGCTAAGCCAGTTGTTGAAACTAAACCTGATGTTGAAGCTAAACCAACGACAGAAGCTCCAGTTGAACAAAAACGGCAGAAGTACAACCTACTTCAGAGCCAGCACCAAAAGCCGATGTAGAAACTCCAGCAGAAGTTAAAGTAGATGCTGAAGTAAAAGCAGATTCTGAGGTTGTAGAAAGTCGCTATCCAGAGAACGATGCTGAGTTCGAAAAGAACCACAAGCACCCGACTCCAGTTGCAGAAACTATTGAGAAGGTGTTACACGAACCTAGTGTTGCTAAACCAAGCTACAAAGGAACGTCTAGCGCGCCAATGACAAAGCCTGCTCCTGCTGAGAAAACTGAAGGCCCTATGCCAACAGTAATGGCTGCAGAAGACCGTACTAAGGTTGTTGTATCAGCAAGAACCGGCGGAGCGTCACAAGCTACAGGCTCTGCAACATCTGAAACAAAAAAAACGTTGTAAGGCTACCAAACTTTAAAACGTAAACAATAAGGTCTGTAAAACAGACCTTATTAAAAACAAAAAAAACGAGGCAATTGCCTCGTTTTTTTATGCTTACTCAAGTGCTATAGCTTACATTACACTTTAGTCCATTAGATTTAACTTAGTCATCCTTTTGGATACCGTCCACAGTTACACCTTGTAAGAATCCAGAGCCAGTCTGCTCATTGTTTCTTAGTTTAATCATTAACCTTAAATCATTTGGTGAATCCGCGTGATGCAGAGCATCTGCATAACTGATCCTAGACTCTTGGTAAAGGTCAAATAAAGCTTGGTCGAAGGTTTGCATACCAAACTCTTTAGATTTACCCATCACCTCTTTAATGCCTGAAATATCACCTTTTTTGATTAACTCTCCTACCATAGGAGAATTAAGTAATACTTCAATAGCTGCTACTCGACCAATACCATCGCTAGTTTGGATAAGCTGTTGGGCAACAATAGCTTTTAAATTTAGAGCCAAATCATACTTAAGCTTGTCGTGTTTTTCTTTTGGAACTAAGTGCATTATTCGGTCTATTGCTTGGTTAGCATTATTTGCGTGCAATGTAGCTACACACAAGTGGCCTGTTTCAGCAAACGACAATGCATATTCCATAATCTCTTGAGAGCGTATTTCACCAATTAAAATAACATCCGGGGCTTGTCTTAATGAGCTTTTTAACGCTGACTCAAAAGACGGCGTATCAATACCAACTTCCCTTTGCGTTACCATGCAACGTTTATGCTCGTGTACAAACTCGATTGGATCTTCAATTGTAAGAATATGACCTTTAGAATTACGGTTTCGGTAACCAAGCAAAGCCGCTAAACTTGTCGACTTACCCGTACCTGTGCCACCTACAAATAAAACTAGTCCACGCTTTGCCATAATAACGTCTTTAAGTGCAGCCGGCAGGCCTAACTCATCAACATCAGGAATATTGGTGACGATACGCCTAACCACCATACCAACGTTATCTCGCTGCCAAAAAGCAGACACACGGAATCTTCCAGAATCATTAGCAACGGCAAAGTTACACTCTTTTTCTGAGTCAAATTCATTTTGCTGTTTATCTGACATGCAGCTACGAACTAATCGTTCAGCCTCCATGTCAGAAAGAGGTTCATGATCTAGAGGTGTTAGCTCGCCATTAATTTTGGCGCTGATGGGTAACCCTGCAGTTATAAATAGGTCAGAGGCTTTTTCAGCCACCATTTTTAAAAATATTTGTTCCATTGAGTCCATTACATACTCCAATATTGACTCTTAGAATCCGCCGCCGAAACCCTGACTGAATAGGTTTTTATCATGGGCTTTGGCCTGTGCGTTTTCTTTACTAATTAAACCTTTATTCATCAAGTTTAATAAGCATTGATCCATCGTTTGCATTCCATGCGCCGCGCCGGTTTGAATTGACGAGTACATTTGCGCAACTTTATCTTCTCTAATTAAATTTCTGATTGCTGGTATGCCCATCATGATTTCATGGGCCGCAACTCGGCCACCGCCGGTTTTTTTACACAACGTTTGTGATATTACTGCGCGAAGTGATTCAGATAGCATGGAGCGAACCATGTCTTTTTCATCGCCAGGGAATACGTCAACAATACGGTCAATCGTTTTAGGCGCAGAGGTTGTATGTAAGGTACCAAAAACCAAATGTCCGGTTTCCGCAGCCGTCATCGCTAAACGAATGGTTTCTAAATCTCGTAGCTCACCAACTAATATAACGTCAGGATCTTCACGAAGAGCAGATCGCAATGCATTACTAAAGCTTAAAGTATCTCTATGCACTTCCCTTTGACTGATTAGGCTTTGTTTATTTTGATGTACAAATTCTATTGGATCTTCAATTGTTAAGATGTGGTCGTGACGTTGTGCGTTAATGTAATCAATCATTGCCGCTAATGTAGTGGATTTACCAGAACCCGTTGGCCCGGTAACCAAAACAAGGCCACGAGGGTTTTCAGCGATATCCTTAAAAATATCTGGCGCTCCAATATCTTCTAAACTTAACACTTCTGATGGGATGGTACGGAATACAGCCGCAGCTCCGCGATCAATATTAAAAGCATTCACACGGAAACGAGCTAAATCGGGTACTGAGAAAGAAAAATCCGTTTCTAAGTTTTCTTCGTATTCTTTACGTTGCTTATCATTCATAATATCGTAGATAAGTGCTTGAACTTCGCGTGCATCTAATGCCGGAATGTTGACTCGTCTCACATCACCATCAACGCGGATCATTGGTGGAGTTCCAGCAGAAAGGTGTAAATCTGATGCTTTATGTTGCACACTAAAAGCAAGTAATTCAGTAATATCCATATGGCTAACCTATTAAATAACTAAGACACTGTATATGTCAGAAAATAACGTTAACATTACCATAGCAAATCGACTGGCAACTGCCCACGACAAAATAAGCGATGCCTCAAAAAAAGCAGGCCGACTTCCCGAACATGTCAGCTTAATTGCCGTTAGCAAAACAAAACCGCCGTCTGATATCGAAGCTGCCTTCCGAGCTGGGCAGTTAGAGTTTGGCGAAAACTATGTACAAGAGCTTGCTGATAAAGCCCAGCAGCTTTCTAAATTAGAAAACCTTTGTTGGCACTTTATCGGTCCTATTCAGAGTAACAAAACAGCGTTAATCGCTGAACATGCCAATTGGGTCGACAGTTTAGATCGCATTAAAATTGCCCGACGACTAAACAAACATTGTGAAGAGTTAAACAAACAAATGAATGTTCTAATTCAAGTTAATATCTCTGACTCAAATACAAAATCAGGCATTGCCCTTCTCGATGTAGCAAATTTTGCTGAAGAGATTCAAGAATTTAAATATTTAACCCTTAGAGGCTTGATGGCTATTCCCGATGAATATTTAGATAAAAACAAACAAAAAGCAGAGTTTGAACAACTAAACACTTGTTTTTTGGCACTTAAGCATCAATATCAAACGGTAGATACCTTGTCATTAGGCATGACTAACGACATGGAAGCCGCTATATTAAGTGGTAGTACTATGATTAGGCTTGGTACCGCCATATTTGGCCCTCGTACTAATTAAATAAACAACATCACGGGATTTTAATGACACAAAATAACAACACTTCGTATGCATTTATTGGCGCGGGAAACATGTCTGGCGCTATTATTGGTGGAATGGTTAATAGTGGTGTAGAGCCATCTCGAATTATTGCAACCAATCGTACAAAGGAAAAACAACAAGCTTTAAAAGCTAAATTTGGCATTACTACTGATTTAGATAATCAGGAAGCTATTAAACAGGCTGACGTTGTAATCCTAGGTGTTAAGCCACAAATGATGGCTGATGTGTTAACTGACTTAGTTTCAAACGGTGCAGACTTTTCTGACAAACTTGTGGTAACTGTGGCTGCTGGTTTATTGGTGAAACGTTATACTGACATAATTGGCGATGTACGATTTGTTCGCTGTATGCCAAATACGCCATCATTAGTTGGTCATGGCGTGTCTGGGTTATATGTTGGCTCTAGCCAAGCTCGTTTCGACAAATCAGTAATCGAACAAGATATACAAATAACAACTGAATTATTTAGCCACGTTGGCGCTACTGTTTGGTTGAAATCGGAATCAGAGATTGATCAACTTGCCGCAGTTTCTGGTTCGGGTCCCGCATACTTCTTTGCCTTTATGGAAGCGATGGCTAATAAGGCTAAAGAATTTGGGTTTAGCGAAGGTGTTGCCAATGTAATGGTTCAAGAAACCGCAATTGGCGCTGCAAAAATGACATTTAACAAAGACAAAAGTTTTGCCGAGCTGCGTGAAAATGTAACCTCCCCTGGAGGCTCTACGGCCGCTGCTTTAAACGTATTTAATAATAACAACCTTCAAGCTACCGTAAATGAAGCACTCGATGCTGCGGTAACTAGAGCTCAAGAGATGAGTAAACTTTAATTATGCAAGCTACCCAATTTTTAGTTAATACTTTATTCGACCTCTATCTAATGGTCGCCATTTTGAGAGTCTGGTTACAATTGGCTCGTGCTGACTTTTATAACCCTGTTAGTCAGTTTGTTGTTAAAGCGACAAACCCTTTGCTCATTCCATTGCGCAAGGTCGTACCGGGACTAGGAGGAATAGACTGGGCCGGTGTGCTATTAGTTATCTTTGTTGCATTTGCAAAAGTCGCTACGTTGCAACTCATGTTTGGCGGTGCTTTTCCTTGGGTTAGTATTTTAGTAGCCAGTTTGATAACAGTTGTGCAAGAGGTGTTCACGTTGGTTTTTTGGGTGACCATAATTCGAGCTATTTTGAGCTGGATTAGTCAAGGTTACAATCCGATTGAGGCATTGTTGCATCAACTCACAGACCCCTTGCTTGCACCAGTTCGAAAGGTTATTCCACCTCTAGGCGGTCTAGATTTAAGCTTACTAGTATTTTTGATTGCCCTACAGTTTGTACAATTATTATTTAATGACTTTTTAAGTCGTTTACTATAAAAGCAATGAACGGAAAACTCATTATGAATAAATTAATATTAGCCATTACCTTGTTCGTTTCAATGTTGCTGTTATCTCCTAGTGCGAGTGCGGAACAAAAAATTACTAAAGGTGATTGGGACATCCATTACATTGCCTTTCCAAGTTCGTTTATTAAACCAGAAACTGCACGCGAGTATAACTTGGAGCGCAGTCGTTATATGGCTATTGTCAATATATCGGTTTTGGATAGCAGCACACAGAAAGCGCAAAATGTGAGTTTAACTGGCAATGCAAAAAATCTCTTAGGCCAAACTAAGCAGCTTAGCTTCAAAAAAGTAAAGGAAGGCGACGCAATTTATTATTTGGCGCAGCTCAAGCACAGAGACGAAGAAAACCTTAACTTTACGATTGAAGTTCAACGAGGAAATCGTACAGAAACAATTAAATTCAAGAAAAAGCTCTACGTTGATTAACATCAGACAGCTTAGTTAAAAACAATAGTTAGGGCGTACAACCGCCCTATTTATTATACGACTGAACCTATAAACCTATAAACCTATGAACGTCTTTGCCATCACTTAGCTTCATCATTCTAAGTTGTATTCTATGCGTTATTTTCGCAGCATCGCATCTAACTGATCTACTATTTCACTCCAATCACCATCTGATTCTAGAGAATCTCGTAAAAATGAAGATTGAGACGCACTCCAAAAAGACGCTTCATCTATTGTTACGTCATCCGGAATATTATGTTCTTTAACAAAGTGATATATACCAGAACGCGTGCCATCTAGACCTAATTGTTCAAATAGCCCAGATATTGAATGTATTGACGTATCCATAAAACCCCCTAAGTTTTTAAAACTCTCTTATATAAAATAGCTTGTTTATTTAGGTACTGAAAAAAATATTCTTGGATATTTTAATAGTTATTGCTAACTTGGTTAAAATAACAACAAAAATGCAGGTGTTCAAATATATGACTGTCACAACCCAACTAGCTGAAGATAATGGTATAAAAGCAATTCTTTTAACCGCAGAAGACGTTAATTTAGCGGCCTCACTATTATATGTTGCTTACCACGACGATCCCATTTTCAAAGAGATATTTGATGGCACCAAAGAAGGTTATGATACTCGCTTGCGCGGTGCAATAAGAGAGGAGTTATCAGCATTTTGGCAAACTCAACAGCCTATGATTGGGTTGTTTTCGGGTCCTCATTTACTAGGGGTGGCTTGTCTTATAGAACCACAGAAAGGCCTAGAGCCAGAACGGTTTTGGCATTGGCGATTAAAAATGATGCTTCATGCTGGCTTTCTAAGTACCCAAAACATGATTGAAAAAGAAAAAAAGGTAGCAGCTGCGATCCCACACGAGCACTACCACCTTCTTACTTTTATCGCCATTCATCCAGATCATCAGCACCATGGCTTAGGTCAATACTTAGTAAAGGCCGTAGACTCAATTGTTTCAGAAAATCAAATTAGCGAGGGTGTCGCTGTTTTTGTTACAAAAGAAAATAATAAGCCATTGTTTGACGGCGATAATTATGAAACATTAACGAATATAACGATAGGTGACGTTGCCGGCACTTTAATGTTCCGCAATAAATAGAGATATAACTGGATTATTATGGCTAAACCCAAAAAGCTAAACTCTTTTAAAGCATTTTATCCTTACTATTTGTCTGAGCATCTGCATCCTATTTGCAGAGGCTTGCATTATGCCGGAAGTACTTTTGTTATTTTAGTTGCACTTTATGCCATCACGTCTAATCAATATATGTACTTTTGGTTGCTTCCCTTCATTGGGTATGGCTTTGCTTGGGTTGGCCATTTTTTTATAGAAAAGAACCGCCCAGCAACCTTTACCTACCCGTTTTACAGCTTTTTAGGCGACTGGGTAATGTTTAAAGACTTTTTAACAGGTCAGTTAGACAAAAAATTAAAACTTCACAACCTCGATTAAACGCGTAATGGCTGTACTATAAAAGCGTAGAAAGGTAGAATGGTTGTCCAAAAATTTCTTCTGAGAGTAACAAACGTTTTGCAAAATAAACAAATATTAGATTTCGTACTAGACAAAATTGATGATCTTAAAGCAAAAGACGTGCTTACATTTGATGTAGCAGAGACGTCTTCAATTACAGACTACATGGTAGTTTGCTCGGGTACATCAAAAAAACACGTCCAATCAATTGCAGATCACGTTTTAATGGAAGCAAAACAAACTGAAGACCCAGCATTAGGCTATGAAGGCATGGAAGAAGGCGAATGGGTTTTAGTTGACATGGGTCCAGTGGTTTTACACGTAATGCAAGATGCAACAAGAGACTTCTATCAACTTGAAAAACTTTGGCAGGAATCTAGCAAGTAATCGCTTATGAAGATTCAATTAGTCGCCGTTGGTAACAAAATGCCAGGCTGGGTAACATCAGGATTTCAAGAATACCAACGCCGCTTCCCTAGAGATTGTGCGTTTGAGCTTATTGAGATCACCCCTGGCAAACGAGGTAAAAATGCTGATATAGCAAGGATCCTTGAGCAGGAAGGTGAACGGATGTTAGCGGCGGTGCCTAAGTCAAATAGAGTTGTAACGCTTGAAGTCACCGGAAAGCCTTGGACTACACACGACCTTTCAAAACAACTTTCAAGTTGGCAAATGGATGGCCGCGACGTTAGTCTACTGGTTGGTGGACCAGAAGGGTTGGCACCCGCTTGCATTGCACGCTCTGAGCAAAAGTGGTCGCTATCACCTTTAACGCTGCCTCACCCAATGGTTCGCGTTGTTGTAGCAGAGAGCTTATATCGAGCTTGGAGTCTCAATAACAATCACCCTTATCATCGCGAATAACGTATGCGTAGAAACTCCTATCAAATGCAAGATCACACCGCCGAAGCGCATCTATTTGCTAGGCGCGCCATAACGGCTTTGATAGCGGTGGCCGCTCTGATGGGAGTGCTAATAGCAAATCTGTATTATTTACAGATAGAAAAATATCAAACATATCAAACCCGTTCTAATGAAAACCGGATCAAAGTCCAGCCTGTCCCGCCAAACCGAGGGATAATACGTGACATTAATGGCAACATACTCGCTGCCAATGAGCCAAGCTTTTCTTTAGAGATCATCCCCGAAGCCGTCACTGATATGGAATGGACGCTGTCAGAGTTACAGTTAATTATTGATATCCCGGACGAGCAAGTAGAACAGTTTAAACGAATTATAAAATACCAGCGCCGTTTTAAGAGCATCCCCATAAAAACAAAGCTAACCGAAAACGAAGTCGCCGCATTTTCAGTCAAACAACACTTATTTCCTGGCGTCGCTATTGAAGCTCGACTTAATCGCCACTATCCATATACAGACACCATGACTCATGTAATAGGTTATGTGGGTAAAATTAACAAACGTGACTTAAATAGGTTAGAACGAGAAGAACGAATTAAGAACTACGCAGCCACTCGTAGTATCGGGAAGTTAGGGCTCGAACGATTTTATGAAGAGCAACTTCACGGCACTACGGGCAGTGAAGAAGTAGAAGTAAACCATCGAAGCCGAGTATTAAGACAGCTGAGCATTGAAGCGCCCAAACCAGGTACAGACCTTCACTTAGCAATTGCCGTGGAAATGCAAGAACAAGCCAAAAAGTCGCTAAGACAAAACCGGGGAGCTATTGTTGCAATGGACCCTCGTGATGGCGCCATTTTAGCTATGTATTCCAACCCCAGTTACGACCCAAACCTTTTTGTAACAGGCATATCTCAAAAAGATTATTCATTGATATTGAATTCCAAAGATAAACCAATGCTCAATCGTACTACGCAAGGCCAATACCCGCCTGCGTCAACTATCAAGCCACAATTAGCATTGTTGGGCTTACACAAAAAGCTAGTTACTCCTGAAACTACCGTTTGGGATCCAGGATATTGGCGATTCCCTAATGTTGAAACCCAACGGAATTTTAGAGACTGGAAAGTTGGCGGCCATGGTTGGGTAGACCTAGTTACCGCGATTAAACAGTCTTGCGACATTTATTTTTACGACCTAGCCTACCGCCTAGGTATTGACGAAATAAGTCCATTCATCTCTAAATTTGGATTTGGAGATTATACCGGCATAGATATTCATGAAGAATATAAAGCGACGATGCCGTCAAGAGAATGGAAAAAAGAAAAGAAGCGTCAACCTTGGTATCAAGGAGATACTATCTCAATTGGAATTGGCCAGGGATATTGGACAGCAACGCCAATGCAACTTGCGATGGCGACGTCTGTATTAGTTAATAAAGGCGATGTGATTGAACCCAAAGTAGTATCAGCAACCAGTGTAGATGAATCTATTTCATTAACACCTATCAAAAAGCGAAATCCAGTTGTGGTCAACAACCCAAAACATTGGGACACTATTTTAGATTCAATGTATCAAACGGTAAATGCAATTGACGGTACAGCTCGCGCAGCTTTTGTCGACGCTGTTTATACCGCTGCTGGTAAAACAGGGACCGCGCAACTGTTCAGCCTTGGCGAAGATGAAGAATACGACGCTTCCAAAATCAATGAACGCCGACGTGATAATGCAATGTTCGTTGGTTATGCCCCTTATGATAATCCTAGTATTGTTATTGTTGTAGCGGTAGAAAATGCCGGAGGCGGCAGTGCTAATGCGGCTCCAGTTGCGAGAGAAATGATGGATTTATATTTTTCGATGGGATTAGCTAACAAACGAAACATCTCGACTGAAATCATAAATGTTGAAGAGACAGAATTAGCCGAGGAGAATAACGGTGGCTAAAACCGAAAATGAACGCCGACGCAGTTCTCTATTTTTTAGATTCCATATTGATTTGCCTTTATTGGCCGGTATTTTAACTCTAATGCTTATAAGCCTATTTGTGGTTTATAGTGCTGGTAGTCAAAATATGGATATGGTTGTAAGACAAATGGTTAGGATGGGTCTTGGTTTGTTTGTCATGTTGCTGGTCGCCCAAATTTCACCTTTCACCTATCAAAAATGGGCCCCTCATATATTTGTCACTGGTATATTATTACTCGTTGCTGTTCTGTTGTTTGGCGATATGGGAAAAGGCGCTCAGCGCTGGTTGAACCTCGGTATAATAAAGTTTCAACCTTCTGAAATAATGAAACTGTCTTTACCTATGATGATGGCTTGGTTTTTAAGTAAATACACGTTACCGCCGTCCCTAAAGAATACCTTCTTAGGGTTTATCATTATTGCAACACCTACACTTCTGATAGCTAAACAGCCAGATTTAGGTACTTCATTACTAGTAGCAAGTAGCGGCTTTTTTGTTATGTTTTTAGCCGGTTTAAGCCTGAGAGTATTATTTGGTTTAGTTATTTCTGTTGGCGCATTTTTACCAATCCTTTGGTTTTATTTAATGCATGGTTACCAAAAACAACGCGTACTTACCTTCTTAAATCCAGAAAGTGATCCGCTTGGCTCCGGTTACCACATCATTCAATCAAAAATAGCCATTGGCTCTGGTGGCACCGAAGGTAAAGGCTGGCTGCAAGGCACACAATCACAATTAGAGTTTTTACCTGAACGCCATACTGACTTTATTTTTTCTGTTTTTAGTGAAGAGTTTGGTTTTGTAGGTGTTCTTTTGCTGTTATCTATATACGCCTTTATTATCGTTAGAGGCATGCAAATAGCGTCGCGAGCGCAAGAAGCTTTCACCAAGTTATTAGCTGGCAGTTTAACGCTAACCTTTTTTGTCTATCTTTTTGTTAATATTGGTATGGTTTCGGGATTATTGCCGGTTGTGGGTGTTCCTTTACCTTTAGTGAGTTACGGTGGAACATCAATAGTGACTTTAATGGCAAGCTTCGGTATTTTAATGGCTATTGGAACTAATAAACGACTATTGGCTAGTACTTAAAATGGACAAAAATAAATCATCAATTCTACTTACTGCGCTATGTATTGCTTTAATGCTTGTACAAGGCTGCGCACCTACAGGGCGTTATAAAGATAAGTATGATAGTGCGCCAGTTCGTCCGCCAACATTAACAGAACAACAAGACCCTCGAATAGTTCACGAGCCAGTAGGACGTGGCAACCTGCCATATAAAGTATTTGGTAAACATTACACACCAATGAAAGAACGTAGTCCTTTTTCACAAAAAGGCACTGCATCTTGGTATGGGAAAAAGTTTCATGGCCATCTAACATCAAACGGCGAAGTTTATAATATGTTTGGTATGTCCGCTGCTCACAAAACACTGCCACTACCTAGCTATGTACGAGTTACCAATTTAGCTAACAATAAATCAGCCATAGTGCGTGTAAACGACAGAGGCCCTTTCCATCAAGACAGAGTTATTGATCTCTCTTATGCGGCGGCGTTTAAAATTGGCGTATACGACACTGGCACTGCAAACGTTAACATTGAGTTAATTTTACCCGGAGAGGAACCTTTACCTACTGAGAGTAGTCTATATCAGGTTGCCCTAACCGGTTTCAAAAATAAATTGGAAGCTGACGAGTCGCTTAAAGGCTTAACGATAATGTTAAACCATGATGCAGCAGTACATGAAAAAGACGAACAACATAAAGTTGTGTTTGGTCCTTTTAAAAATAAAGTGCAAGCAACCGATTTAATTCTAAAAATAAAACAGTTTGGTTATCAATCTGTAAATCTAGAGAGTGTATTAGCGCCATAAACTGGACACGTAGCTTTGGTACATGGATAATACCGCTCTCAATTTTCTTTCTTTTAGCAAAAAACATGAATGGAACACAATGAATAAATTTTTACTCTCTCTGGTTAGTCTTTCGTCCCTAGCGTTTTCATATTTTGCAGAGGCAAAAGTACTAGTACCAAATCCACCTTCAGTAAATGCCAAAGCCTATATCTTAATGGACTTTGATACTGGAAAAGTATTAGCCGAAAAGAATGCGGATGAATTGCTGAACCCAGCTAGCTTAACAAAAATGATGACGAGCTACGTCATTGGTAAAGAAGTTCAAAAAGGTAACATCGCACTAACAGATATGGTGACGGTGAGCCGCAATGCTTGGGCAAAAAACTTTCCTGAATCTTCAAAAATGTTTATTGAGGTGGGTAAAGAAGTTTCTGTCGCTGATTTAAATAGAGGCATCATCATCCAGTCTGGTAATGACGCTTGTGTTGCAATGGCTGAACACATTGCAGGTAGTGAAGAACAGTTTGCTCAACTTATGAATTTGTATGGTGCAGACATTGGCTTATCTGACTCAAACTTTGTAAACAGCCACGGTTTAACCGCGGAAGGTCACCTTTCAACGGCTCGTGACATGGCAAAAATTGGTATCGCTTTGATTAGAGATGTACCAGAAGAATATGCTATCTATAAAGAAAAAGACTTCACTTACAACAATATTTCTCAAATAAACCGAAACAGCCTGTTATGGGACAAAAGCTTAAATGTTGATGGTATTAAAACCGGTCATACAGACGCTGCGGGTTATTCTTTAGTTGCTTCAGCAATGGAAGGTGAGATGCGCTTGATTTCAGTGGTAATGGGCGCTGAAAGCCAACGTGGTCGTAAAGTAGAAAGCAAAAAGCTGTTAAATTACGGTTTCCGTTTCTTCGAAACATTAACGGCATATGAAGCGGGTACTGAGTTTGCAAAACAAAGAATTTACATGGGCGATAAAGATCAAGTTCGTTTAGGTATAAATCAAAGTACACCTTTAACTATACCTCGTGGCTACCGTGAAAAACTAAAAGCGTCTTTCACCCTTGATAAACCATTAGAAGCCCCTATTAACAAGGGCGAAGTGGTTGGAACGTTAACAATCAAAATCGAAGACGATGTAGTTACTACTTACCCTCTTGTTGCACTTGACCAAGTCAATGAAGGTGGTTTGTTTAAGAAGGTAACTGATTACTTTAAAAAGAAATTTGAACTATAAAGTAAATTACGAGTAATGAGTCTAGGGAAGGCTTTTAAAAGGTATAAAAGATGACAGTTAAAGACACTAAATTTGATGAACTATTAGACTTCCCTTGCCACCAAACTTTTAAAGTTATGGGTGTGGCGCATGAAGAGCTGACAATTAAAATTGTAGAAGTATTACAAGACGTAGCGCCTGGCGACTTTTCTCCAAAAGAAAAGCCTAGCAGCAAAGGTAAATACAAGTCAGTTTCAATCAGTGTAAAAGTGACAAGTAAAGAACACATGGAACTGGTTTATAACCGATTAGGTGCCATCGACCTCGTTCGTGTTGTTCTGTAGATTACGGTTATTGAATGTCAGATATAAATAATAATATAGTCATCAGAAACATTGATACTGGAGACTACCAAGATATTTGGCAGTCAATGCAGTTGTTTACCGATACCCGTGACGATAACGTTACGGATGAGCTTTGGGTGGTTGAGCACAACCCAGTGTTTACTCAAGGTCAAGCAGGTAAAGAAGAGCACTTACTAGATACCGGTGACATTCCCGTAGTTAAAGTTGATAGAGGTGGGCAAGTTACCTATCACGGCCCTGGCCAGTTGGTGGTTTATTTGCTCATTAATCTACGAAGAAAAAAAATAGGCGTTCGAGACCTAGTGACATTAATCGAAAATGCGATTGTGGACATGCTAAAAAGTTTTGAAATTAGTGCCTATGCTAAAAAAGACGCACCTGGTGTGTATGTAGATGAGAAAAAAGTCGCATCACTTGGATTGAGAGTACGTAAAGGTTGTAGTTTTCATGGATTAGCGTTGAACGTTGACATGGACCTAGAACCTTTTTTGCGAATTAATCCGTGTGGTTATGCCGGCTTAGAAATGGTGCAAACCAGCCAAATAAATGGTCCAAAAACTATTCAAGAAGCAGCCAAACCGCTAACCGAATTGTTAGCTTCTGCCCTTGGCGCCTCTAACATTGACTATCAGCAAGGGTTACCAAACCTAGCGCTGACAGAAAAGAGAGCTGTATGACAACCGTTAAAACTTCTAAATTAGCCGCTGGCGTAAAACTACGTGACGCGGAAAAAATGGCCTTAATTCCCGTTAAAATCATGCCTTCTGAGCGTGATACTATGCTTAGAAAGCCAGATTGGTTAAAAATCCGCCTGCCAAAATCAAGTGAAAAAATCGACAACATCAAAAAGGCGATGCGCAGTCAAGGTTTAAGCTCAGTATGTGAAGAAGCATCCTGCCCTAACCTACCTGAATGTTTTAATCACGGCACAGCAACATTTATGATTTTAGGCGATATTTGTACACGCCGTTGTCCGTTTTGTGATGTTGCTCACGGTCGTCCTTTACCACCAAGTGCACAAGAACCTGAAAAACTAGCTCTAACCATTAAGGAAATGGGCTTAACCTACGTTGTTATTACCTCTGTTGACCGAGACGATCTTCGTGACGGTGGTGCTCAACACTTCGCTGATTGTGTTAAAGCAATTCGAGCGCATAACCCTGGAATTAAAGTAGAAATTTTGGTTCCTGACTTTCGTGGTCGTATGGATAAAGCACTTGAGATTTTATCTACTGCACCGCCTGATGTGTTCAACCACAATTTAGAAACTGCACCACGCCTTTATCGCTTAGCTCGACCTGGTGCTAACTACAAATGGTCACTAGACTTACTTAAACGTTTTAAAGAAATGCACCCTGAAGTTGATACCAAATCAGGCTTGATGGTTGGCTTAGGTGAAACAAACGAAGAGATTGTTGAAGTTCTTAGAGACTTAAGAGAACACAACGTAGATATGCTGACTATTGGTCAATACCTACAACCAAGCAAGCACCATTTGCCGGTTGAGCGATATGTACCGCCAGCTGAGTTTGACATCTTTAAACAAGAAGCTGATGACTTAGGCTTTAAGCACGCAGCATCAGGTCCATTTGTTCGTTCAAGCTATCACGCTGATAAACAAGCCGCTGGAGAGGAAGTTAAGTAACATGACTGAGCAAAGTTATTCAATTGGCACACCAGGAAAAAAATGGGGTGATGCAGAAAAGCATCAATGGCTGGCAAAACAGCTGGTGAAACGTTCTTATCAAGAACAAGTCGTCGCTAAACTGGCAAATTTGTCAGCGCAATTTGAAACGCAGGAATATGGCTATTTAAAATATGCTGACCTTCCTGTTGTTAAAGATGCCGATAACTACCCATTATTTATTATCAAAAGTGTAAATTGGAATGATGAGCTCCCTACTGTATTGATTACAGGCGGTGTTCACGGTTATGAAACTAGTGGTGTTCAAGGCGCGTTAAGATTTGCCTTAGAACATGCAGGTAGTTATGGAAATAAGTTTAACTTTGTTATTGCGCCGTGTGTAAGCCCTTGGGGTTACGAAACAATTAACCGCTGGAACCCGCTTGCAGTGGATCCAAACCGTAGTTTTTTTGAAGGCTCAAAAGCGCAAGAAGCTACGTTGTTGATGCAATATCTAAAGCACAATGAAATTAAGCCTATTTGCCACATCGACCTACACGAAACCACTGATACGGATAACTCAGAGTTTCGTCCGGCGCTGGCCTCTCGTGATGCAATTGAGCAAAAGAACTGGAATATTCCAGATGGTTTTTATCTTGTAGCTGATTCGCAAAACCCACAAGTAGAATTCCAGTCGGCCATAATTGAGTCTGTTAAAAAAGTAACTCATATAGCGCCTGCTGATGAAAATGATTGCTTAATTGGCGCACCACTTCAGCAGTTTGGCGTTATTGAATATGATGCTAGACCACTTGGGTTGTGCATGGGTATGACTGATGCAGAATACAAAACAACAACGGAAGTTTATCCAGACAGCCAACTTGTTGATGATGAAAACTGCATAATGGCGCAAGTTGCTGTTATAACGGGCGCTTTGAATCACTTATTGTCGCGTTAGCTTTGTAAACTTGTAACTTGATAAGTTGTTAGCTGTTAGTTTAGTTTAGTAATTTGCTAGCTTGGTAATTCAATCGAGTTAACCTTACAAATAAAAAAGGTCTGCATAAGCAGACCTTTTTGTTATCTAAAAACCAATTCTTTATGCGCTAACACGCTTATAAGGACGATATTCTGGAGTCCAGAAATTCTTTTCAATTCGGTTTTGTATCTCATCATCCGATATTAACAGTGCATGACCTTGTTCAATCGCTACTTTTGCTACGTTAAAGGCGATCTCTCTGCTCAACCTAGGTAAGTCCACTAGTTCAGGTAATAACGCTCCCTCACCTTTATTAACTAACGGTGAGTTTTGAGCCAATGTTTCGCTGGATGCCATGATCATTTCGTCAGATATAATCTTAGCACCTACCGCAAGTACACCAAGACCAATACCAGGGAAGATATAGGCATTATTACACTGAGCAATTTCAAAGGATTTGCCTTCAAACTCAATCACATCAAATGGACTACCAGTAGCTAGAATTGCATTACCATCTGTCCAACTAATTACATCTTTAGGATGCGCTTCAATTTGTTTAATTGGGTTACTAAGTGGGAAGATAATTGGTTGATTATCATTGCTGTACATAGTTTTTATGGCTTGCTCAGAAAACAGGCCCGGCACACCAGATACCCCTATTAGAATGCCTGGTTTTGCATTTTCCATTACTTCTACAAGTGATGGATATTGACCTTCAATTTCCCAGCTTTCATAGTCACGAGACTCTTGCGCTAACGCTTGTTGGAAGTCACGTAAATCATTCATGCCGTTTGTCACTAAGCCAAATCGGTCAATCATAAAGACTTTCTTACGTGCCTCTGCGTCTGTAAGCCCTTCTGCCACCATTTGCATAATAACTTGCTCAGCAATACCACAGCCTGCAGAACCAGCACCAACAAAGGTAACATTCTGTTCAGACAGCTTTTTGTCTTTTTTACGACAGGCCGCTAATAAAGTTCCAACAGTCACCGCCGCAGTGCCTTGAATATCATCGTTAAAGCAGCAAACCTGGTTTCTGTATCGTTTTAATAGTGGCATTGCATTAGGTTGAGCAAAGTCTTCAAACTGAATCATGACGCCCGGCCAACGTTTTTGAGCCGCGGTAATAAACTTATCTACAAAAGCATCATATTCATATTGGCTAACACGTTTATGGCGCTCACCCATATACATAGGATCGTTTAGTAACTTGGGGTTGTTAGTACCTACATCAAGCGTAATAGGCATAGTATACGCAGGGCTAATACCACCGCAGGCGGTATACAAAGAAAGCTTACCAATAGGAATGCCCATACCACCAATGCCTTGGTCACCTAAACCTAATATTCTTTCGCCATCGGTCACCACAATTACTTTTACTTTTTGCTTAGTCGCATTTCGTAAAATATCGTCCATTTGGTCACGTTCTGTGTAGGAAATAAACAAGCCACGGTTGCTGCGATAGATATCAGAAAACTTCTCACAAGCATCACCGACAGTAGGTGTGTAAATGATTGGCATCATTTCGGCGATATGTTGATTAACCAACTTAAAAAACAAGGTTTCGTTGCTGTCTTGAATTGCACGCAGATAAATATGTTTATTAATCGGCTCTTGGAAACTTGAGTACTGTAAATAAGCGCGTTCTACCTGCTCTTCTATAGATTCATATCGAGGTGGTAATAGCCCCATTAGGTTAAAGTTGGTACGTTCTAATTTAGAAAATGCAGTGCCTTTATTGAGAAGTGGCGTTTCAATTAATGCAGGGCCTGCATAATGAATGTATAACGGACTTTTTTCAGCTTTTGGTTCATATAGATCCCGAAAGAATGTGGGTCGGATGTTTTTGATTTACACCATAATTTACACGCAATTATAGTCAATTGTTAAAGCATAGTAGAGGATTTAATAAAAGTTAAGGCACTGGTAATACCTGTTAAATCAAGTTTTTAACTAAATATGGTTGTGTTTTAGGCTAAAGCGCGGAAAAACCGCACTTTGCCTATTATTAATAGTGTTAAATTATTTGCTTTTAAAATAACAAAACTTAGCGGAGCAAGTTCAAATTGATTTTCAGTGGCTGTCGCTTCACCTAACACAAATTCAACATCGCCTGCCTTGTTGTGTTTATAAACCTGGCTTGTTGTTGACGAGTTATACACGACAACATACTTAGGCTGGCCTGCAATTTCACGTGAAAGCGCTAAAACACCAGGTTCAGAATTGTGTTCAATAACTTGCTGCTTACCTTTTCTTAGCACTTCATGGTTATGGTAAACCGCAGCATACTCAGCTAAAGACTGGTAAATAGGATGCGTTACATCAAAGTTATCATCTGCTGTTGTTTTATCTGTGCCATATAAGTTGTTGTCATTATAGTCAGGTGTTAATGACGGCATCATGTCTTCACGAGCACCTCGATCGCCGCCATCTCCAGTAAACCCTTGCTCATCTCCGTAATATAAAACGGGAATGCCTCTAGCAAAATACATAAGAGAATTGGACAGTAAAAAGCGTTTAATTTTTTCTTCTTCCGACGCCTCTGGCAAAGACTGGTCAAGCGTATAAGCAAGACGGCCAACATCATGATTACTCACAAAATTCATTAAATAGTCAGCTGAACTGTTGTGGTCGTTGTACAGGTGATCGTTGCTAAATAGGTCTTGTAAATTATCAGTGCCTTTGTCATAAGCAAATACGTCTTTTGTACGATACTGGAACGCGAAGTCTAGTACCGATGGAATATCGCCTTCCGTTGTAAACTTACTCAGCTCTTTTGGATCGCCAGAATAAACTTCTCCAAAAACAAAAAACTTAGGAATGCCTAACGATTTTGCATGCTCGATAATGGCCGGAGTAAATTGTTGCCAAAATTCCATATTAACGTGTTTAACGGTATCGATACGGAAGCCGTCTGGTTTAAATTCAGTGATTAAGTTATTAAAGATATCCGTCATGCCTTTTACAACTTCTGGGTTATCAGTATCTACGTCATCTAGTCCCATGAAGTCACCATAAACTGAGTTCTCGCCCTGCCAGGTACTATCACCTTGATTATGATAAAACTTAGGATCGTTTAACCAAGCGGGGGTTTTTAGGTCCTCATGCCCTTTGGGAATAAACGGTGTGTAACCTTTTCCCGCAGCTTTATCGGCTAAGCTGACGTATTCACACAACTGCGAAGAGGTACTAAATTGAGGTTTGTTTTCGCCATGACATTCTTCATATTTAATAACGTCGGCCGTGTGGTTAGTAATGATGTCAAAAAACACTTTCATATTTTTAGCGTGCGCAGCGTCTATAAACTCTTTTAAATCGGCATTCGTCCCTAAGTGAGGGTCAATTTCTGTGAAATCTAGTGGCCAATAGCCGTGGTAACCAGACGAATCCCCTTGCACCGCTTGGTTTCTTAAAATAGGTGTTAACCAAATAGCAGATATGCCTAAACCTTTTAGATAATCTAAACGTTTTGTGAGGCCTTTAATGTCGCCGCCATGGTAATGACCATTACTTGTTTTATCAAAACCACCAGCACTTTCAGCGATGGTTTTAGAACCATTGTCATTGGACATATCGCCATTATCAAATCGGTCTGGCATAACAAAATAAAACACGTCATCACGAACATCACGAGTTAGGTAGTGTTCGCTAAATTCACCATTAAACTGAATATTTTCAGACAGCTGTGCGTTATCGCTATCTGAGTTTTTAATTTGTACCGAACTGACACTTTTAGCCGCTGTGTTTTTTGTACTTTCGTTAGCTGAGTCATTTGGATTATTACAACCAGTGATAACTAAACTTGCGAGAAGAGATAAGGAGATCATTGACGATTTACTGAAGCGCTGCTTTATTTTCATTATTATTGAGTTCCGAATTAAGTTCCGACAATCTAAATATTAGATATAACATAACGAATCGAAGGCCTTATGAAAATTAAAAACGTAACCACACTGCATGACTACGTATGTAATTCTTTGTTATTGGCGCCACGTAAGGTTAAATTGCGCTAATTGAACATAAATTCATTATGGATAGATCTACAATCGCCCCAACAATGTAGATATACTCTCACTCCAAAATTTTAAATAGCACCCACGAGTACTCAATATGTTAGCAAAACGCATTATTCCTTGTTTAGACGTAAAAGACGGAAAAGTTGTTAAAGGCGTTCAATTTAGAAACCATGAAACCATTGGTGATATTGTGCCATTAGCTGAGCGTTATGCGTTGGAAGGTGCTGATGAATTGGTATTTTATGATATCACCGCGTCAAGTGACGTGCGTGTTGTAGATAAAAGCTGGGTGAGTCGTATTGCTAAAGTGATTGATATACCTTTTTGTGTCGCCGGTGGAATTAAAACCGTTGAACAAGCCGGTGAAATACTGTCTATGGGCGCCGATAAAATTTCGATTAACAGCCCTGCATTATTAAATCCAGAATTGATCACAGAGCTACACGATACCTACGGACAACAGTGCGTTGTTGTTGGCATAGACTCGTATTTTAATGCTGAGTCTGGCGAATACGAAGTGTATCAATTTACTGGCGATGAAAGACGTACTCAAAATTCGGGCCGCAAAACGATTGATTGGGTAAAAGAAGTACAAGAACGTGGTGCCGGTGAGATAGTTTTAAACTGTATGAATCAAGATGGTGTGCGTCAGGGATACGATTTAAAACAACTTGAACTAGTTCGCGCCCACTGCAATGTGCCACTAATTGCGTCAGGCGGAGCGGGTGAAATGGTTCACTTTAAAGACGCTTATGAAATTGCAAACGTAGATGGAGCCTTAGCTGCCTCTGTGTTTCATAAAAAGATCATCGATATAAATGAACTTAAAGAATATCTACATGAAGAAGGTATTGCCGTTCGACGTTAATACCCTATTATTTTTAACGCTAAGTATGGGGCAAAAGCAAAAACAAAGATTAAAATTTTGTATTGTCCCAAAATCTTTAAGTACATCGGCTTTAGTTCTGCTTTCTCTAATCCAAATATGGCTTGATGAATTGAAAATACCAGGCCTTCAAATAATGTTATGAATAAAAAGGCGATCGTAATTGCCGCAAAATGAATAACGGACATCCAGCCAAATAACGTTGTGAGTTCTTGAATTGTCATCGCCACTTCCTTTTAAAATTAATCTTGCTACTATTAACTATTAACTATTAACTATTAACTATTAACTATTAACTATTAACTATTAACTATTAACTATTAACTATTAACTATTAACTATTAACTATTAACTATTAACTATTAACTATTAACTATTAACTATTAACTATTAACTATTAAAAATAATAGTCCTTATCGCATGATAGTTAAATATTAATCGCCTTTCGAAAGCCTAATTAACTTTCCAGAGTCAGTAAGCAACAATAATCGGCCTTGCTTATCTTCCGTTATGTCGCGTAAACGCTCGTCAAATGACTTCAAAAAAGTTTGTTCCGAATCCAACATCAAACCGCTGTGACTTTTAGAAACAAGTTCACCCGACTTACCAACGTTCTCTGCAATGCCTTTTGAGTTTTCAGAAGGTTTTAATGACACCACCCGCATTTCACGATATTTCAAAGCTGTATTGACCAGCTGACCTTTAAATTCAGGAAACTCTTCGCCGCTGTAAACCAACATAGAGCCTGGCGCTATTGAAGGTGTCCAGTTCACTAGTGGTGACTCCAACCCTTGCATTTGATGATGTGGAGTAATTTCAAACCCGGTGTAATCAATGCCGTAGGTAATTTTTGGCCAACCATAGTTTAACTTAGGTTTGATAATATTAATTTCATCGCCGCCTTTAGGACCATGCTCATTTGAAAACAACAACTTGCGTTGATTATCATAAAACAAACCTTGAGGGTTTCGGTGTCCGTATGAGTATATTTCTGGAAGCGCGCCTTTGGTATTTATAAAAGGATTATCTGCAGGAACAGAGCCGTCATCGTTTAGGCGGATAATTTTACCTAAGTGTGAGTCTAACTTCTGTGCATCATCCATGTAAGAGTATCCATCGCCAACCCCAAACACTAACGTTTGATCAGGTAAAAACGCCATACGCCCTGCAAAATGATACGTCGCTGCTTTTTGAGGTGAAGCTCTAAATAGGAATTTTATGTCGGTAAGTTCAAAACCAAATGGTTTACTGCTTTTGTTATTTGAAGGTTGAGACTGATTAAAAACGATCTTCGCCCTTACCAACGTTGTCCCGTTAGAAAACTTATGGCCTGATGCAAATGTGACATAAACCCAATGATTTTCTGCGAACTTAGGATGCGCGATGACGTCAAGCATACCGCCTTGACCGCTTTCATAAACACTTTCTTCTAACTGTTTGTTTGCGTTCGACATTGTCGATGTCTGGTTATCCCAAATACGAAGTGCGCCGTTGCGTTCCGTAATGATAAAACGCTCATTAGGCAAAGCCGCAATGCCCCAGGGCTTATGTAAACCATCAAACAAAATCGAGACTTTAGGAGCACTATTTTCCTTGTCACTTGTCTTGCTACTATCCTTGCCACTTGCCTCGTCATTTGTCTCGCCACTAGCTAAAGAAGACGTTAACAGTGGTGCGGATGAAATTTCAGCGGCTTGGAATTCAGCTGAACAGACAGCTGACGTCACTAATAACGCGAAGCTACTAACTAATTGAAAACTAAAACTGCCGCCAACTCGATGTGGCTTTTTAGCCTTTTTTATGGAATTTGTTAGTGCATTCAGCCTGTTATTTTTAGAAAAAAAGAACATTCGCATTCCCTATTTAGTTTTAGTTTTAGTTTTAGTTTTAGTTTTTTAGATTATTAACATTAACTGCTTTTAGGTCTAAAGTAATCGGTATTGTCGTAAAAGTCTGCCGCCTCATTTCCATCATACCAAGTTGGTACTCCTAGCAAAGGTAGCGGTGAAAGCTCAGAGTTATCTTTCAGTGCTCCAGACTTGATTTTAGCGGCCAAGCGCTCATCAAGCAGCCTATATTGAACATTCTTTGGTAAACCTAAAATTTCTGCACTGCTGTCAATTACTAACCATTTGCCAGTAAGGCCAATAAAGGGTTTTGTTAACATCTCATAATTTGCATGACCAAATTGATAAGCCGCGACTCCATCGCCCTCGGCTGATTGCCAGTGGGCCTTCATCTCTACAAAAGCCTTTTTCCAATCATGACTTTTTAACGCGTCTAACAAGGTTTGATTTTTTGTTACCAATACAACACCACACTCGTCAAATAACGTAAGAGCATTTCGTTGTTTAGAACGCTCTTGTGAATCAGAGGACTTGATATCGAGATAATGTAATTCATTAATTAACGCTTTGGTTCTTGGGTACAAACTCCAAACAATGGCACCAAAAACGTCGTGCCAGCTTTCCTTTCTGGTTGGAACTTGGCCCGTTTCGTAAATAAACGTTTCATACTCTACGGCGTTGTAATCTTTACTTGCTGCTTGCTCTACAAAACGAATAGTTTTGCCATTGTTGTTTTCTACTTCGTAGGGAAGCAACGAATCTAAAGCAGCGCAAGAAGGCCACTGCACCCAATCATCAAAGGCAGCGACGTGATTAATATCATTAAAACAGCCTTGGTCAGCAAACTCTGTGGTCCAATGGGTAAAACTGGAAAACTTCTTCATTTCGTCTCAAATCCCTACAAACAGATAATAAAAACGACTCGAATTACAAATCGTTCTGGAATATAGTCTTAATATAGCTGTAATGATAACGCAGCTAAGCGTATGTTTTAATTTAAAAGGGAAATAATAATGATAAAAAAACTAGCCGCCCTCTCCTTCTTGGCTATTCAACCCGCTATGGCGGCAGATAACGACTTCGATACAGCGTATCAATCTATTAGCGAAGCCGATTTAAAAGTGCACGTAAAAGAAATTGCTGCTGATAAATACATGGGCCGCTTACCAACTGGTCCAGGCGAAAAGCTTCTACTGGATTATCTAACCAAACAGTTTACTTCTTATGGTTTTGTTCCTGGTAATGGCGATAGCTTTTTACAACCGGTAGACCTAGTAGAAATAACTGCCGCTGATGATCAAGTGCTGACTATTGGTGGCAAAGATTATCAATATCGCAAAGACATGGTTATGGGCACGAGCCGCACCAGTGAGTTTGAAGAAATAAAAGACTCGGAACTGGTTTTTGTTGGTTACGGCATCAATGCGCCTGAATACGACTGGAATGACTATGCTGGTATAGACATGAAGGGCAAAACCGCCGTTATTTTAGTAAACGATCCTGGTTTTGAGTCTGGAGACGCTTCTAAATTCCAAGGCAAAACAATGACCTATTATGGTCGTTGGACTTATAAATATGAAGAAGCTAGCCGTCAAGGTGCTGCTGGCGCCATTATTATTCATGAAGACGCACCGGCTTCGTATCCTTGGAGCGTTGTAGAAAACTCTTGGACAGGCCCACAATATGGCTTATTTAAAGCCGATGGCAATAAAGCGCGCGTTAATGTAGAAGGCTGGGTTCAAGCTTCTGTGGCACGAGAACTATTTAGCAAGGCTGGTTTAAACTTTGCCAAACTAAAACAGCAAGCCATGAGCAAACCAACTAATGTTGACTTAGGTGACCTAACGGCAACAGTTAAAGTTAAATCAACGGTCAAACCGTCAAAAAGCTATAACTTTATTGCAACATTACCAGGAACTAAACGTCCTGATGAGCATGTGATCTATACCGCGCATTGGGATCATATTGGCGTAGATAAAAACAAAAAAGGCGACCAGATATATAACGGCGCCCATGACAACGCGACCGGTATTGGTGGCGTACTAGAAATTGCACAAGCTTTTTCAACGCTAAAAAACAAACCAGAACGTTCAGTCTCAATATTAGCGGTAACGGCGGAAGAGCAAGGTTTACTAGGCTCTAAGTATTACGCGCAAAACCCAATCATTCCGCTGACTAAAACCGTTGCTAACATTAATATGGATAGCTTAAACGTATTAGGTAAAGTGAAAGAGATCAGTGTTCAGGGTAAAGGTAAATCAGAAATGGACAACTACCTTGCAACAGCTGTCAAAAAACAAGACCGAACATTAATTGAAGGCGATAACCCATCTGCTGGATATTATTACCGTTCTGACCACTTTAACTTTGCCAAAGTAGGTATTCCTGCACTTTATGCCGGCGGTGGCGCTACACCGATTGATGCTAAAACTGCAGAATATCGCAAAAAAATGAGCTTGATTGTACGCGGCTGTTATCACCAACCATGTGACAAATACAGAGAGAGCTGGGACTTATCAGGTGCGCAACAAGACGTGCAATTGTTCTTTGATGTTGGCTATCAAATTGCAAATGACGATAAGTGGCCTGCGTGGTCAAAAGGCGCTGAGTTTAAACGTCCGAGCAAATAAGCTTTATCTTAACCACTTGCGTTAAGTAATCACGTTAACTGCTTGCGTTCATAGACATACGTAATCTTTCAAAATTTAATCAGGGCAGCAACCGCTGCCCTTTTTGTTACCCGTTCAACAGAATTTTTGTTATACAACTATCGGTTAATTTAAAACAAAATTGCTCAATAAAACAGCACCCAGCCTCCTGAACCATAAAATAACGAACTTCCCATTAATCTTTGCTTGTCTTCACATTTTACCCATGGCAGTCTGAATTCAGAGCAAAATTTAAAGTAGATGCTCTAAATATAAAACAAGTAACGAACGTTGTTTTGTCGCGCCGACTCACAAACTTCGTCCGTGTGAATTTCGATAACTAAGAATAAAATGGAGTGAACTCACTTATGTGTTCAATTTTCGGTATTTTAGACATCACTACTGATGTCGCTGAATTACGCCCAAAGGCGTTAGAATTATCTGGTCTGTTAAGACACCGTGGCCCTGATTGGTCTGGTATCTGGAGTAATAACAACGCGATTTTAGCCCACGAACGTTTGGCTATTGTCGATTTAGAGAATGGCGCGCAACCTCTAATAAATAACAATCGAAATCACATCTTGGCCGTTAACGGTGAAATATATAATCACAAGCAGTTAGAAGCTGCGTTGACAACTGACTATGCCTTTCAAACACAATCTGACTGTGAAGTTATTTTGGCGTTATACCAACAGCAAGGCATTTCATTTATTGACCAGCTTGAAGGCATGTTTGCCTTTATCCTTTTTGACGAAAGTGACGGCAGCTACTTAATAGCACGCGATCATTTAGGGATCATTCCACTTTATTATGGTTATGACGTACATGGACAACTTTACGTCGCGTCTGAAATGAAAGCCCTAGTACCGGCTTGTAAATCTGTATTTGAGTTTCCTCCTGGGCATTACCTTTCGTCAAATGAGCAAAACGGCGAGTCATCTCTTAAATTCACTCGTTATTACCAACGCGAATGGACGGATTTTGACAATGTTAAGTCAGCCGGTGGCGACGCTAAACTGGTTCACGATGCATTAACCGACGCAGTGCGTTCACACATGATGTCCGACGTACCTTATGGCGTATTACTTTCTGGTGGTCTTGATTCATCAGTGATCGCTGCTGTTGCACAAAAATTTGCACAAAAACGAATTGAAGATGAAGGTCAAAGTAAAGCGTGGTGGCCTCAACTTCATAGTTTTGCTGTAGGCCTAAAAGGGGCTCCCGATTTAATTGCCGCCCAAAAAGTGGCGGATCACATTGGCACAATTCATCACGAACTTAACTACACAGTTCAAGAAGGGATTGACGCCATACGTGATGTCATTTACTTCTTAGAAACCTATGACGTCACCACTATTCGTGCCTCTACACCAATGTATTTAATGTCTAGAAAAATCAAAGCCATGGGCATTAAAATGGTGTTATCTGGAGAAGGCGCAGATGAAGTATTTGGCGGTTACCTATATTTCCATAAAGCGCCAAACGCAAAAGAGTTTCATGAAGAAACCGTTCGCAAGCTAGACCGATTACATATGTTTGACTGTGCTCGAGCAAACAAATCCATGTCTGCTTGGGGCGTTGAAGCAAGAGTGCCATTCCTAGATAAAACCTTTTTAGACAAAGCCATGTCAATTAACCCTGAGTTAAAAATGTGTGGCGAGCATGCCCCTCGTTTAAATGAAGGCGAAGCCGGCTATGGTAAAAACGGCGTGAAAATGGAAAAGCATATCGTTCGTGAAGCATTTAAAGACTATTTACCTGCTGAGGTTTTATGGCGCCAAAAAGAACAGTTCTCCGATGGTGTCGGTTACAACTGGATAGATTCTTTGGTTGAACAGGCAGAAGCCCAAGTAACAGATCAAATGATGGCAAGTGCTGAGTTTAGGTTCCCTCACAATACGCCTCAAACTAAAGAAGCGTATTTTTATCGAACTATCTTTGAGCAACACTTCCCGTTAGATTCTGCGGCAGAATGTGTACCTGGCGGAAAGTCAGTGGCATGTTCCACTCCAGAGGCATTGGCGTGGGATAAAAAGTTTAGCGAAAATGCTGACCCTTCTGGTCGTGCTATGTTTGATATCCACCAGCAAGGCTACGACGACAAATCAGCCTAACGGATAGTGAATTTAACGCCCAATTATTTGGGCGTTTTTATTTTGAAGTTTTTGTTTGAGTTAGAAATTCAAACCTCCAGTATTTAACCTTTAATTTCAAACTTTTCCTGTTTGCCCATTAATATTTACCTATTACTTTACTCGTGTTAATTTTTGGCCGTTAAAGTTAACCAACATCTAGCCTACATTACATTAACTGTGTAAACGTTTATTCGCACCTGGCGTCATTAACTGATGCTGAACTAAAAAGTCATAACCCGCTTTTAAACCTTGTTTGTAATCGGAAATCAGTGCCGCTTTTGTGCTGCCAAGTACTTTGCTTTGAAGCGGTCTACTTGGAGTTACTTCTAATACATCAACTCCCGTAGGTGGGTTTTGAATAAACGACTGAGCTTCAGCGTATGAAGACTCATGAACGTCTAATATTTTATATACTTGAGGCGTCCTATTTCTTGAGCAAAATATCGGCTTTGCTCTTTTTAATACTTCACCAATCGCCGTTTCAGCAGTTTTTGACGTTCTAATTACAACCGCTTTATTCGCGCCTAAATTCACAGCTTCTTTAATAGGAATAGGCGCACTCACTCCGCCATCAACTAATGCTTCTTGATTAAGTGTTACCCCTCGGCGATATAAAAACGGAATCGCACTAGATGCTTTTAATGCCGGGATCCAACCTATTTTGTTAGGATCTAACAATGCTGTTTCCATGCTAGTTGCTTTGGTTGAAGAAAAATAAAGTTTTCTGTTTTTGGCCTTAAGCGTCGCAGCTTTTGTATCTAACTGATAAGCAGAGGCTTCAACTTGGCTGAAATACCAATCTAAGTCCATCATGTGTTTGCCTTTGAAGGCACTCCACACATTAAAAAACTCATCACTATTGGTTAGATCAGAAATCGCACTGTAAGCATAACCAAACTGCTCACTCATAAAACTAGCAATATTCTGCGCCCCTGCAGACGTGCCAACCAAAATTTCAAACGGGTTAAAATTAGATAATAACCAACTATCTAGTACGCCAGCCGTAAATACGCCGCGCTGCCCACCACCTTCAGCAACCAGTGCCAAACCTTGCTGTGGTTCTGTTAAATTAGTTTTAGAATAGTCGGTACTGCCAATCATTTTTCGCCCCTTAATGTAGAGTCTCTATACTAAGGCATGGGGATGATTCTTAAAATTTCAAACTTTTGATGTTTATGATTCAAAAAACTGAACATTAATAGTTATATTAAGTTAGCCAGTTTCGTCATTCTCAATTCGTATTTCACCGCAAAAATAAAATCTTTAGTCGATTTATTAAAACCCATTTGGTAAAACTAAATGACTAAAATCAACAACTAGGCTTTTTATGCGCTTATCTGCTTTAAAAAACAAACTAATTTCAGATAAAACTTTAGTTAGTATCGCCCTTGTTACAGCCCTTTCCGCCTGCTCTTCAACAGGCGATAAGCTAGTTGATAACGTAGCTAATAGTGACATGGCTTATGTTGACGCTAGCCAACAACTGACAAGTAGCGACTATTCTAAAAAAAGTGGCGGCGTTGCTCCGATTCGTCAGCATGGCTTGATAATGCAATATGCCGACCTGCACTTTACGGTACTGCCTGACACAAAATCTTTAGTGGTTAAATCAAAATTAAAGTTAACCAGCGCCAAGCCGACAACAGCTGTCTCTGTGGATTTAGACCGCGTATTTCAAATAGATAGAGTCATGGTCAACGGGTCAGTATTGCCTGCTTCAAATTATTCAAACCCAAATGGCGAACTTCAATTAAACCTATTGTCAGAAGTGAGTGGTGAATTTGAGGTTCAAATAGACTATCAAGGTAAACCAAGAGAAGCCATCAGAGCGCCATGGGATGGAGGTTTTGATTGGAAAAAGACCAAATCTGGAGAGTATTGGATTGCAACCGCTGTTCATGGTGAAGGGTGTGACTTATTCTGGCCTTGCATAGACCAGCCTTACGGTGAAGTGCAAAACATGGACATTAAGATCACTGTACCTGATAACTTAGTTGCGGCTTCAAACGGTGTGCTCATGAACGTTAGTAGTAATAACGGACAAAAAACCTTCCACTGGCAAACCTCGTCACTTCATAATACTTACGCAATTGCACTTAATATAGGTCCTTACGACGTTCTAGAGTCCACCTACAAAAGTGTTTTTGGTAATGATATTCCCGTTTCTTTTTATCATTTAAAAGAGAATACCGATAAATCGAAAGTGCTTTTTGAAGAAATTCCTCCTATGTTGGACTTTTTTGAAACCGTAATTGGCCCTTATCCATTTGGTACTGAAAAAATGGGCGTGGCTGAAACGCCTCACTTAGGCATGGAACACCAAACTATCAATGCCTATGGCAATAACTACCGTAAAGACGAGTTTGGTTACGACTGGTTGTTACACCACGAGTTTGCGCACGAATGGTTTGGTAACCAACTGACCAACAATAATTGGGATCACATGTGGCTTCACGAAGGATTTGGTTCTTACATGCAGCCTTTATACACCCAATATTTACATGGTGACATGGCTTATAAAGCCCACTTATTTAAGCAACGTATTGGGTTAATAAACAAGTTCCCAATTGTCTCCAATAAACCACTGGCCGTTGAAGAGGTTTATAACCGAAAGGTTGGCCCAGGAAATGACATTTATGCCAAAGGGTCTCTTATTTTACATTCGTTAAGAGAATTAATTGGCGACGAGGCGTTTTTTGATGCAACTCGTCAATTAGTGTACGGCACTACAAAACCAGTACCAGGAAATTTTGCACCAAGATTTAGCGATACCAATGAATTTATCAGCATTGTAAACAACATCACGGGTGAAAACTTACAATGGTTTTTTGATGTTTATATTTATCAGGCAATGCTTCCAGAGCTAATAATGGAGCGAACCGAACAAAGTTTAACCTTACGTTGGCAAATAGAGAACAATCGCCCATTTCCTATACCGCTTGATGTGAGTATTAATGGTAAGGTGCAGACACTCATTTTAGATGAGCCAAAAACCATTGAGGTTAGCCGCAAGGACGTTGTTATTGTTGACCCACTATCTAAAGTTTTACGTCATCAAGAAAACATTGAACGTTATAAAGCGTATTTAAAAGCGCAACGTGAAATGAAAATGGCTGAATTTAATAAAAAAATCAAAAAGGCGGAGAAGTAATGTTTTATCCTATGTTTGCCATGTTTATGTTAATTTTTGTAGTAGGTGTGGTGACAGCACGAGCCAGATTTAGCAACATTAAAAGCCGAGACGTGAGTCCTAAATACTTTTTGTTGATGCAAGGCGATAACGTGCCTGAGTCTGTTTTAAAAACAGGTCGTTGCTTCAGCAATCAATTTGAGTTCCCAATGCTCTTTTTTGTGGTTTGTTTGGCTTATATGGTTTTAGGTTTTGAGACCTTAACAGGTTGTATTGCGGCATGGACTTTTGTCGTATTTCGTTTTATCCATGCCTTCATATTCTTAACAAGTAATAACCTGATTAAACGTATGCTAACGTTTTGGGCGGGTGTATTAGCGGTTATCGTTATGTGGATTGATCTATTTATCCTTGTCAGCGCTAACGGCGGGCTCAATAACTAGGTTTTCATCGGCATTTAAGTCAGGGTCTATTAAAGGCTCTGACTCTCCTTTTACACTCTCTTTATCAACCTCAGCACTATTATCTTTTTCATCAAATATATGAACCTGCAATAAGGCTTCTAATAAGTCTTCAAGCGTCACAATGCCTCTTACTTCGCCATATTCATCAATGATCAAACTCATATGAATGTGTTTAGTTAACATATTAGTAAACAGGCTTGGCAGGCTCATGCTTTCAGACACCACATACAATGGCTTGGTCAGTTTACCTATTTTATAGTTTGGCTTAACACGTACATTGGCAAGAATCGCATCGCTTTTAAATACATACCCAATAATGTCGTCTGGGTCTTTATCAAATACTAAAATGCGAGAAAACTGGTTTGAACCATGCTGTTTACAAAAATCTTCAACGGACATTTCTTTTGAGATACGAAACAACTTGTTCCTTGGCGTTAAAATGTTGCGAATAGCCGTGTGCCTGAACTTCATTAAACCTTTAATAATTTCAGACTCTTGCTGATGCAAAGCACCCACTTGAGAACCAAACATCGCCATGGCTTCAATCTCAGCTCGCACGTGTTTCCCGTCATCTTCTTTTTTGCTAAACAAGGTAGTTATTTGATCTGAAAGCCAAACAAAAGGAGCCAATATTCGTACCATAAAGACTAAAATTAATGACACCGACGGTGCCAATGTTCGCCAGTGGTTTGCCCCTAGTGTTTTAGGGATAATTTCAGATAATACTAAAACTAATAAAGTCATTACCGCCGACGCAATACCAATCGCTGCATCACCATAAATAGCAGCGGCTTGTGCACCAACACCTGCAGCACCAGCTGTATGCGCTACGGTATTTAATGTAAGGATGGCAGCCAAAGGCTGGTCTACACGCGCTTTTAACTTATCAATTCGTTCTGCAACTGTGGCATTTTTTTCTGTTAATGCTTGAATATAGCTTGGCGTAATACTGAGTAATACGGCTTCCAAAACACTGCATATAAACGAAATCCCAATCGCTAAAACGCCATAAATTAACAATAAAGTCACTAACCTGTACTTCCCTTTTAAATAAAAAAAATTTAAACAATAAAAAAGGCTACCTAAGCAGCCTCTTTAGTAAAACCTTATGCCCTTCTCTATACGAGCATAGTTGAAACTTAGAGCATTTCTACTGTAATTGCAGTTGCTTCACCACCACCAATACATAGTGATGCTAAACCTTTTTTCAAGCCTTTGTTTTGTAAGGCGTGCAATAATGTAACAATAATTCGCGCACCAGACGCTCCCAACGGGTGACCTAAAGCACACGCACCGCCATGTACATTCACTTTTTCAGCTGGAAGAGACATCTCTCTCATCGCCGCCATTGTCACCATTGCGAAGGCTTCATTAATTTCAAATAAATCAACGTCAGATGTGCTCCAACCAGCCTTCTCTAGCGCACTTTCCATGGCACCAATTGGCGCAGTTGTGAACTTCTCAGGCTCAATAGAATTTGTTGCATGACTCACCATTTTTGCCAATGGTTTTAAACCACGACGTTCTGCCTCAGACAGCTTCATCATAACTAAAGCCGCAGCACCGTCACTGATAGACGATGAATTAGCAGCAGTGATAGTGCCATCTTTTGCAAACGCAGGACGAAGTGTAGGAATTTTGTCAATTCGAGCAGCGCCAGGCTGTTCATCAACAGAAACCGTAACGTCACCTTTGCGAGTTGAATAAGTCACTGGCGCAATTTCATTATCAAAACGACCGCTTGCAATCGCTTCTTGAGCTCTTGTTAGTGAACGGATTGCGTACTCATCTAAAGATTCACGAGTAAACTTAAATTCGTCGGCTGTATCTTGCGCAAAACAACCCATGGCTTTACCTTGATATGCATCTTCAAGGCCATCTAAAAACATATGGTCCATTGCTTTACCATGACCCATTCGCATGCCACCGCGTGCATTTGGTAACATATAAGGCGCATTTGTCATGCTTTCTAAACCACCCACTACCGCAATATTAATTGAGCCAGCTTGAATAAAGTCATTGGCCATCATGGCTGCTTTCATGCCAGAGCCACATACTTTGTTGATTGTGGTTGCACCTGCCGATAATTGTACGCCAGCTTTAATGGCTGCTTGACGCGCTGGTGCTTGACCTAAGCCCGCAGGTAACACACAACCCATAATGACTTCGTCAATATCAGTCCCTGTAATACCGGCACTTTCAATGGCTGATTTAATTGCTGTCGCGCCCAAGTCTGGAGCAGATACTGAAGACAAAGAACCTTGGAAACCACCTAACGGCGTACGTTTAGCGGATACGATTACTACTGGATCATGATTTGACATTTTAATACCTCTTAATATTTTTATGCGGGCATAGTACGACTTAACAAATCGTTTCACAAACTCCGCTTACGCGAATAAAAATTAGCAAATGGCAGAAAAAATTTACATTTTAGCGAAATACCATCATTTACGACGTTGGTAGGACACTTTATTAGGTTTACGTTAACGTAAACTTACCCTAAACTGATCGTAGAAAAAAAACTCTAGGTAACATAATGACGGCTAACTCAACTCAACAATCGAATAATACAAGTATCACCTACACCATTGGTGAGCTTGCAAAAGAGTTTGATATTACAACTCGAAGTATTCGTTTTTATGAAGATGCGCAGTTGTTATCGCCAACACGAAATGGCCAAACTCGGGTTTATAGCCCAAAAGACAGAACGCGTTTGAAGCTGGTATTAAGAGGCAAACGCCTTGGGTTTTCATTGCAGGAAACTAAAACCATTTTTGAGCTTTATGACAACGAAGATACCGAAGAGAAACAATTGCACATAATGTTGGAATTAATTGAAGACAAAAAGCAGAAATTAATCCAGCAACAACAAGACATTGCCGATGTTCTAAAAGATTTATCAGAATTAGAAAGCGGCTGTAAAGATTCATTAGCTAAACTGTAAGCGTTCATATAGCTAACTACTTTGGCAAAATAATAAAAATACTAATTTAAATATCAAATTCAACAGATAAAGAGACCTATTATGATCAGTTCATTTTCATCACTAAACTTCAACCTTGGCGAAACCGTAGACATGATCCGCGACACAGTAAACGCCTTTGCTCGCGACGAAATTGCGCCTCGTGCTGAACAAATAGATCACGACAACGAATTCCCAAGAGACTTATGGCGTAAATTTGGTGAGCTAGGCTTACTAGGCATGACGGTAGAAGAGCAATATGGCGGTTCGGACTTAGGTTACTTAGAACACGTTGTTGCAATGCAAGAAATTAGTCGTGCCTCTGCATCTGTTGGCCTTAGCTACGGCGCTATGTCTAACCTGTGCTTAAACCAATTAAGCAAAAACGGTTCACATGAACAAAAATTAAAATATCTTCCAAAACTTTGTTCTGGCGAGCACGTAGGTGCATTAGCAATGTCTGAGCCTAATGCTGGTTCTGACGTGGTAAGCATGAAACTTAAAGCTGAGAAAAAAGGCGATAAGTACATTCTTAACGGTAACAAAATGTGGATCACAAACGGTCCAGACGCTGATGTTTACGTTATTTACGCAAAAACAGACCTTAATGCCGGTTCTAAAGGTATTACCGCGTTTATTGTAGAGCGTGATTATCCTGGTTTCTCTCGTCACCAGAAACTAGATAAGTTGGGTATGCGTGGTTCTAATACTTGTGAATTAGTATTTGAAGACTGTGAAGTACCTGCAGAAAATATTTTAGGTCATGAAAACAAAGGCGTTCGCGTACTTATGTCTGGTTTAGATTATGAGCGCGTGGTTTTATCTGGTGGCCCACTAGGTATTATGGATGCGTGTATGGACATCGTAGTTCCTTACATTCACGACCGCAAACAGTTTGGTCAATCTATTGGTGAATTCCAGCTAGTACAAGGCAAAGTTGCTGACATGTATACCGGTATGCAAGCGGCTAAGTCTTATGTATACGCAGTGGCACAAGCCTGTGACCGCGGTGAAACAACTCGTAAAGATGCAGCAGCGGTTATTTTATACTCTGCTGAATTAGCCACCAAAATGGCGCTTGATGCGATTCAACTACTAGGTGGTAACGGTTACATCAACGAATTCCCAACAGGACGTTTATTGCGTGACGCTAAGTTGTATGAGATTGGTGCTGGCACGTCAGAAATTCGTCGTATGCTTATTGGTCGCGAATTATTCAACGAATCTAACTAAGTTTAATTTTTGAAAATGACAAAGACTAAGAGGTTATGTTTTTTAAACAGACCTCTTTGTTTTATTCCAGTTAACCTGAATACGAAGATAAAATTATGGCTAAGATCACAAGTAAGGTAAATCCTCGCTCGCAAGAATTTTTGGATAAGCAAAATGCCATGCAGGCTGTTGTTGATGATGTTCAACAAAACGTAAATAAAATTAAATTAGGTGGTGGTGAGAAGTCTAAAGCTCGCCATGAATCACGCGGAAAACTTTTTGTTCGTGACCGCATTGAAAAGCTAATCGACCCTGGCTCAGCCTTTTTAGAAGTTGGTCAATTTGCTGGTTTTGACGTATACGATGACTATACACCTTGTGCTGGCGTTGTTGCGGGTGTTGGCCGAGTATCTGGCGTTGAATGCATGATCATTGGTAACGACGCTACTGTTAAAGGCGGCACTTACTATCCGCTTACCGTTAAAAAACATTTACGCGCTCAAGAAATAGCTGAGCGTTGTCACCTACCCTGTATTTACTTAGTTGATTCAGGTGGCGCTAACCTTCCTCAGCAAGACGATGTATTCCCGGACAAAAATCACTTTGGTCGTATTTTCTTTAATCAAGCCAATATGTCAGCCAAAGGCATTCCACAAATAGCCGTGGTTATGGGCCTTTGTACCGCAGGTGGTGCCTATGTACCGGCTATGGCTGATGAAAGTATTATCGTAAAAGAACAAGGCACTATATTCTTAGCGGGTCCTCCACTTGTTAAAGCGGCAACGGGCGAAGAAGTGTCTGCTGAAGAGCTGGGCGGCGCAGACGTACATTGTAAAATTTCAGGTGTGGCAGATCATTACGCACAAAATGACGAGCACGCGTTGCAAATTGCTCGAAGCTGTATTGCCAGAACCAACCGCAATAAAAACCTTCAAGTCCTGGATACAAGACCTTCAGAAGAGCCACTTTACGATGCCAAAGAGCTTTATGGCATTGTAGGTACCGACTTGAAAAAACCATTTGATGTTAAAGAGGTTATCGCTCGTATCGTTGACGGCTCTGACTTTGATGAATTTAAACAGCATTACGGCGCGACGTTAGTATGTGGTTTTGCCCGTATTTTTGGTAACCCGGTTGGTATTGTTGCGAACAACGGCATCCTGTTTTCTGAATCTGCTGAAAAAGGCGCTCACTTTATTGAATTGTGTTCACAGCGCAAAATACCTTTATTGTTCTTACAAAACATTACTGGCTTTATGGTTGGTAAAAAATATGAACATCAAGGTATCGCAAAACACGGTGCAAAAATGGTTATGGCGGTGTCTTGTGCAAAAGTGCCTAAATTCACCGTATTGATTGGTGGCTCTTATGGCGCTGGTAACTACGGCATGTGTGGTCGCGCTTATGACCCAACGATGATGTGGATGTGGCCAAATTCTCGTATTTCAGTGATGGGTGGCGAACAAGCTGCGGGCGTAATGGCACAGGTAACCAAAGATGGTATGGCGCGTCGTGGTGAATCTTGGACTGACGAGCAGGAAGCGGAATTTAAAAAGCCAATTGCAGATCAGTACGAAAAACAAGGTCATCCTTATTATGCCTCTGGTCGATTATGGGACGATGGCATTATTGACCCTGCACAAACTCGTATGACCGTTGGTTTAGCTTTATCAGCGTCGTTAAATGCACCAATTGAGGACACCAAATTTGGTGTCTTCAGAATGTAATTGGAGCCTAATTATGAGTTCAAATAAAGTAGACAACGTAGCTTTAAATACAGAACAGTCTGGATCTGCAGTGCTTGTTCATATGGATGAGCGCGGCGTAGCAACCGTGACCTTAAATCGCCCGACAAAACATAATGCCTTTGACGATGCAATAATCAGTGATTTAACCGCTGCCTTTCAAGCCATTGAGCAAAACCCAGAAGCAAGAGTATTAGTGCTTGCTTCTAACGGTAAAAGCTTTAGTGCCGGCGCAGATTTATCATGGATGAAACGCATGGCGGGTTATTCATATGAAGAGAACCTGCAAGACGCAAAAGCCTTAGCTGAAATGTTACGTGTGCTTAATTTTATGTCCATTCCAACCATTGCAAAAGTGCAAGGTGCCGCCTTTGGTGGTGCAGTTGGTTTAGTGGCCTGTTGTGACATAGCCGTTGCGTCCGACCGAGCTAGCTTTTGTTTAAGTGAAGTCAAACTAGGATTAATTCCAGCAACAATTAGTCCGTATGTGGTTGATGCTATTGGTGCTCGCGCGTCACGTCGGTATTTTCAAACGGCGGAACGTTTTTCGGCAGAAGCAGCAAAACAACTTAATTTAGTAAGCGAAGTTACCTCATTAGAGCAATTAGACGACCAAGTAGAAGCTATGATTGGCGCCTTAATATCCAATGGTCCTGTAGCAATGAAAGCCGCAAAACAGTTAGTTTTTGATGTGCAAAACTTTGATGCATCTACCAAAGGACTAGAGCAAGGCTCAGCGTTGATTAACGATACCAGCGAGCGTATTGCCGCTATAAGAGTATCGGAAGAAGGCCAAGAAGGCTTAACCGCTTTCTTTGATAAACGCAGTGCCAACTGGACACAATCGACTCCGTCAGATAAGGGTTAATGGAATTTCTTATGTTTAATAAAATTTTAATAGCAAACCGAGGCGAAATCGCCTGTCGCGTTATCGAAACGGCCCATAAAATGGGTATTCGTTGTGTGGCTGTTTACTCTGAAGCTGACGCGGATTCTCGTCATGTCAGTATGGCAGACGAAGCGTTCTTAATTGGTCCAGCACCGAGCAAAGACTCATACTTAAAATACGAAACCATTATAGACGTTGCCAAAAAAGCGGGCGCGCAAGCTATTCATCCTGGTTATGGATTTTTGTCTGAAAACTCTTTATTTGCCCAAGCCTGTGCAGACAATGATATTGTTTTTATTGGACCTCCAATTGGTGCCATCGAAGCGATGGGATCAAAAAGTGCCGCTAAGATCATCATGGAAAAAGCCAATGTACCATTAGTACCTGGTTACCATGGCGACAATCAAGACCCAGCATTCCTAAAAGCTGAATCTGCAAAAATTGGCTACCCGCAACTATTAAAAGCAGCGTACGGCGGCGGTGGTAAAGGGATGCGTATTGTTGAAAATGAAAAAGAATTTGACGATGCCCTCGCCTCAGCTAAACGTGAAGCCATTAATGGTTTTGGCAACGATAAAATGCTTATTGAGCGTTATTTAACAAAACCTCGCCACGTTGAAATACAAGTATTCTGTGACCAACATGGCAATGGTGTTTATTTGGCAGAGCGCGACTGCTCTGTTCAGCGTCGTCACCAAAAAGTGATTGAAGAAGCGCCAGCACCTGGTTTACCAACAGAAATACGCATCGCCATGGGTGAAGCTGCTGTTAGAGCCGCGCAAGCAATTGATTACGAAGGGGCCGGTACCGTTGAATTTCTATATGACGTAGACGGGTCTTTCTACTTCATGGAAATGAATACACGTCTGCAAGTTGAACACCCTGTAACTGAAATGATCACAGGTCAAGATTTAGTGCAGTGGCAATTACAAATAGCATCAGGCGAATCACTGCCGATATCGCAACAAGACGTCGCGGTTAATGGACACGCTTTTGAAGTACGTATTTATGCTGAAGATCCAGACAACGACTTTTTACCGGCCACGGGTCATCTTCATTATTTACGTCAACCTGAGCAAAATCGTCACGTTCGAGTTGATACGGGCGTTCGTGAGAACGACGAAGTGTCGACTTTTTACGACCCAATGATCGCTAAGCTAATTGTGTGGGATGAAAATCGTGAACGTGCCTTACAACGAATGTTGCGCGCTTTAGATGACTATCGTATTGCCGGTGTTACCACCAACTTAGCGTTTTTAGCCAGCCTACTTGAGCATAAGTCATTTCAAGCTGCAGACTTAGACACCAACTTTATTACTAAACATAACGATGACTTGTTTGTTTCTAAAACAAAAAACCAAGAACAGTCCTTAGCGTTAGCAGCCTTGTATCAATTGTTAAAACAAGCCAACGATAATGCGACTCTTGCTGAGACATCGAGTGATCCATTCTCTCCTTGGCATGGATTTACCGGTTGGAAAGTCAACGAAGCCCAGCAATTTACCGTGAAGTTAACCGATGAATCTGGTGAAGCGCATGTGATATCAGCGGAACAAGTTGATAATGCTTATACGATGGCGGTAGCTGGTAATGATAGCGTTACCGATAGTAAATTGCTTGTCACTGGTACACTAAATAACGATGAATTATTGGCCTCTATTGATGGTCATCAAATTAACGTCACCGTTGCTGACTTTGACAATAAACTAACGGTATTTAACAACAACGATATAACAACATTCACTAAAGACATTCCTGTTGACTATGCCAATGCCGAGCTAGAACAAGGTGGCGGTTTAACGGCCCCAATGAACGGCACATTAGTTGACGTTATGGTGAGTGCGGGTGACAAGGTTACTGCAGAGCAAAATCTGATCATCATGGAAGCCATGAAAATGGAATACACAATTAAAGCGCCAAAAGACGGCGTGGTGAAAGAAGTATTTTTTGCTCCGGGTGATTTAGTAGCAGACGGCGCGGAGCTTATTGCAATTGAATACGAAGAGGAATAGTTATGACCATAGTGATGAGTAATAGTTTTCCTGAGTCAGTAAAAATTGTAGAAGTTGGCCCTCGAGATGGTTTGCAAAACGAAGTGCCAGTGAGTATCGAAGATAAAGTCGCATTAATTAATGACTTATCTGAGACTGGTCTAAGCGTTATTGAAGCAGGTTCATTTGTGTCACCTAAATGGGTGCCGCAAATGGCGGGCTCTGCAGAAATATATAGCATGATCAATCAAGTTGATGGAATCAACTACCCTGCTCTCACGCCTAACATGAAAGGTTATGAGGCTGCGGTAGCCGCAGGTGTTAAAGAAGTGGCTATTTTTGGTGCGGCAAGCGAAGCGTTTAGTCAAAAGAATATCAACTGTTCTATTGAAGAGAGCTTAGCCCGTTTTCAACCAATAATGGAACGCGCTGAACAAGATGGTATTCGCGTTCGTGGTTACGTTTCCTGTGTGCTTGGCTGTCCTTATGAAGGTGAAGTGGACGTAACAAAAGTGGTAGAGGTTGCTCGTACACTTTATGAAATGGGGTGTTATGAAATTTCACTAGGCGATACCATTGGTGTCGGTACCCCAGAGAAAGCAAAAGCAATGCTTGCGGCTGTAGCTCAAGCGGTTCCAATGGAATGCCTTGCTGTTCATTTTCATGATACTTTTGGACAAGCATTGGCAAACATATACGCGTGTTTAGAGTTAGGCGTTAGCGTCATAGACTCTGCCGTGGCAGGATTGGGCGGTTGTCCTTATGCTAAAGGTGCATCTGGCAACGTAGCGTCTGAAGACGTGGTATATATGCTTAATGGTCTCAACATAAAACACGGTGTAGACCTTCAGAAGCTTGCGGAAACTGGCGCTAAGATTTGCACAGCGCTCGGTAAAAGCGGCAACTCTAAGGTTGCAACAGCTCTGTTAACCAAGTAATAAGTGCTACGAGATTTAGTTTAGTTAATTGGTTGGTTCAATTAATTATTTGGTTTAGTTAGTTAGCAGGTTTAGTTAGTTAAGAAAAGCGGGCGCCAAGTCCGCTTTTTCATTTTCAGCTGTTTATTCACCTTTTATGATCTTACTTTCAACATAACCCGCTATTAATTCCCCATAAAAGCGTTATTATTTATCACCTAATAAATATAACTAAAGAAGCGTACAACAAATGATTTTCACCACTGAGCGGCTAGTAGTACGCGAATTAACTATTCAGGACGCCCCTTTTATATTCAATCTTTTAAATACCGAAGGTTTTAAGAAAAACATTGGTGATAGAGGTATTGATACCCTCGAAAAAGCTAAAATTGAGATTGAAACCCGATATACGACTAGTTACCCCAACTTTGGCTTTTTTGTTGTGGAAGATGCAGTTACTGGACAAGCCTATGGTGGTGTTACGTTAATAGATAGAGACTCTCTAGAATATCCAGATTTGGGATATGCCTTTCTACCGAAATTTAACGGTCAAGGTTTTGCATTTGAAGCCAGTCTGGGCCTAGCAAAATGGGCAAATAAAAAAGGGGTTACGACCTTGTGTGCAATCGTCCAGTCAGACAATTTGCCATCAATATCATTGCTTAAAAAGCTAGGCTTTACTTTTAGTGGTACTAAAAAAATGGAAAACCCAGAAGAGATCCTCGATTATTACCTTCGAATAACGGACTAAAAAAGAATGCAGTCAGATATTTCAATTCAGCGCCTAAAGCAGTTTCCGCCGTTAATGTGGATTCTCTTGTTTGGCTCATTCATTACACGCGGTAGTTTTTATATGGTGTGGCCATTTTTGGCTGTGATCCTATACGAGCGCTTTGGTTTATCCGCTACTGAAGTGGGATTAATATTATCTTCGGCTGCTTTTGTTTCCGTAGGCGTTAGTTTTATTGGCAGTGCCCTTTCAGATAAGTTTGGCCGACATTTAATGATGTATGGAACCGGGCTTTTATACATTGTCTCCTTTGCCTTACTCGCTGAAGCTGATTCCGTTATTAGTTTTATCGTGGTAATTACACTCTGCTCAGTGGCATCTTCACTTTGGCGTCCTCTTACCTCTGCGTTAACTGGAGACATAATTGAAAACAGCCAGACTAGAGAATTGGCTATGCAATCGCTCTATTTTATAGTGAACGTAGGTTGTGCCATTGGCCCTATTGCTGGCGTTTCGTTGGGTTTAACTGGCGAACAGTCGGGTTTTTACATCACCACCTACGCATTTGTAATCTTGCTCGTTTTACTATTTTGGGGTTTTGGAAACCAAAAAAAGAAAAAGCTATCTCGCGACGTGAATATAGAAGTGAATAGCGAGTTTACAACGCCACCATTAACTCCCCTTTCTCAAAATGTTGATGGGGGCTATGCACCGGAACCGAAACAGAAAAAAGAGCAAGAGCAAGAGCAAGAGCAAGAGCAAGAGCAAGAGCAAGAGCAAGAAAAGCTTCCTAGTTCGGGAGAAGATTCGGAAAAGCCAACATTTAAGCAAACGTTAAATGTACTTAAAAACGATAAATTATTTCAATGTCTTATATTTGCTAATGTCATTTGCATGTTCATCTACGGACAAATGGATAGTTCTTTAGTGCAGTATCTCACTCGTGCTGAAGTACCTAATTTGCTCGAGCTTATATCTTCCATTATTTTTACCAACGCTATCATTATTATTAGCTTTCAGTTCATCTTACTAAGGTTGATGCGTCGCCAAAGTTTAATCACAAGAGTTAAGATAGGGCTATTGTTACTCTCCGCTTCGCAGTTTTGGATCGCGGTCAATCCATTGACTTTATTTTGGGGCTTCATAGGCGCAACAATTGTCATGAGTTTGGCTGAAGCTATTCTGTTTCCAACAATGAACGTGCATATTGACCGAATTGCTCCTGCCCACCTGAGAGGTGCTTACTTTGGAGCCGCTTCCTTTTATGAGTTTGGATTTGCATTAGCGCCATTAGGCGGCGGTTTGATACTAGATTACCTTAACGGATTCTGGTTATTTACTTTTGCTGGAGCTCTAACATTTATCGTTATTTATCTTTATCATATCTTAGAAAAATTACCTCGCGGTTTCACCCCAAGAGCATAAGGGACCTAAAAACAAAGCGAGAACGCACTTGTTAACAATAACAACCAAGCGTATTTTTAAAGCATTGAATTAAAGAGATTTTCCAGACACCCAAAAATAAAACCGAGACTCTCATTCGCATGTATAACTTCCCTTAGGGTCGGTTTGAATTTTAAACAACTGGCTAGCTTCGATGCCAAAACTATTGTAGAGTCTTGATATTAGTAAATTTAAAAAAAGTACAGTGTTTACCGACCTCCCAATCCCCTCGGACTTATACGGAGTTACCGATAATACGCTGTTATAACGACGGTAGGAATGAAGCTCAACAGCCAATTGTTAAACTGGACTCAGTTCGGCAAAATACTGGACTTGAGGTACGTTGTTTTACGAAATATTTCATGGTATTTCTAAGCGCAGTGAATACTGATTAGAAGCTAGCTTCGATAAGGTATTCGCCTCGATTAGAAATAGTAGGTAAAAGGAGCACTCAGTGTCATTTTTATTCTGAGCTGACGAGTGTATTAAATGCCGGTATTCCTGACAGACCGAAGTGTACCGTCGAAATAACAAGCGCATAAAGCTGACTCACCTTGTGTGCCAGATTTTTGCATAAGAGAAACGGCGCAAAAATGCGTCCCACATTGCTCGCTGCTTATACGGGCGTTAACTTCACGTAGAATTCTGCAATATAATTAATCTGTCGCAATATAAGAGTTTCACGGATTTGAACGTCCCCTTTTCTCTTTATCCTGAATTTTTGAGCCTGCTTTAAAAAGCTATTGGCCAGTATCACGAAACGCCAAGCCTAGCTGCTTGGCTATTGAAAGTTCAAATCAATAAGAACGTTCAGCAAGGTTTAAATTAGTTTCAACTTCTGTTGCTTAATGTTGCTAAGAATTTTGGAGCTTTTTTTCTTTTAGTACTTACCATCGCCGCGCTCATGGCTTGGCTTCCGAACTATTTGAGTAGTAGGCCTTTGGTTTTCTGAATAATTAGCGAGTTGATTTAGAAAGGAATTTAGGTAAAGTGGTTTTCTGAATATTAAACGTTGGCTAGTGATAGTTAACAAGTGGTTCAAGAGGGTCTCGTCAAAGCTTGCACGAGCCTTCGGCAAACAGTCTAGCAAGCTAAAACTCGCCTCTTAACCAGGCGTTATATACCAAAACGGAGTTCGTAGCATAAATATGGAATTAACTACCCCTCTCCCACCTCAAGATAATGAATTTGAAGCCCTGAAAGCTGGCTTAACGAAATATAACGAATCTCACACAGGGGATGTATTTAGGGAAAAAGTATCTTCATTTGTAAAAGATGAGTCAGGTGTCATTGTTGGTGGGATTTTAGGTGAAATAAATTGGGACTGGTTGCATATTCAAGGTTTATGGATTGATGAAAGTATCCGAAACCATGGATGGGGAGCTAAGCTACTATCTAGTATGGAAGAATATGCTTTATCTAAAAACACCACTAATATTCGCCTGGAAACAACTACTTTCCAAGCATTGGGGTTCTATGTCAAGGCTGGTTACTCTGTGTTTGGTGAATTGGATGATATGCCTAAAGGGCACACTAGTTATTTTTTACAGAAACAATTGGGTATATAACAAGTGCCTCAATTCGCTCTCAGGCTCGCTCGGACAATTAACAATGGGCTATTGTCGCTGCGCTTAATTATTTTAGCCCATTAGTAATTGCCGCTTAGGCAAGCGTTAACTTCACGTAAAATTCTGCAATATAATTAATCTGTCGCAATATATTGATGTCATTAAATTAAAGTCCCCTTTTCTCTTTATTCTGAATTTTTGAATCTGCTTTAAAAGGCTATTGGCCAGTATCTCAAAACGCCAAGCCTAGCCGCTTGGCTATTGAAAGTTCAAATCAATAAGAACGTTCAGCAAGGCTTGAATTAGTTTCAACAAATTGTGTTTAAAATTGCTAACGGTTTTGGAGTTTTTATCTTTAAGTACTTACTATCGCCGCGCTCATGGCTTGGCTTCTCAACTATTTGAGTAATAGGCCTTCGGTTTTTCTGAGTAAATAGACGTTTGATTTAGAAAGGTATTTAGGTAAAGTAGTTTTCTGAATGTTCAGCGTTAGCTAGTGATAGTTAACAAGTGGTTCAAGAGGGTCTCGTAAAAGCTTGCACGAGCCTTCGGCAAACAGTTTAGCAAGCTAAAACTCGCCTCTTAACCAGGCGTTAGCTACCCACAAGGATGATCAGCATAAAATGAAATATTTGTTTCTCTTAACTCTAGCTTTCTTCTGCTTTGGTAATAATGCTTCGATTAAACGGCATGACATCCCTTCTGAAAATTATATTGTAAAAAACGTTCCGGGTTATTTAGTTGATATGCCGCATGAAGGTCATGGCGTTTTAATCAACTCAAGATGGGTTCTGACAGTGGCACACACTATTTTTTATGATTATGTTGGGGAGGAGTTGAGTATTAACTCAAAAAACTATCAGATTGAAAGTGTCCATATTCACCCTGGTTATCGAGAGCCAGATAAAGGGTTACTTCAAGGGGACTTAAAGCCTTTAATGTCATTTTTTAAATCTAGACACGACATTGCTTTAATTAAACTTAAAACTCATGTTATTAATGCTGAACCAATCGAAATTTACACAGGTCATTCAGAACAAAAGAAAACAATTACCGTATTTGGACGAGGTGCAACAGGAGACGGCATTAAAGGCGAAGACTTAAGCACTAAGCCACTTCGTGTGCTTAACAAGTTTCAAAACATTGTAGACAGTGCAGAAGGTAATTGGATAACGTACACATTTGATGAGCCTAAAAACGCATTACCACTTGAAGGAATGCATGCCTCTGGTGATAGTGGTGGACCATCCGTAATATTAGACGGTAAAAACTCTTATCTTGTAGGTTTATCTAGTTGGCAATTAGCATTTGGAGATATATCCAATTTCAAAGGTGGCTTATACGGAACAACTGCCTATCAGGTTAGGATATCAAGCTATCAGAATTGGATATTCAGTGTGGTTGGTAGCTAACAAGTCATTAAAGAAAGACTCGTCACGGCTTGCTCGAGTTCCTTCGTCACAAAAGTTTAGCAAGCCTAAACTCGCTTCTTAATGAAGCGTTAGCCTGTTTCGATAAATTGGCGTCATTTAAAGGGATTTTATATGTTAAACAGATGTTTAGTTATTTTCTCAATTTGTATGTTATTACTCTCAGCCACAGTGAAAGCTGATAATAAGGTAGTCCCTAAAAATAGTTTTAAAGCTTTATTAGAGTGCATGAAAACAGTCCCTATTGATGTTAATAAACTCAAAGGTGTGAACTCATCACAAGTTGTTTTATTAAGTGTTCTCGAAAAAGTCAATCAAAGTAAGGCTTCTGAAAAAGACTTGGGTATAGATTATTCTGAAGTTTATAAATTGGTTGAAAAAAACTGCCCTAAAGAATTAGAAGTAATTAAAAAGCTGAATGCGAGTAAACCAGGCTAACAAGTGGTTTAAGAAGGTCTCGTAAAAGCTTGCTCGAGCCTTCGGCAAACATTTTAGCAAGCTAAAACTCGCCTCTTAACCAGGCGTTAGGTGTACATGCAGATGCAACCCAGATTGGAGATCGAATTTTTACGCGATGACCCTGCGAAAATATGGGTAAAGGCATGCAATGAATCCTTCGCTGGTGAGACGGAGCAATATATAAATGCTCAAGTATTGGAAAAACTAGCTGAACAATTATCTTCCTTTCCTCAATCTAACTCAGATGAAGTTACCTTTAAAGTTGGTGACGTTGGCTCTCCAAATGGGCATTGTGAGTTTAAATTTCATTGCTTCGATTCTGCTGGTCATACGGCTGTATTAGTTTCTCTGTCAAATGACTGCGCAAGTATTGCAAAATTTACCGTTCAATTTGAAGCTTTATCATTGGATGTCTTTATATCGGCTATTAAACTAGCTTTAAAATCTGGATCAGGTGTTTCCGATTTAATTGGTATAAAACCATATACACAAAACGTGTAGGTACACCTAACAAGAGCCTCAATTCGCTCTCAAGTTCGCTCGGACAATTAACAATGGGCTATTGTCGCTGCGCTCAATATTTTAGCCCATTATTAATCGCCGCTTAGGCAGGCGTTATATTTTTCTCAGGAGGCGGTGAGCAATGGAAGCATTAATAAGATTCGGCTATGGTGAATTAGGCAGTCCCAAAATGGGAGCTCTAATAGTATTACTATTTGTGTTTTTGTTTAAAGTAATTAAGAGTCGAATAGATCGCGGTAGAGAAGAAAAAACTACTAGAATTTCGGAAATGATTGCGGAAATAGAAAAAAAAGGTTCGCCTAAATATCATTTTACCGTTGAACAAATTTTTCAAAATAGGTTTGGCGTACTAATTGATTATCCGGTAATTAATTTCTTTTTAAAATCCAAGACTCCAACATCTGATATTTTGTCTTATATACAGGGAAGACGTTATATCGAGTTTTGTGGTGACTATAAAGAAATACGTTATAAAAATAAGATAACCACCAGAAGGTTAACATTTAAAAAATGGTCATTATATTGTTCGTATTGTGTATCGTTTTTTATTGCTATTGGTCTTATTGTTATAATTCCTCAAGTTCCATTCGATGATACTTCAAGCTTCCCAATTTATCTTATTTTCGTATTATCAGCTTTCCTATGGGGCTACTTAAGTCTAGATGAGGCTCTCAAGCCCGAAAGTGCAGCATTGTTGTATAAAAAATATAACAAGTCATTACAGCAGGACAAATAACAGTTGGCTTTGCTCCAACGTCGCTATTTTAGCCAACAATTATTTGCCTCTGAATGAGGCGTTATACGTCAAAATGGAGTTTTTAATATGGAAGTAACCGCAAAATCAATAACTAAAAAGTCTCTTTTCAAACTGTATCTAAACACCTTTGGCTTTGGACTATTTATCTTTTCTTTTGCAATGGGTATTTTTGCTCTTTTTGGTGGTGAAACTGTTACATGGAATGATGAGCATTATACCGGTATCGCTGGATTGCTTATTTCTATCCCTCTTGGTATGTTTTTAGCAATTTGGTTTACTTTTTTTATGTGGTTACTCGGTATTCTAGGCATGTGGATAAACTCAAAAATATACGGTTTAAGTATTACTTTTAGAGACCCAGAACAGCCTGATAGTTCAGTGGAAGATGATAATTAAAACGTGCAGTAGCTCACGTATAACAAGCGCCTAAACTCCGTCAATGTTAAGTTGTCATGGTTTTGGCAAACATCGCAAAAAGCCATGCCAACACATTGCGTGTTAGGCGGGCGTTAGGCTTTTAAAAAGGAAGTATTCAGATGGCTATTAGTTTTTCGCAAATGTTAGATAATTTGCAAAAGAGGTTAGAAACAGAAGCTATTGATGAATTTAAAGTTCACCTTGAGTCATCATTAAATAAAAGTGAAAGAAAGCTTACGGAAGAATATGAGTCAATATCAGAGGAACAATTTGAAAGTCCTTATGATATGGAAAGCTATAAATCGATGCTCGAAGATCAGTTTTATATGCAGGGAGAAGTTCGAAAATTAGCTAATGAGTTAAGTATTTCTGCGCTATATAAACAAATTGAGCTTCACACTAAACGCGTTACTAAACGTCACTTGCCTTCAATACCTGATAGTAAATTTTTTAATGTTGGTTCACTTAATAATGCTCTTCCATTTAACTTATCGGATATTGATCAATATGATGCTTTTAATGAGCTTCGACTAATAAATAACTCAATTAAACATCAAGGCTGTGTTTATAAAGATCTCTCTAATGCATTCCCTAATTGGAAAGAAGGAGATGAATTTAAGGACTTAGATATTGTTTATGATCGCCTTTACCCTAAGATTAAAATATATATCACAGCATTGGTTTCTAATCTTGCGTTACACACCGAGTAGTAAAAGCCTAACAAGTCGTTTAAAAGGACAAAAAACAGTTGGCTGTTTTCGTTCCTCAACATTATAGCCAACAATTTTCGGCCTCTTAACGAGGCGTTATATTCCTCTAGACACCTGTTGCGCAACGCGCTACACTTCCGGTTATGATTAAATCATTTAAACATAAAGGACTGAAAAAGTTCTTTGAGTCCGGCAGTAAAGCTGGCATTCAAGCCAAGCATGAGCGTCGACTTAGAATGCAACTTGCCGCTATTGATACTGCGACTGTTTTAGACGACATCGACTTACCTGGGTTTAAGTTACATGCCTTAAAAGGGAAAAGAGATGGAATTTGGTCTATTACTGTAAATGGTAATTGGCGAGTCACATTCGAATTTAAAGATGGCAATGCTTTTATTTTAAATTATGAGGATTATCACTAATGAATATGCATAATCCACCGCATCCGGGTGAATTTATTTCCGATGTTTATATGGAACCATTTGGCTATAGTTGCCGATTTGTTGCAAAACAATTAGATGTTTCTCCTTCAACTTTAAGCCGTATCTTAAAAGCTAAAAGTGCTATTACTCCAGAAATGGCTTTACGACTATCGAAAGCGCTTGGCCGTAGCCCTGAAAGTTGGCTATCGATGCAAGACAATTATGATCTTTGGCAAGCAAAACATAATGTAAACTTAGCTAGAGTTCATCAAATTGATTTTGCAATGGCGTAAGGAATATAACAAGCGCCTCAACTCCGACAATGTTTCGTTGTCACGGTTTTGGCAAACAACGCAAAAAGCCGCGCCAACACATTGCGTGTTAGGCGGGCGTTAACTTCACATAAATTTCTGCAATATAATTAATCTGTCGCAATATATTGGTGTCATTAAATTAAAGTCCCCTTTTCTCTTTATTCTGAATTTTTGAGTCTGCTTTCAAAAACTATTGGCCAGTATCACAAAACGCCAAGCCTAGCCGCTTGGCTATTGAAAGTTCAAATCAATAAAAACGTTCAGCAAGGTTTAAATTAGTTTCAACTTCTGTCGCTTAAGGTTGCTAAAGATTTTGGAGTTTTTTTCTTTTAGTACTTACTATCGCCGCGCTCATGGCTTGGCTTTTCAACTATTCGAGTAGTAGGCCTTCGGTTTTCTGAGTAAATAGACGTTTGATTTAGAAAGGAATTTAGGTAAGGTGGTTTTCTGAATATTAAACGTTGGCTAGTGATAGTTAACAAGTGGTTCAAGAGGGTCTCGTAAAAGCTTGCACGAGCCTTCGGCAAATAGTTTAGCAAGCTAAAACTCGCCTCTTAACCAGGCGTTAACTTCACGTAAAATTCTGCAATATAATTAATCTGTCGCAATATATTGGTGTCATTAAATTAAAGTCCCCATTTCTCTCTATTCTGAATTTTTGAGTCTGCTTTAAAAAGTTATTTGCCAATATCACGAAACGCCAAGCCTAGCCGCTTGGCTATTGAAAGTTCAAATTAATAAGAACGTTCAGCAAGGTTTAAATTAGTTTCAACTTCTGTTGCTTAAAGTTGCTAACGGTTTTGGGACTTTTATCTTTTGGTACTTACTATCGCCGCGCTCATGGCTTGGCTTATCAACTATTCGAGTAGTAGGCCTTCGGTTTTCTGAACAATTAGCGAGTTGATTTAGAAAGGAAATTAGGTAAAGTGGTTTTCTATTAATTTCAACGTTGGCTAGTGATAGTTAACAAGTGGTTCAAGAGGGTCTCGTAAAAGCTTGCTCGAGCCTTCGGCAAACATTATAGCAAGCTAAAACTCGCCTCTTAACCAGGCGTTAACTTCACGTAAAATTCTGCAATATAATTAATCTGTCGCAATATATTGGTGTCATTAAATTAAAGTCCCCTTTTCTCTTTATTCTGAATTTTTGAGTCTGCTTTCAAAAACTATTGGCCAGTATCACGAAACGCCAAGCCTAGCCGCTTGGCTATTGAAAGTTCAAATCAATAAGAACGTTCAGCAAGGTTTAAATTAGTTTCAACTTCTGTTGCTTAAAGTTGCTAAAAGCTTTGGAGCTTTTTTCTTTTGGTTCTTACCATCGCCGCGCTCATGGCTTGGCTTCCGAACTATTCGAGTAGTAGGCCTTAGTTTTTCTGAGTAATTAGCGAGTTGATTTAGAAAGGAATTTAGGTAAAGTGGTTTTCTGAATATTCAACGTTGGCTAGTGATAGTTAACAAGTGGTTCAAGAGGGTCTCGTAAAAGCTTGCTCGAGCCTTCGGCAAACATTATAGCAAGCTAAAACTCGCCTCTTAACCAGGCGTTAGGCTTACAAGGAAAGTATGTGCATAAATTCAGGTTTGTAGCTTTATTTATATTAATGATCGTTGGGTGTGAGGATAAATTACCTGAGATTAGTACCTGTTATGGATCGATTACAGAAGGAACTATTTGGGTTTCAATATCAGCTGATAACAGGGTTAGTATTGGAGACTCTATATTCTCGGAACAACTTTTAAATAAAAAATATAATGCTGTTAAACAAACGTGTGAATCTGTTGTTGTAATCGTTCAAGCAGAGCAATTGGCTAAGCATAAAATAGTTTACGATACTGTAAAACTTATAGAATCGCTCAATTTTAAGGTGTCACATTAAGCCTAACAAGTGCCTTAAGGCTCGCAAGCTCGCTCGGACAATTAACAATGGGCTATTGTCGCTGCGCTCAATATTTTAGCCCATTGCTAATTCGCCGCTTAGGCGAGCGTTAGCTATACAAGGAGAATACAGTTCAAATGTCAGAATTTATTGGTGGAGGCTACTTTTTTGAAATGCTAAATGCTTTAGCAAGCCTTATGATTGCTTATGGTGTTTTCTTTTTTCTCTATTTCTCCAAAAGAAGAGAAAGACGAGAAAAAGTGGAATATGCAACGAGATTCATTCAAAAATGGAACGAGCCTGCCTTTTTTCATATAACAGCTAGAATTTTTAATAATCGAAATATTGAATTCCTGCATGGTTTAGAACCTCAGTTTTATGAAGAGTTTAGAGTAAAAAATAAGGAAGGCTTTGACGATATAGTTACCATTTTAAATTTCATTGAAGAAATGGCTCAAGCTATAGAGTCAAATTTAGCTGATGAATACACTTTAAGAAAATACTTTCAACAATCTCTAGTCGATACATTTAAAATTTTAGAACCCTTTGTACATGTTACTCGTGAAAAAAATACAACGTGACTGCATACCGTTCGTCGGAGAGAATGATTGGGCAATGGTCTTTTTCTAAACCTATAAGGGTAAGTTAAAATGAGTAGCTTATCTAATATCCCCAACCCAATAGGGAATGATCCTATACAAGTTGTAGAAAGGACTGTTCGTGAAGTTCCTTGTCCAAATCCAGAGTGCGATCATAAATTAGACATAACCAGTATAAATTATGGTACAAAAATTAAGTGTCAAAACTGCGACAATATTACTTGGACTCCAACCTACGAGGAACAATGGTGGCAAAAAACAAAAGGGTTTGTTTTGAGTATCATATTGAGTTTGCTAATAGGGGTTGCTGGTTCGATTGGTGGTTCTGCTGTCTGGGAATCCTACAATGCAGAAGCAGCACAAGAGCAGGCAGAGCAACCTGAAGAAGGTGGCTAAAGTAAAGCTAACAAGCACTTTAAACGGAACAAAAACAGTTGGCTACGTTCCGCTTCGCTTCACATTATAGCCAACAATTTTTGTCCGCTTAAGTGGGCGTTAGCCTGTTTCGATAAATTGGCGTCATTTAAAGGGTTTTATATGTTAAACAGATGTTTAGTTATTTCATCAATTTGTATGTTATTACTCTCAGCTACAGTGAAAGCTGATAATAAGGTAGTCCCTGAAAATGGTTTTAAAGCTTTATTAGGGTGTATGAAAAAAGTCCCTATTGATGTTAAAAAACTCAAAGGTATGGGCTCATCGCAAGTCGTTTTATTAAGTGTTCTTGAAGAAGTCAATCAAAGTAAGGCTTCTGAAAGAAACTTGGATATAAATTATTCTGAAATTTTTATTTTGGTTGAAAAAAACTGCCCTAAAGAATTAGAAGTAGTTAAACGGTTCAGTGCCACTAAACCAGGCTAACAAGTGGTTCAAGAGGGTCTCGTAATAGCTTGCTCGAACCTTCGGCAAATAGTCTAGCAAGCTAAAACTCGCCTCTTAACCAGGCGTTATAGCTACTTGAAAAATCGAACAAATCCCTCACTTATACTAAAACGATAATAGGGAAACACTCGATGGACATCTTTCTCAAAATTACGATTGACGATTTTATTTTCTACTTTTCACTAATAACACTAAGTTTTGCCGTGATAAAGACCTTAATAAACTTGGTCGTTTGGAGCAAAAAAATGTCAAAAGGTGCGCTTTTCTTTTTAGCTATATTTCCAATAATATCTATATTTCCGATACCTCAGCAAGAAATCAAAAAATTGAGAATATAAAAAAAGAATACATCAAAAAGGTTGATGAAAATGGTGAGCCTTTAGATGACAGCGAGAAGTAGTAGCAATAACAAGTCAATTAAGCAGGACTAAAATCAATTGGTTTACAACGCAAACACCGCTAGAGTATAACCAATTAATTTTTAGCCTCTTATTGAGGCGTTATACAACTTAGGTGTTGTCGTATGAAAATTCTCTAGCTGAACCATCACATATTAATGGACTGGAGGATATAGTAAAATCTACATTTCATCTTGCATGCCCTGAAGATTCTAATCGTGACTTACAGTCTGTTTATATTTCAAAGCACCTTTCCGCACATAATTTTAAGCAACTCCTTAGTTCAAAAAAACATAAAGTTTGGGTGGCTCTTGAAGAAAAAGAAATTATTGGCCTAGCTGTTGTTGAAATTATGACAGAAAACTTAGCAATGCTTTCCAAACTTTATGTTTACCAAGCTTTCAAGGTAAAGGCGTCGCATTAGAGTTATATAAAACTGTGATAAGTTATGTAATATCCTGTGGAATAAAAAAATTAAACTTATCCGTTTATTCTGGTAATTCAAAAGCTAAATCATTTTATGAAAAGCAGGGTTTTACATTGCAAAAAACTTGTGATTTCATAATGGAAACTGAAATACATGAAGATCATATTTATGAGTTATCAGTTGTATAACAAGTGCCTCAATTCGCTCACAAGCTCGCTCGGACAGTTAACAATGGGTTATTGTCGCTGCGCTCAATAATTTTAACCCATTGTTAATTTGCCGCTTAGGCAAGCGTTAGTTTGATTAAGGAAGATCGTATGAAACGTCTAATATTTTTGTTTTTACTCGTATCGATGAATATAAGCGCAACAGAAAGTAAGTATTATTATAAGGCTTACGATCAAAAAGGATTCAAAGCAACGATACAAGAAATAGAAAGAGGTGTTAATTATTCTATTTTAGAAGTTGATATTATTAATACTGATGCGCAAGGAGGGCCGTTCTCGATTATTGCTGCAGCTGTTGAAATTGGAACAGATTTAGGCAAGACCCATTTCACTTTATTAAAAGAATTTAGAAAAGAAAAACTATATTACTATAAGATATTTTTACGTCTGATATTAATGAAGACCCATCGAAAGCATTCCCAAATGAAATGAGCCAAGATAAATTAGATACACATCGTAAAATTGGCTACTTATCTATAGCAACGTATGATGCTTTTTCTAAAGGTGTAAAATCAAACTAACAAGTGGTTCAAGAAGGTCTCGTCAAAGCTTGCTCGAGCCTTCGGCAAACAGTTTAGCAAGCTAAAACTCGCCTCTTAACCAGGCGTTATATGACTTATTTGGAATCTATGTGAGCTTAAAAAGGCGATTACTTCTTGGAATTGCAGTTGGCCTATCTATTTACTTTGCTGCCTTATCGTTTGCACAAGTTGAGCTTGCTAATGAGGCAATTGAAGTATTGAGGTCTTGCGAATCTAATAAGCTAAATGATTGTAAGAATTTAACTGAACACCCTCGATTATTGTTACGATGGGATGACAATTTAAGGTTTTATTCGGTACTAAGTATTATTTTTGCTTTGCTTGTCGGCTACTTTACTCCTAAGCGAAACAATGTATAGGTATCGTCATATAACAAGTGGTTAAAGAAGGTCTCGTAAAAGCTTGCTCGAGCCTTCGGCACACAGTTTAGCAAGCTAAAACTCGCCTCTTAACCAGGCGTTAGCCTGTTTCGATAAATTGGCGTCATTTAAAGGATTTTATATGTTAAACAGATGTTTAGTTATTTTCTCAATTTGTATGTTATTACTCTCAGCCACAGTGAAAGCTGATAATAAGGTAGTCCTTGAAAATAGTTTTAAAGCTTTATTAGAGTGCATGAAAACAGTCCCTATTGATGTTAATAAACTCAAAGGTGTGAACTCATCACAAGTTGTTTTATTAAGTGTTCTCGAAAAAGTCAATCAAAGTAAGGCTTCTGAAAAAGACTTGGGTATAGATTATTCTGAAGTTTATAAATTGGTTGAAAAAAACTGCCCTAAAGAATTAGAAGTAATTAAAAAGCTGAATGCGAGTAAACCAGGCTAACAAGTGGTTTAAGAAGGTCTCGTAAAAGCTTACTCGAGCCTTCGGCAAACATTTTAGCAAGCTAAAACTCGCCTCTTAACCAGGCGTTATATGCCCGTAATCAGGAAATCGAGTGCAGCGATAATTTCATTTCGAAATGTGCTTAGGTCGTTTACTTCATCTTTTAGTATCTTCACTGGCACGCTCGTCATTTGTTGAGTCAAAATAACAAAATCACCTTGCTCTATATGAATAATTGGACACAAGTAACTCGGCGCTTTCGATTCGATTAGCTCTAATGGAGTTAATGGTATAACCATTCTGGAATCCAAACTGCTTAACAAATCTGACTGTACGTTAACAAAGTATGGGTACGCTTTTGATGAAGAGCTGTCTTGGTTCTTATATAGAAAAAATTGAGACATCAAAACTTCCTGTAAGCGTCAGAGAATAGGCCAAAACTTTCAGTTAACTTATTACATGCATTAACTGCATCGCTATTTTTCTCTAACCACTCTTCACTTAACCTTTCGCTTACCTCTTGTTTTAATGCCTTTTCCATCGTTGCTGATAGGTTGATATTTAATCGCTTAGCTTCAGCTAGTAAATCACTGCTTAAGCTCAGGTTAGTGGCTTTTTTGGATGGCTTATTAAAGCTTTCATTTCTCATGTTGCACCTCATGCGCATAATCGTTGCGCATTAATACTATTGCAACAACGGGCAAATAACAAGTCAATAAAGTAGGACAAAAACCAATTGGTTTACAACGCAAACACCGCTAAAGTATAACCAATTAATTTTTAGCCTCTTATTGAGGCGTTAGTTTGATTAAGGAAGATCGTATGAAACGTCTAATATTTTTGTTTTTACTCGTATCGATGAATATAAGCGCAACAGAAAGTAAGTATTATTATAAGGCTTACGATCAAAAAGGATTCAAAGCAACGATACAAGAAATAGAAAGAGGTGTTAATTATTCTATTTTAGAAGTTGATATTATTAATACTGATGCGCAAGGAGGGCCGTTCTCGATTATTGCTGCAGCTGTTGAAATTGGAACAGATTTAGGCAAGACCCATTTCACTTTATTAAAAGAATTTAGAAAAGAAAAACTATATTACTATAAGATATTTTTACGTCTGATATTAATGAAGACCCATCGAAAGCATTCCCAAATGAAATGAGCCAAGATAAATTAGATACACATCGTAAAATTGGCTACTTATCTATAGCAACGTATGATGCTTTTTCTAAAGGTGTAAAATCAAACTAACAAGTGGTTCAAGAAGGTCTCGTCAAAGCTTGCTCGAGCCTTCGGCAAACAGTTTAGCAAGCTAAAACTCGCCTCTTAACCAGGCGTTAACTTCACGTAAAATTCTGCAATATAATTAATCTGTCGCAATATAAGAGTTTCACGGATTTGAACGTCCCCTTTTCTCTTTATCCTGAATTTTTGAGCCTGCTTTAAAAAGCTATTGGCCAGTATCACGAAACGCCAAGCCTAGCTGCTTGGCTATTGAAAGTTCAAATCAATAAGAACGTTCAGCAAGGTTTAAATTAGTTTCAACTTCTGTTGCTTAATGTTGCTAAGAATTTTGGAGCTTTTTTTCTTTTAGTACTTACCATCGCCGCGCTCATGGCTTGGCTTCCGAACTATTTGAGTAGTAGGCCTTTGGTTTTCTGAATAATTAGCGAGTTGATTTAGAAAGGAATTTAGGTAAAGTGGTTTTCTAAATATTCAACGTTGGCTAGTGATAGTTAACAAGTGCCTCAATTCGCTCTCAAGCTCGCTCGGACAATTAACATGGGCTATTGTCGCTGCGCTCAATATTTTAGCCCATTAGTAATTGCCGCTTAGGCAGGCGTTATGTGTGCTACAAAATGGTTTTATTAATCAACTTTTAGTGTAATTTTCCATTGAGCAAGGCCGACTTTTTGTAAGGTATTGATATTTAAAAGGTATTAAACTGGTGTGTTTGTTGCTTTGTAGTTTTTAACTTTACAGTATGAATAATGTGGAATTGGTTATCAGTTATCTTTACTTTTAGCTAATAAATATTAATCAAAGCACTTAAACACATAATAGTAATTAAAACGGAGAGCATATGGAAATCTTTGACCAAATTGGAACCCTATTTGAAATGTTTAGAACAGGTGAATTACATCTACTTTACCTCATAGTTCCTTTACAGATAGTAATTTTTGCTTTTCCTTGCCTAATGCTGGCTCAGTATAAATCTAAAAATTTAAGATACGCTAGAGCATTAGGTTTAATTCCTATAATAAATGTGGGTGCACTTTTTTATTATTTATTTGCAGCTCCAGAAAAGTAATTGAGTAAAGCGTAAAAAGTACACATAACAAGTGGTTAAAGAAGGTCTCGTAAAAGCTTGCACGAGCCTTCAGCAAACAGTTTAGCAAGCTAAAACTCGCCTCTTAACCAGGCGTTAGCTTCCTTATCTTTCAATTTGCATTTTGAGTAATAAAGGTATACTTTTAACTCATGTATGATTTCGAATTTGACACACAAAAAAGCACTCTGAATTTTGAAAAACATGGAATCGACTTTGTTGATGCTCAGGAGTTATGGTCTGATCCTAATTTAATCGAAATTCCTGCGAATACCTCAGATGAACCTAGGTTTCTTGTCATTGGTATTATTGATAACAAACATTGGTCTGCCGTGATTACGTATCGGAAAAAAAATATCCGCATAATTTCGGTTCGACGATCAAGAAAGAAAGAGGTAGATTTTTATGAAAGCTAATAAATTTGATGAAGCATTTGACGATAACCAAGAAGACATTCTAGAGCATTTGGATTTGTCCAAAGCTAAACGTCCATTACAAAGTCAACGAAGAGTAAATGTTGATTTCCCCTCATGGATGATCGACTCACTTGATAGGGAAGCGAGTCGAATTGGTGTAACTAGGCAGTCTATTATTAAAGTTTGGCTGGCTGAACGACTTGAAAGTCAAGAAAGTAAACATCACCACGAAAGCTAACAAGAGGTTGAAGAAGGTCTCGTAAAAGCTTGCTCGAGCCTTCGGCAAACAGTTTAGCAAGCTAAAACTCGCCTCTTAACCAGGCGTTAGCCTGTTTCGATAAATTGGCGTCATTTAAAGGGATTTTATATGTTAAACAGATGTTTAGTTATTTTCTCAATTTGTATGTTATTACTCTCAGCCACAGTGAAAGCTGATAATAAGGTAGTCCCTAAAAATAGTTTTAAAGCTTTATTAGAGTGCATGAAAACAGTCCCTATTGATGTTAATAAACTCAAAGGTGTGAACTCATCACAAGTTGTTTTATTAAGTGTTCTCGAAAAAGTCAATCAAAGTAAGGCTTCTGAAAAAGACTTGGGTATAGATTATTCTGAAGTTTATAAATTGGTTGAAAAAAACTGCCCTAAAGAATTAGAAGTAATTAAAAAGCTGAATGCGAGTAAACCAGGCTAACAAGTGGTTTAAGAAGGTCTCGTAAAAGCTTGCTCGAGCCTTCGGCAAACATTTTAGCAAGCTAAAACTCGCCTCTTAACCAGGCGTTATATGGCCAATCAATGATCGAGTATATTCGAACTATAAATAGAGAAAGGAAATCACTTCCAAAGAAGTTAATATTCATTACTGATGGGTTAGCCGTTTTAAGCATCATTTGTGGTGCAACTCTATTTATCCAATTATTTCTAGCTCTTCTTGGCTCTCCTTATGCTGATGCGATTTTAAACTTCAAAGAGCACTTTGAATTTGGTTTCTGGTTTGCTTTTATTATAGCCATAGTTGTTTTTTATAGTTTTGGGCAATTTATCGTTTTAGGTCTAGTGACCTTTACATTGTGCCTAATAGGTAAGCTCTCTGTAGCTGAATCATTAAGGTATACATTTCTCTATCGGTTGCCTAAAAGTTGGTTGACGCAATAGCCATATAACAAGCGCATTAAGTCAGACGTCTCAATTTGTCCGATTTTTTGCAAATATAAACGACGCAAAAAAGCGTCCAATTAATTGAACCGCTTCTTATGCGGGCGTTAGTTGCCAAGGAGAGTTTAGTGCCAATCTGGGCATATTGTTATTGTGGCTTAATCGTTGCTGGAACCATTTTTAACCTTTTTGATAAGGGTAAAATAAAAACCGTTTATCAATTTTCTGGTGAAACCTTATCTGGTGTTTGTGGTGTTTCTATTTTCCTAATTGCCTACAATATTGTTCATTTTAAAAACTCAGAACTCTTAAGTACCTTATGCATATGCTACGGGTTCTTTTGGGCTTATCATGCTCATAGGCATTATCTAAATTACAATAAGTTTAAGTCCGATATTCATAAATCTGCTATCGAAGTGCATGAAAATATGCTCAAACAGATAGCAGAGATGAAAGAAGCCGCAATTGCAGAAGGTGCACAACCCAAAGAGGTCGAAGAACAGTTTGCTGAAATTGAACAGGATTATGACTTTGATGAAACAGAAAAAGAATCTTATTACCTTTATATTGGGGTGCTAGTTCTTCTAAGTGCTTTAGTAATTCCGTATCTATATGTTTACTTGATATCGCTAGGTGTCTTTGGCAACTAACAAGTTACTCAAAAGGACGCATAACGCTTGGCTTGCGCTCCTTCGTCGCTAATTTTAGCCAAGCATTTATGCGCCCATTAGTAAGGCGTTATGTTTCAAGGAAGCTTTAGTGAAAATTGATTTGCAAAACAAAACTAAAGTAGAGAATGGTGTCATTGAGTCATTTTGGTTTGAGAACTCACATATTGGATTACCGAAGACGCGTTTTCATAGACTAATTCTCCCCCTTACAGCATTTGACTCTGGATTAGATTACGATGAGCAACCAACTAAAACGGAAATTGTCTTAGATTGGTACAAGTTGGTTTTAATTGACCCTTCGGTGTTAGATGGGTTGAATTTGAATCATGCCACTTATCCAGAAGCTGAGGGGTCGGTATATATCGGTTGCAGCCACAACTGGTGTGATGTTAAAGAGTTGAAAATTTCTAAAAATCAGAACGGTAGTTACACAGTGGCTGGCGAAATTGACATTGAGTTTGAAAACGAAGGTGTGGGTAAAAATGAAACTTTTACTTTTCAGACTTATTGTGAGTATTTTGAAACATAACAAGAGCCTTAATTCGCTCGTATACTCGCTCGGACAATTAACAATGGGCTATTGTCGCTGCGCTCAATAATTTTAGCCCATTATTAATTGCCGCTTAGGCAGGCGTTAACTTCACAAAGATCTCACAACATAAATGATCTGTCGGAATATAAGAGTTTCACGGATTTGAACATCCCCTTCTCTCTTTATTCTGAGTTTTTGAGTCAGCTTTAAAAGGCTATTGGCCAGTATCTCGTAACGCCAAGCCTAGCCGCTTGGCTATTGAAAGTTCAAATCAATAAGAACGTTCAGCAGGGCTTGAATTAGTTTCAACTTCTGTTGCTTAAAGTTGCTAAAGGCTTTGGAGCTTTTTTCTTTTGGTTCTTACCATCGCCGCGCTCATGGCTTGGCTTCCGAACTATTCGAGTAGTAGGCCTTAGACTTTCTGAATAATTAGCGAGTTGATTTAGAAAGGAAATTAGGTAAAGTAGTTTTCTGAATGTTCAACGTTGGCTAGTGATAGTTAACAAGTGGTTCAAGAGGGTCTCGTAAAAGCTTGCTCGAGCCTTCGGCAAACATTATAGCAAGCTAAAACTCGCCTCTTAACCAGGCGTTAGGCATTTTAGGAAGAATTGATGCACTCTGAACTATTTAGAAATATCCCCGGCAACTTAAATTGGGAAGGTTCATTTTATGAGCGTCTTACTGAATATGGTGAGTGGGATTCAAAATCTTTTTGGGTACTTCATTTAGACTTGCTAAATATTGCAAAACAGCAGATCTCTAATAAGCCAGTAGAAAGAGAATTGGCTTACATGCTCCTACAGCTCCAGCAAAAAGTTCTTAACTTAATCTCTGCTAATTTTGCTAAAGATGATGTGTTCAATATTAGTAATATCACTACTGAACAGTTGTATGAGTTTCAAGAACGATTCGAAATGGCAATATTGGGTGCTATATCTGGTGAGGTGTTACCAGAAAGTTCATTTGACTTGGTTAACCCTTTAGTAAAAAATGCCTAACAAGCTAATTAATAAGGACAAAAAACAGTTGGCTGTTTTCGTTCCTCAACATTTTAGCCAACAATTTTTTGCCCATTATTAGGGCGTTATATTTTTATGAAAATTCATCTTATTTTTACAGGTTTAATTGTTCTAGCTTTACTGGTTTTTTCTGAGGGAATCATCAAGTGGAATAAGGTTCAATCGGATTCAAAAATTGCACAGATAGACGATCCTCTGCATTGTGCCGAACATGGTGGAACGATTGAACGAGTCTGTATGAGTGGAAACACAATGTGTGTGATTAAATTTCAAGATGCTGGAAAGTCCTGTTCTGATTCTACTGAATGTGAAGGGGCTTGTTTAAGTGTCCGATCGGATGCTCGCATAGGCGACGCTGTTGAAGGTGCATGTGCAATATCCTCAGATCCTTGTGGCCGATTCTTACCATTGAGAGATGGAAAGGTCTCAGCAGAAATGTGGGCGGACTAAAAATATAACAAGTCATTAAAGAAAGACTCGTCACGGCTTGCTCGAGTTCCTTCGTCACAAAAGTTTAGCAAGCCTAAACTCGCTTCTTAATGAAGCGTTAGTTGTACCAATCAATTTCACAGGAAGTCGTTTTGAAAAATATTAAAGAATTGTGGTTTTGGTTCCGTTTAGTGATTTGCCCTATTTTGATACTTCACGGAGTTTACGTCATTGGAAAGCTAGTAGGTAACTCGTTGGTTTCACAGTCTGGCTTGCCAAATTTAGATAGTTCGCACTTCGCTCCTTTGGCTGGCGCTTTCTGTGCTTTAAATGTCTTGTTTTATACTTGGAAAGAAGCCAAAGTTCGTTTTTCAGTTAAGCACCAATAACACTAATAAAACATTGCTCCATAACAGAGCGTTAGTTGCCACAAGGAAGTCTTATGAGTGAATTAGAAATAGGTGCGCTAATTGTATTACTTACAGCTATATTGCCTTGTTTGATTTGTGGGTATCTAATCGTATTTCATGGTCGCAGAAGTCTAATTTCTGGATGGGATGATAGTAAGTTTTCGAACCCAGAAAGTGCCAGTAAATTAATTGGTATAAGCCTAATAATTATGGCCCTTCTATTGGGTTTAACGATGTTATTGTGGTCTGCTCAGATCATCAATGAAATCATGCTTATTTATGGCATAATCCCAATTTCTTTAGTGCCAATTTTATCGTTGGTTTATGTGAAAATTAAGTTTAGTGTAAAGTAGCAACTAACAAGCGCCTAAACTCCGTCAATGTTAAGTTGTCATGGTTTTGGCAAACAACGCAAAAAGCCACGCCAACACATTGCGTGTTAGGCGGGCGTTATACACCAGGGATAGCATGGTTGAACACTCTAGAAACACGAGACTACTTGCATATTTTTGCGCTTTAATTTTAATACCAGGATTCTCTTTTTTTCCAGTTGCATTTATTTATATGTTAGTAACGGCAAGTGATGTCGAACTTAACATGAAGGTAGCTTTCATATTTTTAACGATTTTTACAGTCTCTTATGTCAGTGCTAAATACCTATTTTTGTTCGTTCGTTTTATTTCAACACTTAAGGTTAAGCTTACTTTCAATATTGACGGCATAAGTGTTAATGAAAATCACAAAATTGCATTTTATACTTGGGAGCAGCTTTCCAATTCTAAACACTACCCTAGTTGCCAAACCTTTTGTCTCATTGACGAGCAAAATCGACATATTGTTAGTTTATGGGAATATGCAACCGACTACCATCAATTTAGAGAACTAGCATATAATAGGCTTGGTGTATAACAAGAGGTTAAAGAAGGTCTCGTAAAAGCTTGCTCGAGCCTTCGGCAAACAGTTTAGCAAGCTAAAACTCGCCTCTTAACCAGGCGTTAGGTGCCAATGGAGTCTCCTATTAAATCTCTTAAAATAGTATTGATATCTCTTTTGTTTTTAACTGCCTTGGGAATTATTATTGGCGGTAATGTTGGAATGGAAATCAACAAGCAAAAAATTGACAATATTGATAATAATCCCATTTATGTTGAGTTATCAGAGAAAGTAAAATCTGGAGAATTAGAAGTAAACGAAGAGTTAGGTTTAATTCTAGTTGAAGGCATTCGAGAAGCGCATATTGATGCTGGTAATTATTTAGACAGCATTTTTGAAGTATTTATTTATGTAGGTTTGTTTTTAAGTTTTCTTATTGTAATGCTTGCTTTTGTCACATGGCATTTATACAAGAAACGCAGCGCAAAAAGCACCTAACAAGAGCCTCAATTCGCTCACAAGCTCGCTCGGACAATTAACAATGGGTTATTGTCGCTGCGCTCAATAATTTTAACCCATTGGTAATTCGCCGCTTAGGCAGACGTTATACATACAGTAAATCTTGGTGAAAATTTGAAATTAGACTTTAGTGGAAAAATACTAACAGGAATTGGAACTGCACCTCTTATTTTGATTGTTATGTTATCGGGGACAAATCACCCGACAATTCCAACTTTTATTTTTTTGTTGTTATCTTTTGTTGTTGTAACACTGGTTTATCAAAAATATGTCGGAGATGCACCACAGGCATTACAGAGAAAGAGATTTCTATTATTTTTAATCCTACCGGCACTAATAATTGGACTTTTGTCTGTATAACAAGTGGTTTAAGAAGGTCTCGTAAAAGCTTGCTCGAGCCTTCGGCAAACATTATAGCAAGCTAAAACTCGCCTCTTAACCAGGCGTTATATTAACCAATCATCATCGGAGTCTTGTTATCAAAAAAGTTATTTACTTAGTCGCTCTGATTTTAATTTTTGGTTGTTCCGATACAGAACAGTGGCAACCCAAAATAGAGAGGATGGTTGCCGATTCGCCTACCAAAGCACAAGTTATATCTTTCAGTCGCGGCACTTGTTACGGTACTTGTCCAGTTTATGATTTTTATATCTTTCCTGATGATAACTTTGTTTTTATTGGACATGCCCACGTAATAAAAATGGGAGCTTATCGAGGAACTCTAGAAAAAGGTACATACAAAAGTTTAATCAACCTTGTTGATAACAATAACTTCTTAAAATTATCTAGAATTGGTTACTTCGGAAAATCACACTCAAAAGAAGCAACTTTTAAGTGTGGCTCATATAAAACAGATCATTCAACCGTTTCTATTGGCATTCAGCTTCAAGAAGCTGAATTAGAAGTAACACATAATTTAGGTTGTTCGGACTTTCCAGAGGAACAGGTAATAGTAAATATGTTTGCTAAATTTGAGCAAGTTGTTGTATTAAATGGTAAAGGGTTAATATAACAAGCTGTTCAAGCGGGACAAATTACAGTTGGCTGGTTCCGCTCCGCTTCACATTTTAGCCAACTACAATTTGCCCCTTAACAGGGCGTTATGTTGCCTTAAAAATTGGCTTTGGAGTCATGATATGGATAACACAGAAGTACTAGTGGTTAAGGATGAACACAATGAACGACCAATTCCAGATGTTTGGCGTGCTGTTTTTTTTCCAAATTGTTAAATTGATTTCACGTCAAAATTATTTCCGAGACTCACCTCTGCATAATGTAAAATCATTAAACGAGAGTGATTCATTACATATTCAGTCGTACATAGAGTCTTATGGTGAGGAGTTAATTGAGCTGCCAATCGAAACATGGGATTCTTCAATTTATATATGGATGGGCAACCATTGGAATGTAATCATTGACCTCTGGACTCGCGCTGAAGGTCGTAGTGATTTAGTATTAAGTGCAAAGGTTTATGAAGACAATAATGAGTATTTGTTTGATATAAACATGGTGTACGTACCTTAACTAGTATAGCAACATAACAAGTGGTTCAAGAGGGTCTCGTAAAAGCTTGCTCGAGCCTTCGGCAAACAGTCTAGCAAGCTAAAACTCGCCTCTTAACCAGGCGTTAAGTGTATTATTATACTGTTAGAGCACTCTGATAGAATCAATAAAAATTTAAGGTATTAAATAGAATGCTGCTGTATAACTTGAAAATGGCTTGGTGGAATACAGCATTATCACCTGCTGCACGAAGTGCAAGCACAAAAGCTAATACAGAAACATATGCAACTATATGTGAACATATCAAAAAGCTAATTACAGAGTTATCCTGTGATTTAATAGCTATCTGTGAAGTATCAACTGAAGATGTTGCCTATATAAATACATATTTAAATAGGCATCTAACCAATTTAAAAGTATTGGATTTAACTTGCAACATCGGCCTCACAAGATTTGATATTGCTGTTATTTATAATTATGAAAAAATTCATCTAAACCACAAGCACTATCTATCAAAACCTCTTACTGGTAGTACTGTAAAAGCAGCACAATTAGTAGAAATAGTTAATTTAGATGACAACAAAACAATCCAATTGTTTTTATGCCATTGGGCTAGTCGACTTCGTGGTGATGGAGAAAAACGACGACAATCAGCTGCGACAATTGTTTATTCATCAGCTCTAGATTTTATGAACGAGAATAAAGACGTAATTGTAATGGGAGACTTTAACGATAACCCATATGACGAGAGTATTTTAAACAACTTAAATGCGACTCGCTGTCATGATGCTGTAAGGAAGTATCCGAATGAGTATTTCTATAACCCGTTTTGGAGAACCGTTGTTTCAGATAAGAAATATAACCACTTATCTGACAATGATACTTTTAGATCTGGCACCCATAAATATAAACAGTTTCAAGGGACAATATGGCATTCATATGATCAAATAATGTTTTCTGGAAGCTTTCTGGGTTCTGGCTCATGGCATCTAAATGAACAAAGTACGAAAGTCATAGATGAAGTTGGTTTTATCAATGACTTTGAAAATAAAAAAAATTTAATAGATCACTTGCCTGTCATGTGTGAAATCACAAGACCATAAGGAATAAAAATATGTCTTTTAACTTCGACGAACTATTGCAACAAGGTAAAGGTGCTGCTGAAAATGTTCTTAAAAATAAAAGAGAAATAAAAGAGGTTCTCAACGATTTGGAAAATTCTTTAAGTCAATTTTAGAAATGCCAATAAAATTCAAAGAATACATTGGATATGTTAAAGATGATAACGACCCATTTTTGAGAATAGCTAGTTCATTTAAACCTAGAGAAAAAACAGGATATAACGAGGTTCATATTGTGAGTGAGCAAGTAGATTTATCAAAAGAGGTCTTTCAGCTGAAACGTTTCTGATGATGTCTATCCCATTACTATCGTTAGAGATCGGAATCACACTGTAGCTGATGACCAAATAGAATTTGCAACTGCGATAGGCCAAGTTGTATCGAACTCTCAATTTCATTTGCAATTGAACTCCTTCAAGAGGCAAGTTGAAGAAAAGCTGAAGGAAAAACCGCAAGAAGTACCAAAATCTAAGTAAATACACTTAACAAGCCACTCAAGCAGGACTTTTAACAGTTGGTTAGGTTCCGCTTCGCTACACATTTTAACCAACCATTAAAAGCCTCTTAGTGGGGCGTTATGCAGCTAAAGGAGATGGAGTTTTGATTTCAAAATCAAGAATTATTAGTGTTCTATCTTTTATTACACTTAATTATTTTATTATTAAAACCGCAAACCAAGTTCGGTTAGCTGAAGAGTTCATGAGGTTATCTGCCAATTGCCTTGAAAATACTGAAAGTGCCTGTACCAAATTAGAACAAGAAAATTCTTATTTACTTGGGTTTTGGGATGGTAACTTAACATTTTATTTAACTGTTTCATTTATCGCTCTCACGGTTTTAGGTGCATCTTTTATTTATACCGAGAGTAAGAAACACCGTAAAGCTGCATAACAAGAGGTTAAAGAAGGTCTCGTAAAAGCTTGCTCGAGCCTTCGGCAAACAGTTTAGCAAGCTAAAACTCGCCTCTTAACCAGGCGTTATGTGCCTTTAAGGTTCTTTAAAAATTGCATAATTGGATTGTTTTAGTGAATGGAGTCTATCTAAATGAAAGTTAATACCTCAAATACATGCTGCGGTGATACTAGATTTTTTTATTGGCTATCAATTCTTATTACATTCGTTATTTTTGGCGGATTTGCATTGAGCTGGTTTTCTAACCCTGACAGCCTAAGCCGAATGACTTTATGGATTGGATTGCATGGTGCATTTAGTGCAGCGTGGTATGTATTGCTTTTAAATCAAATTAGGTTGTCTGCGAAAGGAAACTACACTGCACACAGCACCCTTGGGAAACTAAGCGTTTTTTTAGTCGTTGGGATCTTGGTTACAGGTTCAATAATGGCGTTTGAATTCTATCATAGGCTAGCTGGTTTTGGCGTGTTCGGCTCTGAAGACGCCGAAGCAAGAATCAGGGCAGGTAGTTTCCTAGGAGGTACTTTCCTTCAATGGTTAATTTTCTTAACTCTTTATATTTTGGGTATTCTAAATATAAAAAACTCTGCTCATCATAAACGATTCATGATTGCTGCAGCTATCCAAATGATGCCCGAGGGACTTAATCGCATTATTCATTTACTTGCGATTCCAGGTTATTCTTTATTTGTTTTTATGTTTTTCATTTACGCTGTATTAATGGTTTATGACTGGAAGGCTGCTGGTCGCATTTACATGAGTACATTATTATCGGTTGGCTTGTTTTGTGCTCTCGCCATAGCAATGAATACAGTCTTTCGTACACAGTCTTGGGGAGATTGGGCAGTAAAGGTAATAAATTGGATATAGAACTTGGCACATAACAAGTGGTTAAAGAAGGTCTCGTAAAAGCTTGCTCGAGCCTTCGGCAAACAGTTTAGCAAGCTAAAACTCGCCTCTTAACCAGGCGTTATGTTTACTTAGATATGGAGTTTCTAAATTGAAAGAAGTTGTAATAGATATACTGTTTGCTGGCTTATTGATTGTCCCATTAGTTCTAAACTTTTCTCCAAGCTTGGTCGAAAAGTTGATTTCCATTTTTGACAAATCTATCGCCAAGAGCACTAGCTACCTTCTTTCGTTGCCTATTTCTGTGTATTTGATTTATGAAATGTCTACGAAAAGTAACTGGGCTGCAAAACTAAGCTTGTTCGTTGCTTTTGTACTTTTCTTCACAATTTACGCGTCTGCTCTATCATGTTTATTTCAACGAGTAGGTAAACATAACAAGCGCCTAAACTCCGACAATGTTTAGTTGTCATGGTTTTGGCAAACGACGCAAAAAGCCATGCCAACACATTGCGTGTTAGGCGGGCGTTATGTGTCAGGGAGAGTTCGGTTGAAAATTCTAATATTTTTGTTTTCTTTGATTTCCTTCAGTTCTATAGCATGTAGTTGTATGGGTTATGACATTGAAGAAGCCTTTAAAGATTACCCTGTCGTTTTCTCTGGGACTGTCGAAACGATTGACACCATAAAAGTAAAAGAAGATGGCTGGTTAGAATATTCCAAATTGAAAGCCGTAACATTAGTCGTAGATCGCAGTTATAAAGGCATGACTGCTGAAAAAATCAAGGTTACAACAAGAATGGACTCTGCAGCATGCGGTTTTCCGTTCGAAGAAAACGTTAAATATGTAGTGTTTGCTATCCCTGATGACAATGGACTTCATGTTGGTTCTTGTGGGCCGACCATTCATATGAAAAAGCGAGAAGAATACTATGAGATGGAGCGCCTAAGGGTTATAAACTTTTTATCTAAGCAAATTGACACATAACAAGTGGTTAAAGAAGGTCTCGTAAAAGCTTGCTCGAGCCTTCGGCAAACAGTTTAGCAAGCTAAAACTCGCCTCTTAACCAGGCGTTAGCCTGTTTCGATAAATTGGCGTCATTTGAAGGGTTTTATATGTTAAACAGATGTTTAGTTATTTTCTCAATGTGTATGTTTTTACTCTCAGCCACAGTGAAAGCTGATAATAAGGTAGTCCCTGAAAATAGTTTTAAAGCTTTATTAGAGTGCATGAAAAAAGTCCCTATTGATGTTAAAAAACTCAAAGGTATAAGCTCATCGCAGGTTGTTTTATTAAGTGTTCTCGAAGAAGTCAATCAAAGTAAGGCTTCTGAAAAAGACTTGGGTATAGATTATTCTGAAATTTATAAATTGGTTGAAGAAAACTGCCCTAAAGAATTAGAAGTAGTTAAAAGGTTGAGTGCCAGTAAACCAGGCTAACAAGTGGTTTAAGAAGGTCTCGTAAAAGCTTGCTCGAGCCTTCGGCAAACAGTTTAGCAAGCTAAAACTCGCCTCTTAACCAGGCGTTATAAATCACAGGGAAGTTCATGAAAATTTTCAAAACCGCTTTATTAAGCTTCTTTTTAATTGGTTGTAGCTCAATAAATCAAAATAGTGTAACTGAAACTAAACCTCCATTATCTCAATCAAAAATTGAACAAAGAGCCATGATGATTGGTATGTGGTATGGAGACTTACCAACGAAAGAAGGCGGAAGAAAACAGTGGACTGTAGTTCGCTCACCTGATGGCACGTATAAAGTTGATTTTTTAATCACTAGTGTCGACAGTTCTCAACAAAGGTTTTCGGAAACTGGGGTTTGGGGCGTATCAGGCAATATATACTTTTCCATTTACCTTGGAGCAATTGATCAAGGTCAGTTTTACCCTTCAAATAGAAGTGACCCTAGTATTTATGATGCCTACAAAATAATTACTTTAACTAGTTCTACTTTTGAATATCAAAGTATCGATACCTCCAATAGATATATACTTAACAAGGTGCCGCCATCCTTTATTTTAGGTCAAAGTGAATTATAACAAGCGCATTAAGTCAGAAGGTTCAATTTGTCCGATTTTTTGCAAACATAAACGACGCAAAAAAGCGTCCAATTAATTGACCCGCTGCTTATGCGGGCGTTATGTTGCACGACAAGTATGGAGAAAGTGGCATTAGTTTAGTGTCTTAAAATCGATATGGAATTGATTGGGTTAATATTTGGATTTTGGCTATTCATTTTTAGTAAAATGTACCGTGAGGCATGGATTCACGAATATAAAAATCCCATCTAACTTTTAAGTGTATTCAAATAACCTATGCCGTTGTTTCAATCGTAATAGGTTTGGCAGTTCCAATTTACATCATATATTTGATCTTGTAGTTGCGGTGTTGCAACATAACAAGCTAATTAATAAGGACAAAAAACAGTTGGCTGTTTTCGTTCCTCAACATTTTAGCCAACAATTTTTTGCCCATTATTAGGGCGTTATACACCACTTCAGGTCTAGCTATGAAATTCCACATTGTGCTTATATCCTTACTTATTTCTGCTTGTTCAAGCATTTCGATTAATAAATCCGATGAGTATCATGTGGGATTGTGGGATCTCGTTGCAGATTATTGTGACGAAACCTATGAACTGAAAGCTGATGGAACTCAAATTGTTATAAGTCACCCTGAAGTCAGCGTAGATAAATATACGTTTACAAAATTTGGTGATACAGGGTTTTATGCATGGGAATATTCGGTAATCGAATACAACAATGAACCAAGTTGCAATGGCACGTTTGATACACATCTTGGAGAGCAAACTTTAGCATTTGTAAAATTTAAGAATAATTTTACCGAAATGCATATTTATGAGTGGCCAAACGAAGAAACGCATATTGGCGGCTACTTGAAAAAACGTTAGTGTGGTGTATAACAAGTGCCTCAAGGCTCGTAAACTCGCTCGGACAATTAACAATGGGCTATTGTCGCTGCGCTCAATATTTTAGCCCATTAGTAATTGCCGCTTAGGCAAGCGTTAAATGGCTACCTTCATATCGGAGATATTTTGAGAAATCCATATACAACTAATAGAAACAGATTGGCGGATGTGATTGCTGCTATTCAAGTAATGGCAACTTACAAGTTTTACAAAGCTGATCATTCTACTTGGGCTAAAAGAATTGAGGGTAATGAGTCCAATGGTGAATATTGGAAAACAATATTTGAAGAGCATCCTGAGTTTTTTCGCTTAGGTGGAGGTCGTAATAAAGCGTCTTTAGTTTGGCGAAGAAATTATCAGAAACTCTATAATGTCGACTTAGAAGAAAAAATTTCGAGAGAGAAATTTAAAGCTCTTACTAATGAGCAGAGGGTTCGTATTTCTAGAGTTCCATTAAGCAACGATGATATTTCGACGTTAATTAACACTGCAATCAATTTACATTCTAGCGAAATAGATCATAAAAAAGACTCTAGATGGTGGGTCGCAATAGTATCTGGGTTAGTTGGTATTATTATTGGTTCTTTAATAAAAGTGTTTGCATAAAAGCCATTTAACAAGGCATTTAAACGGAACAAAAACAGTGGGTTACGTTTTGCTTCGCTACACATTATAACCCTCAATTTTTGTCCGATTAACGCGGCGTTAACTTCACGTAAAATTCTGCAATATAATTAATCTTTCGGAATATAAGAGTTTCACGGATTTGAACGTTCCCTTTTCTCTTTATTCTGAATTTTTGAGTCTGCTTTAAAAGGCTATTGGCCAATATCACGAAACGCCAAGCCTAGCCGCTTGGCGATTGAAAGTTCAAATCAATAAGAACGTTCAGCAAGGTTTGAATTAGTTTCAACAAGTTGTGTTTGATATTGCCAACGGTTTTGGAGTTTTAATCTTTTGGTACTTACTATCGCCGCGCTCATGGCTTGGCTTCTCAACTATTCGAGTAGTAGGCCTTAGTTTTTCTGAATAATTAGCAAGTTGATTTAGAAAGGAATTTAGGTAAAGTGGTTTTCTATTAATTTCAACGTTGGCTAGTGATAGTTAACAAGTGGTTCAAGAGAGTCTCGTAAAAGCTTGCTCGAGCCTTCGGCAAACAGTCTAGCAAGCTAAAACTCGCCTCTTAACCAGGCGTTATGTTCCAAGGAGGCAACGTGCGAGTATTCATATCTTTATTACTTTTCCTAACTAGTTACGTTAACGCTCTAGAGCCAGCTCCACTAGCTTCATGCCTTTCATATGAAATGAATCGTATAGATAAAAATATGGGTGAATTAGTGCTTAGAAATGTGTTTGCTACACAGCTCTTCGAAAACCTTGATAAGAAATTCCCCGAAGTAGAAATTGAGTGGTCAGCTTGGGCAACGAGTGTTAGCGAATACAAAGATGAAGATGGTAAAAACAAGACAAAACTAAAAGGCTGTTTTGACATTTCAAAGATTCACAGTGATAGCGAGCTTGTATCTTCAATAATGAAGGTTTCAATGAGCAGATTCCAAGCTGCTATGAAATTTTATTCAAAGCCAAGCTCTGAGCACATCCCTCAAGAGAAGGTTGATTTGATGCTTGATGGTTATGAAGGCTTACTTAAAGATGAAAAGGTTAAAAAGGCTATCAAAGATGAATTGGAACATAACAAGCAAATTAATCAGGACAAATAACAGTTGGCTTTTGCTCCTGCGTGGCTTATTTTAACCAACTGTAATTTGCCCATTATTTGGGCGTTATGTGTAAACGGATATCGTCGAGTATATGGATATTTTCAAAGGTATAGATTTCAATGACTCGTTTGTTCTCGGTTGGAGTTCAAATGCAACTGAGATCACATTCAAAATTGAGGCTAGCATTTGGCCTGATTCACCTCATTATTTAAATCCAAAACCTGATGAATATACTTGCTACCGTAAATGTGAAATTCAATTTACGCGTTTTACTTCATATTCAGGGCTTACTAAACAAAGTAGCGTTAAACCAAACAAAGATATAAATGGTTCATTTGATTATGGCAATATAGATTCGTTAATTAAAACAAATCAAGGCTTTAAGGTTGTTGGTGAGTTTGGTAACTTAGAAATTATTAACGGTAAAGTTCAGTTAAAAATTTACACATAACAAGTTACTCAAACGGACGCTAAACAGTTGGCTAGCGCTCGTTCCTCGCAATTTTAGCCAACAATTTCGCGCCGCTTAGTAAGGCGTTATGTGTACTCAGAGTAATGGAGTTAGTATTGTCTTTTAAAGAAAGGAATTCATGTCCTAATTGTCGTAACAAAATAAAAATTGAAACAAAACTTCTGTTGTTGGATGAACCTGAAATTAGATGCCCATATTGTGCGAAAGCGATAAGATTGAGTGAGTCATCAGCATTCTGGGTAACATTTCCATTATTTTTCTTATTAGGGTACTTTAGCGTTAAGTTTACAGACCTTTCTATTGGCTTACTTGCGTTGTTTATAATTTTATTTGTCTACCTTTCCAAGAAGTCGTCTAGGCGCATCGAGGTCTATTTTTCAAAACTTAAATTAGTTTCGTAAAAAGGTAAACATAACAAGCCCATTAAGGCTCGTAAACTCGCTCGGACAATTAACAATGGGCTACTTTCGCTGCGCTCAATATTTTAGCCCATTAGTAATTGCCGCTTAGACAGGCGTTAAATTGCAAAGGGAAGTCATGCGTACAATTCTAGTTTCTACATTAATGTTCCTAAGCTTATCAGTATCATCGATTGTAATTCGCCATGATATCGATAAAGAAAAATATCTTGCTTTTCCTGACGATTTTAACCCGCTTGCAACATTTTATGTCGATGGTGCTCATGGAACATTAATTAAACCTAGATGGGTTGTTTCTGCTGCACATGCAACATTCTGTATAAATACTGGCAGCTATATTTCTTTAAAAAATGGCCTGCACAAAGTCGAACGAATATTCGTACACCAAAATTACAAGCCAGGACAAAGCCACGACATTGCATTAATAAAATTAGTTAATTCAGTTTAAGAAATTGAACCTGCAACTATTTATGAAGGTTCCGACTAGCTTGGAAAGTCAACCTGGTTTATTGGTGTTGACGGAACAGGCAACGGAATCACGGGGCAAACCATAGATAATTACGAAAATGCAGGGGTTTTGAGGAAAGCTGAAAACAAGATCGTATCAGCCAATGGACCACTATTAAAGTTTAAGTTTGATCGCGGTAGCTCAGCTTTGCCTTTAGAAGGAGTATCTGGTGGTGGAGATAGCGGCGGGCCAGCTTATATTAAAGCAAACAATACTAACTATTTGTTGGGCATTAGCTCCAGAGTTGAAGACGGTAGTATTGGCAAATACGGGGTTACAGACGTTTACTCTAGAGTTTCCTTATCTAAATCTTGGATAGAAAATATTACTAACGAGGATGAGGGTTCTCAATTGGCGTTACCTAAACTAAATACACTTTCAACGGGTCTCACTGAGGAAATTTTACCGGAGGTATGCGCAGATATTGGATTGAGGCCAAATGCAATTTAACAAGTTGCTAAAGTTCGTTCGCAAACTCACTGGGACAATTAACAGTAGGCTTGGCGCTTCGCGCAAGTATAGCCAACTGTTAATTGCCCCTTAGCAAAACGTTAGCTTTACTAATCAAATATTGCATAACTCTCACAATGTAACTACACTGTAATTATGACTGATTTAAACTTTGAATGGGATCCAATTAAAGCGGAGTCTAATCAAAAGAAACATGGTGTTGATTTTGTGTCAGCTAAATCTGTTTTTTTAGATGATTATGCTCGTTTAATTTCTGATCCAGATAGCTCAGTAAATGAGGAAAGGTTTATCATCCTTGGAAAGTGTGACGACTCTAAAGTACTAGTTGTTTGTCATTGCTATCGAGACGCTGATAACTTGATCCGAATCATTTCAGCTCGTAAAGCTGATAAACGAGAAACGTAAACAGTATGAAGGATTTAAATATGCGTGATTCATATGATTTTCTCAATCTAAGCCAATCCTTATGCCAAAAAGCTTAAGAAGCAAATTACAATTCGTCTAGATCAAGATGTAATTGAATACTTCAAACATATGTCTGAAGATAATGGCATTCCTTATCAAAACTTAATTAATCTTTATTTGAAAGACTGTGCTAAGTCACATAAAGAACTAAAAATTGACTGGTCGTAAAGCTAACAAGTGGTTAAAGAAGGTCTCGTAAAAGCTTGCTCGAGCCTTCGGCAAAAATTATAGCAAGCTAAAACTCGCCTCTTAACCAGGCGTTATATTCCTCTAGACACCTGTTGCGCAACGCGCTACACTTCCGGTTATGATTAAATCATTTAAACATAAAGGACTAAAAAAGTTCTTTGAGTCAGGCAGTAAAGCTGGCATTCAAGCCAAGCATGAGCGTCGACTTAGAATGCAACTTGCCGCTATTGATACTGCGACTGTTTTAGACGACATCGACTTACCTGGGTTTAAGTTACATGCCTTAAAAGGGAAAAGAGATGGAATTTGGTCTATTACTGTAAATGGTAATTGGCGAGTCACATTCGAATTTAAAGATGGCAATGCTTTTATTTTAAATTATGAGGATTATCACTAATGAATATGCATAATCCACCGCATCCGGGTGAATTTATTTCCGATGTTTATATGGAACCATTTGGCTATAGTTGCCGATTTGTTGCAAAACAATTAGATGTTTCTCCTTCAACTTTAAGCCGTATCTTAAAAGCTAAAAGTGCTATTACTCCAGAAATGGCTTTACGACTATCGAAAGCGCTTGGCCGTAGCCCTGAAAGTTGGCTATCGATGCAAGACAATTATGATCTTTGGCAAGCAAAACATAATGTAAACTTAGCTAGAGTTCATCAAATTGATTTTGCAATGGCGTAAGGAATATAACAAGCGCCTCAACTCCGACAATGTTTCGTTGTCACGGTTTTGGCAAACAACGCAAAAAGCCGCGCCAACACATTGCGTGTTAGGCGGGCGTTAGTTTGCTTAGAGTGATTGGGGAGGTTTTTGTGCTTAAATACATTTTTGTTCCAATGTTTTTCTTTACTGTTGCACTTCCTGTGAAGGCTAAATGCTTATTAGAACCAAAATTTATTGATGCCGTCTTAAATCTAAATAAAACGATGAAAGCAGTAAAATCATTTGAGGTGCAATCAGAGTTTCCATATGAAGGTTCGGTTACAAAATTTCCAATCACTTACAAATTCACAGCTTTACGCCTTGAGTCAAAAGGGAGAGAAAAGCAGGCTTTTATTTTTGCATTCGACCTACATAATGAGAGCTTTTACGTTTATTACACCGATGGGATTTCTCAGCCTTATCCGAATCTAATCGAGGGTAAAATTAATCTTGAAAGATGTTCAATTTACTTTAAGGCAAGTGAATATGAAGTTTTGGAAGTCTATATTCGCGACGAAAATAAAATGGAAATCCATTCTCAAAGCAGAGATGAAAATACTCATAAGCTGAGTTTAAAGCAAAAGTTTGTTTTAAGCCCCAACTAGTACACAAACTAACAAGGGCATTAAGGCTCGTAAACTCGCTCGGACAATTAACAATGGGCTATTGTCGCTGCGTTCAATAATTTTAGCCCATCATTAATTGCCGCTTATGCGAGCGTTATATTAATTGGAGAGTTTGGTGTTAACTTTCAAAGAAGTCCTGTCATTAAAAACTGATATTCTTGAAAAATCTAAAGTGAAATATGTCAGGCATAAAGACAATAGAAAGCAGTACAGAGAGTTAATCAAAGACCGTGCAGAGTTATTAAAATATCAGGCGGAACAATCAAAGAATGTATTTGAGAAATGTGACTATATTGCATCGTTTGTTGGTATTGAACAATCTAGAGCAGTATTTATAGGAATGTTTAAAGTTGATGGTATTAAAGAATGCTTCCGTGGTTATGAGTACGTATTAAATGAAGTTGACGGTTTTGATGACTTTAAAGAGCGCCTAGTCATAGATTGGGGAAAAAGCGCTATAACTTGGCATCAATGGGTGGATAGCAACCCTAAAGATATTGTTGAGTTACTCCCTAAAGGCTATCTAGGAGAATTCCCTGGGCTTCTAGACTTCACTTTAGATTACCCTGAGCTTAAAAAGCTTGGAGAAAACCTAAGTGCAAACCGAGAGTGGTACCTCCAATTATCTTCAATTAATGGTATTTATCTAATATTGGATAAAGTTACTGGGAATCAATATATTGGTTCTGCGTATGGTAAAGATGGTATTTGGCAGCGTTGGAGTGAATATTCCAAGACAGGACATGGTGGTAATGAATTACTAAAGGAGCTGTGCTTAATTGAAACCCAATATTACAAAAACTTTCAATTCACAATTTTACAGTCTTTACCTAGTAACCTATCTAATAAAGATGTTATTGCGGTCGAAAGCCTTTATAAAAAAAAGCTTGGAACTAAAGTATTTGGTTTGAACAAAAATTAATATAACAAGTGCCTCAATTCGCTCTCAGGTTCGCTCGGACAATTAATATGGGCTATTGTCGCTGCGCTCAATACTTTAGCCCATTAGTAATTGCCGATTAGGCAAGCGTTATATGCAAAAAGGAGTTTAGTATGAACATCAATGCAACATTATTCGGTCAGTTTATTTTAATATCAATTATCGTAATAAGTGGTTTAAGCTACTATCTCGGTAAACGTAAAACCCAAAATGTTAAAACAACAACCTTCATTGGCTTTTTATTATCATTTATACCGCCATTAGGATTAATATTTGTAGCAGTTTTGGCGCTTAAAGATGATATTTCAAATAATAACGCATCTAATTTTTAGGTGCTCAATTGCATATAACAAGTGGTTAAAGAAGGTCTCGTCAAAGCTTGCTCGAGCCTTCGGCAAACAGTTTAGCAAGCTAAAACTCGCCTCTTAACCAGGCGTTATAGCTACTTGAAAAATCGAACAAATCCCTCACTTATACTAAAACGATAATAGGGAAACACTCGATGGACATCTTTCTCAAAATTACGATTGACGATTTTATTTTCTACTTTTCACTAATAACACTAAGTTTTGCCGTGATAAAGACCTTAATAAACTTGGTCGTTTGGAGCAAAAAAATGTCAAAAGGTGCGCTTTTCTTTTTAGCTATATTTCCAATAATATCTATATTTCCGATACCTCAGCAAGAAATCAAAAAAATTGAGAATATAAAAAAAGAATACATCAAAAAGGTTGATGAAAATGGTGAGCCTTTAGATGACAGCGAGAAGTAGTAGCAATAACAAGTCAATTAAGCAGGACTAAAATCAATTGGTTTACAACGCAAACACCGCTAGAGTATAACCAATTAATTTTTAGCCTCTTATTGAGGCGTTATACAGCATGGGTGTACATGGACATAAAAGAGTATATTGAACGCTTCGAGGAAATTTCCGAACTAAGTAGGGATAAACAATTCTCCATACTTGAACAGGCTCGAGACGAAATTCAATCAAATACTTCATTGCCTAGTTTTGCGGTTATTGCAATCATTGTCCGAGTAAGTTGCATATCTTTATTTTTAGGCGCCGGTTATTATCTCTGGGGTCTTTCGACTTTTACGTTTGTTCTTTCGGTGTTTTTAGGATTAGTGTTTTCCCGAATTATTGTTTCAGAAATTAATGACCGTTTAATGCTGATAGGCCTTAAGCGTGTGCTAAATAAAAAAGCCGTATAACAAGTGGTTCAAGAGGGTCTCGTAAAAGCTTGCTCGAGCCTTCGGCAAACATTATAGCAAGCTAAAACTCGCCTCTTAACCAGGCGTTAGCTTTCTTCACAGGTGTCGAATTTGAGAACTATCTTGAGTTTTATTATAGCTTCTGTTGTTATTGCTTTTCTCGCTCCAATGGCGTTGGCAATGGAAGTCGATTTTGTCCCTAAAGAAATCTTTATTTATTCATTAATTTTTGTTCTATTTTTAGTTCCTGTAACTGCATACCCAGCTTATTGTGTAATTACAAAAAAGTATGGTTACTCAATATACTCTGTTGTCCTTTCTTCTATATTTTCAACATGTTTTGTATCATTGTTTTTCGTATTTCCTTTTAACTATGAAAGCTATATCATAAATGACGTTGTATTAGTCAACGACAATACAATAACCCTCGCTGGCTATATACAATCTTTTAAACAATTGGCAGGGTTTGTAGTTACTGGCTTATTCGCAGGGTTAGTATTTTTTGTTGCTAACTATGGTAAAAAAGAAAGCTAACAAGTGGTTCAAGAGGGTCTCATAAAAGCTTGCTCGAGCCTTCGGCAAACAGTTTAGCAAGCTAAAACTCGCCTCTTAACCAGGCGTTATGTTTTTGACTGCTAATAGTTCATCGTTCAAAAAGTTTATTCATATTTATAAGGAAATACGATGATAAAAGTTAAAAGGTTAGTAATTCTTCAAACATTTTTTACAATTTTTAGTTCTATCTTAGCTTTTGCTTTAATTATCAGGCACGAAGTAAATCTAAATATTGTTAACAAAGAAAAGTCTGAATTTGAAGCTGCTGCTACTAGAATTAAAATAATAAATAGCCTTACTCCAAATATAACTATCAGTTTTAAAAAGGTTTATGAATTCAGTTTTAAGGATAAAAATAAAGGATATGTGTATATAGATGCCTATTTTCGAAACAATAGTGATGTTCCTCTTACTTGTAAAGTAGCTTCCGCTTCCGTTTCTCCTGCTATTTCTGTTAAAAATAGCTCTTCTTTAAAAAATGGAGATTTCTCTATATATAATATAAACAAAGTTTTAAAAACTGATATTGGTATTCCAAGTAAGTTCAACAGTTTTATTAGGTTTCATATATCTTATGATGTAACTGAAGCATTAGATAAGTCTTATAAGCTTGCTCTCAATGGGAATTGCAATATAGCACCAGATGCATTTAGTTATATATTTCAGGGAGAAACTTTAACTCAGGATGAATCTATTTGTTCAGATAACGATACAAGTATTGTTATCGATCTAGATGGTGTTATTGTACCTGAAATATGTGGTGTTTTTTCAAATAATTATATTGACAAGATCTAATTATGGCTTGTGTTTACTAAAACATAACAAGTCAATTAAGTCGGACAAAAACCAATTGGTTTACAACGCAAACACCGCTAAAGTATAACCAATTAATTTTTAGCCTCTTATTGAGGCGTTAGGCATACAGGTGCCAATTCCGCATTATTTCAAAATTGCAATTTATGAAATTATATAAATATAGAAGTACATCTAAATACTCCCTTGAAGGGTTGATAAATAATGAAATGTTTTTTTCAACATATAAAGATTTTAATGATCCTTTCGAATTTGGAAATCCAGCTCCAGATTTAGCCAAATATAACAAAAATGCTAGAAAAAAACTTAGAGGACTATTTGATAGCAAAGAAATATCACGAAAAGACTTTCTTCATTTTGTTAGCCTAGTTGGAAAACCCAGCGAAGAAACCCTTAAAGAAAGGGAAGAAACTTTAGCTAGAATACAAGAGAATATTATTAATATTGGGATACTTTGTTTAAGTGAAATAGAAAATAATATTTTGATGTGGAGCCATTATGCAGAAGATCATAAGGGGTTCTGCATAGAATTTAACGATCTAGCGGAGCATGTAGCTTCACCTACGGATATTATTAATGTTCAATACTTAGATGACTTTGAAGACCTAAATAATCCTGAACTTCTAATTGAATTTTATATAATAATGTTTTGTGATAATAAAGACTTACCCAGATTGGAATGGGAAGCTAAGTACAAAAAGTTAGGGCGAATGTTATCAAAGAATGAAGAAACCCAACTTGCTACCGCTATTATGGGTAATAAATATACTGACTGGGCATATGAAAAAGAAGTCAGGCTTGTTAGTAAATCTAAAGGCCCTATAAAATATGATTCAAAATCTATCAAAAGTATTACTTTTGGCCTTAGAATGTCAGAAAATGACAAAAATACGATTAAGAATATATGTAACACTGAGGATAAAAATCACATAGTATTCAAACAAGCGCAGAAGTTAGAGTCTGGTTACGGGATCAAGGTTATTAATTTATAACTTATCTGATATGTATGCCTAACAAGCCATTCAAAAGGACTAAAAACAGTGGGCTTTTCGCTTCGCTCAAGTTTAGCCCACAATTTTTAGCCTCTTAATGGGGCGTTATATGGCTTGGGAAAGTATGCGTTATATTCTAGTATTGATTATCTTTTTAACTTCTAGCCGAGTATATGCTGAATCCGACCCTTGCGAGCTCAACACTTACCCTGTTAAATGGAAGTCCGATTTAAGCCATCCCGTAACTTACGAGCTACCTGCTATTTTCTATAAATCTAGCAATTCAAAAGTTATTGTCTCTGTTTCAAAAGCAATAGATTTTGTTGAGAGAAATATGGCAACTCACAAGCCCTATTTAGAAAATGCAAAAGCATTCATAGTCAGTAGCTTGTCTGAATTACCTAAAAACAAACTGGTTGATCATTCAAGCCTTTGGATACTGACAGAAGGGTTGCAAGGGCAAGAGTTAAATAAAGCAATTCATGTGATGGCAGGTTACCAAGGGTTATTCGAGGGCGTATTACTAAACAATGATGCAACGGTAAGTATAAATGACAAATTGATTGCCTCATCTAATGCAGCGTATATGGTTGGTAAATATCCGGAACCTGTCCATGGGTTAAATTATGTTCATAAACTTGTTGTTTCAAACTCTGATAACATAGTATTTTCAAAGTGTTGGTTAGACGGCAAATAGCCATATAACAAGTCATTAAAGAAAGACTCGTCACGGCTTGCCGAGCTCCTTCGTCGCAAAGTTTAGCAAGCCTAAACTCGCTTCTTAATGAAGCGTTATGTTTTCAGAGGGCTCGGTGTACATCCATGCTTTTATGAAGAACTCGAATAATTACGACCTCTTCCTTGCCAAATTCTTTGTAATAGATGACATGACTTCCTTGCGGTCGCTTTCTATAACCTTCTCTAATGTAATCGCAGACATAACCTAGTTCTGGCTCCTCTGCTATTTGATTAAATGCGCTATCAAGTAACTTTAAATAGTCATTTCTCTGCTGCTGGCCCCAGTTAAGTTGCGTGTAACGACCAATTTTCATTAAATCTGAATGAGCTTTTTTAGATAAGTGAAACTTCATATTAGTGATTTTCTTTATCCAAATCATTTAAGAGAGTGTCATATGAATAATTAGCTATTCCGCTGTTCTCTCCCTCAACTAACATATTCCTTAGATTATTCATTTTTAATTCCTGATCTTCTAAGGCTCGTAATCCAGCTCTTAGCACTTCACTTGCAGATCCATACCTGCCAGTCTCTAACTGCTGGCTAATAAATGAGTCAAAATGCTCACCTAATGTAACACTTGTATTTTTCGCCATCACAACCTCCGATACCAATATCTGATACATTTTGGTACCAAAAACATAACAAGTCAATTAAGGAAGACAAAAACAGTTGCCTCCTGCTCCTACGTCGCTAAAGTATAAGCAACTATTTTTTTGCTTCTTATTGAAGCGTTATATTTTCATCAAAGGACGGAGTCTAATATGGATAATCTACAGAAAAACATTCTTTCTCTTTTAGCCGGTTGCGTACTGTCTTATTCTTTTATCTTCATTATCGCTGAAGTGGCCGCAATGCCAGTTCCCCTGCTTATTCAACAAATAGGCGGTGATTCTGCGTTTTACTATTCCAATGTGCTAATCGTTGTTTTTGCCTCTTTATTATCTTCAATTTTTGTAATCAGTTTTCGCAAAGCTTTTTTACAATTCACTAGACTGAACTTGTTTTACTTTTCGTTACCTATTGTTTTATTCTTAATTGTATTTTTAGCGCTTAGCTTGCCATTTGTTTCAATGATTTATGCAGCAATCCCGTCATTACTTGTAGCAACATTGCTGAGTAACAACGTACAAAAAATATAACAAGTGGTTCAAGAGGGTCTCGTAAAAGCTTGCACGAGCCTTCGGCAAACAGTCTAGCAAGCTAAAACTCGCCTCTTAACCAGGCGTTAGAAGCCCTATTTAAAATCTGGTTTTAAACAACAATGATGCTACAATGTTAAAACGCTATAACATTGTGGAGTTTAACCATGAGTAATTTATCTAAACGTTCTACTGTATATTTTGAGCCAGCTATTCATCAAGCATTGAAAATTCGTGCTGCGTCTTCTGATGTTTCGGTTTCTGAGCTTATTGATGAAGCTGTTCGTTTATTGATGCGCGAAGATCAAGAAGATCTCGCCGCTATTTCTGAACGCTCTAAAGAGCCTGAATTGTCATATGAAGACTTTCTAAATGAGCTTAAGTTAGATGGCAAAATATAAACTTTCGTTTAAAAAGTCAGTCACGAAAGACTTTAAAAACATTCCAAATAAGGATGTTTCTAAAATTTTGAGAACCATTGAAGGCTTAATTGATGATCCTAGGGCTGAGGGATGTATTAAATTGTCCGGCTCTAATAATTATCGGGTAAGACAAGGTTTATATCGTATTATTTATGAAATCAAAGATGATTTGTTGATAGTTAACGTAATTAAGGTAGGACATCGATCTGCGGTTTATAAGGGCTTCTAACAAGTGGTTCAAGAAGGTCTCGTAAAAGCTTGCACGAGCCTTCGGCAAACATTATAGCAAGCTAAAACTCGCCTCTTAACCAGGCGTTATATGCCCGTAATCAGGAAATCGAGTGCGGCGACAATTTCATTTCGAAATGTGCTTAGGTCGTTTACTTCATCTTTTAATATCTTCACTGGTACGCTCGTCATTTGTTGAGTCAAAATAACAAAGTCACCTTGCTCTATATGAATAACTGGACACAAGTAACTCGGCGCTTTCGATTCAATTAGCTCTAAAGGAGTTAATGGTATAACCATTCTAGAGTCCAAACTGCTTAACAAATCTGACTGTACGTTAACAAAATAAGGATATGCTTTTGATGAAGACCTATCTTGATTCTTATATAGAAAAAACTGAGACATCAGAACTTCCTGTAGGCATCTGAAAATAAGCCAAAACTTTCAGTTAACTTATTGCACGCATTAACAGCGTCACTGTTATTCTCTAACCACTCCTCACTTAACCTTTCGCTTACTTCTTGTTTTAACGCCTTTTCCATCGTTGCTGATAGATTGATATTTAATCGCTTAGCTTCAGCTAGTAAATCACTGCTTAAGCTCAGGTTAGTGGCTTTTTTGGGTGGCTTGTTAAAGCTTTCATTTTTCATGTTGTACCTCATGCGCATAATCGTTGCGCATTAATGCTATTGCAACAACGGGCAAATAACAAGTCAATAAAGTAGGACTAAAACCAATTGGTTTACAACGCAAACACCGCTAAAGTATAACCAATTAATTTTTAGCCTCTTATTGAGGCGTTAACTTCACGTAAAATTCTGCAATATAATTAATCTGTCGCAATATAAGAGTTTCACGGATTTGAACGTCCCCTTTTCTCTTTATTCTGAACTTTTCAGTCTGCTTTCAAAAGCTATTGGACAGTATCACGAAACGCCAAGCTTAGCCGCTTGGCTATTGAAAGTTCAAACAAATAAGTACGTTCAGTAAGGCTTGAATTAGTTTCAACATCGTTGCTTAAAGTTGCTAAAGGTTTTGGAGCTTTTTTCTTTTGGTCTTACTATCGCCGCGCTCATGGCTTGGCTTCTCAACTATTCGAGTAGTAGGCCTTCGGTTTTCTGAACAATTAGCGAGTTGATTTAGAAAGGAATTTAGGTAAAGTAGTTTTCTGAATGTTCAACGTTGGCTAGTGATAGTTAACAAGTGGTTCAAGAGGGTCTCGTAAAAGCTTGCTCGAGCCTTCGGCAAACAGTTTAGCAAGCTAAAACTCGCCTCTTAACCAGGCGTTAGTGGCCAAGTTTTATTCTGGAAATTTTTGCTTTGTGTGGAGTACTCTCATGACTCTTATGTTTTTTCCATCAAAGTAATAGGAAACTATCATGGATGTCTCTGGGATAATTAATAATCTTCCTGAAATACCATCTCGCTCAACACCCATTTCTGGTTGGTATAAAAGATTCTCTACCTTATCTACAATAGCATCATCGGTTGCTTCAGCGGCCAATGGATTAAACTCATATAAAAACTCAAATATCTTCTCTCGGTCATTTAGCGATTGTTCTTCCCAATAAATCACTGTTAATCCCGTAATCTAATTTTTGCTTTTCTTTGGGCCATTGCAGACTTGGCCACTTCATGCTCTATAAACTTGGATCTGCCCGAGTCCAATTTCTCAAAGGCTTGATTAACTTGCTCTGTCAGCCAAGAGTCATGAGATGTTTTCAAACGTTGCTGCTCGGCCAATTGCTCTGTTAATTCTCTACAGGCATCGCTAATAGTCCTACCCTGGCTTTCGGCCATTTTTTGAGCCAGTTTTTTCACATCTTCATCTATTCTAAACTGTATTCGCGTGTCCATAACTCACCATGTGACTACATATGTACTCACAGGTTAACTAAGGGCAACTAACAAGTCAATCAAGGCGGACTAAAATCAATTGGTTTACAACGCAAACATCGCTAAAGTATAACCAATTAATTTTGAGCCTCTTATTGAAGCGTTATGTACCGTAGTGATATCGCAGTTGTGCAATTAGAATAGAGTCGTCATTTAGTTTATAGACTATTCTATGCTCATCATTTATTCGTCTAGACCAGTAACCTGAAAGTCCATGCTTAAGAGGCTCTGGTTTCCCAAGACCTTCATGTGGGGTTCTTTGAATATCTTTTATCAGTAGATTGATGCGTTTTAGTATCTTTTTATCGGTAGTTTGCCAATAAAGATATTGTTCCCACGCCAATGTTGAAAAAGTTAATTTCACTCAATCAATTCCCTTTCCGTACCGCTTCCAGATTCTAACTCCGCTATTGATTCTAACAATGACCTTGCATTCGCTGGTGATCTTAGCAAGTAAGTTGTCTCTTGCATTGCGTTGTAATCTTCAAGAGATATCATGACTACAGGATCTTCGCTTTTTCGAGTAATAATAATTGGGGCATGATCATTACAAACATGTGCCATTGTGCTAGCTAAGTTTGCTCTAGCTGATGTGTAACTTATTGCATCCATAATTAATCTCCAAAATGGTCATGTACGGATTATCGTACAATATAAGCAAAGGTACATAACAAGTCAATTAAGAAAGACAAAAACAGTTGCCTCCTGCTCCTACGTCGCTAAAGTATAAGCAACTATTTTTTTGCTTCTTATTGAAGCGTTAGAAAACTATGGAGAGTTCAGTGAGGCAATTTTTTGTTTTATTAGTTTCATTAATGTCATTTGACATATTGGCTACAGAGGAAGAAATTACAAATAAACTTGCGGAGGTAGTTAAATCTAAAAAAGCGATAAAATCTTCGAAATCAATTAATTTGGATGGATTTAAGTTAGAGTCAGTTAAGGCTAATGTACTCGGTAAAGATTTTGAACCTAGCTCGACCACTACGCACTTGTTTAATGTCTCAAATCCTAATTCAGTCTCAATTAATATAGGTATAGATTCAAATCCAAAAAACTCATACGGAGCTGCAATTTTTCAAAAGAACTCTGGTCAGCCATATGTAAGCGTAAATGATACTGATGGTGATGGTGTATTAGATTTTTTGACTTATTCTGTTTTAAATGTAGAAGGTGAATTGATTTTATCAGTTGAAGATTTCGGTATGGATGGGCAAGCGGACTTTAAATTGAATTTTGTTACTGATGAGGCCTGGGTGTTCTGGGAGAGTGAATGGAGGAAGGTAATTGGGGCTAACAGCGAAAGGTATATTGTCGTTGATGATCAAAGAATCATTCTAAAAAGTGCACTTGAGAGGCTTGGTCGAAACGTTTTCTAACAAGTCACTTGAAAGGACAAAAAACAGTTGGCTTTTGCTCCTACGTCGCTTATTTTAGCCAACATATTATTTGTCTCTAAACGAGGCGTTATGTACTTCGGAGGTGCTTTGAGTAAATTCGTAATATTCGGAAATTCAGGCTCTGGAAAATCAACATTAGCAAAAGAGCTTGTAATGAAACATAACTTAAGCCATTTAGATCTGGACAATATTGCTTGGCAGCAAATACTTCCGCCAGAACGAATGCTAATCTCCGACTCTGAAAAGTTAATTAGTGACTTTTTAACTTCAAATAAACGTTGGGTTATAGAAGGCTGTTATTCTGATCTCTTAAAGCTAGTTATTCCGATGGCTACTGATGTTGTATTTCTTAACTTGCCAATTAACGAGTGCATAAATAACGCTAAAAGACGACCTTGGGAACAACATAAGTATGAGAGTAAAGAGAAACAGGATGCAAATTTAAAAATGCTTATGGACTGGATTTCTATGTATGACACCCGTGAAGACACCTTTTCAAAAGTTGCGCATCAAAAATTATTTGATAGTTTTAAAGGCAAAAAAATAATGTTTAGCTCAAATGATAGACGTTCATAAAAGATGGTTAAAAAAGGTATCGTGAAAGCTTGCTCGAACCTTTGGCAAACAATTTAACAAGCTGTAAACGTCCAATATTAGGTCGTTTCTTTTGGGAGTGGTTATGAATCTGGATAAATCGAAAAAACGTATTGCAAAAAGAGTGAAAAGTGGGTTTCACGGCTACCCAAAACTCTCATTAACTTATTATGGCGAAACAACAGCATGGGCTAATGAGGTGGAAGTGAGTTTTACTTTAGAGGAAGGTGCTGATGCTCAAATACAAAGCTTTTCAAGTGACGGTGACGCAAGGTCTGACGAAGTAATTCAAACTACGTTAGTCAAGGTGATTGAACGCTCAAATGTAAAAACAGTCGAAGAGCACACTGAAGTACTGGTCCGTAGGTAGAATATAAATTTTTCGAAATCTAACAAGGTTCTTGAAGCTTACAAGATTATTGAAGCTTTCTAGTATCTCAATGCACAGGCAAGTAGAGGCTATTGTCTATGCACATAATATTTTAGCCTATAAATGGCCTCTCAGTCAGGCGTTTTTAAACCGGAGAATGTTTTGGGCACTAGCAACAAATTAGACTTATTTATTATTTTATTACTTGTATTACCGCTTATTATTGAGTTTGTTAAACCACTCAAGCAAAAGCTGAAGTCTTTATCACAAGGTGGTAACTTATCTGCTATCAATGCCTCGCTTGGTGCGGGTTTGATTTTTGTTCATGACTTTACTAACCCATACGTTAGCATGACTTTTTTGACACTCGGGTTTATTCTTTTTTTCATTACATATGCAGTTTCGTTGGCAGCGCTTAAAGAATTAAAGTTTGAAAAACAAAAAGGCAAGTAATTAGTAGACTTATTAATATTAGGGAAATAAATATGGAAACGTTTGGAATCATTGGATTTATATTCGGGATAGTTGCATTAGCTAAAGTGGTGAAGTTAGAAAAACACCTAAAAGATAATAATGTATTGCCAAAAGACTATAAGTAGGCTGTTATTTAATTTAAAGCTTGTCACGGCAACCTCAGCTTGAGTTATTGTGCTTATATTGAAGCGTGAAGCATCATTTTTAGTAACAAACAGCAGACGTCGGCAGTTCGGCAGTTCGGCAGTTCGGCAGTTCGGCAGTTCGGCAGTTCGGCAGTTCGGCAGTTCGGCAGTTCGGCAGTTCGGCAGTAAGTTTAAGCAAGCTAAATACGGAAGACTATTTATGAGGCCGGAATTAAGAAGTAAAATCATCGAGGTTTGTGATAAAAAAATAGCATTAAAAGGTGATAATGTGGGTTTATCTTTTTATGCTTTTTTCGCCAACAAAAACGATAACCCTGAATTACTAATGGAGGCGGCTACTTGGTGGATACAAACCCATCAACTAGATCATTTTATTAAAGCTCACAAAGTAAAAGAAATGGTTCAGAGTAATTTATAATCTATATAAAGTTATAAAGAGTAATTAAAAAACCGATAAGGTTTGTCTAAACACCTTCTTCATCAAAGTTTAACTGACAAATACTTGCACTATACCCAAACATTCGTATCAAGGAGCAACAATGGAAGTTCGTTTAGTAAACTCAGAAATGGAGTTAACTGCTGTTGCAGAAGTAATACTTCAACTGCGAACACAATACACCCAAAACTCCCTTATTGAGCAAATTAAAAAACAGCAGGAGTTAGGCTACCAATTAGCTTACGTCGTATCAAATGGTGATATTTTATGTGTGGCTGGTTTTGTCGTCGGTGAGAAACTCGCTTGGGGCAAGCATATTTATATAGATGATTTAGTTACCAATGAAAACCATCGGTCCGATGGTGTTGGCACGTTTCTCATTAATTGGTTTAAACGTTACTGTTTAGAGCTTGGCTGTCAGCAACTACACTTAGATTCAGGTATTCAAAAGTTTCCCGCTCACCGGTTTTATTTAACAAACCGTTTCAATATTGCTAGCCATCACTTTTCAATCACAAATATTAACGGCAAGTAGATTTAGTTATGACTGACATTACACAGCAGCAAATCGGTAATATTGCATTACTTGTCAAAGATTACGATGAGGCTATTGAATTTTATACTCAAAAGCTTCAGTTTACGTTAGTTGAAAATACAGATTTAGGGAACGGTAAGCGATGGGTTCAAGTATCGCCACCAAATTCGAATGGCGCAAATTTGCTGCTAGCAAGAGCCAGTAATGATAAGCAGACTCAGGCTGTCGGGAATCAAACCGGTGGACGCGTGTTCTTATTTCTACAAACGAATGACTTTTGGCGAGACTATCAATTAATGCAAAAAAATGGGGTTTTATTTAACGAAACGCCAAGGGTTGAAGAATACGGAACCGTTGTTGTCTTTGAAGATCTATATGGCAACAAATGGGATTTGCTTCAACTAAATAACATCAACAAGTCGTCTTAATAAAAAGCTAAATTGTGGAGAGCTCTGAGTTATGTACCTTGGTTCCTGTTTGTGCGGAGAAGTAAAAATCAATTTAACAGGCTCAATTAGTGACATAATTCATTGCCATTGTTCACTTTGTAGGAAAAATAGCGGTACAGCCTACGCTACGAATGGTTTCGTTAATTCCGCGGACCTAAAAATAGTATCTGGGCAAGAAAGCTTAACTCGATTTTCTTTTAAGGCAGGACGTTTTAGATACTTTTGCTCTCATTGCGGCTCACCAGTTTATAGCGCAAGTGAATCGGATCCTTCTCGTTTAAGAATTAGATTGGGTATTTTTGATTCAGATATTTCAGAGCGTCCGATATCTCATAATTTCATATCGTCTAAAGCAAGCTGGGAAGATTTAGATGCCGACCTACCAAGGTATGACTCTTTTGAACCTAGCCGAAAATAACTAGGTCAAATATTCTTAATTTGGTCATAGTTGAAGATACAGTTACTGGCCTTATAGTGGATTTACGTATTAACCCTTTCTAGAGGATGAAGTAAATTGTTAGATAAAATATTACACGATTTCTTGATTATATGGGCCACCATAGATCCAATTGGAACAATGGCACTATTTACCGGCCTGACTCTCAAATTAACGGCTGAACAACGCAAGAAAACAGCCTATAAAACTATTTTTTATGCGCTACTTATCCTCACTGGTTCCATAATAGTTGGGCAGTTACTTTTAGGTGCTATGGGAATAAGCCTCATTTCATTTCAAGTTGCAGGAGGCATTATTCTGTTTTTGTTAGGCTTGCAAATGATATTCTCAAACGGCAGCCAGGAAGAAACCGGAGAGCCTCTTCATGACATTTCAGTATTCCCACTTGCCATTCCAGCAACAGCCTCCCCTGGTGCGATCTTAGCCGTGATATTAATTACCGATAATAACATTTATACCATTAAAGAGCAGGTAGTGACTTCGCTCACTATGCTCTTTGTTTTGTTAATTACGCTTGCGCTACTATTGTTATCTACACGCATTATTAGAGTTATTGGAAACGGCGGCGCATCACTGCTCACAAGAATTATGGGAATGATATTAGCTGCGTTGTCTGTTGAATTTATTATGAAAGCTCTTGGTATTGCTAAGTGGGTAGGCACACAATAGTCTTTAGTTTTGGCAAAACTGTTAAGTTTAAAAGCCAAAGGCCAAGTGACCTTCTCTGTCATAAACGATGTTTGTTACCTTTTATTGTTGCAAGAATACGAAAACTGGTCTTAACTAAAAATGTTAAGTTTCAAATATATAAGATGCTTACTTCCAACAAAAAAAGGATATTTAATGATGAAAAGTATTAAGTTAGTCGTTGCAGCCATTATTGGCTCTATAGTTTCAGGTTGCTCCGTATTACCAATTAAGAGCTCAATTAAGGATAATCACTTTCGAATAGAAAACTTTATGGATGATAGAGGCGCGGATAAGGAATACGTTTATTTGATGTGCCATAAAAAGAGAGTGACTACTTGGAGCAACCCTAAGCAATTTATGGCTGGTAAGCACAACCTTTGGGTGAAAGCTCTAGTATCTAAACGAGATACAGCAAATAGCCAAAGAGTTGCCTATGTTAATTTTGAGATTGAACTAAGTGCTGGTGAAAGTTACACGCTAAACCGAAAAATAGACGATGAGCAGATATCCATTTGGATCCAGGATTCTGAAAACGGAAAAGTAGTGTCTAAGGTCAAAGTAGCGAAGTTAGAGCTTCCAAAGGTCGTCGACAAACGATTAAGACGTGAGCAATGTGAGTCTGGAACAATTTAACCGCTAGCAGATAAATTTAGCTTATTAACGTCTTAGTAACTTAACTGAAAGCCACCTATAAATATAAGGTGGCTTTTTTGTCTCTTTACCCTTTCCTTTCTGCTAAAATGAACTTAATCGCCCATCAACCATTTTGGTACACGGGCCCAGCCTAAGACTAGGAACTATCTACATTGACTAATAATGACGTGTTACGCCGCCTTCGCTTTACTTTTGATTTAAAAGATTCTGCACTTATTGATATCTTTTCTTCCACTAATGTTTCTGTGACTAATGATCAAATTACAGACTGGTTAAAAAAAGAAGAAGACGAAGGGTATGTAAGTCTGCACGATAAAGACTTTGCATCATTCCTTAATGGCTTTATCAACCTAAAACGCGGCAAACGAGAAGGTGCTCAACCAGAGCCAGAGAAAAACCTTAATAACAACATGATTTTTCAGAAGCTTCGTATCGCCCTTAATTTACAAGCTGAAGATATATTAGATATTTTAGCGTTAGCTGACTTTAACTTAAGTAAACATGAGTTAAGCGCCCTATTTAGAAAGCCTGGCAATAAAAATTACCGAGAGTGTAAAGACCAGATTCTTCGTAACTTTTTACAAGGTGTGCAGCTTAAATATAGACCTATTCAAAGCAAATAACGCCTGCTGTGGGGGTTAATGCCTGCTATAGGCAAGTAGCGCTACTAAAAATAAAAAGCCGACTTAAGAAGTTAAATTCTAAGTCGGCTTTTTTGTAATTCTAATTCAAACAAAGTCCTAAATTTAGGCTAAGTCGAATAAAACGTTATTTTTTGCTTTTGTTCTTTCTTTTTGTCAATACACCCACTTGGCGGGCAATAGTCAATAAACCTTCAGATACATCACCGGCACCATCTTTTACTAACTTACTTACATCCGCTGAAGAAAACATAGAACCACTTCCAGACTGCACACCTTTTGCTCTTACAAACTCTTTGGTTTTGCCCGTACTGGCCGTTTCAATGTATTTTAATAATATTTCTTCGTTTAAGCTTTTTGGCTTTGTTTTAAGAGTTTTAATTTTACTATTAAGTTCTGCAATCTCTGCTTCAAACAACTCAATTAGCTCTTCAATGTTGGTATAAGATTTCATTTTTTCTCAGTTAAGTTAGCACTTAGATAAGTAATTATACCTTAGCTTCGCCAAATCGCTTACTACCCATTTCAAAATTCAATATGCTTAACTAAAAGCTCCTGGGTTTAGGTTATTGAATTCAGGTTGTTAGATGTAGTCCGTTGAGTTTAGCTTCCAAATATTTAGCTAACTCAAGCATAGCAAACGTGCCCGCTATCGATTCTGCATCTGAGTTGTAGTTGGTATTGGTATTTACGTCGTAGGCATAAACATTACCATCTTGGTCTTGTATCGCTTCAATACCTGCGACTTGAATGTTATTAGATGCTAAAAACGCCTCATAAGCAGGAATAAAACTTGGGTAATAATCCGTTAAAATTTCAAACTTTGCTTTTACCTTAGGTGCGCTGCCTTCAGGTTCATTTGTAGGACAAAACATATCCTCAATAGAGCAAGCATCTGCTGGGCATAGCTCAAAACCTTCAGAGGTGTCCACTTTAACTGCGTATAAAAACTTACCGCCAATAAACTCGTGCCTGATTATAAATGGTTCTGGCGCTTCAATGTATTGTTGCACAAGCGTAATACCATCAACGGGCTCGTCAAATGCGGCACCTTCAACATAGTCAGATAATGCTGATAGCGAATGAAACAGCTGCACGCCTTGTCCTTTGCCGGCTCTGTTGTGCTTAGTAATAAAGGAAGGTTGATCTAGTTTTTCCGCCGCCTCTATAATCTGCTTTTTACCTACCGCCGCTAACGTTTTTGGTGTTTCAATTCCGGCTGTATTTAGTGCGGTATATTGATTAACTTTGCTTACCTCAAGTCTCAATGCTCGACTGCCGTTGATCACAGTTCTGCCATGATGCTCTAACCAGGCTAACACTGCCTCGGTAAACTCTGGCGCAAAACGGTGGTTACGCGTATGTGATGACGCACTAATACGATTGTAAAAAACGCCTTCTGGTGGTTCTGAAGACAGATCGATCATGCCTTCATCAAGGTGCCACATCTCATAAGGAAGACCTAATTCATCCAAACGATGGTGTAAGTGAATAGTCCACTCATTGTTTTCGTGTAGTACATATATTTTTTTCATAGGATGATCATCGCTTTCAATTTAGACTAACTATTAATCTGATTACTTAATTGCATGTATTGTCGTATAAACAATGGCGTTTCCTAAAGAACATTTGGTTTTCATTTATTCGCTTTTCGTATTTTAATGCTCAACCACAATGATAAAAGGATGATACCGCCGCCGATACTTAAGCGACTTAAGTCCGCTTCTCTATTCCAAATTATTAAATTTACAATAATGCCTGCTGGAATGAGCAAGTTATTCATCGCGGCTAACGTACCCACATTTACCCTTGTTGCTCCATGATTCCAACCTAAATAACCTAGTCCAGAAGCAACGACACCTAAGTAAACCAATATCCCCCACTCTGTAGTGGTTGTTGGTAAACGTTCGACATTGCCAAATAAGGCATAACAAGCCAACGCTAAAATGAATGCGCCAATATAAAAGTAACCAAACAAAGCCTTAGGGTTTTCACTAATTGCCAAGTTTGACTCAGAGGACATGAGCCTTTTGTAACTCACCTGTCCAAAAGCAAAACAAATATTGGCACACTGCACTAGCAGTAAACCAAAAAGAAAACCTGACGTTACGTTGTCGAGCCGAATTGTGAGCGCCCCTATAACGGCAACAAGCGCAGCGATGAAAAACGGCTTATTAAACCTTTTATCCAATAAATCATTTAAAAGAGTGACATACAAAGGAGTCAGTACCGTAAATAAAAGAACTTCAGGAACGCTGAGATATAAAAATGAGTGATAATAGAAGCCATACATCAGCCCCAACTGCACAGCGCCAATAGCCATTAACTTGAACTTTACAGATGGCATTGGTTTTAAAAACGGCAAAAACACAACCATGGCCAAAAAGGTTCTAACGAGCACCGAAAACCAAGGGTCAACATTTCGTAAGTAAACCCCGATTAAACTGAACGAAAAAGCCCACAACAAAGTAATCAATAACAAATAACGCATTAAACTAACTCAATTAAATTAAACAAATCGCCTATTCTACTGATGGTAAATAGTTGGAAATAGGCTGGAAAAATAGTGTCGCAAGTTTACGGGATTCAAACTTTCTGTAAATACTCTAATTTTTGTACTTGTATGTAATCGATTTGACGCTGTCGACCGTATAAATTTCCCGAGTAGAATTTGGATAAAAAGTTTACTTTTAGATTCTCGGTATAGAGTTTCCATATAAAGTCTCGGTATAAAACTTCGGAATAAAATCTCAGTATAAAGTTTCCGTATAGATTCTCGGTATAAAAATTTTAAGAGCTTTAATAAAATGACTGATAACTTAAATGAATTAACAGCTACAGATGAATCAAGAATAATAGAAATGGCGTGGGAAGATAGAACGCCTTTTGAAGCAATAGAGCATTTGTACGGTATGAGTGAAAAGCGTGTGATTCAACTTATGAGAACGAAGTTAAAAAACAGTAGTTTTAAACTATGGCGTAAACGAGTTTCAGGTCGCACCACCAAACACCTCCAACTGAGAGATCCGTCTATAATTCGCTCTCACTGCTCCACTCAATATAAACAACGATAACCCTGTTATAAAAAACAGGTAGTCTCATTTGGAAGTAGTTTTACTCTGTTAATGATTTCACTAGTTAATAGGTGCATTTTGGTATTGGTTTCACTAGGCATCTATTTAACGCAGAGTTTTGAATTACGTTAGCTAATTTGTGTATCTAATCTTAATACATTTGAGTAGACTCCGCCTTTAATTCACTTTTAAGGCAATCCCTTATTGAACGCATTATCCGTTCCTTTAAATCATAGCGATTTAACGCTTAAAAAAGTTAACCATAACCTCAAAAAGCATATTCTCCCAAACAGTTCGCCTTCTAATACTACTGCGACCAATACCGTTAATGTTAGCCAACACACATTGGTTCACAAAGTATGGACCAATGACACTCTTTTTGACGCCATTGCTCATGACCTTACAGTAGATGGTTTTTCTATTAAACACGGGGCTCTGCCACCTGAATTGATTTCCGCTTTACAGTCGCAACAACTAATGATTCCTGAATCTAATTTTAAAAATGCAGGCATAGGTAGAGAAACTGATTTTATACAAAATGAATTTGTTCGAACCGACGAGATTTGTTGGATAACAGGCAATACTGAAGCAGGAAAAAGCTGGTTAGATTGGGCATCAAATTTACAGAACTACCTTAATAAACGTTTGTATTTAGGTTTGTTTTCGTTCGAAAGCCATTTTGCTCATTACGCGCCAGGCAAATATTACAAACGTCACCTAGATGCTTTTAAAGGTGAAACAAACCGTGTTTTGTCCATCGTGGTGTACTTAAACTCAGGTTGGTCACAAGGTGACGGTGGTGAGTTAGTTATGTATAAAAATCAACACGATTTAGAAGGCATAAGCGTTGCACCACAACAAGGTACTTTAGTGGCATTTTTAAGCGAGGAGTTCCCTCATGAAGTATTACCAACAAAGCGAGACCGTTACTCTATTGCTGGTTGGTTTAGAGTAAACTCATCGAGCAGAGATAAGGTTGACCCACCTGCTTAAATTTCTTTTAAACTAATTGACTTAGTTATTGTCTGTACATTAACGTATTAACAAAATAAGCATGACCAACGAAGCGCCATATTAACCAATCTTTATAAATTGGAAATGGCGGATTCGTCTGTCAAAAAAGTAAAGGAGTATTAAGGTGTTAAGCTTGCAATCTCCCATATGTTTTTGGTCTCGATATCGTCGAATATCACTGGCACCTGTTACTTTTTATTATTTTAGCGTTTCTTTACTGTTGGGCTGAATTAGCCGTAGGAGTTTTGTTTTGAATGGTGAGACTAATTTAGACACGTTATTAACGTCTATGCAGCCAGAGCTCGTTGAAACAGAGTATGTATTTTGTTGTATTGAGACAACCCTACTTAATGTACTCAGGTTAGAACCGATTGCGACCTTTAAAGAGCATGAAGGATTAACCGTTGTCATAAGCAAACAAACGGCCGACGCTGAAGGAATGCAATACGATGGTGTTTTTAAGCAAATTACACTGACCGTACACTCGAGTTTAAACGCCGTTGGCTTGACAGCAGCAGTTGCAACTAAGCTTGCGGAAAAAGGCTTAAGTGCAAATGTGATTGCTGCTTTTTATCATGATCACATTTTTGTACAAACTGATGTTGCCGACAAAGCCTTAGCAGCCCTCAATGAATTTACCCAATAACAAAAAACTAATCATTTTATTGGAACCAATAAGACAAGGACACTTATGAAAAATCATCGTTTTTACCAGCAATTAGCAAGCCTTATACTGTTAGCCTTAAGCTCGTTATCAGCAAATGCTTCCGTGCCTGACAATCGTCATATTGTTATTGTAGGCTCTGCACAAGTTCAAGCATCACCAGATATTGCTGTCATTAGTCTCGAATTGGAACACAAAGACAAAAAAAGCATTACCGCCAAGCAGAATATAGACAATCGCGTAAATCAATTGCTCGATGGTTTGAGTAAATTTATGATTACTGAAGACAATGTCTCTGCATCTAGCATTTCCACTCAACCTGTTTACCTATACAGAAATAACCAACAAACACTTGATGGATTTCGTGCCAGCCGAACGTTAAAAGTGACCTTAAATGACATTAAATTATTAAACGACTTTTTGGACTTTGCACTGACCGTTGGAGTCAATGAAATTAGAAACATTCAATTAAAGTCCTCTAAAGAGCTAGAGCTTAAGAAAGAAGCAAGTGCATTAGCAGTAAAAGATGCCAAAACAAAAGGCCATACATTAGCTTCTGCATTCGATGCGAAGTTAGGTCGAATTTACAGTATCAATTCAACTTCTAGCTCTAACTATGACCGCTATGGCGCCAATCAAAGTATAGAACGCATAACCTTTTCCGATAATGCGGTTGCCAAAGCAAGACCAGGTAAGTATTTACAAGAAAACTTAGTTTTCACTTCGTCTATCAACGTTGTTTTTGACCTAGAGCTTAATTAATCGTGAAACAAATTAAACTCGACAATAAGCTCGTTACACCATCAAAAGTAGTCTGTATAGGCCGTAACTATGTTGAACATATAAAAGAGTTGGATAACGAGCAACCTGACACTCCGGTTATTTTTGTAAAACCTAATTCCGCTATTTCTGATCACCTCTCTGCAGGAGACAGCAATACCGATGGCCACCACTATGAAGCAGAACTCTGTTTGTTGATTAGCAATAATCAGATTAGTGCAATTGGTTTTGGCTTAGACTTAACCAAACGTGAACTGCAAACTCAGCTAAAAACCAAAGGGTTGCCATGGGAACGAGCCAAGGCGTTTGACGGCGCAGCGGTATTTAGTGATTTCGCTTCTTTTTCTGGAGACATAAATCACCTTTCCATTAAGCTATTTATTAACAACCAGTTAATTCAACATGGTTCTGTTAAACAAATGATATTTCCGCCTAATGCCTGTTTATCTGACATATCTTCATTTATGACGTTATATGATAACGACATCATTATGACTGGCACACCTAAAGGCGTTGGTGAAATAGAAGTAGGAAGTACCTTTAAAGGACAAGTACTGGAAGGTGAGCGCGTTATTATCGAGGCCAAGTGGCTGGTTGCAACGTTATAACACTTGGCTATTTCCTGTTAAGCCCTTATCATAATTAGAATTGATACCTTTAAATAATGTGAGTGAAGTCAAAGTCTTATGAGTCAAAAAATCCAAACCAAATTAAACGACAGTGCGCACATTTGTCAGGTATCTAACCACCAACTGACGCCCTGTGGTTACCATGACAGCCGTGTTTATTGCGAGTTTTCAGGTATTACTGACGACTTACTTGAGTCAAATTCAGATAGATTTCACTCTTTTATGCCACCATCTAAAGGCGCAACAGAATTAGCAAAGCTATTTTGTGCTAACTATCCACCAGCTGGCAGTTGGTATTTGGTTAAAGAACAAAGACTGTGGTTTAAAGAGTCACTCAAGCAACGTTTAATCGCACACACTGCTGACGCGCCATTTCAACTTCTTATTGCTGGCGTAGCGAGTTATGTTCATGCTTTGGGTCAACTTTTAATTTGTGCCCAAGCTCAACGCGAACTCCAACTTTCTTTCAAAATACAAGTGACTTTTAGTGACCGTTGTAGCTTTCCGCTAGAACAAATCAGAGCCTTTTTGAAAGCCGCTGAAGCAACTCCATTTTTCAGATATTCCTTTGAAGTAGAAGATAAAAAATTCAAATGTCCTAAAGCATTAGACAAACTTGTCAGAGATTTTCACAAGGAATTAAACGACATTTCTGTTCAATACCAATTGGGCGACTTAACAGATTCGTCATTGTTTCCAAACCAACAATTTGATTTGGTTTCCGAGCACTTCATGACATCGTTGTTATATAAAAACTTTGAGATAATAAAACCAATTCGAGCTAATTACTCTGCATGGTTGAAGTCAGGTGGTTGGTTATTGAGCGCCGACGGCATTCGAGCTGACTCAGAGGTATACACTGATTTTGCTGCATTAAACGCAGACGTTGGTTTAGTGTTAGATGACAGTTCCACCACTCCGGTTTGGGATCCTTATGGATTACCACAAGAAGTGTTTCAAGCAATCTTAGATTCAGCAGGTGCTAAGCGTTATCCGGTTGAAAACGACAATACAATGTCGGGGTTTGTTAAACAATGAGCCAGACATTTACAAATGACGATGCCAAAGGCATCAACTTTACCGGAAAAGACTTAAGTAATTGTGTTTTTCAACAATGTAATTTAAGTAGTACTGTTTTTGAGAGTTGTGATTTAACCGGTGTCATTTTCGATCGATGTTTTACCGAAGAAAATGCGTTTACGAGTTTTTCCAAAGCAAACTGCACAGAGAGCATGTGGCGTGGCTGTCGACTTACAGAATCAAACTTTAACGATACAAACCTAGCGGGCGCACGATTTAGAAATACCGACATTTCGGGTTCAAGTTGCAGAGATTCTCATTGGGATGACTCTCGTCTTGACGATGTTGACTTTTCATTGGTGGACTTTGACTTAGCCAGTTTTCGGAATGTGAAAGTACTTAGAGTGAAGTTTAAACCAGCGTTGGTTACCAGTACTCGTCATTTTTTAAGACTGCTTAAACAAAAGCAAACGGCAAAACATACTATCTTCACATCTGGTACAGAGCTCTCTCCTTTTATTGAGTATTGCTCGCGGGAATATCGTCTTAGTTTATTGCTATTAGAAATTGAGCAATTGCCGTTTTTATCTAAAATACCAAGAGTATTGTTTGCCGCTATTATTGGTTTAGTCTCTGACTTTGGCCACTCATTAAAACGATGGGCAATTTCATCATTATTGATGGTTAGTGTATTTGCCGGATATTTTGCACAATTCAAAAGCCAAGTTTTCTCCGGGTATAGCGACGCCTGGCACCACTCTTTATTGCACTTTATCAATCAAGGAAACTTTCAAGCAGCAACAAACGGCCCTGTGCAAACCAGTTTGAATGTATTGGGGTACTTTATGTTGGGTATTCTTATTTCTATTATAACCAATCGATTTGTAAGCCGTTGGTGATTTAATTATGCAGTTTTTATTGATCACGGATATTTTTGGCCGCACGCCCGCTGTTTCTGGCCTAGCTAACGAGTTATCTGATAACACGATTATTATTGACCCGTACAACACCGAAGAGCAAAATTTTGGGGATGAAGCACAGGCTTATCAAACTTTTATGGACAAAGTGGGAATAGAAACTTATGCCAAACAAGTAAGCAAAGTAGTCGCAGGTCTAGCTGTCCCAACGGTAATTGTGGCATTTAGTGCGGGCGCGTCGGCCTTATGGTCGGTTAGCGAACGTATTACCAATGCAAATGTTAGGCTCAACATCCTATTTTACGCATCACAAGTCAGGCACTTCTTAGCTGTTAAACCCGCCGTAGAAAGCTACATGATATACCCAAGTGAAGAAACACACTTTTCAATTCCAGAGCTGGTGACTAAACTGGCGTTTGTACCTAACGTAAAACTAGAAGTGAGCCAATATAAACATGGCTTTATGAATAAACTTAGCGATAACTTCAGTGCAGAAGGTTACAGGATGTATGTGCAACAAATAGATGACTTAGTCAGCACACACCAATGGCAAAGCGAGTAACATCTGATTCCTGTAATTTAATATCTGCACCTAAAAACACAAACCCATTAAAACTATAGGGAATAATATGCGCACGTCATCCTTTCGCTTCATCAAGTTAATTATCACCATTTTAGCAGTATCTGCTTTGGCCGGCTGTTTAGGTATGCCTGAAAAGGTAAAGCCCGTTAACCAGTTTGAATTGCCTAAATATTTAGGTAAATGGTATGAAGTAGCAAGGCTTGATCATTCCTTTGAGCGCGGTTTAAGCCAAGTTACCGCTGAATACCAACTAAAAGACGATGGCGGTGTTAAGGTCATCAATAGAGGTTTTTCCGAAAAGGAAAATGAATGGTCAGAAGCGTTAGGTAAAGCTTACTTTGTTGAAGATGAAAGCACAGGCTACTTAAAAGTTTCATTTTTTGGCCCGTTTTACGGCTCTTATGTCATTTTTGAAATGGACCAAGAAAACTATCAATATGCCTTTGTATCTGGCCCCGATACGGACTTCCTTTGGTTATTGTCACGAACACCAGATATTAGCGACGAATTACGAAACCAGTTTATTACAAGTGCTCAAGACAAAGGCTTTGATACCCGCAAGCTGATTTTTGTTGAGCATTAATCAAAAAATACAGCCTCTATAACTCGCTAAAAGTAAAAACGCAGTGTTATTGAGGTTGTCCTGCCTGCGAGGGTGCGAGCCCTAATTATGTTGTTTGCTGGTAACGCCCCTTCTTCTGACTCTGTAATACCTTCAGAATCAAATGCATTATTGATATTAAACGACACCGTTAAGTTGTCACTTAAGTTATAGTCTGCAAACAAGTTAAACTGAGTATAAGCGTCAAACTCCAGTTCATTACTGTCTTGAGCGTAAGCACCGCTTGAACCAATTAAGTTTACTCCAACAGCCGCTGACTCAAAGCTATACCTACCCGTAAATGAATAAACAACATCCGCTTGGCGTCGTGGTGTATTACCAACAACCGATTCATTTAATGCATCTTTAGCGATTTCTGCATCTGTTAGCGTGATGTGGCCTCTTAAGTCAAAATTACCGACAAAGTAAGATGCCTCAACTTCAACACCCATCGCTTCATATTTTCGGTCAAAAAATCGTTGGCTGGTTGCTTCAAAGTTTTGCTCTTCTGTCTCTGCATAAAATGCAGTGGCAAAAATAGCCAACTCGTTTTGACGATATTTAACACCCGCTTCAATCTGATCAACTTCATCAATGGCATCAGCAGACGCTACTGAACCATCAGCTCTAACCTTACCAAATAGAAGTCGGTCGGCGTTTGCCCGTCCACCATGGCTTATGCGACCAAAAACAGCCGTATCTTTGTCTACTTTATAGTTCACGCCAACAGAGTAGGATGTATAGTCCCAGTCGTAGTTAATTGGCGAAGCATTGGCATTATCAATATTTACAACATCAACTTCTGGCATTGAAATAACGCCATCGCCGTTCATATCATAAGTACCCGTTGTAGCACCTGCATATGTACCGCGAGCTTCACCGCTGTCATATCTAACACTTGCGTCATAAGTAAAGTCTTCATAGTCGGTTGTCACGGCAACATAAGGCGCAGTGACGGTATAATCAGCATCGTAATTTCTTTGACAACAGTTGTCCCAAAATGGTGTTCCATAAGCGTATAAACCGTTATCTGAATAAGAAGTACCGTCTTCTGCTACTACATTTACCAAAGCAGCATTGTCACCTTTTTGCTCTAATAAATAAGAATTCCATAACCAGCTCATACCAATGTTTTGTGTGGCCGCGTAATAACCAAAAGTCACATTCGTATTGTCTAAGGTTTTTGTTAGCTTAATGTCATTAACAATGTTATCAAAATCGTCCATTTCAACATCAAAAGTATGAACTCTTATTACATAATCGGCATTATAGCTATTGCTTGCTTGTGGACCATTCGCATACTCTAATGTCGCGCCTGAGCCTGCAATACTCTCAGCGACTGCGGAAGTTTCACCTACTTCTGCAGGGAAAGGAGCATTAAAAGTACCGCTTACTGAAGATTTTCTGAATCGATTTTCTACTTGCCAGTCATTACCTAAATCAAATGATGCTTCTACACCAAAAGAGCCCACCAAAGGACTCATACCATCTCTTATATCACCAGAACGTAATTCTCCATTTTTGCCTCTAGATAAGGTTTTGGTGAAGTATGCCGAGTGTGGCGTATCTGAAAGAGAGTCGAATCCCGGTAATGAGCTACCATCGCCTCGAACAGGCATAGGTAAGTAACCAATTGAGTTGTCGTCTAAATGTTTGAAATATAAACGTACGTAACCCGAATCAAAGTCCTTTGTTATATTTGCTTTAATTTGGCCGCCTTTGTTTGCAGTATAACCGGCATCTCGTGGGCCATCGCCTTGCCTTACAAAACCACCAACGTGGAACCGTAACGTGTCATTTATTTCTGTCCCGTACTCAAAATCTGCCTTAAATGAGTCATAGTCAACACCAAAGGTTGTTGCAACGCTGCCACCATCATCTTCACCTGTTTTGCTGATAAGGTTTATAATACCGCCAGGTGAATTACTCGCGAACGTTGAAGCCGAACCACCACGTATCGACTCTACTGAAGAAACGGTTGAATCTGCTCGTAAAAATATATCAGCGTTACCAAAAGCAATATCACCAAATTGTAATACTGGTAACCCATCTTCTTGTAACTGAAGGAACTTGGCTCCACCAGATGCCACTGGCAATCCACGAACCGCAATGTTGGCATTACCTTCACCGCCCGTTGCTTCAGAACGAACGCCAGGAATAAGTCTAAAGATCTCAGCGGTTGTTCGTGGCGTAGCAACTTCAATACTTAAAAGATCAACACTACTAATAGAAACACTAGAGTCCATTACGCTTTTGCCTTTTACAACACCTGTAACGGCGATACGCTCAAAGTCCAAGCCACTCACATTTTTAATATGGTTATCTGAGCTTTTATATACGCTTTCTATTTTTGGTTTTGTATTTAAAGGCTTTGCATTCGCACACACGATACTAGAACACAGCAATAAAACGACTAACGCAGTGTTAACATTCTGCTTCATAAAATTTCAACCAAAAGGGATTTCGCATTTATTGGATGTTTAAAGTCTAGTCTTAAAATAGAAGAAAGGGCTACATCTACTCAAAGTATCCACATATCTAAAAACACGCCCTCATAAATTTAAATTCAAACAAAGCTTGACCATCCCATCTTCTGATTTTAAACTTTCAATAATTTCTGAAACTTCAATAGGAAGTGTAAATAAAATGACGCCAAAAATAGAAACCTTTGTTATGCACTGCGGTGAAATGGGCAGTCGATGGGGATTTAACCGCACTATAGGTCAAATGGTTGGGTTGTTAATTGTTAGTGATAAGCCATTAACAGCGAACGAATTATCGGACACGTTAAATATTTCACGCGGTAATGTCAGCATGGGCATCAAAGAGTTACAAAGCTGGCGTTTAATAAAAACTAAACACGTTCCTGGTGATCGTAAAGATTATTATGAACCTGCTGGCACCATTTGGGAGTTGGCAACACAAGTATTTGAAGAGCGCCGAAAACGAGAAATGGACCCTACCCTGTCACTGCTTCGTTCAGTGATTATTGAAGAGCCAGCAAACGTTCAAGAGGAATATGCGCAAGACAAAATGATGGAAATTCATAATATTCTTGAGTCTATTACGAGTTGGACAAGTGAATTGCAATCGATGAACCCAGATAAACTTAAAACACTGATGAAGCTTGGCTCTAGTGTTGGCAAGGTTCTGGATATGAAAGACAAGTTGTTAAGCAACTCAAAATAAACCTGACGTTCAAAGCATTATAGTAGTGCCCTTGGGTGCTCACGGAGTTATTTATGTTAGATACATTTATCCTGTCGCGGATTCAATTCGCGGCTAATATTAGTTTTCATATATTGTTTCCAACCATTACCATCGCCCTATGTTGGTTTTTGCTTTTCTTTAAAATCCGTTTTGACATCACTCAAGACCCAATTTGGATGCGCGCCTATCGTTTTTGGGTAAAAGTATTTGCGCTTACTTTTGCATTAGGTGTGGTTAGTGGTATCACCATGTCATTTCAATTTGGCACCAACTGGCCGGGCTTCATGGAAAAAGTCGGTAATATTGCAGGGCCACTGTTAGGTTACGAAGTACTAACGGCGTTCTTTTTGGAAGCGACATTTTTGGGGATAATGTTGTTTGGCATTAAAAGAGTTCCGCCCAAAGTACACACATTGGCAACAGCGGTTGTTGCTCTTGGCACGACATTATCTGCATTTTGGATCCTTTCTTTAAATTCGTGGATGCAAACACCCACAGGTTTTGAAATGAGAGATGGCGTAGCCTACCCGCTTGACTGGTTTGCTATCATTTTTAATCCTTCTTTCCCTTATCGATTCAGCCACATGCTGATTGCCTCTGGAATAACAGCAAGCTTTTTGGTTGCTGGCATCAGTGCGTATCGTATTTACCGAGGTGACAATAAACGAGCACCAAAGCTGACGTTAAAAATAGCACTGATAGCCGCTATGGTGTTAACTCCTCTGCAAGCCTTTGTTGGTGATCTTCATGGCTTAAATACGTTGGAACACCAACCTCAAAAAGTCGCTGCGATGGAAGGTGTATGGGAAACAGAAAGTGGTGTGCCACTATTGTTATTTGCGATTCCTGATGAAGAAACCCGCACAAATCACTTTGAAATTGCTATTCCAAACTTAGCCAGTTTGATCCTGACTCACGATGCCGATGGCGAAATCAAAGGCTTAAATGAGTTTGTTGGCGAGCACCCACCTGTAAAACCGGTATTTTATGCTTTCAGAGTCATGGTTGGTTTAGGCATGTTAATGATCTTGATTGCCTGGTGGTGCGGTATACGTGCAATGCGAAATAAAAACTTGTCTGCGATGCAGCTAAAAGTGCTTATAGCAATGAGCTTTTCTGGTTGGGTAGCGACTTTAGCCGGCTGGTACGTTACTGAAATTGGCCGACAACCTTACTTAGTATCAAACGTGCTCACGGTTGAACAAGCGGTTACGGACATCGCGCCAACGAATGTTGCATTTAGCTTAACCTTGTACTTGCTTTTATACGGCTTCCTACTTTGCGCTTATTTATACACAATTTTTGTAATGGCGAATCGCGCCGTTGAAATTGAAGAGATGAAGCCAGAAGTAAGCTCACTAGAAATTCAAACCAACCCAGCAGGAGAAGCTCATGTTTGAACAAAATACGTTGGCTATCATTTTTGTTTCACTAATGGGCTTGGCCGTTTTGCTATACGCAATTTTAGATGGTTATGACTTAGGTGTTGGCATGTTATTACCGCTGCACGATGATAAAAGCGCGGATACTATGATTGCCAGTATCGGGCCATTTTGGGATGCGAATGAAACTTGGCTCGTGTTAGCCGTTGGCTTGTTGCTAATAGCGTTTCCTGAAGCACATAGTTATATCCTCAAAGAGTTATATATTCCAGCAACATTGTTATTGTTGGGGCTTATTTTACGTGGTGTGGCGTTTGATTTTAGGGCGAAGGCGAATATTAGTCATAAACCAAGTTGGAATTTCGCTTTTAAGCTCGGCTCTTGGCTAGCTTCGTTTTCTCAAGGTTATATGCTTGGCTCATACGTAACGGGATTTTCAACGGACACCTTTAGCATTGTATTTGCAATTTTAAGCGGGCTTGGTGTTTGCGCCGCCTATTGTTTTATTGGCGCTACCTGGCTTGTTATGAAAACGGAGTCGTCTTTACAAGAGTGGTCGATTAGCATCGCTAAAAAAGCACTGGGCATCGCTTTTACCGGCATTCTACTTGTTTCATTAACCAACTTAGTATTAAACCCAGAAATTTATGAAAAGTGGTTTACCTGGACGGTAGGTGTGTTTTTCTTACCTATTCCAATTGTGTGCGCCGTGTTATTTGGTTTTTGCTATAAAGCGCTATCCCAACTTCAAGTAAAACCAGATTTTGGTGCCGGTTACCCGTTTATATTAGCGGCGCTTATTTTTGTTTTAAGTTTTGTTGGCTTAGGTTACAGCTTTTTCCCATACATTGTTCCTCATCAGATCACCATATGGGAATCCGTGGCCGCCAAAGAGTCACTTAACTTTTTGCTTTACGGCGCAGTGATTGTTGTTCCTACTATTCTGGCCTATACCGTTTATTCCTATCGAGTATTCTGGGGCAAGGTCCAGGAGTTGCGATACTATTAATTGCGGCGCTCTTAGTTGCGACACTATTAGTTGCGTGGCGCAGCTCTCTGCAAGTAATAGCAAACAAGGTGGGCTTCAAATGCAGAAGATAAAAAGTTGATCTATGAGAGTCAGTGTCTATAAGTAGAGGCTCGAAAAGTAGAAGTTCTAAAGGTAGAAGTTCTAAACATGAAAGTTAAAAGGCAGGCTAAAGAATACCTGCCTTTGCTTTGTTTCTCATGTTTTGCGTATTTGATATAATCTCAAAACGTTCTATTAAGAAACCATCAAATGTATTTACCTAAAAACTGCCGCGTAATAACCGTTGGCGACGGAGACTTAAGTTTCTCTAGAGCATTATTGGCTCATGTATCGCCTAATAATCTAATTGCATCAACTTACGACAGTGAATCAGTACTTAGAAATAAATACAAACATAACGCCTTGGATGATTTGTTGAATGCCGGTGTCGCCGTATTCCACGATATTGATATAACTAATTTAGAAAGTGTTAAACAGTTACCTCAAGAGCAGGCCGATATTGTTATTTTTAATCACCCTCTTGTGCCTACGCAAAAAACTTATGCGCAATATCAAAAAGAACGTAATAAAACTGCGAACCTACTAAATAGGAACTTGTTGTATCACTTTATAAAACACAGCTTTGATGTTTTGTTATCGAGCAGCGGCGAACGTCTATGTTATATCACCACTAAGTCAGTGAAGCCTTATAGTCACTGGCACATTGAGACCAGCTTAACCCCTTTGGTTTTAACCCCTTTAGTTTTAACCCCTTTGGTTACAGCCTCAAGTGATTCCAAAAATAGCGTTGAGTTTTTAGGTAGTGAAGCCTTTAACGTGTCTTTATTTAAAAACTACTTAATTCGTAATGTAGATAGAGACAAGTGCGTTAAACATGAGGCGAGTGATATTTACGTCTATTCCGACAATAACGAGCACAACATTAAATCGAGACTAACGTCATTTCAGTATGACCAAGAAGGCTATTGTCCACTTTGTAGAAAAGGTCCATTTGCCAACCAAGCAGACTGGGAACTTCACAAAAACACTCGCATTCACAAAGCTCAGTGGCAATATCACTTAGATTGGCAGCAACATAAGAGCGATCTATAGGCCTTGCCTGCTATATTGCCTAGTGCCTAGGCTTGCGGCGTTGCGTGTAAAAGCGCTTCTTTTATGCGACGTTCGTGGTTTGCTTGCCATTCTTCTAACGACATCTTTTGTTCTGCACCAGCCTTTTTTTTCGCTTTTTCATAGACCTCTGATGCTGTGTATTGCGGTATAACTGCAATACCTTCTGAGTCGGCAACTATAATATCGCCGGGGTTTACCGTGACACCGCCACACACAATAGGTTGGTTTAAAGGCAACTTGGCTTTTTTACTGCCTGGCACAGGAAACACGCCCTTAGCAAATACCGGAAAAGCGTTCTCTTTAATTTCCTCAACATCACGCACCACACCATCAACCACAAAGCCTTTGATACCGCGTTTTTGTGCTACGGCACATACATTCCCACCCGCAACAGCAAAGTCGGTATCAACACCATCCACAACAATAATCGAGCCTTTTGGAGCTTCATAAATTGCCGCATGCATCATCAAGTGGTCGCCCGCAATTAACTGAACCGTAAAAGCTGGCCCTGCAATTCTGTTGGGGGGTTGCAAAAGAGAATGTATTGAAAAGTTGATGAACTGCGTCCGAGGTAACACATTTGCATAATCTGTTGGTGACAATGACTCAAATACCTTTCCCATTTTACATTTTCTCCTTTTTGAACGGTGGCTTGCCGTAAACTAGCGACTTAACAATAGTGCTCTAGTTAAGGCGCTTAATAATTTATAACATCTTTGTGCTTATTTGATAAAGCCGAAGATGAGTGAATTTATGTTTCTTCTAATGAACCACTTTATGTTTCACCTAATAAATCATCTAACTTATATATCGTATTTTCTGAAGCATTGTTTTTGTTAAGTACTTTTTAGCAGGTACTTTTATAACTGCTTTAGGTTAAAAGCTTTTGCTAATGTTCTTTAATTAAAAATTCCTGCTAAACACATTATTGAGCAAACAATCCTTTAATATCGCTCTTCTTCGCTCACTACGCCCTATCACTGTGATATAATTTTGTTAATCAACAAAGGCACTGTGCAGCTAAGGTACTAAACTCAATCAGTACCCTACTATGCCTTTCCAACAGAACTCTATTTGGACCCCAAACATGTCAGACAAGTTTTTTTTCAAAGGTCGTCAAGACGCACGACAAAACCATATAAAAAGCTACCAACCTAAAGTGTCACAAAAAGCAGGAAGTAAAAAGTATCCTTTGGAACTTGTTGTTACTTCGGAAGAAAGAAAAAAAGAAATTGAACAACAACTTAGCGAACACGAGTTATTTGCGAATATTGAAGTAAACACTACTGAAAACGCTCAAGAATCGATAGAGCAGCTCTCTACATTGCTAAATAAAGCCACTACTGTGACTGTTGAGAAAACACCATCTCGTAACGATCCTTGTCTTTGTGGTAGCGGCAAAAAATACAAAAAATGCTGCGGATAAAGTAAAACATTTCCCTTGGCAGACAAAAGCCCGATCTAGTTGATTGGGCTTTTTAGGTTTTATAGCACTTCAATGCAAGTGTTGGTTAATAGCCCGGTTCGTCATCTAAAATAAAATGTTACTCTACCGACCTATTCAACTTACTCATTTTAAGGCTCTGCAAATGCAACCGCAATCCGACCCTTTCATCGTTCCTGCTTGCTTAGAAGATATTCAGGTTGAATATGAAGACCCTGATTTTATTGTAATCAACAAACCTTCTAAATTGTTGAGCTTATCGGGTAAACATCCACTGAACAAAGACTCCGTTCACCATCGCATAGCCCAGCAATACCCCACTGCAACCTTGATTCACCGACTGGATTTTGGCACTTCTGGATTGATGTTACTGGCGTTAAACAAAGATACTAACAAGCAGCTTTGTGATCAGTTTGCAGCGAGGAGTGTGAAAAAAGAGTACCAAGCAATATTGAATGGGCAATTAGCCGAAACTCAAGGTGAGATTACCTTTCCGTTGATTAAAGATGCCGATGGGTTTCCGTTACAAAAGATCTGCTACGAGACTGGAAAGCCGGCCACCAGCCGTTACGAAGTGCTGAGTTATAATTCAGATAACAACACGTCGCGTGTTAAATTTGAGCCTATAACCGGTCGAAACACACCAATTACGATTGCATAGTATGGCTATTAGGCACCCTATTATTGGTTGTGATCTTTATGACTTAGAAGATTCTTATTTTAAGGCTGAGCGACTCATGCTGCATGCCACATACTTGTCGTTTTCTCACCCTAAGTCGAATGAGACCCTGCACTTTTATTCAGCTAGTCCATTCTGAGGTTGTCATTTCGAAACAGACAAGAGGTTTAAAACGTAAAGCTGCATCGTGTTAATCCATGGAACTTTTGTTCGATAAACAATAAGAATTAGGCCACATATTCAAGCAATTAAAAAAACGCTAACCATTAAAAACGTCATATGTGACATCTCACCTTTCTATTTTATTTTTTTATGATTTTACTTTTTAGAAAACAGCATACGTTTAAATGTGTTATCAGCCAGAATGTAGTGATGAAATAATGCTGCCGCGGCATGTGCAGCTATTAAGTAATAACCTGCTTCACCCGCGATTTCGTGTATTTCTTTAATAGTTTTAGCAAGCTCTCTATTTTCACTTACTAGTGCGGGGAGCTCTAGACCAAAAAATGGGACGGGTTTACCGACCATACTTAATATCAACCAGCCAGCGATTGGCATGACAAGCATAAAAACATAAAGCATTATGTGTGCAAATTTAGCGAAGTTACTCTGCCACTTTTTAGGTTTAGGTTGTATTACAGGAGCCGGTCCTGCTAACACTCGCACAACTAACCTAACACTTACTAAAGCCAACACAGATAAACCCAACATAAAATGCCACATTTTAAAGGCATCACGGGTTTCAGTACCCTTATCAAATAGTTCTCTGAGCTCAATACTGCCAAAAACAGCGACAATTAAAATAAACATAAGCCAATGTAACGCAATGGAGAAGGTGTTGTAATGAGTTGTTGAATTCTTAATATTCATGATGCTCCTTTTGTAAAGCAACGTATTTAGCTAAGAGGTTACTTTATGCATAACAAGTTTGCATTATTAGTATCGTGCATAATCATTCTTCGTTTCATGATCTAAAACACACAACGAGCAGCTTTTAATCGCACCGTTTGCTTTTTAACGGCTAATTTAATGTAGTCGGTGAAACTTAAAGTAAACTTAGCCGAACAAAAAAGCCCCACCAATTGGCAGGGCTTCTCTAAATTTTTGTCGTTTTGAAATTTAAGATGTCTTTTATTAATTGAGTAGCTAAGCTTTAAAAAACTTGCTTACTAGAAACAATTAGCCTTCGATTTCTGCATTGTGATAAACGTCTTGCACGTCTTCACAATTTTCAAGCATGTCCATGAATTTCTCAAACATGGCTACGTCGTCACCTGTCACTGGAGTTGTTGTTTGTGGTTCCCAAGAGATTTCTTGAACATCAAAATCAACGCCTTCGAATGACTCTTCCAACGCGGTTTTTACGTTATTGTATTCTGTGTGTGGTGCAGTTACGGTAATTTTACCTTCTTCACTTTCAACGTCTGTAACGTCAACATCTGCCATCATTAGCGCTTCTAAAACTTCATCTTCGTCATTGCCATCAAAAACAAAAATGGCAACGTGATCAAACATGTGAGCTGCAGAGCCTTGAGCACCTAGCTTTGAGTTGGTTTTAGTAAAACTATTACGAACTTCCATGATAGTACGGTTGTTGTTATCTGTTAAACAATCCACGATTACCATGCAGCCACCTGGGCCAAAACCTTCATATCGAGCTGGAGAGTAATCTTCACCCGCGCCGCCAGCAGCTTTATCAACCGCGTTTTTAATTACGTGTGCAGGAACTTGATCTTTTTTCGCACGTTCAATGATATTTTTTAATGCAATGTTTGTATCTGGGTCACCGCCGCCGTTTTTAGCAATTACATAGATCTCTTTTCCGTATTTGGAATAGACCTTAGTCTTCATATTCGCTGTTTTAGCCATTGATTCTTTGCGGTTTTGGTAAGCTCTTCCCATCTTAATCTCTTTTTTTATTTGATGATTTTACGCATTGGTATAGTTTGGCATTATACATAAACGAAAGATTTCGTGCAGTGTTGATAACATTTTTTAAGGTTATTTTTTGATTAATGCTTCAGGTCTATTAAAAATAGCAAGCTGATTAGGTTGCTAGCAGAATTAGTTACATAAAAACTTTTGTTTTACTTAGGCTAAACTACTGCTATAAGGACAAAAATATCGTAAATCTACGGTAATATTTGGGAATTCTATAAATGATTAATTGTATGTTGTTGGATGCCAATGGAAATACACTATTTGGCGGCTCTGAACTAGTAGAACAGTGGAAGTCTGATGCAACCTGTTCCATTTGGATTGATTTGACGGGAGAGGAGCAAAAGTCTGAAGCTAAACTTCTAACGAGCTTAGGGTGTCACACGTTAGCTATTACCGATGCTCAAAGAGACAGACACCCGCCTAAAATTGAGTTATTCAAAGATTATTTGTTCTTGTTGTATCGTGGCATTTATAAAACTCAGCCTGGGTTAATCTTCGAGCACCTACAAATTAGCTTTTTTATTGGCGAACGTATTTTCATTTCACGTCATGAAAAAGAGTCGACGGCCATCAATGCAATGTTCACTGAAGCTGGAGCAAAATACTTAAAACGAAGCCCTATTCATTTAGCGACCAGAATATTTCACCACAGCTGTGGCCTCTATTTAACTGAACTTTTAGACTTTGAGACAGAACTAGAGAGTTTGGAAGATCAGTTTCAAAACAAAGGTTCAGACTCGTTAATGCGAGATATAACAACTTATCGGTCTAGGCTGGTAAAGCTTCGTCGTGCATTTAGCTACCATGTAAATATTGGTAAAGCATTGGCGTCTTACATTGATGATGAAGATACTCAGCTTATAACCAACAAAGAGACTCACACAATTAACGACCTAAACGAGCGTTTGGATAGGCTATTAAGCTTGTCTCAACTTTACTACGACATTTGTGGCGATCTTGTTGATGGTTACCTTTCTGTAACCTCTCACCAACTAAATGCAACGATGCGGGTTTTAACTGTCATTACCGCGGTATTTGTTCCGCTTAGCTTTTTAGCTGGACTGTATGGGATGAATTTTGACTATATTCCCGAACTCAAGGTGGAAAACGGATACTTTATTTTGATTGGCGTCATGCTCACTATCGCCGTTGGTTTGATTGGGCTATTCAAAAAGAAAAACTGGTTATAGGAAAAGCAAATGATTGATGCAGCGTGGTTAGATGTTCAACTGTTTAAAGTTGGGGATTTTAGTTTAAAACTAGGGCAATTAATTTCATTTTTTGTGGTGCTTGTCATTACTGCAGTTGTTAGCAAGGTGCTTCAGGCTGGTTTTAACAGACTTGCCCGACAACAAGGTAATACAAGCCATCATCATCTTTATATTATAAGCCGGATCATTCACTACTTAATTCTGTTTGTCGGCTTTATTATTGCCCTTACTATGCTTGGCTTCAAGGTAACTGAGCTGGCGATTATGGCCAGTGCGCTAGGTATTGGTATTGGTTTAGGCCTGCAAGGAATGGTGAATAACTTTGTTTCCGGCTTAATGATCATGTTTGAGCGAAGCTTAAAAGTAGGCGATTTTATTGAGATTAGTTCAGGTTTGGTTGGCGAAGTAATAGAAATTAATATGCGAGCCACTTTAGTAAGAACCAACGACAATATTGATATTTTAATTCCTAACGCAGATTTAGTGTCAGGTATTGTTACCAACTGGACACTTGCAGACAATGTGAGACGCTTCAGGATCCCTTTTAGTGTTGCTTATGGCTCTGACAAAGAAGTTGTCAAAACGGCGGCTCTAGAGGCTGCTAAAGCCGTTAATTACACATTATCAGTTCCAGGTCGACAACCCATTGTTTGGATGACAGGCTTTGGCGACAGTGCTATTAACTTTACTCTTGGGGTTTGGGTATCACATGAGCAAGTTAAACGCCCTACTGCACTGATGTCTGATTACTTGTGGGCCATAGACGACGCATTACGTGAAAACAACATTGAAATCCCGTTTCCACAGCGCGATTTGCACATTCGAAGTAGTGAAGTTGGGTTTGGTGGTAGTGGTGCCAACCAAAGCATTAGCAGCCAAAGCAGTAGTAGCGACAACATAAAACCACATGACGGTAAATAACTAGAAGGCAAGGAATGCCATACTAAACAAACTTTTTATCTGTCTCTAGAGAGTAACACTCCCACAACTTGCGCTGGCGTTCTGTCTAGCGCAATCAAACCCAACGAGCAGATTTAGATTTAGATTTAGATTATCTGAAATATTAAAAACGTTTTAAAAGGAGTTTTAATGCTTGAATGATTTTATTTTTAAGAGTGTTTTTTCTAGGGGGTTTTGTTTCTGATAACTTTTGTTTCTGATAACTCTTATTTCTGAAATTTGAAATTTTTAAGCTTTCTTTTAAAACTTTGTATTTTTATATTCTTTTTTGAAGGCTTTACTTTGTGGGATTTTTCTTTAGATAAGAATTGGAGCGAGTAACGAGGCTCGAACTCGTGACCTCAACCTTGGCAAGGTTGCGCTCTACCAGCTGAGCTATACTCGCGTCACATACACTTTCGTGTAACTTATACAATTAGATGACCCTGGTATGTTTCATCTAACGTTACTGCTTAGCAGTAAATGGTGCCCGGGGCCGGACTTGAACCGGCACGCTTTGTTAAGCGAGGGATTTTAAATCCCTTGTGTCTACCAATTTCACCACCCGGGCATCGGGGGTATTTTTATAGTAAAGTTGGTACTCTACTTAAGCTATTTCTAGCTTCAAAATTTGGAGCGAGTAACGAGGCTCGAACTCGTGACCTCAACCTTGGCAAGGTTGCGCTCTACCAGCTGAGCTACACTCGCGTCACATTACGTTCTGTCCGATTAATAAAACCAATAAGCCTTATTCATCTTTCATACTTGTATCACTAACACTGTATCTTACACCAATCTAAATTGGAGCGAGTAACGAGGCTCGAACTCGTGACCTCAACCTTGGCAAGGTTGCGCTCTACCAGCTGAGCTACACTCGCGTCACATACACTTTCGTGTAATTTAGATAATTAGATGATCCTGGTATGTTTCATCTAACCTTACTGCTAAGCAGTAAATGGTGCCCGGGGCCGGACTTGAACCGGCACGCTTTGTTAAGCGAGGGATTTTAAATCCCTTGTGTCTACCAATTTCACCACCCGGGCGACACTATTTCGAAATCATGGAGGCGGGTCCCGGAGTCGAACCGAGGTCCACGGATTTGCAATCCGCTGCATAGCCACTCTGCCAACCCGCCAAGCTATTGCTTGACTACATTTGTTTGGAGCGAGTAACGAGGTTCGAACTCGTGACCTCAACCTTGGCAAGGTTGCGCTCTACCAGCTGAGCTACACTCGCGCACTTCACAAATGTCTTCCTAGACTTCTGTTTGTTATCATCGCTGACAACGGAAACGCATTCTACATTTTGATTGTTTGTAGTCAACCGCTAATTGCAATAAAAATGACATTTTAGTGTCGTTTGCTGTTTTTTTAGCTGACACGCTCAAAAATCAGTCTTTTTTACCAGAAATGAATGGCCAGGCTGCTTTAAAGTAAATAAATAGCGACCAAACCGTTAGTAACGTAGCTGTATATAAAAAGAACCACGTTGCATAATCTAACAGCGGACCTAGCAACCAACCTTCAAACACCCAATACTCATTTGGGTGCCACAACAAACCAATCAAGGCTAACATTTGAGCAGCGGTTTTGAATTTTCCTACCATAGATACAGACACATCACCGCTGTGTCCCATTTGAGCCATCCATTCACGAAGCGCAGAAATAACAATTTCGCGCCCAACAATAATCATTGCAGGCACAGCAACCCAAGCATTAGTGTAATCATCCACAGCAACAATGAACGCGACAGCAACCATCACCTTATCTGCCACGGGATCAAAAAACGCACCAAACGGAGTAGATTGATCTAGTTTTCTTGCTAAATATCCATCAAGAGCATCAGTTATTGCAGCAAACCAAAAAATAAAGGCCGTAGCAAAGTATTTCCACTCATAAACATCTGCAGGTAAATAGTAAAAATACACCATTACCGGAATTAAAAAGATACGAAAAGACGTTAAAATATTTGGAATATTCCACATAAAAATTTTACTACATTATTGTTTTGGAGGAGATAGTGTAGATGATGCCTATTTAATCCTTGTCATGCAAGAACGCATGCAAGTCTTCTGCTAATTGTTTACTAATACCAGGAACTTTAGCAAAGTCTTCTGCTTTGGCTGCCATAACGCCTTGTAGACCACCAAAGTTTTTAAGCAGAGCTTGTCGTCGTTTTGCACCTACTCCCGGCATATCTTGCAGGATAGACTGCGTTTTGGCTTTATTGCGCTTATTTCTATGGCCTGTTATTGCGAATCTGTGAGACTCGTCTCGGATATGTTGAATCAAATGCAGGGCCAAGGAAGTTGGTGGTAAATCAATTTCTATTTCACCACCATTTAAATACAAAATTTCCAATCCTGCCTTTCTGCCCTCTCCTTTTGCAATACCTGCAATAATTGGAGACTTTTCTAAAGGCCAGTCAGAAAAAAATGCTTCCGCTTTATTCAGTTGCCCTTTGCCACCATCAATAAACAATACGTCAGGTACATTTTCAGCGGATTCTACGTTCTTGTATCGCTTATTAAGCGCAAACTCCATGGCACCGTAGTCATCGCCACCTTTTACGCCTTTAACGTTATAGCGACGATAAGCCGACTTAGTTGGACCTTCTGGACCAAAAACAACACAAGACGCTATAGGATACTCACCAAATGTGTGACTAATATCAAAACATTCCATCCTTTCGATTTTAGGCACTTTCAGTACTTCGCATAACTCTTTGTACTTGCTACTTATCGCACGGCCATCTGATAACTTGGTCGCTAAATCAATATCCGCGTTTTTTTGTGCCAGTTGGTAATACTTAAACTTTTCACCTCGTTGAGGTTTAACCAACTCTACCTTTGCACTTCGTACTTGGGCAATCGCAGCTGCCAGCTCTTCAAGCTCTTCTGTTTCTGGCGGGACAATGATGGTTTTAGGTATATTTTGGCCACCAACACCATTTAAGTAAAACTGACTAATAAACGAAGTGACAATTTCGCTTGGCTCTGAATTTGCTGGAACTGTTGGAGAAAAGTTTTTACTGCCTAATACTTTTTGGTCTCGAATATACAAAACATGCATTGAGGCTAAGCCTTTATCACTAGAGAAGGCTAAAACGTCTATTTCATCGATAGTACCGCTTACATTTTGTTGCTCTGTGACTTTACGCAGAGCGAATATTTGATCTCGGTAAAAACCGGCATCTTCAAAATGAAGCTTTTCACTGGCAACTTCCATTTTATTTATCAGCAAGTCGATAACATCTTGGCTTTTTCCAGTAAGAAACTTTTTAACCAACTCAACTTGCTCTTGATACTGCTCGTCCGTAACAAAACCTTCCACACAAGGTGCGGAACACCTTTTTAATTGATGCTGAAGGCATGGACGACTTCGAACTTTATAAAACCCATCTTCACATTGCCTAACCGGAAATATTTTTTGCATGATCCTTAAGCTTTGCCAAACTGCACCGGCGCTAGGAAAAGGCCCAAAGTAGTGGCCTTTATTTCGCTTTTTACCACGATGCATAGTGAGTCTTGGATGCTTGTGATCAGTAATTAAAATGTAAGGATAAGATTTATCATCACGTAAAAGAATATTGTATTTGGGGAGATACTCTTTTATTAGATTGTTTTCTAGAATTAACGCTTCTGTTTCAGTTTCTGTAACGGTAACTTCAATATTACAAATCTGAGCCACCAGCGCTTGCGTTTTAACACTGGATACGTTCTTCTGGAAATAGCTAGATAAACGGTTTTTTAGGTTTTTTGCTTTACCAACATAAATAACCGTCGCACCAGCGTCAAACATACGATAGACGCCAGGCTCGGTGGTTACATGTTTTAAAAACTTAGAAGAGTCGAATTTGTCGGCAGACATAATTTAGAATTACAGTTTTTCCATATCAAGCATGCCGTGACGAATAGCAAGGTGAGTCAACTCAACGTCGTTACAGATATTAAGTTTTTCAAACATCCTATAACGATAACTATTAACCGTTTTTGAGCTTAAATTAAGTTGAGTGGCAATATCTTGTACTTTTTCACCTTTGGTGATCATCATCATGATTTGAAGTTCACGCTCACTGAGAGCATCAAAAGGTTTATCTGAATCAACACCATTAAATTGGCTTAACGCCATTTGTTGGGCTATTTCGGCAGAAATAAATCGTTGGCCAACATTAACCTGTTTTATCGCATTAACAAGATCATCCGGAGAAGTCGTTTTAGCTAAAAAACCTTGAGCACCATTCTGCATTACCTTTGTTGGGAAAGGGTCTTCAGCATACATGGTTAAAATAATCACTTTTACGTCGGGACAGTAGCGAGAAATCTTTTTTGTCGCCTCAATACCACCAATACCTGGCATGTTCATGTCCATCAATACGATATCAGGCTCATTAGAACGGCAAAACTGAAACGCAGCTTCGCCTGATTCTTCTTCACCAATCACTTTCATGCCGCGTACGTCTTCTAATATACGTCTGATACCAGTACGAACTAACTCGTGATCATCAACTAATAATATGTTGATCAAGGCCTTTCTCCTCAGTCACAAAATACCGCATTAAACTACCATAAACTCAAAGTAAGGCAATATAAATATACCGTCACCCTGGTTACTAAAAAAACAAATAAAAATATATTTATCAGTTGGTTAAGTTGCGTCAGCCTGCTGTTCTGGTGCCGCAGCCCAAAACTCTGGTAGCGCCCTGCAACGGTTTGTTACTTCCATTATGTTTGGAAATTGACTCATATCAACATTAAAGCGCTCTGCGTTATACACTTGTGGAATCAAACAGATATCGGCCCAGCTAATTTCATCGCCATAACAAAACAGTCCTTTTGTCCTAGCCAAAGAAGCTTCAAGCGCTTTAAAACCGACAACAACCCAGTGTTGATACCACTGCTTTTTAATCGCGTCTTCTTGGTTTAACTCATTGCTTAAATAACTTAATACTCTAAGGTTATTTAGCGGATGAATATCACAGGCAATATCGTAAGCTAACGCTTTTGCTTTTACATTGTCCTCTAGGCCTTTTGGCAAGAGTGCAACGTCCGGGTATTTTTGTTCTAGGTAATCTAATATCGCCATTGACTGGTTTAGTGACATTTCACCATCAACTAACGTTGGCACTAACTCATTAGGATTTAATTCTTTATAGCTTTGTGAGTGTTGCTGACCACCATCTTTAACTAAGTGTATGCTAATTAATTCGCAGTCTATCTTCTTTAAATTCAAAGCGATTCTTACTCTGTATGCCGCTGATGATCGCCAGTATCCAAATAATTTCATAGTTATACCTTCGTGCTTTTTTTATTAATGCCGTAATCACGTAGTTTGTTTGCAATAGCGGTATGGCTCAGGCCTAATTTTTTGGCTAATTGTCGTGAACTTGGATAAGCCGGGTAAAGCTTTCTTAATAAACTTGCTTCAAATCGTTTAACGGCTTGATCTAAACTGCCCTCAAACCCTTCATCTAAATAACCAAATTCATTGCTGTAACAAGGTAGTTCTAGGTCTTGTTGCTCTAATATGTCGTTCTCAGAAATACTAATTGCACGATACAGGCTGTTTTCCAGTTGGCGCGTATTACCAGGCCAAGGGTAACCTTGAATATACTCAGAGCAATTTTTAGATAACGTAGGGGCGCGTTTGCCAAGCTCCGTGGCAAATTTCTGAATAAAGTGATTTGCAAGCGGGTTAATATCCATTCTTCGTTCACGAAGTGGTGGAATGGTGATGCTCAAAACATTTAAGCGATAATACAAGTCTTCTCTAAACTCGCCCTCTTGCACCATATTTGATAAATCTTTTTGGGTAGAACAGATAACACGAACGTCTACTTTTACTTCTTGCTCTTCAGCTACTCTTCTAAAGGTGCCATCTTGTAAAAAACGAAGTAACTTGGTTTGCATTTCAGATGACATTTCACTTACTTCATCTAAGAATACAGTGCCGCCATTAGCCTGCTCAAAAATACCTCTTTTACCTGATGTATCTTGTGTATCAAAAGCGTCTCCGCTAAATCCAAATAACTCTGACTCAGCGACGTTGTCAGGTAAAGATGCGCAGCTTAATGCAATAAATGGATGTTCACTGCGAGCACTTGCGTCATGGCAGGCTCTAGCTAGAAGTTCTTTGCCCGTGCCTGTTTCGCCTTGTAATAATACCGGCGCATCAAGTTGAGACATTTTTTTAGCTTCACGAATGACTCTTCGCATACTTGTGCTATTTGCCAAAATATCATTAAACGACTCGTTGTTGTCATCTCTGAAGGCATTGATTTGTTGGCCTAGACGGCTATGAGATTTTAAGTTAACTACAGCGCCAGCTAACTGCACGTTGCCGTCTTCGTCGGTTACGTTAATAGGGAGAATATCTGTTACAAACTCTTCATTATTGCCAGTAAGCTTTAATGTTTGGCCGGTTACTTCTTTAGCATCAAGCCATTTTACAAAGTTAAACCCTTTTAGAATACTTTGAATTGGCTGACCAATAATGTCTGATTCAGATACGCCAAGATCCACCAACGAAGCTTGGTTTGCAGTTACAATTTGACCTTTGCTATCTATTGAAATAACGCCGTCAGGTAATATTCTTAACAACGTCACCAATTCATTATGTTCGCGTTCATAAGGCAAAAAGTTAGTGGTTTTAACATCCGTGATGCCATCAACTCGTCGAATCGCGGCCATGACTTGTTGAAACGCTTCAAAGTCTATTTTTGGAAACGCGACATAAAGACACTTACTGACTTTATCAAACTCAATGCCTCGCAAATCAATATCGTGATCAACGAGAATATTAAGTACTTCTTTCGCTAAGCCCATTCGGTCTTGGCAGGCAATTTGTAACCGCATCATTGCTCCGAGTATGAAAACTGAAAGTGTTCTTGTAAGTTTGCAATTGTAAATACAAAAGCGCCACGTTGGCAACAATTATTTACACCTTGGGGGATCAAAAAAGGCACAACCAAGTGCCTCTTTAAATAGTAATTTAAACGTTTGTTTTATAAACGCGTATTAAACTGTTAAGCAACGTTTTTTGGCGGAAAAGTAGGTGGATATAAACCTAATTTCATCGCATCTCTCACCATGCCCATCAAGTCCATTTGAGATATTTCAAATAATTGCTCGATGCCGTCAATGACATAATATTTAGGTTGCATAATGTCTATACGGTAAGGCGTTCTGAATGCATCAATAACATTCATAGTGTTACGCTCAGGAATATCTGAATTAAAGGCGTACTCCGTTTCACCTGGTGAGGATAAAATACCACCACCATAGATGCGAAGTTCGTCATTTTGTTTCATCAAACCAAATTCTACAGTAAACCAATATAGGCGAGCTAAATAAACGCGCTCTTCTTTGGTCGCAGCTAAACCTAACTTACCGTAAGTATGAGTAAACTCAGAAAATGCAGGGTTTGTTAACATTGCACAGTGACCAAATATTTCATGAAAAATATCAGGCTCCTGCAAATAATCAAAGTGCTCTCTGCGTCTTATAAACGAAGCCGTTGGGAATTTCTTTTCTGCTAATAGTTTAAAAAACGACTCAAAGTTTATTAATGCAGGAACTTCCGCACACTGCCAACCGGTTGTATCCAGCAAAACTTCACTTATTTCGCCAAGTTGCGGTACTCGATCTTTTGGCATGTCGAGTTTCTCTAGGCCTTCAAAGTACTCATCACAAGCCTTGCCTTTAATTACGTCTAGTTGGCGTTCGATCAATTCGCTCCAAACTTGGTTTTCATCGTCACTCCAATGAATAATACCATTTGCGTCAGACTGCTTTGAACTGTATGTCGACTGTTTAGCCATGTTGCCTTACCTCCAGCTTACTGCTGTACTTACTGAATCTGATCTTAATGCAAGTATATAGTCAAACGCTTGCTTTAGATCAGCTATTAAATCATTTACATTTTCCAGACCTACCGATATACGAATAAGTCCATCGCTAATTCCGGCGGATAAACGCTCTTCCGGAGTATAGGGTGAGTGTGTCATTGACGCAGGGTGCTGAATTAATGACTCAGCGTCACCTAAACTCACCGCAATAGAAAATAACTGCATTGCATCTATGAACGCTTGTCCTTCTTCAACTGAGCCTTCTAATTCAAAGCCAACAACGCCACCTGCCCCTTTCATTTGTTTACCAATAAACTGATGACCTTGGTGTGATGGTAAACCTGGGTAATAGACTTTTGAAACCAACGGATGCATTTCTAAATACTCTGCAACAGTTTGAGCTGACTCACAATGCCTAGCCATTCTAACAGAAAGTGTTTTTAATCCACGTAGAATTAACCACGCATCATGTGGACTCATCGTGCCGCCAACGTCTTTTAGGATAGTTAACTTGATAGTTTCTATCTTTTCTGCCGAAGAAACGATTATTCCAGCAATGACATCACCGTGGCCATTTAGGTACTTTGTGGCGCTATGAATAACGATATCAATGCCAAAATCAGCCGGGCACTGTAACAGCGGAGACATGAACGTATTGTCGATAACGGATATTAAATTATGTTTCTGACAAAAATTACCGAACATTTCTAAATCAAGTACCCTGAGGTTTGGGTTAATTGGTGTCTCAGCAAATACCATCTTTGTATTTGGCTTTAGCGCTTGATTAAACTCTTCGATGTTGTCCATATCAATAAAGGTCACTTCAATGCCCCACTTAGGCAACTGATGATTTAGTAACGCAAATGAACAGCCATAAATAGCCTTACAGGCAATGATGTGATCGCCCGCTTCTAAAAAGCTCAATAACGCACCTGAAACAGCGGCCATTCCGGTTGCGGTCGCTGCGGCGTCTTCCATTTTCTCTAGCGCAGCCATTTTTACTTCAAGCTCACGGGTTGTTGGGTTACCTAATCGAGTATAAATATATCCAGGCTCTTCACCTGCGAATCGAGCAGCACCTTGCGCTGCATTTTCAAATACAAAGGTAGACGTTTGAAACAATGGACTGGTTAATGCGCCGTGATAGGCTCCTTTCTCTTTGCCCGCGTGGATGCAAAGTGTGTCTGGATGTGGAGCTTTATTCTTGTTGTTATTAATATTCATAAAGTACTCTTCTTAAAAGGCATGACATTACTAATGAGTCATTTGAGAGAGACTTTGCATAAATTTTGTTAGAGTTAATAATCTAAATGTACTATTAAGTGCAAACCGAATGTAAATCAAAATTTACATTCCAAACAACAGCAACAAACAGCAAAAAGCCGCATTTAAGCGGCTTTAGAAATTAAAGAACAGTACGTAAATAGTAGGTATTTATTTAAAGTTTATTAATTTCACGTTTTAACGTGTATTCGTTCGACGTAACGTAGGTTTCCATTCCTCTAATACGCGCTTCAATGCCATCAAACTGTCTTTTAATATCTCTAAACGCTTTCACTGGTGGTTCTCCAGCCTGATATACATTGCGTTTTACATGAACAGCTTGGTCAATTTCCTGCTCAAAAGTAGCCCACGGCTTGGTTTGTGAGGAAAAGCTCCCTTTTGTTGGACTTTCTGTTACATCCTTATCCAAAATAAACCAAGCGGCGATATAAGCGACGATAAAAAAGCCGCCTGAAAAGATAATACCACTGAACCAGATAACTCTTATTAACCAAGTTTCAATTCCTGAAAACTCGGCCAAACCGGCACACACGCCTGCTACTTTGCCTTTACTCGGTATACGTTGTAACTTTTTAGTTGTTTGCTTTGTCATAATAAACCTCTTCATCTTTTAACGAGGTTGTCCACGCCATCCTGGCGCTTCAACATCTAATATAGACTCTAGAGTTTTAACTCGCTCTCCCAACGACTCAGCCTTATGCGCTAAGTCGTACAGCTCTTGAATCTCTCTTTCGTTTAATCCTTGGCTAACTTGCTTTTTACTACGGTAATGCATAATCAACCAGATTGGCGCCACAAAAATCATGAATATAATTATAGGCGCTACTAAAATTCCTACTACATCGTCCATATTGTTCTCCTTGGCCTATTTAATTAATTTTCTTTTTTGTTCGACTTTAATTTTGCTTTTAGTGCTTCAAGTTCACTATCCACTTTTTCTGATGACTCTAATTCAGCAAATTCATCCGCTAATGTTTTGTTGCCTAAGTCGTAAGACTCAGCTTCAGCTTCAATGCTATCAATTTTACGTTCGTACTGTTCAAATCGAGAAAGCGCATCATTCAGCTTGCCGTTACTTAGCTTGCTTTTCACATCTAATCTTGAAGAAGCTGTTTTACCGCGCATCAAAATTGTTTTCTGACGCGCTTTTGCATCTTCTAACTTAGCTTGTAATTGACCAATTTCATCTTGAAGACGGCTAACTTGATCATCAAGAGCAGACAAGTCTTTTTCATAAGCTTCCACTTGCTCTTCGCTTTTTTGCTTTTCAGCTAACGCTTGACGCGCCAAGTCTTCTCTATCTTTAGAAAGCGCAAGTTCAGCTTTATTCTGCCAATCCGACGCTTCTGCTTTTAATCGTTCAATAATTCGAACGACATCTTTTTTATCCGCTAAGGTTCTTGCTGACGATGAACGAACCTCAACTAAAGTATCTTCCATTTCTTGAATAATTAGGCGAACCATTTTTTCTGGATCTTCCGCCTTATCAAGCAATGAATTAATGTTTGCATTCACAATATCCGCAAAGCGTGAAAAAATTCCCATAATACTTACCTCTATGTTGGTTGTTTGAACGTTCCCGTTCTGTAAACAGTAACCTAATGTCACGTTGCGATAATACATTCAGGTATCTTGCCAGTTTTTAAAAATAACTCAAACATCTGTTTTATATAAGTTTAATTTTTATTAAATCAGTTCTTTTAGTTTTAGTGAATATAAAATACACTACTAATTAGTCATTTTAACCAACTGTTGAAACTATGAATCATTTTAGGAAGAAAGATAACCTCATTGGCCAAGCAAACTCGTTTTTAGAAGTACTAGAGCAAGTTTCACAGTTGGCGTCCTTAAATAAGCCCGTATTAATAATTGGCGAGCGAGGAACGGGTAAAGAGCTTATTGCAGCTCGACTGCACTACCTTTCAAGCCGATGGGATCAGAACTACGTTACCCTTAATTGTGCAGCATTAAACGAAAACCTTCTAGAAAGTGAATTATTTGGCCATGAATCCGGTGCCTTTACGGGAGCTGGTAAGCGCCATGAAGGGCGATTTGAGCGAGCGAATAGCGGTACACTTTTTTTAGATGAGCTTGCAAACACTTCAGGGTTAGTTCAAGAAAAATTATTAAGAGTTATTGAGTATGGTGAGTTTGAGCGCGTTGGTGGTTCAAAAACCGTTAAGGTTGATACTCGATTAGTCTGTGCAACAAATGAAGACTTACCGGCGCTTGCTGAAGCTGGTGAATTTAGATCAGATTTATTAGACCGACTGGCATTTGATGTTATTACGCTCCCTCCTCTGCGAGAACGTCGAGAGGATATAATGATCCTTGCTGAGCACTTTGCAATATCGATGGTAAAAGAACTCGGTTGGGAGCTTTTTAGCGGGTTTTCGAGAAAAGCTAAAGAGTTTTTAATGGAGTATCATTGGCCAGGAAATGTAAGGGAGCTAAAAAATGTTGTCGAGCGAAGTGTTTATCGTGCGGCCAACCCTCACGTTCCAGTACACGACATTGTGATTGACCCTTTTGACAGTCCTTATAGACCTAAACAACGTGTAAAAACTCAAGATAGACAGTCCGACGTGGTCATTAGCCCAGCGGTGGTTGCAACTTCTAGTCATGATTTAGTAAATGCTTCTGTCAATCAAACCAGTAGTCCTTTAGAATTAGAGCCTACCTTTCCGTTAGACTTTAAACTGGCCAGCCAGGAGTTTGAGATTAATTTGATTAAAAAAGCACTCGCTAATTGTCATTACAATCAAAAAAAATCTGCTGAACAACTTGGTGTTACTTATCATCAGTTACGTGGCTATTTAAAGAAGTACAATCTGTTGGACAGTAATGGCGAAGATTAAAAGCTTACTAAACAGCTGCTTAATTATGCTTGGAGTATCAAGCATAGCGGCTTGTGATATTCAACAAGACTCAGGGTTAGCATCTAAAACCCTGCTGTATTGTAGTGAAGGCTCTCCAGAATCATTTAACCCGCAGTTAGTCACCAGCGGTACGACTATCGACGCTGTATCACAGCAAATTTATAATCGTTTAGTTAAAATAGACTCTGATTCAGGTCAGGTTGTCTCTGATATAGCCCGCAAAGTTATTGTGTCTAGTGACGCTATGCGGTACCGCTTTTATCTACGAAAAGGGATTAAATTTCATTCCACCGACTACTTTACACCTACGCGTGACTTAAACAGCTCGGACATACTTTTTACTTTTTCAAGGATACTGCATTCCGACCACCCATTTCACGAAGTGAGTGGCGGTCAATATCCCTTTTTTGAAGGCATTGGCTTATCCCAATTAATTGAACAGATAATTGTCGTAGACGATTTAACAATAGAGTTTAGGTTGGTTGATCCCCAAGCTTCGTTCCTGGCGAATATGGCCACTGACTTTGCCGTTATTCTTTCTGCAGAATATGGCGAGCAGTTAATTAATGAAAACCGCAAAGAACAAATCGATCAGATGCCTATTGGCAGTGGTCCATTCAAATTTAAAGAATATAAGAGAGATCATTATATTCGATACGCCAAAAATGATGACTACTGGCAACCAGAGTCAAATTTAGAACAAATCATTTTTGATATCACACCAGATAATTCCACTCGTTTAGCAAAACTCTTAACCAAAGAGTGCGATGTGCTGGGTTACCCTTCCGCTTCAGATGTGGGCTTTTTAGAAAAGCGCAGCGATATAGATATTAAAGACAGTACGTCAATGAATGTGAGTTATTGGGCATTTAATACCGAAGTCCCACCTTTTCACAATCCACAAGTTAGAAAAGCCCTATCATATGCAGTAGACCAGAGCGCTATTATTGATGCTGTTTATTTTGGTTTGGCTCAACCAGCTACAAGTTTACTACCACCAACCTCTTGGGCTTATAATGCTGACTCTTATGTAAGCCAATACAACTTAGAGAAAGCAAAAGCATTATTAGTTGAAGCTGGATTTCCTGATGGATTTGAAATGGACATTTGGGCCATGCCCGTGCAACGCGTTTATAATCCAAATGCCAGTAAAATGGCGGAGATCCTCCAACAAAGTTTAAAAGAATTGAACATTAAAGCCAATATTGTGACCTATGACTGGGGCACATTCAGAAAGAAATTGGCTAATGGGGAGCATGACTCGGTATTGATTGGTTGGTTAGCTGACAATTCAGATCCAGATAATTTTTATAGGCCTCTATTAAGTTGTGCTGCGGCTATGTCTGGTTCCAATAGAAGTGCGTGGTGTAACAACGAATTTGACCACAATGTTAAACGAGCTTTATCTACAGCTGATCAAGCTCAAAGAAAAGTATTTTATACCAACGCTGAAAATGTAATTAGAGACCAAGTTCCGTTAGTACCTATTGCGCATGCAACAAGACATAAGGTGCAACATAAATACATTAGTAATGTAAATATAAACCCTTACGGCGGCATTGACTTTTCCGCGACCCAAAAAGGTAAACCGTAATGTTGAACTATATGTTACGGAAATTTTACTTATTAATATTTGTTACGTTTGGTGTAACCGTATTCGCCTTTTCACTAAACTATTTATTTCCAGGTGATGTGTTAACAAACATGACTGGAAACCAAGCTATATCTACCGAACTACATCAAATTTTAATAGAAGAGTATCGTTTAGATAGTAATGTCGTTTTCCAGTATTTTTCTTATATAGAGCGCTTAGTTCACGGCGATTGGGGCGTTTCTTTCATAACCAACACCAGTATCTTTGAACAAGTGTTTACCGCATTACCTGCCACCATCGAACTTGCTATGTACGCGCTCTTATATAGTTTTATTGTCGCCATTCCTCTTGGCATCCTCGCGTCTAACCCAGATCGACCTTGGTTAGATAAACCTATACTGGCGTTATCATTAATCGGCTTTTCTATGCCTATCTTTTGGCTCGCACTTATAATGATCCTGGTATTTTCAATTAATCTAGGTTGGTTTCCGGTATCTGGTCGTTTGAGTCTAATTTACGACATTCCTGTGTCTACAGGTTTTATTCTTATTGATATTCTAATGTCAGAAGTCACGTATAAAGCGGAAGCAATGTTTGATGCACTCACGCACCTTATTATGCCAACATTTGTTCTAGCTGCTTACCCAACAACCGTTTTAATCAGAACAACACGACAATCAATGCACAATGTCTTAGATACGAGTTATGTTAAGGCAGCAAAAGCCAAAGGCTTAAGCGACTTCCAAGTATTAAAGAGACATGCCTTAAGAAATGGTTTATTACCCGTAATTCAAATGTTAGGTATTCATTTTGGTACTCTAATAACACTAGCGATGGTTACCGAAGTTATATTTTCGTGGCCAGGCATTGGCCTTTGGTTAGTAGACGCTATACACCAACGAGATTACCCCGCGATACAAGGTGGATTAATGGTTTTATCAGGCATGGTGTTTGTGGCCACAATATTGTTTGATGTGGTGTACATGATTTTTGATCCACTGGCGAGAAGGCATGGTCATGGCAAAATTTAGATTTTTTTCTTCGCCTAGCAATTACTCTCCATTAAAACAGCTTTGGAGTTTATTTGAACGGAATCACTTTGCGCTTGTTGCGTTTTGGATTTTCATCGTCATGTTCATACTGTCAATTTTTGGCCCATTGTTGGCCCCTTATTCTCCGTATGAACAACACCCAGAAGCATTACTTGTTCCCCCAGCATGGGCTTTGGATGGTCAAATAAATTACTTATTTGGCACTGACGCACTGGGTAGAGATATCTTGTCTCGAGTATTAAGTGGTATTAGTTACTCTTTTGGCCTAGCGATAATTGCGGTCGTGTTAGCACTTACTATTGGGTTGTTCATTGGTACCCTAGCCGGCTTTAGCAAAGGTATAAGAGCAAGTGCACTTAATCATATACTTGATATCGCGTTGATTATGCCGTCATTACTTATTGCTATTGTTATCGTGGCAATTCTTGGACCTGGTATCGCAAACACCTTTTGGGCCGTTGTATTAGCAATGTTGCCTCAATTTATACACCACGTACGCACAGAAGTGGCAGACTTATTAAATAAAGACTTTGTTATTGCGTATCGCCTTGATGGCGCAAATAAATTTCAACTATTTAAGTATGCTTTGATACCCAACTTAGTTGAAGGGTTAGTGATTTTTGGCGCCATGGCCATATCATCTGCAATTTTAGATATTGTTGTTCTTGGTTTTATTGGCATTGGGGCACAAACTCCCGAGCCAGAGCTAGGGACAATGATTGCCGATAGTATTGATGTATTTTATCTTAGCCCTTGGACGGTTATGCTTCCGGGTCTACTGCTCTTTGTATGTATTTTAACAGTCAATATAGTGGGTGATGGATTGCGTCGCGCTCTTAAAGAACGCCGTTTACAGTAGGTAATTATGCGCTTATTAGATATCCGAAACTTAAACATAGAATTACAAACTAACGACGAAGCGGTTCGAGCGGTGGAGTCTGCTAATTTTTCGATGAAAATGGGTGAAGTTAGTGGCCTTATCGGAGAGTCAGGGTCAGGTAAAAGTTTAATTGCAAAGGCCTTAGTAGGTGTATTAAACAACAGGTGGAATGTTTCAGCGGACCGTTTGCATTTTTTAGGTGAAGACCTTAATAAAATGTCTGATAGTGCACGACGAAAGATAATCAGTTCCAATATTTCCATGATCTACCAAGAGCCACGTCGATGCCTAGATCCTACCGCAGACATATTTTCCCAATTAGAGGAATCACTACCTGATAGCGACTATGCAGGTTGGTTTGGCGGTAACAAAGAACAGCGCGTTAAAAAGTGCAGCAACCTGCTCCATAAAGTAGGAATAAAAGACCACGTTGCTATTTTTAATAGCTACCCTCATATGTTATCAGAGGGTGTTTGCCAAAAAATCATGATTGCCATGGCCATTGCCAAAGCGCCAAAGTTGCTAATAGCTGATGAGCCTACAACCGCACTCGAAAGTAATACGTCTATGCAGGTAATAAAACTACTTAAAAGTTTGAACCAATTAAAAGATATGGCGGTTATTTTCATTACTCATAATCTAAATACGATTACGAGTTGGGCAGACACTATAAATGTTATGTACTGTGGTCAATTAATTGAAAGTGGGCCCACTAAAAAACTATTATCAGCGCCTAAACACCCTTATACAAAGGCCTTGTTTGATAGTGAAACCCGACTTTAGTAAAGTTGATATGCACAATAAGCAAAGGTTATATACGCTAAAAGGCACAATCCCTACATTGCAACATCTACCAGCTGGATGCCGACTCGGGCCACGCTGCCCTAATGCTCAAAAAGCCTGTGTTGTAATGCCAGAGCAGCAAAAAATAAAGCGTCAGCAGTTTCGATGTCATTACCCTTTAATAGAGGAAATAAAGTAAATGGAGTCCATTCCTCTATTTTCAGTCAGAGAAATTAAAAAGATTTACAAAGATAAATCAAATTGGTTTAAAAAAGGTCGTGTTGTAGAAATTGGCCCTGTTTCATTTGATTTACACCGCGGAGAAACACTCGCTATTGTTGGCGAAGCCGGTTCTGGTAAAAGTACGGTAGGCAGACTGCTTGCCGGTGCTGAGTTACCCGATGGTGGCAAATTATATTTAGGCGATGACGAAATTAATTGGAACGACTCTAAGTTTTTCTGTCAAAACATTAGGATGATTTTTCAAGACTCACAGAAGTCTCTAAATCCTACAGTTCGAATTGGGGACCAACTTGAACAACCGTTACTTTTTAATACGCGATTAAATAAAGAGCAACGATTAGAACGAATAAACAATGCTTTACGTAAGGTGGGCCTGTTGCCTGAACACGCTGGGTATTACCCTCATATGTTTTCTGGCGGACAAGCTCAAAGAATTGGAATTGCTCGAGCGCTAATTTTAGACCCTCAAGTCGTTATAATAGATGAAGCTCTAGCGCCATTAGACCCTTCACTAAGGGCTCAGGTTATAAATCTGCTTTTAGAGCTACAAGAGACATTACAACTAACATATGTGCTCATATCACACCAAATATCATTGGTTCGTTACCTGAGTGATAGAATTATGATCATGGACCAAGGAAAAATTATTGAAGCTGGTACCATAGATGACGTATTCGAAACGCCGAAGCATCCAAAAACTCAAAAGTTATTAAAGTCTCTGGATATGTAAATATTCAATAAACCCTAATCAGAACGGGTTAACTAAACCAAAAAAAGACTCCGTAGAGTCTTTTTTTATTTAGATACTTTCGTAATTACTCAATATCTGCGTTGTTCTTACTTGCTTCTATCAGCGCTTTAATTGCTTGCTGACCAACTACATTAAGCACTTGGTTTGCAACTGGCTCTTCAACAGCAGCAGGCTTAACATTAACTGAAGTTAGCGATACAACCGCAGCGTCACCATTCGACGTTTCTACTGTGCTTACTTCAGCTTGACCGTTTACTGGTTTTGCCAATTCAAATACAGCATCACGAATGTTCGCATTAACCGTTGCATCAAAGCGAGCAATGTCAGTGTTCTCTGTTACGACTACAGCATTGTCAGCTAGACTTGCAATTGATTCACCTGACTTAACTCTTTCCGCAAGCTCTAGCGCTTTTTGCGAAGCTAGCTCAGCGGCTTTTTCGCGTGTAAGTGCAGCTTCTATGCGGATCTTTATCTCTTCTAATTTCTGTATTCTTGCAGGCTGATTATCCGTTACACGAAGAACTAAAGAAGTAGTGTCACTAATTTCTATTAAGTCACTATTTAAGCCTTCACTGATAAACGTTTCATCAAATGCTTTTGATACTGGTATTTGAGAACCTAAAATACTTTGCAACTCGTTTGCTGTTTTAAGGTCTGTACTCTTAAGCTCTAGTCCAGCAACTTCTGCAGCATCTTCAAGTGTATCTGGAATTTCAAAGGCTAATTCAGACACTTTTGTTTGCGCTTCTATATACAGCTCATCGATTTTTAATTGTTGAAGTTGTGATGCTATCGTTTCTTTAACTTCTTCAAATGGAGTAGTTTCTGCTTTTACATAATCTGTTAATTTAACAATATGAAAACCAGACTCAGACTCAAACACATCAGAAATATCGCCAGCCTTTTCTAGTGACAATACCGCACTATCAAATGCGTCACCAAAAATACCTTTTTCAAACCATTCTAAGTCGCCGCCATTTTCTGCACTGAAGCTATCTTCAGAAAACGCTTTTACAACTGATTCAAAAGAGTCACCTGCATCTAGCTTAGCTTTTGCTTCTTCAATCTTTTGTTGGGCATTATCACCGGCTTCAACAAGAATGTGAGCGATTCGGCGTTGTTCTTGTTGTGTGAATTCAACAATATTTTGCTGGTAATATTCGTTTAGCTGTTCTTCATTAACATCTACTGCGTTTGCTAGTGCGTTTGCATCGATAAGTAAGTACTCAATAGCTACTTTGTCCGCAGTCTTATATGAAAACTTGTTGTTGTCGTAATAAGCTTGAATTTCTTCTTCAGTTAACTGAACACTCGCTTCTAATGTTTTGCTTGATACAAGTGCTTGCGAATATGTACGAGTTTGATTATTTAGAGATGCGTATTGCTCTTTTTCATGATCCAATACAAATTCAGATCCCATTAAAGAAGCTGTGTACTGAGAGCGCGTCATTTGTTGACGTAAGTAATCACGGAACTGTAAAGGCGTAAAACCAGCTTGACGAAGAAGCGCTAAGTATACTTCGTTATCAAATTGACCATTACGTTGAAACTCTGGCATTTCAACAATCGTTGTCTTTATTTGTTCGTCGCTTACACGAATACCAAGGTCTTTGGCTTGTTGACGTTGTAACTCTTCAACAACTAGACGGTCTAAGATGCCGGCTTTAAAATTAGCAACGTAGCTTTCGTCAGCCATTAGTTGCTCAACTACATCACCAAATTGTTGCTTCATGCGGTTACGTTCATTTTGGAACGCTTCCTCTAATGCAGTTTGTGTGATTTCGACACCGTTTACTGACTTAACGGCAGTATCAGCTTTACTATTGATGTAGCTACCGATGCCACTGATGGCAAAAGTTAGTATCACCAAGCCAAGAATAACTTTGGCTGCGATTCCTTGAGAACCTTCTCTAATTCTATCTAGCATTATTACTTCTCTTTGCTGAGTTTGAAATTGGTTTGTAAAAAAAAACGCATCTTAACAGATGCGCTTTAATGCTTGAACTTTTTTATTGGCGGAACGGACGAGACTCGAACTCGCGACCCCCGGCGTGACAGGCCGGTATTCTAACCAACTGAACTACCGCTCCCCATCAAAAAGTTTTAATTAGTTACACGCGTCTTTAAGCGCTTTGCCCGCTTTAAATGCTGGAACTTTTGCAGCTGCAATTTCAATCGTCGCACCAGTTTGTGGGTTACGACCTGTGCGTGCTGCACGGTCACGTACTGAAAAAGTACCGAAACCAACTAGAGCAACTGAGTCGCCATCTTTAAGAGCGCCTGTTACAGACTCGATGAATGAGTCTAATGCGCGGCCAGCAGAAGCCTTTGATACGTCAGCACCTTCAGCAATTTTTTCGATTAATTGAGACTTGTTCACAATTTCATCCCCTATATTGTTTTTATATTTATTAGAGCCCTTATTATTTTTATTAGGCTCATTTTCATTCCGTTTATATAAACGTTCGAAATTAATTTTTATTAGCGAAGGTAGGCTAACCAACCCTCCTAGCACCAATAAACTAGCACAGTCGGAGGTTTTGAAAAGCCTTTTTTTTGATTTTTACAAAAAAACCTTCACTTATGCGCAATTTTCCGTCGAAATACGCTCAATTGGCTGACTTAATGCGACATCTAGCACTTCATCAATCCACTTAACGGGTTTAATAGTTAAGTCTTTCTTCACGTTTTCTGGTATCTCTTCCAAATCTCTTTCATTTTCATGCGGTATTAGAACAGTTTTGATACCGCCACGATGGGCCGCAAGAAGCTTTTCTTTTAAACCACCAATGGCTAGAACTTCACCACGTAAAGTGATTTCACCAGTCATTGCCACGTCAGCTTTAACCGGGTTACCCGTTAAGCTAGAAACAAGAGCCGTTACCATACCAATACCAGCACTTGGACCATCTTTTGGCGTCGCTCCTTCAGGCACGTGCACATGAATGTCACGTTTTTCAGAGAAGTCAGCGTTTATTCTCAAACCCTCTGCGCGGCTTTTCACCACAGTCATAGCAGCTTGAATTGACTCTTTCATTACATCGCCTAACGAGCCTGTATAAACCAGTTTACCTTTACCTGGTACCGTCGCACACTCAATTGTCAGTAAGTCACCGCCAACCTGAGTCCACGCCAAACCAGTAACTTGACCAATACGGTCATCTTCATCTGCTTTGCCGTAATCATAACGACGCACACCAGAATACTCTGATAGGTTATCCCCATTAACAACAACACTCTTAGTATCTTTGTTAGTTAGGATTTGAGTAACTACCTTACGACAAATTTTTGATATCTCTCGTTCTAAACTACGAACACCCGCTTCTCTTGTGTAATAACGAACAATATCAATTATTGCACTGTCTTCTAGCGTTAGTTCGCTATCCTTAAGGCCGTTTCGTTTAATTTGCTTACTGATAAGATGTTGATTTGCAATATTAAGCTTTTCATCTTCTGTATAACCCGCCAGACGAATAACTTCCATACGGTCTAATAAAGGACCTGGAATATCCATGCTGTTTGACGTCGCAACAAACATTATGTCTGACAAGTCATAATCAACTTCTAAGTAGTGATCGTTAAATGCAGCATTTTGTTCAGGGTCTAATACTTCTAATAACGCCGACGATGGGTCGCCACGCATGTCAGAGCTCATTTTGTCTATTTCATCCAATAGGAATAATGGGTTTTTAACACCAACCTTACTCATCTTTTGAATTATTTTGCCTGGCATTGAACCAATGTAGGTTCTGCGATGGCCTCTAATTTCTGCTTCATCACGAACACCACCTAGCGCCATACGAACGTATTTACGTCCTGTTGCTTTTGCAATTGATTGGCCTAGTGAAGTTTTACCAACACCTGGAGGTCCCACTAGACAAAGAATAGGCCCTTTTAATTTACTGGTTCTTTGTTGAACGGCTAGATACTCTAAAATACGCTCTTTTACTTTATCTAAACCAAAGTGATCAGAGTCTAAAACGTCCTGCGCTTTATTTAAGTCTTTCTTAACTTTGCTGCGCTTTTTCCATGGAACGCCTGTCATCCAATCTATATAGCCACGAACAACTGTTGCTTCCGCTGACATAGCAGACATCATTTTTAACTTTTTAAGTTCTGCACGTGTCTTCTGTTCAGCTTCTTCCGGCATACCGGCTTCAGAAATTTTCACTTCTAAAGCTTCAAATTCATCAACGCCCTCTTCCGATTCACCCAATTCTTTTTGAATCGCTTTCATTTGCTCATTCAAATAGTATTCGCGCTGACTTTTTTCCATTTGTTTTTTAACCCGGCTACGGATTTTCTTTTCTACTTGAAGTAGATCAATTTCACCTTCCATAAGCGCCATTAAGTATTCTAAACGCGCATGAACGTCTTCAATTTCTAAGGCTTTCTGTTTTTCTTCAACTTTTAATGGCATATGAGATGCCATGGTATCGGCTAACCTATCAGCATCATCAATACCTGTTACCGAAGTTAATACTTCCGGAGGTATTTTTTTGTTAAGTTTTATGTAGCCTTCAAACTGGTTTATTGCTGATCTAATTAAAACTTCTTCTTCGCGTTCGTCAGCCATTGCAATAGCAATTGGCTCAACTTCTGCCTCAAAAAAGTCACTGGTTTCCGTAAACTGCAATATTTTGCCGCGAACATTACCTTCAACTAACACTTTTACTGTACCGTCAGGTAGTTTCAATAATTGAAGAATGGTTGCTACCGTGCCTACTTTATACATGTCTTTAGGCTTAGGATCGTCATTGGCTGGGTCAAGTTGCGCAACTAAAAATATCTTCTTATCCTTTTCCATTGCCTGTTCTAGACATGCAATAGACTTTTCCCGACCAACAAATAGGGGAATAACCATGTGGGGATAAACAACAACATCCCTTAATGCTAGCACTGGAATGTTTGAAAGTTCTGCGTCATGCGTCATATTAATGAGTTCTCTGCATTCTATAAGTAATAATTAAGTATATGGGGCGACTGATAAAAAGTTCAATTGTTGAAAGCAAAAAAGGAGCCAAATGACTCCTTTTTATAGACGATTGATTAATTATCACTCAGGCAATGCTTGGCTCTTTTGATTATCGTAAATCAAAATAGGATCTGACTGTCCAGCAATGACCGATTCGTCAATAACAACTTTAGAAACATCTTCCATAGAAGGTAGTTCATACATGGTATCTAGCAAGGTTGCTTCAATAATTGAACGCAAACCACGAGCACCTGTTTTTCTATCCATTGCTTTAGCAGCTATAGCTTTTAAAGCATCTTCTCGAAATTCTAGTTCCGTACCTTCTAAATCAAACAATGCACCATACTGTTTTGTAAGCGCATTTTTAGGTTCGCTTAGTATTTGTACGAGCGCATCCAAATCTAGTTCACCTAAAGTTGCAACAACTGGTAGACGGCCAATAAATTCTGGAATTAATCCATATTTAACGAGATCTTCTGGTTCTACATTTTGGAAATGCTCTGTTAGTGTCGTTTCATCTTTACTCGACTTAACTTCTGCACCAAAACCAATTGCAGTACCCGTTTCTGAGCGAGCACTAACTACTTTATCTAGACCAGCGAATGCACCACCACAGATAAATAGAATCTTAGACGTATCAACTTGCAAAAACTCTTGTTGAGGGTGTTTGCGTCCACCTTGCGGAGGAATTGATGCAACTGTGCCTTCAATTAATTTCAATAGCGCTTGTTGTACACCTTCACCTGATACGTCTCTAGTAATAGAAGGATTATCAGATTTACGCGATATTTTGTCTATTTCATCAATGTAAACGATACCGCGTTGTGCTTTCTCAACATCGTAGTCACATTTTTGTAGAAGTTTCTGAATAATGTTTTCAACATCTTCACCAACATAACCGGCTTCAGTCAACGTTGTTGCATCAGCCATGGTAAATGGTACATCTAAGAATCGAGCTAACGTTTCCGCTAACAATGTTTTACCACTACCCGTTGGGCCGATAAGCAATATATTACTTTTACCAAGTTCAACGCCGTCACTGTTACCTGACTCTGCATTACGTAAACGCTTATAATGATTATAAACAGCAACACTTAATACTTTTTTAGCGTGTTTCTGTCCGATAACGTAATCATCTAAGTGGTTACAAATATCTCTTGGTGTCGGCAATGAGTCTGCATCTCTTTTTGGAGAGATTTCTTTAATTTCTTCGCGAATGATGTCATTGCATAAATCAACGCACTCATCACAAACATATACAGAAGGACCCGCAATTAGTTTTTTAACTTCATGCTGGCTCTTGCCGCAAAATGAACAATACAGTAGCTTACTGTCATTTTCTGTAGGTTCTGACATAGAGTCACCTCACTTTGCTAGCTTGACTAACCTAAGGTTAGTCAATAATTTCGTATTAACCCAGTAGGTTAACCAATAAACTTACTTTAAATCTCTGCGCGTAAGAATTGAGTCAATTAAGCCATATTCTAGTGCGTCTTCTGGCGTTAAGAAATTATCACGATCTGTGTCTTTAGCCACTTTTTCAATGTCTTGACCAGAGTGCTCAGCCATTAAACGATTTAGTTTTTCTTTAATATATAAAATTTCTTTAGCGTGAATTTCAAAATCAGAAGCTTGACCTTGGAAACCACCTAACGGTTGGTGGATCATGACACGTGAATTAGGTAAACAGTGACGTTTGCCTTTAGCACCACCTGATAATAAAAATGCGCCCATACTTGCAGCTTGACCCATACATACTGTCGCAATATCAGGCTTGATAAAGTTCATCGTATCGTAAATAGATAAACCAGCACTAACCGAACCACCTGGAGAGTTGATATAAAGGTAAATGTCTTTATCTGGGTTTTCTGACTCTAAAAACAAAAGCTGAGCACAGATCAAATTAGCCATTTGATCTTCAACTTGGCCTGTTAAGAAAATGACACGTTCTTTTAAAAGACGTGAAAAAATATCATAAGAACGTTCGCCTTTGGACGTTTGCTCAACGACCATTGGAACTAATGCATTGCTTGGTTCTTCAAACCCAGCTGCCACATTACTATTGTGGTTAATCATAAAACTTCCTTAAACAAAAATGGCTCGACATACTTTATGTATATCGAGCCATTAAATCCTTTATTCAACCCTTAAGTCAATGCGATTTTTAATTATGCTTGCTTAGGGTTCATAATTTCGTCAAAGCTGAATGATTTATCTTCAACTTTGGCTTTCTCAAGTAACATTTCAATTGCTTGATCTTCTGTCGCTAAGTTACGGATATTTTCCATTAACTTCTCGTCACCGTAGTAGTGGTTAACTACTTCTGAAGGATCTTCATAAGCTGATGCTTGAGTTTCAATGATTTCTTTTACTTTTGCATCGTCAGCTTTGATGTCGTTTGTACGAATGAATTCGCCAAGTAATAAACCTGTGCGTACACGGTCTTTCGCTTGTTGTTCAAACAACTCAGCAGGAAGCTCAGGCATGTTGCTCGCGTCCATTTGGCCGCCAAAACGTTGCATAGCTTGTTGACGTAAAGCATTTACTTCTTGGTCAACTAACGCTTTAGGAACTTCTAGTTCGTGAGCTTCTAATAAACCTTTAATAGCTTGCTCTTTAACTTTAGCTTTAAGCGCTTGGCCTAATTCGCGAGTCATGTTGTTTTTAACTTCAGCTTTAAGTGCGTCAACGCCGCCCTCTTCAATGCCAACTTAGTTACAAAATCATCATTAAGCTCTGGTAATTCTTGAGCTTCGATTTTGTTGATAGTTACTGCGAACTCAGCTTCTTTACCTTTAAGGTTTTCTGCATGGTATTCTTCAGGGAATGTAACGTTAACTGTTACTTCTTCGCCTGCTTTTTTACCCATGATGCCGTCTTCAAAACCAGGGATCATACGACCTTGACCTAGTTCTAAATCAAAACCTTCAGCTTTTCCGCCTTCAAACTCTTCACCGTCAATTTTACCGATGAAATCGATATTTGCACGATGACCTTCCGCAGCAGCTGCGTCAGTTTCTGTCCAAGAAGCTTGTTGCTTCTGCAATGTAACCATCATGTTGTCTAGGTCAGCGTCTGTTACTTCAGCAACTGGACGTTCAACAGAGATTTTTCAACATTGTCTAAAGCAACTTCTGGGTATACTTCAAACGTCGCAGTGAATTCTAAGTCTTCACCACGTTTCATATTCTTTGGCTCAAAGAAAGGCGCGCCCGCTGGGTTTACTTTCTCTTGGATGATGCCTTGGATGTAGTTTTGTTGCATCTGTTCTTGAGCAACTTCTACAAATACTGACTGACCGTAGCGCTTCTCTAGAACTGAAACTGGAACTTTGCCTTTACGGAAACCATCGATGCGAGTTGTTTTACCAACTTCACGTAAACGTGCTTTAACTTGAGTTTCAACTGCATCAGCTGGAACAGTGATAGTAATTTTACGCTCTAAACCTTGAGTCGTTTCTAAAGAAACTTGCATGTTCTACCTCAATTAATAAATTTGTGGCCAATACGAAAATCTCGGGCCCAATATTTTTGTTCTTAAAATGACGCGGCATTATAGCTGTGTCTTATTGAATCGTCCACGCAAAAGGGACCAAAATGGGATAAATAATGTGCACTTAGGAGAGAAATTTGATTTTTTTTGAATTTGTAACGGAAATAACAATGATAATAATGGTCGGTGTTGCAGGATTCGAACCTGCGACCCCTTCGACCCAAACGAAGTGCGCTACCAAGCTGCGCTAAACACCGACAATATTATATAAGTAGATAATGGTGCGGAAGGAGAGACTTGAACTCTCACACCTTGCGATACTGGAACCTAAATCCAGCGCGTCTACCAATTCCGCCACTCCCGCAAAAAGATGGGGTGACTGATGGGACTTGAACCCACGACAACCGGAATCACAATCCGGGGCTCTACCAACTGAGCTACAATCACCGCAATATAGACTTGTCAACGAAACAATGGCGCACCCGGTAGGATTCGAACCTACGACCGACGCCTTAGAAGGGCGTTGCTCTATCCAGCTGAGCTACGGGCGCATAACCTACGGGCTACTTCCTCAAAACAAAAAATGGTCGGTGTTGCAGGATTCGAACCTGCGACCCCTTCGACCCAAACGAAGTGCGCTACCAAGCTGCGCTAAACACCGATTTTCGTTTCGAGAACTTGTTGCCTCGTGACAGGGCGGCATATTACGGACAACCCCCAATTCAGTCAAATACTTTTTTAAAGAATTTATACTGTTTGGTGATTTTTAACCCAACTTGCTATTGTTTCGTTCAATACGGGCTAGTTTAGTATAAAAAACCACCCATTTCATAATTAAGTTTTTAATTTATTTTCATTAACCACGTTATTATCAATGAGTTTTTTTCACCAAAGGTTTACAATTACCCTGCAAAATTAACTTCTACTTATAAGAGTGTTCAATGACTGCCAGACTAATTGATGGTAAAGCCATCGCGCAAACCGTTCGAGATAAAGTAAAAACAGGTGTTAGTGCCCGATTAAAAGCAAACCGACGAGCTCCAGGACTTGCAGTAGTGCTTGTGGGTCAAGATCCCGCCTCTCAAGTTTACGTTGGGAATAAGAAAAAAGCCTGTGAAGAAGTAGGTCTTACCTCTAAGTCTTTTGACTTACCATCTACAACCACTGAGCAAGAGCTGCTTACATTAATTGATGAGTTAAATTCAGATAATGAAATAGATGGCATATTGGTTCAGCTTCCTTTACCTCATGGTTTAAACCCAGAGCGTATATTAGAGCGCATTCATCCTCACAAAGACGTTGATGGCTTTCATCCTTATAACATAGGTCGTCTTGCACAACGCGTCCCTGCCCTTCGTCCTTGTACGCCTAAAGGTATCATGACCCTGTTAGACAACACTCATGTTTTTTATAAAGGTAAACACGCCGTTATAGTTGGGGCATCAAATATTGTTGGTCGTCCAATGTCATTGGAGCTTTTACTAGCGGGATGTACAACAACAGTGTGTCACAAGTTTACCCAAGACCTTGAAGCTCAAGTTCGTCAAGCTGATATTTTAGTTGTTGCAGTGGGTAAACCTGAGTTTATTCCTGGCGATTGGGTTAAGCCTGGCGCAATTGTAATCGATGTAGGTATAAACCGATTAGCCGATGGTCGTCTTGTTGGGGACATTCAATTTGATGAAGCATTTCAGCGTGCCTCTTGGATTACACCTGTTCCTGGTGGCGTAGGCCCAATGACGGTTGCATCTTTAGTAGAAAATACACTTGAAGCCTGTGAAAAGTTTCATAGCTAATGTTCGTTTAAGAGGTAATAAACCTATTACATCGAGCTTTGTGTTTTAGGTTTCTGTTTTAGTTTTGTGTTACCTCCGAACTTTCATTACAAAAAAAGCCAGCTAAATGCTGGCTTTTTGATTTTAGTAACTGACTAAGTAAAGAGTTTAGTAACGGAAACTAGTTTTCTTCGTTATGCATTTCCAAACCATTTTCTAATGGTTCAGACAATTTACCTTTCGCATTATCTTTTCTTGTACTTTCTAATGACTCTAAATACGCTTGGTCAATATCTTTAGTAACATAGTCGCCATCAAATACTGAAGTTTCAAAGGACTCAATGCCAGGATTCTGTTCCTTCACTGCAGATTCTAAATCTTCGAGTGACTGATAAATTAATTCATCTGCACCAATAAGTGCCGCAACTTCGTCAACTTCACGACCATAAGCAATAAGCTCATTTGGCGAAGGCATATCAATACCATATACATTTGGAAAGCGAATTTCTGGCGCTGCTGAGGCAAAAAATACCTTTTTCGCACCTGCATCTCTAGCCATTTCTATAATTTGCTCTGAAGTTGTACCGCGTACAATGGAGTCATCCACTAGCAAAACATTTTTGCCTTTAAACTCTTCGCCAATAGCATTTAGTTTTCTTCGTACAGATTTTTTACGCTGCGCTTGGCCAGGCATGATAAACGTACGGCCTACATAACGGTTTTTAACGAACCCTTGACGGTAAGGCAAATCTAATTCATGCGCAATTTGCAAAGCAATGTCACAACTCGTTTCAGGAATTGGAATAACCACATCAATATCCAATTCTGACCATTCTTTTTTAATTTTACGACCTAAGTATGTCCCCATTTTTACGCGTGATGCATAAACAGAAATATCATTTAGTTTTGAGTCTGGACGAGCAAAATAAACATACTCAAAAATACAAGGAACACATTTAGGGTTAGGGAAACATTGCTGAGTAAACAACTCCCCAGCTTCCGTAATGTAAACAGCTTCACCAGGAGCAACGTCTCTTACCAACTTAAAGCCATCGATGTCCAAGGCAACGCTTTCAGACGCAACCATGTATTCAACACCTTTATCAGTTTCTCGCTCGCCTAATACAAGAGGTCGAATACCGTTCGGATCCCTAAACGCCAACATACCGTGGCCAATAATTACGGCAACAACAGCATAAGCACCACGAACATTTTGATGTAATCGTTTAACAGCAGAGAACATATTGTCTGCCGTTAGCTCCATAAGCTTAGACTCACAAAGTTCATGAGCTAAGATATTCAGCAAAAGTTCAGAGTCTGAAGTTGTATTAATATGACGACGAGCTTCTTTGAATAAGTGCGCTCGTAATTCAGTCGCGTTGGTTAAGTTGCCATTGTGGGCTAATGAGATGCCAAAAGGAGAGTTTACATAAAATGGCTGAGCTTCTGCAGAGCTTGAGCTGCCGGCCGTAGGGTAACGAACGTGACCTATACCCATGTTTCCTTGTAAACGCTGCATATGGCGTTCTTGGAAGACGTCACGGACTAAACCGTTGGCTTTACGAAGTCTAAATTTCCCTTCATCAATGGTCACTATGCCAGCTGCATCTTGACCTCTGTGTTGAAGGACAGTCAGTCCATCATAAATAATTTGATTAACCGGTTCTTTGCCAACTATTCCAACAATACCACACATGATACGTTCTCCATCAAGGTTGTGTAGAGAGTAAACTTGAGTTTTCTTTTAACAATTCAAAAAACCATTCAACGATAAAGGCGAATTCAGGTATGAGAATTGAGTTTTGCCACCAAAGCGAGTCACTCGAGGGCGTCAGTGTATCTAAAAAGAGTAATGTAGCTGCAACGATAAGCGCACCTCTTAGGCCGCCAAATATCATTCCAAGCATTTTATCTGTGCCGGTTAAACCGGTAAATTGGACTATTTCAGAGAGTATATGATTAACCATCGCACCTAGAATAAGTGTGATAATAAAGAGAATAGCAATGGCAGAGCCATTTCGAACCATTTCTTTTTCGATGCCGGTTAAGTAAGAAGCTAGATACGGGTAAAATTGGCTGGCCACAAAAAAGGCCCCGACCCAAACAGCCAGAGACACTGACTCTTTCACGAAACCTCGCACCAAACTAACCAATGATGAGATCGCAATAATTGCAATAATTGCGTAATCAATCCATACCATAAAAAACAACTTTTCCACGGGTAATTTTCGGCGCGAAGTCTACCAGAACCAGTTTAGTCAGGCTACTAATTTCTAGTATCAAAACGTGTAATCTTACCGACTAAACCATTTATTTCTTTTATTTTAAGCTGGGTTTTCACAAGTATATCTTTGTCTTGTTCTGGCCCAACATACACTTTAGACAATACCCCAGCTTGTGTTTTCACCGGCTTTGTATAAGTCTCAATACCTGCTTTACGAAGCGTTTCGCGCAGTGTCACCACATTTTCTTTATGTTTAAAACTTCCAAGTTGTAATATCCACATTGGTTTCTGAAAGTCGTCTTGTATTTTTGTCGTTATTTCTGCTTTAACGTCTTCGCTTTGGGTTTTAACTTCTGTTGATGCATTGCTATCTGGGGCAATAATATTTGTTGCCGCAACATTGTTATCATCAGCTTCCGTTTCGTTTGCATTTTCATTCGCTATTGTAGTGCTGGCACTGTTATCAGAAATAGTTTCATCTACAGCAATTTCGTCGCTGTCTGATGGAATGTTAGCAATGGCTTCTTCAACAAGATCAACCGGAAACTTACTTTCACTAGGTTCTTGTTCAAACGCAGGTTTAGCAGGTATTTTTTTAAAGTCCGCTTTAGTTGCTTCCTTTTTGCCATCTAACAAGTCAGGTAAAAATACGACCCCAGCAATAACTACTATTAACATTCCCAATAGTCGTTGTTTTATCATGTCTGTCACAGTGACCTCTTTTCTTTGTTATTATTCTTTAAAATATCACACACAGTGTAAAATGATCCGAACCCAAGTAAAAGCTCTTCCTCTTGTTGTTCGAGCTTAGCTTGAGCCCAAGCTGATCCTACGCTGGAATAGACTGAAACATTTTTTGCACCTAGATCTTCTAGCACGGCTTGAATTGATTCCGCTTTTGCGGCTCTCGGATTAGCCTCTAGCTCTCCAATATGCCAATGTGAAACGCTTTTTACCATAATCGCTAGCGTCTCTTTAATATCTTTATCCTTCATCATAGCGACAACCGCATGAATACCATTTATATGTTTAAAAGCATCATTGGAAGCTAAAGTATCGCTTAAATATGCTATCGCATGCGGGTTGTGTGCAACGTCCACCATTTGTAGAGGTTTGCTACAAAGTATTTGCATACGCCCTGGCAACGAGAAGTTTTTGATTACTTTATTTAATAGGCCTTCCGTTAACTCTATATTCAATTCGATTAGAGTTTGAATGGCAGTGGCTATATTTTGTCTCGGCACAAAGTTGGAATTTAACTGCTCAAATACCACCTGTCCTGATTTAAACTGCCAAGTTTTTGGGCACTCTAGCACTGAAGAGAAAGTGAAATCACGGCCACTCCACAAAGTCGTCTTGACCTTTAGGTTTGCAGCTTGTTGTTCAATGGTCAATGGTGGACTTTGCTCACCTATGATTGCGGTATTATTGGCTTTAAATATCCCGGCCTTTTCAAACGCTATTTTCTCTAATGTATTTCCCAGCCAATCAATGTGGTCAAGCCCGATACTTGTAATAACAGATATATCTTGTTGTAGAATATTCGTTGAGTCTAAACGGCCACCTAAACCAACCTCTACCAGAACAAAATCTAATTTATGCTGTTGAAACAATTTAAACGCGGCAAGGGTAGAAAACTCAAAGTAAGTTAACGACGTATTACCTTTGTGCTGCTCTACAAAGTCAAAAGCGCTAATGTGGTCAGAATCTGCTAATAACTCGCCGTTTACGCGCACTCTTTCATTATATGTAAACAAATGGGGGGAGCTGAACACACCAACTGAATAACCTAGTTCAATTAAGGCTAGTTCTATAAAGCGTATGGTCGTTCCTTTGCCGTTCGTACCAGCAACTAACACCGTCTTACCTGCATTGAGGTGGTTAAGCTTTGCTTTATCGGCAACGGATTGAATTCGAGATAACCCTAATTCTATTTCTGTAGGGTGTTGTTGCTCTAAATAAAAAAGCCAGTCATTAAGAGACTGGCTTTGAAAGATTTCATTACTCATTTAAGCGGTTCTGTGTTCTTTTTCCAGTGACGGTAGTTTACACATTTTTGCGAACAATCGTGCAACTGTATTTCGCATTTCTCTGCGATCTACAATCATGTCTATTGCACCATGCTCTAGTAAAAATTCACTTCTTTGGAAACCTTCTGGAAGTTTCTCTCTTACTGTTTGCTCTATAACTCGAGGGCCAGCAAACCCGATCAACGCTTTAGGCTCACCAATATTTACGTCACCGAGCATTGCTAAACTTGCCGAAACACCGCCCATTGTTGGGTCTGTTAATACTGAGATAAATGGTAAACCTTTTTCACTCAATTTAGCCAACGCAGCACTTGTTTTTGCCATTTGCATTAATGAGAACAAGGCTTCTTGCATTCTAGCGCCACCAGACGCAGAAAAACAAACTAGTGGAATATTTTCATTTATACAAACATTTACCGCTTGCACAAACTTCTCTCCAACCACCGTCGCCATTGAACCACCCATATAGGCAAATTCAAATGATGCCGCAACACAAGGAACGCCTTTTACTCGCCCCTTAAGGACAATCATTGCGTCTTTTTCTTTAGTTTGCTTTTGCGCGGCTGAAATTCGGTCTTTATACTTTTTTGTATCTCTAAATGATAGAACGTCTTGAGGCTCAAGGTCTGCCGCTATTTCGGTTTTTTCACCCGCGTCTAAAAACAGCTCTAAACGTTTACGACCAGTTAAGCGCATATGATGATCACATTTAGGGCAAACGCCCTGCTCTTTTTCTAAGTCGTTTTTATATAGAATAGCGTCACAGCTAGTGCACTTAGTCCAAACACCCTCAGGGATGTTTCGCTTTGTAGAGGTATTTGTCTTTGGTAGAATTTTTTCTATCCAGCTCATTTCATTACTGCCCTATAAAAATTGTCCGCAATATTCTTCTTAATGAAAAATCTGGGGCTATTAAAACACAACCTTTATATAAAAACTCGCTTAAACTGGTCTTATTTGTTTGTAAATAGAATAAAAAACAAACAAAACCAACTCGATATTTAAAGAAAAAGAGGCCCTAGCTTAGATGTTGGTAGGTTAAATTCTTCTGGGTAATCAACATCGATTAAATATAGGCCATTTGGTTTAGCTGTTTCTGCCGCTTGTGTTCTGTCTTTTTTAGCCAAAACCTCCGCCATCCACTCTACTGGTTTGTCGCCCTTGCCAACAGCAATTAGACTACCCGCAATATTTCTAACCATATGATGAACAAACGCATTCGCTTTTATGTCTATAACAATATAACTGCCTTTACGAGTGACATTTACAAAGTGAACAAATCGATTTGGGGAATTTGATTGGCACTGTGCTGCACGAAACGAAGAGAAGTCATTTTCGCCCAACAGACACTGTGCCGCTTGTTGCATATCGTCTGCATTAAGTGGCATGTGATAGTGGCTCAACCCTTTATTTAAAATACCAGGTCTTAGCTTTTCATTATAAATAACATATTTGTAACGTCTAGCCGTTGCAGAAAAACGCGCATGAAAGTCATCAGGTACTTCTTTCATCCATGTAACCGCGATTGCGTCAGGTAGGTTAGCATTGATGCCCATGGTCCAGCCGCGTTCTCCACGAACAGACTCAGTGTCAAAATGAACAACCTGACCAGTGCCATGAACACCGGCATCAGTTCGACCAGCGCAAAATACATCAACTTTATGATTGGCAACTTGTGTTAACGCAGCTTCAAGGCACTCTTGAACAGTGGCTACATCTCTTTGTCTCTGCCAGCCAAAAAATTGTGCCCCATCGTACTCTATACCTAACGCTATTCGCATATTTGTTGCCCTAAAAATAAAAAACGCAGAATTATAAAAAATCTGCGTTGATTATACTATGAATTGTTATTTGGTTTTAATCATTTAATTCATCGAGTAATGACTGAGCCTGCTCTTTTGCTTCAGGATTATCGCTTTTCGCTATCTTATCTAATATTAATTTAGCGTTTTCTACGTCGTCCATCTCAATATATGTTTTAGCTAAGTCCAGTTGCGACGCCATGCCACCAGCTTCTTTATCAACATCCACCGAGCCTCGACTAGATGACAGCTCGTCAAAGTCATCTAAGCCAACATCAATATCAAGATCATCCGGCAAGTCATCGTCATCACCGTCGTCAAGATCATCCATTAAGTTATCAACACTTAAGAAGTCTTCGTTAAGCTCTGACAGTAGCTCTTCGTCTAACTCGGCATCTTCTGATATCACATCATCATTTTCTAATAATGTGCTTTCCGCTGATTCGATATTTTGTGACTCACTGTCTACGTCACTTTCAAAGTTTTCATCTGATAACTCAGCTAACAATTGGTCAAAGTCGGCTTGCTCTAATTCGTCTATTTCAAACGCTTGATCTGACTCAATGTTTTCATCTTGCTCTTTATCTTTATTATCTAAATCATCTGACTCATCTTCTACCGACTCACCAATAACCGTGTCACCATCTGCTAAAAGACTATTAATGTCACTTTCATCAAAACTCGCATTAATTAAATCATCGTCTAACAAGTCTTGAGCTAATTGATCTTCATCAGCCAATAAGTTTGCAATATCGTCTTCACCAAAATCACTTGGATCTAAGTCTACACCTTCGGCTAAATCGTCACCAAGCTCATCAATACTGACATCATCCAAAGACTCTTCAGTTTCTTCAGTTTCTTCAGTTTCTTCAGTTTCTTCAGTTTCTTCAGTTTCTTCAGTTTCTTCAGTTTCTTCAAATAAGTCTATGCTGTCATTGTTTAACAACTCGTCATCAATAACATCGTTTAATTGTGGTATTTCATTATCTTCGGCTTCAAGCTCTTCTTCTGCTGCTTCGTCATCCATTTCCAATTCAGGATATTCATCCAGCTCGGTGCTAGGCTCAACGTCTGCGATAGGATGGTCTTCTTCTGACTCATCCGCAGCTAAATCCACTTCTTCATGTGAAGTATCTTCCAAAAACTCATGTTCAGGATCAGCCTCTGGTTCAGCTTCCACTTCTGGTTCAGCTTCAACTTCTGGCTCAGCGTCAACTTCTGGTTCAGCTTCCACTTCTGGCTCAGCTTCCACCTCTGGTTCAGCTTCCACTTCTGGTTCAGCTTCCACTTCTGGCTCAGCGCCAATTTCTGGTTCAGCTGCGTCATCAATTAAAGAGTCTATATCGAAGTCGTCATCGTCTTCAGTCTCTAATTCTACTTCTGGCTCAGCTTCCACTTCTGGCTCAGCTTCCACTTCTGCTTTTGCTTCAACTTCTGGTTCTGCTTCAACTTCTGGCTCAGCGTCAACTTCTGGTTCAGCTTCCACTTCTGGCTCAGCTTCAACTTCTGACTCAGCTTCCACTTCTGGCTCAGCTTCCACCTCTGGTTCAGCTTCCACCTCTGGTTCAGCTTCCACTTCTGGCTCAGCTGCGTCATCAATTAACGAATCTATATCGAAGTCATCGTCGTCTTCAGGTTTTGCTTCTACTTCCGGCTCAGATTCTATTTCTGGTTCAACTTCAGCTTCTGGCTCAGCTGCGTCATCAATTAACGAATCTATATCGAAGTCATCGTCGTCTTCAGGTTCTGCTTTTGCTTCTGAATCATCAGCGCCATCAATAAGAGCATCAATATCAAAATCGTCGTCATCTAACTCAACACTATCCGCGGATGAAGCATCTGAAACTCCATCAATCAATGAGTCAATGTCAAAGTCATCGTCTTCTAATTCTATTTCTTCTTCGGCAGAGTCTTCTTGCTCCGCAGGTTCTTCAGCCTTTGGCGTTTCATCGATTAGCGAATCAATGTCAAAGTCATCATCGTCAGCAGCATCCGTTTGCTCATCAATTTCTTCCGTTGATCCCGCTTCGTCAATTAACGAGTCAATATCAAAGTCATCGTCGTCTAGGCCAAGCTCGTCATCTAAATCATTAACACCAGTATCCATATCATCATCTGGCGGCGCGGTTTCATCCGTATCATCTGCCGGAAGGCTTTCATTAATTTCAGCCACAATATCGTCAGCATCTAATTCACTGGTTAAATCGTCACCAATATCATCTACTGCTGGTTCATCATCCATATCTAGCAGAGCATCTATATCATCCGCTTGAACGATTGCTTGGTCATCGTCATCCGCTAAATCAATCTCTTCCAATTCTGAACCATCATCTAAAAGCTGATCATCGGCTATAGAGTCATCAAAAGCGGAATCATCTGAGAGTAACTCATCGTCGTCTAATGGCAGATCATCCAACGAGTCATCATCTAATGGAACGTCATCTAGTAGGTCGTCTTCCATATCTAGAGAGTCTAAATCATCATCCAATCCAGATAAGTCATCACTAAATGGGTCTAGTGAATCTAAACTGTCATCAACATCTAAGTCTGCACTAACATCCATTGCTTCAGAATGGTTAAAATTTGAATCCATTGGAGCAGCTAAAGGAGAGTTTAAAGGATCTGTTAACGGATCCGCGGTTGGAGAGCTTTTCTTTTAAGAAATAAAGCAAGAGCCACTAATAAAGATATTGAAAGCAGAGAAGATAAAACGATAATGCCAATGGTTGAGGATAAGAACTCGCTAATTTGATCTGTTATGCCCTTGTCTTCCGCCTGCGCTTTTGTGATCGCCAACTCTTCTTGTTGCTGAATCAGCAATTCTTCTAACTTTGATAGGATTTGTTGTGTTTCATTTCTAAGCTGGCTTTCATTACCCAATGATTGCTCAACATTGGTAAGTTTTCTGACAACGCCGACAACTTATCTTTGCAATGCTATATTTTCTTGCTGTAAAGACTGGTTTGGTTTTGGCACTATCAAGTTGGGTTTGTATATTCTCAAAAGCCTTAAGTTGCTTTTGCTCTACCTTTTCAATTTTCTCAGATATTTCTTTTTCGCGTTAGTAACATCAACTTGTTTAGCGGCTTCAATTGGAGCTAACGCTACGTCAATTGATTGTTTATTTGCTTTGCCACTTAATATACCTTTCCACAATTCATCATCTGCGTCTGCGCGCTCTTTTGCATAAAGAGGCTCTACTGACATTACTTCTTTATGGCTAGGGATCTTTAATATTGTGCCATTTTTTAAACCGTTCAAATTATTGTAATCAAATGACGAAGGGTTTTTCTTGAGAATAGCTACCATTACCTGATAAACAGACACATTATTACGGTGTCTGAATTTATTACCCAGTTTCCACATTGTATCTCGGCTAGTGATTGGGCCGTAAGTTTCTCCCATTTCGCCATAGTCGACCCCTTTAGGGCCTTTTAATTTGTTATCTGCATAAATAGAGGTTGCCGTTGAGAACGACATTATGATTATAAACAAAGCAAATAATTTTAAGCTTGAGCGCATTGATAATTTCCAGATTCAATATAGTTCCGCCAAATGCGGTAAAAGTTTGTTGATGCAGTTGTTTTTAAGAAAATGTATTGGTTAAAACCACATTAAAATACCTGCATTCAACTTTAATTATTTAAACACTTTAAAAAAGTAAAGCAAAGCTTGTACCACTTAATTCTGTCAAGTTTATGTCTCTTTATTAAATTTAGACCAAAAAAAAGCCCCGATACAACCGAGGCTTAGGAAACTATCGATTTAATTATAGATAGTCTTTTATTAATAACTCTGCAATTTGCAGGCTATTTGTTGCCGCCCCTTTACGAACGTTATCGGCCACTACCCATAAATTTATACCGTTAGGGTGAGAAATATCTTCACGAACACGGCCAACAAAAGTTTGGTCTTGGCCACTTGCATGGCTCACCTGCGTTGGAAACTCTTTGTCTTCTCTCATTAAAACAACGCCAGGCGCCTGCTCGAGTAGCTGTTTAACGTCTTCAGCAGAAACTGGTTGACGCAACTCAACATGAATAGATTCTGCATGACCGTAAAAAACAGGTACACGAACGGCAGTTGGGTTAACACGGATAGTTTCATCACCCATTATTTTATGTGTTTCCCACACCATTTTCATTTCTTCACGTGTATAGCCATTATCTTCAAATGAATCTATTTGAGGGATTACGTTAAATGCCATTTGTACCGGAAACGCTTCTGTTTCCACCGGGCGGCCATTCATCAGCTGAGCTGTTTGAGACACGAGTTCGTCGATGCCTTTTTTACCTGCGCCACTTACTGATTGGTAAGTACTAACATTGATTCGGTCAATTCCATAAGCGTCGTGTAATGGCTTAAGGGCAACTAACATTTGAATTGTAGAGCAATTTGGGTTGGCAATAATATTTCTATTTCTAAAGTCAGCTAATGCATGAGGGTTAACTTCAGGGATCACCAACGGAATTTCAGGCTCGTAGCGATAAAAAGATGTGTTGTCGATAACAACAACGCCTAAATCAGCTGCGATAGGTGCATAACGCATCGACGCGTCAGAACCAGCGCTAAAAATAGCTAATTGTACTTGGCTCCAATCAAACTCAGCGGCGTCTAGTACCTCAATGTCTTTACCTTTGAACGATATTGTTTCACCTGCTGAGCGCTCGCTTCCTAAAGGGAATAACTCTCCAACTGGAAATTTTCTATCTGCTAATCCTTCAATAATGTTTTGCCCCACTAATCCTGTGGCGCCTAAAATTGCAATATTATATTTTTGTTCTGACATTGTTTCTCTACTTAATATGGAATCCGAGCGAACTGAGTTGCTCTGCTAATTCAGGTTGCTGACAGTTTACCGAAATTGACGACCATTCGCGACGTATTGGGTAGTTTTTTCTCAACCAATCAAAACTATGCTCGTTTAATAGATTTCTGAATAAACTATCGTCTCGTCTAACGTCGTAAACAGTATGTATTAGTGTTTTAAGTGGGTTGTTAGGTGCAATAGTGAAAGTCTTGCTGACTTCATTATTAACAGTTTCATGTTTATTAACATTACTATCTTTATTTAGAGTAATTGATGATATTGCTGCTTCAGGTAAAAAGTCTTTTAACTGGGCTGTTGCTGCGACATTTAACAATTGGCACACGTTTTTATACAGCATTTCTGTGCCTGTCGCTTTGCCTTCTAAACTGTAGCCTGCAATGTGTGCACTTGTTAGGTCACAATGAGGGATCAACGCTTGCAGTGGATTTGGCTCTCCTTCCCATACATCCAGCACTAACTTTATATTTGGCTTACCAGATAAACTTCGTTGCGTAATATGCTCTAGTAGCGCGGTATTGTCTATCACCTCACCTCGACTGGCATTTATTAAACATACATTGTCTTTGAGTAGTGTCAGGTTATTGGCATTCAACAAGTGGTGAGTAGGATGCGTGCCTGTCGACGTTAGCGGTGTATGAAAAGTAATAATGTCTGCATTCGCGATAGCATATTCAAAATCGACATAAGTTTTTTCTGGGGTTGAGCTTTTAAACGGATCGCATAATAAAGTCTCAATACCTAAAACTGTTAATTTATGATGCAGGTTTTGGCCAATGTTACCTAACCCAATGATTGCCATTTTTTTGTTGCTAACGTCAATTTGATATTTTTCCGCTAATACAAACAACGCATTAATAACAAACTCTGCCACAGAGTTAGCATTGCACCCCGGAGCTGAACTAAAGGCAATACCTCGTTTCGACAACTCTGCTTTATCAATATGATCTTCGCCAATAGTTGCAGTACCAACAAACTTTAATGAATTGGCTTGGGAAAGAAGACTTGCATTTACTTTAGTAATTGACCGAACAAGCAAGACATCTGCATCAACTAAATCACTCGCTTGCAAACTTCGCCCTGAAAATCTCACTACTGTGCCAATATCTGCAAAAAAGGCCTCAGCATAGGGAATGTTTTCATCAATTAAAATTCTCATAGGAAATCCAGTCATTAAAAAACCCGAATAAGTTTAACGCCTATTCGGGTTGTAAAATACGAGTTTTATAAATATTTATACTTTTTTAAATACTAACGTCGCATTTGTGCCACCAAAACCAAAGCTGTTTGACATTGCTGTGGTGATTTCAGCTGGTGTAGCCTCAGTAATTATATTTAGACCTTCCGCTTTTTCATCTAAATTTGCAATATTAACGGAAGGCGCTACAAATTTATTTTCCATCATTAACAAGCTGTAAATTGCTTCATGCACTCCGGCTGCACCTAAGGCGTGCCCCGTCATTGCTTTTGTTGCAGAAATCATAGGCGATTTACCTGCAAATACGTTCTGAATTGCACCTAACTCTTTAACATCACCTACTGGCGTGCTCGTGCCATGAGTATTCAAATAATCAATTGGCCCGTCTACAGTGCTTAACGCCATTTGCATACAACGTTCAGCACCTTCGCCCGATGGCGCAACCATATCAAAGCCATCAGAAGTGGCACCATAACCTACAACTTCTGCATAAATCTTAGCACCGCGAGCTTTGGCATGTTCGTACTCTTCAACAACAACCATACCGCCGCCACCAGAGATCACAAAACCATCTCTATCCGCGTCGTAAGTTCTTGAAGCTACTTCCGGGGTTTCATTATACTTTGTTGAAAGCGCGCCCATAGCGTCAAACATACCTGCTAGTGTCCAGTCAACTTCTTCACCACCACCGGCAAAAACGATGTCTTGTTTACCTAACTGAATCTGCTCTAGAGCATGACCAATACAGTGCGCTGAAGTAGCACACGCTGAACTTATAGAGTAGTTTACGCCCTTAATTTTAAATGGCGTTGCCAATGTAGCTGAACAGGTACTGCTCATAGTGCGAGGAACTTGATAAGGCCCAACACGTTTTACACCTTTTTCACGAAGTGTGTCGCAAGCCATAATTTGATTTTTAGATGAGGCTCCACCAGAACCAGCTAACAAACCAGTACGTGGGTTAGATACCATTTCATCTGTTAAGCCAGAATCAGCAATGGCTTCTTTCATTGCAATGTATGCGTATGCTGAAGCTTCACCCATAAATCGTATTGCTTTACGGTCTATGTGTTCAGTAATATCGATATCAATATTGCCCCACACCTGCGACCTAAGCTTGTACTCTTTGAACTGCTCTGACGCTGTTATTCCAGACTTGCCTTCTTTTAAGCTTGCTAAAACTTCATCTTTATTGTTGCCGATGCTCGACACAATCCCCATACCAGTAATAACTGCTCTTTTCATAACTATCCTAATTATTGAGTCTTCAACGATAAATTTTGTCAGTATTCTACGCACTTTTATAATCTAACTGGTCTAATTTCAGCGCACAAGTGTTAGCTCAATTAATTTTTTATTAAAGTAACGTTACCTTTTTGAAAACAAACACGTAAAATTTACTTAAATCAGTGTAATTTATTGAGATGAAGCTTTGATTAATAATGCAAATTTAAAGTTCGACGAGAATGGTGTTCCTTACTCCAGTGACTTTGACGATATATACTTTTCTAAAAAAGATGGTATCGCTGAAACAACTTATGTGTTTTTAAAGCACAATGGGATCCCGTCTAGGTTTAAAAATACTGGTTGTTTTCATATTGCTGAAACTGGTTTTGGCACGGGTTTAAATTTATTGGTTACCTGGCAACAATTAAACCAGGCCAACCAATCTAACCCATCTCCAGTTAAGCTAAAATTTACGACATTTGAAAAATACCCACTGTCAAAGTCTGACTTAACGTCAACTTTATCAGCTTGGCCTGAGTTTAAATCACTATCAGTTCAGCTTTTAAACGCGTATCCAGAAAAATTATTGGATGACAATACTATGATCCTTGAAAATGGCAACGTTGAACTACGACTAATCATTGGTGATGTGAATGAGTCGATTACGAACCTTGTTGTTAGTAACAATGAGGTGGATGCATGGTATCTCGACGGTTTTGCGCCAAGTAAAAATCCCGATATGTGGACAGAACACCTATTCAACAACATGCGACGCCTAACAAAAGAGCAAGGTACAATTGCTACCTTTACAGCTGCAGGACATGTAAGGCGCGGATTAATAACGTCTGGATTTGATGTTGTAAAATATAAAGGTTTTGGCTACAAGCGAGACATGGTTGCGTCTAGAGGTATTTTAGACAGATTTGAATCTGACTCAGGTAAATAAAAAAACAGACATGCAAAATAATCCGGCTGCATATACGAGTGACGTCTATAAACCTGATAAAGTTGCCATAATTGGCGGTGGCATCGCGAGTCTAATCTTAGCTGACTACCTATCTAAAAAAAATCCAAACCTAGAAATTACGATTTTGTGCAAAGACAGCGACATAGCGTTGCAGGGCTCAAGTAATAAACAAGGGGCAATTTACCCTTTGTTGCAAGCCGGTAAGTCAATTATTTCTACGTTTTATGCACAAGCATTTGAACATGCCATTAAATATTATAGAGAAACTTTGCCATCAGCTAGTGTGGTGTCGCATCAATGGTGCGGTGTGTTACAACAAGCTTTTAACCCAACAATGCCTGAAAAATTTAAAGAAATCAGCCAACTTTGGGCTCACATTACTGAATATATTGATGATAAATCGAGTTCTGAGTTAGCTGGTATCAGTACCCCATATTCAAGCTTATATTTTAAAGATGGCGGCTGGATTAACCCAAATCAATTTTGCAAATGGCTTTTAAATGATCTTATAAGCAATAGAAAAGTTTCGATATTACAAAACACTGAAGTAAAGAGCATTTCAAAGTCGCATCTTGGAGACTCTTGGGAAGTCTTTTCAGACGGCTTAACAACTGTTGCTGACCACGTTGTTATTTGTGCCGGTATTGACTCACCTCTAGTCACATACGCCAGTATCAACTCAATTCCAATTGATGGTGTATTAGGACAAGTATCTAGCTTCAATACGGAGTCAAGCACGCAACCATTAAAAACGGTGTTGTGCCATAAGGGTTATATCACACCAAGTGATGGCAAGTATCAAGCGTTTGGCGCAACCTTCGAAAAGAACTATGAATCAATAACTTCAACCCAGGAAGCGATGAGTCAAAATATCGCTCAGATTAAAAAGGTATTCCCATTTCAAGACTGGGCTCAGCAAGTGAGTAATGAATTGGTGATCCATAATAATGCTGCGGTAAGAGCCACAACGCCTGACCACATTCCCATTGCTGGGGAGTTATTTGATTGGAGTTGGATTAAACATCATGTAGACAATAATAATGGAAAATATAAACGAGCGGATAAAATACAAGGAAAACTTGATAACCCTCTTCAAGGTTTATATTGTTTAACTGGACTAGGAGCGAGAGGTTTGACGTCAGCGCCTATTTTGGCCGACATGGTTAGTGACTTAATAGTGAATAGTGGTCGTGTTTCAAAACCACTAAATAACCTGATAGAGACCACAGCACCGATGAGATTCCAACTTAGAGAATATAAACGTACTAAGGTTTTACCAAAGGTGAATTAATCATGAGACATTATTAATAATAAACAATGTCTCTAACTATTAGCTTACGGCCTTTCCATTTGGATAACGACTCGTCTGTTTTCAGCTCGACCTAATATTGTTTCGTTAGATGCGATGTGCCTTTTCTCACCAAAGCCTTCAACATCAATTTTAGACTGAGCAATACCGAAGCCAACAAACAATCCTTTGACTTCATCAGCACGCTTTTCTGATACTTTTAAGTTAGTGTATCGACCGCCCCAAGAGCTACTATAAGCTTTGACCGTAATACGCTCAATATTACTATCATGCTTTAAATACTCTTCAATCTGGGCCAGTTTTTTCTTCGAAGCTTTATCTAATACTGCGCTATTTTTCTCAAAATTGAGAACAGTGTAAGAAATATCATCAAAACTATATGGCAATAAACCGTCCATACACGTCAAAAAATCGTAATATGCAGGCCTAAAGTTTGTTGCAGCTAAAGCCACCGCAACTCTATCGGACTTATTGTGCCAGTCAGCGTAATAAAGTGTTGGGAAATAGCCCTTTTCCAACTCCGTTAACATAACCCAAGCAGAGTCTTGGTCAACGTCGCCGTTAAACTGTTTACGCCACTGTAAGCTTGTAATATGAGTTGAGCCTTGTCCTGGTCGCCATTGAGGTGGTACCGACTCTATTTGAGCCAGTGAATAATCCGCAGGAAGGCGACGAAGATCGAGTTCAAATTCTAAATTGGTTAGTTTATTTGCCGCACTACTAAATTTTGCCGTTCCGTAATTAGGAATGGTATGTTGTAGTTCACATTGTAATCGGTTGTTGTTAGCCAACATCCAGTTCGAATTATTTAAGCTCGCTGAATAAGTTCTCAAACTTGACTTAGCATCGGAAAAGCCAGTAAAGACAAGCGCTATAAACAAAGCAGCCCAGCTAATAAATTCTTTTTTTAAAAGAAATTCTCTTGATGAATTCATAGGTTTCATATCATTTCTGTCATTAAGATTATGTTGTAATAACGGCTATTACTAATTCTATTGGTAATACTTCTGTTAATACTAAAGCAATTCATATACCACTTATAGAATATAATTAGTAAATGAAAGAAGACCAACTTCATGCGATAATAGATCATTATTGTTATTAGCATCATGTGAGTACCGTGACAGAAACCTGCCAACGAATCAACTGAAAAAAACAAACCCGATCCAAACCTTTTAAGCTCTCGTTTTAGAGGCTTTTATCCGGTCGTTATAGATGTAGAGACCGCTGGTTTTAATGCAAAAACAGATGCGCTTTTAGAAATTGCTGCCACTACATTAAAAATGGATGACGATGGGGTTTTGCAACGAGACAAAACAATCCACTTTCATGTTGAGCCTTTTGAAGGTGCAAATATTGAACAGGCGGCTATTGATTTTAACGGTATAGATCCTTTTAATCCCTTACGAGGTGCGGTTTCAGAATCGGAAGCTATTAAAGAAATATGCAAAGAGATCCGTAAAGGTCAAAAAGCAGCCGGATGTAATCGCTCTGTAATTGTGGCTCACAACGCGGCGTTTGATCATGGTTTTGTAATGGCTGCTATAGAGCGTATTAATTATAAACGAATTCCATTTCACCCTTTTGTAACTTTTGATACCGCATCGTTTGCCGCATTGAGTCTAGGCCACACTGTACTTGCTGAAGCTTGCAAACGCGCTGGTTTAGGTTTTGACAACAAAGAAGCTCATTCGGCTAAATACGATACTGAAAAAACCGCTGACTTATTTTGTTACATGGTTAATCGTTGGAAAGAACTTGGAGGATGGCCAATTCCTGATGTAACTCCACAATCTCCAGAGTTAGAGCAAGAGTTAAACCAAGAGTAACGTCGGCAGAATTTAACAGGTAATTAAATTGGTTAAGTAGTTAAATAAAGTAAAAAAACAACCAATTGAAAAGTGTCAACGTTATTTAGGAAGGGTCAAATTGTTATAAGAAAGCCTGCAGAAAAGTGCAGGCTTTTTTCTTTTCTGGACCCTGACACACTATTAGTCCGGGCTACGCTAATATGACAAAGCTAAATTAGCTAGTTTATAAGTTGAACCATCAATTACAAAACAACTCAATTTGCCTATTCGCAAGACGCTTCTGTTGAGCAATATCATTTTGTGACAAGGTTTTAGGGTTACCTTTATCATCCAATACTTTCACAGACTCATAAGAGTCCAATACCTTTAAATTATGCTTAGCTTTATCACAATATAATTTAGCTTGTGAGTTCAATTCATCTACCATAGAGTCGTCTTTATCTGCGTTTATAGATATTTCTACAGATTGATCATCTTTCTTGCCGCGCAGCACTCTATCGCCTTCAATTTCTAATTCTACATACTTGCTATTTTGAGGACGATATTCACTAAATGTCACCACGCCTTTCGCATCAATCCAACGGTATACCTTCACCTTTTGTGAACCTGCGTAGCTACTGCTGACTAGTAACATGCATAAAATTGCTAAAAACCTCATTAGGTCCCCTTGTTGTCCTTTGAATTTTATATGCTATGGTGCTTTTATATCCTTATTTAGCCAAAAAATAAAAGAAAATTTGATGTCTGTCGATAATTCCAATAAAAACAAACCTAAAGAGCACTTCTATTTACTTCCAAACTTGCTTACCACTGCCGGATTATTTTTTGGCTTTTACGCCATAATATCCAGTATCAATAATCAATTCGAACATGCCTCTGTCGCGATATTTATTGCCATGATATTTGATGGCTTAGATGGCAGAGTTGCTCGCATGACAAATACTCAAAGTGAGTTTGGCGCACAATACGACAGTATGGCTGATATTGTCTCATTTGGGATCGCTCCAGCTATATTAACGTATAGTTTTTGCCTATCTTCATTTGGAAAATTAGGTTGGCTGGCCTGTTTTATTTTTGTTGCTTGTGCCGCCCTGCGTTTAGCTCGATTCAATTCTATGTTGTCTATTTTTTCTAAGAATTACTTTCAAGGTTTACCATCCCCTGCCGCTGCAGCTCTGGTAGCAAGTATGGTTTGGGTACTTCAATCATTCGAGCTAGAAAATGGCATTATCTCCCTTGTTGTTGCAGTAGTCACAGTTCTGTCGGGTTTATTAATGGTGAGTAACTTTAGATACAGCGCATTCAAGAACCTAACATTACTTAAGGAGCAACCTTTCGTAAGTTTACTAATTGCAGTGTTCTTATTTGTTGTTATAGCGGCAAGACCAGCGGAAGTTTTATTTATTACTTTCTTCATCTACGCCTTAAGTGGCGCAGTTCTCGGTTTTAATTCTATTAAATTTTCCAAACTAAATGGTAAAAATGACGCTGACTTTAACGACTCAAATAATGAAGTAACCGAGGAAAAAACAAAGGAATAATACTATTTCCTTGTAACCCCTATTTAGTCAACTAGACTTAAAAGGATTTGTAATATTGGGGAATATTCATGGATTTTGTAAATTTTGAAGTTGGCTCAAAAACCGTTTCGCTTGCCATCTTAAATATCTTGTTAACAGAACAGTATCGTGAAAACCTAACAGAAATGCCTAACCACAATCCAAACTTTATGGGCATTAAAGACTTTATGAATATTCCAGTGCCTATTTTTGACCTAGGTAAAATACTAAATCATTGTTCTACCAAAGATAAAAATACCCAAACTGTAAATCAATTTTTAGAACAAAAAAATATTTTTAACCAATGGCTACTATCCAATAAAGGTAACAACGTTTTAACAAAACCGCATGCATTACTGAAGTGGCTAAATAACTTCACAAGCAGTGATGAAGACTTGGCTAGTATCATGTCAAAGGCTAAGCTAATTGTTGAGCAAATAGCTCAGCAAAATATCAGTGACGACAACAAACTAAATTCAAAAGTTAATCAGTTGTTTGAAAATGCCATTGAGCATATTGAATATTCTTATAAACCCATAATCGTTTTTACGACCATAAATGGCAGTGCGCCTCACATAGGTCTCTTAGTTGACAAGGTTGAAGATAATATCCACGTCAATGAATCAGACATAAAGTCATTAGACAAAGTAACAACGGTTGGATTTGAATTAGATAACGATACTAAAGCAATTTTGAAAGGCTTAATTCAGCTTGGGGACAAACACAGTTTGATAATTGATCCAGCATCCTTATTTACTAAGGGTATAAAAAGCGATGAAGTTCAACCAGAGGCTGTTGTCTAACCTAATAGCGGCATAATGAAATATAAACAAACGCCAGCCGCTAAGCCCGCTACAATATCATCAATCATTATGCCTAAACCACCATGAACGTACTTGTCTAAGTAACTTATAGGCCAAGGTTTAACAATATCAAAGAACCTGAATAATACAAATCCTACCGCAATAGCAGTCCAACTAAATGGAACAAAGCACAAGGTAATAAACATACCTGCAAACTCATCCCATACAATCGCTTTATGATCGTGAACGCCGATGTCCGACGCAGCTTTGCCACAAATGTAAGGGCCCACTACGCAAGTAAACAGAGTGAACAATATAAATATATAAGCTGGGCTATAAACAAATGCTAAGTAAAAAGGGATGGCAGCTAATGTCCCAAACGTGCCAGGAGCAAATGGCGCAAGACCACTACCAAACCCTGTAGCTAAAAGGTGTGTTTTATTACATAAGTTAAATTTAGCCGCAGGGTTTTCCACTTTACTTCTCTTCTTTATCCGAAAAATGCTGAAAGCCCTTTTGGCCTTTCAAGTTAAACGGCTCGTCATTGAACAGCAATTCAATTCCGGTATCGCCGCCACAAATTTGGCCAATGCAGGTATATTTAACACCCATCGCTGTTGCGTTTTGCTCTAAGTAACCTTTTTGTTGTTCAGGCACTGTAAACAAAATTTCATAGTCTTCTCCGCCGGTTAACGCCAGAGAAATCGCTTTTTCTTGGCCAACAGCGTCGTATAACGTATGTGAAATAGGTAGTCGCTCTACATCTATTCTTGCTGAGACTGATGACGCCTTAAGAATGTGGCCAAGGTCTTGAATTAAACCATCAGAAATATCAAGTGCAGAGGTTGCCGCGTGTCTTACAACCTGTCCGGCAGCAATTCGTGCAACTGGGTAGTCAAAACGTTGCTGAATATGACTAGCAATATCTTCCGGGAACTTAAGCCCATTAATTTTTGAGTCAACCGCCAGAGCAGACTCACCTAACTCACCTGTTACATAAATCCAATCGCCCGCTTTAGCTCCAGATCTTAATAACGCTTTGCCTTCTGTTACAAATCCTTTAAGGCTCACTGTAACCGCTAGCGGCCCTTGTGTAGTATCACCACCAACAATTTGAACATTATAGTATTCTGCAATTTCAAACAAACCGTCAGCAAACTCTTTTACCCATTGCTCATCAGCGTTTGGCAGCGTTATAGCAACTGATGCCCAAGCAGGCTCGGCGCCCATAGCAGCAAAGTCACTTAAGTTAACCGCTAAGCAACGGTGACCAATTGATCTGGCACTTGTATCAGTAAAAAAGTGGGTGTTTTCAACCATGGTATCTGTGGCAACGACAAGCAGCTTATCCTGCGGCATTTTCATTAAAGCGGCGTCATCTCCGACGCCGACAATAACATCTTTACGTTGCGGACCACGGCCTGAAAAATAAGTCTGAATCATTTCAAACTCTTTCATAACCATTTCCTTTTGGTGTGAGTCTAGTTATCTAAGAGGGATACGAAGATCTTTGGCGGCTCTGTCCAATACGCCGTTAACAAAGCGGTGGCTATCATCTGCACCAAATTTCTTTGCCAATTCAATGCCTTCGTTGATCGCAACCTTGTAAGGTACGTCAACTCTGAATTTTAACTCAAATGCAGACAAGCGCATGATGGCTTTTTCGATTTGATCAACATCTTCATATGGACGCTCAGTATAAGGTGTTAGCGCAGTGTCTAACTCTTTATAGTGTGCGGCAACGCCACGAATAGCTTCTTTGAAGAACTCAACGTCAATTTTATTTACGTCATTTTCCAAAAGGAACTGTTGCTCAATGTCACTTACGTGGTTTTGGCTAATCTGCCATGAATATATAGCTTGTACTGCAAGGCTACGTGCCTTTCTTCTTGCTGCTGGTTTCATTATATTGCCTTAGATTTGCGCCATTACATTAACCATCTCAAGTGCACCAAGGGCAGCTTCACCGCCTTTGTTTCCAGCTTTTGTGCCAGAGCGCTCGATAGCTTGTTCAATGCTGTCTGTTGTGATTACACCAAATGATACTGGTATATCGTAATCTAACGATACAGACGCTAAACCTTTGTTACATTCACCTGCAACAAATTCAAAATGAGGTGTGCCGCCTCTGATTACTGCACCAATAGCAATAATGGCATCAACTTCACCACGCTTAGCGATCTTTTTTGCCGCTAATGGTAATTCATAGGCGCCAGGAACATAAACAATAGTGATATCGTCTTGGTTTACTTCGCCATGACGCTCTAGGGCATCAACTGCGCCTTCTAATAAGCTATCAACCACAAAGTGATTAAAACGAGATACTACAATTGCGAATTTTTTACCTGTCGCACGAAAATTGCCTTCGATGACGTTCATTCGGGAACCTTATTTCTTATCTTTAAAAAATTTTGCGCGATAATACCACAACATATTAGTAGATGTTAGCAGATCGCGCGATCTTAGATCTTATTCACTTACATACTCTACAACTTCTAAGCCAAAGCCTGAAAGTGCATGATATTTTTTAGGCGAACTTAATAAACGCATTTGATTAACACCAAGCTGTGCAAGTATTTGTGAGCCTACTCCAACATTACGAGAAGTGCCTTGCCATTTAGCCGGTGGTAAATTATCGCCATTGTCTTCCGCTTCAAAGCGTTTAACTATATTTATAAGTTCTTGATTACTTTCTTGCTTGCCAAGTAATACTAGAACACCGCCTTCTGCTGATATTTTTTGCAAAGCAGAATCAATAGAGAAGCTGCGGTTTACTGAGCGGTCAGAACTCAATAAGTCACTGAATGTATTTTGTAAATGAACACGAACAAGAGGCGCATCCATTTTATCAATGTCACCTTTTACCATTGCAAAGTGTAACTGTTCGTCAATTGTGTCTTTAAATGTAACTAACTGAAACTCACCAAATTGAGTCGGTATTTTACAACTCGCAATTTTTTCGACCGTCGTTTCATTTAAATTTCTGTATTCAATTAAGTCTGCAATAGTGCCAATTTTTAGGTCGTGCTTTTTCGCAAACACTTCTAAATCAGGACGACGAGCCATAGTGCCATCGTCATTTAATATCTCGACGATAACGCCACAGTCAGCGCGACCCGCTAAACGAGCTAAGTCAACGGCAGCTTCAGTATGGCCTGCGCGTGTTAAAACACCGCCTTTTTTAGCAACTAAAGGGAAAATGTGACCCGGCTGAACTATGTCTGCTGGTTTTGCATTTGGAGCAACAGCCGCTTGAATTGTTCTTGCTCTGTCAGCAGCACTAATACCTGTTGTTACGCCTTCTGCAGCTTCAATTGAAACCGTAAAGTTAGTAGCAAACTGGGCATTATTATTGTCTACCATTAACGTTAGGTTTAACGCTCTTGCTCGATCTTCTGTCATTGGTAAACAAACTAGGCCTCTAGCGTGCGTTACCATAAAGTTAATATGCTCTGGCGTCAGCATGTCTGCCGCCATGATTAAGTCACCCTCATTTTCTCTATCTTCATCATCCATCAAAATGACCATTTTACCGTGACGGATGTCTTCAATTATTTCTTCTGGTGTATTCAAATTCATATTTTCTACCAATTTTGGATGAGGCTTACTTATTAAGGTAACCGGCTCTTGCCAGTAATGACATGTCCACGCCTTTTGGGTCTTTCCCACCTGACGCATGACCGAGTAATCTTTCAACGTATCGAGCTATTATATCAATTTCAACGTTAACTGCATCACCAACGGCTACATTTGATAGTGTAGTTTCAGCAAAGGTATGCGGTACGATTGTCAACTTACATTGACCTTCAGTAACATCATTGACGGTTAAGCTAATTCCATCAACGGTAATTGAGCCTTTTTTAACGGCGTATTTCTCTAAATGACTTGGGATACTAAGCCAAATATCTTTAGCACGACCATTGTTATAAATTGACGCTACGTAACAAACCGCATCAACATGACCGCTTACCATGTGGCCGCCAAATCGAGTAGTAGGTAACATCGCTTTTTCAAGGTTAACTAATTGGCCTGTTTGATAATGTTTAAATCCGGTATAGCTAATAGTCTCGTTTGATACATCGGCTTTAAAGGATTGCTCAGACTTTTCCACTACGGTTAGGCACACACCATTAGTTGCTATGCTGTCCCCTAGGTTTACATCTGAGAAGTCAAAAGTTGGAGATTGAACTTCCACTTGGAAATCTTCACCCATTCGTTTAAGGCTTTTTATTGTTCCTATTGTTTCGATTATTCCTGTAAACACAGTAATTCCACTTTTAGTTAATGCTTGTTTATTGGCTGATAAGTGAATCTGATATCATCACCAACCATTTTATAGTCTAGTAAATTTAATGACTTTGTCTCTTTCATACTGTCGAATGGACCAAGTGGAATACAATCAATGGCATTTTTACCCATAATAATAGGCGCCATATAAAGAATTAACTCATCTACAACTTGGCTTTGTAAAAATGACGCCGATAATTGACTACCAGCTTCAACCCACAAATTATTAATCGACAGCTGATTACAGTGAGAAATTAAGTCACTCACACAAAAGCCTTTTTCTTTATTGTATACCGAAGAAACTATAGTGACGTTGGTAAACTCTTTAAAATCAACAGTCGCCTGTTCAAAGTGAGGCTCTGACTTTACTAATACTACCTGAGGCTTATCTTCCGTTGTAAGTCTATTATCTGATTGGTTTTTAGCCATATTGCAATCAAATAATGCGAGGCCACTTGCAACTTCAGGTGTTATTTTATTTTTGCCATCCAAAACAATTTTTATAGGCTGGCGAATGTCAGTAACAATATTAGTAAATTCATATTGAACGTTAAGCTGTTCAGGTCTTACGTTAAGTCTTGCATTGTCTCTAATTACCGTTTTTGCTGTGGTTAAAATAGCGCAACTTAACGCTCGATATCTTTGAACATCGGCTCTAGCTGCTGGACCTGTAATCCATTTACTTTCGCCATTATGTAACGCTATTTTACCATCAACCGATGTTGCTAACTTTAAACGCACATGAGGCTGTTGCCTTTCCATCCTCGACAAAAAGCCCGGATTTAACGCTCTAGCATCAGTTTCTAATAAACCAATTTGCACTTCTATGCCGGCTTCTTGAAGCATAGCAATACCATTACCGGCAACAAGAGGATTAGGATCTAACATGGCAACAATAACTTTTTTAATCTTCGCTTCTTTTAAACGAAGTGCACAAGGTGGTGTTCGGCCATAGTGACTACAAGGCTCTAATGTGACGTAGGCGGTAGCACCAGCTGTTTGTTGAATACTGAGAGCTTGCAACGCGTTAACTTCTGCATGGCCTGTACCTGACTTTTGATGCCAACCTTGTCCTAGGATTGCACCATCTTTAACAATCACACAACCTACATTGGGGTTCGGCGTTGTAGTGTACTGACCCTTTTTAGCGAGCTTAATTGCCAGTGCCATCATGGTGTAATCTTGCTCAGAGAAAGAGGTAGTGGTGTTGTTTTGAGACATTTTTATTCGAACAACTTAGATTGACGACTTTTTAATTCATTTGCGCTATCAGCTTGCTGACCAATTTTCGCAATTTCTTCACCAAATTCTTTTATATCTTCAAATGAGCGATATACAGAAGCAAAACGAACGTACGCCACTTTGTCCAATTGGACTAAACCATCCATAATAAGGCTACCAATAAACTCAGAAGATATTTCTCGTTCACCGGTATTACGGATTTCTTTTTTTATTGAAAGAATGAGTTGATCAACCTGTTCAGTACAAACCGGTCTTTTTTCGATGGCGCGCAAAATACCTGCGCTCATTTTTTCTTCATTAAAAGGTTCTCGTTTGCTATCTCTTTTCACCACTTTAGGCATGACCAATTCTGCACCTTCAAACGTAGTGAATCGTTCATTACATTCATTACAGGCGCGTCTTCGGCGAACTTGAGAGCCACCACCAACAAGACGAGAGTCTATGACTTTAGTTTCCGTAGCAGAGCAAAAAGGACAATGCATGTGAGTTTTCCTAGAAAAAATAAAAAAGCCGTGTTTCCACGGCTTTAAATATTAACACAGCTTTCACTGTAAAAAATAGACTAGGCGTAAACTGGGAATCTCGCGCATAACGCAACGACTTTTTCTTTCACAGCAGCCAAGCTTTCTTCGCTATCGATATTGTCTAATACATCACAAACTAAGTTTGATAACTCAACCATTTCAGCTTCTTTCATTCCACGACGTGTTACAGCTGGAGTACCTAAACGTAAACCAGATGTAACAAATGGAGAACGCGGGTCATTTGGAACTGAGTTTTTATTCACTGTGATAAAGGCTTTGCTCAATGCAGCATCAGCATCTTTACCAGTAATATCTTTATTGATTAAGTCAACTAAGAATAAATGGTTTTGAGTACCTCCAGAAACAATGTCATAACCACGTTCTTGCATTACAGCACACATTTTTTGTGCATTAAGTAATACTTGAGCCTGGTATTCTTTAAATTCTGGTTGTAGCGCTTCTTTAAACGCAACGGCTTTAGCAGCAATTACGTGACAAAGTGGACCACCTTGACCGCCAGGGAAAACCGCACTGTTTAACTTTTTATAAAGTGCTTCATCGTTAGCACCAGAAATAATTAAACCACCACGAGGGCCCGCAAGTGTTTTATGAGTTGTTGTTGAAACAACATGAGCATGAGGAACTGGGTTTGGATATACACCTGCAGCTACTAAGCCTGCAACGTGAGCCATATCAACAAACAAGTACGCGCCTACTTTGTCAGCTATTTCACGGAATTTAGCCCAATCAACAATACCTGAATATGCAGAAAATCCTGCAATAATCATTTTTGGCTTGTGCTCAGCTGCTAGTTCTTCCACTTGTTTATAGTCAATTTCACCAGTCGCATCATCAAGACCATAAGGTATTGCGTTATATACTTTACCTGAGAAGTTTACGTGTGAACCGTGTGTTAAATGTCCACCGTGCGCCAAGCTCATTCCTAAATAGGTGTCGCCAGGATTAAGTAAGGCTTGAAAAACTGCTGAATTTGCTTGCGAACCTGAATGTGGTTGAACGTTTGCATAAGTAGAACCGAACAATTCGTTAGCTCTATCAATGGCTAGTTGCTCAGTAACATCAACATGCTCACAACCGCCATAATAACGTTTGCCAGGGTAACCTTCGGCATATTTGTTTGTTAACTGTGAACCTTGTGCTTGCATTACACGAGGACTGGTATAGTTTTCAGAAGCGATTAACTCAATGTGGTGTTCTTGACGTTGAGTTTCTTGTTGCATTGATGCCCATAGTTCTGGGTCGAAATCTGCGATATTCATATCACGAGTTAACATTCTTGCACCTCGGTATTGGTTATATAACAAACAAATGAGGCGCTTATAATACGCACTTCTTAGCTAAATGCCTATATCTTAACAATGAGAAATTCTAACTAATTTGCATTACTTTTATGAACTCGATTATTTGACCTCTTTAAAAGTTAAGTTAATAAGGTCTTCATTTCATTTACTAATGTTTGCAAACGTTCTTGTAATGTCATCAATACGTTATTGTTTTCATCATGTGACAGCAGTGTTTGCTCCATTAACTTAGTAAAGTACTCTTCCTGATCTATGGTTAAATCAAGCTTATGAAAACTAAGCCCTATCTGCATTATAATGTCGTCCATTAATGATTGCTTATCTTTGCGAACTTGTTCAACATCCTGATTAATTTGGCTAATTACTAGCGACAACTCTTTATTTAAAGATCTTAATTCTTGTTCCCTCAAAAACCCTATAAACCGAGCTTCAACAGCTTCAATGACAACCGTGATGATATCGATAAAGATGCCATAAGCTTCCTCATCTTCTTTGGGTGGGTCTAATACTAAAATTGAACAGTGCTGATCAGACACCATCAATCTTGTGCCTAAGTTTTTTATCCGCTGTTTATTGTGAGTAAGTTCAAACACTTCTTTTACTATTGGCGAACAAACTGATGAAGCTTGGTCAAAGCAGGTTGAATGCTTATTGTCCTTGAGGTAAAGAGCTGCGTGTAACCCTTGTGATGCTAAAAAGTTAAAAACCGTTTGTGCAATTTCACTTTCAGAGTTGGCATGATTTAGTTGTTTCACCATTTGCAAAGAAGAGCCATAACTCGAAGCTTGAGACATAGTTGTCGTAACTAAGCTTGTTAACTCTTGGCTTTGTGATTGAAGATTATCAATCATGACATCATATTTTAGTAAGGCTTCAACTTTTGTCATGACTTGTACAGGTGAAAACGGTTTTCCGATAAAATCATCAGCGCCATTTTCAAAACATCGAATTATGTTCTCTTGATCTTGGTCGCCAGAGATAAAAATGATCAACGGAGGCTTGCCTTCCGAGTCATTTTTTAACGTTTTACATACTTCTCTGCCGTCGATGTCACCTAGATTCACATCTAACAAAACCAAATCAAAATGATGCTCTTCACACTTACTTAGGGTTTCTTTTCCAGAAAAAGAAGAATGAACATCAAATTTTTTCAATAACGTGTTAACTAGAAGAAGGTTTATCCCCTGATCATCGTCTGCCACCAAAACCTTTTTCTTCTCTGCCATTTCTATAAAGCCTCACCATGTTGGACCAGATACAAAAAGGTTAAGTCATAATTCCACATTGCGCAAAAAACAACCTTGTATTTTATTCATTTAGGTACAAATTGGCCTTATTTAAGCCTCAAATTTCTTGTTCGCCTTTGAGGGTAAAAACTAATTTGCTAAAAGCAGTCTGCTTGCCCTAAAATATTCGTCTAAATAGTTCATAAAAAGAAAATTTTCCGATGGCATTACCTGACAAGTTTATTTTTTCAATGAACCGCGTAAGTAAAGTGGTTCCACCTAAACGTACAATTTTAAAAGACATTTCTCTTAGTTTTTTCCCTGGCGCAAAAATTGGTGTTTTAGGCCTAAACGGCGCGGGTAAATCTACTTTACTTCGCATTATGGCTGGATTAGATACTGAAATTGAAGGCGAAGCTCGCCCAATGGCTGGCATAAAAATTGGTTACCTTCCTCAAGAGCCAGTTTTGGATGCATCAAAAACTGTTCGCGAGATTGTTGAAGAGTCTGTCGCCGATGTTAAAAATGCATTGACTCGATTAGATGAAGTTTATGCTGAATACGCATTAGAAAATGCAGATTTTGACGCTTTAGCAAAAGAACAAGGCGAACTAGAAGCTGTTATTCAATCAAAAGATGGTCACAACCTTGAACATCAATTAGAAATTGCCGCAGATGCACTTAGATTACCGCCTTGGGATGCAAACATCGAACACCTATCAGGTGGTGAACGCCGACGTGTTGCTATTTGCCGCTTGTTGCTAGATAAGCCAGACATGTTACTGCTCGATGAGCCTACCAACCACTTGGATGCTGAGTCTGTTGCTTGGCTTGAGCGCTTCTTACATGAATATGAAGGTACAGTTGTAGCAATTACCCACGATAGATACTTCTTAGATAATGTTGCGGGTTGGATATTAGAACTAGACCGAGGCGAAGGTATTCCTTGGGAAGGTAATTACTCTAGTTGGCTTGAGCAAAAAGATATTCGTTTAGCGCAAGAGCAACGTACTGAAAAGTCTCGCCAAAAGTCTATTCAACAAGAATTGGAGTGGGTTCGTTCAAACCCTAAAGCTCGTCAATCAAAATCAAAAGCTCGTTTAGCTCGATTTGAAGAAATGCAGCAAAATGATTATCAAAAACGTAATGAAACAAATGAATTATACATCCCACCTGGGCCTCGACTAGGTGATAAAGTTATTGAAGTTAAAAACTTGCGTAAGAGCTTTGGCGATCGAGTTTTAATTGATGACTTAAGCTTCACAATGCCAAAAGGCAGTATTGTTGGAATTATTGGTCCTAACGGTGCCGGTAAATCCACGCTATTTAAATTATTAAGTGATGCAGAAAAGCCAGACTCTGGTGATGTTATTGTTGGTGATACTGTGGCTCTATCTTCTGTTGACCAGTTTAGGGACAGCATGGATGACTCTAAAACGGTATACGAAGAGGTTTCTGAAGGTAGCGATATCATTCAAGTGGGCAACTTTGAAGTTCCATCAAGAGCTTACGTAAGTCGCTTTAACTTCAAAGGGTCAGACCAACAAAAACGTATTGGTGACTTATCTGGTGGTGAGCGTAACCGTGTTCACTTAGCTAAATTAGTAAAAGCTGGCGGCAACGTACTGCTGCTCGATGAGCCAACCAACGACTTGGATATTGAAACCCTTCGAGCACTGGAAAACGCTATTTTAGAGTTCCCAGGTAGCGCGATGGTAATTTCGCATGACCGTTGGTTCCTCGATAGAATAGCGACACACATCATTGACTACAGAGATGAAGGCCATATTGAGTTCTTTGAAGGTAACTATACTGAATATGAAGAATGGTTTAAAAAAACATATGGTGCAGCAGCCGCAGAGCCGCACAGAATAAAATACAAACGTCTTAAGTAATTAACTCTTTTTAAAACGTCACATTAAGTGGCGTTTTTTTTACTTTTTTAAACCAGTTACTTTTTAATCACTCACTTCCATGCTATTACTAATACAACAGATAATTGATAGGATGATCAATGGAAAACAAACGCCAATACACTCGTGTTCTTTTTTCAACGCCAGCTGTACTAAAAGTTGACCATAAGGTATTTGATACCAGTATTATTGACCTCTCTTTAAAAGGTGCATTAATCTCTACACCAGACTCATTAGGAGATAATACGGGCGCTGAGGCCACCTTGGAATTTGTCTTAGAAGGTTCAGAGGTTCATATTGATATGCAAGGAAATATAGCGCACTGTGAACCTCAAAGCGTTGGCTTAACTTGGTCTAAGATAGATATTGAGAGCATGACGCATTTGCGCCGCTTGTTAGAACTTAACGTTGGTGACGCTGATTTATTAGAACGCCAATTGGAAAATTTATCAGTTAGTGATTAAGTTTGTGAATGAACGTTAACTTAACCACCAAACTAACAAAAATCTAACAAACGATTTAACAAAATGCTTAATAAGAAATTTGATAAATAAGGTTACATTTAATTAGAGCGTCATTAAAAAACTAAAGATGCTCTAGTGCTTCACTTAACCTTGATATTCCAATCACCTTCATCCCTGAAATAGGCTCTTTCGGCATATTTGCTTTAGGTACTATTGCCTTTTTAAAACCGTGTTTTGCCGCCTCTTTAAGCCTTTCCTGCCCGCTGGGAACCGGTCTTATTTCACCTGCTAACCCTACTTCACCAAAAACAACTAACTCTCTGTCGAGTGGATTGTCTCTGAAGCTCGACACCATGGCCAATAAAAGTGCTAAATCCGCGCTGGTTTCTGTCACCTTTACACCACCAACAACGTTCACAAAAACATCTTGGTCGCCTAACATTAAACCACCATGTCGATGCAATACTGCTAACAACATCGCCAATCGGTTTTGATCTAAACCAACAGCTATACGTCGAGGGTTGCCTAACTGTGAACTATCAACCAATGCCTGTATTTCCACCAATAGCGGCCTTGTTCCTTCCCATAGCACCATAACCGAGCTACCGGCAGAGTCGCCATCGGCTCTATTTAAGAAAATTGCTGAAGGGTTGCTGACCTCTTTTAACCCTTTGTCCGTCATTGCAAAAACACCCAGCTCATTGACTGCGCCAAACCGATTTTTTTGACCACGCATAGTTCGGTAACGACCGTCAGCATCGCCATCCACCATGACGCTAGCGTCAATACAGTGCTCCAATACTTTAGGACCGGCTAATGTGCCATCTTTTGTCACATGGCCAACCATAAATACAGCAATATTATTTTGTTTAGCAAATCGAGTTAGAAACGCCGCTCCTTCTCTGACTTGAGACACACTGCCCGGCGCTGAGCTAATATCTTGAACATGCATAACTTGAATTGAGTCCACTACTATAATTTGTGGCTTCAAGTTCTCTGCATGAGTGCAAATAGCTTCTACGCTGGTTTCAGCCAATACATTTAGTTTATCCGTTGGCAAGCCTAACCGATGGGCGCGCATAGCGACTTGCTGGAGACTTTCTTCACCCGTTACATAAAGTGCCGTCATATGCTCAGATAGGTAACACATAGTTTGCAATAACAATGTACTTTTACCTGCTCCAGGGCTTCCACCAATTAGAATGGCTGAACCAGGAACCACACCACCACCTAACACTCTATCAAACTCCTGATAGCCGGTACTGAACCTTGGTAATTCCTGTAGGTTTATTTTGTCCAGAGTTTGTACCTTATTTTCCACTCTGCCCGCATAACCTTCATAACGAGATGCGCTTTTAGTCGATTTTGGCGCCAACTTGATTTCAGAGATGGTATTCCACTCTTTACACTCACCACATTGCCCTTGCCATCTGGCAAATTCGGCCCCACAATCACTACAAACAAATGCTGTTTTACTTTTCGCCATGTTAACTTCCTACTATACTTGCGTGGCACGTATGTTGCTTAATCTGATAAAAATGACAAATTATAGTCGAGCTGTCTAGTGCTGATAAGTACTAATTGAACTAAATGGATAACTATTACTAAATGACTACTGAGCTTCAAGAATTCAATCACTTAATTGAAGACCTTAAATCAGTTATAAACGAACCTAACTTTGACAAAGAATTTAAGTCAAAGGCTAGTGACGTGCCTAAATCCAAACAGTTCTTAATCAAAATGGAATTAAAGAGATTAGCTCAGCCCACGACTAGGGTAATCGACTTAAGAGGCCATGTTGTTGGCGAACCGAGTCAATTTGAATACCAAGGAAAAATTCATTATTTAGATGAAGTGGCCAAAAATATATTTAAATCTCAAGTAGAAAAATTTGGTCAATATACGGTCGGCTGTTACGAAGAAGTAATGAATGCGGAAAATAATCACCGGGTTTTCTTCATAAAAAAGAGCAACAGGAACGTTTAGAAGAAGCACAACAGCTCAACTCACCTAATGCAGCACCAACACTTAAGCAAAAAGAAACCATTGCCAAACAGCTCATTGGTCATACTGTTGAATTCACACATTATGGCATTCGTGCTGAAGAAAGAATGAATTTTAGCATTGCCATTGAAATTCAGTTTGGCCTAGGTGACGTAGTAAAAGCACAAAGTAGTGATTTATCCGTTGGAGGAATTAAAGTTCGTCTTCCTAAAGCACGAGCTGTAGATATAGATCAGAAGCTTGCGATTTACTTGGTTGGCTTAGAGGAAGAGTTTGAATTAGGCCTAAAGGATGGCATTGAATATCAAGTAGTAGGTATTGATGCTATTAACGAAACACAAAAATATGTGCGCTTAAAAAGAACGTTTAGCGAGGATATTGCAGCTTTTGATGAGTTTTTAGCGAACTTTATAAATGGTAATAAACGACGCTATAAAGTTAATTTTGACAATACGATTGAAGCCGCCACTATTAAAGGTTTTGAACAATACTACTTACCTCGCTTAACATCACTGCCTTTGTATATAAGACACGTTAAAGATAGATACGTGCCTACGATTGCACTGGCTACTGAAAATAACAGAGCAATTTTAGGGTATTTTAGTGATGAAAATAAGAACTTAGTTTTCCAACAAATTTTATCGCAAAAACGCCTACTCACCTTGATATCTCAAGATGCCGAAATAAAACAAACGCTGCTGTTTTGCTTTACTCATGCCAAAGCTGGCCGCCTATACTTTTATTCAGCAACGCTTGAAGAGCTCAATAAAGATGACACGTTAAAACAACAGTTTATTGGTTTTGGTAGCCAAAAGGAAAGTTGGCAGGTGTTTAAACTCCAATTGGCAAAAACGTCATATGATGATGCTCATTTACCATTATCCATACCCGATACAGCAAGCGAAGAAATTAAGAAGTTAAACCGCCCACCTCCACCTCGAGTGCAAGGGTTACTAAAAGATTTGTCCTATATTGTGACATTAACTTCATTAAAAAATGACGCTTCAACTTTGCAGTATCAAGATCAGTACAAATATGAACAGTCGAAGCTAAATTTACTGAAAACGTTTAGCCACGGGAAACTAAGTAAATACATTAACATCGAAGTGGACTCAATTGACTACGTAAATTTACGTTCAGAAGAGCGATACCTATACAAAACGACAGTGAATATTGAACTTGTTGATGATGAGGCCAACTTTATTAAAGGTTCAAGCCGAGATATTTCTAGTTACGGACTTCAAGTGGTTTTAGAAGCCCCATGTGAGTTTAAGAAAGCTGATATTTTGTTGCTAGCGTTGCCTGAACTACAGCGCGTCACAAATAAATACAAATTAGAGAAACTACCTTATGAAGTAATGGCGGTTTCTAAAGATAAACTAACAATGAACTTAAGAGTTTATGACCCTAGAGGTGGCCACCAAGGGCGTCAGTTTTTCTATAAGCTTATTAAGCAAAATGCCGCTAAATTAACACCTGCAAAAATGGAAAGTAAATACCCAGGGCTTTCTAAAGCGCTCCGAAATATCTTTGCTAAAAACAGTAAAAACATGGCGGTTTACTTCAGTAAACATCAAAAGAAAGTAGAAATAAATATGGTAGGAAAAGGACCGCAGCCTAATTTATTTCATCACCTAATGAAACAGTTCCCTGTGGGTAAAGATTCAATAAACCTATACCCGTTGGTAAAAGACAATACGGTCCAAAAAGCGTTTACACCAATCCTTAATGAGTTGGAGCGAACTGACAGACCGAAACAGGTAGATCTGTACATTAGATATCGTCCTAATCAAGCTACAGTGCAACGAAGTTTTGTGTGTTATTTTGGCGACCAATTTTTGGCTCAAGACATGTTAGAAAGCTTTGTTATGGCCGCAGTCAAAAAGGATGTTTTTCTAGCGTTTAGAATATTCGTTTCTAAAACGGGACGTCCCGACATGGACTATGTGAGCAACGAAATTAAATATATAAATCATTACGCGATGCACAAAGCTAAAGAGATTGAAAGCAAGCTATGGAATGTGATTGGCGTGGCTGATGTTATTGATATTTCTGATGAAGTAATGGTAAAAACTGGCATTAATACAGCGACAATTGAAAATCAGCAGATCATAAAAAATGACCTGCTGAATAAGTGGTAGTTAACCCTAAAGCTTTCCGTTACAGGTTAATAACGACTCCCAAATAAGCTTGTCGGCCTGCAACGTTGTAACCAACGGCTGTTGGCTCAGACTTGTCAAACGCATCTTTTATCGAAAGTTTTAATTTTACTTCTTCATTTAGCTGATAATGTAAATTCACATTTGTAGCCATAAATGAATCAAGCTTCGTTATGGAACCATCCCAGCTTGTTTGCTGACGTTCACCGCTGTATTTAAATTCAACTGAACTCGCAAAGCCTTTGTCTGTTTGATAGCTCATTAAATAGCTATACTTTTGTTTTGCTCTTAAAGGCAAACGAGCATTGGTTGATTCATCAATAGCATCTATCCAGGCTGCAGACAGTACATGTGTTAGACCTAAAAACTCGCCATTAACATCTAGCTCATAACCTTTAATATTTGCGTCTTTTACGTTTTGAGGTTGATACACAAAATTGCTATCTGGCGTCCATTCAATTAGGTTTTTGATATCATTATTGAAATAAGTCGCACTAAAAGAGAAATCATCAAAGCTTTGTTCATAACGAATTTCATAATTATTTGAGCGTTCTGATTCTAAAGTATCATTGCCTACAGAAAAGCCGTCAGCAGGCCAATATAAGTCGTTAAAGGTTGGAACTTTAAAGCCCGTACCTTGCATAACGGTAACTATACTTTTAGGCGTAATTTGATAACCTACTGCAATGTTATGCGTAAACTCTGAATCAACTGACTCTATATAGTCATACCTTAGTGAGCTTTCAACAATCCAGTTATTTTCGGAATACATGCCTTGGGCAAATACAGCCGAAAGGTCTCGATGATCAACGTCCAATACTAAGTCACCTTCAACTTCTTCTGTTAAAAGGTCGGTACCTATTGTAAATGAAGCATACTTTGAAATAGTTGTTGTATTCAATGCACTAAGTTGCATACGCTTCGTTATTATTCGCTCACCACTTGGTATAGAACTGCCTTCAACTAATGTCTCTGAGTCGTCTTTTTGATCAGAAAAGCTAAACTCACTAACATTGTCTTCCCAGCGATAAATACCACCGACTTTCATTAGTCTATTTTGAAACTCCGTAGAGTTGGAACCGCCCCACTGTGAATCATACTGATTGTCACCTTGGTCAACATTAAGCTGCCAGGTTAATTTCAATTTTGAGTCAATATTTTGGAAACCATTTAATGCAAACGATTGATAAGAGTAGCCATCTTTATCTGGCTCTACACCAGATAAAACATCAAAGCCTTCACTCTCTTGATGATCCGCTAAAAATGAAGTTTGGCCATCTCCATGCTCTAAAGAAGTTTGAAACTGTATAGATTCAAACCTATCTGTACCTATTTTCATTGCTAATGAGGTGACTGGAGTTGCTTTAGTGAAAATTTGAATTACACCTCCAATCGCTTCTGAACCCCAAAGAGAGGCTCTTGCACCCCTTACAATCTCGATACGTTCAATATTGTTTACTGCCAGTTTTTGAGTATCTGCTAGTCCCAGCGTAGACGAACTAATTCGAACACCATCCACTAACACTAATGTATGGCCAGCGTTGCCGCCACGCAGAAACAAAGACGCGTTTTGTCCTCGACCACCTGTAGAGGATATATCAATTGCAGCATAGCTACTTAAGAGATCCGTTATAGATATAGGCGCGAGTTGCTCAATATCGTCAGCGGTTATGACTATTTGAGAAGATAATGAAGTGTTTAACGAGGCTTCAGTGCGATAACCTGTCGTAGTGATAATTTCTAGCTCTTCTGTTGCTAAACTTTGGTTTGTATTTAGTAAGGTCAACAAAGCGACCGATATGATTGTTTTTTTCATTTGCCTCTGCCTTAGGTGCCCTCCGCACCTAGTTTTGATCCGTAGATCATAAAGATAAAGTTCGCATTAGTTCCGGACTTGCGACAAGCGCATACCGTTGCGGGGGCAGTGTTGGCTTTACCAACTTCCTAAATGCAAACTCAGTTTCCGGTTGGCTTATACAGCAAAAGGTTACAAAAGCCCAGATTTACCTTAGGTTAAGCGCTATTTTGAGGCTACTCGCGCAATTGATTGACACAATAATTGCACTTCATCAATCCATCTTGGTGACCACCTTAAAAGCTTGTCACTGTCAGGCGATACAATAGCTCCATTCATCACGGCATTTAAATGAGTATAGTTTGACCAGTCCATGACCTGCGCAGGTGCTGTTTTAGATACGGGTTGTATAATAATGTCCATTGGCTGAGTGATGATGGATTCTAAAGATACTTGAGGATAGGATTTTAGTGGCGTTGGAAATAGATTTTTAACGCCACATACACTAATCGCTTGGTCAACAATAGTACCTTGAGTTGCTGTCGTTAAAGGATTTGGCCAGACTTCCACAAAACCAATAAGGCTAACACTACTTTTAAATTGAAGTTTAATTGCATCGTACTTTAGTTGTAAGGCGATAGTTAATTCTTTTGCCGCTTGATTCCTACCTATTTGCTGACCTAAACGTTTTATTTCCTTTAACATTTCACTAAAGTTATTAGCTGAAAATTGGAAGACCTTAATGTTTAAATCAATTAATTTTTGTATGCCTTTTTCAGGTGTTCCCCCTTTCCAAACCACTACAATGTCAGGGTTCATTGTTACAATAGCTTCAATGTCTACGTTTAGGTAGTTTGAAACTTGTGGTAAGCGTTGGGCATCTTCAGGGTAAGTAGAGTGTTCGCTTGCTCCCAGTAATTGTGGCCCGGCTCCTAAGGCGTAAATAATTTCCACAACATTAGGGGCTAACCCAATAAGAGTAGGCTTAGTAGAATCTGAAAATGACTCTGCAGATGCGAATGCAGAAAATAGTATTAATAAGCAACTTACGATAAACGTTTTCATTACGACACTCTTCGTTTTAAAATAAGTAAAAAGAATAAGCTTCCACAGGCTGATGTTATTACACCCAGTGGTATTTCCTGATTCGGAATACTCACCCTAGCAATAACATCTACCCAAATTAGAAATACAGCACCAACAACAAAAACCATCGGCAATAACTGACGCATTTTTACAAAACCAAACCATCTAATTATATGAGGGATCATTAGGCCAACAAAACCAATTCCACCACAAAAAGCGACGATGATAGCGGTCATTGCTGAGGTAATTAATAACGCCAGTATCCTAACTAAATCGACGTTAACGCCTAAGCTCTTTGCTTGTTCATCGCCAAGAAGCAACGCATCGATATTATCTCGTAACAACCAAAGAACGATACTTGAGGTAATGACTGTAGTACTAACCCAAGTAACGGATTCTGCATTGGCAAAGGCGACACTGCCCATTAACCAGAATATTATTCGATTTGCCGCCATTGGTTCTGAAACATATAGAAGAAATTGAGAAGCAGCTGCTAGCATAAAAGAAACGGCTACGCCGGTTAATATCAAGGTCTCGGTTTTTTTATAGGCTTTACTTATTGCAACAGACATAACTAAAGTGACCGAGAGTAACGCTCCTAAAAATGCAAAAAGGCTCATTCCTATGGTCCCTAATTGAATATTTAAAACGTTATACAAAATTGCACCTAACCCAGCACCTGACACAATTCCGAATAAGTAGGGATCCGCTAAAGAGTTATTTGTCGAATTTTGCAAAACAGCGCCCGCAACAGCTAGACCTGCTCCAGCAAATAAAGCCAATAGCACTCTAGGTAGCCTAATGTCTTGAACTATCATAGAATTTATTGGGCTGCTGCACTGCTCGGTTAAGCAATACAAAACCTCGCTAAAAGGGATATACACAGATCCTAAGCCTAACGCCAACGTGACAGATATTAACAATAACAACAAAGGCAAAAGTAGCTTTTGTACCTTGTTACTATTTTTAGACTTAGAGCCATCCAAGTTTGAGGCATCGTATTTATTAAATGGGCTAGTCATTGTTGTTGCTCTGCAATGTTAATAGGCTTGCACTGTTAATAGGTTCTGCACTGTTAATAGGTTCTGCACTGTTAATAGGGTCAGATTCGGCTAAGCAAAAATACAAATAAGGTGTCCCCAGCGAAGACTCTTTTACGACCGTTTCTACCTTGTAAGTAGTTGATATTAGTTCAGCGTTTAGAACTTCCTTAGGCTCACCGTACTTCACTACTTCGCCTTCATTTATTAAAATTAAATAATCACAATAGTGACTTGCCATATTTAAGTCGTGAATTGTCATAATGACAGAGCCATCAAACTCTTGCAGGGTCTGCATCAATTCAAGTTGATGTCTAATATCAAGGTGATTAGTAGGTTCATCTAAAAGTAATGTTGTTGCTCCTTGAACAAGTGAGCGGGCTATTAATGCTCTTTGCTGCTCACCACCTGAAAGTGTGTTGAAGGGCTGACTTACTTTATCCAAAAGCTCCATTTTTTCTAACGCGCTCAATACTCTATTTTTATCACTAGAGTTAGAAAATGAAAATAACCCCTGATATGGTAAACGTCCCGCTAGTACGGCGTCGTATACACTGAGATCAAACGTTAGTTCTGGTAGCTGTTCTATAAAAGCAATTTGTTTTGCTTTGTCTTTAAGACCATATTGCAGGATGGGTTGGTCATTAAAATCAACGGTACCTTGGCTTGTTTTGATTTGCCCATGCATTGCTTTTAGTAAACTGGATTTACCTGCACCGTTAGGGCCAATAATGCCAATGATTTTATTGCGCGGTAAACTTAACGATATATTTTTAAGTATATCCTTACTGGCTAGGTTCCAGCACACACCGTTGAGTTTAAAAAGAGGAGTCGTAGGCAAAATAGACTTATCAAACAATTAGTTTTAATTAAGTTTAATAATAACCTACGACCTTAGGTTAGTGCCAATTTAATTAACTGGCACCACGTCTTATCAAAGGGCTATCACTAACAAGCGAACCCTTTTAACTTCTATTAGTTATGTCTGATAACAAAGTTATCGTTTATAACATCAATGGTTACACTATCTTTTGGTTTTATCTCACCAGACAATAACGCTTGCGCTAAAGTGTTTTCAACATGTTGCTGAATAGCTCGTTTTAATGGTCTTGCACCATAAACAGGGTCAAAACCGGCTTTACCAAGCAATGTTAACGCCTCATGCGATACTTCTAACTCAACATCTTGCTCCGCTAAACGCTTTCTCAACCCAATTAATTGGATTTCTGCAATCTGTTGAATCTCTTCATTATTTAATGGATGAAATACCACTGTGTCATCAATACGGTTAATAAACTCTGGTCTAAAGTGCTGCCCAACTACTTCCATCACTAAGGATTTCATGTCATTGTAACTTTGCTCTGAGTTTTGCGCATAGCTCGACTGAATAACATCAGAGCCCAAGTTAGAGGTCATAATAATAACCGTATTTCTAAAATCGACAGTACGACCTTGACCATCGGTTAATCGGCCTTCATCCAAAACCTGCAAAAGAATATTAAACACATCTGGATGCGCCTTTTCTACTTCATCAAGTAATATCACCGAATAAGGCTTTCTTCTAACGGCTTCTGTTAAATAACCGCCCTCTTCATAACCTACATAACCTGGAGGCGCGCCAATGAGTCTTGCCACTGAGTGTTTTTCCATAAACTCAGACATATCGATGCGAACCATATTATCTTCAGAATCAAATAAAAAGTGCGCCAACGCTTTAGTCAATTCGGTTTTACCAACCCCTGTTGGGCCTAAAAACAAAAAGGAACCATTTGGACGATTAGGATCGGCTAAACCGGCTCTTGAGCGTCGAATAGCGTTTGCAACAGCTTCTACTGCTTCGGACTGACCAACAACACGCGTGTGTAACTGGCTTTCCATTTGTAATAATTTATCTCGCTCCGACTCGAGCATTTTATTCACCGGAATACCTGTCCAACGAGATAACACTTCAGCAATTTCAGACTCCGTGACTTTATTACGCAACAATGTCATGTCGTCCATTTCAGCTTGTGATGCAAAATCTAACTGCTTTTCTAACTCTGGAATACGCCCATATTGCAGCTCTGACATTCTTTGCAAGTCACTAGCTCTGCTGGCCACTTCTAAATCTAAACGGGCTTGCTCTAGTTGCTCTTTAATGGTTTGAGTTCCAGACAATGCGGCTTTCTCTGAAAACCAGATCTCTTCTAACTCTTGGTATTTTTTCTCCAATTCCGTGATTTGGTCACGAATCAGCATCAAACGGTTTTTACTCGACTCATCGGTTTCTTTGAGTAGCGCATTGTCTTCAAGTTTAAGCTGAATAATTTTACGCTCTAACTGCTCTAACTCTTCTGGCTTAGAATCAATTTGCATACGGATACTTGAAGCAGCCTCATCAATAAGGTCTATTGCTTTGTCTGGTAATTGGCGGTCGCTGATATAGCGATTTGATAAACTCGCTGCGGCAACAATTGCAGGGTCAGTAATGTCTACTGAATGATGGATCTCATAACGCTCTTTTAAGCCTCGTAAAATCGCAATCGTATCCTCTACATTAGGCTCATCAACTTGAACCTTCTGAAAACGTCGCTCTAAAGCCGCATCTTTTTCAATGTATTGTCGATACTCGTCCAATGTTGTTGCGCCAACACAGTGCAACTCACCACGCGCTAATGCAGGCTTCAACATATTGCTCGCGTCCATCGCACCATCAGATTTACCAGCGCCCACCATAGTGTGAATTTCATCGATAAAGAGAATGACTCTGCCCTCTTCTTTACCAAGCTCATTTAGGACCGACTTCAAACGCTCTTCAAATTCACCACGGTATTTTGCTCCAGCAACCAAAGAACCAAAGTCTAACGACAATACGCGTTTATTTTTCAAGCCTTCAGGCACTTCGCCGTTGATAATACGCTGTGCTAAACCTTCAACAATTGCCGTTTTACCAACGCCAGGCTCACCTATCAGTACAGGATTGTTTTTCGTTCTGCGTTGTAATACTTGGATAGTGCGTCTGATCTCTTGATCTCGTCCGATAACTGGGTCTAACTTGCCTTGTTCCGCCCTAGCAGTGAGGTCAACGGTATATTTTTCTAAGGACTGACGGGTATCTTCCGCATTTTGGTCTTCTACTTTTTGGCCGCCTCGAACCGAGTCGATGGCTTTTTCAACTTTTTCGCGCGTCAAACCTATTAACTTAAATATCTGGTGAATACTTCCGTTCTCATCAAATAAAGCCAATAAAAATACTTCGCTACTTATAAACTTGTCTTTGCGTTTCTGAGTAATTTTGTCTGATATATTTAAAACTGCAGCTGTTGCTCTAGATAATTGCACGTCACCAGCAAAGCCAGTTACCGTTGGAACTTTCTCCAACTCTCTGGACAATTTAGTACGCAACTCTGATACGTTGACACTGGCGTGATTTAAAATTGCTATTACTGAGCTATTTTCTTGGTTGATAAGGGAATGCAATATATGAATAGGTTCAATGTATTGATGATCTCGACCTACTGCTAATGACTGCGCATCTGCAATGGCCTGTTGAAACTTATTCGTTAGTCTATCTAAACGCATCGATTTACCTCGACGTTAATTTGTTTTGCTTACTTACAAAATTAGGTCGAAGCGTCACTTTTTCAATGTTTATTTACTACTCAACATCAAATAATTGACATAAATCATTAATTTTACATTTATTTAACTATTTGACAGCCAAGCAAGTGTCGCGATTCGCCCCGTTTGACCTTCTTTACGATATGAGAAGTATTTGTCAGTATTAAAATAGGTACATTCACCAGAATAAGAAATATTACTAATACCCAATTGATTGCACGCTAACCTTGCTAGTTGCGGTAATTCACCTAAATACTTGCCATGACCATGTGGTGTAAACATCTTATCTACACAGCCAAAATTCTGTTCAAACTCAGCTTTTACTTCTTGTCCAACTTCAAAAGCATTTGGCCCTATGGCCGGCCCTACCCAAACAGATAAGCTTTCAACTTCAGTATCTACCGTGTTTAAAATTTTTTGCACACTGTTCGCTACGATGCCATTAACCAATCCACGCCATCCGGCATGAATCGTGGCGACAAAGTTTAAATCCTTATCTGTTATAACGATGGGTAGGCAGTCAGCGGTGAGCACAGCACATACAGTGTCTGTTTTTGAAGTGAACGACGCATCAACATCCGTGAGGCCATCATACTCGTGGGGCAGTTCAATAACGTTGGTGCTATGAGTCTGATTTAACCAAAATGGAGGGCTTGGTAAATTCAGATCCGTTTTTAGCATTTCTCTATTTGTAAGCACAGCAGACAACTCATCGCCAACATGAGTTGCCAAATTTAATCCGGCATAAGGCTCAAGGCTAGCTCCACCTTCACGTGTGGTGGTGCCAGCATGTATTTGCCTACTTAAATTTCTATTTAAGCCTTTAAAAGACGCCGAAGTCCATGTCATCTTGATTCTCTGTTACATCAGTCTTTAGCGCTTCTAACAAACCAACAAAGTCCTCAGGCAATGGCGAGTGAAATTCTACTGGCTCACCTGTAATTGGGTGATAGAACTTTAACATGGCCGCATGTAAGGCTTGACGTCGATATCCACGTAAAGTTTGCAATAGCTCATCTGATGCCCCTTTTGGTGTCTGAACACGACCACCATATTGACTATCACCGACTAATGGATGCCTCAAATGAGACATATGAACACGAATTTGGTGTGTTCTTCCTGTCTCTAGTCTTAACCTTATATGGGTATGCGCTCGAAACTTACTAATAACTCGGTAGTGAGTCACTGCTTCTTTGCCCATTTGATTAACGGCCATATTTGTACGTTTAGTTGGATGACGACCTATCGGTTTGTCAACACTGCCACCAGCCGTTAACCGTCCAAGACATACAGCTTCATACTCACGAGTAATGAGTCTCTCTTGCATATCTGCAACAAGTTGCGTTTGTGCCGGTACTGTCTTAGCAACAACCATCAAGCCCGTTGTATCCTTATCCAAGCGATGAACAATTCCAGCTCGCGGAACAAGTTCAATTGCAGGAAAGTGATGTAACAATGCATTTAGCATTGTGCCAGATTGATTGCCGGCACCTGGGTGCACAACCAAATTGGCCGGTTTATTAATGATCATTAAATGATCATCTTCATAGATAATATCTAATTCTATGTTTTCAGCTTCATGATGAACTTCAACTTCCAGTTCTGCATAAATAACAATATCTTCGTTACCTTGCATTTTTTCACGAGCTTTTGTGATTATTTTGCCATTTACCAAAACTTTTTCGGCTAAAATCCAATCTTTTAGACGACTTCTTGAGTATTCAGGGAACAAATCGGCAATTACTTGATCTAATCGTTTACCAAAATGCTGTTCATTTGTTTGTGCTTGTAGTTCAATAAGTTCTTTATTCATGATCTTTAATGTGATTAATATGAATTTGCCAGTGCATGCAGCATCTGACTGAGATAGAATGATGTCTATGTATTCATTCTACTCGAATTTTTACTTAACGAGAAAAGAAAACTTTCCAGGTTGAAAATAATGTTGAATTTTAAGTTTGTTCGTCACTTTAGTTTATTAGTAGTATTAAGCGGCTTGTTGTCAGCCTGTACGTCATCTCCGGATGAAATTGAGCGCATTTCAGACCGCTCGCCACAAGCTAGATATCAAGATGCAAAAGATTTTATTAATAGTGAGTTATATAACCGCGCTATTACAATTCTTAACGACTTAGAAAGTCGTTATCCATATGGCCCTCTTTCAAGACAGGTTCAAATCGATTTGATGTTTGCCTATTACAAAGCGGATCGTTATGAAGAGGCATTGCCAGCTATTGATAGATTTTTGAAGCTAAACCCAAACCACCCACAGAGTGACTTTGTGGTATACCTTAAAGGCCTTGTTAATCAAGAAAAGGGCTTAAATGGATTCCAGGAATTTTTTGGCCTTTCTAATGCTGATAAAGATATGGAGTCTTCGAGAGCAGCTTTTGCAGACTTTAAAAAGCTCATAAAAAAATATCCAGATAGCATGTACATTGAAGATGCAAAAAAACGCATGGTGACTGTACTTAATCGTTTAGCAGAACATGAAATTGTAATTGCACAATATTACATGCGCCGCTCATCATATGTTGCAGCAGTAAACCGTTGTAAATATGTAGTGGAATATTATAAAGACAGTACATCTGTTGTTCCGGCACTTAAAATAATGGTTGAAGCCTATGATAAATTAGGTTTAGAACAGATGAAGTCAGATGCAGAAACTGTGTTAGCGGCAAACTCAGCAAGCTAGAAACATTCTAGAACTGGCAATAAAAAAGGAGCTAATAAGCTCCTTTTTTATTGCACCAAATTTATTTACAAAACCGAGTCGATATTTAAATAAATGGATAACCCAAACTATTGTTTTTTGGGTAAGTACAAGTCTTGCAGTAACATCATCATCCGAACAACATCTTTACTATCTAAAGAATAGTAAACCGTTTGCGATTCCTTTCTCGTTTTTACAAAGTTATGCTCACGCAGAATAGCTAAATGCTGAGACAGTGCTGATTGAGCTAAATTAACTCTCGCAACTAAGTCATTTACTGCAAGTTCCCCTTCTAATAAGTTACATAGAATAAAAAGGCGATTTTCATTCGACATTATTTTAAGCAAAGACAATGCTTTAGGGGCACATTGGCGCATCTCTTGTATATTCATGTAAAGCTAATTCCTTTAACTTAGGACTGTGAAACGGTTTTTAAGACTGACGCTATTTTTCTAGGTGAGAACGGCTTTACAATAAAACCCGATGCTCCTAACGCAATAGACTCTTTCACGTTATCTACCGTTCCATGAGCCGTTACCATTATAATATGCGCGTTACTTTTAATGTTCTTCATATCTTTAAGTAAAGACTGACCATTTGCATCTGGCAGTTCAATATCTAAAAACACAACATCCGGCAAATTAGAAGTAAACTTATCTAGTGCCTCTTGTCCGTTTGCAGCTTGGGCAATATCAGTCATACCTAGCTGACTTAACGTCTCTTGTAACAACGCTCTCACAGAGCTAACATCATCCACAATAAGAACAGATGTAGCACTCAATTCAGACATAAACAGGTAGCCTCTTCAATATTTTCTAGCTCAAAGTATAAGGCTTTTAACCTGATACATAAAAATTTATTGTGTATATGTAATTATAAACAAGTATAACAATATAGTTAACCGCTCTTTATATTTAACTATTTCCCAACCACTTAAGTATAGCTATAGAAAAATAATCCTCCAATTTATGCATTATTTATTATCAAACTTTTCACGTAAACTTGTCGTATAAGACAGTATGCGCGTATACGGAGAAGACCTATGAATGAATTTAGTGAATTTATTACTGAAATGGGTGATGTAAAACCAATAAAACAGGACAACAAAAACAGGCTCACTAATGCGACTAAGATAAATGAGGAAACATTACGACACCGAAGAATAAATGCCGAACTATCAAGTGGCACAAATCAAAACCCGTTAACGACTGAGAGTGTCACCTTGCTATCCCCTGACGACATTTTGTCATATAAAAAAGATGGCGTGCAATATGGGGTATTCAAAAATTTGAGGTTAGGGAAATATGAGATTCACACTGTACTCAACTTACATGGAAAGTCAGTCAAAGAAGCTAGGCATGAGTTATTTACTTTTACAAAAGATGCTCATAAGCAAAACCTACGCTGTATTTTGATTCAGCATGGCAAAGGGTTGCAAAGTCAGCCACACCAAGCCTTGTTAAAAAGCTATATAAACCAGTGGCTAACGCAACTACCTATGACCTTAGCATTTCATTCTGCTCAACCATTTCACGGAGGCGGTAGCGCAACCTATTTGTTGATGAAAAAGAGTGATGAATCTAGATTAGACAACAAAGAGAAGCATCAGAAACGAGGTGCTAATTTTTAGCACCCTCAAGTAATAGAAGAAGTAATTTAGGTTTGTTACCCTAACTACCTTTTAAAAAAACCAGCAATAATAGCTTTGCACTCATCACTGCCTAAAAGCTGCTCAAAGTATTTAAGCTCATGTGATATAACTTCGTTTATACTTTCTTTTTGAGAATCAATAATTAAACCTTTAGAAGCTCGTACCGATAAAGTTGGCAGTTGAGCAATCTGTAGAGCGACAGATTCTACTTTTTCATTCAGTTCTTCTGGCGACACAACATCATTCACAAGACCGAACTGCAAGGCATCATCAGCATTAAACTTATTCCCTAAAACCAAAAGCTCAAATGCTTTCACTCGACCCGTAAGCTTAGGTAAAATTGCACTAGATGCTGCTTCTGGGCAAAGGCCTAATTTAGAGAAAGGTAATTGAAAAACCGCATTATCCGCTGAGTACACTAAATCACAATGCATTAGTAACGTAGTCCCAATGCCAATAGCAGGGCCAGCAACACTGGCTATTAAAGGCTTACTGAAAGACACTAGAGCTCTTAAAAATATAACCGTTGGGTGAGCTTCTGTTAAAGAACCGCCTTTGAGAAAGTCGTTCAAATCGTTGCCAGCAGTAAAACAGGTAGTATCCCCTTTTATAACAGCAACTTTAATAGTGTCATCTTTCTCAGCCATCATTAATGCAGAGGTTAAATCTTTATACATCTCTAATGACAATGCATTTTTTTGAGCTAAACGATCTATTGTAATGGTTAGTACACCGTTACTGTTTTGTGTATTAATAAAAGACATTATGATTCCTTTACAGCAAACCAGTGCTGTTTAGAGTGAATGAACAAAGAGGACTAGCAGTTCTGTTAATAGAACTGCTTTTATAGGCAATAGTAGACAGATGTGCGGTGTATCACCAACACTTGGGATATAAATGTAAGCTTAAGTTTTTTAAAGCTGAGTAGCGAACGTTACGATTGCTAAAATCGCAACAACTACACAAACATGACCTAAACCAAAACCTTTACTAAAAGACGATGAGAACATCTGCCAGACCTTTATTTTTATTGTTAGTAGATTCTTTTTATTGGTGTTTTATTCACCAATCGATAAATCCAGTCTAAATAAATAAAAACACCTTTACAATACCAAATTACAAAATTCTTTCAAAAAACCAAAATAGTCCCACCAGTGCAATTATTACTGACATTGGGACCTGAACAAACGCTCTGTAGCTTGGTTTTTGAGACCAAAAGTAAAACACGGCCGTCGCTGCTAAAAGTACGGTTAACTGCCCAAGCTCAACACCAACATTAAAAGCAAACAATGCTGTTAAAAATGCCTCTTGCGGCAATCCAAACTCGCTCAGAACAGAAGCGAAACCTAATCCATGTAATAAACCAAAGAAAATAATAACCCACAGTCTTTTTGAACTCGTGTGTTCGGTGCGAATGTTATCAATGGCCATCCAGGCTATGCTTAAGGCTATTAGAGGTTCAACTATGTTCCCGCTAAGTGAAATAAAGCCTAAACTTGATAATACTAATGTAACTGAATGCGCTAGGGTAAATGCTGTTATTTGCCAAAAAAGCTTCTTGAATATTATTGTGGAGAAAAATAAAGCTAATACAAATAGAATATGGTCTAGGCCTAATGGCAAAATATGAACAAACCCACTCTTAGTATATTTCTCAATTCTCTCCATGTTAGTTAAACCATCTGTTACCGCTCTATCTTTATTTTCTAAATTCGACATTGCGTTTAGCATTTCTTTAGATGGCGTCATTTTTTCAGGTTCTGACGTCTCGATAAGTGTTTCGTTTACACTATCTAGTTGACTAAATTTAGGGGTTGCCGCAACACTGCCTGAAAATAGCGCGGTTAAAGAAAGCACTGTAATAAAACAGAGCAATTGAAAGTGCGTTAAAAACATTTTCTTATTATTGGAATGAGACAACTTTTTATTTCCCTAAAATTTAATTTTATCGTGACATTTTACCTCGAACGAAAAAACAAAACACCTCAATTAACCAACATAGTTGGCTTTTCATCGCAACTAGGTGACGGATGCATAAAAGCTAAGTACACTATTTTTATAGTTTTAAATAATAACAATAGATCAGGGAAAACTAATGAAAAAAGCGATTAAGCTAACACTCCTTAGTGTTGCATTAACATCGGCCTATATTGCCCCAACGCAGGCATTTATCGCCGATAAAAGTGTAGCTACTGAAGAGGCTGAGAAAAAAGACGACAAAAAGTGGGATGTTAAAAACCCGACTGGCGAAATGAAAACAGTATCGATTGATACTGATGAATCAACTTGGTCAAACTTAGACGTACACCCAAATGGCAAAACGATAATTTTTGATATGCTTGGCGATATTTATACAATGCCAATTTCTGGTGGTGAAGCAAAACCATTAGTTTTAGGCTTTGATTGGAATATGCAGGCTACTTATAGTCCTGATGGCAAAAAAATCGCCTTCTTAAGCGACCGTGATGGCATGATGAACGTCTGGGTTATGAACGCTGATGGTAGCGACCCTGTTCAAATTACTAAACAAACGAGCCACACTATCCATACACCAACGTGGAGTCCTGATGGTCAGTTTATCGCAGTAACTCGAGGCGTAATGTCGTCTCGCTCTGTTGCTGCCGGTGAAATTTGGCTTTACCACCACACAGGTGGCAGCGGCACTAAAGTTAAGTCTGGATCTTATGGTGCGTTTAATCAGAAAAATATCACCGACCCTAAATTCTCACCAGATGGGAAATACTTATATTACACACAAGATGTTACTGGCGGCCGTGTTTGGCAATACAATAAAAACTCAACATCTGAGCTGTTTAACATTATTAGACATGACTTAGATACCGGTGAAGAAGAGCGTTATATTGGCGGCGCTGGTGGTGCGGTTATTCCAACACCATCACCCGACGGAAAGTATATGGCGTACCTAAAACGTGAAGATACTAAGACCGTTTTATATATCAAAGATCTTAAGTCTGGTGTAGATAGGCGTTTGTATACTGAGATGGAAAGAGACCATCAAGAAACATTTGGTACAGAAGGTAACTACGCCTACTTTGATTGGACACCAAATAGCAAAAACATCGTTTTTTGGAGTAATGGTAAGTTTCAATCCGTAGAGATTAAAAACAAGCAGGTTGCTAACATTCCATTTAACGTCAAAGTAGAAAAACAAGTACAACAAGCCGTTCGTGTTGCCGTTGATGTTGCTCCGGACAAAGTTAATGTGAAACAAACGCGTTGGGCAACCATGTCACCAAAAGGTGACCGTATTGTTTATCAAGCGCTTGGTAAACTATATGTTCGTTATGTTGAGTCTGGAAAAGTAAAACGACTGACTAAACAAAATGATCATGACGAGTATTACCCAAGCTTTTCTCGTGACGGAAAATACATTACATACTCTACTTGGAATGATGAAGACTTAGGTACAGTTAGAGTGGTTAAAGCACGTGGCGGCAAAGGTAAAGTTATAACGAAAGAGCCTGGCCACTATATGCAACCGCGCTTTTCTCCAAACGGCGAAAAAGTCATTTTTAATCGCTTTACTGGTGGTTACATAACTTCTCCTGAATGGTCAATGGAGCCAGGTGTATATATTGCGGATGTAAAAGGCAAAAACATGAAGCGTGTTATTAAAAATGGCAGTGATGCGCACTTTGGAGCCGATAACGACAAAATCTATTTCACTTCATACCAGTCAGGTTTCGTATGGTACAAAACGTAAATTGGTTGAAGTTAACTTAGATGGTTTTGATCAACGCGATGTTTTAAAAGGCGACAAGGTTACTGAATTTAAAGTATCGCCAAATGGTCAATGGGTTGCATTTACCTATCAGTATAATGCGTATGTTGCCCCATTTTCAAAAGTAGGCACTTTACAATCAATCGGTCCAAAATCATCTTGGGTTCCAGTTGGTCAGGCATCTAAAACCAGTGGTTCAGAATTACATTGGTCAGCTGACAGCTCTACATTACATTGGTCTAATGCTTCAACATTATACTCACGAAAAGTATCTGATACGCTTGAGTATTTAGCAAAAAGCGATGACGCTCTACCAGAGCCAACGAGCACAGGTATTGATCTTAGTTTTGAAGTAGACGCAGATATCCCTGACTCTAAGGTTGCTCTTGTAGGCGGTAAAGTTGTGACTATGCGCGATGCTGATAATAATCAAGAAGTTATCGAAAATGGTGTTGTTTTAGTAGAAGGTAATCGCATTGTTAAAGTAGGCAAAGCGTCTGACATTAAGATACCTCGAGGCTTTAAAACCGTTGATGTTAGCGGAAAAACCTTGGTACCAGGAATTATTGATGCGCACGCACATGGTTCTCAAGGTACACGTCAAATTATTCCACAGCAGAACTGGAAGAACTTCTCTTCTATTGGCTTTGGTGTAACGACACTTCACGACCCTTCTAATGATAACCGCGAGATATTTGCTGCTGCTGAATTACAACGTACGGGTAAAATTGTTGGTCCTAGAATTTTCTCTACAGGGCGAATTCTTTATGCCGGTTACTCGCCAGGTGCAACGGCTAAAATCGACGACTATGACGATGCTAAATACCACATTAAGCGTACTCAAGATAACGGAGCTGTATCAGTAAAAAGCTACAACCACCCTCGCCGTGATACACGTCAACAAGTGCTAGCTGCAGCTCGAGAGTTAGGTGTTAATGTTGTACCTGAAGGTGGCGGTAAGTTATACCAAAACATGACGATGGTCATTGATGGTCACACAACTCTTGAACACTCTTTAAATATCCCTCGTGGTTATAAAGATTTAACACAGATTTGGAGCCAAACTGAAACGGCATACAACCCAACATTTGTTGTAGCTTATGGTGGTTTATCTGGTGAGCGCTACTGGTATGACAAAACAAACGTTTGGGAAAATGAACGTTTAATGCGATTTGCACCTCGCTACATTATTGAGCCATTATCAATTCGTCGTGAAACGGCGCCTGAAGATCATTACAACCATATTGAAGTGGCAAAATACGCTAAGACATTACGTGACAATGGTGTTCGTGTTTTAATCGGCGCGCACGGTCAACGTGAAGGTCTAGCAGCGCACTGGGAAATGTGGATGATGGCTCAAGGTGGATTTACAGCATGGGAAGCGCTTCGTGGAGCTACTTATGACGGTGCCATTGCATTAGGTATGGACAAAGACATTGGTTCTATTGAAGCTGGCAAGTTAGCGGATATAGTTATCATTGAAGAAGACGTATTAAGCGATATTCGTAAATCTGAGTTCGTATCTCACACTATGATTAACGGTCGTCTATTTGATGCTAAAACGATGAACGAAGTCGTTACTGGTGACTATAAAGCGAAACCTCTATTCTTTGACCGCTTAAACATCAATGCAATGCCAACGGCAACTGCGACTGAGCTTAAGCAAAAAGAAGAAAAGTATCATTGGACGCATCACTAATAGAATAGGTTAATTTGACTTAACTATATCTAAATTCTCAAAGGGCCCTAGTGGCCCTTTTTTATTTCTCAGCTAAAACTTACTTTTTTCATTTTACTTTTTTCATTTTTCATTTTTCATTTTTCATTTTTCATTTTTCATTATTCATTATTCATTATTCATTATTCATTATTCATTATTCATTATTCATTATTCAATTTAATTGAACCACATCTTTGATTTATAAGATTTTACTATACAACAAATTAACTTTATTCTAATCACATAGAATATTTAACCCGCTTTATTTATAAGAGAGAAATTATGTTTGAGAACAAAGAAGGATATACCATTAAAAATGTTGATATTGCTATTCAAAAAGGCAATCAATGGGAAACAGTAAGTACCGACAGCATTTTCAACAATCGTACAGTTATTGTATTTGCATTGCCTGGTGCTTTTACACCAACGTGTTCATCAACTCATTTGCCTCGTTTTAATGAATTAGCTCCTGTTTTTAAAGCCAATGGTGTTGACGAAATTGTATGTGTATCTGTAAATGACACGTTTGTAATGAACAGTTGGGCAAGCTCACAAGAAGCTGAAAACATTACTATGCTTCCAGATGGCAATACTGAACTAACCAAACAAATGGGAATGTTGGTAGACATGGCGCAAGCTGGTTTCGGCACGCGTTCGTGGCGTTATTCGATGTTGGTTAAAAACGGTAAAATTGAGAAAATGTTTATTGAACCTCAAAAACCAGGAGACCCGTTTGAAGTTTCTGACGCGGATACAATGCTTGATTACATAAACCCGGAAGCTAAAAAGCCTGTACCTGTGTCACTCTTTGTAAAGCCTGGCTGTCCATTCTGTACTGCGGCAATAGACATGTTAAACGAACGCAATATGCCGTTTGAAACTATTGTATTAGGACAACAAGCAACACTCACAAGTCTAAAAGCGATGACAGGCCGTGAGAAAGTGCCTCAAGTATTTATTGAAGGCAAGCTAATCGGCGGCAGTGACGAGTTAAAAGATTACTTTTCAGTTTAAGACCCTGAATCTCAAATCTGGATTTTCTGCTTTATATTAAAAAAGGGTTATTCAACTTGCATTGAATAACCCTTCATATAAAAAACCTCGATAATAAAATGTATTTTATTCAACACACTTTACCAACGAGGTTTGTTTTATTTCTTCAAAGCTTTTTGTATAAGCTTTAAAAGGCTCTTAGTATTTAGAAACCATATCTTCTAAAGAAATAACCTTAATTTTATCTGCATGCCCTGCTGTACCAAACGCTTCATAACGATCAACAACAATATCTTGCATTGCAGTTACCGTTTTAGCTAGGTATTTACGAGGATCAAACTCACTTGGGTTTTCAGCTAAAAACTTACGAACGGCACCAGTAGATGCTAAACGAAGGTCTGTATCGATATTCACTTTACGAACACCGTGCTTAATGCCTTCAACAATTTGGTCAACCGGTACACCATAAGTTTCAGGGATTTCGCCACCAAATTCATTAATAATAGCTAACCACTCTTGTGGTACAGAAGACGAGCCGTGCATTACTAAGTGAGTGTTTGGAATGCTTTTGTGAATAGCTTTGATTCGATCAATCGCTAAAATGTCGCCTGTAGGTGGACGAGTAAACTTGTAAGCACCATGTGAAGTACCACACGCAATTGCTAAAGCATCAACGTTTGTTTTAGCAACAAAGTCCGCAGCTTCTTCAGGATCAGTCAGCATTTGCTCTTTAGTTAGAATACCTTCTGCGCCAATACCGTCTTCTTCACCGGCTTGACCTGTTTCTAGTGAACCAAGACAACCTAATTCACCTTCTACTGAAACGCCACAAGCGTGAGCCATTTCAACAGTACGGCGAGTAACGTCAACATTATAGTCATAATCAGAAGGCGTTTTACCGTCTTCCATTAATGACCCGTCCATCATCACTGACGAGAAACCAAGTTGGATTGAGCGCTGACAAACTGCTGGAGAAGTACCATGGTCTTGGTGCATACAAACAGGAATATGAGGAAACTCTTCAATTGCAGCTAAAATCAAATGACGTAAAAAAGGCGCACCTGCATATTTGCGAGCACCGGCTGACGCTTGAACAATAACCGGACTGTTTGTTTTGTCCGCCGCGGCCATAATGGCACGCATTTGTTCTAGGTTATTAACATTAAACGCTGGTACACCATAACCATACTCGGCTGCATGGTCTAAAAGTTGGCGCATTGAAATTAAAGCCACATTCCACTCCTATCGAATTTCTCATCGTGTTGAAAGTTTTTGTAATCTATTTCGTAATTCTACAGAACGACTTTCAAAATGTCTTTCATCTTTTTCAATTTCTTTTAATTGTAGATTAAAATTTGGAAGCTATTTGATACATTCAGTTTATTCTCATTTAGGCTTTTGAAGCTTACTCAGTGAAGATTGCAGCATTTAACGCATCAACAATAAAGTCCGGACGTTCTAATGGCAACATATGCTTGCAACCTTTACAGAGCTTAACTTCTACAGCAGAAGGTAAAGATTCAAACCACTCATAATTCAATAGAGGGTCGGTGTCACTCGCTAAAAATTGAATAGAAAATTGACTAGCCGCATTCATAAACACGCCTTTAAGATCCCGTCGTTCACCCGTAAAGCTTAATTGATGCTTTAGGCTTTCAACTCCGAGCTTTTGATCCATAGACTGAATCAGTTGAATCATACTTTCATCATTATGGTGAATTTCACTCAGCATGTATTTCACTCGACTGCTACTTGCTCCCGAATAGGGTTTTGCACCTATGTTTTGAATTATCCTTCGGCGTTGTCTCAATTCTCTACTTGGTAATGCGGTTGGTGTATTTGAACAAATAAATACTTTTAAATTAGCGGTGCTATCAAGCGTTAAGTCACCTTCAACTAGCGACGCCAAATAAGATGAGGCGATATAACCTCCCAATGAAAAACCTAACAAGAATACAGGTTGCCCCTCTTTCACTGCGTTCTCTATGGTCTTATGCAGTGTTAACAACACCTCGCTAAGTGGCAATTTAGGAATATCAAAGTGTGTGGACTCTATGTCTGATGACAATTGAGAACGAAGTTTATCCCACAGCCTAGAGTCGCATTGTGTACCCGGAATTAACACTAATTTTGTTTTCATTTAAAACTCAAACATCTTTTTAATTCACACCTTTTTAATTCACATCTTTTTATTTCACACATTTTCAATTCACACCCTCTGCATTTCGCTTCTTTTACAATTCACACCGTATTACTTTTAAGCCTATAATGACATTGGCTAAAATAAAACGAAAGTCGCCGTAATTTGCTAGATAAAATGGATACAAGACGTTAAATGACCTTGAGCAAAGAGAACAATAATAAAATGTATTTGAATTGTGACTTAGGCGAAACCGAGTCAATAACACCTACTAGTGTTGAACACTATGTTATGCCACACATTAACATGGCCAACATAGCCTGTGGCGGTCACGCTGGAAATGAAGAGACGATTGCACAAACCATCCGATTAGCTAAAAGTCATAACGTAATTATTGGCGCGCACCCTAGCTACCCAGATAAAAAGAACTTTGGCCGTTTAAGCCTCAAAATATCAAAGTATGATCTCCTCGATAGTTTAAAAGAACAGTTAACACGTTTTATGCACGTTGCACGAGTTGAACAGTATTTACCTCAATATGTGAAACCACATGGAGCCTTGTACAACGATTTAGTAAAAGATAGTGCGATAGCAGAGACCGTATTTAAAACGGTTGCTGACGCTAACCTTGCCAATCCAGATAGCATTTTAAAACTTATGGTTTTATCTTCTGCGCCAGCCTTTGTTGTTAAACTAGCAGAAAAATACTCTGTAGAATTAATCTTTGAAGCTTTTGCAGATAGGCGATACTTAGCAAATGGTCAACTGACCCCTCGTTTTCTAGACGACGGCTCAAAGAACCCACAAGCGCAGCTGCATTTTTTAGATGCCCTTCAACAAATTCAAATGTTAAAAGCGCATTCAGGTGTCATTGATAATCAAGGTTTACCCGTAAAAGTGTTGGCTACTTCTATTTGTGTACATGGTGATAACCCGCAAGCAGCCAGTGAAATGGAACTGCTAAAACTCAGTTTAAACAGCAAGTTAAATCTTGATATTTTAACCCCTACTTCGTTCATATTTAGGTTAGCTTCTAACAGCAAGTTATCACTAGTTCAGCTTAAAAATGAGCTAGACAATCAGTTTAATGAATTTCTGCATGTTAGTACCGTCTCTTTTGACTCGCTGTTAATTGAATCAAGTTTGGCTCAAGAAGACATCAAAAAGATGTTATATAAAGCATATTGTTTAGCAAAAAATCTGCTGACCGAACACCAAAATCAAAAAGTAAACAATATAAAACTGCCTATTTATTATGGAGATGAAGTATCGTTAGACATGCCTCATATTGTTAAAAGTTCAGGTCTGTCAAAACAACAGGTGATTGATTTACACCTTAGTTCAACTTATGACGTTGGAGCAATTGGGTTTGCTCCTGGTTTTGCTTACTTAAAAGGCCTTCCAAAGCAATTACAATTACCACGACACAAAACCCCACGAACAAATTTACCAGCAGGTTCCGTCGCAATAGCGGAAGATATGACGGCAATATATCCACAATCGTCACCGGGTGGTTGGAATATTATTGGCCAATGTCCGTTGCCACTATTTGATCCTTTAAACGAAAAATGCCCGATTCCTTATAAAACTGGCGACCCAGTTTCATTTTATGAGGTTGATTTAGCTGAATTTAAAAAACTAAAGGCTCAATATTCTGGTTCTGGTTCTGGTTCTGGTTCTGGTTCTGGTTCTGGTTCTGGTTCTGGTTCTGGTTCTGTAAATCATGCAGACATCAATAAGCCTATCAAAACACAAAATAAATCAGTAAATTCGGACGATATTCGAAGCTCTGTTTTAAGCGTTATTAAAAGCGGCGCACTTAGCACAATGCAAGACTCCGGCAGACATCAAGTATCTCAATTTGGCATAGGTACATCAGGAGCAATAGACAAGACTGCTTTTTATTGGGCGAATAAATTGTTAGGCAATAACCACAATGATCCTTGTATCGAAATTACGCTTGGCAATGCTGAATTTAAGTGTCTAACTGACGGGTTTGTTTGCATAACAGGGGCAGAAGCAAAATGCTTTCTCGACGATAAAAGTATACCTCAATGGCAAGTCATTCCTGTATCTGTAGGTCAACACATAAAGCTTGGTTACGCCAAAACAGGGTTACGAGTATATCTAGCAGTTGCAGGTGGCTTTTTAAGTGAATCTGCCTTTGGCAGTGTTTCTACTTGCATAAGAGAACAATTAGGCACAGTACTAAAGAACAAAGATATTTTAGTTACTACTACGCCAACAACAAACTGTGACAACGCTTCGGACGTAGGAATGTACAAAGTAGGCAAAAACATACGTTCGTTATCATTCAAGCACGTGCCACATTATCTACAACAATTGGAGCTGAAGGTTGTAACTAGCAGCCATGCTTTTGAACTGGAAGCCGAAAACAGTAAATTGTTAGCTAACTTTTTTGGAACAACCTTTCAGGTATCAGCCGATTCAGACCGAATGGGTGTGCGTCTGCAGCCAATCGATAGCGATGAGCCAAACAACGATAAATTAAACAACAATGAATTAAAACATACGCTTTCCATTTCACCTGAAGGTATACAACTTGGTGCGATACAAATAACGCCAGGCGGCATGCCAATAATCATGATGGCCGATCGTCAAACGTTAGGTGGTTATCCCAAAATTGGAACATTGAGTCATGAGGGTGTTAATAAGTTAGCGCAAGCTAGGCCTGGGACTCATATTCGCTTTAAAGCAACATCAATCAGCGCACAGTGAATTTTGAATTTTGAATTTTGAATTTTGAATTTTGAATTTTGAATTTTGAATTTTGAATTTTGAATTTTGAATTTTGAATTTTGAATTTTGAATTTTGAATTTTGAAAATCGTAGCTGAAGAAGTTTGTGTTCAAGCTTTTATTTGTTAAGCCTGAACACAAACAATTATTGCTGCCTAAATTTAGATTAAGCTTTAGCGCGTTGCTCTAAAATTTCAACGGCAGGTAACACTTTACCTTCAACAAATTCTAAGAATGCACCGCCACCTGTAGAGATGTATGAGATTTTGTCTGATAAACCATACTTATCAATTGCCGCTAGCGTGTCACCGCCACCAGCAACTGAGAATGCATCACTTTGTGCAATAGCTTGTGCAACTACTTCAGTGCCCTTAGCAAAATTATCAAACTCAAATACACCACAAGGGCCATTCCAAAGAATTGTTTTAGCATTCTTTAATACGTCTGCTAATGCTTGTGCTGATTCTGGACCTAGATCTAAGATTTGCTCATTGTCTTGAACTTCAGACACATCTTTAATGACCGCTTCCGCCGTATCAGAAAACTCAGTAGCGACTCTAACGTCAGTAACATTAGGAATATCAAGTTCAGCCATTAAACGTTTCGCTTCAGGAATTAAGTCCGCCTCGTGCAATGACTTCCCAACATTATAGCCACGAGCGGCAACAAATGTATTTGAAATGCCGCCACCAACAATTAGTTGGTCACAAATTGTAGACAGTGATTGAAGTACCGTTAATTTTGTAGATACTTTTGAACCGCCAACTATCGCCACTAAAGGACGAGCTGGATTATCTAATGCTTTACCTAATGCTTCTAGCTCCGCAGCCAATAAAGGGCCTGCCGCTGCAACAGGCGCATACTTTGCTACACCATGAGTTGACCCTTGAGCGCGGTGAGCGGTACCAAATGCGTCCATTACAAACACATCACACAATGCTGCATACTGCTTAGCTAGCTCATCAGTGTTTTTCTTTTCGCCAATGTTAAAACGCACGTTTTCTAAAACAACAACTTCACCTTCTTTAGCAACAACGCCATTTAGGTAATCTTTAGCTAACGATACTGGTGCGCTTAACTTTTCGTTTAAATTATCAACAACAGGCTGTAATGAGAATTCTTCATTGTATTCACCTTCCGTTGGACGTCCCAAATGAGACATTACTAATACTTTAGCGCCTTTATCTAATGCCGCTTGAACAGTTGGTATAGAAGCGTCAATGCGAACAGCAGAGGTCACTTTACCATTTTGAACTGGTACGTTTAGGTCTTGACGGATAAGAACGGTTTTACCGGCTAAATCTAAATCCATCATCTTGATTACTGTCATTACAAATCCTTCAACTCTGTTTATATCGATATATTTTATTATTTAAATTGGGTTCTAATTATTTATATCAAGCAAGCACATTATTTAATATGGTCACTAAAATTTAAGCTCTATTTTTAACGCTTCAAAAATGGCTGTAAAGAGGCGGTTGTATCCAACATACGATTCGCAAAGCCCCATTCATTGTCACACCATACAAGAAGCTTGATTAGCCTTTTGTGGCTAACGCGTGTCTGATTACCATCTACAATTGCTGAGTGAGGGTCATGATTAAAATCAACAGAGACCAAAGGCTCTTCTGTGTACCCTAATATTCCCGAAAGACCATTGTTACAAGAAGCGACAATCGCTTGGTTCACATCATTAATCGTGACGTCGGCATTAACGGTTAAACTCAAATCCATGGCCGTCACATTGATTGTAGGAACACGAACCGCAATGGCTTCAAAACGACCAGCAAACTTAGGTAAAATTCGTTCAATGCCCGCAGCTAATTTAGTGTCGACCGGAATAATACTCTGGCTTGCCGCTCGAGTTCTTCGCAAGTCGGGATGGTACGCATCAATAACTTGTTGATCATGCATAGAAGAGTGAATAGTGGTTATAGTGCCACTGTCTACACCAAAAGCATCATCAATAGCTTGAATCACAGGCACGACACAGTTTGTTGTGCATGATCCATTTGAAATCACATCTTGTTCATTTGTTAATGAGTCTTGATTGATGCCAAAAATGATTGTGTTATCTACATCAGGGTCGGCTGGATGAGAAAATATAACTTTTTGTGCACCGGATGTAATATGCGATGCACCCTCTTCTCTTGACTTAAAAACGCCAGTACATTCTAAAACTACGTCTACCTTCAAAAGCTTCCAGGGTAACGAATTTAAATCTTCAATATGTAAAAGCTCAATATGATCACCATCAACCACTAAATTTTGTTGTTCATTTAAATGAACGTCAAACCCAAAGCGACCATGCGATGTATCATATTTTAATAGGTGAGCGATGCCTTCAGGATCAGCGATTTCGTTTATCGCAACGACGTTAAACTCGGCGCTACGATTTGTTTCATAAATGGCGCGCAAGACATTACGACCAATGCGGCCAAAACCATTAATTGCAATATTAATAGGACGAGGATTGTCAGACATTAAAAAATTCCAAATACTTTAGTCATAAACTAAAGTTCATTACCCTGAAAACAAAAAAAGCGAGCACATATAATACTCGCTTTTTTAACAATATTAAATTGTAGAACGAGACTCGGTAAAAAGCCTCGAATTAAAATTTACAGTGACTGTACAGTTTTAATCACGTTTTCTACGGTGAAACCAAAGTGTTTCATTAGTTCGCCACCTGGCGCAGACTCACCAAACGTTGACATACCAACAACTTTGCCACCAAAACCAACATATTTGTGCCAGTAATCAACGTGTGCTGCTTCAATTGCAACTCGTTTTGTTACTGAGTTTGGCAGAACAAGCTGCTTGTAGTCTTCATCTTGCTCGTCAAACAAATTAGTACAAGGCATAGAAACAACGCGCGTTGCTGTACCACTTGCATTAAGCTCAGCCGCTGCTTTAACGGCTAATTCAACTTCAGAACCCGTCGCAATTAAAATAACTTCAGGAGCGCTGTCTGAATCAACTAAGATGTAACCACCTTTTTCAATCATTTCTACTTGCTGCTCTGTACGAGCCTGCGAAGGAAGACCTTGGCGAGAGAAAATTAGAGAGCTAGGCCCTTCGTTATACTCAAGTGCTGATTTCCATGCAATAACAGACTCAACACCGTCGGCTGGACGCCACGTATGCATATTTGGCGTCATACGTAAGTTAGCAATTTGCTCAATTGGTTGGTGCGTTGGACCATCTTCACCTTGACCAATTGAATCGTGCGTATACACAAAAATGTTTTGAATACCCATTAGCGCAGACATACGAACGGCGTTACGAGCATATTCCATAAACATTAGGAATGTTGCACCGTAATTGATAAAACCGCCGTGAAGCGAAATACCATTCATGATGCCACTCATACCAAACTCACGTACACCGTAAAAAATGTAGTTGCCGGCAGCATCGTCTTGAATACCTTTTGAACCAGACCAAAGCGTTAAGTTAGAACCGGCTAAGTCAGCTGAGCCGCCTAGTAACTCAGGTAATAATGGAGCAAACGCTTCAATCGTATTTTGAGAAGCTTTACGTGTTGCTAAGCTTTCTGCTTTTTGTTGAGTTGTTAATGCTAGTTGGAATGCTTTTTCTGAAAAGTCTTCAGGTAATTCGCCAAGAATAACTCGACGCTCAAACTCTGCCGCTAGTTCAGGATATGCATTTTTATAAGCAACAAACTGTTCGTTCCATGCATTTTCGTCTTCTTGACCCGCATCTTTGGCATCCCATAACTCATAAACATCTGCTGGGATTTCAAACGGCGCATGTGGCCAATTTAAAAATTCACGAGTTGCAGCTATTTCATCATCACCAAGAGGTGCGCCATGGCAATCATGAGTACCTTGTTTATTTGGTGATCCAAAACCAATGGTCGTTTTGCAAATGATAATAGACGGCTTATCAATAATTGATTGCGCCTCAGTCACTGCATTTGCTATCGCGTCAGGATTATGACCATCTACGTTTTCAACAACATGCCAGCCATATGCTTTAAATCGAGCAGCGGTATCATCGGTAAACCAGCCTTCAACTTCGCCGTCAATACTAATGCCGTTGTCGTCATAAAATGCAACTAACTTGCCTAACTTCAACGTACCCGCTAATGAACATGCTTCATGAGAGATGCCTTCCATTAAACAGCCGTCACCTAGGAAACAGTAAGTAAAGTGATCAACAATATTGTGCTCGTCGCGGTTAAACTGTGCTGCTAGTGTTTTTTCTGCGATAGCCATACCAACGGCATTTGAAACACCAGCGCCCAAAGGACCTGTCGTTGTTTCAACACCTGGCGTATAACCATACTCTGGATGGCCTGGTGTTTTTGAATGCAATTGACGGAAGCTCTTAACGTCTTCAATCGAAACGTCATAACCTGATAAATGCAGTAATGAATAAATTAGCATTGAGCCGTGGCCATTTGATAAAACAAAACGGTCTCTGTCGGCCCAGTTAGGGTTAGTTGGATTGTGCTTTAAAAAACCACGCCATAGAACTTCGGCGATATCGGCCATGCCCATTGGGGCACCAGGGTGTCCTGATTTTGCTTTCTGAACTGCATCCATGCTTAAAGCACGAATGGCATTTGCTAGGTCTGTTCTCGACGCCATGCTAATTCCTATATTTATATTGGTTTTGTGCAAGCCGCTATTTGACCTAAATTTGCCTCGTAAAGCAACGCCAATCGTGCATTTATTATAGCTATTGCGTCAATTTTATTAATTACAAATAATTCTATTGCGGTATAATGCGACAATTAGTTAACACTCATTTATGGATAATCATGATCAACACTCAACTTCCTTTGGTTGACCTGCACCGTCATTTAGACGGCAACATTGCACCTAAAACAGTTTGGGAACTTGCCCAACAACACAATATCGACTTGCCAGGTAATAGCTTAGAAGAGTTTACGCCGCATGCCCAAATTCAAGGCCAGTCTTCAGATTTGTTAGGTTTTTTGCAAAAGTTGGATTATGGCGTATCTGTACTTGCTGATTATGACGCTATCTACCGTGTTGCTTATGAAAATATGGCCGACGCTAAAGCTCAACAAATAGATTATACCGAACTGCGTTTTTCTCCTCACTACATGGCAATGGCCTATAACTTAGACATGGCTGAGGTGGTAAACGTTGTGGCTGATGCTGTTGCCGCAGGTAGCAGAGATTTTGGCGTAAAAGCGAACCTAATTGGTATTCTTAGTCGCACCTTTGGCGTTGAAACTTGTATGAAAGAGTTAAAAGCTATCCTAGCGCATAAAGATAAAGTTATTGCGTTAGACTTAGCAGGCGATGAATTTAATTTCCCTGCAACGATGTTTGTTGACCACTTCAAATTGGCGCGTGACGCTGGTTTAAATATTACAGTGCACGCTGGTGAAGCTCGTGGTCCTGAAAGTATTTGGGACGCGATTAACTTATTAGGTGCTACACGAATTGGTCATGGTGTTGCAGCTATAAAAGATTTGAAACTAATGGATTACTTAGTAGAAAATAACATCTCTATTGAGTCTTGCCCTACTTCAAATTATCAAACAGCCACAATAGACGATATTAAAAAGCACCCTCTGCGTACTTTTTATAATCATGGCGTTAACGTGTTCTTAAACACGGATGATCCTGCAGTATCAAATATTGATATTTTAAACGAATATAAAGTAGCGCAAGAAATATTAGGCTTCAACAATGATGAGCTTAGCCAAATTCAAAAGAATGGCGTAAAAGCTGCGTTTTTGACTGAAATTGAACGCGAAGCTTTATTCGCATCGAAAACTTAAACTTAGGTTTAGGTTTAGGTTTAGGTTTAGGTTTAGGTTTAGGTTTAGGTTTAGAACAACCTCAAACTTATGTGCGGTACTAACGATATAAATTTCGTTAAAAATTTTGGTCTTAAATAGGCGCTAATATTAGCGCCTTTTTGTTGTCTGACACTAATAACTGAGCCCGGTCATTCTTAACCTAGATTACCAGCTACATGAAAATGAGTTACATCGTCCTCAGGCGATAGTCCTCAGGCGATAGTCCTCAGGCGAGCTAATGTTTGCCCACACTCTACCTAATTCAAATAAATTTTCTAATCAAGCAGTGTCTTTACAATAACCTCTTCTGTAAAAGCTACCCTTTTGGGCTTAACAGCATCACAGTGACTAACGATATAAATGCTCTCAAAAACTGTGTTCTTTAGTTTGTTTACATGCAAATCGCTATTATTTCTAAAAGCCTGAACAGCAAAACTTGGTAAAACCGTAAAGCCAATACCCAGTGCAACAGGCTCCAATATTAAGCCAATTTGATTCGAGAAACCACCCGATTGAAATTGCTCCACTGAGGTAAACTCGTCAAAGTTCTCACTTAGCAATAGGTTTGCATGATGGGCCGCATCTGGATGACTAATAAACTTCAATTTTTTCAAATCATTCCAGTGTTTAATCTTCACAAATTTTGGAACCACAAGTACAAGCTCTTCTTGCGCAATTGATCTATAACTCAGTTTGGGATCTAAGTTTTTATGAGTAACTAAACCTACATCTATCTTTTGAGCTTTAACTAATTCTTGAATATTATCGTTAGGTGCAAACTGGTAATCAATAGTCAGATCTGGATAATCACATTGTAGCTTTAGCAGCTCAGGGTAGAGTTTTAATCCAATACTACCTGGCGAGCTTATTCGTAATTTACCGCTAGTTTCGCTGTCATCTTTAACTCTTGCTTCTAGCTCTTTCATTGATTTTAATAACACTTTGCCCGACTCGTACAAGTCCCTTCCCGCACTTGTTAGTGTAAAAGACTTACCGCTTCTAATAAGCAATTGCACTTCTAACTCAGACTCTAACTTTCGAATATGCTGACTAACACCAGACTGGGTCATATAAAGTTTATCTGCTGTTTTTGTAAAGTGCCCTACGTCAATTAAATTACAAAACGTTGTTAACCACGTCTGATTGATCATACTTGTTCCCGTGTTTAGGCTCGCTAGACTAGCCCTTACTGTTTTCTTAATCTTATAGCATGCCAAATCCTATTATTACAAAAAATACTTATATTTATAACTAATGATAATTTTTCATTCTCATAAAACGCACTAAACTAAACGCTGTTATATCGAATTTAGTAGCTCTGTTTAGCAAAACAAAAATACCTTTGAGCTACTACAAACACGTTGATTTAGGAGAATATTATGTCATCAGCATACCCAAGAACATTTTCGCATATTGGTATCTCAGTACCCGATGTTGAAAAGGCTGTTAAGTTTTATACTGAAGTATTAGGTTGGTATTTAATTATGGAACCAACAGAAATTCTGGAAGACAACTCAGCCATTGGTGAAATGTGTACGGATGTGTTTGGTCCAAAGTGGGAAAAGTTTAAAATAGCCCACTTATCAACAGGCGACAGAGTTGGTGTAGAAATTTTTGAATTTAAGGATCAGCAACAACCAGCGGATAATTTTGAATATTGGAAAACCGGAATTTTCCATTTTTGTGTGCAAGATCCAAACTTAGAAGAGCTAGCGGAAAAGATTGTCGCTGCGGGTGGCAAAAAGCGAATGGAAAAACCAAGGTATTACTACCCGGGTGAAAAACCATACCGTATGATTTATATGGAAGACCCGTTTGGAAATATTCTAGAAATATACAGCCACAGCTATGAACTTACCTACGCTGCGGGTGCTTACTAGATATTTAAACGCATACTAGTTTGATTAAAAAGGCCGTACCTTTTTTGTATGTTGCGGCCTTTATTAACGCCTTATTGCCGTGGGTTATGCTTTTTTTCGACTTGGAAATACAAAAAACAGATACAGCAAAGTTAACGAAACTATGTAAAACATTGACGATAAAAACAATGGCCAATGAGAGCTTAATTGAAGCAGTAAACCGCCAAATATGGCTGCAAATACATTTGCGATGCAAAACGTTGTTGTTAATAAGCCCATTGCCGCACCGTTCTTTTTACCAGATTGGTTTTCACTTATATAAACCGGCAAAAGCCCATTAAACGTCGCCACTAAAATACCCGTTAACGAAAAAATAACCAATGTACTCACACCCGATGTAAACGGTACTAAAAACAGCATTAGCGATAATCCCAAAATAGCTCGGGTCATCGGTCTGAGAAGACCAAACTTAAGCTGAACAATAGTTACCAAAAATATTGAGGTCAGGGTCATAAAAATGGTCATATTAGTTGTCGCTAAGCCAATGCCTAAAGCGTCGTAACTTTGTGTATCAACAAGCCATACTGGATAAAATTCGTAAAATAGATTCATTGCTAACGCATAAAAGAAGTAGATGAAAAACAACTTTCTCATCCAAGGTTGTGCCACCAGCCTTAGTGAATTTTCCTTGTAAGCGGACTCCCAAATACTCATTTTAAATTCGGGCATTTCTCTATTCGTTTCTATTAATACCGCTTTCACCAACACAACACAAAGTATTGAAGCCACTGCTGCTGCAAACATAGCGGAATGCGCGCCATACTGCGCAAGCGCACCACCTATTAGCGGACCTAACAGCCAGCCCACAAACACCGCACTATTAATGAGCGATACGGCTCTTGTTTTCTCTTCTGACAACTTGGCTAATTGTTTGGCGGAGTCTTCACTCGCAACCTGTGGTTTATGCTGACTTTTATTTTCTGTACTGTTGCTTTCTACCCCATTGTTTTCTTTGCTTTTGTTTTTTATGTTGTTGCTTGCGAGACTGAGTTCCAGTTCTGTTGCTTTTTTTGCGGATTCCTCACCTATATCCAAGGCAATTGCCCTAGCTATTGCAACATTACCCTCAGTAATTCCAGTTAAAAAACGGCTTGTTACCAATAAGAAATAATCTTCAATATACAGCGCATAGGCTGAAACCAAATAACCAAAAAGCAGATCATTAGGGTTTGACTTAATACCCTCCGGCGACCGAAACCGGTCTGATAATGCACCTATAAAACTACTACCAATAAAAATACCAAGTGGGTAAATAGCAAATAAAACGGTTAACAGTGTTTCGCCACTGTAACCGCCATAAGAATTAAGGGCTGTTGCTGGTGCGTCAATAAAAAGAGGCGTTAAAACGGGATAAGGTAACGACAGTCCCATGCATGCCAGCAAAGTGACGCACAATGCCACCCACAACTTAGCTGAAATACCTAAAAACATACGCACCCTTATGCTTATTTAATGAACCAAGATTATGCGCTTAGTCCCTGAGTTATACCAACAAATAAAACTAATCGAAGTAATTAATAAGCTTTGTTGATCTTTTTTGTAAGAATAGAGCTAACCTTCTTTTCATTCAGCCAAAAACTTCCTACTATGAATATAGGTCAAATAGTATGCAAACTTTAGGGATGGATGAACTGAATAGCCCCAATTTATCGGCATTGGTTGTAGAGCAACAATCTCTGGCACAAAGTCATATTAAATATTCCTTACAGCACTTAGGCTTAGAAAGAATAGACTTTGTTGATCGCGCTCACCTTGCCATTGAAGCACTGCAAAAACGGCAATATCAAATTATTTTATGCGCCTATCAACTAAATAAAGGCAGCGACGGCTTTCAATTATTTGAAAAAATGTCAAAACAAGGTTTAATTCCCGCCAGCACCACTTTCATTTTTATGAGTTCTGAAAATGATATATCCCTTAGCCAAAGCGTTATTGAGTTAGAGCCCGATGACTTTCTCTTAAAACCTTTCACTTCAAAGGAACTAGAAGTAAGAATAAACAGAGTGTTGTCAAAAAAAATAGCACTTCAACCTATTTTCAACTGTATTGAAATGGGCGATGTTACCGGTGCAATTGACTTAGTTGACAAGCAAATTAGCGACAATGAGCACCCAAACTGGCTTTCCTATTTGGTAAAATTAAAAGGTAATATTCTCAAAAAAACCAAAGATTGGAGCCGTATTGAAGCCTTTTATTTGTCCGTTCTTAAGATAAAATATTTCTCTTGGGCGCAGCTAGGTTTAGTAGAAAGTTATATTCACCTTGGTAAATATGCCGAAGCAAAACGTATTTTAGAAGACTTACTCGAAAACCCAGCCACTAAATTACAGGCTCTTGATTTACTATCAAGCATTCATGAACAAAACAAAGAGTTTGAACAGGCATTATCTCATCTAAAAACCGCTTGTATTTTATCGCCACGAAACATTGAACGACAACAGCACCTTGTTGATATTGCTAGGATCACACAAGATTTTGAATCGCAATACACGGCAAGCGGTAGCATAGTAAAACATTTACGACACTCAATGTATGAAGTTCCGAGCCTTTACCTAAACGCAATCCGTGCAAATATTGATTATGGTTTAACCACGTTTAACGATACAGAAATGCAACGCTTAGCCCAACAGAGCCAGCATATTTTGGATAATTTAAAACGAAAATTTCCCAAAGTGCCACTGGATGAACAAATTGATGTGGCAACTGCTCGGATCCATTATTTAAAAAACGAATCTGACAAAGCTAAACACTTGTTAAAATTGAAAACAGATAAATCAAAGGACTACATTGTAGAAGACTTAGAAGATGCTCTTGATTATGCAAAAGCGTTACACGAAGTAGGCTTTCACAATGATTCAATAAATGTGTTTGAAGAAATAGCAAAACAAGCGGAGCGGTCCACAAACCATTTGTTTTCTCTGTATATTTCAGCCGAAAAGCAACTCAGAAAAGAAGTTAGAGACTCACCTAAAGTAATAAACAACAATGCTGTCTCTTTTTACACTCGTGGGAAACTAAACGAAGCATTAAACGCATTTAAAACAGCGTTCAGAATAATGCCAAAAAGTCCTGCAATTGCTTTAAACCTATTACAAACCGTTGCTGAAAGCCAATTTTTAGATTTTACATCAAAAGAAGTTCAATCATTAGTTGAGCAGTGTAAGTCGACAATAAACGCATCCACGTTAAGCGATGAGCAATCTGTACGTTTTGCAAAAATCCAATCATCACTGTTAGAGGAAAGGGTATAAATAAAACGTTTGATGCTTATTCAAAAATTTGACTTCTACTTCTGTTTTTTCTGACTTCCAGTCACATCAGTTTCACTTGCCAGCCAATGATTAAAAAATCGCTTAATTTTCTTAGATGAAACCCAGTACCAGCTTAAGTAAATACCGGTTAGCAAAATTACTGGTGCTGACCAATGTACTACAAATTTATTAACAACAAGGCTATGAATTTGCACAGTTAAATCAGCTAGCAAGCCTGTTAGCAGCAACAAAAAACTAGCTTTCCACAACATTCGTTCGGCTCGGTCCCATATGCGGGCTTTGCTCAAAAATAAAACATAAACCAACAAACCCGACACGCCAATAAATAATGCCGAAATAAACGTGCGACTGTCTGAGTATATAAGTGAAAGAATTAGGGATGGATCTTTACGATGGGTTAGCGACATTAACCAAATAAAATAGCCGCGCATTAAATACAAAGTAACTAAGTAATACCCTAATGGGACCTTTACTCGGCCTTCTAAATCAAAATCCGAAAACAAAACGGACGCTACCTAATCAAATTAACTATTGATCAGATTGTGCCATAGAAATGACCTCAACTAAATGTTCAATTGGCTGTATTCCACAAAGTCCAATTTCTTCATTTACAATAATCATCGGCGCTTCGCTAATGCCAAGTTCCTCAGTGAGAAGAAAGTCATCTTTGACGAGCTCCAGTACAGACTCCGAAATAATGGTCTCTTCAGTGAAAAACGCATTTACGGTGGATTCTGTTAATTCTTTATTTTTTTGCCAAAACTCGAGCATAAGGAATTCCAAAAATTCACTTGCCTTGCCTAAAGTCTCCGCCAATTTAAGATACTGACTGTATTGAAGAGCATGCGGAAGCGCGATCTTTTCTAAATCAATGGAATAGTCACTTCCCAACAGTTGACGATTAAAGTCTTCAAATAACAAGCTAACCCAAACATCTGACTGGTCAAATGATGTAGCGTAATAATTTTGTATAGACCAAGTACTGTCACCTTCAGAATTAAAAGACTGTTCGATTGGATCGGTAAACCATTTCCACTCAACTTCGATTGTTGATAGTTCTAAGTGCGCTAACGCTTTATCTAAATTGCTCTTAGCAATTAAAGAATACGGGTTAAAAGGGTTTATCCAACACTCAATTTTTGTCATTTTTATCTACCATTTACAGAATCTAATTACTTAATAAAATTCATCACGACTCACGTAATGACTACAAAGCAATTTACATTCCCAATCGCATGATAGTTATATTATTTTTTAAAACTTTATCTTCTTTTCAGATAATAAATGAATTCATATTACGAAACTAATACATAGCTAACAGCTTGCTATTAGCCTAATTGTAATAACCATTGTTGTAATAAGCATAGTTGTATTAACTCTAGCTGCATTAACCTAAAAGCGCCGTAGCAACACTCTGGTTTGCATTTGCCTGTCCTGCTATAGCAGTTCCAATATTATTAAGTATATTTTGTTGAACTAGATTTGCAGACTCCTGTGCAAAGTCAGCATCTTCAATTCTGCTTCGAGCAGACTCAGTTTGCTCATAAACATTACTCAAATTGCTTATTGTTGAGGACAAACGGTTTTGGAACGCTCCTATTTGACTGCGGCTAGCTGTAATAGACTCGCTCACTTGCTGGCTAGAGGTAATTGCTAACTGCGCGCCAGCCTGCGTAGTGACATCGATTTGGTTTAGTTGTTCAATTTGGCTACTCAAATCAGAAGTACTCAAGCCTAACTGCTCTCCTGCATTCGCGCCAACCTGGAAGTTTCGGTTTTGTGAAGCAGAAAAAATAGTTTGCCCGCCAAAAGTAGTGTTTTGCTGTACATCAGACACTTGCTGCTGCACTTGGCTAATTTCATACTGAATTGCCTCTCTGTCTGCGGCAGAAAGACTGCCGTTTGCCGCTTGTAAAGATAACTCATTTACTCGCTGTGTCGCACTATTGACACTGTCTAATGCAGTCTCCGCCACCGAGGAAAAGCTATAGGCATCATTTGCATTACGTATGGCTACCTGTAAACCCGATGCCTGAGAAAATAATCGCTGAGCAATCTGAAAACCGGCTACATCATCTGATGCTGAGTTTATTTTAAGTCCTGTAGCTAAACGCTCTAACGACTTTTCTTGCTGTTCTTTTACCGAGTTTAAGTTTGAATTAGCAATATTTGAAAAATTCGAATTGATTTTCATGACGAGCTCCAACTAAAGAGGATTAACCAAAGTATAGTTAGGAGTATTTAATTAAACAAGAGATGAAATATGACGTATTAACCCAATAGACTTAGGGCTAATGTTCCAGACTGATTTGCTTGAGTTAATAGCGACGCTGAAGCCTGCTGAATAATCTGAAGTCTTGAAAGATCGGCCGTTGCCTGCGCGTAATCAGTGTCTCTAATTCTTGAGAATGACGCTGACAAATTTTCTTTTTGGTTGTTAAGGTTATTTACCGTGCTTTCCATTCGATTCATGGCGGCACCAAAACTTGAACGCTCAAAGTCAATTAAAGCTAACGCTTTATCTACTTCGGTTATCGCTCTTTGAGAATTAGCAAAAGACGTAACGTCCAGATCTTTAATGCCTAGTGATGTGGTACTAAATGAATTTGTTCTAACTGCCAGCGTTTCATTCGCATTGGCACCAATTTGAAATTTAAATACCGTAGAGCCAGAGCCTGGACGAAGGTTTGGTTTCTGCAAGATCTTCGATAAAACTACTATACTCTCGACTTGATATCGCATTTGCTAAAATATCTTCTGAATTAAGTACTGAGCCTTGGTCAGCATCTTTGCCGCCAATTGCACCCGTATCATCATTAGCTAAATTTATATCTGTGTCCCAGAATGTCGATTTATTTGCATCAAAATCAGCGATAAAGGCTGCTTCATTGGCCCAAGTTCCCTCTTCAGCAAAAGCTTCGTCCAATGTCATTGGGTTACCACCGTTACCAGTAGCTAAATATTGCATTATTTCTTTAATGCCTTCGCCACCATTGCCTTTGATACCTTCATGCATATAACGTGTCGCTAAAAAGCCTGCGCTATATTCCGCAGAAGACCCGCCCCAAGCACCAGCTAAGTTGACTCCTGTTACTGCGGCTTTACCGTCTGCGGCAAGTCTTTCATCAGCACCATGTATTAACTCTGCTGAACCTTCGACAAACCAAGTAGAGACTGCACCAGGCGTGCCCAAGTTCCAATTTGCAAACTGTACTGCATGAACCATTTCGTGGGCTATAATTCTATCCGCATAAACGCCACCGCCGGCGTCATTACCGCTAGGACCATTATTTGGGTTGAAGCTTATATCAGCCAAAGAAATGTCTAAAGTCATGGCTGTTGCGCGTCCAAATGCATCAAATGTACCTGATGAAACTGTTGCTAACGCTCCGCTTGCTATATCTGGTGTAAAAGTGACCGCCATTGGTAACGCTTTAGGATCAATACCAAAATACTCACTAATTCTGGCTTCTGGTTCAGCTAGCCACGTTTGTAAGTAGGCTAGACGATCGTCGTATTCTCCTGGCACCCTTGAGTTCGGAGCCTCTTCAAATAAACGTTGTCCGCCGAAGGTAGTGGTTTCGTTAATACGATTAAGCTCTTGTTTTAATGCTACTACTTCTTCGTTGAGCGACTTTCTATCAACAACAGTGTTGGTAGCATTTGAGGATTGAACGGCAATATCTCGAATACGTTGGAGGATATTAGTGGACTCTTGCAATGCACCTTCTGCTGTTTGCAACATTGAAATGCCGTCGTTGGCGTTGCGAATGGCAACGGAATATCCTCTGATTTGGGCATTTAGTCGGTTAGAGATCTGCATACCTGCTGCATCATCACCTGAAGAATTTACACGAGATCCAGAAGCTAACTTTTCATACGTGCTCGTCAAAGCATCAGTATTCCTGCGGAATACGGACGCTATTTGCAACGCATTTGTGTTAGTTTGGATTTGCATTCAAAACCACCGAATAAAAGTTATCAATAATGTATCGGCGGTGGTTTTTTATACTTTAATTTATTTTACTAAATTATTGAGATTATTATTTAGTGCTAACCTAGCAGTGAAATTGCTTGTTCTGGCATTGAGTTAGCTTGGCTTAATATTGCAGTAGATGCTTGTTGTGTCACTTGCAGCCTTGTTAACTCTGCGGCTTCTTTTGAATAATCAGCATCAACCAACTGAGAACGTGAGTTTTCGGTATTCTCATGAACATTAGCGAGGTTATTGATGGTTGACGTAAGTCTGTTTGTCAATGCACCTACCGAAGCCCGTGCACGATCTATTTTTGCTAAGCTAGCATCTATAACAGAAATTGCAGTTTGAGCATTTGCCTGGGTCAATATATTAACGTCTGCAATACTTTCTGTGGTCGCAAACTGATTGTCACCGCTTTCGCCAATACCATTGTGTAAAATGCCAAAGTCTATATTTGAAGAAACTGAAAAAGACTCTCCGGTTGGTGCCGTAAATGATAAATAGCCTCTTACAATTGCGCTACTACCATCATTATTAATTGCAGTACTACTTACGTAGTTATTATCCTTATCTAGAGATCTTAGCTCAATAACATTGTTGCTCGATTCTGACGTTTCTTGGTATTCAGAAATAGAAATGTTTTCGCCATTTGCACTTGTTAATAACAAGGATCCATCCGCACTATTTAGCGAAGCACCAATACCAGTAACAGCAGCTTGTTCATTAAACTTATTCATAAGTGTTGATAAGTCTTTCTGATACTCGCCAGTCGCGGTAAATGATATATCGGCAACATCTTGCCCACTCCCCACTTTTAACGTTACCGTTTCTCCCGCATCGAATGCCGTTCTATTTGAGCTTAACCCGTTGTGTACATGAAGGCTGACTTCATTTTTAGCGCTACTTTTTACACCCGTATCGTTAAACGCTAAATTTATTTTTCGAGACATCTCTTTTGCGGAATCTGCAGAGCTTAATTGGACTGAGTCGGTTTTTAGCCCATTAATCGTTAGCGTTTCTGAGCTCGCACCCGGAGCACCGTTGCCAAAACCAGTAAGGGACATATTTGAATGCGCTGCAGATAAGCTATTTCCTGAATAAATACCGCCAATACCTTGTCCATTAGGTTGGTAGTTAAAACGCTGTAAATCTTTAGCAAATACCGAAGTTAAAGATCCACTGATAATTTCGTTGGCATCTGCACCAACTTGAAATGCTTGCACACCAAACGAACCATTCAGTATATTTTGACCGCCAAACGTTGTTTGTTCGGCTATACGATTTAACTCTTGTGTTAACTGGGAAAACTCGTCATTTAAGGCTTGGAGGTCACTACTCTGATTGGTTGCGTTTGCCGCTTGTATGGAAAGGTCTCTCATCCTGTGCAAGATGTTAGTGCTTTCTTGCATGCCACCTTCGGCTGTTTGCATAATTGAGATGCCGTCATTGGCGTTTCTAATTGCAACTTGGTAGCCCAGTCCCATTTTATTTAAACGATTGGAAATTTGTAAATTAGCACTGTCGTCTGACGCTGACTGAATTCGCTGACCACTGCTAAGAGTGCTCATTCTGTCAGACAGGGACAATGAGTTTGAAGATATCTCATTACCTAGTTTAATTGCTGTCGCATTGGTCATTATTTGCATTACAAAATTCCAAAAAAAAAGTAACCCGATTGGATTACTTTATGGAATTTTCGTGCCAGTTATATAAGTTTTAAACCTGATCAGATATTTGATCCCAACCATCTTTTATGGTCTTAATTAACTCAACAACTTCATCTACTTTTTTATGATCTTTCTCAATATTGGCCTGTACAAGTTGCAACTGCATATAATCATAAAGGGCGTTTAAGTTCTCAGATATCTCGCCACCTTTTTCCATATCTAATGCACTGTTTAATGCCAGAATAATGTCAATCGCATTGGCTAACGTATCGTGATAATTGCCGCTGCCATTTTCCATCATTGCGGATACTTTTATTAATCTGTCAATTGCTCCAGCCATCAATAATTGGATAACTTTATGTGGAGATGCATCAGTCAATTGTGTCTGAGCATTCATGTGGTTGTACATTTTAATTGCTCTGCGCATACTTACTCTCTTTTATACTCTTCAATATCTATTAAACATTAAGATATTTATTAATTTTTTTGCCATTCGTCTTGGCGCTATGAATTTGTTCTCTAATCTCATGTCGAGCTTTCAACAAATCTGCTTCTATCTGCTTGTGCAAAGTAATACATTGTTTAATAAGTACTTCTTTTTTTAGAATATCTGCTTCACTTTCAATTTCCGTTTTACAAGACTCATCAAAACGGTTTAAAACTGATTCAAGCTGTTCCACGTCTTTTGACTTCAATGCTGTATCAAAATCAGACTTGATAGTGGCTAAAAAGGTAGCCATTAGTTTTGTTTAACCACGCCTGGCAGACTATCTAGCTGGGCCGTCAAGTAGCTACCCGTTGAGTTCAGCTGACCGACAAGTAAATCCATGGCATTAAACTGACTAAATAATCTATTTTCTAATGCTGTCATTTTTTCTGCAAAGTTAGCGCGTTCTTCATCGAGTCGATCTAACGTGGTCTTATAGCTGTTTATTTTGACTTGAATAAGCCCGTCACCGCCAGTATAACCTTCTAGCGTTTCAGTTAGCTTACCCATGATGCTGTCGTCACCAACAAATAAGTTTTTAACGCCTTCAAAGTTATTGTCTACGCCACTCTTAAGGACTGTTTCATCAACATCTAACAACCCCTCGCGTGTTGTTGTTATACCTAATGCAGCTAGACTAAGACCACCGTTGCTCTCAGAGCCACTTAGAATATTTTTTACTTGCGACGTTAATGAACGTAAAAGAGACTCACCGACAAGTTTTCCTACAATTTGTGACTCAGAGTTTACTCGACCTAGTGAAACTGAGGTTTCCAGAAAGGTGTTGTAAGATGACGCAAATTCAGCAAGGGCCTCGCCTACGGCAGACGTATCTTGTGAAACTGTAATTGCATTATTATCACCAACATCGTTGGCCTTTTTAACATTAATTGATACGCCTTCAATTGCATCGGTAAAAAGGTTACTGCTTTGAGTAACACGCAAAAAGTTGTCTATTAAGATTTCAGCATCTTTAGGCTCTTGGGTTTGCAACATGTCTGCAGTGTCAGTCCCAGAGAAAGCAAATTTAGATAACCCTAAGGCATCTGCATCATTACCGTCGTCATCTGTGACCGCGATAGTAATTGCATTATCTAAACCAATGTCATCACTTGTGAAAACTAAATGTTGGCCATCATTGTCAGTAACAATTGAAGCAGTAATACCTGGGTTACCTTCAGCTTCATTTATTTTATCTTTTAAATCTCGAAGTGTTTCTGTGCCATCTAACGTTAAGTCAAGCGTAGAGCCATTAACCGTTAGACTCATGGTTCCAGAACCGACCGTATCATCATCTGCATAAGCGCCAGATGTAATTTTTTGCCCTTGAGCAATAGAGACAACTTCAACTTTGAATGAACTTGGTGCCGCCTCTGATGTGACCGAAGTGCTGAAGAACTCATTTGACGTTGGTGATATTTTGTTTAATTCAAAGTTTGTCGCGTCATTCAGTTTTTTGGCAGCATCTTCAAATGCCGAAACGGCGCTAACCAAACTACCAAATGCTGTTATTTTAGACGTTGCCGTTTGTTCTTGAGAAGCTATACGCGATTCAAAAGGTGCCTGCTCTGATTGTACAAGTCCGGTAACAATACCAGTAACATCAAGGCCTGAACCTATACCAGGTGAAGATAAACCAGCCATAAAAGCTCCCCTTAAATTAAATCACTTCTGATGTTCACCTATACTTTTGTTTCAAGTAAGTTTCCTGAAACATGGAAAACATCGGTTATTTTTGCAAGATTTTGTGCAAGCTTCAAAACTTCTTCAGAAGGAATTTGGCGGATAATTTCACCATTGGTTCCATCTTTCACTGTTACAACTTGCCTACCAGTATCTGTATCGACCGTAAACTTTAATTCTTTATCAATTAAATTGACAAATTCCTGCAAGTTAGATGCCACATCCTCTAAAACCTGTTGTTGATCATCAACCTGCGACTCTTCTGCAACCTTTGCGACACTCTCTTTTTCTGCGACTGCTTTAACTGACTCAACACCATTAACATCGGCGACTGCGCTGTTCGTTAACGCCTGTGCTTCTGCTTTTTTATTTATGTCAGTTACCTGGCTTGCGCCAGCCCTGTCTTGATTTTGAATTGCGGCTGCCGAGGCAGCGTTGATAGTATTCATTGTCATCACCATTTTATATACTGCTTAAACCACAAAACCAATGGTCAGTAGATTGCCATTGGTTTTAGTATAGACGACCAATTAAATATTAGCCGTCGTTGTGGCCATTGGCTAGTCTTTATTAGCCTAGAAGACTTAGCGCCGCCTGAGGTAACTGGTTCGCCTGAGCTAAGATTGAAGTACCAGCCTGCTGTAGGATTTGGTTCTTAGTCAATTGAGCCGTTTCAACAGTGAAGTCTGTATCACGAATACGTGAACGAGCAGCTGTTGAGTTCTCAGAGATAGAGCTTAAGTTATTCACTGTAGAGCTTAGACGGTTTTGAACAGCACCTAGTGTTGAACGGTTACGGTCAATTTTCGCTAATGCACCATCAATTACAGAGATAGCATCTTGAGCGCCACGAGCTGTAGTCAGGTCAATATCGTCCTTAATTGTTTTCTCTGTTGCAATCTGAGCCGTACCAGCTGTAATTTCAGCTGCTGTTGTTGAAGCGATGTTAAACAACAAAGTACTATCAGCTTGTAAACGACCACGAAACTGATGCTGCGATGTTCGTCGTAGTTACAGTAGAAGCCGCACCTGTTAGTGCACCAGCTGAATCTAACGCTTGAAGAACAAGGTCATTGGCCGTTGTAGTATCACCTTCAGCAAAGTTATTCACTTCGATGTTATCACCAGCTTCAGACGTTAAGCTAATTGCTGTGTTTTGAGCATCAAATTTTGCACCAATCCCAGTTACAGAAGCCTTTTCGTTAATTTTGTTCGTTAGCGTTTGTAAATCATCCGCAGCAACACCTGTTGCAGTGAATGAGATTGTCTCAACCGCTTCACCGTTACCTAAGTCAAAACTAACTGTTTCATCTGCATCAAAAACTGCACCAGAAGTTAAACGAACTTCAGTAATAGCGTCGGCTTTAACACCCGTTGTATTAAACTCAGCGTTAATTTTGCTAGCGATATCTGCAGCAGAGTCATCGGCAGCAACCGAAACCGCAGCTGGGTTAACACCATTAACTGTTAGTGTTTGTGCAGTTAATGCGTTAGCTGTACGAGCACCAGCTAATGTCGCATTTGATGCTGTACCTTCACCAAGACCAGTACCGTCTAATATTGCACGAGCACTACCAAGGTCATCTGTTTGTGAAGAGTTAATTGCTAAACCAATTGTTTGGTTTGCATCAGCACCAACTTGGAATTGTTGATTACCAAATGAGCCGTCTAGTAGGTTTTGACCACCAAACGTAGTTGTATCTGCGATTCTGTCTAACTCTGATTGTAATTGAGTTACTTCTTCTTGAAGCGCTTTACGGTCAACTGTTGTGTTTGTTGCGTTAGCAGACTGTACAGAAAGGTCACGCATACGTTGAAGTATGTTCGTGCTTTCTTGAAGTGCACCTTCAGCCGTTTGAGCCATTGAAATACCGTCGTTAGCGTTACGTACAGCAACGTTAAGGCCATTGATTTGAGACGTTAGACGGTTAGAAATTTGTAGACCCGCTGCATCGTCTTTCGCACTATTGATACGTAGACCAGATGCTAAACGCTCCATTGAAGTCTTAAGACCACCAGACGCCATGCCCAGTTTATTTTGAGCGTTTATTGAGGCTGGATTTGAGTTTACTGTTAATGCCATGTTGATTCTCCTACCCCTAAGCGGGTGAAAGTTAATATTTCGTTCAAAAATGTTATCGGCGCTTTTATGAACGCCTTTAATATTTTTTTTAACTTTTTTGAAAATAACAGAGCTAAAATGGATAAAACGTAGAAAGGACAGCACTTTGGCTGTCCTTTATTTTTTTGATTACTTTTTATATTTGAGCGAATTAACCGCCTAAAAGACTCAAAGCTGCCTGCGGAACCTGATTCGCCTGCGCTAAAATCGTAGTACCTGCTTGTTGCAGTATTTGGTTTTTAGTTAGTTGCGCTGTTTCCGTTGCAAAGTCTGTATCTCGAATTCGAGAGCGAGCCGCTGAAGAATTCTCAGAAATTGACGACAAGTTATTTATTGTCGATTGCAAACGGTTCTGAACGGCACCTAATGTTGAACGGTTACGGTCAATTTTCGCTAACGCACCATCAATTACAGCAATTGCATTTTGTGCACTATCGGCCGTTGTTAGGTCAACAGAGTCAACAGATATTTCCGTTGCTTGCACGGTAGTACCTGTTGCCGCGTTAACAACACTGTCAGCAGCCAATGCTTCTGTCGATGTCACATTAAACAGTAGCGTACTATCTAGTTGCACAAAACCACGCACAACTGCAGCTGGGGTAGCCGCTGCTATTGGTCCTGATGGAGCAACAACTGCGCCCGTTTCAGTAATTGCAGATAACGTTAGGTCATTTGCAGTAGTACCAGCCTCTCCAAACGCTGCAATTTCAATGTCATCACCAGCTTCAGAGGTTAAGTCGATGGCAGTTTCCGCTGCGTTAAACTTAGCGCCTATACCTGTCACCGATGCTTTTTCGTTAATTTTGTTGGTCAACGTCTGCAAATCGTCAGCTAGTGAACCTGTTGCAGTAAAGCTGATGATCTCAGCTTTTGAACCAGTACCATTACTTAATTCAAAGGTAATCGTTTCGCCTGCATCAAAGTTAGTATCGCCAGCTTCTTCCAAGCGAGCTAACGTACGAGCATCTGCTTTAACACCTGTTGTGTTAAATTCAGCTGATATCTTTGAAGCTACTTCTGCTGCAGAATCATTTTGACTCAACGCTACGTTTGCTGGATTAACACCGTCAATCGTTAGCGTTTGTGTCGGCAACAAGAAGTCTGCATCAGCTTGAACAGCTGCAAGCGTTGCCCCAGCTTCAGCTACTGCCATTGTGCCACCGTTTAAGTAACTTCTTGCACTGCCAAGATCATCAGTTTGTGCTGAATTAACTGCCAATCCAATAGTTTCATTAGCGTTCGCACCAACTTGAAATTGTTGGTTGCCAAATGAACCATCCAATAAGCTTTGACCACCAAACGTTGTCGTATCTGCAATTCGGTTAAGCTCAGATTTTAGCTGAACCACTTCTTCTTGCAGTGCTTTACGATCAACCGTTGTATTCGTTGCATTGGCCGCTTGAATCGAAAGATCTCGCATTCTTTGCAGGATGTTAGTACTTTCCTGCAGCGCGCCTTCCGCCGTTTGGGCCATTGAAATACCGTCATTGGCATTTCGGACAGCGACATTTAAACCATTAATTTGAGACGTCAAACGGTTTGAAATTTGTAAACCAGCGGCGTCATCTCGAGCACTGTTAATTCGCAAACCAGAAGCAAGTCGCTGCATCGAAGTTTCTAAACCCTTGGAGGATCCCATAAGGTTACGCTGGCCATTAAGCGATGCCACATTTGTATTTACTGTTAATGCCATCACAATCTCCTTTCAGACTGTTTAATATCAATATTGCTTTTTGTTTAAACAAACATTCAATTTCCATACCAAAAATTTAAAAGCCATATTATTACGTTTCAACTTTGTGTATTTTATTGAATCGCCTCGTTAAACTGCTTCGGAGCTGCAGTTTTATGGGGAATTAAGTCAGTTCGAAAGCCACGATTGGATAATCAGCAATTCAGTTATTTTAAGCGAATAATTGTTTGCGGCAATTTGATGCCATTATGTGGAATATTTTGAAAGGCAAAGAATTTCCGCCTGAAAATAGTTGGTTAGAACCAGATAAGCTCGAAAAAACTCGAAAAAAAGCCCCTTTCGGGGCTATTAGAGAATGAGAAAACAATTTTTGTGTTACCTGTCGGGTTAATTCCCTAAAAGAGATAACGCTGCTTGAGGTAACTGGTTAGCCTGAGCCAATATTGACGTGCCAGCCTGTTGAAGGATCTGGTTACGTGTCAACTCAGCTGTTTCAGTTGCAAAGTCTGTATCTCTTATGCGAGCACGAGCTCCTGATGAGTTTTCTACAATGTTTGCTAAGTTAGATATCGTTGATTGCAGTCGGTTTTGAACCGCACCAAGTGTCGCTCTATTTCTATCAATTTTGCTTAACGCGCCGTCTATAATCGCAATCGCGTTCTGCGCCCCAATTGACGTAGTGATATCAACAGACTGAATATTTTCTTCACTCGCTTGTGCAGTTACAGTGTCAGCAAGGCCGGTTAAGTCAGAGGCACCACCACCCGCAGTGTCTGAAGAAACACTAAATAATACCGTACTATCAAGCTGTAATTGACCTTTTACCGTCACATCGTCTGCTGCGCCAGAGGTCACTGCTACTACAGCACCTACATCACTTCCATCACCATAATCACGACCTTGCATGTTAAAGGTTGCGTTACCTGTGCCACTATCCGTAAAGTCTTGTACTACTATATTGTTGCCATCTTCTGACGTTAATACAATTGATGTTGTTGCCGCATCGTATTTTGCACCAATGCCAGAAACTGCTGAGTTTTCATTAACTTTATTTACTAGTGTCTGTAAATCGTCTTCTAAAACACCGCTTGCTGTAAACGAAACAATAGACTGACCAACTGTTGGATCAGTAGGATCACCATTTGCCAAAACAAAGCTGATACCATCATCAGCAACCATATTGGCAAAGCCTTCCATTCTAGCTACTGTTTTAGCGTCTGCTTTAACACCAGTCGTATTAAATACTGAACTGATTTTTGCCGCCATGTCAGCTGCTGAGTCATTTTGGTTAATTGAAACCTGAGACGAATTAATACCACCAATAGTCAGTGTTTCACCATTAGCATCAGCAAGAGGATGTGCAAGACCCGTAACTGCAGTACCAACGTTAGTTGCTGGAGAAGTTGCTAAGTTTGTCCCGCCCATCTTGTAACGAGCACTACCCAAGTCATCAACCTGAGCTGAGTTAATTGAAATAGCAATAGTTTCATTTGCCTGAGAGCCAACCTGGAATTGTTGAACACCAAATGAGCCATCAATTAGTTTTTGACCACCAAAGGTTGTGGTATTTGCAATTCGGTCTAATTCAGACTTAAGCTGAATAACTTCTTCTTGCAATGCTTTGCGGTCAACCGTGGAGTTTGTTGCGTTTGCTGACTGAATTGACAGATCTCGCATACGCTGCAATATGTTTGTGGATTCTTGCATCGCACCTTCAGCTGTTTGCGCCATTGAAATACCGTCATTGGCATTTCGCATAGCTACATTAAGGCCGTTAATTTGCGATGTTAATCGGTTTGAAATTTGTAAACCCGCGGCATCGTCGCGAGCACTGTTAATTCTTAAGCCCGACGCCAAACGATTCATAGATGTTTCTAAGCTGTTGGTCGAACCCATTAGGTTACGTTGTCCATTAATGGAAGCAACGTTAGTATTTACGAATAAAGCCATTGTTTTCTCCTGTGAACTTAACTAGGACATTGTCCTGCTGTTCTTTTCTCACAATGACTAATGCATTCTATATGCCATTTTTTCAACACCTATAAAATACCAAACAAAAAACAAAAAATCCAAATTAAATACAACAACTTAGAAACTTACTGCAAACACATTGGAAAACGTATCAGGCTATTTTCACAGACATTTTCGCCCTTATAATGAAATTTAAAGGTGACAAATTTTTGATAAAAAAAAGCGGCAATTATAATAAATGATCATAATTGCCGCTTTTTTGACTGATTAGATCCGCCTAGGCGAATAATTTGAGATCCAACTAATACCTATAAGTAATTAAACAAGGATAAATTTTGAATTTTAGCAAAGGCCTGCTGCGAAGCTTGCAAACCAACTTTGTCACTTTCCAAGTTATTAATGGCTTCATAAATGTCTATTTCTTCTACTGATGCCAATGTACTTTTTGTTACTTCTTGGTATCGATACTGGGCAGTGATTTCTACTTCTATTGCGTTTAACCGTGCACCCATTTCAGAACGAGTATTATCGATTGTTGTTAAACCACCTTTTAACTCGGTTAGTAAACCACCCACAAGATCAACCCTTGCTTGGCTTTCTGGTCTATCTACATGAAATACATCACCAGCAGCTGGTGTGCCTGATATATCAAACTCAATTCCTAAAAAGGATACCTTATTATTTGTTAAATAATCTTCTGGACCAGCAACTAACGTCCCTTTACTGTCAAATACTTCAAAAGTGCCACCCGCTAATATATTGACGGTATAATCATCAAAAACATGACCTGATGATGGATCAACAATATTACCTATAGTAAGTTCAGCTGCCGAGCCATTTGCTGCATCTCGTGAAGCATTGTAACTTGTGCTCACCATCGACATTGCATCAATCGCTTGTTGCAGTGTCCAAAGAATACTCGTATCTGGTGAACTATCAAATTGAAACGAATCACCTACAGCAGGAGCTGGATTAGTTTGAGTCTTAAACTCAATACCATTAAATTCAACACTGTCACCAGGCGCTATATCTAGGAATGCTGATTTATTTGGCTCTATAGGGACGGCAACACCGCCACTGTCTCGAACTTCAACTCGAATATTTCCGGCCGCCGCCCCCGCAACAAAATTAACGGTATATGGCGCTGGGTAAACGGGTGCCAATGTGCTTTCAAATTCCGCTTTTTTAGTTACAAACCCCAATGATATTTCACTATTTGATGGGTTTGCCGGATTTGCCGTTGGCACAAAGCTAGACGTCGACGAAGGCACGTTGTCAATAAACTTACTGCCTGGATCATTAACTTCAACTTTAAAGCCAGCTGCGATCAACACATCTCTTTGCCCATCATCGCCTTTGTAAATATTGTAACCAAAGTCATCTTTTTGATAAGGCTGAGTAGACGTCTGAAAACCTGAGAATATAAAGTCACCATTAGCATTTGTGGTATTCGCTAAACCTTCAAACTGATCTAATCGTTGCTGCAGTTCTTCGGCAATGGCATTTAAACTGTTTTGATCCATCGTACCGTTAACCGATGTAAGCAACAGCTCTTCTGCACGGAAAATTATATCCGTCATACTTGCGACGGAGTTTTCACTTAACAAGTTAAATCGTTCAGCTGAGTTCTGAGCCGTTAAATATCGATCTGACACGTCTAATTCTTTTCTCAAACGAATTGCCGTATTTGCTCCCGTCGGATCGTCTGAAGGGGTAATGATCTTTTTACCCGTGGAGAGCTCCATTTGTGATCGGTCTAACGCTGACTGTCTAGTCTGCATGTTGGTAAGGCTTCTTTCAAAATAGTTACTAGTTGCGATTCTCATAATGACCTACCTTGCCGCCTGTAATAAGGTATCAAAAGTATCTCGAGCAACAGTAATAATTCTTGCTGCAGCTGAGTATGCTTGTTGGTATTGAATTAGATTTGCAGCTTCTTCATCTAGGTTTACTCCTTGAATGCCAGCTAAACGCTGCTCGGAGCCTGCCAACAATGTTTCAAATGAAGCTGTAGATATTTCTCTACTCTTTGTTTCAACACCAATAGTGGTTACAAGATCTGCATAACTTTCAGACAAGCTATTGGTGCCGTTATCTAGGGTACGCTGAGATTGAAAGTTCAACATTTCTAACATATTGGTGTTATCGCCAGGACCAAACTTTTTGGTTTCATCAAAGCCTGGATTATCAGCGTGAACGATATCAAATACTTCACTACCCGCTAAAACCCCTTTTAATTCAAAACGGAATCCAGCAACTGGATCGTCTATGATTTGATCGGCAGGGATTGCATTCGGTCCACTGATGACGGTACCGCCCGAGTCACGAACCACATAGTTCGCTGCACCAGCATCAATCTCGATGGAAATTGAGTTGTCAGGTAACGGCGCAGGCAATGGAGCTGCAGGCGCTGATGCGGCAGTGAGTTCATATAGATTAAGTTCAATATTATTTGGGTTGTTCGTGGCTGAAATGTTTAACGCATTATCGGCAGCGGCCAATTTTTCAGGGTCTTCTAGAACTCGTTCTATTGCTCTAGAGCCAGTAAGTGTTGGCCTGATCATAAAGCTGTCGCCAGCTGTTAAGTTATTAGTATCAATAGCTAAAGCAATACCTGTACCTTCCACAGCAATAGCGGTGCCACCTGCCATTGTGGCAATATCAGCCGGTGTGAATTGAGTTATGACGTTACCATCCATATCAGTCATTTCGATATTGGTGCCGTCATAATCTAATCGATAATCTTCGCCGGATAGTTCGTTAGTATTACGAATGTAAGTTTCAAATTTGGTTTCGCCTACATTGTATTGAGAGTTTAACGTTCGGCTTAATACTTCTTGAGGCTCATTTATGTCACTAAATAAATATTGACCTTGGTCGCCGTTTAAATCGCGACCCAATGTTTGTTGGCGATTAAAACTGTCAGCAAGTCCAATTGCTAACTTACCGAGCTCATTTAGTGTCGGTAAAATTAAATTATCACGAGCGTCAAATAGCCCAGTTAGGGAGCCACCTGATAATTGGTCCGTAATATAAGTTTTATTTACTGTATCGGCTCGAGTAGCGACACCGATTTCAAGCTTGCTCGAATCAAATTCGTTTCGCTCCACCGATAACGGCAAAGCAAAAGAGTTTGTGACTAATGTAATCCCTTTGCCTATAGTGACATTAATTGTTCCGTCGTCACGTTTAATCGTGTCAACTTGAACCATTTCACTTAAGTTCTTAAGCAATAGGTCTCTTTTATCTAGTAAATCATTGGGTGGAAAACCACTACCACTCACCGCGTTTTCTACTTGAATTTTGCCATTAAGATTGGCAATTTCCGCAGCAATAGAGTTTATCTCTTCTATTGTTGTTGTTATTTCTTCGTTTACGGCACCAAGGTGCTGCCCTGAGATTTCTTCGTACAATGTATTAAAACGTTGCGCTACTGTTTCTGCTCTTGCAATTACTACGTTTCGGGCCGATATGATTGTTGGCTCTTCTGTTACACCATTGATGCCATCAAACATTTCCTCGAATGAGGTTGTAATGCCAGTCTCAGGATCCGCTAATAGGTTGTCCATACGTGACGCATTAACATATTTGGTATTGTTTGAATTGTATTGGCTAGCGTTAAAAATAACTTCCTGATAATTAAAATCATTAAACGTACGAGTGATACCTGCGAGTTGTGTACCGTTGCCTAAAAAAGTACTTCTAAAAGCCAAGCCAACCGTAGATTGAGTTTCAACTCTTTGACGACTGAAGCCTTCAGTGTTGACGTTGGCAATATTGTGACCTGTCGTATCAAGCCCATGCTGAGCTGCTGATAAACCAGAAACACCTGTACCTAAAATTCCGCCAGCCATTATTTATTTCCTCTATTCGCCATCGCTTAATTCAGAAAATTTGCCAATCATTTCTTGAAAGTTATCGCTGTTTAATATGCCCAATATTTTATTTGCGTAATTTGGATCAGTGGCATAACCAGCGTCTTGTAGACCTTGCAAAAACTGTTCCGGATTGCTTGTTTGCTTTAATGCGGGCTCATATCTATCGTTACTTTTTAGGAAGCTAACAAAGTCATTAAATGATTCATTCACATTGTTGTAGACACGAAATGGCTCAACTTTTTTAACCGCTATGCCGTTTTCAAATTCTAATGTCGATTGTGCAGTTTTTGTTCCGTCCCAATCTCTATGCGCTTTTACGTTAAATAGGTTAAAACTTGAGTTACCGTCTTTGTCTTTTAATACGTGTTTCCCCCAACCTGTCTCCAGTGCCGACTGAGCAATCATGACCGCTGGGTTTAAACCAATTTTTGACGCATTTTGTTTTGCATAATCCCAAATGCTGTCAACAAACTCTTCTGGTGAGTTAAAGCTAATTGAAGGCTGTTTGTTCACTTCGAGTGGTTTGTTTTGTTCATTGGACATTGCGTTATAAGCTTTTTCAGCACCTGCAAACAGTCGATCTTTAATTTGTTGATCATCACCTGGTAAACTAAATGTTGAGGCTTGGTTTAGCGATGTTGGGCTTTTAGATATATTTCCGACGAGTTCATCAAATCGATTATCATTTCGCAATACACCTGCATTAACGTATTTATCGTTCTCGCCACTAAGCTGGTTAACTATGATATCTGCTAAACCAACACTGCCTTGTTCTGACATATCATTAGCTAACTGAGAGTCATACATGTCTCGAAAAAATTTAGTAGTGTTAGAGTGCATTGGGTTGCCCTCTTCGAATACTGCATTCGCTTGACGCATTGATTTAAGCATCATACCAATGAAAATGGACTCAAAGTGTTGAGCAGCTTTATGAAGCGCTTCTTTGTTGCCAGGATCCATTTTAGATTTGGACTTCAACTCTTGAAGACCAATCAGATCAAGCGCATTACTCGAGTTTCCAATATTATTCATCGTCGTTTTTTTGACACTTTTATGCGTCAACTCAGCTATTAAATTAATAATATTGAGTGTATTTCAAGTCTTGTGCCAAGAGCTTTAATACATGAATAAAAGAGTTATTGAGTTTTAGATGTGATGTTACTGATTGTTGGGAGGTTTGATTTGGACTAAATTGGCTTTTACTTGACTGACTTTTTCTAGGCTGGCTTTTACTAGATTGGCTTTTACTTGAGTGAGCAATTGCCCGATGAGCCGATGTACTGATTCGACTCATCATTGGGCGACTGGCATATGAACTCCTAGTGAATCATTGTGAAGAACTTAGATAATTCCTCTTTCAACTCACCAGTTATATCACCTACAAAACATACTTTTGCACCATTTGGAACACGTGCAAATACGGTTTCAATTTGCTCAGCAATATTTTTTTCAGTGTTAATAAAGTCAGCAAAATACTCAGCTTCTGGCATTTCTTTGATATTCGTTAACGCTTCAAATGCTGCTAATCCAACAGGCGTAAATTGAATTTCATTGTTTTCAATTACTCCACCTGATAAACAACAAAATATTTGCTTATCGCCAAACGCAACTTCATACACGTGGTATTGAAGGTCATGCGCCTCGTTAATATCTAACATCTCCAGGATAGCCTGGTTTGTTTCTTTATTTGCAGTTACGTCACTTAGCAATACTTGTGAAAATGCCATCGTGTTATTCCTTCTATATATTTAATTAAAAGTTAAATCACAACCAATTGACCATCAATCGCTCCAGCTTGCTTTAATGCCTCTAGAATAGCCATTAAATCGCCAGGCGCTGCGCCCACTTGGTTTATGGCGCGTACTAAATCATCAAGATTCGCACCAGGGTCAAAAACAAACGCTCGAGTATCATCTCTTGCGACATCTATTATTGTTTGATTTGTTACTACGGTTTGGCCATTGGCCAATGGATTAGGTTGATCAACTTGCTGATTCTCAGCGATGGTTACCGTTAAGCTGCCGTGCGTAATTGCCGCAGGTTTTAAACGAACATCTTTGCCTATGACAATAGTGCCAGTTCTAGAGTTGACAATAATTTTGGCACTTGTACTCGCTGGCTGAAATTCTAAGTTTTCAATCGCTGATAAGTAGGCAACACGTTGTGAAATATCTCTTGGCGCAATAACACGCACTGATACTGAATCCATTGGTTTTGCCGTGTTTGGACCTACTAGGTTGTTGATCGTATCTGCTAAACGTTTTGCCGACGTGAAATCGGGCTCATTTAAGTTAAAGGTAATATGGTCTCCATTTCCAAAAGGCGTTGGTACTGAACGTTCAACTGTAGCGCCATTAGGAATTCGCCCAACTGTTGGTGTATTGATAACAACTTGAGAACCATCAAGACCTTCAACACCTAAACCACCTACTACAAGTGATCCTTGCGCTACGGCATAAATGTTACCGTCTGCACCTTTCAAAAATGTTTGAATAAGCGTGCCACCTCTAAGGCTGCCTGCACTACCTATTGAGGAAACGGTAATATCGATGTTCTGACCTGGCTTTGAAAACGCAGGCAATTCAGCATGGACTGCAACGGCCGCTACGTTTTTAATTTTTGGCTTTAAACTCGCTGGAAGTTGAATGCCAAAGTTGCCAAGCATTGCTTTAAAACTTTGCTCGGTAAATGTTGTTTGCTCACCGGTACCCGGCAAACCAACTACTAAGCCATAACCAACCAATTGGTTTGAGCGAATGCCTTGTACAGTAGACACATCTTTAATACGAACAGCATTAACGCTTGAACTAAAAATGAGGCTAGTGCAGATTAAAACTGCTAATAAAATTTTCATATGTAACTCCTAAAATGGCCACATCGAACTCATGAAAAACTGAGATAACCAACCCGTTTCTTGAGCTTCTGCCAAAGAGCCTTTGCCGCTATAAGATATGCGAGCATTCGCTACGCGAGTAGATTCAACTGTGTTATCTGATGAAACATCTTCTGATCTAACAATACCGGTTAGCCTAATAAACTCTTGCCCAGTGTTTAGCGTTAACCACTTTTCACCTCTAATTATTAGATTACCGTTTGGTAAGACTCTCAAAACATGAACCGTAATTTGACCATTCAAGCTGTTGCTTTGGTCCGACTTTGCATCACCTTTAAACGTACTATCTGACTCAATGCCCATTTCTAAGGTATTACCACCAATAGTCGGCGCTAATCCGTTGAGGCCTACAAGTGGCGACAAACTAGCATCGGTCTCTTTTTTAGTTTCTGTTTTTGCCGTCTTTGAAGCTTGCGTATTTTCCATCAACATGACGGTGATAATGTCACCAACTCGTCTAGCTTTAGTGTCTGAATAAAGCCCATTTGACCAACCACTATGATATAGGCTTCCTGTCGCAACTACTTCTTCAGAAGGTATTTCTGGCATGATGGGAGCAAAAAATGGATCTTCCTCCACCACATCGTGATTCACTGCACAACCACTTAACAAGCCAATACCACCAACAAGAGACAAAACTCTTAAAACATCCTTTGTAGATTGATTCATTTGATTTAGCGAATTCGATATGTTCATAATCTGACTCCAAACATCTACCAGTTATAATTGCTGCGTAATAAAGCTAAGCATCTGATCAACAGACGAAATTACTTTTGAGTTCATTTCATAAACACGCTGACTTTCAATCATGTTTACAAGTTCTTCAGTTACATTAACGTTAGACGTTTCAAGAGCGCCCTGAACAACAATTCCTAGACCATTGATTCCTGGATTACCCTGAACAGGAGCTCCGCTTACACCCGTCTCTGTAAATAGGTTTTGACCAATTGGCTCTAAACCAGCCGGATTAATGAAGTCACTGATTGTGAGCTGCCCGATTGCAACGCCGGCTCCCTGCCCTGGAATTTGAACCGTTACTTCACCTTGCTGTGAAATGGTTATGGACTTCGCCTCTGCAGGAACGTTCATTTCAGGTTGCAGCGCAAAACCAGCACCTGAAGTAACAATTCGACCATTTTCGTCTAACGAAAATTGACCATTACGTGTATAGGCCAATGTTCCATCTGGACGTTGAATTTCAAAAAAGCCATCGCCTTGAATCATAAAATCTAGGCTATTGTCTGTTGTCGACATGTTGCCTTGAGAGAAGTTCTTTTGCGTTGCTACAACTTTAGTACCTGCGCCTAACATTAAACCATTCGGTAATTCGGTATCCTGAGATGAACGACCACCTGGTTGATTAATGTTTTGGTATAACAAATCTTCAAATACCGCTCTGCTTTTTTTGAAGCCAACGGTACTGGCATTCGCTAGGTTATTCGAGATAACTGCGATATCTGTTTGTTGGGCATCTAAGCCGGTTTTACTTATCCAAAGTGCGGGATGCATAGCCGCCTCCTCAATTAATTCTAATTAAACAACTCGTAATAATGAATCTTCAGTTCTATCTATATCTTCTGCCGTCTTCATCATTTTCACCTGCATTTCATATTGACGTTGATGTGAAATCATCGACACCATTTCTTCTACAGGGTTAACATTACTCATTTCTAAGGCACCACTAACAATCCTGATATTTGGAGAGGCTTCGCAAAAACCGCAGAGCTCATTTGACAGAACGGCGTCTTTTGAACGAAATAAACCATCTAAACCTTTCGTTAAATCATTGTCATTTGGTGGTTCTATTACTTTTAATCGGTCAACAACTTCTAAGAAGTTTGCCGGAGCTCCTTGAGGGCGTACAGTAACGCTGCCATCGGGTCCTATCTCTACTTTTTCGACAGGCACAGGCAAAACTATGGGTCCGCCTTCACCTAAGATCGGTGTACCTTTAGCGGTCGTCAATAAACCGTCACGGGTGATTTGTAAATTACCCTCACGGGTGTAAGCTTCTTCTCCGTTCTGATCTTGAACGGCTAGCCAACCTCGACCCGATATTGCAATATCTAAGTCTCTACCCGTAGTTGCAATGGGACCATGATGCATCTTTGAACCCGGTCTTTCTTCCATAGCAAAAACTCGAGTAGGAAGGCCGTCTCCAAAGGCTTGCATTGAACGCTGTTGCTCAAAGTCAGCACGAAAGCCTGCCGTTTTAGCATTGGCTAAATTGTTGGCGTTCATAGAAACACCAATCAGGTTTTGCTTTGCACCCGACATGGATACATATAGGAGCTTATCCATTTTTGCCTCCGTCAATTGCTCGACGATTAAAATTACTTAACCAATAAAAGCATTAATCGTGCCACTGATAAAAAGTTCTTTTATAACAGTAACTAAATGGAGATTTAGATATTGAGGGATCTTGATATTTGGAGCTTCGAACGTTTGGGGATTTAGAGATTTGTAGGTTGGGTAAAAGGTACTACTTTACTAAAACGAATCGTTAAGCAGTTTTTGTTTGTTTCTGCATCGCTATCAGTAATTCAGCTTCAGCGCGTGATATTTCACACTCTTGAATGACTTCTTCTAATTCCGCACCTAACTCAATCATCTTTTTAGCGCGAGTATAGAGTGGGTTAGGTTCGTGATTTTGCTCCAACATCAATATTTTGTTGCTCAGCTCTGTAATCACATCTAATTGTTGCTGTTGATTTGTTTGTAACTGAGAAATAAGTTGTTGTAGGTATTCTTTGTGTTGTTCGGACTTTGAATGCAGTAGCTGCGTGCTATCGAGCTTTTGTTTGATTTGCTTAAGAGACTCGCCTTGCAAGCTAAAAACTGTTTAATTGTTGAAATTCTTTGTATGACTTGCGGATTGTTGACGATGGCGTGAAAAAAGAACCAGTATTGCAATTACACAACATACTAGTACCCCAGATAATACTCCTATCCACACCATCATTACTACTCTCTACTAAAACTGCTAGATGTCTGAGATTTCATCCCACTCTTCATCTGTCATTAACTTATTCAAGTCTACCAAGATAAGAAGTTCGCCACTGCGATTACTTACACCTTGGATAAACTTAGCACTTTCATCTGTACCTACATTTGGTGCGCTATCAATTTCTGATGTTTTTAGGTAAACAACTTCTGCAACGCTATCAACTAGAATACCGATTACTTGTTTGTCTGACTCAATAATAACAATTCTTGAATTATCACTTACTTCGCCATTAGACAAACCAAACCTAGCTCGGGTATCAATTACCGTTACAACGTTACCACGAAGATTTATGATGCCTAAAACGTATTCTGGGGCACCTGGTACAGGAGCTATTTCTGTATAGCGCAATACTTCTTGAACTTGCATTACGTTAATACCATAAGTTTCGTCTTCTAAACGAAATGTAACCCACTGCAACACTTCGTCGTTGCCATCTGTTAGTTTACTAACTGGGGCTCTTTCTTCACTCATGTGAGCAACTCCTAAATTGAATAACTTTATTCTTGACGTGCATTAATGCCTTTATTAAGCATGGCAACTAAATCATCGACATGCAATAAAGCACACATTTTTTCTTTTATCGTTCCTAGTAACCAAGGTCTTTTTCCTGGTTGAGAGCGCCATTTAACATCATCTGGCTTTATATACTCTGTTGTAACCAATTTTTCCGCGGCTAAACCCCAGTTACTTTCGCCCAACATGATTAAATATTTATAATCAGGTTTGGTTTGAAGTGAGTCGTATTTTTCTGGCATTACCCATTTGGCCGACTCAACTACATTAATTTTTTTCTCGCGATTGACCATTACACCTAAAAACCAATCCGGCTTTCCAAACAAGCTGGTCACATCTTCTAAGTTGTGAATACCACCTAACTCGTGCAACGGCACCGCTAATGATAGACCTGCCACTTCAAAAAATAGTGCTTGAAATGGCTCTTCAATTTTATCTATCGATTTTGTAGCAACAGTAGTTTCTAGTTTTTCTTCAGCTTCAACCTGAACGTTAGTTCCAACTTCAGCCTCGGTATGAGTCTTTAAGTCTGTAACTGTTTCAGAAACCATTTTTGTTTCAGTTGAGGTTTCAGTTAAAGTTTTAGTTAAAGTTTCAGTAACTGCGGAAACCTTTTCTTCAACTATTGGCTCTACTGAAACTTCTTGTTCTTCTTTTAACGCCAATGCTTCTGCTGCTTCTTGCTGCTGCATACTTACAGCTAGTAAAAGTTGCTCTAAAGAATTAACTTCTGGCTCAGGTTCTTTTACTGGTAAAGTCTTATCGGCAACAATTGCGCGTTCAATAGGTTTTAGTTTTAGTTTATTTTTCTCAGGCAAATCTTCAACACTACTAAAATCTTGTTTAATTTTAGCACTGTATTTAGATTCTGCGAGGCTATCTGCAGAGGAGTTTTGAACATTTTTTGATTGTTCGATCGTTTCTGACGATTCTTTATTATTATTATGCTCCAGATTATCACTTTCATCAGTTAGCAACTGATCTAGGTAATCCTTCATCACATTTTCACTGGCAAACATATACTCAGCTATTCTCTAATTGTTTTAATAGTTCTTGATAGGCGAAAACGCCGCGAGAATTTTTGTTGTAGATAGGTAATGGTGTCCGTTCCATACTTGCAGTCCTAAAATTAGTATCAATAGGGATAACTCCCTGCCAAACTTTATTAGCATACATATGATTAAGTTCTTTGTATGCAACTTTAGATGCTTTCGTTCTTTTGTCATACATAGTTGGAATAATACACACATCGTACTCTTTTGACTGCGAAGCTTGTATCAACTCCATTGTTCGATACATCCGTTCTAAGCCTTTTAAGGCCATACACTCTGTTTGTACCGGAATTAGTACCTTATTACAAGCCGCAAGGGCGTTTACCATCAACACACCTAAAATAGGTGGGCAATCAATTAAAATATGATCGTAATGCGATGCAAACTTATCTAAAGCCTTTTTGATAATTAATCCCATGCCCGACTTTTTACTTAAAACGCCATCCAAAGTCGCCATGGCCATCGTGGCAGGTAAGATATCTAAATTTTCAACGGGGGATTGCCAAGTACACTTATCCCAATAAGATTGGTCCATACTCTCTGAACGAGTAAAAACGTCGTAGACACCGAACTCTAGCTGCTCTGAATCAAGACCAAAATAGTAGGTCAATGACGCATGTGGATCGGTATCAATCATCAACACTTTTTTGCCTTGTTGAGCCAAAATAGCTCCTAAGGTAATTACTGTTGTTGTTTTACCCACTCCGCCCTTTTGGTTGGCAACCGTCCAAACTTTCATCCTACAACCTATTCATTTCCATCGTTATCTGATTTTTGCTCATTCTCCGCCTCTTGTCGAGTGGTGATTCTGATTCCACCCCCAGGAAGCTGAATTACACGCAATTCATTACCGTCTGCGGTCTCATTTGGAAACTTATCTGCGATATTTTGCTGCAGCTGTTCTTTGTTTGGTTCTTCAGGCCGCGGTTGTAAATAGGAATATTTAGAAAGCGCAATTACAACTCTTCTGTTTCTAGCACGCCCTTCTGCAGTTTCATTACTTGCAATAGGGTCATTTGGCCCGTTAGCCTTAATACTTAATCTGTCTTTCACTATGCCAAATTGCTCTAAAAGATTTGTTATTACTGCGGCTCGAGCTGCAGATAGCTCCCAATTTGAAGAAAATATCTCATTGTTAATGGGCAGATCGTCAGTAAAGCCTCTAACCTCAACATAGTTGTTAACTTGAGCTAGCGAATTAGCCACTTCTTGAATTATAGGGAGTGCTTGTGGGTTCGCAGAAGCGCTACCCGATGCGAATAAAACACCACTTGATAATTCAATTGTTAACCAATCATCATTAACTTTAAGCTTTGCGTCACCCGTATCGGCAACGTCAATTAATGCCGTTTGTAAATCTTGTTTTAACGCTTGAAGTGGGTTGCCTAGCTTTTTATTCTCGGACTCATTTATCAACAAGTCTTGGTCAACAAGTTCAGGGCCTTTTTCAGGGTTTAAAGAATTACCATCAAAGACGTCTTGCTGGGCTATTTGATTTGTCAAAATGCCGTCACCAGCTGTGCCTTTTCCCTTGTCGCCTGTTATGTGAAATATTTGTCCTAAAGATTGGGAGAGTGTATCGAAAGACTTTTCTTTGACGATAGATAAAGCATAAAGCACAACAAATAATGCAAACATTAGTGTCATGTAATCTGCATACGAGACTAACCAACGATCAAGGTTGTCTTGCTGCCTCGCTCTTAAGCGCTTACTAATTCTGGCCATTTCCCCGTCCTCAAACTGCGACGCGTGAATAAGCTTCTAACTTGCGCTCAATACTATTAGGGTTTTCACCATTGGCAGCACACAAAAGCCCTTCCACAATCATTTCTCGATATAAAACTTCATTGTCGATTTGAGATTGCAATTTTTGAGCCACTGGAATGAAAAATAAATTTGCACCACCAACACCATATATAGTTGCGACAAATGCCGTTGCGATGCCATGTCCGAGAGCTGATGGGTCGTCGATATTTGCCATCGCTTGAATAAGACCAAGTACAGCACCGATGATTCCGATAGTTGGGCTATAACCGCCTAGTGCGTCGTATATTCTTGCTGAACGATACTGCCTATCACTATCTAGTTCTATATCTAACTCTAAAGACGTTCTAAGTACATCACTCTCTACGCCATCTACCAGCAGTCCTAACCCTTTTCTAACAAAAGGATCGTCATTTTCATTAATGCCATCTTCAAGTGCCAAAAAGCCTTTCTGACGAGATACATCTGCCCAATGAGCAATCATATGCTGAGCATACTTAAAGTCCAGGGGCTTTTTATGCCAAACACTGCCAAACATTTTTAAGCCTTGCACGAAATAAGTTGACGGTGTTTGTAACATTACCGCTCCAAACGACCCTCCTATGACAATTATGAATGCAGGAAAATGAAAAAGGGCCGATATTCCGCCCCCTTCAATTGCATAGCCACCTATTACCGCAACCAATGCTAAAACTACGCCTGATATTGCTAACCTATCCACCGGAAATCTCCTTTAAAATTGCAGAACCAATTTTGTCTAATGCAAAATTTTGCTCCGCAATTCCGGCTACGGTTACTGCTTGCGGCATGCCATAAACAACACTGGTTTCTTCATCTTGGGCCCAAATCGTTGCGCCTCGTTGCTTCAACATCCTGCAACCTTCGCGCCCATCTGCGCCCATTCCGGTTAAAATTATGCCTAAAACCTCTCCACCATAGGTTTTTGCTGCGCTGCCGAAGGATAAATCCACGCTTGGTTTGTACGTCAGGCGTTCTGAATCATCGTCTCTGATTACAAGATTTGCCTTACCGGCACGTCCTTCTAACAACATTTGTTTGCCGCCCGGCGCCAAATAAGCATGGCCTGCCCTCAAAATGTCACCCGTTTTGGCTTCTGAGACTGAGATATTGCACTGTGAGTCTAAACGCGCAGCGAAGGCTGGAGTAAAGGCTGCTGGCATATGTTGCACAATAACAATTGGTAAGGGGAAGTTAGCCGGTATTTTCGATAATACTGTTTGTAAAGCTACTGGCCCTCCCGTAGAAGTACCAATTGCCAACAATTTATATTCTTTGCCTGACGCCCGAAAAGACGTTCTACGAGTAGGTATACTTGAAACCGCAGGTGCTGGAGCAGTCTGCCTCGCTCTACTTTGAATTCTAGATAACGAAGATGCTGTTTCAGCTCTTTGTTCTGACGGGCTTTTTCGTAACGTTCTACTGGATTCAATTGTTGTGGCTCGAGGAGCAGGGACTTCTCGAGGTGTTCTTCTCGCAGACTTCTTTTTACCAAGTTGTAAAACTCTATCTTGGAGTAATTGAATACCCTCTGTTTTATTCTTAGCTATATCTTCAAATCGTTTTGGCAAAAAGTCTAATGCACCGGCTTCTAGAGCATTAAGTGTCGCTTTTGCACCATCGTGCGTTAATGAGGAGAACATTATAATTGGAGTTGGTGTAGACGCCATAATCTGAGCAACAGCAGTAATGCCATCCATAACTGGCATCTCTATATCCATTGTGACTACATCAGGCTTTAAAAGTGCGGTTTGGGAAATCGCATCCTTTCCGTTTGATGCATCTCCTATAACTTCCAGTTCCGTATGGGCGTTTAGAATTTCAGTTACTCGGCGTCTGAAAAACGCCGAGTCATCTACTACAAGAACTTTTATGGTCATTATTATTTTATTATTTAAACCTTAGGTTTGAGCGTTTCGCATAGTGCTTAAGCAAGTTAGGTACGTCAAAGATCAGTGCAATGCCACCATCTGAAGTTATTGTTGCACCTGCCATTCCTGGCGTACCTTGCAACATTGCGTCAAGCGGTTTGATAACAACCTCTTCCTGCCCTATTAGCGAGTCAACTACAAAACCCACCTGCTGAACACCAATCTGTATAACAACTACATGCCCTTTGTTCTGGCTTCGGTTTTCACCATTTTTAGAAGATTTAATTAGCCAATCCTCTAGATAGAACAATGGAATTGCTTTGTTTCTCACAATAACAGTTTGTTGACCATCAACTATATTAGTTTTTGTTAAATCTAAATGAATAATTTCATTAACTGTAGATAGAGGCAATGCAAATATAAGTTCACCTACGACCACCATCAACGTTGGAAGTATAGCTAACGTTAGTGGTACTTTAATCTCTAATGTCGTTCCTTTGCCTAGTTCCGAGTTAATCTCTACTGAGCCATTAAGCTGAGTGATCTTAGTTTTAACTACGTCCATCCCTACGCCACGGCCGGATATATCCGAAATTTCTTCTTTTGTAGAAAAACCAGGTGCAAAAATTAAACTGTATGCTTCTTTATCTGAAAGACGTTGAGCTGCGTCAGGATCTAATACACCTTTATTAATCGCAATCTCTTTCAGTTTCTCAGGGTCCATACCTTTACCATCATCTTCGATAGTAAGTAGAATATGATCACCCTCTTGGGATGCAGATAGCCTGACCATACCCATTCTTGCTTTACCTGATGCTTCACGATCGTCTGGCATTTCTATACCATGATCAACTGAGTTTCTTACTAAATGCACCAATGGATCAGCTAGGGCTTCCACTAGATTTTTATCTAAGTCGGTTTCTTCACCCACTAATTCTAGTGTTATTTCTTTATTTAACGTTCTTGCTAGGTCTCGAACAACTCGTGGGAATCGTCCAAATACCTTTTGATTGGCTGCATTCGCGTTTTCATTACCGCGCCTTGCAAATCGCCGGTAACGACATCTAAGTTGCCAATGGCTTTAGTCATAGCTTCATCAGAACCAAAGTTAACGCCAAGGCTAACTAATCTGTTTCTGACTAGTACTAATTCGCCAACCATATTCATGATTTCATCAAGGCGCTTAGTATCTACACGAACCGTTGTTTCCGCAGGTGCTGCAGATGCTTTTTTCTCAGCAGGCTTAGCAGGAGCTTTAGCTGGCGGAGTAGGAGGCTTGGCAGCGGCTGGCTTTGCAGCTGGAGCAGGCGCTTTAGGCGCAGTTGCCTTCGGCGGCTCTGGCTTTTTCGGTGGTTCAACCTTGGCTGGTTCCGATTTAGCAACAGGCGCTTTTACTGTAGGGCCACCGCCTTTACCATGAATATCATCAAGCAAAGATTCAAATTCATCATCGGTAATTTCATCACCGCTTGAAAATTGACTACCTGCTTTGGGTTCAGCCGGCGCTTTCTTTTCAGAAGCTTCTTCTGTTTTAAATGAACCTTTACCATGCAACTCGTCTAAAAGTGATTCGAATTCATCATCACTGATGTCATCACCACTATCAAACATTGATTTTGCTGCTGGCTCTGGTTTATCAGCAGGCTGACCATGTAACTCATCTAATAAAGCTTCAAACTCGTCTTCCGTGAATTCTTCCACTGAGCTATCTGTTGGCGAAGTGTCAGTTACTGAATCGATATCAAAAAAGTCATCGTCAACTGCACTATCATCTTGAGCTACGTCAGCTGCTGGCGCCTCACCTTCCGGTGAGCAATAATGATGTAGAGCGTTTAGCAATTCGGGAGCTGCAGGTTCTGGCTGATCTCCAGCTTTTACCTGTTCGAACATCTCATTGACGGTATCAAGAGCTTGCAGGATAACATCCATCAATTCTGGTGTTACACTTCTCTTGCCTGTTCTCAAAATATCAAACACGTTTTCAGCACCATGACAAGCATCAACTAAATTAGTTAATGCTAAAAATCCAGCGCCACCTTTTACGGTGTGAAAACCACGAAATATAGAGTTTAGTAGGTCAGCGTTTTCTGGATCGTTTTCCAGTTCAACTAACTCTTCTGATAGCAACTCTAAAATTTCTGCTGCTTCAATTAAGAAATCTTGTAGTATTTCTTGATCCACGTCCAATGCCATTCGGCATCTCCCCTAATTTAAAAGCCTAAACTAGACAATAGGTCATCAACTTCATCTTGATTAGAAACTGCATCTTCGCGAGTCTCTGCATCAATAATCGGTCCCTCTGCCCCATTGTTATCGACTGGTTTCTTCGCTTCATTAGCTGTATTTTGGTTAGGTTCACCAAAAACAGTTAATAAGTGAATCAGGCTTTCTTCAACTTCTTTAACAAGCTCTATAACTCGTTTGATAACCTGCCCAGTTAAATCTTGAAAGTCTTGAGCTAACAAAATTTCTGTCATAATCGCATGAATTTTTGCGCTATCCGTCTCCGCACTTTCCATAAACTCATTTATGGAATAGCAAAGTGACTTAAACTCGCCTAATTCAATCTGACGTTGCATTAGCTTGTCCCATTCGGGTTTCAGCTTAACAATATCACTATTGATTTTATCTGTAAGTGGAAGCCCTGTGTCTATGGCGTCCATTGTTTTATTTGCTGCGTCTTCTGTTACTTTCATAACATAGTTTAGACGCTCTTTTGCATCTGGGATATCATCTGACGCTAAATTTGCAATCTTAGGGTCTAGTTGAAAGTTGCTTAGAGAGTCGTGTAATTGCCTAGTTAGCTTTCCTACTTCACCAAAAAGCTCACCATGTTCCTTACTCGTAACTTCGCGTAATATCATGTTAGCAGATGCATTGTCTCCAGCCTCAAGCGCCTCAACGAGGGCTTTTGCGTCTTCCAACGAAATCTGCGGGTTAGTCTCTTCAGACATAGCGACCCCTTATCAGATTATTCTAATCGTTCGAAGATTTTATCCAGCTTGCCTTTCAATGTAGCTGCAGTAAATGGCTTAACAATATATCCATTCACACCGGCTTGGGCCGCCGCTACAATCTGCTCTTTTTTAGCTTCGGCAGTTACCATCATTACAGGCATATGCTTGAGTTTATCGTCTTTACGAATTTCTCTAAGCAGATCGATTCCCTGCATTCCTGGCATATTCCAGTCTGTTACTACAAAGTCAAAATCACCATTTTGTAACATTGGCAACGCTGTGCTGCCATCATCTGCTTCTGAGACATTAGTAAACCCTAAGTCACGAAGAAGGTTCTTGATGATTCTTCTCATTGTTGAAAAGTCATCAACAACCAGAATTTTCATATTCTTATCCAAAGCATCCTCCAGTGAGGTAAATTATTAATTTACAGTAATTATTATTAATAAAAATTGGCAATATACAAGTTAAATCAACCAATCTTTTAATCTTGACTTTAATCGAACAAGTGCTTGGCTATGAATTTGACTCACTCTAGACTCACTAACATTGAGAATTTCGCCTATCTCTCTTAAATTTAGCTCATCATCGTAATAAAGTGACAAAATCATTGCTTCTCTTTCTGGTAAGGTTTTTATAGTACTTGATAGGCTCTTGTTAAATGAGCTTTTTTCTACCCCACCATAAGTTAAATCTTTACCACTTTCACTTGCTGGGGCTATAACATCTTCCGTTACACCCAAGTCTTCTAAACCCAACACCTTGCCATTTGTTGCTTCTTTCAGCATCTGATGATATTGGTCGATTGAAACATTTAAGGATTCTGCAACTTCAACGTCTTTGACGTCTCGGCCTAAGGCAGACTCTAGTTGAGATATTTTTTCTGCAACCATTCTTGAGTTTCGATGAACAGACCTAGGAGTCCAATCTCCGCGCCTCATCTCATCTAACATAGACCCACGTATACGGATACCCGCATAAGTTTCGAAGCTCGCTCCTTTGCTGTGATCAAAGTTCTTAGATGCTTCAATAAGTCCTATCATGCCAGCCTGAATTAAATCATCAACTAAAACACTATCGGGCAGCCGAGCTGCTAAATGGTGAGCAATCCTTTTTACCAAAACTGAATGTTTTTCCACAACATTCGACAATGTTTGTTGAGCTTCGTAGGCGGTCGCTACTTTATTGTTCAACAGAAACCTCTTAGTTGACCAGTTGCTCTAAAAAAAACTCTAAGTTACCAGACGCATGTGATGGTGTTGGCCATTTATTAATTTTCGCTGCCAACGTTTTAAATGCCACAGCTGAAGGTGAACGGGGAAACGCATCTACAATAGCCTTTTGACGACGAACCGCTTTACGCAAGTTATCATCAAAGGGAATAATGGCAGTTAGTTCCAACGTTACATCTAAAAACCTGTCTGTAACCATAGTCAATTTTTTGAATAAATCTTGCCCTTCCTTCATCGTTCTTACCATATTAGCAACAACTTTGAATTTCGCTACGCCATGATCACGATTCAATATCTTAATTAGTGCGTAAGCATCTGTAATTGAAGTTGGTTCATCACACACAACGCAAAGAACTTCGTGAGAAGCTCTTGAGAAGGATAGCACCATATCTGATATTCCGGCGGCGGTATCGACAATAAATACATCAACCGGCGTTTTCATTTCGCTGAAAGCTCTAATTAAACCAGCGTGCTGGGCGGCAGAAAGCTCAACCATATCGATTGAGCCTGATGTTGCAGGGACAATTTTTATACCCGATGGGCCTTCGACTAAAATATCGTCTAATTCGGCCTCACCTGATAATACATGTGAGAGATTTTTATGGACGCGAAGTCCAAGCATAACATCACAATTCGCTAACCCGAGGTCAGCATCAAGCACCAGAACATTAAGTCCTGTTTGCGCCAAAGCAATTGCAGTATTTAGCGATACGCTGGTTTTTCCAACTCCGCCCTTTCCACCTGTTACTGCAATAACTTTTGTTTTTTTCGCCATCGACATATTTCGTAAACCGCTAGCTTGATCAGAAGTAATATTAATCATACATGCCCACTGCTTTTGGCACTACCTTATTATTTTTATTAGAAACTTTTTCTTTAAGTTCATATAGCTGATTAGCTTTTTGCACAATTTTCTGACCATTTGCAACCCTTATATCCTCTGGCACGCGTTGACCGTTGGTTAAATAGCCAATTGGCAGTCGATTATGAATTGCAACACTAATTAACTCACCTAAACTCAAAGACTCATCTATTTTAGTAAAGATACAGCCCGACAGTGGAATTGTTTTAAAATGTTGAACACTTTCATGCAAAACACTCATTTGTGAAGTTGCAGAAAGTACTAAGTAATTTTTAATATTTACTCTTGATTTTGTTAATAAATGATTCAAACGTTCCGTCAATTTAATGTCTCTTTGGCTCATTCCTGCTGTATCTATTAACAATAGCTTTTTATCTCGTAATTGGTAGATCGCTTCTGAAAGTTCTTCGGTATTTTTTGCTTGCTTGAGTGGACAGCCGAGTATTTTTGCATAAGTACCCAATTGCTCTAATGCACCAATCCTAAAACTATCAGTGGTAATTAGACCCACTTTATCGGCTCCGTGGATTTGCGCAAAACGTGCTGCTAGTTTTGCAATTGTAGTCGTTTTACCAACGCCCGTAGGACCAACTAATGAATACACACCGCCACGTTTAATAATTTCATTATCGGTTGTATTTAACTGCTCAGTTAATAGCTCAAGCATTTTTGGCCAAGCTTGCTGAGCTTCTAGGTCATCGCTAATAAAATGAGATAAATGTTCAGCAACATTTGACGATAACCCCATGTTATTTAACTTTTTAACTAACATTGCTTTAACTGGAGATTTACGATTAGCGTCTTGTAACATTAGTTCAGAAACTTGATGTTTTAGCAGCTCTTTAATGGAATTCATTTCATCTTTTAAGTCCGACATTTGCTTGTCAAACTGACCTTGAATTACATTGTGGCCCGATATGTTATTTGGTTGCTCGTTGATTTGGCTTACGTTATTTTGCTCCGCAGCTACAGACGCTACTTGGTTAGTGTTTATTTGCTCAGACTGGTCTTGCACTGTGTTGCGAGCACGGTTTAGCCACTGCTCAAATTCCGACTCGGCTTGTTGTGAAAGTGCTTGTGTTGCCAATTCAGATTTTTGTTGGTTAGATAAATCGGTATTAGCAGCCGCAACTTGCGGCACAGAGTTTGGCTGGTAAGTATTTGAAGGTGTGCCCGCTGAGTCGGCTCTTTGGCGCTTGAGCAATTCTTCGAGTGAGCTTGCTATCTTTGCAGCCCCTTCTGCATTTGGACCATCAAACTGATGTGCATTAGGTGCAGAAGCAGAGTTTGCTACTGGCGTACTTTGAGCTAAAACTGGTGATTTAGGTTGAGGCTGAGCATCGGCGTCAATTGCTGCAACAATTTCTACACCTGTCGCTGTTTTTTTATTGGACATAATTACGGCTTCCGGACCTAACTCTTCTTTAACTTGAGTTAGTGCAGTTTCTCATATCTTTTGCAAAATAACGCTTAATTTTCACTTTAAACCTCCGTCAAACAGCTCTAACCAACTGAACTGACAATCTTAATTTGTTTTTCTTCCGGTATTTCTTGATAAGACAAGATAACCATGCCTGGTAAGCTATGTTTAACAAAACGAGATAACACGCTTCGCAACATTCCAGAGGTCAATAATATTGACGGCTCACCTGATAATTCCAGATTCCTGTGTGCTTCAGCTAAAGAAGTTTGAATTCGTTCCGCTAAACCAGGCTCTATGCCAGCACCTTCATTTCCGGCTGACTGCAGGGACTGTTGCAACATCTGTTCCAACTCAGGCGCCAAGGTTATGACAGGTATTTCATTAGTTGAACCAGCGATATCTTGGACGATAAATCGACGTAGGGAAATTCGACAGGCGGCGGTTAAAACATCAGGATCTTGGCTTTTAGGTGCATATTCAACAAGGGTTTGAATAATTGAACGCATGTCACGAATAGTTACGTTCTCACTTAATAAGTTCTGTAATACTTTTGTCAGGACAGAAAGTGACAACATTTCTGGTACTAGGCCATCGACCAGTTTTGGGTAGTTCTTTTGAATCATTTCAAGTAAGTTCTGAGTCTCTTCGTGGCCCAGTAACTGCGCTGCATTATTGGTTAACAACTGACTAATGTGCGTTGCCACAACAGTAGCGGCATCTACAACGGTGTAACCTAAACTTTGAGCTTTATCTCTATTGCTATTTTCTATCCAAACCGCTTCTAAACCAAACGCAGGATCTACCGTTTCTATGCCTTCAACTTTTCCAAAAACCTGGCCTGGGTTAATGGCTAAATCTCTATCATGTCTAATTTCAGCTTCACCTATGGTTACGCCCATCAATGTAATTCGATAAACATTTGGATCTAAATCTAAATTGTCACGAATATGGACAGCAGGTACCAAAAAGCCAAACTCTTGACTGAGTTTACGACGAACCCCTTTAATTCTTGATAGCAACTCACCGCCTTGACCTTTATCCACTAGAGGAATCAAGCGATAACCAACTTCTAATCCTATCGTGTCAACGTGATTAACATCATCCCAGCTGACATCTTTATTTTCTGCGGCTTCATGAGGTGACTCTAATGGTGCTTCCGCCTCTGCTTTTTCTGCGGCTACAGCAGCTTCTGTAGTGCGTTTGTTTACCATATAAGCAGTGCCAATTAGCATAGCGCCAAACGCTAAGAACGTTAAGTGAGGCATTCCAGGAACTAATCCCATTGAAAATAAAACACCACCAGCAACGTAAAGTACTTTCTCAGTACCAAGCTGAGTTGAGAATTGTTGACCCATTTCTTGGTCAGTATTTTGACGGGTAACGACGATAGCAGTACCGATAGAGAGCAAAAGACCTGGTATTTGTGCAACTAGACCATCACCAATAGTAAGAATTGTATAGATTTCAACAGCCTCTCCAAATAGCAAGTCATGTTGAATCATGCCAATAAATAAGCCACCAATAATATTAATAAATAGAATGATGATACCCGCTATCGCATCACCTTTAACAAATTTTGAAGCACCATCCATTGAACCGTAAAAGTCAGCTTCTTTACCAATTTCTTCACGTCTTGCTTTAGCTTGCTCTGGCGTAATAAAGCCAGCATTTAAGTCAGCATCGATGGCCATTTGTTTACCTGGCATCGCATCAAGTGTAAATCGAGCCGTTACCTCTGAGATACGACCAGCACCTTTGGTAACAACCACAAAGTTAATGATAACCAATATTGCGAATACAACTAGACCAACCGCATAGTTACCGCCAATAACAACACTACCAAAGGCTTCAATAACTTTACCTGCGGCATCACCACCCTGATGGCCTTCTAACAGCACCACACGCGTTGAGGCGACATTTAGGGCTAGTCTTAAAACGGTTGCAATTAGAATAACGGAAGGGAAAGCGCCAAAGTCTAGCGGTTTTAATGTGTAAACGGTTACGAGTAGAATAACGAGCGCTAGCGCAATATTAAAAGAAAAGAGAATATCCAGCATCAAAGCTGGTAACGGTAATATTACCATAGCTAACGCCGCCAATATAAATATCGGGGCGCCTAAACCATTAATAAATTTAGTATTTTCTTTATTAAAAAGCTGATTAAACTTTGCAGTTAATTCCATCACGACAACCAAAAAACACCTAAGTTATAGTGCTTTCAGCAATGTTCAGGCCAAATTTTATGTCAACAAAATGACTGCCTGTTAATAACGCAATTCTGGTGGGATATCAGGGTTTTGATCAACGGGTTTTGGTTTTGTCCCTTTACCTTGTTCGTACATGTCTAATTGATAAACGTAGGCAAGCACTTGGGCCACCGCTATAAACAATTGTTCTGGGACTTCTTGATTGATATCTGTGGTGTAATATATAGAGCGAGTTAACATAGGCGTCTCTATCATTGGCACTTCACGTTCTTTAGCGATTTTACGAATGTGCATCGCAATGAGATCGGCACCTTTGGCTACGACAAACGGCGCATTAGATTTTTCAGTGTCGTATTTTATTGCCACAGAGTAGTGAGTTGGGTTAGTAACTACCACATCCGCAGTTGGAACTTCGGACATCATTCTTCGTTGTGAGACTTCTCTTTGGGCTTGCCTAATACGGCCTTTAATTTCAGGATTACCTTCAGTACTTTTATACTCGTCTTTGATTTCCTGCTTGCTCATTTTAAGCTGCTTGTTGTGATTCCATTTTTGAAACGGTACATCAACTAAAGAAATAACAATGGTAGAGCAGCATAACCCTAAAAATATCCAGGCTAGCAATTCGGTTGCATCATAGGTATTGCCAGGCAAGTCTTCTAAACTTAAGTAAAGAATATCCACTAAGAATACGTCGATTAGTAAAATTGCGACGGTAGCCACTACCGCTACTTTTAAAATGGATTTAATGAGTTCTACCACGGCTTGCGTACCGAACATCCTTTTAAAGCCCTTTAAAGGCGACATTTTGGAAAATTTGGGAGCCATGGCTTCCCAACTAAAATTGATACCGCCCAATAAACTATTTGAAACGAAAGCTGCAACTAAAATAACACCAAAAATACCCGCAAGTGGCCCAGCAACGTGAGTTAACACTTCACCAAACACGCTAAACATTTTTGTGGGATCAAAGGCATCGTCCCTATCAAGCGCAAACTGATTACCCATCACTTCAATAAGCTTTTTTCCTAAACTGGCGCCAAACATTAACATAGCTGATGCGCTAGCAACCAAGACTCCTGTAGTCCCCAACTCTTTAGAACGCGCTATCTGGCCTTTTTTTCGGGCGTCTTCGAGACGCTTGGCCGTTGGTTCTTCTGTTTTTTCTTGATCTGAATCTTCTGCCATTTTTCGCTACCTAACAACCAATCATCGTGCACATCATTTCGATGGAACGTTGCCAGTTTTTATCAAAGTGAAAAACAAAGTTTTCCATTGTTAACCACATGACGATTAAACCCGACATCATGGTAAACGGAAAGCCGATGGAGAATATATTTAGTTGCGGCGCTGCTCGAGTCATAATTCCAAAACTCAAATTGATTACTAACATAGCCACCAGAGGAGCAAGCGCAAGGACTAATGCTGCGGCGAACATCCAACCGCCAAACAACACCAAGTCATAAAACTTACCTGTCGAAAACCAAACGTCAGTAATAGGTAATACATAAAAACTTTTTACCACCATTTGCATCATCGCTAGATGACCGTCGATGGACCAAAACATGAGTGTTGAAAGTATTAAATAAAACTGACCAACCGCTGGTACGCTTAATCCGTTTGTTGGATCGACCATTGAGGCAAAACCTAAACCAGACTGCATCGCAATAGCTTGGCCTGCAACCACAAACACTTGTAAAAAGATAACTGACACAAAACCGATGGCGCTACCAATCATAATTTGTTGGAACACACGAATAGCCATTTCAAAGGAAAATAAATTGGTAAATGTTGATGGGGGTAATACTGGCATTACCATAATAGTAAACGCCACTGCATAAGCTGATTTGATTGGTCCAGGTATGGTTTTACCGCCTATCGCAATCATAATCATCATCATTGCGGAGATACGCGCAAAAGGCAGAAGAAGGTCTGCCTGGTATTGCATGATTTGTTGCAATAATGCGTCCATTTTACTGACCTAGCCTATGATCGATGGAATACGTTCAATTAAGTCTTTAGTAAAATCCATGATCATTCCCGTTATCCAGTGACCTGCAATCATTAACGCTAATAACGTTACGATTAAGCGCGGTAAAAAGCTAAGCGTTTGCTCATTTATCGAGGTTGCTGCTTGGAACACCGCAACAATCAAACCCACGATTAATCCGGGAACAACCATAATTGCGACTAATATAATGATAAGCCAAAGCGCGTCTCTGAGAATATCGACAAATACTTCAGGTGTCATGGCGTTTCTCCTAGGTTCCAAGTCCAAAACTTTTTGCTAACGTACCCATTACTAAGGTCCAGCCGTCAACTAATACAAACATCATGAGCTTAAACGGTAATGAAACAATCATAGGTGATAGCATCATCATACCCATGGCCATCAATACTGACGCTACCACTAAATCTATTATTAAGAATGGGATGAAGAACATAAAACCAATTTGAAACGCTGTTTTTAACTCTGATGTTACAAAAGAAGGAATTATAACGGTCAATGGTAGGTCGTCTGGGCTATCAACTTGCGTATAACCGGCTATTTCTGCAAATGTTTCTAAATCTGAAATGCGGGTTTGCGCCAGCATAAACTCACGCATCGGAACTTTTGCAATGTCATAAGCTTGTAAAGAGGTAATCTCTTCATTCAAATAGGGCTCTACTGCGTTTGCATGAACCTCTTCAAATACCGGAGCCATAATAAAAAAGCTTAAAAACAAAGACATGCCAACAAGTAATTGGCTATTTGGTGTTTGTTGTAAACCAAGCGCCTGACGAAGGATAGCGAGTACTACTATAATTCGCGTGAAAGACGTCATTAACATGACAATGGCAGGAATGAAGCTTAACGCCGTCATCATTGCCAGCACTTGCAATGTTATGCTGTATTCTTTACTGCCATCAGGATTATCCGTTACTGTAACGGCTGAAATAACACCACCATCAGCTAGGACACCTGGCGTAAATACTAAAAGTAGTACAGTAAGAAAAGAGAAGAAGACTTTCATAGACTCTACAGGTCCTTTATATAATTAATTTTTTTAGTCTTTGGAAGCTCATTGTTCAGCAATTCGGTTAGTTTGTTAAGTAATTTATTATTAGGCACCGAAAAACTGCTCGGAGTTATGTTTTCATCTAATTTAAATAACGTATTAACACTGTGTGGAGTAACACCAATGGCATATTGTTGCTGTTGGATTTCTATAATGACAATTCTTTCTCTGCCACCTAATGATAAGCTTGTAATCGTTTTCATATGATTACTTTGATGTGGCGTAAGGTTGAACTTTTTAGCAACCCAAGCCGTTACATAAATCACCACAACTATCGCAATTAACGCCATTAACATTGGTAATAACGCGCCATCGGTAGGAGAGCTCAAATTAGGATTCGAAGCTACTGTGCTCGTTATTTTGGCACCAGGCTCTACAGCAGAGATAGCAAGTGGGCTAAATAAAAGTCCACCTGCTCCTATTTTTTTAACGAAGCTTTTTAATTCTTTCAATTTGGCTGATCACATCTGTTAAACGAATACCAAACTTATCATTAACCACCACTACTTCGCCATGGGCAATTAATGTTCCGTTAACTAATACGTCTAAAGGCTCACCAGCAACACGGTCTAACTCTACAACCGAGCCTTGGTTTAGCTGCAGTAAGTTACGAATACTAATTTTACTCCGGCCTACTTCCATAGAGATATTAACTGGGATATCAAGAATCGTCTCTAGCTTACCTGACTCTTCTTCGTTTAAAGAACCACCTGTATCGGTTAACTCATCGAGTTTCTGCCGGTTGAACGTCGCCACCATCTTCGGCTTCGGCTAGGGCTGCTGCCCACTCGTCCATTGTATCTTGATCTTCACTCATAACACTTACCTTTGTTTAATTGGGTAACACTCAAAGCTCTAAGTCATCTTCAAGTGCGAGTAATTCTGAATCATCGTCTAAACGACGACCGCCTTTAGTCAATACATTCATCTCTGATTTAGCTGACTCTGGGCGCTTAATTTTTTCTGAAATCTGCAATGCAACATTGTCTCTGCATCGGCCAAGTTTTGCTCTATACGTTGGTAACTCTTCAATAAATACAGTGATATGCTCTGGCATTTCAATTGGAATAATGTCGCCATCTTTTAAGTCCATTACCTGATGTAATGGTAAATTCATTTCTAAAAGTTGCGTATGCAAGTCTACGTAAACATCCATAATTTCATCACGTAGCGCTTTACTCCAACGGTAATCAGTATCTTCTCTATCACTTTGAACTCCGGCATCAAGTAACTCACGAATAGGTTCCAGCATCGAGTATGGAAGTGCGACATGGAAATCACCGCCACCGCCATCCAATTCAATATGGAATGAGCTAATTACAATAACTTCAGTTGGCGAAACAATATTTGCCATTGCCGGGTTTACTTCTGAGTCTAAATATTCAAAAGAGACATCCATAACCGGTGACCATGCTTCTTTATAATCTTCAAATATTAACTTTAATAACATTTGAATAATGCGTCGTTCCGTTGGTGTAAATTCTCGTCCTTCAATTTTTGCGTGATATCGGCCATCACCACCAAAAAAGTTATCAACTAAGATAAAAACAAGACGAGCTTCCATCGTAATTAAGCCGGTGCCTTTTAATGGACGAAAACGAACCATGTTAAGACTAGTAGGAACGAATAACGAATGTATATATTCACCAAACTTAATCATCTGAACGCCATTAATTGACACTTCAGCTGTGCGGCGCATCATATTAAATAGACTGATCCTCATGTGTCGGGCAAAACGTTCATTAACCAACTCAAGGGTTGGCATACGACCACGAACAATTCTATCCTGCGAAGAAAAGTCATAGTCAGACATGCCGTGACCACCGCCACCGCCTTCGTCTATCTCTTCTTCTTCAACGTCATCGACACCATGGAGTAGCGCATCAATTTCGTCTTGTGACAGTAAATCAGTCATATTTTTCTCTTATGTTTATTTGGTTTTAATGCTATTGCATTACAAAACCTGTAAATAACACTTCTTCTACAATTTTAGATCCAGCAACATCAATAACAGACTTCTGCACTTCTTGTGCCGCTTTTAACTTTAATGCGTCTTTTCCTGCAGAAGTTGCTAATGCATCAGCATTACCTGTGCTAAATGCTTTTAATAAAGCACCTTCTATCAATGGGATATGTTTCTGAGCTAACTCTTCATTATTGTCACCACGAACCATCAATTGCACCTTGATTTGAACCAATCTATCGCGTGAGGTACCTGGGACATTAAACGTAAATGGGCGTGGCATAGTGACATACTTTGCCGTTCCAACTTCAACAGGTTCATTGGCTTTAGCTTCGCCTTCACCTTCAGATTGTTCGGTTGCGGTTTCATCAACAGGCGCATCGTCACCACTCAATAAGAAAAATGCTGCGGCTGCACCTACTACAATAACAACGACGGCAATGATAATAATCATCATTTTATTACCGCCTTTACCACCTTCTTCTTCGAGTGTTAACTCTTCATTTTCGTCTGCCATTTTTAGCTCCAACTGAATTATGTAAAGACCTATACATGTTATTGTCGATCGCCAGTTTTGGCAAACAATATGGTGGCAGTTTGTTTAACTGAATAAATAAACCGCACCTATTGTGTTAATTACCATCACTTTAAAGCTTAAACCATGCTCAGCGAATAATTTTAGGCGTAATAATCAACCTGCCATGGGGACTTAACATTGTAATTGGTCCCTAACGACGGGTCATTTTGTTCATCTTCTGACAGTTCATTATTGTCATTTGAGTTAGCACTCACCAATCCATTTGAGTCGGACTGTTCGTCGCCATTAGCGTTGTTCTGCCCATTTGAGTTGTCTTTTTTAACATTGCTATCAGCCAGTTGTAAGCCTTGCTGTTCGAGTAGCTCTCGTAACTTTGGAATACTGCCCTCAAGCGCATCTTTAGCCTGCTGACTTGCAACCACAAAACTAACTGACGCATTTTCGGCACCCAAATGGAGTTTTATTTGCATGCTACCAAGCTCTGGTGGATCAAGCCTTATGTCGATGGACTTCATGTTTCTAGCCATCATTAAACCAACTTGCTGTTGAATATTTGACGCTAACTCTTGTTTATTAAATAAGATGTTTTCTTTTATCATCAACTCGCTTTTTGCTTGCGCAATGTTTTCAAGCTTAGGTGCTTGTAGCGTCTTATCTAACTGGACACCAAGTATATCAACCACTTCAGCTCTAGGTTTTCCATCTGAAATAACCTGACTAGACAATTGAGTTAAATTGCCTGAGTCCAATTGATTAAACAAATTAGACTTATCGAAACTTAACTTGTTTAACATTTCGAGTTCCGTTGCGACTTTTACTGAGCCGGTGTCCAATTTAAACTCGCTTGTATTGGCACTTTCATTGTTTGTTGAGCCCACAAGGTTTGAGTTAATAACATTGTTAATATTTAACTTAACGGGGTTGTTTATATTAATTAACTTAGTTAGCTCACTATTAACTTTTGAAAACGCCTCTGCACTAGCACTATTGGTACCTACTGCACCTTTAGAGTTAAGCTCTGCTTGAATTTGTGCCAGCCTAGACAGTTCCATTTGCATGTAAGAACTTATGTCTTTATTTGAGTCACTGTTTTTAAAGTCGACGGCCAGAGATCGCGCATTGCTTGAATCTTCCGCTCCAACCTTATTTGATTCTGACGAACTCGCAATAGAGGACGTTAAGTCTACTTCGGTCTCACCTTGAGTGTGTTGTGCGTTTTTGATATCGCTATCAGTTGCTTGATTGTTACTATTTTGATTCAGCAATCCGTTAAGCCAGTCTAATTTTTTGGTATCTAGATCTTTAGTGCCCTGCGACGAGTCTGTATCTGAACTGTTCAGGTTATTTTTGTTCTCATTAACAACAGAGCTATCTGGCAACAGCAACGACTTTAATAAGTCTCCTAAATCTTCTAGTAACTCGGAACCGTCAGTGCTTGCAGCGCTGTTTTCGTTCATGGTGTTTTCAACACCGATTTCTAAGTTAGATAATTGTTCTAACAGCGATGACAACTTCACTTTAAAGTCATCGATAACACTCTCTGGAAATTCATTTTTAATATTAGATAACAGCGAATTCAATTTATTAGCATCTGCACTTTTAAGAGAGCTGGTCAACAACGATGCAAACTCATCTACAGCCTCAATAAGGTCTGATGAATCAACGTCATTACTCGACTCACTTAAGCTAGCTAAAAGCTCTCTCAGCTTTTGAAGTAATTCGGCACCAGAGTATTTATCCGTCAACTCTTTCAAAACTGGTTCGGATAATTCATTTTCTTTTAACGACTTAACAGAAGATTCGAGTTCCTTTCTGTCTGTATTATTAACGTGCTCTTTTACAGGTCTGTCTTGAGTCTCGTCAAGTTGTGTGCGATTACTATCGGCGGATTGAGACTGCCTTGTTGGTGTTTGGCGCTCGTTCTGAGTTCGTTGTAATTGCTTTTGCTCTAATTGGCGGTCGTAATCTGCTCTTTGCTGCGACGCAACATCGTCCATTCGACGCTGTTCTTGCCGCCTATTGTTTGCCGCCAATGTGGTATCAAAGTCACGTCGGTAATTACTGTTTTCCGACTCATACTGGCTTTTCCTAACACTAACCTCTTTCTCTACAGACTTTGTAGGTAAAGGCTCTGGTAAGATTCTGTGTTGTTGTAGCATGATTACTCCTAACCCAATTTCGGCATCAAAAATGATGTTTATTGCCGCTCGATATAAGGGTAATATTCAAGGATCGTTCCAACTTGAATTTTTAAGTTAAAAGTTAGAAGTTAGAAGTTAGAAGTTAGAAGTTAGAAGTTAGAAGTTTTTCGAATTTAAGTTTTAATGGCGTGTAAGTTTAGCTATTAATAGCCATTTTATTTGCCATCTGACGACGAATATATTGCTGAGACGCGAACTCATCTGACTGATTTTGTTCATACTTGTCTATTCGTTGTTGCCTAGCCTTAGCTTTTTGAGTAAGCAAAGTATCTACGGCTTTTACTTTGTTTTTTTGTACAAACCACTCTTGTTTTCGTTGCTCAAGTACTTGCTTGGCGATATCAACGACGTTCATTTGAGCTGCAATGCCTTGGTCGAGTTGCACAATAAAACGTTGATAATGCTGGTAACTTGCACCGCCAATACCGCTTACCCCACGACTTTGCATTTTTTTTAAGTAATCGAGTTTGTAGGATTGTACTTCTTTTAACTTAGCCTGATTGGCTTGCAAATAAGACTGCGCCGATTGCATAGCCGTAATAGCTTGCTGCTCTTTGTCAGTCTCTATTTTTTTTAGTATGTGTAATTGGTTGTCTTCTTTCATCAGTACTTACCTTTTATGGCATTTCATTTGTTAACGCTTGTAGTTGCATTAACGACTGATCGTAAGGGTAAATTTCTGACATAGTTTGTTGTAGGTAAGCGTCTATTACCGGCTTAAGTTGAATCGCTTTATCTACTACCGGATTGCTACCTGACGCATAAGCACCAATCGATATTAAGTCTTTGTTTTGTTCGTAAGCTGAAAGATACTTTTTAAATTTAAGGGCCATTTGCATATGCTGCTGAGACGTTACTTGAGGCATAACTCGACTGATGGATTTAGTTACATCAATGGCAGGATAGTGTCCAGCGTCAGCTAAGTCTCGTGATAGTACAATGTGACCATCGAGTATTGCACGAGAAGCATCTGCAATTGGATCTTGTAGATCGTCGCCTTCTGATAAAACCGTATAGAAAGCGGTAATTGAACCTTGCCCTTCTCCACCGTTACCGGCACGCTCTACCAATGCTGGTAGCTTTGCAAATACTGATGCAGGGTAACCTTTAGTCGCCGGTGGCTCTCCAATTGCTAACGCGATTTCTCGTTGGGCTTGAGCATAACGGGTTATGGAGTCTATTAACAACAGTACATTTAAACCTTGGTCACGAAAATACTCCGCGACCTGTGTTGCCGTTTCGCAACCTTTTAATCTTCTAATAGGCGCCATATCAGCAGGTGCAGCAACCACTACCGCTCTTTGACGCCCTTCTTCACCAAGTATTTCATCGATAAATTCTTTTACTTCTCGGCCACGTTCGCCAATTAAACCAACCACTACTACATCTGCAGTTGTACCTTTGGTCATCATACCTAGTAAAACTGACTTACCAACACCAGAGCCGGCAAACAGGCCCATTCGCTGCCCTTGTCCAACGGTCAAGATACCGTTAATTGCTTTAACACCAACGTCTATAGAGGATTTTATTGGTCGTCTTGATAGTGGGTTTATTGGTTTAGTTTTGTGAGTTGCACCTGGATCGGCCTCTATCGGGCCTAAACCATCTAGCGGTGTTCCCGAAGGGTCAATAACTCGCCCTAGAAGCTCTAGAGAAAGTGGTAATTTCTGACCACGACTAGACGTAGTAACACGACCTCGAGGCACAATACCGTCAACTTGATCCGTGGGCATTAAAAATATTTTATCGTTTTCAAAACCAACAACTTCAGCGTCTACTTCACCGTTCAACGTTTGAATTCGGCAGTGACCACCCAAAGGTACAGAAACGCCTACCGCCTCTAAAGTAAGGCCATTAACTTTTGTAAGTCTTCCGGACACTTCTGGCGTTGCGTCTTTTACCAGCCGTTGGGCTTTTAAAATTGATTCTGTTAAAGACGACATTATGGCGACTCATTTTTTGTAGTAGCAGATTCACTGGTGTCGCTCGCAGCATTTGTCGGGTCTGACTCTGCTGTCGTAGCTTGTTCTGAGTTTTCAGTTGGTGCTAGGTTATCCGTCGTTTCTAGAGTGGCCGTTTCTGGAGTGGCAGTGTCTGGCAAATCACCAATAGCAGGACCTGAGTTTGTTTCAGTCGTTAAGTTCGCATCAATTATGAAGTCATGTAGAGTTTGCTTAATGCGCTGTTCGATTGTGCGGTCAATTAGGGAGTTTGGCGTCGCTACAATTACGTCACCTAAGTTAAAGTGCGCTTCTGGTTTCAAAATCCATTTTTGCTCTGCTAAATCAGATTCTGAGTATTGTTCTTGCACTAATAGTAAATCATCCGGGTGCATATGAATTTCAGCAAACTCTGTATTAAATGGCAGTGCCGCTACAGACTCTAATAGAGCCGCTAACAGGCTTTCTTTATTCCCTTTAATTTCTGTTCTTAATACTGACTCCGCTAGCATCACCGACAAGTTTAATAATTGCTGTTCTGTGGCTTTTTCTACACGGGTAATTGGATCATATAGCTGTGTTAGCAATGACTCCCAACGAGCAATTTGCTGCTGAATGTCTTCTTGGCCTTCTTGTTGGCCTGCTTCAAACCCGTCTTTATGTCCTAGTTCTAAACCTTCTTGCTTACCTTGCTCTAAACCTTCTTCATGGCCTTTATCAAAACCCGCTTGTTTGCCTTCGGTAAAGCCTTCTTCATAAGCTTGTTGACGAATCTCGTCTATCTCAGCTGCGGTTAATTGCGGCACTTCCTCTTCTTCAGGCTCAATCAATTGCGGTTTTGCTTTATACAATTCAGCAATAGGTACACCCAAAAAGTTTGTTTTACCAACAACGGCTGCTTTTTTTGACGCACTTACATCTGGCGCAGCCCACTCTTCGAGAATTTCAAGCATCTCGCGAGTTGGGGTAACAGGTTTGTTAGATAAATTATTACTCACAATTTTACTCTCTTACCGCTGTTAAGGAAGACTTACAAGAAGTCTTCACCACCACCGCCGCCTAACATGATTTCACCGGCGTCAGCCAATCGACGAGCAATAGCCAAGATTTCTTTCTGAGCAGTCTCTACTTCAGACACTCGAATTGGTGGCATGGCTTCTAAGTCATCAGCCATCATATCTGCAGCACGCTTCGACATGTTTTTAAGGATTTTCTCTTTTAATGCGTCATCAGCGCCTTTAACGGCTTTCATTAATGAATCTTGTTGAACTTCTCTCAGAATTGCCTGAATTGCACGATCTTCAACATCAATTAAGTTGTCAAATACAAACATAAGGTCTTGAATTTGTTGCGCCATTTCTTCGTCATGTTCACGCATAGCATCCATTAATTGACCTTCTATGTTGGTATCTAAGAAGTTCATAATTTCTGCCGCTGCTTTTAAGCCGCCCATTTTCGCTGCTTGTGCACCAGCTTGACCAGCAAACTGTTTCTCCATGATCTCGTTCAACTCTTGAAGTGCTGCTGGTTGAACTTCTTCTAAGTTAGCAATACGCATCGTTAAGTCGATACGAACCTTGTCAGAAAATTGACCTAAGATTTCCGCCGATTGATCCGGCGCTAAATACGCAAGTACGATAGTTTGTATTTGTGGATGCTCATTTCTTATAATGTTCGCTACTTGTTTAGAGTCCATCCATTTAAGTGAATCTAAACCTTTAGCGCCACCACCAAGAATTATTTGGTCTAATAGGGTTGCAGCCTTATCTTCACCAAGTGCAGCGGTCAACGCCTTCTTAATAAAGTCTTCAGATTGGAAACCTATCGTACTGTAGTCTTGAATTTGCTCAATGAACAAACTGTGAACCGCTGATATTTTATCTTGGCTTAAGTCATCTAGTTGCGCCATTGCAATGCCCACCTTTTGCACCTGCTTCGGCTCAAGGTGTTTAAGGATTTGTGCGGCGTCTTCTTCAGACAAGCTCAATAATAAAATCGCTGCTTTCTCTACACCTTCTAGTTTTTCAACATCAAAGGCTGGCTTCGCTGCGACTTGTGTGTTTTCTGCTGCTACGACATCATTCATCTTCTAGTAACCACCCTTTAACTACTTGCGATGACAACTCAGGTTCATTCGCAACTAACGCTCTTACTGCTTTTAACAGGTCTTCATCACCATGTAAGTCTGGTAATTGTAGAGTACCGTCGGCAGCAAAGCCTATGTCTTTTTCATCAAATTCTGTATTTAGCATATCTAATGCTTCATCACCTAAGTCTACACCACCAAGCGCTTCTTCTTCATATTTATCGGTAGTATCTTCAGGGCTAATAAGCTTATTCAGTAATGGGCGAACCAAGAATATAATCAGTACAACAATAACAATCATTGCAGCTACTGTTTTGATCATTGGCTGGAACCATTCTTGCTCATAAATTGGTTTATCTTGCGCAGACAACACATCAACTTTGTTAAACGGTATCGTAACGACTTCAAGTGTATCGCCGCGATTCATGTCAAAACCGATTCCGCCTTGTAATAGTCTACGTAGATTAACCAACGCTTGTTGTGAACGAGGTGCTTTTTGAATAGTGCCATCTTCACCCGGTGTTGTTATGTAGTCCACCGCAACCGAAACGCTCAGGCGACGAACAACGCCAGTTTGATTTTGTTTGTGGCTTATCGTTTGGTCAAGCTCATAATTACGTGTTTGTTCTTTGTGAGAGCGACCCGTTGTGCCACGAGTTCTTGCATTACCCGCCTCTTCTGGAATATCTGACTCTAAAGGAGGTTGGTTTGACAATGCACCTGGTATTCCTACTGGGCCATTACCCGTTTGATTTTCTTCAATTAACAATTCACTTCTAATTGCAGGCAAGTCTGGGTTATAGGTCTTTTGTGTTTCTTGAACTTGAGTAAAGTCCATAGTTACATCTACTTGTGCCGTGTAATTTTCCATACCAATGACTGGCGACAGTATTGAGTTAATTTTTTGTAAATACTCGTCTTCACGTTTTTGTTCTATTTCAAACTGTTTACGAGACAATGCAGAAAGTGAGTTTTGTGAACCAGAGTTAAGTAAGCGACCATTTTGGTCTGTTACCGTCACTCTTGAAGTTGCCAAGCCTTGAACGGCTGAGGCTACTATATCTACTACGCTATCGATTTCTTCTGTTTTTAACATGCGACCACGTTGTAAAGTTAAAACCACGGTTGCAGACGGTTGTTTAGTATGGCGAGCAAATATGTTTTCTTTTGGAATGGCCAACAGCACTCTTGCACGGCTGATTGAATTTAACTCTTCAATCGTTCTTGCTAATTGTTGTTCACGGCTATGCTTTAAACGTTCCGTCTCCATACGCTGGCTAACACCAAAACCTGTGTCTTGCATTAAAATGTCAGAACCTTCCGATGGAGCATTAGATAAACCGCCGCGAGCCAAAGACAACTTAATGTTTTGATAAGCATCGGCTGGTACTAAAATGGTATTTTGCTCAAGTGTATAGTCAACTTTTGAGCATCTAAGTAGTCTAAAGTTTCAATTAACTGTTCTGTGTCAAACTGACCAAGTGGACGTAACTCTGGTTCGCGGGACCACATGAAGATAAAAATAGTAATTGCGATACAAATTACAAGAGCCAGTATCAATGCGCCTTGACGCAACAAGTCAGCACTAGAAGCTGCACTTAAAAAACCTGATTTTTGCTCTTCAACATTATCCATATCGCCATTTAGCGACACCATGTCATTAGAGACATCTTGTCCTGGATTTGTCATTTGAGTAGTTAGTTCGTCTGCCACGTTAAACCCTTAATTCTTATTTAACTGCTGAAGTGAGCCTAAACAGGCATGCTCATGATTGTTTTATATGCATCAACCAGTTTATTTCTAACTTGTACGGTTGCTTCAAAAGCGATGCCGGCTTTCTGAGATGCAATCATGGTCTCAGCTAGTGATACTGAACGGTCACCCATTTCCAAACGTGTTTTTAAATCGCCTGATGTTTGTTGCAATTCATTCACATTGTTTACTGCTTGCTCAAGAAGTTCACCAAAGTTTGCTGAAGAAGGGTTATTTACCTTTTGAACTTGGTTAAAAGGACTAATGTCATTGTTTGGGCGAATTGTTTGACCAGACGCCTGCGACGCCATGCTTTGTAATTCCGCATATAAGTTATTAGCTTGAATGTTCATTATTCTGTCCTCTTTCAGGAGCAATTCTATACTAGACAGTATAAAGCAGGAATAATGCCAGTTTATTCTAGCTACTTATCAACAACTTAGCACAAAATTATGGGGTTAAACTTTGAGTATTAACGTGACAGAGAATTGACAGAGGGTGTAATTGGGCTGGAATAAAGAAAGAAAAGGCCTATTAATACAATCAGGATTACGTATTAATAGGCCATTTTAAACAACTCGTTATGCAGGAACTTCAATACCTTGTTCACGCATTTTTGCTAGCTTATATCTCAGCGTTCTTGGGCTTATTCCTAATTTCTCGGCAACGTCTTTACGTTTACCATGACAGGCTTGCAGTGCGTCCAAAATAATACGATTTTCTTGGTCACGAATTTCCATTTTAAAATCGCCACTGTCATCTATCTGATGACTCGCTTGAATATCCGCTGCAATATTATCGACAGCAAACTCTTCAACCAAAATATGTTCTGAATCTATTGTATTGCCTGAGCATAATATTAATGCGCGCTGAATAACGTTATCTAATTCGCGCACGTTACCAGGCCAATTATGCAACATTAATTTATGAAGAGCGCCAGCGCCTATTACCGGGATTTCTCTACCCGTTTCAATGCAATAACGGCTAAGCAGATGTTCAGCTATTGGTTGTAAGTCATCTTTCCTCGCGCTTAACGGCAACCATTTAATTGGGAATACGTTTAAACGATAAAATAAATCTTCTCTAAACTTACCTTCTCTTACTGCTGCAACTAAATCTCGGTTTGATGTTGCTAATACTCGAACGTCTAATTTAACGGTTTTACGACTACCTAAACGCTCTACTTCACGTTCTTGCAAAACACGCAGCAATTTAGCCTGCAGGTTTAAATCCATTTCCGTTATTTCATCGAGCAAAATAGTACCGTGCTGAGCTTGTTCAAACTTACCAGGGCAGGCTTGAATCGCACCGGTAAATGCGCCTTTTTCGTAACCAAATAAGGTTGCTTCAAGCATGTTGTCCGGAATAGCAGCACAGTTAATCGCGATAAAATCATGCTCTGCACGAGATGACTGGTCGTGAATATAACGAGCCATTACTTCTTTACCAGAACCACTAGGTCCCGTGATCATGACTGAGGCGTCTGACTTAGCAACTTTTGCAGCTAACTTTAACAACTCAATACTTTTCTTATCCGCTACAACAGGATCATGCCTGTCAGTTTGTTTAACCGGAGCATATCGGCCCACCATATTTAACAGCACTTCTGGTGCAAATGGTTTCGCCATATAGTCAATGGCGCCATATTTCATTGCTTCTACGGCATGGTCAATTTTTGCATAAGCGGTCATTAACAAGAATGGTGTATTTGGATACAGCTTTTTAACCGACTTTAATAAATCTAAGCCTGATAAACCGCCCATTTGAACATCAGAAACAATAAGATCTATCACTGTTTCTTTAAGTTTAACTAACGCTGTTTCTGCTGAGTCAGCTTCTACAACAGAGTATCCAGCAATAGAAAGCGTATCTACTAGAGCCTCTCGTAAACCTGAATCGTCTTCTACAACAAGTATTTGTGACTGGTTCATGCGATAACCTCCTGACGTTCTATATCTAATGTTTGGGCTTCATTTTGTGGTGCTAATTTAATTGGTAAGTAAATTGAAAATACCGCGCCACCAGATGATTTATTCGTTACAGAAACAGTTCCTTGATGGGCTTGTGCAACGGTTTTCACCACTGATAAGCCAAGACCTGTGCCTTGTGAGCGAGTGGTATAAAAAGGTTCGAAAATCTTATCAATGAGTGATTTTTTAATGCCAGGACCGTTGTCCTCTACTGATATACAAACCTGATTAGGTTTATCGTTAACTCTGCGCGCCGCTAAGTGTATCTGTACACCTTCACCAATAACCTGAACAGCATTGTGCACTAAATTAGTAATAGCGCTCGCCAAACTCGTTTTATTAGCTAATAAAAGAATGTCTGGTTCAGGCAGCTCAACGGTCATAACACCAGTAGGGTTAACCATAGCATCTGAACTCTGGTGAACACTGGTTAGTAATTGCTGAAGCGATACTTGTTCTAAAACTTGATTTTCACCACTTTTGGCAAACATCAACATGTCGTTAACTTGCTTTTCTAAGTCTGACAAACGGGATGACAGTTTTTTGACAAAGCTTCCACGTTGCTCAGGTTTTAAACGGCCATTGGCCAGATTTGCTGAGTACAACATAGCTGCTGATAAAGGCGTTCTAATTTGGTGGGCTAAACTCGCAACCATTCGACCCAGCGCAGAAACGCGCTGTAAGTGGCTTATTCTTTCTTGAAGTTGTCTTGTTTCCGTTAAGTCCGTCATTACAATCAGCTGACCAGACTTAAGCGGCATAATATCTAATTTCACGCGACGACCATTCACAAGTGATACTTCGTGACCATCATCTTCACGTGGTTTGAATGAACGAGCAATAACCGTTCGCCACTTTTCACCTTCAAGTGGTTCACCTAATAGAGAAATTGCGAATTTATTTGCCTGACGTACCATGCCTTTATTATCAAGCACCACTACACCGTTTGGCAGAATATCCACTAAGTGACTGAGGTCATCATTTTGTTGACGAATTTCTTCAATTTGATCACTTGAAAGGCGATGACTTTTATCAACCGAGGATAAGCTAGGTGAATTGGCCGCTTCTGGCTCAGCAAAGCTTCGAAATTTAGACGTGAATGATGCAAGTTTAATGTTTGCATCAATAACGCGCTGCTCTGTAATTGGAGTTGATAATCTGGCTGACATAATACTGCCTCACAAGTGTTAATACACCTTGATACAAACAACTATTATGCCAACTTTTAAAACCTTAATTAACAAAGACTTAGATTGTTAATTTAACTTTTTCCTACAACATCATTTTTTGACAATGATTAATCATCTTTATTTAAATCGTACTTACGCATCTTCTCAACAAGGGTTGTTCTGCGAAGAGATAACTGCTCTGCTGCGCGCGAAACAACGTAATCACAACTTTGTAAAGCTTGCTCTATTAAGTTTACTTCTAATTCCGCTAGATACTCTTTTAAATCAATGCCCTCTTCTGGCAGCATAACCGTAGTAGGGTCAGCTACTGAAGTTGCAGACATCACAAAATCATCGTTATCGTCCGCTTCTTCTTCGTCGTTAAAAGCAAAAATATCATTAAGTGCTTGGCGCTCTAAAATTTCATCTGGATATTCAGGAACAAATGGCGCTTCATCTGTGTAGCAATAGCGCTGCGGAAGATCATGCACATCAACCATCTGATTTGGGAACATGATAAGTAATCGCTCAACTAAATTGCCAAGTTTCTCGCACGTTACCTGGCCACCCATGTTGTTTTAATGACTCCAGAGCTCTATCCGTCAAATTAAAGCGCGCACTGTGCTGTTTTTCAAATCGAGTAATAAACTCTTGAATAAGGACTTCCAAATCGTCTCTTCGGTCTTTTAAAGACGGTGACTCGATAGGGAAAACATTGAGTCGATAATATAAATCTTCTCTAAAGCGATTTTCTTCAATCATGGTTTCAAGATTTCTGTGTGTCGCCGCAATAATTCGCACATCGGCTTTTATTGCTTTACTTCCACCAACTCGTTCATAAGTTCGCTCTTGAATAACTCGTAACAGTTTCACCTGCATTTGCAGGGGCATATCACCAATTTCATCTAAAAATAGTGTTCCGCCCTGGGCTAGTTCAAATCGGCCTTTTCGTGAAGATATAGCGCCAGTAAATGCCCCTTTTTCATGACCAAACAGCTCACTTTCTAAAAGCTCAGCAGGAATTGCACCACAGTTCACAGGTACAAATGGGCCTTTTGCTCTGTTTGATAATAGGTGAACATTACGAGCGATGACTTCTTTACCCGTACCAGAGTCACCTAAAATAAGTACGTTTGCTTCTTTTTCAGCAACTTGCTTAATCAAAAAACGAATTGTTTGCATTGCATTTGTCTGACCTATAAGGCCGTCAAATAATGAACCATCAGTAGAAGCGTTTCGCTTAGGGATCAGACGCTTATATTCTTGGCAATCTCTAATTTGTTGAGTAACCACAGGGTAGGAAAGTGGCTCACTAAGTAAGCCAATGACATTCTTTTTATCAAATAAGTATTTTAGGGTTTCACCTAAAACTAAAAAAGGAACCGCAGGCTGCGAGGCAACAATGGTTTCATGTTGGCCAGACGACAAGGCGCCTAATACGCAGGCCATAACACTTTCTTCTGGGTCGCAAGCTTCGGCTAAAGTTGATTCAGACACCACTTCGCAACGCTCACCAATAAAGCCAAATAAATTGGCAATGAGTTGGGCCCTATTCTGATTTTCGTCCAAAATAAGGATTTTACCTAAGCCAACTTGTGCCGGAGTGATACTGTCTTTAACCATGGTTTGTTCAAATACTATCTTATTGATTTTATAGTATTGATTGTAACTTCGATCACCTTAGTTGCAAGCACTTCCGACAATAAATTGACGAAAATACTTATTTGACTAAATATTGACGAATAGAGGCTTAGCTTTTAGTAACTCACGTTGTGTTTAGTTAATAGCGCTAACAAACCGTCTTCGTCTAAAACAGGTACTTCAAGGTCTTGCGCTTTAGTTAATTTAGATCCTGCTTTTTCACCCGCTATTAAAAAGTCAGTTTTTGCGGAAACACTACCTGCTACCTTTGCGCCTAAACCAATTAATAATGACTTAGCGTCGTTTCGGCTAACAACATTCAAAGAGCCTGTTATTACATAGGTTAAGCCAACTAAAGGTTGCTCATCTGCGGATTTCTTTTCGATAACAGGCCAGCTAACGCCTGCGTTTATCAGCTTTTCTATCACTTCTAAATTGTGACTCTCGCGGAAAAAGGCATGCACATGTTGAGCAACAATGTTCCCTACGTCGCTTACTTCTACTAGCGCTTCAATATCCGCATTTTCGATATTTTCTAACGTTAAAAAGTGTGCCGCTAAATTAGCTGCAGTAGCTTCGCCCACTTCCCTTATTCCTAGTGAATAAATAAATTTAGGTAAGGTTGTGGATTTTGCTTCTTGTAATGCTTGAATAAGATTTAACGCCGATTTTGGCCCCATTCTTTCTAAGCTTACAAGTTGTTCTTCTGTTACGTTAAACAAGTCTGCTGGCGAATGGATCATATCTGCATCAACCAGTTGGTCCACAATTTTGTCACCTAAACCATCAACATCTAGCGCTTTTCTTGACGCAAAGTGTTTAATGGCTTGTTTTCGTTGCGCGCCACAAACAAGACCTCCAGTACAGCGAGTAACAGCCTCACCTTCTGGTTTTTCAACATGCGATTGACATACTGGGCACTCTTGAGGGAATTTAATATCGCGAGCAGTATCAGGACGCCTATCAACAACTACACCCGCAATTTGTGGAATAACGTCACCTGCTCGTCGGATAATTACCGTGTCGCCTATTTTTATACCTAGTCGTTCAATTTCTTCAACGTTGTGAAGTGTTGCATTGGAAACGGTAACACCACCAACAAAAACCGGTTCCAGTTTAGCTACTGGCGTGATAGCACCGGTTCTTCCAACTTGAAATTCAACATCTCTTAATACTGTTAACTCTTCTTGCGCTGGAAATTTATACGCAATGGCCCATCGAGGCGCTCGAGCAACAAAACCTAACTGAAGCTGGGAATCAATGTCATTCACTTTTAAAACCGTGCCGTCGATTTCGTAGTTAAGCCCTGCGCGCTTTTCTTGGATTTTCGAATAAAACTCAAGTACGCCTGAAACACCATTTACAACTTTTACCTCTGGACACAAAGGCAATCCCCAGCTGTTAACGAGTTTTAAACGGTCGTAATGAGAGTTTGGTAGGGCAATCTCCTCGCTAACGACACCTAGGCTATATGCATAAAAACCCAAAGGTCTTGATGCTGTAACTTTAGAGTCTAATTGTCTTAAGCTACCGGCTGCACCATTTCGTGGGTTAACCATAGGTTTTGTATTTTCTGCACGTGCTTTATCGTTGTATGCATTAAATCCGTCTAACCATAAAAACACTTCACCTCTTACTTCAACTCGCTGAGGTATGTTCTTACCTGTTAAACGAAGAGGAATCGATTTTATGGTTCTTACATTAGCAGTGATATTTTCACCGACTGAACCATCACCCCTCGTTGCAGCTTGAATTAAAACGCCGTCCACATAAAGTAAACTGACCGCCAAACCATCTAACTTAGGCTCACAGCAAAATTCCAATTCTTCATCAGACTTTAAACGTTCATTTATTCTCTTATTAAAAGCGACAAATTCTTCTTCCACCATTGCATTATCTAGCGATAGCATAGGTACTTCGTGAGTAACTTGTTGGAATTTATCCAGAGCCTCACCACCCACTTTTTGGGTTGGTGAATCAGGAAATTTAAGTTCCGGATACTCATGTTCCAGTGACTGCAACTCACGAAAAATGCGATCGTACTCTGAATCTGGCACGGTAGGATTATCCAAAACATAATATTGATGGTTATATTCTTGTAGTTTGTTTACAAGTGCCTTTATTTTTACTTCTATTTCACTTTGGATAGTCATGTTTACGCCAAATAACTTAAAAATTGTCTTTATTTTAAAGGTAATTTGCGAAAAATTTAAACTAAATTAACATTAAGCATATACAAACCTGTTTTAACTTAGGAAATTTAGTGATTTTTTTCTATTTTTATGTCATTTTATCGCGTTATTTTATGACTAAACATTCATCTTATTTGGGATTATATTTGTAACTTATGCGGGTTTTAATTGTATTTTTAGTTTTGTTGTTATCTTTGCCAAGTTTTCCACTTTTTGCCGAAGCAACAAACGAAGTCGAGTTTAATGAAGAGTTAATAGCTCTGAAGGTAGACTATGCTTTGTCGCCTAATAAAAAGTTAGAGGCTTTGGAAACGCTTATTTTGCTAGCTGAATCTAACGATTGGCGTCATTCGGAAATTCGCTCACAGGTATACAAAGCTGAAATCCTAATTTCTCTAGAACAAATTCAATCCGCTCAAAAGATAGTTGACCTTTATTTGCCTAGAACTAAAGCCGCTCATTTATTAGAGTCGAGAGCTCGCCTACAACTTGTACAAATTACGATCAATACAACACAAAACAAACCAACAATTGATTTAATTAACAATATTGAAGAAAATATTTTGTTAATTGAAAATGAAAAAGTCGTTGCTGACTTAAATAGCGGATTAGGAATTGCGTTTTATACTATTCGCAATAATGAAAGTGCCTTAAAACATCTTGAAAATGCTAGAAAAATTTACAAAAAAATGGGCGATGAGATTGGCCTTTCAGAAACATTAAACTCGTTGGCTAATATATTTAGTGACGAAAGTGAACCAGACATTGCTATTCAATACCTTTCTGAAGCATTAAAAGTAATGCGCAAGTTTGGCGATAAACACGGTGAGTCTATACTTCTATATAATCTAGCTCAAAATTACATTGCCAAACAAGACTTTGAAGAAGCACAAAAAAGCCTAGCGAGCACATTAAAATTAAATCAAGAACTTGATGATATAGCCGGGATTGCGTGGACAAATCATTCGTTAGGGCTAGTTTTCGAAGAGCAAAATAATTACGAAAAAGCGCTGTTGTATTATCAGCAAGCCCTAGTGTTTTTCAAAGATAACAATGATAAAACCAACATCATTAATGTGTCATTAGGTAAAATAAATTGCCTCATAGAATTAGAGCAGAGTAATGAAGCAAACCAGGAGTTGTTAGTTCTGAAGCCCATTATTGACGAATACAAAGATGAATATTGGCAAGCCCCCTATCAACGCCTGAATGCAAAACTTTACGCATTAAATAACGATTATAAAGCGGCTTATGAAACCCAAGTTGAAGTAACAAATAGATTTAATGATCGATACAAAAGTGACGCTAACAATGATATACAAGAGCTTTTAATTAAATTTGATTTAAACAAAAAGGCAAATGATAACCGAATTCTTCAGCAAGAAAATGAGCTGCAAGAGCTTCGTCTAAAACAAAAACAAAAAGAAAGTACAATTTGGCGAATGGCAATGGCATTTGCTGTGTTAATAATGGTCCTCATTGGCTATTTATTACAACGTATTCTTGTAAACAGAAATCACTTCCAAGAGATGGCGTTAAAGGACCACTTAACCGGAGCACCAAACCGTAGAGCTATTTTAGAGTTTGCTGAACGTCAATATCAATTATCAAAACGTAACCGTACTCCTTTAACCGTTGCTATTATCGATTTAGACTTTTTCAAATCTATAAATGATAACTATGGGCACGATGTTGGCGATGAAGTATTAAAAGCATTTTCAACCGCTATAAGCAGTTCAATTAGAAGTCAGGATCAATTTGGTCGTTATGGTGGAGAAGAATGGTTATTGGTTTTGACTAATACTCCAGTAGAAGATGTGAGCATAATTTTTGAACGAATTACTAAAAACCTAAGCTCTATTGAGGTTGATAGCTTGCCTGCAGGCTTAAAAATCACCTTTAGCTTAGGCGCTGCCCAAGTCGACAAAAAAGACACAACGGTGAACAAAACAATTAACCGCGCTGATACAAATTTATACCAAGCAAAAGAGTCTGGCCGAAACAAAGCCATATTCTAAAACACGTTACTTCAAACTTTCCCTTTTAAGTAACGTGTATCCATTGATTGCACATTACCTTGAAGCCCGCTGTTATACATATACATGTTAAAACAAAGCCTTTAAACTACCCAGATTGGAAACATTTTAAAGGATTAAACATGACCCAGGCAGATTGGCCATATCGCTACGACTTATTACTTCGATTAAGATTAATTGAAATAGTCGCTTTGTGGGAAGGACGTTTAACAACCAAACACCTGTGTGATTATTTTGGCATTCGCCGTCAGCAAGCTTCTAAAGATATAAAAAAATACCTAGAAGAAATCGCTCCTGAAAACTTAATGTATGACTCATCACAAAAAGGTTATTTACCAACAACATACTTTAAGCCCGTTTTAACTCAAGGAACAGCTGAAGAGTACTTACACCTGCTAGAAAGAAACAATGATTTAAACTTACATTTTGAACGACTAGATCTCGGTTTTGGTCATTGCCACCAAATCCCTCTGCCAAATAGAGCAATTGGCGCTGAGATATTAAGACCAATTATCAAAGCATGTCATAACAACCTTCGTTTGGAAGTCGACTACCGTTCGATTAATGATCCAAAACCAGACGGCCGTGTTATAGCTCCTCACTCGTTGGTTTTTGCCGCCAATCGTTGGCATGTAAGAGCCTACTGCGAAAAGAATCAGGCTTATAGAGACTTTGTATTGACTCGTTTTTTTAATACTCCAGAGCTCGAAGAGTCAAAAAGTACTTTTACTGAGCAACAAGATACCAGTTGGAATGAAATGATTACTGTCATCATAGTGGCAGACCCTCGTTTAACCGACGAACAAAAAGAAGTTATTGAATGTGATTACGGTATGAATAATGGGACTCTTGAAATTACGATAAGAGCAAGCCTAATAGCTTACCTTTTACGCTCACTAAATATTGAAATTCACACGATTAATGCGGACCCTAAAGCCCAACAAATTGTAATTCAAAACCTTGACGCTATTAAGGCCTGGGTATTTGACTAATACCCTTAGTGTTTTTTGCTTTTAAACTAATGTTGGCTTCTGCTATACCAACATGATTTTGAACTTGATGATTTTTAAGTTATTTTGAGCTTCAAACGTTTGTATTCAACTATCTTTTTTATTTGTTTATTGGCCCCTTTGTAGTGAAACAGAAAACTAAATAACATATATTGGATTTGAATGTAATTATTGGGAAAAAGCATGATATCTAACACTATAAATCGCTCAGGCATCCTCATTTTAACTTTATTGTTTACCATGAGTATTGGCTTAGGCGCTGCCCCCAAAACCAACAACATTTCGCCAAAAGTGGATGAAAGCACAACACAAGAATTTACGACCAAAATAAAAGGTAAAAAAATAAAATACACGGCCACCATTGGCAACCAACCGGTTTGGGATAAAGAGGGTCAACCTACTGCAACTTTATTTTATACTTATTATCAACGCTCTGACGTAAAGAGCAACGAAACACGCCCATTGGTAATTTCATTTAATGGTGGACCTGGTTCGGCATCCGTATGGATGCATATGGCTTACACTGGGCCTAAAATACTAAATGTTGATGATGAAGGTTACCCTTTACAACCTTACGGAACCAAAACAAACCCATATTCAATTTTAGACGTTGCCGACATCGTTTTTGTAAATCCAGTTAATACCGGTTACTCAAGAGTATTGCCAGACAAAGACGGCAAAATGCCAAGCAGAGACAAGCAGAAATCACAATTTTTTGGCGTAAACGCAGATATAAAATACCTAGCTGATTGGATTTCAACATTTGTCACTCGCAATAATCGCTGGCGTTCTCCTAAGTATCTTATCGGTGAAAGCTACGGCACAACTCGCGTTGCAGGCCTTTCACATGAGTTACAAAATAATCAATGGATGTATTTAAATGGCGTTATTCTGGTATCGCCTACCGACATGGGTATTAAACGTGATGGGCCAGTTAAGTCCGCTAATCGACTTCCATACTTTGCAGCCGCAGCTTGGTATCACAATAAACTTAACGCTGAATTACAAAACAAAGATTTAATAAATGTTCTGAATGAAGCTGAGAAATTTACTATTAATGAATATATTCCAGCTTTGGCTCAAGGTGGTTTTATTGCTCAGCAGCATAAGGAAAGCATTGCTAGGAAGGTTTCGTATTATTCAGGCCTTCCAGTAAAAACGGTATTGCAAAACAATTTGGATATCAGCACGTCTTTCTTTTGGAAAGACCTTTTGCGAGATGAAAGCAAGACGCTTGGCCGATTAGACTCTCGTTATTTAGGTATCGACGAGCAAGATGCTGGTAGTCGTCCTGACTATTACGCTGAGTTAACTTCTTGGTTACACAGTTTCACTCCAGCCATTAACTATTATTTACGTGAAGAATTGGGTTATAAGACTGACCTTAAATACAACATGTTTGGTAGCGTTCATCCGTGGGATAGAAGCAATAATAATACGGGCAAAAGCTTACGATTAGCTATGGCGCAAAACCCTTATTTAAATGTGATGGTTCAAGCGGGATATTATGACGGCGCAACTAATTATTTTGATGCTAAGTACTCTATGTGGCAAATAGATCAAAGTGGCAAAATGAAAGACAGGCTGTCCTTTAAAGGCTATCGAAGCGGCCACATGATGTACCTAAGAAAAGAAGATTTAAAACAATCTAACCAAGATATTAGGGACTTTATAAAAGCCAGTTTACCTAACGCAGCGACTCCCGCTAAATACTAACATTGACGTACGGAATCATTACAAAATGAAAAAAAAATGCAGTATCGCTATTTTTTCGACAGGGTTAGCACTTGCTAACTCTGTTGTTTTCGCATCAGAATCTGATTCATTAAACTCAAATATTACCGGGCTTTCGATACCAACGATTGAAGTTTCAAAAATATCTTCTGGTAATCGCTTTCAAGCTGTTGATATTGCTGATGGTAAAATAATATATGTTAGTGGCACTAACTCTTCTGTCTACAAATCAGAGAACGCTGGTGAATCATGGCAACAAGTTAACTCGCCAGGCAAACACGACAAGCTACAATATCGAGACATATTAATTGATCAGGATAAAATAGTTCTTATGTCGGCAGGTGTTAAAGATCAGTCCCGGATTTATACATCCTTAAACCAAGGGAAGGACTGGAAACTTAATCTAATCGGCAAACAAGAGTCTGACTTTTATGATTGCATCACAAATGCCAAAGGAGAAACTTGGCTTTATGGTGACTCAAAGGATGGTATGCTCACTGTTTTTTCTGCCGAACAAAACGCCAGTGGTTGGAAAAAAGAAACACTGCCCTTTAGAGCAAACTTAAATGAGGGTGGATTTGCATCAAGTGGTACCTGCATCAATTCAAATAGTGATGGCGATATCATTGTAGGTACGGGTAATACCGAAAGCCCTCGCTTGTTGTTAAAGAAACACAATCACGACTGGCAAAGTATCACCACACCATTTAAAGGTGGTGAAGCAGCTGGAGTTTTTTCGGTGCAGTTAAAAGACAGTAATGTTTATGCATTTGGCGGAAGTTTAAAAGAAAAAGAAGGTCATGCTGTTGGTTATAAATACAATTTAACATCAAGTAATTGGCAACCATTACCAGAGCTCCCGTTATTAGGTGCCATTTATGGCTCAGCGCTGATTAATGATTCTATTTTAATATCAAACCCTCAAGGTGTGGCTTTGTTGAAAAAAGGTGAAGCAAAATGGCAGGTTATATCAAACCTCAACATTTGGGCATTAGAATGCCACTCCTCGTTTTGCGTTGGTGTTGGGGCAGACGATACGGTTATAAAAATCACTAACATTTAGTGCTTAGTCGCTTAGTCGCTTAGTCGCTTAGTCGCTTAGTCGCTTAGTCGCTTAGTCATTATCACCTTGCAGAAAGCCAGCTTCTTAAACTATTAAGTATTAAATTTAAAAAAGCCAGAGTAACTTTAGCTACTCTGGCTTTTCATTTTAAGTGCCTAACCTATTACTTTGGTTAGTATTTTTGTTAGTACTTAGTATATTGCTTGCACTAAAGGTTATGTTACTGCTTACGATAACTTACGCCAAAGAACATGCTATACATGACTGGCACTGCCACCAGCGTTAGAATAGTCGCGAACGCCAAACCACCCATGATGGTGACTGACATGTCAGCAAAAAACGGGTCGGACAGTAATGGTGCCATTCCTAGTATCGTAGTAATCGCAGCTAGTGCCACAGGCCTTAAACGACTGGTACTCGCCGTAATAATTGCAATGCGCTTTGCTTTTCCCTCTTCAATTTGAAGGTCGATTTCTTCAATTAAAACAATGGCATTCTTAATTAGCATTCCAAATAAGCTTAAGAAACCAAGCAACGACATAAACCCAAATGGCATATCCGTTGACAATAACCCGGTTACAACACCCACAACAGCCATCGGAACCGTCAACCAGATAATCAAAGGTTGCCTAACCTTACCAAATAACAATACTGAGATTAAAAACATTACCAAGAAACCAAGAGGCAATCCGCCGCCTAGAGCCTTTTGAGCGTCAGCTGAGGATTCATATTCCCCACCCCACTCAAGTTTATAACCATCAGGCAACTCCATACCTTCAATTTTTGGCTGCAACCTTGAGAACGCCTTACCTGCCGTTTCATTAAATCCAGGTTCACCATATACCGTGATTGTTCTTACTCTATTTCGACGGTGAATTTGCGTTTCTTCATTTACAAGCTCAACACCTTTAGAAATTTGTTGGAAAGGAATATATTTGCGTTCCGCACTGCTCCAAACTTGGTTGTTTTCTAAAGCTTCGATTTCTGAAGCAGCCGATGTAGCCATCTTAGCTTTAATTGAATAGGTATAGTCACCATCAACAAGGTTACCAAGTACTAAACCATTGCTCGCATATTGAATAGACTGACTAAAGTCCGTTCTTGAGACCCCAGCAATACCTGCGCTAAATGCATCGTAATGGGTATTTAGTGCTAGACCTTTGCCACGCCAGTTATGTCGAACGTCTCTTATGCTGTCATCTTCAAGCATTATAGTTTCAGCTTGAGCGGCAAGCTGACGAAGCACCTCTGTATCCGGACCTGAGAATCTAGCAGCCAACTTCGCACCACCGCCAGGGCCAAATTGCATACGTTCTGTGTAATAGTCTGCACTTAAATCTAGTTGAGGTAGTTGGGCATTAAGTTTTTCAATAACCGCAGGGATTTCATCTCGAGAGTTTGTCTTAACTAAGAAAAAACCATAACTTTCATTGGGCTGCTGTGGTGCATACGTCAGTGTAAACCTATCGGCACCTTGACCAACATAACTCGTTACAGCGGCAACCTCTTCTTGAGCAAGAATGACTTTTTCTGCTCTAATGACTTCATCCGTTGTAGAGCGTATATCTTGTCCTTGCGCTCCCCAGTAATGAACTAAAAATAGCGGAGCGTTTGATGGCGGGAAAAAGCCTTGTTTTACTAACCCAAAGCTGCCGTAAGCAACAATGGTAATACCAAACAATACAGCCATTGTTATCCATCTAAACTTCAACGAAAACTGTAATAAGGCTAAATAACCTCGATAAAACGCATTGTGCTCTTCACCTTCTTCTGGTTGATCGCCAACTTGATAAAAATACTTTCCAAACAGTGGGACAACTGTGGTTGCTAGTATCCAGCTCAGCATTAGTGAAATAAGCACAACTGCGAACAATGAAAACAGGAATTCGCCCGTTGCATCATCTGATAAACCAATGCCAGAGAAGGCTGCAATACCTATCACAGTTGCACCTAACAGAGGCCATTGTGTTCTTTTTACGATAAAACTAGCCGCTTCACGAGCCGACTTACCCTGACGCATTCGCAACATCATGCCTTCGGCAACAACAATAGCATTGTCCACTAACATCCCCATTGCAATTACCATAGCCCCTAAGGAAATACGCTGAAGTTGCAGCCCCATTAACCACATTATCAATACGGTTCCCATAACGGTAATCAACAAAACAGAACCCACTACTAAACCGCTTCTCCAGCCCATAAAAATGCACAGAGTTAATGTTACAACAGCAACAGAAAGAATGAGGTTGTCGATGAATCCTTGAACAGACTGATCAACCAAGGCTGCTTGATCATAAATTGGCGCTAACGTTATACCGGCTGGTAATTTGGTCAGTAACTCATTTACCTTTGCGTTTACATTATTACCAACGTTAACAATATTAACGTCATTAAGAGCTGAAACCGCAAGCGTAATTGCCTCCTCGCCTTGATAACGAACTAACACTTGTTGAATATCAACCGGCTCAAATTTTAGCTCCGCAATGTCTCTAATTTTTATAGAACGCGTAGTGCCAGGAACAACTAACGTTAAATTATAGATCTCTTCAATTCGGTCAGCCGCATTTTCAATGACTAGACGAACTTTTCGACCATCGACCTGCACTCTTCCGCCATTAAATGGCTTTAAGTTTTCTGCTAACAAATTTGTTAAATCAGGAAATGAAATACCCAAGCCGGAAATTTGATAGGGATTAATATACGCAACAAGCTGCTCTTGTTGTACTCCGGTAACTTGAACCTTTGCTACGCCTTCCGTAACCAACAGTTCTCTACGTATTATGCGAGCAAACTCTCTGAGTTCTTGAGGTGTAAAATCAGGTGCCGTTAAAGCGTAATACATACCGTATACGTCACCAAAGTCATCATATACAGCGGGTTGTTGAGCACCAGCAGGAAGGTTTTTGCCCGCATCCCTAAGTCTTTTCCTCAGTTCATCCCACACCTGTGGTAACTTGTCTGAGTCAATTTGAGGGCGTACTTCAACGGTTATTTCTGAAACACCTGGTTTAGAAATAGAGTTTAATCTATAAAGTTGAGACATCTGCTGAATAGCAATTTCTAATGGCTCTGTAATTTCACGCTCAACTTTTTGCGCACCAGCACCTGAGTATTGAGTTACTACCTGCACTTGCTTTATGGTAAACGCTGGGTCTTCTAGTCGGCCGATGTTTTCCAAACCAAACAAACCACCAATCAGCATTACAATAACAAATAGCCATACATTAACAGGATTGTTAATGGAATAACGTGCAATATCCATTTTAACGCTCCGTTCTATATGGCTTTACAACTAGTCCTGCACGCATTTTGTTAGCGCCTGCAGCAACAACTTTTTCGCCTTTTAACAATTCGCCAGTTACTAATGCATATGACTTCTCTATATGAAGGACTGAAACATCAACACTTTCAACTTTCCCAGACGCATCATTAAAACGCCAAACATGAAAACCAGTATCTTCACTGCCAACTAATGACGTAAACGGTACTAGTACACCTTCACCATAACTTTGCGAGCCAATAGTGACTTCAACTACAGCTCTGGCTCCTGGCGTTAAGTTTTTATCTTTTACGCTCGCCGCAAATACCACTTTATACGTTTGTGTTGTTGGATCTGGTTGAGTGTCATGTTCAACATATTCAAGCTCATATTGACGCTCAGGTAAGCTAATAATAAAAGCGCTTGCCGTGATCGGCGTTCCAGACTTGTAACGACTAACAATTCGCTCGGGTACATTTATATTAAAGTAGAAGCGTGATACGTCTTGCACTCGAGCTATAATCTGACCAGCCGTAACATAACTATTGTTATCGACTAAGCGCTCAGATATTTGTGCATCAAATGGAGAAACAAGCGTTGTATAACTTAGGTCTTGCTCAGCTCTTTGTAGTGCAATTTCAGCCAGTTCATAATTCGTTTTGGCACTGTCCATTTCGCTTTGTGAAGCCAATTGTTTTTCATAAGTTGATGACACTCGGTCTAAATTACGTTTTGCTTGCGTTAATCTAGCCTTAGCTTCCTGCACTAACTGGTTAAATGGAGTAGGATCTATTTTTGCGAGTACATCGCCTTTTTCCACTAAAGTACCCGTTAATAAATTTGTATCTTGTAATCGGCCTTTTACCTCAAAACTAACATCTATTGTTTTTACAGCTGAAACCTCGGCTGGAAAGGTATGAATAGTAGAATCGGGAGAGTCTGATACAGCTACAAGTTTAACAGCTTGGGCTACTTCCTTTTTCACTTCTTCTTTTGGCGCTTCTGAACAGCCGCTTATCAGTGCAGTTGTAACTAGGGCGATTGCTAGTATTGGCTGCTTTGAACCAAATACCGATTTGTTTTTAAACATAATTATTCCAACAATGGTGACCAGCTTTAAATATTAGTCGCTGATGAGATTTTTATTTAGTTTATTATTCGCTTAAATTTGTAAGTTCTGTCATTTTTCAGATTATTCTAATCCACTAAAAACCACCTCTGCTTTAATTCCATTTAGCGTCCACCATTTTTCACTTGGTAGAGGTTGTTTTATGCTGACTATTTCACCAAACTTTGGTGTTATTAACCTGACATCATTTTCGATGGCTAAATTGGTTATCATCTCGAGTGGTTCAAACCAATTGTGTAAAGACAAATCAAACGTTCCGTTATGCACTGGCATCATCGCCTTACCTTTAAGGTCTATATGTGCTTGTAAACTTTGCTCAGGCAACATGTGTATATCTGCCCACAAATCATTATAGGCACCCGTTTCCACAAGGGTTAGGTCGAATGGTCCGTACTTTTCACCAATTTCCTTGAAACCTGCAAAGTAACCAGAGTCTCCGGTGAAAAAAATATTACTATCCCAGCCTTGAATTACCCAGCTAGCCCAAAGAGTTTCATCTCTATCAAACAGGCCTCGCCCAGAAAAGTGCTGTGATGGCGTAGCTGTTAATTTAATTTGATCAATCGTGGTGGTTTCCCACCAATTCAGTTCAGTTACTTTATTTGCGTCAATGCCCCAGTCTTTAAGGTGTTTACCAACATTTAGTGGCGTAACAAAGCGCTCCGTTTTTTCCGCTAGCGCCTGAATCGCATTTTTATCTAAATGATCATAGTGATCGTGGCTGATAATAACGGCTTTAATTGGAGGCAGTTCTTTTATGCTAATTGGCGACTGATGAAAACGTTTCGGGCCCAACCACTGCACAGCAAAAACACGTTCGCTAAAAACCGGATCTAGTAAAATAAAATCGCCATCAATTTTTAATAAGACGGTAGAGTGACCTAATCGAACAGCGATATCTTCAGTGGTTTTGTTTAAATCGGATATGGATAATGGCAATACAGGAATATCAGCCTTAGGCGTTGCATCAGTGCGATTATCACGCCAGTACGCTTTTGCGATTGACCAAACTTTTGACCATGAGTTTTGATATTTAATATCGGTATTTTCGAATTTTGTTTTTGCCTGTTCATTTGAAGATAAATTTGAACAAGCGCTAAAAATTGTACTCGCCATTATCAGTGCCCCTATCAGCGCTATTTTCCTATTCATATGCCAACCACAAAAAAAAGTAAACTACACGGTATAGTTTAAATAGAAAATTTGTAAAGTAAACTGATCGGTGTAAAATAATCATAACTTTTCTGAGAGATTGATATGACTGAGTTAAAAAAGACCCGCAGTGAAATAAAACGAGAAGCTATATTAACTGGCGCTTTAAAAGCGTTTCAGCAATATGGTGTTGCCGACACCAGCATGGATAAAATTGCTGAAACGGCCAGTGTTTCTAAGCGAACGGTTTACAATCACTTTGATAGTAAAGAGGTACTCGTTACTCATATAATCAAAGACATTTGGTCTAAAACTCTTGTTGCCTACAATGTAAATTACTCACCAGATAAGCCTTTGAAAGAGCAGTTTTTAGAACTCGTCTTAAACGAAATTGCATTTAGTCAGAATGAGAATTTCTTTGAGCTTGTTAGAGTTGCAATTAGTCACACACTTTTTAGTACTGACAGTTTTAGAGCGGACATGCGACAGTTTTTTGAACAAGAAACCGCCCTGATTCGATGGTTAAAAGAAGCTAACAAGGATGGAAAGTTTGTTGGTATGGATGCCATCAAAGCTAATGAGCAAATTATTGGGCTTATAAAAGGCCAAGCATTTTGGCCACAAATCTTACGATTTGACGCTCCGCTGACTAATGAACAGTGTATTGAACTTGCAGAGGAAACCGTTCAGCTAATAATGTGCCGTTACTTGGCTAAATAATTCGCCCTATTCTGCTTTATTTTAATCTTTATTAAATTGTGACTTGTTCGTGATACTTTTGGGATAACTTTATTTCATTCTTGTTAGGTCAAAACTAATAAGGATAAAAAATGAAAGTTATTAACAAAGTACTCATCCCTTCTTGTCTCGCACTTCTAGCTGGTCCACTGTCTGCTGCTGAGTTAGACATAAAAGTAACAAACCTGACACACGGCATTTATTTCACACCACTTCTTATTACGGCACATACTTCTGATGCTCACCTATATGAGTTAGGTATGGCAGCAAGTGAAGATTTGCAAAAAGTAGCCGAAGGTGGCGATATTTCTGGCTTTTCTAGCACGTTAGCAACAATCAATGCAGATTCAAGCGAAAACCCGGCTGGCGGTCTTTTAGCTCCAGGCGCATCTACCGAAACCATGTTGTCAACCACCGATGGCAACGTTCACCTTTCAATTGTCTCCATGTTGTTACCTACCAATGATGGTTTTGTTGGTCTAGACAGTTGGTCTATTCCCGACGAACCAGGTACTTACACTGTTTATCTGAACGGCTATGATGCTGGCACAGAAGCCAATAATGAAATAATAAATGGTGGTGGCATGCCAGGCGTTCTAGGTATTCCAGTTGACCCTTCTGGAAATAATGGTACTGGTGCCGTTGGCGTGACGGATATGGAAGAAAACAGCATGGTTCACGTGCACCGAGGTAACTTAGGCGACACTGACGTTTCTGCTGGTATGTCAGACCTTGATAGTACAGTTCATCGTTGGTTAAACCCAGTTGCAAAAGTCACAATCACGGTTAATTAAGGAGCAACAGCATGATCAAATCAAAAATAAAACTCGCTCTTTTAGCGTCAACGTTGAGTGTAGCTTTCCTATCAGGTTGCAGCGATGATGATGACAAAATTGCGCCAATTATTGAGCCGGAACCTTTAGTGGTTACTTATGACGTAACGGTCACCAACTTAACCTATAGCCAACCTTTCTCACCACTTTCAGTAGTTCTACACAACGATGGTGCCCTTTGGTCAATTGGTGAACCAGCGAGTGTTGCACTTGAGAAACTTGCGGAGTCTGGTGCTAACGCCGATTTGTTTGCATTGAGCAACGTAACGGTTTCAGCTGCTGGTAATGGCATATTAATGCCAGGCGCTTCAGAAACTGTTTCTATATCCATAGAAGACACTACAGAATCTTTATTGTCATTAGCCACTATGTTGGTGAATACAAATGACGGCTTTACCGGTCTTAATAGTATCTCGCTTTCCGACTTAATGGTGGGTGATAGCTGGAGCGCAATGACGGGTGTTTATGACGCAGGTACAGAAGCCAACAGTGAGATGGCCGGAACCATACCAGGCCCGGCTGATGGTGGTGCTGGATACGAGTCTGCAAGAGATGATTCGGACATAGTAAGCATGCACAGAGGTGTTGTATCTATGGACGACGGGCTCATGTCCTCGGTGCTCACTCAAGCGCACAAGTTTGATCAGCCAACCGCCAAAATAACGATAACTCGGACGGAATAACTAGGAGCTTTAAATGACAGATTCAGTGCTTATCGTGGAAGACGATATTGATATAGCGAACCTTATTCGCGTTAATTTAATGGAGTTGGGAATTACCACTGAGCACGAATCTGATGGCAAAAAAGCGCTAGAAAAAGCACTGACCAAACCATTTAGTTTATTGCTACTAGACATCATGTTGCCTTCATTGTCTGGGTTAGATATTTGTAATGAAGTTAGAAAACAAAAGCCTGAACAAGCCATCATCATGTTAACGGCAAAAAACTCTGAAGTAGACAGAGTATTGGGACTTGAACTCGGCGCGGATGATTACATGGCCAAACCTTTTAGTATTCGAGAGCTACAAGCAAGAGTTAGGTCACAATTAAGAAAGGTTAATTTAATTAAACAGCGTGATTTACCTAAAGTCGACGATGCCTTTAAAGAACTACCAAATCAAATAAACAATTACAAAATAGGTCAATTAACTATCGATGATAAATTGCACAGAGCTACTTTAGGTGCTCATGAGTTAGATTTAACGTCAACAGAGTATGATTTGTTAAAACACTTTATTAAGCACCCAGAACAAGTCTTTAGCCGAGCCCAACTTTTAGAAAGTGTCTGGGGTTATGGCCACAGCGGTTATGAACACACTGTAAATTCTCACATCAATCGCCTTCGTGCAAAACTGGAAGTTAACCCAACTGATGCACAGATTATTCAAACTGTGTGGGGCGTAGGTTACAAATTAAGTGCTCAAGGAGCCAATTAATGTCGTTGTATAAAAGACTCGTGATCTCACTCACATTGGTATTTGCCGGTATTATTTATTTAATAATTTGGTGGAGCGGTGAGTTACGAGAAAATACTCAATTGGAATCGGAGCAACGGTTGCACTTAGGACTCGCTAAACATTTAGTTCAAGACAACCCTCTGCTGGCGGATGGCGTTTATGATTACGATGGATTAAAGAACCTTTTCCATACACTAATGATGCTGGGCCCTAGCTTTGAGTTTTATTATCTCGACCCTAATGGAAAAATACTCACCTACTCTGCAGAAACCCGGCAAGATTAAACGTTCTCATATTGATATAGAGCCTGTTAAGCAGCTGATTAGTGGAATACATCCACTGCCCATTTTAGGTGACGATCCAAAGAGTTCAGGATTACTTACAAAACAACTTTCATTAGATACAACAAACCTAACAAACGAAGAGCCTATTAATTCGATAAACCAAGACAAAAAGATTTTTCAGCGGCGCCCGTTTATAATAACAACGTTTTACAAGGTTACTTGTATATGATTATTGGCGGCGAGATACATGACTCTATTTTGGCCGCCGTTAAAAAAGATAACCAATTTGGTGACACCTCAATTATCGCGGCTATTTCTATTGCGTTTATGTTGGCTATTCTATTAGTGTTATTCCGTTTTTTTACATTACCGCTTTGTAAAATATCTAATTCACTAAAAGACTTAGGGAACGGACAATGGAATAAGCAAGGTGTTAGCTTAAATTTAGATTTTCCAAAAGATGACGAATTACAACTTGTTGTTTCAACTATAAATAACTTGCTCGAAAAAATTCAAGGGCAGTTCTCTCAGCTAGAAAATATTGACGAGCAACGCCGTATCTTATTGGCAGACCTATCTCATGACTTAAGAACCCCACTGGCTAGCTTGCAAGGTTACATAGAAACGCTTTATATGCATGGGGAGCGTCTTTCGGCTGATGAACGTAAAAAGTTTATTAATATTTCCATGAAAAACTCTAAAAATTTAAAACGCTTAATAGACCAGATATTTGAGTTGGCATATTTAGAAGGCGGCCAGGTGACATTAAAAAATGAGTCCGTTGCCCTTGGTGAATTACTTTATGATGTGGCGGCTAAATTTGAGCTCAAAGCGGCTCGCAAAAACATTGTCATTAACGTTGAACCCGCTGAGTGCAATTATCAGATATTTACCGACATTGGCAAGCTTGAACGAGTGCTCTCAAACCTAATTGATAACGCCATTCGACACACACCTAAACAGGGTGAAATTACACTTTCTGTTTTTGAAGTTACAGGCGATAAACAGCAACTTCGAATAGAAGTAAAGGATACAGGAATTGGCATAAATCAGCAGGAGTTAGCGCATATTTTTCAGGCTCGCTATCGAGCTAGTAATAGCCGCGAAGATACCCAGCCTCACGCAGGCCTTGGATTAGCTATAAGCAAAAGTTTGGTGGCTTTATTTAAATCGGACTTATCAGTAGAAAGCGAAGAAGGCACTGGCACTCGATTTAGTTTCCAAGTGCCAAGAGTAACCAGCTTATAAGCTTTGCAGCTCCTTTTTTGCTAAGTTTTCAAGGTTGTCAGCATGATCAATACGACTCAATTTTTGAAGTATTGGTTTTGCATGCTCTGACTGAGCATTTAATATGTAAAGTTTCGCTAAACGATAACTTGCCCAGTGTTTGGAAGGCATAGTGATTGATATATCAGCGTTCAAATATTTATGTAATGCCGCAATTCCCTCTTCAACATATTGCTCTGAAAAAACAGCGTTTCGCCCAAGCTGATATGTGGCATTAAGTTTTGAATCTTTAAAGTCTTGTTCGCTCTCACCTGTGACCTCAGAGTAGTCAGCAATCGTGACTGCTTTATTAAACGCTAGAAACGCTTTATCAAATTTCTTTTTTTGTTGGTAATAAAAGCCAACAACATATTGGGCCGTTGCACTGGTTTGAAACTCACTTTCTAACGCCTTAATTGTCTTTGTTTCAAGTTTTTCATCGTCATCTTCCCTCGCTATACTGACTAAGCTTAATAACCCTTGCTGTCGGTTTATTTCAAGAAGTTCTGCTGCTGTTTTTTTTGCCTTTTTAAGCGAACCACCCGCAATGGCTGGCGCACCTAGATAAAACTGAATTAAACCTTGATACCCTTGCACATAATTTGTGTCTAGCTTTATGGTTTTGACAAAACCATTTTTGGACTTTTTAGCAAATGCACCTGCGCTGAATATTGACGCCTGTTGGGCTTGGCTTCCGTTTATCATAGCAAGCCAATAATGCAACTCTGGATCTGAAGGGAAACGAGCTATTAGCTGATCCATTGTGTTGCTAGCCTGGTCTAGTTTATTTTGAGCTAATTGAATCCGCGCTTTTAACAACCCCTGTTGTTTTTTTGAATCTACCGAAGATACTAATTCTGCTATCATCGTTGCCGCTTGTTCTAATTCTCCAATATAAAGAAGCCTTTCGACTTCGACGTATGAGTTATCAGTTACTTTTGGGGTAGATACGGCGCCAATAGTGCTTTTTTTGTTCGCTTCGCCTTTAGTTTGATTTACAGAAGCCGTTTGGGTTGCAATAGCTGGCCCGGTCAAGCTCACACTAAGCAGTAATAACGGCATTAACTTTATAGCTTTTTTCATGTTCATTTTATTGTCCTTTAAAGCCTTGATTGAATTTAGGAAATGTTTTTATTTCACGTTATAAATTTTACGGTACTTCGACGCGTATACATGAGACAAAAATCCACCCACAACACCAGGCATTATCCAGAACATGATTTGCATGTTGCTAGGCACTAAACCCGCTAAAAATGATTGTCCGCCAAAAACCAAAAATGCAGTATAAGCAGCAATACCCGACGCGATAATGTTAGTTACGTGCTCAATAATCCAAGTGCGCTTACTAACTTCTGCACGAAAAATATACTTAAGCATACCTATCGCTACAAAAAACGATAAAACACTAAAAATGGGATATAACAAACTTGCGCGCTGAAAGCTCAGCATACCAACGTAAACTGCAGATAACATTAATAAAAAAATAGGTACTAGGTGAGCAGGTGTTTTAAGTATTGAGCGATCGTCTTTTGCCTTAAGTACATTAATACCCTGTCGTGTTGTGCAAAGCACTAAGCAGGACAACATAAACAAAAATGCGGCTGTTGCTCTCGCTACCTCGACAACATTTGTTGCTTGCTCCAATGTAAACTGGTTGTTTGGGTCTCGCACGGCCAGCGGGTCAATAAATACTAACGTCGACATCAATATGCCGCTGTAGGCAACAATGGTCATGCCTTTGGCAAACCAATTTCCTGCTTGTTTGTGAAAAGCGCCGCCTTTTTTGCTAAAGATGGGCAGCCAGAATATAACGAGTCCAGCACTTCCTATTGCTATATGTAATACAAGTGCCAATTTATGAATTGATTCGTACATGTTTAGTTCCTGTCATTGGAGTTTTGAAAAACTAGAATTAGCTTAACCTTCTCCAAAAAAACCAACAGTGCATAAAGTCATGATTTAAAACCATGACTTTTGACCTATTTTAACTCAACCTGTTATTTGCCATAATCAGTTAATATCAAAACAATAAATGAAGAATATGTCTTTCATTAGTGCGGTAAAAAACACATTAGAATAGAAGATGTAATTGGCGTAGGCACATGGTTTTTCGTCTTTTTTATTACACTTCGAATGATGCCAAATGCTGACCCAGTCATTCAAAACAACCAGCCTTTTATCATCCTTGGATTTTTGGGTTACTTGATTTGCTTTATTGGCGCAACTCGAACATTTAACAATCGTCTGACTATTACCCACCAGCGCCTATTTTTCACCTTCATGCTGTTGTTCTCTTTTTTCATCATGAGCCTTATCCCTTTAGACTTTTTACCTATCTTAACCATTGTGTGGGCAGCAATTTCACTTCACTACTTATCCCCCGCTCGGGCATTTTTAATCACCTCAGTTACCGTGTTTACATGGTTTACGCTTTACGCAGTGTTATGGGAACAACGCGCCGCTTTTTATAGTGGTTTGCTTTATTATGCCTTCCATATGTTTGCTTTAATGACAAGTTTACAAGTGCTTAAAGCCCAACAAGCTTCTGACAAAGCTAAAGCGTTAAATGTTGAACTTGTTGCTGCTAAAGAGCTTTTAGCTGAGTCAACAAAACAACAAGAACGTACGCGAATAGCAAGAGAGTTACATGATCTTCTAGGGCATCATTTAACCGCCTTGAATATCAACCTTCAGGTCGCTAACCATCTCACGGAAAAATACGACTCACCGGCGGACTTAAAACAACCCATTTCTCAGAGTTACTTTTTAGCTAAGTTACTTTTAAGCGATGTGCGTGAAGCTGTTTCGGTTATTAGAGAGAATCAGCATATTGATATTTCTAAGGCCATAAAAGGTATTGAATCGTCATTCCCAAACTTAACCATTAATGTGACCGATACCGAATTAAATATTGAAAACATTGAGCTCCTGCATGATTTATTGCGCTGTATCCAAGAGGCCGTGACTAACGCCGTAAAACATGGCAATGCAAGTGTTGTAAATATTTGTCTTATTTCTACAGACTCCACAATTGAAGTTGAGATAACCGACAATGGCAACGGCTACGCAAATAGGAGCCGGTACGTAAATGAAAACTTAAAAACTCATAGCAACGTAAAGAAAAAAGACTACGTGGAGGCAAGTTCAAATAATAAGCAACTCTGCACTACACTGCCATTTGGAAACGGTCTGACAGGAATGCAAGAACGCCTATCCTCATATAATGGTACTGCAACATTTGAAATTATTGGAACTCAAGTGACTATTAGGTTAAACATCCCCCTATTAGACAATACTGAGGGAGCAAAAAATGACAATTAGTGTTTTGTTGGTTGATGACCAAATGCTAGTTAGAGAAGGTATCAAAAGCTTATTAAACCTCTCTGATTTTATAAAAGTAGTGGCCGAAGCAAATGATGGCAGCCAAGTCCTAGAGCAACTTTCACTGCACAAAATAGATATCATCTTACTTGATATGTCTATGCCTAAAGTGAATGGAATCCAAACGCTTAAGCTTTTACAAGAGAACAACATTACCATTCCCGCTATTATTTTAACAACCTTTGACGATCACCAACTTGTGTTACAAGGTTTAACTAACGGTGCAAAGGGTTATTTATTAAAAGACGTGTCACTAGACACATTATGCAATTCAATTCAGACTGTTTTTGATGGCCATACCTTGGTGCAGCCAGCTATAACTGAAAGACTCGTAGCCGGTGTAAAAAACCAATCTAATGACTTATCTTCAACAAGTGCGAGTTTTATTTATCAAGACAATCAGGTGGAGCTTTCAAAAAAAGAGATGGAAGTAGTTAGGTTAATGGCTTGTGGTTATTCAAATAAGGAGATTTCAGAAGCCTTATTTAAATCTGAAGGAACTATTAAAAATCACGTGTCTAATATACTGTCTAAATTTGGAGTGCGCGACAGAACGCGCGCTGTTTTAGCTGCTATTGAAATTGGTATATTAAAATAGCCTTAGGTAACTGGGAATATTATGTGCGGTAGACTTAACGTGATTGACGACATTGGTGTTCAACAACTGTGTGAGCAGCTCAATATACAGCTTTGGTCTGAACCCTTGCAGACAGGCCGCTTTAAACGTGCAACTGATAAAGTCACCATTGTTCGAGAAAATGCTGGCATTACTCAAGCCGATAGCGCTATCTGGTGGTTATTATTAGACAATCACACCGAAGGGTTTAAGCCATCTAAATACACCTCGTTTAATACGCGATATGACAAGCTAAATGTGCCTAGAAGCGCAGGCTTTGTGCCTTTTAAAGAAAGCCGTTGCATCATCCCCGCCAAAGGTTTTGGTGAAACGGAGTTCGTTAACAAAAAGCCAATACACTATTACGACTTTGAGGCCGAAGACAGACAAGCTATAGCCTTTGGTGGTTTATACAAAGAATGGTTAAACGTTAATACGGGTGAAACAGCGCTGAGTTGCTCCATCATCACCTTACCACCGCATGACAAAATCAAACACATTCATAGTAAAGCTATGCCTCTTCTATTGCCCCAAAACAAAGACTTACTGACTGCATGGTTAGACTCAACTCAAACAAACACTGAATTGTTTAACCACCTGTTGCAGCCACACTTGCCACAAAACTTGTGGGCTCAGGCCATCGACAAACCGAGTACATTTAATGCCATTGGCGATAGAAAGCTGATAAATGGCGATCGTTAATAACCGGTAAATTTATGACAAACTTATCAAAAACTACGTTCCTGAAGAATAACGGCGAAAAGTAATCTTTCAAAACATTTCGCCTGTTTAATTCACACACCTTATTCACATACCTTTTCGATTGTATTTTTTTGTTACTATAAGAATAACTAACGCTAGCAACAAAGGTATAAATGAAGCCCATAAAACAGTATGCCAACCGTAGGTGCTTAATAATCCGCCAGATGAAAAAGAACCTATTGCCACTAATCCAAAAACAATAAAATCACTAAACGATTGAGCACGATTTTTCTCTTCGGATCTTTGGGTTTCCAACACTAATGCTGACGCCCCTAAAAAACCAAAGTTCCAGCCTATGCCTAGCAAAATCAGCAATGCATAAAAGTGATAAACACCCTCACCTAAAAAGCCAATACTCGCTGAAATAGCCGTTAACATAATACCAAATATAGAAATACGAGCTGCGCCAAAACGTGTTATCAACCTGCCTGTAAAAAAGCTTGGCGCATACATTGCGATAACATGCCACTGCACTCCTAAGTTGGCTGACTCTTGACTATGACCATGCATATGCATGGCTAATGGTGCTGATGTCATTAGAAAGTTCATTACCATATAAGATGCAGCTCCGCATATAACTGCACTTATAAAGCGTGGTTGAAGTGCAATTTTAACGAGTGGTCTTCCCGAATATGGCTGGTGCCTTGGTGGTTTAATCGATTTAACACCAAATAAAATAATACCTGCAATCGCAGCTACAATAGCCTGAGCGATAAATGTCGCGGCAAACATCTTATCAGTCCAAAAGTGCATGGTATGCGTCACTAATTGCGAGCCAATAACACCTGCTGCCACACCTCCCGCCATTACCATCGATAGTGCTTGCGCCCGTTTATTTACTGGTACACCATCTGTCGCTGCAAACCGGAAAGAAAGTGCAACAGCTGCATAAGCACCACCAAAAAGTGCGGAAATACTGTATAGCCAAAAACTGTCTAAATATAGGGAAACTGCAGCCAAAATGCCGGTTAATACCCCAGCTCCTGTTCCTGCCATAAATGATGCTTGCCTACCATATTGCCGAGCTAATTCGCCAGCAGGTAAAACACAGATAGCCATACCCAAGACAAAAATAGAAATGGGTAAGGTTGCCAAAATAGCAGTAGGTGCCAAAGTGCTCCCTACTACGGCACCAGTCGCATATAACACAACACTATTGGCGCCCGAAAGCGCTTGGGCTAACGCCAAGCGCCACAAGTTAGATTTTTGAACTTGTGAGTCAAAAGTTTCATTTATATTTGTAGCGCTTAATTTCGGCATTTGAGTTACTTCCTAACTAGAGTTGCTGAGTCAACAAGCAATATTAAATGTCTAACGCCACTAAAAAGCGCGATACCATGTTGTAGGCAGCAACAGTTGCTATAGCCTCAACAGCTTCTGTTTCGCCAAATAACATTTTTAAACGCTCTATTACTTCGCTATCTACTGTTACTTTAGTGGTTGATTGATCCGTAAGCTCTAATAAGGCCTGTTCTTGTTCAGAGAAAAAACTTGAACTAACAACCACGTTTTTAAGCGCAGTCGCTTTTTCATCTGTGCCACCGGCTTGAATATACGCTGGGTAATGGACGTTCCACTCAAAATCAGCTTTATTTAATACAGCAACACGCAACATAATAAGTTCACGGAACTCAAGCGATAAACGAAAGTTTGCTCTTACTCGACCAAGTAACTCATTCCAACCTTTAGCTAAAGGAAAGCTTCGTAGAAGTAACCTATCTATGCCTATTAGCTCACCGTTTGGACGGCGACCTTGCATTTCAGCTAGTAGTTCTACAGGGGCTTCGTCGCCATCTTGCCATGGCGTTACTCTGACTTGTGACATAATTCTCATACTCCAAAATAAAGGCCGCTTAATTATTTAAGTGGGCTTTATTTTGGAGCAGAGGTTTACGGGCGATGAAAGTACTTAACCACAGAGATTATCTTTTACTGTGGTTAAATTTTTCTTTACTGGGTTTATCTATAACTTTACGTTTTTTACAAAAATACTGCACAGCTTTAAGAACTTGGAGTTGGATGGTTTTCCACCTCTTTGAACAGCCATTCTTTAAATGCTTTTATTCTTGGCAGTTCAGCGCATTCCGGCCGGTAAATAACGTAATACGCCAACGGCGATTCAAAGTTGATAGTAGGAAATATTCTTACTAGCCTTCCTGCCGCAAGATCATCTTTAACCATAACACTGCGAGCTAGTGCCACGCCCTGACCGTCGATTGCCGACTGAAGTACCGCAGCAGAGTTATTTATTTGAATGCTTTTAGTGGCGTGTGGAGTGGATACTCCGGCTTTTTTTAACCACGACGACCAGGATGGAAAACCAGTATGCGAGTCCATTGATTGGTCATGTATAAGAGTTTCATTCAATAAGTTGTCTACTAAATCTAACCGGCCTTTATCTTCTAAAAAAGTAGGCGAGCAAACTGGGTACACTTCTTCATCCATTAATTTCTCAGCGCTCAAGCCTTGCCAACTGCCAACACCAAAGCGGATACCCACATCTATACGTTGAGAATTAAAATCAACTGGCTTTAAGTTTGTATTTAAATTCACATTTGTTTCTGAACAAATAGTTTGAAAGTGATGAAGCCGAGGCAGTAACCATTTAGCAGCAAATGCCGGACTTACTGCAACCGTCAATACGCCACTTATGGCATTGTCTTTTAAAATATCTAAGCCTTGGACGAGTTTATCAAACCCTTCTCTAACTAGTGGCAACGCGCTTTGCGCAGTTTCTGTAGCAATTAATCTTGTTTTACCTGAACTCATTCTATGAAACAGCGGAGTATCTAGCCACTCTTCTAATGTTTTTACTAGTTGCCCTACTGCAGCCGGGGTTACATTCAGCTCTTCTGCAGCCGCAGAAAAGCTCTGATGTCGAGCACTTGCTTCAAATGCTTTTAGTGCATTGAGATGTATAGGTGATTTCATACGATAAACTTTTTCTTTATTGACGGCTCAGATTATCTCGTTTGTTAAACAAAGTAAATAAGTCAAAAATGCCTCCCAAGCCAAACAACAAGTCAATTGCCTTGATGGCAAATTAACACTTCTTGTTTTATTGATATAACTAATATAGCGCGAATTGGCGCTTGGAGACTTTATTATGACTACTCAATTTTCTGGTAAGAAACTACTCGTTATTGGTGGCACTAGCGGAATGGGTTTTGAAACGGCTCGTTTAATATTAGATCAAGGGGGACAAGCTGTTATCGTTGGTCACCGCAAAGAAAAAGCGCTAGCGGCAAAGGATCAACTATCCGCCCTAGGCGCTGTAGAAGTTCTAACCGCCGATTTAACGAGTGATGAAGGCGTACAGAACTTAATTGATACAATTTCACGTGATCACGCAGATGTCGATTTACTAGTTAATGCCGCTGGCGTGTTTTTTCCAAAACCATTTTTAGAACATGAAGGGTCTGATTACGACCAATATATGCAAATTAACCGTGCATTGTTTTTTATTACCCAAAAAGTAGCCGCTAATCTAGTCGCCGCAAAACGACCTGGCGCTATAGTAAATGTTGGCTCTATGTGGGGTAAACAAGCTATTGCCGCTACACCATCGTCAGCTTATTCAATGGCTAAAGCAGGCCTGCACGCCCTAACTCAACATTTGGCAATGGAATTAGCGACACACAACATTCGTGTCAATGCAGTATCACCAGCGGTTGTAAAGACGCCAATATACGAAGGTTTTATTCCTAAAGCCGAAGTAAACGATGCGCTACAAGGCTTTAATAGCTTCCACCCAATTGGCCGTGTTGGCACAAGCAAAGATGTAGCAAACACTATTGCCTTTTTACTGAGCGACAAAGCTGCGTGGGTGACAGGTGCCGTATGGGATGTTGATGGCGGCGTAATGGCTGGTCGCAACTAATTAACTTATAAACACGTAAAACAAAAAGGGACTACAACGCCCTAAATATTACATTAGATACCGGAGCAAATAACATGTCACAAGATTGGAACGAATATCGCGGTGAAGTAATTAGAACAGTTGGGAATTTTGCAAAACAAAGCCCAGATACTATTCGCGGATTAATGACGATGGATGGTGCTGGAGCCAAATCAGGTCACCTAGAGCCAAAAGTTCATGAACTGATTGCACTTGCTGTAGCTGTAACAACACGTTGTGATGGATGTATCGCAATGCACACTAAAAAAGCGGTTGAATTTGGTGCAAGCAGAGAAGAAATCTCTGAAGCACTAGGTGTCGCTGTCGCATTAAACGCAGGTGCAGCAATTACATACAGTGCACGTGTGCTTGACGCGCACACTCAATTAACAAACGCATAAATCAAAAAGAAGCTAAAGAGTAATAACAACATGTTATTACTCTTTTTATTAGGTTTAATAAGATGCAGATTAATTCAGATTTTTCACAAACAGCAGCGTTACAATTGAATCACTACAATTGGCGTACAACACCTCAAGTAGGTGTTCAGCGGGTCATGCTGGACAGGATTGGCGGAGAAAAGGCAAGAGCAACAACAGTGGTACGGTACGCCCCTGGGTCAACTTTTCCAAACCACTCTCATCCAGGAGGAGAAGAAGTTTTAGTGCTCTCTGGCATCTTTTCTGATCAGTCTGGGGACTACTCTCAAGGCTGGTATTTAAGGAATCCCCCCGGCTCTTCGCATGCCCCAAGCAGCTTAGGCGGCACTACTATTTTTGTAAAGCTATGGCAAATGTCACTGACGGAAGCAACCCACACACGCATCAATACAAACGATTCGGCTAACTGGGTAAAGGAAAATAATTACCACATTTGCCCTCTTTATCAAGATAAGGGCGAAGTTACTCAATTAATAAAACTAACGCCACATCAATGTGCGCCTCATCATTTGATAGGTCAAAAGGCCATAGAGTTGTTTGTACTAACCGGAAGCATTTTTCATAACAAACTGGAATACAAAGAAGGTAGCTGGTTAAGAGTACCAAGTAACAAACAAACGTTGATAAAGGCTGGAAATAAAAACGCTACAATTTATCTCAAAGTAGGAAACTTTAAGAATATAAGCTGAGGAGGCGGAACAATGCGTAAAAAAATTGCGATAATAGGTGGTGGACTCAGTGGCCTTTATGCTGCTTATTTACTTGAGCAAAATGGAATCACTGATTACATTCTACTCGAAGCTAGAGAGCGCTTCGGCGGAAGAGTGATGGACTTTAACAGTGATTCACAACTAGAAAACAATCGTTTTGATCTTGGTCCAACTTGGTTTTGGCCTGAGTTCCAACCACAACTTAATACGCTGATTAAAAGCTTAAAGTTAGATACGTTTTCCCAGTATGAACAAGGTAATATTCTATTAGAACGATCCCATTCTAAACCACCTAGTACCATGCCAGGCTATGCCAACTCTCCTACTTCCATGCGACTAAAAGGTGGTATGGGTGCTCTTATTAATGCCTTACGTTCAAAGCTTATCAACGAGCACATCATATCTGGTGCTTTTGTTGAATCAATTGTTCGCCAATCGGGTAATAATGAAGTTTGCTATAGAACATCGGAAAACACTAAAAATATAGTGAATGTAGAACATATTATGCTTGCAGTGCCGCCACGACTAGCCATAAAACAAATAAAATTCATACCGACATTACCAAGCGCACTAGCAGAAAACTGGAAAAATACAGCAACTTGGATGGCTCCACATGCTAAATACATCGCAGTATTTAACTCACCATTTTGGCGTGAACAAGGACTGTCAGGTAGCGCTCGGAGCAGCATAGGACCGATGACTGAAATTCATGATGCATCCAATCCAGACGGTCAAGCTGCCTTATTTGGCTTCATTGGTGTTAGCGCAGCCGATAGGCAAGGTATCAGTGAAGAAGACTTACTGAAACACTGCCGTGTACAGCTAGTTAGACTTTTTGGGTCTCAAGCTGAAAGTCCAACCATAGATATTGTTAAAGACTGGGCGATAGACTCTTTAACATCAACTCATTTAGATACCCAAATGACTAATACACATAATGCCGCGACATATAGCACTCCACAAGATGGTCCTTGGCATCAAAAGCTTGTAGGTATTGGCAGTGAATGGTCTAAGCAATTCCCAGGCTACCTTGCTGGTGCAATTGATGCCGCTAAAAAAGGCGTTACACATTATATAAACACACTTCAATAATATTTCACTTTATAACTCATGTAAGGAGACACTCATGATCAATGATGCAATCTACGTTTACTCACTAATAGGAATCGGAGGCACGATTGTATTGGATATTTATGCTGGACTGCTCGCTAAATTCTTTAAGTTACCTGCAACAAACTGGTTATTGGTGGGTCGGTGGATAGGACATATGAAGTCGGGCCAATTTTGTCAACCTGCACTAGCAAAAGCGGATAAGATCCCTGGCGAACTAGCCATTGGTTGGGTTGTACATTATTTAATTGGGATTGCTTATGGTTTAATATTAATGGTGAGTGTAAACACTGAATGGATTGAAACTCCCAACCTACTGCCTACCTTACTTGTTTCTTGGCTAGGTATTGCAGCGCCTTTTTTTATTATGATGCCCGGCATGGGAGCGGGACTTGCTGGTGCAAAAACCCCGAACCCGACAATAACACGAATCAGAAGCTTTGCAGGACATACCGTATTTGGTTTGGGTATGTTTATGACAGCAACACTATTGAACCACCTTTAATTTAAGCTAACCAGGAATAACGCTATTTATGAATATTTTAAACTTAGAAAGTTACTACACTCACATCAAATTAGTTGGCTTAATCGCCATTGTAATTTCGGCTGTAGCATGGAGTACAGACTTAACAGGTCTGGTTTACGTATGTCCTTATTGTAGAGTTCAACGCTCAGTTATTGGTATTTTAGGACTTTTACTAGTTTCACCTTTTATTCATCATTGGGTAGGTAAATATATTGCGTTAGTAGTTGGTTTTTTTGGTGCAACAGTTGGTGCTAATCAGCACTTTATGGGGTGGAAAAAAATATCAGCTGGCACATTTGAATTTAAAGATAACCTTTTAATTGACCCTTTTATTCTATCCGGCTTTTCTTTGACTGGCATAATTGGACTTACGTTCCTTGCCGTTACGTTTAGAGAAATGAATTAATTGAAGTGATATTTTGAACCACTAAAACCTTGATAGTCAAGTGTGTAGCGGCTTGTAGAAGGAATTGGTCGGACTGACTGGATTCGAACCAGCGACCCCTGCTCCCCCAGAGCAGTGCGCTACCAAACTGCGCTACAGTCCGATACTCAATATTGCTTGTAATGAGGGCTAACAAGCAATATTGGCTTATCTGCTTCGATAATATAAAACTTTGATTTTAAATCAACTATAGAATGTTTATATGCTATCCAACCGGTGGTTTATTAAGCTCTAAGTTTCTATTAGACTTATAAATATCTTGTAGCCATCTCATGTGCTCGATAAAAGGTTTTGGCTTCGAATACAAATAACCTTGTCCAATAGGGCAACCAAATGAAGTTAATAACTCTGCTACTCGCTCATTTTCAATGCCTTCTGCAACCGCATTAACACCTAAACGCTTCGCTAATGACAAGGTCACTTCTGTTATCGTTCTATTTCGTTCAGAAACATCAATGTTCATAAAGCAACGGTCAATTTTAAGTTCATGGAAAGGTAATTGACTCAAATAGTCTAAACTTGAATATCCTGTTCCAAAATCATCAATCGCAATCTTAAAGCCTTGATTATAGAGTTGGGTTAAAACCGATTTAGCCTGCTCAGGATCATCCGCTGTTGCGGACTCTGTCACTTCAAATGTTACCGTTTCATGTGAGATATTATAACGAGCAGCTGTTGTTAAAATATGAGCTACAAGGCCATTATCGTTAAAGTCTTTGCCCGATATATTAATCGATACATTCGCTCTCAATTCCAGTTTGCACAGTTTAGAGTGTTGCTCAAAACCTTTTTCGATAACCCATTCGGTAAGTTGATGAATTACGCCTGTTTCCTCTGCAATATCAATTACCAAGGATGGGTCAACAAAACCTTCTTGTGGGTGAAACCATCTCAACAATAGTTCACTGCCGTAAACCTTGTTATTAACCATATCAATTTGTGGTTGGTGGTAAAGCTCTAAGTCACCTTGTTCAATGGCGTTTTGAAGATCAGCCGCTAACCTAAAGCGCTGCTGTATATCAATATTTCGCTGCTCATCAAAACGAGCCCACTTTTTATTAGATTTACGACCAGATATTAGCGCTTGTATTGTTGTGCTTAATAATCGCTCTGGCTCTCTTGTATCATCAGGGTAACATGCAACCCCAGCAACACTGCTCACCGACATGGTCACGCCATTGAGGTTAATAATATTGGACACTGCATTTTGTATAGCTGAAACATTTTGCTCCAGCTCCTCAGCTTCTAAATCCCCAACAAACATAACGGCAAACCGAGACTCGTCTATTCGTACAATATGATACTTTTGACCACTACTATCTTTTGCAAAGATATAGGTCTCTTTAATCGTAGAAACATAAGCTTCAATATTAATGAAAAGTTGCTTGAAGAATAAATTAGCCGACTCTACGCCTAGTGCAGGAATCAGATCTTTCGCTTGGGGAATATCAAATACCATTAGATAAACAGGTTTTCTGCCAGCGCCTACTTTTTTAATTGCCGACTCTAGTAGAACCTGATTAGGGAGTCCTGTTGCTAAATCATGATTAAGGCGATATTCGCGCTCTACTTGAGTTGCTCGAAATCTATCTAGAAGCGCAACCGCCATTAAGCATATTTCAAAAATCACACCTAGAAGCGAACCATTTCTCGTTAAAAAATTGTAACTTAATGTTCCGTTGAATGATGATACTGTTAAGTACGTACCTGCTAATAGCGGTACCCATGACATCAGGTAATAATGAACCCAAATTAATTTACTCTTATAGACGAGAGATACCAATACAAAGATATACAAATAATTCACTGAAAGAATAATCATGTATAACGGAAATATCGTGCCTTCATTATAAAACAAAGCAATAAAAGCAAACGTAAAATTGATATTTGAAAACTGTTGCCCCCAAAGTTTTAGCTTTGGATATATGTCTTCAATTCTAACAAACGTGTAAGCAAAGCGCATCGCAAAGCCTAGCGTTAAAAAATGCATCGGCATTAATAGATTTGCATTCGCTTGGATAGCCATTGCCTCAGGCAACCAAAAAAATATAAACCCATTCATCATGGAAATAGCAAGCGTAACGCTAGATATATAGCCTATATATATCAAGCAAGACGGATCTCCAGCACCGCGATACATGAAGTAGTTGTAAATAACCATGATCATGCCAATTCCAAACAATGCACCTAATAAAATAAGCTGAGCACTTGTTCGGTATTGCGAGTCGGTGACAGATTCAATTAATACAGGCGTTGCTGTTGAGCCATTTGATTTTATTCTTATAAAGATATCTGTTGCGCCAGACATCCCACCAAACAAACTCACCTTTGGAGATACATGGTCTATGGCGTACTCAGAGGTGTTTAGATCACCTAGTACCTTTTCAAAACGGACTTGCCCGTCGTTTATGGCGTAAAAATGAATTATATCTAATGTGGGGTTATCAACACTTACACTAAAAGGCTCTAGATACCCTAGGTTAGAAACTGTGGATATTTTGTACCACATTGAAAAGTCCATTGAGTCTGGTGTATGAACTTTTTGTTTGTCTTGCTCAAACACTGTACTAGGTAATAATTTAACTTGGTCAATCGTCAGTACATTTGATGTATCGTCAATGTACTCGACATTAAACTGTTGATAAATATCACTATCGTGTTTGTCGGGCGAATAGAAAACAGCATAAACCAACGTAACTAACAACATTGTTAGCCACGCTAATATAACCAACATAGAACTGGGTTTGCTTAATACCACAATTCAAACTCCAAATTTTTAACTTTAAATATTAATCTTTTTTATCGTGATTAATGCGACTTCCATCAGCACCATCTTGATTTTTATACTTTGCGTCTGCACGTGAGGTATAAGGTCGAGCAGCAGGGCCCGTCATTGTTTCGAAGCTCAGTGCACCAATTTTCATGTGGGGTTTTAATGCAAGTGGCAGTTTGCCTGAGTTATAAAACTCTAAAACGATATTGCCTGACCAACCTGGATCAATACGATGTGCAGTTACGTGAACCATGAGTCCAAGTCTAGCCAAAGATGAGCGACCGTCCAGCCAACCAACTAAATTATTCGGGAGCGTTATGGATTCATGTGTAATAGCTAGTGCCAACTCTCCTGGATGAAGGAAAAACGCCTGTTCTTCTTTAAGAACAATCTCGTCTCCCATTACAGATTCTAGCGCTTTTTGAGTTTCTTCTTTTGGACCACTTAAATCGATAAATGGAGCTTGGTGATCTTGAAATACTCTAAACTTATTACCAAGTGTTAAATCAACAGTAATTCCTGAAATAAATTCATTAGATGGACGAGGTAATATGGAGATTTCACCTTGATCTAGTTTAGCTATAATGTCTGTGTCGCAAAGGCGCATGGGTTAATCCATTTTAAATTTATAAAGTTAGAATGCGTTGTTCAGTCTGATTAGACATGTGCATCATAAGAGAAAATACCAGTTTCTGATACTCATTATTTGTATCTAAAAGTGAAAATGGCTTTCCGATATCACCTTGATTCCTAATTTCAGGCTTTAAACTCAACTGAGCCAAAAGCGGAATTTTATGCTTCTCGGCACACAAACTCCCGCCACCAGCCCCAAACAAAGTATGGCTCGCTCCACAGTCTGGACAAGTAAACTGACTCATGTTTTCAACAACACCTAAAATTGGTGTATTCACTTTTTGGAACATTTCAATGCCCTTTTGCGCGTCAGCTAGAGCAATATTTTGAGGCGTAGTAACGATAATCGCACCATGGCATTTTATCTGTTCTGACATCGTCAATTGAATGTCGCCAGTTCCCGGTGGCATATCAACAAAAAGAATATCCAGTTCTGGCCAGTTTGTTTCATTAACAAGTTGCATGAGCGCTCTTGACGCCATTGGCCCCCGCCAAATAGTTGCTTTATCAGCTGGTACAAGGAAACCAATGGAGTTTAAGGCAACATCGTATTTAAACAGCGGCTCCATGGTTTTTTCATCAAAGCTGCTAACATTTTCTCCTTGAAGACCAAACATCATAGGGATAGATGGACCGTAAATATCAGCATCTAACACGCCAACCTTATGACCGAGTTGAGCGGCAGCGGCAGCTAAATTCGCAGTCACTGTGCTTTTACCAACGCCGCCTTTTCCTGATGCAACGGCAATAACAATCTTTGCTTTTTGCGGCAATGAGCTAGGTGGGTGAACAGGCGAATAATTGAAGTGAATCGATATATTGTCAGGTAGGACTTTCAACAACGCCTCTGAAAGCTCAGACTCCACCGCGCCCGGGTAAAATGGCGTAGTTATGAAGACATCACTGCCGCTACCCCCTTTACCTTTGATAACAACAGACATGCGCCCAAAAAGTCCTTCTGGAAAATTAGCAGTGGAAATGCTCTTTAACGCATCAAAAACCTGCACTTTTAATGTGCTTTTGTCCGGCGTTGTTTTTGTTACTTTTTCGGCACTTGCTGGGATACTAGTTTCTGACTCTGAGGATTTGGTGCTTTTTTTACCAAACCAATTAGAAAACTTCATTTTATCGACCTATCAACATATAGAATGGTGCATATTGGTTGCAAATTATGTAACATCGTACACATAAATAGTAGTGTTTTACTATCGATTCTAATAAAGGTTTCTTGAGATATGACAGCACCCCGCAAAATTCTTGTAACTAGCGCCCTTCCTTATGCAAACGGCTCTCTGCATTTAGGCCATTTGATGGAATATATTCAAACGGATATTTGGGTTCGTTTTCAAAAAGCACAAGGTAACGAATGTTACTATGTATGTGCTGATGATGCTCATGGCACACCTATAATGCTAAAAGCTCAGCAACAAGGTATCAGTCCAGAGGATATGGTTGCCGCAGTGCGTGAAGAACGTATTACAGACTTTGCAGATTTTCATATCGAGTTTGAAAACTACCACAGTACACATAGCGACGAGAACCGCGAGCTATCAGCAATGATATACAATCGTCTAAACGACGCTGGTTACATTGCTAAACGTTCTATTAGTCAACTTTTTGATCCAGAAAAAAACATGTTCTTGCCAGACCGCTTTGTTACAGGAACTTGTCCTAAGTGTGGCTCTGAAGATCAAAATGGCGATAGCTGTGATAAGTGTGGTGCAACATACAGCCCTGTCGACTTAAAAGATCCTAAGTCTGTAATATCTGGTGCAACACCTGTGCTTAAAGACTCTGAACATTACTTCTTTGACTTGCCGAAGTTTGAACCAATGCTAAAAGAGTGGTTACACTCAGGCAGTATTCAAACTGAAATGGCAAACAAATTAGAAGAATGGTTTGAGCAAGGATTACAGCAATGGGACATTAGTCGTGACGCGCCTTATTTTGGCTTCGAAATTCCAAATGCACCAGGTAAATATTTTTACGTTTGGCTAGACGCCCCTATCGGGTATATGGCCAGCTTCAAAAACTTCTGTGATAAAACAGATACTGCCGTTAACTTTGATGAGTTTTGGAACGAAGGCAGTGACACTGAGCTTTACCACTTTATTGGTAAAGATATCATCTACTTCCATAGCTTATTCTGGCCAGCAATGCTTGAAGGCGCAAAATTACGTAAGCCAACCAATGTATTTGCACATGGTTTTGTAACTGTAAATGGCGAAAAAATGTCTAAATCTCGCGGCACATTCATCAAAGCCCGAACCTATTTAGATCATTTAAATCCAGAGTACCTGCGCTATTACTTCGCATCTAAACTTAATAGTGGCATTACTGATCTTGATTTAAATCTTGAAGACTTTAGCCAAAAAGTAAACAGTGACTTAATTGGTAAAGTAGTAAATATAGCGAGCCGCTGCGCTGGTTTCATCAAAAAGCGTTTTGATGGAAAGTTATCAGAAAACATTGATAATGTTGAGTTACTGGAAGAATTCCAAGCTGCTAAACCTCGAATTATTGAGCTGTTTGAGCAACGAGAATTTGCTAAGGCAATCCGTGAAATCATGGCGTTAGCAGACTTAGCAAACAAATACATTGATGAAAAAGCGCCTTGGGTATCTGTAAAAGATGAAAACCTGCAGCAACAAACACACGATGTTTGTTCAATGGGAATCAACCTATTCCGTGTACTAATGGCCTACTTAAAACCTGTTCTTCCTGCTATGGCTAAAGAAGTAGAAGCGTTTCTAAACGATACTCTAAGTTTTGATAGCATTGATAAGCCATTGGTTAACCATGAAATCAACAAGTTTAAAGCGTTAATGCAACGTGTTGAAATGGATAAAGTCGAAAAGATGGTTGAAGACTCCAAAGAAAACTTAGTCGCTACTAAACCGGCTGTTTCAAAACCGAAAAAAGCCAAAGTAGAAGCGGATACCACAAACGAAGCTCCAAAAGCACCGTTAGAAGCGGACCCAATTGCTGCTGAAATTGAGTTTGATGACTTTGCGAAAGTGGATATGAGAATTGCTAAGATAGTTTCTGCAGAGCACGTTGAAGGTGCTGAAAAGCTGTTGAAATTCCAACTTGATATTGGTGGTGAAACACGCCAAATATTCTCAGGTATAAAAGCAGCATATTCACCAGAAGACCTTGTTGGTAAATTAACGGTTGTTGTCGTAAACCTTAAACCAAGAAAAATGCGCTTTGGTATGTCTGAAGGTATGATTTTAGCGGCAGGTCCGGGTGGCAAAAACTTGTGGATTTTAGAACCACATAATGGCGCACAACCTGGTATGCGAGTAATGTAACGAAGTTGCGTTAACTAATATAGTTTTCGTAAAGTTTAAAGAGCCAATCTACGGATTGGCTTTTTTTGTGTCAAATATTTACATTTATCTTTTTTATTCCAACAAATAGCGACATTTAAGTTGGCTAATCATTGTAAATTTATACATAATAAACTCATAAAAATTCAATAATTACTTAAAAGCTAAATTCACGACGCCGCTAAAAATTCGGCTAATAGCTAATCAACAATAAAAATAATAATAATTATCAGCAGAAGGAATCATCTATGGACACTTCAAAATTCAGTCCGGTTCACTGGTTAAATCATTGGGCGTCTGAAACGCCAGAGAAAACATTTTTACACCAGCCAAAAGACAGACAAATTGAAACGCATAATTGGGCTCAAATAAAACAGCAAGTTGAAGGTGTTGCAGCCAGCCTTCATCACCTTGGATTAAACAAAGGCGACAAAGTCGCTATATTAGCTAAAAACTGTGCCGAATGGTTTATTACAGATTTAGCCATCATGCGTGCTGGAATGGTAAGCGTGCCAATTTATCCATCGGCAAATGCAGAAACAATTCATTACGTATTAGATCATTCAGAAGCAAAAGCTGTATTCGTTGGTAAATTAGATAAGCAAGAGCTAGCCGATAAAGGCGTTGCAGGCAACATCATTCGATTAGGGATGAGTTACGATACAATTCCCGTGCAATATGACTGGCAACAACTTCAGTCACTCGGCGCACCTATCGAAGAGCACCTGCCGCAAATGGACGACTTGATGTCGATCATTTACACCTCAGGTAGTACTGGTAACCCTAAAGGCGCAATGATCAGCTACAAAGCTTACAATTGGGCGAATGATAAAATTGTTAATGTACTTGGCTTTAACCAAAGTTCTCGTTTCTTATCTTACCTACCACTGGCTCATATAACTGAACGTTGTTTAGTCGAAGGTGCTGCATTCCACTGCAACATGACTATCTACTTTACCGAGTCACTGGAGCATTTTGTTGCAGATTTAAACTATGCTAAACCAACAATCTTCTTTTCAGTACCTCGCTTATGGAGCTTATTCCAGAAGAACATTATCGACAAAATTGGACACTCTAAACTCGAATTTTTGTTAAAGGTTCCAATTGTTTCAGGATTAATTAAGAAAAAGATCCAAAAAGGCCTAGGTTTAGAACATGCTCAAATAGCTGCTTCTGGTTCTGCTCCAATATCTCCGGCTCTTATTGAGTGGTATCAAAAAATTGATATTAATATTTGTGAAGCCTGGGGAATGACTGAAAACTGTATTTATGCCATTGGTAACTTTCCATTCAACCAAGATATGATAGGTACCATTGGAAATGTGCTTGAAGGTTGCGAAATAAAGATATCTGACAATGGCGAGCTACTGTTTAAGAGCGGCGGCTTATTTAATGGTTACTATAAAAATGAAGAAGCCACTATAGAAGCGTTTGACGAAGACGGATTCTTTAAGACTGGCGATTTAGCCAAGATAGAAGAAAACGGCGCTGTTAGACTTGTTGGTCGTGTTAAAGACAACTTCAAAACAGCAAAAGGTAAGTTTGTTCAACCTGTGCCAATTGAAAAACGTTTAGCTCAAGACCCTCACATTGAATTGTTATGTGTTGTTGGTGCTGGTATGGCTGCACCTGTGACATTAGTGCAGTTATCTGAAGGCGCAATGGCAATGCCTCGAGCTCAAGTAGAGAAATCTCTTAAAGAAACGCTAACCGCCGTAAATGGGCATTTAGAGTCTCATGAAAAAGTAGGTGCTATAGTGGTTGTTGAAGAACAGTGGACTCCTGAAAATGACATTTTAACGCCAACGTTAAAAATTAAGCGTCATGTTTTACACGAAAAATATGCATCTCGTGTAGAAGAGCTTAAAGGCCAAGTTATTCTTTGGGAATCAGAGCTATAATTTAAACTCTATTAAATGCTAAAAGCCGGGTGTTTTAAATCAAACAACCCGGCTTTTTTATTTGCGCCTCGCAAGCCAACACATCAATTCATAAGCTTTGCGATACTGCTTATAGGAAGCCTTACCTTTATCGCAACGTCATCAATAGGTTCGTACTAAGAATTTTTAATCAACTGCCTTTGAAGTTTCTGAACTTGATCTCTTAGCTCTGCTGCTTTCTCAAATTCTAAGTTTTTGGCTGCTTCCATCATTTGTGCCTCAACGGCTTTAATGTCTTTGCCAATTTCTATCGGCGACTTAGTTTGATAATCAGCTAGACCTTCTGCTACTAAAATACGCTGTGCAGCATTGGCTGTCTTTTTAGACTCACCAACGTCCATGATATCGCCAATACGCTTAACAATGCCTTTAGGTGTAATTCCGTGCTTCTCATTGTGAGCTTCTTGTATTGCTCTACGACGTTCAGTCTCATCGATGGCTTTTCGCATCGACTTAGTAATACGGTCTCCATAAAGTATCGCTTGACCTCGCACGTTTCTCGCAGCTCGGCCAATGGTCTGTATCAAAGAGCGATCACTTCGTAAGAAACCTTCTTTATCAGCATCTAAAATAGCCACCAACGAAACTTCAGGCATATCTAGGCCTTCTCTAAGTAAGTTGATCCCTACCAACACATCAAACTTACCAGCTCTTAAGTCTCTGATAATTTCAATTCTTTCAACCGTATCAATATCACTATGTAAATAACGAACCTTGATATCATGATCAGATAAGTAATCGGTTAAATCCTCAGCCATGCGTTTTGTTAGCGTTGTAACTAATACACGCTCATTTACCGCCACACGTTTATGAATCTCAGACATCAAATCATCAACTTGCGTTGCAATTGGCCTAACCTCAATTAGTGGGTCAAGTAAACCCGTTGGACGAATAACCTGTTGTGCCACTTCGCCATCGCTTCTTTCAATTTCATGGTTGCCAGGTGTCGCTGATATATAAATAGTCTGTGGCGCTAAACGCTCAAACTCTTCAAACTTAAGCGGCCTATTATCCATCGCAGATGGCAATCTAAAGCCGTACTCAACAAGGTTTGACTTACGAGAGCGATCGCCTTTATACATAGCGCCAATTTGAGATACCGTTACATGTGACTCATCAATGATAAGCAACCCGTCAGCTGGAAAATAATCTATCAAGGTTGGTGGTGGAGCACCAGGATCGCGATTTGACAAATACCTTGAGTAGTTTTCAATACCCGAGCAATACCCAAGCTCTTGCATCATCTCAATATCAAATAACGTTCTTTGGCTAATTCGTTGTTCTTCGATTAGTTTATTGTTGTCTTTAAGCTGCTTTTTGCGCTCTCTCAACTCATCTTTAATATGATCAATAGCCTTAAGAATTTTCTCTCGTGGTGTTACATAGTGTGTTTTTGGAAATATTGTCGCCCGTGTAATTTGACGTTCTAACGCACCTGTAAGCGGATCAAATTGGGTGATGCGCTCAATTTCTTCATCAAATAGCTCAACTCTAACGGCAAACTTATCGGAGTCAGCCGGGTAAATGTCAATAACATCGCCTCTAACACGATAACAACCACGCTGAAAATCAACGTCATTACGAGTATATTGTAGCTCTGCTAGTCGTCTTAGAATTTGACGTTGGTCAACCATATCGCCTTCACGAAGATGCAAAAGCATTTTCATATAAGACTCAGGATCACCAAGTCCATAAATTGCCGATACTGAGGCAATAATGATTACGTCACGGCGCTCCATTAATGCTTTTGTAGCAGATAAACGCATTTGCTCAATATGCTCATTTATAGATGCATCTTTTTCTATAACGTATCCGTGGAAGCAACGTAGGCTTCTGGCTGATAATAATCGTAATAAGAAACAAAATACTCAACGGCATTGTCAGGGAAAAAGTCCTTCATTTCGCCATAAAGCTGCGCAGCTAATGTTTTGTTGTGTGCCATTATTAATGTAGGACGCGATACGTTGCGAATAACATTGGCCATGGTAAAAGTTTTACCGGTACCAGTAGCACCTAACAAGGTTTGATAGGCAAGACCGTCTTCAAGCCCTTCTGTTAGCTGCTTTATTGCCGTTGGCTGATCGCCACTTGGCTCATATTCACTAACTAACTTAAATGGCTTTTCTAGCTTTTCCATTACGACTGCTCCGCTATCACTTTGTTACTTTCAATTGAAGTCTCTAGGGTACGAACAAACCACCGATAAGCGATCAAAGCGGTAAACAGATTACCAATCACTCCACCTACAAATAATCCTATTAAGCCAAAAAAGTGAGAACCTAAATAAGCAAACGGCACAAAAAAGACAAATAAGCGAATAACAGAGAGCACTAAAGCAAACATAGGTTTATGTAACGCATTAAATGAAGAGTTGGTTAAGATAATAATGCCTTGTAAGCCATAGCCTAGGGGCATAGTCCAAATAAACAGTTTAATAACGAACATCACCTCTGGATCATCTTTACCAAAGGCAAAAGCAATGACGCCAGCCAATAAACAAAGCGCCAAATAAATAACGAGCTGGCATATCATCACAAATTTAGTGGTTTTTTTGTATGCCTCAAAAACTCTGTCCCATTGATTAGCGCCAAAGTTTTGTGAAATAAAAGGCGGTAACGTCATGGACAACGCCAAAACGACTAAGCTCGCAATACTTTCTATTCTAGAGCCAACGCCAAAACCGGCTACAGCTGCAGTGCCGTAAGTAGCCACGATAGCTGTTAAAACGGCCATCGCGATCGGTGTTAACATGTTTGCACCCGCGGCAGGTAAGCCAATCTTTAAAATCTTTCTACCTATAGTGATGAGTTCACTGAATTTAACTAGTTGTGAGGCTATCAACTTTTTCCTAACCGTTAGGATATAAATAATAATTAATAAGCCAATTCCCCAAGAGACAACACTTGCTATTGCAGCGCCTTGGATCCCTAACGCCGGTACCGGGCCAAAACCAAAAATAAGAATGGGGTCGAGGATGGCATTGATGAGTCCAGTACCACCCATTAACATGCTGGGCGTTTTAGTATCGCCATTCGCTCTTAATATAGAGTTACCAATCATAGGTAACATAAGAAACACGGAACCAATATACCAAACATCCATATATTCATGAATTAACGGCATTAAGTCTTGAGTCGCACCGAGTGCAGAAAAAATGATATCGGTAAGGTTGTACATTACAACTGCTAGCATAATCACTAATATAAAGGATAATATTAGCGCACCCTGCCCGTCTGCTTTTGACTCTTCTTTATTACCACTGCCGTTTGCCTTCGCGACAATTGCCGATGTACCTATCCCTAAACCAATAGCCAAACTAATAATCGTAAAGGTTACCGGAAAAGTAAAACTGATAGCCGCTAATGGTTCCGTTCCTAATAAACCAATAAAAAAGGTGTCTACAAGATTGAATGACATTAATAAAATCATGCCGTACATAACTTGTTTGGTCATTTTTTTAAAGTTGGAGCGATTGGACCCGTAAGTAAATTTTGAGAAGAAGACATAAATCCCACACAGTTATAAACAAGGACTGTATTCTAGAGAATGTTTGGTCAAGGTTCACGTAATAATGAGTCTTAATTGATCTTTATTTAAACTCGTAGATTTTTAGTATCAGATTTCGGTATATATCAAGAAATATTTTTCTTTTTGTAATAAATATACTGCTATTGTACACAGCTATAATCCGTTTCCTGAGTGCAGCGATTAAAAATCAAACCAAGCAGTCAAAAAAACACAAAACACACTTAACCAATTGTTTTAATTAAATATTATAAAAAATAACAAAAAACCACAAAGAACCTATTGACACCCGAATCTACTGGCCTACGAGATTATATTACAATATAACTCACAGAGTTATCCACAGAAACAGTGGATAACAAGCTACAGACCTTGTATTTATTAAGATCAGGATCCTCGCCACTTGCTTAGTTCAATTTTTGTACCAATCAAGCTTGCTTTTTATGCTTTTCCCGCTGAAGAAATTTATAACTGCTCAATCCGTGTGCAAACAGACATAAATCTTGAATTTCACTACAAAATAAGGTTGACAGTAAAGGGTCCTGTAATTAACATTGCGCCCCGTTGTTGAGCAGTATTTGCTAAATGACGTTGTAGTTCCCCCTTAGCTCAGTTGGTTAGAGCGACGGACTGTTAATCCGCAGGTCCCCCGTTCGAGTCGGGGAGGGGGAGCCACTTTAGTATTACACCTAGTAATACATTTTATGAAATTCCCCCTTAGCTCAGTTGGTTAGAGCGACGGACTGTTAATCCGCAGGTCCCCCGTTCGAGTCGGGGAGGGGGAGCCATTTCATAAGTCAATTTTATTGTTCCCCCTTAGCTCAGTTGGTTAGAGCGACGGACTGTTAATCCGCAGGTCCCCCGTTCGAGTCGGGGAGGGGGAGCCAATAAAATATAATTCCTACTAAAAACGCCCTCTTCTTTTACTTCTAATTTGTTTATTTAACATAACTTTTCTGATTTAATACGTCTAAATATTGATCTTTGAATTTCATTATTAATTCCAATGCTATTCTTATATCTATTACAAAACATTTTTCAGCAAAGGAGAACGCATGAATAAGCTGAGAAGCCTGCTTTTCATTCAGTTTATGAGCGGCTTATTTATAGGACTAATTTTAGTCTTGCTTGGTACTTTCATGACATCAGCTCTAATAGAGCAGCAACAGATTGAAAATACAAAACTTATTCAAGTTCTTGCAGATAGCAATGTAACCGGCGATCCAAAAGTTTTATCAAAACAAATTAAAGACGCTGTCGAGTTAGACCTTCTTCAAATAACTAACCAAGAAGGCAACCAACTTTATAATTTTGAACAAAACAAAAGTAAGCAACCCGTTCTTGTAACATTACTCCGCCAAGCTGACCTTTATACCAAACCTCGAACGGTAGCGACCAACAGCGGCAACCTAATTATTAAATTTCACTCAAATTACTCAGCGGTTTTAACTCCTCTGTATGACGTGTTTTTAGGTCTTTTGTTTTTACCCATTATTATCATTTAGTTAGCTTCGGTTTATTTAAGTCATTCATAAAAAACACCTTTAGTAAGACATCCGATGTACTTGCCGACTTAGTCACAAAAATAACAAACAACAAACACTAGATGGCAAAAGCGACTTTAATAAACTTCCGTTACAATTTGGTTCAACAATTTCAGCGTTAAAACGCTTGGGTAAGTTCGTAAACAATACATTAAGTGAGTTTGAAAAGTCCGCGTCTGAACTGAAGATTGAAGCATTCAAAGACAGCTTAACTGACCTTCCGAATCGACCCGATTTGTAGAGTACTTTGAATCAGAAATAATAAACTCTGACAAAAACACACCATTTGGTGTTTTAGCGCTGCTGCGTGCAACAGAGCTGCAACATATTAACCAGTCTAAAGGTTACCAAGAAGGTGATAAATATATAAAAGGTCTTTCCGAAATTTTAGAGAAAGTAGTGCACACCTATAACGGTGCCAGTATTTATCGCTTAAACGGATCTGATTTCGGAATAATTGTACCTAATATTACAATTAAAGAAGCTGACGTAATGGCACAAAACATTCACTCTAGGTTAAATGAGTATATGCGTGCCTCCGAACTGTCAGCTATTGGCAGCATGGGTATAGTCAGTTATGGAAAAGACAAACCTTTAGGTGAGCTGTTAGCGGCCGCCGATACAGCAATTAGTTTAGCTCAAACAAAACATGTTAATGCATGGCATATTCAAAAGGACTCCAACTTACAGCAAAACTCAACCTCTGCTTTTGGCAATCAAAATTGGCGAAACATTATTGATGATGTGATCAAGCAATCTAGCGTAACGCTTCTGTTCCAACCAATAAATGCCGCTAATCGAAGTAGTAAAGCTTATACGGAAGTCTATTCACGATTTAAATTAGAAGATGGCCAAGTCCTACCAACGGCCTCATTTTTAGCAATGGCGGAAAAGCTTAACCGTGTTGTTGATATTGATCGCATGATCATAGAGAAAGTATTTGACGTAATTAAAACAAAGAACATGGCTGACAAGTTTTTTGGCATCAACATATCACCAACATCTGCTCACGACGATCAGTTTATGATCTGGCTAGAACGTAGATTATTAAAAGAAGCAAACCTAGCCACTAAGCTTATTTTTGAAATTTCAGAATACGGTCTTCAACAAAATGTAAACTCGTCACGTCGTTTCATTGATATGCTTCATAGAGCCGGCTCACGTGTCACTGTAGAAAAATTTGGTGTTGGTATAACGTCATTTAAATTTTTCCAAGAATTAAAACCAGACTTTATAAAGTTAGACGGTAGCTACACTCGAGATATCGCTGATCAGAAAAACAATCAATATTTCATTCGTATGATCGTCGATTTGTCGCATCGAATTGGTGTAAATGTTTTAGCGGAATGTGTAGAAACACAGGAAGAAAAACATGTTTTAGAGAAGTTATTTGTTGATGGTTGCCAAGGTTATTATATTGGCAAGCCAGCAGCTCTTTAAACGTTCACTCTAATTCATTCCATTAAAGCGTCATTTTTGACGCTTTTTTTTATTAAATCGAAATATCCTTACAGTTCGTATGTTGTTAAAAGGAACATAAAAAAGGATAATGTAAAGATTGTTAATCTATAGCTGAAACTTATGACCGAATACTTCTTGTTACTCATCAGTACTGTGCTCGTCAATAACTTTGTACTAGTGAAGTTTCTTGGGCTTTGTCCGTTTATGGGCGTTTCAAGTAAAATTGAAACGGCACTTGGAATGGCAATGGCCACGACCTTCGTTTTAACATTGGCATCTATGAGTAGCTATTTAATTAACACTTATATCCTTCAACCTCTTGAATTAGAGTTTCTAAGAACCATCGCCTTTATTTTAGTTATTGCCGTTGTTGTTCAATTTACCGAAATGGTTGTCCATAAAACCAGTCCAAAGCTGTATCGCTTGTTAGGTATCTTTTTACCATTGATCACAACAAACTGCGCTGTACTTGGTGTAGCCCTATTAAATGTGAACGCTGAACATAACTTTGCAGAGTCCATCGTATATGGTTTTGGTGCTGCCGTTGGTTTCTCATTAGTATTAATACTGTTTGCGGCGATGCGCGAAACGTCTAGCAGCTGCGGACGTGCCTCACCTTTTAAAGGTTCAGCTATTGCCATGGTCACAGCAGGTTTAATGTCATTAGCATTTTTAGGATTTGCAGGGTTGGTATCGTTTTAATGGACATTTTATTTTACGCTCTCATCGCACTTGCTGTACTGGCCATAATATTTGGTGCACTTCTTGGTTACGCGTCTGAGCGCTTTAAAGTAGAGGCAGATCCACTCGTGATCAGCTTAATTATTTATTGCCGCAAACCCAATGTGGCCAATGCGGTTATCCTGGTTGTAAGCCTTACGCTGAAGCTATCGCAAATGGGGACGAAATCAATAAATGTCCTCCTGGCGGTGAAGCAACAATTAAAAACATCGCAGACTTAATGGGCGTTGATGCAAAGCCGTTAGATGAAGCTCATGGCGAAGAAGATGTTAAAAAAGTAGCTTATATTCGCGAAGATGAGTGTATTGGCTGTACTAAGTGTATTCAAGCTTGCCCTGTTGATGCCATTGTGGGCGCATCGAAGTAATGCATACCGTAATTGTTGATGAATGTACTGGTTGTGATTTATGCGTAGAGCCTTGCCCGGTTGACTGTATTGATATGGTCCCAGTTAAAGCACCAACTACGCACTGGAAGTGGAATCAGCCACTAATCCCAGTTAAAAACGTTCAGTAATTAGAATTGAAGAAATTAACGTTGAGAAAGGTTTCATTTTGCAATCCGAATTAAGTCTATTAGAACAAATTAAACTCGAAAAAATCTGGGATTTTCCAGGTGGCATTCACCCGAGTGAGAAAAAGGATTTATCTAACCAGGCTCCTATTGCAAACTTGCCCGTTAGTAAGCGATATTACGTGCCCGTAAAACAACATATTGGCTCCGTTGATGACATCATCGTATCAATCGGTGATAGCGTATTAGAAAATCAACCGCTAACATCAAGCAACCTAACAATGACGGTTCCCGTTTTCACTCTCCTATTTCTGGAAAAGTGGTAGCAATTGCTCCTCATGTTTCAGCGCATCCATCTGCACAACCTGAACTAACCATTATTATTGACGCAGACAGCGAACAAGTTTCTGCTCCATTAACCCCAATGACGAATTGGCAGGACAAAGACAAAGTTGAGTTAACAGAGCAACTTAAAGTGATGGGCTTAAGTGGTATGGGCGGAGCTGGTTTCCCAACCCATATAAAATGTTTCCATCAAAACCAATCGACCTGTTGATTTTAAATGGGGTGGAATGTGAACCTTACATAACATCAGACGATACTTTAATGCGTTATTTCTCAAAGGAAATAGTCCAAGGCGCAGAAATACTTCAACATATTGTATCGGCCAAAGTATGTATTATTGGTATTGAAGACAACAAACCTGACGCCATCAAAGCGCTCAAAGCGGCCACTAAAGATATTGCAAACATTAACGTTAGAGTCGTCCCCACTAAGTACCCTTCTGGCGGCGAAAAACAGCTCATTCAATTGTTAACTGGATTGCAAGTTCCAAGTGGTGGCATTCCAGCGGACCTCGGTATTGTAATGCAAAACGTTGGTACAGCCTTTGCCGTTAAAGAAGCAATCATAGACGGAAAGCCATTAACCAAACGTGTTGTTACTATTACTGGCGAAACCTTAAAAAGCCCTCAAAACGTATGGGCAAAACTAGGTACACCAACCCAAGACTTACTTGACTTTGCTGGCCATACTCCAGAAAAGCAACAACGTATAATTATGGGCGGCCCAATGATGGGCTTTTCAATTTTAGATGCGTCTACACCTGTTGTGAAAACCACCAACTGCATTCTTGCGCCATCAGCAAAAAAACTTCCTCCACAAGGCGATGAACAAGCCTGTATTCGTTGTGGACTTTGTGCTGATGCCTGTCCTGCTGAATTACTTCCGCAGCAGTTGCAATGGTTTGCTAAAGCCAAAGATCACGACAAATTGTCAGAATACAACTTATTTGACTGCATTGAGTGTGGGGCCTGCGCGTATGTTTGCCCTAGTCAAATCCCACTTGTTCAGTATTACCGAACGAGCAAAGCGGAAATCCGCGAAATTGAGCAGGAAAAAATTAAATCCGAAAAAGCTCGGGTGAGATTTGAACAACGTCAAGAAAGGCTTGAGCGCGAAAAACAAGAGCGACTTGCAAAACATAAAGCCTCCGCTGAAAAACGAGCAAAAGCACTCGAGAAAGACACCAGTGCAAAAGACAAGATTGCAGCAGCGTTAGCACGAGCTAAAGCGAAAAAACAAGCAAGTTCTGATGAATCAAATGACTCAGTTAGTAAGTCAAATACCACAACAAGCTCTGATTCAACGCCAGCAACAAAACCAGCGAATGCCGCCAAAGATAAAGTGGCTGAAGCAATAGCGAGAGCAAAAGCTAAAAAAGCAGCCAAAGAGCAACAAGAGAGCGCTGAAATACAGGCAGACAAAAAAGCACAACCAGTTGAAGCAGAAACAACCTCGACTGAATCTGTCTCCACTGCTGAGCAAGAGCGAAAAGCCAAAGTAGCCGCGGCGATTGCCAGAGCAAAACAAAAACGTGAAGAAGCAAAAGCGGCATCACAAGAAAAAACTACCGAAGCTGAAACTAAGACTAATGAGCCTGAAGCTAAGAGTAGTGAGCCTCAAGCTAAGATAGAACCGCAGATTGGTTCTGAGCCTGAAGAAGAAACTCCGCTTACTGCAGAGCAAATTCGTAAACAAAAAGTAGCCGCAGCCATTGCTAAAGCTAAAGCCAAAAAAGCGAAGAGTGAATAATCCATGAGCGTATTTTCTAGCATCTTTAAAAGCTCCCCTCATGGAGCGATGGGCATGACAACTAATCAGGTTATGCGCATGGTCTGTTATGCCACTATTCCTGGATTCATTACTCAATTGTATTTTTACGGCTGGGGAACATTGGTTCAGTTAGTACTTTGTATTGGTGTTGCAGTGTTAAGTGAGGCTATCGTTCTTAGCCTCAGAGAAAAGAGGATCAGACGCACCTTATCGGATGGGTCAGCGGTATTAACAGGCTTACTATTGGCACTAAGTATTCCGCCTCTAGCACCTTGGTGGGTTAGCGTTATCGGTGTTGCTTTCGCTATTATTATAGTAAAGCAGTTATATGGCGGATTAGGTTTTAACTTGTTTAATCCTGCAATGGCCGGTTATGTTGTACTGTTAATTTCTTTTCCAGTGGCTATGACTAGCTGGCAACCTATTCAGCCGATGCTTATGCATACATTGTCTCTTGCAGACACAGCTTACGTAATCTTTACTGGTTATAGCATTGAAGGTTACAACTTACAGCAGCTCAGCATGCTAGTTGACGGCACAACGATGGCGACGCCATTAGATCAATTCAAAACCGCACTAGCGCAACAACAAACCGTATCTGAAATACTTTCATTACCTATTTATGGCGAATATGGAGGAATTGGTTCGCAATGGGTGAACGCAGCTTACTTACTTGGCGGGCTATTTCTTTTACAAAGAGGCATAATCCGTTGGCACATTCCCTTAGGCATGATTGCCAGTCTGTTTGTTTTAACTGTTATTGCATCAGCCACCGGAGCTGATACCACCTACCCTCCAGTACAACAACTGTTTACTGGCGCTGTCATGTTTGGTGCATTTTTTATAGCCACAGATCCTGTTTCAGCCTCTACAACACCAAAAGGACGCATCATATTTGGTGCACTAATTGGTGCTCTTATATTTATGATAAGACAATGGGGTGGATACCCAGACGGTATAGCATTTGCCGTGCTACTCGCTAATATGTGTGTGCCGCTTATAGACCACTACACACAGCCTAAAGTTTATGGTCATAAAAGGTAGCCATCATGTCTGAATCTAATATTGCACTCATCAAAAGTAAAAAAATGCGCTCTTGCTCACTGCGTTTGCCGCTGTCTGTACGTTTTTAGTGGCATTAACACATCTAATAACGGCCCCTGTCATTGAAGAGCAAAAGCAGCAAGATATCTTACGAAAGCTAACACAGGTTTTGAACAAGGATAAGTTTGACAATAACCCACTTAATAACTGTGTAATGATTACTAACTCGGATATTTCAGGCGTTAATAAGCCAACCAAAATTTATCGTGCAACATTGAACGATGAGCCTTACGCCATGATTTTTCAAACGCAAACAAAACAAGGTTACAACGGCCGTATTGAACTAATGGTTGCCATTGATAAAAGTGGATCGGTACAAGGCGTTCGCACTATTGCTCATCAGGAAACACCGGGACTTGGCGATAAAATTGAATTAGAAAAATCTGATTGGGTACTGGAATTTAACAATAAAGTCGTTCGCTCTTTAAAAGACTCTAAGTGGTTTGTGAAAAAAGACGGGGGTCAGTTTGATCAGTTTACAGGCGCAACAATTACACCAAGAGCCATAGTTAACCAACTTAGACCAAGTGTTTACAATGCAACACAAGCTTTTGAAGAAGTCTTTGCGTTAGAAAACCAATGCAACATCACTGAGGCGGAAAGTTAAAATGACAGCAGAGTGGAAAGATATCGTCCTCAATGGCCTTTGGACAAATAACCCAGCCTTAGTTCAGCTCTTAGGATTATGTCCTTTACTGGCTGTTACCAATACATTCATAAATGCATTGGGGCTTGGCATAGCAACCTTACTCGTTTTGGTTGTTTCTAACTTAACTATTTCCCTTGTTAAGCAATGGGTAACCAAAGAAATACGCATCCCTGTTTTCATTATGATCATTGCGTCTTTTGTTACCATCATTCAATTATTGATGAATGCTTACACCTTTGGTTTGTATGTCTCGCTAGGCATTTTCATCCCACTAATTGTAACTAACTGTGCCATTATTGGCCGAGCGGAGGCCTTTGCTTCTAAAAATGGTCCTGTTGAGTCATCACTAGATGGCTTAATGATGGGGATTGGTTTTACTGCAATTTTACTGCTTCTTGGTGGTGCCCGTGAAGTGTTGGGTCAAGGTACACTATTTGATGGAGCTCACCTGCTATTTGGTGAATGGGCGAGAGGCATGACGGTTCAAATCTTTGAGTTTGAACAACAGTTTTTACTCGCTATTTTGCCGCCTGGTGCATTTATCGGTATGGGTCTTATTATTGCGCTAAAAAATATAATTGATGCTAAGCAAGCCGAGAAAAAAGTCAAAGACGTGAAATCCGTTGAACGAGCGCGTGTAACTACCGTTAATTAAAGCAAGTAATTTAAAATTATGAATAAAGAAAAACGCTTAGAAATACTAACTAGACTCAGAGATGACAACCCTCATCCAACGACTGAACTAGAGTTCACCACACCGTTTGAGCTTTTAATTGCAGTTTTATTAAGTGCACAAGCCACTGACGTAAGTGTGAACAAGGCTACGCGTAAACTTTATCCTGTCGCTAACACGCCACAAGCGATTCTTGATCTCGGTGTTGATGGGTTAAAAGACTACATAAAAACAATTGGCTTATTTAATTCAAAAGCAGAAAACACCATAAAAACCTGTCGCATGTTGGTTGAATTGCATAACTCAGTAGTACCTGAAGATAGAGCAGCGCTAGAGGCCCTTCCTGGCGTTGGACGTAAAACCGCTAATGTCGTACTGAATACTGCGTTTGGCTGGCCTACCATCGCTGTAGACACGCACATCTATCGAGTTTCAAACCGAACTAAGTTAGCAATGGGTAAAACCGTTGATGACGTTGAACAAAAGCTTCTAAAAGTCGTCCCAAAAGAATTTAAAGTAGACGTACACCACTGGCTTATCTTACATGGCCGCTATATCTGCGTAGCCCGTAAACCTAAATGTGGCGCTTGTTTGATTGAAGACTTGTGTGAGTTTAAAGAGAAAATAGAATAGAGTTGAGACAGTTTAGGCGTTCAATAGATGGTCACAGTCATCTAGTTCAAAGGCTCAATTCTACAAAAGCGAACTCTAAAAATTCAGTCATTGCGTTTCTTTCATTTGTTTCTCCCGGTACTCAGACGGCGATAGGCTGGTAAGTACTTTGAATTCTTTGTTAAAACTGGACTTAGTTTGAAACCCGGAGTCAAACATAACTGCCATAATCGAGCGTTGTGGTTGCTCTACCAGTAACCTCGCCGCATAGTTCACTCGTAAACGATTCATGCGCCTTGTGTAACTCTCACCATAATGATGATTAATGGCGTTCGAGAAAAGACGTGCCGTGACACCAAGCCTATCAGCCATTGCCTTTAAAGAAACCACTTCCTGAGTGTAAATGGTTACATCTTCAATTAACTGTTCAAAAGCGTAAATAGTAGTTTGGAAAACTCGAAGCTTTTCAGGTTCGATAGTTTTTACAGTGGAAGTACTAAAAGATGTATACAGCCAATCTAATAGAGGCGACTTTTGCAGGGCTAGAAATGTCGTAAAACTGATGATAGTCAACTTGAATACTATGGTCATCATCAGGGCAATTGACTGAAAAGCTTGCTTACCAGTACTTATTTCCAAGACTATTAGTACGTCGAAAATTAAAACCAACCAAGAATATGCGGTAAAGATTAAAAGCCAAAGATATAATATTTTGTTAAATCCTTGAGCTACAATTTCCGTATCTTCTGACACGTCCTTTAATGCCGTTTTTCTACACCAACTCAAATGTGAAAGCACCAAGGCATAGCCTAGTAACGATAGCAGTATCGCAAAATCGGCAACAGACCTTCCTTGTTCACTTATCATTAACACGAAAATCAAAATTCCAGGAACAAGATGAAGCAAGCTAGTACGCTTTAATCGCCAGTTGGTTTGAAACGCACTTTGAAACATCAAATAGGCTAATGGACCAAACAATACGGGCATTGCCGGTTGCAGTGCGGCGAAGAACACATTTGAGTCGTATGATAAATTTAATCCCAACAATGATGCATGTAGCCCCAGGACCAAAAAGCAAGCACCTAGTAATCTAACCGCTAGTAAATGAGAAACCTTTTGGAAAAACAAATGCAATGCCATCAGCAAGCACAACACGGTAACTACTGAATTCAAATTTACAAGTAATAGACTCATTTCTAATTTGGCCTTGTGGATAAACTCTTTCCATTTTTTTGAGCCTTAGGATTTTCCATTCCATTTATTTGTTATGCAACAAAAACTTTGACAATTTAGGGCCTCAAACGCGTTTAAGGGCGATTTAGTGGCTTGAGTTTCCTAATATCACGTCAATTAGGAGGGAAACATGAATTTTACAAAACTCGCATTTTTATTGGTTGTTGGCACTTTTATGTCAGTGCTGGTTAAAGCCGAAAAAATTGGCATTAAACAACACCAACAAATACATCAAACATTCGTTGATAGTGACTTTAGTGGCACAGCAATAATTACTCAAAACGGCAGCCCTGTTTTTCATCAAGGTTACGGCATGGCAGTTAAGGAGTGGCAAATTGCAAACTCAACGAACACTAAATTTCGTATAGCTTCTTTGTCAAAAACCTTTACGGAAGTTGTTATTATGAAGCTGGCAGAAGAAGGTCAATTAAACATTGATGAACCGCTAAAGCGCTACTTACCAGATTATCCTGCCAATTATGGAAATGAAGTGACTCTGCTTCACTTACTGACACATAGAAGTGGAATACCAAGGCTTTTTAATATCCCTGGCTGGACTAATGGAAAATCTGTTTCACCTCATACAAAAGAATCTTTTATATCGATGATTGCGGATATGCCGCTTGCGTTTAACGCAGGTTTGAAACGGCAATACTCAAGCGCTAACTACTATCTCCTTGGTGCAGTGATTGAACAAGTTACAGGCCAAAGTTTTGGTCAGGTTTTGCAAGACAAAATCTTAAAGCCGCTGAATATGAAAAACACCGATGTATACCGTCCAGGACAGCTAGTTTTAGGTCTTGCTAGCCAATACAAGAGTATTGCAGGTAAGTACTCGTTTTGCCCTGATGTTGAAGGCGAATTCTGCTCAGGAGACAATGTCAATCTAGCACTGTTTATGGCTAGTGGCTCGATGCATTCAACCACCGAAGACCTTACGCTATGGGCTCAGGCGCTAGACGGCAAAGGTTTACTCCGCGAAAGCAGCAAGACATTTTTATTTAACCCTAACACTAAAGCAAGTTGGAATGTTCAAACGGTTGCTTTATCAAATAAGCCAAATTTAAAGCTTCTAGTGGCCGATGGGGGACTGGAAGGCAGCAGCTCGATGTTAGTCAAACTACCCGAGGAACAAATAACGATAGTAATGTTGAATAACACCGGGATGGAATATCAAAATAAGGCGGAGCTAGGTCTTAAAATTTTAGGTATAATGTTGGAGTAATAAGCGATAGTCCGGTGCATGCTGCCTATTGCCTGCAACGAACAAAACCGTCGACGACGTCGAACAAAAGCTCTTCTAATGGCCGTAAGTCATCTATGACCTCACAGCATCAGCAGCTCCCTATACTAGAAAATTCGTCCCCAATGTATTTAAAGTAGACGTACCCCACTGGCTTATCCTGCACGGTCGTTATATTTGTGTAGCGAGAAAGCCTAAATGTGGCGCGTGTTTGATTGAAGACTTGTGTGAGTTTAAAGATAAAATCGACTAGTGTTTCGGAGCTTTGGGCTTTGGGCTTTGGGAGAAGTAGACAACAACAAAGCTTGTCGTACTTACCTAATGGCCCATCGCCAACTTCAGTGCAATCACATATTTTCAACTAATGTTCAACACTAACTTCCCAACATGATTTTTTTCTTCAAATTCTTTTTGAGCTTCTTTAATATCTTCTAAAGGAAACGATTTAGCAATCAAGGGCTTTATATCGCCTTGTTCAATCAAGCTAACTAGGTTGCTAAACACCCCCTTCTCCAATACAGTGCACCCAAAGAAGCTTAAGTCCTTTAAATACAAAGTTCGAACATCTAACGCTACCATTGCACCGCCAATAGCACCAGAAACAGAATATCGCCCTTTCGGTTTTAACACCTGCAATAAATCGGTAAATAAATTACCAGCCACCAAATCAATAACAACGTCCACACTGTTTTTACCTATTGTATCAAGTAAGCTTAAGTCTCTAGATACAACTTCATCGGCACCCAACATTTGAATTTGTTCGGTTTTGTTTGGACTTGTCAACGCAACAACTTTGGCACCTCTGGCCTTTGCTAATTGTATTGCCGCTGAACCGACACCACCGGAAGCTCCTGTTATCAATACTCGATCAGATTTAGTTACTTTGGCCCGTGTCAGCATGTTTTCAGCCGTAGAGTATGAACAAGGAAATGAGGCTAATTCTATATCGCTGAACTGAGAAGTTACTTTGTACGCATGAACAGATGAAACCGTAACGTACTCAGCAAATCCGCCGTTACATTCAGAGCCAAAGTACCACGGTGGATTAACTTCAACCCCGTTCACATCGGTGATGCAAGGTTCAATCAATACTCTTTCACCAACTCTCCTTGCTTCAACTGAGCGCCCAACCTTGACAATTTCCCCACAAACATCAGCACCTTGTATTCGAGGAAAAGCCAACGCGTTTCCGCTCCAGCTTGCATCGTTTTCGCCATTATCACTTTTAGAGTACCAACCTGTTCTGGTATTAATATCGGTGTTATTTATTCCCGCCGCCTTTACACGAATTAACACTTCATGCTGTTTAGGCTCTGGAAGGTCTAAATTAAAACGAAGTTCTAACTTATCTAGCCCGCCATGCCCTGTTAAAACGACACCTTTCATTTGGGATACCAATTGAGTCATAAGTTCCTCTCTTCAAATAGCGTTGAAATAATTTCTTTAGCTGATTTCAGTACTTCACTGAAAATAAAAACTCAGTAATGAATTGCTGAGTTTTTATTATAAAGTATTTACGTATTAAGCATCTACAAATAATACTTCACCGTTAATGAAGCCATCTACCGAACGTTCAAATGCTTTACCAACTAAAGTACCCGGTACAGGTTCAAACCCGGGCATCAATTCACCATAAACATCCCATGCTTCGGATAGTACCGTTGGGTTAACTACATTAATGCGACTACCTCGCGGCATTTCATAAGCTACACATTTGACAAAAGTATCTATTGCACCGCTTGCTGTGGCATCGGCAATGGCATAAGGAATTGGCTTAACATTTAGAATACCGCTAATTAATGTAAATGAGCCTCTATCAGCTATGTATTCTTGACCGATTCGAACTAAGTTAATCTGCCCCATCATTTTGCTCATCACCGTTGTCATCCATTGTGCTTCTGTCATTTCGGCAAATGTTGCGTATTCACAATAACCTACCGTGTTAACAACCGCGTCAAAGTGACCAACCTTCTCATATAACGCTCGAATAGAATTTTCATCTGTGATATCCACTCTATGATCTACGTCTCCTGATCGCCCTGCGGTAATAACTTTATGATTACTTAACCCCGTTAAGGCAGCCTGTCCCATTTTTCCTAAAGCACCAATTAAAATTACAGTTTTCATGACTTTCTCCGTCTGTGATATTTCGATGGGTGGAATAGTATTGAAGACAGTGAACAATTAGAAACAAAATCATTTTGTTAGTGATACCAAAATAATTGGTTAAACTATAATATAGACAAATTAATTCTTGTGGAATCGTTATGAGTAGCCTAGACAGATTAGACATTAAACAGTTAAGAATTTTTCAAGCGCTAATACGGGAACAGAATGCTTCAAAGGCTGCCAGCCAGCTTGGCCTTACTCAGCAAGCAGTGAGTGAGCAACTAAAAAAATTAAGAGGTGTTTTTGACGATAGACTTTTTATTAGGAAAACCAAGGGCTTTGTACCCACGCCATTTGCTGAATCCATTTCGTCTGACATTGACAAGGTACTGAGAGATTTTGAGCAGTTGTTATCGCCTAAAGTTTTTGATCCAAAAACATTGCAAGGCACTTACGTCATAGCAGCTACAGATTATGCTCAACAGGTTGTGTTACCTCAGTTCATAGCCACATTGAGATCGCAATCGCCTAATCTAAAAATTATTGTTAGGGACTTTGAAATAGATAAACTTCACGAGCTAATGGAATCAGGAAAAGTAAACCTAGCCATCGCTTTTCCTGATTATATTCCTGATTCATACCCTCTGATCAAATTGTTTGAAGAGCATCATGTTTGTGTTACCTCAAACCATTCAACCATCTCTAAAATGAATACGTCATTAAAAGAGATAGCCGCTCATCCTAGTATTATTGCTTCTCCATCTCGACCTAACTTTAAAGGCTCTATTGACGATTGGTTTAAAAAGTTTGGTTTAGTTCGAAACGTTATGGTTTCAGCGCCTTGCTTCTCCGTTGTGCCTATGTACTTGGAAACGACAGATTCTATTGCGTTCTTGCCATCTAAAGCCATTGAAGGGCTTGGTTTAACCACACTCGACTTAGCGGAGTCACCTGAACCATTTGATGTGATTGCTGCGTGGCATCCAAGATATAGTGACGATGCTATTCAAAAATGGCTAATAGACAAATTAAAAGAGGAGAACTTTTAAATTTTTCCCAGTGAGTTTTATTTAGATAATGCTTTCCTATCTTTAATGATAGAGGGTAAATTACTTGTATATAAAATAGATAGTAACTTCAGGAACAAACTAGGTGCGATCAATATTGAAAACTAAAACAATGAGTATGTTAATCATATTGCTCTTATGCTCAGGCTGCTCAACAGTTGACACTTTGTACGTAAATGGAACTATATGGACAGGTGTTAAAGGTGCTGAACAGGCAACAGTGTTAGCTATCAAAGGTAATAAAATAGCCTTTGTCGGTACTGATGTGCCTATCGGTTTAAGTTCAGAAAGCGTCATAGATTTACAAGGCCGTTTTGTTATGCATGGCTTTATAGATAATCATGTCCATTTTTTTGAGGGCGGTGCTGCACTGGCTAGCGTTGACTTAAGGCAAGTTTCGTCGCGAGAAGAGTTCATACAGAAAATAATTCAATTTAGTCAAGAGTTGCAACCTGAACGCTGGGTATTAAATGGCAATTGGGACCACGAACAATGGGGCGGGTTCTTGCCACATAAGTCATGGATTGACCAGGGAACCTCCAAAAACCCTGTTTATGTAATTCGTACTGATGGACATATGGCTTTAGCAAACTCTTTAGCTTTGAAACTAGCAAATATAACTCGTGATACGCCAGATCCTGAAGGCGGCAAGATAATGCGTGACAAAACGGGTAAACCAACTGGAATATTAAAAGGTAATGCCCTTAATCTCATTCTAGAGGTTATACCTGAACCTTCTGAAGAAGAATTGCTAGAACAATTTACATTGGCTCAAAATCACGCATTAGCACTTGGGTTATCAAAAGTTCATGCTGTAACAGCTTACCCAACAGAGACAAAAATGTTGCAATATTTTAAATTGGCGCGAGATCGTAAGGTCATGAAAATACGTTCTTTTGTTTCAACACCAATTGAGTCTTTAAGTGATGCAGCATCAACAGTTAGCAATGAGGGTCGAGGAGATCACCTGCTTTCTTTTGGTGGCGTAAAAGGGTTTATTGATGGTTCCTTAGGTGCGCGCACAGCATGGTTCCACAAACCTTACTATGATGAAAGTACTAACTATGGTCTTCCCCTTAATAATCCTGAGGTGTTTAATGAATGGTTAAAAAGTGCTGATGAGGCTGAATTGAGTCTTTCTATCCATGCATTGGGAGACAGAGGTATAGACACAGTTATTAAACAATTAGAAAATATTGCTGGCGACAGTATTAGTGAAAAACGTTATCGAATTGAACACTTCCAACATCCTACAGCCCAAGCTATTCAAAAAGTAGCTGAACATGGCATCATCGTTTCAATGCAACCTTACCACGCGATTGATGATGGGCGTTGGGCAGAACAAAGAATAGGTCCAATTAGACTTCAAACGACTTATGCTTTCAAAAGTATATTGGATGCTGGCGGATTACTCACTTTTGGCTCTGATTGGCCAGTAGCCCCGCTTTCACCCATCGAAGGTATCTATGCAGCTGTTACTCGCCGCACACTTGATGATAAACACCCTAACGGCTGGGTCCCCAAACAAAAAATAACTGTTGAAGAAGCGTTAACCGCTTATACCGTTACAAACAGTTACGCCTTTAATAATGAAACAACCTCAGGCACCTTGGAAAAGGAAAATATGCCGATTTCATCATTTTGTCCGCTGATCCTAGACAAGTCGCACCTGGAGAAATTCGAAACATTAGAGTTTTAGAAAATCACATAAATGGCAAACAAGTATTTAAGCTCCAAAAAACAGCGGAATAAGATTACTACTTCCTTGTCTTTTTAGTTGGGCCACGCATAGCCGTAGACACACATATTTACCGTATTTCAAACCAAACTAAGTTAGCAATGGATAAAAATGGACATCAAAGAGTATATTGAACGCTTGGAGGAAATTTCCCAACTAAGTAGGGATAAGCAATTTTCGTTACTTGAACAGGCTCGAGACGAAATTCAATCAAATACTTCATTGCCTAGTTTTGCAATTATTGCAGTTATAGTTTCGTGTGAGTTGTATATCTTTATTCTTAGGGGCCGCCTATTACTTCTGGGGTCTTTCAACTTTTAAGTTTGTTCTTGCGGTGCTCTTGGGATTAGTTTTTTCCCGAATTATCGTTTCAGAAATTAATGAGCGTTTAATGCTGATAGGGCTTAAGCGGGTACTGCGTAAAACCCTTTATAACACGTGATTTAAGAAGGTCTCGTGTAAGCTTGCCGAGCCTTAGGCAAACCGTTAAGCAAGCTATAACTCGCTTGCTTAACCTGTCGATATACGTAAACAGTAAACTACGATTTAGTGAGTCTATTTTTAAGTCTACATGAAGCCAAATTTACCATTCTCGTTTTTCCACTCTGATCTAGAGGGTATGGATTCAATTGTATCCCAGTGCTCAACAATCTTGTTATTTTCGATACGGAAAAGATCATAAAAAGAAACTTTCTGATTCATAAACAACCCTTCACTGACGGACAGAACAAAGTTACCTTCCCCTATAATCAAATGGTTTTTCTCAAATACCATAGGTTTACCCGCTTTTGCCAATGCAACAAGGGCGCTACTAAGTCCTTCTAAACCATCAGCAACTGCAACATTGTGCTGAAGGTAATCTGACTCTTTTGCTCCAATGAAGTTACTGATCGTAGCCATATTACCTCCAATAAGGATTTCTTGAACAAAATCTCTGACTAATGCTTTGTTTGCGTTAGTTTTGTCAAGGTCGACTATGTTAGTAATACCATCAAACTGTGTTCGACCACTTGGATTAGGTTTAGATATCTCTTGCAAATTGTCCCAATGCTCAACTATTAGTCCGTTATCAAATCGGAAAATATCAAAGCCAGATTTCGGGCCAAAGAAGTTGTATTTTGTATGTAGCGCAACATAATCACCATCTTGAATAGCACGAATAACCTTAGCTTTCGCCTCTCCCTTAGGTATCTGCTGTAATACGGCACCAAAGCCAGAGATCCCATCACCTACAGATAGGTTATGTTGGGTATATTGTTTTGAGTTAATGAAAGCTAATGCTTTTTTATCGCCAGTCTCAATACTTGAGATTACTGCAATCGCTTTATCACGGTTAGTTATATCTTCTGCATTGGCCATTGTTACAGAGCCTAAAACTGAAGTAGCAAGAAGAGTTGTTGTGAGTAAATGATTTAGTTTATTCATAATTTTGTCCTTTTGTGGAGTCGAGGACATATTAAACATGGAAAGGTTTAATAACTATGTGGAAATGAGCCGAAAAATGGTCAATATCAAACCTAAACAATTTTATTTTACTTTTTTCAGCATTATAATTCTAGTTTGATAAATTGCTTTTGAAACTGTGTAGGTGTCATTTTTGTTTGATTCTTAAAATATTTAACGAAATTACTTGCATCTTCGAAACTAAAATCATAGGCGAGTTGCTGAGTAGTAACATTGCTTATAACCAGTCTACGTTTCATTTCGATAATAACAAAGGCGTCTATCATTTGTTTGATAGTGATATCAGTAGCAAGCTTGCAAACTTGATTAAGTGTTTTGTAGGTCGTGCCAATTTTTGAGGCGTAAGAATTGGCATCTCGATCATGTTCATAGTGGGATTGAAGAAGATCAAAAAAACGTGCCAGCATAACGCTTTGTTTTTGAGATAGTTTATCATGACGTTCTTCAGGCCTTAACCTGTGCAACATGAGAGAAAATGAAGAAAAAAGATACATGACTATTAGCGGATCTGCGTTGTTATGTGAAATTTCCTTTATTGCTTCATCAATGAGTCGTTTAGCACTTATATCCGTTGCTTTATCCAGCTGAATAACTGGGGAACGAGATTGACTCAAATGCGTTGGTGTATAATTAGGTAAACGCATATTGCTATGTAATTTATCTAGAAAAGCTTGTGTAAAAACAATCACTTTTCCACCCGGCATTAATGAGAAGTCGAATGCTTGTACCTGCTCTCTCCTAACAAATATAATACTCCCCGGATTAAAAGCGTATTCTTTGAAGTCTACAATGTGACTACCGTAACCATGCTCAATATAAACCCACATAAAAAAAGTGATACGATGGAGTTTCTGTGGTGAGTCTTCATGGTCAACTTGCTTATAAAGAGATTCTAGTTCAAATATTTCTACTTCAGCTTGATTCGATTTTTTATGGTTAAAATTTATGGTAGGTATTTGCATTTTGTTGCCTTTTTAAAGTTTACCTATTTGATTACCTTACTTTTGACTGTAATTAATATGTCTCGTCAACTAAATATGACAAATACAAACTCACTAAGTATGCCAGAGAGTTTAAAGTCAAAACAGACTAGGCTAAAGCCTGCTTTGAGAGAAATTAGTCAATAAATTTAAGCGAATAGGATTTGTCTTTTCCTATTAATAATTTGTAGCTAGTCCCATCACTTAACAGCGTGTTTATTCCCGTTTTACTCACAAGCAATAGTCGATTACCTGTACTTGAAGTGTAAGCATAAATCGGCCAATCATTCGTGAATTCGCTAGTAGAATTAAACTTGTTTTGCCACTTTGTAAAGGCTGTATTTTCGTCTTTGATGAAACAATTTGAGCTTGTTTCATCGTCGGTGCAAAAAACTTTTCCTGCCGCTACCGTTCCTCCGAACGAAGCGTTATATTTAGTATTTGTTTGCAAGGTGATTGGTTTTGCTACATCCAAATACAAGCCTGCTATTGAATATGCCATCTTGTCGATTCCAGAAACCCAACTGGTATTAGATAGTATAGAAATACTTAGCCCATGTTCCGGGTATAGAACAAGCACGGAGCGAGCTCCTGGAGTAGCACCAGCATGGTGATAAACTTTTCTTGCTTGCATATCGTCGCCAATTCGCCAACCAAAACCTACTTGGAACTTAGGTGTAGATACAATGTTTCCACTTGTTGTTAACGTAGGAGAAAACAGCAAACTTTGGTAAGCGGGATTTGTTTTACTTTTATTTAAAACTTGATAACCCAAATGAGCTAAATCGAGAGCTGTCGAAGATAAACCTGCGCCAAATACACTATAAGATTTCTCACCAAACTCTTCTTGTTTAATTTTTCCAAAGGAATATGAATATAACTGTGAAGTATTAGGAGCAAGGTTTAGGATATTCTCTATGGCTGGTGTGTCTTTTCCCGTCCATCGTTTTATGAAGTTAGGTATTGTCACTGAAAGCGGTTGGTCCGTAATTTTCTCATATAAAGCGCCAGCTAATGTATAGGCATGGGTCGAATAATGATAAGCCTTGCCGGGCTCTTCCAATAAGTCTCTACTCTTTAAGGTAGATATAGCTTCGCTAGCTGCGCTGTAGTGTTTGTTATATATGTCATAATCTTTCGCCTGATAATGCGGCATACCTGATGTGTGCGATAAAAGCTGTCTCAAAGTTATCTTGTGGTAATGCTTATCGAGTTCAGGCATATACTGCCCTATTGCAATATCTGGATTTAACTTTCCATCAACCACCAACTCAGCGAGCATTGTTGCTCCTATTACTTTTGATACACTGGCTAACCTAAAAATACTTTCTTCATTCGTTTTTAAATTTTTGTCAGTGTCAGTATATCCCGTGGCGACAGATGCAACAGTTATCCCTTGATGAACCACCGCAACAGAGTATCCCGGTACTTTTGTAATTTCACGTAAGCTGTTTAACAGCGTCTTTATTTCTTGCTCAAATTCACTTCGCTCATAGCTACTGTTTGTTTTTGAAATTAAGTTGTCAGCCAATAACTGCATCGGCCATAAACACGCTATTAATAGTATTAGTTTTTTTATTTTCATTTTCTGCTCCTTTTAACTGAGTGAAGCACAAATGTGTAAAAGGCCTTAGTAAATAAAGGTTAAGAACAGTTATGAAAGGTTATTTTTCGTTAGCTAACGCTTTTAAATAAGGCCATATACGATGTTTTGGATTTTCTTTATGTTGTTTAGTTAAGTTTAACTTTCCTGACGAAAGTAGTTTCGTAATTCCATTTATTTGCGAATTTAAAAGTGACTCTGCAATAAAATCAGGCGTTAATTCAAAGCTATCTTTTCTCAAAACTGTGGCTGTTTTGGGTTCAACTATGCTTAAGGTCACAAAGTATTTTTCATTCTTTTTTAAAACTTCAAAATAACTTATTAATGCAAGTCTGTTTCTTCTAGCTTGAACAGGAACTAAAACGTCTTGCTGCTTTTCAGAAAAAACGAGGTTAATATTGTTTTCTTTCATCTCCGTCAACAACTTGTCATTCCAATTGGAATAAACAGTTAAAGCTGGGTTTATCAATTTATGGGGTTTAATATTAGTCCAAAGGGCGATTCGATCATTAATATATAGTTCGTTAGAAGAAGGCCTAAAAATATAGATAGAAGCAATTATTGCTAACATTAAAAGACTAATCGTTAAAGTTGTTGTTTTGTACTGTATGAGGGGAGAATAAAAAGTACGCTTTGTAGACGTAACCTCAGGTTCAGGCTTTGCACTAACATCATCAATAATGAGTCTATAACCTTCCCCCCTTACTGATTGCACTATTATTCCTTCAATTCCAGACTCCATTATTGCCTTTCTTAATACAAACACTCGTTGTTTTATTGTTTCCGAGCTAACTGTGCTATTTCCCCAAACAGTTGAAGAGATTTGGTTAGCAGATAATATTTCTCCATTTGATTCGCCTAAAGCTCTTAGCAACTTAAAACTCAAACGGTTTAATGACATGACTCTACCTTTGAACACAATAGAGTTACTATTTTCATCAAAATTCAATAGTTCAACTTTCATACTTACCATTGCCTTTCTTGTTTTTAATATGATTCTATCGTAGCAATTTTCATGTCTTTTGGGATTCAATTATTAAACTTTAAAAGTAATAGGTTCAGCATCAATATTTTTCGAGGCTAACCTTTGAGCTGAGTTTGACAAAAGCTTTTTAGAACTGTGACATAAGAATTTAAAGTTGAAGTGAAGCACGGGTTAATACTTCACGAGCTTGGTGTTTGTAGGGCTCGAATACTAAAATTTGTTCGTGTTTAATTGAATACTTGTGTGAATTCAAAGATAACTAAAAATTAACGTTAGTTATTAATTTAGTCCCCAATTATTTAAAATCGATTGAAACTGGCCATTCTCTTTAATTACTCTAAGAGCTTGTTCTAAGGCCTTAGCTTTAGAAGCGCTAAGCGATAAGTTTCCGGCTAAGTGTAATTCATTAGGAAAGTCAGTTAACTCAATCACCCTTTCAACGTCATTCACATCAAGGTTTAGATCACTCAACTCTGTATTTAAAGAAAGGGTATTAGTTAACACAAACTCAATCCTGTTAGTAAATAACATATGCCATAAGCGCTGATAATTAACACTTAGTGACATATTACCATCTTCCTTAAAGCCTGCATTACGAAGATATGATTCACTGTAGTAACTACGAATAGTGCCAACAACATGGTTTTTAGCTTGCTCTAAGTTAGCTACGTTTTGATTACTGCCCTTCAAAGAGACTAAAAAAGCATCGTTATGATACATTTTACCTAGCCACAAAAACTCATTTTCTCTGCTTGGGCTCTTAAGTAACGAAAACATTAGGACATTTGGATTGGTTTTAAGTAAATGATGTGCACGAGCAAAAGGGTATAGCTCAATAGAATAGTCAATGTCGGCTTCTTTGGCTAAGGCCTTGATTATGTCAACCAAGGCACCTTTAACCTCGCCCGATTTATCTTTAAAGTGGTATGGAGGAAGATCCTCAGCGACAAACTGCAACGGCTCAGCTTGGGACATAAAAGAAAGAACCGAAATTAATACGAAAATAAATTTCAATTTAATACCTCTACAGCTAAAAATTCATGCGCTGTTTTAAATTGGAGTGTTCCAAATATGACGGAATCAGTTTTGGTGTCAATCAGTTTTAGTTTAAAACTATTCTCCCTGCACATTTTCAACATTCTGAATTCTGGATAGACGGAGGATAAAGACTTATACTTCCTTTCTAATAATTAGAATTATTTCTTCTATATTTAGCAGTTTACATGTCCGTCACAGAATATAGAATGTTCGACAGTTAATTTAGGAACAACACAAAATGATTAAAAACTCCGATACAAGCTTTGGCATCGTAAACATTGCCATTCACTGGATTACCGCACTACTGGTGTTTGGGTTATTTGGTGTTGGTTTATGGATGGTTGACCTAAGCTACTATAGTGAGTGGTATCGCACAGCTCCTGATTTACATAAGTCTTTTGGCCTCACCCTTCTTGCCCTTACTCTTTTTAGAATTATTTGGAAGCTAATTAATCCGTCACCTAAAGCTTTATCTAGCAATAAACTAGAAACAATGGCGGGGAAATTGGCTCACTTTGCAATATACGCTTTGCTGTTAACTATAATGGTTAGCGGATATTTGATCTCAACAGCGGACGGCCGCGGGATTGAATGGTTTTGGTTATTCGAAGTAGCGAGCTTAGGTGAATTTGTACCTAACCAAGAAGACATTGCTGGTGATATCCATGAATGGGCTGCCTACATTTTAATTGGACTTGTTGTTGTGCATATTATCGCAGCTCTAAAACATCATTTTGTTGATAAAGATAAAACGCTTGTTCGTATGGTAAAAGTGCAGAAAGAAGAACATCAAGACTAAAGTTTCAGCTTTGTAGTAACATTTGAGTTTGAACGTTATTACAAAAAGAATTAAAAAACTCAAAACCGTTGTTTATAAATTTTATACAAAAATAATTAAATCTAATAAAAGGACAAAACATGAAAAAGTTAATGATTACATTGGCCGCTATTGTTGCACTAGGCGCGAGTCACATTGCACAAGCTGCTGATTATAAAGTTGATATCAAAGGTGCTCACGCATTTATTAACTTCAAAGCAAATCACCTTGGTTACAGCTGGTTAACAGGTCGCTTCAATAAGTTTGACGGCAATTTTAGCTACGATGCTAAAAACCCTGAAGCAAGCAAAATTGTAATTGATATTGACCCTGCTAGTGTAGACAGTAACCATGCTGAGCGTGATAAGCACCTTCGCAGCGCAGACTTCTTAGCGGTTGATAAGTTTCCAAAATCAAAGTTTGTAAGTACAAAGATTACAGACTTAGGTGACAATAAACTAAAAGTTGAAGGCGACTTCACTTTGCACGGTGTTACAAAACCAATCGTAATTGATGCTGTAAAAATTGGTGAAGGTAAAGATCCTTGGAACGGTTACAGAGCTGGTTTTGCTGGTACTACAACAATCAACGTTGCTGATTACGACTTTAAAAGTGCTTGGGTTGGCGAAGTACAACTTGAGTTGCTAATTGAAGGCATCAAGCAATAAGCATTTTTTAAGGCAGCTTTAAAACTGCTCTAAAAACCAAAAGGCCACTGTAAATTGTGGCCTTTTTTGTATCTCCAACATTCCCTAAAATATAATCTGAATGCCTATCGACGGTATTGGTGTTTCAGGAAACTGATATTCTTTTTCTTTTTCAGAGTAATCAGCATTATATTCGTAACCCTCTACACTTTTTTGGCCATAAAGATTAAGCACCTCAAAGTATATATTGGTTTCTTTATTCCATAACGTTGTTTGATAATCCAAACGAATGTCTAATCGATGAAAGTACTCTAAACGATCAGAGTTAAAAGCCGCTTCTACGGGATCGTAAAAAATCGGTTCTTGCTCAACATCTGGATTTCCAGATTGGTCTAAAGGATAAACCGGATCTGCACTTATAATAGGAGTGTATAAACTGCCGCTTTGAAGTCTCCATCGGCCACCTATTTGCCAACGCTCATTAATCTCATAGTTACTGACTAAGTTCACAATCCAAGGTAAATCATATTGATATCTAAATTCTTCGCCAGTCAGGTTATTGACTCGTTCCGTTTTACTGTAAGCAACACTCAGCCAGCCATACCAATCATTACTAATTGCTTTGTTTATTAAAAACTCAACGCCATAGGCATCACCCACGCCTTCGTTTAAATAATTAGCGCCTTCTGAATTAGATGGACTTGAGGTTAAATCATTAACTTGTAATAGCGGATTACTGACCACTAAGTCGTCCATGTCTTTGTAATAGGTTTCTAAACGCCATGCATAATCTGACTCACCAACGTACTCAATACCTAGAACATAATGGTTTGATTGACTAAGCTTTAAATCCGGAGCCCCAAACTTACTGGATAAATACTTATACTGTCTAAACCATTGATGGTGCTGGCCCGCCGCAACTTTGAGTCTATATTCATCCGTTACTTGCCAACGAAGGGTAACTCTTGGCTCAACAAAGGTTTCTTCGGTGTAGTCATTATAAGAATAAACGGCACCAACCCGTGCTGACCAGTCTGCATTTAAGTCCCAATCATAGTCGGCAAACAGATTGTAAAAATTAATATCTATTTCATCACTTTCGAACTCGGTATCGGCGTAATAACTTGGCGGGCAAACCTCAAACTCATTGTTACATGGTTGTTGCTTGCCAGTAACCGCATAATCTACAGTTTGACTTCGCAGCTCAACACCCGAGCTTATTACACCATTGCCCCAGTCTTGATTATTTTTGACTTTGAACATGTAGTCGGTTGTTTTAGCGTCTAAATCTAAAAGCTGACCAATTACAATATCACCGCTTCGTTCAAGTCTGTTTGCAATGACTTTTGTTTCGCCCCAGTTACTGTAGTTTGTCCATATTATGCTTTGATTATGATAATACTGATCAACGCCTATACCGCCTTGTAAATCCGGATTTTGTAAAACTTCATCGGAATCGTCATCAAATAGTAAAGCAACTTCATCATTTGAACCTGTGGCTTGAACCGTCAGTTTATTGTCGGGGTCTATGTAATTAACGTACTTAAACTGGTAATCATTATTAATAGGCGCTTGGTCAAACTGAAACTGCTCTTCATCGTCTAAAATTTCTTCAATGTATAAATGAACTAGGCTTTGCCTCATGGCAAAATAAAAGGCTGAGTTTTCATTAATCTTAGATTCAAATAAAACCCCTGTTCGAAGGAAGCTAAAGTCGACAATGGCGGTAGGATCTACAATCTCAGGATCTTTAAGTCGGGTGTCTATAACGCCACCAATGGCATCATTAAACTCTGCTTCCCAAGCTCCTGTTTTTAATTCAAAACTTCTAATTAAATTAGGATGAAAGGTACTAAAACTGTCTATGTGGAATACGTTACCTACGGGCACATCGTCCGATTGATAATACATGTCTTCTGGGGAACTGCCTCTTACCGCCGGAGCAAAACCTCTAGCTAAAACGATACCTGGTAGACTTTCTATGGCTCTAATGGGATCATTGCCCGCGCCTGGTACTTTTAGGATTTTATCTGAACTGAGTTCTAGCCCTGAATCCTTAGAGCCTACAACTCTAATCTTTTCTATTTTGTTGTCTGTGTTATCCGTGTTATCCGTAGACGCACTTTTTGGAGTTACGTTAACCGACTGATCCGGTTTTTTCTTTTCATTTGCTTCTTCTTTTGCGTAATCATTTGCCAGAGCAGAAGAAGAAAGTAATGTTAAACCTATAGTCGACAACAAAGAGAGCGTTTTCAATTAGATATCCTTTCAAAATAAGAGCTAAACCAATTTCAGTACGTTGTTACTTTCTTTATAGTTTATTTAATTGTGTTTGTTTATTAATTTTAAACTTTATTTGTCAGTTGAAGAGAATAAATCTGGGGTTGGCTCATTAACTTGGTTGTCATTTGTTGAATTGATGCCGGATTCAAGCTGTTGAATTTCGATTTTTTTTGCTAACCAACGACGCTTTCTCATTTGGCACAGCTTAATAACATGACGTTTATGCTCGTCATCTAACTTCATCCAGCCGAATCGCTCTTCTCTACTTCTAAAACAACCATAACAATAGCCATTGGGTCCGTTTTGACAGGTTCCAATGCAGGGGCTGGGTATTTGAAATAACTCTAACTGTGGCATAACAGGAGTTTATGTGAGGGGGAATTTTTATGCAACTAATACAAAAAAGCTCCACATATGCGGAGCTCTTTTAGCGATAATATTGATTATTCAATCAAATCTGTTGGGAATGCATCTCGCATTTCTGCCCAAATTTTACCTGAATCAATACCGTACTTTCGGATCATGTAAATTGATTCGTCGTGCTTTTCGCTTGTCGCGAATTTTTCTAGGTCAGCGTAATAATTACGAGCCAACTGACGAGCTTCATCATTTGAGAAGTAATGCCCTGCAATCTTTTCCCAGAAACCTTTAAAGCCATTCAGAACTAAGACATAAATTGCATTACCTGAGGCATGCGCTAATTCATGGTTTAAACGGTAGTCGAAATCCGCAAACTGTTGAGGATCGTCAGACACCTCCAAAGCTTCTTGAGCTAGTTCAATAACTCGTTGAGGGTTGTTTTTAATCGCACCTCTAATATAAATAGCACTTAAGTTTGTTCTAGCTGATAACAATTGATCAATTAGGTTTACTGCACCATCAATATCTAGTTTGGCTAATGTGGAAAGTATATTAACGCCACACGTGTCCCAGTAGTTATTAACTTGCGTAGGTTTACCGTGTTGAATAGTTAACCAACCATCTCTTGCTAAACGCTGAAGTACTTCACGAAGTGTTGTGCGGGTTACGCCAATAAGCTCTGAAAGCTCGCGTTCCGCTGGTAAAATTGAACCTGGAGGGAAGCGATCATTCCAAATAGAGTCTACAATGTATTCTTCGGCAAACCCAGCTGGGCTCTGCGCCTTTATTATTTTCATGTAAATTTATCATATCTGGTAACTTAAAAAACTGATTGTACCAGATGCTTTAAATTGCACAACAAATCAATTTTTAGTGCTGAAAACTAACATTTTCGTATAAAAAGCACTAAATTAATTATCAATTCAATTTCATTTTTAGTACATTGAAGAAATAACTAAAACAAAAACTTACGATATATCAGAAAGAAGGCTAGTTAAAGTATGCAGCAAAGTTCTCTGAGCGCTTTTTATCAAAACTTTTTAGGAAACTCTCCTGAATGGTACAAACTTGCAATAATTGCATGTTTAATAATCAATCCAATTATATTCATGGTCGACCCTTATGTAGCGGGCTGGGCATTAGTATTGGAATTCATTTTCACCTTGGCAATGGCATTAAAATGTTATCCTCTACAACCTGGCGGTCTTTTAGTTATTGAGGCTGTCGCAATAGGAATGACAAGCCCCGGACACATTGAACAAGAAATTTCAGCTAACCTAAGCGTTTTATTGCTACTTATATTCATGGTTGCTGGTATTTACTTCATGAAAGACTTACTTATGTATTCTTTCACAAAGATGTTGTTAAAAGTCCGATCCAAAATAGCCTTATCGCTCTGTTTTACTTTCGCAGCCGCGTTCTTATCGGCCTTCCTTGATGCCCTAACCGTTGTCGCAGTAATCATCACTGTTGTGACCGGCTTTTACATGATTTACCACAAAGTCGCATCAGGTAAGCAATTTCACCACATTGAACACGATCACACCTCAGACGATCACTTAGATAACCTTAAACGCACAGACTTAGAAGAGTTTCGTGCGTTCATGAGAAACATCATGATGCACGCCGGTGTTGGTACTGCACTAGGTGGTGTTTGTACTATGGTTGGAGAGCCACAAAACCTAGTAATTGCAGAACGAGCGGGTTGGCAGTTTGTTGAATTCGCTATCCGTATGTCACCAATCACTATTCCAGCGTTAATCGCAGGCTTAATGACGACTTACGTTGTAGAGAAATTCAAACTATTTAGTTATGGCGCTGAGTTGCCAGAGCCTGTGCGCTTAATTCTTATGGATTATGATGCAGACAGTGACGCAAAAATGACGAAAAAAGACAAAGTGAAAATCGCCTCACAAATAGTTATCGCGATTTGGTTAATCATTGGTTTAGCGCTTCACTTAGCAACCGTTGGTCTTATTGGACTATCAATCATTATCCTGGCAACGTCAGTAACAGGTATAACTGATGAGCACCAAATAGGTAAAGCGTTTGAAGAAGCCCTACCATTCACCGCCTTGCTTTGTGTATTCTTTGCAGTTGTAGCAGTAATTATCGACCAAGGGTTATTCGCTCCTGTCATCCAATGGGTATTAACCTTTGAGGGTAAGACCAAGATGGTGATGTTCTTTATTGCGAACGGCCTCTTGTCCATGGTGAGTGATAACGTGTTTGTTGGAACGGTTTACATTAATGAAGTTGCTGCGGCACTTAAAAAAGGCATTATTACTCGCGACGAGTTTGACATGTTAGCCGTTGCTATTAATACCGGTACTAACCTTCCATCGGTTGCAACACCAAACGGACAAGCCGCATTCCTATTCCTTCTTACATCTGCATTAGCACCATTAATCAGATTATCATACGGTAAAATGGTTTATATGGCGTTGCCATACACTGTAGTGCTTTCTATTGTAGGCATCTTGGCAACCTATTATGGGTTGTTTGAAGCGACAGATTGGCTATATCAAAATGGCTATATTCAGCATCACACCGGATTAGGAGAGGCTAGCTCTGCCGGCCACTAATCAATGAATGTAGTAAATGTAATATCTTCTTGGCCAGCCTCGCGCTGGCCTTGGGCTTTTTTAGCCCTAACAGCATTTACGTTTGAATCTATTGCACTGTATTTCCAATACGGACTTGGACTTGAACCATGCATTATGTGTGTTTACCAACGAGTTGCAGTGTTTGGGCTATTTTTAGCCTGCTTACCTGCATTAATTCGTCCTGACTTGGCGTTAATGAGACTAACCAGTTTTATTGGCTGGATAGTTTCAGCTTTTTGGGGGCTGTCAATTGCATACGAACATGTGCAAATGCAAAATCCTGATAATTTCATGTTGCTCATGTCATGTGATATCTATCCAAACTTCCCTAGCTGGCTGCAACTTCACCAATGGTTACCTGGAATTTTTGAGCCTAGAGGAACATGTGGAGATATTGATTGGATGTTTTTGTCTTTATCAATGCCACAATGGATGGTCATTATATTTGGTGGCTACTCATTAGCGGCACTTTTTGTCCTTGCGGCAAGAGTTGTCAAAAAAAAGTCAATCTAAAGCCCAGCACACCAAATCTTTCTATTAAGCTGTAGAGTACATATTTAAAGCTCTGCAGCTTATCTTTACCACTTCAAACACCTACGACAATACAAAACAAAACTGGCCCAAAACCTGCTTAGTAAATCGTTCATAATAATAATAAAGGGTTTAATCAATTATGTTTTTACCAAGATTGAGCAATAAAAAATGGACGTTGTCGTTTGCTGCTGTAAGTCTTGTTGCAGTCGTTATCTCACTGACTGGAATGAAAAGTTTTCAACCTCACCAAGCATACATAATTCAAGGCGCTAGCAAAGGCTCAATGATTTCGTTAGTAAACGAAATTGGTGGAGAAGTTGTTCACGACTTCGCTGTTATCCCAGCTATTTCTGCCATGCTAACTGAAGACCAAGTTTCAGTTATTAAAAAGAGTAACCCTCTAATTCGTCTTTTTGCTGATGCAACCGTTAAACTAGATGCTAAATCAAATGAATGGCACAACAAAAAACCACTTCGTTTTAAAGCAAAAAACAATAAAGTAATTTGGACTGCAAAAAACAGAACAAATGATGACGCAGAAATTGATAGCCTGACAATTAACTGGCCTCAAAACAACGGCAAGTTAAAGAACCTAAAAGTTAACGGTAAAAAAGTTGCTAAGAATGTCGATGGCAACTCTTACACACATTACTTTGATGATTACGTTTCTGTAGCTAGCAAAGGTAAAGTAAAGCTAGCAATGAAATTTGATGCAATCTCTAGCGTTGCTGATAGTGACTACGCTATTGCACTTAACTTGATTGATGGTTCTATTGTTGAGTTAGACTCAGTAAAACAGAACATTACTAGAAATGAGCAACGTGACACCTACTTCCCATCTCAAGTACGAGCTAATGAACTTCATAAAATGGGTATTACAGGCCGTGGAGTTGGTGTTGCAGTAATTGACTCTGGCTTGTCTAAGTTTGAACAACTTGAGTACAACTCTTTTGGCGAAAAACGTGAAATTCACCGCAAATCTTTTGTTGGTAAAAACAAAGACGCATTTGGTCACGGTACTCATGTTACGAGTCTAATAGCCAATAGCGACGCAAATTATGACGAATCTGGAAACCTAACTGGTTCATTTAACGGTATCGCACCAGACGTTAACCTTATCTCTATTAAAGCTTTAAATAAAAAAGGCGACTCTACCTATTCCAATATCCTTTCTTCTATTATTTATGTAATACAAAATAAAGAACGCCTAAATATCAAAGTGCTTAATCTTTCTTTTGGTGCTGAAGCAGAGTCTCTTTACTTCTATGACCCAATCAATGTAGCACTTATGGCAGCGTGGGACGCAGGTATCACAGTTATTACTTCAGCTGGTAATACAGGTGCAGATGGTATGACAATAGGTGTACCTGGGAACAACCCATATTTAATCACTGTTGGTGCAACATCAGACAACTACACACCTTTTAACTATGAAGACGACTTTGTGGCTAGCTTCTCTAGCTCTGGTCCAACTCACGCTGGTTTTATTAAGCCTGAGTTAGTCGCTCCGGGCGCTCATATGCAAGGCCTAATGTCTGAAAAATCTAAGCTATTTAAAGACTACAGCGTATATGACGACAACAATGGTTACTTCTTATTGTCAGGAACATCTCAAGCCACAGCTGTTACTTCAGGAATCGTAGCATTGATGCTGCAAGACCAACCTCACCTTTCACCAGACGACGTTAAGTGCCGTTTAATTGACTCTGCTCGCATGGCACAAACAGAAAGCGGTAACTTAGGTTATAGCATTTTCCGCCAAGGCGCTGGTATGGTTGACGCTTATGAAGCAGTAATGAGCCAAGCTTCAAACTGTGCAAATCTAGGCATGGACATCAAAAAGTCACTACAAGCAGAAGAGTTTTACGCAGGTCCAGCTCGCTGGAACCAAGAAACTGAAGAGTACTACGTAGAGTCTCATGAAGGTTTTGAGTGGAACGGCACAGCTGAAGACGCAATTACTACTGAAGCTATTATCTGGCCAACAGGTGGTACAAACCAAGGTCCTAAAACAGACGCTATTATCTGGCCAACAGGCGGTACAAACCAAGGTCCTAAAACAGACGCAATCATCTGGCCTACAGGTGGTACAAACCAAGGTCCTAAAACAGACGCAATCATCTGGCCTACAGGCGGTACAAATCAAGGCCCTAAAACAGATGCGATCATCTGGCCAACAGGTGGTACAAATCAGGGACCAAAAACGAATGCGATAATTTGGCCAACAGGTGGTACAAATCAGGGACCAAAAACGAATGCGATAATTTGGCCAACAGGTGGTACAAATCAAGGTCCAAAAACCAATGCGATAATTTGGCCAACAGGTGGTACAAATCAAGGTCCAAAAACCAATGCAATTGCAACTAAGTGGATAGAACAAGAATAAGAACATTTCAGTGGGCCTTTAAAAGCTTATTAAGGCTCACTGCTTCATCTGCAACTAGATGTGACATGCTTCTATTTACATGATATAAATCTTTATATAATTATAATTTTAAAATCGGTCTTCATGAAGTTCTCTAAGTTTGTATTCCTGAACATCAAATTAGCTTTTTATGCTGTATTAACTCTATAAGCGTTGAAAGCTCTGAAATAGATATAGATATAGATAAAAAGTCATTTCTACAATCCACAATCGTCTTCTCTAGTTTAGATTCCAGCACCTTTCTTACTAACAATACTGTTAATGATATAGCCCAAGATAAATCTGGCTTTATTTGGATAGCTACTAACGATGGCTTAACAAAATACGATGGCAGGAACTCTCAACATTTTAAATTTAAGGTCGGTGAAAAACTTCAGTTAAACAGTAATTTAGTTAGGGCCGTTTTCAGAGATAGTGAAGACAGAATATGGGTAGCTCGAGATGGTGGAATCGGGCTTTACATTCCTGAAAACAACTCGTTTATTAGCTTCTCTAAAAGCCACTCGAGCTCTCAGGTCAAAGGTGATGATTATGTTGCAATCACCGAAGGCCCAAATAAAAACATCTGGTTTGCTAGTTCAAAGTCAGGACTGTCTTATTACCAACCAACTAAAAACCACTTTGGAAACATAAATAAAGAAGATGGGTTAGGTCTAGCATCAAATAAGATTAGTGACGTCGCTTTCGACTCTGAAGGGACTATGTTCGTCAGCACTTATGACAATGGAATCAGCTACAGAAAAAAAGACCAAAAATTGTTTTTAACTTTAAACACTAAATCTAAAGCAAATCTACCTTCAGATAGCATTAGAGTAATGCATGTCGATGAAAATGATAACCTGTGGGTTGGGACTGAAGATAGTGGCCTTTTTATACTAAATATAAGTAGCAACAATGTTACAACATTTGCATATGACGCTTCTGAACCGAGTTCAATATGCTCAAATTTAATAAATGATATACTAAAAGATAAATCTGGTAACTTATGGATAGCGACAAACAATGGACTGTGCAAGTTTAACAAAAAAACAAATAACTTTAGCCAATATATTATTGAGAGTAATAGGAATTCAAGCCTTATAAGCAATCAAATCCAAACTCTATATGAAGACGATGGTGGTGTTATTTGGGTTGGTTCAATTAATGGCATTAATTATTGGAACGCTTCAAGCCGACCTTTCCAACATATCAACACTGCAGTTTACCCCCAACTCCATAGTGATGACATTATTTCTTTTGCAGAAGCTGGAAACGGAGATTTCTATGTTGGAACTTTAGAGGCCGGCATCAGCAAATATGATTACAGCGAAAACAAGCTAAGTAAATTCAAAGCGGAGTTAGCAAACAAACCCATCTATGCGGTACCTAGTTTATTAGTTTCATCGGACAATAAGTTGTGGGTAGGAACTTACAATAGCGGTGTTTATATCCATGATTTAGAAAACAACCTTATATCAAGTTATACAACCGAGACTAACGTTAGTAGTGATATGTCTAGCGTACTTTCATCTAATGCAATTAGCTCAATGGTTGAGTCAAGAACAGGCCAAATAATTATAGGAACTTATGGTGGTGGAGTAAATATAGTTAACCCCGACCGCTCAGTAGTTCATTTGACTGCATCAAATAAACTCTCCTCTAATAATGTTTTCGACGTTATAGAAGACAAAGAAGGTAATATCTGGGCTGGAACCATGTCTGGTGGTCTCAACAAAATAAACCTGGCGACGGGTGAAGTGCAGGTTTTCAAAATTGACAAAGAAAACCCGCATACTATTAAGTCGAACTCTATATTAGGTTTGCTGGATACTGAAGATTACTTATGGATGGCAACTAAAGATGCTGGCGTTGCTCGATTGGATAAAGCGAAACTTAAAGAGGGTAAGGTTGAGTTTTTACACATAGGTTCTGAACAAGGTTTAGCAAGCAGCTTTACCTATGGTGTTTTAGAAGATGAAAATGGTCGTATTTGGATCAGCCATTCAAAAGGCCTAAGTCGATTAAATCCTGTGAGTTTGTATTCAGTTAACTTTAATACTAGCCACGGTTTACAGGGCAATGACTTTCACAGCGGTTCTTTCTTTAAATCAAAATCTGGACGCATGTTTTTTGGTGGACCAAATGGCTTTAATACCTTCATGCCAAGTGATGTAACCCTAAATACTTACAAGCCACCAGTGCAACTAACAAAGTTCAGCCAATCTAATAGTGAAACCCCTATCCACGCACTGTTTAATAAAAATGGTGAGCTGGTATTAGAACACGATGAAACCGTTATTGACTTTGAGTTTGCAGCGCTTGACTACACCAAGCCCGAACTAAATAAATACAAATATAAAATGGAAGGCCTTAGCGACATTTGGTTAGATTTAGGAACAAATAATCACATTTCATTTTCTTCCCTTCCTGATGGTTTTTATAAACTAAAAGTAAAAGGCAGCAATAATAGCGGCGTTTGGAGTGATGAAGTGACTATTCCAATTCGTGTATTACCGCCTCTATGGCGAACATGGTATGCCTATCTTTTTTACTTTTTAGCAGCCGGTGCTCTTTTCCTAATTTTAGTTCGACAACAGCAAATTAAAATTCAACACCAGCTAGCAAATGAACGAAAGCTTCATAAGCTTGCCTATTTTGACAGTCTGACTGGTCTTCCAAATAGACAAAGTTTTTATGAAAGTATGGAGCGCTTTTTGTCTTTAGCTAAACGCGGAAAATACAAAGCCGGCGTTATGTTTATAGACTTAGATAGATTCAAACGAATTAACGATACCCTCGGTCATAACTTTGGCGACAAAGTACTTATGCAAGTTGCTGAGCGATTAAGACAGAGCGTAAGAAACAGCGATTTTGTTGGGCGAAACTATGAAGTTAAATCGTTCAAAAATGAAATAGCTCGACTAGGTGGCGATGAGTTTACTGTATTTTTAAGCCACCTAGACAACGCTGACGAGACGGCAAATGTAACACAGCGTATAATTGACAGTATCTCTGAACCTATCACGGTTGATGGTTATGAAGTATCTGTTACGCCAAGTATTGGTATCGCCATGTATCCTGAAAATGGAACTTCGGTACAAGAATTAATGAAGCACGCTGACGTTGCCATGTATCAAGCTAAAGAAGGTGGTCGTCGAACCTTTAAATATTACTCCAACACTTTAAATGACCGAGCCCTAGAGCGACTTCAACTAGAAGAGTATATGCGAGCAGCGTTGCAGAATGATGAGTTTGAACTTTATTATCAGCCTCAAGTAGATTTAAAAACAAATGAAATAACAAAAGCGGAAGCCTTGTTAAGATGGACACACCCTGAGCTGGGCTTTGTTTCACCTGCGGACTTTATTCCTATTGCGGAAGAGTCGGGGATCATTATTGAGCTGGGTGACTGGATTTTACAAGAAGCCTGCTTCCAAGCAAGAGAATGGCATGAAGCCGGTTTAGACATTCGTGTATCAGTGAACGTTTCGAGTGTGCAATTTAAACAAACCAACCTAGTTGATAATGTTAAAAATGCGCTTGAACTTAGTGAACTGCCTAAGCATTTACTTGAACTAGAGTTAACAGAAAGTGCCGTAATGTCGGATGTTGAAGATAACATTGGTCGCCTGCAAATGTTTAAAGACATGGGTATTCGTATTGCCGTCGATGACTTTGGCACTGGCTACTCTTCATTAAGTTATTTGAAAAAATTCCCTATTGATACGCTTAAAATTGACCGTTCATTTATTATGGATATTGATACCAACGAAAATGATGCGGCTATTGTAAAAGCAATTATGTTGTTGGCTGATACCATGCAGTTAAATGTTGTAGCAGAAGGCGTAGAAACTTTAGAACAGCTAAGAATTATTGATAATTATGGTGCGCAATATATTCAGGGTTACTTCTTTAGCCGCCCTCTTCCACCAGCAGAATTTACTAAATTTGTTACTGAAGAGTTTGCAGAAAAAAGTACGTGGAAGCTCGACTTAATTGGTTAAAAAGTGTAAACGGTATTCAAAACGTGTAATTAACAGACATTAAAAAAGGGCTCTAAGCCCTTTTTTTGTTTAATCTGAAGTAAGTGTCAGCCAAGCGTATTATACGCTGACACATCTCCTAGCTTAGCCAGCTAAGTGTTTAATTAAACGGTTTAACATGTCGTTCACCGTAACAATATCATTTTGCTCTAACTCACCATTTTTGATGGCTTTGTTAACGCTTTTTTCAACGTCATCAACCAGTGATTCAAGTGTAATTGTTTCTTCTTGTACAATTGCAGTTCCAATAACCAAATCAACATGACCGCGCAGATAACCACTCGCAAAAAGCTGATCGTCGGTACCCTCTGCAACATAACTATCAAAATACTCTTGAGCCTTGTCGCTCAATAACTCTAAATCAACCATCTATAACTCCTCGTAGCCGACTGGATAAATAACTAGGTCATGATAGCCAGTAACCACAGAGATAGGTCCTGACAATGCTTTGTCCAGTTCAGAGTCGCCCGTATCGGCAATAAGCGGGCGCCCTTCTAATGCTTGTAATTTTGTTTTTGTAGCAACAATAATAATATTGTCTCTGCCAACGGCTTTAATTACCGTTGGAGAAAGCTGTTGATTACCTCGACCAAAAATATGCCCTTGCCCACCGATTAAGGTAATTACGAGTTTCACTTTTTTGTCTTTAATAAGAGGAAGTAATTCTTTGGCCGTAACGTCAGATTGAATAACTTGCTGATCGCTAAGTACGTCAACACCCAGTAAGGTATTGTTGCAACCGAGCTCCTCCATGATGAAATTAACTGTGCTACCAGAGCCCATAATATATATTTCATCATCTTCCATATTTTCAATTACGTGAGCTGCAATATCTTGTAAAACAAGTTCATCACTTTCCTTGCCACCCATTTTAACGTTTTGAACATAACGTAATTCGGCTGGGATTTGTAATTCACCATATCGCTTAGCTTTGACCACGCCTTGTCTAAACAATACCTCGTCAATATCCATGACATCCGCATCGGTCAAAGAAACTAAATCACCCGCCACCAGCATTTTTACAATTCGGCCTGCAGCTTTTGGTGTTATGGCATAAACTCCAGAGTGGATCTTACAACCAGCTGGAACACCTAAAACGGTGCTGCCTTCACTTACTGACGCACAAATATTTCTGGCTGTGCCATCGCCACCAGCAAACAATAACAAATCAAGGTTCAAGCTGGACATGGCTCTTGCTGCGCTTTCCGTATCTTCATAGCTAGTTGTTTGTTGAGTGTCATTTGGCGTATATATAATGCTATGCTTTATTCCAAGTTCTTCGCATACTGTCTGGCCCATATCGCCAGCAACGGTAAACACGTCCATTTCACCGTAGTAATCACTAACTTCCTCTAATGCCGTTTTAACTCGCTGGTTAGCAAGTGGCTCAGCGCCTTTAGAGAGAGCAATTTGAGAAGTATCGGCTCCATCAGAACCTTTTAAAGCAACACTGCCGCCAATCCCAGCAACAGGATTAACAATAAGGCCTAACCGAAAGGCTTTTCGTTGTTGTTTGTTTATCATTGCGTTCTCAAGGTTATTAATTTTTTAAATGGGTTTAACTTTGGTTATTTAGCTTTGGTTATTTAGCTTTGGCTAGCTTAAGTTTACGTAACCAGCCGCTTTAACTCGTCAAATGGCGATTGATTATAAAAGGCCGCAAGACACTCTATAAAAAGCTGAGCTCTTGGTGGATAGCCATTGTCTAAGTAAACTTTTATTTGGTCTAAAATCTGTTTTTCAAATGCTAATCTGTCTGGTTGTTGCCCAAACTCATCTCCGGACAAATTGTCGCAACTCACTTGAAAACGAAAGCCAGCCGCTAAAGACAACGCCCACTCAATAGCCTGAGGTTTAATTTCTACAGATTGAAATTTTTGTTGCTCCTCTGCCGTTCGACCATCTGGGCAATACCAGTAACCATAGTCAACTTGAGTTCTGCGTTGTTCCCCAGCTAAACACCAATGTGCAATTTCATGCAATGCACTGGCGTAAAAGCCGTGAGCAAATACTACTTGTGCAAATGGTTGCGCAGGTAACTTACCTTCTCCAGTATTAGCAGGAAGGTAAATAGGCTCATCATCACCTTTTATTAAGCGAGTATTAAAATCAGAGGCAAAAGTATCGTCAAACAAACGCTTTAAGTCTGTGATTTGATGAACCAATGCCACATCATCCGCCTGACTAGACTTTATAGGCACAGCTTTACTGATGCTATGTACTGACACACTTTGACAACCCATACGACCATTTAGCTCTAGTTTGACGCTGGAATAACAGGTGTATTTACAACAACGTCGGCATTTTGTGCTCTATGTCTCAAATAGTGATCCATAATAGTAAGCGCTAACATTGCCTCAGCAATTGGAACTGCACGAATGCCAACACAAGGATCGTGACGGCCTTTAGTAATTACGTCTTGAGGCTGACCGTGAACGTCAATGGTTTTACCTGGTACGCTGATACTTGATGTTGGTTTCAGCGCGATATGCGCCACTAAGTCCTGACCAGTAGAAATACCACCAAGCACTCCACCACTATGATTAGCTGCAAAACCAGTAGGTGTTAATTCATCACGATGTTCAGAGCCTTTTTGCGCAACAACGTCAAAACCATCGCCAATTTCAACGCCCTTTACTGCGTTGATACTCATTAGAGACTTAGCTACATCAGCATCTAGTCTGTCAAAAACAGGCTCACCTAATCCAACCGGCATTCCTTTTGCTACTACTGTAATTTTTGCGCCAACTGAGTCGCCAGCCTTTTTAAGATCTCGCATGTACTGATCCCATTCAGATACAGTAGATGCATCAGGACAAAAGAAATCATTTTCACGAATTTGACTTTCATCTACAGAGTTAATTGCAATTGGACCTAGTTGAGACATATAACCGATAATTGATATGCCTTTAGTTTTTAACCATGCTTGGGCTACTGCACCTGCTGCCACTCGCATTGCGGTTTCTCTTGCCGATGAGCGACCACCACCACGATAATCTCGAATTCCATGCTTGTGCAAATAGGTGTAGTCGGCATGACCAGGGCGAAACTTGTCTTTTATCTCAGAATAATCCTTTGAACGCTGATCGGTATTTTCTATTAACAGGCCAATAGGCGTGCCCGTGGTTTTTCCTTCAAAAACACCACTGAATATTTTTACTTCATCCGCTTCACGTCTTTGAGTGGTGAACCTAGAAGTGCCAGGTTTTCTTTTATCCAACTCAATTTGAATTAACGCTTCATCAACTTCTAGTCCTGGAGGACAACCATCAATAATACAACCAAGACCTGCACCATGGCTTTCACCAAACGTTGTTACTCTAAATATGTCGCCTATCGTATTGCCAGCCATTGCTTAAATCGTCCTGTGTTTAAAGTGTGCTATCTATTATCGCTTGGTGTTCGTTTAATTGAGCCTTAGTGATTGAGAATACACCCAAACCACCATTCTCAAACTCTATCCAATTAAATGGAACCGAAGGAAGTAACTCAACAAGGTGGACAAGTGAGTTTCCTACTTCAACAATTAACACACCGTTTTCAGTTAAATGTTTTGAGGCTTGTTTTAAAATCATACGAGTGAGATCTAAACCATCAGGACCGCTGCCTAAACCAATTTCAGGTTCATGATGGAATTCTTCAGGCATGTCACCAATATCCTCAAGGTCAACATACGGAGGATTTGAAACGATAAGATCATATTGCTGATCACCTAATCCAGAAAATACGTCAGACAATAAAGGTACCACTCTATCTGACACACCTAAACGATGAATATTTTCGTCTGCTATTGCAAGTGCTTCCGGACTAATGTCTGCAGCATCAACATAGGCTTCTTCAAACGCATAAGCACAAGCGATTGCAATGCAACCTGAGCCGGTGCATAAATCTAAAATGGAATCTGGGGTAAAGTCGATAACCGTTGAGAACTGCTGTTTAATTAACTCGCCAATAGGAGAACGAGGTACAAGTACGTTTTCGTCAACGTAGAACGGCAAATCAACAAAATAGGCTTGGTTAGTTAAATAAGCTGCAGGCTTTTTAGTCTCAATTCTAGCTACCACGACTTCAACAATTCGTTGTCGTTCAGATTGCGTTAGCTTAGATGCCAACACTTCCGCATTTAATAGCGGACCGATATTCAAACCCCAAGACACTAAAGAGAAAGCTTCATCCCAAGGATTGTCTGTTCCGTGGCCATAATAAATATCAGATTCGTTAAAACGACTAACTGCCCAACGCAAAAGATCGTTGGCCGTGGAAAGTTCATTGATGGCTTCTTCAGCTAGTAAAGACAACGTTGGTTGTTCAGTCATTTATTTAAACCTAATAATTAGTGGTCGTTAAGATTTCAGTATTTTACAATAGACGGCCAAGGGTGCGCCATTAGGAAATGAGTTTCATGTCAAAAAAAGTAACTTTTCAGTCAATGTTAGAGCAAGACCACCAAAACTCCGAGCAAACAGAGGTTGATTTTGCTGCTGAGATGAAAGGGATTAAGCCTTTAACACAAGACAAACTTCATTTTCGTCACAATACCAACAAGCGAGCCCAAGATAAACAGCAAAGCGAACAACGCCGCAATAAATTAATTGTTAACGATCAAGCAAAGTCAGCGCAACGATTTCAATTCTCAGACGAGTACGAGCCTTTTATCGATGAGTCGCAAACCTTAAGTTTTGTTAGAGAAGGTTATCCAAGTTACCTTACAAAAGTTCTTAGACGAGGTGATGTGGCTCCCGAGCTAATTCTTGATTTGCACGGTTACACTAAACAGCAAGCTCAAAAAGACATCGCGGATTTAGTCATTGACTGCATGAAACAGCATATTCCATGTGCGTGCATCGTACACGGTGTGAGTGGTGGTATATTAAAACGTAAAGTGCCACATTATTTAATGCAACACCCCGATGTGCTTGCCTTCCATCAGGCGCCTTTGGAATGGGTGGACAAGGTGCAGTGGTATTAATTATTAATTTAGGTGAAGAACTCACCCACCTTCTTGGTCGTGATCTTTAATTATCAATCACACTATCAGTCATAGTCATAGTCATAGTCATAGTCATAGTCATAGTCATAGTCACCAGCATTAAGCTAGAGCAATATTTGTTCAGGGGAAATAAGCGTATCAAGCTGTCCGTTCCATTTCTCCAAATTAATTTGCAGCTTAGCGACAGCAGCGGTGGCCATTATTGGCGTGTAGCCGGACAGCTCACCAATCAAATAACTTACTAACGGCATGTGAGAAACGCAAAGAATGTGTTGATCTGTTTTGTTATTCGCCTGCGCATAAGCAAGCAACTCATCTATTGCAGTAGAAGCAATGCCAGAGGGAATAAATTGGCTAGATGTGATGACATTGGCCGCTTTATTTTGACTTAGGATAATTTCTTTAGTTTGTTGCGCTCGTATATACGGACTCACAACCACAGTATCAAACTCAGATACTTGAGTGTTTAACCAACGCGCAGTTTTATTCGCTTCTTGCTTACCTAGTTCAGTTAATTGACGCTCTTCATCGTTTACCTCAACCGCTTCGGCTTCGCCATGACGCACTACATAAAGGAAAATCGGCATAACCACTCTCTAAAATGATAGCTCTGAATGAGCTTTACATATATAAGGATAAGACTACGATAGTTTAGTTCTAATTTGAAACTTAATCTTTATAATTTGGGGCCTTCGTTCAAATAAGTTCGATTTTTACCAAAAACAAGCTAGGATAAACAGACGGACAGTTGTAATAATTGGTTAAGGATATCAAGCATCTAACACTACAAGGCATTTAATGAAAAAAAGTCCTAATGATAACAAGAATTATCAATCTGTTACTCTAGATAATGGTATTCGACTGGTTTTTGTTGAGGATTCAGCTTGTAGTAAAAGTGCCTGTTCATTAGTGGTCAATACAGGTAGTTTTGATGATCCTAAAGACCGACCTGGCTTCGCTCATTTTATTGAACACCTTCTATTTAACGGCAATCAGAAATACCCTTCCCCTAATGAATTGAGTAACTTTATTAGTAAACATGGTGGTCAAGTAATGCATGGACAGCGACTGAGCACAGCTGTTTCTTTTTTGATATTAACCATGCTCAGTTTTTAAGCGGGCTTGATTATTTTGCGCATTTATTTATAAATCCGTTATTTAACGATGAGGCGATTGATCGAGAACAAGAAGCCATTCATGCTGAATATAAATTAAAGTTAAGAGACGATAGCCGTCGTATTCAGCAAGTACATAAAGAAACGTGCAACGCTAAACACCCTTTCAGCAAATTTGCCGTAGGAAATCGACAAACACTTTCAGACTTGCCTAACAGGCCAGTGAAGAATGAAATAATAGACTTTTGGGAAAAACACTACCAAGCACAATACATGACTGTATGTATTGTCTCTAACACAACTGAACACTTTGATACTGCAAAGTCGTTATTTTCTGAGTTAAGTACATCTAATCCACTTAGGGCGAAGCCTGCTATTACCAAACCTTTATATACTAAAAAGGACTTAGGTAAATTCATCTGCATAAGACCCGTTAAAGAGCTTCACAAGCTTAATCTAACTTTTGCACTCCCAGCTATTAATCAATTATACAAACATAAGATGGTTAGTTTTATTGCGCATATAATAGGAGATGAAGGCACCGGTTCTTTGTATGAAAGCCTTAAAGGACAAGGTTTAATTAACGGACTATCAGCGGGCAACGGCATTTCTGGCCAAAACTTCAAAGACTTCAATGTCTCAATTGAATTGACGGAGTTAGGTGAAAGTCGACTAGATCTCATCATGACTCAACTATTTAGCTTCATCAATTTTATGAAGACTCACGTTCCACCGGAATACCTTTATACCGAACAGCAAAAGATGGCTCAAATTGGCTTTGAATTCCAAGAGTCAATCAAGGCGATTAAGCTCTCAAATCAAATTGCTTTGAACATGCAACATTATGAACCTGAAGATATCCTTTTTGGTGATTACAGGATGGATGGTTTTGAGCACGCTCATTGGAATCAAATTTTTAGCTTCTTTGAGCCGGAAAATATGAGGATTACCTTAGTTAGTCAGAATATATCGACAGACCGTGAAGCTCATTGGTATCACACTCTATATTCAGTTCAGGATATTGATAAAGCAGTAATAAATGAATTAAAAGTAATTCAACCTAATGAAGGATCATTTGCTTACCCTAGCCCCAACCCTTATTTAGAAAAAGAAATAAAATAGAACATAAAGACTTCCACGCAACTACCCCAATTTGTTTGGACAAAGAGCCTGGATGGCAATTTTGGTTCAAACAAGACTTACGTTACATGGTGCCTAAAGGTAACATTTACGTTGGCTTTGACCTTCCAAATGGTGTTGATTCAAACTTAAACCAAGCGCTGATGAGGTTATTCTGTGAGCTGTTTATGGATAAAATGGCCGATGTTCATTATCAATCCGAAATGGCTGGCCTGCATTACAATGTTTATGCCCATGCAGCTGGTATCACTATGTACACGTCAGGCTTAAGCCCAAACCAGCCAGAGTTAATTTACACATTAGTCAAAAGTTTATTTACCATTTCACCTACCCGTAGCCGTTTTGAAGAAGTAAAAAGGCAATTGGTTAAACATTGGCGCAACTCGGATTCAAATAAACCTATAAGCCAGCTTTTCAGTTTGTTAAATTCGCACCTTATTCCATCAACTGGAACGTCTCAGGAGTTAGCAGACGAACTTGAGCACATCTCAGTGGAGAACTTCCGTTTATTCGCTGAAACGTTATTTGATAATGTCTATGTAGAGTCTTTAGTTTATGGCAACTGGAGTACCACTCAAGCCACAGCTATTAATGAAAACCTCAAACAGTTACTTTCACAAAGTACTCGAGTTTCCGAATTGCCAAGAGTAGTTAAGTCTCTTGATGAGATTGGTGTAGTAGAACTAGCTAAAAAGGTAGAGCACCAAGATTCAGCAGCCTTGCTGTATTTGCAAGGTATGACCGTTTCTTCTTCACAAGATAATGAAATTGAAAAAGCCTACTTCATTTTGGCCAGCCAAATATTAGCTCCGTACGCTTTTAATAGACTTCGCACCGAAAAACAATTGGGTTATATGGTAGGTAGCGGCTACATGCCCTTAAACAATGTCCCTGGTTTAGCGGTTTACGTCCAGTCTCACGACTTTGATAGCAAACATCTCACAGAAGAGTTAAACAATTGCTTACAATTTTTTAATGCAGAGTTAGATGAACTACCAACAGACGATTTTAATAGGCACAAAGCTGCTGTCATTATGCAATATAAAGAAAAACCAACAAATTTAGCACAACAAAGTCAGCAACTTTGGGTTTCTATTGGCAACAAGGATTACCATTTTAATCAAAGAGATATGATTGTAAATGAGTTGCAATTACTTACTAAACGCGAGTTAGCCTCTTGGTATGCTAGCCTCTTTACACCTTTACTAAACAAAGGCATTGTCGTTAACAGTCGCTAGATATTTATTTGTTTTTATACTTTGACACTATGTTTTTCATTCGTTATCTTGGCAGTGCATTCCAATTGTAGTATTTAAGAATTTTTGTGTGCCTTAAAAATAATAAAAATAAATTACTGTCGTTACTAATTGTATCCTTTGTAAGCTTGCCCGCTAGTGCTGGTTTAGTTATTCCTAAAGGCGTACCTGAACAAGATATTCAGGGCGGTACTTTATTGATCATCATTTTATCTATCCTATGTCTTATACTTCTCGGTATTGCAACCTACGGTATGGTGCGCTTTAAGCGATATCAAAGAGCCATGCTTAATAGTGACCAAAGGTTAAACTTTTCACTCTGGGCCAGTGGCGACGAGATGTGGGATTGGCATATCAATGAAGGCAAACTATTTAGAACTAACTCTCGCGGTACCTATCCTCTTTCCAATGTAAACCCAAATGTCTTTCCTCCTAATAAACAATACATTCATCCCGGCGATATAGAGCGCGTTAGAACCAAATTGGCTAATCACATTAGTGGAAATACCGACGCTTTTGAATGCGTATATCGTTTACGAGACAAAGATGGCTGGCGTTGGGTTTTAGACAAAGGTCGTATAGTAATTAGAAGTGACAAAGGAAAGCCGGTGAGAATGACCGGTATTTTCAAAGATATTCAAAAGCTTAAAACAGCAGAGTCGGAACTAGAGATCTTCGCTAAAAGCATAGAAAACATCTCTGAAGGCGTAATAATACTAGACCCACAGCTTAATGTTGTTCACGTAAATCCAGGTTACAGTAAAATAACCGGTTACTTGCCTGAGGAAGTTTTAGGTCAAAAGCTACACCTTACTAGTTTAAGCTCCACTCTAATACATGAAATAAAGCGAGATGTAGATTCACACGGTAATTGGCGAGGTGATATTACGGGCCAAAACAAAGATAACTCAATGTTTCTAGCTTATATTACTGCTAACTGTATTCGCGACAAAGACGGAAAAATAAGTAACTACGTTGCAATCGTTTCTGATACAACACGAAGAAAAACCGCTGAAGCAAAACTTCTTAAACTAGCAAGTACAGACTCCCTCACAAAACTCCCAAATAGGAATGTGTTTTTCTCTAATTTACAAACTTGTGTAGATAAAAAAGTTCCAACCGCGGTACTTGTATTCGACTTAGACGACTTCAAAAAAATTAATGACTCTTTAGGTCACCAGCTTGGCGACATACTCCTCATTGAAATAGCCAAACGAATTAAGCCTATTACTAACAATCTAAACACTTTATACAGGCTCGGCGGTGATGAATTCGCACTTATCATGGAAAAAACAAATGATATTTCTGCCGTTACCGCAGCAGCGAAACAAATATTAAAAAAGCTGTCTACGCCATTTAGAATTGATAAACATGAGTTTGTTGTAGCGGGTAGTATAGGTATTGTTTTATACCCTGATGACGGCAAACAGCCAGAAACGCTATTACGAAATGCCGATACGGCCATGTATCACGCTAAAGAAGGCGGTAATAGATACTTGTTCTTTAGCGAAGATATGAATAAAAAAGCGGTAAAACGTCTACAAGTTGAAAACCTCATCCGTCTGGGCCTTAAAGAAGATTACTTCCAAGTTTACTATCAACCTAAGATGAGCTTTTCCGACGGTACATTAAATGGAATGGAAGCTCTAGTTCGCTTTATCACTCCTAAAAACGGATTGGTGAGCCCAGGTACATTCATCCCAATAGCTGAAGAAACAGGTCAGATTGTTGAAATTGGTGATTTAGTTCTTAGAAAAGCTTGTATCGATATGAAGCGTTGGCTAGATGAAGGTATTATCAGGGGTCGTGTTGCCGTCAACTTATCCGCCAGACAATTTAACCTTCCTGACCTAATGCAAAGAATTGATCGTATTTTGCACGAGACCGAATTAGACCCTCACCACCTAGAGCTTGAGATTACTGAAGGCACGGTAATGAATAATGCTAAGCATGCTATCGAAACTATGCATCAAATAAGAGATAGAGGCATACACTTGGCCATGGATGACTTTGGAACAGGGTATTCAAGTCTTTCTTATCTGCGTAAGTTCCCTTTAAACACGCTTAAAATAGACAAAGCATTTGTTGATGATGCAGATTCTGACTTTGGTAAAGCAATGATTGATACCATTGTTACTATTGCTCGAAACTTAGGTTTGTCAACGGTAGCGGAAGGTGTGGAAACTAATGAACAAAAAGCGTTTATGACAGAAATGGAATGTGACGTACTACAGGGTTACCTATACTCTAAGCCATTATCCGCAGTGGAGTTTAGTCAGTTTGCTATGATGGACAAAATGACCACCGCTAAACTACCTTATGAAGAAACTGCGTAATTAAACTGCACGATAAAAAAGAGGCAGAACACAAAAGTTGCCTCTTTACCAAGATACTATGCTCTTAAAAAGACAACACCAGACCCACTTTGCTTTCGCAACAACATTTGTTTTTTTACATTTAGCATGGGCCAAACCATAGGTCCAAAAACTAACCCACTAAAAAACCAACGCTTTTTCCCTAAACCGTTTTTCATTGCTTCTATAGAGAGAAAACAAGCAGATAAAATTAAAACGATAGCGACAACTAAATACAACATACGCACCTCGGCAAGGGAATTAAGGGCGCGTATATTACACAAAAAAAGCTTAATTATCGACCAGTTTTTTTTAATTCATATAAAACGTTTAAAACGGGCATTTAAAATACTATTTAAAAACTACGTCCTTTGTTGTTCTTGTATAGGTTTCTTCCTTCCTCTTTAGTCCACTCTCCATTCTTTAAATAGGAAGTAGCAACCGTCATTGAGTCGCCATTTAACGTTGAGGTTGATTTAACCTGAGTTATTCCTTGGCTTGTACTGCTTTCGCCGGTCACATTTTCATATGCAACAAAGGTGTTCTTGTCGATAAATTCCATCCAGCCAGAGGTAAAAAAGTCTGCCGTCGTAAAATAATAAAACTCCAATCTATTTGATTTATTATTCCAATAAATAATCGACTCGCCGCCATACATTCCATCATTAATAGAATGAGTAGTTTTTAGGCCTTTCCCGTTTAATACTTTTTCAAATAAAGTAACGTCTGTAACACTAGGTTGGCCCTTCTCAACAGAAAAGTTTGCAGTCCACCCACCTAAATAATCTTCAAACTTAGCTAAATGCTTGTTAAAACTTTGCTGGCCAGCATGAATAACTTTAGTCACCGAATCGCCTTCATCACTGGTTTTTGCAGCAGCAATAGAGTTTAAAGGTGTTAATGTGAGTGTAGTAAACAGAATTAGTGAGTAATTTAACTTCATGTTGATACCTTACTTTCTCTTGATTTAGAATTTATTATTCGAGATGATGCCATAGTATATCGATACGGAATAAGTATCTAGCACCCGAATTTAACTACAGCGAAGTACCTCATGTCCATATTGACGTTTCTGAAAGCTTATTTTAAACCTACAGTGATTTTGACAATTTTCTCCACTTTAAGTCTTAGTTTTATAGCCAATGCAAAACCTACTGAAAAATCAATTTTTAACGTTTATGAGAGTACAGAAAACCGTCAAATGGAAACAACTATAGACGTTATAGTCGGTCTAGCAAAACCGCCTTATGTGATCTCTGAGGGCGATACAGGCTTTGAATTAGAGCTTATTACTGCTGTTTTAAATAAAATGGATACTTCACCTAGGTTTATTTATGCACCTTTAGGTAGAAGCGTAAAGCTACTAGATCAAGGTATGGGAGAGGCACTTCTTACTATTAATGAATATATTGTTCCCAATAGTAAAATCCGGAGTAAACCATATATAACCTATCAAAATGTTGCCATTTCACTAAGTTCAAGTGGCATTAACATAGATAAAATAGAAGACCTTGAGAAAAACAGTGTTGCTTCATTTCAATTTGCTCATAAATATTTAGGGCCTATCTTTGCAACTGCGGCAAAAAATAACGCTAATTACATAGAGATCCCAAATCAATTTCAGCAAGTCGAAATGCTATTAGAAAAGAGAATCGAAGTGATAGTGATGGATATTAATATATTTAATTATATTTTTACTCAACTCACTATGGTTAATAAAACAAAACCAGAGCTATCAGTGCACAAAGTATTCCCTGAAAACCCATATTCAATGGCGTTTAAAGATGAAACTAAAGTCCAAACGTTTAATACAAAATTAACCGAATTTCTCCAATCTTCAAAATATCAATCGTTGAAACAAAAATATAAAATATTTTAACCACAAAAAAAGCCCTTTCGGGCTTTAATGTTAGGTGTTCAGCTTTATTTCTTATGTTTAGGTCTTGGGCCTTAGAAAAAGCTTTGCTGATGAACTCTTACAAATAATGGAGTTCCAACCTTAGAGTAATCTACTTTATATTCTTTACCGTTTAAACACTGAACAAAAAGCAGTGTTTTAGGCTCACCAAATACGTCTGGGCTCGAAATGTTAACCACTTCACAATAAGCATCTTTTGCTTCTCGTCTATTTCTAGGCACTTCGCCGTTGTGTTCAATTACACCATTTTGGGTAATTTTAACTACCGGGTGCTCGATATCGTTAACAAGCAATAAATCAAGTTTTCTAACTTTATGGATGATGGTATTTCGTCCACTTCTAATGTATGCAGCTTCTGTCATAACGGTGTTCTACCAAAAAATTCAAGGGAAATATTACTAACTGAACCTTAGCCTTTTGATCCAAATTGATCAAGGTTGTCTTGTATTTATATGTATGTTTGCCCTATTTTTCATCACAATTATTTCTTTTAAAACATCATCAAGGTCGTTAACAAAAGATTCACCCGATATAAATATATGGAAGCCTAAAAATTGATTGCTGACTTCACTCCTCGATGCATACATCGCAATTAAGCCAGCTAAACGCATCCCACTTTTGTCTTGCCAGTCAATTTGATCCGTGAGCTTACTCAAATCGCAACTACCAGTACTACAGGCTTCTTTAGCCAACATGACTTGTAACTCTCGTTGTTCCATTAAAATTCGACTGGCGAGTCTTAAAGGAATAGATTCATAGTGCGCGAGTGGCTCCTTTAGTTTGATACCAATGTAATTGAGATTTTTAGATTCAGGAAAGTGAAAAACCGATGGTATATCTACCCTTTGAATATTACTCCATTCGACAAAAAAGCTGCCTCTTTTGTGATTAAATCGTAAGCCTGACTCATTTAATTCCAGACTATGCTCAGGCTCGCCTGCTAATATATGCCCTGCTAGGAAAAGTATTAGGCACATAGAGTAAGCACCGATTAAAACAATTGGACTCGTTATGTCAAAAGATACTTCTATAACAAGCCAAACAATAACAAGAATACAGGCCAATAAGCGTAACGGAACACGCTTACCAGCTAATTTAGAATTTAACCTTACTACTTTTGGATTAGCCATCCGTTAAAATGGCTCAAATACAAAATAAATTATTAGACAAACTGCACCCCACAACAAAATAGCGCGTATTCTATTACAATATGGACAATCAGATTTAAAGTTCAACGTTAAACTCCTAAGTAAGGTATATAAAATATATGGAGAAGATTGAGATAGCAACATTTGGCGGAGGTTGCTTTTGGTGTATTGAAGCGGCTTTAAATAAAGTACGAGGTGTTGTTAGCGCAACATCTGGATACTCCGCCGGACATCGAGAAAATCCTAGTTATCAGCAAATAATTACAGGTACAACAGGTCATGCTGAAGTAATCCAAGTTGAGTATGACGCTAACGTCATAAATTACGAACAGCTACTTTCTATGTTTTTTCAGTTACATGATCCCACCACATTAAATCGTCAAGGCAATGACGTTGGCACTCAATACCGATCTATTATTTTGTATCATGACAAAGCACAACTAAATACAGCTCAAGACCTTATTAACAAGCTCAATTTATTGGGTATTTGGGATCAATCAATTTGTACAGAGATCAAACAATACGAGCATTTTTATCCCGCGGAGTATTACCATCAAGGTTATGCCTTAAAAAACCCGGAGCAACCTTATTGCGCTATTTTGATAGGACCAAAATTAGAAGAATTTGAATTTAAGTTTAAAAATTGGCTTAAGTAAGACCACATAACCATGAATCAGTTGGAGGGCATAAATCAACGCTGGAAGTAGATGCGCTGATGGGAGTTATGCCCTCCTGGGGCTGTAACCCCAAGTTAAATTTACTTGTTTCGATTTCAGAAATCCTTTGAAAAATCTAGTAAGTGAATTTTTAGATATTTGTTACTTTTTTGATTTAAAATAGACCGTCCAAAAACTAGCTAAAGCTTTAAAAAGCATTTAAATTAGATACTTAAAACTAACGACCAACCTTGAGATTAAATTTGTAAGTTAGAAGATAATTTTTACTCCAACATCTTTTAAACACTTATTAATTAAGTGACCACGAGTCAGATATTTCAAGTTTGATACTTTTAATTATACATAGCGGCTTTTAGCTTTAATTTGATACACTTTAATTAGACCTTCTCAAACCTCAATATATTAGAACTGATTATTAATGACTAAATTTAGATTGACTAGCCAAGTGCTTTTGGCCATTTTCACTACCATTGCAACATATTATTTTTTAGTTCCTATCGATAATATCGGTCCGGGTATTCCTCATTTTGATAAATTTGCACACTTTATCGTATTTTTTAGTCTTAGTTTTTTCTTTATGAATGGCGTTTCTGAAAACGTAAAAACTACGCTTATTGTTGCGTTGGTTTACGGAGCTACTATCGAGTTATTGCAAGGGTCATTACCTTATAGAAGTGCGTCATTACCAGACTTAATAGCTGATATGGTTGGAGCAATCGCCTACTTACTGCTACACCCTAAACTACTCGCTTTTTTCAAGGCTAAGTAAATGCAGCATCCACCAATCTACATTTTAGGCCAAGGCGCAATAGGTAGCCTACTGGCGGCTAAAGGACAAGAAAGCAAATTAAACACTATTCAAATTGTTAGAGGTGACACTGACAAAAATAGCCGCGTTGAATTAAACGGCACAGTGCAACACTTGAGGTCAAAAACACGACTAAAGAACATTAAAAGCATAGACTTTTTAGTTATTCCAACAAAAGCGTACGATGTAGAAAACGTACTAAAAGAACTTAAACCTCTGCTTACGCTGGGAGCTCAAGTTATCCTTTCACACAACGGACTTGGCACTATAGAGCTATGTAAATCGTTAATTGGAGATATTGCTGACATTTACTTTTGCACAACAAGCACAGGTGCCTATGCTAAAAATAATGTAATACATTTGGCTGGTATCGGTAAAAGTGAATGGGCCTTAGTTTCTAAAAGCCCTCTCGTTGAAGATAAAATAGGCAAAGAGCTTAACGTTAAAAGTGTAATATCTACTTTATTCTTTAATGCAACACAGGTTAGCGACATTTTGCCTGTACTTTGGAACAAGCTTGCTGTTAATGCCGTCATCAATCCAATCTCAGCCATTCATAATTGTTTAAATGGTGACGTGTTAGATCATCAGCATCAACAACTTACAACCTCCATATTGGAGGAACTAGTATTGGTGGCTAAGCAACAAGGCTTGGAATTAAAAATTAACGAGCTTAAAAAGCTTGTTGTTGACGTAGCAAATCAAACACAGCACAACTCTTCTTCTATGCGAGAAGATGTACTCAATGGCCGTCAAACAGAAATAGATTTTATCAATGGCTATATTGCAAATCAGGCTTCGCTTTACCAGATCCCAGCTCCTGTAAATACATATATAACTAGTGAAATAAAGGCCCTTCAAAGACTTTAGTTTTACTTTCGCAACACGCAGTAATAAACTAGCTTCAGAGATAAACAATAGTAGAGAAATTTGTGCCTAATAATATTCAACTCATTGTAGAAAAAGCAAAGCAAACCTGTGCAGAAGAAGGCGTTAAGTTAACCACCAAACGTGAAAATATACTCACGTGCATTATTAAGGTTGGTGAGGCGGTATCTGCTTATGAGTTAGCTGATTATTATAGAGAAGAATTTCAGCAGTCTATTCCTGCAATGTCTGTATACCGTATCCTAGACTTTTTAGTAGAGCTCTCGCTTGTGCATAAACTTTCATCAGCAAATAAGTATATTGCTTGCTCTCACATTTCTTGTTCTCACAGCCATGAAATTCCACAGTTTTTAATATGTGAAGAATGCCAAGCTGTCACTGAGATCAGCGTTATGAATAATGTTATAGATGAGCTTAGAGCCAGTGTTGAGAAAACAGGCTTTAAGTTAACAACCCGTCAGCTTGAACTACAGGGCATTTGCGAAAATTGTTCCAGTAAGTAGATAAGTAGAAACAGAAAAAGCGCCAAGAGGCGCTTTTTTTTATGTTTAAAAACGGAACCCAAAGTTGAGCTCCGGTTTAACAGGTTAGTAAAACGTTTTGTTCTCTTTAGCCATTGATTTTAATAAATCACATGGTGCAAATCGATCACCGTGTTTTGCTTCATAACCTTCAAGTTTTTCAACTAGAGTGGCAATGCCCATACTATCCATATAACGGAAAGGACCGCCTTGGAATGGAGGGTAACCAGTACCAAATATCATACCAATATCACCATCACGAGGGTTACGCACAATACCAGCATCTAAACAACGAGCCGCTTCATTTAGTAATTGAACAACACATCGTTCTGCAATTGCTTCTTCGCTCATTGTGGTCTTTGGAGAAACGCCTAGTACACGGTATACAGACTCATCAACTTGTTTGCCTTTTTTCTTAAAGGTTAGCTTGTCCATAAGTGTTGGTTTAGCCGCTTTACCATAAACGTAGAAACCTTTTTGGTTCTTCTTACCTTTACGTTCATCTTTCGTTAACTTGTCCATTGCTGTTGGCAGTGCAAAACGCTCACCAAATGCATCGTATAAGATACCAGCAACTTTAGAGCCTACGTCAATACCAACTTCATCAAGCAACGTCATTGGGCCTACAGGGAAACCAAACTTAACTAACGCTTTGTCGATTTTCTCAACCGGCTCACCTTCCATAACAACGTTCGCCGCTTCATTCATGTACAAACCAAGAATACGGTTAACAAAGAATCCAGCTTCATCTTTTACTACGATTGGAGTTTTACCTTGACGACGCGCAAACTCTACCGTTGTAGAAATTGTTTCGTCAGATGTTTTTTCCGTCGCGATTACTTCAACTAGTGGCATTTTATCCACTGGTGAGAAGTAGTGAAGACCAATTACATTTTCTGGACGAGCCGCTTTTTCAGCTATGTTTTTAATTGGTAGCGAAGACGTATTTGAAGCAAAAATTGTACTTTCGTTACAGTTTTCTTCAATGTCAGCAACCATACGCTGTTTCAGGTTTAAGTCTTCAAATACCGCTTCAACAATAATGTCAGCATCTTTAAAGCCTACAAAATCAGTACCAGCACTTAACATGCCTAACTGCTTCTGCATTTCTGATTTACGCATAAAACGACGCTTAACTTTTTTGTTTAAAATGTCATAGCTGTATTTAAATGCGTTACGAATACCTTCTTGGGCAATGTCTTTGATACGCGCTGGAACACCCGCTTTTGTAACAGTAACAAAAGCGATACCGCCGCCCATTAGACCACCGCCTAATACGCCCGCTTTTTTCACTTTCTTAGGCTCAACACCTGCAACACCGTTCTCTTTTTTCATTTCAGTAGTTGCGAAAAATAAACCACGTAGTGCTTTAGATTCTGGCGTCATGCACAGTTCAGAAAAACGCTGAGCTTCAATCTCAAGACCTTTTTTAGTGCCTTTAGAAACTCCTGTACGAATACACTCGATAATACGCAGTGGAGCTGGGTAATTGCCTTTAGTCTGGCGCATAACCTGCTTCTTAGCTTGATCAAATACAATGTTCTGACCTACTGAGGTATTTTCTAAGAATTTAGCCATCATCGGTTTTTTCTTAGTTTTACGAACTTTTTTACCGTGACGCATTGCGTCAACCATTTCAGCCGCAGTATCCATCAAAATACTTTGAGGAACCATATCTTCAGCTAATCCAGCTTTTACTGCTTGTTTTGCTCGTAATTGTTTACCCGTTAGCATCATGTCTAAAGCTTTTTGCAAACCAACTAGTTTAGGTAAACGTTGTGTTCCACCTGAACCAGGAAGAAGGCCAAGCTGAACTTCTGGTAAACCAAGCACTGTTTTGTTGTCGTCTGAAACTACACGTGCATGACATGCCATTGCTAACTCTAAACCGCCGCCTAAGGCTGGGCCATGAATTGCAGCAACCACTGGCATTTTCATATTTTCAATTTTATCAAAAAGCTCTTGACCAATTTTGGCAATGGCTCTCACTTCTTCAGCACTTTCGCACGCATCTAACATAGATACGTCTGCGCCAGCAACAAACGAGTTTGATTTACCTGAGGTAATGATTAAACCAGAAACGTGAGTATTGCTTTCAACTTCTGCAAAAACCGCATTAATCTGTTCAGCGAATTCTGCTTTTAATACATTCATTGACTCATTTGGAACGTCAATTGTGATCACACCAATGCCATTTTCTAGCGTTGATAATATAAATGCAGACGTGTTATTTGATTCTGTCGTCATCTTTTTATCCTTTCCTTATAAGTCCGCTATTAACCGTCTACTTCAACAATCATTGATGCACCTAAACCACCAGCAGCACATGCTGTAGTTAGACCAACACCACCACCACGACGACGCAGTTCATTGATTGTTTGCGTAATTAAACGAGTACCAGTAGCAGCAAATGGGTGACCGTATGCTAGTGAACCACCATTAACGTTAAACTTAGTCATATCGATGTCGCCAATCGCTTCACCACGACCAAGCTTGTCTTGTGCGAACTTCTTACTCGCAAACATTTTCATGTTCGCTAGTGTTTGAGCAGCAAATGCTTCGTGCATTTCAATTAAGTCTAAATCTGATAACTTCATACCAGCGCGTTCTAGTGCAATAGGTGTTGCGTAAGAAGGACCCATTAACATGTCTTCCCAAACGTCAATTGCTGCGAAACCGAAGCTACGTATGTAACCTAGAGGCTCGTAGCCTAACGCTTTTGCTTTGCTTTCTGTCATCATTAAGATAGCAGATGCACCATCTGTTAATGCTGTTGAGTTTGCCGCTGTTACTGAGCCGTGCTTACGGTCAAATACTGGACGTAACTTTGAATAACCATCAGCTGTAGAATTAGTACGGATAGTATTATCCATTTCAATGAATTGGCTGAATGGCTCTGGGTGTGCAGCCATTACTTCATCTTTAAAAATGCCACTTTCCCAAGCTTTAGTCGCCAATGAGTGTGAGCGGTGTGCCAATGCATCTTGATCTTCACGGCTAATGTTATGCGTTTTAGCCATTTGCTCAGCCGTTTGGCCCATACTCAAACCAGTTGAATACTCTGCAACTGCAGGTGGCTGAGGCGCAAGGTCAGCTAAACGTAATTTTTTAAGAATGTTCCAACGTTGACCAAGAGTACGAGCCTTGTTTAAGTCAACTAAAGCGCGCGCTAATTTTTTAGTCACACCAATTGGTAAAACAGAAGAAGAGTCAGCACCACCGGCAACACCAACATCAATAGAGCCAGCCATCATAGACTCAGCAATATTCACTGTTGATTGAAAACTTGTCGCACAAGCTCTAGAAACAGAATAAGCATCAGTATTTACATCCATGCCAGTACCCAAAACGATTTCACGAGCAATGTTTGGCGCTTCTGGCATTTGCACAACTTGTCCGTAAACAAGCTGTTGAATTTCTTTAGGGTCTAATTCTGCGCGTTGTAGCATTTCGCCAACAACCATTTTGCCTAAGTCTAAAGCAGGTACACCGTGGTACGCTGTAGCTTGTTTAGCGAAAGGCGTTCTAAGGCCCGATACAACCGCGATACGATCGCCATTTCTAGTCTGTAATTTGTTTGTCATGTTCTTTCCTGTTATCAAATCTGGTCTGACCTGTATTTATAGCCCGATTTTAACCAGATATTGTGTAAAGTCAAAGTTCTGCGCACTTTTCTCGACGAACACACTATTTAAAACTCAACTCATCCAAGATAACTCGTTTAAAAAACAGCCACTTGTTTTTTAATCATTGAACCTTATATTCACAAACGTGTCGTAAGTGGTATTGTAAACATCGCAACATTAAGCGTTATTGCAAGTCGCTTTTAAATCAAACTTTTTTTCAATTTTATCGGTCATTTAAGTGTTAGCCGCAGAGGAAGTGTAGGATAAATGTCAGTATCTCGATTTGAACAACTAAAAAAATATCTAGATTCACAAGTTATCGGTCAACCCCAATTTACTAAAGCAATTATAGTCGCTTTGTTAGCTGACGGACACTTATTGGTAGAAGGACCTCCGGGATTAGCAAAAACGCGTGCAATTAACGCCCTTTCAAATGGTTTAGAAGGCGACTTTCACCGTGTTCAGTTTACGCCAGATTTATTACCAGCCGATTTAACCGGTACCGATATTTATCGTCCAGAAACCGGTGAGTTTGTTTTTGAAGCAGGTCCACTTTTTCATAACTTAGTATTGGCCGATGAAATTAACCGAGCGCCAGCTAAAGTTCAGTCGGCTTTATTAGAGGCAATGGCGGAACGCCAAGTTACCGTTGGTAAAACAACTTATCCTCTACCGTCACTCTTTTTGGTCATGGCAACACAAAACCCGCTAGAACAAGAAGGTACATATCCACTTCCAGAAGCACAGCTTGACCGCTTTTTAATGCACCTAGAAGTTGATTACCCTGGTGCAGAAACAGAAATTGAAATTTTGCGCCTAACTCGCGGTGAAGCTCTTTCTCAAAAAGTAGAGCCACCAACACCCCTTACTCAATTAGAAATTTTTGACGCACGAAAAGAAGTGCTGTCTATTCATTTAGCGGATGAGTTGGAACAATACTTAGTTGATCTAATTATCGCCACTCGCCAACCAGGTAAGTATGACAAAGACCTAGCGAAATGGATTGCTTTTGGCGCGTCCCCTCGTGCAACAATAAGTTTAGACAAGTGTGCCAGAGCAAACGCATGGTTAGACGGAAGAGACTTTGTAACACCTAATGATATTCAAACGGTATTTTTTGACTGCTTACGTCATCGACTACTACTGAGCTATGAAGCAGAAGCGGCAGGCATAGATGCCAATACTGTTTTAAAACGCATAATACAGTTGGTTGCCGTTCCATAATCACCACGTTAATTAGGTTTACAGAGTACTGATTGAATAACATGATAAATCAACAGCATTTAGCCTGGATAAAGGAAAACAACATTAGTGGCGTGCAATGCAGCCTTGATGAGCTTTTGCTATATCAACGTTATATTCACTTACTAAATACCAAGCCAAACTCGAGAGTTAAACATCACCTTTCGGGCCAATATCTTGCCAAAACAAAAGGCCGAGGTATGGAGTTTGATGAAGCTAGGCATTACCAGCCTGGCGATGATGTTCGAACGATTGATTGGCGAGTAACAGCAAGAACAGGAAAAACCCACACTAAGATATTTCGCGAAGAAAAAGACAGACCTATCTTCATACTCTGTGATTTACTGCCAAGCATGTATTTTGGTAGTAGCTTGTTGTTTAAATCTATCCAAGCTTGTCATCTTGCGTCATTGATTGCTTGGAAGGCCAAAAAGAACGGCGATAAAGTCGGTGGTTTGGTTTTAACAAATGACACTATGCTGGAGTCCAAACCAAGAGCAAGACAACAAGCCTTACTTCATTGGCTTAATCAGCTTCAATTAGGCCACCAAACTCTTCAAGGTGGATATCAGCAAGAAGCCAGTGCAGAAAACGACTTGAACTCAAAGCAATACGCGCAGGAACGATTCCAGCAAGCTTGTGCTCACTTACGACAAGTTGCACACCCAGGAAGCCTAATTTATATAATTAGTGACTTTCAGAACCTATCTGAACCAGCTTTACAGCACTTGTTTCAATTACAAAAGCACTGCGAAGTTAATGCCTGTTCAATATACGATCCAATCGAGCAAGCTTTGCCTCAGTATGCTGGTAACAATTTAGCCATTACAAATGGATTAGCGACAAAGGTAATCTCCAGTTTGTCTCAAGTAGAGCAATATAATAAAAGTGCCAAACGTCACTTTGTAAATCAAAAGCAAACGCTTCAGCAATTTAATATTAAATGGTTGCCTATTAGTGCGGGCTTGCCTTTACATGAGCAGTTATAGGTAATTTCATGCAAAATAATGTACTCAGCCAATTAAAAGACATTCAAACTCCAGAGCCAATTACTTGGTGGCCTTTAGCGTGGGGATGGTGGTTAGTAATCGTATTAGTCGTCGTTTCAATATACGTCGTAATACGATTAGTGATAAAGAGAATTGAAAACAACAAAGCAAAAAAACAAGCACTAAAAATGCTAGAACAAATTCACAATGAGCCTCATCCGCACAAAACGGTGATAGCCGTTAATGACATTTTAAAACGAGTAATGCTGGTGTATACCTCAAGAGACAGCATCGCTAGCATGAATAGCAAACAGTGGTTTGAGAGCTTAAACACTCTAAGTGAAACGCACAAAATACCCACTCACTTTAGCCAGCTAGCTTATCAACCAAAATGCTCAGCTAAGGATGCAGATGAATACCTTAATGCTGCTCAAAACTGGGTTAAAAACACATTACCGCTTTCAAAAAAACAAAAGCAAATAACAGAACGTTGGAGTGCTACCAATGTTTAGTTTTGAGTGGGTATGGTTAGCCCTTTTATTGCCGTTGCCTTTTTTAGTTTGGTTGTTACCTGAACAGGACGCGCAAAAAGCGGCGCTTCAACTTCCAACCTTTGACCTTGTAGACAAACAACAGCAAAAATCAAACCCTCTCGCATTCCCCTGGGTTTGGCTACTAGTATGGGTAGCGCTTGTACTAGCAGCTATGCGTCCACAGTGGATAGGTGAGCCAATCACAGTGCCGCAAGAAGGCCGAGAAATGATTTTAGCCGTGGATTTATCAGCCTCGATGAATGAAGAAGATATGAAAATATCAGGCCGAACGGTTAACCGACTTACTATGTTAAAAGTTGTCGTAAATGACTTTATAGAACGAAGAGTGGGCGACCGACTAGGACTCATCTTGTTTGCTGATACAGCCTATGTACAAACACCATTAACCTATGACCGCGCGACTGTTAGACAAATGTTAGACGAGGCTGAATTAGGTTTAGTGGGCGATAAAACCGCAATTGGCGACGCGCTTGGTTTAGCCGCCAAACGTTTTAATGACAAAGGTGAATCAAACCGAATTCTAATCCTACTTACCGATGGTCAAAATACCGCAGGCAACATCTCCCCTACTGACGCCCTAGAGATTGCAAAAGAAACAGGTATTAAAGTCTATACCATTGGTATTGGTGCAGATGAAATGTTGGTTCGAAGCTTTTTTGGTACTCGACGAGTAAACCCTTCTGCAGACTTGGATGAAAACTTATTAACAAGAATTGCCAAAGAAACTGGCGGTCAATACTTTAGAGCAAGAAATACCGATGAGCTAGAAACCATCTACTCAATGCTAGATCAACTAGAGCCAGTTGAAGATGATCCTATTCAGTTAAGACCGCAACAAGCTCTGTTTTATTGGCCTTTGGCTTTTGCTTTATTGCTATCAACTATTTTAGTTATAGGTAATTTACTGAAAGGTCGAATCAAATTAGGAGGTAATGCGTAATGTCTGATTTTCATTTCCTTCGTCCAGAATGCTTTTATTTATTAGTACCACTAGCAATCGTATGGGCATTTAGACTCCGAAAACAAAATCAAAGTGATTGGCAACAATGGATTCCTGAGCACTTATCTGCCACTCTCTTTTCTGGCAAGCAAAAAAACGCAAGCAAAGTACTTCCTATTGGTTTAGCAATAGCCTGGTTATTTTCTGTTATTGCACTAGCAGGCCCAACTTGGCAAAAGATTGAAAAACCCGTATTTAAAAGCCAAACTGCGAACATCATAGTTATGGACATGTCGCTTTCAATGCGAAGCACTGACATAAAGCCAGACAGACTGACCAAAGCAAAATTTAAAGCCATTGATTTAGCTACGTCATTAAAAGATAGCGACGTTGGTTTGGTTGCTTATGCTGGTGACGCTTTTACTATTTCGCCACTGACTCAAGACGCCAGAAATATCACCGCGCTCATTCCTAGTCTGTCACCGGAAATAATGCCAATACCAGGCAGCTATCCATTAATTGGTTTAGAAAAAGCGCAATCTTTAATGCAACAAGCTGGTTATTTATCTGGCCAAATTTACTGGATAACTGACGGCGTTGAGTATGAAGACATAACCGAATTAAAACGATTTATGCGAGCAAGTCCCTTTAATATAAATATACTTTCCGTGGGTACTCAAGCTGGGGCGCCAATAAAAATGAAAGATGGTTCTTTACTAAAAGACAACTCTGGCAACATTGTCATGCCTAAAGTAAATGAATCTGCTCTCGACGACTTGGCTTCGCTGTCTGGCGGCATATATCAGCCCGTTACCGCTAATGATATGGATATTGAACGCCTATCTAGCCAATTACAAACCTCCTCAAAGCAGGATGCACCAAACAACCAAACTGAAAGTGACTTAACAGGTGATGACTGGCAAGAGTTTGGACCTTACGTAGTGCTACTTCTTTTACCCATTTGCTTATTTGCCTTTAGAAAAGGCGCAACAATCGCTCTTTTGCTGCCGGTTATATTTGTTTTATCTGTTGCAGCCCCTGCACCTGCTTTAGCGCATGCAGCCCACACAAGTAAAGCGGCTGCATTGCCTGATACGCATAGCGTCAGTGGTGACAATCAAACCCCTTCTACCTTCAGCAATATTGTTAACGCAATGTTCAAAACCAATGACCAACTCGCTAGCGAGGCTTATCGAGCAAATGATTTTGGCGGTGCTCAACAGCAGTTTGAAGACCCTCAATGGCGAGCAACCTCTGCCTACAAAGCTGGTGATTATGAAACCGCGCTAAAACTATTTGAAGAAGATACTTCAGCCCAAGGTCTGTACAACCAAGGTAACGCTCTAGCGCAACTAGGTCAGTTAGACCAAGCTATTGAAGCGTATAACAAAGCCCTTAAAGCACAGCCTAACTTAGAAGACGCTAAGATAAATAAAGATTTTGCTACGAAACTAAAAGAAGAGTTGCAGTCAAACTCTGAGAATAGCAATGAGAGTGAAGGTGAAGCTGACCCTAACCAATCTCAAGATAATGACCAGCAAGGCGAACAGCAAAAAAATCAACAAAACGATCAACAAAACGATCAACAAAAAAATGAGCAAAACGGCCAGCAAAACCAACAAGAGCAGAATCAAAACGATAGCGAAACAAATGGTTCAAATGACCAAAAACAAGATCAACAGTCATCTGAGCAACAAAACCAACCTTCAGACTCTCCATCACAGCAAAAAAGCAATGAAAATGGTAAGCAACAAGGTGAGGCTCAAGAGCAACAGTCTGAACTAAATGAAGCGAATAAAGACAGCATTGATGAAGCATCTGATAGTACAGAAAACACTGGTCAAAAGCAGACAACTCAGCTCACGCCAGAACAGATTGCAGAAAAAGAACAGCAACAAAAAATTAAGCAATTACTTAGAAAAGTTGACGATGATCCGTCAGTGCTATTAAGAAATAAAATGATTTTAGAAAGTCGTCGTCGACAACAAGAGCGTAGACGAGCAACAGGAGTAACTAAATCGTGGTAAGTAGTTTTAAGGCTTTTCCTACCAATCAAATTCGCATTTTATTCAGTGCATTCGTGCTGCTATTAAGCTTTCAAGTCAGTGCAAACATCGAATTAAATGCAAGTGTTGATCGCAACCCTGTTATGGAGAGAGAGTCGTTTGTATTAAAAATTGAAGCAAATGACTCTGTTAATACCAATGATTTAGACCTATCTTCTTTACAGAAAACAGGCTTCATTGTAGGCAGAACCGCGACTGGCTCTCAAACGCAAATAATTAATGGTTCTATACAAAAAAGTACAACATGGAGTGTGGTATTAACGGCAAAACAGCAAGGCACTTATGCTATCCCAGCCTTAAAGCTAGCTAATGCTTCTACTTCACCCATTGAAGTAAATGTCGTCAGAGCCTCAACTTCTAAAAATTACAAAGACGAAAGTATTTTTATAAAAAACACCTTAGAAACCAACAATCTTTATGTTCAGCAGTCCGTAAAACTAACAACTAAATTATATATATCACCACAAGTTCAACTGCAAAGCGGCAGCCTGTCTGAGCCAACGCTTGATGGAGCCTTGATTCAACAGCAAGGTAAAGATAAAGATGCCACTGAAATAATTAATGGTATTAGATACCGAGTTATTGAACGAATCTATACTATTACACCACAATCAAGTGGAGACTTTACTGTTGTTTCGCCTACGTTCAACGGCGATGTAACCGCGCCTTCAAGACGCCGCTCTGCATTTTCTAGCTTTTCACAAAGCAAACCAGTAACCGCTTTTGGTCAAGATTTTACAATTAACGTACAACCTATTCCTACAAGCTACACGGGTGTATGGTTGCCAAGTTCTATTGTGCAATTGAACGAAGAGTGGTCGCCTTCTAAAGACACTTTTGATGTAGGTGAGCCAATAACTAGGACGATTACGTTGACCGCTCTTAATGTCAACGAAGAACAGCTACCGGAAGTTTCAGGCCAATATCCGGCAAACGTAAAAGTTTACCCTGACCAATCAAAAACTCATTCTGTAGTAAGGCAGAACGCTTTAGTTTCGCAAAGAATTACTTCTGAAGCTGTTGTTGCTAATGCGCCTGGTACATATACCTTCCCGGAAGTTAAAGTGACATGGTTTAATACTAAAACTAAGCGCCAAGATGTTGCCACATTACCCGCAAAAACAATTACCGTCGTTGGTAATGAAATTACGTCAACCACACTAGACAACACTGCAGGTAGCCAATCATTAAACGGGGCGTCTGCAAATAAAAATCAACAATCCGATTGTGATTGCAATCTAGCAGGTACTTCTGACAATACTGATAAACTAGGTTTGGTTTATTGGATTGGCTTAGGTAGTGGTTGGCTAGCCTTTATTATTATGTTGTTGATTTACATATTTAGAAGTAACAAACCAACCCCTAATCAAACGGTAAGCCTAGATGTAAACTCACCACAAAAGTTTGATATTAATGAACTAAAGCGAGCTTGTTTAAGCCATCAAGCGAATACCACGAGCTCTTTACTTGCGGAGTGGATTACAATCAACTTCCCAGAGAGCACTAGCTATGATGATGCAAAAAAACACATGAGTGCTGAGTTAATAATGTCTATCGATGATTTAAATAAAGCTCGATTTAGCCAAACTCAAAACGGCTGGAAAGGTGAATTGTTATGGCAAGCTATTTCTAAATTTAACAAAAGTAAAAGCACCGTAAGCAAAAGTCAGTTTTTACCACCGTTAAATAAAGCCTAACAGTGGCAATGGTTTTCTAACTCTATCTTTACCCTAGTTTTGTTCTTTATTCGGTTGCCAGGCATGTGCATCGGCAGCCGATAAAGGTTTGCTATAAAAGTAACCCTGAATTAAATAACAACCATTTTGAGCTAGATAATCGACTTGTGCTTGGGTTTCAGCGCCTTCAGCAATAACTTCTAATCCTAACTTTTGAGACATAGCGATAATAGCAGCAGTAATTTCCATATCACTTTCATCATCAGGTATATCTTTGATAAACGACCTATCTATTTTTAACGTTTCCACTGGAAACCTTTTTATATAAGCCAAAGAAGAATAACCGGTTCCAAAATCATCAATTGAAATACCAACACCTAAAGCCTGAATACTATAAAGTTGACGAATTGCGTCTTCAACATCCGTCATTAAACTCGACTCTGTAATCTCTACTTCTAAAAGAGAAGGTTTAATCCCATACTGCTCAATAATAGCCTTTAGCTCAGATGTAACCTTGCCACTTTCAAATTGCTTGGCACTTAAGTTAATTGAAACTGGTACTTTTTTATTTTGTTGGCTAACAAACTCAGCAGCTTGCTCAATAACCCAGCTACCAATTTTCAATATCAGGTTACTCTGCTCTGCCAAAGGAATGAAGTTCGCGGGGGAAACAAAGCCCAGTGTGTCGTTGTGCCATCTAAGTAAGGCTTCAAAACCCACCAATTCCATGCTTTTACTATTTACTTTAGGCTGAAAAACAAGCTCTAGCTCTTGTTTGTCGATTGCCTTGGCTAATTCACTCTCCATTTGAATACGTAGGCGCGTGGCGTCATTAAGAGCCTTAGTGTAAAAGTGATAAGAGCTTTTACCCAATGATTTAGCTTCATACATCGCGAGGTCTGCGTGTTGCAATAGTAACTCTGGATCTTGTGAATCTGTAGTCGACATTGTTACGCCTATACTCACACCTGAATTAATTACCTTTCCTTTTATTGTAAAAGGAAGGCTTGCCGCTGCTAAAATGGCATGAGCTTTTACAATGACATCCTGCTCAGATTTGATCCCTCCTAGCAACATTGCGAACTCATCGCCACTCATTCTTGCCAACGTGTCTTCATTTCTTAGTTCAGCGGACAACCGTGTTGATAACTCTTTTAACAACAGATCACCAACTTCATGGCCATATAAGTCATTTACTTTTTTAAAGTCATCTACATCAAAATATATTAATGCAAAGTCGTATCGTCCCCGTTTACTTATCTCAACGAGCTTCTCTAACTGAGCCACAAAAAAAGTTCGATTAGATAAATTGGTGAGGTCATCCGTGTAAACTAACCTCTCGATTTTATTTTGAGAATCTTTTATGGAAGAAATGTCTTGTTGGGAAACCACATATCTAATGACAGTTCCCAAATCGTCTCGTACCGACGTTATACTGCAATTAACCCAGACTTCATCGTCACTGCCCTTGGGTTTAAGAATTAACTCTCCTCGCCAACTCTGCTTTCGCCTAAGCTCATTTTTTATTTGCTCTTTTATGAATGCCATATGGGGATGAACAAATTCAAAGTAACTAACATCTTTGAGACACTCATCGTTAGAGTGAATAAGACCGGCCATTTTTATGTCTGAGGTCATTATGCAATAGTCTAAACCTAAAGTTACGATTGCATTGTCAGAATGAGCTATGACTTGTGCAAAGCCTTTAGAATCAGCCAACTTCGACTCTAAATCACCAATCGTTTTTAAGTCTAACTGTCGAGTTCTATTTAGTTGATATAACTGCTGATAAATAGCTTCACTCAAATCAGCCAATTCATCATCTTGTTTGCCCAATAACCGCAGGTCAGAAACCTGATCTGGTGAATTTACAAGATTGGTCATTACCTGAAGTGGTCTGCTTATAATTAACATGCTTAATAGGTAGGTAAGTACAAATACCAGTATTAAAGCGATAGCAGCAAAAGTAATAAACTCTATAAACGCTTTTTGTTGTGGGGCTAATAAATGTTGTTCATTTTCATAAGCTACAATAAACCAACTTAACTCAGGCAAGTGCCAAGTGCTTGCTAAATATTTATTTCCTAAATCCATAAAGAAAGAGTGTGGGCTTTGAGCAATATTACTATTAATAAACTGCATCAAAGGTTCTCTACGAGCACTGCCCGCTAGAATATTGATACCGTAAGCATCACTAGACCTTATATACTTTACTCCAAAGTCAGGGTGATAGACGAGATCACCATATTGATTGTGGATAAAAACCTTAACGTTAGTTTTTGTAAAGTAAGACAATATTTCGTCTTTATTAATATTGATCGCACCAGATAAAACACCTACTAACTTTTGATTAGAATAAACAGGTGCTTGGTATTCAAAACGCACTTCATTTTTGTCGTCGACTAGGTAGCTAGACCAAGGCTCAAACTTGTTTTTTGAATTTACAAACAAATTCCTTTCAAGACTTTCCTTCCTTTTAACCTTTAAACTGTCTGGCGATTTAAAAGTAACATCAAAGCTCTCAACCTTTTCCTCAGATAAGAGCGCTCGAATGGCAGCATCCGATACATTGGTATTCGCATAAACCGACAAAGACAGGTCTTTAATTTGCATTTCTAATTGAGTTATTTTTTTACGTATAGATGCTGTGCTTTGGGCAAGGGTTGCTTGTCTTAGGTTCTGAGATTCCTCAAGCATCATATTTTTATTGGTGTGCAAAAACACGTAAAAATAAATGATTAATATTAAAAAAGTCAGCAGAAAAGCCAGAGTGGCATGTTTAAAATTCAAACTTTTATACTTGAGAATAAAATACAAATAGTACCCCTACAGACCGCTGTTTAACTCCACTTTGCGATGGAGTATTAATTGATAAAATGATAGCTTACGGTTAAGAACTCTAAATTACACTAAAAAAAACAAAAGAGACAATATGATGATTTGGTTATTAAGGATAATAAAACTAACGGCGATACTAGTACCCCTTTTGTGTATTTTAGTCTATTTCACTTTAAATTCGAGTAAACCTACACTTAATGCAGAGTTAGCAACTTCAATCCCTGAATTAACAACTGTTGAGCGCGATAAGAATGGTATTGCCACCTTCAGTTCAACGTCTAGAGAATCTATTGCTTATGCTTTGGGATTTGTTCATGCTGAAGAACGCTTTTTTCAAATGGACTTATTGAGAAAAAACTCAGCTGGTGAACTCTCTGAGTTATTTGGAACATTAGCCGTTGATTTTGATAGTAAAATAAGAGTTCATCAGTTTAGAAAGCGTGCAACAAGGTATTTAAAAGACTTGCCTCAAGATCACAGGCAAATTTTAGAGCAGTATACAAAAGGCGTTAATGCGGGATTAGCAAATTTGACTGTTAAACCGTTTGAATACCTTATACTCAATACAGCTCCAACTGACTGGAAAGCGGCAGATAGCCTGCTTGTTCTATACAGTATGTATATTGATCTCCAGCACCAATTTGGCGAAAGAGAACAAATACTAGGTAAAATAAAGAATCATTTTGGTAGTGACATCTACCACTTCTTAAATCCAGCAGGTTCAATATGGGATGCATCAATTGATGATACCCGTTTCCCAGAATCTCCGATTCCAACGCAAGGTTTTAAAAGCCAGAGCACAGCAAATAACTCAGTAGATACAGCGCCTTACTACGTATTATCAAACAACCACCATGAGTCACTTCCTGGCAGCAATAGTTGGGTGGTCAGTGGCGAACTTAGTAAAACCAAATCTGCCATGCTAGCTAACGATATGCACTTGGGGATTAGAGTTCCTAATATTTGGTATCGTGCAGGTTTTAGATACCCAATAAATGACCGACAAATAGCGATAGATGGCGTTACCTTACCCGGCACACCGGCAATGGTGGTGGGAAGTAATCGACAAATTGCTTGGGGATTCACAAACAGTTATGGCGATTGGAGTGATCTTATTGCTTTAAATACAACGGATAATGGAAAGAGTTATAAAACGCCATCTGGCAACAAGCCGATTATTAAAGAACAAGAAATCATTAAAGTTAAAGGCGGCGCAGACAAAGTCATTACTATTTCATCTTCGCAGTGGGGACCTATTATTGGTTATGATAGCAACGGCAATCCTTTGTCAATGCGGTGGACTGCTCACGACCCAGAAGGCATGAACTTTAATCTGCTTAACCTTGAAACCGCATTATCTACTGAGCAAGGTATCAATATTGCGCACACTATGGCGATCCCAGCTCAAAACATAGTGATAGCCGATAATCAGGGGCAAATTGCTTGGACCATTGCCGGACCTTTGCCTGTCAAAGAGTCCTCATTAGATTCACCCGATTGGGAAACGCCCCAAGATTGGAGTCAAGGCGACTATCGTTGGTTAGGCTACTTCTCAAGTGAAGAAAAGCCAACTGTAATGAACCCTTCTTCCAATAGAATTTGGACTGGCAATAGCAGAGTGGTTGGCAATGATATGTATAAGAAAATTGGCAACGGCGGTTATGCACTTGGCGCTCGCAGTTTACAAATAAAACAAGGTCTATTTGCGCTAGATCAGTTTTCCGAACAAGACTTCTTGAACATCCAAAATGACAACAGAGCGCTCTTCTTAACTCGTTGGCAGGCTCTTATTAATGACGAGTTACTAACACCAGATTTTGTTAGTGAAAATCAACTCGAAGCGTTAAAATTGCATATCGAGAATTGGCAGCAACGCGCATCTATTGACTCTGTGGGGTACACCATTGTTAGGGCCTTTAGGATGGAAGTTCGTCAATCTATGTTTGACATTTTGCTAGCGCCTTTAAAAAACACTAAAACATCAAAAGTAGATATTCATCCAATTCGTCACCAAATTGAAACTCCGATGTGGGCTATTCTATCGAGCAAACCTGAACATATTTCACCAACCGGTTTTGCTAATTGGAACGACTTCTTAGAACAGGCGCTATTAAGAACTATTAAGAAATTAAAAGATAAACACGGCTCTCTAGACAACGCAAACTGGGGAACCATTAATACTGCAAAAGTACAGCACCCGCTTTCAAAAGCAGTACCGGCTTTGAGTTGGTTGCTTGATATGCCAAGCATGCCTGCAGCTGGAGATAGCTATATGCCAAGAGTACAAGGACCTGACTTTGGCTCCTCAGAACGCTTTGTAGTCTCTCCTGGACACGAGGAGTCTGCTATTTTACACATGCCAAGTGGCCAAAGTGGTCACCCATTAAGTCCATATTATGGAAATGGCCATAAGAACTGGATACAAGGTACATCATCCCCTCTTCTTCCGGGAAGTACAGAGTACACATTAACGTTAACACCAAAAGAGCGAGATTAGATTTTTGACCATTACAACCAATCCATTATCGGACATAAGAACACAAATTTCACAACTGGATTCAGAGTTGTTAACTATATTGTCAAAACGACGTATGTTGGCTAAATCTGTAGCTGAGCAAAAAATAGAGAACAATAAGCCAATTCGAGATTTACAACGCGAAGAGCAGATGTTGGTAGATCTTATTAATCGTGGCAAAGATATGCAGTTAGACGCCTACTTTGTTAAACAGGTTTTTCAAACCATTATTGAAGACTCAGTTTTGCACCAACAAGCTCTACTTCAACAGCACCTAAACCTGCCTGCTGGCGAGAATGGTGTTAATCGTGTTGCTTACCTTGGTAGCCATGGCTCATATAGTAATTTGGCCTGTCATCGATACTTTTCTCGATTCCCGGGTCAACTAAAAGCAATGGGTTGCTCTAGCTTTTTAGAAATAATTGAAAAGGTCGAGCATAAACACGCAGATTACGGGATTTTGCCAATTGAGAATACGTCATCCGGTAGTATTAATGACGTATACGACCTGCTGCAACACACTGACTTGTCCATTGTTGGCGAAATTACACAGCCAATAAATCACTGTATGGTTAGTGCGGTTCCAACTAGTATGGATAAAATCACAAAGCTATATGCACATCCTCAAGTTTATGCGCAGTGTAGCCATTTCCTAGCGCAGTTTGATGGTGTGGAAATAGAACATTGCGAGGCATCATCGGCTGCGTTTGAAGCAATTCAAAATGATACAACAGGTACTGTAGCTGCATTAGGTAGTGGTGAAGGAGCTAGATTATATGGCCTTAATATCATTGCCGAGGCGCTGGCCAACCAAAAGAAAAACTATAGCCGTTTTATAGTTTTAGCCAATCAAGCAATTTCAGTGGCGCCTCAAGTTCCTGCTAAATCCACTTGGATAATGTCAACAGAACAAAAGCCTGGGGCACTGGTTGATGCGTTATTAATATTAAAGTCTCACAACGTGAATATGTGTAAGTTAGAATCAAGGCCAATCACAGGTAACCCGTGGGAAGAAATGTTTTATGTTGATGTTGAAGGTAATATTAGAGACAACAACCTAGAGAATGCGATTGAAGAGCTAAGAGCGTCTACCCGCTTTTTGAAAGTACTTGGCTGCTATCCTACGGAAGATGTCCCACCCGCTAAACTGACTTTAGAGTCTTAGTAATTTATTTAACGCTTTGCTTTTAAGCAGTAGTATTACAATTAGCATTAGCATTAGCATTAGCAAAAAGGTAACCATTTAGGTTACCTTTTTCTTATCCACACTCGTCTATGTAACGAATGGGAGAAGATGTATCCTCACCCAAGCTCTGTTTTATAAACTCTATGTGCTCATGCACTTCTGTTAAAGATTTATGCAAACTTTCAACATTAGCACCTTGGGTATTATTCATACCAATATTATTCTCTAGCGCTTCAGTAGCTTGTCTTAACTTGTCCAATGACTCTTTAATTTGAGACATGACACTTCCTAGTTTGAGTTGTATCCAACAAAAGTTTGCCCTAATAGCAGCCTGTGTTCAATATATTAAAATGTAATAAAAAATGTCTATTCGTCATTTTTGTTATATGGCTGGCGTTTGCAAAACGGCGTAAAGTCTTCCAAGCGCTTTTGTATATCCTTAACAATCTGAGCTTTACGCGTCTTCTTTTCTGGATGGTGAAGAATATCTTTATAATCGTTGATATCTACCATTTCCATATTAACTTTTATTTTTTTAAACAATTTAGGTAACGTCTGACCTGGTATTTGTACATGATGCATACCACCGCTGTAAATAAATAATACCTTTCCATCATCTAACTCTTCTATGATGTCTGCCACGCCAGTTCGCACTGTCATCGGATTACCATGTTTGTCATTACCGTCGTGACGACGCATTCTTCCCTCTGGTAAAATAGCGACAATGGCGTCATCATTTACGCTCTTTAAGAAGTTGTCCCACGATTCATCTCTTTTACGACTGATTGGCACAAACCCAGGAACCAGCGCATTAAAAACTTACCAACCACTGGTCTGCTAGCAGTGATATCCGCGATTGGAATTAGCAAGTGTCTTGCTATTTTCCACAAAAAACGGAACGGCGCCAACCGCACAAACAGTGCCTCAAATAAACTTGTATGATTCAGTAAGACAATAAGCTTAACGTCATCTAATGCTTCAAACTTCTTTTTACTAAGCCATTTAATTTCAAATCGATAAAACAAAAAGCTAATGGCTTTTACAGTCGACATTACCGTAAAGCTAAAGCATTGTGCAAAGCGGTTTGCTCGCATTTTTGACCCTTTTTTAATGTTCTTTTTTATAAGCTAAGTAACCATCTAGTCCATTAGAAAGGTATTGCTTGAGTGATTTATTCGGTGCAGATGGTAAATGAACACTCAGTAACATTCCTGGAGTATCATTAAAACTTCTGTCAATACCAATGCAGTAATATCGAGCGCCGAGCTTCTGGTATTGTTTCATGAGGACGGGGATGTCCTTACCGTCAAGTTCTGTACCGCAAACGAGGGCGGATAATACACCATTATGCTCTCGATGTTTAGAGGTAAAGTCTTCCAACTCAGGGTTGTTCGGCACATTAAAGGGGTAATTTGCCTCAACTTCCCCAGACGGCTCTGTAAGTATTCTATTCATGTATTCAACACTGTTTGATGAATAAAGTTTACTAATTGAAACCGTGCCATATAACCTTCTGTATTGTGGGTGCTTTACAACAAACTCTCCTATGCCTCGCCATAATAAATATAAACCATAAAAACTTTTCTGGTGCTCTGGCACGATAAAAGAGCGCCCCATTTCTAAACATGGCTCTTGTTGATTTATAAAGTTTGCCTTGAAGCTAAACATTTTACTGAGATAAAGGTTTTCTAGATTTCCATCTTTTAATAAAATATCAGTCTGCCCCATTCTGTATGCACCTATCAGATCCAAGGTTTGGTCTTGTATAATAAAAAGGTGAACATAGGTTGCATCAAAACTATCAGTGTCCATTGCGTTGCCCGAACCTTCATTGTGAAGTCGAAACACTCGTTCACGCTCTCTTGCAATTTCTAAAACAATATTACTAATTTGATGTTGGTAACCGTAATAAACTGTAAACCCTTTATAGCTGGCTAGTTTTTGTTCCTTGGGTAACTGCAGCAGTTCTTCCGAAATCTTGGATTTACCAATCGACTCAGCTAATGGAAGCATTTTTGTCGTTTTGTCTGCGGGCCATGAGTATTGATATTTGGGGTCTAAAGCATAAACCTGAGCTCGTAAATAGTCATTCATTGCACCAACATCTTTAAGCGAAGATAAAATCTCTGGTGTCAGTACCCTCCCTACCTTCATATTTATTGTCGAGCCCCTTCTGTTCATCATCTCCCTGAACAGCATCACTAATTTTAGCTTTGACCAAATTCTCGCTAACAATAAAAATTGTGAGCTGTTTGTGCCTTCAAAAAAAACAGGGACAACCTTCGCTTCGCAGGAACGCGCTAAATGAGCAGCTACGCGATTCCAATCTCCATCGCAGACCCGTTTTTTACTTGATTCAAACTCTGACACCTTGCCACTTGGAAAAAGAATCAGCACCCCATCACTATTTAAATGCCGACGGCAATCTTTAAGTGCTTTCATATTTGTAGGTTCTTTGGGTTTTAATGGGTCGATAAATATAAAAAGGCTTTGTAGCTCCCGAAACATAGCTAACGCCTTATTGGCAAGAACCTTAACATCACCTCTAATCTTCATAACTTCCGAGGCCAACGCAATGCCTTCTATGCAGCCAAATGGATGATTAGCAACAATAATGACAGGACCAATTTTGGGTAGATTAGCTTGTAGATTATCAACTCCCACAACTGGCGTTTTAAACTCAGAAATCAGAGTGTCGGCAAATTCTTTGTAAGGTAAGCCCTTAAAGTCGCTGTTATCATATATAGTTTGGAGCTTATCCAATCCCATCAGCTTGTCTCCAACCGACAATATATACTTGTACAAAAAGTGCTTAGACAAGTTAGGATAAAGTGAATGTAAGCTAATGTTTGACGGTTCAAATTGATTACTGTTCATAACGACTGTTTGGTTACTTTTAATTGCCTGAAGAGGTTTATTTTTAAATTAAACCACTTCATTACAGCTAAAGGGAAATTTTTTTTAGCACAACAAGGTCTATTGCTACATGAAAACAAAATACCTTACTTATGAAACGCTCGTTAGGGCCTATAGCAAAGATCTGTATAGATACGCCTATTGGCTCTGCAGAGACGCTAATGTCGTTGATGACATTGTTCAAGAAACCTTCTTGCGCGCATGGCGTTCGCTTGAGTCATTAAAAGACAATAATGCTGCTAAATCTTGGTTAATCACTATTTTGCGAAGGGAAAATGCACGTCGATTTGAGCGAAAGCAATTAGACCTAGTGGATATAGATGATTATGAAGTTTCAGACTTAACGAGTACCAGTACTGAACAAGAAATGGAAAATCACTTATTACAAAGACAGATATTTAAATTGAGTGAAGAATATAGAGAGCCTTTGATTCTGCAGGTTATTGGAGGATTTTCTGGTGAAGAAATCGCCAGTATCCTTGAGCTCAATAAAAATACAGTGATGACTCGACTATTCCGTGCACGAAACCAATTAAAAGAAATTCTTGATACTAATTCAATGCAAAAAGGGGCTCAAAATGGATGATTTAACTTTCCGAAGACGTATTTATGCTGATCCTCAAGATTCAGGCAGTGATATTAAAAGCGCTTGCTCAGCAGACTCTAAAAAAGCCAAATTCAAAGCCGACATGATGGATTTTGACGACAAGCTAAAAAATGCACTAATGATTGATGTACCAGAAAACTACGCAGATAGAGTACTACTCAATAAACATTTAAATAGCAAAAATAATAAGTCGAAAATAAACACCGTACGATGGGCCGTTGCCGCTTCTATTATATTTGCAGTTGGTATTAGTACTAGTATTTTGTACCCATTAAAAAACACTACAATGTTGATAAGCCATGCGATCTCTCACATGGAGTCGGAGCTTGATCATATTCCAACAAATAGTAACTACACATTAGAGCAAGTAAATGCAAAGCTTGCTGAGTTTGGAGGTACGCTGGTAGATAATATCGCTGCAATCAAGTTTGTTAGTTTTTGTCGATTTGAAGGAACACGTAGCCTACACATTGTTATGTCTGACAAAGGTGAAGATGTCACTGTATTTATAGTACCGAAAGATAGCGGCTTGTCTTCTCAATCAACAGTAAGTCAAAATCGTTATGTGGGAACGAGCTTGTCAAATAAGTTTGCCGACATGGTTGTAATTACCGAGGAAAAGTCATCAGCGGAAGACTGGAAAAAACGGATTTCTAGCAAAATTAATTGGCAAAAAGCTTAATCGGCGGTTTGGTAAGGTGAGTAGGCGTTCAAACAAGTCGTACCTCCTATTCAAGATAGAATTTTCTGGCTATGATACAGCTTCAAGTTAGATATAATTACTATTGAGTAATAAGGAGTATAAATATGGATAGTTTTGATCGCCACATTCTTTCTTTACTGCAAGAAGACGGTTCTCTCTCATTGGCCGAGATCTCTGAGCAAATCGGTTTAAGTCAAACCCCATGCTGGAGACGTATCCAACAGCTTGAAAATAATGGTGTAATTAGGAAAAGAGTTGCCTTATTAGATTCAGAAAAGCTCAATGTTGGCTTAACGGTCTTTGTTAGTCTCAAAACAAACCAACACACTCCTGAGTGGGCAGAGTCTGTCAAAGTGTTCGCCAATAGCTCGCCAGAAATTGTAGAGTTTTATCGGTTAAGTGGCGAAACTGATTACTTGATGAAAGTGTTAGTACCAGACATGAAAGCCTACGATGATTTTATCAAAAGCTAATTAGACAAGCTGGTTTCAGCGATGTTAGTTCCAGCTTTGCGATGGAGCAAATGAAATATTCTACGGAAATCCCATTAACTTATAGTTAATAGGTCCATAACCGGAAGAAATATTTACCCCCTGACAAGCTCATTAAGAAAAATATTCTAATGGGCTTTTGTTTATTTGTTAAATAGAAAAAAGATTTCAATAATTTCCAACATAATAGCTTACAGAATATAACCACCTGGAGCCTTCATGTTAGAGGAATATTTTTCTACCTATAGAGATAAAACTATAGGTTTGAATCTAAAAAGCCAACTCAACGCACATAATTTACTCTACACTGACTGGACTGCAAGTGGCCGCCTTTATAGGCCAATCGAACATTACATTTCAGAACAAATTGGTCCTTATGTTGCCAACCCTCACACTGAGAACACTGAAACTGGCCGTGTAATTACAGCAGCCTATAAACAGGCTAGAGCAACCATTAAACAACACGTGAACGCCGATGAAAATGACGTACTAATATGTACAGGAGCCGGTGCGACATCCGCCATTATCAAACTACAACGGCTCATGGGTTTAAAACAAAAGAATATATACTCTAATTCTACGTCGCTTTTCGAAAGGTTTACCCATTTTGTTAACAAAAACAAAACAAACTTAAAGCCTGTTGTTTTTGTTACACATATGGAACACCACTCGAATCAAACGAGTTGGAATACATTAGACATTACTGTTGAAGTTCTAGAGCGAGCACCTGATGGTCAACCATGTATTAAAGACTTGGAAAATAAATTAAACCAATATTCACAAAGTCCATTAAAAATTGGCGCATTTACAGGCTGTAGTAATGTAACTGGTATAAAAACAAACGTTGGCCTGTTAGCTAAAACTATGCATAAACATGGCGGAGTATGTTTTGTAGATTACGCCTGTTCCGCACCTTACGTAGACATCAATATGCACCCGGAAGATCCAGAAGAGCAATTGGATGGCATTTACTTTTCTCCTCATAAGTTTCTTGGTGGGCCTGGGTCTTGCGGAATACTCGTTTTTAAAAGCTCTGTACGCTCGGCATAATATTGCACCTGATAAACCCGGTGGTGGCACTGTTTGTGGACAAACCCGTGGGCGAACAAGCATTTTATGAAGACATTGAAAAAAGAGAAGATGGTGGAACACCCGGCTTTTTGCAAACAATAAAAGCAGCGCAAGCAATAAAGTTAAAGGATGAAATGGGCGTTAGTAATATTGAGAAAAGAGAAACACACTTGAGGAAAATTTTGATGGCGGTATCAGCGATATCCCAGGCGTTAATATACTCGAGCCAAATATTAAAAATCGTCTTTGCATTGTCTCTTTTTATGTAACTAATCTGCACCACAACCTAATTGTTAGGTTGCTTGATAATAAGTTTGGTATCCAAGCTCGTGGCGGTTGCAGTTGTGCGGGAACTTATGGACATATTCTATTAAACGTAGATAAGCAGCAGTCGCAACAAATTGTCAATGAAGTGAACAATGGCAATTTATCACGCAAACCTGGCTGGGTTCGCATATCGTTGCACCAACTAATACAGATGCTGAGGCGCGCTTTGTTGTTAGCAGTCTTAAACGCGTTGTTGAAAATGCAAATGAATGGCAAAACGAATATAGATTTGATGAGCGTTTAGGTGACTACCTACTCATTGATGATTCAAAATATGATTCAACAATTTTAAGCCAAGCGTCATAATCGTATAACTATCAAAAATAGAACTTTTCATTGTCTATGTTATTTCTGACGAGTCATTTTCAATAATAAAAAAGAGAGCATATGCTCTCTTTTTTTGTTCCGCAGTGATTAAACTGAATTAAGCTACGATTTCTAATAGCTCAACATCAAAGACTAGTGTTTGGTAAGGACCAATCGCACCACCAGCACCTTGTTCACCGTATGCTAATTCATAAGGGATCGCTAAACGCCATTTTGAACCAACCGTCATCATTTGTAATGCTTCAGTCCAACCTTTGATAACGCCGCCTACAGGGAATCCACTGGCTCACCACGGTCATAAGAACTATCAAAAACAGTACCGTCAATTAATGTACCGTGATAATGAGTTTTAACTGTGCTTGCTGCCGTTGGCTTCTCACCAGAGCCTTCTGTGATTACTTCAAACTGTAAACCAGATTCAGTTACTGTAACGCCTTCACGTTGAGCATTTTCATCTAAGAATTTTTGACCTTCAGCTGACGCCGCTTTTGCTTGCTCAGCTTGAGCAGCTTGCATGCGCTCATTGATAACACCAAATGCTGCACGTAAGTCTTCAACTTCAACGGCGTACTCTTTACCTTCTAAAGAATCAATAACACCTTGTGCTACAGCAGTTGCGTCTAAACCTTCAAATGGGTTGCTTGCAACTTGGTCACCAATTTGACGACCGATTCCATAACTTGCTTGTTGTTCTACTGATGTAAACTGAGACATATAACTCTCTTTTTTTTGCTGTAGTAAATAAAACCGGAATGTTAGCACAGTGGCACTAATTATAAAGTGGCCTAGCTATTCTTTGTCGAAACTATCTACAATTATCGCACCCATTGAGGCTGGCATAGTAATTAAAATTAAACGTTTAAAAGCCAAAAGAGGCTCATCTATGATTGGGAGTTTATTAAGAGAGAGAAGTACCAATGACACTACAAACGCAGCAAGCAGGTAGGCGATAACAATTCGGAAAATGAACTGGGACTCGATATCTTATGTTGCCTTGAAAACACTGCCATACGTAAACAACCCTAAAAGCTGATAGATAAGATAAATACCAGTAACAGGTTAATCATTGGCAGCGTATCCCCGAGGTTCCAAGCTCTTCTGAAAATGATATTGGAACCGCAAGTGCAAAGGCACCTATGGTGACTTGCCCGGCATCTTCTGCATTAAAACTTAACTGCATAACACTCCTTGTTCAGTTGGGCGACTAATCATCGCCTTCGAGTAAGTTGTAAAGAATTCTTCTTACATTATCTGATTCAAACGGCTTGTCGCAAAGGGCATTTACGCCAGCTTTTTCAATGTTTGCCAAATGAGTATCATTTGCCTCAGAGCTTACCATTAAAATTGGAATATGAGATTGACCGCTTTGAGTTCGAATAAAACGAGTTAATTCCTCGCCGTTTACTTCAGGCATGTTGTAATCTGTTACAACTAAATCAAACATTTCATGACCTAAAATTTCAATTGCCTCAGAACCATCGGTTACTTGTGTAATTTTTTCAATACCTAAATTCGTCAAAACCCTACTGATAAAGTTCCTGGCCATTCGACTATCATCTACCACTAATACACGCACTGACTTGATATCAAAGAAAGACAGCTCCATTTCTTCTGTGCTAATTAGATCAATTGTTGTATTAAGTGCCGTGCCTAAATGCTCAGGGGTAAAAGGCTTAGGTAAAATAGCAACAACGCCTGACTGTCTAAATATTTCCAGTTGTTCTTTTTTATGCTCGCTTGATACCAACATAAATGGGATATCGGCAAATCGTTCATTACTTTTTAGTTGTTGCACTAATTCTAACGCAGTACCGTCTTCATAGTACATAGCACTGGTTATTAGGTCAGGTTCAGAATTAGCAACTTTATCTAACGCGGCTTGCACGCCATCAGCAAAGTCTACATGCGTAATTTCTTCTTTCGCCAATTCCTTCGCAATAATTTTTTGTTGTGTTCTTGATGGTTCTACTACCAGTATTGATAAATCACTTGGTGATAAGTTGGACATAAATTGTTCTCTTTTTATAAGAATATATAAAACCCTAACCGCCGGCTAACTTACATTTATAGCCTAAGGATTCTAAAACTGCTTTAATTTGTTCTCTATCATCTCCTTGAATTTCTATCGTTCCTTCTTTTACTGCACCGCCTTTCCCACACTTTTTCTTAACCGTTTGCGCTAGCTTTTTAAATTCATCTGGTGGTAGGGCTAGGCCTGATATAATGCTAACGCCTTTACCTTTCCGCCCTTTTGTTTGACGTTCAATTCTTAAAAAGCCATCGGAATAGGCTTCCCCTAAAATTTCAGCAGGGGCTTCTTTTTTATCTATTTTGCCCGTTTCAGTAGAGTAAACTAAGTTACCTAATTGATTTTGCCAGTCCGACATAACTTACCTTTTCTAGATTTATAAAGGCTCGGGAATCTACCACACCTTTTTTTATTTAAAAATCCTTTTATCTCAGTAGTTAAGATTTGTCAGAGGCCCACATTTGGTCTATAACGTAAAGAGTCGCATAGATTACAAACCTTTAATGAGTATTATAGTTTGTTTTATCTAAGCGGCCGATTTTTATTAAATTACAGATCATAAGGGCGACATAATGAGCTTAAACACGTCAACTTCTGCAGACGGAACAACCTTTAGTATTCATGTAAAAGGCAAATTTGACTTCAACCTAGTTCAAGACTTTAGACTTGCATATGCAAATGTAAGCTCTGAAGTGAGCACGGTAATTGTTGACCTTAGAGAAACCGAATACATGGATAGTTCTGCATTAGGTATGTTACTTAACATGCAAAAACTACTGAGTGAAAAAGTGTCGTTGTTTAAAATTTCAAACTGCCGACCTCAAATTAAGAAAATATTGCAAATATCTAGGTTTGATAAAAAGTTTGATATCGATTGAGGGATTGATATGCCTCTAAAAATATTGGTGGTTGATGACCAAAATATTAATCGCACCATACTAACTAAATCGTTGGAGTTACATAACCATAGTGTTATCACAGCTGCTAATGGTGTTGAAGCGATTGAAGAGTTTATTACCCACCAACCAGATATTATTTTGCTTGATGTAATTATGCCAGTTATGGATGGGTTTGAAACCGCACCAAAGTTAAAAGCTCTATCTAAAGATGTCTATTTACCCATTATATTTTTAACCGCGCTAGATGATCAAAAATCTCTTAAAGAGTGCTTGAAAGTGGGCGGTGATGACTTTCTCAGCAAACCGTTCGACCAAGTCATTTTGGCAGCCAAAATTGAAGCGCATGCTAGGACAAGAGAACTCAGTAAAAAACCTTCCAACAAAAGAAAAAATTAGACTATTACAAAATTCAAACCGAGCGTGAATTCCAAATCATAGAACACATTTACGAACGGGCACTTTCGAATAATTATATAAACTCAACTCTAATAAAAACGCATTTAGCTCCAGCAGAGACATTTAATGGTGACATAGTACTAACAGCACTGAGCCCGCGAGGCAGTGTGTATGTGTTTATGGGCGACTTTACGGGTCATGGTTTAGCGGCATCTATTGGCACCTTACCTGTTTCAAGAGCATTTTATGCGTTGACGCAAAAAGGATTATCAATACCCGATATTGCCACCGAAATTAATAAAACACTTTATGAATTATTACCCACTGAAATGTTTTGCGCTGCAGCAATCGTTGAGCTTAATTATAATGCCACACAAATATCAGTTTGGGCTGGAGGTGTGCCTGATTTATATCTGCTTCATCCTAATGGAGGCGTAAAGAGTACAATACCGTCTATGCACATGCCCTTAGGAGTTTTGCCCACTTTAGAATTTGAGGATACTCAGTCCATCTATCACGTTAAAAAGCTAGATACTCTGCTTATATATTCTGATGGTTTGATTGAACTCGAGAATGCCAGCCAAGAACTATTTGGCGAAGATAAACTTAATGCTCTTTTAAGTAATGGTACTACCTCGAATATGGATTCGCTAATTCAATCGGTGAAAGAACACAAAGGTCAATGTTCTCAAAACGATGACATCACAATCATTGAATTAAAATGCGATGTACCAGAGTTGCCCTGCGAACAACTTGAGAAGTTCTCTATCATGCCGCAACAACAGACCGTTAAGCTCTCGGCAGACTATTTAAAAAGAGTAAACCCTATATCAGAAATAACCGAAACTGTTTGCTCAATAAAAGGAGTGCTTAGGCACAAGTCAAATATATTTCTAATCCTATCAGAAGCTTACAATAATGCGCTGGAACACGGCGTATTGAAAATGGATTCAAACTGAAGCGAAAAAGAGATGGGTTTATCCAGTACTACAATCAACGAGAGTCAAAACTTGCCAACCTCACAAGTCATTTTATTGAATTAATAGTCGAATATATTCCTGACAAAAACACAATAGCCATAAAAGTAACTGATACTGGCGATGGCTTTAATCACCAAATGGCTTTTAAAACACATAATGAAAATGATGACTTTGGTCGAGGGCTCAAGTTGCTCAAAGAAATAGCATCACTCGTGCAATATAACGACAAAGGAAATGAGGTTTATATTGAATACATATTAGAGGACTAATATAGGTAAAAAGTAGCACATTTTTGTTTACTTTAGGTTAAACCTGATCTAGCATTCCCTACGTTTAGACGTCTAAACGTATTTATGTGTATTTGAGGTGTGTTATGTTATTTGAGAAAAACAGCTATTTAGAACAGATTGAATTGTGGTGTGCATCGCATAACCCTTCTCTAACACTATCTTATCAAGTTCCATTATTAGGCGAAGGTGGCACTTGTTCATTGTTTGGTGAACTTGACGAAACACCTTTTGATTTGGCCTCTCAATTACATGAACATGAATTACTGGTATTAAAACAAGTTCAATCAGTTGTAGACTGGGTTCATAACAATACAAATGTCGATTGGTTTGGTGTTTACTTAGCGCGTGACAACAGCGCGTCAGAGCGAGTGCTTACAAAGCTTTCATATTTTGGTAAACCATCTAGAGCTGAATTCCCGTTAAATGAAGAGTTCTCCAAAATCAGTAATAACGTGACAGTAGCTTTATCTGGGCACCACAAGATCATCAATGATGTTAGTGAATATAGAGCAAATGGCGGTGAGTATTATACTTGCGACCCAAAGGTACAATCAGAGTTATGCTGGCCAATTTTTTCAGCACCCAACAATTGTTTACAGAATAACAATAATAATAATTTAGTTCAGACTAGCCCTAATCAAAAATAGTTGGTATTATAGACGCAGAATGTTTTGCAACTGATAGCTTTGATGAGCAAACACAACAAAAACTTGCTGCTGTTTGTACTAAACTGTCAAATCTACTTTCGTTGCACTAACCCGCCTAACAAGGCAAAACTGCAAGAGAATTCTAATGTTTGAGCAATTAAAACCAGTACCAACAGATCCTATTCTAGGATTAATGTCTGAATACAAAGCCGATACAAACCCTAAAAAAGTTGATTTAAGTGTTGGCGTTTATAAAAACGAAACTGGTGATACACCAGTTATGCGTGCTGTGAAAAAAGCAGAACAAATTCGTTTAGAGACTGAAACTACAAAGTCTTATCTTGGACTAGCGGGCGATGTTCAATACAACGAGTTAATGACATCGCTAGTTTTTGGTGATCACGCTACGGTTAAAGCCAACCGCATCAAAACAGCTCAAACGCCAGGCGGCACAGGTTCTCTTCGTGTTGCAGCTGAGTTTATTAAACGTTCAAACCCTAATGCCTCTATTTGGGTTACCAACCCAACTTGGGCAAACCACTTCAGTATTTTTGGTGCAGCTGGTTTAGAAACTAAAGAATTCCCTTATTTCGATTTTGATACCATGGGCCTTAAGTTTGACGAAATGGTGTCAACTTTAAATACCGTACCTGCTGGTGACGTTGTTTTATTGCATGCTTGTTGTCATAACCCAAGCGGTATGGATTTAACGTTAGAGCAATGGCAAATTGTTGCTGACATTTCCAAAAAGCAAGGTTTCACGTTTTTAATTGATTCTGCTTATCAAGGTTTTGGTAAAGGTCTTGATGAAGACGCCGCAGGTGTTCGTTTACTTGCAGATCAGTTAGATGAATTATTAGTTTGTGCTTCTTGTTCTAAGAATTTTGGTTTATACAGAGACCGCGTAGGTGCGTTTAGTGTTATGACTGCAACGGCAGAACAAACAGAGATTGCATATAGCGTAGCTCTAAACGTTATTCGAGCAATTTATTCAATGCCTCCTGCTCATGGCGCCGCTGTTGTAGCAAACATCTTGTCTAACCCTGAGCTTCGCGCTTTATGGGAAGAAGAGTTACAAGAGAAACGTACTCGAATTAATGGACTTCGCAGCTACATTGTAGAAAAGTTCAAGGAACATAATGTACCAGGCAATTTTGACTTTATCGCGAAACAAAACGGTATGTTCTCTTTCTTAGGTATTGATAAAGAAGCTATTCAAACGCTAAAAGACGATTATAGTATTTATATTGTTGGCTCAAGTCGTATTAACGTAGCAGGCGTTAACAAGAGCAACGCTGACTATTTAGCGAAGGCTTTGGCTACTGTACTCAATAAGTAAATAAGGCTTACCCAGATAGCTCTGAGTGAGCTTGACAGAAAGTCTAAAATTCAGAGTAATACATTAACTCTGACACAAAAAAAGGAAAGCACATGCTTTCCTTTTTTTATGGTTAAAATAACAATCTCTACGACTTTCTAGTAAACATCACGGTAACGCTAACGAAGAACAATATGACGCAATACCAAACGTGTGTGATGACATCTATGGGTGAAATGCCAAATGATGCTGCTGCCAGTAATGCTTGTGCTCCATAAGGAACTAGGCCTTGCGTAATACAACTGAATATATCTAATAAACTAGCGCTACGCTTTGCCGAGATCTCACCTTGTGTAGCCAATTTTTTAGCAGAGTCACCCGATACAATGATTGCGACCGTATTATTTGCAATGGCACTATTCGTCACTAAGCCTAACGAAGCAATAGCCACTTGATTCTTGAAGTACAGCGCCGAGTTTGAAGCTTTCGACAGTATTTTATTTATTTTACTAACTAAAAACTCCAAGCCTCCCTGGTGTTTCATTAGCTCACTTAAACCACCAATTAATAAACTAAGTAAGAATATTTCCTGCATGTTTGCAAAACCTGCGTAAATATCTTGTCCTAGAGAAGCAATTTCATAAGTGCCTACAAACACACCAGATAAAGCAGAAAGCAAAATACCTAATAACAGAACTAAAAATACATTAAGTCCTAAAACAGCTAGTACGATAATAAAGAAGTAAGGTAAGGCAAGTAAGGCACTCGTTTGTTCGTTGGTTTTAATTGCCTCTATAGGATCACCACCTAAAAAGATATAAATGGCTAAAACCAACATCGCAGCGGGCACGGAGAATATTAGGTTTTCTTTGAATTTATCTTTTAATTCAGCACCCTGTGTTTTTGTTGAGGCAATGGTTGTATCTGAAATAAAGCTTAAGTTATCACCAAACATCGCACCGCCCACAATAGCACCAGCCATGACTGCAGGATCAATTTGAGTAACTTCTATAACGCCAAATGCAATAGGCGCCACCGCTCCGATTGTGCCCATGGAGGTACCCATCGCAGTGGCAATAATAGCTGAAATTATAAAAAGGCCGGCTACTAAGTAAGCACTAGGAATAACACCTATACCCAGATTTACTACAGCTGATACACCACCAGCCTCTTTCGCTACCGATGCAAAAGCACCAGCTAACAGATAAATCAAACACATGGTAATAACGTTATTATTGCCCATACCCTTGATTAAGACAGATAAACTGTCATCTAAATTAGGCCTGCTTGGTAGAAGAACTCTATTTAAATACAAAGCTAGTAAAAGAGCTGGAATAATGGCAACGGGTGCAGGTAATTGATAAAACGCATACTCTACGCCAATTGATTGCAGGTATATGCCAGTTCCCAAAAACAAGAGAATAAATAGACCTAGTGGCAAAAGTGCCCACCCAGATTTTTGCATTTCAGTCATTATGATCCTCTGATTTCATGCAGATTAAATTTAAGTGCAGCAAATGTACCACATGGATATTTAAACGTATAGACGTCTAAATGGTGTTTATTTTGATTGTCTAAGGGCCTCAGCTCTTTTGTCTCTCATTTCCACATCAGCTTCAACATTCCAGCCCAACATCTGTTTGTCTATAATTTCAGATAAAGCATCAATATGTTCAGCTTCATCGTTTAAGCAACTTATATACTCAAACTTTGCACCACCTGCTTCTAAAAAGTAATCTCTGTTTTCTTCGCCTATTTCTTCTATTGTCTCTAGGCAATCTGCTGAGAAGCCTGGACAAACGACTTGTACTGACTTAATACCTTCAGATGGAAGTGCTTTTAAAGTGTGATCCAAATAAGGTTTAACCCACTCTTCTTTACCAAATCTTGATTGAAAACAAGTTAGGTATTCGCCCTCTCCGAGTCCAAGCTCTTCCGCTAGCAACCTAGATGTTTTATGACACTGGCAAGCATAAGGGTCGCCATTGTGCCAATATCGGTTAGGGATGCCGTGATAAGAGAAAATAAGTTTGTCTGCTTTACCATTTGCTTCCCAAGACTTCCTAATCTTATTTGCTAACGCAATAATCAGCTTCTTCGAATCAGTATAATGATTTACAAAACGGAGCTCTGGGATAAAACGGGTTTTCTTAAATACATCTGCAACCGCATCAAAAGTTGACGCCGTTGTTGTTGCTGAATACTGAGGATACAAAGGCAAAACAATAACCTTTCGAGCGCCTTGGTTCAGCAAGCCCTGCAATTTACTTTCTACTGAAGGATTGCCATAGCGCATTGCAAAATCAACAATCACATCACTTTTGTCGGAATAATGTTCCGCAACTTTATTGGCTATGTTTTGAGTATTTACAAGCAGAGGCGATCCCTCTTCAGTCCAAACGCCTTTGTAAGCCTTTGCTGAACGACGAGAGCGAAAAGGAAGAATCACACCATTTAAAATACACCACCAAATTAGTCGCGGTATTTCTACTACTCGGGGATCCGACAAAAACTCTTTTAGATAAGGCTTTAGCGCTTCTTTAGTGGGCGCATCTGGCGTACCTAAATTTGTTAACAACACGCCTATTTTATCTTGCTGTCCATGGCTGAAATTTGGGGTATTTTGAAACTTCATTATTTTCTCTATATTTACTAATTTTTGCGATTTGAGGTAGTACGCTTACTTTCTCTTTTTCGTTTACTTTAAATGATTTACTAAAAACAGGTTTAGAATTTACATTAAAGGCCGATACATTTTTATTAAAGAGTAGCTCACCACGTCAGAGAGTTGTATGTATTCTAGCGCGATAAAACCAGTTTTGCTGATAACTTTATTACTTAACAGTAATTTAGTTAAGTCAGCTGTGCCAGGTGATCAGGCTAATAGCCAAACGACAAATCAACTGAGTGCTTCTTCATTATTATTCCAAGACTTAAAACGTTACATTCCTGAGCAAAACGTTCGAGTCCTTAAAACAAAAAAAACGAACAATTTATCGCCTTACACAAAGAAGAAACAACAGGTATTCCCAAAGGTATCGCCTTTATATTGCCCGATATCAATCAATCTATTTTTAGGCAGGCCGTGACTACTGCACTTTATAAAGACTTAGACAACTACGGCTGGACATCATTAGTTCTCACCATGCCTTCGTTACCAGAACTAAAACAAGCCTGGGTAAATGAATCTGAGAAACCCGCAAGAAAATGAGCTAGCCGCAAATTCTGATCAATCAGAGCAACAAGGCGCCGCGCAGAACACTTCCGACGAGTCGTCACAACAAACTGAACCTCAAAACGACCAGCAAACGGAAAATACTGGCAACATAACAAGTAATGTTGAGCAAGCCGCAATTGACCCCTCTTTATACGCACAATTTCAAGACTTAAGTCCTACTTATGAGGCAGAGTTCAGTGAGCAAATTCAAAAAGCGATTGGTGAACGTTTGGAATCTGGTTTTGAATTTACTAGTATTTATCCTGGCTTTTATTTGATGATTTGTGAGGGGCAATCCTGCTTTTGGTTAAATCGATTAATAGCGGAGCAAAAAATACCTGAGCCTGACGGTTTAATCATGATTGGTGCCTATATGCCACAAGCAGATTTAAACCGAGCTTTTGCAGATGAAGTGGCTAAAACTGAGTTTCCAGTGCTTGACATTATTTCAGCAAACCATAACCAATGGACACATGCGATAAAGAAGTGGCGAAAGAAAATGGCACGTAAGAACTTCAAAACTAATTATCGTCAACGTGAACTCACTTTCTTTTTTGACTACCGAGACCAACAGAGAAGAATGATAAAAGAAATTTACGGTTTTACAAACGCCGTGGGTTTGTAAGTTATTGGATTAGTTAGCTAGTTGGTGGTTGGGCGCTCTCACTCACCCAGCAAGCATTTAACAAAGGAAGCGAGTGAACTGGAAGGTTTAAAGCTCGCTTAAAAGTCACGAGCCTTTTTGATAATTTCATAAGCAGACTGTATATCTTGAGTTTTTTGTTTGGCCACTTCCATCATCTCTGGCGGTAACCCTTTGGCAACCAGTTTATCCGGGTGGTTTTGAGACATTAAACGCTTATATGCCCTTTTGATATCTCTCACTGAATCTCTGTCACTTACTCCAATTACAGCATAGGCGTCTAATAAGCTTGGCGCTTTTGCTTCTTGAGAAGAAGAACTCTTTCGATCATATTGTTTGTACTTTTCTTGTTGCTGCTGTTTATAATTTTGGAAGCGCATTTCTGCTTCCCACATGGCAATCAACTGAGTCAGATTACGCTTATTAAAGCCCAGTTGCTTAGCAATGTTAATTAACAAGTTATATTCGTCAGCTTCCAGAATAGAGTCTGAGTAGGCCGTTTGAATTTGGATTTCTAAAAAAAACTGGCATAAGTCTCGGCGATTGCCAAAATGGTTCTTAAATTGTTTTATTTTTTTCTTTAATGGAAAACCAAGTAACTTGCCTTCACGAAATGCATCCTTCGCTTCCGCTACTTGCTGTTCGTTTAGGCGCATTTGAGCCATAAAGTCATTAGCGGTTTTGATATGTTCAGGCGTTACACGGCCGCTGGCTTTTGCAACATGACCCATCACTGAAAACGTTGTGTAAAAGAAGATTGATTGTTTAGCATCATTGCTTATTAACCATTCTTCAACGTTACCTTTGTCATTCATTCGTTGTAAAGCTTTGTCAAATAAGTGGCCTATCCACAACCCAGCTAACGCCCCTAAAAAATGGCGAACCAACAAAAAGCCAAACAACGCACCTGCTATTTTTCCTATCACTACTAATCACTTCCAACTAATGAAACGTTTAAACCGGATTAATTACACTCAATTTCCGCTAGTTTCGTAGTATACAATAAAAAAATCGTATAGAATTCATCAGTTATTAAAATTATTTTAAACCAGCGAAATTATGCGTTCCACGCTTCTGGTTATTGGTTAGTTGAGGTTATTTAAAGTTTGAAAAAGCACTCTGCACAAAAGGCACTTATTTTATGGACAGGTTTGGTTTGTTTGCCAGCTTTTGCAGACCCTTATTGCCAGCAACCGCTAAAATCAAAAAGTGCTTTAAAATCAGTCTCCAACGCATTTGGCGGCACAATCCCCCAAGATACCTTTGTTGTTCAAAGTGACTCCACCGACATCATTCGTGGCGAGAGAATTCAATTTGATGGCAACGTCATTATTTTTCAAAAACAACAAACTGTCCGAGCCGAGCAAGCTACCTTTGATGAAGAAACTGGACAGTTTTTGGCCCAAGGTAATGTTGAACTGTCGTCACAAGCTGCAACCGTTATTGGCGAATCAATTTTTATTGATGAAAAAAACAAAAACTTTGAGCTTATAAGCGCCGATTACCAATTTGGATTTAACGCCGGTCGAGGCTCAGCTCAATCTTTTTCAATAAAAAACAATAACGAACTGTCTTTAGAGCTGGCAACTTTTACTACTTGCCCTGGCGATGATCCTAGTTGGCTATTCTCTTCAAGTGAGATAGACATAAAACAAGAGGAAGGTTGGGGTGAAGCTTGGAACACTGTATTCAAAATTGGTGATGTACCTATTTTGTATATTCCATACATTACGTTCCCACTGACCGATGTTCGCAAAAGTGGATTACTGTTTCCTGAGTTTGGTAGTTCTAGTCGATACGGTGCTTATTATTCACAACCTATCTATTTTAATCTTGCCCCTAATTACGACTTAACACTAACCCCTGCATATATGTCTCAGCGAGGCTGGCTAATTGAGAGCAATTTGCGTCACTTGTCTGAAAGTACAGAAAATACTTTACAGCTGGAATATTTAAATAGTGACCAACGACATCCAGAACTAGACGAGCGATATTTGGCATTTATTCAGCATGAGTCATTATTGAATGAAAACTGGAACTTGCAAGTTCAATGGACAGAACTGAGTGATGATAATTATATCAGTGAATTTAACAGTGATTATCATCACCAAGCTGATACTCATTTGAATAATTTTGCTTTTTTACGTTACTCCACCAAAAACACTCAATTAAATATATTCACTCAAGATATGGTGGAGCTAGGTCAGCATGATCCTTCGTATCGAATACCAGTACAGTTAGACTTAGACTGGAAAGCGTTAGATACAGATTATGGCATCGGCATCAATTTACGCTCAAGTTACACTCATTTTAAAAATAGCGCCAAAGATGAAAATAACGTAGAACGACTGCACTTTGAGCCAGCTGTTAGCTACAGCTACTATGAACCAAGCTTCCAATTCGAATCAACACTCTCATACTTAGCAACTCGATATGATCAAGAGTTCAAATCAAGTGATTCAAATAATACTATTGATAGAGGAGTCGCTAAGTTTCGCCTGTTGACAGGGTTAAACTTTGAAAAACAAACGACCTTTTTTAATCAAAACGTGAGACAAACACTTGAGCCAAAACTTCAATACGTTTATGTTGAAGCCTCAGACCAAGAAGGTATAGGTCTTTACGACTCGCAAAAGCTAAAAGAGGATTACTTCGCTCTTTTTCGCGATCAAAGCTACTCAAGCGTTGATAGAATAGATGCGATGGACCAGGTAACGGTTGGGGTTTCAACAAGTATATTTAATGAACAAAACCAAGAGTTATTTAGGTTTGGCATAGGACAAGTACACAAATTATCCCAGGAAATTGATTTTTCGGGAACTAATGAAGATAAGGTTAACTCAAAGCCATCGCTAGCAATTGAGGTTTTTGGACAACTTTCCGAGAATTGGCAAGTAGACGGTGGCCTTTTATATAACAGAGATGATGACAAAGTTGAGACGGGCTTTTTAGCTCTTGATTATTGGATTGATGAAAATAAAAACATTCAAATAAATCAACGATACGCTAGAGATGTAGCCGACGTCACGATTAATCAATCAGGTTTGTTTGGCAGCTATAAGTTAAACGATAATTGGTCGATAGCGGCTAGTTATCATTATGACTCTGAAAGAAACTTAGATTTAGATGGTTTAATTGGGTTTGAATATCGCTCCTGTTGTTGGAGTATTCAAGTTTCGGCCCAAAGACAAGTAGTACTGGATTTGAATAACCCAGATTTTAACGTAAATTCAAATGTTGATTACGAAAATGGCATCAGCATTAATTTCACTTTAAGTGGTTTAGGTGGTGATTCAGTATCAAGAATATCGAAAATGTTTTCGAACAGTATTTTTGCCTATCGCCGACCTTACTTAATTACAAAATAATGAGAATAAATATGTTTAAGAATACGCTTATTAGCGCAGTAGTAGCTCTGACTAGCTTAGTCAGCCTTGCGACTAATGCGGAGATTAAAAGAATAGATAACGTTGCTGTTGTTGTAAACGACAATGTAATCCTTGAGGGAGAAATCAAAGCGATTATTAATGACGTAAGAGCAAAGGCAGCCCTTGCAAATCAAAGTTTACCTAGTGACAAAGCTCTTAGAGCGCAAGCGATTGATAAGTTGGTACTATCAAGTATTCAGCTACAAATGGCAGACAGAATGGGCATTCAAATAAGCGATGCCCACCTTGACTCGGTTCTTCAGAGTATTGCTGAAAGAAACAACGCTTCTGTTGATGAGTACCGCAAAGGATTAGAGTCTCAAGGGCAAAACTTCGAGCGTTATAGAGAGCAATTACGTGAAGACATTGCAATAAATGAAGTTGTTCGTGCCAATGTTCGACGTAGAGTTAATATTTCAGAGCAAGAAGTGGTTTCTTTAGTAAAAGTAATCGAACAACAAACAAGCAAAGAAGAGTATCAAATTGGTCATATTCTTATTGCCGTTGATAGTGGAGCGACTCAAACTGAAATTCAAACGCGAAGAGATGTGGCGAATAAAGTTTTAGATTTATTGAATGACGGTGGAGATTTTAAACAAGTTGCCATTGCGAGCTCTTCTGGCGCAAAAGCCTTAGAAGGCGGCGATTGGGGTTACATGAGCATCAACGAAATGCCATCACTATTTTCTGAAAACGTAAAAGGTCAGCCAAAAGACTCTCTTGTAGGCCCTCTTCGCTCTGGTGCTGGTTTCCACGTCATTAAAGTTTTAGATGTTAGGGGACGTGAAACCGTAGAAGTTAAAGAGGTTAAAGCTCGTCACATTTTGTTGGAACCGTCTATTATATTAAGTGAAGAAAAAGCAAAAAGCATGCTTTCTGGCTTTGTAAAAGATGTTAAAGCAGGCGAAGCTGATTTTGCGGAGTTAGCAAAAGCACACTCTGAAGACCCTGGCTCTGCTCTTAAAGGAGGTGAATTAGGTTGGGCTAATCCAGACATCTATGCGCCTAAATTTAAAGAGATGCTAGCTCAATTGGACGTTGGTGAATATAGTTCGCCGTTCAGAACTCAATTTGGTTGGCACGTTGTTCAACTAACTGAAGTCAGAAAAGCAGACACTACAGAACAGAGCAAAAAAGACCGCGCTTATCAAATTATTTTCAAACGAAAATTCAATGAAGAACAAGAGAGTTGGTTACGTGAAATTAGAGAACAAGCCTATATTGAGGTCGTTACTGGTTAATGAGTAACTTTCCTAGAATAGCAATAACTCCGGGTGAGCCATCAGGTATCGGCCCGGACCTTGTTTTAAAAATTGCCCAACAAGATTGGCCGGCAACTATTATTGTGCTGGCCGACAAAGACATGTTGCAAGACAGAGCCACTTTATTAGGCTTACCTATTAAGCTCAAAGAATTTTCAGACGAAGGCGAGCCTCAAAAGCATACTCCTGGCGAATTATTTATTATCCATCATGCATTAGCAGAAGCGACAGAAGTTGGTGTTCTTAACGAAAAGAATGGACGTTATGTTGTTGATACATTAACAACAGCTAGTGCAGGAAATATGGCAGGCACCTTTGATGCAATCTGCACAGGACCTGTTCACAAGGGTATTATAAACCAAGCAGGTGTTCCTTTTAGTGGACATACCGAGTTTTTTGCAAATCACTCAAATACGTCTGATGTAGTTATGCTTTTAGCGACAGAAGGTTTGCGAGTCGCGTTAGTTACTACGCATATTCCTTTAGCTTATGTTGCAAAAGCAATCACTCCTGAGCGGATCACTAAAGTGGCCACTATCCTTTACCAAGACTTACAAGTTAAGTTTGGCATAGACAAGCCTAAAATTTTAGTTTGTGGATTAAACCCTCACGCAGGTGAAGGCGGTCATTTGGGTAAAGAAGAAATAGAGATTATCGAGCCTGTTTTAGCTCAATTAAATGCTGAGGGTATGGATTTTGTTGGGCCCCTTCCAGCAGACACTTTATTTCAACCAAAATACTTAGACAGTGCGGACGCAGTCTTAGCAATGTACCACGACCAAGGCTTACCTGTACTAAAATACAAGGGTTTTGGAAACGCCGTCAATATTACCTTAGGATTACCGTACATCAGAACGTCTGTTGATCATGGAACTGCTTTAGACTTAGCCGGTACCGGCACCGCAAATACAGGAAGCATGGAAGTTGCAATCGCACACGCCATAAAAATGGCAATTGAAAACAAGGCAAAACGCTAAATGAGCAAGCATAAAACATCGAAGAAAAAACATTTTGATCCATCAAAAGGTATTCACCACGGTCACAAAGCAAGAAAGCGTTTTGGTCAAAACTTCTTAACTGACGAAGATATTATTGAGCGTATCGTAAGAGCGATAGCGCCTAAAGTAGGTGACAACATTTTAGAAATTGGTCCGGGCTTAGGTGCGATTACTGAGCCGGTAGCTGAACTAACAGATGTTCTAAATGTTGTTGAACTAGATAAAGATCTAGCTGAAAGATTAAAGACCCACCCTTTTATGGGCCCTAAGTTAAACATTTATCAAGCTGACGCGTTAAAATTTGATTTCAACCAAGTTGTAAGGGAAGACAAGAAATTAAAGGTTTTTGGTAACTTACCTTACAACATATCAACACCGCTATTGTTCCACCTTTTTGATTATTTAGACAATATTGAAAACATGCACTTTATGCTGCAAAAAGAAGTTGTTAATCGCATGTGTGCGGCACCAAATACGAAAGCTTTTGGCCGTTTAAGTGTAATGACACAGTACTATTGCAGAACAGTACCGGTAACCGATGTACCACCATCGTCTTTTGTACCGCCGCCAAAGGTTGATTCAGCAGTGATCAGGTTAATACCAAAAGAACACGACGCTCGAAATCAAGTATCGCCGGCTATGTTAAATACTGTTTGTTTAGAAGCATTTAACCAACGTAGAAAAACGTTGAGAAATAGTCTACAAAACATAATCAGTGTTGAGCAATTACAAGAGCTTGGCATAGATGCGACGGTTTCGCGCGGAGAACTTATCACTTGAAGATTACATTTCTATTGCACAGTGGTATGAGAAAAACAAAAGCGAGTCGCAACCTAAATGAATATAAGTGTTGTTGTACAAACTAGAGACATACCTGAGCAAAGTGATGCAAAACAGAATAGATTTGTGTTTGCTTATACCATTGCCATCACGAATAACGGTGATATTCCAGCTCAGTTGCTCAGCCGCTACTGGTTAATTACCGATGCAAATGGTAAAAAAGTTGAAGTTCAAGGTGCTGGCGTGGTTGGTGAACAACCAACAATCGAGCCAAATGAAACTTACACTTACACCAGTGGTTGCATATTAGAAACAGAAGTAGGCACCATGGAAGGGTTTTATGAGTTTGTTTCAGACTCAGAAACTGCACAGGTGCCAATAAGTGTATTTAGGTTGGCTGTTCCAAATATCGTACACTAGAGCAACTCATGACTGATTACTTTATTGGCGACTTACAAGGATGTTACGACGGTTTACAACAGTCGTTAGCTGAAATTGAATTTAACAAAGGTAAAGATACGCTTTGGCTTACGGGTGACTTAGTTGCCCGTGGCGAAAACTCTTTAGCAACGTTAGAGTTTCTAAAACAAAATGATAACTCAATCCAAACTGTTCTTGGTAATCATGATCTACACTTCCTCAGTGTTGCTAATGGAATAAAAAGCAAAAACCCCAAAGACAAACTTGAAGATTTATTAAACCACGTAGATATACACCAGTATTGTGATTGGTTGAGACATCAACCTATGTTATTGGAACTGCCAGACAACAAAGGTTATATGAGCCATGCGGGCTTACCACCTAATTGGAGCACTGAAGATGCCATTTATTATTCAGCACAACTAGAGCATATTTTACAGTCTAAAACTTACATTAAATTCTTATCTAACATGTATACAAATACGCCTGCTTTATGGTCACAAAATTTGTTAGAAAATGAACAACTGGTCTATGCTGTTAATGGCTTAACACGCATGCGTTATTGTTCAAAAGAAGGTACACTAGACTTGAATTTTAAGGACTCTCCCGACTCTTTACCTAATGATTCTGAGCTAATCCCTTGGTTTGATTTTGATAATCAACGCTTTAGTAAAATAAAGTGGATTTTTGGTCATTGGGCATCGTTAATGGGAAGGTCTTCTAATCCAAATATAATACCGTTAGACACGGGTTATGTATGGGGTAATTACTTTACTATATTAAACTGGCAAACACAGGAAACCGTGAAAGTGCCAGCTTGTATCAATAATTATAAAAAATATTGCTATATTTTTATAGCTTTAACTAATAAAAACAAAAATTTGGCCGATACCTTTTACATATTAAAAAGTTAGCAGTCTGCCGCCCAGGAGAACTTATGAGATTGACCGTTGCAATGAGAGTAATTGGAGGATTTTCAATTACTGCAGTTTTCTATTACTATTTTAGGAATTAACTCTGTTTTAGTGTTAAACGATATTTCTAAATCAACGGAGACTGTAAATAACTTATCTGTTCCGGCCATGGAATCTAGTGCTGCCTTGCAGCAACAGTTTATGGCAATGAGTAAAACCACTTTACTAGACTACTATGCCAATAGTTACGAAGAAGTAGAGCAGGCAGTTAAAGCCTTTAATAGCCAAGTATCTGATATGGATAAAGAGCTTAAGAGCCTAACTAATATTGTGGCGGAAACCGACGCGTTAGGCTCACAAATTCCTAAAGTTAAAACTTCCTACAAGCAATTCACCTCTTCTGCTTATCAGCTATTTTCTGCAAAAAAACGCACATTGGAACTGGCAGATAAAGTAAACGAGCAATTAGAAGAAACTGAATATGCTGCAGACGATGCAGCCACCTTTATTTTAGACTTTACAGATCTTAATGAATTGCCAAGTGACAATCCATCAGTGGTTGCTGCTACAAAAATAGAATCAAATATGTTAAGTATCATTACTGCAATAACTGATATTAGCAAAAATAATAACCGCTCCACTGTTGTCACTATCCGTAAAGAAATAGATTTTTTCCAAAAAAACATAAATGAAGCGGTGGCGGTTTTAAAGTCTGAATCACAGGGTAAAAACTATGACGGTATTGACTCTTTATTAGAACAAGTGAAAGTGGTAAATGAGTTAATTAATTCAAATAACTCAGTTGGAGCCACTAAGATTGCGTTGTTAGATAAACGCCAAGAAGCTTATTCACTGTTAAACAAAACAACTCAATTCTCAGAGCAAAGCATTGTTCAACTTAAAAAGTTGGGTAATACAATAAAAGACGAGTTGCACGTTACAACCTCTAGTGTAAAAGAGTCTGTAAGTAGTGGTGTATCTAAAAACTTAATAGTGATGTTAGTTGCTTTATGTCTTTCACTCTTTATTGGTTATAAAACAGTTATTCGAGTAACTCGTCCACTTAGTGAAGTAAATGAAGTATTAAATGTTGTATCTACAGGTGACCTTACCGTCAAACTTGATACAAGTAACAATGATGAATTTGGTGAGCTTGCTAAAAACTGTAACAAGTTAATAGACAGTCTACGAGACCTCATTCACGGGATTGTAAGCCGCTCTAACCAGCTTGCTACCGCGTCCGAAGAAACATCAATGGTTGTAAAAGAGTCTACGGTAGCTATTAATGAGCAGCGCTCACAGGTAGAACAAGCCGCGACGGCAACAACGGAAATGGCAAGTACATCTTATTCAGTAATGGATAGAGCAAACGAAGCATTAGCCGATATAAAACAAGCGGATGAAGACGCAGAGCGAGTTAAAACTATATCGGACAACAATAAGCAAACCATTTTAGGGTTAGCGAGTGAAATTGAACAAGCCTCTGGTGTTATTCATGAAGTTAACGAGCACAGTGCCGCTATCGGCGGTATTTTAGACGTAATTCGTGGCATCGCTGAACAAACTAACCTACTTGCACTAAATGCTGCTATTGAAGCGGCAAGAGCTGGTGAGCAAGGCCGAGGCTTTGCGGTTGTTGCTGATGAAGTAAGATCACTAGCAAGTAAAACGCAAGAGTCTACGCAAGAAATTCAAAATATGATTGAGCAACTACAACGCGGTTCTAAGTCAGCAGTTAGTGTGATGAATCACAGTAAAACGCAAGCTGAGCTTTGTGTAACTCAAACTGAGAAAGCCACTATGGCATTGAATAATATTACTGACTCAGTGCATCAAGCAAATGACATGAGTGAGCAGATTGTGTCTGCAGCGCAAGAGCAGAATCAAGTTAGTAATGAAATCAGTGAGCGATTAGAGTCTATTGTTGCTATTGCCGAACAGACAGCTTCAGGCGCAACACAAACAGACTTATCGTCTCAAGAAGTTGCTAGGTTGGCAGAAGAGCTTCGTCAGTCTGTAGAGCAGTTTAGATTGTGATTTAGATAGGTTGATAGACAGTAAGCTATCTTAGCTTGCTAAAATAGCTTACTAAAATCGCATAAAAAAACGCCCGATGGGCGTTTTTTTTATGCTTTACGTTCTAGTTTCTAGTTTCTAGTTTCTAGTTTATTTAATCAAATCTTCAATTCGAGCTTTTAACTTTCCTGGTTTAGTCGTTGAGCCAAATCGTTCAACAACCTCACCTTCTTTATTAACCAAGAACTTAGTAAAGTTCCATTTAATGCTTTCAGTACCTAGCACGCCTTTCTTTTTGGCTTTAAGGTGCTGAAAAATCGGGTGAGCATTTGGTCCGTTTACATCTATCTTTTCGAATAATGGAAAATCAACACCATGATTTAAACGACAAAACTCTTGAATTTCAGTGCTATTTCCCTTCTCTTGCTCACCAAATTGATTACAAGGAAAACCAAGAATAACTAAACCTTTATCTTTGTACGCATCGTAGAGCTCTTGTAAACCATCGTATTGGTAAGTAAAACCACATTTACTTGCTGTGTTTACAACTAGTACCACTTTACCTTTATAATCCGACATTTCTATTTTTTGCCCACTAATAGAAGTGGCCGAAAAACCGTAAAATTCACTCATTTGATATTCCTATTAAATTTTGCTTTTTAATTTAGCACCACACGAATCACGCACAATTAAATCTGTTTCATGAAGCTGTTAGAAATGGGTTCACCTTTTATAAGCTCAACAAGCTTATCCACTAACAACACGCCAGCTTGCGCAGAATCCTGACGACAGGTAGTAAGAGCAGGCTGTGTGTATCTTGCAACGGGTATATCATCAAATCCAACAATGGCAATTTCTTCCGGTACTTTTAGGCCACTTGATTGAAGTGCATTTAATACACCCGCGGCAATTAAGTCACTAGCAACAACAATTGCATCCACTTTAACCTTTGATTCCAATAGACTGATTGCAGCGTCATATCCAGCGCCTTCAGTATTAACGGCATCCCTTTGTGTGGTGTCATCAACAACAAGCCCGGCTTCTTGTAGTGCCTCACTGTAGCCTTCAAAACGATTCATGAACTCAGGTGAACCATCATCTACATTGCCTACAAAGGCAATATTCTTTCGTCCAAGATCAATTAGGTGCTGGGTGATTTGTTTTCCGCCATGAAAGTTATCACAGCCAATAGAACATGTGTTCACGCTCTTAGTTGCGGCACCCCAACGAACAAAAGGTGTACCATGACTCACGAGTTCATGGAGTTTAGATTCATAATCTAAGTAATTACCATACCCTAGTAAGATAAGACCATCCGCCTTATTACTGTCTTTGAATACAGAGTGCCAATCGGCGTCTAACTCTTGAAATGAAACTAAAAGATCGTAACCTAAAATTCCGCACTCTTTGGTTATACTACCTAACATAGATAAAAAGAATGGGTTTACGAGTGAATCGTCGCTACTGGGATCTTCAAATAACAACAAGGCTAATGTCGTACTAGTTTGTGAGCGTAAGCTACTAGCGTTTTTATCTACCGTATAATTTAGCTCTTTTGCTATTTGGCGAATTTTTTCTTTCGTTCTATCACTTACCAATGGGCTATTTCTAAGTGCTCGAGACACTGTAGACTGAGAAACACCGGCGCTATAAGCGATATCAAATGAGGTTGCTTTACCTTTCACAAATAATTCACACGTATTATTAACAATAGAGCAATAGTACCTAGCAAAAGATTGGGTGTAAACAATATTTAAAGAAGGTAATCAAGTACAAGAGGAGAAATACATACGTATTCAAAAAGATTTAGTGATCGGTAAAAGAAGATTTTCTCAGACGCTTTATTTTAAGGTTAAACGCTCTTTCCTACAATAAAAAAAGCCGCAAAGTGCGGCCTTCTTATACAAAGTATTATGTATTTGGCGATATCAGCCACTAAACCCCATTAGGGAATCGTTTTTCTAGTACAATTTCACTTTTTCTAATTGTCTGAAATGCTTTTGAATACTCTAACAAAAGACGTAAACCTTCATCAACACGATTAGCAACAAATTGCTTTTCACCAATATAACAACCCGCTTCATCAATAATGCTATTAACTCTGTCTATAACCGTATTAACGGGTAAAAAGTTGAGGTAAGTATTCTTATAAACCGTTGAGCGCATTTCCTGAATCGGATAACGGCCACCAGAACCAGCAGATACAGTGACGATATATGCCGGCTTATGGCGAAAAACACCAGTGAATAAAAAGAATATGTTCTTGAGTGCAGGAGGAACCATACCGTGCCACTCAGGAACTACAAAAATGAACGCATCAGCCGCCTCAAGTTCGCTTTGAGGTTTAGACAAGGTTGTTAGGTCTAAAGACTCTTCCCACATTGGTAAATTGGCTGTTGATAGGTCAAAAATACTGACATCATTACTATCATCTAAACTCAATAATTGCTGTTGTAGATACAGCGATGTTTTGTAACTTGCTGAATTATTGCGAGTACTTCCTGAAATAACGGTAATGTTCATAGTTAACCCTAGTCGTTGTCTTAGTTAATAAAAACCCAGCATAAAGCTGGGCTTAGTAAAGTAATACTAACGCTAAGCTACTTCTTTGTCTTTAACAAATAATACAGAAACCGCACCTAAAATCATCGATACGCCTGCGAGCATAATGATATAAATGGCCTCATTGCCGAATACTGAGCCCAATATCCAGCCACTTACTAAGCCAGATATAATTTGTGGCGCCGCTATCGTGAAGTTAAAGATACCCATGTAAACACCGGTTTTATCCGCTGGCAAAGCGCCGGCTAATATTGCGTAAGGCATAGCTAAAATTGCAGCCCATGCGATACCAACGCCTATCATAGACAAGACAATACCAACGGCTCCCTGTGGAACAGTAACTTCGGTAATATAAAGGTTAACCGTCGTAATTGTAGGATCAGTAAAAATGATCATACTGATATAACCTAAACCACCAGCCAATAACGACAGCGAATAAACAACTTTTCTGCCAAATGTATTGGCTAGTTTTGTCAGTACCACCGCAAACGCTACTGAGAACAATGCTTGAGCAGCATATAAAATACCAACCCAATCGCCTGCAGCACCTTTAGCCTTTGAGATAGCATCAGGTACAGAGTTTGCAGCTAGATAACTTGGGTCAAACCAATCAATTGCAACGCCCCATGTATTTTGGGTCAATGCCGCTGGTAAATACGTCCACATAATAAACAATGAAAACCACGAGAAAAACTGAACCACAGCTAATTGCTTCATTATGTGTGGGGAGTCTTTTAGTAACTGCCAAAAACCAGCTAAACGAGTTAATAACGGCTCTTTAGGCTCATCAATGGCTTTGGTAACCTCTGGGCTTAATCCCTTGAACTCATTATATTGCTCTGGCGGATACTCTTTAGTTCTAAACACGGTCCAAAGCACTGAACCTAAAAGAATGGTCGCTCCAATATAAAATGACCAAACAACAGAAGGCGCTATTTCACCGGCTTTAGAAGCGTTTTCTAAACCTATAACGTTCGTTAATACAAACGGTAGAATAGAACCAACAACAGCACCGATATTGATTAACAAAGTTTGAACAGAGTAGCCCATGTTGTGTTGTTCTTTGGGTACCATGTCTGATACTAGAGAACGGAAAGGCTGGAACGTAACATTAAATGCCGCATCTTTGATGGCAAAGATTATCAAACCAAATAACATTGGCGGTATAAAAGCAACTAACAGCCCGGCATTGGGTAATAACGCCATTGCCAACGCCGCAACAATTGCGCCGCCAAAAATAAATGGTAAGCGCCTACCCATTCCATTCCATGTTTTATCTGATAAAGCACCTACTATTGGCTGTACCAGCAGGCCCATAATTGGCGCAGCTAACCAAAATAAGGATAGTGATGACAGGTCTGCGCCTAAATCAGATAAAATCCTACTAACGTTACCGTTTTGCAAAGCAAAACCTATTTGAACTCCTAAAAAGCCAAAGCTGACATTCCAAACTTGCCAAAAGGAGAGTTTCGGTTGATTCATATAAATATCCTGTTGTAGACGCACTATTATTGTTATTTTTATGTAATTTGATAAAGCGTTATACAGCGCTAAATTAACGCTTCAGACTATAACGAAGGTGGAGCTCAAACAAACCCATACATACGTATTCAAATCTTCTCATAATGCTATTCAATTTAAAAAAGTAAATAAAAATAAAAGGTCCGGAGTTACAAGGTTTTACCTAAAATCCATAATTATTTTTAGTTTTAAACTGGCATTTTATAAAACTACTGCAACACTTAATGATCTTAATTGTTGGGTGACTTCATTTATGACTCACTCCGCTTAAATACTAATAATAATTAAGTCCGAAGGATTGGAGTCTTTATGATCCCTATCGGACGTATGAGGGAGTATTAATTATGATTGCTCTATATCTTGTTGCAGGGTTAACAGTTAGCCTAATTTTGTACGGTTTTAACACTAATTCAGAGACAAATAAAAGTACATTCCGCTTAAAAAAATTGATACCGGCTGTGGTTTTAACTAGTTGTTTCTGGCCAGTAGTAATGATGTTAATTACCTTTGAAGCAATGCCAAAGCCCAAAGCCAGAAAGCCAGCAATCTCTTACAAAGACTTAATTTTGCCGGTAAATATTGAATCGGTGGAACACAGTGAGTTAATTAAGGATCCAAATGCTATTGCGCCAGACCTGCCGTTTGGACACCTACATTCAAAATGGCAAAACCTCAAACAAAAGACTGACGACAAAAATATGATTTGGGCATTTAAAACCCAGCCAAAACAACAAAGTAATAAAGATATTGTAGAAGGTTATGCGCTAGTGGATAGTAATAAACAAATTGTTGATTACTTGGTGACAGCTAAATACAAAGAGAATTATAGTGGCAACGGCAATACCGCTATTCATTAATCGTGTTATTAGCAACCACTCTTAAATGATTTCTAAGTGGCTTAGCGGCCACTTTTTGGTTATAGCCAGAAAAACGATTACTGCTTTCCACCTCAACTTCATCAGTCCTGTGCCAAAGTAAAACAGACTCTACTTCTAAAACAACATTTAGCCCTAGCATCGCCATATGAGCCTCGCCGTGCGTTCGAAACACTCTAGCGCGATCTAATTCGCCAAACATTTCTGGACCTTTGTAACCTGTGTAGTAGCCTTTCTCAGAATTAAACAGTAGAAACTGCCACGCTTTTTTAACCTGCATATCGACATCCTTTAAATGTTATTACGACCATTCCTTTGGCCACGTCACTGCAATTTATCCTTAAGTTACTATTAAACATAGTTCCTTTTAGATAACCCGCAAGTCGGGTTTACATATCTACGTTAAATAACCATATAACCGCGTTAGAAAACTCCCTACGCCAAAATTTCTCATTATGTTCACCTTCGACATCAGTCTTAGCCCTAACACTTGGAGCTTTAAAGCCATTTTTTGCTAGCAATGCGATCATTTTGTTTTGACTATTAACAACATCAACACCTTCCTTTTCACCTACTAAAAAATACCACTTATTTTCTTTCGGTGGCATATTCTCCGCCGTAAAGTCATAAATGTCAGGTGCATACCAATATGAAGTTGAAAACAAGCCGGCTTTACCAAATACATCACTATATTTTACCGCTGCATAGTTTGTAATGAGTGAGCCCATAGAGCTTCCCAACATCGCAGTATTTTGCTTGTCACTTAAGGTTCTGAACTTATTGTCTACGTATGGCTTAACTACATTTACAACATCCTTTATGTATAAATATCCTTCTGCCTCACCGTACTTCTCATGTGGCCACGCACTATATTCATTGAGCCTCTTTTGTGGATGGTTATCAATACCTACAACAATCAGCTCAAAGCCAAACTTCATCGCAATTGCATCCAAGCTTTCATCAATGCCCCACTCACCAACAAAACTTGTTTTGTCATCAAATAAATTTTGGGCATCGTGCATGTAAAGCACCGGATAACGTTTGCTTTGATTTTTGTCATACGAAGGTGGGAGATAAATGCGTAACGTTCGAGATCGCTTTAATGATGTTAAATACACAGCGTTATTTTCGATTATGACAGAACCTTTGTGAACGACATCAGCAAGACCCTTTGGGTCACGCTCAACGCTAACTGCCCTGGCAGCAAACAATACAAAAACCAAAGAAAAACAAGCTCTTTGCATTACTTTTTTCATAACTTAAATCCTTTTACTTTGAAAGGCAGCCTAAGCTCGATTCACTCTATTTAGATCAAGCTTAAATTAACTTGCTTAACTTACTTAACTTACTTAGGTTAATCGCAATAAATTAACGAATAGTCATCATCATTTTATCGTTTGCTAACTTTTTAGCCGCCGATGCACCTCGTATATCAGCATTCCAATCAAACTTAATTTCTATACGCTGTAAAGCCTTGTTATAAAAAGCCCCACGCTGCGCGAGCTTAAACTCTTGTTTACTATTAAACAGCGCTATTTCAGCGCCTGCTACGTCAATGGAGATTGGCATTGTTGGCCAATGATTAACGGTTATATTAAACGTTCGATTAAGAGGCATACCCGGATAACCATTACCTGCACCAAGTTGCCTTTCCAAACTCATTGCATAACGTAGACGGCCCTTCAACTGATGAGCCGCGCCATTAACAACTAGCTTTTCAAATTTTCCGGTTGCTAAAGAGTCTTGAGAAATACCGTCATCATTATAAATAGTCGCAGTGATTGATAGCTGGCTTTGATCGTAATACACATCAAGGTTTAAAGATTCCGTAGAGTAATCAGCCGTTGTCATAATTGCATTTGTTATTGGCACAATAGATCCGCCTTTAACAAATACCGGAATTGTATTTAGCGATAACGGATACTCGATCTCCTGGCCACCTTGATAAACTTGTTTGGACCAAAAATCTGTCCACTGACCCTTTGGTAATTTAACCTTTATTGACGCTAAATTGGGCTCAGCCACTAGCTTAACTAAAAACGCATCGCCCCACATAAACTGTTGAGTTTCAGTTTGAAACTCTGGCGTATCATTTTCAAAAAACATAGGTCTCATTAACGGTAAACCCGTCATCGAATTTTGATACGCCATGGAATATAAATAAGGTAGCAACTGGTAACGAAGCGTTATAAAACGTTTTATTATTTGTTGGGTTTCTTCATCATGAAAAATAGGTTCCGGGGCAATATTATCTTGCGCATGTGGACGATAAATTGGTTGGAAAACACCGTACTGAAGCCAACGAATATACATTTCTTTATCAAAGGCATCACCACCAGCAAAACCGCCTAAATCAGAGTGAGTATAAGCTAAGCCTAACAGGCCCATTTGCATGGTTAATTCTGGTTGTGGTTTTAGTCCATCCCACGACCTTGAAACGTCGCCAGTCCAAGGGATCATGCCATAACGCTGCGAGCCGGCAAAACCTGAGCGCATCAAAATAAATTGACGTTCATTTGGCATTGCTTCATTTAAACCTTCATTTACTAATTTTGCCCATTGATGTCCAAAGGCATTGTGAACTTCATTCGCAGAAGCGGTAATGCCAGCTTCAGAAAGTGTATGCAACATATCAGCCGGATGTACTTCTGGCTCACCTAAGTCTCCCCACACTCCACTTACACCTTGAGCAGCAATATCACGGTAAATAGTTTTAAACCAGTCTTGCGCATCGTTGCTGAACACATCGATAAGCCCAGTATGTCCAAAATAAAAGTCGTAGGTTTTTACCTTGTCGCCAGTAATGTTTTTAGTGAGAACATTATTCTCAATCGCCTCTTGCCAACGGCTGCTGGTATTCAAAATGAAAGGCTCTGTGATCAAAGATGTTTTCACTTTTAGGTCATTTAATTCACTTAACATCGCATTAGGATCAGGAAAGGTACTTTTATCCCACTCAAGGTTACCCATATGACCCTGTATGTCTTTACCAAACCAGTACAAATCTAAAATTATTGAATCAACGGGGATGTCTTTTTCCCTAAAGGATTTAATCGTTTCAACCACTTCTGTTTGATTGCGATAACCAAATCGGGAGGCATGATTGCCAAACGCCCAAAGCGGAGGCAAAGGTTGTGTGCCTGTTACTTTAACGTACTGGTGAATCAAATCAGGATAGTCGTTACCAGCGACTACTATATAAGCCTGACGCCCGCCATCAGACTCAAACTGTAAAATGTCAGATTCGGTTTTGCCAAGATCGATAAAACCTTTAGCCGGATTGTCATACAAAACAATGTATTTTTTAGAAGACATAACTGCGGGAATGCTAAAGTTCATTTGCTCAGAATGAGTGCCATAACCATAGTGAGCTCGATTATAGAGTGGCAACTTGTGCCCTCTTCGGTCCATGCCTAATACTCGTTCGCCCGTTCCCATTAAGCGTTCAGTTTCATCCAACTTAAACCGAAAACCTTGCAACGCATGAGAGCCAAAAAGCCAGACTCTTCCGATAATAAATGTTGTTCATTTTTAAAATAAGAAAGCTGCATGCTTGCTTTGTCTATAGTAACTTTCAGCGTATTAGTTGAAAAAGCCAGCGAACTTTTACTGTTTATTACTTTGAGTTTAGGTCGATAATTTTGCTTTGGGTCTTTAGCGAAGCTTGGAAAGTCAGCTCGTACAAACGGGTTCGCCAATGGTCTAATTTCAAAGGCGTTGTCGTGCAGAGCTGTGATGTCAATTTTCCCTTCACTGTGCACCACAGTTAGGGTATGACCGTTTAAAGAGTGGCTAACATAGGTTTTATTCGCTATCGCATCAAAAGAGAGCGTAGCAGCGAATAAAACAACAAAGACAAAACTAACGAAACGCATATTATTCCTGATTTAAAGCTTGTTCGAATTTAAGGCCTGTCAAACGGGTAATGGTTTTAACAACGTATATCATAATACCAATCAGCATTATTAATGATGGAATAGCAATGACTGGGTAGCTCACTAACGTCATTTCACCTAACTGCTCATTAAACTCAACGGTGCCCGCTTGGCTTGTCACTATCATCTTAGCCAAGATGTAATTTGCCGCTGCGGAGAAAACAAAAGTAGAGGCTAACAAGTGATTGGCGGTGTTTATTTTAGATTTAAACTCGGCTACATTGCCCTTTTCAGCCAACGTGTCATAAATTAAATTTAAGTTAAACAACGTTGGGTTTAGCATTAGCTTGGCCAATAAAGGCTTTCCACTAAAGCCAGAAACGAGCACCACTAAACCAATAATGGCTGGAATAGCCGCTTCTTTAATTGCCAGCCACTCTGCGTCTAGCTCAAACAAACCTATACCGCCCGTTAACAAGGTGCTTAAAAAACCCAACAACGAGATAAAGTTGAAAGTCTTAGATTGCACAAAGTCATAAATGCCATAAGCAATTGGGAACGCTAGCGCCACTATTAGTCCGTTAACCGTGCCTAAGTATTCATCTCCCGACAACTTCATTAATATCAATGATGGAATAATAATATTGAATATCAGCTCAAGGAACGTATTGTTCTTTTTAGGTTTTGTTGGTTGCGTTGTCATATTTGATTTTCATACTGCATATTTAGTTAGACTCTGTGGCCGATATTACCTTAGCATCGTAATAAGTGCGAGAAGCTAACTTAATTATTAGGCTATAAAAAAGCGACCCTAAGGCCGCTTCTAATACTTTATATTTATATAATCGTCACTCTAGAGGTGAGGCTTACTCTGAGCACTGCTCAATAATAAGCGTACCTACATCAGCGCCTTGTGACGGGTTTGCTTCATTCAATGTTAATTTAAAGCTGTATGTCCCTGCCGCCAGATTTGCTGAGTTATTGTCAGTGCCACCATTGTTGTAAGCAACAACATGTTCTGTGCCCACGGCTAGGTTTGCCATTTCAACACCACCTGATGAATTTGGAACCCACAATTGTGTTGCCCAATCACCGTCACTAGATGCTAATTTAAACTGCATATTGCCATCAAAACTAGCCACAGCTTGGTAAATGTTATTACCTTTGTATTTAAGTTGGTAATCGCTTACTGCGTTCCAACCTGAATGGTCACCTTTAACATATAAGCTACCATCACCAGCAATATCAAACGGCGCAGCATCCGTTGAGTCAGCTAAACTACAAGAAACTAATAGATTTCCTAACGTGATTGATAATACTGGCGTTGCAGCTTCAACATTTAGCGTAACGTTATATGACGCTGATTGAGTAACGGTAATACCAAAGCTTTCTGTTGTACCTTCAATAACTGTAAGTGACTCAGAATCAATTGAAACATCAGCAAATGCTAGGTTTTCAGTCGCTAATGTTGCATCGCCAATATTAAACTCATAACTACCTGCATCTAAAGTAATTGAACCAGAGTAAACACCACGTCCATCGTACTCAAAAGCAGTAAAGCTTCCTGATGTAATACCTTCAACACCCATAATAGTGTCGTTGTACGGTGATGCAATTTTGTCTGGGTCAGTGGCTAAGCCTGGTCCTTGTGCACCCGCTTGTGCTTTTACAAAAACCGCAATAGTGTGAGCCGGAACAGTAAACGTTCCTTCTGTTGAGGTTTCAGCAAAGCTTGCACTACGAACAATCGTATCGGCGGAATTTAGTTGCGTATCATGTAATGTAAATCCGCTTGCTGTTTTCACTGAGTGACTTTGAGAAGCATCCGTTGCATTTACAACAACGACAATTGCATCAACACTATCATCTATATCTGAAACACCATTGCCATCGTCAATGCTCATAACAATTAAACCAGGCGTTTGGGTTGGTCCAGTGTTATGGAAACCTACTCGATTAATAACGTCCTGCTCAGTGGTTAAACTGAAGAGTGGACTGGCACTTCTAATACTCAAAAACTCTTTGAATACCGAGCTAGAAAGCTGAATATCAGACATCGCAACCGCTGCGTTAGCATTGGCGCTTTGCGCTACGTTATATTGAGCATCTCTTTCAATTGGTAAGCCCACATTCCAGTTATTACTTTCATTGGTGTAATCAACAAAATTGAACCAATCGCCTGAATCATAAGTGTTACGGTCCATTGACTTAGAACGAATTTTATCGACACCTAATTGGAAAAATGGAATGCCTTGGCTCATTAACGGAATAGCCGCTGATAACATGTGAACTCGCGTTCGAGTTGCCGCTGTTGTATCCGCATTAAAGTTGTATTGCAGGTAATCATAAAGTGTTTCGTTATCATGTTTTGATACGTAATTGATAATGTCAGCTGGGTCTAGTGCATAAGAAGACTTGTCATAAACAATGCCTTTTTTAGTCACGCCTGACTGATCTTCTAATTCATAGTTTTGTAACGTGCCTGCTAATCCTAATCGAATATGATCAGACTTGGTTAAGTTGCCCTGCCCTAAACCTTGTTCACGAATTGAGTCTCGTGGACGGTCGTTAAAGGTACCAATCTCTGAATCTGCTAGGTTGTACTGGGTCGCCTGTTTAAACAAACGGTCATTCGCGACTTCACCTAAATTCCAACCTTCACCATAAAAGTAAGTATCGGCGTCGATTGCCGCAACGGCTGCACGGCTATCAAGCAATAGCTGTGAAGGTAAGTGTCCCATTACGTCAAAACGAAAACCGTCTAAACCATAATGCTCAGCCCAATGAACCACAGAGTCCACTACAAACTTGTCCATCATTTTGTGTTCAGTGGCAATGTTGTCGCAGCAAGTAGAAGTTTCAATTAGACCTGTCACTTCGTTGTAACGATGATAATAACCAGGTACAACTTTATCGAATACTGAATTGTCATAAACACCCGACGCGCTAGTATGGTTATAAACAACGTCTAGAATAACTCGAAGTCCCGTATCATGCAGTGCTAATACCATTTCACGGAATTCTTTTATTCTTGCAACGCCTTCAGGAGTAGAAGCATAACTACCTTCAACCACGTTAAAATGGTGAGGATCGTAACCCCAGTTAAAACCATCAAAACCACTCATGCTCTCCACTAAGTTTTTAGCGTCTTCCGTAGCAGGGTCATAACTTTTTAATACATCCATTAGCGTGTCTGAATCTAACTCAACGCCACATACAGGTGCCTTGTTATTTTTTGCGCACAACTCTTCAACTGTATTGGTTAAGTCAATGCGATTAGAGGCATCTTCTTCAATAGTGGCAATGTCATTTGCGGGTAACATATGGAAATGAGTAACACCTGCATCTGTTAATTCTGACAAGTACGTCATTGCATCAGAACCAGACTCAGTAAAGGCTTTATATTTACCACGATTAGCAACGGTCGTATTTTCATCACGAATACTAAAGTCTCTGATATGAGCTTCTAGTAAGACGCCCTGCTCAGGATATTCAACGGTAGGAGCAACGTGCCCAACCCAACCTGCTGGATACAAATCAGCATCGGTCATATTCACAAACTGAGAGTAGCGGCCATTAGTCGATGTATTTACTGAATAAGGGTCTGTTGACCACAAAGTTTCAACTTGCTTTGTTAAAGGGTGATAAACCTTAGTTGATAATCGGTAATACAAACGGTCGTAACTCATTGAGCTATCGGTTTCAAAATGCCAAATACCGGTTTCAGTATTTTCAGTCATTACATGCGACTCAACTCGCTCTTTGCTGGAGTCAAATACGTCTAGTTTTAACTCTTGTGAACTTGGCGCCCAAACATTGAGCTCAATATTACCACTGGCATTGTAAAACAGCCCTAAGCGCTGCTCATCAGCATCATCGCTGCCTGATGTGTAAATATCGTCAAACGCTTTTGCAAACTGAATATAAGTCGCAGACTCAGGCTCGTCATTGCTATCAAATGAGGCAAGTACTAACTGACTTTTCACTAACTCTTGTTGTTGTGCGTCAGTTGCACTAAACGAGTAAGCTTGCCACGTTGATAAGTGTGGAACTACTTCCTCTAAGCTTTCAGGGAAGTCTACTTTCGTTAACGTTAGGCTATTAGCAGTAGAAAAGCTGTTGTCTAAACTGCCGTCCATTGACCACAATAGTTTTACATTGTCGCTGGTGCCATTCCAAACAATGGTATTTTCATTGACCCAATGAGCTGACGCGTTTTGAATTTGAAAAGGAGCTTCCAAAGACACATCTTCAGGCGCGGTAAATACACCTACACCAGACACAACAAATGACCACCTATCATCTTCTAAAGCTAGCTTTTGATCCGTGTCAGGATCTTTATTATCGCCATTATGAATAATGAAGTTGGCGCAGGTTGCGCCGGCCTTTGTATCAAATAACCACACCGCACCATAGTTTTCATCTGTATCCGTTGGCGCTAATCCAGCAGTCCATTCAGTGCCTGTAGCGCCAGTAGAGCCCGGCGATTCAAATTGAGCGTACCCATCGCAAGTCTCATCATTCCAAGCGTGCAGAGCAAACCCAGTGTAGTCACCATCATCACGGTAATAGTAAATAGCACCCTGTGAGTCTGTTGGTTTTAAAGATGGAGCAGGAACGTTTACTACTGCTTCAGTCACAGTAACCGCTACTGTTAATGACACAGACTTGCTCGGAGAGCCGTCATCTGTCGCCGTTATCGTCATTTGATAATTAGCGGAATCACTTGCCAACAATTTAGATGTGTCAGTAACGCTGATTGCACCTGTATTGGCGTCAATGGTGAAAGCAGCTTTAGGATCAGCAAGCGCATAAGTAATGGTATCACCGTCAACGTCATTAGCAGTGGCAGTATAAACAACCGTGCTATTCACTATGCCTTGTTCAACACTTAGTGACGCTAGAGAAGTAAATACTGGGGCTGAGTTTTCAGGCTCAACGGTTGGAGTAATACAGGCATTTTTTGCGTCGTTTAATACTTTAGGTGCCGTACACTGTAATGGAGAGACATCGTCGCTGCTGCCTCCACCACCGCAAGCGGTTAACGCAACTGACACTGCCGAAAGCAGCATAGTGCGATTGAGCCATGACTTATTTGACATTTTGTATTCCTGTTGAATTTATTCTTTATTATTATTTAGTAGGCGTATCTATTTTTATTGCCCTACTATAAAAGAACGAGGTCAACTATCTGTTGAATACGTATGTAAATTATTTATTTGCGTTGAGTGCCTTTTCCAGCTCGTTGAGGTTATCAGCCACTACTTTATTTTTAGGATTAATCTTTTTAACTTCCAAAAGCCAATGCTTAGCTTGCTTCAGATTCTTAAGTTCTGCATTCGCATGTGCCATGGCCAACATCGCATTAATATAGTTTGGCTTATGTTTTAATGAACGACTCAAATAGCGAATGGCCTGCGCCGATTGTTTACTAAAAATCAAAGCGCTGCCGGCTTGAAAAGCAAACTCCGCATTATAAGGCATAGCGTCTGACATCAATTTGGCAGCCTTTGCCAATTGTTTAGGTTGCTTGTTTTTATTCGCTCGCTCAAGTTCTGCTTGTGCCACATCAAGCCAACTTATTTTATTTTGAACCATCTTTAAGCCCATTCGTTTCTGCTGCATTTGTTACTGGAGGTAATCGTTTAGAAGTAGGCTCTGAAGTAAATGGATAATCCGCCATTAAACCCGCAATGGCTGCATGACCTTTATATATTTCCGCATCAAAAATTGGCAACTCACTTTGCGCTGCAAAACGCCCTACTTTATTAACTACCTTTGGTAGCTGAGGTGAAGCAACTAACGTTTCATAAAACGTATTAGAAATCTCAAAATACCCTTTAATGGTTGGGTGCAAATGTTCTAGCATTAGGCTTCTACCAATAATGCCGTGCTCCGCTACCTTAGTTAAATTATGCTCTGCATCTACTAAGGTGACATTTTCATCCGCCGCTAATTGCCTGATTATTTGATTCATTTCAAGCGGTGCTCTAAATCTCAGTAAGTCATGCTGGCGAGCCAACTCAAAATTCAATTTTGCTTTATTAAACTGTCTTTGGCTTAGTTGCGCTTTTCCAAGTAAAAAATATACTTGAGCGCTGCTGTATTTACTCGCTTGTTTTTCAATAATACTTTGCTCAATAGCCGACCACTGTTCAGGCGGCTTGCGCAACATTGGTAAAAACTCGTCCTCAATATCCGTTGACTCAAATGGTGGTTGGTCTGCTAAATTACTGGCGATAGTACTCAAAAACACAGGTATTCCCGCTCGCTTATATTTATCTAATAACAATGTCATGTTGCCATTAAACTGTTCAATACCAGCACTAAACAACGGGTTGTTAATATCGATATTGCGATGTTTTGCCACTTTCGCCATTACCGTTCGTGATTGTCTATCGGCACTGTTTTTTATGTCGTTGTTGGCACTCGTTAAGCCGTCATAAGCACTTTGCATTAATTGAAATAATCGAAGGTTTTTAAGTTTAAGAAACATCAAATTCGCACTTCTTGAACTGTACGCCGAATAAGTAGAGCCTACGCCCATGATGCCTAAAAACTCATTGTGTCCCGCGTATATAAGCACTGCGTCTGGTTTTTGCTCAATAATCTCATCAGCAAAGTCCAGCAGTGTATAACTATTTACTGCAGATAAAGCGGTGTTAATAACTTCCACTTCTCTATTTGGGTAAGATTGTTTTAACCGATAATCCAACATGCCAGCAATTGACGCGCCAAAGCCATAAGGGAAACCAGCTGCCGTCGAACCGCCTTGTACAAAATCCTTAATCCATCTTTTGGTTTTTCAGCTAAAAAGAAGTTAGTTTCAATGGTCACGTCAGGACCAGCTGAAGGCTCAGAAAAATATCGCGAAACAACGTCAGGTTTAGGTAATAAGTAACTTGGCGCTTGCGGATTATTTATAAATAGAGGCACACTTTGGCCAAAACCTACACCACGTAACACTACCTCTAACAGTAATAAAATAACAAATGGCAGCAAAACGGTAATCGTTCTAAATAACCAAACTTTCGACGACGATGATGCCATTTTTACTCCGATGACTGCTGTAATTTTTTATAGGCGGACTTTGCTGACTCTACTTTTTGCAAAAAGAAGGTCACCCGCGCCATGTCTTTTGTTGTTTTTTTCACGTCATTTAATATCAACAAACTCGCATCAAACTCGTTTGCCAAAAATAAATCAAACGCTAAGTTCATTTTATACTTCTCAAAATCTGGCTCTAGTCTAAGTGCCTGGTTTTGATGATACCTAGCTAAACCCAATTGATTTGATTGTCTAAATAACTTGGCCGCCGTGTTATGACTCTCTGCTGAAACAGTTACGGCATCAGCAATAATACCGGCTACTTTTGCAGCCTCCGCTAAGTTGTTTTGCTGCATATATAATCTTAAAAGAGACTGTTGCAGTAATAACCAATTGTCACCTTTTAGGCGCTTTAACAAAATCTGCTCCAATGCAGATTCCGGCACAAATTTAGGCATTGTTTTGGGTGTATCGGTAAATGGATAACCATTGGTTAAACTGGCAATTTTTAATTCCGCATATTTTTCATTTAGCTCACTGATAGGCGACCAAAAAAGCGCATCAGCCTCGGAAAGCTCATTTTCAGGCTTGCCTAGAGTTTCCGTTATATTCTGGTAAAAGGCATCCGCTAATAAAAAGTAACCAAGCTTAGTGGGGTGGACGTGTTCTAACAACAATGTGTGATCTAGTATTTTATTGTTACTCGACTGCTCAAAACGGCCGTAAACATCCACTAGCGTTGCACCGTATTGCTTGGCTTTGTTTTCAATCATTGAGTTAAATGCACTTGGCGCTCTAAAACGTAATTGGTCGTCGTCCTTTGCGTTCACATAACCTTGTTTTGCGGCGTCATAATTTTCACTATCAAAATCACTTTGTGCATTCGAATAAAGATTGGAGTCACTGGCAGCAAACGGCTTTAAACCTCGTTCAATACTAACTAAATTACCAATCAAAACCGGAATATCAGCTTGTTGATAATTGCTCAGCAACATATCAAGGTTACCGCTAAACTGCTCCAGCCCTTGATTATAAACATCGCCATTTAGTTCAATCAGTTGGCCCTTAGCCGCCTGTGCCATCACAGAACGTGACTCCGTGCTTGTCTCTTTTTCTGATGTTAATGAGTTTGATTTAATATCGCCTGAATTGTTTTTGTCTCCCTCAAGCACCAGCTGAGCGTAGGTGGACTCTAGTAACTTAAATAAACGCAGCGACTTTAGTTTTAAATATATCAGTGTTGCGCCGTAACTACTTTGCGATCCCATAACAGAACCCGCGCCTAACACACCTAAATATTCATTGTGACCTGAGTAAATGAGAACTAGATCAGGCTCTAGCTCTATTATTTCGTCTTGAATGTCTACTAAGGTAAACGTGTTAACCGCCGCCATCGCGGTATTTATAATTTCAATATTCTTGTCTGGATAAGCTGTTTTTAAACGTTGTTGCAACATGCCATGCAACGAGCCAAATCGACCAAAAGGAAACCCAGCGGCTGTTGAGCCTCCTTGGATAACAATTCGAAATGTGTCATTGCTTTTCTTTTTCCTAAAGTAAACCGTATCTGGGCTGACATTAGGGGCGAGTTTCTGGTGAAGAGAAATATCGATGAATAAGGTTTGGGTTTGGCTGCAGATATTCACTTGTTTCACCTGACGCCTCTAACAAACTGCTATTGACGCTCTTCGGAGCTGAAATAAACAAGGGTTCTTGAACACCATAGTTCAATACTCTTAATACCATTTCCGCAGCAATAAACACTACAATAGGAATAAGAATCGCAATAAAATAAAAGAGAGGTTTTGCTGCTTTAACGGCCTTGTTTGAATTCACTAAAAACACTCGTTTGTTAAGGTGAGAAAAATACCAGAATTAACCTGTAACGTTATCCAATTGACACTATTCCCGCAAGCGTAAAATGCTATATACTGCTTAAAAATGTCACGATTTAATAAGATGACTTATAAAGGAATTTTGGGGTTTAATGAGTACACGTATTTTAGGAATTTCTGCGTATTACCACGACAGCGCAGCGGCACTGATTGTAGATGGTAAAATTGTAGCTGCGGCTCAAGAAGAGCGCTTTACTAGACTTAAGCATGACCCTAGTTTTCCAGCACAAGCCATTAATTACTGTCTGGCTGAAGGCAATGTAAAATTAGCCGATATCGACGCTATTATCTTTTATGACAAGCCATTACTTAAGTTTGAGCGTTTACTAGAAACTTATCTTGCAAATGCGCCTCGCGGCATCAGATCTTTCATTAGAGCTATGCCTGTTTGGCTAAAAGAAAAACTGTACCTGAAGACCGTTTTAAGACGTGAATTTAGACAATTAGCTGAACTCGACAAAAAAAACCCAATACCTAAACTTCTTTTTTCAGAACACCATTTATCGCATGCTGGCTCGGCCTACTTCCCATCGCCATATGAGGATGCCGCTGTGCTTTGCCTTGATGGTGTTGGAGAATGGGCAACGTCCACTGCTTGGAAAGGAAATGGAAATCAATTAACGCCTTTATGGGAAATTCAATTCCCACATTCCCTTGGCCTACTCTATTCCGCGTTTACTTATTACTGCGGGTTTAAAGTTAATTCTGGTGAATATAAACTAATGGGTTTAGCGCCATACGGCGAACCTAAATACGTTGATATCATTTTAGAGAAGCTTGTAACCCTGCACGATGACGGCAGCTTTCATTTAGATATGAGTTATTTTGATTTTGCCGTTGGCAGCACCATGACAAATAGTAAGTTTGCTGACTTATTTGGCGGGCCGCGCCAACCTGATGATGCAGAAGTAACACAAAAACAAATGGACCTAGCGCGCTCTATCCAAGTGGTAACGGAAGAGATTGTTCTAAAAATAGTAAAGCATTTATATACCTTGGCACCAAGTGACAACCTCTGTCTAGCGGGCGGTGTAGCTTTAAACTGTGTATCAAACGGTCGCTTATTACGTGAAGGTCCATATAAAAACATTTGGATTCAACCTGCTGCAGGTGATGCAGGTGGCGCACTCGGCGCAGCTTTAGTGGCTTATCATCATTACTTTGACGGCAAAAGAAGCGTCAACAAAAACCAAGACAGTCAACAAGGGAGCTATTTAGGCCCGGCATATAGCAATGAAGATGTGCTTAGTGCGGTCAAAGACAAAGGTTTAACCGCTCATGTCCAAGAGGATTTGTATTCTTTTGCAGCCAACCTATTAGAACAAGGCAATGTAGTGGGTTGGTTTCAGGGCCGCATGGAGTTTGGACCTAGGGCGCTTGGTAATCGAAGCATTATTGGCGATCCACGCAATACCAAAATGCAAAGCACCATGAACTTAAAAATCAAATACCGTGAATCCTTCAGACCTTTTGCTCCAGCAGTATTAGCAGAAGACGTGAGTGAATACTTTGAGCACGAATGCGCAAGCCCATACATGTTGTTAGTGGCGAATGTTAAAAAGGCGCTTCGACTGCAAACCGACGAGTCCTTATTTGGTATTGATAAGCTATTACAACAACGTTCTACTTTGCCCGCCATTACACATGTTGATTATTCAGCACGAATTCAAACGGTACACGCTGACTCTAACCCTGAATTTCATGCTCTCATTTCTGCTTTTAAAGAAAAAACAGACTGTGCAGTCGTTGTGAATACAAGCTTTAACGTTCGCGGTGAGCCACCAGTTTGTTCCCCTGCTGATGCTATTCGCTGCTTTTTGGCAACGGAAATGGATTACTTAGTCATGAATAATGTAGTGCTTAAAAAAACTGATCAGCCAGAGTTTGCCATTACTTTGGCAAAACAGACCAAATTTGACAGAGACTAAGCCTGAATAGAACTTAAAGGGACTCACACAAGAAGTCACAACTAAATTATGAAAATTAATAAATCGAATTTAATGCAACACAAAAGCAAGCCTGCAGTACCCGAACTGAAAGAGTTTGCGTTAACCATAAGCTGGGCGTTTCCGCTGTTTTTTTCAGTGATATTACCTTGGCTATTTAATTATGCATGGCAGGTTTGGCCTTTGGTTATCAGCTTAGTATTAATGAGCTTATATTTGTTGAAGCCGGCGTGGTTATGGCTACCGCATCGAATTTGGATGACTATTGCAGGGGCTATTGGTTGGTTTAATACTCGTATTATTTTAGGACTATGCTTTTATCTTTTAATTGCACCTATTGGCTTTATTTTAAAGCTTTTTGGCAAGCTTCAATACCAAACTAAAATCAGCCAAAAATCAAGTCAAAACGCCCCTTCTAATTACGTAAAGGTTGAGGCAAAATCAGATAAAAAGAACCTGGAGTATCCTTTTTAATGTTGGAATTTATGTCAGACCTATGGGCGTTTTTACGCGTCCGTAAAAAGATTTGGTTATTACCGATTATTGTTATTTTAAGTCTACTAGGTGGCCTTGTTGTTGCTACTCAGCAAAGTGCATTAGCAAGCTTCATTTACACCTTATTTTAAGAAAGGTGTTTTAAGTACGATATTTTAGGTATTGCTTAAGCTAAATGACACTCTCGATACAAATGTAAGCCCATGAATAAACCCATGGGCTTTTTATTGCCTACTGCTTAGGTTTTCGCCATCCAAAAGAAACAGCTGTATAACGAACGAATATAAAACTCGAGCAATAAAAAACCCAGCCGAAGCTGGGTTTTAAAATTGACGTTTACTAACAAATTAGTCGTTAGATATTGTCAACGTTTTCGTTTTATCGTTAAAGATAAATTTAAAGTCACCGGCTGCTGCTGGGTCAAATGACAAGTTGTTGTCATTCGCGCCACCTAGAACCACTGGTGTATCAACTGCTAGCGCTTCAACACCGTCAGTTGCAGACCCAAGGTTAATGGTAGCCCAATCACCTGTCGCTACTTTAAAGAATACATTATCAGCACCAAGACTTAACGTTGCTGTGTACTCATGGCCCGCTTCTTTTTCTGCTGGATCCGTTGCGTTGAAAGACATCTTATCAACTTCACCCCAACCGTTCATACCACCACGAAACAAAGATAGGAAGTTTAGAAACTTTTAATACTGGCTTTAATTCAAAGTCATTAGCATCGTAAGTTAACTCAAACTTGTAAGATGTCGATTCATCGGCAACAATCTGCATGTTACCGCCAGCTTCTGTGATCGCAATCGCGTCAGCATCATCTGAAATTGTAACTGCACCATAACCAATGTCTACTGATGACCAATCTTCAGAAGCAAATTTAAATGCATGTGCGTCTGTAGAAGCTTCTAAACCATAAATCACAGAGTACGAAACTGAGTCTTCATTATAAATGATTTCATCAGATGCTGGTGCACCCCAACCATTTATTGAACCACGAATAAATGCAACGTTTGCGCCTAAAGGCTTAGACGGTTGAACTTTAAACGAAGGCTCTGCCGTATCTGACAGGTCTAGTAAGAAGTCATACTTTTCAGTTTCTGCAATAGTCACAGTCACAACACCGCCGTCCGCTTTTAACATTACTTCGTCATTAACGTTGGCTGTATTAACTGTATCTGCACCCAATGCAAAGTCATTCCCTTCATCAACAAATGCAACTGTGTAAGTGCCAGCTTCAAGCTCTTGTTTAAGAGCTTGATACACTCCATCACCTTTATACGACATTGCGATAGTTGAGTCACCTAATAGCAGATTAGGGAATGCATTAACTGGAACTTGGTCAACTTCTAGAGTCATCTCGTTAGCAGATGCTCCCATAAGTTTGAATTGGTAAAGACTCGTATCTTGCATTTTGATACCAATATCTTGACCAACGCCTTCACCTGCAGTTAGAGGTTTAGGGTTTCCACCTACTTCTAGCGCATCACCACCAGATACACCACCGTAAGAAGCTGGTTCAGACCAATCCGCATCAGCAATTTTAAAGCTATATGCAGTTACACAGTCTTCTGTACATGCGAAATCAGCGTGGTTAGCACCAGATGCTAGCGTTAATTTAGAGCTTGCTGGGATAGCAAACATTAACTCAGCAACTTCTGGCGTTTCTGCACCTTCAGGTAACATCAACATATTGTTATCTGCAGCTAAAGTAATAGCAGTGCCATCAGCTAATGTCAGTATCGTGTCCGCTGGAATGTTATCTAAATCTAAAACGACATCAACATTTTCACCCTCTTCATCAACAGGTTGCACAAATGTAAGTGTTGCACCAGCTTCTGTCATTACTTCAACAGATGCGTCCGCAGGGAACTCTAAAACCGCGTCTTCAGGGTGGTCACCGTAAGTAAAGATTTTACGATATTCACCTGCTGCTACTTTTTCAAATTCAGTTCCCTCAGTTGGATTACCCCAACCGTTAAATCCACCACGTAATAAAAACGTCGTTTCTTCAGGATCAAATTCTGCTACACATTTAGAAGCAATATCAACTTGGCCTACACCAACTGCATAAGTACCTTCAGGACAGTTTTCAATAACTTGACCTAAACATGCTTCACCCGCTTCATCTAATGATGTACCCCAACCACATGACTTTCCGCCAGCAGCTGCACCAAAGAATGGGTGTTGGTTTGCAAGGTAAGCACCATCTAGTAAGTTAGCTGGGAAACCTTCTTGATAAAATGAGATTTTATCTAAGTTATGGAATACAACATCACCTGTTTTACCAAGTGGAACCATGCCGTCATTTTGAGTAATAAACTTGTCGCCAGTACTCTTATTATAAACGATCATATTACCGCATGAGTCGTGACCTTCTTGAAGGTCAAGAATCCAGTACATACCGTAGTTATCGTCGATATCAGTAGCGGCTAAACCTGAGCCCCAAGCTGTTGTAGACGTTTCTTCATTGTAGGCGGTACAGTTTGTATCATTCCAGCTATGAATAGTAATGTTTTCATAGTTAGAACCAACTTGCTCACCGTTTTTACGGAAGAAAACTACGGCTTTTTCACCAGTAGCGGCAGCTGTAATTACATCTTGCGGAAGTGCTGGCACATCTTCAATTGGATTTTCTTCAGGGATAATACAGTTGTATTTACCAGACTCATCAACCATTTGATAATTAGGGCAATCTGTAGGCGGTGTGTAACACGCTTCTTCGCCGTTATTAGAGGCAGATAGTGCTAACTCCAAACCTAGTGCCGCTTTTGGTAGGCGCTGAGAATTACCTAGGTAATCTGTATATGGGACAGTTTCAAACCAAGCGTCAAACCAAGTATCAAAATCGTCACCGAAAATAATATCTTGTTTTTGATCAATCTTAAACTGACGAGCTTCTTCTTTGGCAATTACACGACGAGCTTCTTCTTCTTTCGTCAAACCCAGTGTTTGGTATAGGTCATAAGTACCGTAATCAAACTCATAGGCATTAAACGAAGATTTAAAAGTTTCTTTTTCAGCGTCACTGAATGCATTGTCAGGATCGGTAATAGATAACGCAACAGTCTCAAGTGCAGCCACTTCAGCGTCTGTTAGCGGATGAAAATCCGCATCTACGGTTTGAACGATATCTGGTGATTTACACCAAAGACCTGTATTTGATTCTGCATCAAAGACGGTAGTCTTTTGTATCGTCTCTTCCTCTGTACCACAACCACTTAAGACTGTAGCTGTCGCTAATGCAGCAAGCGACAAAGGCTTTAACTTAAAATTCATAGGAAATAACTCCAATTAACTAGTGTTTTAGTTTTTAGGTGCTATTTAAAGTATGTTGTCCACCCGCTCACGGCTTAATAGCGAGGTGTAGGTAATTGATTAACCCTGTTAATATTTATTATAATGTTGTGATTGGTGTTGCCTGGTCACAACCTTTTAATTACCGGTCCGAAAAACGTTGATTGCAATACACTCAACCTGCCAAATTTAAACAACCCCCGAGCCTTTGTATATACTGTTATATATGCACCCCGCATGAATACGTATGCGTACCAATGGGCGCTTGTATATTTATTAACAACTCTTTATCTTTGCATACGTTGCCAAAAAAAATAAACGTTATATAAGTGTATATAAACGCTATTAAAGTGAATTGTTTAGTCCGATAAGCGAAATCACACTCTTCAAAAACATAACAACAACTTGTTTTGAGGAACACACATGAAAAAGTTCAAGCCAAGTGCGCTTACGCTAGCTTTAATGCTGGGCGGCGTCACTATCGCTTCGATGCCATCTTTTGCGGTAGAAGAAACCGACAAAGAAAAAAAGGCAATTGCTGAGGCAAAAGCTAAAGCAGAAGCAGAAAAAGAATCAAATGTTGAAGTAATCGAAGTTCGCGGTTTCCGACGCAGCCTTATTAAATCTCTAAATACAAAACGTTATTCAGATACCGTTGTAGAAGCCGTATCAGCCGATGATATGGGCGCACTTCCAGACGTGTCTATCGCCGATGCAATTTCTCGACTACCAGGTGTTACTGCTGTTCGTTCAGGCGGTCAGTCTAGTGAATTAAACATTCGTGGTATGTCAGGCGGTTTTGTATTTGCAACCCTAAACGGCCGTGAAGTAGTTACAGACCAAGGTGGACGTTCTGTTCAGTTTGATCAATACCCATCAGAATTAATTAATCAAGTTCAAGTATACAAATCTCAAAAAGCCTCTCTAGTAGAAGGCGGTGTTGCAGGTTCTATTGAATTGCAGACAGCTGACGCTCTAGATAACGAAGAACAACACACGTTCGCAATACAAACTAAAATGAGTTACAACGACTCAGCAGATGAGCATCCAGATGCAGATCCGCTAGGCAACCGTTTTAGTGTGGCTTACCAAGGTAAGTTCATGGACGATACGGTTGGCGTATCTCTAGGTTACGCTCGTTTGCAACAACCTCGTATTTCTACCCAGTTTGTTAATTATCAACCTCGTTTAGGCGTATTACCTTTTGACGGCGCGCAAGATGGTGGTTTAACGCTACCAACTTACGATGAAAACGGCGTTCAAGACGGTACAGAGTCTGGTAATTATGTTGTTCCACAAGGTTTCGAGCTAATGGCTCGTGGTGGTGAAGAACTTCGTCAAGGTTTAATGGGCTCTATTTCATTTAGACCAAATGACTCTCTTACTATCAAAGCAGACGGTTTTTACTCTAAGTTTGACTCAGAAGGTATTGACCGTGGTTACCGTATAAATGGTATCGGTTCTATTTTAGATGGTTCATCAATCGATTTCGAAAACCCAATCTTAGCGGGTGATAACGGCGAATACTTAGTTGGCGGTTCTTATTATCGTGACCGTGGCGATGTAAACGATAACCCTCCTTACCCTCGTTTTAGCAATACTCTAACATTGCAAACTCAAGCAGATGACAACACGACAGAAAGTGAAGTTATGTCGTTTGGTGTAAACGCTGAATGGGTTGTTAATGATAACCTAGTGGTTGATTTTGATATCTCTCACTCTGAGGGTGAATCTGATTACCGTGACGAAGTAATGCGTTTAGCTATATTTGAAGACGCATCTGCAATGAACCCTGTTGTAACCGATGACATTGTTGTTAACTTTGAAACTAACGGATTAAACCTGCCAAGCTTGTCGTTTAACCCAGATGTGACAAATGCGCTAACTGATCCTAACCGCATGATGGTTGGTTCATTAGAAAAGTACCCACATTTAGAAAACAACGAATCAAACTCTGCAAGTGTAGACTTTAAATACACGCTAGATAGCGATCACATTTCTTCAATTGAAGCGGGTGTTCGTTGGGCAGACCGTAAGTATAAGAGTGCTCGTCAAGCTTATAACTATGCAGATATCGCTGGATACGGTGTAAACCTTCGTAATGGTAACTATATCTTAGGTTATGATGAAAATGGTGAGCCAATTGAAAGTGAAACATTCCGTCCTTACCAACTTCAAGATGGTGATTACGAAGTTGTTCAATTGCAAGGTGACTTTGCAAACTTCCCTGCATTTATTTCTGTAGATAACAGCTATATTGAAGGTGTTTGGTTAGGTGATGAAGACACGCAAGCACGTAAAGACTGGCGTTATGACTGGACGATTTGGCAAGAAAGTGAAATCAAAGAAGAAACACTTGCAGCCTACTTCCAAGCTAATCTAGATACAGAAGTATTTGGTTTGCCAATGACTGGTAATATTGGTGTGCGTGTTATTCACACTGACCAAAGTGCAATCGGTGTTGAAGATCCGGTCATTAAAAATGATGGTGACCCAATTACAGATGACTTTGGTGTAACTAAAACGGTTTATAAACATACTACTCTAGGTATTGATTATACTGACGTTTTGCCATCTATTAACTTAAACTTCCAGTTAACAGATCAAGATCAACTTCGTTTTGCTGCTGCAAAAGTTATGTCTCGTCCTAATATGGGTGACATGGCGGTAAGTGGTGCATGGTCTTATAATACAGACGAGTTTGACCCTTCTGTAAAAGAAGCGGATTTAAACCGTGATACTTCTCCAGAAGTTCGTCCTTTCTATGCAACTCAGTTTGATCTTTCTTTAGAGCATTACTTTGTTGAAACAGACGGCGCAATTATCTTTGCTCTTTATTACAAAGACATTGAGAACTTCCCTGAGAAAGTAACTATTCAAGACTACAACTTTGAAGCCGACGGTATTACTGCCCCAACGGTAGATAATAATGGCGTTCCAGTTGTTTCAGGTGACTACTCTGTATTGCTAAATAACGGTAAAGGCGGTTATTTCCGCGGTGCTGAAGTTGCATACACGCAAACGTTCAGTTTCCTACCGGATATGTGGCAAGGTTTAGGCGTAGCAGCTAGCTTCTCTTACACGGACAGTGAAGTAACGTCTGAATTTGAAGCAGTATCTGGTCTTGGTGATCAAACAACACCTTACCCATTCCTTTCACCACGTGTTTGGTCTGCAACGGTATTCTATGATTACGACGATACGTTCTCGACTCGTGTAAACGCACGTTACCGTGAAGAGTATGTTGGTAACCAGATTGCCATTGGTGATGAGCAAAAAGCTTACTTCGCAGAAGAGCTAGTTGTTGACTTCCAAGCGTCTTATCAATTCACAGAAGAGCTACAAGGTGTATTCTCTGTAAATAACCTTACAGATGAGCCTAATCGTTCTTACTTTGGTAATCAGGCAGCTACCGGTACGCTTCAGTACTTTGGTCGCCAATTCTATGTTGGTCTGAACGCTAAGTTCTAACCCAATATTGATTTTTCCATGAATGAAAACTGTCGCTTATGCGGCAGTTTTTTTATCTGGAGGAAACGTTAAAACCTGTTTATTCTAATTACAAATAATAAGAAACGTTGAAGTTATGTCAGATATCAAAAATAACAACGCTAAAAATATACAATCAGTTGCCATTGTTGGCGGTGGCAGTGCAGGATGGATGACCGCGTCTATGCTGTCTAAGCAACTTGGTAGCAGTATTCAAATCACGCTAATTGAATCAGAGCAAATCGGTACCATTGGCGTTGGCGAAGCCACGATTCCTCCAATACAGAACTTTAATCGAATTCTTGGAATTGATGAAACTGAGTTTTTATCCTCTTGCAACGGCAGTATAAAACTGGCCATTGAGTTTGAAAACTGGACTAAGCTAAATCATAAATACATGCACCCTTTTGGCTCTTTTGCTGTCGACTTTGACTATATGTCTTTTCCTTATTTTTGGCTCAAAGCGCGCGCAGAAGGTTACAAACGAGACCTTCAAGAGTTTTCTATTGCCTGGCACCTAGCAAGTAACAATAAATTCCAAAAGCCAAGTACAGACCCACAGTCTCTCGCATCAAAGTTTGATTATGCTTACCATTTTGATGCTGGTAAATACGCACAATTTCTTCGCCAGTATTCTGAAAAAAATGGAGTAGTTCGCAAGGAAGGTAAAATTGTGGATGTAGTGACAAGCGATATAGACAGTTCTATTTCCTCTGTTCGTTTAGAAAGTGGCGAGCTAGTAAACGCTGACTTTTTTGTAGATTGTTCAGGACAACAAGCTTTGCTCTTGGGCAAAACACTTAACGTAGAGTTTGAGTCTTGGCATGAACATTTATTAAACGACAGAGCGGTTGCCGTTCAGACCGCTCACATGTCTCAGCTTAAACCTTACACCCGATCGATAGCTCATCATGCGGGTTGGCAATGGCGAATTCCATTACAAACCAGAATGGGTAACGGCAATGTTTATGCTAGTGAATTTATGCAGCAAGATGAAGCTGAAAAACTTTTATTAGATACCGTTGAAGGGCCAACATTAACTGAGCCAAATCATATTAAATTTAAAACTGGTAAACGGGCAAAGTTTTGGCATAAAAACTGTGTTGCCATTGGCTTATCCGCTGGGTTTTTAGAGCCATTGGAGTCCACCAGTTTACACCTAATCCAATCAGGCATAATGCGCTTAGTAAGGTTATTCCCTGATTTGTCTATGAGTCCGCTGTTGCAACAAGAATACAACAACTCTACCGCAAAAGAATACGAAGCCATCAAAGACTTTATAATCCTTCACTATAAGGCTACTGAGCGCGACGACAGCGAGTATTGGCGATACTGTAAGAACATGGACATACCTGATAGCTTAAAATCACGTATAGAGCTTTACAAGGAGCATGGTCACTTGTCAGTTCATGACAAAGAACTGTTTAAGCAGGACAACTGGATGGCGGTTTTAACTGGCCAACATGTATACCCTGAGTCTGTGGGACCAATATTAGCAGCAAAAAATGAATTGGATTTAACCCGAACTTTAGACAGCATTTATAACAACATGAAAGGGTTGGCTACCACTGCAACTGGGCACGAAATGTATTTAATGAAAAACGCACCGTTTAAAGGCTAGAGGCTAGAGGTTAAAGGTTAAAGGTTAAAGGTTAAAGGTTAAAGGTTAAAGGGTTTAAGGGTTTAAGGGTTTAAGGGTTTAAGGGTTTAAGGGTTAAACTGTTCCATAAATAAAAAAGCCAAAGTTTGAGATTTCACGAATCCAATACTTTGGCTTACTTTACTAATTGTGCGAGTTTTCTAATTGTGTGAGTTTTCTAAACAATTGAAAATTCGAATTAATTGAGCTTAGAAAACTCAATGACAAATAAGTCTGTGGTGCCGGGGTAAATATCTCCAATCACAGCCTTCAACTCTAACAATGTCATGTTTTCTTGCGCTGCATGAGCATCAGATAAATCAGCCATGTTTATTGGCGTGACAGACAAAATTCTCAGTGCACAGAACCATCTATTATCTTCAAAGGTAGAAGCTTGTACTTCGCTATCAACCTTAAAATATGACTCTGCAGTGTCTCGAATGGTAATGGTCTTTTTACCGGTTAAAATATCACTTTCAAAACGCTCAAAGAACGTAATGTCCTTTGGCGCTTTCGTATTGTTAGTCATATTGCTTGCGATGCTGTTTGTCATGCTAAGCAGTCTTTCTCAACGGCTGTAATTTCATGTACGTTGCACAGCGCCATAACCACTCTAATGGACCGTAATTAAATACCTTTAACCACAAGCTACTTACAATTGCCTGCGCCGCTATAATTGCAACAACCATTAACATTTGTTCACTTCTTGGGATTTCGCCAAACTGGTTAAAGCCATAACCATAAAAAATAGTCGATAAAATTACCGAATGCATAATGTAATTAGTCAGTGCCATCTTGCCTAAAGGCGATAGCCAACCAAACCAAGTTTGAAATCTAGGCTTTAGACTTAACAATGCAAAAGTTCCTAAATAACCAGCGCACAATACAAGTTGGCCTATGTAAAACATACTGTTTGCAACCGAATTAATCACCATAGAGTCTTGTCCTGCAGGGTGCATTAATATCATTGCAGGGCCAACACTTAAAACAATACCAAGTGACATACCACCTACAGCCATGACTTTAAAAAATGCATGATGCTCATCAATATTACGCATACGTCCACTAGCAACTAGCCAGTAACCAACTAAAAACAATGGCAGTACAATACCTAATCCAAAGAACAATGAGTTTGGTAGGTTTTTAACCGCGTATTCCCAACGATATTTAGTTACTTCCCAATAACTTTCGCTTTTAAGTGCTTCTTTTTCTCTTTCATATCGATAAGCTTGTTTCTGCTTACCTTCAAATTTATTTAATGCTTTTTCATCCGTTGTTAATTCGATTGAGTCGTTAACTTCAATATCAGACTCTTGCGTTTGTACTTCAGAATCTAACATTAAATCCGACTCTATATTGTTTACAGCGTCAGAGTTAGTAACTTCACCTTCATCAACCGCAACCATCTCTTCGTCAAATTTGTTCAATTCTTCATATTGCTGTTTAGATAATTCAAAGCTCCCGTCAGCTTTGGCAAGCTCTAACATTCTATTTGTCACTTCCGCAACTTGAACTTCTTCAACCCACATTTCCTTAAGATCATTTTGATCGCTTGTAGCTCCAAATATGGTGCCAACTAATATGGAAATCGAAAGCGGGAATATCATCATAAAGAAGCCAATTTTAGCAAAAACGGCTGGGCGATTTCGTTTAGCTAGGCGTTTGGTTCGCATAAGCAAAACAACACCAAGCAGCATCATACCGGCAACGGCGTAGTCGTGAAGTATATCTCCGCCCCAGAAGAACGCCATATGCGCTAAACCTATGATATAAAGCACAAGCATTCGTCTTGAGAACCAAGCTTTAAAAGGTCGGCCAACTTCTTCGGCTCGCAGCAGCATTACTGCAAAGCCCATTCCAAACAGTAATGCAAACAACTTATAAAATTTACCTTGAACAAAAACCATTACTAACCAGCTAGAGGCGAAGTTACTGCCTGTTTCGGTAAAGTCAAAGCTCAGAAGTTCTGATATTGGACGGTTAAACCACTCTATATTCATCAACAGAATGCCAATTAATGCAAACCCTCTAAGAAGGTCCATCACGGTTATACGTTGACTGGTTTTGATTGGCGCTAATTCAGAGATTTCACTGGTGGAAGTGTCTGTTGGATTTTTAGATGGCGAAGTGTTCTGGCTTTCCATAATGTTGTGCGGCTCTTCAGTATTTTAATTATTCTTATGTGCACAGAATAACGCCATTCACAAAACATACAAATAATATTTGTTACAAACTATTAGCCAATAGATTTATTCCGCTAAGCAATTTCGGCCTGCTTGCTTAGCTCTATATAAGGCTTCATCGGCTTGTTTTAAAACTTGCTCAAACTCTTTCAGGTTACCTTCTCGTTCAGCAACACCAATACTGATAGTGACATTTACAAATTTAGTTTTGGCCGCTGATTTTTTGCGTGAAGACTTGCCTTGTTTTTTGTCATCTGGGCGATCATCATTTCGAATAGCCATTTGGTAATTTGCAATGTCTTCTCTAACTTGTTCTAAAAACGCTATGGAGTAGCTAACGGATTTATTCGGAAATATAACGGTAAACTCTTCACCACCATAACGGTAGGCTTTACCGCCACCTTTAACATCGTTTATCTTACTGGCAACAAGCCTGAGCACCTGATCTCCAACATCATGACCGTAGGTATCATTAAACTTTTTAAAATGATCTACATCCATCATCGCGACCGTGTATTTTTTGCCTAAAGATATAGATGATTGTAACAAGGCTCGACGAGCAGCTAAGCCTGTGAGTTCATCAGAAAACGCCATTTGATATGAGTCGGTAAGTACCGCATGAATAATTAGAACACCAAATAAGCAATAGCTAATAATGGTGGTGTAATAGGTAAAATCGCCAAATTGAATAACAATCACGCCAAACGCTAAACCCCAAATGCTGGCATTAAGCTGACTTGGTTTCATTATTTGGCGCACAGCCAAAGTGAACAAACACAGTGCTGAAATTATTAGTTCTACCTGAAAATAGGGTGAAAGTTTTGATGCCGAAGATAGCGCTACCACTTGTGAAGACAGGATTTCATTTACGGTAATAGAGTGATTAAAGCGATAGTTAATTGCCAACAGACCAAATAAAACAAGTATTCGTAGAAGACCGTGCCGCCCCCACACTACTTTGTTTTGATCAAAGCTAAAGGCCATCAAAACTACAAGCTGTGAGATAAAAAAGAGACTCGGGTGAAATGAAAAGTAATCTATATTTTCTACTTTCCCACTATTAGCCCAAGCTAGCGCTAAAAATAAAACAATATATATGACGCGGGTCTGATTAAACCTAAGTGCTAAAATGATCGTTGCTGCAAATAACAAAAGAGGGGTTTGTAAAATAAGATCTTGCCATGGTGTTAAATCAGCAAAACCCATCTCCACGGCTGAAATTGCGCCTATAAATAACAAAACAGGAAAGGCGATAGCACGAAAGAAGGCTTGTAGAGAATACGACACTTTTAGACCCTATTATTATTTTTGTTTGGATTGTATTAGTAAATATTATGTTAGTGCAAGTCTGTATTTAAGGTAGCACCCATGCACCTAACACAGTCGGCCGCAGTGTACCTGTGATGCTCGGCAATGTAGTCGTTTTATTTTCGAGTCTACACTTCGCCAACCACGCAAATGCCATTGCTTCCATATTATCAGGGCATATCCCTAACTCTGCAGTGCTAATAACGTTCGTATTTGGCAAGTAAAACGCCAGTAAAGTCATTAAAGCTTGATTATGCACGCCTCCCCCACATACTGCTAGCGTTTTTGAGCAACCCAATTGTTCCATAGCTAGCTGCACTGATTTGGCAGTTAAATGAGTGAGCGTATTTTGAACATCCACTGCAGCAATAGAACCATGCGAGCTTTCATGTAGCGCTAACTTTTGATTTAACCAGGCTTCACTAAATAACTCTTTGCCCGTACTTTTAGGAAATGGTTGAGTAAAATAAAGCTCGTCTAAAAGAGTATTTAATAATGACTGAGAACGCTTCCCTTCAGCTGCCCAACTTCCGTTATCATCATAATTAAGGCCTTTATTTCTATTGATCCAATAATCTAATAACGTATTTGCAGGCCCGGTATCAAAGCCAATAACCTCATCCTTGTTTGGCCAAGTCGATACATTGCCTATACCGCCGAGGTTCAATACCGACAAGTCATGACCAAGTTCTTTAAAGACATCATAGTGAAACATAGGCACTAATGGCGCACCTTGACCGCCTAAAGCAACATCTTTACTTCTGAAGTCATACACCACATTTAAACCTGTCATCACAGCCAAGCGGTGTGCATCAACAATTTGCCAGGTAAAAGGGTTTTCTAAGCTAGGCTCGTGACAGATTGTCACGCCATGAACACCTATCGCCCTGATTAGTTTGGCGTATGGTTTTACGTCTTCAGTCTCTAAAAAAGATTGAATGGCTAGGGCTAAAACCTGAGTGTATTCTTGCTCTAAGGATTTTATGTGGATAAGCGAAGTAATGTCAGCACTAGGTTGGCTGAGCTCAGCTAATTTTGTTTTTAATTCTGAAGAAAGCCTGTTACTAGTACTACTAACAAGCGAAGGCTTATTTTCAAAGTCTACAAGCGCAATATCTATTGCATCAAGGCTTGTACCTGTCATTACACCGATATAATAATCAGGCACGTAGAACCCTTTTTAACGCATTGCCAATAGTAGGTTTTTATTATGCTCAAGCATTTCCATTCTTACCGCGGCTAAGGTTAAGAACTTATCTTTCTCATTTTTAGAAATAGGATTTGCTTTGGGTAATGATACGGTTCTTGGGTTGCGGTGAACACCATTTACTAAAAACTCATAATGAAGATGTGGTCCTGCAGCTAAACCCGTTGAGCCAACTAAGCCAATGACTTGACCTTGCTTAACTTTAGCGCCTTTACGAACCTTACGTTTAGAGAAGTGAATATATTTAGTTGTGATACCACCACCATGCTCAACAAAAACATGATGACCATTAAACCGATCGTAACCTGACTTTATTACCTTGCCGTCACCGGCCGCAAAAACAGGTGTACCTGTACTAGCTGCATAATCAACGCCACGGTGAGCTTTGTAGCGTTTTTGAACTGGGTGATAACGACGCTTGCTAAAACTTGAACTTATATACTTAAAACTAACGGGAGCGCGCAAGAATGTTTTTTGCATGCTGTCGCCACCAGGCGTGTAATAACGACCATCCGAGTAACGAACCGCACTAAAACCTTCATTTTGATTGGTAAACTCAGCAGCTAAAATTTCCCCGTAACCAGAGAACTCTCCATCAATAAACACTTGTTCTACTAAAGCTGAAAATTTATCGCCTTCTCTAATATCAAGGGCGAAATCCACATCCCACTGGAAAATATTAGCCAAGTTCATGATTAGCTTGTCATTTAGGCCTGACATCACGCCCGCATTCCAGAAGTTACTGTTTATCGTCCCTTCAAAATAACGTTCTGTTATTACTGTTTCTTTTTGCTCAATAGATGTTTCAAACTTGCCGGTGTTAGTTCGTTTTGTTACTAAGGTTTCTACCGCCTCATTTGCGTATTGCAGCTCTATAAGCTGTTTATTTTCGTCAAACGTAAAGGTTAAGTATTTTCCAGGAATTAAACGAGTAAACTTTTGCGCCAATTTGTCCGAACGAGTAATCTCTAACATCGTTTTTTGTGGTACACCTTGGCGTTTAAAAATAGTTGCCAACGAATCACCGCTTTTAATACGCACTTGTTTTATGGTGGTATCGGTTTGAGTAAAATTAGAGACTGACTTGATATTTAAAGGTAGTGGGTACTCTTGGCCAACCGCTAACTCTTCATAATCAGCGGCAACGCGAATCACGTCTTTTGAGGCCTCTGCGGACTCAGAAGGTAATAAAAGCAGTGCGAATAAAAGTCCTAATGCACCTAAAAGTGCATATCTATGCTGCTTTGGAAAACTATCTATTAAATGTCTCATTACCTACTTCTCGCAATAAAAACGACTACATGGCGTGATTTAAAAATTCTAAGCTCCCGAGAATAACACTCTAAAACAAACAAGCCAACTTTTTGAGGGTCGGCTTGTTGGTAATCTGACTATTTTGATATGTTTAAGTGCGTCGGCTATGACGCTTAATAAACCCACCAGCTTTACGCTGTTGCGATAGTGTCATTGCTTTTTGCTTCTTATCTTCAAATGGGTTGTCACCTTCTCTAAATTCAATCTTGATTGGTGTACCCATTACATCTAATGCTTTTCTATAGTAGTTCATTAGATAACGTTTGTATGAATCTGGTAGTTCATCAACTTGGTTACCGTGAATAACTATTCTAGGTGGATTGTAGCCACCAGCATGAGCGTACTTAAGTTTTATGCGTCGTCCGCGGATCATAGGCGGTTGGTGATCGTCTTGAGCCATTTTCATAATACGAGTTACCATTGACGTTGAAATACGTTTAGTAGCCGACTGATAAGCTTCTATAATTGATTCGTATAAATGACCAACACCTGTTCCATGAAGAGCCGATATAAAGTGTAATCGTGCAAAATCAATGAACCCTAGGCGGCGATCTAACTCACGTTTAACATCATCTTTTACGCCTTGATCAAGTCCATCCCACTTATTTACTGCTATAACAATTGAACGACCCGCATTTAAAGCAAAACCTAATAAGCTTAAGTCTTGATCTGAGATACCTTCTCTCGCATCCAACAACAATAATACAACGTTAGCATCTTCTATTGCTTGAAGCGTTTTAACAACAGAGAACTTTTCAATGGACTGTTTAATACGTCCACGGCGTCTTACACCAGCCGTATCGATAATGATGAAATCTTGGTCGTTACGTGTCATTGGTATATAAACCGAATCACGAGTTGTACCTGGCATATCGTAAACAACAACGCGCTCTTCACCCAACATTCTATTTGTAAGCGTAGACTTACCCACATTTGGACGACCAATTAAAGCAAACTTTATTGGTAAGTCTTGGAAAGGCACAGCCTCTTCATCGCTATTTTCATCATGTTCGTGATCAAGCGCTAAGTCTTCTAGTGATTGTAACTTTTTAACATTAGGTTCCGCATCGTCTGCGCCTTCTGCATCCTCATCACCCATGCTTTCCAACAAACGCTCAGCTTCCGCTAGTTCGTCCATTGCCGCTTCATATTCTGCCGTTAATTTTTCAACAACTGGAATTAAAGCATGGTCTAATAATTGGCTAACTCCACGTCCCTGAGACGCAGCAATTTGGTGTACTTCACCTAATGCAAGTGCATAAAATTCAGCACTATAAGAGTCACCGTCTATGCCATCAACCTTGTTAGCAACAACAAAGGTCGGTTTGTCTTTTTTTCTAAGATGTTGAGATATAGCTTGGTCAGCCGCTGTTAATCCCGCTCTTGCATCCACCAAGAACAAAACAATATCCGCCTCATCAATCGCTAAAAGCGACTGTTCAGCCATTTCAACATCAATTCCTTCTTCTGTACCATCAATACCTCCTGTATCAACAACAATAAAGTTGTTTTCCTCATGACTGGCTTGTCCATAACGACGGTCACGTGTAAGTCCAGGAAAGTCCGCCACTAACGCATCACGCGTTTTTGTTAAGCGATTAAACAAGGTTGACTTTCCAACGTTTGGACGACCAACTAAAGCCACTACAGGTAGCATGAATTCACCTCAAAAAAAGTTGATTTAACTAAAAATCAATAAAATATAAAAACGAAAAAGGCTTCGTATCCATTACGGACTACAAAGCCTATTATAAAGATGTAACTATTACGGTAGACGTAAAGCGGTCAGTTCGCCATCTCGAGTCTGGATATAAAGTAATTCTTCAGACGCTACTGGTGAAGCATATGCTCTACGGTCTTCACTAGTAAACCAGCTTACAAACCAACGGAATGCTGAGTAATCCCAATCATCCAATTTATATCGAGATATTTCTACGCCCGAATTTTTATCTAAAAAGTGGTAATAACCTTCAAAGTCGCCAACAACTATTGTGTCTTTATAGACTACCGGTTGAGATAATCGACGATTATAAAAATCATTATTTGTCCACTTTTCAACGCCTGTACTTGCTTCAACCGCAGTTACAAAACCTTTAGCATCTGTTAAGTAAATTATGCCAGTGTCTAATGTAAGGTTACGATACGAAGAGTACTCACGCTTCCACTTTACTCGACCAGATTGAATATCAACAGCCGCCAAATTGCCGTTATATGCAATCATATAAGCGTCTGGTCCAACAACAATCGGTTTACTATCAACATCTATCAAACGTTCTAGTTCGGTAGTGCCTTTAACAACCGCAATTTGTGCATCCCAAGCTAACAAGCCTTGGTCTAACAGCATTACTTGTAGTTTACCCGTTGCAGTGCCAACTAGTACACCACCACTTTCAATAGTAGGAGATGAAGTTCCACGCAAAGTAAGTGCTGGAACGGTTGTTTCAGCTTGCCAGCGCATCTCACCAGAATCAGGGTGTAATACTACAACGTTCCCAGATGTTGTTGAAACAGCAACCCAACCATCACCAGCATCTGGAGCGGCAACAACTTCGCCATCTACTTTTTGACGCCACAACAATTCACCTGACTCTTGAGACAAAGCAATGACTTCACCATTCTCAGAGCCAATGTAGATATTTTTATAAGCAGCAGTGATGCCACCGCTCAACTTATCTGTTTCTCTGTCACCAAAGGTTAACTTGTCATAAAATGAAGGTGGGTTTGAGCGTGTGTCCGTTTCCCAAATCATTTTACCCGTTAGTTTGTTATAAGCTAATACTTCACCTTTACGACTAGCAGCAAAAATAACGTCACCAACAACCGCAGGCTGTAAATTAGAAAAATAGTTTTCAACACCAGAACCTGCTTGCTTACGCCATTCTACTTCAACATCACGAGTTATATTGATTGACTTAAGCTCGGCAATACGAGTTGCTTCATTTTCTTCTGTAGTTTCACAACCCATAAGCATCGATGTACTTAAAGTTGTTAAAAAAGCGAGTTTTATCACGCTTGATTTCATATTATTAAACAGCATAATGCCTGCCCTTTAGCTAGCCACGTTAGTTGACAGAGCCAAATCCTGAAGCTTCATTTTAAGAATAGTGTTGCCTTCCAAACCACCTTTATCAGCTGCTAACTGGTATGCTTGACGTGCTTCACTTTCTTTCCCCTGTGCAACTAATGCATCGCCTTTAATTTCAGCAACACGTGCCTCATAGGCTGGTGCCGTTACTAGAGACAAAGTTTCTAAGGCCGCATCGTATTTTTCCAACGCCACTTGAACACGCGCTAAACGTGTATTTACTAAACCTTTAAGGCTTGTCTCAGTTGTCGCGTTAACTGCAGCTTGTAAGCGTGTCTCAGCTACGGTTAACTCACCTGCTTCCACTGATTTCTTAGCCGCTACTAAGTTCGCAAAAATGCCATAACCAGTTTCACCGTGAGCTTCAACAAACTTGCTAAGCTCTGAGTTAACAACATCGGCTTGAGCTGACTCAGCCCCAGCAACTTTTAAAAACTGATCAAATTCTACAGAGGCACTTTCTTGTGCTTCAATTTGGCTATCAACATAAAAGTTCCAACCTGTGAAACCAGCAACACCGAGTGCTGCACCAACTAAAATTTGAAGTCCGTTTTCTTTAAAAAATGACTTAATTGCTTCTTCTTGTTGTTCTTCTGTAGAGTAAATTTCCATTACAACCTCTTAATTTGTACCGCATCTATTAGCAAATAGCCTAGATATCAATTTTGTCCTACCAACTCTTCAACTTGGTTGGCTACGTCACTCCAAGCCACTGTTTTTTGTTCACCTTGTACAACTAGGTTCTTAACAGTTACTTGCTCATTATTTATTTCGTCTTCACCTAATATAAGTGCGACTTTAGCGCCTAATTTATCAGCTCGCTTCATTTGTTTCTTAAAGTTGCCACCACCACAATGGTTAACAACACGTAAACTAGGGGCAGAATGTCGCAATTGCTCGGCAATTTCAACTGCTTTTAGTTCCGCTTGCAAGCCTTGAGCTACAATGTAGACATCCGCACTAGAAGTTGGTTCAACCAAAATCTCTAATGTTTGCAATAAAAGTACTAAGCGTTCTATACCCATAGCAAATCCAACCGCTGGGGTAGACTTACCACCTAGTTGCTCCACTAAACCATCGTAACGGCCACCGGCCAAAACAGTACCTTGTGAACCTAAGCTGTCAGTAACCCACTCAAAAACCGTACGATTATAATAATCTAAGCCACGAACAAGGCGTTCGTTTACCACATATTCAATACCCGCTGCGTCTAATCGAGCCTTAAGCTCCGCAAACATTTCAGCAGACTCTTCGTCTAGGTGCTCTGAAAGCTTAGGGGCGTTTTCTAATATTTTTTGGACATCTGCATTCTTACTGTCAAGAATACGCAGTGGGTTTGTTCCCAAACGACGCTTAGAGTCTTCATCTAGACTCTCTTCATGTTGCTTCAAAAACTCAACCAATGCAGCTGTATAGTTTTGACGCGCTTCACTGGTACCCAATGAATTTATTTCTAATTTTAGATGCTCGGTAATTCCAAACGCTTTCCACAATCTTGCAGATAACATAATAACTTCGGCATCCATGTCTGCACCCGCAAAGCCATAGGACTCAACGCCAAATTGGTGGAATTGACGATAACGTCCTTTTTGAGGACGTTCGTGACGGAACATTGGGCCTGTATACCATAAACGTTGTTGTTGATTATAAAGAAGCGCACCTTGGTTTGCCGCTCTTACACATACAGCCGTTCCTTCTGGGCGAAGGCTTAACGAGTCACCGTTGCGATCGTCAAAGGTGTACATTTCTTTTTCAACGATGTCTGTTACTTCGCCAACAGAACGCTTAAACAAATCAGTGAATTCTACAATTGGGAAGCGGATTTCTGAATAACCATAACTGGCCACTGTTTGTCTTAACACAGTTTCTACTTGCTGCCATTGGGCAGTTTCAATTGGCAAGATATCGTTCATGCCTCTAATGGCTTGGATAGGCTTAGACACAGCTAGAAAATCCTTAGATAAAAAAATAGTGCGACATTATAAGCGCTTTAGTCGCTCAGGTAAATTGCTAACAATGTGAATCTGTATTGCAGTGAGCTTTTTATTTAATTTAATGGGCTCAATTCGTAATTTTCTGTTAAATTAAAGGTAACAATAATTATCAAGCCTAAATCCAACGATGTTAAAAGAATTTTTAGTTAGTGATCTTAAATCAGGCATGTTTATCACTGAAGTAACTGAGCAATCGGGCCACTTTTCCGTAAAATCTGGTGGGTTTGTAAGAACACAAAAAGCAATCGACTCACTGTCATCTAAAGGTGTCCGCCGTGTTTTAGTGGATATGGCTAAAAGTGAGCATGTCGAAGAGTCAAAACCTGAGACAGTAGCTGAAGTAAAAGAACCTAGAGTAAAATCTTCGTTTAAAGATGAAATTGGTAAAGCAAAAAAGCTTTATAACCAAGCTAAGAAACTTCAACGCCAAGCATTAGCTAGCATGAAGGCTGGCCGTCCAATCGACTCAGACGGCATGAAAGAAGTTGCTGACGGTTTTATAGATTCGGTATTTAGGAACCAAGACGCGCTTGCTTGTATGACTCGAATGCGTCAAAAAGACGATTATTTAATGGAACACTCAATTAATGTTTCAATTATTATGACCATCTTCGCTAAACACATGAAAATAGATGAGAAGATCATACACGACTTAGCAACAGGCGCGTTGCTTCATGATTTAGGTAAGATTAACGTACCCGATGAAGTTTTGCACAAACCTGGCCGTCTTACAGATGAAGAAATGGTGGTTATGCGTTCTCACGTAACACTTGGGTATGACATTTTGAAAGAGACTGAGGGGTTATCAGACACTATTTTGGAAGTGGTTCTTGATCACCACGAACGACTAGATGGTTCAGGCTACCCAAATGGTAAAAATGAGTCCCAACTCAGTCAATACGCCAAAATGATTAGCATCTGCGACACATATGACGCAATTACTGCGTCCAGGGTTTATCAAAGTGCCCGTACACCTATCATGGCGTTCAAAATTTTAAGAAAAGAAAGTGGTGCTAGTTTTGACGCTGGTTTAGTGGCTGAGTTTATTAATTGTATGGGCGTGCACCCTGTAGGTACTTTAGTTCAAACCAAAAGTAATAAATTAGGAATTGTTGTTAAGTCTAATTTTGTTAATCCACTTTGCCCTGTTGTTAAAGTTTTTTATAGTTTGGCCAATAAAGGATACATACCATCCAAAAGCATAGATTTAGGTGCACCAGGCGTAGAAGATGAAATTGCCAAAAGCGTAAAGCCAGAAGATTACGGAATTGATATTAATCGTATTATGGCGGAAATATTAGACTAACTGACCCTTTATGATAGGAAATACAACATTGTTTTATTGTTTATTTGGAGCAAACAATGAGTGAAGGACTGCAGCGTATACCTATTACCCGGCTGTTACCTGGTCAATATGTTGTGGACATATCGCAGCAAATTGGCCACATGAGAGTAGCGTCTTCTGGGTGGGTGCGTTTCTCAGCAGGAGATCAATGAACTTATTGCTAAGGGCATTGTAAGCGTCACTGTTGATTTAGGCCAAAAGTTAACGTCGTTAGAGGCTGATGACTTTAGTTTCCAAGAGCAGTTTGGTCGCGTTCCATTTAGTCAAGAAATTGAAAATGCAAAAGAATCTGTTGATAAGCTTACGGCGAATTTAGTAGAAAGCTTTGCCCATATCCGAAACGAGAACCTCTTTGACGTCAACGCGCTTCACTTGGCTGCCATGGAGTTTATCGCGTCAATATATCGTAATTCTGCACCCGCACTCGCATTAGTAAGAGTTAAACATTACCAAGACTTTCAACTCGGTCATGCTCTTAGATGCGCAGCTTATTATGCTGCTATGTTAAGAAAAATGAAATGGCCAGCAGATGTAGCTCAAAATTGGGTAATGGGTGCCTTATTGCACGACATAGGAAAGCTAAATATGTCGGCTTCCATTCAGCAACCCAACAACAAAAACATTTCCGATAAACAAAGAGCTGAAGACGACTTTTTAGTTGCCGAACATGTTAACAATGGGATTGAAATAGCCTCATCGGTGGGTAGTTTAACCCGCGAAACGTTAGAGGTTATTCAACTTCACCATGAAAAGATTGATGGCTCAGGTTATCCAGACAATAAAAAACTGACGGATATAAATGACGCTATTCGTATTTTTGGTATTGTAAATGAGTTTGATAATTTGACGCGACTTGGTGTGAATGGCAAACCGATTGGTGTTTTGCAGGCCTACAGGAAGTTAATGAAGTTAGACGCCGAGTTTGACAATGACATGCTGCAACGGTTTATACAAAACATTGGCGTGTACCCTTCTGGCACACTAGTAAAATTAAAAAGCGGTAAAGTGGGTTTAGTTTTAGATAACTCAGGAAACCACTTAAGACCCTTTATAAAAGTTATCTACAACGAAAATGTAGGGCACCATGTTAATGCTAAGATCATTAACTTAGAAACCGCCCGCAATGAAGAAATAGAAGGTTTATATTACGGTAACAAACGCGGGATTTTTGCTGAAAATTACCTTTAAAAAGTATGCTGTTAATTCTCTTCATTAGCAGCATAAATCTTTAATGAATAAAACTCTACTTGTAGTCCTCTAAAGCTACCTGACTAAACCGCCTTTCCCTACTTTCCCATATTACAATTCCTTGTCGTATTTCAGCGAGTCGTAAGTAAGGAGTTAATCGGTCGCCTTCATAAAGCGTTGTATTGTTAATTCGTACCCAACGCTCATTTACATCGGACGAATAGATATGCATTTCATATTGAAGCTCAGGTATAAAAGCTCTATCGCCGTCTGGCAGATCATTAATATCAACTAAACTAGAGTCCACTTCCACTTGAATACTTCTTTGCTGATTATTTGTTTTCTTAGCTGTACCAACTTCTGTTTGTGCTAGTGCTTCAGCAAAACGAGCTTGTAAATCCGACGAGACATCTTCAACTTTTACATTCGAACTATTAATGTCTGCAACATTTATAACGAGTTGCTCTGGCTCATCAATAGCCTCTTCTTTTCCTGTTTCGAGCTGCTTTTTGTCTGTTTCAAGTTGTTTTTCAGTAATCAACTGAGATGTTCCACTCAATTGCTCATCAGGGGCTTGCGTCAACAATTCACTTGGCCTACTACTAGGCAACTGCTCAATAGCATCTGATTCCATTTGGCCATTTGCTTGAGTTGCTATTTGAGGTGCGGATTGAGTTACGTTCGGCGGCTCTGACTGGTTGGCTGTCTGGGGTTGTGCTTGAATGGGTGACGCACCTAAATCTGGAGCTTGGTTTTGAGTTTGAGTTTGAGTTTGAGTTTGATTTTGATTAGTTGGCTGATTAACACTTAAAGGCTGGTTCTGGACGAAAGCTTGTGAATTTGCTGGCTTTGATCCAACAATATAACCACCTAACAAACCAACGATTAGCAGTAATATTGCAATGGCTAGCCACGCTAACCAAGAAAAACTAGGTGAGCTAGCACCATTATCTGCAAATGCAGGGCCTGAATTTACGGTGTTTGCATAGCTATAACCGTTGTTTGAGTTGCCAGACATTTGTAACTGGGTCTGACTCTGATTAGCCGACTGATTAGATGCACCATTACTACCAGTCTTGTTGTTTGTTTTTTGGCTGCTTTGTTCTTTTATTAGTGCTTTATATAAAAAACTCACGCTTTATTACCTTTAAAAAATGACAGGAACGACCAGCGAGATTTAGTTTCATTAACAATTCCGAGTATTTCGCTTGAAGCAAACTTAACCAATTTTGAGTCTACAAAAGCCGTTCCTTGCGCAAAGGCTCCCATCAAAGCCCGATCAGCCAACAGATTAATCAACCTAGGAGTCCCTTTTGAATATTTGAATACCGCTTTAATCGCCTTTTTATCAAATAGAGGTCTAACTGACCCAACACTCTGCAATCTATGGTTAATGTATTCAAGCGTCTCCTGCTCTGTTAGTGGCAACAAATGATAACGAGCTGTAATTCGTTGAGCTAACTGGCGTAACTCTCTTTTCATCAACTTTTCTTGCAACTCAGGTTGCCCAATTAATATTATCTGCAGTAACTTTTTGTCGTTTGTTTCTATGTTCGTAAATAATCTTAGTTGCTCTAGTGCTTCAAAATCTAGCAGTTGCGCTTCATCCACAACGAGTAAACAGCTTTCACCTTTTTCATGGCTGGTGACTAAAAACGATTGTAAAGCGTCTGACAACTTTTTGTGGTCAGAAGTTTCATCTAATTTAATTTGAAACGCTTCACAAACTGTTTGTAACAACTGAATTCTATTTAAGGTTGGGTTTAGCACATAAGCCACATGTAGGTCATCTGGCAGGTCTGCTAACACGGCTCTTGAGACCATTGTTTTGCCAGTACCTACCTCACCCGTCAGCATAACAAAACCACCATTACCCCTTAGACCATATTGTAAGTAAGCAATCGCTTCTTGATGGCGTTGGCTCGGGTACATAAGGTTTGGATTTGGAGCAATATTAAATGGTTCTTCGTTTAACTGGAAATACTCTAAGTACATGATGGGCGCTCAAAACGGCTCGGGGTTAACAAACTTTTATAATCAGCCAACCATACCTTTCAACCCTGAAAAATCAACTACTTTCCTCAAGGACTTTTGTAACAATTAAGAATATACTTATATTTATCGTTAGTGAGCTTTAGAGGTTAGTGTGCAAGTATATTTGGTTGGTGGTGCGGTTCGTGATCAATTATTAAATTATCCAGTAAAAGACAAAGACTATGTGGTAACCGGAGCAACCATTGAGCAAATGCTTGAGTTGGGATACCAGCAAGTTGGGCAGTCATTTCCTGTATTTTTACACCCAACTAACAAACAAGAATATGCGCTCGCTCGTACCGAAAGGAAACAAGGTTCAGGCTACACAGGCTTTACTTGTGAATTCACGCCAGACATTACTCTTGAAGAAGATCTGTTACGCCGTGATTTAACTATTAATGCCATGGCAATGGATGATCATGGTAAGATTTATGACCCATTTGACGGACAATCTGACTTAAAAAACAAACTGCTTAGGCATGTTTCTGATGCTTTTATTGAAGACCCACTGCGAGTATTGAGAGTGGCGCGTTTTGCCGCACGATATCATCACCTAGGCTTTAAAGTGGCGCCTGAAACACTGTCACTAATGACAAAAATAGTTGAAGCCGGCGAAGTAAATGCGTTAGTTGCTGAACGAGTGTGGCAAGAAACTGAATCTGCATTAAAGGAGCAAAACCCTCAAGTCTTCTTTGAGGTCCTTAGAGAGTGCGGAGCGTTAAAAGTTATTATGCCGGAATTAGACGTTTTATGGGGCGTCCCTAATCCGCCTAAATGGCATCCTGAAATTGATACTGGCATTCACACTATGCTGGTTGTGAAACAAGCACAAATGTTATCAAACGACCTTGCTGTTCGTTTTGCCAGTTTATGCCATGACTTTGGCAAGGGCTTAACAAATCCTGAAAATTATCCGCATCATCGCGGACATGAAAAAATGGGTTTAAAGCCAATAAAAGCATTTTGTCAGCGACTAAGAGTTCCCAATGAACCTCGTGACTTAGCATTATTACTTAGCGAGTTTCATACGCACACACACAGAGCTTTTGAGTTAAGACCCGATACACTCGTTAAGTTGTTTAATAAATTGGATGCATGGCGAAAACCACAACGATTTGAGCAGTTTTTAGTTTGTTGCACCGCAGACATGCGCGGAAGAACAGGCTTTGAAACAGCAGAATACAAACAAACTGACTTTTTAAGAAACATGTTTAAAGTTGCGAACAGTATAAACATTCAAGATATTGTTAAAGCAGGTTTTCAAGGTGCTGAAATCAGAGAACAACTGAATCAACGCAGAGTAGAGGCTATTGCCGATGCTAAAAAGTTCTTAGCCGACAGTTAGTTAGATACATTATGGAGACTGGTAGTAACTAGAGTACACTACCAATCTCACCGTTATTGCGTTAAGCCTTAAGCAAACCTCGGTGTAAATAAATAAGGCTCAGATTAATAAGGCTTAGATAAAGAAAGCTATCAATACCGCCCCTAAAATTAAGCGATAGATTACAAACGGCAACATACCAATCTTTTCTACCAATATTAAAAAGTAATGGATACATGCATAGGCGCTGACAAAAGACAAAGCGGTGCCAAGTCCTATTGCCGTCCAATCTACAGGCATTGCTTGTTGGGACAGCTTAATTGTTTGATAGCCGCCAGCCGCAAATATGAGTGGAATAGACAATAAAAATGAAAAACGAGCCGCAGCTTTCGCCGTTAAACCCACCATCAATCCAGCGGTTATAGTTATGCCGCTTCGAGAAGTGCCAGGAATTAACGCAAGCACCTGAGCAAAACCAATAATTAATACCTTTTTAACGGTAATTTGATACTCGTTAGTGGTTTGTTTTGCTTTAACGTCGGCGTACCAAAGCAGTAAGCCGAAAACTATCGTGGTGGTTGCTATAACCGCCGCGCTCCTTAAGTTATTTTCAATGAAGTCATCTAAAATAAAGCCAATTAATCCTGCTGGAATAACACCTAAAATAATAAGCCAGGCCAGCGTACTTTCTTTATCTTTATGACCAGTGAAAGACTTAACCCAACTCACTGCCATCGCCCCAACTTCTTGTCTAAAGTAAAGTACAACAGCAATCAGGCTACCGGCATGAACGGCAACATCAAACGCCAAACCTTGATCGTCCCAACCAAATAGCTGCGAAGGTAAAATAAGATGAGCCGAACTCGAAATAGGTAAAAACTCTGTTAATCCTTGTAAGATTGCCAATACAATGATTTCAATCACGCCCATTTACAACATTCCTTTTAAATAATTTGTCCATTTTAGAGTTCAACTAATGGCTTAGTTTTGAGTTGAGGTTGAGCTTCAAAAACAAACTAAACCGCTTGATATAAAGTTGCGTCTCGCTCAATACGAACTCCAACACTTTGTGTGCTAGCTACGGCGCCTAACTTTCTAAGACTGATTTGTACACTGTTAACGGCATAATGCGTTAAAATTCTCTCAGCCACTTTCTCCGCTACTGTTTCAATAAGCTCAGCTTGATTCTCTTTCGCTAGTTTTACTATATCTTCTGAAACAACGGCGTAATCTACTGTTTTTGATAAATCATCTACTTCTGCAGCCGCTCGAATATCGGTACGCATTTCCACATCAAATTGAAGCGTCTGTTGAATACTTTTTTCCCAATCATAAACACCAATAACAGTGTCTACTTTTAGTGCTTCTATAAAAACGATGTCTTGAGTCATATTTTACCCTGATATTAGTAATATTTTTCTTACATGGTTTGAAGTCAGCTCGTTGCTCAGATACCATGCAATTTGTTCGAATATAATCCAAGCGCGAATTCTAGCGTATATTCATCTGTTGAGGAACTGATGTCTTTTGACTTTTTTATAACAATTATTGCTGCATATCTTATTGGCTCAGTAAATTTTGCCATTTTGGTTAGCCGTACAAAAGACTTACCAGACCCAAGAACTCAAGGCTCTCATAACCCTGGAGCAACCAACGTTTACCGGATTGCAGGAAAATCTACGGCTGGAAAAGTCCTCGCGCTAGATGTCATTAAAGGTATCGTACCAACTTGGGGGAGTTACTATTTAGGCTTCACACCGATGGAAATAGGCTTTACCGCAATTGCTTGCTGTTTGGGCCATATGTTCCCAGTGTTCTTTAGGTTCCAAGGTGGAAAAGCGGTAGCAACAGCGTTAGGTTGTTTATTGCCAGTGGGTGTTAGCTTAGGTTTGGTTTTATTGCTCGCCTGGATTGCCGTGTTTAAAATCACTGGTTACTCATCACTTGCAGCAATTATTTCGGTGGGCATCTCACCCATTGCTACTTATTTTATCGCACCAAAATATTTATTACCTGTGACAATGCTTGCGGTATTTATAATTCTGCGCCACATACCAAATATATTAAGGCTCTTACGTGGCGAAGAGCCAAAATCTCGTCAACGATTATAACGCCGGTAAATCTTCAATAGACCAACGAGGTTTAGCTTTCACCGCTAAATCTTTTGAACCTAAATGAAAGCGTTGCGCTCCCGCATAAGCAATCATAGCTCCGTTATCAGTACAAAACTCAGGTCTTGGGTAAAACACACTACCGCCATGTTTTTTCATTAGCACTTCTAGCTTTTCTCTTAACTCGGTATTTGCGCTGACACCGCCTGCTATCACCAACGTTTTATGTCCAGTTTGCTCAATTGCTCTACGACACTTAATTGCTATGGTATCTACAACAGCTTGTTGGAAAGCATGCGCTATATCCGCTTTAGTTTGTTCTACATTTTCAGGGGCGTTTTCTTGAGTAGACTGACCGCCAGCTAAATGAATGCCCTCTTTACGAATTGCATTAGCCGCCGCTGTTTTTAAGCCACTAAAACTAAAGTCTAAGCCTGGACGATCCGTCATTGGTCTTGGAAATTTAAATTTATTAGGTTCGCCCTTAAGCGCCAACTTGGCCAATAGCGGTCCACCTGGATAATCTAAACCTAGCAACTTAGCGGTTTTATCAAAGGCTTCACCAGCCGCGTCATCAATAGACTCACCAAGTATTTCGTATTCCCCAATCCCTTTTACTTCAACTATTTGTGTATGCCCCCCCGAAACGAGCAAGGCTACAAATGGAAAGTCAGGTTTGTTCTCTTCTAACATTGGTGCAAGTAAATGCCCTTCCATGTGGTGCACTTCTATTGCAGGAATTCCCCATGCAAAGGCTAATGACTTGGCGATACAAGCCCCAACCATGAGTGCGCCTACTAAACCGGGACCGGCGGTATAAGCAATTGCTGATATATCCGCTTTATTTAAATTATGCTTTGCCATTAATGCTTTAATGATAGGAATGGTTTTTCGAACGTGATCTCTTGATGCAAGCTCAGGCACCACACCACCATAATCAGCGTGAATTTTTATCTGACTGTAAACTTCGTGGCCTATAAGCCCCTGTTCTGTATCATATAAAGCGATACCTGTTTCATCACACGAAGACTCAATCGCCAACACTAACATTTTAATATTCCACACCAATTATTAACAAACGTCCGCATTCTACCCAACCAAGGATAAATGCTCCAGTGAATTAATCTATTCACGTTTAAATTAAGGCTTTACTTTATTAGTTATTTGGCTATAGAATATCGCACCATTTTTATTAGTCTTGGTTAAATTAGATAACCATTAATACACAAATACTGAGGTGAATTTTTAAATGCCAGTAATTAAAGTAAAAGAGAACGAACCGTTTGACGTAGCTCTTCGTCGTTTCAAGCGTTCATGTGAAAAAGCAGGTATCCTTTCAGAAGTACGTCGTCGTGAGCACTTCGAAAAGCCAACTTGGGCACGTAAGCGTAAGAAAGCAGCTGCGGTTAAGCGTCACCTTAAAAAAGTGTCACGCGAAAACGCACGTCGTATCAAGCTTTACTAATATTGGTTTAATCTCTCTACGTAAGGAAGCAAATGAGCTTAGTTACCACGCTTAAAGATGCACAAAAAGATGCAATGCGTAACAAGGATAAAGAACGCCTTGGTACAATTCGTATGGTTTTAGCAGCTGTAAAGCAAAGAGAGATTGACGAAAGAATTGAACTGGACGATGAGCAGGTCATCGCTATTTTAACCAAAATGGTTAAACAGCGTCGTGATTCCCAATCACAATTTGAACAAGCTGACCGTCCAGAATTAGCAGCAAAAGAAGCGTCTGAAATTAAAGTAATTGAAGCCTTCATGCCTCAGCCTTTGTCTGAGGAAGAAGTGTCATCTCTTATCGCGAATGCTATTGAATCTACCTCCGCGTCAGGTATGCAGGATATGGGCAAAGTGATGGCAGAGCTGAAACCTACTTTAACAGGCCGAGCTGACATGGGAAAAGTCAGTGGTCTTGTGAGAACTTATTTAAATAAGTAATTACTACTTTAACTGCTAGAAAACCGCTGATTTTTATTAGCGGTTTTTTTATGCCTGAAAATAATTTTCCACCAGGCATTGTTAAAAATGACAGAAAACTAAACCTTCACTATTTCTAACTTTTCATTTTCTTAAATTCACTTTTCTGCAATAATTCCTAATCATTTTTTTACTGATATTGAGAGCGCAAATTGGCAGGACGAATTCCAAAAGGTTTTATTGATGATGTAGTCGCTCGAACTGATATTGTTGAGCTAATTGATGCGAGAGTCCCGCTCAAAAAAGCCGGTAAAAATTATCAAGCCTGTTGCCCTTTCCACAATGAAAAGTCGCCTTCATTCTCCGTGAGTCCAGATAAACAGTTTTATCATTGTTTTGGCTGCGGAGCGCACGGCAATAGTGTTAGTTTTTTAATGGAGTATGAACAACTTGAGTTTGTCGAAGCAATTGAAGAGTTGGCTCGATTAAATTCAATGGATGTGCCTCGAGAACAAACTGGCGGAAAAACCAAACATTATCCAACGGTCAGTAAAGAGCAGAAACAATCTGATTATGACACCATGGAAAATGCCGCTCGCTTTTTTCAGCACAAGCTCAAGCACGATGAAAATAGCCCTGGTGCCATTGAATATCTAAAGTCTCGTGGTTTATCGGGTAAAATAGCGCAACAATATGGTATTGGCTTTGCTCCAGATAAATGGGACTCGGCACTTACTACACTTGGCGCTGCAACCGATGCTAAACAACAACTTCTTGATTTAAAAATCCTCACATCAAACGACAAAGGTCGCACATACGACTTTTTCAGAAACAGAATCATGTTTCCAATTCGTGATAAGCGCGGACGTGTTGTTGGTTTTGGTGGTCGAGTAATGGATGACAGCACACCAAAATATCTGAACTCCCCTGAAACGAGAATATTTCATAAAGGTCGTGAGTTATACGGGTTTCATCAGGCCAAACAAGCCAATAAAAACCTTGAGCAAGTCATCATTGTTGAAGGTTATATGGATGTTGTCTCGCTAGCTCAACAAGGCATTAGTTATGCGGTTGCTGCGTTAGGTACAGCAACCACACAAGACCATATGCAAATGTTATTCAGGCAAACTCGTAAGGTTATCTGTTGTTATGACGGCGACAGAGCTGGCCGTGACGCCGCTTGGCGAGCATTAGAAAATGCATTGCCACAACTAAAAGATGGCGTTGATTTGCGCTTTTGCTTCTTACCAGACGGCGAAGACCCAGATACTATGGTTCAGCAGGAAGGTAAAGAGGCCTTTGAGCAAAGACTTAAAGAATCTACGCCGTTAATTGAGTATTTTTTTGAACACTTTGTTGGGCAACTTGATTTGACCGATGATGCAGGGAAATCTGCCCTACTAGCTCAAGCAAAACCACTAATTTCGCTTATTCCTAGCGACTATTACAAAGAAGCTTTATTAGCTAAACTAGCTCGTTTAGTCGGTAAGCAAGTAGACCAAATTAAAATTGCTTCTCGCTCTCCTGTAGCAGAAGTTAAGCAACGACAAACAGAATTCCAAATTACACCAATGCGTCGCGCCATTGGACTTATGTTGCAACATCCTAACTTAGCGTCGGAAATTCCATTTATTCCAGCACTCGCCAACGCTGAATTGCCTGGTTTTGATCTATTTGTTCGCATTCAGAAAAATATAGTTGATGAGCCTAGTTTGTCTTCACCTGTATTATTGGAACGTTTTCGAGAGTCAAAAGAGTACCGTTTTTTAGCTCAACTGATTGTATGGGACCATCAAATCAATGATGAGAACTTAAGTGCAGAATTTACAGAAACGTTTAAATCCTTACAAGATAGCTACTTAGAAAAACGTCTTGAAGGTTTGCTAATAAAATTCAAAACCGGCCAACTAGATGCCACAGAAAAAGCGGAATATGTCGCTTTAATGTCTGCACTAAAAAATTAAAATCGCCATGTGATATTCCAAACTCTAGGCTACACTTGCTGTTGAGAATATTTAGTCTTGGTAACCTTTATTTCATAGCCAGACAGACATTCTGCTGTTATAATATGCAGTTCGATTTTTCCGTGCTTGGTACAAAGTAACCAACTAACGGGAATTTCATTTCCAGAATTTGATGTTCAACTAGTAGGTGGAAGATAATCTGTATGGAGCAAACTCCTCAGTCTCAATTAAAACTTCTTATAATTAAAGGTCGCGAGCAAGGTTATTTAACCTTTGCTGAAGTTAACGATCACCTTCCACAGGATATGATCGATGCCGATCAGGTCGAAGACATCATTCAGATGATCAACGACATGGGTATCAAAGTGTGTGAAACACCACCTGATGCCGACGAATTATTAATGCAAGAGCAAACCAGCGACGACGAAGTTGTTGAAGCGGCCGCTGCTGCACTAGCAACTGTAGAAAAAGAAATCGGTCGTACAACTGACCCAGTGCGCATGTACATGCGTGAAATGGGTACAGTTGAACTTCTAACTCGTGAAGGCGAAATTGAAATCGCTAAACGTATAGAAGATGGTATCTACACTGTTCAATCTTCTGTTGCAGAATACCCTCAAGCTATTAGCTACTTATTGGACCAATGGGACCAATATGAAGCTGAAGAAATCCGCTTAAGTGACATCATTAACGGCTTCTTAGATCCAAACGAAGACGATGTAGCACCTGCTGCCACTCACGTTGGTTCAGAATTAACCGATGAACAGCTTGCTGATGAAGACGGTGATAATGAAGAAGACGACGATGAAGATGAAGAAGAAGTAGATACAGGTCCAGATCCTGAAGAAGCTCGTGAACATTTTGTTGAGTTACGTCGTCTATATGATGAGTCTACGGTTTCTATCAATGAATTAGGCCGTGCACATCCAGATACGCAAGAAAAAATTGCGGCACTTGGTGAACATTTCCGCCTATTTAAACTAATTCCAAAGCAGTTTGACCGTTTAGTTAAAAACATGCGTGACATGATGGATAGAGTTCGTATTCAAGAACGCCTTATCATGAAACACTGTTGTGAATATGCAAAATTACCTAAAAAAGATTTCGTAAAAATCTTCCCAGGTAACGAAGCAAAAACTTCTTGGTTAGACCTGCTACAACGCGGTGGCGACTCAGTAGCTAAAAAGCTAATTGACGTTGATATTGAAATTCGTCGCAGCATTTCAAAATTAAGAGACATTGAAGCGGAAACACGCCTTAATGTTGAAGCGATTAAAGACATCAACCGTCGCATGTCAATCGGTGAAGCAAAAGCTCGTCGTGCGAAAAAAGAAATGGTTGAAGCCAACTTACGTTTGGTAATCTCAATTGCTAAAAAGTATACAAACCGTGGTTTACAGTTCTTGGATCTAATTCAAGAAGGTAACATTGGCCTTATGAAGGCTGTTGATAAATTTGAATACCGTCGTGGTTATAAGTTCTCAACTTATGCAACGTGGTGGATTCGTCAGGCTATCACTCGTTCAATTGCTGACCAAGCAAGAACGATCCGTATTCCAGTACACATGATAGAGACAATCAACAAGTTAAACCGTATATCTCGTCAAATGCTTCAAGAAATGGGTCGCGAGCCTACTCCTGAAGAATTAGCAGAGCGTATGGTTATGCCTGAAGATAAAATCCGTAAAGTACTTAAGATTGCAAAAGAGCCAATCTCAATGGAAACACCAATTGGTGACGATGAAGATTCGCACTTAGGTGATTTTATTGAAGATACTACTATTTCTTCACCGGTAGATACAACTACATCGGAAGGCTTACAAAACGCCACTCGTGACGTTCTATCTGGCCTTACAGCTCGTGAAGCTAAAGTATTACGTATGCGTTTCGGTATTGATATGAATACTGACCATACGTTGGAAGAAGTAGGCAAACAGTTTGACGTAACACGTGAGCGTATTCGTCAGATTGAAGCAAAAGCGTTACGTAAATTACGTCACCCTTCTCGCTCTGAGCCACTCAAGACATTCTTAGACGAATAGTTTTCATTGCTCTTATAATATTGAAAAGGCCTGCATCAGCAGGCTTTTTTATTGCTCAAAATAAAACATTCTTAACTTAATTGTAAAACTCAGCAAAATTAAGATTCATGGTTTCATGGTTCAGTTCAGGTTCATTAGAATAACAGGCACAAAAAAAGCCGATTCCGTTAAGGTAATCAGCTTCTTTCATTTAATGGTTTTACTACTCTTCGAAGTGAGTGCCCCAACCATCGTACTCTAAGTTGTTTGCTTCGGCGTATGCCACCATTTCTTCAACTTCTTCATTAATAATAACTTCATCTAACGGGCATTCAGTATCAATATCAAAACAAAATACAAGTAAACCATCTTCAGTCTCTACTTGTTCTAGCTCTGATACATCCCAACCTTTTAAAAATGCTTCTTGCTGCGCTTTGTCAGCAATCTCATTATTTTCCGCTACAAAATGGTGTTCAATACCATACATTGCTTCTGTATTCGAACCATCTTCAATAAGTTGCTCTATGATGTCATTGCTAAATTCTTGCCAATCAACCGATTCCATTATTAACCTTTTTGTACTGTTTCTTCTGATTGTGGAATATAGCCTAATTCTGTATTTAATTCGTCAATTTTTTTAGCCATTATCTCGCGAACTTCTTCCGCTTTCTGCCTAATATATTGTTTTTCATCACTTTCAATAGTCACTGGATCTAAATACTCAATTACAACTTTGCCATTGTTCCAACGATTCATTTTAATTCTGTCGTGTGTGCTACTAATTGCAACCGGCACCATAGGAACACCAGCCATAAAAGCGGTATAAAAGGCGCCTGTTTTAAACTTCATTAAACCACGACCTCTTGAGCGAGTTCCTTCAGGGAAAAGCCATACCGATATCTTTTTATCACGAATTTTCTGAGCCGCCTGACCAATCGTACCGTGTGCTTTTGTTTTATTGGCACGGTCAATAAGAATGTTGCCTGACAACCAGTATACTTGCCCAAAAAATGGCATCCACTTCAGGCTCTTTTTACCAACACTTACCGTCCCCTTTCGAACGCCATTAGAAGCGGTGAAAATATCCCATGTATTCTGATGATTACCTATGTAGACCACTGGTTCATCTACAATTCGTTCTTGTCCTCGAATAACAATTTCAAGTCCCAACATTTTCGCAAACGAACCGTAGACTCTTGCAACCATATGAACGTTATTACGCTGAAACGGTCTAACAATAAGATATAAAAGAAGAAATGCTGTCGATAGAATAAAGAAAACACCTAATAATAACGTACGTAAAATAGCCAGCACAAATACAACTCCAAATATTTAAAGGCGCATTGTAGCAAACTCAGCGAACAGCTGTAAGCTAAAGTTTTGTTAAATATACATGAAAATAAGGTACTTTTAATTTGGAAGAAGCTAGCCGCAGGTTAACCTTGATAGGGAAGTATAACTCTGACCGTTAAGCCTCCACCTTCTCGATTGAATAGCCCGATGTTGCCGTGGTGTGCGTCTGTGATCTCTCGGCACAAAGCAAGGCCAAGGCCGCTACCACTAGCTTTAGTAGAATAAAACGGTATTAAGGCGTTTGCCATTACGTTTTCTGAAATACCTTTTCCTTTATCCATCACCGAAATACAAGACTCGTTTTGGCGTTGCTCTAGTCTAATACTTACATCTTCAGGCAAAGAGCCTGACTCATGCGCGTTTTTTATAAGGTTGATTAATAGCTGTTCTAATTGCACAGGATCTGCGTAAACCGTTTGTTTTTCTGTTGAAAAATCAATAAATTGCCACTGCGATTTTAATGTTGCAGTTAAGTGTCCCCAATCAATTGCTTGAATTTTTGGTTCAGGTAACTTAGCAAACTTTCCGTAACCCTGTACAAAATCACTTAAATGTTGAATGCGTTCATCAATCGTTGAAAATACCCGCGTCAAACGATCTTCATTGAGCTTTTCACTAATGATGCCGCCACTGTGAAGCATAGATGATATTGGTCCCAGAGAATTATTTAGCTCGTGACTTATTACTCTAATTACCTTTTTCCACACGGCCACTTCTTGGCGGCTCAGTTCTCGTGTCATTTGTTTTAAAATGAATAATGTATGCTCCTGATTGTTTAACGAGAACTTCCCTGTAGACATATGCCACGTTTGTGGTTCGTCTTCATCAAATACAATTGAAAAAAGGCCTTCTTTCTTTTCAGCAATAGCAGCTTCGGCACCTTTAGGGGCCGTTGTTAATAAGTGCGACAGCAGGTTTCCATCTAATCCTTTTGAGCAGTTAAAAAAACGTCTAGCGGCGATATTACTGAATATAACTTGTTGTTGATCGTTAACCAGAAATAGTACTTCTGGTGAGCTTTGGGTGATTTTATCAAGCAAGAGTTCCCGTTGATATATCCAGTGCTTCTCTTCCCTCAGTTGCAGCGCTGTGCTGTTGTATAGTGAACACAATTTACCTAGTTCATCTTCATTCTGATAAGACAGTGTTGTGGCGTATTCGCCATCTTTTAAATTTAACAAACCAAGCTCTAATGCAGACAACCCTTCTCGGATATCTCTTAACAAATAGCGCGCTAACAAAACACTCGTGCTCACTATTGTTATTGCAATGAGTATTCTAATATTTAGGGATAATCCATCTAACAAGAATAGTGGTATACAACAAATACTGCTGATCAGCGCAACAACTATAAGTATTTTAGACAACACCTTGTTCAGCATTAGTACGGGATCTCAAATTTATCTAAGCGTCTATACAAAGCTTGTCTACTCAACCCAAATTGACGAGCCACTCGAGCAATCACGCCCTTTTGGTCTCGCATAGCAGCCTCTAGTGCCTCTTTGGAGATTTCTACATTGACGGCTTTTGAATTATTCGTTTGAGACGCTAAATTAGTTTGCGAGGCTTGATTGGTGTGGCCAGCTATATTGGATTGGGAAGCTATATTGGACTGAGCAGCTAAGCTCGCTGGAACGCCTAAATTCACCGGTTGGTTAAATGCAAAGTCCACAGCCTCAATGACGCCCTGTGGCTTCAAAACCGCGACTCTTTTGCAGGTGTTCTCAAGCTCTCTTACATTACCTAGCCATTGATGGCTTTTTAACGCATTTTCTGCCGATAAACTCAACTCTCTATCCGGTAAAAAGTGGTGCACCAAAGGCATGATATCGTCTAACCGTTCTGAAATAGAAGGCACATGTAGTTCTATGACATTAAGTCGATAGTATAAATCTTCTCTAAAATCACCGGCTGCAATCGCGTCTAAAAGGTTGCTGTTTGTAGCTGAGATTACTCTGACTTTTGTTTTAATCGTATTTACCGAGCCTAGGCGTTGAAACTCTCCGGTTTGAATCACTCTTAATAGCTTGGTTTGTCCTGAATAAGGTAGGTTTCCAATTTCATCTAAAAATAAGGTACCACCATCGGCTGCTTCAAATAGCCCTATTCGCTTTTTGTTTGCACCTGTATATGCACCCGCTTCAGCCCCAAACAATTCAGCTTCAATTAAGTCGGCCGGTAACGCACCACAATTAACTTTAATAAAGGGTGCATTAGGTACAAGGGAGTTGGCCTGAACGACTTCTGCAATTTTTTCTTTGCCGCTACCGTTCGCACCAGTAATTAATACTGAGATATCTGATTTAGCAACTTGAACTGCCATATCAACAATACGCTGCATTGCAGCACTGGCATAAACAAGACCAACACTACTAGCCTTTGACTTTGTGCAGTCACCAACTGTTTGCTGGCGTATTAACTTCTCTTGCGCTTGGTTCGCCTTACCTAATGCCACTAAATTAGCCACTGTGTTTAGGAGTTTTTGATCATCCCAAGGCTTCGCAATATAGTCCACAGCTCCAGCTTTAACTAACTCAATCGCTTGTTCCAAATCAGTCCAAGCCGTAATTAATATAACCGGAAGGTGCGGATCCAAACGGCGAAGTTGGTAAAAGAGCTCTTTGCCCTCTTCACCCGACGTTGTGTCTCCAGTGAAATTCATATCTTGAATAACAAGGGAGACACGCAGTTGGTTCGCGTATTGTAACGCCTGAAGGGGTGATGTCGTTGTAATGACATCGTAGCCATGAATTTCAAGCAATAAGGACAAGGCTTGTAAAACTGCTGGTGTATCATCAACGATTAATATTTTGTCCATTGCCTGCTCATTGCTTGAATATATCCTTTCATTGTTAGTAGTTTAGCCTACCAATTATGGTCATTAAATACTACGAGTAGCAATACTAGGAGAAATGTTTGCAGCTTTAGTCGCTGGCATAACAACTGACAACAGACTTGCAATAAAAATAAATATCGCAGTGACCGCTACATAAATAGAATTTAACGCTGGCATTGAGTAGCTCTCTAGTAACATCTGGCCCATTAAAATGGCAGCGACTGCACCAAGTGCGATGCCGAACACACAAATAATGGCATTCTCAATCAAAAAGTATCTCACAATATCTGACTTTCTGGCGCCAAGTGCACGGCGTGTGCCTATTTGTTTGGTGCGTTTATTAATATTAAATACCGTCAAACCAAATATTCCAAGACCGGTTATAAGAACAAGTACAACGATAAGAGTAATTAACATGCGTAGCATTAAAATGTCTGAAGAATTGTATTCTCGTTTATCGTCATCCATGCCTTGTACCCCAATAATGACGCGTTTGTTATGGTCTTGAATCATCAAGTCTTCAACCTGTCGCATGATGGCAGAACGCTGTTCAGGCTCAGTACGAACGATGATTTTTTGAAACATTGATGCGCCTACAAATGGCATAATAGATACGTTGTCTGGCCTACTGTCTTTTAACCACGCACTCTTCATTGGCTCAGTGATACCAATAATTTTCATCGGCGATACACCAAAGAAAACCGTTTGCCCTAAAGCATTGCCTTCAGGAAACAATTCTAAGCCTAAGGCTTTTGTAACCACAACAACTTCCGGAAACACGTCTCTGCTCTCAGATATAATAACTTCATCTGCACGAAAGTTTCTGCCCTCTATTAAACTAATACCCAGCGTATCTAGCGCGTTTTCATCGGATAAAAAGTACGACGTACGAACATCTTGGCCGCCTTCCGTTGCTGGTGTTAGTCTTAATCCACCACCAGAGCCACTACCAGACAAAGGCACCGCGTTAAACAGTGCTGCATTCTTAACACCAGGAACGTTTCTGAGCATGGTTTCCGTTTCTTCAAACTTTTGAGAAAGATCGAGTTCTTTATCAAAAGTCATCGTCGTAAAACTAAATATTTCATCTTCCGGGTAACCCGTTTCTTGGGTTAAAAACTCAATTCTATCATTGGCAATAAATGAAGCATTGCTCACAATAGCTGTCGTTATAGCGATTTGAATCAGCAACATTACTGCGCCCGCCTTGGAGCGAAGCAATGAATTAAATATAGGTTTAATTTCTAACATGATGAGCTCCTATTGCGTTTTTAAGTAAATAGCTGGTTGGGTTTTACAAACAAGCCATGCTGGGTACATTCCGGCGATGATACAGGCGCCAATTGCTATTGCAGGGGCTGTTAAAATCATCGTGAGATCCATGCCTGCTAGTTCTGCATATTGCTGGCTCGTTACACGCACTCCCCATAGGCCAAATTGCGCGATGCCAATACCAATCAATCCGCCTAATAAACCAAGTACTGACACCTCAACTAGATGCTGAAAAAATATCTGACGTTTGCTGGCACCTAATGCTCTTCGCACACCAATCTCTGGCGCTCTACGAATAAACTTACCAAGCAACAGTCCCAATATATTGGCTAAACACACGGCTAAAAACATAAAACTAAGTCCAACCAATATCTTGTTGTCCTCGGATACTACATTGTTGTATTCCATCCACTCATTCACGTCTTGTAAATTGAACTGAGGCACTTCGCGTGTATAACGACCTTTGGTTTCCTTGCTCTGTTAAATAAGCAAACAAAAAGTCATGGTACTTTTGAACCGCTTTATCTGTTGGTAGCTCTGCCCAAAACTGCACCCAAAACATTTCAGACTGTAGCTGCCCTTCAAACGTTGTCACGCCCTCATGTTTCCAACCATTTGTATTGCCTCGGGTAACGAGTTGCATTGGCTCCCATAATGTAATGGGAATAAACAGTGGCTCAGGTGCATTAAAGGAACCATTGTTTAAGTCGTAATATTTGATATGGATATCCCAATTTTTAGTAACCCCTACAACCGTAAAAATAGTGTCGTCTAGATACATTTGTTTACCAACAGAGTTTTGTCCACCAAACAACTTATCGTTAGTCTCTTCGTTTATAACAATCACTGACTCAGCTGCTTTTTCTTGCGCCAAAGTCCAAGACGAACCGTAAATAAATTCCAAATCGAACATGCTGAAAAAGTCTTTGCCTGCCGCTCGAGCACTTGATAATGAAGGTTTAACGTCTTGATTATTCATATGGACAGTAAACGCTGTACGAATGGACGCCGTTTTTCGAACCGGTGTTTCAGCGTTGTGCAGAAACATGGCGTCTTTGTATGTCAATTGATATGGCACGTCATCAGGTGTCCACCAGCTGTTACCATCATCAGTTGTATTAAGCTGCACTGCAAAAAGCTGATCACTTTTATGTGGGATAGGATCCATAGACATCATGTGATAAACCGACAAACTCGTCATCGTTATACCAATGCCAATTGCAATGGCCAGGATCATTAACGCCGATACTAACGGTGTCCGCTTCAAACTGCGCCAGCTTAGGTCTATATAATGAAGAAACATATTACACCTCTGCTATCGACTGTTCGACTCGCGCTGATACCGAGTCTGAAGACTTATTTTGATACAAGGTAAAGTCAGCTAACTGACCATCAACGACCTGAATATTGCGAGGCGCTCGACGGGCTAGCTCCTGGTCATGAGTCACCATAATGATGGTGGAACCTTCCGTGTTTATATTTTCTAGTAACTCCATGACTTGACGTGCCATAAGGCTATCTAAGTTACCCGTTGGTTCATCCGCCAATAAAAAGCGTGGTTTGCCCGCTAAAGCTCTAGCAATTGCAACTCGCTGTTGCTGACCACCAGATAATTGTTGAGGTAAATGTTTGGCTCTGCTGGCTAACCCAACTTTTTCTAAACACTCTTCAATTCGAAGCTTACGCTCTGCAGCTTTTATGCCTCGATAACGCAAAGGCACTTCAATATTTTCATATAAATTTAGATCCGGGATCAGGTTAAACCCCTGAAAAATGAATCCAATTTTTTGGTTTCTTAGATCCGCACGCTCGTTATCGCTTAATGTACCAACGTTTACATCATCAAGCATAAACTCACCACTAGAAAACGGCTCCAACATGCCAGCAATATTCAAAAACGTTGTTTTACCTGAGCCTGACGGACCTGTGACTGCTATAAACTCGCCTTCCTTTACTTCTAGATTAAAGTCACGAAGTGCGTGGGTTTGTACCTTTTCCGTTTGGTATACTTTACTAATATTTTTCATGCTTAACATTGTTGTATTCCTTTCTATGTTTAACTGGTTTGCTTCACAAGTTTCGTATTTAATAAATTGATAACTCGTGCTTTTCTTAATTTAGTAAGAACGCATCCGCTTTACTGTATTCATCATAATTCGAGATAATAATTTCATCGCCGGCTGTTAATCCTGACAGTATTTCTACTTCTCGCATGCTTATCGCACCAAGTTGGATATCTACTTTTGTGGCAATGCCGCCTTCAACCTTAAATGCGTAAAACCCACCTGACTGCATAAAACTGCCACGGCGAACTTTCATTACATTTTTTTTGCTTTCTAAAAGTACTCTTGCAGAGACTTGCTGGTTTTGGCGAATGCCATTAAGTTGTTGTTGATCAAACCGAACTCGAGCGGTAACTTGACGGTTTTTAACTTCAGGGGAAATTGCAGACAATTTGCCTAAAAAGGTTGTACCCGCAATATTAATTTCAGCTTGCATACCAATACCAAGATCATTGGCATAACTTTCTGCAACGTTTAGTTCAACCTCGTAAGCGCTTAAATCGACAAGCGTCATTAGCGCGTCATTCTTTTTGACTAGAGCTCGTTGTTGAACAATTAAATTACCGACTACGCCTTTTACTGTCGCGAGTATGTTTAGGTCATTAATTTTACGTTTCAACTCTTCTAACACCAATGCTTGACGTGACACGGTACTTTTGGCACTGGCTAACTCAAACGCTAAACGCTCCTTAGCAATACTTACTTCCTCTTTGGCGTGTCTTTGAGTCAATTCAGCCCTTGCTAAATCATCAACCGCTTTTTCAAAATCAATTTGGCTAATTAAATTACTCTTCATAGACGCATGTGCGCGACGATTTTCTCGTTGAGCGGCTTCTAAATCTACCTGAGCAATATCCAACAGTTTTGTTAATTGTAATGTTTGACTACGAGCATCTAACTCCTGACGAGCTAGCTCACCTTTGAGGCGTTCCATTTCTGAAGTTTCTTGTTTCAATTGGTTTGCAAGCTCAGGGCTATCTACCGTAGCAACAACTTGGCCTAGGCTTACTTCGTCACCAGCTTTTACCTTGAGTGAAACAAAACCCTGCTCTGGACTGTAAATTTGAGGCGCATTAGCAGCGACAATACGGCCATTTGAAACGATATCACGCACTAAGTCGCCCATTTCAACTTGAGCAATTTGCATTGATGAACGCTCAAAAGAGTGACTGACCGAAGCGCCACTCACTAATGCTTTAACAACAAAAAAAATAAAGAGAAGTGAAACGAGAATAATACCCGCAATTTTTTTAATGTTTGGCTTAGACTCAACAGCGACATCTTGTGCGCTCGTATCCTTAATCATGTTTTCTGCTCCATGACACGAATGACCTCATTCATGCTCCGTTTTAGTATTTAATAACCATTTTTTGTAATCACTTGTTTATAATCTTTTTTGATAGTCTTTTTTGATAAAAATGTATTAATAATCAAGTATTAACAATCATGTTTTGATTAACGTAATGATTAGCTTATTAGCTAGTTGGTTAACTTGTAGCTTAATTAGTAGGTAAAGTATTGCGAGGAACATGCCAAAACATAACTTACTGTATTTAATAGTGAAAATGAATTCCCCAAGAAATGGAAGTGTCCGCGGACAGTATAAAGTGTCCGGCCGGACACTTTTAATGAGGTCGTTTAAAAGGGGTTAAAACAAAAAACCACAGAGTTTGCGCTCTGTGGTTTTAACATTCGACCTTCGTTTATCAACGACGAAGACTCTATTTTAAAGAAACAGTATTATGCCTCTGAGACGTTATCTATATCACCACCGTCAATCACCATATCGTCACTTCCGCTTTTAACTTCAACTTCGACATAATCAACCCGTTGAAGCCCTCGAGGAAGCTTGCTACCTCTGCGGCCACGCTCACCACGATAATGATCTACGTCTTTCGGTGTTAGCGTTAATTTGCGTTTACCAGCATGCAAAACAACATTCGCATTTTCCGGCACCACAACAATCTGGCTAACCACTTCTTCTCTGCTAGCGGCTCGAGCTGATGGTATGTTTATGATCTTGTTGCCTTTACCTTTAGCCAATACTGGTAAGTCTTTGAGCGGGAAGACTAACATTCGACCTTCGTTAGATATTACTAGGCAGTCGTCATTTTCAATATTTTGCGTGGTTTTTGGCTCTAGTAACTTAGCTCCAGTTGGTAGCCTTACTAATGCTTTACCGGCTTTTTGTCGAGTCATCATATCGTCAAACTTACAAACAAAACCATAACCAGAGTCTGAGGAAATTAGATACTGTTGGTCGCTTCCAGCCATTAGTGTGTATTCAAGTGTTTCACCCGCCACTATACTAAAACGTCCGCTAAGTGGTTCGCCTTGGCTTCTTGCCGATGGCAGTGAATGTGCGTCTGCGCTGAAGCTTCTGCCTGAACTATCAATAAAGACCACGGGCTGATTACTCTTACCTTTGGCTGACGACTTAAAGCCATCACCCGCTTTATAGCCTAGTTTCTCAGGCTCAACATCATGACCTTTGGCACAACGTCCCCAGCCTTTCTCTGATAAAACAACAGTAACTGATTCACTTGGTACTAGGTCTTTAGCTGAAATAGCCTTTGCTTCACTTCTTACTACAATTGGCGAACGTCTGTCGTCACCATAGGATTCAGCGTCGGCGGCGAGCTCTTTCTTAATTAAATTGTTTAATTTTGTATTTGAACCTAACAAGCTTTGTAATTGATCGCGTTCTTTCGCTAATTCAGCTTGTTCCGCTCTAATCTTAACTTCTTCAAGCTTGGCTAACTGACGTAACTTAATTTCAAGGATGGCTTCCGCTTGGGTATTTGATAAACCAAAGCGCTCCATCAATACTTGTTTAGGGTGCTCTTCCGTTCGAATAATATCGATGATTTCATCAATGTTTAAGAACGCAACTAATAGGCCTTCAAGTATGTGAAGTCGAGCTAATACTTTGTCTAGACGGTATTGTAAACGACGAGTGACAACGCCTCGGCGATACTCAATCCACTCCGTTAGAATTTGTTTCAAACCTTTTACTTTCGGTAAACCATCTAAACCAAGCATGTTTAGGTTTACTCGATAGCTTTTTTCCAAATCTGTTGATGCAAATAAGTGCTGCATAACTTGTTCAACATCAACTCGATTTGAGCGAGGAACAATAACAATTCTAGTTGGATTTTCGTGGTCAGATTCATCGCGCAAGTCCGTTACCATAGGTAACTTTTTAGCCTGCATTTGCGCTGCAATTTGCTCTAAAACTTTACCACCTGATACTTGATGCGGCAGTGCGTTAATAACAATGTCACCGCTTTCTTCAACAAACGTAGCGCGCATTTTTATGCTGCCTTTGCCTGTTTCATATATCTTTGCGATATCCGCACTTGGCGTGATAATTTCAGCTTCAGTTGGATAATCTGGGCCTTTAACGTATTCCATCAATTGTGGAAGTTCAGTCTTAGGCTCTTTAAGTAAGTGAATACACGCTTGCGCTACTTCTCTTATATTATGAGGCGGTATATCTGTGGCCATACCGACAGCAATACCGGTAATGCCATTTAGAAGTATATGAGGTAGTCGTGCTGGTAAGGTAACGGGCTCTTTCATTGTGCCGTCAAAGTTAGGTTGCCACTCAACAGTGCCTTGACCCAATTCAGACAGTAAAATTTCAGATACTTTTGATAAACGAGCTTCGGTATAACGCATGGCCGCAAATGATTTAGGATCATCTGCCGCACCCCAGTTACCTTGTCCGTCTACTAATGGGTAACGATAAGAGAATGGTTGCGCCATCAGCACCATTGCTTCATAACAAGCACTATCACCATGCGGATGATATTTACCTAATACGTCACCAACGGTTCTAGCGGACTTCTTATATTTAGCAGCAGCTGATAAACCTAACTCAGACATTGCATATATGATGCGACGTTGTACTGGTTTTAAACCATCACCGATATGCGGCAATGCGCGATCCATGATTACGTACATGGAATAATTTAAATAGGCATCCTCTGTAAAGCGTCTCAACGGTAATTGTTCAATACCGTCACTGCTGATGCTAATCGCCTCTGTCATTACCTGTACCTTCTCTGTCTTCTTATTATTTGGCTAAGTTAGATTCTAATTGGTTCAAAATAGTACGAAACTCTGTTGGTTCATTCACATCGCAAAGCTCGTACCTTGCCGATAATTTCGGTGTGGTGCTTTCTAACTCTCTTTCAATTCTTGTCACCAGTACTTGTGCCTGGTTTAGATTATAATTATTCGCTACCAACCAATACCTGTGGCCATTAATTGGCAGTATTTGATATTGTTTGTTTAAATTTTTTATTCTTTCCAATTTGTCACTAATGGCATCATCCGTCGCTTTAATGCCAAGCGATGCATTCAGTTCAGATACACCATTAAAGTCCATGGCAATGATAGTAAACACCTTTAACTTGTTAACTTCAGTTTGATTATGTTTTGGTACATTACTAGTGCTAGTTTGCACATTATTCATTTGGGCCATTAATTGTTCGATAGCTCGTTCTGCAACGGCTAAACTTAAATGCGCTAGAGGTTTGCGGCCACTTGCTTGTCTTCTAAGTACAGCATTGTAAATAAACAACACTAAGCCAAACACTAATAACAAGATTAACCAGCGTGTATTAGATAGCTTTTCTGTTAATAAAACCAAGGCATTGGACAAGTTAACATTCATTGCTTGATGCTCGTCTAGCACATTTTGTTGCTCTTCAAGTTGATTACGAACTTTAAAGTCGCGATATGCTTGAAGCTGTACCTGCATTCCTTCTTTTTTTCTATTTTCTAAATATTCTATAAGCCCTGTGGTTTTAGAAACTTGAGGCCAGTCTTTCATTAAAACCTCTGCGGTTCTTTGGGCTTTAAGTGCCTCTAATTTACCAACTCCAGTTTCAGAGGAGTAATTGTTAAACGCAGAAAGTTCGAGTTCTATCTTAGATAAGTACTTTAATGAGACATCTGGTAAGTCTTTTAATAACGCTATTTGAGCTTTAACAAAATACAGTTCATTCTGAGTTTTTAATTGCTCAGTCTTGTCTCGCCCTAGTGCATTAGTTAGACCTTTAACTTTATCTGCCGCCTTTACAAGCTGTTCCGCGTATTCTAATTTTTGCTGTATAATTTGATTTTTAATCAAAGCAATTAGGCTTTGTAATTGCAGGTATCGGTTTCGCACTTGCTGTGCACTTTTGTAAACAGACTCCAAGCGCTTATCAGCTTCTCTATATTTAAGAGACTGGCTATTTAATTGCGCCCATTCAATTTGGGTCTGCAATGACGACGACGCTAGTTTGTTATCTTGCAAATAGCTCACTAAACGTTTGAAGCTTTGCTCCGCTAGAAACAAATCATTTTGTTTAATAAGCAACTTTATATGTGCTTGTTTTGCCCAAACTATGAGTGGCATTAAGCCGCTTGAATTTGCTCTTTCAATTGCCGTATTAAGGCTACGGTTTGCTAGTTCGTAATCTTGTAGGGAAGCATAAAACGAAACCTTTTTTAAGCTCCAAAACACCCATAAATAATCAATATTGTCGGCTTTATCCGCCCACTCATCAAGAAGTGCTGTGGCGTTGTCAAAATGGGATAACGCTTCCTGATAATCCAGCATGCTAACGGCATTATCTATTTTGAGTTCATAAAAACGCAGTGTTAATTGCAACTGCTCTGGCTGTGCCAGTTTATCAATATCAGTGATAACTAAATTAAGCACTTGTTCAGACTGCGCAGGCTTTCCTGACAAATAAAGAGCGTGAGCTTTGATAAGACGTAAGTTAACTAACTGAGCCAATGTTAAAGTGTTATCTGTTATAAAGTACTCAACACCAGCTAATTGTTTTTTGGGAGTAACTGCATTTGGCGTTTGTACCGCACTTAAAAACTCACTTAAGGTTTTAAATTCACTTTGGAACCGGTTTTTTACTTTATCTATTTGCGCAACTTTAACAACGTCTTCCGTGTTTTTTTACGCTTACTAAACCAGTCATTATTTGTAGAGCTTATTTTATTAGGCGGAGCATCTGGCTGATTAGATGAAACGTCTGGCTTATTAGATGGGGCTTCCGTTGAGTTGGCTAATGAATTTGAACCATTATTAGCTACTGAACTCGAATAATTGCTAGCAAATGAAACGGTTGAGCAAAACACAGATACAAAAAAGCATGTCAGCGTAACGGCTAACCTCTGCTTTTCTCTATATCTGTTGTTTTGCCAGAACTTCATTATTTCTCCACGTACAAAACTAAACGGTTGCTTTGTTACCTTTGCTTTCCAACCATGATTTACGATCGCCCGCTCGTTTTTTCGCAAGTAGCATGTCGAGCATTTCCATCGTTGGCGCAATTTCATCAATCGTTAACTGCACTAATCGACGAGTGTTTGGATCCATAGTGGTTTCACGAAGTTGCAATGGGTTCATCTCACCTAGACCTTTAAAGCGCTGAACGTTTACTTTGCCTTTTTTCTTCTCGGCAACAATACGATCTAAGATCCCGTCTTTTTCGCCATCGTCCAAGGCATAAAAGACTTCTTTGCCTACATCAATTCGATAAAGTGGAGGCATAGCAACATAAACATGACCAGCTTCAACAAGCGTTTGATAATGACGAGTAAACAGTGCGCATAATAATGTAGCGATATGCAGACCATCACTATCGGCGTCGGCAAGGATACAAACTTTCCCATACCTTAACTGAGATAAATCTGACGAGTCAGGATCCATACCAATGGCTACAGAGATATCATGTACTTCTTGTGAACCAAGAACTTGTCCAGCTTCAACTTCCCACGTATTTAAAATCTTGCCTCGAAGCGGCATGATAGCTTGAAACTCACGATCTCTTGCTTGTTTTGCAGAACCACCAGCTGAGTCACCCTCAACTAAAAACAATTCTGTTCTGTCGTTTTCTTGGCTAGAACAGTCGGTTAATTTACCTGGCAGTGCTGGACCTTGAGTGACTTTTTTACGTATGACCTTTTTAGCAGCTCTTAATCGTTTTTGTGCATTGGAGATACACATATCCGCTAGTAGCTCAGCAATATCCGTATGCGTGTTTAACCACAAGCTAAAGGCATCTTTAACGATACCAGACACAAACGTCGCACACTGTCTTGAAGATAAACGTTCTTTAGTTTGACCAGCAAATTGCGGGTCTTGCATTTTAACCGACAATATATAGCTGCATCGTTCCCAAATATCTTCAGGCGTCAGCTTGATACCGCGAGGGACTAAATTTCGGAATTCACAAAACTCTCGCATAGCTTCTAACAGACCTTGTCTTAGTCCGTTTACATGAGTACCACCTTGGGCTGTAGGAATTAGGTTTACATAACTTTCGCCAATAGAATCACCACCTTCAGGTAACCAAGTAACCGCCCACTCAGCCGCTTCTAAATTACCGCTAAAAGAACCAACAAATGGGTCTTCCGGCAGCATAACAAAACCTTTTACTGCATCAACTAAGTAGTCTTTTAAACCATCTTGATAAAACCATTCGTGGGTTTCTTTAAGCTGTTTATTGTTAAACTTAATTTTTAAGCCAGGACATAAAACGGCTTTAGCTCTGAGGTTGTGGATCAAACGAGAGTTAGAGAATTTTGCGCTATCAAAATAAGAAGGGTCAGCCCAAAATCGTACTGTTGTACCAGTATTTCTGCGCCCTACTGTTCCTATAACTTCTAAGCTTTGAACCTTATCGCCATTTTCAAAAGCGATTTGATATTCTTGTGCATCGCGTCGAACACGAACTTCCATTCTAGTGGTCAGTGCATTTACAACTGATACACCTACGCCATGCAAACCACCTGAGAATTCGTAGTTGCTGTTAGAAAACTTACCACCAGCATGCAGCTTAGTAAGAATTAGCTCTACGCCTGGTATCCCTTCTTCAGGATGAATATCTACCGGCATTCCTCGGCCATCATCGGACACTTCCAAAGAATTGTCTTCGTGCAGCGTCACCACAATATGACTTGCATGTCCTGCCAAAGCTTCATCAACACTGTTGTCTATTACTTCTTGAGCAAGGTGATTTGGACGGGTTGTATCGGTATACATTCCAGGGCGACGACGTACCGGCTCTAAACCGTTTAGTACCTCTATCGCTTCTGCATTATAAGATTGATTAGTCATAGCGCTTATTATTCTAATTTTAGGTTCTAAATGAAAGGTTAACTAGGATTGAGTCAAACTTAAAGGAAAAAATCCACTATCTGCGGTAAGTATCGCTTAAAGCCAATAAAACTGTGATTGCCACCGGGTTCTAATGTCATTTTGGCCAACTGATAATGTTCAGCCGCTTGACGATAATCTAGAACCTCATCGCCCTCTTGCTGCAAACACCATACTTTACTTGAGTCATGTAAAGCTGGCTGATAAATAGCTTTTAATTCGTCCATATGATGCGGCTCTAATAAGTACTCTTCACCTGTGATAGGTTGAACTTGCTTACCTACGTAATCCTCCAGCAGTTCAAATGGCTTAACAGCAGGATTTATCACAACCGCAGGGACGTTATATTTATTATGTATATAAGTACTTATAAAACCGCCTAAGCTGCTACCCACAATGCCAATGAGCTCAGAGTCATTTGCTTGTCTAATTGACTCAACCAGCGTTTCCACTTCACTAATTGCTTGTTGGGGGTGCACATGTAACTGAGGCGTATACACCTTTATATCAGGGTGATGCAGTTTCATAAATTGATTAAATTGAACGGCTTTTTCAGACAAAGGAGATGAATGAAATCCGTGTAGATATATAATACTGGCCATTAACTTGATGCTGAATTTTTTAAAAGACGGTCATCTATTTTATCAGGTTGATGGTCTATTGCTAAGTTTAACCAGTCTTTTAACAAGGCATTTATCTGCGTTTTTTCATCTTTATGATGAAGTTTATCATTTGGGTATGGATTGTTTGGGCGAATACGATCTTGTTGCTGGTATTTAGTAACTTCAACCATTTGTGCATCATGATAAAGCCTAAACTCAATATCCATTTGACCCACCAATGTACTTAACGTACTTCTTTGTTGAAGCGTAAACTGTTCTGTATATGGTGAAATATCAGACACTGATAATTCAAAATAAAGCCCCTGACCTAGCTCAATGTGCCATTGCTGCCCTTTAGCATACTCCAACGGCAAAAGCCTTAATAATAAGGCATAGTTGCGACTACAAATAGTTTGCAAACGCTTAAGGTCAACAACGTACTTTTCTTTTTTTACAGTATTCATATTCATCTAGTATTTTGCAGGCTCTGCATCTATTTTCTGTTTATTAAGCCTCAACCATTGTAGGCTAATAACTGTCGCTGCGTTATCTATTACACCCGAGTCTAATAATTCAAATGCATGCTCAACATCTAATACGTGAACTTTGATATCTTCGTTTTCATCTTCTAAACCGTGTACGCCACCAACGCCGTTTGAATCAACAATGCCCATGTACAAATAAAGTCGTTCACTGGTTCCGCCTGGGCTAGACAAGTAGCTGAGCATTGGCGTTAGTGTATTTATATTTAAATCCGCTTCTTCAAATGCTTCCCTTTTGGCGACATCCTCTAAGTCTTCATTTTCTTTATCTACCATGCCGGCAATGACTTCTAATAACCAAGGAGATTCTTTTGATGCCAGAGCGCCAATTCTGATTTGCTCAATAAGCACAACTTTTTGTTCAAAAGGATCGTAAGGTAGCACCCCTACAGCATCACCTCGTTCAAATATTTCACGGTCAACCCAATTGCTTTGGCCACCATTAAACAGGTTATGTCTGAACGTAAATTTGTTTATTTTGAAAAAGCCGCTAAATACTTTATCTACAGACTTGATTTCAATATTTTTGCTATCAAATAGAGGTGTATATTTATCGTTCGCCATTCGTTAATTCCTGCTCAACCTGTTAAGTTGGGAGTTTAACATAAATAACGGTTTCAGCTTATTTACAATTCAATATTCTGTTACATTTGCAGTATATTAATTTACATTAAAAACATTACGCAAAACAACGAGAAAGGCTACAATATAGCCAACTATCGCTAAACGCTAAAATTGGTATAAAATTTTCGGTTAAGGAACCAGTATGAGAAAGTCTTTTATAACAGCATCTATCGCGCTATTTTTCGCCAGCGTCTCTATGCAAACTCAAGCGACAAACTTATTAGATGCTTACAAGGATGCGGTACAAAACGACCCACAAACTTTAAAAGCAAAAGCGAGCTACGAAGCAACATTGCAAACTGAAGAACAAGCGTTTGCTCGTTTACTACCTAATATTTCTTTCTCTGCTGGGTACTCATTAGGCAACAGTGAAGCGGTAAGCTCTACTACTAATGAAGTTTATGATTATGACTCAAGTAATCTAAATTATGGACTTACCCTAACTCAAACTATTTTCCAAATGGGTGACTGGTACAATTTGGACGCTGCTGAAAAGCGTGCGTTACAAGCACAAACAAGTTTAAACCTTGCTCAACAAACTTTGATTCAACGTGTTGCACAAAGTTACTTCAACGTTTTAAAAGCGCAGGACAATCTAGAGTTCTCTCAAGCTGAGAAAAAAGCCATTGAGCGCCAACTTGAACAAACTAAAGAACGTTTTAAAGTCGGTTTAACGGCTATTACTGATGTACACGAAGCTCAAGCTAATTATGACAATGCTGTTGCTACAGAGATTCGCAGCAAAAGCAATGTAGAAATTTCAAAAGAAGCTTTACGTGAAATCACGGGCAAGTTTTACAATAACTTTAACCCGTTAAATACAGAGCGTTTTGAAGCTTCTTTACCGGTACCTAACGATGTTCAACAATGGGTTACTAAAGCGGAACAAAACAACTTAGAACTTAAAGGCAAAGAGTTAGTTGTTGAAGCGGCTAAGTTTGATATCAAACGCGCTGACGCTGGTCACTACCCTACGCTAAATTTAACAGCTTCAGTTAGCACCAACGATGCTGGTAAAGACATTGATGGCCCTGCATTAAACTCTTCATCAATTGGCCTAACGTTGAACGTGCCAATTTATAGCGGTGGTGGTACAACAGCAGCAGTGAAACAGGCTCAAGCAAACTATGTATTTGCTAGCGAAGATCGTGAAGCTGCCTATAGAGCCGCCGTACGTAGTGTAAGAACATCATTTGCTGATGTTTCTTCATTAGTGTCTACGCTTAAAGCATTAAACCAATCAGTTGTATCCGCTGAGAGCGCATTACAGGCAACACAAGCTGGTTTTGATGTTGGTACTCGTACTATTGTTGACGTACTTAACAGCACAAGAAACCTTTATAATGCAAAACGTAACTTAGCCACAAGTCGCTATGATTATATTTTAGCAATGCTTACTCTTAGACAAGCATCTGGCGAAACTAAATGGTAAAGACTTAGCCGCTGTAAATAGCGGCCTTAAATAAAAACATTTAGCAAAGATAACTAGTTAATATATAAACGGAGCCTTTGCTCCGTTTTTTTATGTCCAACTGAAATGACCAGAAAGGGATATCAATAAGCACTTACTATACGTTAGAATAGAAAGCAGATAATTTGTTCCCTATCGTGAGACTCCGTTTTGAGTAAACCTGAATCAAAAAACAACTTTGTTGCACCTACCTTTTCTTGGCGTTTTTTCCATCCAAAGTTTTGGCTTACCTGGCTTTTAGTTATAACTCTTTATTCGCTTAGCTGGTTACCTTATAAATTACAGCTTGCTATGGGCCGAGGTATTGGCCGGTTATTGATGTCCGCAATGAAAAAAAGAAAGCGCATTGCGACAAAAAACATACAACTGTGTTTCCCTGATATGCCTCAAAAAGATGTCGAACAGTTAGTAAAAGTTAACTTTGAAAATGCAGGTATCGCACTATTTGAAAGTGGTATCTCTTGGTGGTGGCCAACTTGGCGCGCAAAACCTATTTGTAATGTAAAAGGGACTGAGCATATTGATGGAGCGTTAAAACAAGGCAAAGGTATTTTTTTACTGTTTTTCCATATTCTACCGTTAGAAATGATGGGCCGTGTACTTGGAGAAAACGGCTACCCTTGTGTAGGTTTTTATCGACCGCACAATAATAAACTATTGGAGTGGGTACAATACAGAGGCCGCTGTCGTTCAAATCGTTATATGATTGGAAAAAAAGACGTTAAAGGTTTACTAAAAGCTTTATCAAACGGTGAAATAACGGTTTATTTACCGGATCATGACTATGGTCCAAAACGCAGTGTATTCGCACCATTTTTTGCGGTAGATAAAGCAGCCACCACAACTGGCACCGAAATTTTTGCAAGTCACAAAAACGCCGCGACTATCCCAACAAAGTTAAAAAGATTACCAGATAATTCTGGTTATGAGATTGAATTTCTGCCTCCTTTAAGTGATTATCCTAGTAAGGACTCACTTGAAAATGCACAGCAAATAAATAAGTGGGTAGAACAAGCAGTATTAGATAATATGGAACAGTACATGTGGGTTCACCGCAGGTTTAAAACAAGACCTACAGATGATCCGGACTCGTTATACTAAAGAGGGATTTATGAGCAAAAATAATAAAAGCACACAAAAGAAAGAATCTGGCAAAATCGGTAAAATTGTTGCGCCAATTATTTTTATTCTACTTATTGTCGGCTTTGTTTACTGGGGCAGTGACGAAAGCAATAAGACAAGCGAAAACCCAGTAGCAAAAGGTGTTGCTAAGTTTTATGCCGAAGTGCGACAGGCTATGAAACCTGGAGCCGAAAGACTAAACGATTACACCATTAAGTTGCCTGAACCTGAACAAACAATGGGACAACAACTCGAATCACTTGACGGCACAGTAGAGCCCGCTGAAGACTTTTGGCAAGGTCCTAAGAAAAAACGTTCATTTAAACAAAATGATACTCTTAAAACGGCATTAGAAAGTTACTCTTCTGCTGAAGGTATTGAGTTAATTTGGGATCTAAAATATGACTACATCGTTAAAGAACACTTTACCGAAAGTAGTGATCTCAAAACCTTATTAAATAAAATATCCACCGTTGTTACCAGTGACTATAGCGGCCAAGTACAAACCTACTTTTGTAAAGATGCTAACGCTATTGTTATCACTGACAAAACTGACGACTACATCTCAAAAAACTGCATCTCCACTCGTTAAAGAATTTAGACCGTTAAAGTTTCGGTATTAAGGAAAAATATATGTTCTCAAAAGGCGCTAAATCGCACTTCGCGCTAGCTGTTGTATTAATGGCTTCACTACTTCAGGCATGCTCAGGCGGTGGCTCTAGCGATTCCGCAGAGGTAGACCCTAATACGGTGTCGATAGGTGGTACTATTGAAGGATTAGCAGGAAAAATAACTGTTAGCATCAACGACAATGAAGAGGCTCTTGATACTAATGGAAATTTCACCTTCAGCACTAGAGTTACGATACAAGAAGACTTTGTTATCCGGCTTGTTAATGCTCCGACAGGGTTGGTTTGCAGCATCGAGAACAGTACTGGTACAGCAACCGCTAACATTTCAAATGTCGCTATCAGTTGTTCGGGACTTGAAGCCCGCGCGTATAGTTTAAATAACCTCGGCTTTTCAGAAGAACCACCGTCAGTATTGACTTTTGCTTTCCATTTGGTAAACCGGATTACCGGTAAAGCCATTGAAAATTTAACAACTGATAATGTAACTGACTATTTAATTGTTACTGAAAATCAGCTACCAATATCTAAAACTGAGTCATTTTTAGAAGTTGATCCACTTGTGGGTCTAAATGCAACGTACACAACGGTTTTTGCAATCGACATTAGTGCATCACTTACGCAAGCAAACCTTGCACAGGTTGTCTCTAGTATTAAGAGCAGTGTTACTGACGCGAATGGCAATTCGTTACTTGAAGCGAATCAACGGATTTCAATTTTTACATTTGATAGCACAATTGAACATGTTCTTGAACCGTCACAAGACATCCAAAGCATCTTTGATGCACTAGATAATATCGAAGTTGGTGGAAATAGTACGAATCTATTTGGTGCCATTAAACAAAGCGCTGACAGTTGGACTAATGAAGTGTCCTCAGATTTAATCAGTTATGGTAGCTTGATCTTATTCACCGACGGTAATGACAACTCGGAGCTAGTATCAAAAGATGAAGCCTTAAGCTCAGTCGCCAGCAAAGATGTGTACTTTATCGTGTTAGGCAACGAGTCAAATACTGAAACGTTGGCTGAGTTTACTCCTGAATCCAATATCTTTTCTATAGAAAACTTTAACCAATTAAATACCGTATTGAACTCAGCATTAGATTTCGCAAAAAGTTATGAGAATGGTTTATATATTCTTAGTTACGCTACGCCTAAAAGAGCTGGCAACCATCTTTTGAGCATTGCGCCAAATGATGACTTTGATTGTAATACCAGTGTTAATGATGCCGAAACTCAGCAAATGTCTGATACGGGTTTAATTAGCGACTGTACTGACAGCGTAAGCCATAACTTCGATGCAAGCGGCTACACTGACATTGCACCACAGTTAGAACTAAGTGGTGTTAAAACAACAATATCAACATCAACGGACTGGCAAGCTCGTGTTCGATGGACAAATTCAGACATTGACTTAAAGTGGCAAATTGAAAGTTGCAAAGGCAATATTTCATATACTTTGAGTGATGACAAAAAAATCGCAACGTTTGAAAGGCAAGTAGATGAGTTTAGTATGGTGTATATCAAAGTGACTGACGCAAACTCTGCGATTAGTGAAGAAGGTTACCTACAAATGTCTAGTACTGAAGGCGACTTCAAATTAGTTAAAAATCAACGTAATAGTGATTTATGTAATCGTTAGGGATTTAAAAATAGGTTGGGCTAGGTTAGCTTCACATGGTTGACCTGGCCAATATTTGAATTCAATATTCTTCTGGTTTATCTCAATAACGGTCATGGATTGGCTGCAAGCTTCAGCTCTGTGCATGCAAAAACTATAAGCTCTATCACCATCAACTTCTGGCTCATGAGCACGGTGCAGTTTAATAATATCATCAACAAAACTTATCTTCTGGCTCTTGGCGAATTCAGATCGCAACGTTTTTATTTTCTCTACCTCGGGGTGTCCTGAAGAGTATAGTTGCTCAGGGAGCGTCTCCTTCTGTAGGAGTTTGTCGCCATTAAAGTGCCACAAAAATTGGTCATTTAAGCTAATGACACATAAATAAAAAGGCTGGCTTTGGTGGTAAGGCCAAGTATTAATAATATCCTCAGCGTCAGCTAATGTAGCGCATTCTGCAAGTTTTTGAATTAATGCACCTCGAGATACTAACTTATCACTCATTGGCTTCATATTGCCCTGGTAATCATTTAGCAGGCAAAATACCATTCCTTTATTATTGGCCGATATCCAACTTCCTTTGCCAACCGGGTCTACGGGCATTAAATACTCTACCCCAGCTTTCGAAAAACGTTGTGGTGGTAAAGCTTTTGCCCTTAATACAGATTCGTCTCGTGTGAAAACAAGACCAATACTACCGCCGAATTTACGCCAATTTAGACTGCACATTACTCTCAAACACTCTTGTTGATGCCGCTTTACCAAACGAATCATCGATTGATAATCCAATTGAAGTAGACAATAGCTTAATAATAGCCATGTGGTGCGTGGTGTGGCTGTACAAAAATAATAACTCACGTGCTAGTGAACTGTTCACTTCAGAGGGCGATATAGCAGGGTTTGTTGTGCATAAAACAACAACGTTTTTGTCGGCTTGTATGCCACATAATATTTGTATAACAGACTTTATTTGACCTGTTGCTGCTGACCTAGACGATTGAACAGTTTGATCTCGTTTTCGATCGTCGTAATCTATGAGCGAATTTGTGGTAAGAACAGATTGATAATGTTCGATAATGTGCCGCACGTGCGCGCCCATTGAAGAGCCGTGGTTAGTTGGGACATTCTGATATTGAATAGAATCTAACGACGTTAAAAAGGTAAGTAACTGATTTAAAACTTGTACATTGTCTTCACTGATTTGCTGTATCGAATCCATAGGCATCCATAATTGGGTTTTACTGGACCATTAGAACTTCAAAACAACGAATAAATTTCAGTAGCGTTAAATTATATGTCCAACGCTACCTAATAATTTATCGACCTGCGTGTTTCATAAGCCTTTCTTTTTGTCTGCCCCAGTCTCTGTCTTTGATATCTGAACGCTTATCTTGGCTATGTTTACCTTTTGCTAAATGGAATTCCACTTTTACCCAGCTTTTTTTCCAATACATTGCTGTTGCTATAAGGGTATAACCTTGACGTTCAACGGCACCAACCAACTCCATAATTTCGCGTTTTTTAAGTAACAGTTTTCTGTACCTAGTTGGTTCGCAAACAACGTGGCTTGATGCCTGATTTAAAGGCTGAATTTCAGCATTTAATAAAAATACTTCGCCATCTTTTAAAAATACGTAGGTATCCGAAATATTTACTTTACCTTCTCGGATACTTTTTACTTCCCATCCTTGCAGCTCCACGCCCGCTTCAAACTTCTTATCAAGCTGATACTCATGGCGAGCTTTTTTGTTCAATGCAATTGTATTAGATGGTGTTTTTGGTTTTTTCTTAGCCATAATTACTTCTTTGTTAGTTCTCCATCGATTATAACCATTTATAGGTTATTTTCTATGTAAGTTTGTTAGAATAAACCTTAACGAGTGTTAAAAACGATAAGTAGGGTCCATGCCAAAGCTTTCACGCAGCGCGTTAGTCATGTATAGCTGCGATCAAATGTATAATTTAGTTAATGATATAGAGTCATATCCTCAGTTTATACCTAATTGTGCTGATGCCACTTGTAAAGTCTTGTCGAGCACAGAAAACTAGAAGGCTCGTTGTTAATTAACAAAGCTGGCATCAGTAAATGGTTTACCACTAAAAATGAATTGGTGTCTAACCGGGTTATCAATATGACATTAGTTAACGGCCCTTTCAAATATTTAACTGGTAGCTGGACCTTCACTGAGCTCGACTCTGATGCTTGTAAAGTTGAACTCGAACTAGACTTTGAATTCTCTTCAAAAATGATTGAGCTCGCTTTTGGCAAGATATTTACGCACGTAACAACAAGTATGGTCACTGCATTCACACAAAGAGCAAAACAAGTTTATGTCTAACATGATTACAATTGAAGTGGCATACGCCCTTCCTGAAAAACAATCCCTTTTGCAATTGCAAGTCGATGCTGCGTCTACTGTTGAGCAAGCCATTGATAAGAGTGGGATTATGACAAGCCACCCAGAAATAGATTTGGCTGCGCTAAAAGTTGGGATATGGTCAAAAACTTGTAAGCTTGAAGCTAGCTTAAAGGATGGTGATCGAATCGAAATTTATCGACCTCTTATTGCCGACCCTAAAGAAGTCCGTAAGCGCCGTGCAGAAAAAGCTGTGCAAGAAGGCCGAGCTGATAAAGTAACTGGTGGCCGACCAAACCCTCGTAAAAAAGCCGAAGATTAACTTCGGCTTAACATAGCTATAAAGAGGTTACTCAGCGTCTAGTGGCGTATCGAAGTTTTCTGGTTTGTCAAAGTCCCCAGAAACCTTACTTAAATTGTCCCCAGTAAAATGAACTACAATCTCTTTTCTGAGCAATTCATCTGTTTTACCTACGCGTCTTGTATAAACATAGTGCCAATCATCGTCACGAAATGCATTACTAACGACTGGTGTGCCTAAAACAAATTTAACCTGCTCTTTGGTCATATTCACACGAAGTTTATCCACATCTCTTTGGTTTAGGTAATTCCCCTGAACGATGTCATATTTATAAACCCAGCTACTGCAGCCTGAAAGAACCCCAAGGGCCAATAAAACTAATAAAATTTGCTTCATGTAATTACTACTTCATAAGATTAAAAGGTTGTTGCTATTGGAATCATCCTTTAGCAAAAAGTTCCATCATACTAGCAGATAAAATTCTGTTAGGTAAGACGGAACTCATGCTAAAACCCTAATAGGCCTTACATAGAGGCTGCTACGGCTTCTACTTTTTTCCAAACGCGCATAAAGTTACCCGACAAGATTTTCTTTATTTCTTGCTCTGTATAGCCTCGGTTTAATAAACCTTGTACTAAGTGAGGGAAATAAGACACATCTTTTAAGTCTCTTGGTAACGAATCGCCCACACCATCAAAGTCAGAGCCGATACCTACGTAATCAATGCCCACTAGATTCTTAACATGATCAATGTGATCCAAAACAGTTTCTAATGACGCAAACGGATACGGTTTTGCTTTACGGTGTGCTTCTGCGATTTCATTCGCTTTTGGATCACCCCATTTAACGCCAGCGGCTTCAAATTTCTTAGATAGGTCATCTTGCCAATCACGCGTTTCTTGAGATACAAAACTAGAACCAAAGTTAATTTGAATAACGCCGCCATTTTTAGCGAGGGCCTTAATCATTTTGTCGTCCATGTTACGTTCAAAACCTGGCGTGAATTTTCGTAATGATGAATGAGAAGCTATCGCAGGCGCTTTAGTTATCTCCATTGCTTGATAAAACGCAGCGTCTGAAACGTGCGATATATCAACCATGACACCCAATTTATTCATTTCAACGACAAGTTCTTTGCCAAACGGGCTTAAACCTTTCCAGTTACGACGAAGGTCATATGACGAATCTGAAATGTGATTTGAAAGAGAGTGTGCAAGAGTGATGTAACGGATACCGCGGTCATAAAACATTTTTAAATTATCAAGACTACCGGCAACAGGACTTCCGTTTTCCATGCCCATTGGTAACGAAATAAGACCTTTTTTAAAATGCTCTTCAACATCAGAAGTCGAATACGCTACGGCAAACTTATCAGGTGCTCTATTAGCAATTGCTTCTACGGAGTCTATAAGTTGATGAGCTAATTGAACCCCATAGTCTTTACCTGGCGCCTCAAGCGTTGCAGGTAAGTAAATAGACATAAATGGCGCGTTAAGGCCGCCTTTTTTTGCTCTTGGATAATCGAAGTCGCCTTTTTCTGTAGCGACCGTTACGTCTTCCCAGCGTTTATTTATACGAAAAGGAACATCAATATGACTATCTACAATTATTGTATTTTGAGCGATATCTTTTGCTTTTTTCGATACTTCAATAGCGTGAGCAGATTGTGCAGAGCATAAAGCAGATAAAGCTAAAGCTGCGGTTAATGCAGAAAGAGTGAACGACTTCATAGGGATCCCTTTTGTTTTTATTGGTTCATTTCTAGCTTTCATTTAAACACTTTTAAAAACGATATGGAACAACCTTACTTAATCAAAGCGAATACCATCTACATAGTTGAAAAAGAAATAATCGGTAATGTCAGAACTTGCTCCAACAACAGGAATAATTAGGTTATTTTCATCTTTTAGTTCTAATTGTAAGCAGATTTTTCCATTTCTAATTTTGAGCTTAGGTGTAATAAACCAAGTTTTACTATGTGTAACCTGCTGCATTTCATTATCAAAGTCATAAGCTTCAATTCGATTTAATATGAACTCACTGATAATGATGTTTGCTCGACTCTGAAACATCGCGCCTTTTATCTTTCCCTTTGCAGGTAGCAGTTTAATTTTAGGCTTGTCTTCCCCTGAATATATTGAGGTTTCTAGCTTGTCATAAATAAGGTTTATTTCTTTTTCAATTTGAAGGTAGTATTGCAGGCGGACAAAAAACGGGTCAAGTAAGTCAGTGGGAGACTCGCTCGCTCTTCTTTCAGCTTCTTTTTCATAAGCCTTCTCATGCGGAACTTCGGTAATGTTGTATACCACTTTTGTTATAACAACAGGTTCAGTTGACTGACAACCAACCACAGTTAATAACAACATAGCCATCACAACTTTACGCATAATATCGCCTAACTAAAGCACTGTATGTTTAGCGCCAGGAGGGATCACCGTATCTAATACAAAATAAGGTATAAAGCCTGACGCGGTTGAAATTATCCACTTATTATCAAAATCAACGACTCTAGCATTAATTAACAAACCCGTTTGTTGATACATCACTGTGCCTGTAAGGACATGAGTGATTGATTCGCTTGAAGTAAGCTTGTTGGCATCACGAGAAAACACAAAGTCTCCTTGTGGCGTAATGGACACGGTATTTTTTACTTTATAATCTGCTACCGTAAAGCCATTTTGAAATAAGTGCGTGGTAAAGTGCTCCGAAACAATATTGCCAACTGGCGTGATCGTAGCTAAGTCGTTAGTGAAATCGACAAATGATGTGACGCCCACTATGACATGCTTTGCATCTTTTGAAACATTACTTATTAAACTCGCTGATATTTGCTCAATATATTCACTCAATAAAACAGAGTGTTGATTGCCTGTTAACGTGTGGTTAGCAATATAAGCACTTTCAGACTCCATAGTAGATGCAGACGAGTAATTAGATCTTTGTCTCTCAGCGAAATTGTCAGGTTTATTAGTGCGAACAATTGGAGTCTCAATAGTTTCAGTCGTTGTGTCAGCACCATACCCGTTTATACTTTTAGGACAGTCAATAATTTGCCCTCTTGGGTTCATGCAAACATTTTCTTCTTTAACCTGCACAATAGGCTTTGGTTGTTCCGTAAATGAACACGCCGATAGTAAAGCTAACCCGCTAACATAAAGTAGCACTCTAACATTTGATTTTTTCGATATCATAACGACTCACCTAACAAGATGTTGTTTAATCTACGTTTCGCTCAGAAGATACAACTGGTATACCATCATTAAAGCCGCTCGAAGTTAATTGGTTAACGACATTATTAGGCAAAAAACCTTGTGCCGATGCGACAACCGCTTTTGAATCAATTCCAACAACACGAGCATTAATCAAATAACCAGTAAGTTGCTTTGTTAACGTTCCAGCAACGGCATATTTGATTGGTAAGTCACCTTCTAACTCTAAGTAGTCTTTACTAAAAATGAAATCGCCGTCTGGCGTGACGCGCACAAAATCTGTCGTTTTGAAATCTATAACAGGAATACCAAATTTGTGAACCTCATGGATAAAGCTCTCAGATATTTGCTTGCCTAATATGTCAGAGTACTGAAAGTCACTATCTAACATCACGAAACTCGTTACGGCTATAGGCGTACTCGAATTTACGTACTTCATATTAGACACTAAGTCTTGCATTAACCCACGAACGTAAAAGTTGATGTTTTTATCACGACCACCACGGTTAGGTTGTTGCTTGCCCATTTCATTCATTTTTCCCAACAAATGACTGCGGTAGTCATTCTGGAATTTTAAACTCGCATCATTTGCCGTCATTACATTTTCGTTATCTAATCTTGGCTTTGGAGCTAATGAAGTCTCTTCGGATTCGCTCACTAATGCGTTTGCAGTCTGATCGTCAGTGCTATCTTCATTAGCGGCCTGCTCAACTTTAATATCATCATTGTAAGACTCTTCTACAGACCACTCAGAAATGGATGAACAAGCGGTAATATTAGTCGCTATTATAAGAGGGATTAATTTTTTCATGATTTGCTCCTAGTATTCGCCACGGTATAGTTTTTCATTTTTCAGCTTCACTTTTTCGTGACTCCACATTGCATTCATTGGTATGTAATCGGTTGCTGCCGCAACTACCGTTTTATTTGATAAGTCGATTATTCTGGCATTTACCACTAATTCATTTTCTTGCTGAACGTAATGACCAACTAATAGGTAATCGGCGGTAATATTATTTTCTAAACTGTTAACATCTCGGCTCATAAATCTATCGGCTTGATCAGAAATAATAACCTGCTTTTGTACTTTAAATTCGGTCACCTTGAGTCCAGCCTGTGTCAAAAAAGTAACAAAGCTTTCTTGAATTTGAATTCCAAATGGCGAAAGAGACTCATTCTTTTCTTCCGAAAGGGTGTTAGCTGGCAAAAAGGTGCCGACTAAAATAGGCTGACCAATATTGAAATGGTTTGTTGTATTCAACAATTGTCTAGCGAGTTGTTCAACATGGCCATGAAAAGACGCGCCTGCACGCTCAGGCTGATATTGCTCATAACCCTTTTCTACCGGCGGGTTTTGCAGCTCAGCTAAACGTTCAATAGTTGTGCAACCAGACAAAAACAAGGTTAGGACGAGTAAAAACTGTTTCATATTTTTAAACCAACAATAAAGATCTTATTAATTTAAAGCAATATGAATGCCAGTTTACCTTAGGTTAAAGAAAACCTAATAGGTAAAGGTTTGCCGAGGAGAATGGCGTCCTCTACAGGACTTGAACCTGTATCTAAGGCTTAGGAGGCCCTTGTTCTATCCAGTTGAACTAAGAGGACTTTTTATAGCTAAGCGACTTGTGGAATTTTTGCATCTACCGGCAATTTTGATTCAGGATCGTTTGTTACCTTGCTGCCTGGCTGAGGTATTTTCATGAGAGCTGCAATACCCCAGAAGCTCCAGTAAACAATAAAGCCCGCAAGAATTGCGTCACTTAAAAAGTGTCCACCTTGAACAACTCTTATCATGCCAACAAGAGTGCCTAGGCCAATACCAAAGTACATCCAGCGCCTAGAGTTTAATAACCAACCTAAAATCATAAAGTAGTAACCCATGGCTGCGTGACCACTTACAAAGGAACAGTTTCGTTCACATTGATCAGATATAACCCAGGCCGGCGAAAACACTTTATCACCACCAAAAGCTTCAATTTGGCGAGGTCTTGCTCTATCCCAGTTGTCTTTAAAAACCGTATGTACGATGATGCCAGGTCCAAGCAAGATAGCGATCAGAGCAAAGCTACATAGCTTTCTTTGGTTACAGCACCAAGCCAGTTTTATGCTTAATATTATAAAAATGATAAACGCAGGAAGGAGAAGCTTAGGCATATGTTTGAATATGTCATAAATGACTTGAACAAATGCATAATTGTTAAAGTAGAAACCACCATTATTAGCGTCGTAGAACCAACTTGATACGGTTAGATCAATTTCTGTAAATATGGCAAAAAGTAGTGACAACACCACAAATACCGCAAATTTGATTCCAGTTTTCATTATTTTTTTTATTATATCCATGAAATTTGCTAATGCATTTTAAGCAGGGTTTTTCATTATTATCAACTACTATTTTGTTAATTTTTGAACATAATTTAAACAATGCAAAAAAAAACAAGATTGTTCAAAAGCATAGCGTGATGATTAAAATTAATACAAATAATATTATGATTGCTTTTCACCTTTACGTGAAAAGTCTGTATAATCGCGCGTCCGTTCACAAGCACTATACTAAATGCTGTGGAAATGAAATTTACAAAGGTAGTCCAAATGCAAGCAAAAACCGCACGTCCAAGTTCACCGATAAAGCCGCCAGCGGCGACGGTGAAAACCGATAAGAAACTGTGGGACTACCCTAAATACTGGGCTGAATGTTTTGGCCCAGCGCCATTTTTCCCAACCACCCGTGAAGAAATGGACTTATTAGGTTGGGACAGTTGTGATGTCATTATCGTTACCGGTGATGCATATGTTGATCACCCTAGCTTTGGCATGGCCGTAATTGGGCGCATGTTGGAATCACAAGGTTTCCGAGTTGGGATCATTGATCAACCAGATTGGCACAGCAAAGATGACTTTCAGCGTTTAGGCAAACCGAACCTGTATTTTGGTATTACTGCCGGTAACATGGATTCCATGATCAACCGTTATACTGCTGACAGAAAATTGCGTCACGATGATGCGTATACGCCAGATAATATTGGTGGAAAGCGCCCTGATAGAGCCGTTACTGTTTATTCTCAGCGTTGTCGTGAAGCCTTTAAAGGTGTGCCAATTGTTATTGGTGGCATAGAAGCGAGTTTACGCCGTATTGGCCACTATGATTATTGGTCAAACAAAGTACGCCGTTCGGTTATTTTTGACTCTAAAGCTGACATGCTTATTTTTGGTAATGCAGAGCGTCCACTGGTGGAAATCACGCATCGCCTTTCAAGAGGCGAAGACATCAAAGAAATCAAAAATGTCCGTGGTACAGCCATCGTATTAAAAGACGCCTTACCTGATTGGCAAGGTATTGACTCAACTCACATTGATAAGCCGGGTATTATTGACCCAATACTAAACCCGTACCAAGAATATGATGCTAATACTTGTAGTAATAAAGATGAAGCAATTCAAGAAAGTGCAGCAGATGAAACAGGCGTAAGCCAAGCCTTTGTTGTTCAGCCTTATGACCGCCAAAAAACCAAGTCGCAGTTACGTCGTCCTTGGGATCGTGTTTACATCAAACTTCCGGCTTTTGAAGTAGTATCTAAAAATGAAATTTTGTATGCACACACAAACCGAATTTTACACCAAGAAACAAACCCTGGTTGTGCAAAAGCATTAATGCAGCGCCACGGTGATAGAAGTGTTTGGATAAATCCACCTGCGTTTCCACTTGAAACTGAAGAGATGGATTACGTATTTGGTATGCCATTTGCGCGCATTCCGCACCCTAAATACGAAGGCAAAAAAATACCAGCTTACGAGATGATTAAAACATCTGTGAATATTATGCGTGGTTGTTACGGCGGTTGTACTTTCTGTTCAATCACTGAGCACGAAGGTCGTATTATTCAAAGTCGTTCTGAAGATTCTATTATTAATGAAATTGAACAAATCCGAGATACAGTTCCTGGCTTTACTGGCGTAATTTCGGATCTTGGTGGACCAACGGCCAACATGTATATGTTGCGCTGTAAGTCTGAAAAAGCAGAAGCGACTTGTCGTCGAGCATCGTGTGTTTACCCTGATATATGTAAGCACATGGATACTGACCATGAACCAACAATTAATTTGTACCAACGAGCTCGTGAACTACCAGGCATAAAGAAGATCCTTATCGCTTCTGGTGTTCGTTACGATTTAGCAGTGCAAGATCCTCGTTATGTTAAAGAGTTGGTAACGCACCATGTTGGCGGTTATTTAAAAATAGCGCCTGAACATACAGAAGAAGGTCCTTTGTCTAAAATGATGAAGCCGGGTATGGGCAGTTATTACCAATTTAAAGAGCTATTTGAAAAGTATTCAAAAGAAGCTGGTAAAGAACAGTATTTGATCCCTTACTTTATTGCCGCTCACCCTGGCACAGAAGTTCAAGACATGATTAACCTCGCGATGTGGTTAAAAGAAAACCGCTTCCGTTTAGACCAGGTTCAGAACTTCTACCCATCTCCGATGGCAACTGCAACCACTATGTATCACACAGAAATAGATACTTTGCATAAAGTTAAGAAACAAAATGACAACGTGCCAATTCCACGCGGTGAAAAAGAGCGACGCCTGCATAAGGCTATTTTGCGCTATCACGATCCTCAAAACTGGAAAATGATCCGTCATGCACTAAAAGAAATGGGATTAGCAAAATTAATTGGTAATGGTCCAGATCACTTAGTACCGCCAGCGTCTCCAAATGAAGAGAATCGTAGTAACGGTAATTATGGCCGTAAGCCTCAAGTTGGCGCTAACAAAGGCCAGAAGGCGTTAACACGTCACTCTGGCATGCAACAGTTTAGTAATAAGCCAAAAGCCAATAGCAAGCCTTCAGGTAAGCCGAGTGGCAAACCTAGTGCTAAAAAGAAACCAAGTAGAATTTAGTCTAGCGACATTTTATTTCATTAAACAGTAATGAGGAGCCTTTAACGTTAAGGCTCTTTTTACAAGGCTTACGCCATCAACTAATTAGAGAGTCAAATATGAATAACGACAGCAACTCAATCAGCGAATTTTTTGACGAAGTTAAAGCAACACAAATGATTTGGGCATTGCATGACAAAGAGTCTGACGGTTGGGTAATTGTTGACTCAGTGCAATTTGAAGACACTGATGTCATGCTTCTTTGGTCTAGAGAGTCTATTGCTCAAAAAAACTGTACTGACGAGTGGGCGACTTATGTACCAACTCAAATTTCTGTCGCTGAATGGTTAGAGTTTTGGGTTGAAGACTTAAGCCAAGACAATATCATTATTGGTTTAGACTGGCAGGACAATGATGACTGTGCAGAAATGGACCTAGCAGAGTTTAGTCAAAAAGTAGCAGACCTAGAAATATTATAGGTTTGAAGCGAATTTTGTTTACTTTTTTTTAAAAGTCTCTAAAATGCGCGCCTGATTAAAAAACGTTCTTTAGTAATTTGGAATATTAGTGCGCACACCTCTCATTAATTGAGTTTAGGTGGGGCTTTTTTCGGCTTTTTAACTATTATTCTTAATTACGTTCTTTTCAAAAATAGGTGATTGTAATGCAACCGATGTTAAATATCGCAGTCCGTGCTGCGCGTAATGCTGGTAAAGTTATTGCTCGAGCATACGAGCAATTAGATATGGTTAAGTCAGAGCTTAAAGGCGCAAATGACTTTGTTACCAACGTGGATATTGAAGCGGAGCAAGCAATCATCTCTACAATTCAGGCTTCATACCCTGATCATTCATTTGTTGCTGAAGAAAGCGGTGTTATTGATGGCAACGCTAAATATCAGTGGATCATTGACCCACTAGATGGCACTACAAACTTCGTAAAAGGCATTCCTCATTTTGCTGTATCTATTGCGCTTAGAGTAGATGGCAAGCTAGAACAAGCTGTTGTTTTCGACCCAATTCGTGGCGAACTATTTACTGCTTCTAAAGGTGCTGGTGCGCAACTTGATGGCAGAAGAATTCGTGTTTCAAAAGCGAAAGACTTATCTGGTACTATTTTAGCAACAGGTTTCCCATTCAAGCAAAAGCATCAAATTGAAGCTTACTCAAAGATTTTTAATGAACTGTTTTTACAAGTAGCTGACATGCGTCGCGCAGGCTCTGCTGCACTTGATATCTGTTATGTTGCTGCCGGACGTGTTGAAGGTTTCTTTGAAATTGGTTTACGTCCTTGGGATACGGCTGCTGGACAGTTAATCGCACAAGAAGCTGGTGCTGTAGTCGCTGACTTCGAAGGTGGAAACAATTACGACAAATCAGGCAACATTGTTGTAGCAACACCTAAAGTTCTAGGCGCGATACTAAAAGCAATTCGCCCACATCTAAACGATGGATTACGTACTTTACGTTAATTCTTATGATGCTTGTATACAAAGAGCCAGCTTTACTGCTGGCTTTTTTGTACCAGTAACTTGTCTATCACTGAACTCAACTCTTCTAATAAAAAGGGTTTAGTCACATAATCATTTACACCTAATATTTTTGCATACTCTTTGTCTTCATGATTTACGCTTGCACTGATAATGACAATTGGAATAGCGGCTAAATCTAACATCTTCTTCATCTCACGAATCATAGAAAAACCATCTAAAACTGGCATGTGTAAGTCAACAAACACAATATCTGGCTTGTGCGTCGCCAAATAATCTAGGCCCTGCTGGCCATCATCCGCCAATTTCGACTTCACTTTTAACAGCTCTAACTGCTTACTGGCAATTAGTTGGTTTATCTTATTGTCTTCAACGACTAATGCATTAAACAGGAACTTTTTGTCCACCGAATCAATTAAATTACTTAAGCTATCTTCTTTTGAAGTTAAATCTTCACTTTCCAAATTACTTATAGGTTCAATTTCCACCGGGATGTTAACTTCAAAACTGCTCCCTTGACCACTTAAGCTATACACATCTATCTTAGCGTCCATAGCATCACAAATCTGTTTAACTATTGCCAAACCTAAACCTGTACCTCCAAAGCGGCGTGTTGTGGACTCATCGGCTTGTGTAAAGCTATCAAACAGGGTTTCAATTTTGTCTTGAGGTATGCCAATCCCCTCATCTTTCACTTTGATTACTAATGTTGCGCTACTCTTTTTAATCCCTTGCAAGCTAGTACTAAAAGTTACGCCCCCAACAGCCGTAAATTTAATTGCATTTTCTACTAGGTTCATCAATATTTGCTCAACTCTTACCGAGTCGCTTTTCACAAGGTAGCTTTCAACGTTGCCCTTATTTGTATGTAACAAAATACCTTTTGCGGATGCTTTTTCTTTTAGTAGGTTATAGATAGTATCAACCGATTTACTCACGGTAAAAGGTTGCTTCTCTAATAATATTTTGTTTTCCGAAATTTTAGAAAAGTCGAGTACGTTGTTAATAATTCCCAAAAGAAACTTTGATGAATTAAGTATTTGTTCAAAATACTCAGAAGACTTTTTAGTATTTCCATCTGACTTACCCAGCTGAGCAAAGCCAATAATTGCATTTAGTGGCGTTCGGTATTCATGACTCATATTGCTAAAAAGCGACTTTTCGCTTCATTTGCTTTTAACAACTCAGTGTTCTTCTCTTTTAGTTCACTGGTTTTTCTACCCACTTTTTCTTCCAGCATCTCGCTTAGGTTTGTCATTACTATTATAAATATGACGCTGAATGTACTAACTAAACAACCAACCACTATAATCAACCAGCTAGACCAATCAACAGACTCCTCATCAAATTTTTTGGAGCTAGAGAAAAGCACAAGTAATTCAGTATCAAAAAAAGAATACTTTGACTCTATTTTAAAGAGTGCGTCATCGCGAAAGTTAAAGTTAAAAAATGCAGTTGTTTGTTGATCTTGAATATAATGAGTTTGAAGTAAAAAGCTGTCACTTTTGGCCTGATGATAAATACTTTCAACAAGCTGATCTAATTCTATAACAGCCTCAAATATCCCAATCAAATTATTTTCAGGGTTACCGCTTCCTTTAACATACCCATCTTTAAAGTATGGGTAATATACAATAACCGCATTAAACTTCTCTTTCTGCTGCACTAAAGAGACTTGTGGTGAAACCGCCATTGTTCCTGTATTAATTGCTTTTCTAACAGTGGCACCGACCACATCGTGATTTAAAACATCAAGACCAATCGCACCTCTGTTGGCAGCCAATGGTTCCGAGAACAAAATTGGTAAATAATAGCTTTGTTTAACCGCTGGCTTAACTTCACCATCTATTAACTGTTTTAAATAGAATTTCGGAAAATCATTTTTATCAATATAGGTTTCAAATGCTTCTCTTTTACTCCCTTCAACCTTTGGTAGCCACGCCAAAGCTCTTACTTTTACGTTTGGATTAATGATACTTTCAGAGAATAACCGAAACTCCTCCCTCTCTACCTCATTACTACTGTCAAATAGACCTTTAAGCGCTATAAGTTGCTGAGTAATCGTATTTTCTAAGATATTTAACGTTTGGGAAAAGTTTGAGGTTTCTGACTCGAATTGATCATGTCTTGACTCTTCATAGTTAACCCTTGAAAGATAAAATACAAAAGAGACGAGTAGAAATAACATAAAAGCAGGAATGGCAATCCTCAGCCTGTCTTTTTTTTGCTGGTAATAGTCATTTTCGAAAATAGATAAAACGACTGGAGTGAAAAATATAACTCCCAACGAGTCACCAATCCACCAAGTAAATGCAATAAAAATAGTGTTAGAAATCGATAGGTCACTCATTAAAGATATAAACGAGGCATTTAGGGAGGCCGCGATTAAACAGGATAAAGGGCCAACAATGAGTAAAAATCGGATTAGACTTTTAGGCTAACAGCCTTAATAGGTATTTCAAAAAACCTGATTAACAGCCGCTTTGATACAATTAATTGAAGTGCAGTGCCAAACGCTAAAAGTGTTGGTAGAATTAACATTTCTAGAAAAAATGGATTACCAAGGCTATTAGAAACTTGATAATTAGCAAAAATTGATGCGATAAAGATACCGAATAAAGCCCAGCGCCCCATTATAAGGTAGGTTGCTAGTCCAATACCTGCAGCAGGCCAAATAGTGCTTGCAAAGCCAGGAGGTATGGCAAATAGCAGCCCTACTTTTGCTATGAAGTAGTAACTAAAGAACGCGAATAAGACTACAAAAACTTTATTATTTGGTAAAATCAAATTAAATCCCTCTGATTTAAATTCGGTAGCAAATTCAGCTACATAAATCGATTATTTAATCTATTAATCAATTTACTTTTTAATCCATCACTGTCATTAAATTTTTCTTTAAAATGCAAAAAGCCCAGTTATAAAAACCGGGCTTTTTTAGTATAGACGTTATATCAAAACACTAATGGTTTTCTTTAGCGTGATTTAAACTATATTTTGGAATTTCAACAACTAAGTCTTCATCTCGAATAATGGCTTGGCAGCCTAATCGAGATTCAGCTTCTAAGCCCCATGCCTTGTCTAACATGTCATCTTCTAGTTTCGTCGCTTTCCGATAATGAGTCAAAACCCTCGCGCACTATGATGTGACAAGTTGTACATGCGCAAACCTTCTCACAAGCGTGCTCAATGTCAATGTCGTTTTTTAAAGCTACATTTAATACTGATTCGCCCTTTTCACCTTCAAGTACAGCACCGTCAGGACATAAATCAGAATGCGGTAAAAATATAATTTGTGGCATATTAGCTCTCTTCTCTAAAATTTATACGTTATCCACGGAGTGACCCGTCAATGCTTGTTTAATGCTGTCTTCCATTCGTCTTGCGGCAAAAGGCTGACTAATATCGTCTAATGCTTTAATAGCAGTCTTAATTACATCGCCATTGGCTTGTGCAGTTGACACTCGCAAAGCTTCGATAGCGTTATTAATAGCTTCTAATTCATTTACTTGTAATAGATGGCCTGATTCGTTTATCGCCATTTCAATAGCTTCAATCATTCGAATCGCATCTACTTTTTGCTCTGCTAACATTCGCGCCGCCATGTCTTCTTTTGCATTCGACATAGACGCTTTGATCATATCAGCAATTTCACTTTGCTCTAGGCCATAAGAAGGCTTAACCTGGATAGAAGACTCTATTCCAGTAGACTTCTCCATTGCCGTAACGCTTAACAAACCATCTGCATCAATGTTAAATGTTACTCTGATTACCGCAATGCCCGCCGTTAACGGAGGAATGCCTTTAAGAACAAAACGGGCTAAGCTTCGACAGTCATCAACCATTTCACGCTCGCCTTGCAATACGTGAATGGCCATCATCGTTTGACCGTCTTTATAAGTTGTAAACTCTTGAGCTCTTGCCACTGGGATCGTGGTATTACGCGGAATAACCTTCTCCACTAAGCCACCCATCGTTTCTAAGCCTAGCGATAGCGGAGTTACGTCAAGTAACAACATATCAGAATCAGGTTTGTTACCAACTAGCAGGTCAGCTTGTATTGCCGCGCCAATCGCTACCACTTCATCAGGGTTTATTGAGGTCAATGGAGTTCGATTAAAAAAGCCTTCAACCTTCTCTCGCACTAACGGAACGCGAGTTGAACCGCCCACCATTACCACTTCTAATATCTCTTCTAGCTCAACACCAGCGTCTTTTACGGCACGACGACAACTTCTTAGTGTTGTTTTAACCAAGGCCTCAATTTCAGATTCAAACTCTGCTCTGGTGATTTGGCCAACTATGTCGCCTTCCAACAAAGAGACATTAAATTCGACAGTCTCATTAATAGTTAAAGACTCTTTTAACTCACGACCTAAGTCATACATCTTTCGTAAGCTTTTCGCGCTTAATTTAGCTGTAACGTTTGCGTTTTTAAGTAGTAACTTAACAATGGCTCTATCAAAATCATCTCCGCCTAACGCAGAATCGCCACCCGTTGACAGTACCTCAAAAACACCTTTGTTTAATCTTAAAACCGAGATATCAAACGTGCCACCACCTAGGTCATAAACGGCAATTACGCCCTCTTTACCAGAGTCTAGACCGTAGGCGATCGCGGCCGCAGTTGGCTCGTTGATTAACCTGAGTACCTTTATGCCTGCAATTTCTGCCGCATCCTTAGTGCCGTGTCTTTGAGCATCGTCAAAGTAAGCTGGAACAGTGATAACTGCGCCCTGCAATGCATCACCTAATGTTGCAATAGCTTGCGTATGCAGCTTATTAAGAATTTCAGCTGACACTTGAATAGGGTTCTTTTCACCCTGGCGTGTTTGAATGTTAACCGTATGCTCTTTTTCTACAAAGTTATATGGCAAGTCACCATATAGACGATTAATATCCTCAAGCCCTCTTCCTAAAAAGCGTTTCACGGAAACAAGAGTATTTTCAGGGTCACTCGCTGCGTTATTTTTAGCTTCATGACCAACAAGAATAGAGTCTTCTAAATACTGTACTGCTGATGGCAAAGACTTGTTGCCCTGCTCATCGGCAAGCACTTCAGGAAGACCACTTCGAACTGAAGCCACTAAAGAGTTTGTTGTTCCTAAGTCAATTCCAACCGCAAGTTTGTGCTCATGAGGGTTAGTACTTTGACCTGGTTCTGCTATTTGTAGTAATGCCATAATAAACCGTTAACTTTCCTAATTTAGTAGTCTAGTAACTTATCTTCTAATGCTTCTGCTTCGCTTTTCAGCTTATAAATAAAACGTAACTTCTTCACTGACATTGCCGCCAGTTTATACTCTTGCTTATCAAAGTTTACATTAAACTCATCGGTATATAGTTTAATAAGCTTTTTTATATCGCTGTAAAAAACGTCTAGTGCTTGTTCAGGATCATTGCTAGATTCAAGATCTTCAAGCTCTTCTCTGAGCTCCATCTGCTGCATCAAAAAAGCACCATCTTTAATGGTTTCTTGCTCATGTTTTACATCATGACCATGTTCCGCAACCATATACTCGGCTCTATTTAATGGACTTTTTAATGTCTCATAGGCGTCATTAACCTCAGATGCCTGCTGTACCGCTAATAACTTCTGTTGGTCACTGCCATTAGCAAACTTGTCTGGATGCACTTGTTTTTGAATTGAGCGAAAACGATCTTGGAGGGTCAATAAGTCAACATCAAACTGAACAGGTAAATCAAATAAATCAAAATACCGCATGAAGTCACCTTTTTTAATACAATTTTAGAAACAAAGAAGGCCATATATCGGAATATGGCCTTAGGAATAGCATTTAGCTGAATTTAGATTGTGAAACTTTCACCACATCCACATTCATCTTTTTGGTTAGGGTTAGTAAACTCAAAACCTTCATTTAAACCGTTTTTAACAAAGTCTAATTGAGTGCCATCTAGATAAACTAAACTTTTTGCGTCAACGATAACTTTTACGTCATTATGCTCAAAGACTTCATCACCTTCTTGCAACTCATCAACAAACTCAAGTACATATGCTAATCCAGAACAACCCGTTGTTTTTACTCCTAAACGCAACCCTAGGCCTTTGCCTCGGTTTGTCAAAAAGGTTCTTACACGGTCTGCTGCTGCATCGGTTAAACTGATTGCCATTACTACTATCCCAACTATTTATTTCTACAATTCTAACTAACTACTTGAACGATATTGCGTTCTTAGTTGCTGCTTTTTGATTTGTAGTCTTCGATTGCTGCTTTAATAGCGTCTTCAGCTAAAATAGAGCAGTGAATTTTTACCGGCGGTAATGCTAATTCTTCAGCAATTTCAGTGTTGCTAAGTGCTTGAGCTTCTTCAATCGACTTACCTTTTACCCACTCTGTTACAAGTGAAGAAGAAGCAATTGCTGACCCACAGCCGTAAGTTTTAAACTTAGCGTCTGAAATAATGCCTTTGTCGTCAATTTTAAGTTGTAGTTTCATTACGTCACCACAAGCCGGTGCGCCAACCATACCCGTTGCAATGCTTGGGTCATTCTTGTCAAAAGAACCTACGTTACGTGGGTTTTCATAATGGTCGATTACTTTTTCGCTATAAGCCATTTTTAGCTCCTACATTGCGTTACGCAATTTTAATTTTTAATGTGGCGTTAGAGTTAATCCCTAACACCATTTTACTATTTGTTTCTCGGCTGAGTACTAGTGACCAGCCCATTCGATTTTTGATAAATCAACGCCGTCTTTGAACATTTCCCAAAGCGGTGACATTTCACGTAACTTATCAATTGAATTATTTACCTGACCAATAACATGATCAATATCTTCTTCTGTTGTGAAGCGGCCAATACTGAAACGAATTGAGCTATGTGCTAATTCATCTGACAGACCTAGTGCACGAAGAACATATGAAGGCTCTAAGCTTGCAGATGTACATGCAGAACCCGAAGAAACCGCCATGTCTTTAAGCGCCATGATTAAGCTTTCGCCTTCAACAAAGTTAAAGCTTACGTTAAAGATACCAGGGAAGCGTTGTTCCATGTCGCCATTGATATACGTTTCTTCAATGTGCTTAATGCCATTCCAAAGACGATCACGTAGCTCAATGATGTGTTGTGTGTCTTTTTCCATATCTTCTTTAGCAACACGTGCAGCTTCACCCATACCTACAATTTGGTGAACCGCTAACGTACCTGAACGGAAACCACGCTCATGACCGCCACCGTGCATTTGTGCTTCTAAACGAATACGAGGCTTACGACGAACGTAAAGTGCGCCAATACCTTTAGGGCCATACATTTTGTGAGCAGAAAATGACATTAAATCTACTTTAAGGTCAGTTAAATCAATGGCAACTTTTCCAGCGCTCTGTGCTGCATCTACATGGAAAATGATTTTACGCTCACGACACATTTCGCCAATTTTTTTGATGTCTTGCATAACACCAATTTCATTGTTGATGTGCATGATGCTTACTAAAACTGTATCGTCACGCATTGCTTTTTCAAGCACTTCTAAGTCAATTAAGCCATTCGCCATAACGTCTAAATACGTTACTTCATAACCTTGACGTTCTAATTCACGACACGTGTCTAAAACTGCTTTATGTTCAGTTTTTGCTGTAATTACGTGTTTACCTTTTTTAGAATAAAAGTTGGCGGCACCTTTTATTGCTAAGTTATTTGATTCTGTTGCACCAGAAGTAAACACGATTTCACGAGGGTCTGCATTAACCAATTCAGCAATATTGTTACGAGCAATATCAACTAACTCTTCTGCTTGCCAACCGTAGCGGTGTGAACGAGATGCAGGGTTTCCAAATGTGCCGTCCATAGTTAGACAGTTCATCATTTGTTCAGCAACACGAGGGTCTACAGGTGTTGTTGCTGCGTAATCTAGGTAAATAGGTAACTTCATTTATTTCTCCGCACTCTATTGCTTAATACAATAGTTAAAAATTTTTTAAAGACTATCCGCTACAAAGCGAATGGATGTATTTTTCGAATCCTGTCGTTCTGCGATCCGTTTTACATCTTTTTGATCAACAAGTTCACCAAGGGTGATGTTACTTAAGAAACTCTCAATTCGATCACTGAGACCTTCCCACAATTTATGAGTCAAGCAGCGTGATCCGCCTTGGCAATTTGCTTGCCCGGCACATTTTGTAGCATCAACGCTTTCATCAACCGCCGCTATTACTTCACTAATAGATATATCAGCCGCCTCACGACCGAGAAAATAACCGCCGCCTGGGCCTCTAACACTGTTGACCAGTTGGCCCTTTCGAAGTTTGGCAAAAAGTTGCTCTAAGTAGGATAACGAGATTCCTTGGCGCTCAGAAATATCCATCAACGGCACTGGGCCATTTGACGCATGTAATGCAACATCTAGCATCGCAGTAACTGCATAACGACCTTTAGAAGATAGTTTCATTTACATTCCTTAATGAGCTTGCCGAATAACGCGCAACGGCTTGATTTACTTGGCTGCGCATTTTACAAACCTGAGTAAATTAGTCAAGTATTAATACCTGACTATTTTAGTAGGTTATTAGTATAATTCAACGTTTAATTGCGGATTTAGGATCATCTTATTTTTGTGTTAGATACTCGGGTCAAATCCTGCTATTCCAGCTTCACGCTGTTTTGCAGCATTTTGCTCTGCTTCTTTAAAATCATCGTCCAAATCAATAATTGGTAGGGCTTTATCACAGACATCGCCGCCCATTTTGCAGACTTCAGTGCATAACGAAGTGATTTTCTCATCCATTATCGAGATATGATCCACCATACGACCAATGGCACTGGCTACCGGATCTGGGTTATCTGGTGATACTGCGTAAGCATCAAAACCATATTTTTCAGCAATTTTACTGCGTTTGTCATGCTTTTCAGGCTCTGCCTTCGTTACCAGTCGGCCTGGAATACCAACTACCGTTGCGCCTTCAGGTACTTCTTTTACAACAACAGAATTTGAGCCAACTCGGGCGTTTTTATTGATAATGATTGGACCTAGAATTTTTGCACCAGCACCTACAACCACACCGTCTTTTAATGTTGGGTGACGTTTACCGCCATTCCAGCTGGTTCCACCGAGCGTAACGCCATGGTAAACCGTAACATCATCGCCAATTTCAGCGGTTTCACCAATAACCACCCCCATGCCGTGATCAATGAAAAATCGACGACCAATAGTAGCGCCCGGATGGATTTCTACACCTGTAATCCAGCGAGCAATAGTAGATATAAACCTTGCTAACCATTTCCAGTTAGCTAACCACAATTTGTGGCTAACTCGTTGCATCCAAATTGCATGTAAGCCTGGGTAGTTAAAAAAGATTTCGGTATTGCTACGGGCCGCAGGGTCACGGCTGTAAACACTTTTTATATCTTCTTTGATTTGCTCAAACATGATTTACTCTATACGTTCTGAAAATAATAAAACCGGCAATTTGCTAGGGCGTGCGCCTAATTCCAAATTATAACGATACGGGTATTAGTCTTTAGTTTTAGTAATAGACGTCATAATACCGCGTAAAATATTAAGCTCATGAGCTTCAGGTCTAGCTCGGTTAAACAAGCGACGTAGCTTTGTCATTACTTGACCAGGGTGCTGTTTTACAATAAAACCCGTTTTTGTCAGAGCTTCTTCTAAATGGGCGTAAAAACCTTCAAGCTGTTCGCTGTTTGGGTACTCAACGTCTAACGATTCAAATTGGCTTTGTTGCTCTTCTAAAAAGTTCATACGTACTTCATAGCTAAGCGTTTGTACCGCCATCGCTAGGTTTAAAGAGCTGTAGTCAGGATTGGCCGGTATATGTACATGGAATTGACACTGCTGCAGTTCTTCATTAGTTAGACCCGAGTTTTCGCGACCAAACACTAATGCAACTTTATGCTGCTTACCTTCAACAACGACTTTTTTACCACATTCACGTGGATCTAACATTGGCCAAGATAGTGTTCTTGACCTTGCGCTTGCGGCTACGGCTAGTCCACAATCAGAAATAGCATCTTTTAACTCGCTAACGATTCTAGCATTCCCCAAAATATCCGTCGCGCCTGCCGCTAAGGCTGAAGCATGACTATCTGGTTCTTTAACTGGATCAACCAATACAAGATCTGAAAGCCCCATTGTTTTCATTGCGCGAGCTACTGAACCAATATTGCCTGTGTGTGAGGTATTTACGAGTACTATTCTTACGTTATCTAACATTATCTTCGATTCTATATGCAGTTTAGTCTTATGACTGGAATGGGCGGAGTTTACCACAAAGCTTAGGCGAGATTAAAACACTGTCATTATTTTTAAATAACAAAGCCTGAAACTTTATAGTTTCTCAGGCTCTTAATATTTCAATTTTTGCTATTAAGTTTAAATATTTGTCTTAAGGGATTAAGAATATGTCTTAAAGAATTAAGAATACACCTCAACAAGCTACTGAATTGGAATTAGCACTTCATTTTTACGATACATGGGCAATGTCATTGGTCCGTTGTAAGCTGCTGTATAAGCCTTACCTGTAACGGTAAAATCATTCTGCTTTAAGTAGTCGAGTAAAATATTTGTGTGCTTTTTTACATTGCTGTCGCTTAACGTCCAACTAAAAGTAATCGCGGCTACTTTATAGTTCTTAACTTCTGAGACTTTTACTTTTGGGTTATTCGGTATAGGTGTCGAGTCGTAAGTAAAACTGTCAGGCATGACAAAGGACATAACATTAGCCCCACCGGAAGACGCGACATCACTATTCATAAATACAGGCGCCGTCATCGAAATTTTCATTCCTTCGCCACTCGCCGCATCATTGCCCATATAAACAGGCGCTGTCATTGCTATCTCTCGTTGACCTGAATTATCGCCAGCGATGTAATTAAACAAACGTCTGAAAGCACTGTTTCTGCCATCGTCATCCATACTCGTAGAAACCAGAACCATTGACTGATATTCGCGTATTTCTATTTTTGTTTCTGTCTCTTTATCTTTATCGGCTTTAAGCAATTTATAAGGCGCAGACTCTACCCCTGCTTCGCCCACGATAGAACAACCTGCAAGAAGTGTGGTTACAAAAATTGTTATTAGCTTATTCACAATATTTCCTTATTACGAGTTAAGTGACGCTATATAGTTAACTAAACGCTGGTTTACTTATTTATTTACTTAGCTATCTACTTTCTAGCTACTTACTTTCTTAGATATCTGTTTAGTTACGTAATAAGTTCGGCTGTGTATCACACTTTATTATTTTTCTTTTTCACTTTTGGTCTATTTTCGGTCTCACTTTTTGGAAACCAGCCCAACCAGCCATTGCGCAAACACTAGTTAGGAATGTCCCCCAACTCCAATCTACGGCCATAATAAATAGCGAAAAACCTTCTAAAATACTGTAACTCGTTAAGTTATAAGCGCCATAACTTGCTAAGCCTAACAGTGCACCATCAATGCCTGCGTAATAAATAGGTTTATCTCTATTCGCTACAACCGCTAATACAAAGGTCACGCCACCATACAAGAAGTAGAAGGCTAACCAAGGCCAAATTATGAATTCAGTTCGCATCAGCCCCTGCATCTCTTGCTGGTACCAGTCACCTGATATAAAGGTGAACCAAATCAAGTCAAGTACTGCAAAACAAAGAAAAATGGCTAGCATAGAGACACAGATACTAGATAAAAACTTAATGATGTTGTCGCGCATTTACTTTTACTCCATGTTTAAAAGTGACACGTTTTTAATTACTGAGTTCCCGTAACGAGTAAGTCAGTTTATAGGATCAAAAAAAGGCACAATCTATGTGCCTTTTTATTCTTACTTAAATAAGTTAGCGAGCGCAATGCTTGAAGCTTCACTCGCTATTTTATTCAAATATTAAACCGCTTTTTGAATAATTACTTTTTCAGCTTTATCCGTGTATTGCGTCATCTTGTGGAAGTTCAAGTAACGGTAAGTATCCGCCGCTGTTGTATCAATGTGCTTCGCGTATTCCATGTATTCTGCAACTGTTGGGATTTTACCCATGATTGCACCAGCCGCTGCTAGTTCAGCAGACGTTAGGTATACATTTGCACCTGTACCAAGACGGTTAGGGAAGTTACGAGTAGAAGTAGAAAGTACTGTAGCCCCATCTGCAACACGCGCCTGGTTACCCATACATAGTGAACAACCAGGAGTTTCAATACGAACCCCAGCTTTACCATATGTGAAGTAGTAACCTTCTTCTGTTAACTGGTCACGGTCCATCTTAGTTGGTGGAGCAACCCAAGTGCGAGTTGGTAATACACCGCCAAAGTTAGCCATTAATTTACCAGCTGCACGGAAGTGACCAATGTTAGTCATACAAGAACCAATGAATACTTCGTCGATGTTTGTGCCAGCAACGTCAGATAATAGTTTTGCATCATCTGGGTCATTTGGACAACATACGATTGGCTCGTTAATGTCATTAAGGTCAATTTCTAATACGTGTGCGTATTCTGCGTCAGCGTCCGCTTCCATCAATGATGGATTGTCTAGCCACTCTTGCATTGCGTTGATACGACGTTCAATAGTACGTACATCACCGTAACCTTCAGAGATCATCCACTTAAGCATAACGATGTTAGAGTTTAAGTACTCAGCAACCGCTTCTTCGTCCATCTTGATTGAACAACCAGCAGCTGAACGTTCAGCAGATGCATCAGATAACTCAAATGCTTGCTCAACTGTTAAACCTTTAAGACCTTCAATTTCAAGTACACGACCAGAGAATTCGTTTACTTTACCGGCTTTAGCAACAGTCAGTAGCCCTTCTTTGATACCGTAGTATGGAATTGCGTGCACTAAGTCACGTAATGTAATACCAGGCTTCATTTCACCTTTAAAGCGAACCAATACTGATTCAGGCATATCAAGAGGCATAACACCTGTTGCCGCAGCAAATGCTACTAGACCAGAACCGGCAGGGAAAGAAATACCAAGAGGGAAACGAGTATGTGAATCACCACCAGTACCAACTGTATCTGGCAACAACATACGGTTTAACCATGAGTGAATTACACCGTCACCTGGACGAAGTGATACACCACCACGGTTCATGATGAAGTCTGGTAACGTATGATGCGTATTAACGTCAACTGGCTTAGGATAAGCAGATGTGTGACAGAAAGACTGCATAGTTAAATCAGCTTGGAAACCAAGACATGCAAGATCTTTAAGTTCGTCACGAGTCATAGGACCAGTTGTATCTTGAGAACCAACCGTCGTCATCTTAGGCTCACAGTATTGACCAGCGCGAACGCCTTCAACACCACATGCTTTACCAACCATCTTCTGAGCTAGCGTGTAACCTTTTGTAGATTCAGCTGTATCAGTAGGAAGAGCAAAGATGTCTGTTGCGCCAAGACCAAGTACTTCTCGAGCACGTGTTGTTAAACCACGACCAATGATTAGTGGAATACGACCACCAGCACGAACTTCGTCTAATAACACTTTTGATAATTCAAAAGTAGAGATTACTTCGTCAGTACCAGAACGTTTAACAACGCCTTCATATGGGAAAATGTCGATTACATCGCCCATTTCCATTTTTTGAACGTCTAATTCAATTGGTAGTGCACCTGAGTCTTCCATTGTGTTGTAGAAGATTGGGGCAATTTTGCCACCTAGACACACACCACCAGCACGTTTGTTAGGAACATTAGGGATATCATCGCCCATGAACCATAAAACTGAGTTTGTTGCAGACTTACGAGAAGAACCAGTACCAACAACGTCACCAACATAAGCTAGTGGGATATTGTCTTCTTGAAGCTGTTTAATTTGCTCAATTGGACCAATAGTACCTGGTTGATCAGGGTTAATACCTTCACGTTCCATTTTCAACATTGCAGTTGCGTGCAATGGAATATCAGGACGAGACCATGCATCTGGTGCAGGAGAAAGGTCATCTGTATTTGTTTCGCCAGTTACTTTAAATACTTTAACTGTAATTTTTTCAGCAACTTTAGGCTTGTTTAAGAACCATTCAGCATTCGCCCACGATTCCATAACTTCTTTAGCGGTCTCGTTTCCTGCGTCTGCTTTGTCTTTAACGTCAAAAAACGCATCAAACATTAACAATGTCTTTTTAAGGCCTGTTGCAGCTGTTGCAGCTAGGTCTGCATTGTCTAAAAGGTCAATCATTGGCTCGATATTGTAACCACCAAGCATTGTACCTAGTAATTCAGTTGCTTTTTCAGCAGAAAGAATTGGCGAGCTTGCTTCGCTTTTTGCAACAGCAGCTAAAAAGCCTGCTTTAACATAAGCGGCATCATCTACACCAGGAGGTACACGATTTGTTAACAAATCTAAAATAAATTCTTCTTCGCCAGCTGGCGGGTTTTTGATTAGCTCTACTAAATCAGCAACTTGCGCTGCATCTAGTGGCTTAGGAACGATACCTTCAGCGGCACGCTCTTCAACGTGTTTACGATATTCTTGAAGCACAATGATGTCCTCTTGTTTTATATAGGTGTCACTTCGCACAAAGTAACTATAGACATGAATGTCAGAAAGCGGCTAATTATAGAGACTGGCGGACGTAAAAGAAATAACCTGAACGATATTTAGCTATATTTTGAATATAAATATTCGTGATGATGTGACAATTAATATTGCCACCTATCTCCAAAAGCATAGGTGGCAGGCTTTTAAGCATAATTAAAGAGTTTATTTACGAATCAACAACTTGTTTAATAATTGAGCTCGTTTGATAAACAATAAGGCAAATACCATTAAAATCATCATTGGTGATGAACTACCACCTGACTTTTTAGCTGGTGTGGTCACAGGTGCTACAACCGATTGTTTATTTAACTTAATGGTTGCCTCTTCTGAAACTTCAACTTCACCGTCTGTAATAGAAACAGTAATGACTCCTGATGTAGCGTTGGATGAGGTATAAGTAACCTCAATTTCCTGGCCGACAATAAAATCGCCTGAAGTATTTTCTGTTGTAAACCCATCTGGTAAATTCCAAAAGAAAACAATCTCACTATCAACATCAAAACCTGTCGCTGAAAGTGTTATCGTGCTTCCTTCTGTAATACTACTTGGAACATTTAGCGCGGTAATTACAGGTGCATCGTTGACTGGAGTAACCATTACGTTAACGCTGGCGGTTGATTTTCTACCGTTGCTATTTGTAACTGAATAATCAAATGAGTCTGTACCAAAATAGTCTTCGTTTGGTTCATAGGTAAATTTGCCGCTGTTAATTGTTACGGTGCCTTTAGTTGGTTCACTATCGAGAGTCAGGCTCGCACTATCTATCGAGAAATCATCTTCGTTGACAAACACATTCGTTAGGCGACCTTCATCGCCAACGCGAGAGACGATCCCAGCGCGATCACCCGTCAAATCATTATCTAAAACGCTGACCGTTACCGAACCATCTTCCTCTACGCTAACGTTATCATTAACCGCAAATTCCGAATCGAACTCGACATTATTGATTGAAAAGTCAACTACTAGACTTTCAGCTTCTTGGTAGTCAAAAATAATACCGCCAGTTGCAGATGTAACGGCTGACTCACCTTGCCCATTAAACCAATAAGAATAGCCAATAGAGCTATCTGGTGACTCTAAACCAACAGTATAGTAATTAGGCTGCTCTTGAATATCCATATAGTTGAACCAAATGTTATCCGTGCCTTTCTCTACAATAACTTGGAATGTAAATGCGACATTAGGGTCTGTTACTCCCCAATAGTCAGCTCCAAACCCTTGAGAATCGCTTATCCAAAGCTGTACTTCATGCCATTGAATCACAAGATATTCTTTGCCGTTATCAGAGTAATTCAAATAATATAAGCTACCACCGCCAGTATCTGCGGCGCTAGAGTCAGATGCGTCATCTAAATCAAAGTCCGTCCAAAATGGCGCAACGACGCCCTTCACTTCGGCTTCAGCCGGCACATCACGATTATTTGACAAGTTTGACGAAGCTGAAACTGAACTTCCTATTATCAATAAACCGTTTTCACTTACCGTTAACTTGGACTGAGATTCACCAAAATATTCAAACTCGAATGGCAACTCAAACGTAAATTCATCACAGCCACTCGAACACACAACCAAGTTTGAATTAAGCGCCGCGTCACTGAGGTCAATGTCTATTGGGAGATCATTAGATACTGTGAATGCACCTGGCGCTAAATTTGAGTTAACGACAATACTAGACGTTGCTTTTTCTATCGACGTTGCTAGAGGAGATTGCACCGAATCTACATCAAACTCAGCGCCTCCTATTGCATCTAACTCAACTTTAAAGCTATTTTCTGACGTTAAATTTGTCGTCTCTAACCTGTAGCTTTCTGTGCCTTCCCCGCTACCGGTTTGAATCAGTGTTATTTTGTTGCTGCTTTCATCTCCTTGAGAAATAGCAATAGCCTGTGTCAGCGTCTGCCCTGTTGAGCTGGTCCATACTAACTGACCAAAATACCAACCAGGTGCAGCGTCTAATGGCAACTCAAAGTTGACCGTATAGTCAGCTTCTTGGTTATCTGCGTCTAACGTAATAACAAATGGGGAAACAGAACCTTTGGCAAGTTCACTGAACATTTCAACTTCACCACTCCATGTGTCAGAGGTTGATGACATTGTGATCAATTTATTAGAAACACGACACAGTATAAAACACTTATTATTCGCTAAATTTGGCGTTTCTGCATAAGTTGTCAATTCGAGAGCACGTTCTATATTTAAACGCCCAGAGCCTGTTTCAAACGCTGTCGCAAGACGAGTATCTGTGGTATCCGTTACACCATTATCGACACTATTGATTAAAATATTTTTAATTTGAACAGCGGTTAAGTCATTATCATATTGTTTTAATAGCGCGGCTGCACCTGAAACCATTGGTGTCGCCATGCTTGTGCCGCCTAGGTATACATAATCTAAATCAATACTAATTTCATCATCAGGAGATGTTGCTGACAAAATAAGATCACCGGGAGCGGACATATCAGGCTTTATAAAGCCGTCATCGCCATTAGGACCAATGGAGCTAAAGCCAGAAACAATATCTGCTAGGTCAGGGTCACTCGAGGTTTCATTTCGGCCATTCATTGAAAACGAGCCAGAACTGTTACTGTCTAGAAAATCTAGAATACGTGCACCATCAACATCACTGACAAAAACAGCTGGGATAGTGACACTGTCATCCAATTGCATTCTAACAAGCGCCCCCGGCACATTGTTGATGACTACAATAGCAGAGGCACCAGCCTGTTGGGCAAAGCCTGCTTTTTCAGAAAAGGTACAGGTTCCTCGATTTACAATGGCTACTCTATTAGTTAACGATCCTGCAGACCAAGCACTGCATCCTAACTGGTCCTCATCGGAAGCTAATACGCCTCTCGCATTAAAAGTTGTACCATCAATAAACCCTTCTCCAGGAAGAGAAACCGCCTTATTGCTACCGAATTCGAGAATATACCCTGCAATAATGTCAGTTGTGGTTGAAGCAACAGTAATGCCAGATTCAATACAGCCTGGGCAACCAATAGACTTTGGACCCAATTCTCCCTCGTTACCAGCCGCAGATACAACCACAATATTACTTGCTTCTAACTCTTCAAAAACTGTTTTATAGATTGAATTATTAGGGGAGCCACCAGCGTCAGAACCCCAACTGTTGTTAATAACATGAGCTCCGTCTTTCGCTGCGTCATTTAATGCCCCTAAAAGACCAGCTGAGTCACCATTACCATCTTGCCCCCATAGTGCTTTATAAACCATTAGATAAGCACCAGGAGCAACACCTACGACTGTTTCACCCGTATCAGTCACTACTTCTCTACCAGTTGCGATACCCGCTACATGCGAACCATGACCACTAAGCGCTTGCGGGGAGTCGAACTCATCATCATCGGTTGATGCTGGTGGATAAAATCGCGCGGTAATTAATTTGTTATTACAAAAAGAAGGAACTTCAGCACAGTAATCGTCCGTTGCTTTTGATGCTGGCGCCTCCATTCCTGAGTCCCTAAACATGGCATTGTCTGGATTTATTCCCGAGTCGATAATGGCTATTTTAATACCCTTGCCGGCCATAGATTGACCACCGACTTTATCCCAAGCTTCATAGGCTTTAATAAGAGGTAAGGCATGATCTAGTTTAGCGCTATAAGTTTCAACCGGATACGCAGCTTTTACATTTGGCAAAGCTCTAACCTGCTCCAATGACAAGTTTGTTTCAAGCGCTACACCATTTAAAACAAAGTCATATTCAGCAAAAACTTGAGCTGATTTGTCTTTTTTTACTGCTGCATATTTAATGTCTATGCGTTGTCTACTTTGCGCTTGTTGCATCACACGATAAGAGCTAACTTGCCTTGATGTTGCTTGACTGTGACTAAGCGAACTGGCTTTTGCGACGGGTGTTGCTTCACGTTTCGCTTGAATCAGAGGAGTGCTATCCAACTGGATAATATATTTGTTTTTAACCGTCTGACGTTGCTTATGCGCCATTTCCTTTTTGCCAATTAAGCTTTGTTTTGACTTCACGTCGGTTTGAGCTTGATTGGCGGTCGCCGAGGAAACATTCAAAAATCCAAATAACGCTAAGGCACATCCTAATGCAGGTAAGTTGCTTTTTATATTCATGCTTAAACTCTTATTGGTTTTAGGTTCTAATTGCATAGCAAAGACTGCTGTCACTGCTATAAATTGGGCCGGACATATTATTGGTTGTACACCGAATGTCCATTTTTAGTTTATTTAAACTACTATATTTTTGTAACTAAGTATGTACCAAAAATTCAACTAACGTGAATATGTTTGAGACGCTTTTATTATGTTATAACAGCAATATTATTTAGTTCTTGAAAATACGAGGAATGTTTGTGTCTGAATGGATGACCATATTGCCGCCGTTATTAGCGGTTATTGTAGTACTTTGGAAAAAAGAAGTAATTTTGGCGCTGCTGGTAGCCATTTTTTGCTCTGAATTGCTGCTTATTCTTAGCTCACAAGGTTTACAACCTGCACTTACTGAGTTCTCAATAGCTAGCGTAGAACGAGTAATCGGCGTATTTGGCTCACCCGATAATACACGCATTTTAACCTTCTCGATGTTAGTGGGCGCTTTACTGGGTTTCATGCGCTACTCTGGTGGAGTAACCGCTACCGTTGAATTTCTTATTAAAAAAGGCATCAGTGGCACGGCTCGTCGAGCTAGAATGTTACCCTTTTTAACTGGTATTACTATTTTCATAGAATCCAATCTATCTGTGCTAATGTCGGGCATTATCTCAAGAGGATTATTCGACAAATTTAATATGAGTCGAGCAAGACTTGCTTATATTATTGATAGTACCAGCGCACCAATTTGCATACTCATTTTGATGAATGGCTGGGGCGCATATGTATTAGGGTTGGTAAGCAGTTACGAACTAGAACAATCTGCAGTTTCAACTCTAATTCAAACTATCCCTCTTAATTTTTATGCTTTAATCACTATCGCCATTGTGTTGTACACCATTATTGCTGACAAAACACACGGACCGATGAAAGAAGCAGAGGCAAATCCTAAAAAAGCATTAGAGACCACTGACATTGAGATAGAAGCCTCTAAACCTCGCTTTATGCTGATCCCTTTATTTACGATGTCAGTCTCTATGGTTGGCTTTATGTTCTGGACTGGAAACGGTAGTTTTACCGATGGTTCTGGTTCTCGTTCAGTGCTTTACGCAACTGCATTGGCGGCATTAGTTGCCTATGTCATGATGATTATTAGCGGCCGTTTTACCCACAAAAAAATGACAGAAATTAGCTTTAAAGGCATGAATGAATTACTGCCGTTAGTTGTAATTGTTTTGTTTTCGTTAGCGCTAGGTGCAAGCTTAAAAGAGCTAGGCACAGGTAAATTTATAGCGGGTATCGTTGCTGGAAACATTCCACTATTTTTAATCCCTGCGCTTATTTTTGTCGCTGGCGGATTAATGTCTTTCTCTACTGGAACATCTTGGGGAACCTTTGCGCTGTTAATTCCAATTGGCATGCCACTTGTTATTGAGCTGGGTTTGCCTGCACCACTAATTTTGTCAGCAATATTGGGCGGTGGCATTTTTGGTGATCACTGTTCACCAATTTCTGATACTACTGCAGTATCTGCCGTTGCCTCAGGCTGTGACTTGCTTGAACACGTAAAAACACAGTTACCGTATGCCCTTACGGCGGGTGGTTTAACCGTTGTATTCTATATTGTTGCCGGTTTAGTTATGTAGTTCAATTAGGGCACTTACTCTTGATTAAATCTGACTCTTGCTTAAATAAAGACGTTAGTGCCCATTTGATTTAACAACTATGTTTATGTGCCCTTCGCTGTTTTGACTGGGCTCTTCCCCGCTCCCTTTATTAGGCCAAACAGTTGCTTCGCAATACTTTCATATGCCTCACCTTTTATAACTCTGTTTTCCATGCTGTCTTCATGCGAGCCTTCATGCGTGCCAGATTCGAAATAGACGTTATAACTGTACGTCGACATTACTGAATCTACTTGCGCTTTAAAGTACTCCACTTCATAGGGAGCCCTAAGACTGACAAAAATAGTCTGTAAACCAAGTGATTTTGCTCTTTTGAACAGCGCCTTATATCGCGCATTTTTTTGATTAGTCGATATCGTACGCAATTGTCGTCGTTCCGTTTGGTCTACACCAACCATTTCGTAAGGTGATTGTTTTGGCGATATAGAACCTATCAGCAAACCATCAAATTTTGCATCATGACTTAAAGAGCCATCTAAAGAACTATATTGTGAACTACTCAATAAGCTATTTATTGGGTTTTCCAATAAACTATTTAATGGGCTATTTAAAGAACCAGTATTTTTAGACTTTGTGTGAATCAACGCAGCCTCGGATAAGCAGGTTAATTCAACACGTTTTACTTTGGGATTTTTCGCTTCTTTTGTTGCCTGGGCATCATCAATAGCACTTGAAAAAGCCTCGCACTTGCCTGAGTCCGGCATAACCGACAGCAATCGATAAATAGCATTATCTCGATTTTGTTTTGTTTCCTGACGATAAATAGCTAGATGACCATTGCCTTTTAATACAGTCAGACTTTTATCTGAAAGTTGTTGGTGAAGTCCTTTGTTTTGTAGTTGCTGGTCTTTCTCTTTGTTATGTAGTTGCGGCTCTTGGGCTTTAGTTTTGAGTTTTGATTTAGTCGCTAAAATGGACTGATACGAATACCATAATTCTTGTTTATCTATATCGCCCTTCAGTACTTTATCTTTTAGTTTTGTTAATAAATGGGTAAAGGCGTTTATTTGCGATGGACTATCAATCACCATTGGCATTAACGCGACATCAATACCAGCGTTAAAGCTTTCAGTTACCGCTTGTTCTGCAGTGAAGTGTTTAGCGATTGCTCCCATATCCAACGCGTCAGAAATGACTAAGCCTCTAAAGCCATATTCTTTTTTTAACAGTCCCGTGATAATTTTTCTAGATAGTGTGGCTGGCCTGGTGATCTGCAAACCCGCTTTTGAGGTGATTTGGCTACTGTCCAATGCTGGAAACTGAATGTGCGCAGACATAATAAAATCCACTGCATTTGTTTCGCTCAAATAACGAAATGGAGGTAGCTCTACTTTTTCCAACTCTTGGCGCGGCGATATCACTGCAGACAAACCTGAATGACTGTCTATTGACGTATTTCCGTGACCTGGGAAATGTTTTGCTGTTGTTAATATATTAGCGCTACGCATGCCTTCAGACATAGCTTGTCCAAGCACACCCACAACCCTTGGGTTGTCGCCAAAGGAACGAACATTTATCACTGGATTGTTGGGGTTATTATTAACATCTACATTAGGAGCAAAGTTTAAATTGAAGCCTAACTGGTGAAGTTGCTGTCCAATGGCCTGTCCAACTTCATTCGCAAAGTCAGCTTTATGTGAATGGTAAGTGGCTCCAATCGCCATGTTTCCAGAGAACGCCGCATACTCAGCTCTTGGTAACCGAGCGACACGGCCACCTTCTTGATCAATGGCTATCAACAAGGGCAAACTCGAATTTGACTGGGACGCAGCCAATTGAAACGCTTGGTTTAACTGTGTGACTTGTTGGGTGTTTTGAATGTTCTCAGAAAATAAAATAACGCCACCAATGTCAGACTCTTTAATAAAGCGTTTTATTTTCGGATTTAATGCTACTAATGGTTCAGTGCAGTGTTTTTTCTTTTGTTCACAGTAGAACCTAAAGTCCAACATCATTTTTTGCGCTAAAGCCGTTTTGATCCAATTGTTTGAATCTGGCATTGCCTTTAAGGCGTGACGTTTTTCAGTTGCTTCCGCTTTAGTAAATGAACCACAAAATAGAGCAATTACGATGAACAAAAAGATATTTTTAATCTGCACTTTATTTACGTTTCCAGTCTGAGGTTTTTTTAGTACATTGTTGTTGCATAACAGGATACCATTTTTATGAAATTTATCATCGGCATAGACGGCGGCGGCACAAAAACCGTCGGACAAATAGTTAACTTATCTAATTCCCAACGCTTTGACGCGACAACAGGCCCTAGCTCACTTTCTCAAGATGTTGAAAAAGCGTCGGAAACATTATCGCAACTAATCACAGATCTTATTCAACAAGCGAATGCTCAAAACGACAATGTCAGCGTTGCAATCGGCGTGGCTGGCGGAGGAAACTCAAGTTTAGTTCGTAGGTGCCAAGAGCTCATTATTAATGAAACCGGAATATCACAACTTGCAATAGTAGAAGACTGTGAAACTGCCCTTTTAGGTGCAAAAGGTGCATCACTTAACGACGATGTTGCACTAGTTACTTTAGGGACAGGTTCATTTGTTGCAACTTCACTCGACAATAAAAGCAGTTATTCTGGTGGTTGGGGTTTTCCGGTTGGAGATGAAGGCAGCGGTGCAAAACTTGGTTTTTACTTGGTTAATCATTATCTAAAAATGTGGGATGCCAGCCAAGCTGCAGCCACTGATAAACCTCCACAGAATCAAGACCCTTTATATTCGCAGTTAGTGACAAAACTAGGAGCTAATAAAGATGAAATATTACACTGGTTATCTTCTGCTTCACAAAGTGATTTCTCAAGTTTAGCTCCATTGGCATTCGAGTTTTTTACATCATCAAAACTAGCTAAGGCCGTTTTAAATAAGCATTTACAGGATGTTGTTGAGCTACTGAGTAGTATTAAAAGCCCTGAAATTATATTAACGGGTGGTTTGGCAAACAATACTCTTGAGCACTTGATAGCGGCGGATCTCATTCCAAACATTACTAAGCGTATTCGCATTATTAAGAGTCCGAGTTTATTAGGCGCGCTTTTAATGGCAGAGAGCATTGACGGCATCGTAAATGATGACCGCGTTATAAATGATGGCCTCGTTATAAATGATGACCTTGTTAAAAATAATGACAGTTTGGCTGGCAATAATACGCTAGCAGATTCTGTACAAGAGGATCGTTCACAAGAGGCAACTACTCAATCTACGCAAAAAAACGATGCCAATTTAACACCTTTAGACAAGCTAGTTTCTGAACAACGAAACCCTGCTTCTACTCATTTAGACATCATGAATAGCCAGCAGATTGTTTCCTTGATGAATGAGCAAGACATGTTAGTGCCGCAGGCAATTGAGACTGTTTCAGCAAGCATTGCAGAAGCGATTGATACAATTACCCATTCATTAAATAACAACGGACGTTTAATTTACATGGGCGCTGGTACCAGTGGCCGTTTAGGCGTGCTTGATGCCGTAGAGTGTCCACCAACATTTAGTACAAATCCCAATTCCGTTATTGGTTTATTAGCGGGCGGAGAAGGTGCAATGTTTAAAGCCGTTGAAGGTGCGGAGGATAGCGTTGAACTTGGCCAACAGGACCTTGTGAACTTAAACCTAACTGCAGCGGACGTTGTTGTTGGCATCGCCGCAAGTGGACGCACGCCTTATGTCATTGGTGGTTTAAATTATGCGAAGTCATTAGGTTGTCAAACCATCAGCGTCACTTGTAACCCTGTGGCTACCATTAATGACATTGCTGATATTCCTATTGCCGTTAATTTAGGGCCTGAGGTGTTGTCAGGCTCAACGAGACTAAAAGCAGGTAGCGCGCAAAAGATGATCCTAAACATGCTAAGTACTGGCACTATGGTGCAGCTGGGCAAGTGTTATGAAAATCTTATGGTGGACGTAAAAGCGAGTAATCACAAACTCGTAAAAAGAGCCTGCCGTATCATTGAACAAGCCTGCGATGTTTCTTTTGAGTATGCTGAACATTTACTAAATGACGCTCAATACAATGTGAAATTGGCTATTTTAATGCACAAGTCTGGATTAAGTCGTGGACACGCAACGCAACATCTTGCTAATCACAATGGCTTCTTAAGACGCGCCTTGGAAAGTAAGTAAAAGCACAATAATGAATGAGCAACCTAGTACTAAACGTTCTTATTAAAGATTACTTATTAAAGTACTTATTAAACGTTCTTATTAAAGTACTTAATTAAAAATGGAGTTATTTCGTGACGCATTGGGTACTAATAATTTTTGCTATGTTCTTCTCTATGAACAGCTGGTCCAGTGAAATTAAACCTGGCGAAGCCTTACCTAATGTGACTGCGCCTATTGGCACTGCACTTGATAAAGCTGCACGTAATCAAACAACAGTCATACAAGTTGGGGCAGAACAAATTCAAGCTTACCTTCCTTTGCTCAAAGGCAAGCGAGTAGGACTGGTGGCTAATCAAACCTCTGTCGCCTTTCGGGTTGATGTTGATGTTGATGTTGATGTTGATGTTGATGTTGATGTTGATGTTGATGTTGATGTTGATGTTGATGTTGATGTTGATGTTGATGTTGATGTTGATGTTGATGTTGATCAGGCAGAAGCTACACAATATGAAAAAGGCAATCAAGTAACCAACATTCATTTGTTAGATTTATTACTGGCCCACAAGGTTAATGTCACTCACGTTTTTGCACCTGAACACGGTGTCAGAGGTGATCATAGTGATGGCGAAATAGTTAAATCTTCCGTCGATACCAAGACTGGTATTCCCTTAGTTTCTATTTATGGAAAAAATAAGCGACCTCTAGCTAAAGTAGTTGAGCAACTAGATGTCATTGTTTATGACATTCAGGATGTGGGTGCTCGTTTTTATACTTATATCAATAGCATGTTTTACATGATGCAAGCGGCTCAAGAACAAGGCATTCCTTTTATTGTGCTTGATCGACCTAACCCACATCTTCAAAAGGTTGATGGTCCAATGCTTGATCCTGAATTCAGATCCTTTGTTGGATTGCTGCCAGTTCCTATGGTTTACGGGTTAACCGTTGGAGAATTGGCGAAAATGATAGTTGGTGAAAACTGGCTAAACACTATTCAGCCTCTAACGAAGAACACCATGCCTAAACCACTTGCGTTAACAGTCGTTCCCGTTAATCACTACCAACGTACTTCAAGTTATAACTTGCCCATTCCACCAAGCCCAAATTTGCCTAACGCAAAGGCTGTAGAGTTATATCCGTCACTCGTGTTATTTGAAGCTACTACCATAAGTATTGGTCGAGGTACCTCACTACCCTTTCAAGTTATAGGTCACCCTAAAGTATTTACAGGCGAGTTTACATTCACACCTCGCTCCATCGCTGGCGTGTCTAAATATCCTAAGTGGGAAAATACGCAACTCACAGGCACCAATCTTTCAATAATAAGTGATACAAAGACAAACGTACCGAGCTCAAAGGCGGGTTCAACAAGCTCAAAGATAAACTTTAGTGACTTGCATCAATGGAACCTACTTTTTAAGCTCAAAGCTGATAAGAATAAAGGCCTTATCCATCCGCACACTTTTATTGACCGCCCTGCATTTTTTGATAAGTTAGCTGGAACCAGTAGCTTTAGAAAAGCCTTACTGCGTGGGGAGTCTATCGAAGCTATTAGAAAAGATTGGGCATCAGGGTTAAATCAGTTTTTGATAGACCGACAACCGTATTTAATTTACCGATAAGCAAATACTTTTTTTTAAAAGCTAACTACAGATTTTTCAATACCTCAGTGCGACTTAAGGATTGTCATGCTAAATATTATTGTATTAACAAATATGGATGTTTCGGCGCACTATGCTTTAAGTTTGTTACTGCCTGCTATTAATAATCACAATGTCCATATTTTCAAATCAAGCAAAGTAGGCGGAACAAAAAACCTGCCCAAAGAACTGGTTGAGCTAGGTCAGTTTGAGTCTAGGCTATTACAATCATCCGATTTTAAAAGTAGTCCACTTCACTCTGCGACCTTACTCGACAATATCAATACACCCGAAGGTTTTAAACAAGTATCAAAATTGAAGCCAGATGTAATCTTATCCATTAGGTTTGGCAAAATATTAAAGAACCCAATTATAAAATTACCTAAGCTTGGTGTGCTCAACTTACATTCAGGCTTGTTACCCGAGTTTAAAGGCGTAATGGCGACGTTTTGGGGAATGTTAAATACAAATGAAAAACAAGTAGAGTCAAAAGTGGGTCTTAAAAATGACCTTATCGGTGCTACCATTCACAGTATTGACGACGCCTCTATTGATACAGGAAAAATCATTAGTCGAATACCAGTCGAGATAGAGCGTTCAAGTTCATATTGGTGGAATGTTTTAAACGTATATAAGTACAGCGTGCCTGAGTTAGTGAAGGCTGTACAAAGCATCGAAAACGGTAGAAAACTTAATGGTAGTCCTCAAAAGGATGAGGGAGACTACTTTAGTTATCCAACTGAAGAAAGCATGTTGGCCTTCTATAAAAAAGGGTTCAAACTTTTTGAACCCTCTGATCTTAGTGACTTTCTAAACGAAACACTTAGCTGATAATCAATAAAACATGAGGCGCCACAACCAGCTGCTATTCAAGTAATCTTCACAACCTCTTAATTGTGTTGCGTAGCGTTTAGCTCGACTATCAACTTTATTTGCTACACGAACTAACCAAGCTTTTTTCCTGTAGGTTTTGCGTTTGTATCCACCCCAACCTTCGTGATAATTCAAATATTGGTTTTTCGCATCCCATTTCGACACTTTATTCAACCGATTAGTTTTAGCGGTATACCAGCCCATAAAATCAATGGCATCTTCAAAGTCAGAGCGACTACTCCATGAGTTTCCAGACTCTTTAACGTACTCATCCCATGTTACGGTTTTAGCCTGGGAATAACCATAGGCAGAGCTAGCTCGACCAATTGGTATAAAGCCTAAAAAATATTCCATAGGCGGCGCGGCGTCAGCTTTAAAAGAGCTCTCTTGATACATCATTGCCATAACAACGTGAATAGGCGTTCCCCACCTATCATTCATATCGTTTGCGTCATCCCACCAGTCTTCTCTTTCTTTAAATATTTCACATACATTTGAGATATTTTTAGGTTGAGGGGTAACACAACCGCTAACTAATATTGTTAAAATTAAAATAATGACACTTTTTTTCATTTTAATTGAACTTTCCTGCTGAAACCTGTCAAACGTTACAGTAACAGATTTTTCCCTGAATTTTGTTGTTGTTTGACGAGTAAATTATTATTTGCTCGTTTTTTTTTGCCTGCGATTCAGTAACGCTAAAATCGAAGTTGGTAAAATAACATGAATTAAATGCTAGGTTTAATAGCTCTTTAAATCATGAGGTTATGAATATAATTAAATTAAATCGGAATTAATTGAAGATTCTAAGAACTTTTTTGTTTAAAGGTGTCTAACATAGTGAAAGCAGTTTTTTTCATTCCCTGGAAGTTGTTGTTATTTTAGCGAGCATATCCTTTTGCTCGCTTTTTTTTGTCTGAAATTTGAGAACTGCCCTTAAACCTTAACAGCAAAATATTTTCTAAAAATTCGTCAAATGACACTTTGTCATTCGCTTCAATTTCTTTTCGCGCTTTAATTGAATCTATCCCTTCAGCCAATAACAAATCAGGCGTAAAAATACTTGGGCTATGCTCCGCGTGCTTTTGTTTATATTCATCAGCTAACGCTAAGGCGTAATAACCATTATCCGTATTTTTATTTAATAACGTATCTAGTAACTGCCCTGACAAGGTTTTGCTTGGATCATCTTTACACGCCCAAATAGAGCTGATTGCATCGCTGTAATCAGAGCCACCTAAGTGAGCGTCTAACCAGTGAGATATCTCTTTCATTTCGTCAAAAATAGTTGATAACCACTCGTTGCGAGAAATTGCCTCGCCGTCTTTTATAAGCTCTAAATAATCGGCACGACCATTCAAAACAATACGGTCTTGATTTTCTTCCGACTCAGCTTGTTGCTCTTGTGACAATTCATCTTGATCCGTCAATAAACAGAACAGCATAAAGACATCAATAACTCTCATTTGTTCTTTTGAAATGCCCACTGGAGAGAATGGGTTTACATCCAGCGCTCTAAGTTCAACGTACATGATGCCGCGATTTTCAAGCGCATCTGTTGGTTTTTCACCTGACTTTGCTACCTGCTTAGGACGAACGGGAGCGTAAAGCTCATTTTCAATCTGAAGAATATTATGATTGAGCTGTTTGTATTCACCATTCTCTTTTACGCCTAGCTTTTTGTAATCTAACGATTCCGTGCGAATCGCGATTCGTAACTTTTCGATATATTCTTTTAAACAGCCATACTCAACGTTCAGTGCCGATTGCTCACTATTGGTATAGCCTAAATCACTCATACGTAATGATGTTGCATGTGGTAGATATACAGAACCTTTGCCAAGCTTTTCAAATGGGATTGCGCCACCTTTACCTTCAAGGAAAGAACGACACATTGCTGGCGAAGCACCAAATAAATAAGTAACAACCCATACATAGCGTTTAATATTTCTTACCATTCGCATGTATTGCTCAGACTGAAACTCGCCTATGCAGCCACCTTTGTACTCGCCTTCTTCTTTCTTGAGTGCAGCCCAAAAGGATTCTGGTAGTGAAAAGTTATAGTGAATACCCGCTATCGCCTGCATCATTGAACCGTAACGATTTTTTAAGCCTTTACGGTAAGTGTGTTTCATTTTACCAACATTTGATTCGCCAAAATAAGCGAGAGGGATCTCATCTTGATTCTCAATAAAACACGGCATGCTCATCGGCCATAACATTTCGTCGCCAATGTGTTGAGAGACAAAATGATGAATATCAAAAAGCTGCGTATACGTTGTATCAATATTATTGGAAGGAGGAGTAATTAACTCCATTAATGCCTCTGAATAATCCGTTGTAATATAAGGATGAGTTAATGTTGCTCCCAACACTTCTGGGTGCTCAACTTGAGATATTTTACCATTTGGTGAAACGCGTAATGTTTCTCTCTCGATACCACGCTTAATGTCTTTTAAAGCGTTAGTAAAATCAACAGAAGATAATTTGTCCAGACGGTTTTTAATGGTAGTCAAAATGCACTCTTTCCTTAACGAATTCAAAATTCAGAATAATCGCTTTTAATGGCGTCATTAGACCTGATTATAAAGGTCTGGCTTTCAATTTATTTAACTTTTTTTGTTTATAAATCAAAAAAGCCATCTTTACGATGGCTTTTTATGCACTCAAGCTAAAGTTTTTAAACTATAGCGATAAAATGCTCGACTATCCAACCCACTTACGTGCGTTTCTAAACATTCTCATCCAAGGGCTATCTTCTAACCACTCATCAGGGTGCCAAGAGTTGCTAACCGTTCTGAATACTCGCTCAGGGTGCGGCATCATAATCGTGACACGACCATCATTAGTAGTTAATGATGTAATACCTTCTGGAGAACCATTTGGATTAGCTGGGTATGTCGTGGTTTTTTCGCCACGGTTATCTACATACTGCATAGCAACAGTGTTTGACGACAATGCGTCAGCAACTGCTTGTTCCGACGTAAATTCAGCTCTACCTTCACCATGTGATACAGCGATTGGCATTTGCGAACCTTCCATACCTTGGAACAAAATAGACGGTGATGGTTGAATTTCTACCAGACTAAAGCGAGCTTCAAAGCGTTCTGATTTATTATTCACAAATCGAGGCCAGTGATCAGCACCAGGAATAAGTGAACGTAAATTAGACATCATCTGACAACCATTACATACACCTAAACTAAAGGTGTCATCACGATGGAAGAATGCTTTAAATTGAGCAGATAAATCGTCATTAAACAGAATTGACTTAGCCCAGCCTTCGCCTGCACCTAATACGTCTCCGTATGAGAAGCCGCCACAAGCCACTAAACCAACAAAAGACTCGAGCTTAATACGACCCGACTGTAAGTCACTCATATGTACGTCAATGGCATCAAAGCCAGCGCGGTTAAAGGCAGCCGCCATTTCTACATGTGAGTTAACGCCCTGCTCTCGTAAAATAGCAACTCGAGGTCCGTTTCCATTACTTTTAGCAATTAATGGAGCTGCAACATCTTCATTAATATCAAACGTTAAACTTGCGCTTAAACCTGGGTCTTCAGTATCAAACTTAGCGTCATGCTCTTGCTGAGCGCACTCTGGGTTATCACGCAATGACTGCATTTCAAACGTAGTTTCAGCCCAAATTGTTCTAAAGTGTGTACGAGTATTATTTAATATCTCTTCACCATTTAATGAGAACAACAGTTTATCGTCGGCCGTCACATCGCCAATTACAGATGCATAATCTGTCATGCCGTGGTTGGCAAGTATTGTCATTACTTCGTCAACATTTGACTCGGCAACTTGAATCACTGCACCTAGCTCTTCAGAGAATAAAATAGAAAGTGCATCCGTGCCTAAATTATCTAGGCTTACGTTTGCGCCTGCTTTACCTGCAAAGGCCATTTCAGCTACCGTTGCAAATAATCCACCGTCTGAACGGTCATGGTAAGCTAGCAATTTACCAGCCGCACTTAGCGCTTGAACAGAGTCAAAGAAACCTTTTAACAGTACTGGAGCGTCTAAATCCGGTGCGCTTGTACCTAATTGATTATAAACTTGCGCTAAACAACTGGCACCTAAACGGTTTTGCTTGTTGCCTAAGTCAATTAAAATTAACTTTGATGCGCCTTGATCTGTTCTCAACTGCGGAGTTAATGTTTTACGAACGTCTTCTACTCTAGAGAACGCTGTAATAACTAATGACAGTGGTGAAGTAACTGACTTATCAGTTCCATCTTCATCTTGCCATTGAGTCTTCATCGACATTGAGTCTTTACCAACTGGAATCGTTAAGTCTAACGCTGGGCATAACTCTTCGCCTACCGCTTTTACCGCTTCATACAAACCAGCGTCTTCACCAGGGTGACCCGCTGCTGACATCCAGTTTGCAGACATCTTGATTCGTTTTAACTCACCAATATTAGCCGCTGCGATATTAGTAATTGACTCAGCCACCGCCATTCGCGCAGAAGCACCATAGTTTAATAATGCAATCGGCGTACGTTCGCCCATCGACATTGCTTCACCGTGATAACTATCAAGTGACGCAGTGGTAACGGCCACATCCGCAACAGGAACCTGCCATGGACCAACCATTTGGTCGCGCGCAACCATACCAGTTACAGAGCGGTCACCAATGGTGATCAAAAAGGTCTTTTCTGCAACCGTTGGTAAACGCATAATGCGTTCAGCCGCATCTAAAGGAGTAACACCGTTTAAATCTAATGCGCTACCTGTAGTAGTTTTAGACTTAACGTCGCGATGCATTTTAGGCGCTTTACCTAACAAAACGTCTAACGGCAAATCAACAGGTTTATTATCAAAGTGATCATCAGTTAGCGTTAAATGGCGCTCTTCTGTTGCTTCACCAACCACTGCATATTGTGCACGTTCGCGCTGGCAAATTTGTTCAAATTGCTCAAGGTTTTCAGGTGCTACCGCTAATACATAACGCTCTTGTGATTCATTACACCAAATCTCTAGTGGTGACATGCCTGGTTCGTCGTTAGGTACTTTACGTAAATCAAAAATACCGCCACGCTCGCCATCATTTACCAACTCAGGGAAAGCATTTGATAAGCCACCTGCGCCAACATCATGGATAAATGCAATTGGGTTTTTGTCGCCTAATTGCCAACACTTGTCGATAACTTCCTGACAACGTCTTTCCATTTCTGGATTTTCACGTTGTACAGAAGCAAAGTCTAAATCTTCGTTTGACTGACCAGATGCCATAGAACTTGCAGCACCGCCGCCAAGTCCAATATTCATGGCAGGACCACCTAACGCTATAAGTTTAGCGCCAACTGGTATGATTCCTTTTTCTGTGTGTTCACGACGAATATTACCTAAACCACCCGCTAGCATGATTGGCTTGTGGTAACCTCGAACTTCTTCGCCGTTAAAGCTATTCACTTTTTCTTCAAAGGTTCTAAAGTAGCCTAGGATATTTGGGCGACCAAATTCGTTATTAAACGCAGCACCACCTAGTGGGCCTTCTGTCATAATTTCTAGTGCGTTTACAATTCGGCTAGGTTTGCCAAAATCGTTTTCCCACGGTTGTTCAAAACCAGGTATACGCAAATTAGAAACCGTAAAACCAACTAAACCAGCTTTAGGTTTGGAACCTCGACCTGTGGCACCTTCATCTCTGATTTCACCACCAGAACCTGTTGCGGCTCCTGGGAAAGGCGAGATAGCCGTTGGGTGGTTGTGAGTTTCAACCTTCATAAGAATATCAATATTCTCATGGTGGTATTGATAAGAGCCTGATTCTGGATTTGCGAAAAATCGTCCAGCTTCTGAACCATGCATAACCGCAGCGTTATCTTTATAAGCTGAAGTCACATATTCAGGGTTGTGCTCAAAAGTGTTTTTGATCATTTTGAACAACGACTTAGGCTGTTCAACACCGTCGATTGTCCAATCAGCATTAAATATTTTATGACGACAATGTTCTGAGTTTGCCTGTGCAAACATATATAGCTCAATGTCGTTTGGATTACGTTCTAGTCGCTTAAAGCTCTCAACCAAATAATCAATTTCATCTTCTGCTAACGCTAAACCCATCACTATATTGGCTTGGCTCAACGCTTCGCGTCCGCCCTCTAATATATTAACCGACGTTAACGCTTTTGGAGACTCTTGGTAAAATAATGCACTTGCAGACTCTAACGAATCAAAAACAGATTCTGTCATTCTGTCATGCAGCACTGAATATATCGTTTTGATTTGAGAGTCAGACAAGGAGGAAGTAGGTTCTAGATAATACGCTAAACCGCGTTCGATTCGTTTTACTTTATTGAGGCCGCAATTGTTTGCGATATTTGTTGCTTTAGTTGACCAAGGAGAAATGGTGCCGGGGCGTGGAGTAATTAGGAATAAAGAACCGCTGGGTGGATGAGATTGAATCTTGGGTCCATATTCTAGTAGAGCGTTTAACTTAACTATTTCGGGGTCGGACAATTCAGACTCAAGGTCTGTAAAGTGGACAAACTCCGCATAAATATCTTTAATAGGAAGTCCATGTTGTTTAAACGTAGACAATAACTTGTTGACTCTAAAGTCAGATAAAGCTGGGGCACCACGAAGGATTAACATATGCCAATTCACCATTCATGTTGAAAGGAAAGAAATTAGGCGCGCATTATACCCTCAATTTTTACCAATAAACAGAATTGTGTGGTAGTTTAATACAATAAAAACAAACAATTTTTAGTCAGCAATGTCGGTACCCATATAACTCATGCCAATCCATTTAAAAAAGCACACCTCTTCAACCACTATTAAACATTGCTTTTCGCTCTTGTGTTTTGCCCTTCTTTTTTTGATCTCTGCGTGTAGCGATAACTTTTCAAGCTCTAAACTGCAGGGCATAAAAAAAGAAAACGTACTCAAAGTGGGAATCCTTTTTGATCCAGCAAGTTACTATATTGATGCTAGTGGTGCCGCGGGATTTGAATATGAACTAGTTCAAAAGTTTGGAGAATACCTCGATGTAAAAATCGAATTAGTACCTAGCTATAACTCCGCAGAACTATTGCCTAAATTAAAGAATGGTCAGGTAGACATTGTGGTGGGCGGTACTGCCTCGCTTTCTAATTCGAATAAAGAATTCAGACTGTCACCTCCTTATTATTTCATTGACCAAAAATTAGTTTTTAAACAGGGCCGTGAAAGACCAAAAAGTTTTGACGAGCTCATTGATCCTATTACCGTTGGGTTTGGCACTGATCACATTGATGCTATTAAAGAAGCGACTCAAAATTTTCCGCAAGTTAAAGTGGATGTAGTTAACAATACTGACCCCACTGAATTATTAGAAGCTCTCATGGCCGAAGACTTTGCCTTTACTATTGCAGACAGTCACCGACTAGCACTCATGAGACGTTATTATCCAGATATTAGTGTTGCTTTCACTATTAAACAGGACGTGCCTCTTAACTGGTTATTACCTCAAAACGACGACGACTCTTTATTCGCAACCTTGATAGAGTTCTTTGGTGAAATTCACCAAAGTGGCGAGCTAACGGTATTAGAAGATAAATACTTTGGTCACGTTGAGACATTTAATTATGTAGACACTCGTTTATTTATTAGAGCAATCGAGGACGTATTACCTAAATATAAGCCTTGGTTTGAAGAGTACTCTGGTGACTTAGACTGGAGACTAATCGCGGCACAAAGCTACCAAGAATCACATTGGAACCCACGCGCAAAATCCCCCACTGGCGTTCGAGGCATAATGATGCTCACTCAACCCACGGCAAAACAAATGGGCGTTAAATCAAGACTACATGCAGAGTCAAATATCCGCGGAGGCGCACAATATTTGAATTTACTTATGCAGCGTATTCCAAAAAGAATCAGTGAATCAGACCGACCTTGGTTTGCATTGGCAGCATATAACTTAGGTTGGGGTCATGTACAAGACGGCCGCCGTATTACAGAACAATTTGATGGTGACCCTGACAAGTGGGTTGATGTAAAACAACACCTGCCTAAACTTAGACAAAAAAAATATTATAAAACAACTCGGTATGGTTTTGCGCGTGGCGATGAAGCGGTAACGTATGTATCAAACATCAGACGTTACTATGACACATTAAACTGGATTGAAGACCAAGCGATTCAAAAAGAGCTCATAGAGAAAAACATAGAACAGCAAAAAGAACAGGCCAATGAAGAACTCGATGAAAATATAAACCAATAAGTAAATGATGTAACACCTATGCAATAATTAGATGTTACACTGCCCGGTAATACATACGAATGACTAAGTACTTCCTAGGACAAAAATGATTAAAAGAAGACGTACCTTTGGCTTAACAAAAGCAAACAAATTTATCGACCGAACTCGCCGTCGTGTTGCTCGTAAAGGTACTAAAAAAGCCATTGTTAACCGCCGAATAAAACAAGCTAATACTTTGTTTGATGAAGCGTTAGAAAGAGAAAACGACTAACCTTCGTTAAGCTTACGCTTATTTAATTTATCGGCTTTTTTCTCTGCCCGACGCTTTTTAAAAAAAGCAGACAACATTGTGCTGCATTCTTCCTCTAAAACGCCACCCATAGACTCTACAATATGGTTATGGCTCTCGTGCTCAAGTAACTTCATTACGCTCTCAACTGCGCCTGTTTTATAATCTTTAGCACCATAAACTAGCCGGCTTACTCGAGCGTGGACCATTGAGCCTGAACACATGACACAAGGTTCTAAAGTAACGTAAAGCGTAGTATCAACTAATCTATAATTTGAACAAACTTCACCGGCAGCTCTCAGCGCCATCACTTCTGCATGTGCTGTTGGATCATTCAAGGCAATGGCTTGATTATAACCTTCTGCTATTATTTCTCCGTTACGCACCAATACAGCCCCAACAGGTATCTCACCTATTGCTTCCGCTTTTTTTGCGAGTTGAAGTGCATGACGCATAAACATCTCATCTATGGACTTTATAGCATTAGAAATTTCATTAGTGATGGTCATATTTAGCTCAAATGGCGAAAACGGTTAAAATTTAAATCAATTAATCAAAAAGTGGCTAAGCTTACACAGGCACAATTATAGAAAACAGAAATAACAAATAAAAACAACAACTTAACAAGTGGCACAATAGTTGGTTCTTGCTAAGTATAAGTTTATCAATTACAACTATATATTCATATTCAACAAGGAAATTAATTATGTCTTCTATGCCCTTCATCGTTGCTATTGTCGCTATCATTGGTGGTCTACTTTACTCGGCCTACGAGCAGAAAGTTAAATTACAGCTGGCAAAAGAAAAAAATAAAACATCTGAGCACGAAGAAAATTTAGCAAAAGAAGTCGCACTCTTAAAAGAACGAATTGTTGTATTAGAAAAGATTGTAACGGATAAGAATTACTCATTAAAAGACGAAATTGATTCGTTGAGCAAAGCAAGTTGAGTCCTTGACTGCAAGCATTACTTAAGGAGTAAGTATGAAGTTTTTATATAGAATACTATTACCAATCGGTTTAATTTTGGCGGCACTTATGTGCTATCGGGTTGGAGCAGTTCAAGGATCAATTGCATTTTTTGCTATTGGTATTTTGTTTGAAATTGGCTTTTGGTCACGAGTCTTCCCCAGCCGTTCCTCTTCTAAAAATAAAAAAGGCGCTTCATAAAGCGCCTTTTTCGTTACAAGTGAATATCAAGCACACTCAACGTGAACTATTCCCATTCAATCGTTGCCGGTGGTTTACCACTGATGTCGTAAACAACTCGTGAAATACCATCTATTTCATTAATAATACGGTTCGACACTTTACCTAAGAAATCATATGGTAAATGAGCCCAATGCGCTGTCATGAAGTCAATGGTTTCTACAGCTCTTAGGCTAACAACCCAGTCATACTTACGACCGTCGCCCATTACACCAACAGAACGAACAGGTAAGAAAACTGTGAATGCTTGACTAACTTTATTGTAAAGATCGGCTGCGTGTAGCTCTTCAATAAAAATAGCATCCGCACGACGTAACAAGTCTGCGTATTCCTTTTTAACTTCACCTAAAATACGAACACCTAAACCTGGCCCTGGGAACGGGTGACGGTATAGCATGTCATATGGTAAACCAAGTTCTAAACCAATCTTACGTACTTCGTCTTTAAACAATTCACGTAACGGCTCAACTAAGCCCATCTTCATGTGTTCTGGCAAGCCACCAACATTATGATGAGACTTAATAACATGGGCTTTACCAGTCGCAGAGGCAGCAGATTCAATAACATCAGGGTATATTGTGCCCTGAGCTAGCCATTTCGCATTTTCTAACTTAGACGCTTCTTCATCAAAAACTTCAACAAAAACGTTGCCTATGATTTTACGTTTTTTCTCAGGATCGTTTTCGCCTTCTAATCTATCTAAAAAGCGCTGTTCCGCGTTTACATGAATGATATTTAAACCAAAATGATCGCCAAACATATCCATGACTTGTTGACCTTCATTCAGTCTCAACAAACCGTTATCTACAAATACGCAAGTTAGTTGTTTACCAATAGCTCTATGTAAAAGCATTGCAACAACTGAAGAATCAACGCCACCTGAAAGACCTAAAATAACTTGGTCACCACCAACTTGCTTCTTCATTTTCTCAATAGCGTCTTCAATTATAGAAGCTGATGTCCATAGCTTTTCACAACCGCTGATATTACAAACAAAGTTTTCTAGTAAGCGAAGACCTTGTTTGGTATGTGTTACTTCAGGGTGGAATTGAACACCATAAAAGCGCTTTTCTTCATTCGACATAATTGCATAAGGACAGCTGTCTGTTTTAGCAATTGTGCTAAAGCCAGCTGGAATTGCACTTACTTTGTCGCCATGACTCATCCACACATCGAGCATTGAGTTGCCCGCAGAGTTTATGGAATCTTCAATATTTTTAAGCAACGCAGACTCTTTTACCACTTCTACGCTGGCATAACCGAACTCTCGTTCCATTGATATTTCAACAGCTCCGCCTAATTGCTGAGACATAGTTTGCATGCCATAACAAATACCAAGAACTGGTACTCCGGCATTAAATACATATTCCGGAGCTCTAGGTGAGTTGTGTTCAGTTACTGACTCCGGACCACCGGCTAAAATAATACCGTTTGGAGCAAACTCTTTGATTTGTTTTTCTGTAACATCCCATGCCCATAATTCGCAGTAAACGCCGATTTCACGCACGCGACGAGCGATAAGTTGAGTATATTGGGAGCCAAAATCTAAAATTAAAATTTTATGCTGGTGAATGTCTTTCTCTATGGACATGTTTTAGCCTTTTAATTGCTGGTTAGCGAGAGGTGCTAACTCGGTGTAAAAAGACCGAGCTAAAAAAGCTCGGCCATTATTAAATACTTCCATTTAGTTTAGCCTATTGAAAAGCATCAATATAAAAACCTAACCTAAACGATAGTTTGGAGCTTCTTTAGTAATTTGTACGTCATGAACATGAGACTCACCCATACCCGCTGAAGTAACACGTACAAATTGAGGTTTAGTATTCATTTCATGAATAGTTGCACTGCCAGTTAATCCCATTGCAGAGCGGATACCACCAAGTTGTTGGTGAATAATATTCTCAATCGGGCCTTTGTAAGCAACACGACCTTCAATACCCTCTGGTACTAACTTTTCATTGCTGTCTGACTTTTGGAAGTAGCGATCTGAAGAACCATGACTTTGGTTCATGGCGCCTAAGCTACCCATGCCTCGGTACGATTTGTAATAACGACCTTGATAAAGCTCAACTTCACCAGGCGCTTCTTCAGTGCCCGCTAACATTGAACCAACCATTACGCAGCTTGCACCAGCTACTAATGCCTTTGAAATATCACCTGAGAATCGAATGCCGCCATCAGCAATAACTGGAATATCTCTACCAGCAACAGCTTCTACTGCATCTGCAATAGCGGTAATTTGTGGTACACCACAACCGGTAACAATACGAGTAGTACAAATTGAACCTGGGCCAATGCCTACTTTTACAGCATTAACACCCGCTTCAACTAACGCTAGAGCGCCATCAGCTGTTGCGACGTTACCGCCTACAATTTGTAAATCTGGATAATTTTCACGTGTCCACTTAACACGCTCCAACACACCTTGAGAGTGTCCATGAGAAGTGTCAATCAACAACACGTCAACACCAGCTTTAACAAGTGCCTCTATACGTTCATCTGTGCCTGGGCCAACCCCAACTGCAGCACCAACACGCAAACTACCAAGCTCATCTTTACAAGCATTTGGTTTGCTATCTGCTTTTTGAAAGTCTTTAACGGTGATCATGCCTTTAAGTTTAAACGCATCATCTACAACTAAAATCTTTTCAATTCTGTGCTCATGCATTAACGCCATAACAGCATCGCGCGCCGCCGCTTCATGCACGGTGACAAGCTTTTCTTTTGGCGTCATTACAGAACTAACTTTTGCTTTTAAGTTTGTTTCAAAGCGTAAATCACGACCGGTAACAATACCTTCAAGGTTGTTATCACCATCAACTACCGGAAAGCCAGAAAAACCATGCTCATGAGCAAGTTTCATGACTTCACCAAGAGTGATTTGAGAGGAAACAGTAACAGGGTCAGAAACAACGCCGCTTTCAAACTTTTTAACACGACGAACTTCATTCGCCTGCGCTTGAATTGACATATTCTTGTGGATAAATCCGATGCCGCCTTCTTGAGCTAATGCAATCGCTAAACGGCTTTCCGTTACAGTATCCATCGCTGAGGATACCATAGGGATATTCAACTCAATTTTTTGAGTCAAGCGTGTTTTTAAATTGGCTTCGTGAGGAAGAACGGTGGAGTGACCTGGAACTAATAAAACGTCGTCAAACGTTAGGGCTTCTTTGACTATCCGCAACATGGCAATTGGTACCTTACATGAAAAGTAGATGGAGTATGTTGCGGTCGCATTTTAATTGAAAAGTTATGGTTCGTAAACCTAAATTTCACTTATTTATGAGGTAAGAATGATAAAAATACCGAAAAACATCAATATTTAAAAATTGGACCAACAGGCTATTACTTGCTAGTTGATCCAATTCTGTCAAAGGGTTGCGTGCATATCCCCTTTTAGTGTTTTAAGTGGGTTTCTAAAAACACCGTCATTTCACGATAGAGAGTTTGCTGGCTTTCATTGTCATCAAAAAAGTGTGTGCCATTTTTAATTTCTACATATTTAACATCTATTTTTCGCTTTGCTTCGTCATAAAATGACTCTGACTGATTGTAATCAACTCGCGTATCTTTGTTCCCATGAATTAATAAAATAGGCGCTGTGATTTTATCAATATAGTTTATGGCTGAAACCTCATCCAACTTTTCAACAGCCTCTTCGTTTGTAACATCCACTATGTGACCTGTATAAAAACCAAAGTTGTCGCCGTTCATTACCATTGTTTTAAGGTCAGATAAGCCTGCAATACTTACAACACAGTCAAATCGCTCGGGTTGTTGAAAACTCGCTGTTAACGCAACATAACCACCATAACTGCCTCCTACAATACACGCTTTATCACGAGAAACTCGATTGGTCCCAATTACCCAATCCATCGCGTCATAAACGTCTTGTTGCATGCGTTTTCCCCATTGAAAGTAACCTGCAGTTTCAAAGTCATTCCCAAAGCCGGCAGAACCACGGAAGTTAACTTGTAAAACGGCATACCCCATTGATACAAAATACTGTAACTGAGGGTCAAAGTACTTATAGTCTCGGGCGTGTGGACCACCATGCGGATATACGATTAGTGGAGGTTGCTTAACGCCATTCGGTATAGTTAGGTAACCCGTTAGTTTCTTGCCCATCTGATGCATTAAACGAATAGTTCTCTACCGACGAAAATGGCTTATTTGCTAAAGCCGGGTAAGTTCGGACCCAAGCACCACCTTTTTTAGCGGCTAAATCAAAATGAACATAAAGGGTTGGTTGATTGTCGCTTTGCTTTGCAACTAATACCTTTGTTTTGTCGATACTTCGGCTAACAAGAGTCACCTGCTCAGCGTTTAACATTTTAGAGAAGCTTTTTTCAAATGCCGCGTCTGCTGGGTCGAAATACAACTTTTTAGAATAGTCGTCACTATAGTATCCTCCAATCAGCTCTCCTTCCCCGTTGTTAATACCACCCGTGATGTCAAAAACGGGATGACTTAGTACCATAGATTCAAATTCACCTAAGGCGATATCATAAAGCCAAATAGACTCACGTCTTACTTCCCTATCACTCAAAACATAAGCTTTGTTACCATTTTTTGTTAAACCAATAACATTAAACGTTTCACCTTTACCGACCACCCGAGTATGAAGTTTCGTTAACTCACTTCCGGCTTTTTCTCGATGCCAAATCGTACGCGTGAAAACGTTTTCCTCTCTATCGAAAGCAACGCCGAGCCTAACAACTCCATTTACTGCGCTCCAACTACTAATATCATGTTTATTGTTTTGAACCTTTTGAAACTTTCCAGAGCTTAAATTTACTTTAAAGACTGAATAACCTTCGTCTAACTTATCGTAGGTAGAAACAAGTATATGTTCTTCATCATTCTTAAGTAACGAAACTATTTTGAAAGTTGTATATTCATACCAACGCTCCTGGGAGAAGCGGCGTTCAGTCAATGCTACATTACTTTTGTTCTTAACATCAAAAGCATATAAACGACTAACCCGATAATGTTCACCTCTAGACCATTGTGGTGAACTGGCTGAAACAATAATGTACTTATTGCCTGACCAACTAATTGAATCTACTCTATCTTTACCAAGCCTCAACGACGCTAAAATATCGAAATCGCGACTCCCAAATGCACTTACACTCACAGTTGGGCCATCTGGAGTATTGTAGATCATAGCGATTTTACTACCATCTGGGGAAACCCTTGGCTGTTCTACCAATGGGAGTTGTGCGAAGTCGTTCCACTTTTCATCTGCTAGTGCATTTGATACACCAACTAAAAGTAATAATGTGGTAAAGAATTTAAACATATCTATCCCTGTTCTGTTCATTTTTGGCTAATTCATATTTAAGGTACTATTTTTTAAGCAGAATGTAACCACGTTTAGCGTGAAAACGACACATAACACTCTTCATTCAATTGAAATAAGCCTTAACATTAAAAACGTTGACTAGAGTTTTCTTGACGTTAGACTTTGCCCGCTATTTATAAACTTTAGGATTAATGTGACTGTTACCACCGCGTCTAACCAACAAAAAATCTACCAGGTATCCGAGCTTAATCAGAAAGCTCGCATGTTGCTTGAGGCTGAATTTTTAAACGTTTGGATCAGTGGTGAAATTTCAAATTTAGTAAAAGCAACCAGTGGCCATTGGTATTTCTCGTTAAAAGACAACAAAGCTCAAATTAAAGGTGCGATGTTTCGAGGCAATAATAGAAATGTAAGAGCCAATGTGGAAAACGGCACCCAAGTATTAGTTCGTGGTCGATTAAGCCTTTATGAACCTCGAGGTGACTATCAACTTATCGTTGAGCTAATGGAGCCCGCAGGTGAAGGTCTGCTTAAACAAGAGTTTGAAGCGTTAAAGAACAACTTATTGAAAATGGGCCTGTTTGATCAAGACTCAAAACAAGTGATCCCTAAAGAGCCCAAACGCGTTGGTTTAGTAACAAGTCCTACTGGTGCCGCCGTGCACGATATATTAACGGTTTTACAACGTCGTTCACCACAAACAGAAGTCATTATTTACCCTACGATGGTCCAAGGCAAACAAGCTGCTGATAATATAATGTGGGCCATTAATACTGCAAATGTTCGTCAGGAAGTTGATGTGCTGATTGTTGGCCGAGGCGGTGGTTCTTTAGAAGATCTTTGGAGCTTTAATGACGAAGGTTTAGCTCATACCATTTATAACTCTGCTATTCCGGTGATTAGTGCCGTTGGCCATGAAGTAGATGTATCCATATCAGATTTTGTTGCCGACCTAAGAGCACCTACGCCATCGGCTGCCGCAGAAATAGTTTCTACTGACAATAGTGAGCTAGTTACCAAAGTACGAAACCTCCATAGCAGACTAATTAGAGCCTATGCACATCAGCACCAGGCAAATAAAAATCAGCAAAGCCAACTAAAGCGGTCTTTATCTTTGTTGCACCCAAGTTATCAATTGCAACTTGCCCAACAAAAAAATGACGAGCTGCAAATGGCTTTGCAACGAGCAATACTGTCGAAGCTAGAGTCAGCAAAACAGCGAGATAATATTAATAGAGAACGATTAAGTAGTTTATCTCCTAAGCATGCATTGAGCTCAGCAAAACAGCGCCTTGAGTATGCCAACTCTGCATTGCCAAAATTGATGCAGGCCAGATTAATTAAAAAGCAGAATCAATTTAATTCAGCCACTGAAAAGCTCAACATCGTTAGCCCTCTAGCTACGTTAACGAGAGGCTATAGCATTACCACAAACAAAGATGGCAAGGTTATTTCAGACCAAACACAAATAAAAGACGGTGAATTGGTTAAAATTCGACTCGCAAATGGCGAATTAACCGCTAATATAACTAGGCAAACTGATTAATAATTTAATTTAGACAGGCTTTAAATTAAAAACGCAAAGGAATGGCAAAGCAGTATGAAAAAATCTATGAAATGGACACTTTCAATTTTATCGGGTTTAGTCTTGATATTAGGCATATTTTGGATGTCTTTAGACAAAAGCGTTCGATATTTAATTTTAAACCCACCACCTGACATTAATGTCTTATTCTGGACCCAAGCTCAACGTGACGCTGGTTTTCAATCTCTTGATGTGTTGCCTGTTATTAGTAAAAACACAATAAACTCAGATCCTAAAAACATAGTCCAATTACCCGTTGGCCAGCCACTTGCCCTTCCTAGCGAAATTATAGAAGGTTATATTGCCGATAGCAGAGTTGCAGGCCTCGTTGTTCTACACGAAGGAAAAGTCAGGCTGGAGCGTTATTCACTTGGCCTAACTCAGCAGAAAAAGTGGACTAGCTTTTCCGTTGCTAAATCTTTTACATCTACTCTAATCGGCGCAGCCTTAAAAGATGGTCATATCAATAGCCTTCAGGACAAGGTCAGCGACTACGTAACGTCAATGAAAGGCAGTGAGTATGATAATGTCACTATTGAACAACTTATTACCATGACCTCTGGGATTAAATGGAACGAAGATTACAACGATCCAAACTCTGATGTCTCTAAGTTCAACTTTCACGAGCCGGAGCCAGGCGTAAACTCTATTGCCAGTTATATGCGTCAGTTGCCAAGAGCTTATGAAGCTGGAACTCATTGGGCATACAGTACTGGAGAAACGAATTTAATCGGTTTGCTTTTACAAAAAGCGATAGATATGCCCCTTGCTGATTATCTGTCTGATAAAATTTGGTCAAAAATTGGTGTTGAACATAATGCATCGTGGATTCTAGGGCCTTCTGGAAATGAAATTGGCGGTTGTTGTATTCAGGCTACTACTAGAGACTTTTTAAGGTTTGGACAATTTATTCTTAAAGGTGCGAAGGTAAATAATGAATCCATCGTTCCTAACAACTGGATTGTTAACGCGACTCAAAAGAAAGTATCAACAAATGAAGACCATGGTTATGGCTATCAATGGTGGACAAGCAATGACGGTAGCTATCAAGCAAAAGGCATTTACGGTCAAGGGATCTTTATAGATCCAAGTAGAGACTTAGTTATTGCCGTTAATGGCAATTGGCCAGTCGCTCTTAACCAAGAGTTTGCCTCAAAAAAAGCAGAGTTTTTTAAGCAAGTTCAACTTTCTATTGATAAAGAAAAAGGGCGCTAAGTAGCGCCCTTCCCTATCGTTTAAACTTCCTTTAGTAAGAGCAGAGTAATCTTGTTACTTCACTCTTACTTAAAGGCTAGTTAATTTTGAATTAACTGTTAATTAATCGCTACTTCATTCTTGATGCTTGAATACTCAGGCCTTCAGAAATGGATTTAAATGCATCTGCAGTTACCGTTGGTAGATCAGGTAACATGGCTTTAATTTCCTGTTGTACAACAGGTGACAAACTCATACCGCCAGTCACAAACAATATCTCAGGTTGAACTTCTGTTTTGTCCAAACACTCTTTAATCAATGCCTTAACACGCGTCATCCACGCCAACATAGAGCGTTTTAAATCGGCTTCTGTTAACTCGACCTGGAAGTCAGATTGAATATACTTTAATGGCAATACAATGTGACTTTTCTCAGACAACATTTCTTTTGCCAACCTAGAGGAGTTAACTAATCGCGCTGATAACTTTTCTTCTTGAACAATTAACAGTTTGTCTAACTTCTTAGGCTCTTTAGCAACAGAGATAGTTTGAGAAATTTCTAATCCCATCTCATCTGAAAAGAACTTATTCAATCGTGGTATATCATCCACTGCAACCATATCGTTGAAGTACAGTGGTGGAATAGGAATACCGTTTGTTGTTTCAGTGCCCAAGCCCATTTCTGTCGCAATAGATTTAAGGATCAAGTTTTTGTCGCATTCCATGCCACCCAAACGCGTGCCAGTAACAGACAGTACATCTTGTTGACGGTCATAGTCTTGTTGCTTTTGGGTACCTAAACGGATCACACAAATATCCGTTGTACCACCACCTATATCTACAACTAAAGCTACTTTTTCGCTATCCAATTGTTGTTCAATTCGATATGCCGCCGCGATTGGCTCTTCAAGGAAATCAATTTTTTCAAAACCAGCCTGTTCCGCTGCTGCGGTCATTATTGTAATGGCCTGTTGATTACCTTGCTCACCACGAGTTCCGTGATACTTCACAGGACGCCCCACAACTACACCACCTACCTTCTGGCCTAATTGCTTTTCTGCAGCTTCTTTGAAGAATGCGAGTTGTTTAGCTATTAGCCCAACAAAAGCATCTTTTTGACCAGACAGCAGATTCGCACCCAAAAAGTTTTTAGGTGAATAAATTAAACGTCCTTTTTCTGGTGTTTTTAAATACTGTTTAAAACCAGCTTCGCCGAACAGGAAGGTTCCTGTCTCAACCATTTTTTGGAGCGGCAAATCGTCTACTGATTGATTCTTTAGTAATTCGTTAATCGCACGGCGCTGCAACTTCGGCGTGTTATGGAACTCACCACGAAGTTGGTCAATTTGTGTTAAATGACGGCGTTGCTCTGCTGGCGTAGTCGCCTCTTCGTATTTGTCTTTTGCCTTATCTAATTGCATAGAAATAGAGGCTTTAATACGCTGAACCTTTTCTTCAATCACTTCCACTGGAGGCAGCGGTAAGTCATCTTCGTAATAAATGAATACAGAAGATCTTATTTTAAATGGCGTTTTAGAATCTTTATCTAGTTCAATGTAATGATGTTGATTACCGTCGAAACCAAACTACTTCTGAGTTTGAAGTACCATAATCGATGCCAATGGTTACCATGGAAAATATGTCCCCTTAAAAAAATGAGTAGGCGATTCTATCCAAGTCGCAAAAAAAAACCACCCGTTTTTTCATAAAACTAATTATTTGCGACGCTCTACAAAATACAACCTCTAAACGCCTATATGCGTCTTTTCGATGAGTGACACAGTTATAGGGTTAAAACTGTGTTTTTTAATATTGTTTTTTGTTAGTCTTAACGGCTAATCTTGGCGATTAGAACGTGAGATTCTACGTCAAATTTAACCAGCAAAATGAATAGGATAACGTGGTAATATTATGAATAATCGTAATTTTAGACGTTTGTTGACCTTAGCATTCGCTATCACTGTCAGTGCGACAGCGTCTGCAAGTGCCGTTAAGCAAACAAAAGGGGACTTCGAAGACAAGTTCCGTCAAATGGAAGAGATCCTTCCAACACCAAATGTATATCGTGCTGCAACAGGTGAACCAGGTGAAAAATACTGGCAACAAAAAGTCGATTACAAAATTAAAGTAAAACTAAACGAAGAAAAACGTCGTTTAGATGCTACTCAAAACATTACCTACAAAAACAACTCTCCACATACTTTAAAGTACTTGTGGATGCAGTTAGAACAAAATAAATACCATGATGATTCAATCGCAGAAGCTGGTACTGCATTTGCTGGTATTGGTCGTCGTGGTCCAGCGACTTCAGCTGGTGGTAACGGCAAGCCAGCAAAACTAAGTCTTGGTGAATTACGTCGTCAACAATTCTTAGCTGACAATGAGCTAGGCTATGACGTTCTTGCTGTTAGAAATAGCAAAGATCGCCCTCTTAAAATTACTGTAGTTGGTACTAACCTTCGCATTGATTTAGACCGTCCTCTTAAACCTGGTAAAACAGTTGAGTTCGAAATGGACTTTGGTTTTAACATTGTTGAAGAAGATGCAGTGTCTGCTCGTGCTGGTTATGAGCATTTCCCTGACGACGCTCGTGAAGGTGGTAATGACATCTTCTTACTAGCACAGTGGTTCCCGCGTTTACACGCGTTCACTGACTACGAAGGTTGGCACAACAAAGAGTTTATTGGCCGCGGCGAATTCACTCTTGAATTTGGTGACTACGAAGTAGAAATTACGGTTCCTGCTGACCACATCGTTTCTTCAACGGGTGAATTAGATAACCCAAGAGACGTATTAACGAGCACTCAGCGTAAACGTCTAGAAGAAGCTAAAAATGCTAAACGTCCTGTTTTTGTTGTAACAGCTGAAGAAGCGTTAGAAAACGAAAAAGAAGGCACAACTAAGTCTAAAACATGGCGTTTTGAAGCAGAAAACGTAAGAGATTTCGCTTGGGCTTCTTCTCGTAAATTCATGTGGGACGCTAAAGGATACGACCAAGGCGGTAAAGATCAACCATTCGTAATGGCGATGTCTTTCTACCCTAAAGAAGGTGGTGATCTTTGGAAGAAGTATTCTACTGAAGCTATTGTTCATACAATGGAAGTTTACTCAAGATTCTCTTTTGACTACCCATACCCAACAGCTCAGTCAGTAAATGGCCCAGTTGGCGGTATGGAATACCCTATGATTACCTTCAATGGTCCTCGTACTAAACTACAAGACGACGGTTCTCGTACTTATACTCAAGCAGAAAAACGTTTCTTAATTGGTGTTGTTATCCACGAAATTGGCCACATTTATTTCCCAATGATTGTTAACTCAGATGAGCGCCAATGGACTTGGATGGACGAAGGTCTTAACAGCTTTCTAGACGCTGTAGCATGTCGTGAGTGGGATCCAACAATTCCTTGGGGTGTTGAGCCTCGTTATATCACTAGCTACATGAAGAGTAACGTTCAAGTTCCTATCATGACTCAATCTGATAGCGTACTTCGTTTAGGTCCAAATGCTTACTCAAAACCGGCTGCTGCTTTAAACATTCTTCGTGAAGTTGTTTTAGGTCGTGAGTTATTTGACTATGCATTTAAAGAGTACTCTCAACGTTGGAAATATAAGCGCCCTACTCCATCTGATTTCTTCCGCACTATGGAAGAAGCATCAGGCGTTGATTTAGATTGGTTCTGGACTGGTTGGTTCTACACTACAGACCATGTAGATATCTCTGTTGATGGTGTTTACAAACTACGTATGGATACTAAAAATCCAGACATCGATATGGCTCGTATGCGTGATATCGAAAATGACAAGCCTCAAGCATTGTTCCTGAAAAAGAATGAAGAAGCTGGCATGAAAACGTGGCTTGAATCTAACCCAGATGTTTCTGATTTCTACGACGAAAACGATCGTTTTACAGTAACGAATAAAGAACGCAACAAATACAACAGCTTCCTTAAAGGTCTTAAGCCATGGGAAAAACGTGTATTTGAACGTGCAGTTGCAGAAGACAAAAACTACTACGTTATTGAGTTTAATAACCTAGGTGGTTTGGTTATGCCAATTCTTCTTCAACTAGAATATGCTGACGGTACTAAAGAAGATCGTTATATTCCTGCTGAAATTTGGAGACGTTCTCCTAAGCATGTTAAAAAACTAGTTGTTACTGACAAAGAAAAAGAAATTGTTAGTGTTGTAGTTGACCCTACTTGGGATACTGCGGATGTAAACAACGAGAACAACATGTACCCACGTCGAATCATCCCTTCACGTGTTGAAGCTTATAAATATAAGCGCAGCGCAACGGGTGCAAGCCGTGACATCATGCAAGATATTAAAACAAAATTAAAAACTGACGAAGATAAAGACAAAAAGAAAACAGAGTCTGAATCTGAATCTGAAACAGAAGCTTAATTTAAAAACATTATAAAGCCCGCTTTACGCGTTGTGATATAAGGTTACAATAAATGCCCGAACTGTTCGGGCATTTTTTTTGGAGAGTTAACGTTGTTTAGAATTATCACTATGGTAGTAGTGCTGTTGTTTTCAGCCTTGCCGGTAAATGCACATAAAATGAAATCAGCATTTACTATCGTATTATTCAATGAAAGAACAAATCATATTGAAGTCATGCACCGCTTTATGCTGCACGATGCTGAAGAAGCTGCTTGGCAGTTATTTGATGCTAAGGCAGACATCATTGCAGATGACATGACACAGGCTAAGTTTGCAGCCTACGTTGAGGAAAAGTTTGAGTTGCGTAATAGCCAAAACGAAGCACTGCCGCTCAGCTTAGTAGGATACCAGAATGATGCTGGTTACTTTTGGGTTTACCAAGAGATTAAAATGCCGAAGCGCTTAAAAGGACTTGCTGTTCGTCAGGACTCTCTAAGGGAGATTTGGGATGAACAGTTTAATATCGTAAATATTGAAGGAAGAGGACCAGCAACGAGTTTACACTTTGAGGGTTTCTGAAACTTGGAAAGGGATTAAGTTACCTGAATTGGTAAATTAAAAGTTATAAGATAGAGCTAGCTTAAGCTAGCTCATCACTGCTTCTACATGGCTTTTTAAAGACTTGCGATTAATTAAGTGAGCACTTATTACTAATGTGCTTCCAACTACCGTTAGGATAGTTTCTACAAGGTGGCCACTTAAAACACCAACGGTAAGTGTAAACACGCCAAGTGCTGCCAAATATGCAGGTACCGGATTACGATGCGACATATAAGCTTTTGGTAAGCTAACACCCAATATTAAAACAATTGGAGTAATTAATACCGCATGCAGCCATTCATCGTGAATAGATTCTAAAAATTCATGTAAGCCAAAATTTGCCCCAAACGACAGTAAAAGGATCGGCAAAGAACAGTGCAAAACACACAGAACTGACAACCACGCTCCTAAAATATCTCTCATTTAACAAACCTCTCAAAAATAACTGAGTGATATAATATAACATCCCTATTTTTTCGGCCAGTTTTTATTTGATCATTTCTTCAGTTTTGTAAATTTAGACTACAATTAGATGAGTCTTTCCTGCTAGGTTTTTTATCATGGCAACAAGTAATTTGATGATGCAAAGTGGGTCATTTAACCCAACATTACAGCCATTTTTAGATGACAATATAAATGTCTTAAAAATCAAAACTCGAGTGTTACAAGAGCAGTTAGATCAAGCGGTAGTGCTAACACAAATACTCTCAAGCAAACTTAGCTTGTCTCAATATTTTAACATCATGTGTAAGTTTTACGCTTCGTATGTCCAAGTCGAAAAGCGGGTTTTAAATTTTGAATCTAAGATAGATTTAATGCACGCTGCCCCCTATAAAACTCGGTTACCTTCGTTAGAATTTGAATTATCGGATATCGCCAATAAACTACAACTTAGGTTACCCATTCCTCAGCCTAAATATTTAGTTATGGGTGAAGGTTCAATTTTAGAAAAGTATTGGGGGATTCGATACGCACTCGACTGCTTCTCTCAAACTGCAGTGATGGTACTACCCAAAATTGAGCACACTTTAGGGTACGAATATAACCTCTCAATGGCATTTTGGAGAAAGTTAATCGAAGTTGATGCTGACTGGTTAAGAACATCAACCACAATTAACTCTTTACCAATAGAGCATATTGAAAGGTCGGAGCTAGTACACTGCGCTCAAGAAACATTTATATTAATTTCTGAGAATATGGCCGGAAGACCATCCGGCATTTAATTCGTATTAGCTGAGCCACTTTTCGACTCATTCTTAGTCAGCATAGTATTTAACTTTTCGCCGCCTTTAATACCAAAATCCAGCGTCCTTATTGGGAATGGAATTAGGATATCGTTATCGCTTAGCGTTTTATTAATAACAACAACTAGTTCATGTCTTGCCTGCATAAAGCCAACATGACCAGGGTAATCTATCCAGGCCCACACTAGTAAATTTATAGAGCTATCACCAAAGCTCTCAGCATAGACAGCGGTTTCATCTTTATTTTTCACGAAGTCTTTTTTATTAATAGCTTCAACTAAAACATCTGCTGCTTTTTCTATGTCATCGGCATAAGAAATACCGACGGGCACTTCTACTCTTCGTTCCCCGGTGGAGTTGAAATTTGTTAATGTGTTTCTGAACAGCACCTTGTTTGGTACTATGTCTAGCTGACCATAAAAGTTCTCAACTAACGTATTGCGCAGATTAATCACTTTTACGGTACCAAATACATCATCCGCTTTAATTACATCGCCAATTTGAAACGGTTTTCTTATGCCCATCGCTATACCAGCTATCAAATTTTCAGTCATGTCTTGAAATGCAAAACCGATGGCTAGACCAACAATACCCGCACCCGCCAATAATGACTTAACGGTGCCAGACAATCCGATAAAATCCAACGCGACAAAAATACCAACTGTCATCACTATGATTTTAAATATTGATGCTAGTAAGTCCGCAATCTGTCTAGACTCAAGCGCTTTGTGCAATACTGACCTCAATGTTTTGCTTAAAACGCGAGATAGCAATGAGAAAAATAAAACTATAAATAGCGAAACGACAAAGTTAGGTAGATGTTTAATTGAAATCTCTAACCAAGTTGTAAGTTTTTCTTCTATTAATCCGTAATATGGTGCTAAATCTTTTAATGTCATCATACTTTCCTAATATAAAACGTTACTTTAGTATCGCAAATATTATGCCAGCCAAAAAAAGTAATGACGCCGAACAAAATAAAGAAGCTAACACCCTGAATTTAAAGACATTACCAACGAGCGGATAAAAAAAGACCAACTTGAAAAGTTGGCCCTTTGAATAACACTTAAGTAATTACTACTTTAACTATGTAAGATCTTCATAGCCTTTTACCTATTTTTACGACTTGAACCAATCCTGTACTTTAGCTACTAAAAGGTAATTAACCGGTACTAAAAGCAAAGTGATGAACGTTGCGAATAAAATACCAAACCCTAACGAGACGGCCATCGGGATTAAGAACTGCGCCTGCGTCGACTTTTCAAACAATAACGGCATCAAGCCTATAAATGTTGTTAAACTCGTTAACATAACCGGTCTAAATCGAGAAGCACCCGCCGTTAATACCGCGTCCATTAGGGCAAACCCTTCAGCTCTGCGCTTATTAATATAGTCAACCAGAACGAGCGAGTCATTTACTACAACCCCTATGAGAGCCAGCATCCCCAGCAAACTCATAATGGTTAATTCCATGCCCATTACCCAATGGCCCATAACTGCACCGATCATACCGAAAGGAATAATACTCATAACAATTAAAGGCTGTAAGTAAGACTTAAATGGTATCGCTAACAAAGCATAAATAATAAAGAATACAAACACTAATGCCCAGCCCAACGAACTAAATGATTCACGCTGCTCCTTTGCTTCACCTTCTAATGAGTGCGAAATGCCTGGGTACTGGGAAACCAGCTCATCAAGATAAACTTTTAGATCAGCCTGAAGTACCGTCATATTGGTATTACTTTTATCAATATCGCCCGTCACATTCACTGTTCTAAAGCGGTCAATTCGATAAATAGCCGACGGGCTTTGTCCTGCATTTACCGTCGCAATGTGAGCAAACGGTACAGTGCCGCCAGATGGAGTCGATATCAGAATATCCTGCAGCTGTGCCACAGAATTACGTTCTGATAACGGCAATCTCACCATAACTCTCACATCATCTCGACCTCTTTGAACACGCTGAACTTGCGCACCAAAAAAAGCATTCCTAATTTGATTTGATACTTCCATTCTCGTCAGTCCAAGCGCAACGCCCTGCTGAGTCAGCTCAATTTGCAATTCCTGCTTACCATCTGATAAAGAATCGGCAATATCAAAAACCGTAGGATAGGTTGCTAAACGTTGCTTCACTAAATCAGCCACTTCTTTCAACGTATTCAGCGAAGTACCTGATAACTGCACATCAATAGGACTTGACGTACGACCAATTTCAGATCTGAATGTAACGCTTTCTGCACCTGGAATTGGGCCAATCAGATTTCGCCACTCTCTGGCTAAATCATTTGCGCTTATAATTGACGTTCTTTGCTCAGGTGGAATTATTTCAAATCGCACACCACCTTGGTTAGAAACGCCACCGCGACCACCAGTAGTGGCAAGTATATTTATAATGACACTTTTTCCAGTATCTTCATCAACATATTTTTCTTGTAAAATTCGCGCTTTATCTGACATTTTAATAACAAACTTATTAGTCACTTCAAATGGCGTGCCCGCTGGCATTGAAATGTTCACTCTCACCGTTTCGCTTGGAATGCGAGGAAAGAAAATAAACTTAGTCCAGCCACTCATAATCAGCGCTAAAATCACTAAAAATACCGATAAGAACATACTAACAGTGGCGAACTTATTTCGAACCGCTACTTTTAATAACGGTTGGTAATAGCGCAAGATCAGGTGTTCAAAACCATCAGCAAAGCGATGCTGGAAAGCTTCGAGCTTGCTAATTTCGCCTTTTTCATGACGAAGTTTTAGGTTTTTTAAATGCGAGGGTAAAACAAATTTAGACTCAACTAATGACATCAACAAAATTGGAATAACAATAACAGGGATCTGCGCAAATAACGCACCTCTGGCTCCTTCAATAAAGGCCAAAGGTAAAAAGGCAGCGACAGTGGTTAAAATACCAAACGTCACAGGAGTCGCGACTTCTTGAGTACCTCTTATAACGGCATCTTCTCCAGAATCCGCTTTTCGTAAGTGAGTATAAATATTCTCACCGGTAACGATGGCATCATCAACAACAATACCTAACACCAAAATGAATCCAAATAGGCTCATAACATTTAATGTAACGCCAAACCAAGGCATAACAATAAAGGCACCCATAAACGAAACTGGAATACCGATAAACACCCAAAAAGCGATAGCGGGACGTAAGAATAGTGTTAGTAATAATAGAACTAAGAAACCTCCTTGCAACGCACTGGTCGTTAACGTGGATATACGATTTTTAACAATTTGTGAATCGTCATCCCAATAACTCAGTTCGTAACCGTAAGGTAAAGCAAGTTGCTTACTAACAATATACGCTTTTACTTTGTCAGCAACTTCAATAGCACTCTGTTGGCCAATTCTGTAAACATCTAAAAACGCGGCTTGGTTACCATTAAAACGAGTTCTAATTGGCGTTTCTTCAAAGTCATCCAAAACATCTGCAATGTCTGAAAGACGAATAATAGTGCCATCAGCATTAGTTTTGACCGGAATTCGAGCAAACTCATCCTGGCGGTAAGCCTGACCTTTTGAGCGCAGCAGAATATCGCCACCGGTGGTTTTTAACGTACCGGCAGACACATCAACACTTGATTTTGAAATAGCGCTTGAAACTTGAGCTAGTGATAGATTGTACTGACGAAGCTTATCGGTGGAAATCTCCACTGCAATTTCGTAATCTCTTACGCCACTCAAATCAATTTGAGTTACACCTTGAATTTTTAGTAAATCATCACGAATTTGTTCTGCATACTCATGCAGTTCTTTCTCACCATAAATGCTTGATAACGCAACCGCTATAACTTCTCTTTTTCTCTGCGCTAACGCAATAACAGGCTTTTCAGCATCACTCGGAAAGGTATTAATTGCATCAACCCGACTCTTTATGTCGGCTAACATTTCTCGAGCATCATAACCACTTTCAACTTCCACCGTCACGGACGCTGAGCCTTCAGTAGAACGACTGGTAATTTGCTCTATACCTTCTAAATCTTGCACCGCTTCTTCGATACGGATGGCAATACCTTGCTCTGTATCTTCAGGTGTTGCACCTCTTAATGTGACACTAATGCTTATGCGATCAGTTTCAAAGGATGGAAAGACTTCAAATGGTATTTGCGAACTTAAATTAAATAAGCCAACAAATAAAATTGAGAACATTAATAAATTGGCAGCAACGCCATTTCTAGCAAACCATGCAATCATTATTATTCACCTTCACTTCTTGGCTTTTTTCTACCTTGTTTATCTCGAGGCTTAATCTCGCCCGCAGGCGCTGCTTGTGCATCGCCATTTTCATTGACAATTGCCACTCTTGTTCCAGAGCTAACCTGTCCTAATGACGTGATAACTAATAAGTCCCCAGGCTTTAATCCGCTCTCTATGATTGCCTCTTCATCATTTTGCCAACGCACGGTAATTTCTGTTCGGCGCAACATATTGTCAACAACTACATAAACATAACTGCCTTGATAAATAGCTTTATTAGGAATAACTATCGTATTTGGAATTGTATTACCTTGAATATCAGCCGTTACATACTGGCCAATTTTAATAGGTACGGAGTGCTGATTCGCACTATGAGCAGCCTTAGCAAATGGCTCATCAATTTGGCCCACGATATAAAGTTGTTGAGAACTTTCATCTATCGCACCTTCTGTTCTCACCGCTTTGCCTAACCACTTTTGGTCGCCCACTAAATCAGACTTAAACAGTATTTCTTTGGCGTTAATTACACTGCTATTATCGTCGGCAAACTCTTCTGGCAGGGTCATTAGTGCTAAGTCTTTATTCTTAATTGGCAATCTAATTTCTACATAATCAGTCGCATATATATCCGCGACTTTAGTATTACCAGAAATAACCTGACCAAAATCCACCAGCTTAGTCAAAATACGACCATCATATGGCGCTGTAATTTTAGTTCGTTCTAATGAAAGCTGAGCTTTTTGAAGTTGCGCCTCCGCTGACAGTACATTTGCTTTAGCAGCCGCTAATTGTGGCTTTCTAAGCACCAAGTCACTTGGCTTTTTATTATTTCCTAGACGTTTCCAGTCAGTTTCGGCTTGGTCAACTCGTGCTTGCTCTTCTAATAATGCTTGTTGTGCTGATAACAAACCAGCCTTTGCAATATTAACCTCAGCCACGTAGTCACGGTCATCAACCACCACCAAAACGTCGCCTTGTTTTATAAAACCACCCTCTCTAAATTGATCACTAACAAAGGTAATTTGGCCTCCAACTTGTGACACTAAGCCACTTTGTGTTCTAGGCTGAACCGTGCCATAACTTTCAAGAATAATTGGGTAGTCTTGTGGCTGCAGCTTTTCAACTTGAACTGACATCTGTGAGGCTTTTGATGGTCCACGGCGTTGTGCTTCTGGCGGGTTAGACATAATAAATGTATATAAAATTGCTGTGCCCGCTAGCACCGAAACAGGTAATATTAGTTTTTTGAAGTTAATCATTGTTGCCGTCGTCCGTAGTCTTTAATGAATTTGAGTTAGAAAAGAATGCCCAAGTAACCGCTGAAGTTGAACTCTGTTTGTGGCCCTTTGTTTCTTAATTTGGATTAGAGAAGTTTGTGCATCAAATGAACGGCCTTGTGCATCAAGAACCGTGGTGTAGGTCACAAGACCACTTTGATATTGTTCAAATGCTAATTGCTCTGCCGCCATTGCGTTTTCCATGGCTTCATAGGTGGTGGCAAAACGCTCTACTAAACTCACTTGTAATGACAATGCATTTTCAATGTCTTCAAATGAGTCATACACGTCTTCAATGTAGCTTTTTTCAGCTTGTTGAAGTCTAAGCTCCGCGGCTTTCTCATTAGCTTTAAGGCGTCCTGCGTCAAACAAAGGCGCTGTAATTTTACCGACTAAACCCCAAGCAAATGCCGATGTGCTAAACACATCAGATAACTTGCTTGCACTATCAGAAATGGTTCCTGTTAATACAAAGTCTGGGAACCGTTCTTTGTGCGCAAATGCTAATGCTGCATCGGTTGCCATTAACTGATACCAACTAGCCTGCAAAGAAGGCTTATTTTTAATTAACTCAGATGGGATACCTAGCTCAACATCAGTAGTAAATACCGGAATATCAGCGTTGATAAGTAAAGAAGCAGAAGGGTATTCACCAATCAGTCTTTCCAATACTCGAATTGCCATTGCTTTATTACTCACTTGAAGCGCCAAACGTGAACGCTCACTGTTGAGCTCATTTCTAGCAAGATAAACATCCAGCGCACTATTCAGACCTTGCTGATAGCCAGAGTCTATAATGGATAAGCTTTGCCCAGAGTTTTGTACTCTTTGCTTATAGAGCTCTAATAATTGGTTCGCTTCAATAACGTCTAACCAAGACAAAATCACATTAGAGATTAGTGCTTGAGTTGCTTCAGTATAAGAAGCTTGCTCAGCCATATATTGAAGGTTCTCTTGCTTATTGTATCAGATAGTTTTTGCCAAACATCCAATTCGTATCTCAATGACAAACCCGCCGTATAGGATGTCGATGGAGAATCAGCAGAGCTAGATTCACCTCTTTGACCAGAAAACTCTGCATTTAGCGACGGCCAAACGTTAGTACCTGTTGCGATTAATGACTGCTCTTTGATCTTAACGTCAAAAGCTTGTTGTTGAAGCGACAAATTATTTAATAACGCTTTTTCAACTAACTCTTTTAATTGCGGATTATTAAGCTCTTCAAAAACACTTTTTGAACGCAACACATCTGGGTTAGAAACAAGCTGCTGACTCCACTGCTCTGGAGACTTACCTGTTATGCGTTGCTCTTTTAAGTCATTAGACATTTGATAATTTGAAGAGCAAGCCATCAATGAAAAGCATAGTGCCGTAATTGCACTAAGCTGAACCTGACGAACCGTTCCTTTGGATTTAGTTTGGCTACCTTTCAACTTCTTACCTTTGTAATAAATTAAGTTAATACTAAATATTAACGCTTATATACGAGATATCGTTAATTAGAATCAATCTAATTTACGTTAATTGACATTCTTTTCGATTAACCCCCAATTAAACTCGCTGAACGGCATCAATAGTTCTGGCTTTATTACTAATAAAGTAACTTAAAGCATGACTAAAAATTGCACCTAAAAAACTATGAGCTAAGCTTAAAAATATCTTTATAAATTCAGCAAAATCATGGATTAACTATATGTCCCACGTCAATAAGCCAAAAAGAAGCACATTGAAGTTATTAACAAAAGCCGCGGCTTCTAGCGTGTTGATCACTAAAGCGCCCTATGTTTTCTCGAGAACAACAACGACTGTAAGAGTGCTTGGTACTCACGTCACGCTGCAAGAAGTATTACGGAAACAGGCAATGGAAGACTTAGGCATTAATTTGGTATTTGAGCCAAAAGGCAGTGCCTCTGTCTTACAAAAAGCATCAATGTCTCCAACCTCCTTTGATCTCTTCGAGCAATGGTCAAATAGTATACGTGTACTTTGGGCATCTGGTTCTATACAGCCTATTGATAAAAGAAGAATTCTTCATTTTGATGAGATAAATGATTTGTGTAAAACCGGTAAACTTCATCCATCGTCAAACATAGGCGCTGGCGATGCACCTTTTAAAATACTTCATGTCCAAAAAAACGGTGAGCTGGGAACAAATCACACAAACGACATAAGCTTTTTACCATACGTTCATAACGTAGATTCATTTGGTTACAACACCGACCATATTGAACTTGGCAGGCCCTATGAAACGGAAAGCTGGGGCTGGCTACTGGACAACAAAAACAAAGGTAAAGTGGGTATCGTTAATGCTCCCTCTATCGGTGTTTTTGACTTAGCCTTAGCAGCACAGGGCCAGGGCTTGATGAGCTTTAATGATATCGGTGCAATTACAAATGCCGAATTGGATCAGCTTTTTGATATTTTATTCGAATTAAAACGACAAAATCATTTTAACGGTTTTTGGACTTCTGTGCCTGAATCTGTAAATTTTATGAAGTCAGGTCGAGTCAATATTCAAAGCATGTTCTCCCCTGCCGTTTCTCAACTAAATGGCCAAGGTATCCCTGTTAGATATGCAGCTCCAAAAGAAGGTTATAGAGGTTGGCATGGGGTAATGTGTTTGTCTTCAGCAACAACTGGACGCGTTAAAGATGCAGCTTACGACTACATGAACTGGTGGCTGTCAGGTTGGCCTGGCGCTTTTATTGCTCGACAAGGCTACTATATTAGTAATCCACAACGATCAGCAAAATACCTAAATCAAAATGAATGGGATTATTGGTATCAAGGTAAAGCAGCAACAACAAACTTACTGGGTACTGATGGAAATATAGCCGTAAAAAAAGGCCAACAACGGTCTGGCGGAAGCTACGAAAAAAGGTTTAGCAACGTTGCGGTTTGGAACTCTGTTATGGATTCCTACGATTACAGCTTACAAAAGTGGTATGAATTTATTAATTCTTAGGCGAGTCATTAATGTTTAAATCTTTAAAAGCACAGTTATTACTCGTTTTATTCTCTTTAGTTTCACTACTCGTTATTGAAATTGTTATTTCAAAATCGACTTTTACGGTATTTGAAAATCAACAACAGTTGGCGCAAAGCACCATTAAAAAAGTACAGATTGTAGCAAGGCTAGAAAAGGAGCTTATTGATTTACAACGAAACGTATTGATATACAAAGAAACGGGCAGCAAGTCTGTATTAGACAGAACCTACTCATTAGTCACTTCTATCGACCAGAATATCAATCAATTTGCCGATATCGGTTTTTCTGACCAAAACCAAGCAAACGTCGATAATTTCATTATCGCGCTCAAAGAGCACCTAAATGAATACAAAACAAATTTCCAAGAGGTGGAAAAATCTTATGCAAAGCGCTCTGCCCTTTTTGAGAACGGGATCAATAATGAGCTTGATGCGCTAAGTGCGTTACTTTTAACTTATGATAAAAAGAGTTATAGCCTAGAGCTTCAAACTGACTTATTACAAATAAAATTATCAGCTATAAAATATATAAACTCACCAAACTTTAATCTGATTAAGCTCTTCAAAAGCCACATCAGCCAACTTGAAACAGACGTTAAAAATAGCCAACTAACGTCAACACAAAAAGCGCAGTTCATTAACAGCTTGAGTGCTATAAAAAAGAGCTTCAATCAGTTGACTCAAATAACTCGAGGTTATACTTACCTGGTTAACGTCGTTATGTCAGGTGCTGCCAATGAGTTTCTGTATATCACAAAAGAGTTGAGTAACTTAGTCAGCGAAGAAGTAGCAAGTAATAAAAATAGCGTAGAGCAAGAAACCGCGGCATTCTCAAACTTTATTAACTTCTTTTTGATTTTAACCATACTAATATCATTAGCTAGTGCAGCGTTTTTTATAAGAAATGTAGTTAACCCAATACAAAGTATTACCACGGTATTTAGAAAACTTGCATTTGGTGAAGCGGTCTTGTCGATTCCAGAGCTTGATAAAAAAGACGAAATTGGCGAATTAGCAAAGGCGGCTAAAGTATTCAGTGAGAAAAATCGACAAACTATTCGGCTTTTAGAGCAGTCAGAGGTCCAAAACAAACAACAAATAGAAATGAACAAAGCCCTGCTACTGGAAAAGCAAAAAGCAGAACAGGCGACAAACGCAAAAAGTATGTTCTTGGCTAACATGAGCCATGAGATTAGAACACCAATGAACGGAATTATTGGCTTTGTAGACCTTCTAAAACTAACGCCGTTGAATAACACACAAGAAACTTATATCGAACGAATTAGCTATTCCAGCGACATTATGATGAGCGTTATCAACGATATTTTAGACTTTTCAAAAATAGAGGCTGGCAAAATATCCATTGAAGAGATTGAGTTTTCCCCTTCAAACGTAATCGATTCACTCATTCAATCATTATCACCTAAGGCCGCAGAAAAGGGTCTAGCCATCCGTTCATTTATCGATTTGTCCATGCCCTCTCGACTAAAAGGAGATCCTACAAGAATTGGTCAAATCATATTAAACATCTGTAATAACGCGATTAAATTTACAGAAAAAGGCAGTGTCGATATTTACGTTGAGTATTTAAAAGATGAGTCAAAACCACTACAAATCAGAGTTATTGATACTGGTGTAGGCATGCCACCGGAGGCCTGTTTACATATTTTTGAGTCATTTACTCAAGCTGATGGCTCAACTAGTAGAAGGTTTGGCGGAACGGGATTAGGACTTTCTATTGTTAAAAACCTTGTAGAGCTTATGAACGGAGAAGTACATTGCGAGTCAGTTCAAAATAAAGGCAGTACATTTAATGTTACCTTGCCATTAGAAAGTACAAGCAATACCTCTGAAGTCGTTTTTAATGGCCTAGCACTGGATTATATTTCGAATACCGAGTCTTTGTTATTACCAATTAAATATTGGCAACAAGCTGGTATAACTTTAGATTTATCACATTCATACGACAGTCAAACAAAAGCAGTTGGGGATATTAGTAACGTTGGCACCAAGCCCGTAATTTTCGAAATAACCTCATCGACCAATTTAGAGGAGATTAAAAAGCAGCTTAAGCCACTCATTACTGAGCTTGCGCCTTTTGGTTTTATCGGCAACTGTGATTGTGTTGATTTGGTCAATTCGATGGCAAAAGAGTTTAGTGCACCAAAGCTGATCCACCCTATTACTCCTGTATCATTTAAACAATTCATCTTGTCATTAACTGCTAAAAAAACGTTCAAGGAGCAAACAGCGCCAATCAAAAGTGATTCAAAAGACTTATATCAAGGCCACGTGTTGCTAGTTGAGGATAACAAAGTCAATCAAATGGTTGCTGGCAATATGCTCACACATCATGGATTTACCTTTGATCTTGCTGAGAATGGCTTAGAGTCATTAACCTTGGCAGATAAGAATCACTACGATTTTGTACTCATGGACATGCAAATGCCTATTATGGATGGCTATCAAGCCGTCAAAGAACTACGAGCAAAAGGCTACAATAACTTATTTATTTGCGGTTTATCAGCAAACGCCATGAAAGAGGACTTTGATCGTGCTTATGAGGCCGGTGTAGATTTTTATTTAACTAAGCCTCTCACTGTCGACAAGTTTTCTGATTTTTTGACTGAACACTATACAAATAATAGTTAAGTTTAATGCGTTTTTACTTTTATCCTGTAATATCCGGTCAAAATCAACTTACTAACTTAGCATTATTTCTGCTTTAAGTTGGTCATCATCACTTTATATTAAGGCTTTAAAATAATGGATATTCTCTTATGGATTGGTATTGTCTTTTGTATCTCTCAATCGGCCATTTTCTCAGGGTTAAACCTCGCGTTTTTTTCCTTAAGTCGACTTCAATTAGAGGTTGAGTCTTCAAAAGGTAACAAATCCGCTCAAAAAATATTGAAGCTAAGAGGCGACTCTAACTTCCTTTTGACAACCATTTTGTGGGGCAATGTTGGGATCAATGTATTACTAACCTTGTTGTCGGACTCCGCACTCGCTGGTATCAGTTCATTTTTATTTTCTACTATTGCCATTACTATTATTGGTGAGATTATTCCGCAAGCATACTTCTCTAGAAACGCACTAAAAATGGGAAGTATGCTGTCACCAGTTATCCGCTTTTACCAAATACTATTTTATCCCGTTGCAAAGCCTACGGCCATTATCCTTGACGTTTGGTTGGGTAAAGAGGGAATTACCTACCTCGCTGAGAGCGAGCTTAGCAGTATCATTCGCAAGCACGTTGAAGCTGAAGACACAGAAATAAACCATGTTGAAGGGATTGGAGCGTTAAATTTTTTCAAACTCGACAAAATTGTGGTCGCCGATGAAGGTGAATTAATAGACCCAGATTCCATTTTAGCTCTTAAAACTAAAATGGATTTACCAATTATACCAGACATAAAACCGAGTGCTGATGATCCGTTTTTAAAAAGCTTGCATAAATCAGGACACCGTTGGGTTGTTCTTACCAACTTGGATAATCAACCTCTACTTGTAATCGACGCTGATGGTTTATTACGAGCAGCCCTATTTGAACATGAGCAGTTTGACCCTTATTTATATTGTCACCGACCAGTGATAATTACCGATGAAAAAACTAGTCTCAGTGAAGCCGTCATTAAAATGAAAATGAGCGAATCAGTAGATAAGTCTTTTGATGGAGTTATTGAACGTGACGTTTTGCTCATTTGGTCTGACACTAAACGAATCATTACTGGTGCTGACATTTATGGCCGATTGTTAAAAGGTATGCAACCACCAGAATTGCAAACTACCAGTACTTCTGGGAGTTAGTGACCTTTTTATAGCCATCAACACTCTGTTATTCGTTTTTGGCTTTTTCTTTATCGATAACTTCACTTGCGAATTCTCGATCTTCTTTTGTTGAGTCTAAGCCGTCCTGATTAGATTTAGACTCCGGTGATAACTGCAATTCAGTAAATAGAGAAAAGTGATCTGAACCAATGTTAGGTAATCGTTTTATGTTGCTTACGGTGAAATGTTCACTGTGAAACATATGATCTAACGGCCATCTCATAAACCAATAACTAGCATGAAAAGTATTAAACATCCCCCTTCCAACTCTTGGGTCTAACAAACCACTAATTTTTCTAAATAGCCGCGTTGTTTTAGACCAAGCTACATCGTTTAAATCACCGGTTACGATTGTTGGGGAGTTGTCATTGGCTATTTCTCGCGCCACTATAACTAGCTCTGCATCTCGCTCTGTAGATTCTTCATTTTCAGTGGGGCTTGGCGGAGCTGGGTGTAAAAAATAAGCTTTAACTATTCGGCCACTTTTTAACTTTATGTTAGCTTTTACTGATGGCACGCCCTCTTGCACTAAATAGTTAAGTTTGCCCTCTAAGATCTCCAATTTTGAATACACATGCATTCCATAAAGGTTATCTAGTGGGCACTTAACGGTGAAAGGCAGTTCATCCTCTAAACAATCTAATTGATCCTGCCACCATTGGTCGGACTCTAACGTAACTAATATATCCGGTTGATACTCTCTGACTAAATCAATGAGTTTTTGTGACTCTTTGTTCGTTGTCAGAACATTAGCTGTAATCACTTTTATCGTATCAGCCGCCTCTCTATTATTGGATGAGTGCACTTCCTTTTTCCAAAACGGGCTAAAAGGCAAAACCCACCATAATTGCCATACGATACACCCAAACAAAACAACTAATCTTACTATTGATTCAGATTTATTCGGTTCTAACAGCAATAAATGACTAATTAAAACACAGCTAAAAATAAGAGTAAGTTGTAACCTGGGAAAGTCCATACTTCTTACGGTCCAATGAGACCAATTAAAAATAGGTAAAACACTCAACAGAAGAACCACGATTGTTAAAATAGTAAAAGTTAATTCCATTGCTAACTTTCCTTTGGTAAATAGCTGTCTTTTAATAGCTCGTAGTCTTCTTCTAACACCAATTCCTTTTTTGCATAAGCCAGCGCTTTTTTGGAATGTACATCACAGTATTCCGCTAATTCTTCATTGGTTTCAGCTAAGCTTTGGTAAATTTTTTGCAAACGTAACATTACCTCAATGTTAGCGGCTCCATCACGCGCTATACCATTAAATGCATCCTGAAAAATTTCTTCTGAGCTTAATTGAGGCAAAGACACTCGATTAAAACTTTTCTGGTCTTTCATTTCAGGCCTTTTCACTTCAGAGCTATTAATTTCAGAACCATTTGCTTCAAAGTCATGAACGTCATTGTTATTCACTTTATCATCATTGGATCTGTCGCCAGCGAGCCATTGAGTAATAAGTCGGCATTGCACACTGATTATATCTATCGCAGTACCCGGATCGTTAACAGCGGGTGAAAGCGCTCGACTCGCTATTTCAGATAACACCAAAAAGCCAAATCGAGGATCTTCATCAAAGGTACGGCATTTACCAATAATAAAATCTTTTAATATTATAGTTTTGACGTTTTGCTTTGCCTCAACATCGCCATCCAAAGCCTTTCCATCATCTGTTTTTATAAAAGCGATAGGAGTATTTGGCAAGATTAGAGCGCCAACCGCTTGGTTTACTTTTATCTTAAAATTAAACTCTGTTGCAGTTGCTTGCAGCCGATCGATATTGATCTGTTGTAAGTAACCAATATCACTTGAATAAACTTCGCTGGTTTTGCTTTCTACTTGATCAAAATCTAACGTCCCAGCAATTAACTCATAGTGACGTGATAACGCTTTTTCTGTAACTGCTTCTACTTTTGAAATTGTTTTACCTAATGTGCCAAGTCTAGCGATGTTATCTACCCACCGAACAAAACCTAAAATAACAATGGCAAAGACTAAAAGCGTAAGAATAAAAATAACAAAACGCCCAGTATCGCCATATAAACCATTCATTAACGCAATAATGCCAATAACACTAAAAATGAACGCACCAACAAATATGGATAACGCGTATTGAGACACATCGTCGGTTATAACAATATCAAACGCATGAGGTGTAGCCGACGTGCTAACAGAAGAATAGGCAGACAGCATAGACCCCACAGCAAACACAGCCATACCAAGCATACTGGCTGAAATAATTGAAAATAGTGTTTTTAATGTATCAACGCTGATATCCATAACCGCGGCGTCTGAAAAGTAAGTATCACCGAGCCTAGCGAAAAATATAGCGAGGATTGAAAGTGCACAACTAAAAAGAGGTTTGACCCAAAGTCGCTCTTTTAAGCGCCTAATGTAAAAGCTAATTTGCTGTTCCATTTTACCTATTTTCCTTTTTAATCATTACGTTAAATTAGAAATTTATCAGCCACTCTATTGTATCTATTAGTATTTAACAACTAACAAGCAGGCACTTAACAAAAAGAAAGCATAGTCCATAACCTCAATAACTTTGGCTATTTAAGCACATGTGCTTCGATAATTTTTTAACACATTTCAGACATAAAAAAACCCCGACTGTTTAGGTCGAGGTTTCGTTATTGGTGGAGCTGGCGGGAGTCGAACCCGCGTCCAGAAAAGGTCACCCTTAGGTACTACACGCTTAGTCTATCTTTAAATTCACCGAGGAGCTGCGGAAAGACACGCCACTCAACGACTATCCTGATTTAAAATTCGTGGGTTGCCTCTCAGGCTGGAGTCGCGCCACTATTCCGTTTGGTTTTTGATCTCATGTTGTTCCCCGTCTTACGGACAGAAGCTAGGGCATAAGAGCTCTCAGCAGGGTATTAAGCTGCTAGTGCGTAGTTTTCGTCGTTTGCGACTATTTTTTTGCGGCTTTTAACGAGGCAAACCGCCCCTCGACGTGCACCGCCGGAATCATCAATCCTGTCGAATCCTGAATCAGCCCCGAAGACGGGTCACGGTATTGATTGTTTTGCGCTACTCAGCAAAGTTTTCAAAGCCATGTAAAAATTCTGGAACCAACGGTTAATACCGATAGTGTTCTGTAAGTCTACTCTCTTTTATTTACAATCAAAAGACTTTCTTACTTACACTTATGTAACTGGTGGCATTTTCAGCAAAATCAATAGTAATACAATTTAATAATTACAATGCCTTTTAGAAAACAGACACTTGCCTAAGTGTTTACAACGGTTATGATAGGCAAATCAATTTTTACTGGTTTTATTTAAATGGAAGTTTCACTTCAAATACGCAAGTGGGTTGCCAGTACGCAACAAACTTTACAACATGTTCCTAGTGTGTCTCGTGACTATGCAACACGCCTGCTCAAAGTTGCCTCAACAGTAAACACAAAACTAGTTACTCGTTTCTCAAAATTAAAATCATTTTGGACAAGCTTAACATTAGCTCAATTATGCTATTTGATATCATCGGCTATCTTATTCGCATTAGCTTTTTCTGACGATGCAGAGCTTATTCATCTAACCCTGCCTGTAATTATTATTTTAATAGGACTGACAAATGAGTTTTGGCCGCACTTTCTTAAAGTGTGGGATAGCTTGCAGGGTAAAGCTTTCATTCTTACCTTTTATGCAATCATGGCAAACACCGCACTTGCCTCAGCATCAGGTTTGGTCAATGAAGTGACTCATGTAAGTGCAGAAAGCTTAACTTACAGCCACAATATGGCGCTCATTATTAACATCCCCACTTGGTTTATCTTATCCAGTTTTTTAATGCTTTTGGTTGTGCAAATACTACTGCCAATCTATTTGATATTGCTTGTACTACTCAAACCTTTTGGTGTGCACAAGATTTGGCATAAGCCAGACTACCGATTCCCTATACTAACAGCACTAATTCGATACTTATTGGCTACATTTTTATTGTTTGTGTTCATGTATGGTAGTGTCCAGTCTGGCTTTTTAAACCAAAACAGTCCATTGCTTGGCTCTGTATATGTCGGCTTTATTACGGCCGAAGAAACAGAAAATCCTTCGACTTCAAAAACAAATGAAGTATCAGAGGTCAAAAAAGGATTTGAGGGAGCGGAGAGCAAAGCTGATGGGTTTGTTTCGTTTAACGTACACAACCTTACTGAACGCAATAATCCAACAGAAGATATTACTAAAAATGAAGAAGATGCTTTTTCAAGGGATGTCCTTTTACGAAAAAGTCACGAAGTTCAATTAATACAAAAACAAATTTTAGCCACGTTCATTTATGACTACGAAGCTGATAGTTTTTCTCGTTGTGCTCACCCAGAAAACACTAGAGTTATAGAGCTGAATGATTACGAAATTCTTACGGTTAAAAAGTCGAAAACGGCAGAAGTAGGTTATGAGTTTGGTGTTATTGCCTGCGTTTCGCCAGGCATTAATTCAGGTGCTATTAAATCACCTGGCACTAAAAACGATAGTTAGGGTAATTAAGAGTTGGCCTCTGAATCATCTAAACTCTGATAAACCTAGAAGCCAACTCGTTAAAATCAAATCAATCTAAATGAACATTCTTTTTCAACTTGCCTGGACGTTCCCAGGCATGCTCATCCACTTCATGTTCCCAGTGTTGGTCTTCTTCCAACGTTTTTTCAATAAAGCTGCGTGTTTCCATAGAGTGATTGATAAACATTTTTTCATCACCCGACATCGTCGCTAGCTGCTCGACCATTTCATCATCGTGTTTTTTGAACAAACGGCTAGCTCGCCACGCAGCGTTATGTCTCCAACCTAGCTGTTGCATCACTTTTGCGCCGAGCTCTAATCCACCAGCTAGAGTTTCACGCTCCACTGCAGTTACGCCGGCTTTTAAAAGATCAGTCGCGTGAGGACGGTTTATCGCCCTAGCTAATATTTTTACATGAGGGAAATGGTGCTGAATAGCTTTTATGATCCTTAAGCTACGTTCTGGCTCGTCAACTGCAACAACAATGACATCTGCGTCTTCAGCACCAGCAGCATGCAATAGATCATGACGCTCACCTTCGCCAAAGTAAACTTTGTAGCCATAACGTCTAACCATATCTATCTGACTAGCATCATGGTCTAAAATTGTTGTTGATATTTTATTTGCTGCTAATAGCCTTCCTACTGCCTGACCAAATCGACCAAAACCAATGATGATCACCTTATTCTCTTCCGAAATATCATCGGAAACGGGTTCCGCTTTGGTTTCCCTGAATAACGGCTGAACATATTTGTCATTCACTATAAGCATGAGCGGTGTTAGTAGCATGGACAAGGCTACAACTAGAGTAAGTTGCGACACTAAGTCTTGCGGCAAAAGATTTACACCCAATGCAAACGCAAACAGAACAAAGGCAAATTCACCAGCCTGTGACAAAACAAAGGCAAAGGTATAACGGTCAGGTCGAGCCATTGGTGTGAAACGTCCCAACAATTGTAAAACTAAGTATTTTAAGATGATCAGACCAAGTGTTAGAAATATGATTAACGCAGGATCCGCTGCAAATATATTAAAATCTATACTCGCGCCAACAGAGATAAAGAATAAGCCAAGTAATAACCCTTTAAATGGCTCAATATTGCTTTCAAGCTCATGTCGATAATCACTTTCAGCCAAAACAACACCGGCTAAAAATGTGCCTAAGGCAGGCGATAAACCGATGGATTGCATCGCCAGTGCAACAGAAATAACCAGTAACAACGCTGTGGCCGTAAACACTTCTCGAAGTTGGCTTTTTGCAATGAAACTGAATATTGGGTTCATTAAAAAACGACCGCCAATAACGATACCAGCAATGATACCGCCAGCCACCAGCCCTTTTTTCCAACCGTGCAGCTCGCCACTGTGAGCAGCTATACTTGCCACATCAGACGATGAAGCTAAGAGAGGCAATATTGCCAACATTGGAATTACGGCAATATCTTGAAACAGCAGAACAGCAAAAGCACCTTGCCCAGCGGTAGACTTCATTTGCCCTTTTTCTTGTAAACTCTGCAGAGCAATGGCCGTTGAACTTAGCGATAAAATCATGCCTATCGCCAGCGCTTGTTGCCATGGCAGTCCAAAAAACAAACCAATTGCGGTAACCAGTAATGTTGTTATAAAAACTTGCAGTCCGCCGCTACCTAAAATAGGTACTCTTAACTTCCATAACAAACTTGGCTTTAATTCTAATCCTATTAAAAACAACATGAGCACAACGCCAAACTCTGCAAAATGCATCACGTCTTTAGGGTGACTTAAAAAGCTCAGTACAAATGGCCCTATAATCACACCAGCCACAAGATAGCCCAACACAGATCCCAGCCCTAAGCGCTTAGCGATAGGAACAGACACAACTGCAGCCGCTAAATACGTAACAGCATCTGCCAATAAATTATTTTCCATTTAAGCGCCCTCGCCTAATAAACGCAGTGTTTTTAAGTATTCACTCGACACCTGATCGAGTCTAACTTTGTCGTCAAAAAGTTTACCTGTGCCATGTACAACAAAAGGCGCTAAATATTCCATTTGGCATAAATGCGCTGTTTGTTCGATAGGCGTGAGTAATTGCTCCATAGTGAAACGATTGTGACCGGTTTTACAATACGCGGTTTGACCGCCACCTGTGGTGATCACTGACAACCACTTTTTACCCTTTAAACTATCTCCACCAGGTCCATATGCATAACCGTATTGGAGTACTAAATCAAACCACTCTTTTAACAATGCCGGCGCGCTGTACCAATAAAAAGGGTGCTGAAAAACGACAATATCAAACTCGGCCAATAACTTTTGTTCCGACTCAATGTCGATGACACCATCTGCATATATTTCACACAAATCATGAATGTGAACGAAGTCGAGTTGGTTAGCTTTTTGTATTAAATGATAATTAATTTTTGACTGCTGTAAGTTAGGGTGAGTCAAAATAAGTAAAACCGATTGCATGCAGATCCTTAAAGTTCAATAGCATAGAGAATGCCCTCCTCTACTTTAGTCTTTTTTACGCATGAATGCGGTAACTTTTTTAAATCATTTGATCGCCTTTGAACATCAGCTCGTAATAAAGAAGGTGTAATTTATTATGAGAGAGTTATGAAACTAGCGCTATTCCCTCTTCCGGTTTTTTTACTTCCAGGTGGAGTAACACGGCTGAGAGTATTTGAACAACGATATATAAGATTAGTGCAAGAGTCTGCAGGTGACGTGGGCTTTGTTATTGCGCCTATCAAAAACTTACCTGCCATTGAAAGCAAAGCTATCGATTGCCACCTTAATTGGGGAAGCTGGGTTAAAATCATTGATTTCGCTACTGGCGCTGATGGATTACTGGAGATTGATGTTCAATGTGAAGCCATGGCTAGGATTTACAGTTTTGAAGTGGAGTCGGACAACCTCAAACGAGCAGATGTAGAGCTTTATCATCACTGGCAAGAGTCAATAGATGTTAAGCAAGTTCAATTACCTATCAACAAACTCACACAGCAATTACAGACTGTATTTAAAGTTAACCCAGAACTTTCAAAAATTTATCCAGAAACAAAATTTGACTGTTCAGGTTGGGTATGTCAAAGATGGTTGGAACTATTACCTCTAAAACAAGCAGAACAAAATTTGTTTGCTCAATCAGGTTTCTCTTGATCGTGCAGCTCAGTTTTTGTCTGAAATTGTTTTTGAATAAAAGTGATCGCTACGATGACCCTGCTCGTAATATTTTTCAGGACAACGGATGAGGTATGTCATGAAACAATCAACAGTTGAGTCAACTCGTAATAAAACGATCGCTCCAGCGACCAAGACGAGACCTATGACAACGACCGCAAAAGAATCTGCACCACCAGAATTAAGCCAATATTTGATGGCCGTGGCTGCCGATAGAGACAAACAAGCATTCGCAAAGTTATTTGCTTGGTTTGGTCCAAAAATTAAGAGAATTGCCGCTCAGAAACTAAATAATGACGCGGCAGGATTCGACATAACCCAAGAAACAATGACTCGCGTTTGGCGCAAAGCTCATCTATTTGTACCAGAAAAAGGCGCAGCAACAACTTGGGTATATACGGTCATGCGTAACGTTATTTTTGATGCGATGCGCAAAAATAAAACTCAGCAAGCAGAATCCCTCAGTGATGACATTTGGCCAATAGAAGAGCAGATATCTGAAGAGTCACCGTTTCAAGATCACTTGATGACAAAGCAGTTAGGAGAGCTTGTGAAAAAGCTTCCACCTAATCAGCAAGAAGCGTTGACCGCCGTTTATTACAAACAATTAACACACGAAGAACTAGCTAAGCAATTGAATATACCTGTTGGTACAGTGAAGTCCCGCATTCGATTAGCCGTAACTAAGTTGAAACAGCAGTTGGGAGCCAATAATGATTAAACACCACCCGAGCAGCAAACTACTAGCCGGATATGCAACTGGCGAATTACCTGCATCCATTGCCATAGGTGTGGCTATTCACTGTAAAATGTGCGACCAATGCCAAGCCAATGTGGACGCGCTTACTGCCCAACTTGCTGACCAAGTCTTTGACGCTGAATTAACAGAGCCAATGGCCTACGAAAACGAGCAATTTGACTTAGCAAGCGAAGCTGAAGCGCCAATGGATATGGATTTTGGCAACATGATTGCAGCCATTACCGCGGACGATGAAATTTCCGAGCAGTCAATGGTGAGAAGTACATCCATAACTGTCAAAGGTAAAAACTTTGAGCTACCAGCGCCGTTAAATAATGTTCGCATGTCCAATTGGTTGAATATTGGTAAATTATCACGTTCAAGCCTGAATTTAGACGAAGGTGCTATTCACAGTCATTTGTTGCACATAGACGCTGACGGTGAAGTCCCTACGCATACTCACAAAGGCTTTGAAATTACATTATTGTTAGATGGTAGTTTTGAAGATGACATGGGCACCTATCACCCTGGCGACTTTATAGAGCTTAATGGTGAGCATAATCATCAGCCTAAAACGAAAGAGGGGTGCCTTTGTTACACAGTAGCCGATGACGCACTCCAGTTTACTGAAGGTTTTCATAAGCTGTTTAATCCGATAGGAAGCCTGTTGTACTAAATTGAAATAGACACCTCCTCCAACCATTCCAGTTATCCTGGTAGTTTGCCACTACTCCTATGTAGTGGCTTTTTTTTCTTGTAGATTTAGCCTACAAATTAGGCAGTTAAAAATTGATTGTGATCAATTGCAAATAACGTATCGTAACCTAGTATATAGATCATAAACTCCCCCAATATCAAAGGATAAGTATGGCCATTACCATTGGTTTAAGCGCATGTTTAGCAGGTCAAGAAGTTCGATTTGATAAAAGTCACAAAAAATCAAATTTTTGTATGAACGAGTTATCTCGCCACGTTAGTTTTAAAACTTATTGCCCAGAAGTTGCTATCGGTTTGCCGGTTCCCCGCCCAACTATTCGACAAATAAAATATAACGATGTCATAACCGTAAGTCGTCCAGATAAAACAGGCGATGTGACAAAAGAGTTAGCGGAATATGGACAGTCAGTCGCGACCAAAATTGAAGACCTAAGTGGTTTTATTTTTACTGCTAAAAGCCCTAGTTGTGGGATGGAGCGCGTTAAAATTTATCATTACAACGATGAAAATAAAGCAACAGGCAGTGATCAAACTGGCGTAGGTATGTTCGCCAAGCAAATTATGGATATCAACCCTGCACTGCCTTGCGAAGAAAATGGGCGACTAAACGATCCTGCTATTCGTGAGAATTTTGTACTTAGAGTGTTTGCTTTTAATACTTGGCAATTAATGATGCAAGACGGATTCACAAAGCACAAACTCATTCAATTTCATACGCAATACAAATACTTATTAATGAGTCACAGCCAAAATTCTTACCGAGAATTAGGAAGAATGTTAGGCACCAGTGAAGCGCCTGTAGACGAGTTGGCAAAAGAATATATTGTCTTGTTTATGACTGCTTTAAAAACAATCGCGTCTAGAAAGTCACATGCCAATACGCTTAATCATATTCAAGGTTACTTCAGCAAACATTTAACCAAAGAGCAAAAAGCGGAATTAACTACGCAAATTGACGACTATCGCGAAGGTTTAATTCCATTAATGGCGCCACTAACGTTATTAAAGCACTACTTAATGATGTATCCCGATGAATACATTGCGAATCAACGCTATTTGGACCCTTACCCGGCCGACTTAAAACTAAGGTACGGCTACTAATGATCTTATATTGGATTAGAACGGATGTTCGACTTGACGACAATCCGGCACTAGAAGCAGCGGCTAATTTAGCGGTTGATAAAAATGAGCCTTTGGTGGCGTTATTTGTCGAAACTCCTGAGCAGTGGGAAAAACATGACCGCGCGCCAATCCAAATAGACTTTCTAGAGCGTCACCTTAATTTGGTTAAGGACAAGTTAGCTGAATTAAACGTACCGCTAATATTTGAATCAGCAAAAGATTTTGATGCGCAAATTGACGTGTGTACTCGTATTTGCAAAGAGCATAATGTAACGCATGTGTTTTTAAATCAAGAGCTTGAAATTAACGAAGTTAACCGAGACTCGGCTTTTAAAAATAGACTTAACGAAAATGATATTGAATACTCAAGTTACGAGTCCGATGTCGTATTACCCAAAGGGCAAGTACTTAATAAACAACATGAAATGTATCGAGTATTCACACCGTTTAAACGTGAGTGGTTATCCGTCGCTATTACTCAAGGTTTTTACTTAGCGGACTCGAAAGAGTCGCTGACTCGTTATTTTAACGCCAACATTTCTATGCCTGACGGTGTTGCCGTCAACGAAGGCTCAATAACGTTTACCGCCACAAAAAAAGACTCATCAAACTGGCCGCTTATCACCAACGTGCGCTCAGAGCTTATTCCTGACTTTTATGAACGAATAATTGTAAGGTACCCTGAAGATCGTGACATACCTTCTATTGAAGGCACATCTAAACTGTCTCCTTATTTAGCAATAGGCGCACTCAGTCCAAAAAGGCTGGTATCTCAGCTTATGTTTACCGTGCCAAATATACTCGACAATACTAGCCTTCCGGAATTTGGCTGGCTTAACCAACTCATCTGGAGAGACTTTTACCGCAACCTACTATTCCATTACCCAGAACTCTGCAAACACAATAATTTTAACAAAAAGTACGATGGTCTCGACTGGCCAAATAATGGCTTTTTGTTTAAAGCTTGGAAAGAAGGGAAAACCGGCTATCCAATTGTTGATGCAGCAATGAGACAATTGCTTGAAACAGGTTGGATGCACAATCGTTTACGTATGGTTGTTGCAAGTTTCTTAACTAAACATCTACTTATTGACTGGCGCTTGGGCGAACAATTTTTTGCACAGCACTTAATTGATGTTGACCTTGCCAATAACAATGGTGGTTGGCAATGGGCGGCAGGCACTGGATGCGATGCACAACCTTACTTCAGAATATTTAATCCAATTAGTCAAAGTCAAAAATTTGATCCTGACGGGACATTCTTGCGTAAGTATCTACCAGAACTTAAGAATTTCTCTAACAAAGACATACATTTTCCACACAAGGTGATTAAGTCAGAAAAAATAAAGGCTTATTGGCCAGCGATTGTGGATCATAAAACCGCTAGAGAAAACGCTTTGGATTTTTACAAAAGTAAAGAGTGACGTTATGAATGCAGCAGAGCATATGAATCAGCGAGAAGCGCCATCGATAAGTGAACCTCTTCAATGGCTTCAAGATTATGTATCTACTTACAATGAGCTAAACGCTGGAAATTTACATCTACTCAATAATATTTACTCTAAAAACGCATTGTTTATTGACCCTTTAAGTAAAGTAGAAGGGTTAGATGCGTTAACAGAGTACTTTGAACATCTCTATGTAAACTTAACATCTTGTCATTTTGACCTCACTGGATTCATCTGCAATGGCAGTGACGCCGCTATTTACTGGACCATGACCGTCAGTCATAAAAAACTAAAAAGCGGAAAACCAATCACCCTAGAAGGCCATAGCCGTCTAAGCCAAGAAGAAGGTAAAGTGACCTTCCAAAGAGACTATTTTGACGCTGGTGCGATGATATATGAGCACGTTCCAGTTGTTGGTGGACTCGTTCGTTTTGTTAAAGCAAAAGCGAGTGCCTAATATGAGCCAAAGAGTGTTAGTCACAGGCGCAACATCGGGCATTGGCCACAGTTTGGTTATTAATTACTTAGAAAAAGGCGATGTTGTTTATGCGTGTGGGCGCAGTGCAGAAAAGCTAGCGGCTATCTCAGAACAAGCACAGCAATTGTCTGGCACACTTAAGCTTGTGCAATTTGATCAGCTAGAAGAAAATGAACTTGTTTCGGCGCTCAATGAAGTAGAAGCATTGGATATCGCTATTTTGAATGCCGGCGACTGTGAGTACATTGATATTGCCTTGGACTTTGACGCCAACTTGTTTAAACGTGTCATTGATATAAACCTAACGTCCGTTGGTGTTTTGGTTCGAGAAATTCTACCTAAACTCAAAGAAGCAACCACAGCAAACTCATCTGTTAATCCTCAACTGGTATTTGTAGGCTCTTCGGCAGCAATGATGCCATTTACTCGAGCTCAAGCTTACGGTGCTTCAAAAGCTGGCATTGGTTATTTAGCAGATTCGTTATACATAGATTTAAAACCACACAACATCGACGTTTCGCTTGTTTTACCCGGTTTTATAAAAACCCCATTAACCGACAAAAATGATTTTGAAATGCCGTTCTTACTTACCAGTGATGAAGCGGCCAAACGTATTGATTCAGGCATTCAACGTCGCCATCGACATATAGCCTTTCCAAAGCGTTTAATTTGGAGTCTAAAATTTGCAAGCTGGTTACCCGCAACATGGTGGAGAAAAATCATGTTAAACAGCGACCAATAAAAACAGGAAGTAGTATCAAATGAAAAAAGTAGCCATCATTGGTTCGGGAATATCTGGCTTAACAAGCGCATATTTACTAAACAAACATCACAATGTACAAGTATTCGAAATCAACGACTACATTGGTGGGCACACCGCCACTATTGACTTCGAGTTAGATGAAAAACCCTACAGTATTGATACGGGTTTTATCGTATTTAATGATAAAACTTACCCTAACTTTTTGAAGCTTCTTAGTCAGATAGGCATTCAAAAGCAGCCAACTGAGATGAGCTTCAGCGTCACAAATCCTGCCACCGGATTAGAGTACAACGGCAATAATCTAAACACCCTATTTGCCCAGCGACGAAATATTGCGAACCCAAGATTTTGGTCACTTATTTCCCAGATATTAAAATTCAACAAATTGTGTAAAGCCCTTTACGACAGCAACTCAATCCCTGTGAAACTATCTTTAGGTGAGTTCCTAGATGACAATGGGTTTAATGACTACTTCTGCCAAAATTACATTTTGCCAATGGCGGCGGCCATCTGGTCTTCGAGCCTGAATCAAGTAAAGCAGTTTGAGCTTAGCTTTTTCATCCGCTTTTTTTACAACCACGGGCTGTTAAACATCCAAGATAGACCACAGTGGTACGTTATCCCTGGCGGCTCAAAAAGTTATATAAAACCACTCATTAATGACTTTGAAGACAAAATTCACTTAAACGCAAACATTCAAGCTGTTACGCGCAACAGCGATGGTGTTGAGCTTACTTTTGAAAATAATCGTACCGAACAATTTGATGACGTTATTTTTGCCTGTCACTCTGACCAAGCGTTAAAGCTATTAAGTGATCCCACTGAGAATGAGAAAGCAATACTCTCCGCCATGCCTTATGTAAATAACGAAGTGGTACTGCATACTGACAAAGCAATGTTGCCAAAGAGAGAGCTTGCTTGGGCTAGCTGGAATTATTTACTGTCAGGTGACGAAGATGCGCTTGCGTCCGTTACTTACAACATGAATATTCTGCAAGGCTTAGATGTTGAGCCCACTTTTTGTGTGACACTCAATAAAACCGACGCTATAAACCCTGAAAAAATAATCAGGAAGTTTAATTATACTCACCCAGTATTCAGCACAGAAAGCCAAAAAGCTCAGTTACAACGAGATACCATTTGTGGCAAACACAACACCCACTTTGCTGGCGCATATTGGTACAACGGCTTTCACGAAGACGGTGTTAGAAGTGGAGTTGATGTTGCAAAAAGGTTTGGCTGTGAACTTTAATTTTACTCAGTTTGTCGCGCTATGATTAGCGGAATATACCAAGGTTCCGTTCGTCATCGGCGTTTCAGTCCCGTAGATCACAAATTTACCTACAGTTTATACATGTTGGCTATAGATTTGGATGAAACCGACTCTGTGTTAAGCCAAAGTTGGGTGCTCGGTCATAAGTGGTTTAACCCGCTTCGTATAAAACGTAACGACCATTTTAAAAACTCTGCATTATCATTTAAACAAACCGTGATTGAACAAGTAAACACACTCACGGATTCTCCGTTGCATATTGAGCAAACAAGAGTCGTCATGGTAAGCCAAGCTCGTTGTTTTGGTTTGTATTTTAGCCCAGCTAACTTTTACTTTTGTTACGCTAAAAATGCCGATGGCCATGAGGCCTGTCAATATATGTTGGCAGAAGTTAGTAATACACCTTGGAATCAAAAACATTACTATTTGATCGATCTTGATAGAACCAAACGTAATGAACCTTTGATAAATAAGAAAGTATTTCATGTGTCGCCATTCATGCAGATGGAAATGGAATACCGATGGAAAATTACACCGCCTAAGAACAATTTATTAGTACATATAGAAAATTGGCCTTTGCATAATTCTCCATCAACTGGCCAAATTGATAAAGTATTTGATGCGACGGTCGCATTAAAAAAAGTACCAATAACACATAGGAATCTTGTCAAACTCATCATGACAACTCCGGTGATGACAGCAAAAATATTTGCTGGGATTTATTGGCAGGCTTTAAAGTTATTTATAAAAAGAGTGCCTTTTATTGGTCACCCTGAATCTAAATAAAAGTAGACGTTGAGAGGAATCAACAATGGAAAAGTTAGTCACCCCAATCAGCCAATCGAGTTCGAGCTGGTCTTCTGGTTTATATCAGAAGCTTATTTTCGCAGTTTTAGAACGCATTGAAGGTGTTGGACTGACCATTCATGACCCACAGTTACCGGGCGATGGAAATCATTTTTTTGGACAGCGTGATGCTGAAATCCAAGCACAGTTAAATATTCACGACCAAGGTGTCTATAAATCACTAGCTACCGGCGGCAGTATTGCTGCGGCTGAAGCCTTTATTAATAATCAGTGGTCTAGCCCTAACTTAACTCGTTTAATTGAAGCTTTTGTTGTCTGTCAGCAACAACTTGACGAGCTGGAAAGCAAAATGTCATGGGCGACAAAATTAAAGAATAAACTTTTCCACCGTCGTAATAAAAACTCTCAATCAGGCTCCAAAGAAAACATACTGGCGCATTACGACCTTGGTAATGATTTGTATACCCGTTTCTTAGATCCAGAAATGATGTACTCATCGGCCATTTATAGCAAAGAAGCCACGGATTTAGACGCGGCTCAATTAAACAAACTTAATTTGATTTGTCAGCGACTAGAGCTTACGAGCGATGACAGACTCGTTGAAATTGGTACTGGCTGGGGTGGCTTAGCTATTTTTGCCGCTCAAAACTATGGTTGTCACGTGACAACTACTACCATTTCTGACGCGCAGCACGACTATGCTCAGGCAAGAATAGAAACGCTTGGCCTAGAAGATAAAATCACACTCTTAAAACGTGATTACCGAGAACTAACTGGCGAATACGACAAGCTTGTTTCAATTGAAATGATTGAAGCTGTTGGCTTTGAGTACTACACCGAGTTCTTTAGCAAGTGTAATGCATTATTAAAACCAGGCGGCAAAATGTTGATTCAAGCTATCACCATTGCGGATCAACGCTTTGATCATTACCGCAGTAACGTCGACTTTATCCAGCGTTATATTTTCCCGGGCGGTTGTTTGCCAAGTATCGAGTTTATGAGCAAACACTTAAGACAAGATACCGACATGGTGCTTCATGAGCTTCATGACATTGGTTTAGATTACGCTCAAACGCTCAATGAGTGGCGAGTTCGTTTTAACAAGAACTGGCAAGAACTTACTGAGTATGGTTTTGATGAGCGTTTTCGTCGTTTATGGAACTATTACTTAAGTTACTGTGAAGGTGCATTTTTACAACGCGCCACCAGCACGGTTCACTTTGTTGCTAGAAAATAGAACTGATTGTTGCTAGAAAATAAAACATACTGTCTACAATAACTTCAACAACTCTGCATACCTTCAAGGGCTAATTTTATTAGCCCTTTTATTTTTAGTTAAATAATTGTCAAATATAGTAATTTTTATTTAACTCAGAATCAGCTCTCATGCTACGCTTATTCTAAATCCCTTTTACTCTTTTAGGTTCTTTTAGTGAGTCTATTTAACAGCCAATTATTTTTTAGTTTCCTTCTATTTTTAGCCGCATATTTAGCAAAAATAGGATTGATCAAACTTATTAATCGCAACGCCGGTACTAAATCAACAAACCGTCGTTTGCATATCAATACCGCCAAAAATGCCATCAACATGGTGTTTATTATTGCCTTGCTCATGTTATGGAGCAATGAATTACAAAACTTTGCACTGTCTATTGCAGCCTTTGTTGTCGCTATTGTTTTAGCAACGCGTGAACTTATTCAATGTTTCATTGGTTTTTTATATATCAGCAGTACCAACCCATTCCGAGTGGGCGATTGGATCCAAACCAATAACCAATTTGGTGAAGTGGCGGAAACTGACTGGGCAAAAGTCACAATATTAGAAATTAGCGCTGATACCTATGCTTACACAGGCAAAACCATATTTTTACCAAACAACCAGCTCATGACGTTACCAATAAAAAACATGAATTATATGAAGCGCTATATTAACCACTCATTTTCGGTGGTGATGGACTGCATAAAAACAAATCCATATGACTTAGTACCTAAGTTATATGCAAAAGCGGAAGGTTATTGTTTTGAGTTTACCGATGTTGCTCAGAGATATAATAAACTCATAGAGAATAGATTGGGCGTTCAAATTGCAGGACCTGCACCAACCATAAAGGTGCAAACAACGGACATTGGCAAAGTATCTTTTGTATTTTCTATTTTTTGTCCAACTAGCAAAGCAAAAAAGATTGAGCAATCACTGATTAGCGATTTCTATACACTCTATTTTAAAGCACAGGAAAACGCGGAGGTTAATAGTCTCTCTGTAAGTGATGATAATGCGTTAATTCCTACCAACAATCAAAGCAACTCCGTGAGGAATACATAATGCTAAATGTAGACTCTCGTATTGACGTAATGAACCAAGTGCAAACTGCACTTAAAGCTTTAATTGAAGATGAAACAAGCTTTGCATTGCCGCCTGAGACAAATGACTTTAGTGAAGATGACTGGGCATGGTTATTAGAAAGTTTAGTTAGCGAACAACGTATTCTAATTTGGCCGTTTTTAAAAAATATTGATACCACGGCTGTTCTTGCTGGTATGCGAGAAGACGCCAGATTGCAGCTTGTTTCGTCACTTCCAAACAAAAGCGTTCATAAAGCACTAGCTAATAGTGACGCTAGCCAGGTAATTGAAGTTCTTGATGTCTTACCTACAAGCGTCGCTAAAAAGTTCATTAAAAAATTATCTAAAGAAACACAAAATCACATTCGTGAGTCATTAAATTACACCGACGATCAAGTGGGACGATATGCTAATCACAACGTATTTACGGTAAACAAATCGGCGTCAGTAGAGTCCATATTATCTGAACTAAAAAGCGTCGATTTACCAGAGTATACAGATACGTTTTTAGTTACTGATGAGCAAAACATTTTTATTGGCGAAATCACCATAAACGAATTGTTTAGCGCTGAGCCTCAAGACTTAGTGGCCAATATTGCTAAAACCTCAGTACATATTGTCAACGCTGACTTACCCTTGCTCGACGCCTCAAACTTATTAAAAAGTACTAAAAAGTCGATGTTACCCGTTGTAACGGAAACCGGTGAATTACTAGGCCGTTTTGATATCAATGACGCCCTAGAGATATTTCAGGAACACTACGAAGCGCAAATTGCGCACTTAGGACAAGTAAGCGATGAAGATTTGTTTGCGCCTGTTGCGCTTAGTGCTCGACGCAGAGCCGTTTGGCTTGGTATCAACTTATTAACGGCATTCATGGCATCTATTGTAATTGGTATTTTTGATAAGGTTGTAGCAGAAGTTGTGGCCCTTGCGGTACTAATGCCAATTGTCGCCAGCATGGGCGGCATTACAGGTAGCCAAACACTTACGCTGACAATAAGAGGATTGGCAACGGGTCAACTGGGTATCAATAACGTCTCGTCTTTAAAGCGAAAGGAAATAGCGGTTGCGGCGATAAATGGAGTTGCATGGTCGCTGCTCGTTGCGATCATTACTGGATTCTGGTTTGAAAATATCGCCCTTTCCATAATTATTGCGGGTGCGTTAATTGTAAATATGTTGGTAGCTGCGCTGTTCGGAATTCTAATTCCAGTTACCTTAGACCGAATGAAAATAGACCCAGCATTAGCAGGCTCGGTGATACTTACTACCGTCACTGACATTGTTGGATTTTTTGTTTTCTTAGGTGCGGCATCCCTAATACTTATCTAAATGGCCCGTCAACGTTATTTAGGATAGGTCACGTGTATAAAAAAAGCTCTGCATTACGCAGAGCTTTTTTATTCGTCACATTTAAAACAATAGGCGTTAAGATTAGCTGCCACTATCGAGTGTTTAGTTACTTTCCGTCTACTCTTTCACTTCAGTATCTGGCTCTTTGAGCGCTTTATTCAACACTAAGTAGCCTACAATACCACTTAACACTGAACCAACAATAATACCTAATCGTTCATCAAACAGCAGATCAACGCCAGTTTCTTCAAACGCTAACGAAACCAATAAACAAGCTCATAGTAAAACCGATACCACATAGCGCAGCGGTTCCGTATAGAGCCGCAAAGTTCATGCCTTTAGGAAGCTTCGCCAGTCCGATTTTAATTGCCAACCAACATAACCCAAATATACCAACCTGCTTACCTACAAATAAACCTAACGCGATACCTACAGGAACCGGATGAAGTACTTGTTCAAAACCTACACCAGTTAAATTTAAGCCCGCATTAGCAAAGGCGAACACTGGGAGTACAAAAAAGGCGACAACCGAGTGCAGATCATGTTCTAACTCTTTAACGGGCGAAAATTCGGGATTTTTTTTGCTTCGCATTGGAATGAACATCGCTAGTAAAACACCCGCTAAGGTTGCGTGTACACCCGACTTCAGCGTTGCTATCCACATAATAATACCGATAAAAATATATGGACTGTATGACACAACATTCTTTTTATTAAGGTACGTAAGAACTGGGATACAAAGGGCCACAACAATTAATGCACCAATGGAAATCTTTGATGTGTAGAAAAACGCGATAATTAAGATAGCGCCTATATCATCGAATATTGCTAACGAGGTTAAAAATACCTTTAGTGCCACAGGGACTCTTGAGCCTAAAAGCGTTAGTACACCAAGTGCAAATGCAATGTCAGTTGCAGCAGGAATTGCCCAACCACTCAACGCCACCTCATTATCTATATTAAAATAAACATAAACTAAAGCAGGTACCAACATGCCGCCAATGGCCCCAACGCCTGGCAAAATGATATTCCTCTTATCCGACAACTCCCCTTCTATCAGTTCACGCTTAAGCTCTAAACCAACTAAGAAAAAGAATACAGCCATCAAGCCATCATTAATCCAAAGCAATAAAGGCTTGGCAATTTGCAATGCGCCAACTCTTATCTCAACGGGTGTTGATAACAACATTTCGTAATAGGTTACTAATGCTGTATTTGCACATACTATTGCTAAAATTGCCGCTAGGAATAGAAGTATCCCGCCCGATGATTCTGTTTTAAAAAACTGTACGATAAAATTATTATCAGTGTTGCTCATGTGTTTATTTTACATCCATTAAATTAGTTATCTTTATAATATACGTTACATTTCCATTTTTGTATTAATTCCGTCAATCGGTTAATGACCAACCTAATTAGCTTTGCTAAAATGGCCGCCAACTTAAAAAGCTTTAACTTAAAATAGAGAGAAAGATGAAAAGAGTTGCAATCGTGATGGGTTCACAATCAGATGGACCAACAATGAAACACGCCGCCGACATGTTAAATAAATTCGGCATTGAATATCACGCTGAAGTTGTCTCCGCCCATCGAACTCCCCACCTTCTCCAAGAATTCTCAGAAACAGCAGCCGACAAAGGTTTTCAAGTTATTATCGCCGGTGCCGGTGGCGCCGCTCACCTGCCAGGCATGATTGCAGCATATACGCACTTACCAGTATTAGGTGTGCCGGTTAAATCAAGCAAACTAAGCGGTGTAGATTCGTTATACTCAATTGTTCAAATGCCAAAAGGTGTTGCAGTAGGAACCTTAGCCATTGGCGAAGCCGGTGCTGCAAACGCAGGATTGTTAGCTGCTCAAATCATTGGTTTAAATGATTCTGAAGTAACTGAAAAAGTTAAAGCATTCAGATTAGAACAAACCCAAGACGTACTAAATAACCACAAATTAGACTTTTAATTTTATCAACTATCCCAAATAAGTGAAAAGTGATGGCGCCTCCATATTTTAGTAATAGCTCTTTAAATGACGACAACAACCTCGTTGTCATTCTTGGCCATGGTCAATTGGCCCGCATGATGTACCTTGAGTCTACTCAGCTTGGCTTAAATATTATTGCAGTGAATGCCAATACCCGAGAATGCGTAAACCCAGTTGATAAAACAGTTCTTAATATAACCCTTGATGAAGCTTTTGATGATGCCGCGGTTATTACCTCTGAATTTGAACACCTTCCGTTAGACTTATTAGCTAAAGCAGAGCTCAGTGGCAAGTTTTTACCAAATGCAAAAGCCATACATGCTGGTGCAGACCGTATCGTCGAGAAAAAACTTCTAGACTCAGTTAACGTGCGTCACTGTCAAAATGTGATTGTTAATGGACTTAGCGATCTTGATAAAGCATCAGAAACACTTGGTGAGCGCATCATATTAAAAACCAGTCGCGACGGTTATGACGGTTATGGTCAATGGCGTATTTTCTCTCCTCAAGATTTAGTGGACGTAAAGTCACAACTCAATGAGCATAATTTTGAAAAGATGCCTTTGGTAGCAGAACGTTGCATTAACTTTGAAAGAGAGCTTTCACTTGTTGGTGTTACTGACAAAAATGGTAATCATAAGTTTTATCCACTAACAGAAAATCATCATGCCGATGGTCAGTTAGTACTATCGCTGGCTCCAGCACCTAGAGTTACACTTGAGCTTGAACAGCAAGCACAAGACATTTACAAAAAAATATCGGAACAGTTAGATTATTGTGGTGTTTTAGCCATTGAGTTTTTCCAATTAAAAGATCAACTCATCGTAAATGAAATTGCACCACGCGTTCATAACTCAGGCCATTGGACTCAACAAGGTTTCGGTCACCAGTCAGTTTGAAAACCATATTCGCGCTGTTGCTGGCTATCCTTTGGGTGAAACTACAGCAACATCTTGCGTTGCCATGATTAACTATGTGGGACAGAGCAAACCGAAAGCAGACCTGTTTACAGTGCCAAATGTTCATCTTCACTGGTACGATAAACAAGTTAGGCCAAAACGCAAAATGGGCCATATAAATGTGACGGGAAGTACACCTGCACAATTATTAGAAACGGTAAAAACTGTGAAAAACTTTTTACCTGACGCCCTTGCAACAAATTTGGCTCCTCTTATCAATAATTAGTGAAGGTATTTTTGTAAATGGAAAAGCTATTAAAAGGTTTAAAGAAGTTTCAAGATGAAGTCTATCCAGAGCATAAAGATAGATTTGAAGCTTTAGCACAAAGCCAAGATCCAGATGTTTTATTTATTACCTGTTCAGATTCCCGAATTGACCCTAATTTAATTACCCAGTCAGAGCCTGGCGAATTGTTTATCTGCCGTAATGCAGGAAATATAGTACCGCCACATTCTCACGAGACTGGCGGCATGACAGCCTCAATTGAATATGCAGTTTCAGTATTAAAAGTAAGACATATTATTATTTGTGGGCATAGCTCCTGTGGCGCAATGAAAGCTGCGATGAACCCATTATCTGTAAAGCGTCTTCCGCACGTAAAAGTTTGGTTAGATCATTGTCGGGCAGCCAAAGAGGCTGTACAACAAAAGCATGATCATTTAACTGATGAACATTTAGATGAAGTGACTAAACAAAACATTATTCTTCAAATGAATCATCTCAAAACACACCCAGCGGTATTTTCAAAATTACATACCAGCGAAATACAAGTTCACGGCTGGATGTATGACATTAAAACAGGCAATGTAGAAATGTACGACGACAAGCAAACTCGGTTCATTACCGTTTAATGAGCAACTTAAACAGCCCAACATTGCACCCTAGAAACCGCCATCAAGTTGTTGATGGCGTTGCCTATCACTTTGATACGTTAACTGCAGCTAATCCTGATTTAAAATCTCATATTGTAGAACGTAAAAAAGGCCATCAAACTATCGACTTTGCTGACCCTAATGCGGTTAGAGAGTTAAATAGAGCCTTGTTGCTTGCCTATTACGGCATTCACTTTTGGCAAATTCCTGAAAATGTTTTGTGTCCACCTGTACCTGGACGCGCCGACTATATTCACCACTTAGCGGACTTACTAGCAAACAGTAACGATGGCGTCATTCCAACTGGCAAAAAAATCAAAGGTATTGATGTAGGAACCGGTGCAAACCTTATTTACCCAATCATAGGCCGACACGAGTACCAATGGTCTTTTGTAGGTTCTGAAGTTAATCCTTTGTCATTCCAATGTGCTGCAACACTGATTAAAAGTAATCCATATTTGAAGTCGCACGTTAAAGTGAAAAAACAAGATAATGCCAACTACTTTTTTAACGGCATAGTACAACCAGAACAAAAATTTGCCTTTACACTTTGTAACCCTCCTTTTCACCGTTCTGCAGAAGAAGCAGCTGCAGCCAATGCACAAAAAGTTGAAAACCTAGCTAAGTCAAAATCACTTCCTCCTCAAGCAACGCAATCTTTAAACTTTGGTGGCCAAAACAGTGAGTTATGGTGCAACGGAGGTGAAGTTGAATTCGTATGCAACATGATCAAGGAAAGTATTCAGATTAAACAGCAAGTGTTATGGTTTTCTAGTTTAGTCTCTAAAAAAGACAGTTTAAAAATCATCGAATCAGAGTTAAAAAAAGCAAAAGTTCAGGAATATAAAATCATAGACATGGGCCAAGGACACAAAATCAGTCGTTTTGTCGCTTGGACGTTTATTCCTCAAACACAACATAAAACCTGGTTCGAATAATAAGCCCAACAGAGGTCTTCATGTTTATAAAAAATAAAATAGCAGCCGCGCTAATTATTACTAGCGCCGTTGCCCTATCCGCATGCCAGCCAGATACAATATTTACCAGCGATCAACCTATCGAAGATAGTGCCGCCCACTTCCTAACTAGCAATACTTTAGTTATCAAAATGGCGAATGGTGCAGAGAAGTTAAAGCTTGTCTCTGAAAACAGACTTGGCGAAGAAGTGGTTATTGAATTAACGCCGACGGTATTAAATCCTGAATTGCAAAAACAATATCCGCATTTAGCTCAGTTTAGTGCATTCACTTTTGATGAGAAACTAGACTTCAACGCATTCGTTAAATCAATCAATATTGTTAAGTCCTTCAAAGACGGTAATTTAATTGCCAAATCATATGTTCAACAAGCCCGTTTATTAGATGACTTATTTACTCGCGGTAAAAACGATGCCAACGAAGTAAAAGACTTGGGCTCGAGCTTAACCAGTGACGGTGTTTCCTTTAAACTTTGGGCGCCTACCGCCGCTAATGTTTCTGTCCATTTATTTGATAAAAACAAAACTGCGCTGAGTGACGATCCTATTGAGTTAAAAGAAGATCTTAAAACTGGCGTTTGGTCATTAACAACCAAACTTGCGAGTCACGGTACTTACTACCAATATCAAGTTGAAGTCTTTCACCCTCGCACTGGCAAGTATGAAACACTTATTACAACAGACCCATACTCGTTAAGCCTTTCTGTAAACAGTAAGTACTCACAAGTAGTAGACCTAAATGCTCCAGAAACAAAGCCAGCAGGTTGGGCGCAACATAAAGTACCAACGGTAGAAGCGCCTGAAGATCTCATTTTGTATGAAACTCATATTCGTGACTTTAGTGCTTTTGATACCAAACTAAGCTCGGCAAGTTATAGAGGTAAATATAAAGCCTTTTCTGAGCGAAATAGCGACGGTATGTCACACTTAATGGAACTCAAAGGTGCCGGACTTAATACGGTTCACCTGCTACCAACTTATGACTTATCCACTATTAATGAAGACCCAGCACAAGCTATTGATTTGTCTGACTCAATGACAAAAGTTTGTGATTTAGTTGATGACCTTAGTATCTGTGATGAAGACGTTAAAGATAAAAGCCTTAATGAGTTACTGTCGAGCTATGATCCTCGTTCTGATAAAGCTCAAGATTTAATGGAAAAGATCCGCGGTTATGACAACTACAACTGGGGTTATGATCCATATCACTACACCGTTCCTGAGGGCAGTTATGCCGTAGATCCTGAAGGGTTCTCTCGCCTTGTTGAGTTTAGAGAGATGGTGATGTCTCTTCACAACAAAGGCTTCAGAGTAATTATGGATGTCGTGTACAACCATACTTTTGCTTCTGGTGTTGCTGAAAAGTCGGTTCTGGATAAAGTAGTACCAAACTACTATCACCGTTATGACCCAGTGACGGGTGTTCTTGAAACCTCCACATGTTGTGACAATTCTGCAACTGAAAATGCCATGATGGAAAAACTAATGACAGACTCGTTAGTTACGTGGGCACAGCAATATAAAATTGATGGTTTCCGTTTTGACCTAATGGGTCATCAACCTAAAGATGCCATGATACGCTCACGTGAAGCTGTGGTTAACGTAGACAGCGATACGTACTTTTATGGTGAAGGTTGGAACTTTGGTGAAGTTGCTAATAACAGACAGTTTGTTCAAGCTAGCCAAACTGAGTTAGCAGGAACTGAAATTGGTACCTTTACTGACAGGCTCAGAGATGCCATTAGAGGCGGAAACTTTCAAACCGCTAAAGAAGGTTTAAGACGTGACCAAGGTGTCGGTAATGGCTTAACCGTTGTCCCTAATGACCTTCAAGACAAAGACCTTCAAATAGATGAGTACTTGCGTTCAATGGACCAAGTTAAACTTGGTTTAGCGGCAAACCTTGCTGACTATTCAATGGTTAACTCTTTTGGTACCACAGTTTTAGGTAAAGACATCCCGTACGGTGGTGGTCCAGCTGGTTACGCAAAAGACCCAGCTGATACCATTAATTACGTCTCTAAGCATGATAACCAAACGTTATGGGACAATAACCAGTACCGACTGCCTTATGATCTAACGACAGATCAACGCGTTCGTTTCCAACTGCTTTCGCTGTCTTACCCATTAATGGCGCAAGGTATTCCGTTTTTGCACATGGGCTCTGAGTTATTACGTTCAAAGTCATTTTTACGTGACAGCTATGATTATGGCGACTGGTTCAATCGTGTTGATTTTTCATATCAAACTAATAACTACAATGTTGGCTTACCACCAGCAGAAAAAGACGTTGATAACTGGCCGGTCATTTCTACCCTGCTAGATAAAAACGAAGGTCGCGATCAAGTTCAGCCGAAACACATTCAGCTGTCTTCAAAAGTCTTCCAAGATTTTATCAAAATCCGCATGAGCTCTAAGTTATTTAGGTTACGCACAGCAGATCAAGTAAAACACCAAGTGACATTCTTAAACCAAGATGTATTGGAAAACCGTGGATTGATTGTCATGTACATTGCAGATAACGGTTTAACGGAAATTGACCCTACGCTGGAATCTATTGTGGTTGTGTTTAATAATACCGCCGAACCAAAAACGTTTAGCACCGATGCTAGTAACTATCTGCTTCATGAAGCTCAAGTTAATGGCGCCGATGAAGTTGTTAAAAAAGCAAAAGCAACGGAAACTGGATTTGAAGTTCCTGGTTTAACCACGGCGGTTTTTGTCAAAGCACAGTAAGTTGCAGTAGGTTGCAGTAAGTTATACGAAAACCTAGCTGCCACTTTAAAAGTAGCTACCGCACGGTAACTACAGTAAATGTAACGTAACTATGGTATTAAATTGCAGCTATTGCATGGCAACTATCGTAAATAGGACGCAATAAAAAAGGGCTGATAATCAGCCCTTTTTATTTGCCTAAAATAAGCAATATTCAGTAAAGCTTAAGCTTTTGAAGCCACGTAGCTATCAACAAACCCTTCAAGGACGTTTAATGGTACAGGACCATTTTTAAGAATAACGTCGTGGAATTCACGAATATCAAACTTATCGCCCAAGGCTGTTTTTGCTTTTTCTCGAAGCTCTAAAATCTTTAACATACCAATTTTGTAAGCCGTTGCTTGTGAAGGCATTACAATGTGACGCTCAACCATTTTAACGGCGTCAGACACTGCATTTGGCGTATTTGTTACGTAATAATCAATACCTTGCTGACGAGTCCATTTTTGGCTATGAATACCGGTATCCACGACCAAACGGCACGCACGCCATAATTCCATCGCCAAACGACCAAAGTCTGAGTACGGATCTTCGTATAGGCCAATCTCTTTTGGAATTAGCTCTGAGTATAATCCCCAACCTTCTGTATATGCCGTGTATCCACCAAACTTGCGGAACATAGGAATGCCTTCAAGTTCTTGTTTTATGGCAATTTGCATATGGTGACCTGGAATGCCTTCATGATAAGCAAGCGCGGCCATTTGATACGTTGGCATTGCTTCCATGTCGTATAGGTTAGCGTAATAAATGCCTGGACGTGAACCATCTGGAGCGGGTTGTTGATAAAATGCCTTTCCGGCTGACTTTTCACGGAATGCTTCAACTTGTTTAACAATCATGTCAGCTTTAGGCTTAGTTAAAAACAGTGAATCTAAGCGTGATTTCATATCGTCAATTAAGGCAACGGCCTCATCTAGATATTGCTGTTTACCTTCTTTTGTATTGTCGTAATAAAACTGTTTATCATTACGCATAAACTCAAAAAATTCGCTCAATTCACCGTCAAAGCCAACTTTGTTTTTAATCTCTGTCATCTCTTGATGAATACGAGCCACCTCGTCTAAACCAATCTTATGGATTTCATTGGCTGTCAGATCGGTCGTCGTTGTTCGTGCCAACGCATTATTGAAAAACGCTTCCCCTTCTGGGAATTTCCAAGCGCCATCTTTGTCATCGGCTTTCTTTTCTAAGGTCACTAAGTAACTAACGAGCTTGTCATAACCTGGCTTTAAACTTGAGATTAGAGCTGCTTTTGCTTCAGCAATTAACACCGACTTAGATTCAGCATCTAGTTCCAAGGCAGTCACTTTACGGCTGAAGTCAGACAAGATTGTGCTGTCGTCACCATTATCAAATGGTGCACCAACGATGATATTTTTTGAATCACGAATAACATGTGGGAATACAAACTTAGGTGCAATAATGCCTTTTGCTTCGCGAGCTTTTAGGTTGTCTACCACGTCAAAAAGAACTTTTTCAGCGCCTTTTATTCTTGAGATATAATCGCGCGCTTCTTTTTCATTGGCAATTGAATGCTGGTTAATTAAAAATGCCGGTATTTGCGAGTGCGTACCAAACATTTGGTTTACTGGGTAATTGTGCAAACGCCATTGGTGATCCGCAATTTCATTTTCTAATTGTTGAATATAAAGCTTTCGACTTATTTTTGTTTGCTCATCTAGCTTAGACTCATCAATTGCTGCAATCGTTGCTAAGTCTTTTTTAACAATGGTCAGCTCTGCTTCTGCCGCTTCAGCTGACAAATCAAACCACTTATCATAATCATCTTTTATGCCTAAGTAAGTCTGAAATACCGGATTGCGCATCACGCCAGCCATGTATATTTCGTCAAAAACTTTGTTTGCTGCTACCGACGCTAACTTTATTTGTTCTTCAGAAATGTTTGCCTCTGCGGACGCAACTTGGTCACTGACCGCTGAAGACTCAGTATTATTGCTAGTTTGTTTTGAGTCATTACAAGCTGTAATTGCAAAACTCGATGCTATGGCTAACGCCAAAAATGTCTTATTTAATTTCATGTTATTTTCTTATTATATTTTGGAAGTTTGTTAATCATTATACTGTTTTACCTTGCTCACCCAAAAGGTCAAGTCTGTATCGTTGAACAGCAGTAAAGTATTGATAATCAAGTGACACCGTAAAGTAAATGAATAAAGTAAAGTGAATGAATAAAGCAAGGTGATAAAAAATATCATAAAAAAGGCAATAAAAAACCAGCCTACATGGACTGGTTTTTAGATAACGAGTAAATACGTAATATTTACATATTTGGATAGTTTGGACCGCCGCCACCTTCTGGTGTTACCCAGGTAATGTTTTGCGCCGGATCTTTGATATCACACGTTTTACAATGCACACAGTTTTGAGAGTTGATTTGGAACTTCTGTCCCGCTTCTTCTTCAACTATTTCATATACACCAGCTGGACAGTAACGTTGCGCAGGCTCGTTAAACTGAGTTAAATTTTGAGCTAGAGGAATTGTTTTATCCGCAAGTTTTAAATGTACCGGTTGGTCTTCTTCATGGTTAGTATTTGACAAAAATACACTAGATAACTTATCAAAACTCAACTGACCATCTGGTTTTGGATACTCAATCATTTTGCTTTCGTTAGCTGGCTTTAACGATGCGTAATCTGGTGTTTCGTCTTTAAACGAGAACGGTAATTTACCGCCAAACCAGTTTTGATCAATCGTATTGTAAGCACCACCAACAACAGTACCTAACTTGTGTAAAGCAGGACCAAAGTTTCTTGTTGAATAAAGCTCATCATACAACCAGCTAGCATCAAACGCAGTTTGATATTGAACAAGGTCTTGCTGACCTTCATCACCAGCCTTTAAAGCGTCAGCAATAGTTTCAGCTGCTAACATGCCTGATTTCATTGCTGCATGATTACCTTTGATTTTAGCAAAGTTAAGTGTGCCGGCGTTACAACCAACTAAAAAGCCACCTGGCATGGTCATTTTAGGAAGTGAGTTTAAACCACCTTTAGTGATAGCTCTTGCGCCATAGGCTATGCGCTTTGCACCTTTTAAGTGTTTTGCATAAACCGGGTGATGCTTTAAGCGTTGGAATTCGTCAAACGGGCTCAAGTGTGGATTTGAATAGTTGAGGTCGACAATTAAACCACAAACGACTTGGTTATCTTCTGCGTGATATAAATAACCGCCACCCGTAGCGCCATCAGTTAGCGGCCAACCTGCAGTGTGAACTACTAAACCTGGTTGATGTTGTTCAGCAGGCACCTGCCAAATTTCTTTAAAACCAAGGCCGTAATGTTGAGGAGACTTGCCTTCATCTAGTTTATATTTAGAAATTAAAGACTTACCTAAGTGTCCACGGCAACCTTCAGCAAAAATCGTATATTTAGCTCTCAGTTCCATGCCCGGCATAAACGAATCTTTAGCTTGGCCTTCTTCATCTAAGCCCATATCACCCGTTTGAATGCCAACAACTGCGCCGTTGTCATCATATAAAACGTGAGATGCTGGGAAACCAGGGAAAATCTCAACACCCATGGCTTCAGCTTTTTCCGCTAACCAGCGAGATACATTACCCATAGACACGACATAATTGCCATCGTTGTGCATGGTTTTTGGGAACAACAGTCCAGGTACTGCAGAAGCAGACTCTTCACCACGAAGGAAATAAACTTCATCGCTACTCACCGCCGCATTTAACGGTGCGCCTTGCTCTTTCCAGTCAGGAATTAATTCTGTTAATGCTTTTGGATCTAAAACGGCACCAGACAATATATGTGCGCCTACTTCCGACCCTTTTTCAACAACGCAAACCATTAACTCTTGCTCATTCTCTTCTGCTTTTTGCATCAAGCGAATAGCGGCCGACAAACCCGCAGGGCCAGCTCCAACGATGACTACGTCAAAGTCCATTGATTCTCTTTCAATCTCAGCCAAACCTTGTCCCCTTTCTCTATCTATTATTTTTATACGCGCTATTTTACTCAAGAGAGCTATTTGAGCTACTTTTATTTAAAACAATTGCATATTTAGTCGTAAATCTATGTAAACAAATACACTTACTTAAACTTTTGCGTTAGTTACCTCATCTATTAAATAGTAAATGGACTGATAATTAATACCGCTGTGATGACTAAGCCCTATCTCGCAGGTCCTACTGGTAGAATAACCGCTTTGGCAACCCTGAACTTGTTGTTTTAGTTCAGCTAAGGCACTTTGATTAAGCTCCGGTACAGTAAAGCCTTTATCTCCTGCAAAACCACAGCAAGTAACCTGCTCCGGTATTACAACATTAGTTGCACAGACTTTCATAATATCTAAAGCTACTGTCACTTTATCGTCTTTGCGCGCCGCACAAGTCAAATGAAAAGCAACAGGCTGTGCTTTTGGCGTAACATTAAGCTTAGGCAATAAATGACTATTAACAAAAGTTAGAGGGTCGTATAGGCTTAACTGATCCTTTTGACTTGGCGTCAGTGCTGAAATTAACTGAGAGCTGCATTGGCTAGTATCAATCAAAATAGGAAACTCACCCTGATTACTGGCCTTTAATAAAGACTCAAATAACGAATCCGCTTTTTGTTTTGCCTGTTCAGGAAAACCTTTACTTTTAAAGGGTAAACCACAGCATAACGAGTCAATTTGATCCGGCTTAATCACCTCATATCCAGCTTTATCAAGCAAACGATTAAAAACAACATCTTGTTGTGAGTCTAAGGCTTTATCTGTCGTTGTGGATAATGCGCTCCCGAATACTCGACTTACACATGCAGAAAACAACACCACTTTTGGTTTACCTATGCTCGAATTACTTTTCACCACATTTTTTGGCGCTTTGTATGCCTTGGGTAGCGCAGGTCTATTCAGATAGCCCATTTTACCGAACAGGCTATGGGGGAATTTAGGTTGAACAATATTTTTTTGATGTGGTTTGTCTTGTAAAAGCTTACTTTGAATAAAACGCCCAACTTTGACGCCTAGCCGACTAGCCTTTACCGCTAAGCCAAAGTAGTTAGCAACTGTATTTGCTATTTTGTTTGAAAGTGGCGAATTAGATTTTGTCCTTAGTTGTCTGACTAAGTCACCCGTGTTTATGCCAACCGGGCAGCTGGTTTCACATAAACCACAACCAGCACACGTATCATTAACGTTATATTGAAAAGTTTTAATTAAGCTCTGAGATGAGTCATTGCAGGCCATCAAATGGCGCTGGGCTACTATACGTTGCCTTGGCGTAAAGGTTAAATTTCGGCTTGGGCACTGGCGTTCGCAAAAACCACATTCAATACACTTATCTATAAGCTCATTGCCCGCCACCAGCGGTTTAATGTTTTTGATAAACAGTTGTTGATCCTCCGTGATCATCACGTCTGGATTTAGTATGCCATTTGGATCAAACAGCCTTTTTATTTGAAGCATTACTTCATAAAGCGGAGTGCCCCATTCATGCTCAACAAAAGGAGCCATGTTTCTGCCTGTACCATGCTCCGCTTTTAAAGAGCCTTGATATTTATCAACAACGAGGTCAACCACTTTTCTCATAAATAATTCATAGCGGTCTATGTGATCTTGAGTGTCAAAGGCTTGCGAAAATATAAAGTGGAGATTGCCATCTAGAGCGTGGCCATAAATCACTGCGTCATGATATTCAAACTCCAGTAACAAAGATTGAAGGTCCACCAAAGCATTAGGCAAAGAATCAATAGGGAATGCGACATCTTCTATCAGCGCCGTCGTTCCAGCTGGACGATTCGCCCCAACCGCAGGGAAAATTGCTTTGCGCATTTGCCAGTAGCACTTAATTTGCTTTAACTCTCGAGTAAAAACGGCAGGCTCAAACAAAGTCAGTCCCGCTAATAAAGCTTCGGTACTCATTACCCTTTCATCTAACTCTTGGTTTGAATGACCTTCGACCTGAATAAGTAAAGCCACATTATTGTGTGAAATGTGGTGTAAGCACAACGGCATTCCAGGCTCATCTTTAATGGCTTTGAGCGCTAAGAAGTCTATTAACTCGGCTGCGGCAATACTTGAAGGCGATGAGATTTGTACTTCCTTTAGGCGTTGAACCGCAAGTCCTGCATCAGAAAGCGAATCAAAGATAACCAGTGAAGTTGCTTTAAAAGGTAAAATATCGACAGTTTTATGGGTTATGTGGGAAATAAAGCCTAAAGTTCCTTCCGAACCTATCATCAAGTGGGAGATAACATCAATTACATCATCAAACTCTATTAAAGCTCGCAAGCTATAGCCCGTGGTATTTTTAATTTGGTATTTTGTTGAAATCCTTTCTACTAAATCGGGTTTTGATCTAACCTGTTGCATTAACAGTTCTATTCCATCAACTAACCCTGTGTTGCTCTTTATAAACTCACTTCGCTTTGACGGATTAGCTTTAATCTCTTTTGAGTCAAACTCATACCCATTCGCTAAGATGAACTTAGCGCTGAGCATTTGACCATAAGTGTCTAATGAGTTCATGCCGGCGGCATTATTTATTGCCATACCACCAACAGTTGCAGCATCAATTGAAGCTGGCATTGGCCCTAAACCTTTACCAAATGGGAGTAACGCAGAATTTGCCGCGCTGCCCAATACACCGCACTGCATTGTTATGATTTGGCCGTCATCTGAAATTTCATAATCTTGCCATTTACTTGAAAGCTTAATAAGCACTGAATCTGTAATGGCTTGACCGGAAAGGCTTGTTCCTGCAGCTCTGAAACAAACAGGAATTAAATACTGATTAGCGAGCTGTAAAGTCGACTTTAATTGGGTTTCGTTATCAACAATAACAACGAGTTTTGCTATCAGTCGGTAAAAACTGGCATCCGTGGAGTAAACAAGGTTTTTTAATGGTTCATCAATAAGTTGCGCAGCGGGTATGGCCGTTTTAAGTTCGCTTAAAAAAGACTGATAGTGGTTATCAGAGACAGAGGTGGCTGTGGGACTCATTAATTACACTCAAGTTATCGATGCAATTAATTAAAGCAAAGAGCCAAGCGACTCTTTGCTAGTCATTTTATCAAAAAGTTAATCTTGCTCTTTTCGAGTAAAACAAGGTGCATCTGGTTTTGACAGTTCCGAGTTATAAACATAACCTGCCATGTCGAACTTGAGCAAGTCTTCTAACGTTTCTACTTGGTTTTTTATTAAGTACTGAACCATCATGCCACGAGCTTTTTTTGCAAAAAAGCTGATCATTTTGTATTGACCATTTTTCCAATCTTTAAAGGTTGGCGTAATTAATGGCGCTTTTAATTGTTTTTTCTTAACCGACTTAAAGTATTCCGTTGAAGCCAAGTTAATTAAATACGGTGCATTTACCGCATCAATTTGTTCATTAATTTTGTTTGTGACAATGTCACCCCAAAAGTGATAAAGGTTATCGCCACGAGGGTTTGAAAGTTTTGTGCCCATCTCTAATCGATATGGCTGCATCAAGTCTAATGGTTTTAATACACCATACAGGCCAGACAAAATACGAAGGTGTTTTTGTGCATAATCAAACTCGTCATCATTAAAGCTTTCAGCTTCTAAGCCTGTGTAAACATCACCATTAAAGGCGAGCACGGCTTGTTTTGCGTTTTCTGGAGTGAAGTCAGGCTGCCACTCTGTAAAGCGAGCTGCATTCAGCCCTGCTAATTTGTCGCTAATATGCATCAACGAACTTAAATCTTGTGGCGTTAAATCTTTACATACATTCGCTAACTCTGTTGCATCCGACATTAATTCCGGTTGCGTATACTTTTGAGTTGCAGGCTTAGTTTCATAATCTAAGTTTTTTGCCGGAGAAATTACATACAACATATTAAATCGCTTCTTTTTTTGATTTGAAAAATGAGTTAAAGACTAGCTTACCGTTAACCAAATAATAATATGTAACGCCGCTACACTCATACTTAACTTTGCTCTTAGGTCAGTATACCAAGTTGGATAACACTTTGTTAACTCGGTTTTCTGCTCAATTTGCCACACCACTAAAAATAATAGACCGCCAACAAATAAAGCCGCTTTGCCAACTATAAAAATATTGCCCCAAGCTAATATTGATAACAATATCGCTGACCAGATAAGACTGCGACTACGAACCTTAACTTGTTGCTGATACTGCCCTGCCAACAATCCAAATACCCATAATGATCCCGCTAGGAAACTAAGGATAACGGTGCTGTACATTCTAAAAATAAAAAGTGGGTCACCACCAACTAGGTTTAAGTTTGGGAACCAAGCGCAAAGTGCAAAATAAAGAAAAGGAATCAGACCACCGTAACCAAATAAGGTGACTGTACTTTTAAGAGAATCATCTATGGTTGATTCATTTGAAACTGTGTTCATTTTATTCTCGATTTAAGCGGTAAAACTACAGTTTGTCGTAATTTTACGAAGGTTTTAAATAAATATACGCATAAGTCTACAAAAACCGTGGTTTAATTACGAATCATGCTTGAATAAATTCATCTTTCTTTGTAGTTTTAGCATCAAGTAATAATCATCACAATGCCGCAAAGCCAACTATACTGTTGGTGTCCAGAAAGTAATCAATTCTACGTCTATTCGGCACAAAAAGTTTTCAGGAATAAAAAATGTCTAGTGTATTAAAACAATTAAGAGAAATGACCACCGTTGTCGCTGATACTGGCGAAATTGAAGCAATTGCAAAGTTCCGTCCGGTTGACGCAACAACAAACCCGTCATTGTTATTAAAAGCGGCTCAAATCCCAGAATACTCAAAGTATATCGATCAAGCTGTAGCGTGGGCAAAACAGCAATCAAACGACAAAGCGCAGCAACTAGAAGATACCTCTGACCAACTTGCGGTATTAATTGGCAAAGAAATCAATGCCCTAATCCCTGGCCGTATCTCCACAGAAGTTGATGCAAGATTATCATTTGATACCGAAAAAACAGTCGCTAAAGCACTTCGCTTAATAGAGCTGTATGAACAAGCTGGCATCGCTCGTGATCGCGTATTAATAAAAATGGCTTCCACTTGGGAAGGCATCAAAGCCGCTGAAATATTAGAGCAACAGGGCATACAGTGTAACTTAACCTTGTTATTTAGTTTTGCTCAAGCAAGAGCCTGCGCAGAAGCTGGCGTGTTTTTGATTTCTCCATTTGTAGGTCGAATTTTAGATTGGCACAAAGCGAATGGTGAGAAGCAAGAATTCAGTGGCGAAGAAGATCCTGGCGTTATTTCAGTTCGCAACATTTTCCAATATTACAAACAACATGGCTACAACACAGTAGTTATGGGCGCAAGCTTCCGAAATACTGACGAAATTATGGCGTTAGCTGGATGTGATCGCTTAACAATAGCACCGGCTTTATTAGAAGAATTAGACGCAATAGAACAGCCTTTGCCAAAAGCGTTATCTTTTGAAGGCAACAAATCTGAGCGCCCTGCAGCAATGACGGAAGCAGAATTTCGCTGGGACCATAACGAAGATCCAATGGCGACTCAAAAGTTAGCTGAGGGTATTAGTAATTTCGCTAAAGACCAAGTGAAATTAGAAGCTCTACTGTCAGCCAAATTATAGGGTTTTAGTTTAATGAGTCAGACTATTTTAGATTCGCTACAGCCTCATTATGCACGTTTGAAAAGCGTGCACATGAAGGACCTTTTTGAACAGGATGCGTCAAGAGCGCGTTTGTTCACTAAAAAGGCATGTGGCTTCACCTTAGACTTTTCTAAGAACAATATTGATAAAGACGCATTTGAAGCTCTAATTTCAATGGCTAATCAAGCAAACTTGAAAGAAAAAACAGCACAAATGTTTTCCGGTGGCGTCATTAATACAACGGAAGACCGAGCGGTTCTTCATACTGCTTTGCGTTCACCAAAAAACAGTGAAGTCATGGTTGATGGCCAAAACATTATTGAAGATGTTCATAACGCCTTATCAAAAATCGAATCATTTGTTAATGAAGTACACAATGGCACACGCAAAGGTTATACCGGCAAAGCGTTTACAGATGTTATAGCCATTGGTATTGGTGGCTCATTTTTAGGTCCGAAAATAGTAACTGAGGCGCTAAAACCTTACAAAGTAAAATCACTGAATGTACACTTTGTTGCTAATGTTGATGCCCATCATATTACCGATGTGCTCGCTAAGTTAAATGCTGAAACAACACTAGTTATCATGAGTTCAAAGTCTTTTGGTACCCAAGAAACCCTGAAGAATACTGAAACGGCAAGAGATTGGTTGTTAGCGCAAGGCGCTAAGTTTGAAGATATCAGCAAACACTTTATGTGTGTATCTAGCAACATTGCTAAAGCGACCGAATTTGGCATTAACCCTGATAACATTTTTCCAATGTGGGACTGGGTTGGCGGTCGTTATTCTCTTTGGTCAGCGATAGGTTTGCCTATTGCGTTAGCCATTGGTTATAAAAACTTTGCCGATATCCTTGCCGGTGGTCACGACATGGACGTGCATTTTCAATCAACGCCATTTGAAGATAACTTGCCGGTAATAATGGCAACCTTAGGTGTTTGGTATCGAAACATGTTTGGTAGCCAAGCGCATGTGCTATTGCCTTACAGTCATTACCTTAGAGGCTTTCCAGCTTATGTCCAGCAGTTGGATATGGAATCAAATGGCAAGTCTACCGATACAAAAAATCAGCCAATTGACTATGCTACAGGCCCAATTATTTGGGGCGGTGAAGGAACAAACGGACAACATGCATTCCACCAGTTAATGCATCAAGGCAATACCGTTATTCCTGCTGACTTTATTTTACCTATTAAACCAAACCACTCAGAAGTGGAACACCATCAAATGTTAGCGGCCAATTGTTTTGCACAAACCCAAGCATTGATGCAAGGTGAGACGGTTGAAGAAGTAACTCAAAAGTTAATAGCGAAAGGCATGTCAGACAATGACGCAAAGTCACTGGCCACTCATAAACGTATGCCAGGTAATCGTCCGTCGAATACTTTGCTAATGGCAGAGCTATCACCAAAACAACTTGGTGCTTTAGTTGCTCTTTATGAGCACAAAGTGTTTGTCCAAGGCGTAATTTGGGATGTAAACAGCTTTGATCAGTGGGGCGTTGAACTTGGCAAGGTATTAGGCGAATCTGTACTAAATGCGCTTCAAGGGCAACAAACTGAAACCCTAGACTCATCAACCCAACAGTTGGTGGACAGTTTTAGAAGCGCTGTTAAATAGAAGTCTTTATTGCATAAGGAAATGAAGTGAACCCAAAATATTACATAGAACTGTTATTACTGGCTTCTATTTGGGGCGCTTCATTTTTATTTATGCGTATTGCCTCCCCTGAGTTTGGTGCTTTAAATATGGCCGCTTTGCGGGTCTTTATTGCTGGCTTAACTTTGTTACCTGTTTTTATCTACGTCACTAAAAAATCCTTATTACCACTTCCTAAAAAAGACCAAGTTAATATCTGGAAAAACTTAATTTTGGTCAGTGTTGGTAACTCTGTTATTCCGTTTATGTTATTTGCTTATGCGGCACTGTCATTGGAAGCGGGTCTAGCGTCTATTGTTAATGCAACAACTCCTTTGTGGGGCGCATTCTTTGGCGTATTACTATTTAACGCTGTACTTATACGAAGTGGTTGGTTTGGTCTTCTGATAGGCTTTATCGGGGTAATAGTATTAACACTGCATAAACTATCCTTTAGCTTAGACAACGACGTTCTCGCTATTCTAGCGGTGGTTTCTGCTACTTGCTTATACGGAATTGCATCTAATTACTCAAAAAAGCATTTAAATCATGTACCGTCACTTTTAGTTGCGTCAGGAACAATGTTTGTCGGCTCTATTATTGTATTGCCAATATTTTTTATAAATAACAATCTAGAATTTATCCTGTCAGTAAATAGCACAGCTTGGATGGCGATTATTGCCTTAGGTGCCATTTGTACTGGTTTTGCTTATATCCTTTTTTATCGACTCATTGAATGTACCAGCCCAACGATTGCCATGTCAGTCACATATCTCATTCCTATTTTTGGGGTTTGCTTTGGCAGCCTCTTTCTAAATGAACCTCTGTATTTAAATATGCTTTTTGGTGGAGTTTTAATTTTAGTTGGCGTTATGCTGACCACTGGACTTCATTTAAGACTAAAAAAGTTTAAGCAACAATAAGTTACGTTGAACGCCGGTTGACAGAACAAAAACCAAACCATTTTTGTTCATTTAACTTTCAAAAATCGTTCATATTTTTTTCACATTTTATCTTTACTTTAGCCCCTGTTGTGATAAAACGAGTGCAAGCGTTTTAGGTGTGTGTTTAATCACCATCTAATATCCTTATAACAATAATAATTACACTGTTAAGGGGCCGATATGGAAGGGCTAGCTGAGTTATTTGAAAGTGCTTTAAACGATACTGGTAAAAAAACTAGTAAACGAGCTGCAAAACGCAAATGGCGCGAAATTGAATCGATCAAAGATAAGTATCGATTGCGCAACGAACTAAAGGATATAGACCCGTCTGCTGACTATGACGTCGCAGATCTAGAGTTTTAGATTAACCAAGTGATCAAGGTAAGTTCCAATTCACTTTGGTCTTACCTTTACTCTCTAAATACGCATTGGCTGCCTTAAAATGGTCACAGCCAAAAAAGCCTCTTCTCGCTGACAATGGAGAAGGATGTGGAGACTTCAAAATAGAATGCTTTTCAGCGTCTATTAGAACTTCTTTTTTCTGCGCAAACGCTCCCCACAATATAAATACGACATTGCTACAATGATCACTCACATATCTAATCGCATTGTCTGTAAAAATATGCCAACCAAAATCTTTATGTGAATTCGCGTTGCTTTCTTCTACCGTTAATACTGCATTGAGTAGCAGTACACCTTGTTCTGCCCATGGCTGTAAATCACCATGTTTTGGCGTGCCAAAGTCTGGATATTCTAACGCTAGCTCTTTATAAATATTACGAAGTGAAGGTGGTATTTTTTGACCTTTGCTTACTGAAAAACTTAAGCCGTTTGCCTGTCCAAAACCGTGGTAAGGGTCTTGCCCTAAAATAACAACTTTTATGTCTTTTGGAGACGTTGCTTCAAATGCATTGAACACTTGTTCCTCGGGAGGAAAAACTCTTTCAGGTTTATTACGCGAATTTTTGATATTCGCCTGCAAAGTTCCAAAGTAAGTTTGGTTACTTTGTTCTTCAAAGAAATGATTCCAATCATTATTTTTGATCATAATACCGGTATTTAGTGGGCAAGTTAGCAACATTCTACTAGGATATAATAGTTAGATAAAATAATTTTTTTTCGATATTACATAGTCATATGCCAATGACTTAGCTATCCTTCGAACATTCTTTTAAAAACAAAATTTTAATTGGGGCCTAATCTTCAATGAAGGCAAAACAAAGCATATCTCGAAAACTTCTAGTGAGTGTACTGTCTGTGTATTTTGTACTGACGTTTGCAGTGACTTGCGTTCAATTGATTGCTGAGTTTTCCAATACAAAAAGTTACATTACAAAAGAGTTGAGAACCTTAGAAAGCACCTTCAGTGCAAGTCTTACCCGTGCAATTTGGGAGTTAAACACACCGCAAGTGGTTTCAATATCCGATGGTTTAGTTGCAATTCCTATGATCGAAGGCGTACTAGTCAGAAATGATTTAGGAGAGCAACTAACTCAAAGTGGTAACACGGATCTCAATGTTGTTGAAGTAAACGATACCTTGTTTGACTCAGAGGGTGATTTAATTGACTCTAATTCTATTGCATTAACTGGCACAATGATCACTGGTGAAAATGGACTATTTGGCTATCGATTTCCTTTAGTTTTTGAGTTTTCGGGACGAAGTACTTTGGTTGGTGATGTTACGTTATTTTCCTCTAGAAATGTCGTCATCGACAGAATACTGTTGAGTGTTTACTTTATGGTAGGCAGCGCCTTTGCCAAAACAACGTTTTTAATTGCATTATTTTTGATGGCTTTCAAAAAACACCTCACGACACCATTAGATGATTTAGTTGAACAATTAGAAAACCTAAACCAACAAGATGTTGCTGACATGAAGTTAGATGTCGATAAGTTATCTGGCAGTGAGTTGAGCATAATTCAAACCTCTTTTAATAGTATTATTTCTCAGTTTTCAGAATCGCAGAACAAGTTAAAACAAACTCAAAAACAATTGCTCAAAAGTAACGACATGCTTGATCAACAGAACCTCATGTTGGAACAGGAAGTTTCTAAGAAAACCGCCAATTTAAGTCAAGCGATGATGGATTTGCAAAGGCAGAAGTATCAACTAGAGAGCAATCAGAACTCCTTGAAACAAGAAATTGAAACTCGTAGTCATACTGAAGAGCAATTGCTTAAAAAAACACATGAGTTAGAAAACACGATTGAAACGTTGCAGATGGCCCACAGCAAGCTTGTTGAGTCTGAAAAATTTGCTGCATTAGGTGGCTTGGTTGCCGGTATTACTCATGATGTAAATACACCTATTGGCGTTAGTGTTACAGCAACAAGTGTATTAAATGAACGTTTAAAAGAAATTGACCACAAGCTAGAAAACCAAACATTAAGCGCAAATGATATGAAAGCGTTTCTTGCTGAAAGTAAGCAAAGTGCCGAGCTTTTGACTAACAACTTACAAAGAGCCAGTGAGTTGATTGCTAGCTTTAAACAAATTGCCGTTGATCAAACGAGTGAAGCCGACAGGTTAATTAATATTAATGCATACCTAAACGAAATTGTTGCGTCGTTAAAACCTGAATTGAAAAAAGGTTTGCATACAGTCAATATCGATTGCCCACTAAACTTAGAAATTTCTATACCCGCTGGGGCACTTTCTCAGATATTTACCAACTTTATTATCAACAGTGTTATACATGGCTTTGATGGCATCAAAAATGGCATTATTGATATAACAGTCACTGATAACGTTGATCAAATTGATATTATTTACCATGACAATGGGCAAGGCATTAGCAAAGATCAAATATCGCAATTATTTGACCCATTTTACACCACTAAACGAAACGTTGGCGGCTCGGGGCTTGGTACAAACATAGCCTACAACCTTGTAAAGCAAACACTGCATGGTGAGATAACCGCACACAGCGAACCAGAGAAAGGCCTCACCTACAACATTAGGTTCCCAAAAGTCATTCCTTCGTAGCGCAATTTAACACCTGAATTGAATGGTAAAATTCAGGTGTTAAATATTCACGATTTGTTATTATTCTTTCCTGTTTTGTTTTTTAGAGATTAAGCTGTATGTGGTTTAACAACGCCTTCATTTATAAATTTACCAAGCCATTTGAATTAACTGCTGAGCAAGTTAGTGATCATTTAGAAGAACACCTTTTTCGTCCTTGTGGCAGCCAAGATCAACAAAAACAAGGTTGGGTGCCTGCCATTCCTGGTACAGAAGGCTTATTGCATGCGGCCAATAATACCTTTCTAATTTGCTTAAAAACCGAAGAAAAAATCTTACCTTCTTCTGTGATTAAAGAAGCATTGGAAGAAAAAGTACAATTGATTCAGCAAGAGCGCGGCCAAAAAGTAGGTAAGAAAGAACAGCAGACAATTAAAGAAGAAATTGTTCAAACATTACTACCAAAAGCATTCACTAAAAATAGTCGTCTTTATGCCTATATAGATATAAAAAATCAATGGATAGTTGTTAATAGCAGCAGTGCGAATCGTGCTGAAACACTGTTAGCTATGTTAAGACAGTGCATTGGTACTTTACCGGTTTTACCACTTAAGCCGGAACAAGACCTTATGTTAGCAATGACCTCTTGGGTGAAGAACGATGAACTGCCACGACCTTTTCAGTTTGCCAGCGACATAGAGTTAAAAGCATTAGACGAAGAAGCGGCGGTTGCTAAATTAAAAAACCATGATGTGACGGAAGAAGAAGTTCAGCTTCATATTGCCAACGGAAAGTTTGTTCACAAATTAGGTTTAGTTTGGGATGAAAAAGCAAAATTTGTTGTAAATGAAGAAGCGGCGATTAAACAAATTAAATTTTTGGATATCGTAAAAGAACAAACAGATGATGTTCCATCTGATGACAAGTTAGCAAAGTTTGATGCTGACTTCGCATTAATGACGGGTGAACTGAATAACCTTATAAATGACTTGGTGTCTGTTTGGGACACTAAAGAATAATAATAGAGACTTGTTGTTGAAGTATTTTGTAGTTTAGTACGAGTCAATTCTCTAACAAAAAGCTAACTCACTTGAGTTAGCTTTTTTATTTAACATTAGTAGTAAAGCCTAGGCTGAAACTAGTAAATAGACTCTCAACCTATGCCTAAGACATTTATGCTTGTAACAGCTATGCAAATACAGATTTAATATCGCCTAGTGCTTTGGCAAACTCATCTGTTTTAAAGTAAGCGATATCATCAACCACTCCTTTTTCGACATAAAGCTCATACTTATCAATATCAGCTTGTCCTTTACAAAGTAAGTCATTATACAGCGCACCTACTCTTACAAAGTCGATGTAGTTTACAGACTCAGTTTGATAATCAAGATCATTCCACTTTTCCGCAATTTCAATAAAGTCACCTGAGAAATCCCATGAACGCATAATAGCGCCACCAAGCTTTCCACCCATGCGTTTAATCGCCGCCTCTAAGAAACTAGGATTTGCAAAAACCTCTTCGTGTCTTTCCGCTTCTGTCAAAATTGGCAATACACCAATGCTATGTACTAAAGCAGCAAGCGTTAAGGTATCGATATTAATGGACTCGTGCTTATGATCTTTTTGCCAATGTTGCATTGTCGCTATTGCAACACAAGCAACGTTAACCGTTTTTTCCCAAGACTTGCTCATATACTCACGAACAAGATCATTTTTAGAAACAAAAAGCTGTTCCATAGCAATCGCTGTTGCTATGTTTTTAATCTGCCTTAAACCAATACGAGTAACGGCTTGATTAAGTGATTCCACTTTCACCGAACGACCCATAAAAGCACTATTGGCGACTTTAACTAAACGCGCTGACAAGGCAGGATCTTGTGCAATAACCCCTGCCATCATATGTAGATTAACATCTGGATCGTCAGCTGCTTCTCGGATTTTTATAGCTATTTCAGGTAATGTAGGAAGTACTAAAGAGTCGCTCTGAATCTTTTCGACCAAAATTGTTAATAGTGCATTTTCGGTAGACATAAAGGGTCCTTTAAAGTCTCGGATTTAACTTAACGAATTTTCTATTCCTGAATATTTTAGTCGTAGTCCCTTACTTTCGCCAATTTTCAACACGATAATTTTACATAAAAATTTATTTTTTTATTTGCTACTCAACTGCTTAACTGACTTTGCGTCGTGCGCAGTTTTTAGCATTGTTCGGCTCTCAACAAGAAACTGACTTGATGTATCACCAAACCAATTAGCAACACCTTCAAATGATTGTTTGAAGGCAGCCTTATCTTTGTTCTTTAAATCGCTCAATGCGTTGGTCAATTCTGAGCAAAAACTTTCCGCTAACGTCTCAATATCCTCAGCACTATAAATAATATCTGCATACAATTGTGAGTTTTGAGCAAACAGTCGCCCGGTCATTGCTAATTCTAGACGATAAATTGGAGAACTCAGTCTTAACAACTGATCTAAATTTGGATCTTGTTTTGCCAAGAACCGACCGTAGACATAAGTAGTAAAGTGACGCATAGCCTGGATAATCTCCATGCTTGAATCATGTTGTTTTGCCTGATCAACTTCTAATATTGCGCCCCATAACTTTAACTGTTCTATAAGCCATTGATACTTATGCTCGTCACGGCCATCACAAACCACCACTACCTGTTTTACAAAGTTAGGTACATCTGGACCAAACATAGGGTGTAATCCAACAACAGGACCATTGTGTTGCTCTAACATAGCTTGCAGCGGTTGATGCTTGAGCGAGGTTAAATCGGCTAAGATACATTCTTCATCAAGCTTTGGCAGTTGGGCAATAACCGATTCTGTAACTTGAATAGGAACTGAAATAATAACAAGCTTGGCATCGGAAAAAATAGCGTCTGCATTTGGCCAGTCCGACTCTTCAAATACAACGACGTCATAACCTGAACGATTAAACATATCAACAAAGCGGCTGCCTAGAGCACCTGCGCCACCAACAACCACAACTTTTGTATTCGGCAGTAAACATCTATAGGAATTGTGTTGGCTTTGATAAGACTCTCGCATAATACGTCGAAGCAAGTCTTCAATTAGGTCTGGGCTAACACTTAATGACTCAGCAAGCGTTCTTCTTTCCGCAATAAGCTCGGCCTCTCTTACGGGATCGTAAATCGCCTTACCAATGGTTTTCTTATATGCGCCCACTTTACTTGTGATTTTTTGGCGTCTTGCTAACAACTCAACCAACTGGGTGTCAATTGAATCAATCTCTTCACGTAAATCTGTTAATGACACGACGATGACTCGCTTTTCAGTCTATGGTTTTTCTTTATAGCATAAAAAAAGGAGCACCGTGTGCTCCTCTTTTAACATCGAGTAAACAAGTTTACTTCTTGAAAGATAACTTTTCTTTGATACGTGCTGACTTACCAGAACGCTCACGCATGTAGTAAAGTTTAGCGCGACGTACGTCACCACGACGTTTCACTTCGATGCTATCGATAACTGGGCTGTGCGTTTGGAATGTACGCTCAATACCTTCACCGTTAGAAATTTTACGTACTGTGAAAGCAGAGTGTAAACCGCGATTTCTCTTCGCTAATACAAATCCTTCAAACGCCTGAAGACGCTCTTTGTTGCCTTCTTTTACGCGTACTTTTACAACTACTGTGTCACCAGGCATAAATGCTGGAACATCAGTCTTCATTTGCTCTTCTTCTAGAGCCTTAATGATGTTTTGACTAACTTTTCTCATTATATTCTCACTTTTCTAGGATTCACTGCATATCTAAACAACGTCATTTGTCTCTTGTTCACTAAGGAACTCGTTTAACAAACGCTGTTGCTCATCAGTCAGAGCTAGATTGTTAATTAAATCAGGTCTTCGCAACCAGGTTCTACCCAATGACTCTTTTAATCGCCACTGTCGGATTTTTTCATGATTGCCGCTAAGCAATACATCTGGCACCCGTTGGTCTGCCAGTACTTCAGGTCTTGTGTAATGTGGACAATCTAGTAAACCGTCTGCAAACGAATCCTGCTCTGCGGACAAGTTATGTCCTAACACACCTGGAATCATTCTCGACACTGAATCAATCAATGTCATAGCCGGTAACTCACCGCCACTTAGAACAAAATCCCCAATCGACCATTCTTCATCGACTTCCGATTGAATCACTCGTTCATCTATTCCTTCATATCGACCCGCGACTAACACTAACTTTTTGTTTTGTGCTAGTTGTTTAACACCTTCGTGATTCAACTTTTGCCTTGCGGAGACAAGTAAATCACTTTAGCCCCTTCCCCTGCTGCTGTTTTCGCTGCGCGAATTGCATCAGTTAAAGGTTGCACCATCATTAACATACCAGGGCCGCCGCCATAAGGTCTGTCATCAACTGTTCTATGTCGGTCATGTGTAAAATCTCTAGGATTCCACGCATTGAACTCTATAGTTCCGTTTTTGATGGCTCGACTAATCACGCCTTGCTGCGTAATCGCGTCAAACATTTCTGGAAAGAGCGAAACAACGCCTAACCACAACTGACAATTCATATTTGTCAGAATCCTGGATCCCAGTCCACCGTAATGGTGTTTTCTTCCTTGTTGACTGATTTGATCACGTCATCCTGAATATACGGAATCAACCTTTCAGTTTTGCCGAATGCATCTTTAGCATTTGCATCGACTACTAAAACGTCATTTGAACCCGTTTCCATCAAGCCAGATACTGTACCTAGGTTATAGCCAGAATCGTTTATTACTTTCATGCCCTTAAGGTCACGCCAGTAAAACTCATCTTCTTCTAACTCAGGAAGTTGTTGGGCTTCAACAAAAACTTCAGCATGAAGCCAAGCTTCAGCATCGTTTATTGAATCTACACCATCAAACTTAGCAATCAGGCCTTTGTTGTGTCGGCGCCAATCGGCAACCTTCACTAGGTGCTGCTGTCCATTGAGGCTTACGCGCCAAGGACTATAATCAAAGATCCCTTCCGGAACCTCAGTGTAGGCATTTATCTTGAACCAGCCTTTGATGCCATATGAAGCACCGATTTTACCGACTAGTATGAACTCGTCTGATTGTTTTAACTGACTCATTTATTTACCTTCACTTAATTGCGTAATCAATTAAGCCGCTTTCTTAGCGTCTTTAACGATTTTTGCAACACGATCAGAAAGTTGTGCACCTGTAGCTACCCAATGTTCAATACGATCTAAATCGATACGAACTTTTTCTTCTTGACCAGTCGCGATTGGGTTGAAGAAGCCGATTTTCTCAATGAAACGACCGTCACGTGAACGGCGGCTATCTGCAACAACGACTGAGTAGAATGGACGTTTTTTCGCGCCACCACGAGCTAAACGAATAGTTACCATAATTTCCTCAATTATTACTAATGGTTAAGGTGAAAATTCACCACCCTTTTTAGACACCCTAAAAAAGGTCGCGCAATTGTACGGATCTGGAGGAAAATTTCAAGTGGTAATAACAAAAACGGGCCATTGAATAATGACCCGTTGGAAAGAATTTTACTTTAAGTGCGCTATTTTAAGCTGAATTTGCAGTACTTTTGTTTAATAAAAGGTTTTGTTTTATTTTAACTTAGGAAAACCACCTGGCATTTTTGGCATTCCGCCACCCATACCGCGCATCATTTTCATTAAGCCGCCGCCTTTCATTTTTTTCATCATTTTTTGCATTTGAGTAAATTGCTTCAACAGACGGTTTACGTCTTGTACCTGCGTTCCACTACCTGCAGCAATACGACGCTTTCTTGAACCTTTAATGACTTCAGGATGCTTTCGCTCTTTTTTAGTCATAGAGTTAATGATGGCTTCCATTTGATTAAACTGCTTATCATTAACTTGCCCTTTTACGGCATCAGGAATATTTCCCATGCCTGGCATCTTGTCCATTAAACTAGACATACCACCCATGCCGCGCATTTGCGTTAGCTGGTCTTTAAAGTCTTCTAAGTCAAAGCCTTGACCTTTCATCACTTTTTTAGCGACTTTCTCAGCTTTGTCTTTATCTATTTTAGATTCAATTTGCTCAACAAGGGACAGTACGTCGCCCATGCCTAAAATACGACTAGCAATACGCTCAGGATGGAACGGGTCTAACGCATCAATCTTCTCACCCATACCAATAAACTTAATTGGTTTACCGGTAATATGACGTATCGACAGTGCAGCACCACCTCTTGCATCACCATCAGCTTTAGTAAGGATGACACCGGTTAAAGGAAGCGCCTCATTAAACGCCTTAGCTGTGTTTGCGGCATCTTGACCTGTCATTGCATCAACAACAAATAAAGTTTCAACTGGGTTTACAGCAGCATGCAGGTCTTTAATTTCACCCATCATGGCTTCATCAATGGCCAAACGACCAGCGGTATCTACCAGTAACACATCAAAGAATTTTTTCTTCGCGTGAGCAATCGCACCATTAACAATATCAATAGGCTTTTGTTCAACTGTACTTGGGAAAAACTCTACATCTACTTCTGCTGCAAGCGTTTCTAACTGTTTTATCGCAGCCGGGCGATAAACGTCAGCACTCACAACCAATACAGATTTCTTTTTCTTTTCTTTAAGGAACTTAGCTAACTTACCTACCGATGTTGTTTTACCAGCACCTTGTAAACCCGCCATCATTACAACCGCTGGAGGTTGAGCAGCAAGATTTAAGTCTTCGTTTTTTTCGCCCATGGCTTTTTCAAGCTCACCCTGAACAATCTTAACGAATACTTGGCCTGGAGTTAGGCTCTTACCAACTTCTTCACCTACCGCTCTTTCTTTTACGGATTTAACGAATTCTCTCACTACTGGTAAGGCTACGTCGGCTTCTAATAAAGCCATACGAACTTCACGCAGAGTGTCTTTAATATTGTCTTCTGTCAGACGGCCGCGACCACTGATTTTTTTCAATGAAGCGGATAAACGATCGGATAAATTACTAAACATGAATTATCGCTGCTCTTTATAATGACTCAGTAATAATGAATTTATTACTATATTTAAATGTACTATTGGGGCGATTATATACAGGTGCAAGATTAAAATATAGTTAAGCACCCATCAAAGTGCCTAACTGGCATTTCTTTTATAGTTTATGATTAACTTTCATGTTATTTTTCTGTCTCTTGTTTGCAAATAAAAGAACATATTTAAGGAATCCACAGTGACGTTTATTGAGTTAGGCCTAATAACTTGTTTTATTGGCTTTTTAGCGAGCTCAGTGTTGTGTGCCAAATCTATTTACTCTAAAAGTGCGACGAACGCTAAAGCGATTTTGTTGGTTTCAGTTTTATCCACTGCCATTCAACTAGTTATTGCTAGACAAGCATTGTATATAGACAATCAAATCCACTTGTCACTCGCCTCTATGTCCTTATTAATTGCAGGACTAATTAACTTAGCCGTTGTGGTTCGTTCTATAAAACAGCTAAATCCAATGATGATTATTGTTACTACCGGATTTTCAGCATTACTCAGCTTACTACTACTAGCAACTCCGCTAAGCTCAGCTTTATATACTGGGGGAGTTACGGCATCTTCTATTGCACTTGTGGTTCATATTGCGTTATCAGTAGGTGCATATTGTATTTTAGTCATGGCTTCCTTATACGCCATCCAATTTCACTACATCGACTCAAAGTTGAAAGCTAAAACCTTGTCACTTAACTCATTTTTACCTCCGCTAAACATTGTTGAGCGACAGCATTTTAATTTAATGGCATTGGGCCTTGTTTTACTTACCGCCGCTTTGCTTACAGGCTTTATGTTTTTAGATACCATGTTATCCAAAGAATATGCACATAAAACCGCATTATCACTTATTGCTTGGGGTATATTTTTAATATTAACCATAGGCCATAAAGTTTACGGCTGGCGCGGCACAAATAGCGCATTTGCCACCGTAATTGCTGCTGTTATACTGTCGTTGGCTTATTTTGGTAGTCGCTTTGTAAAAGAGATACTTTTAAACTAAATCACTCATACTAAATTTTACGTAACACTATATAGGAAACACCTGCTTGGACGACATATCAACGAGTACGCTATTTATTGCACTAGCGGCACTTATCTTTGTTTCTGCATATTTTTCAAGTTCTGAAACTGGCCTTATGGCACTCAACAAGTATCGCTTGAAGCACCTTCAAAACGAAGGGCACAAAGGAGCAATTCGCGTTTCAAAAATGATGGAGCGTCCAGATCAATTAATTGGCCTGATCCTAATTGGTAATAACTTAGTGAACATTGGCGCGTCATTTCTTGCAGCCGAAATTGGCCAGCGACTATACGGTGACGTTGGACTTGCTGTTGCAGCCTTCGTTTTAACTTTTATTATCTTAATTTTTGCCGAAGTAACGCCAAAAACTTTAGCTGCGTTACACCCAGAAAAAATTGCCTACCCAAGCTCTTGGGTTCTCAATATATTGATGAAAATACTCTACCCATTTGTATTAATTGTAAATTACATCACAAATGGCATTTTGATTATGCTTAGAATTAGCGCCAAAGATAGGCAGGAACACAGCTTAAGTAGTGAAGAGTTAAGGACTGTAGTTAATGAGTCCGGCGGTCTTTTAGAAGACAAACATCAAAACATGTTGGTGAATCTTTTAGATATTGAAAATATAACTGTAGAAGACATCATGGTGCCTAGAAATGAGATTTATGCGCTAGATATCAATGATGACTGGAAAGACTTACAACGCGGTCTTACCAACGCACAGCATACGCGATTATTATTGTATCGTGACAACATTGACGATGCCGTGGGCTTTATTCATGTGCGTGACGCGCTACGCTTACTATCAAAAGACGACTTTACTAAGAACAACTTGTTACGAGCGGTACGTGAAATTTATTTCACCCCTGAAGGCACTTCAATTATTACCTTGATGCAAAAGCTACAACAAAACAAAGAACGTATTGGTTTAGTTGTTGATGAATATGGTGATATTCAGGGTTTGTTTACTTTAGAAGATATTTTAGAAGAAATCGTTGGTGACTTTACAACGGGTATTGCGGTTTACACCAGCGACGAAGTTGAAGAACAAAAAGATGGCTCTTTTGTCATTGAAGGTAGCGCGAATATTCGTGAAATCAATAAAGAAATGACTTGGGACCTTCCGATTGATGGACCGAAAACAATCAACGGTCTAATTCTAGAGTTTATGGAAGAAATTCCTGAGATTGGCGTTTGTATTAACATTTCAGGCTATCCAATCGAAATTATTGATGTAGATGACAATAAAGTTTCTAAGGCAAAAATACACCCTCCTGAAACAAGTTCGAACGATTAACTTCAAAAACAAGACAGCCTAATCGCTGTCTTTTTTATTTATTTCACGTTTCAAAACATTGGCCAGTTGATCTACCTTTCCAGGTTCAAAAAAATGACTGTGAGACGTTTCTATCTCTACTTCCTTTAACCTGCCATTCATGACCTTTCTCCAACCGCCAAGCAAAGCGCCATGTATCCATCGATAGGCCGATGATTTGATGAGAACAGTATCACCATCGTAAGGTGCCAAAACGTGATTTCGCATTGCTGAAACTTGCATTAACAAGCCTCTATCTTGTATCGCGCTGAGTACTTTGGAGCCTGATGTCCTTTGTCTTGCCGCGTGCAATTTAGCCAACACACTGGCTAACCCCTGCCATAACCAGATTATTACGAGCGGCATTTTCATCAATATCGTATCAACAATAAATACCGTTTTTACTTCAATGCCTCTTAAGCGTAAATTTCGAGCCGTTTCAACTGCTACAAGTCCACCAACCGAAAAACCAGCTAAATAAATAGACTTACTTCCTCGACTCGCAATCTTATCAGCGTAAAGAGCCGCTAACTCTTGAATCGATATTTTTTTTGTTGAACCCGGTGGTTGCAACATATGTAAATCGGATACGCCATTCATACAATTAGCCAGTGACTTAAATCTTAGTAAATCACCATTGCCTGAAGCGGCCACATATAAACTAGCAGTGCGAGTTGTATCGCCTAAACTAACGAGTAAATTTGGTTTATTCAGTTCGCCATTTATACACTCGACTAAGCTGGCAACGGTGGGATTTGCCACCAATTGGTGCAAAGATAATTTTTTGTTTACTATATTTTCAATGTCGTTGAGCGCCACAACGGCAGTCAATGAATCGGCTCCAGCTTCAAAAAAGTGACTATTTACATGCAGTGAGTCATTTCCCAATGCTTTTTTCCACAATTCAAGAATCTTTGTTTCTAAGTCGCCAATCGGCTCTCGTGCGGTCTTTAACACCTCCACTGAATGAATAATAGGTAGCTCTTTATAATCTATCTTTTCATTATCGGTTAAAGGCATGTTATCTATCATCATTATTCTTTGCGGCAACATGTAGTCTGGTAATAGCTGCGCAAGCTGACTTCTAACGGTCTCTAATGCAATTGATTGCTTAGTGCTATACCAAGCATGAATACTCTCAGATGTATTTCCTTTTACCAGCTTACAAGCGGCCTGGACCACACCTGGAACAGATAAAATAGCATTTTCTATTTCATTAAGTTCAATACGATAACCGCGAAGTTTAATTTGCCTATCACTTCGGCCAGAAAAATGAAGCACACCGTCACAGTCAAGCCAACCTAAGTCACCAGTTTTATATAATGTTGCATGGCCTAATAAAGGCGGCTCAAAGTGTCGGAATTTTTGATTTGTTTCTTTATCATTGCCAACGTAACCGTTCGCTAAGCTAGCCCCAGCAATATAAACCTCTCCAGTAACACCAAATGGCTGAACTTGATCTCTTTCATTTAAAATGACTATTTGAGTATTGGCTATCGCTTTGCCAACAGGCATATTTCGGCTTTGAACCGCTTGAGGATGCACATGCCATGAAGTACAAAAAATAGTTGCCTCTGTGGGTCCATATACATTGTATAACTGAGCGCCCGTTACTTCACCAAAACGTTGCGCAATTTCATACGAAAGAACCTCCCCACCACAGCAACACACGCGTAACGGTAAACTTTGGTTGGGTATCAAACCATCTATAAATCTGGCTAAGGTTGAGGGCACAAAAGCCATCATAGTTGCATTAAACTTTACTAATAACGACGGTAACCACTCTGGTAGCAACCTTCCTGCTTTAGGAAATGCAACACTTCCACCTGCCATTAATGGCACTAGCATTTCTATTAATGAAGGGTCAAAATTAATTTGTGTTGCTTGCAGTGACCGATCACTTGAGGTGATGCCCCAGTTTTCTACTATCCAATTTAAGCGATTTTTTAATGCCAAATGGCCAACTGATACCCCTTTAGGTTGCCCTGTTGTGCCTGAGGTAAACAGCGTATATGCCGTTTTACAATTTATTTGATTAAACTTAACAAGATCACCAAGCGGGTAACTCTGCTTTATAAGATCAGCCAGCTCAATAACAACCAGATGACCGTTAAATTTTCGCTCATTCTCACTATTTACAAACACCGCTGTGCAATTTGTTTGTTTTTGAATGCTGGCAATTCGAGAGTCAGGCCAGTCTAAATCAATTGGTACAAATACCGCGCCCATAAAGCTACACGCTAACATAGCAACCACAACTTCAGGCCCACGAGTTAAACCAAGAACTACTGAGTCTCCCGCTTTCACCTCTGCTTTTAAAAGCTCTTCAGCTAACAAGGCTGCCGCGATTACTAATTGTTGATAATTAACTTCGATTTGATCTGAAGTTAAGGCGACACTTTTTGGCACAACCAAGGACGTGTTAATTATGTTTTGCGCAAATGTTTCGTGGTCGAGTTTAGTCACGCCTCGTTCGTATTGTTTTACTTTTAATGCCAGTTCAGCAGGTGCACATAACTCTAGTTGCGAAACGGTTTTGTTCTCAATTATTAGCTGTTCGGCAATACTAACTAGCCGAGCGCCAAACCAATCACTTTCTGCAGCAGAAAAGAAGTTACTACCGCTTTCAATAACCATTTCAATATCTTTAGCATCTAGAAAATTACAGAGTGAAATAGCTAGCGGATATCGGCTAAACGGGTTAAAAGTCTGTTTTGTCTCCGACAGTACTGCATCCCCAAATTGGCATGAAAATTCAAATTCTTCATATGAAAAAATAATATCAAACAATCTATCCCTGCCACTCTTAACCACTTCAAGTCTTTTGGCTTGTTCACTCAAGGGGTATTTAGCATGCCGGTAAGACTTTTTTAGACGTCGAGCAATTTGCTCCACTAAATCTACAAAACTCATCTCTTTGCTGTAACTAATACTAATAGGTAAAACAGAAACAAACATGCCTATCGTATCTTTGTATTTTTTGCCGCCTCTATTTAAATTTGGAACGCCAATGGTGAGCTCTGATAGGTTCTGTGTTTCAAAAAGTAGATAGCAATTAATGCAATATAGATCTGAAAAGGCGTGCTCTGATTTAACTTAGCAAAACGAGAGATAGCGTCACCTAAATAAGATTGAATATGGTGTTTTGAAATATAGGCCTTTGCCAGTTCGCCGGTTTTATTGCTTGGTTGCCCGTAACGTTCAAAAAACAATGGGTCTGGTAGTGCCGAAAAGCTTTCTTTCCAATAGGCTTCGTCACTTTGAAAAATCCGCCCTTCTAGATACTCGTTTGAGTCTTTTACAAATTGTAAGTAATCAATTTTATTTGGTGATAATTGAACATTATTGCTTAAAACTCGTTGGTAACAATCGGCCCATTTTCGAGGAGTAATTGACAAACTCCAACCATCCATCGCCGTATGCATTGCTTGTATAACTAAATAATATTCGTCCTTTGCCTTTTTTAATAAAGCATAACGTACCGGAGCATCAGTACGTAAATCAAACTCACATGACATCCACTTTTGCTGCCAATCCATGCAAGCCTGTTCTGGATTACTGTTGCTCGTTAAATCCACGTACTCAAACTTTGGCAAATATGATTGCAATAGTTGCTGATAGCCTGAAATATTTGGTATTAACCTTAGTGCTTCATTCTCACTAACTAGTAGCTCTAAAGACTGTTGTAGCGAAGATTGATCAATTGCGCCTTTAAGTTCCGCATAACCGCCAATATTTAAGTGTTGCGGATCTGACCAAGCTAACCATTCAGTCCAAATTTCCTTTTGTGGTACAGATAATGGTATTGAAGTCATTCTACAACCCTGCCTGTTCCTTTAATTCAGCTATGTGTTCCAACGTAAATTGGTAGCCCACTTCTATAATTTGCTCGGCTTTTTTATAGTCCATAATTTTATACTCAGATAGCGGAGGCTCTAGGTATATGTCGGCACCACGTTTGGTTTGTTGACGCTGTGATAAACCGCCAATATGAGCAACTTGCATCAATATATCTACAATACCTGGCAAGGTATCCTGTTTGCGACTGAAGTGAGACTTCACTTTTTTCCATGTATTTAACTCAAGCGTTTCTGTGTCTACGGAAAAGCGTCCTCGCACATCCACATCAATGGCAATGACTAAACCATTACCTCGACGTCGCTCTAATGGTGTACTCAGTCTTTGACGCATCGCTTTTACTGGCACGTTCTCTAATATTGCACCATCCACCAATAAGTTACCTTCACTTATCACCGGCGGAAATAGCCCTGCAGGGGAGTTGCTTGCAAGTACGGCTTTCCATAGAGGACCATGATCAAGTACCGCCGTTTCTGCGTCAGTAAGATTGCATGCTGCGGCAAAAAAAGGTGTCCACAAATTCTCAATATTAATATCGCCTAACGCTTCCTGAAATGCGCCAGATAAATTTCTATTAGACATAATTGAAACAACTGGGAATGTCAGCTTCATCCCGCCTTTTGCATGCTTTAATATCTCTAGATGGATTTGTTCTCGGGGAACCCCAGCAACATAACTTGCACCTATTAACGCCCCCATACTGTTACCACCAATAATATCAATGGGAATGCCCGCTTCTTCAAAGGCCTTGATAACTCCTAAGTGTGCAAAACCTCTTGCCCCACCGCCACCAAGTACTAGCCCGACGGCTTTTTCTAATAGAAAACGTGACAGCCGCTGAAAGTCGCCTAATTGACTGTATTTAACAGGATAAACACGTTCTGCATCGCGTTCTTTATTCCATAATAGGCGATCGGCTGAAAAGGTAGTTTTATCTGGAAAACTAAAGCTAAGTGACGTCGCATCAACAAAAAGTTAGGGTGTTCGAGTAAACTATTCTCAATTGGAGATAACTCGGTTGATAACGACCCGTCCGCTACTAGAACCAATTGATCTGCATGTTCAAAGTTCGCTTTTTGTTTATCATCAAAGGTAGGGGCGCCTTTAAAAACAATATAATCATTAATGGATTCTATTTGATCTAATTCTCGGCCATGACTTTCTACATCTTCAAAGTAGTGACCATCGAGTACTTGGCATTTCCCATATTCAGACAGAGCAATGTATAAATTGTCGCTAAACGCATTTACATCTATAGAATCGTGAATAGGCAATATATAAAAACTTTGGGCGCGACGTCGTTTATCAACTTGCCGCTCGTGACGTAAATGGCGGTATATTGCATTTGAAAATGCTCGATTGAGCTCTACTGGAAACTGTTTTACTAACTCTTCATATTGCGGGTAATCTAATATCGCAACCACTGATTCTCTAGTTGCCGATATATCAGCGGTTCTGGCTTGCCTTAAGATCATACTGGTTTCACCAATACAATCACCAGGTAATACTTCGTTATACATGAGTTTGTTACCATCATGTATTGTTCTGCTGACCCGTAAGCGTCCACTCACCAACAAAAATAATGAGTCAGCGTCGGAGCCTTCTTTAATAAACTTTGTGCCGCCTGGCACCGTCTCTAAACGCAAAGATTTAGCAAGCTCCAATAGCACCTCAGCAGACAATTCACTAAAGTCATTACTGGCTTTTAATAACTCAAATAACTCGCTAGTGGAAACTGTCATTTTGGTCCTTGCTTAAATTATAAACCCTTATAAATTTATCATGGCAGATTTAAATTCGTTTGTCGCCTATGGAAAAGCCTTAGAAACAAAAAAACCTTGCTGAAAAACAAGGCTTTTTTTATTTGATGTAAAGCGTATTTTAAATACGTTGCTGCATTAGCTTTGCTTTACTAGGTCTTGGTTTATTTGACCGAATATAGATTCGCCTGACTTATCAAACATTTCAATTTTGATATTATCACCAAACTGCATAAACGCTGTTTTAGGTGCACCATGATTAATTGTTTCAATCATACGGATTTCCGCTAAACAGCTGTAACCTACTCCACCTTCAGCAACTGGCTTTCCTGGGCCGCCATCTAGTTTATTAGACACAGTACCTGAACCAATTACAGTACCCGCACATAATGGACGAGTACGTGCAGCATGCGCTACTAGTTGGCCAAAGTTAAATGTCATATCAACACCGGCTTCTGGCTTACCAAACATTTCGTTGTTTAAAGTAGAAACAAGCGGTAACGACAGTTTACCGTCAGACCATGCATCACCTAACTGTTTAGGTGTTACACAAACCGGAGCAAAGGCACTAGAAGGTTTAGATTGGAAGAAACCAAAGCCTTTGCCTAGTTCGTTAGGGATAAGCCCACGTAAAGAAACGTCGTTAACAATCATGATTAGTTTGATGTGGTTAAGCGCGTCTTCTGCACTTACGCCCATAGGGACATCATCAGTGATAATTGCAACTTCAGCTTCAAAATCAACACCAAAACCTTCTGTCGTTGGCATTACTATTGGAGACTGTGGCGCTAAAAAGCTGTCTGAACCACCTTGGTACATTAGAGGGTCGGTCCAGAAACTCGCTGGCATTTCTGCATTCCTCGCTTTACGAACAAGCTCTACGTGGTTTACATACGCAGAACCGTCAGCCCATTGATATGCACGCGGTAATGGAGAGTGACAGTCGGCTTGATTAAAATCTTCACCAGCAACTTCGCCACTTTCTAGCTTTGAAAATAACGCTTGTAACTTAGGCTCTGCATCAGACCAATTATCGATAGCGGCTTGCATCGTTGGTGCAACATCTGTCGCTGAAATCATTTTTGTTAGGCTTGAGTTAACAACCACTAGCTGACCGTCACGACCAGACTTTAAACTTGCTAATTTCATTAATTATTCCTTACGATTCTGATTTGAAATCTTCGCCACTGTGTAACCATGCAGCATGGTTTGGCGCTTTTTTAGTTCGTGCCCACTCGTCTAACATATCTGGAGCAACACGTTTTAATTCGTTTAACATACCCGGCTTGTCAGTATTCGCTGCTAACTCAATTCTGTGTCCGTTTGGATCAAAGAAGTAGATAGACTTAAAGATGGTATGGTCAGTTGGACCTAAAACGTCAACACCAGCCGCTTCTAAACGATCTTTTGCTTCAGTTAATTCGTCCATCGAGCCAACTTCAAATGCAATGTGCTGTACCCAAGCTGGAGTGTTTGTATCACGGCCCATTTCTGGTGCATTTGGAATTTCGAAAAATGCTAATACGTTACCTTGACCTGCATCTAAAAACACATGCATATATGGATCTGGTTCGCCGGTAGAAGGGACTTTGTCTTCAGCAATGGCCAATTGAAAGTCCATATCTAATAGATCACGGTAAAACTCTACTGTTTCTTTTGCATCTTTACAGCGATATGCAACATGGTGAATTCGATTGATTTTCATAATATTACCTTTTTGATGTAGGCGTGACTGTAACTACAGCCACGATTACAAAACAGAGTATTTACGACGAACTTATTTGTCGTCACCAATAACGCCACGAGCAACTTGGTCACGTTCAATTGATTCAAATAGTGCTTTAAAGTTGCCTTCACCAAAACCGTCATCTTCTTTACGTTGAATAAATTCAAAGAAAACAGGCCCTAATGCTGGAGCAGAGAAAATTTGAAGCAATAGACGAGGTTGACCACCTTCAGTAGTACCGTCTAATAAAATACCGCGCATTTTAAGTTCATCAACTGGCTCGCCATGACCTGGTAAACGCTCTTCCAACATTTCGTAGTATGTTGCTGGAGGCGCAGTCATGAACTCAACACCTGAGGCTTTAAGTTTATCCCAACATGCTAATAAGTCATCACAAGAGAAGGCTATATGTTGGATGCCTTCACCGTTGTACTGCATTAAGAACTCTTCAATTTGACCACCACCACCGGCAGCTTCTTCGTTTAGAGGAATACGAATTTTACCGTCTGGCGCTGTCATCGCTTTAGATAACAAACCTGTGTATTCACCTTTAATATCAAAGTAGCGTATTTCGCGGAAGTTAAATAGATTTGAGTAATAGTCAGCCCAGTAACCCATGCGACCACGGTAAACATTGTGCGTTAAGTGATCTAACGTGTGGAAACCACAACCTTCTGGACGACGGTCAACACCTTCTAGCCATACAAAGTCGATGTCATAAATGCTTTCGCCATCTTTATAACGGTCGATAAGATATAAGTTAGCACCGCCAATACCTTTGATTGCTGGTAAACGAAGTTCCATGTGACCAGTATCAACTTCTACTGGTTGCGCACCTTTACGTACGGCTTCTGAATGTGCAAATTGAGCGTCTTTAACACGGAACGCTAAACCACACGCTGAAGGACCATGCTCTTGTGCATAATAATCTGCGTGGCTGCCTTTTTCATAGTTTGTAATGAAGTTGATGTCGCCTTGACGCCATAATTCAACGTCTTTAGAACGGTGACGGGCAACTTTAGTAAAGCCCATTGACGAAAACATTGTTTCTAAAATGCCCTTCTCAGGTGCACAGAATTCTACAAATTCAAAACCGTTCAACCCCATTGGGTTATCAAACAAGTCAGCCATTACCTTCCCCTATATTCTTACAATTCTTTAATATTGTTATTAGTTTATTAAGGCTCAAAACGCCTATATATGTTGGGCATCAATATACCAAAAGATATGGGTTCCAAGAAAAGCTTTATCAATTGCTCGAGGGAAATAAGGGAAAGAAATCTTTACGCATAAAAAAACGCAGACTAAGCTGCGTTCTAATTTGAATTTTTAATCACAAAGCGTTTTACGCCATTTGTGGAATCGCTGCGGTCACGCCTTCTGGTGCTTCTTCGCCAAAAGTTACGTATTCCCAACAATCTTGCTGCTTCATTAACTCAACCAATACTTTGTTGTTTAAGTCATGGCCAGATTTGAATGCAACAAACTCAGCTAACAGCGGAGTACCTGTCATATATAAATCACCAACAGCATCAAGAATTTTGTGCTTCACAAACTCATCTTCATAACGAAGACCGTCTGGGTTTAATACTCTGTATTCATCTAAAACAATTGCGTTATCCATGTTTCCGCCTAGTGCTAGATTATTGTTACGTAGGTATTCAATATCTCGCATAAAGCCAAAAGTACGGGCACGACTAATTTGCTTTAGAAACGACTCAGCCGTAATGTCTAACTGAATTCGTTGCTTAGACTGTGTGATTGCAGGGTGATCAAACTCAATTCTGAAATCAACTTTAAAACCATCATATGGACGTAACTCAGCCCATTTATCGCCTAAGTCAACACGAACAGGTTTAGTCACTTTAATGTAACGACGTAAGCTGTTTTGCTCAATCACTTCTGCTTGTTGCATCAAGTATATAAATGGTAATGAACTACCATCCATAATTGGGATCTCAGCTGCGTCTACTTCAACAATTAAGTTATCAATTGCTAAACTAGCGATCGCCGCCATTAAATGCTCAGTGGTAGACAAGCGTTGGCCCGCATCATTAATTAAACACGTACACATTTGAGTATCGCCAACCAATTCAGGAGACGACTTAAACTCAGCTACAGGCGTAAGGTCGGTGCGCAGAAATACAATACCTGTATTTTCGGCAGCAGGACGGAGAGTTAATGTAACCTTCTCACCTTTATGTAATCCAATCCCTGTTGATGTAACAGGTGATTTTATTGTACGTTGTTTAATCATATTTACGTGATAAACCTCTTATCTAATACCTAATCTAAAAAGCGGCGCACATTATACGACAGATCAGACCTCAGATCAATAGTACACTTTTTAATCAGCTTGTTTTCTAAGAAAAGCAGGAATGTCAAAGATGCTTTCTGCTTCGTCTTTTTTCTCTTCTGGCTCTAATAATGCTTTTTGCTCAGGCATTGCCTGCGCTGCTGGCTTACTAGCTGTAACCGTCTGAGTATTACCTACTGCATGCGTCATTTGTGGCTGTTGTACCAATGAAATATCAGCACGCTTGTCACCGCCGATGCCAGTTGCTACTACAGTAACACGCAACTCTTCAGCCATGTCCATGTCAATTACAGCACCAACAACAACCGTTGCATTTTCAGATGCAAATGCTTTTACTGTGTTACCAACTGTTTCAAATTCTTCAATGCTGATATCCATACCGGCCGTGATATTAACTAAGATACCTTTGGCACCAGCAAGGTCAATATCTTCAAGTAATGGCGAGGCAATAGCCGCTTCTGCAGCTTCTTGCGCTCTATCAGGACCAGATGCAGTACCTGTACCCATCATAGCCGTGCCCATTTCAGACATCACTGTTTTTACGTCGGCGAAGTCAACATTGATCAATCCTGGACGAGTTATTAGCTCAGCAATACCCTGAACCGCACCTAATAGTACGTTGTTTGCTTCTTTAAAGGCGTCTAATAAACTAGTTTTAGGACCTAATACTTTTAACAGCTTGTCATTCGGAATAGTAATTAGTGAATCAACACTACGAGACAAGTCTTGAATACCGTGATCCGCAAAAGCTAAACGCTTTTTACCTTCAAAGGCAAAAGGCTTAGTAACCACTGCTACGGTTAAAATACCTAAATCTTTAGCAACTTCAGCAACCACTGGAGCGGCACCTGTACCTGTACCACCACCCATGCCCGCTGCAATAAATACCATATCGGCACCTTGCATTGCCGCAGCAATATTTTCGCGATCTTCCAAAGCAGACTGTCGCCCTACTTCTGGGTTCGCGCCAGCACCTAAGCCTTTTGTTACTTCAGTACCAATTTGTAATGTTGTACCTGCAGCTGAATTACGTAATGCTTGCGCATCTGTATTCGCAGCAATAAAGTCAACACCTTCAATAGACTCTTTAACCATGTGGTCAACTGCGTTACCGCCACCACCGCCAACACCAAATACTTTGATGACTGCTTCTTCGTTATGATTATCCATTAACTCATACATTGTCATTCTCTCCGTCTTTAAATTCTTAAAATTCGCCTTTGAACCAACTTGCAATCCGCTGCCACCAATCTTGCGGTTTTTCGTCCTCGTTTGTTTGTTGCTTTTCCATTCCATATAACAACAAACCAACCGCCGTAGCATAGCTTGGGTCTTGCACGTACTCAGTTAGTCCTTTGACGCCAATTGGCGTTCCAATTCGAACTGGCATTTGAAAAATTTGCTCTGCGTAGTCAACAGCACCGGTCATTTTGGCCGTACCACCTGTTAAAACTATGCCTGCAGCAATTTGCTCTTCTAAACCAGATTTTCGAATCTCATCCAAAATCAATTCGTATATTTCTTGATAACGAGGCTCTATAACCTCGGCTAATGTGTGGCGCGACATAATTCTTGCAGGTCGACCTCCAACACTAGGTACTTCAATATTGTCTTCTGAACTGGCTAGGTTTTTATAAGCCACTCCATACTTCACTTTTATATCTTCTGCATGTCCTATTGGCGTGCGGAAAATCTTAGCGATATCATTTGTTACTTGGTTACCAGCAACAGGTAACACTGCTGAATGGCGAATTGCACCATTTGCATAAATAGCGATATCTAGTGTACCGCCACCCATATCAACAACACAAACACCTAACTCTTTTTCATCTTCTGTTAATACTGCATAACTTGAGGCTAACGCACTAAAAATCAATTGATCTTCTTTCAATTCGCAGCGTTCTACACACTTAACAATGTTTTTGGCCATATCATTTGAACAAGTCACAATATGAACTTTAGCTTCCATACGTACGCCAGACATGCCAATTGGGCTTTTAATGCCCTCTTGCATATCAACCGAAAACTCTTGTGGCATAACGTGCAACATTTTGCGTTCAGCTGCCATTGGTACAGCTTTAGCAGCATGTATTACATTTTCAACATCTTCAGCGGTTACTTCAGAGTCATGAATTGGCACCATACCACTCTCGTTTTGACACGAAATGTGCTTACCGCTGATTGCTAAGTAAACTGAAGATATTCTACAGTCTGCCATTAGCTCAGCTTCATTAATTGCGTTTTGAACAGAGCCGATAACGAGGTTTAAGTCGTTCACACCGCCTTTGTCCATACCATGGCTTACATGGTGACCAACCCCAACAATACTAATTTGTTGGTCTGGCGTTATTTCACCAACCACAGCAGATACCTTTGAAGTACCGACATCAAGGCCTACTATTAAATTTCTGTCATTGGCTTTCGCACTTGAACTCATATTATCCGCTTATCGCACTTAGCTTTCGTTATTATTGTTATCCCGCCAAGACACGGCCAAGCCTATGTCGTAGCGTAAATCCACACGAGCGATTTCCTTACCGCTATAGTCAGACAAAAGAGGGTACAAATCAACAAATCGTTGTACCCGTTTCATCTTTTCAGAGCGTCCCAAGTTTAGATGGATACTTCGCTCTAACCAGATCTGCCATGCATATCGCTCTGACAGTACTAGTTCACTTATTTTAAACTGGTGCAAATCCAATAAATGTTGCATTTGCACATAACCTTTTAATACATCTTTTTCATTGCCTTCTGGGCCATATAGTCTTGGCAAGCTCTTTGGTACTTCAACGCCATCGGCATAAAATACATCACCAAACTTATTTAACAGAAGGTCATTGTTCCAAACTGCATATACATCTTGCTCAACCACAAAAACGTGGATTTTCCTTGGCCATTCTTTACGAATCGACACACCGTAAACCCATGGGTTTTCTTCAAGCTTGTACTGCAACTTCGCAACATCCAGGGTAAAAAAACTACCGTCTAACTGCTGCGTAATTTTATTCTCTAATTCATCACGGTTTATATACGATAACTGCCCGTGAATCACGACTTCATTAATAGGTACGTCATTTTTGTTCTGTGCCCATTTGAACAGGCTATTATAACCCCATACAAACAATAAAATAACCGTTAAAAAGAAAACAAATCCAACTAAAAAGCTCGATTTTTGCCACTTTCTAACGGACTTTGTTTTCACCACTAGATTCCCGTCTCTTTTACAGCAATTTCAGGCGCTAAAGTTTGCGACAAAATAGTCATAACTAAGTCATTAAATGACATGCCATGTTGCGCTGCAGACTTAGGGACAAGCGATGATGTTGTCATTCCTGGTACTGTATTTATTTCTAAAAGGTACGGTTGTTCATTCTCATCCAGTAAAAAATCCACTCTTCCCCAACAGGTTGCACCTACTAGTTCAAATGCTTCGACGGCCAGCTCTTGAATACGAGCCGTTAATTCGCCATTCAGCGGTGCTGGGCATAAATATTCCGTGTTTGTACTTTTATACTTCGCTTCGTAGTCATAAAACTCATTTGGCGTACGCATTTCTATTAACGGCATAGCTTGTCCGTCAACGATAGTAGCGGTAATCTCTCGGCCAACTACCCATTGCTCTACCAATACTTCGTTATCAAATTTAAAGGCGGTTTCAATCGCTTTGTTCAATTCTTCTGGCGTACTCGCTTGAGACATTCCAATACTTGAACCTTCATTAGCTGGCTTAACCATCACTCTTCCAGACAAACTGTCTAAAATTGCTTTACTGTCAAAATGCTTACCTTTCTTAACAACCGCAAATGGAGCTGACGGTAAGTCAGCACCTTTAAACAAATATTTACTTCTAACCTTGTCCATTGCAAAAGCTGACCCTTGAGGTCCAGAGCCGGTAAACGGCAAGCCCATTAACTTTAATGCACCTTGTAAACTTCCATCTTCCCCACCGCGACCGTGAAGAACAATAAATACACGGTCAAAGTCTTTATTTATTAAGTCGTCAAGATAGTCAAATTTTGGGTCAAAACCATGTGCATCAACACCAACTTCTTCAAGTGCTGCTAATACCGCTTTACCCGAATTCATAGAGACTTCACGCTCTGCAGATGTACCACCGAACATAACCGCTACTTTTCCAAACTTGGCTACGTCTACTGACTTCATAGTTCGGTTACCTTCAGAAGGTTCTCTACTTTCATGTCGCATTCAATTAACGTTTTAATCACCGAGTTAATATTACCAGCGCCTTGAGTAATAACGACATCACCATCTTGGATAACGTGCGCTAACTGACTAGGCAACTGTTCTGGCTTAGCCACAAAAATTGGATCTATCACGTTTCGCTGTCTTATAGACTGGGCTAAGCTACGACCATCCGCTCCGGCAATTGGCTTTTCGCCCGCAGAATAAACTTCAAGCAATAACAAGCAGTCAACCTTTGATAAAACATGTGTAAAGTCGTCGTATAAGTCACGAGTACGGCTGTAACGATGAGGCTGATAACACATAACAATGCGTTTTTCTGGCCAGGCAGCTCTTACTGCATCTATCGTGGCTGCAACTTCAGTTGGATGATGACCATAATCATCCATCAATTTGACGTTACCTTTGCCAGTTTCAAAGTCACCATATTGTTGGAAACGTCGGCCGATACCTTCAAATTTTTCAAGTGCACTTATTATGTACTTGTCTTCAATGCCTTCTTCATATGAAACAGCAACGGCTGCCGTTGCATTTAATGCATTGTGTCGCCCAGGCAGGTTTAAAGATAATTTTAATGACTTTTCATTGTGAACAACGGTAAATGTGGTTCTAGTTTCGTTTTGCTCAAAGTCACTGATGACATAGTCGTTATGCGCTTCAAAACCATAGGTAACCACTCTTCTACCTAAGTCTTTAGCTAGTTTTAATACTACGGGATCGTCACCACACATTGTTGCTAAACCGTAAAAAGGCAGGTTATGAAGGAAATCAACGTAGGTACGCTTCATTTGTTCAAAGTCACCACCATAAGTTTCCATATGGTCTGCTTCGATATTTGTTACCACCGATATAAGAGGCTGCAAATGCAGGAACGACGCATCGCTCTCGTCGGCTTCAGCTATTAAATATCTGCTTTTGCCTAACCTAGCGTTAGTACCCGCACTATTTAGTAAGCCACCAATAATAAATGTTGGGTCAAGCTGTGCTTCGGCAAAAATGCTGGCAATAAGACTTGTCGTTGTTGTTTTACCGTGTGTACCGGCAATGGCGATACCAAATCTGAATCGCATTAGCTCGGCTAACATTTCAGCGCGGCGAACAATCGGGATACGTTTTTCTCGTGCGGTGATAATCTCTACATTCGTTTCATCAATGGCACTTGAGACAACAACAACACTTGCATTTTCAACACTTTCTTTAACATGGCCAATGGTAATAGTGGCGCCTAAACCTTTGAGTCGCTGCACCACTGCATTTTCATTTATGTCAGAGCCAGTAACTTTATAACCTTCGTTAAGCAAAACCTCGGCGATGCCACCCATGCCTGCTCCACCTATACCAATAAAATGTAAGGTTTGCATGCGGCGCATCGCTGGGTTAACTATATTGTCTTGAATACTCACTTACTTTCTTCCAATAGCTTGGCACAAACTTAACATGCGGTCAGTTGTACTTAAATTTGCATTTTGCCCTGCGCGTTGCTGCATCTCTGATATCAAAGTAGGCGCATGTAATAATTCTCGCAGCACCGCAGGCATTTCTGTATCTAGTTCTTTTTGATCAATTAACCTTGCCGCATCAACTGAAACAAGCCAGTTTGCGTTTGCAGTTTGATGATCATCCACAGCATATGGCAATGGAACGAAAATCGCCGCATTACCCGACGCAGCCACTTCTGAAACCGTAAGAGCTCCAGCTCGACAAATTACAATGTCAGCCCAAGCATAAGCATCTTTCATATCGTCAATAAAATCTGAGATTACTAACTGCTCTTCCGCAAAACCGGCATTTCGATATCCGCGGCTCACCTCATCGGTGTTGTTTTTACCAGCTTGGTGTCGAACTTTTATCGACGCTTCATCAGCAATAAAATGCGCCAACAAACCAGGCAATTTTTGATTAAAAACTCTAGCGCCTAGACTACCACCAATCACTAAAATATGTTTCGCCGATTGTGCGTTAATCAACCGTTTAGGCAATTTATTTAGGCTACTTATTTCGTCTCGAACTGGGTTACCAATTACTTCAAACTTTTCGCTATTAGAAACAGGTTTCGACAACGGAAAAGCTAATAGTGTTTTTAACGCTATTTTACTTAAATAACGATTTGTCATGCCCATGACCGCATTTTGCTCATGAAGCAACAATGGTATGCCCAATGACTTTGCTGCAATGCCACCGGGACCAGATGCGTAACCGCCAAAACCCACAACAATATCTGGTTTTAACTCAGCCAATATTTTTCTTGCTTGCAAAAAAGCGTTTAACAGCATGAATGGCATAGACAAGAGTCGCTTTATACCGTTACCGCGAACACCTTTAACATCAATAAAGTTAATATCAATATTATGTTTAGGAACAATATCGGCTTCCATTCTATCGGCCGTACCAATCCAGCTTACTTGCCAGCCTTTAGCTTTAAGTGCATTTGCCAAAGCGATACCAGGGAATATATGTCCACCAGTGCCGCCAGCCATAATTAAGGCTTTAGGTGATGTGTTCATAATCGGCACCTTCTTCTGATATAACTTCTAATTCAACGTCTTCTTTTTGGCGCAGTTCGTAGTCAATACGAAGCACAACCGCCATGGCTATACTAAATAATATGAGGCTACTACCGCCGTAGGAAATAAAAGGTAATGTTAAACCCTTTGTTGGCAGCAGCCCGGTGCTTGCACCAATATTAACAAATACCTGAAAAGCGACCCAAATGCCGATAGCATATGCAAAGTAACCGTTGTAGTGCTCTTCTTTTTCCATGGCTTTTGAGCCGATACGAAGAATTCTATGAACTAACACACCAAGTACAACAACAAGAATCGACAGGCCAACAAAACCTAATTCTTCAGCAATAACAGCGGCAATAAAGTCAGTGTGTGCCTCAGGTAAGTAATCAAGTTTTTGAATTGAATTCCCTAATCCTAAACCAGCCCAGTCACCTCGACCATAAGCCATTAATGACTGTGTTAACTGATAGCCTGAGCCAAATGGGTCAGCCCAAGGATCTAAAAATGAAGTTACCCGACGTAAACGATAAGGTTCTAATAAGATCAAGCTAACTACGGCCATCAAACCTGAACCTATAAGTGCGATAAACTGCCAGATTCTAGCTCCAGCTAAAAATAGCAACGCCATGGTTGTTACAAACATAACAATAACAGTACCTAAATCAGGCTGTTGTAGAAGTAGTACCGCTAAAACAGTAAACACACCCAGTGGTTTCAAAAAGCCTTTAAAATTTTCAAGCAGCTGCTCATGTTGCCTAACCATGTAACCAGCTAAAAATGCGAAGAAAAATAACTTTGCGACTTCCGCCGCTTGCAGATTAAAAATACCGAGAGGCAACCATCGACGACTACCATTCACCGTATTACCAACCAGTAAAACGAGTATCAACAGAACAATAGCCACTAACAACAAATGCATATTGTACTTGCGCCACCACTCCATCCTAAACATGAAAACCACAGTCATAGAAATCAATGAGATCGCAATAAAAACAGCGTGCTTGATAGAAATGTAATACTCATTGTTATAAAGCTTTTCGGCAACGGGCATAGACGCTGACGTCACCATAATCCAACCAAAGCACATTAAACACAATGTCATCAATAGTAAAAAACGGTCATAAAATTGAGGCTCTAAAACCTGCTCTTCTTTGGTTTTATGACGGGCTAAATTAACTAATCCAAATCCTATTTTATTCATGGCCATCACCACTTGATAAATGGTGAATAGCATCAATAAATGCGGCCGCTCTTGCTTGATAATTACTAAACATGTCGATACTTGCACAAGCCGGTGACAACAAAACAATATCCCCTGGTTTTGATTGTGCGTAGGCCTTTTGAACGGCTTCAGGCATTGATTCTACTAAGGTTAATGACGAGTCATCAACAAACTGAACAAACTGCTGTTTGTCTTTACCTAAGGCCACCACGTGTTTTACGTAATTTTGAATGTCGAGGGATAATTCACTAAGCTCAGCACCTTTGGCATCACCACCAGCAATTAATATTACATTCTTATTTGCCGCTAGACCGTTAATGGCAGCCTGACATGACGCAATATTTGTAGCTTTAGAGTCATCAATAAATTTAACGTTATTCAACTCAACAACAAACTGACAACGATGCGTTAAGCCCGAAAATACTGACAAAGAGTCTATGTTACTTTTAGCATCTATACCTACAGCGCTTGCTAAAGCCAAAACAGATACTGCATTTAGCCCGTTATGATGCCCAGCTAAAGCAAAGGTAGAAAAGTCTGCAATAACTTGCCCGTTCTGACAAAGAGTCTGTGTGTCAGGGACGTATTGCCAATCAGCTTTCTCTAAACCAAAGGATTGAGCATGTTCAGATTGATTCCAAGTTAGCTCATCATTGGCGTTGTAAATTTCAAGTTTAGCGTGCTTATAAATTTTACGTTTACTGGCCGCGTAATCTTCAAAACTCTCATATCTGTCCAAATGATCTGGCGATACGTTCAGTACCGTAGCGGCTTCGCACTTAAGGCTTTCCGTTGTATCCAACTGAAAACTTGAAAGCTCAATAACAAAAACATCAACCGCTTGGTCAATAACATCTAAAACCGGCACACCAAAGTTACCGCATACCACCGCTTTTTTACCGACTCTATTCAAAAAATCAGTAAGCCAAGCTACAACGGTAGATTTACCATTCGACCCTGTCACCGCTAACACAGGCTTAACATTTACTCGAGCAAACAGTTCAACATCACAAAATACTTGCACGCCATTCTTGATGGCATTACTAATGGCTGGCGTTGTTAAGCTAATACCCGGGCTTATTAACAAATACTCGTATCCATTAAATTGCGTGTCAGTAATATTGCCAAATTGGGTGTTTAGCCCATCAAATAACTCAGAGTTTTTTGCGCTACTTGCGGCTTCAAACTTACCGTCAAATACATCAGGTTTAATGTCATGCTTTTGTAAATACCTAAACATAGACATACCAGTAAGCCCAAGGCCAAATAAGGCAACCTTGCTTGCTTTTAACTGTTGTAATATCTCTGCTTGCTGGTACATGACGTTCCTAATTTATTAGCGAAGTTTAAGCGTGGCGATGCCAACTAAAACAAGCACTAAAGAAATAATCCAAAATCGAACAATAACGCGAGGCTCTGGCCAACCGCTCAACTCGTAATGGTGATGAATAGGCGCCATTTTAAACACACGTTCGCCTCTTAATTTGTATGAGCCTACCTGCAAAATCACCGAAAGCGTTTCCATTACAAATACGCCGCCCATGATAACCAGCACTAACTCTTGGCGAACCAACACAGCAATAATGCCTAATGCGCCACCTAATGCTAAAGAGCCAACATCGCCCATAAATACTTGTGCTGGGTAAGTGTTAAACCATAGGAAACCGAGTCCAGCACCAACAATGGCCGTACAAACCACCGTTAATTCATCGGCTAAAGGTATATAAGGAATGTGTAAATATTCAGAGAAGTTAACGTTACTTGTTACGTAGGCAAACAAGGCCAAAGCACCTGCTACCATTACCGTTGGTACAATAGCTAAACCATCAAGACCGTCAGTTAAGTTAACGGCATTACTTGTTCCCACTAAGGTGAAGTACACCACTAATAAATACATCATGCCTAACTGCGGCATAATATCTTTGAAAAATGGCACTAGCAGTGCAGTTTCTTCAGGGCTTTGCGCAGTTGCATACAAGTAAACTGCTACACCAATGGCAATAATTGACTGCCAAAAATACTTCCAACGCGCGATCAAGCCCTTGCTGTCTTTACGAATCACCTTTCGGTAATCATCAACAAAACCAACAATGCCGTAACCAACCACAACAACAAGTACAACCCAAACATACTTATTGTCTAAGTCAGCCCAAAGTAATGTGCTAACAACAATGCTTGCCAAAATTAACAAGCCGCCCATCGTAGGCGTACCTGCTTTACTAAAATGGCTTTCCGGACCGTCATCACGAACGGTTTGGCCAATTTGCATTTTTTGCAATCGACGAATTAACTTAGGGCCAAAGTATAAAGACAAACCCATTGCCGTTAATACGCTCAAAATCGCTCTAAAAGTGAGGTAAGAAAAGACATTAAAGCCCGAATGAAATTGTGTTAAATATTCTGCCAACCAAACTAACATAATGTACCTACCTTAAATCCTATTCTGCTGGTTATCTGCAATAACTTGCTCAACCACGAGTTCCATTTTGGCACTACGTGAGCCTTTCACCAGTACAGTGATATTGCCATTCGGTTGTTCTGTTAACTGCTGTTCTATGTAACTATTTATTGTGTCTGTTAATGCTTGTTTTGATGAAAAGTGAATGCCTTTTGATTTAAGAACATCCGATGAGCTCTGACTTAATACACCAAAAGAATATAGCTGATGGATACCTTTATTTAGCGCATATTCGCCAACTTCTGCATGCAATTTAGTTGACTCATGGCCTAGCTCAGCCATGTCACCTAAAACTAAAACTTGTTTGCCTTTATAACTTGCTAGCAGATCAATGGCCGCTTTTACGGACTGAACATTCGCATTGTATGAATCATCGATTAGTAGTACTTGGTCAGAAACAGGTTTTAAGTTTACACGCCCTTGAACGGCAGCCATTTGAGCCAAACCTAATTTGATATCTTCTAACGTTGCACCTAATTCAATGCAGGCAGCCGATGCAGCCAATGCGTTTTTCACGTTGTGCTCACCCGGAAGTGTAAGGTCAATACTGATGCTGTTGCCTTGATATTGAAGTGTAAATGACGCGCAACCAGTTTTGTCCAACTTAATGTTAGTGGCTGTGATGCCATTATCTTGCTGTTGTACTTCAGCATTTAGGCCAAACTCAACCACTCTACCTGGCACTTTTTCAAACTGCGCTGATAATTTATTAAGCCAATAGTCTTTATGCTCTGAGTCACCATTGACAATCGCCAAACCATTTTCAGTTAAGCCATTAAAGATTTCGCCTTTGGCTTGTACCACACCAAATATGTCGCCAAACCCTTCTAAATGCGCTTCAGCTACGTTGTTTAAGATCGCTACGTTAGGCTTGGTTAGGTTGGTGGTATAAGCTATTTCACCAATATGGTTAGCACCTAACTCTACAATGGCAAACTCATGCTGTGGCTCTAAGCGCAATAACGTTAATGGCACACCAATTTGGTTGTTAAAGTTACCATTAGTGGCTAACACTGAACCTTTTAATGACATAATTGCCGCGCACATTTCTTTAACTGACGTTTTACCCACACTGCCTGTCATGGCGATAATCTTAGGGTTCACTTCACGTGCTACCGCCGCACCAAGCTGTCCCAGCGCAATTAGCGAATCTTCTACCACAAACTGAACGATGTCAGTGTCTACTGGACTTTCGACAATAACGGCAACCGCCCCTTTGTCTTTTACTTGAGCAACAAATTTAGTGCCGTCGAAGTTTGGGCCTTTTAACGCTAAAAAAATCTGGCCTGGCTTTATTGCTCTGCTATCTGTGGAAATTTCTCCAATGGCAGTGGTTAAATCAACACTGTCAGTGCCCGTTGGTGAAACACCAAGCACTGTTGTTAACCATTGTAAGTCTGCCTTAATCATATTCTACCCTTTCAATTGGCTTGCACTTGCGCGCCTAGCCATAAAACCTGCGGTAAACGCACGTTCGTCATAATCTATCTTTTGATCACCAATAATTTGATAATCTTCATGTCCTTTCCCTGCTATTAAAATTGCATCTTCCTGATTGGCTCTAGATACCGCTAACTCAATGGCGAGTTTACGATCATATTCAATACTGACATTTTGAGGATTCTTAAAGCCCGCCATAATACCTTGAACAATTGTTTCCTGATCTTCAGTTCTAGGATTGTCGTTAGTCACAATAATATGGTCGGCATAGCGCTCTGCTACTTCCGCCATTAAAGGTCTTTTACTTGTGTCTCTATCGCCGCCACAACCAAACACTAACGTCAGTTCACCCGACAAGTGCTCTTTTACCGCTCTAAGTGACGCTTTTAATGCATCAGGTGTATGCGCGTAATCAACAATTGCGATAGGTTGATTAGGCTCAACAAAAAGCTCTAAACGCCCCGGCACAGGCTTTAGCTTTGCATAAGCACTGCTATCAAACGCCCAACCTGACAATAAAGAAGTCGCAAAAACAGCGGCGATGTTCATGGCATTAAACTCACCATACAAAGGTAAATCTAAAGATGTTGTCTCTTTGGAACCCGACAATTGCCATTCAATTTCCAAATGCAAACCATACGACTGGCATTCAACCGTTTTAACCCAAACATATTCGCTATAAGCGGCCACACTTTCGGACTGACCATAAGCAACTAGCCTGGTTGGTTCTGTTACTAAATGTCCTAACTTTTCACCATAACTATCATCAACATTAATCACAGCTACTCGAGGTTGGTAATCAATAAACAACTTAGCTTTTTCAGCGAAGTATTGCTCCATCGTACCGTGATAGTCTAAATGCTCATGAGTTAAGTTGGTAAAGACTGCAATATCAAAAGTTAGCCCTGCTACTCGCCCTTGAGCTAGAGCATGGGACGAAACTTCCATTGCTGCCGCTTTAAAGTTGGACTCTGAAAATGTAGATAACAATTTGTAAACGTCTGTTATGCCTGGTGTCGTATTGTTTGACGGTACTAGATTATCTATATGTCCAGTACCCATTGTGCCAATGACTGCGCAACCGTTTTGTGTCTTTAATTTGGTGCTATCCATGTCGGCTATTTGTGCTAACAAATGGCTAATGGACGTTTTTCCGTTTGTACCGGTAATTCCAATAACGGGTAACACGTCACTTTGAGCAAAATAAAAATGCTGACAAAGCGCCGCTAATTCATCTCGAAGATTTTGTACGGTTTTGATAAATACGTCAGCATGTGGCGCAAAGTCGTCTGGTAAATGACACTCTGCATCAATTAATACCGCATCTGCACCTTTGTCTATCGCGCTTTTTATAAAGTCAGCACCATTTAAGTCGTGGCCAAATAACGCAACAAAAATATCGCCTTTGGTAACTTGTCGACTGTCCTGTACTAAACGACGAGAAAGCATCGACTCATGCGATGCTTTGTTAGGTGTTTGGTTTTGTTTAATATTCCTGAGTAAATGTTCATTTAACTCATGAATAATTTGTTCTGCTTTAGTTAACATCATCGCGTCTCCGCCTAATGTCTGCTAACTGAATTTTTTTATCACCAACGGCATCAGGTGCAACGTTTAATATTCGTAACGTTTGTCGCATTATTCGTCCAAAGGTTGGGGCCGCGGTTTCGCCGCCATAATAATAATCACCTTTTGGATCGTTGAGCACCACTACAACAGCTATCTTAGGGTTTGATACCGGACCAACACCAGCAAAGGTATTAACGTAATCATGACCGTAACCACCCGCCATTGCTTTTTGACTTGTGCCTGTTTTACCAGCAACACGATAGCCTTTCACCATGGCATTTTTACCTGAACCATCAGCTGAAATAACGCTTTCCATCATGCCCAAAACATTAAAAGCAACATCTTCACCAACAATCCTTTCTGCTGGCTTTTCTATGCCTGTTTGCACAATTGATAATGGTCGACTTACGCCACCGGCACCAATAGTGGTATACATTCTTGCTAACTGTGCGGCGGTAACAGAAATACCATATCCAAACGACAAGCTGGCTATTTCAGAGTCAGACCAACGTCTTCTGTCATTAAATAAACCGGTGCTTTCGCCTACCAAGTCCACACCACTGCTATCTACTAGACCCATTTTATAAAACAGACCTAAAAATGAATCTTTAGGTGTTGATAGTGCAAGTTTTGTAGAGCCCATATTAGACGAATACTTAAGCACATCCGCTAGGCTTAACATGCCTCTGTTTCTAGGATCTGAAATACGACGTCCGCCAATTCTCATGTAACCCGGTGAAGTATCGACTAAATCTAACGTGCCATATGAGCCATATTCCAACGCATTAAGCACAGAAATAGGTTTCATTGTTGAACCAGGTTCAAATGTGTCGGTAATTGCTCGGTTTCTGAAGCGATGCATAGAGACATTCATACGATTATTCGGGTTAAATGACGGGCTATTTACCATCGCTAAAACTTCAGCGGTTTCTACATCAACAACAATTGCACTGCCTGACGCTGCTTCGTAGGTTTGCACCGCTTTTTTCAATTCTTGATATACCGCACTTTGAATACGTTGATCTATTGTGAGAGCAATATCTTGCGGCTCAGATCCCTTTTGCTCTTCAAGTACCTCTATTTCACGGCCTTTAGCATCTTTTATGACTTTGCGTTTGCTCGGCGTACCAACCATCCAGTCATTGTGGCGAAGCTCAACACCTTCTATTCCTTTGCCATCAATGTTTGTGAAGCCAACAACGTGAGCGGCAATCTCGCCAGCTGGATAATAACGTTTTGACTCTTCGCGTAGCCTTACACCTGGAATTCTTAATTGTTGAACATAATCAGCAACCACTGGATTGGTTTTACGCTTTAAGTAAATAAAGCGTTTGTCTTGATTGTTTGTGATACGCGCTAAAAGTTCGTGTTCTTCCATTTGAAGCACTTTAGCTAGCGCTTTCCAGCGAATATCGGTATCAAAATCTGGATAATCTAAAACGCGTTTTGGGTCAGCCCAAATAGTTTGAACCGGGACACTAACCGCTAGCTCAACGCCATTTCTGTCGGTGATCATGCCACGCTGTACTGAAGATTGTTTTACCCGAACGGTACGTTTGTCGCCTTCTTGAATGAGTTTTTCTGGTTGGATAATTTGTAAGTAAGCCGCACGGCCAATAACGGTACTAAAGACAAGTACCAAGCAGGTAATAACAAATTGAAAACGCCAACGGTTAACAGATGGCTTGGTTAATTGCTTTGCTTGTTTAGTTTGTTTGCTCGATTTTAGGCCAGACTTAGCCTGAGCGCCTTTCTTGGTGCTACGTTTGGTTGTTGTTTTTTTATTCTTATTATTCAACCAGTCCTTCATGGCAACGTAACTACCACCTCTTGTTCTGATGTTGGACGATCCATTTCTAAACGTTCACGAGCAATGTTTTCAACGCGGCTGTGTTCAGCCAACGCTCGTTGCTCTAATAACAAATGGCGCCAACGCAAATCTATGTCATCACGCTGCTGCAGCAAAACGTCTTGCTGTATTACCATTTGTCTATTTAACTGTGCCCAATGCACCACTGCCAAAGCAGCGACAACATTGAGCAGCAGAAGCCCCACTGTAAGCTTATGCTTACTTAAGTCGCTGAGAATATAGCGAGCTAATTGAGTATCAACGACATTTTTTATTGTTATGTTCATGTCGACAATCTTTCAGCTATTCTCAGGACGGAGCTGCGCGCACGGCTATTGCTAGCAATTTCTTGTTCCGATGGCTTAATTGCTTTGCCAATCGGTTTCATTTTTATACCTTTATTTAACTCTTCTTCGGTCACAGGCAAGCCTCTAGGCACTTGTTTGCCTTGGCTTTGCTTGCGGATGAATTGCTTAACAATTCTATCTTCCAAAGAATGAAAGCTAATCACTGACAGTCGACCGGTAGGCTTCAAGACTTCTAACGACGCATCTAACGCGCGCTCTATTTCCACTAACTCGCTATTTATATATATTCTTATTCCCTGGAAGGTGCGAGTAGCAGGGTGTTTCTTCTCAGCCTTACTCTTTGGTACAGTTGCAGCCACTAAATTAGCTAAATCGGTTGTCGTAAGAATCGGAGATTCTTCTCGCGCAGCAAGGATCTTTCTTGCTACACGTTTCGCAAACTTTTCTTCACCATAATTTTTTAACGCAAAAACAATATCTTCTTCTTCGGCTTTGGCTAACCAATCCGCCGCAGAAATACCACGGCTATAGTCCATTCTCATGTCTAACGGACCTGGCTTCATAAAGCTAAATCCTCGGTCAGCTTCATCTAACTGAGGCGATGACACTCCTAAGTCCATTAGAATACCGTCTACTTTGCCTACAACATCGTGCTTTTGTGCCACAGCAAGAAGTTCAGAAAACGGTGTATGCTCAATGGTAAAACTTGGGTTGTCGGCAAAACGCTTTGCAGCTTCTATTGCCGTTGGATCACGATCGATTGCTATTAAACGGCCATTTTCATTTAGTTGACTTAAAACGTGAGATGAGTGTCCACCTCTACCAAAGGTACAATCGATATAAATCCCATCAGGCTTTATGTTTAAGCCATTAATGGATTCTTCTAATAATACCGATACGTGTGCTGTCATTATTGCTGCCGTTTAATTTACTTAGATTTATATTTAGAACGAAAATTCTTTGAGTCGATCTGTCATTTCATAATCGCCTTCTAGCTCCGCTGCAATATCTTCTGCCATTTGGGCATGCCACTGTTCTTCCGACCACATTTCAAACTTATTAAGTTGTCCGGTTAAAACAATCGATTTTTGCAACTCGGCGTGTTGACGTAATTGGGCAGGTAATAAAATGCGGCCTGCTTTATCCATATCAACTTCATGTGCATTACCTAGTAATACACGCTGAACACGTCGTTCTTGAGCATTCATAGAAGATAATTGACGTAACTTAAATTCAATTTCTTCCCACTCAACTAACGGGTATAACAACAAACACGGCTGGTGCAGATCTACAGTACAAACCATTTTACCTTCAGACTCAGACAGCAAAAGCTCACGATATCGAGTTGGTATCGATAATCGTCCTTTACTGTCTAATGATAAGGTATTTGCACCGCGAAACATTGTCGCTCCATTTTGTGGTTGTTATTTCCACTGTTATGTTTGGGACTGGGTACCAATATATCCCACAATTTCCCACTAACACACAGTTTAGGCTTCCACTCAACATATTGTCAAGCTAATAAGCGGCAAGATTTTGCCGTAAAGAACCTTTAAAATAAGGCTTTTTAGTAAGACACTGAAAATTGTGGGAAATAGTGGGGAGTAGGTATTTCGCTTTAGCCTGCAAGATTTACAACCTCCTACGTAAATGTTTCATACAGCATCCAGTACCCCAATAGCAAAAACAAATAAATTCATTTACTTTCAGTAATTTATAAACTGGCACAAAGTTGGCAGGAGCTAGAATGAACAAGCAGGCGTACCCTCGAAGCATTTAGGTACGCAGATGATTATCATTAAGGAGACGTTTATGAATAAGTTAACTAAAACTTTATCAGCAGTAGCAGTGATTAGTGTATTGGGCCTTTCTTCACAAGCCGAAGCTAACGACTGGAAAGACAAAAGTAAAGATGCATGGATAGACGGCAAAGCTGAAACCGTTTTACTCATGAATACAAACCTAAACTCCTTTGACATTAATACAGACGTAGAAAAAGGTGTGGTGATTTTAACGGGTAAAGTCGACAGCGAAGTTGAGCGAGACCTAGCCGAAGAACTCATCGAGTCATTAGATGGCGTAAATAGCGTGGAAAATGAACTCACCGTCATGAACAAAGACAAAAGCAGTTTTGGTAATACCATGATGGATGCCAAAGTCGCCACGGTATTAGAAACAAAATACTTACTAGAGTCTGAAGTTTCAGCAACAGACATTGATATTGAAGCCGAAAACGGCGTCGTTAAATTAAGCGGCATGGTATCTAGCGATGCAGAGCATGACTTAGCCATCGCCATTGCAAAAAATACTGATGACGTGAAGCGCGTTATCGATGAATTAGAAGTAACTGAAGAATAATGTGATACTCTCCATATTGCCCGCTATATGCGGGCTTTTTTTTGCCCTTTTACAAAACCCATTACTAGTAAAACCTGCGCTAAGTAATAGGTTGTCATTATGCTCACACCCTCTGCTGGAACCGTTACCACAAACTTGTTAGTCGCTATAATGCTGTCGGACACAACAAACGTTAATGCTCCAAGTGTTATAAGAGGGTTTTGGTTTTTTAAGCCTAAAGTGCTCATGGCCATTGCGAATATGACCAACATATAAAATAGAACCGGTATTAATAAAGTGTCAGTTTTTGGCAAAACAAAAGCCATCATCACTATAAAATACGTTACAAACGACAATGTCATTTTGTTTGCTGCAAAGGTTGGCTTTTTATAATGGCAAATTAAAAATAGGTAAAACACATGCGCAACAAAAAATGCAGACAAGCCAAATACAAAGCTATTGTTTATGGGAAGCGCTAAAAGAATGTCACCCGCGGCAGAGAAGGCTAAAGCGCCTAACAACAGCAACCTGAACTTACCGGCTAGTGAAAACCAAACAAAACCAATTAGCATAAAAATAGGCAAGGCTTTATGAAGATATTGCAATGGATAGCCATCCAAGCTCAAACAAAACAGATAACTTAAACACAGAACGCTGTATACAATAGTGAAGTAAACGGCTTTAGATTTAATGAGGTTGATTCCTAGTAAGGCGAACACAACCTAACGTAACACATTATTGTTTATAGAAAAAAGCCCAACTGTTAGCTGGGCTTATGTATTTTGTTTCAATATGTTTTTAGTGGTAAGTCTATAAAGTAAACTTGCCTATAATGCCGCTAAGCGTTTTAGATTCACCGTCTAATTTAGTAACTAAGTCATAACTACGCTGCATACTAGTGGAAGTATCATCTGCCGTTTCCGCAATCACAGTAATGTTCATGCTTATCTCGCCTGTTGCTGCTGATTGGTCACGAGTGGCCGATGCAACGTGAGTATTCACTTCTGTTAACTTACCAACTTCGGTTGATATGTTTGTTAAACCTTCTACGCAAGACTGTAAAAACTCTGACGTTGCTTTTGCACTTTGGTTACCAGCTTGGATATCGTTTACCGTCTCTGATGTTTGCATTATAAGCTCACTCATTAACTGACTAATTTCCGCTGTAGATTCGTTTGTGCGTTGCGCTAAGTTTCGTACTTCGTCAGCAACGACTGCAAAACCTCTACCTTGTTCGCCTGCTCTAGCCGCTTCTATTGCTGCATTCAGTGCCAGCAAGTTAGTTTGCTCTGATATACCACGAATCTCATCCAGAATATTTGTTATTGAACCTATGCTTTCTGACAGTTGGTTGACCGAGCCGACAGACTTACTCATTACCGAGTCTAACTTGCCCATGTTTTCCATGGCTTTGTTTAGGTTTTGTGTGCTGGTTAATACGTTATTTTCCGTTGTATTTGCTACTTCCGATGCCCCCTGTGCACTAAAGGAAATTTCCTTAACCGTTGAGTCCATTTGTTCAATCGCAGCAGCCACTGAAGTTGTGCTGTCACTTTGACGAGTTGAGTAAGACTGTGACAGTTCAATTTGTTCAAAAACATCAATCGCAATGGCTTTTAATTGATTTGCGCTTTCTGAAACTTGAATAAACATAACATGTAGTTGCTCTAGGAACTCATCAACTTGTTTGGCCAAGTCGCCGATCTCATTGTCTTCTTCAATTTGTAGTCGAGCAGTTAAATCACCACCTTTACTATTTAAATTAGTTACCGCCGCAGTAATTGAATCGATAGGCTTGAAAATTAAGTCTGATAAAAACTTAACGCCTACCGCGCCAATCAAAATAATAACCAATGCGATAATAATATTGGTCATGATGGCTTGATTTATCGGGCCATATAACTCTTCGCTGGGGACTTCAGTTACTAAATACCAATCAAGTGACTTTAATTCCATTGCAAGCATCGTTTTGTCTTCACCGTCGCGGCTAATTTCAGAGGCTTTGTTAAGAATGGAACCTATCGCTACTTTTTTTCCTCTCATTGACTGATCAGGGTGTAACTGAATAACTCCCTCTCTATCAACAAGGTAAACAATACCGGTTTCAATCACCTTATATGATGCAATAAGTTGAGACATCGCATCTAGCGAAAGCCCCAACCCCGCCAAACCCATTTTATTGCCATTTACAATCACTTCATAATTGATAAACGCCGAAGCCTTGTTTGAAGACTTATCAACATCAATACTAATTTCATATGGTGCTTTACTTGCTAGAAAGGCATCAAACCAAGGATCACTTGACGAATTTACTTGTCGCACAACCCCGTCCTGGGTGTAATAATTTTTGCTTTTCGACGAAACAAAGTAAGCGCTAATAGCACCATATTCACTCTTCAATGTATTAAGGTGACTTGTTAAAGCGGTTAGTTCGGAGCTTGGTTCTCCAGCTTTAATCCAAGACTTTATATACTCATTCTTAGCTAATGACTTAGAAGGCAAAAGCGTTTTTTGAATATCGAGTTCAACCCCATTTCGAACCTCTCGTAAAGAAGTTGGTAATGTAGTTTCTTCTACTTTGTTAGATAAAAAAGTAAGTGTTGATGCAGCAAAAAATCCAGTAGTAATAGTCACTGGGATAACTAATGCAGCAATGAGTACAAAAAATAACAGCCGTTTTAATTTCATGTTTTCTCCAATTTAAGAAGCGCTTAAAAACGCCAAACGCCTAAAAACTGAACTGCACTTTCATCAACGTCAGTTCCTAACTTGTTGTTCCAATATTGGTACTCAACTCCGACAAACAGTTGCTCTGGCTTTTGTGACAACGCTTTACCTAAATCCCATCGCATTTGAACCTGAACTAATGTCCAGCTATTAGAATCAACATTTGGAATTTCAGTTTGGCGCTCATCTATATATTCAGCGTGTCCTTCTATATAAAACTGCTGATCGCCCGCCGAAACTGGGTATCGCCACGCAACATCAATCATCCAGCTATCGTCTTCTTTGGGCGCGCCTCCATAGGCAATACCTTCATTGTCATCAATGTAACCCGTTAACAACACGTTAAAAAACTGAAACCCATCTAGATTGAGAGAAAATTGAACGCCAGGGAGGTACTTTAATATGTCGGATTCAGGAGCTGCATTTATCCCCATTACTAAACTTACATCGGAGAGTAATCCGCCGTATTTGATGTCGAACAAACTGTTAGTACTAAATGTTGGGTACCACTCAAGGTATAAAGAGTCGCTACTTTTCACGCTGCTGTAGTCAACGAAAAAAAAGTTACCACCATAATCCCAACCACTCGAGTGTTGAAGCGTAATAATAGTGGTATTTTCCGACGTTCCTGGCGCTGCAAACGCTTGGTCAAGATCGCCGTATTGAAGGTGCATTTCTGTTGAGCTCCAATTCGAAGCAAAAACAGAGCTAGAAAGGAAAAGAGAAGTTGCTGCCAAGCCAACAAGAGTGCTTTTTGTCGCCATTTACGTAAACCTTAAAAAATTGATCTACATAAAGCGTAGCACCAGATTTAAATAGTGGTGTTATTTGCTTATAAATATTAGGTATTTTAGAACTAAAAACATCTAATTCCCTAAAACAGGTCAAAGGAACCTTTAGAACCGCCCCATAACTGGATTATTGTATCGTGCCTGCATATAAAACAATCAGAAACGTGACCCAAATTACTTTCTTTGAAATGGGAATAAAGTGATTTACTTCCTTGGCTATATGCTTCACTTAATCAAGTAAAAACACTTCTTGATATTTATTTTCTATTTCTGTTACCTCAGTCTCAGTTAGTGCAGCGAACTCTCTAGTTGTAGCCCTTGTCGATAACCTACCATTGCTCTGACGCAAAAAGTTAAGCAGTAAACTTAAACTTTTTTGAGGCATATCAAACCGATTATTTACATAGTTCCAAATCTCATCGTATCTTTCAAGGTAAAGGACTTCCTCAGGAAGTACAGTGTCTACCGTTTCTTTTACGCACTCAAACAAGAATTCAACTTGGCACGTCATATCTCCATATCGGTACAAATCTGCCGTTTCATTTGTAACATGAACATTGTTATCTATCGTTGGTTGCCATTCAACATACTTCAAACGTGGACTTGTAAATTGCTCTAACACGGCTTTGTATTCTTCAATTTTTTCTAGAATGATTGCTGATACCGGAAAAACAACCCCTTTAGGCGTGAAGCCACTCTCAGCTAATACGTGATGAATTAAATAGCGATGTATTCGTCCATTACCATCTTCTAATGGATGGATAATAACAAACGAAAAAGCAATGATTGCAGCGGCTAAAACAGGGTGAAACCCTGAGTTTTTCATTAGTTCATAAGCATTTAGATAGGCAGCTAGTAACTCATCTAAATCTTCTGGTTTGGCTGATATGTGTTCAGGTATTGGTATGTTGGTCACACGATCATGCTCACCAACAAAACCGCCAACACAACGAATTCCCGGTAGGATAAATCGACCATCAGGAATGACTACTTCTTGTAAACGTTCTATCTCTTCTATGGTTAATGGCTGCATGCCTGCTTGACCGATAATTTTTCCCCATCGCTCTATACGACTATGAGGCGGCGCTTCTCCTTCAATGGAATATGAAGCCTTGGAGTCTGAAAGCAATAAAAAAGCAGCAGCCCTTGCAAGTAAGTCACTGTGAACAGCCCCTATATTTTTTGCCGCTTTTTCATCTAAGTTCTCTCCAATATACTGGACAAGTTTCTCTGTTTTTCTAATTAACGGACAAAACCCATTAACACCCGGTAAATTGTTATTTATTCGTTGGCGTGAAACCTTTGTTTTACCGCTGCCAAATTGTAGTTTTTCGTTTAGCGCGTCAACATAATTGCCTGTAATAACATCTTTAATAGGCAGTACTTGCGTAGTAAGCCATTCATAAAAAAACCAAATTCTGCGGCTATACGCACCTGTTATTTCACTTTCAATTGAGGTTCTAATATCTTCGATTGCTAAAGCGCCAAATAAGCTTTTCATAATTGCTAAATCAGCACCTTCGTATTTCAACGCAAATGTTAATTGTGCAAACCAATGCGCTTCTGGCTGATAACGGCTTCCCCATATTAACCATCTTCCTTTGCTTCGTTTAGCGTTTATAGCTGGCACTATGGCGCATATAGCATTAGGGGCAGGAACGCTTAGTTGGAATTCATTGATAAGCCAAGCATATCCAACCAGCTCAGCTTCAGGCTCTGGATAGACTTCTTCATCAAAGAACTTTGCACGTTTTGCTAATACCATATTACCCACCTAAAAATGATTTATCATGAAAAACGATTCTTACCCATGAAAAATAATTATATAAACCACCACCTCATGAATTACGATTAAAAACTATATTATGACTGAAAATTTAAATCAACTGCGTGAAAGACAAATACGAGTTATGAAATATAATTATATTTTACAGAATGATGTGAATTATGATTATTTATTGATGAGTATCATAATAATTCAAATTATAAAAAAAGGTAATGCAAGTGCATTACCCTTTAGGGTTGAGCTAGAAGATGCTGTCATCACTCAACGCTGATAAATGAGATTTACCATAAACCTCAGCCAACTTAGAGCGAGAGACATGAGTGTATATTTGCGTTGTTGAAATATCAGCGTGACCTTACATTTCCTGAACATGACGCAAATCAGCACCGATGTCTAACATCTCAGTAGCTGTGGTATGACGAAAGATATAACAAGGCCATTAAAGTTGGATCATAGTATCGTGCCTGCATATAAAGTAATTAAAATTTTTCCAAAAAAAAAGAAACCCCGAATTATCGAAGTTTCTTTTAGTAATTTAGCTTTCTAGACTTATGTTAGCCTTTATTTAGGCTTAGTCTGTGGCTAAAACCAGAACATATTTGTGCTTGGTTTGATTTATTTTTTCACCGTCAGCTTAGGCTCTAAACCTTCTGTTAATCTGGCTTCAAGACCTGCATAACGGTATCCTTGTAACTTACCGTAGTGCTTTTTCGCTGCTGATTTTAGCTTAGATTTTAACTCAGTGGCGATGCCTCTCAACATTGCAACAAGAGTAGGAGATGATTTAGTCGATGAAATGTCTTTAAGCAATTTAGTCACAAAGTAGTCTTGTAACATAATTGTATATTGATCTGACTTAGGGCGACGAGATTTGATGTCACCGAAAATAGTATCAACATATTTATTAACCGTTTTTACCGGATCCATTACATCTTCGCCAGCCGCTTGTAACTTTATTAGCGAGTCTAGGCGGTGTGCAGCCAATGGGCTACCTACGGCTTGTCTAATAATAGAGTTTGCATATTTCTCAAACTTATCCTGACCAATGCGTTTTAAAATCTCTTTGTTATTCCAAAACTCAGGTAACTTAACGCCGTTGTCTATTAAAAACTGAACTGCACGTTCCTGCTTTTTCTTAGGGAAGATTTCAAAGACTTGTTTTTCTTTATGATCTTGAGTTAACTCATTGCGGTACATCACACCACCAACCGCTTTAGCAACGTGGCCAAGCTCTCTAGCGTGTTGTTGAATCACGGTTTTGTATGCGTTGTCTAACTCGTCATAACCTTTGTTTGGTTCAAAGCTAGTAGAGTCGACCAAGTTAGCTATAATACGCTTTTTGTTCTTCTGCCCTAGTCTTGTTGCTTCAACAGGATCATCACCAATCGCTTCCGTTAAAATACGTGGATCTAGGTAGCTTGGTTTAGAGTATGCATCCCAACGTAGACGGTCATCATTTAACTGACGGTCTGCAATTTTACTTAAAAGAACCGTTTCTTCTTTTGGCGTAAGGTCACCTTTAAATTCTTTGTAACCCCACTCAATTGCAAACTTGTCATACGGACCTGGATCGTAGTCAATTGGCGACACACCATCTTCTGGTTGTATTACATAGTTAAATCGAGCGTAATCCATGATTGATGCTGACACACCAAATTCTTTTACAAATTCAGGATCTCTTAACTGATCAATCGTGTATGAATTATTACCAATAAAGTTGTGGTGTAGGCCTATTGAGTGACCAACTTCATGAGCAACAACAAAACGAACTAAATCACTCATAACTTCGTTTGGTAAAGGTAACTTTTTAGCTCTTGGATCGGTTGCACCGGCTTGCGCAAAGTACCAACCTTCCAGTAACTTGATTACGTTGTGGTACATACGCACGTCAGCTTCAATAATCTCGCCTGAGCGAGGGTCAGCAACATGCGGGCCTTGTGCGTTTGGAATGCCTGATGGGATCCAACGTATTACTGAGTAACGAGCATCTTCTGGATCCCAGTCTGGATTTTCTTCCATGCTAGGTGCCATTTTTGCAACAATACCGTTTTTGAAACCAGCCTGTTCAAACGCAGACTGCCAAAACTCAATACCTTCTCTAACCGCTTCAACATATTTCTGCGGCGTTCCACTGTCTATGTACCAAACGATAGGTTCTTTTGGTTCACTAACTTCTAACTCTGGATTCTTCTTTTCTAAACGCCAGCGTTTTATGTAGCTAAAGGAGTCCAGCTTGTTTTTCTCTGAGCTGTAATCTGAATAGTTCGCCGTAAAGTAACCTACTCGCTTATCATAAAAACGAGGTTTCATTGGCGTGTCTGGCAACGCAAAAATAGAGTGACGTATTTCTTTAGTTTCGTTTACTTTTGCACTAGTAAATTGCGCTAATACTGTTGCTTCTATATTTTTTTCAAACGCCTTAACTTTAGTAATCAAACTGCTCTTTTTATTCAGTTTGAAGCTTGGTGTTTTTGGCGCTTTCGGGTTTCTTGGCGCTCTTGGTGCAGGGAAAAGCTCTTTGTGCTGTCCCATATATAAGCTTGTAATGTCTACAACAGGTGACTTAGCGTCGTCAGTTGAGAAAGTTGCAATTGGAAGCTTGGTAATAATCGCATCGATAGACGCTTTTTTAACGACTAACGATTCTCTAGAACCATCGTCAGATACCACTGAATAATTACGGCTACGTAACAAAATATCGTCACCATGGCGTTCAAAAATCACATATTGACGACCGATATCAGCACTAATAACCCCTTTTCCAGGCTGTGTGCCTGACGTTTTAACTTGCCAAACAAACTCACTACCTAACTCAACAGCTGGGATTTCAAAGTATACTTTGTTGTCCACAAGATGAGTGGTAAAGATACCTTTTGAAGTTACCGCTTTATCAGTAACAATATCTGCATAGTCTTTAAACTTGCTTTTTTTCTTGTCTTTTTTATCTTTTTTGTCCGCTTTTTCTGCTTCGTCTGGCTTATCAGCATCTTCATCTTTATCAGCAGCTAGCAAAGTGTAAGCTGGGGCTACATTTGAATTAGACTTATTTAGCGCGTCAATCTCAGCTTGCGTCAGAACCGTCGCAGCGGAACTGAAACTGGTGATGCTTAACACCAGCATTGTTTTGTTTAGTAACTTCATATCGGTATATTTAATCCTGTTCCAAAAAAAATTATTGTTTTTATTTATGGTTCAATGTTCTTTTGCACGTAATAGTTTTATTTTATATAAATGATTATCACTAATTAGTCTATTTATCTGAGACTAACCGTTATTTAATAGGGTTAAACTATTAGTACTCTAATTAACGCCGCCCTTTACATCAATACATACCGCAACAAAATTTCATTAAACTCAACAAGAAAACCCGCTATTCGAGCATCGCTCTACAAACTTATTTAATCAGTTTATTCTTTTATTCTTTTATTCTTTTATTCTTTTATTCTTTTATTCTTTTATTCTTTTATTCTTTTATTCTTCAAGCTTATCGCTTTTTGGCTTATAGTTTTTTATTAATAGTTTTTTGGCTCGTAGCTTTGTTGGTATACGCAACTTTTATATCAATTCCCGTTAAATATGTATCTCTGGAGTAATTAAGTTTTGAAAGCAGTAGTCATAAAAGAAAATCAACAAGAGCTGTTAGAAGACTTTATTCGCTTAAACGAAGAATGGATATCTTACTATTTTGAAATTGAAGAGGTTGATCGTGAGTTAGCAGCAAATCCAATAAAAGTAATTGATAATGGCGGGTATATTTTTAGCCTAATTGACGAAGGCGAAGTCAAAGGCGTGTGCGCTCTGTTTAATAATGGAAACGGCATTTTTGAGTTAGCTCGAATGGCTGTATCGCCAAGTAGTCAGGGCAAAGGGTTCGGCAAAACATTAATTGAACATGCTTTGGCTAAACTTACTGAAATTGGTGCTCAACAAGTTTATCTTGTTTCTAACACTAAACTAACGGCTGCAATTGAGCTTTATAAAAGTTACGGCTTCAAAACCACCTCAGAAGGCCAGCACCCTGTATACACTAGAGCCAATATAGTGATGAGCCGCCACTGCTAATAACCAAAGACATGAGCTAGTTGCTAGACGAGTTAAGCTACTTAATTTTGCTTTTCGCTAGATAAAACATCTACCGCTTTATCTGGAAAATCAGTGAAAACGCCATCAACACCAATATCAAAATAAAAGAATCGTAACAATTCAGAAAAGTCCTTAACATAACTAGGTACCTTGCCCTTGTCTGCACGGAATGTATATGGATGAACTAGAAGTCCAGCTTTATGGGCTGCCTCTACTAAACCGTTTGACTTGACTGTTTTTAGCTTTTTATTTTCTGTGACTAACATAGATTTCCATGGACCAATCCCATCTGCATATTGTGCAATTTTGTCCATATTTTCAGGTTGAAGCATCCAGTCATAATTATAAGGCACAGCAACACCACCTTTATACGTCACTGTTTCTTTCCAACTTGTGGCTGCGATCAATTGCACCAGTTTGAGATTCATATCAAGTTGAGGCATCAACGCCTGCTTAATTCTTTTGAGCTCATTGGCATCAAAGCTTTGGACAAAAACCTTACTTTCGTGATTGATATAACCGTACTTTTTGAGTTCCAGTAGCACGGCTTTACTTATGTCTTTACCGCTGTGTAAATGGAATGCGGGCGACTTTATTTCAGGATACAGACCAACATTTTGACCTGTACTTTTATTTAGCCCCTGTATTAACTCAATTTCGTCGGCGAAAGTATGGACTTTAAACTTAGATCGCCAAATAGGAAACCGGTCTGGATAGTTAGCCTCAATAACTCCCTCTTTTACAGAAAACCCCTCTGTCATATCAAGCGTTTTAATTTCCGCTAAGGTAAAGTCTAAAGCATAAAATCGACCGTCTTTTCGGCTTCGGCTTGGGAACTTTTCGGCTACGTTAGTTACACGGTCTAAGTAATGATCGTGCAATACAACTAAGTGATCATCTTTTGTCATCACTAGATCTTGTTCAATGTAGTCAACCTTCATTGCGTAGGCCATCGCTTTTGAAGCCATGCTGTGTTCTGGTAAATAGCCACTGGCACCACGGTGCGCGATTACGGTTTTATTTGGTTTTACTTTTGAATCTAAAGAGCTGCCATCTGTTGCAGAACATGCAACTAAAAATGGAAGTACTAACACTGTAAAAACGCTGAAAACAACTTTCATTAAAATCTCTCAATCATGGTAATAAGTTAGGTTAACGCCAACGCCATTATAGTTAAAAATCATGGCATAAAGTAATGACAAAATTATTAACACATTTGCACATTCTATAACTTAATCATTTCAACGATGTTAAAAAAACTTAAAAATAATTTGTTACATCTCATTAACTAATAATGCGGCCTTTAATTTGATGATAATGGCTATTTACTGTACTTTGTCGCCGCATAAACATCACAAGGAAAGTTACTTTGAAGTCCCTAATCTCATCAGTTGTATTGCTAGCGTCTGCCGCATTTTCATCTTTTAGCCCAAGTGCAAACGAAATTCTTAATCCCAAACTTGATTGGCAAGTGCTGGAAACACCCAATTTTAAAATTCATTTCACACCCAATTACAAAGATTGGGCATACAACGCAGCCAATGAAATGGAACACGCTCAAAATTTAATTAAGCAGCAACAAAACAGAGTATTGACCGAAAAAGTAGACGTTGTTGTATTTGATCCGCTAAATAATTCAAATGGTTTTGCCCTGGCGTTTAGCCATAAACCATTTATGGCGCTATATGCAACTTCAGCGCTATCAGAGACTGTCATTAGTAATAGCGACAGTTGGCCTCAATTACTAGCGCTGCATGAGTATGTTCACTTGGTGCATTTAGGGCAGCAAGACAGAGCAAAATGGCGCAACACAATTCGAAAATACCATGATTTATACGATGCCTATGCCTCAGGATTAAATCGTTGGGTGTCAGAAGGTTATGCAACCTTGCTTGAATCTAAGCTTACGGGACGTGGACGTTTGTTTGATGCACAAGTTGAAGCCACTATATTGCAATACGCTCGTGAAGGGGCGTTGCCAAAATACTCTCAGTTAAGTGCAACATCTGGTGGCTATAAAGCGGGTTCAATGGCTTATTTAGTTGGCGTTCGCTTTTTAGCTTGGTTAGAAAAAGAATATTCTGAGCAACATTTAGATGCTGTTTGGACAAGAATGCGCGGTGAAGCAAATCGTAATTTTGACAACGCATTTGAGGGCATATTCCAACAACCAGCGTCACAACTTTATAATCGATTTGTGGCAGAATACACGCAAATTGCGATGAACACAGAACAACAGAGCAATGCCGCTGAATTGTGGTTTGACGCTGATTTTGAACTACGTTCGCCAACCTTTAGCCCAGACCAAAGTAAGTTCTTAGCCGTAGAAGCCTCTAATGATGCATCACCTAAATATAAACTTTCGGTATATGAAACGGCTATTAATACCAAAGCCATCGAAACGTTTAACAATCAAAATGAAGCTATTTTAAACGACGACACACAGGATATTGCCAACAACGAGCCTCGAGTATTTAATAGCAAGCGTATCAAAGCTTTAAATTCAATTAACGGTAAAGGTGTTAGCTATCCAAGGTGGCTGAACGAAGAGGTTGTGCTTTATGTGGCAAGCTCTACGGACAATCAAGGCCAGCAACACCAAGATTTATTTAAATGGGATATCTCCACTGGAAAGGTAACGCAATTAACAACTAGCTTAAACATTCGTCGTTTTGATGTTTCCTCTGATGCTGAGTTTATTGTTGCTGAGCGCAATGAGTTTGGTAAGTCTAGTTTAATTAAGTTGAGCTTAAATAGTTTGGGCCTAGCCAGTTTGGGCTCAAATACTTCGGGTTTAAATAGTTCTGATTCAAATAATTTAGACTTAGATAGTTCAAGCTCAAACGGCTCGGTTCACATTCAAGGTAAATTGGCTTCAGCCATCGAACTTAAAACACCTTCGATTAAAGAGAGTTATGACTTTCCAAGGCTCAACCCTAAAAATCCTGAACAATTGGCGTATTTATCAAAAAGTATCAATGGCAACTGGTTAGTAAAACTAGCAGACTTAGGTAGCAGCAATCGCGATAATACAAGCAGCAACATTTCTACTTCAGACAAAACAATAGCCCTGCCAAGCGATTACCAATTTTTGTCTTACTTAAACTGGACACCTGATGGCGAGTCATTGCTGTTTGTTGCCAGCCAAAGTAACCAGTTGTTTGCCTACCAATATGACATTAAAAGCGGTTTTCTTAGCCAAATCACAAATGGTGAACACCCAGTAGCTTGGCCAACCGTATGGAAAACTGAAGACAAGTTACGCTTAGTATTTGCATCTACCCGCTCTACTGGTCCAAACCTTTATGTGCAGCCTTTACAAAAGACTGAAAACACAACATTTACAACTCAAATTCCAAAGCCACAAACTGAACGTTCTAAATTCACAAAAAATACGGATTCTAAATATTTGATGCCATTGGCTGGCACTAAACACGAATTAGCGAACGCCCCTTCGGTACCATACAACTCAAAAGCTGGGTTACACGACCAAAACATATCTTTGGTTTTAGCCGGCACGAACAGCACCGCATCTTCTAACTTAATTGAAATTGGCATAAAAGGCGCTGACCTAATGCAACGACTAAGTTGGATGATTTCAGTAGGTAGTGACGAAGTGCTGTCGGGCTATAGCGGTTATATGAGCTGGAAGGGTTGGCCTGTAAATGTTGCAGTCAATGCCTTTTCCATCGAGATTGATCCTTCAAAGCAAGGTGATGATATTTTAGGAACTAAGATTAACAAAGACGGCTTTAACATTGCTGCTGATTGGAGTTATGGTGTTTATCAAGGCTTGTTTGAGACATACCGCGGACAATTAAATACAAGCTTAGCTTACTCTAGTTTGGATGACGTTCAGTTTGCAGTCACTCAAATTGATAATACTGGCAATACCATTCAAAACTTAATGACGAATGTTGGAAATAATGAAACTTCATTCCAAATTGGTCATAAACAAACTTTATCTTACGACATGCAAGAAATTGGCGTATTTCAATCTAGTGACATAACCTGGTTATCCGGCGAAACAGAATATACCGGTGGTCAAAAAGAAAAATGGACTGGCCATCAAGGTTCTTTCATATTGGGAGCAACTTGGTTAGATGTTTCTCTTATTGCTAATCATACGTGGGCAACTCGACACGACAGTGACATAAACTTAATGAGTTTCGGTGGATTAGACTCTAATATTCTAGCAAGCCACAATTTACCAAACTGGGTATTTATTCCTGAACTTCCATTTGCAGTAGCTACGGGTAACGACTTCACTCGCAATACAATTAGCATTGGTCCAAAAGGTGGTTTTCAAGTTTACTTCTCTGATCTTGAGCTGGATACTAAACCTAGCAATGCCAACGTATTTACACAAAATGCCGCTCGTGAGTATACTATTTATGGTGTTAGAGGTGACATTACACTTGAGCTTATTGGACTTGGTTTAACAGGCATAGACATTGAATTTGGATTAGCAAACGTCACTGAAAAACTGCTAAGCGATGACAAAGAAGATACTCAAGCTTGGATTAGCCTTAAATACAATTACTAACAGAGCTTTTAATTGAGCTATTACTAGAGCTGTTAGTTGAGCTTTGAGTAGTTATTAAAACAACAAAGGAACACACCATGTTTAACGAAGCGGCTGTGAAACAATATTTATTATCTAAGCCTCACACCGCTTTGGATTTTCCTTTTGGTAAAGATGTCAGCGTTTTTAAGGTTAAAGGAAAGATGTTTGCAACTTTAGCGTTGGGGAAAATTAGCAAACAGGCATTGCAATCCGATGACGATAAACAATCTTGGTGGCTCAATTTAAAATGCGATCCAGATGAAGCACTTATGCTCCGTGATATTTTTCCGTCGGTGATCCCGGGTTATCACATGAATAAAAAGCTTTGGAATACGGTTATTTTAGATGGCTCAATCCCACAAGGTGAAATTGAGCGAATGATGGATAATTCGTTTATGTTGGTTGTTGATAAGATGACTAAAAAAGATCAGGCGTCGATCTTAATCCACTTATAGTTTAGCTTGTCAAATGCAGCTCATATTTCATCTGTTGATGTAAAATACGTACTACAAATATGTCGTTACTACGGGACTTGAAATAAACGGCATGTTTTCTGTGTAAGAAGCGAAAATAGCCTTTTCGAACGTCGTCAGCCTTATGAGCCAAATTGGGTTCGTGCGCTAGCATCTTAAAGCACTCTTCAAGCTCTAATAAGTATGATTCCGCTTGAGCCAAATTAAAGTTTCTGTAGGTATATTGAAAAATATTGGCAAGATCTTTTGAAGCCAGCTGAGAAAGAACGTAATTAGTCATTCGCTATTTTTTCTTTCTGCTCATTTATAATATCGGCGACAGACAATGAGCTTTCACCACTTACTTCACCTTCAATTAATGCCATACGAATGGCTTCTTTTTCACTTTGGTTATGACGGATAAGATCTCTTATATAGTCGCTAGCATTTGCAAAGTGGCCGTTTTCGATTTGTAAATCAATCCATTGTCGCATTTCGTTTGGGATAGAAATATTTAATGTTGCCATAGCCTTACCTAATGAATTTAATATATACACGATTTTATACTGATAACTATGGCATATATTGGCAATCCTTGCCAATACAGGCATAAAATAACAGGGCGAATTCAATTCAATTCAATTCAATTCAATTCAATTCAATTCAATTCAATTCAATTCAATCAGTATTGTTTGCTTAACCGAATGAGTATCAAGCTCAACATGCAATATGCCATCAGAAATATTGTAAAGGCTAGATTTACCGTTTACTTTGACTGACGTTATATTGTTAGTTCCAAAAAATCGTAATGTTATGGCTCTCTTATCTTGGGCTCCAGAAAAGGTGCCGACAGCTGCATTTACCTTAACTTGGCGGCTACTTTGTGAATAATAAATCTGAGTTAACCGTTTTTGATTTTTTGTTCGATATGCTTCGGTTTTATCATCGTCTTCAACTAACGTAAAACTTGAGTCTGCGCCAACATATATATCAATACCTAAACGCGATTTATCAATAAATCCAGTGCTTTTCACAAATTGTCTTTTAGGAATAATTGCCCCAGCTTTAACATATAACGGTAACTCATCAGCTGCTGGCTCAATGCCTACAACGTTATCACCTTTCACTATTTTGTTGCTTGCATACTGGTACCACTGACCTGGTGGCAACCACAATGTCATTTTTCCTTGCGATTTTGTTTGCGGCGCAACGAGCATCGAATCGCCCCACATATATTGGAGGTCATATTGCCAAGCTAGTTCCTCTTCTTGGTAATCGAGCACCATGGCTCGTGCAATTGGCAAGCCTGTAAGCGAGGCTTCATGCGCCATACTGTAGGTATAAGGCATCAATTCATATCGCATTTGTGCATAAGTTAGGAATGCTTTCTGCGATGCTTTTGAACGGTCAAGAGGCCAGCGAGATTGACCCATACCATGTGGTTTCCAAATAGGTGAAAAACTACCAAAACCAATTGACCATTGTTGATATAGAGTTTCATCAGGACCAAGGTTATTTTTCCAATCATAAAAGCCACCAGCGTCATGCCCCCAAAAAGGGAAACCCGATAAACCAGCTAATTGCATGCCTCTAATTTGGCTTTGCATGTCGTTGTAGTTTGGGTAAATATCACCGCTCCACAAGGTCGCGTAACGTTGAGCTCCTGCAGTCATGCCGCGTACCCAAACAAAAGGACGCTTATTAATGCCCGACTTATCCCAACCGTCGGCAACTAACGCCTTTGCAATCAGAAAAAACCAATAGTTACGCATTTCAGCTGAACTTCGGCCATTGCTTAATATCATGCTTTTATCTGCAGCGCCCTGCTCATCAAACTCATCTATCCACAATGCGTCGCCAGGATATTGCTTTTCTGGGACGAGTGCTTTTTTATAAAACACATCCCAAAACCAGCTGCGAAATTCAGCATTTGTTAAATCTGGTGCGCTGTTTGGAAACTGAATATTATCAATTGAAGGTAAGTTAAAGCTGGCTTTCCACCCTTCTGATTTTTTAGCGATACAACGATTAAAATCTAATGTGAGTACCAAGGCATTCTTTTCTAACCACTGTTGATAGGCAGCAGGATCTGGATAACGTTCTTTATCCCAATCCAGTTTAGACTCACAGCGTTTTCCTCCTGCCGCGCGCCAACGATTGTCATTAATTACATGGTCAAGTGGGTAACCAGCTTCCCTATGCTCAAGGATTTTATTTTTCCACCATGTTTCATTTGACGGTGTTGGTGAGTCATGATCATGGCCTTTATCTGACAACTGCAAACCAAACATAGACTTAGCAGGTAAACGAGGACGTCCCGTTAATTGTGTATAGTTATCCAATACGTTCGCTAACTTTCCACCGGATATATAGAAGTAATCCATTTGCCCAGAAAAGCCGTGATCATCAATTGCAACGCTGTATTCTTCTTTATCACCAAAAGAAAATTCATTAGTAAAAGTACTATTTAAAAATACGCCGTAACCTTTACTTGATAGGTAAAAAGGCACAATCAACGGCGCCTGCTCTATTGGCTGCTTGCCGTAGTTGCGACCAGTGCGTTGTCCTTTTAGATCGAGTTTAGGCTCTCGACCATAAAAGCCGTGGCCTAGACCTGTGAAATGTTCATCTTGCTGATAAGCAAATTCGGTTTTTATGATAGTGCCGGTTTTACTTGGAGACTGAAGCTCAGCTAAAGTGATAACACCGTTTTCCAAAAAAGTCGCTTTTAACGTGTTCTTCGATATCAAAACCTGCAAGCTTTTGTTGCCTATAGGAGCTACCTGCCAGTGTGTTTTTGTTGAACTTAGCGCTAAGTTCTGACGCCAGTCATGTGAGGCCACCATTTCATAGTGATTATCAGCATAAAATGGCTGACCTTTGACGGTTGAATGGAGTCGTATAATCTCGTCACCATAAGCAGAGACTTTTAACTTGTTACCATTATCTAACGTAAACAGAATCGACTTGTCAGCGGTTTTTGAAGGTTCATTAACGCTACCTGCAAAAGAAGCAAAAGAAGCAAAAGAAAGTTGCGACAAGCAAATTATTGCGATGCTAAAAAGGGCTTTCATGCTGTTTTAATCCTTTAATGCGTTTGTGGACATACTTACACAGTTGTATAAGGACTCAGCATGAATACGAATGTATGAAACACCTACTAAAAGTGTTTATCGATATATAAAATTCTATTTTCGAACTGCTCTCTTGCTGTGCCAGAAGGATAGTCAAACTCGTATTTGTTATGGAAAAATAAGGTTAAGTTACACTGTACATCGCTAAGAACAACCGTATAGCCATCAAAGTCTGACACCGCTTTCACGCCTTCTAACTGATGGCCCTGCTCTATTTGTTCGCCTTTTGTTCTAATTTTATCAAACACTCTTAAAAGCATATGTAGGTCTAAATCATTTTTCATGGCTTACCCTCGCCTTAATTTATAAAAATACAACTAATAACATTACATAATACAGTACTGCAAACCAGCACAATGTGTTCACTTTGCAATTATGAGTGAGGCTAGAAGACGTCAACTCAAGCTATTTATGTTTGTCATAATTAGATTAACCTTTCCCTCCACCTGTACCTGTTACCTGTTACCTGTTACCTGCACCTGTTACCTGCACCTGTACTAAAATCGTAACAATTTAGAATATTTTTTCTTTTATTATTAATAATTAGATAATTGTTTTCAATTTCATTATGAGTAAGAATACGTTCCGACCTTTTAATAAGAATAAAAACGGCGTGTTGTTGTGAAACTTATCTCCATAAATTTCAAACAATTTGAAAGCGGAAACGTAAAAGACGGCAACATTGCTACTTTGCGATGGAAACCTGTTCCCGGCCGCCCAATTTATACTTTAAGGACCTCTCTGGTCACCTTCAATAATTTAAAAGGCCCAAGTCGCTTTTGCACACGGAAAGCGGGCCCTAATAAGTTGAGTTATCTCAAGCTCAGCTGTTATCAAAGTTTCAATTTATCAAACATCATTTCACCGTTCTCAATCTCAATCCCTCTACCTTATTTTGATTTTCCTAATTTTAATGTAGAGCCTGTTTTGAAAAAACGAGTGAAAACATCAAGAGCCAACATGCATTGCATATTGGCTCTTTTTTTTACCTAAAAATTAAAAGAATAAAATTATGTTTTTTAAAAAAATTAACAACAAGCTAACCATTCTGGTTACTTCATTAGTGGTCTCAAGTGCAGCATTGGCTGAAGTTCCAAATGGTTATTACGACACTGTAAATGGCATAAGTGCTACCTCATTGCGCACGTCTTTGCACAACATCATTGATGACCACCAAAGGTTTCCATATACTTCCTCTGCAACTGATACGTGGGATATTTTGGAAGCTGCAGATCAAGATCCTAGCAATAGCAACAACGTTATCGACATCTATAAAAATGCAAGCTACCCAAAGGCCGGTGGCGGAAACTCTTTTTATAACAGAGAGCATAGCTGGCCAAAGTCTTACGGTTTTCCAAAAGATGGCAGCACTAACTACGCCTATACCGACGCCCACCATTTATTTATTGCCGACAGCAGCTACAATTCGAGTCGCAGCAATAAACCATACGCTAACTGCGACTCAGCCTGCAGTGAAAAAACAACGTTAGTAAATAATGGTCGTGGTGGAGCCTCTTCTGAATCGAACTGGACTAAAGGCTCAGGCAATACTGGTTCTTGGCAGACTTGGTCAAGTCGTAAAGGAGATGTTGCTCGCGCACTAATGTATTTGGCTGTTAGGTACGAAGGTGGCACTCATGGCGTAACCGGTGTATCTGAGCCAGATTTAATTCTGACCGATGACCGCACATTGATTGGAAACTCAAGCCAAGGTGTGAATTTAAGCGTTGCCTACATGGGCTTAAAGTCGGTTCTGCTGCAGTGGCATAATGACGATCCCGTTGACGCGTTTGAACAACGTCATAACGATACCGTTTTTAGCTTTCAAGGTAACCGAAACCCGTTTGTTGACCACCCAGAATATGTTACCTGTGTATTTGAAAACATATGTAATGGAATTGGTGGTGGCACTGGCGGCGGTACAAACCCTCCTGTAGGAAATAGCTCTGTTTGGATAAACGAATTCCATTATGACAACAGCGGCTCTGACCTAAATGAGTTTGTTGAAATAGCAGGTGCTGCGGGCACAAACCTATCAGGTTGGTCAATTGTGGCTTATAACGGTAGCAACGGCAGCGCTTATATCACTAAAAATTTGTCTGGCTCAATCCCAAACCAAGCAAACAACCTTGGTACTAAATCATTTAGTATTAGCGGCTTACAAAACGGCGGACCAGACGGCTTAGCGCTTGTAGATAATAATGGTCAAGTCATTCAGTTTTTAAGCTACGAAGGTAGCTTTACCGCAAGTAATGGTCCAGCTACTGGAGTAAGTTCTACAGATATAGGTGTTAGTGAAACTACGTCAACGCCAATAGGTTATTCACTACAGTTAACGGGTACTGGCACAAACTATAGTGAGTTTACTTGGGCTGCTGTTATGGCAAATACCTCTGGTTTCTATCAATTCCGATCAAAGCTTTGGTGGCACTGCGCCATGGATAAACGAGTTTCATTATGACAATAGTGGTTCAGATAGAAATGAGTTCATTGAAATAGCAGGTGCTGCTGGAACAAATCTAACCGGCTGGAGCATTGAAGCAGTTAACGGCAGCAATGGTCAGGTTTATAAAACAATTAGCCTTTCAGGAACTATTGATAACGAAACAGCTGGTTTTGGCGCATTAGGCTTTAACGCGTCTGGATTGCAAAATGGGCCTGACGGCTTAGTACTCGTTAATGATAGTGGTGAAGTAGTACAGTTTATTAGTTATGAAGGCGTAATTACTGCTACCAATGGCGCAGCTGCCGGTACTAAATCAAATGACATTGGTGTTTCGGAATCGTCTAGTTCATCAAGTACTAAAGCAGTGCAGCTTAAAGGTAGCGGCGAACAGTACAGTGACTTTTATTGGAATGCACCAACAAACGCTAGCAAAGGTTCACTTAATGCAGGGCAAAGCATTAACTAAATCAATTTAACAAGCTCTAATTAGCAACTCTAAGTGCAACCTTTGCATTGGAGGTTGTGAACATAGCTAAACCTTTGTCTTTTTAGACTAGACTTACTAAGCCCGCTGTTTATCTCAGTGGGCTTTTTTATTCCCCGTAGTTGCAACAAAATAAGATTAACGTATTGTGTTCTTGTCGTGATTCAAACAAAGGTTATTTGCTCTTATGCTATACAACTTAACACCCTCTTCCATTTTAAAGAGCTTTGCAAAGGTTACTTTAGGCTTACTAATTGTAGTGGCGCCTAGCCAGGCCGATACCGGCAGTAAATTATTGGGCACCGGTGGCATTACTAGTTTTGAAGGTTCTGCTGGCGGCGGCATAAGCCCTTGGGCTCTAATTGCCGGTTATGCATCTAAAGAAGAAATTGCAGCCACTGCCAACATTCAAAACTTATCAGCTGGAGAATACAAACTTAATTCTTATGGTTTTGCCGTCGGCGCATACGACACTTTTGAGTTTAGTTTGCAAAAACAATCTCTCGATGTTTCTTCTGGAGTAGTAAGCAATGTATTTAATTTGCTTACAGGTGCACCAACCCCCGCTTTAGTCGCGCCTAGTACTCAAATAGAGCAAAGTATTGTAGGTTTAAAATATAACCTTTATGGCGATGCCATTTTTTCAGAAAGTCCATATTTACCGCAAATAGCCATTGGTATTCAGTACAAAAAAAATCACGACTTTAACCAGTCATTAGCATTGCACGACGGTTCCGTGCCGATTCCTAAAACTGGCGTTCCTGCATTGTTAGGCGCAAAAGATAGTAGCGGAACCGATTTTTATGTCAGTGCAACTAAGGTTTGGTTGGGTGCATTAAAAGGCAATAATTTACTTTTGAATGCGACCGCTCGTTATACCAAAGCAAATACTTTTGGATTACTTGGATTTGGCTCCCAGACAGACGATAGTTACGACTTAGAGTGGGCTGCAAGTATTGCTATGTTCTCCGGTACTAATACTATTATAGGCGCCGAATACAGACAGCAAACTAACCGACTTGGTGGATTGGCAAAAACAGACAATGTTACTGACTTTTTCATCACATACTTACCGTCAAAGGAATGGTCAATTACTGCAGCAATTGTTGATCTTGGAAATTTACCTTTTCAGCCTGACTCTTCAGGCTTCTACTTGAGCATTACAGCGAACTTATAATATGAAAAATTCAATTATTTTTATTATCGCCCTACTCCTTTCAGCGTGCAGCACGACACAGAACTCACTTTATGAGGAAATTGGCGGCAAAGAGACACTGTCGAATGTATTTGGCTTAGCGGTTAGCCGAATTTACAACGACCCAACTATTGGCCATTACTTTAAAAACGTCCCTAAAAGACACCTTAGAATGCACCTGACAAACCAGGTTTGTGAGCTCATTGGTGGGCCGTGTAAATATGACGGTGAAAAAATGGAAACCTCGCACCAAGGACATAATATTTCAGACAAGGAGTTTTTTATCTTGGTTGAATATGTTCAAGGCGCAATGAGAGATATTGGGTTAACGCCGCAACAGGAAAATAGAATTATTGCAACGCTGGCGCCTCTAAAATCTAAAGTTGTCTACCGTTAGAATCTTTAAAAGTTTATCACTAGTAAAGAAATACAAAGTTCAATTAAGAGCTACGGTAAACCGTTTTAATGAGATGAAAACCAAACTTTGTTTTTACCGGGCCGTGGACTTCAAGAATCGGCTTTTTAAAAACGACATCATCAAAGGCCTTAACCATATCACCCTGTGAAAATTCACCTAAGTCGCCGCCTTTTTTTCGGCTTGGGCACGTTGAGTGTTGCTTTGCTAGTTGTTGGAAGTTAGCGCCTTTTTTAAGCTTCTCTTTTATTGCTGAAGCTTCTTTTTCCGTTTTTACTAGTATGTGGTAAGCAGATGCTGTCTTTTTTGCCATGATAAAAATCCAATAATGAAATAATACAGCAAGGATAAAGGAACTTTCCCAAAAATACTAAGATTTGCCACATGACAAATCAAAAAAACACAGGCAATATTACCCATGAAAGGTACGTGAATTTGATATTCAATATATAACTAAATTTCTGGGGAAATGGCTGAAAGAAATGCACCCTACTCGTAGTCTACAATATGGTAACGGTAACTTTGTGAGAAATATCATTGAATAAACTTTACGTAACTGAAGACTGGACCTTTACACCAGCTACTTTAACGTTGAAGCACTTGGCAACGAATGTTGAGGAAATGATCGATCCTAAAACATCAACATTGCTGCAGTTTTTGATGGATAACCATAATCAAGTTAGCTCACGAGAAGAGATTTATAACGAGCTATACGGAATCGAAAATGCCAGAGCTGACGGCACTATTACCGCTTATGTATCAAAATTAAGAAAGTTACTTGAAGCAAAGGCTGGAGTGAAAGGTAAGTATATTCGAACCATCCCTAAAGCTGGTTATCAGTTCATAGGTGAATTTACTATACAATGCATTGGTAAAGAACCAGCACCTATTCAAACTTCTAGTCACTCCAGTTCCTATGATAAAAATCACAATGATGAAATAAAAGGCAAAAAACATAGCTGGATGAACAGCATGTTGAATAGCGCTTGCACATTCAGTTTTCAACAAATGTTAGTGGTTAGTATTACGCTTATTGTAATTACCTTTTTTGTCGCGAGAAACTACATCTCACAAAACACTCAAAACTTTGAAAAAGATGGTAATCAATGGAGTTTAATAGAGCAAGACATAAATCAAAACAATAGCGTGGCGCTCTCTTCTGATGGTTTAAGCTTGGCGTACATACACAGAGAGAAGTCTGGATATACATTATGGCTAAAAGACACTTTCTCAACGAATAAACGTGTACTTATTAAGTCACAAGGCAACCCAATTGCAGCACCTGCATTTTCACCTTCTGGAGATGAAATTGCGTTTTTTGGCGAAGAAAATAATGAATGTTTTATTCATATGATTAATTTGTCAACAGACCCTTTTAAAGTTTCCCCAAAAGTAAACAAAGAGCTAAGCTGCGGTGCTTGGCATTCGGAGTTAAAGCTTGGTTATTTAAACGAACAAGAACTCATTTATTCGCACTTAGATAGCGAAACTAGTAGGTACAGCATTTACATTTTGAATGTTAGTGATGGTCTCTCGAAAAAAGTAAGCCAGGAACAAATAGAAGGGAAAGGCGACTACAGCTTTTCTATTAATCAGCAAACCAATCAGCTCGCAATTTTAAGAGCGATTGACAATAACAGAACTTCTATTTTAGTGCGTGATTTAACTGAAGGTGAATCTTTTCACGTATTAACGGCAAACACCCGTTTACTCTCTTTGGAATGGCTAAATAACAAAAAGTTAATTGTTTCAAATGGGGCTAATCTCGAACTCATCGACATAGCCGAAAAAGCAATTCGCCCAACCAATTTAGCAAAGCTAAAAAAGGAGCTTAACCCTTCACCTTAAGCTCTTATTTATTTTTTCTTATTTCTCGCAGCCGGTGTCCTGTTTCTAGTTAAGAAACCTCAGATAATAACTGCTCACACCAACTTGCAATTCGTTGCTCTGACAATTCGTATTGCCCTTCATCATCTAGCGCCAAACCAACAAAATGTGTCTTGTCTTCCGTTAGTGCTTTAGAGGCAATAAAGTCATACTCTTCTGAGTTTGGCCAATAACCAATTGGGTTTGCCCCGCAGGCAACAACGACATCGTGGAGCATACCAACAGCATCTTGGAACCACTCGGCATAACCAACTTGATCGCCCAAACCAAAAATACTCACGGTCTTATTACTCAAGTCTAACTTTTCAACATCATCCCAATGACCTTCCCAGTCTTCTTGAAGCTCACCAAAATCCCAAGTGGATATACCCAAAATTAACCAATCGAAGTCCATCATATTTTCAACAGGTACATCTTTTAGATTAAACATTTCAACAATGGGGGCATCAAACAGCGTATTTAACTGTGTTTGAATTTTTTCAGCGGCCATTTCTGTATAGCAGGTTGTTGAACCATAAAATAAACCGATTTTCATTGACGCTCCTATTCGGTAAGGTGACACTATTGGGCTAAATTTGAGGCTCCGAAGTCTATCAAACTGCATAGAATGAAAGAAGAGTAGCCAACTAGATATAAATAATTAAATGACAAAAAGTACGAACCTAGACTTATTTCACCAATTCTTAGATCATCTATGGCTTGAAAAAGGCCTCAGTGACAATACGTTATCTGCTTACAAAACCGATCTAAACCATTTCTCTACTTTTTTAACGTCCATTAGTACTAATGTCATAGACTGTAGCGACCTCGATATCGAGAGCTTTTTAGCGTTTAGAGTCGAACATGGCTATAAACATCGCACCAATGCTCGAGCGCTAAGTGCCATTAAACGTTTTTTTAAATATTTGGTAAAAGAACAAGTTAGAACAAGCAATCCAACTGCACTAACTCAAGCGCCTAAAATTGAAGCTTCACTACCAAAAGTATTGTCTGAGCAACAAGTAGAGTCTTTATTAAACTGCCAAAACTTGGACGATCCTATTGAAGTTCGCGACCGAGTGATGCTGGAGCTTTTATATGCTACCGGGTTAAGGGTTACCGAGTTAGTAAGTCTTCGCTTAAGTAATATAAGTTTGCAGCAAAACCTAATCCGCGTCACAGGTAAAGGAAACAAAGAACGGCTTATTCCTATGGGCGAAGTTGCGTCAGAATTAATTTTTGATTATATAAAGTCAGAACGTCAAATGCTGCTAAAAGGTGAATCAGACGTATTATTTCCCTCTAAACGAGGCACGGAGATGACACGCCAAACGTTTTGGCATCGTATTAAACATTATGCCGTTGTGAGTGGAATTACTGCTCATTTGTCCCCACATACATTACGACACGCTTTTGCAACGCACCTGCTTAACCATGGAGCTGATTTACGAGTTGTACAAATGTTGCTAGGACATAGTGATTTATCTACCACACAAATATATACTCACGTGGCAAAAGAGCGGTTAAAGTCATTACATGAACAACATCACCCTAGAGGATAATTGCATTCTCCTTTAATATACGGTGAACATACAAAATTATCGGCTGTAGTAGGAAACTTTTATTAGTGCCATGCGGTCTTGTTAGTGTAGTAATCAACAGGAATGAATATGAAAATAATGAAAATTTCCGCAGTTTTAATCACTGCACTTGTCTTAATTGTCACAACTTTTAGCAGCGCAGCAGCTGAACCAGATTTAAATTCGGCTATCAAAGCTAAGCTTTTACGTATTGGATTAACCGCGATTAAAGTGGAACCAAGTCCATTACCAGGTTTGCTACAAGTGCAAACTAATCGTGGCCTGTTTTATACCTCAGAAGACGGTAAATACTTTATAGCTGGTCGTATGTTCGATATTGACGCTGGTATGGTTAATATGACTGAAAAAGCATTAGCAAATATTAGAATTGATGGTGTTAAAGAATTCAAAGATTCGATGATTGTTTTTCCTGCTGAAAATGAAAAATATAAAATTACCGTATTCACAGATACAACCTGTGGCTATTGTAAAAAGATGCATTCTCAAATTGATGAATACAATGACTTAGGCATTACGGTTCAATATCTAGCTTTCCCACGCTCTGGTGCAAATAGCCAAGGTTTTAGCGATATTAAAGCGGTTTGGTGCTCTGCGGATCAACAAAAAGCAATGACGACGGCTAAAAGTGGTAATCGAGTAAATGCTGAAAGCTGTGACGCGCCAATCTTAGCGCACTATAATTTAGGTCAAGCCGCTGGCGTTACTGGTACACCAGCAATTGTGTTTGAAGATGGCTCAATGATCCCTGGTTACAAACCACCACAAGCTTTGCTTCAAGACTTAAGTCGTTAATCTTTATATGCAATTAAATATAAAAAGGCGTGTTTTGAACAGCACGCCATTTTCGAATACGAATCTCCATCCTATTATTCAAAACATCTACGCCGGTCGCGGTATTACTTCACCTGAACAAATAAAGAGAAAAGCAGGCGAGCTTCTGCCTGTTAGCTCTTTAAAAGGGATTGATGATGCCATGCCGTTGTTGCACGACGCACTAATCCACCAGCAGCACATTACGATTGTTGGTGATTTTGATGCCGACGGGGCTACAAGCACCGCGCTTATGATGCTTGGTTTAAGAAAGCTTGGCTTTAATAATGTTAGTTACAAAGTGCCAAATCGCTTTGATTATGGCTACGGTTTGAGTCCTGAGTTAGCAAGAGACATCATCACGCAAGGGACAGACTTAATCATTACCGTTGATAACGGCATAAGCTGTTTAGCAGGTGTTTCTCTGGTAAAAGAAGCTGGCATAAAAGTAATTGTCACTGATCACCATTTGGCCGGTAGAGAACTTCCTAACGCCGACGCGATTATTAATCCAAACCAACCTGGCTGTGAATTTCAAAGTAAAAACCTCGCTGGTGTAGGTGTTGCCTTTTATCTTTTGCTTGGCTTAAGAGCTTATCTTCGTGATCAACAGTGGTTTGAGAATAGTCAAATTGCACCTCCTAATTTAGCGGAATTTATAGATTTAGTTGCGCTTGGTACCGTTGCCGACGTTGTTAAGCTGGATGAAAACAATCGCATTTTAGTACACCAAGGTTTAGCACGAATTAAGAGTGGACTTTGCAGGCCTGGCATTCGAGCCATGTTAGCAATGAGCAATAAAGATTTACACAAAGTTAAGTCTTCTGACTTTGGCTTTGTAATAGGTCCAAGGCTGAATGCAGCTGGTCGCCTTGATGATATGTCTTTTGGCATTCGATGTTTGTTAACTGACGATTATGGTCAAGCTCTTAAGATGGCTGAAGATCTTAATGATCTAAATAATGAACGCAAAGACATTGAACAAGGCATGCGATTAGAAGCAGAAAGCGTTGTCGCCAAGCTAAAAGTACTTGACGGTAAAATCCCTAATGGCATTTCAGTTTATAAGCCTGATTGGCATCAGGGCGTTATTGGGATTGTAGCTGGGCGCTTAAAAGAAAAGTACTATCGCCCTACAATTGCGTTTGCTAAAGGCGAAACGAAAACCGATGATGCTGGCGTATCAGTAACAGAACTAAAAGGTTCAGCGCGTTCAATCCCAGGTATTCATATTCGTGACGTACTTGATGAGGTAAATACACGCTTTCCTGGTTTAATATTAAAATTTGGCGGTCACGCTATGGCTGCAGGCCTTAGCATTCAAGAACAAAACTACCAGGCTTTTAATGACGCATTTGACAGCGTATTACTCACTCATTTGTCGGAAGATGTACTTACCCAAGTTATGCTCACTGACGGCGAGTTGCCTGCAGAGTGCTTTAATACTGAGTTTTCTCTACAACTTGATTTAGCGGGTCCTTGGGGGCAAGGTTTTCCAGAGCCAACCTTTGATGGACAGTTTGAAGTAATAAACCAACGTTTAGTTGGCGCCAAACATCTTAAACTTGTGTTGTGTAACGCGGCTGGTCAGCTGTTTGATGCAATTCACTTTAACGCTGACTTAGAAGTGTGGCCAAATCAATCGGCAAGACAGGTTCATATTGTATATCAGCTCGATATTAATGAGTTTAGGGGCAATACCAACCTTCAATTATTAGTCCGAGATATTGTACCTGCGGACTAATAATTAACTTTTGATTAACGCGCCGTTAAATTAGCCTGCAATGAATGTCTATAGGCGTTTATTGCAGGTATTAATCCCATTATTAAACTACCTACCAATACAAAGGCCAATACCATTAAGCTAGTTTCCGATATTGGGTTAGTATCAATAAATAAACCCAGCTGAGACGCAAGTAATGGCTCAGCGGCCAACAAAGTAATCCACAACAACAGTGCTCCAGCAATACAGCCTATAAACGTAATCACGAACACCTCAAGCTCAATCAGCATGAATATGAACATTGGCGATGCACCAAGTACTCTTAAAATTGCGATTTCTTTAGTTCGCTCGCGCATTGTTGCTAACAGCATAGTGCTCAAGCCAATTAACGTGGTGATTAAAACCAAAATCGATATCACCTGTAATACGGTTTCTACTGAACCTACCATTCGCCACAACTGACTTAACGCAACGCCAGGCATAATGGCACTTAACGCTTCGCCTTTGTAATCATTGGCCCACTTTTGCATCACCAAACTAGCAAACCTAGCTTTAAGACCCACAAAAACAGCACTCACTTTGTGATCGTGATCATGTTCCACTGCTGCTTCACCGCCTTCCTGAGCATGTTCCTCATGATCGTGATCCTCGTCATGATTCTCATGTTCTTCGTGGTCGAGAGCCTTGTCATGATGGGCATGCCCTTCATGATTATCTTGGTCCTCATAATCATGCTCTTCTTGATTATGTTCCTTGTGAGCACGCTCTTCGTTTTGAGGCTCTTCATGCATGTGATGCAAGCCTTCAAAGCTGACGTGCAATGTTTGGTCAACTGGCGTTCCGGTTCTATTTAGAATTCCAACCACAGTAAAAGGCGTTTGTTCGTGGTGAGTAAAGCTAGTTACGCCAGTGCCATGAGACAGTACAATTTCTTTGCCTAACTCATAACTATACTTTTCGGCTATGTCAGCGCCTAATACTAAGTCAAAATGTTGTTTAAAAACCTGGCCCTGTTTAAAGGTAAGAGGCTGTTTTGCACCAAACTTAAAGTACTGAAAATAATCCGCTGTTGTCGCCATAACTCGATGGCCTTTATGAGAATCTCCTAATGCAATTGGCACAACCCAGCTCACCATAGGGTGGCTCGCTAAATCTTCAACGCTTGATTGGCTTATTGCATTACTCGAATCACCGATGCGAAATACCGAGCTTAACAACAAATTAATTTGGCTCGTTCTAGGCCCAACAATTAAGTCAACGCCAGAAACAGTGCGGTTAAAGCTTTGTTTGGCTTGATGACGAATATGCTCAACGGAAAGTAGTACAAAAACGCTAATAGTGATGGCGAGTACGGTTAATAACACGCTCGTTCGACGGCTTATAAGGCTTTGTTTCGCTAATTTAACGAACATGCTATTCACCACTCTTTGATGCTTTGTTTATAGATTGAATACCGACCACTCTTTTGAATTGGCTTGCTAATGTTTGATCGTGACTTACAAAAACTAATGTAGTGTTATTTTTCTCTGCCAACTCAAACAACACTTTTAAAAACGCATTGCGGTTCGCCTCATCTAAAGCTGAAGTTGGTTCGTCGGCAATGAGTAACTCAGGCTCTTTGATTAAGGCTCTGGCTATCGCGACTCTTTGCTGCTGACCAACACTTAGTTGACGTGCTGGCTTAAGTAAAAGACTTTCCGGTAGCTGTAAGTCGTTCATCAATTGTTTAGCTTGTTCGATAAGTTGATGTTTAGGGCGATTTTGTTGTCCAAATTCTGCACCTAGCAGAATATTATCTAGCACGTCTAAATAAGGAATTAAGTTTAGTTGTTGAAAAACAAAACCTATATGATTTGCCCTGAATGCATCGCGAGTCTTTCCTTTGAGCGATGACCAATCTTGTTCAAGTATTTTAACCTGTCCTGATGAAGGCAACAGCAAACCCGTTAAGATATTCAATAAAGTAGATTTACCCGAACCAGATGGCCCAAACAAAAACACGTGCTCACCGGCATTGATTGAAAACTCTGGTATTTCCAAAATGTTGTTTTCAACACTTACTGCCTTTTTCTTTGTCGTTGACTCATAAGAAAAGGACAAGTTTTTCACAGACACAATGGCCGACATGATTATTCCTACCAATAAATACTAAACTGCTTAGACTGACCTATCTTAACGAATAAGCATAAAAAAAGCAGTGCATTTAGCACTGCTTTTTGTGTATCAAGCGACTCTTTCAACAACAAATATTAAATAGATGTCGCTCCAACAATGACATTATTTAACAATCGTCATCTCATCGATAATGTTATCAGCACCATCAACATTTTCCATTACCCAAAGCATAAATGGAACGCTTGTATGGATTGAACGGTTATATGTTGGATCATAGTCCCAATCACCAATGATTGACTCGTAAACACCATCAAATACTAATCCAACAAATTCGCCGTTAGCATTTAATGTTGCTGAACCTGAGTTACCACCAGTAATATCAAGTGTTGAAAGGTAGTTAACAGGAACTGAACCTAGTGATTCTTTTTTATATGGTCCGTACTGTTTTGTTGAAATAGCTGTACGAATGTTTTCAAATAAATCAAATTCATCGTCGCCCGGTTGATACTTAGCAAGCATACCTTCAAGCGTAGTAAATGGAGTTGCTACTAAACCATCTTGTGGCGAGTAACCTTTTACATTGCCGTAAGTTATACGTAGCGAACTGTTTGCATCGGCATAAACCGCTTCGTTTCTGCTTTTCTTAAAGGCAATCATAGCTTCCATGTAAGCAGGACGAGCTTGCTGTAGTTTTCCGCCTAACGCTTTGCCTTTTTCTTCTTCTTTCATGTCATGGTCATACTGAGACACGGCAAACTGAATGAACGGGTCATCGCTTGTCTTGAACTCTTCAACAGATTTGTCCATCCATGCTAAACGAACATCAGCTTCATCTAACTTAGTTTTCGCATACATAGCGTTTACTTGTGCAGTTAGTTTTGCTTCATTTAGGCCATTTTCAAATCCAAAGAACTTATCAAAAGTTGCATTACGCTGCGCTTTTGGAAGTTGTGCGTACTCTTTAGAAAAGTGCATAAACAAGGCCTTTTCTACTGTCTCATCAAAGCTCTTGTTTGTTACTGCCATATATTGACCAAAACGTTTCATGTCACGTTCTTGAAAACCACGACGACGCTCTACGTTTGGCTTTTGCTTCTCATGCGCTAAACGGTATAGGCCTTTAGCCACTCGCATCATTGCGCTACGGCCTAAGTAACCCATAACGATGTCGCCATCTTGAGTCTTATTTGACTCAACAATAAGTGCTGCTAATTCATTTACTGCATCGCCGTATTTAGCTTTGCGTTTTTTGTCTGAATTAATCCATTTTGTAAGGTCGGCAGTTAACTGTTTTCTGCGCTCTAACATGTCGCCTTTATTAAAGCTCTCAATCATAGAGCCATAGTTTTTAGCGTAGTTTGCTAACCCTGCAATTGTGCTCTCGTATTTAATACGCGCTTCACTGCCATCTTCAGAGTTTGCTTTAATTACATCGATGAACTCTTCACGTAAACGCTTTGAAGTTGGGTATACATTTTTAAACGTAGATTCTACTTCAACGTCTGTGCGGTAGCGGTTTGTGCGTCCCGGGTAACCAAGCACCATCACATAGTCACCATTTTCAACACCGTTAGCATTTACTTTTAAGAAAGCTTTTGGCTTAAATGGCACATTGTCTTTTGAATAGTCAGCTGGCTTACCATCTTTATTTACATAGGCACGGTAGAAAGACCAATCACCTGTGTGACGTGGCCACATCCAGTTGTCAGTATCGCCACCAAACTTACCAATACTTGAAGGTGGAGCGTAAACTAAACGAACGTCACGAATAGCCAACTGCTTAATAAGGAAGAATTCTGCGCCGCCATGGAAGCTATAAACATTACAACGGTAATCTTGTGATGCTTCACAATCTGCAACTAGCTCTTTCTCACGCTTTTCAATCGCATTAAAATACTCAACGCCTTCAGCACCTTTAGGTATTGAACCTTTAATGTCGCTAGTCACATTAGTTAACGACTCAGTAACATATACTCGCGCATTTGGAGAGGCTTGTGGCTCTTTGTCCATAGACTTAGCAACAAAACCATTCACAAGAAGGTTATTTTCTTCTGTTGAATTGTACTGAATAGAGCCGTAAGCACAGTGATGGTTTGTGATGACTAGGCCTTGCTCAGATAAGAATGATGCTGAACAGCCACCTAGGCTAACAATTGCATTCATTGGGAACTGGTTTAAGTCCGCCATTTTTTCTGGGTCTAGCTTTAAACCAGCTGCTTTAAGCTTATCTTTAATTTCAGACAACTGGTGTGGTTGCCACATGCCTTCGTCTGCAATCGCAGCACCGAATAGCATTGAAGACGCAATAACGCCTGTCGATAAAAGTTTTTTAATCATTGATTTCCCTTAGAGTTCCGTCTTTTACAGTTCTTTTTACCATAAGTGCCGTTAAAATAATGCGAGATGCGATAAATTGCACGTTGTTCGCGATTACAAATTGTCACTAAATGTAAACACTTTTGTATGACATGTTTATTATTCAACAAATAGCGAGTGTGCTTGCTCGTTGGAAACAATAGTGTAGACAAACGACCCCACCTATTTATAATCCTCCTTGAACTAAAACACTATTTAATAGGGATATTAAATGAATCGAATACTAGTCTTCCTCTCACTACTTTTTTCGGCATCAGCATTGCCATCTGAGCTTCAGGTTAGGCTTTCAGGTACTATTCAGATTTCGGTAGAAAATGGCACTATTGATGCTGACCTTCAACTGGAAAACATTCCAAAACTACAAGACTATCTAATATTTCTAAACTCAGGTTTTAATATTCAATATTTTAGAAATCAAAACAACAGTTCCAACTACGCCATACAGAAGATTTACAACAACAATTATTCATATGAAAGTTTTGGTTACTATCTTCCTGATAGTACAGGCGAAGGTAAATTCCTACCTCCAACTATGCAATTTAAATATACCGGTAAATTCCCTGTCATCAATAACATGGATAAAGCAAGTGATAGAGGGGACTGGAAAGGTAACATTGCCTTTAACGGTAAAACTATTCGAACCGATGGTTTTCAAACAGCTTGGTATCCTATTTTATATGACATAGATAAAGACAAACGATATGACAAACTAAGCTATGACTTAACAGTCACTTGTTTGGATTGTAAATCAATTTATGTAAATGGTAGTAAACCAGTTTCAGCCACCCACGCTTCATTTAAAAGACAAAAACCCGTATCCATTAATCTGTTTGCAGGTGATTACGATATTGCTAAACAGAAGGGAAGCTATTACTTAAACTCAGGTTTATCAGCGCCCCAGATGTCGCAATTAGGTAAGTTAACCTCTTCATATGAAAAGTATTATGAGGAAAAGCTATCCTTATCGTACGGCGAAAGTGTTGTGTATATCCATACGCCGCCTGTAACTAAAATAGACTCTTGGCTCTTTGTTTCATACCCTTCAATTGTTACAATTAACCATGAGAAAGGAGGCTTAAGTAGTTTATTTGATGAAAGTGAGTCAAATTGGTTTAAGCCTTTCATTGCTCATGAATTGGCTCATTACTATTTTGGTGCTTTTCGAACCTTCAATTCAGAACTTGGTGATATGTTCTCTGAGTCATTTTCAGAGTATCTTTCTCTAAAGTTAACAGAGCAATTGATTGGCAAAAAAAACTATTTAGAAATCATAAATAAAAAACTGATCAAACTTGAAGGCAAAACGTTTACTGCATTTAAAGACGTAAACATTAACTCCGATTATGGTAGCAGAAACCAATATGTATATAATTACGCACCTATTATATGGTTGGCCATTGAAAGGGAGATCGGAGAAGAGAAAATGTGGTTATGGCTCAATAGAATGCTAACTGCTGAAACAGAATATACCAATTATGAATTTATGATAAATACGTTGGATAGTGTATTGAATGATAAAAATCAGTTAGCTTTTTTAATCGAAAACTATTTCTCAAATAGCAATGCAATAAATCACGCCCAATTATTCCTTAAACAACCAAAGAACGATATTTAATTTATGCTTGATATCTATGCGGGTCCTGTCGCAAAGCAAAAACTTCAAGAACAGGGATTTAACCCAGAGCTTTTCTCCACATTTTTAGGTGCTAGCGGCGGTCCAAAATGGTTTAGTCTATACGGTTTAGACAAGTATTTATTTGGTGAGTTTTTTAAAGAAAAGTCATCCTCGCTCGACCTTATTGGGTCATCTGCCGGTGCCTTTAGAGCATCCTGTTTGGCACAAGACGATCCTGTAAATGCTATCACTGAACTGGCTTATCGCTACGCAGAAACAGACTTTACATTGGATGCATCACCTCAAGGTGTTACTCGAGCGGCTGAACAACTATTAACGCAAATATTGCCTCATGATCATATGCAGCAAGTACTAAACAATGAACGCTTTAAGGTTCATTTCATTACCGCGTTGTGTTCCGGTGCGGTTGCACAAGAAAGTAAACTAAAACAAGGTATTGGTTTAACTAAAAGCTTATTTAATAACGCGCTAGGTCGTCAGCGACTAACTCAGCAATATCAACGAGTGGTATTTTCAACCGCTAACGCGCCGTTAAAATATCAAGAAGCATCGGTATTCTCTACCGAGTATGTAAGTCTAGATGAGCAAAACTTTCATCAAGCCTTATTAGCCAGCGGCGCAATTCCTATGGTGATGCTCGGTATTCAAGATATACCAGGAGCACCATTAGGTATGTATCGTGATGGCGGTATTATTGATTACCATTTTGATTTTAAAGTAGAGTCTGAAGGTTTAACGCTCTATCCGCACTTTAATTCAAAACCTAAAGCGGGTTGGTTTGATAAAAACCTAAAGCGCACGGCAAACGCTCATAATTATGACTCCACTGTTATGCTAGTGCCTTCTGATGAGTTTATACACAACTTACCTTTTAATAAGATCCCAGATAGAACAGACTTTGAAAAGCTTGATACGTCAACGCGAATTCGTTATTGGCATAAGGTTTTTGAGGAAACAGAAAAGCTTGCTGAAAGCTTTCAAGAAGCAGTTGACCACCCTACAAAGGCGGTTATCAAAGATTTACCTTTCTAAGAACTCCAAACCAAAGAAGTACAAACCAAAGAAATACAAATCAAAGAAATACAAATCAAATAAATAGCAATTTAATAGACGACTATGCGCTCAATACAACAGTTGAGAGTGCATAGTGTTGCTCATCACTTATAGACACCAATACAGACTTAACACCTTTTGCTTCAGCATGCTCTAACGCACTGCCAAGCAATTCCATATGCGGTGCACCAAGGTCATCGTTACTAATATGAAAGTGATGGAAGGAGATACCCCGACCAATACCTGTCCCTAATGCTTTAGCCGCCGCCTCTTTGGCAGCCCAGCGTTTGGCCAAAAACCGGTCTGGTTGATTATGTTCTAAAAACACGGCCAACTCACCTTCCGTCAGTACCCTTTCAGCCAGTCGATTAGACTTAAGCAAAGCATTGCTTACTCGAACAATTTCAACAATATCCGTGCCTAAACCTAATACCGACACTTTCTTAAATCCCCTGCCTAGCTTCGTTCATTAAGGTTTTCATGTCTCGAACGGCTTTGTCTAAACCTTCAATTGAAGCACGAGCGATAATGGCGTGACCAATGTTCAGCTCATAAATTTCTTTAATGGCCGCTATAGGTTTTACATTGTGGTAGTGAAGCCCGTGCCCTGCGTTTACCACTAAGCCTAGGCTCGCAGCAAACTTAACACCCGCCTCTATTCTAGATAGCTCAGCAAGCTGTTCTGCTTCTGATCCTGCATCGGCATAATGGCCAGTATGAATTTCGATAAACGGTGCACCACAATCTACCGCTGCTTGAATTTGCTCTTTATCAGCATCAATAAATAACGATACTTTTAAGCCTATCGCGGCTAATCGGTCACAGGCATCTTTTACTTTTTCAAACTGACCTTTAACGTCTAAACCGCCTTCCGTTGTTAGCTCTTCACGCTTTTCAGGTACTAAACAAACAAACGGAGGCTTTACTTCAGAAGCAATATTGATCATTTCTTCCGTTACGGCCATCTCTAGGTTCATTCGCGTTTGTAACGTATTTGCTAAAGTATAAACGTCGCGATCTTTTATGTGTCTGCGATCTTCACGAAGATGAATAGTGATGCCACTGGCACCTGCATGTTCTGCAACTGCTGCTGCATGAACAGGATCTGGATAGCTGGTTCCACGGGCGTTTCGCAATGTTGCGATGTGGTCGATATTTACGCCTAAATGAATTTCACTCATGGTTGCTCCAATAGTCTGCTATTTTCTAAATAATTCTCGGGATTTTAACGGTTTGTCGCCCAAATGCCTATGTAAACATACGCGCAGAATATGCTTTGCGATTTTAAGCTCTGCTTTTAATTCTTGCAGTCGACCAGCGTCTAGTTCAATAAAGTCCGCTTTTGACAGCTTTATATTTAAATGTTTGTTGATTGCCAAGATGTCTTTGCCCGATATAGAGCTAGGTTTAGCGGCATCAATCATAAAACCTTGGTCAACATGCAGTTGATAATGAAGAGACTCAACAATAGGTTGTTGCATGCTCAATTCGCTTTCAAAACTAACACCGTAACCTAACATTTGTAATAAGCTAAATTCAAACTGCCTTAATATCCATTCTAAATAGAGTCCGTGGTGCGTAACATCAAGGTCTGACTCATCGATAACTGCCAAGTCTGAAAGGTTTTTTAACGAGTAAACGTATAATGGGTAAAGTGTTTCATATTCAGCATCAGCAGAACATAACCTATAAATAAGCTCGTTGAGATAAAAACCACAAAAGAGGCTTTTGCTTTTTAATGCTGAGAGTTGTTTTGATAGGAGCTGATTTTGTTCAACAGACTTTAACGTTCGTAAGCCTGCAGATTTCTTAACTTGAACAACCAAGGCACGAAATGGCTGCATTAGCGCGGTTTTTGCTGTATTTTTTTACTGCCTTTGTATCCAATAACAGAAACACGACCTTCACCGGCCACGAGCATTTCCATTAACAATTGGTTTTCTTTAAAAGGCCGAGTGTGAAGTATAAAAGCAGGTAAGTAGTCCAGTTCCTTTGCCATTACTTAAACCTGCTCTTCATTGATACCGTTATTTTACCAAATACCCACTAGTCTTCAGAGTAACCTAACGAGCGCAGTGCTCGCTCATCATCAGCCCAACCACTTTTCACTTTTACCCAAAGCTCTAAATAAACCTTTTCTTCAAGTAAACGTTCCATGTCTTGACGGGCGTCACGACCAATTATCTTAAGTTTTTCACCTTTCGCGCCTATTACCATTTTCTTTTGGCCTTCTCTTTCTACCAAAATTAATGCATTAATACGCCAAATTTTTTCATCCCACTTAAACTGTTCAATCTCAACAGTCACAGAATAAGGAAGCTCTTCACCTAAGAAACGCATTAGCTTTTCACGAACGATTTCCGCAGCCATAAAACGAGAAGAACGGTCAGTAACGTCATCTTCAGAGAAGAAGAATGGGTTTTCAGGCAAATAATCACGAACTTTTTCTTTAATTGGTTCGATGTTTGTTCCTTTTTCAGCAGAAATAGGAATAATTTCTGCAAAGTCATGTAATGCCGCTATTTTTTGTAAAAATGGCATTAATGTTTCTTTGTCTTTTATCTCATCTACTTTGTTTACAAGTAGCATCACTGGCTTTTTAGAGCGTTTTATTTTTGATAAAACCATCTCGTCATCTTCGTACCACTTCATTGCTTCAATAACAAACAAGACAACTTCTACATCACCAAGTGCACTTGACGCAGCTCGGTTCATTAATTTATTAATCGCACGCTTTTCTTCTTTATGAAGGCCAGGAGTATCAACGTAGATAACCTGTTCATTGGCTTCAGTATGAATACCTAAAATACGGTGACGTGTTGTTTGAGGTTTTTTAGAGGTGATACTGATTTTTTGCTCAAGTATGTGGTTCATTAACGTAGATTTACCTACATTTGGACGACCAACAATGGCAACCAGTCCACACTTTTTAGTTTGTGATAAATCAGCGCGGTTATTTAAATTACTTAATAACGCGTCTAATTCCGCTTGGTTTTGTTCTGATTTACTCACTTTTTTATTACCTCTAATGCTTTACGTGCTGCAGATTGTTCTGCTTTGCGACGGCTTGTGCCCGTTGCTTCAAGTTGCTGGCCATCATCTAATGTGCAACTCACTGTGAATGTTTGGTTATGCGCCTGTCCCGTTGTATTGATAACTTCATAAACGGGTAGTGGGCGTTTTCTCGACTGCAACCACTCTTGTAGCTGAGTTTTAGGATCCTTTAAGGCGTTACTTGGATCAACGTCAGCCAATCGCTTTTTAACTAACTTTAGAACAAATTCTTTACATTGCTCAATGTTTGAATCCAAGTAGACCGAGCCAATAATAGCTTCAATCACATCTTCTAAAATAGAATCACGACGGCAACCGCCACTTTTCATTTCGCCTGGGCCTAAAAGCAACCACTGGCTTAATTCAAATTCTTTAGCGATAGCTGTTAGAGTTTGACCTTTAACAATCTGCGAACGCATTCGAGTAAGTTCACCTTCTGTTGCTTTTGGAAACTCAAAGTACAGAGCTTCCGCAACAAACATGCCCAACAACGAATCACCAATGAACTCCAAACGTTCATTGTGCGCACCTTTAAAACTACGATGAGTCAGTGCCTGGATTAGCAATGACTCATCAGAAAACTCGTAACCTAATTTTTTTTGTAACTGTTTATAATCTGTTCTTATCAAGTTTTACTCTTCTTAAACTATTATTGCACTGTACCTAAACGAGAAAATCGAATATCCACAGGGACAAAGTCTGGTAACCAGCTTATTTGGCCATCGTTAAAGACAAAACTCATCCATATAAATACAGCCTTACCCACTAGCTGGTCTTCGCTTACAAAGCCCCAGAAACGGCTATCTGTACTGTTGTCTCGGTTATCACCCATCATAAAGTAATAACCTTCAGGTACTATCCATTCACCTTTACGCGTGCCCGGCTGAGAATAAAAACGTTCAGCCATGTCTGGGTATGCAGGGTTGATTAAAATATTGTGTTCTACTTCACCTAATTGCTCTTTAGCGGTGATCAATGGAATGCCCATTGATTCAAATTCACCTTCCGCTTCTTTACTAAGATTAACTCTAGTTAATTTGTCACAATTTGTAGGATTAGTTTTGCAACTTGGTTGAATAAAAAGTTGCTTGTTCTTATAAATAACTCTGTCGCCAGGCGTTCCTACTACACGCTTTATGTAATCTAAGCGCTCATCAAGTGGGAACTTAAATACAGCAATATCACCGCGTTCTGGTGCACCTGTTGTGATTAGCTCTTTGCGCCAAACCGGGTCATGTACGCCGTACGCATATTTTTGTACTAGGATAAAATCACCAACTAACATAGTTGGCATCATTGAGCCTGACGGAATTTGAAACGGTTCAAATAGGAATGAACGAAATATAGTAATAAGCGCCAATATAGGGAAAATCGACTGGGCCGTTTCCACTAACACTGGCTGCTCAGCCAACTTATCTAAGTCTGCTGTTGGTATATTACCACCAGCTGCAGCTTGCGCATGGGCAACACGTTTCTTTCTAGCTGGCGCCCAAAGTTTTGCATCTAATAACCAAACAAAACCACAAATGAGCGTAACAACGACCAAAAATATTGCGAAATACCCTGCCATACTAATTAATTCCTTAACCTAACCGACTAGTTTTTACTTACCAACTTTCAAAATAGCTAAAAGGCATCCTGAGGTAACTCAACATTACCTACTTGCTTCATGCGTTTCTTACCATCTTTCTGTTTCTGAAGTAGTTTTTTCTTACGTGAAATATCGCCACCGTAACACTTCGCGATTACGTTTTTACGCAATTGTTTTACTGTTGTACGAGCAATTACGTGAACACCAATAACAGCCTGTATCGCAATATCAAACATCTGTCTTGGGATTAGCTCTTTCAGCTTGTCCGCTAACTGACGACCTCGAGTTTGTGCAAAGTCACGGTGACAAATCATCGCCAATGCGTCCACTCTTTCACCATTAAGTAAAATGTCTACACGCACCATGTCCGCTTCTTGGAACCTTGTAAAGTTGTAGTCTAGTGATGCAAAACCACGACTGGTAGATTTCAATCTATCAAAGAAGTCCATTACTACTTCAGCCATTGGTAAGTCATAACTTACAGCAACTTGCTTACCGTGATAGCTCATTGCGGTTTGTGTACCACGCTTGTCTATACACAAAGTAATAACGTTACCAAGATACTCTTGTGGTACTAAGATATCTGCTTTACAAATTGGTTCCCTAATTTCTGCAATATCATTAAGAGCAGGTAATTCAGATGGGCTATCAATAGAAACAACTGAGTTATCTTTTTTAAGAATTTCGTAGTTTACGGTTGGTGCTGTTGTGATTAGGTCTAGGTCATATTCACGCTCTAAACGCTCTTGAATAATTTCCATGTGCAGCATACCTAAGAAACCACAACGGAAACCTAAACCCAATGCCGTTGAACTCTCTGGCTCATAAAATAACGACGCGTCGTTTAGGCTTAATTTACCAAGTGCATCACGGAATGACTCATAATCGTCTGAGCTTACTGGGAATACACCTGCATAAACTTGAGGTTTGATTTGTTGGAAGCCTGGAAGTGGCGCAGTCGCGGCATTAATTGTAGTTGTTAACGTATCACCAACTGGCGCGCCTAAAATGTCTTTAATACCAGCAATGATAAAGCCTACTTCACCAGTGTTTAGGCTACCTGTGTCTGTTTGTTTTGGCGTGAAAATACCAATTTTGTCTATTTGATGAGATTCACCGGTAGACATAACTTTAATTTTATCGCCTTTTTTCAATGAACCGTGTTTAATACGGACCAAAGAAACAACACCTTGATACGGGTCAAACCACGAGTCAATAATCAAAGCTTGAACTGGTCCGTCAACATTACCTTCTGGTGGTGGAATATTTTTAACGATGTCTTCTAAAACATCCTCGATACCTAATCCCGTTTTTGCCGAACACTGAACCGCATCAATTGCATCAATACCAACGATATCTTCTATTTCTTCTGCAACCCGCTCTGGATCAGCTTGAGGTAAATCAATTTTGTTTAATATCGCACGAACTTCTAGGTCCATTTCAATGGCGGTATAACAGTTTGCAACGGTTTGAGCTTCAACACCTTGGCCAGCATCAACAACTAACAACGCACCTTCACAAGCTGCCAAAGAGCGTGATACTTCATAAGTAAAGTCTACGTGTCCTGGCGTGTCGATGAAGTTAAGTTGATAAACTTCACCATCTTTTGCTGTGTAATTAAGCGTTACACTTTGAGCCTTGATAGTGATGCCGCGCTCACGCTCAATATCCATTGAGTCAAGAACTTGAGCTTTCATTTCTCGCGTTGTTAAGCCTTCACAGTGCTGAATAAGACGATCCGATAATGTTGATTTACCGTGATCGATATGGGCGATGATACTAAAGTTGCGAATATGCTTCATAAATTACTGTATTTTAACCTGTAGCCGTTACGTGCTAACTATTGTTAGTCACTGAAAATAAGCGAATTAAACTTAACGCTTTACAAAAAAACCTAATGATTACTGCAACTGCAACTCATTTTGTTACAACAGGAATTCCAATTCAGGTTTTTGCTAAATATAAATATGCGTAAAAAGGGCGCAATTTTACACGTTTATCTTGTTACGCTCCACTGTTTTAGTAGTTAATTAACTATCAACAGGTTTAACAGGAATGATCTCAGGTCGTATGCTGAGTAATTGCGGAAGATATTTGTCAGAAGGTGAAGACGATAGTTTTTTTCGGGCGACAACAAACCCTAAGTAACCACCTAAAAACGTGGACAATATTACTAACCCTTCGTTTATTTCCATAAACTCTGTAAGCCAATATTGAGTTACTAAACAAAAAAAGAGGGCTGAAAATATTGGCGTTAAATAAATCCAGAAGGCACCTTGAATTAAGCTTTCTTCTGGTATGCCGATTTCCACTTGGTCGCCAACCTGGGCATTAAGACTATTAGCAACTTTATTGATGACAGATTTACCAGCAAACGCTTCTGCCACGGCACTTGTGCCGCAGTTACTTTTTGCAGCACAGGTTTTACAGGTAGATTTAACGGCCGTTTCTACCCAAATTGAATCTTGGTCTTTTTCAACAACAATGCCTAACTCTTTAATCATGTTATTTACTTTTTACGCTTTTCGCTATTTTAAATGCAGTTTCCGTAGGCAACATGCCCACAACTGTTACATCAAAGCCATCGGCGTGAACCATTACAAATGACGTGCCGCCATCTTTTAATACTAGAGGACTATTAAAGCTTTCAATTGGGCGTTGCACATATACCGAATACTCAACTAAACCATCACTAAACAGGTAATAGTCTGCAACTTCGCGATTAATAGACACATGATGTCTATCGCTTTTTAATAACTCAAATCCATTTGGTGTATATTCAAGCTGCCAGTTATTTGTTTGTTGATTCATTGCGATTGCCGTATTTGCGACCTGCGGCAATTGAATTTCAAACAGTTTATTTATTTCTTCATTTGGCTCTGTTAAGTAAGAAAGGTGTGTCATTAGTACTTGCTCTACTACTTCACCCTGTTCATCGATGTACGCCATTCTTAGAGGTAAACCACTAATGACATCTATCCAAACCCAAAAGTTATAGGCTTCTTTGGTAACAGACTCTACTCTAATTAACTGCGCTGAGCGCCCCGCAATTTGACTTTTACTAACTAAAACAAACTGGTAACTATCTACTAAATCACCAAAGTCTTTATAAAAGATAGCGGGAATGAAATTTCGAATACTCACTCCACTAATTGAATAAGGTTCTTTATTGGATTCAAAAAACGATAACGTTTGGTTTTTTCTAATGGCTGTTATGCCATTGCCTATGAGCGGTGACACTCGCTCAATCTCAACTTCAGTGCCATCATCATTAACTTTAAATCCATGCGTCCACTGATATGATTCCGTCTTTTCACCTTTTAAAGTCACAATTCCAGCTTCAAAATTACTTTTGGTGAGTGCTTCTTGCAATTTTTTCAACCAATAAGCGGCATTTATCTTTTCGCCATTTGGGGTAGTAGCCTGTTGAGGTTGGGCTTCAGATTGAGGCTGAGGCTCAGATTGAACTTGTTGTTCTTTAGATTGAAGTTGTTCACTTTCAGGTGCTACCACTTTAGTGGATGCAGTTGCGGTGGCGGTGCCCGTAGCTGCGGCGCTCGTGCTGTAAACAAAACAGGTGATCAATAAAAATAAAATACGCACTTAATACAATCCTTTAGATTTCTACGAAGACAAACACTAGATACAAAAAAGCCTGCCGATGATATCAAGTTTAATGATAACACCACAGGCTATTCGAGTTTACTCAATTAACGCAATTATTCAGTTATGAACTATTGCTCAATCTTCTTATCTTCTTTTTCCAGCTCTTCTTTATCGTCTGTTGCTCTTAATTGCTGGTTATGATCGGCCATTAACGCGTTGATTCTTGACTGAGTCACTTGATTCGCCGTTGGCTTTTCTTTAAAGCTATCGCTTGAAAGCGACACTGGTGATAAACCTTGTACTAATGGAACTGGGTTTAACACTGGCGACGTAATTTTGTCTTGACCAGGGTTCATGTTACTCACACCAACCACGGCTACTAACGCTACAGATGCTGCAATGGCGAATTGTGCACTGCCTTTAAGAAGCTTATGCTCACTAAGCTGAACCACTTTTTGGCTTGCTCGTTGATACCACTTAGGGTGCTTCGCAATCGAGGCAACGTTTTCCGTTTCAAGTTGGTCAACCATTGGCAATTCAATATCGGCAATGGCAGCCTGAATACTATTCGCAAAAGAGTCATCACTCACTAGTTCTTGCTCTTTTCTAAGCACATCACCAATCAGGGCATAACGTCCAAAGGTTTGAACGGACTGTTGATTATCTTTAATGCTGTCTAACGCTTGAGTTAACTCATTATTTGTTAACTCATCATCCAGCATTGCTGATAGTGGTTCTTGGTGTTGATTCGTCATAATTACGAACGGCTCCATTTAACGGTTTTCAATTAGCGGTTCCAATTTTGCGTCGATTGCGTCTCGAGCACGGAAAATACGTGAACGAACAGTACCAATCGGACAACCCATTGCAGTTGCTATTTCTTCATAACTCATACCATCGATTTCTCTTAACTGAATTGCTACTTTTAGCTCTTCAGGTAATTGCTCAATAGTATCGAAAATTACATGTTTTATTTCGTCAGTTAACGCTAAGCTTTCTGGCGACGCATTTTCGCGTAAAGCTTCATTGGTCTCATAATATTCAGCACCTTCAGCGTCCACATCTACATTTGCTGGTCTACGCCCCCTTGCCATCAAATAGTTTTTTGCACTATTTACCGCAATTCGATATAGCCAAGTGTAAAATGCAGCTTCACCTCTAAACCCTGGCAATGCCGTATAAGCTTTAATAAACGCATCCTGGGCAACGTCTTGAACATCTCCGTTGTTGCCTAAATAACGAGAAACCAATCCAATGATTTTATTTTGGTATTTACGTACCAGTAAATCAAATGCTGCTTTTTCGCCCGCTTGTGCTCTTCTGACTAATCCTAAATCTTTGCTCTGCTCGCTCATTCGAGCTACTACTCCCAGTTTTAGCTAGCGACTAAAGTCTGCTAATATCGCGTTTGCTGTAACTATGACTAACGCTTATTGAAAAAGTTCTATTTTTTTTGAATTTTTTTGTAAAATAGACGTACAACGGACATTTGTGAAAGAATTAACGCCTTCCTTTTGCCGCCATCTCTAGTAAAAATAGAGCTTAACACAATGACTGACTTGGTAAATTTTTAATGTCGAATGAAACGCAACACTCAACAGATTGTTTGATTATTGGTAGCGGTGCTGCCGGATTAACACTGGCTTTAAGCATTGCCGACAAGGCAAATGTCATCATTTTAAGTAAATCGGCATTAAAAGAGGGTTCTACACTATATGCTCAAGGTGGCATCGCCGCCGTTTTTGATGAAAACGACAGTATTGAATCTCACGTTCAAGATACGCTCATTGCCGGTGGCCTTTTATGTAATGAAGAAGCTGTGATTCACACCGCCAGTCATGCAAAAACTTCTATGCAGTGGTTAATTGACCAAGGTGTCCCGTTTGACCAAGTCACTGGCCCCGACGGTTTAAGTAAATATCATTTAACTCGTGAAGGAGGTCATAGCCACAGAAGAATCCTTCATGCAGCTGATGCAACTGGCAAGGCTGTGCAAACCACGTTACTTGATAGAGTAAAGGCACATCCAAATATTCGTTTATTTGAACGATTTAATGCTTTAGATTTAGTGACAAGTGAAAAGGTTAGTTTGCCTGAAACTGCAAAAAAAGTGCACGGTGCTTATGTTTGGAATCGAAATGAAGAACGAGTTGAAGTCGTCCATGCCAAATTTATTACCTTAGCTACTGGCGGCGCAAGTAAGGTTTATCAATATACTTCTAACCCAGATATTGCCAGCGGTGATGGTATTGCCATGGCGTGGCGAGCGGGTTGTCGTGTTGCAAATATGGAATTTAATCAGTTCCACCCAACTAGTTTGTATCATGAAAAAGCCCAAAACTTCCTTATTTCAGAAGCGATGCGAGGCGAAGGCGCAAAATTACGTCGTCCTGACGGTACTCGTTTTATGCCCGACTTTGATGAGCGAGGCGAGCTTGCACCAAGAGACATCGTCGCTCGTGCCATCGACTTTGAAATGAAGCGTTTAGGTGCTGACTGCATGTACTTGGACATCACTCACAAAGATGAACAATTTATCCTAGAGCATTTTCCAACGATATACGCTGCCTGCTTAAAAGTAGGTATTGATATCACTAAAGAGCAAATCCCTGTGGTTCCCGCCGCTCACTACACTTGTGGGGGCGTGATGACAGATTTAACCGGTAAAACAGATATTGATAATCTTTTTGCTATTGGCGAAGTGGCTTATACAGGTTTACATGGCGCAAACAGAATGGCGAGTAATAGCCTTTTGGAATGCATTGTTTTTGCACAAGGGGCGGCTCAACAAATCTTATTAAATTTAGATAACCCACACCAAGATGTCATTATCCCAAACTGGGATGAAAGCTTAGTCACCTCTTCTGCTGAAGACATCTTGATTAGCCATAACTGGCACGAATTAAGATTATTAATGTGGGACTATGTTGGAATAGTTAGATCTGATCGGCGTTTGAAAAAAGCACTCAAACGCATTGAGTTAATTAAACAAGAAACTGACGAGTTCTATTCTAGCTTTAGAGTGAGTAATAACTTACTTGAATTGCGAAACTTAGTACAAGTCGCACAGCTAATTGTTACTAGCGCACTGTCGAGAAAAGAAAGCAGAGGTTTACATTACACCATTGATTACCCAGAAACATTGCCAAGCTCAACGCCGACGGTTTTAATTCCTTAACGCTCAGCCTTATACTGTAATGGCATATTTAGCATGCGGCTTAATTGCCGCCATTGCTTTAACCCAACTTGATCTTTAAATACCCACATAAGTTTGCCTGCATGGCTTTCTTGTTCCTCAAGTAAAACCAGTGCGACAGGACCAATAATCCCGCCAAATAGAGGGTTTAAATTAACTTCACTAATGGAATAAGAATGGCTCAAGCTGTAATAAGAGTAGCGGTGTTCTATTAGCAGAATAATCGCTAATACTAATAAGCTGGGATTAAACACCAATAAAAACAGTAACCAATATGCCCAGCGCCAACGTGAAGGCGGCCTAACAATGAGGTCAAATTGATTGTTATATTGTTGAGGAAAGTCGCTACGCTCGGTCATATTGTGAGTGTAGCGCTATTTACTAATTAGTGTGCTTTAACTCGGTTCAGGATTATTTTCACAACCTTATCTAGATCCTGATCTTCACATTTTTTATGCCCCATAAACCAAGCAAATAGCTCTGGATCTTCACACGCTAATAGTCTTTGAAATGAAGACTTGTCTTCAGTGGATAACGCGTCATAAGCTTCGTCAACAAATGGTTCGAGCAAAACATCAAGCTCTAACATGCCACGGCGGCAAGCCCACTTTAGTTTTGGTTTAGAATCAAGAAGAAACTTTTTACCACTTTTATCTACATAAACAACTTGCGATTTTGACTCTGACATTATTTAAAATTCACTTTCTTAACGAATGATAGATTGATTATACCGAGCATTTTCAAAAAGGTGTCAATGTTTTTTGATGTTCGCTAAAATACCCTTGTTCTTAAGTGTTTCATCCCCATATTCAAACATTATTAATTTTTTAAGCGAATGCCATGACTTCTATAGTTTCACTATCACAATTTGCCGTTATTAAGTTAAGTGGCGAGCAAAGCCATTCGTTTTTGCAAGGCCAAGTTACTTGTAACGTAGACGATATTAAAGCATCTGAGTGGCAGGCAGGCGCCCACTGCAACGCCAAAGGTAAAGCATGGTCTACATTTATTGCCTTTGAACAAAACGACGCGCTTTATTTAGTGATGACAAAAGAGAGCGCTGAAGTTTCATTAGCTGAACTTAATAAGTATGGCGTTTTCTCAAAAACAGACATTACAGACGATACTAACAACTGGCACATATACGGAAGTAATGAAGCCGTTGTATCACAGAAGAGTATTGAATTAACTCAAGGCCACGTTTTAGTGCTAAGCCGTGAAGAATTAACGGTAACAGCAGATAGTTCAAACGAATGGTGGAATAATGAAGTTCTGTCAGGGCGAGCCCACCTTTTCGCAAAAACGATTGGCGAATACGTGCCTCAAATGATCAACCTGCAAGCGTTGAACTATATTTCGTTTAACAAAGGTTGTTACATGGGCCAGGAAATGGTGGCGAGAATGCGCTACCTTGGTAAGAATAAACGTGCTTTATATTTAGCTGAGACCGACGGTGAATATGATCTAACTGCAGGTGATGACGTATTTAAAGCCATGAATAATAACCGCCGTGCTAGTGGTAAAGTCATTAACAGCACTACTTATAATGGTAAAACCACAGCTCAACTTGTTTTACCAAACGATACAGATTTAAACGATAAGATTTATTTAGACTCTGAGAGTGATCAACATTTTCGTTTGTTACCTCTCCCATACTCACTTGACCAAGACTAAGGATCCTTATGAAGATCGCAGAAAATACCGTTGTTACAATGCATTACGCGGTTAAAGACAAAGAAGACAACCTAATTGATAGCTCTTACGATAATGATCCTCTGGTTTTTATCCAAGGTTCAAAGTTCTTAATTGAAGGCCTAGAAGACGCACTGAATGGTCATGAAAAAGGCGATACTTTTGAAGTGTCTGTTGATGCTGATAACGCATATGGTCCTCGCATGGATGGCCTAGTTCAGCAAGTTGGTAGCGAAATGTTTGCTGACTTTGAAGTTGAGATTGGCATGCAATTGCGCGCAAGCACAGATAATGGCGAACAAACTGTTATTGTTGTTGATAAAGACGACGAGTCAGTTACGGTTGATGGAAACCACCCTCTTGCTGGTGTTGATCTTAAGTTTGACGTAGAAGTATTGGAAGTTCGTGCAGCTACTGCTGACGAAATTGCTCATGGACACGTCCATGGTGCTGGCGGTTGTGGTCACACCCACTAAGTAAATTTTTGCCGTATTAAATACAAAGCCTTTGCCAAACATTTTGGTGAGGGCTTTTTTGTGCCTGAAAAACAATCATTTCCTTTGCTTTTAGCGTTAACTTTAAAGTAATCTGAAATTGAGTCGACATAGACTTAAGCCTGTTCAAATAATAATAAAAATAAGAAATATACGGCATGAAATCTTTTTGGTTAAACCTAAGCCTCCGATGGAAGCTGCAGCTTGGTTTTATGGCTATTGCCATGATCACTACTATTTACAATCGTTTACTTGCATCAAATGAATTAAAACGTTTAATTGAGCTGGTCGAATCTACCACTAGCGATCCTGTGTTACATAAAAGTATGCAGCAGCAACTTGATGCGTTTTACATCACTTCCATTTGGGATTCTTTACTACAGTTTGGTTTGCAGTTTTTTATCATAATGATTGCCGCTAGAATTTTTGTTGCGCCTATTCTCACTCTACTTGAGTCTTTAGAAGCCGTTGAAAAAGGCGACCTAACAAAAAACGTTACTATACATTCCCGTGATGAAATTGGCGCTCTTGAACATCATTTTAACTTAGTGTTAAAAAAGCTAAACTCAATTCTTACAAATATTGAAGGCTCTACCGTTCATATGGGGCAGTCGGCATTTCAGATCGCTGCAATATCCAATGAAATTGAATCAATGAGTGCGGCTGAAAAAGCCAAAGAAAATGAAATAAAAAAAGCGACAAGTAAAGTCCATGATGTGGCTACTCAAGTACAGGAAATAGCGCAGCAAGCCAATCAAAAATCAGAAACTGCTGAACAACAAGCTAATAAAAGCTACCAGTCATTAAATCAGTCCGTTGCTCGATTAGACTCGGTTTCCGCGAATATTGATGAAACCTCAAACCAAGTAGAAGAAATCGTTGAGTTTAGTCGCAACATCAATTCTATTTTATCTACCATCAAAGATATTGCTTCGCAAACTAACTTACTTGCTTTGAACGCTGCAATAGAGGCTGCTCGTGCTGGTGAACAAGGCAGAGGATTTGCAGTAGTGGCTGACGAGGTAAGAAGCTTAGCGGTAAGATCGCAAAGTTCAGCAGAGCAAATTACAAACATACTGGATGAATTACTCTCTAAGGTAACGAATGCGCAATCCTCAATGCAGTTTTTAGTTGATAATATTAATGAAAGCCAAGTGCAAATAAAGGAAACGGCCAGCTCTGTGCAAACCATGCAAGCGGATATTATTGATACTTCAGAACTTAATAAAAACATTGAGAGTGTCGTCCACCATCAAATTGATAGCTTTAACAATTTGAACACTCAGCTAAACGCTTTATTTAAAACCATATCAAATAATAGCCTTAAAATTAGTAACTCGGCCAACATATCAACCACACTCAATAACTTAACGTCCAGTTTAAAAGCGCAATTGTCAGGTTTAAGTATAGATAGAAGTTTATGTCCTAAAGAGACGGATAAGTTACCAACTACTGACGAACAACGCACAGCACAACGAGTAAAAGGCCATAATTTAATTACCCTTCGAGGCCCATTTGGACAATTTGATGGCTTATCGAGCAATATAAGTCAGACTGGAATTGGCGCTATGCTAACCAACTCAATTCCAGAGTCCGCGTTAAATGAAGAATTGACGTTGGCACTTCGTTTACCAAATACCGGTTTAAGTCAGTATCAGCAACAAAGTCTTATTGAGATCCCTGCTCAAGTGGCTTGGCAAAAGAGCAACAATGAAAAGGTAGCGATTGGGCTCATGTTTAATACAAAAGATAAACAACATCAAAAAGCGATTAAGGACTGTATTGCTTTTTACCAGCAATAGCTGCAACTAGAGAATTACATTTTAGTTTTTAATTAGCCGATAAAGACCATTAAAGGGCAGCTCAAGGGTTGTTTAGAAGTTAGGGTTTATGTGGACTCTATAAAGTCGACCCAGTTGACTAGCAATTCGATAAAGTCAGCAATGCCGCACTGGCATTTCATTTCCCAGTCCATTAGGCTTGAATCTTCAGATTGAAAGTTCGTTGATTCAAAGCAACTATTATGTTGTATTAATACTTCGTCACCGTCTATGGTTAATGTCCACTCGGTAAAAGCAATTGATTCTGGTTTGCCTTCTATCTCTAAAATAAAAGACTCAATCGCTTTAGTCTCGCCTCTTTTAGGTGTGAAAATTTCGTTTAAGAAACGGGCCACTGCAACGTGTTCACCAGAAATATGTAACTGGTGCTGCTTCTCATAAGTATCATAAACAAAATCAACGTCCATTTGGGCTCCTAATTAAGAATTATAAGGGAATGACCTACTCCTGGAGTATAGCAACAAAGTGCACTTGTCCCGAGAGCTTGTGAGATATTTCTCACAAACAGTGCAGACTTAGAGTAAAATTTTGCTCAAATCAGCAACACCAGAACCCTAAATCATTGTTTTAGAAAAATATTATCTTAAAATTGAATATTAAAAGAATTATCAGTAATTTTTTTCTCTATTTGAATATTCTTAGATTTTAATTTCTAGTTAATATAGATAGCACTTAACGACGAGAGTGCAACAGGATTTGTCACACAGGGAATGGAAACGCTGGAAGCGATAAGGGATTTAATTAGGAGTGCAGGAGCACCACTAATGGAAAGGAACAAGGAAGGCAGGATGCCAGGAAAAAAAGGATCGGATACGTAGGATGCGTTACGGATAGAAAGGGGAAAGCAAGGAGCTTTAAGAAGGACTTTAAGGATTACATGGAGCAGGACGTCGACGGAGTTGACTGCAGGGAGCCTATAAGGAAGACGGACTGGATGGATTCAGTTTTTAGGATGCCGGAAAGTATATAAAAGAAGCAGCTTAGGCTGCTTTTTTTATACCTGGAATTTACCAACTGCGTTACTTCTCTAGATTTTAATAGCCTAAAATTTACGTTCAATCGGGCAAAAAAAAACGCTCAACTGAGCGCTTTTATTATTACTTCATATCTTACATATTAATGCTTAAGGCATTAACTGGTCTTGATCTTCACCTTCTTTTTCAATAACCGTCGGCATTAGGTCTTCTTTACTGATACCTAAGCTTAATGCTATTGAGCTTGCTACATAGATAGATGAATAAGTACCAATCACAACACCAAATAGTAATGCTGTCGCGAACCCTTTAATCAACTCGCCACCAACAACCAGTAGGGCAATCAATACTAGCGCCGTCGTAATTGAGGTAATCATAGTACGATTTAACGTTTGAGTTAACGATATGTTAATGATCTCTTCTGGAGAGCCTTCCCGCAGTTTTCTAAAGTTTTCTCTTATACGGTCCGACACAACAATGGTGTCATTAAGGGAATAACCTATAACCGCTAAAATGGCTGCCAATACCGTTAGGTCAAATTCAATTCCTAATACACTAAATAACCCTAATGTAATGAGAACATCATGCGCTAACGCTGAAACTGAACCTAAAGCGAATCTCCATTCAAAGCGAAGAGCAACGTAAATAAGAATACAGATAAGCGCCGTTAGCATTGCTAAGCCACCTTGATCTCTTAATTCGTCACCAACACTTGGGCCAACAAACTCAATACGACGTTTAGTTGCCGTAGAATCCATTTCTTGAAGCGCTTCCATAATTACATCGCCAATCATAGCGGATGTAATTTTCTCACCATTAGCTTCATCAACTGACTTCTTTTGAGGTGCTAAACGAATCAACACCTCTTTACTTGAGCCAAAGTTTTGAACCGTTGCATCACCAAAGCCAATTTCGTCCATTACTGAACGGATCTTTCTAAGATCAGCACTTTTCTCGAAAGAAACTTCAATTAAGCTACCGCCAGTAAAGTCTAAACCCCAGTTTAGCCCTTTTGTAGCAAATGAACCTAACGCTGCTATTACTAATAAAATTGACAATATGCCTGAATAACGGCGAATTGACATGAAATTAATAACTTTTGAATCTAAATTTAATAATTGCATTTTCTATTGCCCTATCAGATAGATAACTTGTCTATTTTCTTGCCGCCCCACACTGCATTGACAATGGCACGAGTACCAACAATTGCAGTAAACATTGAAGTGGCAATACCAATTGCTAAGGTAATAGCAAAGCCTTTTACAGGACCAGTACCAATGGCAAACAAAATAACCGCCGCAATGAAGGTTGTAATGTTCGCATCCGCAATGGTTGAGAAAGCACTATCATAACCATGGTGTATTGCTTGTTGAGGACTACGTTTATCTCGCAATTCTTCTCTTATACGTTCAAATATAAGAACGTTGGCATCTACCGCCATACCAACCGTAAGAACGATACCAGCAATACCAGGCAAGGTAAGTGTTGCACCAGGTATCATAGACATAACACCAATGATTAATACTAGGTTTGCTGCTAATGCTGCGTTTGCAACAAGGCCAAACTTTTTATAATAGAACAACATAAATACTAGAACTAAGCCAAAACCAAGTAGCACAGCTGTCATACCAGCATTAATATTTTCTTGGCCTAAGCTTGGGCCAACAGTACGCTCTTCAACAATCTGAATTGGCGCAATAAGTGCACCAGCACGAAGCATTAACGCTAAGTTATGAGCTTCTGCAGAGGTATCAATACCTGTAATTGAGAAACGGCGTCCTAAACGACTTTGAATCGTCGCTATCTGGATAACATCTTCAATTTTCTTAAGTTTTGCTACACCATTTTCATCTTTTTGCTCTGTAGGCTTATATTCAATAAAGACAACCGCCATTGGATTGCCAACGTTGTCTTTAGTCATAGCAGACATCTTGTTGCCGCCTTTAGTATCTAAATTAATAGTTACTTGAGGCATGCCGTATTCGTCAAAAGAGCTCTGAGCGTCAACGATATGATCACCAGTTAAACGAACGCGTTTCTCTAGTAATACCGGACCTCGAGGAGCACTTTCGTATAGTTTAGCTTTTGGCGGCACTCGACCACGCATTGCAGCGCCAATGTCACCATCTTGATAAACCATTTTAAATTCTAGAGTTGCCGTAGCGCCTAAGATTTCTTTAGCTCGAGCAGTATCTTGAACACCCGGTAATTGAACGACTATACGATCTTGACCTTGACGTTGAACCAAAGGTTCAGCAACACCAAGTTCATTTACTCGGTTACGAATAATAGTAATGTTTTGATCAACAGCATACTGGCGTGTTTCTTTGATTTTTTGCTCGCTCATGCGGATCAGAACATCAAATTCATCTGTATTATAATCGTCAGATACTACTAGGTCTGGATAACGCTTCGCTAAGAATCGACGAGCTTCGTCTAAATCTTCTTCATTACGCATTTCAACACGAACTGCATCAAGCTTGATTTCACGCTTAATGCCACGGTAACGTAACTTTTCTTCGCGTAAATCAGCTCTAAAGTCTTGCACCATTTGCGTGTATGACTTATTCATTGCTTCGTTCATATCAACTTCCATTAGGAAGTGAACGCCGCCACGTAGATCAAGGCCAAGTTTAAGTGGGCTAGCACCAAAGGCTTGTAACCATTCTGGCGTAGCCGGAGCTAAGTTCAGCGCAACAATATATTCATCACCTAAAGAGTCACCAATTGCTTCTTTAGCTTTTAATTGATCTTCTTCATTTGTAAGACGAACCAAAATACGGTCATCTGCTAATTCACTTTTTTTGTAAGGAATTTCAGCAGCGTCTAATTTTTTAAGTACATCATCAAGTATAACTTCTGATACTTGAGCACCGCGTAGGCCAGAAACCTGGATAGCAGGATCTTCACCATATAAGTTAGGAGCAGAATACAAAGCGCCGATGAGTAAAATCATCACCACCATTACGTATTTCCACATTGGATATTTGTTTAACACGAATGAACCCTTTTCGATTTTCAAATATAAAAAAACCAGCCGATATCCGGCTGGTTGTTCAGTTTATTACACTGACTTGATAGTGCCTTTTGGCAATACAGTGTTAATAGACGCTTTTTGAACCATCACTTCTGTACCTTCTGCAAGCTCTACTTTTACGAAGTCTTTGTCGTCAGATACTTTAGTGATTTTACCGATTAGGCCACCGGCTGTTAACACTTCATCACCTTTGCTCAAAGAGCTTACAAGGTTCTTGTGCTCTTTTACACGTTTTGCCTGTGGACGGTAAATCATGAAATAGAAAATTAGCGCAAAAATCACTAACATAATGATCATGTCTGGACCAGCAGCGGCGCCTGGAGCACCTGCAGCAGCGTGGGCGTTAGAAATAAATAAACTCATTGGAATCCCCTAAAATAGTTTCTTATATTTTTTAAATTATGATGATTGATATAAGGACTGGTTATTGCACTTACAATAGCCAGCCTTAGTTATTTTTATTTTGTTATTCAGCGTTAACTGCTGGCGCACCTTCATCCGATAAAGGTGGAACTGGTAAGTCGCGACGAGCATAAAACTCAGCAACATACTCTTCCAAGCGGTTTTCTTCAATCGCATCACGCAAGCTTTGCATCACACGTTGGTAGTATCTAAGGTTGTGAATGGTATTCAAACGCGCACCTAAAATCTCATTACACTTGTCTAAGTGATGTAAATAAGCACGAGAGTAGTTTTCACAGGTATAACAATCGCAGTTGTCATCAAGGCGAGAAGTATCGTCTTTATGTCTTGCGTTACGAATTTTGATTACGCCGCCAGTGATAAACAAGTGACCATTTCTAGCATTACGCGTTGGCATTACACAATCAAACATGTCGATACCACGACGAACGGATTCAACTAAATCTTCTGGCTTACCGACACCCATTAAGTAACGAGGTTTGTTTTCTGGTAATTTATAAGCCGTTGTATCAAGAATGTTGATCATGTCTTCTTTTGGCTCACCCACTGACAAGCCACCAATAGCATAACCGTCGAACCCAATTGATTCTAAGCCAGCTAATGAAACTTCACGTAAGTCTGGATACATACCACCTTGGACAATACCAAACAAAGCTGACTCACTGTCGCCGTGCTCTTGTTTTGAACGATCTGCCCATCTAAGCGATAATTCCATCGATGATTTGGCTTCTTCGCGTGTCGCTGGGTATGGCGTACATTCGTCAAAAATCATAACAATGTCAGAGCCTAAATCACGTTGAACCGCGATTGAACGCTCTGGCGTAAGCATGATTTTTTCACCGTTAATTGGTGAACGAAACTCAACACCCTTCTCAGAGATTTTACGTAAATCACCTAAACTAAACACTTGGAAACCACCTGAGTCAGTAAGGATTGGTTTATCCCAACCCATGAAGTCATGTAGGTCACCGTGTTTTTTGATGATCTCTGTACCAGGACGTAACATTAAGTGAAACGTGTTACCTAGACAAATGTGAGCACCTGTCTCTTTCACTTCATCTGGCGTCATGCCTTTAACCGTACCGTAAGTACCAACAGGCATGAAAGCGGGAGTTTCTACTGTTCCGCGCTCAAAATGCAGTTTTCCGCGACGAGCCTTGCCGTCAGTGTTCATTAATTCAAACTTCATGTGCGTCTCTTAAATTCTGCTTTAAGTCACTAGTTACCTAGCTTAAATTTGCCGCCATTATATCGAATGCCGGTGCGAAAATCGCCTATTTTGATAGGCAATTCACTACTTTTACTTTGTATTATTTTGCTTAGTTAAAAACATCGCGTCGCCATAACTAAAAAAGCGATACTCATTGGCCACCGCTTCGTTGTAACCGTTTAAGATATTAGCCTTACCAGCAAACGCTGACACTAACATAATCAAGGTGGATTCTGGCAAATGGAAGTTCGTTACCATGGCATCAATTACTTGAAACTCATAACCTGGGTAAATAAAAATATCTGTCTCGCCAGTAAACGGTTTTAAGTCCGAAATCTTGCCGTCTTCCATACCACTTTTCCAAGCAGCTGACTCTAACGAACGAACCGATGTAGTACCAACAGCAATGACACGTTTACCGTTACTTTTTGTTTCTTGAATAGCCTTTACAACTAATTCAGGAACATCTGCATACTCTGAATGCATTTTATGGTCGGTCACACTATCAACGCGAATAGACTGGAAAGTACCAGCCCCAACGTGAAGCGTTACAAATGCCGTATTAACGCCTTTGGCTCTTATTTTTTCTAGTAGGGCATCGGTGAAATGCAATCCCGCCGTTGGCGCAGCAACTGCTCCAGGCTTATCGTTGTAAACCGTTTGGTAACGTTCTTTATCGTCTTCAGTATCAGGCCTGTCAATGTAAGGCGGTAGTGGCATATGACCATCTGATTCTAAAATCTCTAAAACTTTACTGTCATCACCAAAGTGAAGCTCAAACAAGTCATTGTGACGGGCGACCATAGTTGCAGATGAACCACCTTCAAAGTCGATAACATTGCCAGGTTTAGGCGCTTTATTTGCTCTAACGTGTGCTAAAACGCTGTGTTCGTCCAACATTCTTTCCACTAAGATTTCAACTTTACCGCCCGTTGACTTCTGACCAAACATTCGGGCAGGAATGACACGCGTATCGTTAAAAATCAATAGATCACCAGGTTCTACTAATTCAACAATATCAGCAAAGTTACGGTGATTGATATCACCACTATTACCATCAAGTTGCATCAAACGACTCGCTGTACGCTCAGCTTTAGGCGCCTTAGCAATTAACTGCTCTGGTAATTCAAAATGAAAATCAGCGACTTGCACTTTAGACCTCAACATCATAAAAAATTTGGTGGGTATTGTACCAGTGTTTTTGACCTTACCCCACAAAAACAGACTGTTTACAAAGAGATCACTTGTTAAATTGAGTTTTAGTTTATACAGTTAGGTGAGTTTATTTTTATATGGTTGATTCGATGTCCAAGCTGTTGCCGTTATTACTTATTTCACCAAACTTCCATACTAAAAGATTACTGATGCAAAAAATTAGTAACCTGCAACTTTTCGATATTGATGTAGTCCCTGATAGTGAAACGGCAATTGAGCATTTAAAGCAAACCAAGTATCAGTTTATTATCTCCGAAATTTCAATTGGTAAGGTAGATGGTTGGAGCCTTTCGAGTTTAATTCGCTCTGACATTTATCAATGTGATAAACAAATACCTATTGTATTAATAACCGATACACACTGCGAGCGAATCGCCGAGGCCACGGCTAAATCCTTTGGCATTAACGCTGTAGTAACCACGGAAGAAATTGCTAGATTAAATGAGATTTTAGCAGATGCTTTTTCTAGCCAAATCCCAGTAAACACAAGACTGACCACCCTTTCCGTTATTAGTGACCCAGCTCTTAGTGACCAGTTAAACAACCTTTTTTCTAGCAAGTTTGTTACCGTTGAAGCAGAGAGTGCAAAGCAAGGTCTGGCGATTATTAGACAGCAAAATGTTGATCTTGTAGTTATTGATAGTGATCTTGAAAACGACGCGACACTTGCACTGTTAAATACCATCAGGCAAGAAAAGCCAGAATTATCAGTGGTTGTCATTGTTCCTAAAAACGATACAAGCCGTGCGGAGTTTTATATGATCCACGGCGCAAGTGACTTTATTTACAACCCGATTAACGTATCCAGAATTATTAATGTTTGTGAACGAGCTGCACAACGAAATGACTTTATTATTAGTAACAAGCAGTTTGCAGAAAAAGTAACGTTACTTGAGTTGAGCAAACAAAAGTTTCAAAACTTGTCTGATGCACATACTAAACTGCTTGAAAATCTGAGCTCCGTTGTATTAGAACTAGATACAACCGGTAGAATTAAATTTGTTAATAAGGCTTGGGAGGCACTAACTGGATATAGTATTGAAGATTCACTTAACCTTCCTCTTGTTGAGTTTATTGAGTTTGACGAACTAGGATCACAGCGTTTTAATCACCAATTGAATGGCATTTTAATGCAGTCTGTCACAAGTACGACCGCTGAGCTAAAAATTAAAACAGTGAAAAACAATTCAGTTTGGGTAGAAATCCGTTTACATCAACTTTACATGGATGGTTTTGTACAAGGCATTACGGCTACCTTAGATAATATTGATGACCGAAAACAAGCAGAGGAAAAGTTACAACACCTTGCATTGCACGATACGTTAACTGGCCTTTATAACCGCTACTATTTTGACAATGAATTGAGTCGACTAACTCTGTTAGCTTCACGCGGTAAAGAAACCCACAGTTTGTTATACATCGATTTAGATCACTTTAAGGTTATCAATGATACTGAAGGTCATCAAATGGGTGATTTAGTATTAAAAGAAGTAGCCCAAATCCTAACATTAAGACTGCGACAGTCCGACATCTTGTGTCGTGTTGGTGGTGACGAATTCATAATACTTTTAGCTGAAACAAAACTACAGAATGCTATTAATATTGGCGAAAGTATCTGCCAACAAATAGCCGCTGCTCATTTTCAGTTTGGGAATACAACTTATAAAATTAGCGCATCAATAGGCGTGTCTGAAATTGACGGTGTATCGACACCTGCGGAATACCTAAGGCAAGCCGACATTGCACTTTACGTTGCCAAAAAGAAAGGTAGAAATAGGACTCATAGCTATGAAACTGATGATGTGGATTCTACAAAGCAACTAGACAATATGAAATGGGTGCAAAAGCTTCAGCAAGCCGTCATTGATGATCAACTTGTGATGCACTTTCAGCCTGTTTGGGACTACAAAAATGACTGCGTGGGTTACTTTGAAGCGCTCGTTCGTCTTCAAATTAACGAATCTATTACCTACCCTAACGAGTTTATTCCTGCCTTGGAACGTGCAGAGGATGTTAGTTTCTTAGATCATCAGGTGATTAACAAAACGATCAAACTTATTAAAGAAAACCCAGGTTTACACAAAGTAGCAATAAATCTATCTGGTCAAGCGTTCTCAGATGAAAGGCTGTTGCCCTTGATCAAGGAAAAGCTATCCTTTTATCAGGTATCAGGAGAGCGCATTATATTTGAACTGACCGAGTCTGCTAGTTTAACGAATGTCAGTGGCACCAGAAGAATGATTGAACAGCTGAGCTTAATAGGATGTCAATTTTCGATTGATGACTTTGGTACTGGCTTTAGTACTTTTTCTTACCTTAAAGAGTTACCCGCGCACTCCGTAAAAATTGACGGCAGTTTTGTAAAAGATATGATTTCTAGTGATATAGATCGAACATTAGTTACTGCTATTGCTAATGTTGCTAAGGTTTTGAAAAAGCACAGTGTTGCTGAGTTTGTTGAAACAAAAGAGATATTTAACCACCTTGATGATATCGGCGTGACTTACGCACAGGGCTATTATATTAGCAAGCCGTTGCCACTTTCTGATGCCCTTAAATTTAAGTTCACTCCTTAAAAACGCAAGAATAAGTAACGTAAGTAGACAAACCTTTTGATAACTTAACTTTTGTCTGGGTTTTCAGGCATAAAAAAAGCTGCTCAAGCAGCTTTTTTTTATTTTTAGAGATTAACGATTAACGTTTTGCAATTGCTTTCGCAATATCTGAATCACCAAAACCATTAGCAGCAGCCCAGTCTAAATCGCCTGAACTTGCAAAGTGAGAAGCTGGCATACGCTTAACCATAAATACGCCTACCGCTTTTGCATTTTTTTGCATTGCATAACGAACTAAAGGTTCACCACCACAAGTAACACCATCATAAATATTTCTTAATTTAACACCAGCGTTCTTCAGCTTTTTGCGAAAACGACCTTTATTGTCGCTCGCTACGTTGTCACAAACACCCGCTAAGAAAGACGCTACGTCGTTTGCTTTAGCCGGTGCACTTACCGACATTACGCTCAACAATACGACAGTTGATAAAAAAGCTACAATTGACTTCATTTTGATTCTCTTTTTTTAAATTTTCTGAACACTACCACAGAATTTTAGTATATCAAGTCCAACCATTGCTGAAAAGTTTATCATTCAAACTTCTGCAATGTTACGAACTCATAATTGTATTGGTTTTTTTCGTCTGACAAGTGGCTTTCTTGTTCAACTTTTTTCCAGTTTCCAACTTCAGACCAGTCAGGAAACACAGTATCGCCTTTAACGTCCAAATCTATAAACGTAAGATATAGAGTGTCAGCCTTCGGCAGGAACTGTTTATATATGTTACCACCACCTATAACCATTACCTCTTCAACACCTGCCACTAAAGCTAATGCAGAGTCGGTACTATTAACCGAAGTAACGCCGTCAAAGTGCCAATTATCATCTCGCGTCACTACAATATTTTGCCTACCTGGCAGCGGCCTACCAATTGACTCAAAAGTTTTTCGCCCCATGATAACTGGTTTGCCTAACGTTACCTTTTTAAAGTGTTTAAGATCTGCTGGCATATGCCAAGGCATGTCATTGTCTTTACCAATAATACGATTTTTGGCCATTGCTGCTATAAGTGATATTTTTGTCATAAGTCCGCTGTATAAAAAAGCCTTCCGAATAGGAAGGCTATAATAGATAATTCTAGACTAGTTATAAACTATTAAGGTTTATAAATTACTTCAACGTCGTAGTCGTCTTCGTTCCAATCATCGTCGTCATCTTCATCGTGTTCATCCATAGCCGTGTTGTGGTATGAGTCCCACTGGAAGTCGACTTTCTCTTCTTCCTTCGTCATAGCTTCACGAGGCATGTCTTCTAGCGCGTCAGATAAATCATTGCAAAGCTCTTTAGTGTTTAAACCTTGAGATGCTGATATCTGATAAATTGGACCTTCCCAACCTATCTGTTCAGCAATTTCTTTACAACGTTCATTAGCTTCATCTTCCGGCATCAAATCAATTTTGTTAAATACTAACCAACGAGGTTTAGCCGCTAACTTTTCGCTATATTGCTCCAATTCCCCAACAATGACTTTGGCATTTTCAACTGGATCTGAACCATCTATAGGTAAAATATCAATAAGATGAAGTAATACTCTACAACGTTCTAAATGACGTAAAAATCTGATCCCTAGACCAGCGCCATCAGCTGCGCCTTCTATCAAACCAGGAATATCAGCGACAACAAAAGAATTACCTGCACGCACAACTCCTAGGTTAGGTACCAGAGTTGTAAATGGATAATCGGCTACTTTGGGTTTTGCTGCTGAAACCGAACGAATAAACGTTGATTTACCAGCATTTGGTAGACCCAACATACCTACATCGGCAAGCAATAATAGCTCAAGCTGTAAGTTACGGATTTCACCTTGCGTACCATTAGTTTTTTGACGAGGAGCTCGGTTTACACTGCTTTTAAAACGAGTATTTCCTAAACCATGGAAACCGCCTTTTGCAACTAATAGCTTTTGGTCAACTCTTGTTAAGTCACCAATTATCTCGCCAGTATCTAAATCTCTTGCACGAGTACCAACTGGTACTCTTAAGATACAATCTTCACCACGAGAAACCTGTACATTGACGACCTTTGCCATTCTCACCGCGCTGAGCTGTATGGAAACGCTCAAAACGGTAGTCTATTAACGTATTCAACCCTTCGTCAGCTAGCAAATAAACGTCGCCACCGTCGCCACCATCGCCGCCGTCTGGGCCACCCATGGGAACATATTTTTCACGACGGAAAGAAACGGCACCATTACCACCATCTCCGGCGTCGACTTTTATTTCAACTTCATCTACAAATTTCATTTTAGCCAACTAACTCTTTGATTAAATCACTTGTAACTATAAGACTGAAGCGCTAAGTCTGCCAGTCTGCTACTACTATGTTTTTAACAAACAAAAAACCCCGCAATAGCGGGGTTTCAAATTTGTAACTACCGTCAGCCTTATTCAGCTACGATGCTTACGTATTTACGGTTAAGAGGACCTTTAACGTCGAATTTTACTTTACCGTCTGAAGTAGCGAACAACGTGTGATCACGACCCATACTAACGTTTGTGCCAGCGTGGAATTTAGTACCACGTTGACGAACGATAATGTTACCAGACAATACTGATTCGCCACCAAAACGCTTAACACCTAAACGTTTGCTTTCTGAATCACGACCGTTACGAGTACTACCACCAGCCTTTTTATGTGCCATTTTTAAGTACCTTCTTAATTAAGCGTTAATGCCTGTAATCTTCACTTCAGTGAACCATTGACGATGGCCCGCTTGTTTACGTGAATGCTTACGACGTTTAAATTTAACGATTTTAATCTTCTCACCACGACCGTGAGAAACAACTTCAGCTGAAACCTTTCCACCAGCAACTATTGGACTACCGACTTTAACATCGTCACCGTTAGCAACTAATAACACCTGATCAAACTCAACTGTAGAACCAGTTTCTACGTCAAGTTTTTCTAGACGAATGGTTTGGCCTTCAGCAACACGGTGTTGTTTACCACCACTTTGGAATACCGCGTACATATTACTCCGTCTCCTGTGCGCTTTTCGCACAAATTAATTCTGTAAAACAGGGCGCGAATTCTAAATGACTACGGCCATCAGCGCAAGTGTAATTTGCCTTTAATTTAATAAAAGTTTGTATTTTGCGAATTTGCCCACTTATATCCTTCAATTATTGGACTTAATCGATAATTTTTTGGGTATTTTTTGTTTGTCAGGTAAACTGCGGTCTCAAAATCATAAGCAACCAAAAACTGCGGTACATGAATATAAAAAACATTCTCGAACTGGCTGAAAATGACATGCAAGAAGTAAACGCATGCATAGCAGCGCAATTAAAATCTGATGTCGCTTTAATTAACCAATTAGGGATGTATATCGTTAATAGTGGTGGCAAACGAATAAGGCCCATGCTGACTGTTTTGGCTGCCCAGGCTCTTGGTTATAAAGGTGATAAGCATCACACTTTAGCTGCAATCATAGAGTTTATTCATACTGCTACACTACTGCACGATGATGTAGTAGACGAGTCTACTCTGCGCAGAGGAAAGGAAACAGCAAACGCTGTTTTTGGTAATCAAGCCAGTGTTTTGGTTGGTGACTTTTTATATACCCGCTCTTTCCAGATGATGGTAACGCTAGACTCAATGCGAGTCATGAATATTTTGGCAGATGCTACAAACACAATTTCTGAAGGCGAGGTTTTACAGTTAATGAACTGTAATGATCCAGATACCACAGAAAAAAGTTACTTTGATGTTATCTATGGCAAAACAGCCCGTTTATTTGAAGCTGCGACTCAGTTAGCTGCAATCATTTCTGGTGCGAATGAGAACATTGAGAAAGCCATGCAGCTTTACGGCATGCATTTAGGCACCGCATTCCAGTTAATTGACGATGTTATGGATTACAGTTCTGATGCCGACGATATGGGAAAAAATGTAGGCGATGATCTTGCAGAAGGGAAACCAACATTACCTTTGCTTTACGCAATGTGGAATGGCAATGAGCAACAAACTGCACTCATAAAAGACGCCATAGAAAATGCAAATGGAATGGACAACTTTGACGCTATCATGTTGGCATTAAAGGAAACTAAAGCCATTGAATACGTTACTGAAAAAGCCGAAATAGAAGCAGATAAAGCAATTGAAGCATTATCTTTGATTCAGGACAATCCATTTAAACAAGCATTAATAGGCTTAGCCCATACTGCCGTAAATCGCACAGCCTAATAAACATCGGCCTGATAATCTATAGCTCCTCAGGCCGCCTCCACTAATTACCTAATAAATAAAGTAATACGACAGTATTAAAACCATCTATAGTTAAATAAATGCACCCATTTCTGTTATTTAATTTTTAACTAGGTTTACCAGCTATGAACGTCTTGATATCTCTGTTGGTTTTGTTGTGCTTGGTTACTAGCTGCAAACTTGAAGCCTTACCAACCCCAAAAAATCTAAAACACATAACGATATACTCTACTATGACTTGGGCCAGACAGGCGGTTGGATTCCATATCAGAAAGGTGCTAATGCCGGTAGTATTGGTGTGTTTGAAGAAGTGATAAATCGCATTTCTAATATTTCTGGCATTCCTTTTAAATCTGTTAACTTTCCTCCTAAACGAGCGGAAAAAGCACTTCTTAGTGGCTTAGTTGACTTTGATTTTATGTGTTTAGAGTGGTTTACAAATGGTATTGATGAATCTAAGTTTGTGGTTACTGAGCCCATCTTCCAAATATCAGAAATGTTTGTTGTAAAAAAAGCAACTCAGCATAATCTCACCTCCCCTCATTCATACTTTGGTAAAGACATTGGTACTATCGCGGGATATTTTTATCTTAATGACAACAAATTTAATCGAATCGATTTTTTAAATGAGCAACAAGTTATTTTAGGTTTAAAGAACGATCGGTTCGGAGTCGCTATTCTTGAGCGGGAAGTAGCCCGACACTGGGCTAAAGTGCATGACGTTGATATTGATTTCCCTCTGGTTCATACCACTGGGTTAATTCGATTACGTCTTCGTATTGAGAACTTAATACACCTTAAAAAAATAAATGAGGCCATAATTACCATACGAAAAAATGGAGACTTAAGAGACATTCTCAACAAGCATGCTTTAACTTCACACATTCCCAATGAGAATGACGAGTAGCGTTTAACCTCCTTCTCAAAATATCTTCGCGGAATAAACCAATCTGTTTATTTTTCTATTTGTTTTTCTATTTTTTTTCTATTTATTTAATGACCAGCCTGTTATTTCGTAAAAAACCGAAATAACACTTGTTTACTTTTTGTTATTTCGGTAAGTTACGAAATACAGATTATAAATAAAGGTAATTTATGGCTGATATTTATCAAGCATTGTCGAGCCCTGTAAGGCGGGAGATCTTAGCTATGCTAAAAAAGAAGATCTCACTGCTGGCGATATTTCCGAGCAAATAGATATCGCAAAATCTACATTGTCAGGTCACTTCAATGTCTTAAAGGAGGCTGGACTTGTCGTAACCGTTAAGTCAGGAACCACCATTACATATTCACTTAATACCTCTGTAGTTGAAGAGTTAATGAGTGGGTTAATAAACTTGTTTGGTAGTAATAGTAAAAATGAAAAGGACAACGTATGAATTCAGTAAAGGTTAGTATCTTAATTACACTTGCCACCGTTATTGCGAGTGTAGCAACACTGGTTAACCTCCCAGAGGGTTTAACTCTTCCTATCCATTGGAACATAAATGGAGAAGTAGATCGCTTCGCTGATGCGACTCACGCTCTATTAATGCCGCCTGCCATTATGATTGGTACACTGACATTGTTGTTCGTGCTTAAATATATTGAGCCTAGAAAACAGAACTTACTAGATTCACTCCAAGCCGCAAAAGCCATAATAACGGCTATCATCGTATTTTTTGCGGTGATTGAAGCAAGCTATATCGCTTTGATAATGGGCGTTGATTTTGAAATGCATAAAGTTATTTTGTCAGCCGTAGGTGCATTATTCATAGTAACTGGAAACTACATGACTAAAACGAGAAGCAACTTTTTTATTGGAATAAAAACACCCTGGACACTAAGTAGTGACAGTGTTTGGAAAAAGACTCATCGACTAGGTGGGAAACTATTCATGATCGCAGGTTTACTCATCATTGTTCTAATTCCTCTTATCGACAATCAAGTCCTAAAGTTCGTTCTTCCCATAGTGGTGCTTCCAGCCGCGCTTATTCCCGTTGCGTACTCTTGGTGGGCCTGGAGGCAGGAGCAGGAGCAAAGCTAGTAATACAGACAAGTAGAATAACGTCTTACAATAATTCAGATATAAAAAAAGCACCCTAAGGTGCTTTTTCTTTAATATAAACAGGCAGTATATTACTTACCGTTTACAAACTCTTCACCAAGAGTAATGTCGCCACGTAAGCCTTCAATCATGTCAGCTTTACATTTTTCTTCAAAGTCGCTTAGGTCGCCATAGTGGAAAATCTCTTCAACACCATTCTTACCAATTAGTACTGGCTGAGCAAAGAAGCGCGCATCTTCACTGTTCACTTCAACATATGTGTATTCAAATACGTCGTCTTCACCATTAATTGCGTCAACAAGGCTTAAGCAGAAACGAGCTGCTGCAAGACCCATTGATAAAGTAGCAGAAACCGCCACCCGCTTTTGCTTCAACAACTTCAGTACCCGCATTCTGGATACGGTGAGTCAGTTTCTCAAGCTCTTCTTGAGTGAACTCAGCACCTTCAACTTGAGAAAGAAGAGGTAAAATTGTAGTACCGCTGTGACCACCAATTACTGGAACAACGATATCTTCACAGTTTAGGCCTTTTGCTTCAGCAACAAATGCTTCTGCACGGATTACGTCTAGCGTAGTAACACCAAATAATTTAGCTGGGTTGTACTTGCCTTTCGCTTTTAAAGTTTCAGCAGCAATAGCAACCGTTGTATTAACAGGGTTAGTGATAATTGCTGTCATTGCTTCTGGGCAATGGTCTGCAATGCCTTCAACTAATGTCTTAACGATACCCGCATTGATATTAAATAAATCAGAGCGATCCATACCCGGCTTACGAGGTACGCCAGCAGGGATTAAAACAATATCTGCACCAATTAATGCTTTGTCTAACGCATCTGCACCAAAACCTTCAACTTTTACTTGAGTTGGGATGTGGCTTAAGTCAACGGCAACACCTGGAACAACCGGTGCTACGTCATATAATGCTAATTCAGAACCCGCAGGCAACTGAGTTTTAAGTAATAGCGATAAAGCCTGACCGATACCACCAGCGGCACCTAATACTGCAACTTTCATATTAATCTCCAATTTTAATCAATGATCGAGAAGTAAATTTTGCCGCAACCATACTGAAAGTTCGGCGAAAACTCAATTCGCAATTAGTATTATATGTTGAAATGCATTAAAATTCCGCTCGAGTAGCTGGCAAGGAAAAAATACAATGGCGCAAAACAAGCAAGAAGCATTAATCAAAGCATTTAAAGAACTTTTAAACGAAGAACGATTCGGTTCACAGATAGATATCGTCGACGCATTAAAAAATCAAGGTTTTGACAATATTAGTCAATCAAAGGTATCTCGTCTACTTACTCGTTTTGGCGCGGTGCGCACACGTAATGCGAAACAAGAAATGGTCTATTGCCTTCCAGCTGAGCTTGGGATGCCTACTGCAAAAAGCCCACTTCGCCAATTAGTTTTGGATATCAACCACAATGAAGCAATGGTTATTATAAAAACAAGCCCTGGTGCTGCTCAGCTTATTGCACGTTTATTAGATTCTGTAGGTAAAGCGGAAGGTGTATTAGGAACAATCGCGGGTGATGACACTATTTTCATAGCGCCATTAAAGGTTAGCGAAATTGAGTACACCTTAAATAACGTAAGAACATTATTCGAAACGGTGTAACTCAACCTCATCTATCGTTGTGTTACTTGCCTAATGACTTGACCGTCATCATTCCAACTTGAATGTCGGTCACTTCAACTTGAGTTCCAGCCACCAACTCTTCGTCACTCTCAATTCTCCAAGTAATACCTGAGTACTGATAGCTACCTGCACTTTCTGGGCTAACGCCCGTCTCTAGCCTAAACTGGTGACCAAATAAGTCTGAGTGAACATTTGTTTTTGGCTGAGACTTTTGCAGTTTAGTTAATGGTTTCCACAGCAGTGCGCTGTATAAACCTGATAAAACGGCGATAGATAATGACAACATCGTCCAGCTATCGGTGATAATACCAAAATGAAGTAAAATCCCCGTCGTTAATACGGCTAGACCTACTAGCGTTAAAAAGAACGTAGCAAATCCAAGTAACACTATGTCTATTGCCGCCATTATCACACCGGCGGCCATTAACATTTGTGCTGTGTTTTCAAAAAAAGTCATAACGGCTCCTGTTAGCTTTTATTCATCGTGCCAATAATGCTCATAGCTTGAGCTACCATGCTACTAGCGTCTGTTGCATTGTCTGGTAAAAGTACAATTGAAGATTCTTTAGCAATGGCCTCTTTCGCGCCAATCGCTTTAGTTGCTAAATCTAATTGTATCGCCTTTTGGCCTTGTTCAGTTTTGGCAACGTTACCAACGGTTTCTAAGGCCTCTGCTTGGGCAACAGCCACTTGCATAATAGCTTTAGCTTCACCTTCAGCTTTTAATATTTGTTCTAACTTTTCAGCTTCAGCAGCAAGTACTTGAGCTTGCTTTTGGCCTTCTGCAACGTTAATTGCTGCTTGACGATCACCTTCAGACTCTAAAACTTGAGCACGCTTTTCACGCTCAGCTTTCATCTGACGTTCCATCGCTTCCATTACAGACTGCGGTGGAACTATGTCTTTTATTTCATAACGTAAAACCTGTACACCCCAAGGTGCAGCGGCATCGTTTATCGCCGCAACGATATTAGTATTTAAAGAGTCTCTCTCTTCAAACGTTTTATCGAGTTCCATTTTACCTATTTCACTACGCATAGTAGTTTGCGATAACTGGATAACGGCAAATACATAGTCATCAACGCCATAAGACGCTTTGTACGGGTCTAAAACACGGAAATACAATACACCATCAACAATTAAAGAGATGTTGTCTCTTGTGATAGCTGATTGCCCTGGAACATCAACTGCTTGCTCTTTAAGTGAACGATCGTAGGCAACAACATCGATAAACGGCACAAGAAAGTTTAAACCGGCTTCGATAGATTTATTGAATTTACCAAAACGCTCAATAACGTATGCTCTGTTTTGAGGAACAAATTTAATTGAAGATTTTAGGAGTATTATTACAAGTATTAGGAGTGCAAACTCTACAGAGATCACAGCGTTTAGTATTTCATTCATGAGAATTCCTTTTTCGACGATAAAAGTTTTTATATGTTAACCAAGATTACCCTGATTGATTAAGTAATCAATAGACGGAGCAAAAAAGGCGGCGCCAGTTTCGGCTGTAGTGTAATTAAGTAAGTGATCATAATTTCCCTCATCGCTACCAAAAACCATATTGGCCAAAATTCGCTCAAAGCTATCTTGGATTGCACAATATGAAATAAATAGTAGACCTTGAGTAGAAAGGTTTCCGTAAGGCATGCTCTGCCTTAGAATTTGTATTGGATTTCCATCGGTATCAAAGCAACGGGCTCTATATGTATGAGCTGTTTCTGGTAACTCTTCTTGGCTTACTCTTGCATTGTCACTTTTACAACGACCTATAATTAATTCCTGCTCTTCCGTCGGTATCCCTTGCCAGCGATTGATATTGTGACGAAAACGCTGAACATGGACATAACTGCCATTATTAAACGGCCCAGGGGTATTAATTAGGGCGACATTCCGACGTTGACGTCCTTTTGCATTGGCCGTCCCTTTGACAAAACCAGTGAGATCACGACCATCCAAATACCTAAAACAAGGCACTTGTTCAATAAGCTCTATCATTTCACCAAATAGGTTCATGACACGTCGACTCGCTATATAGTTAACATCATGTCGGTCTGATCGCAGTTGGAAAAAAAGATCAACCGGCACGGCAGGCATGTGCCTATCTTCATGATGCATTGACGGAAAAGGTTTTAAATCGGTAGGTTTATTACTTGGATAGAGTTCGGACCAAAAATTAGCACCTATAGCAACGACACCACTGAACATAGCTTCGGAAAATTGTTCATTAATTTCATCAAATAATGCGGGTAACTGACTTAATGCTTCTCTAATTGCAGGTTCATAGCCTTCATGGGTATTAAAAAACAAGTGCAAACCATGCAAATTTGCTTCACTGCATATGCCCCACTGTTCTCTCGACATTCGAAACCCTATCTCTACAATTTTTTCTTATTTTAAATACATTTAAGTAAAAGTGAACTAAATTATCAGGCTCACCACTTTGAATTATAGTTTACCTTTGTCACATTCAAAGTATATACAGATTTAATCGACCTCCTAACTAAATTAACGGTAAAACTTGCGCTAACTTTGCGATAACATACTGACCAGTTGGTTTTTGGATTGGAATTGAACACGTTTTTATGCAACGAATTTTACTACTGCTTATATTGCTTGCTCCGCTTGCACACGCAAACGAGTCTCCTTTCGAATGGGAAATACAAACCGGCGCACTAAAAGGCTCTGTACATGCTGCTATTGGTTATGAATTGGCTAGCAAGCACTTTGTATCTCTTGGACTAGGTTATGTACCCTCAGAGTCAGATAGAGATGCGTTTAATATCTACAGTTTGAATTATATGTACCGAGGCACAACTGAGTATTCTTTTAGCGCTTGGGATAACGAAATTAATTTAAAGCCTATCAATTTCGGTGTTTCCACAATTTATGCTGATCACGAGGCCTTGTTCTTTTCTTTACCTGATGGAATACCAAGTGGTTACTATGCACCAACTGCATTAAGAATTTTATTTGAATATGAGCTGGCGGCAGAAATTTCCAGCGACACTGACGTCTTTATTAAATGGTCTGTACTCGATGTTGGTTTGATAAATTACGCCAGAAACTATTCTTTTTATAGAGACAATTATGAACTTCTAGGACTGGCTGGCATATCTAGCTGGGGTGTTGGAATAAGGAAAGCATTTTAATGAAACTAATAAAGCAAATTTCCACGCTTGTAATTTCTACGCTTTTACTCAGTGCTTGTGATTATGAGTTATCTCCATGGGAAACCGATGCCCATTGTCCTGGCATGACGATTTCTGAAAACCTAAAGTGGCTTAAAGAAGTAGAGTCAACTATCGATCCTGCAGCGGATTTCCAGTTTGCTATCGTTGGAGATCCCCAACAGTTTCCAAAAGACTTAGAAAACACCATTGAGCGTTTAAACAAAAATGACTCAATAAAGTTCATCGTATTACTTGGTGATATTGCAGAAACAGGTATAGCCCAAGAGTTTGAGTGGGCCTGCAAAGCTTTAGAAAAAACGACAAAACCAATATTAAGTGTGGTGGGTAATCATGACGGTTTGTCTTTTGGACAGGAAATTTGGCGGAATACTTTTGGCCCATTTGATTACAGCTTTACCTTTTTAGAGACTAAATTTATTGCTTTTAATAATAACCAATATGAATTCGAAAACGTTCCGGACGTAAGCTGGATTGAAGCTGAAGCTGCGGTTAATGAAGACGAGAAACGCAATCACACCATCGCCATGTCTCACATAAAACCGTGGGAAAATCAGCCAACCCTCAGTGCCACACTTAAAGAGGCAGGTATAGATTATACGTTCCATACCCATGACCACAAATTTATTCATTTTCAAGACTCAGACATTATGCTGCCTCATCACGTAACAGCGAACAACTTAGGGCAGCAACATGCAATCGTGACCATAACGCCTGAAACTATTGAGGTAGAAGATTGTGCACCCGCATGTGAATTATCTTTCCCTACAACGCGAAATTAAAAATAACTGCTAAAATAATCAAAGAATAAAGCTGTTGATTGTCATATTAATGAAATATTTAGCAGCTTTATTTAATAAAAATGTCACTTAAAATGCCTATTGAAATATTTCTGTAACATTTCTGTAGTTTAATTGCGGCATTGAAGTTGGCATCCCAACTTATATTTAATTTCAAACTTCCTTGACGGGCAAAAATCTATGAAAACTTTTAAAACTTTAGTTGCTGCATCAATTTTGGCTTCAACTCCGGCAGCTGTATTAGCAGATCCTGTAGTTTACGGTAAGGCAAACTTAACCGTTCAGTCTTCAGATGACGGCGTGGATACTACTACTGAAATAAAAAGTAACGCGTCTCGCTTAGGTGTTAAAGGTTCTCAAAAGCTAGATGGCGGCCTAGAGATGATTTATAAGTATGAGATGCAAGTAGACGTTTCAGACGAATCAAAAGAACTAAACTTAACTTCACGTAATCAATACATTGGTATTCGCGGTTCGTTTGGTGAAGTACTAGTTGGCCGTAACGATACAGTATTAAAACAGTCGCAAGGAAAATTCGACTTGTTCTCTGATTTAGAGGGCGATGTTAAGCACTTATGGAAAGGTGAAAACCGCATGAGTGATTCAATAACTTACAAAACACCTAAAATCAATAACTTCCAAGTTGGCGTAAGCTATATACTTGATGAAGAAAATGACGACTCTGCTACTTCGCTTTCTGTTGCATACGGTGATTCAACGCTGAAAAAAGGTAAATTTTATGCAGCGGTAGCAATCGATAACGAAGTAAAAGGTTATGATGCAACTCGTGTTACGTTTGCAACAAAATTAGATGAAGTTGTTATTGGCGCTATGTTCCACTCGCAAGAAAATGTAGAGACAGGTGAAGATAAAGACGGTTACTTAGTTAATGCTCAATATAAAGTTGGTAAGTACAATTTTAAAGGCCAATACCAAACTCTTGAAGATGACAGTGGCTTTACATTTGGTGTTGATAGAAAGCTAGCTAAGAGCTCAAAAATCTTTGCTTTTTATACTACATACAACTTTGATATGGCTGAAGATGAGTCTTACTTTGCTGTTGGTTTAGAACAAAAATTCTAATAAAAACAGAAGTTTTTGAATGAAAAGAAAGCTGCACTTGATGCAGTTTTTTTGTATGTAACATTTAATTAAAATTAATTTCTCATGTCATATACTTGTCACATTCGTTTACTAAGATAGCCTCAGTTTAATAAAGAATTGAATCAGATAACCCAACCAATCTGAACTCATATTGACTCAAATAATAATGGAGCAACAAATGAAATTAAAAGCACTAGTAAGCGCATTAGGTTTCACACTAGCAACTCTTTTAAGCACTGGCGCACAAGCGGTAGACAAAGAAATTCCTACTTATGAAAAGACTAGTGGCATCTCAGGCAACCTGTCTTCAGTGGGTTCTGATACTTTAGCAAACATGATGACGTTTTGGGCTGAAGAGTTTAAACGTTTTTACCCGAACGTTAACATTCAAGTTCAAGCAGCTGGCTCTTCAACAGCGCCACCAGCTTTAACAGAAGGCACTTCTAACTTCGGTCCTATGAGCCGTAAAATGAAGTCTAAAGAAGTTGAGTCGTTTGAAAAGCGCCACGGTTACAAGCCTACAGCAATCCCAGTTGCAATTGATGCTTTGGCTGTTTTTGTTCACAAAGACAACCCTATTAAAGGTCTTAGCATTTCTGACGTAGATGCTATTTTCTCATCAAACCGTAAATGTGGTGGCGATGCTGATATCGACCGTTGGGGCGACTTAGGCCTTTCAGGTGAATGGACTGCAAAAGACATTCAGTTATTTGGTCGAAACTCAGTTTCTGGTACATATGGTTACTTCAAGAAAAAAGCACTTTGTAAAGGTGACTTTAAGAACAATGTAAATGAACAACCTGGTTCAGCTTCTGTTGTACAGTCTGTTTCTGCTTCTCTAAATGGTATTGGTTATTCTGGTATTGGTTATAAGACCTCTGGTGTACGAGCGGTAGCATTAGCTAAACGTGGCGACAACTTTGTTGAAGCATCAATGGAAAATGCAGTAGCGGGTAAATACCCTCTTTCTCGCTTCCTTTACGTTTATGTAAACAAGCACCCAAACAAACCTTTCACTCCGATGGAAGCTGAATTTGTAAAAATGGTTCTTTCACAAGCTGGCCAAAAAATTGTTGAAAAAGACGGTTATATCCCACTTCCAGCAAAGGTAGTGGCAAAACAGTTGAAGGTGTTAGGTTTATAATCTAATACTTAAAGCTATAATATGAAAAGCGAGGCTAGTCCTCGCTTTTTAGTTTTCGGAAAAGAACAAGTATTTATCAGGTGCAGTTAACTTTAGTTCTTTTGCTCGATACATAGCTTGGTCAGCTTCTTTAACTAAGTTATCTAGCGTATCTGCAGACTCTGGATAAAATGCAACACCTGCACTCAAACCAATAGAAACCCCAGTATAATTAGAGCCGACATCTATATTTTTAGTAATAGCGTCTCGCACCTTGTCCATTGCTTTTATAACCATCTCTTTTCTGACTTTATTAATCTGTAATAACAGCACAAACTCATCTCCACCCCATCTAATAACCCTATCATCGTGACGAATATTTTCGCTTAACCTTCTTGCCACTTCGATTAAAACGGCATCACCCGCGTCATGACCATAAGTGTCGTTTACTTGTTTAAAGCCATTTAAGTCAATTAATACAATTGCAAAAGAGCGATTTCTAACTATTTCCAATTCTATTTTCTTTTCGCCGCCATTTCGGTTTAAAACTTGAGTTAACGCGTCAAAATCTGCTTGTTTCTCTAGCTGTTCTAAATCCTGTTTCCGTTTCGATATGTCACTTAATGTCACTTGATAATATTTTTCATTTTGCTCTGTTGTTACTGCACTAACAAATAGTTGTACCCAAAATGATTTTGAGGTGAAAAGCCCCTTTAGTTTATATTCACCTATTGCTATTTCATCTCGGCGCAATGACTCACTAACGAACTCTAGCAGTTGCTTCGGCTCCTCAAATAACTCTATAAGCAAATCAGAATATTCAGTGTTTTCTTGATTGATGTATAACCCCAATGACTCTAAAAGCGTGACAAACGCATCATTATAAAGCACCAATTTACCTGATGTGTCTATCAATACAATTGCCGACTTAGCACTTTCAAATATCATCCTAAAACGCTGCTCAAGCGCCTCTATTTCTTCCCTGAGTTTTCGTTCTTGCCTGAATTGGTTCTCCACATTATCCAATAGCCGGTTTGCTCCTCTGACCAAGGTGCCGATTTCCGTCGCCGAATGACTTAGTGGGGTATCTACCCGCTCTTTTGTACCAATTTCCATCTCGTATAGAACTTTGCTTGTTCTTACAAGCGGTCTCGTTACTAAGAAGTAGCAAATGACTATAGACGCTATGGTCACTAAAATGGCTAGTAAATAGAGAACAAAACTATTCACAGAACTTATTAGCTCCGCATCGCTCTCAATCTTTCTATAGTCTGGAGTTATACTTATTTCACCGAGTTTTTCTGTTGTTATAAATGGGTGTTGAACATCAAAAGTTATCGCGAGGTTTTCATCAAAACCGGCTTCGTTCACTTTGTAATTTATTTTTTCATCCTTATAAGCTATTGACTTCACATTTTTACTTCGTGCTAACCCATTTATAGCTTCTTTAAGCAGCTCTTCATCAGATACGAATGCGGCAATAGATGCAGTTGGAGAAATAGTTTTAACTAGTTCGCCAATCGCAGTTTTAGCGTTTGAAACTTCCGCGTTATATGTCTGCTTATAAAAAATTTCTGACGCAACAAAAGCAATAACTAAACCAGCTATTATTATAAAACTAGCAAGTCTTGCTGCGATTCCAAACTTAATATTCAAACTGGTATACCACCTTCATCGACTCGCTCATCTGAGATTGATAAATATAAGTAATAACTTCATTATCGGTTTTTATTGCTTCTTTAACGTCTTTGAAATCTTCGATTTGCTTTGGCGGCTGTGATTTACCCGTAAACCTCAGCCTAGACCAATATGAGTTTACCCGGCCTAAAGACAAACCAAGCAACTGACGATAAAACGCTTCTTTTATGCCCGAACCATCATTTACATCTAACGGTTTGGCGCTTGCACCATTAGGAAAAGCAACATAACGCCCCATAAAAAGGTCAATTAACTCCTCTTTTGATACAGATTCAACAGGCGTTTTTATGTTAGTAACAACAACTAGCTTATCGCTGTCTACCGCGTAAACAGAAGATATAAACAAAAAGATGCCAAACACTATAAGCTTGAGTGTACGTTTAAATAAATACATCAGAAACGTAAAACTCACGGAGGCAAACAGATTGTTAAATGTTTCCTTTGTTGTTGAAGTTAAAAATCCGTCAGTTTTATATAAACCACCACCTCTTTGATCTACATTTACATTTTGCCATTGTACTTTTAATGCTGTGGTTTCAGTAATATCCCATCGCCAACCAAGAGAAATTGTGTTTTGATTATGTCGAAATCTACTAATAGCCTCTTCAATCCCAAAAATGATCTGCTGTACCAGTTCAGGTTTTATTACTGTTTCTGAAAATTTATAAACATCTGACTTAACCAACGAATAAGAAACATAAAAGGTGTGCTTTTTATTTTGATAGCTCAAATTCACAAAGGCATTATCTATTTCGTCTAAAGGCAACGCGCCGGAATCAATATGAACCCATTCCCCAGACAACTCAAATTGGTCCCAATTATATTGACCATAAATAGACTTATAATTGATGTCCTTGTTTGTAAAATCGATTTGTTTAGCTATGGCTCCTATACTAGGAATTGACTGGGAGAATGATGGAAGCGCGGCGATAAATTGCCCTAAACCAACACTGGTATTTTGTGCTTTAGTTTTAGTATACCTAGCGCTTGCTATCCATTGCTGTTGAGCAAGCTCTAATTTAATTCCAGTTAAAGGAGAGAAGTCTATTGGGTCAAAGGTAGAGGACGAAAAATCACTTTTAGTTTCTCCCCAGAATAATTTTGAAGAGAATGCGACTTTGTTAATTCGGCTTCTATAAATAACATCAGCACCTTCAAGATGACGATTCGGTACAAGCCCGTAAACCTCATTTGGCAATACAACCCAAGGATACGCGATACCAATATCTCTGACGTCACTAAAATGAAATACGTCGATAGCTGTACGACCTAAGCGTATATCAAACTTCGGGGTTACGCGATATTTGGCAAACGCTAATTGAGTTACCCCATCCAAGTCATTTTCATCTTGTTTTCTATAGATAAACTGGCCTACAACGTCCAAGTCATCTGTAAGCTTATAATGTAACTGTACTCCTATATTACTAACTTGAGAAAAGTCAGCTTTATGGTACTCAACACCATCATTGAGAGACATATCATTGCGATATCCAAACTGTTTTGAGTTTGTTGTAGCCAAACCTAAAGTCCCAAAACCACTAAAATCAAATTGAGTAGACGCCATGCTCTGATGAGCCATTGCAAAGATAGATAGGCTTAAAAAACGAAGGGTTAGGGAGCAACTTTTACGCATAGAGAACCATCAAATGTTTTATCGTGGATAAGATAATTACACTTTAAGCATAGTCGCTAGTTGGGATATTGGAAATAATTTGCGTAACATAATCAGCAATTTACCTATTAAAGATAATAGGTGTACTAAACTTGGCAAAAACAGCCTGTAACATCAGAAACCACAACATCTGAAGTAAAACCTTGTAAGTGGTTGTTAATCGCCATATCCACAAAACTATTGGTTTTTGAGCAACTATAACCCGCAGAGTATGGGCCTAAATAGACGAGTTGGCCGTTATCAACAACAATTACCGAGGGTGCTGCAGGAACAATATCCGTAAATTGATCACTGAGTTTTCGGTTTGAAACTTCAAAACCTTCACTTCTAACTAGCTTGTCTATCTCTACTTTATGGCTTTCTGGAACTTTATTGCAGTGGCACCCATCTGCAGTAAAGTGAATAACGGCTTTCGAGTTCTCACTAGAAATTAAACCTTCATCATTCAATCGTTTGAATAGTTGCTCAACTTCAACATTGGCAAGTTGATTGTTTGAATCAAAATGCGTCATTCTTTTAGATACAAAATAGTAAGCCGCGAACACAGTGCCAACTAACCAAACAAACACCAAGCTAATGTTGATTAAAGACAGCTTAGACTTTGAAGTTGGAGACATGCTGCTCAAGAGACGTTATAGACCTCGCAATTTTGGAGGCTTCCAATTCTAATTCATTAATTCGACTTAAGTCATCGACACTGGATGTACGCATATTTTCAGTATTTTCAGAGATTGTATTAATTGTTTGCGATTGTTCATCTACAGACTCTGCTACCGCAATTGCAATATCGCTAGATTCTGCAACCAAAAATGTCGCTTCTTCTATTTTAGCCGTAGCATCTGCAGCTACCTCATTCACATTACTCACTACTTCTAAACATTTACCCATAGAGTCTGTAGAACGATTTGAGTACTCTAATAACTTCGCCATCGTTTCTGTGATTTTACTTGTGCTCTCTTTTGTTCTTGTGGCCAAAGCTCTAACTTCATCTGCAACGACGGCAAAACCTCGTCCTTGCTCTCCAGCTCTGGCAGCCTCAATAGCGGCGTTTAGTGCTAATAAATTAGTTTGCTCGGCAATACCTGATATTTCCGCTAAAACGGCGGAAATAGCTTCACTAGATTTAGATAACTCTGCTATTTCTTCGCTTGTTAAATTGAGGGCATTCGTTAACGTTTTATTGTTGTCATTAATTTCGGTGATACAAACCTTTGTAACTTCAGTTAAGTCCAGTGCTTTACCCATTTGTGAACTTAGTTGTGTCGCATTGTTTGCGATCAGGGACACCGTCTGCACCATTTCAGTAATTGACGAAGCTATTATATTTATTTCATCACTGCGATATTGCGTTGATGAAGACAAGCCGTCTTTCGAAGTAGCGAGTTGTCTATTATTCTCTATTAATTCTTTCGTTTGTTTCTTCACATCTACTATGGTCGTTTCTAACAAAGCTAATAAGGCATTAAAACCATCAAGAACTTGATTGTCCGGAACAGATGAGCGAGTTGATAAGTCTATCTCGCTAGGATTGTTTACTAACCTTTTTGTTAGGTCAGTAAGCTCTTTGCCAACAATACTGTCATCAAAAAGTTGTTTGGCAATGTATCCCGCAATTATGGCTTCTGCCATTGCATAAACAGCATGGATGATAACGGTAGAAAAATATAGTCGGTCTTCATCAAAAATATAAACACCTACACCATTTGTTTGCATCACATAAAACGAAACGTGGTGCACAGCAATTAAGCCAACGGCAGAAATGAATACTTTCCAATCGCTGTAAACGATTAGAAAGGCTAATAATATAAATATCTCAAAGTGAACTTCAATTAAGCCATTTAATTGATGAATATGAAGGCAAGCAAACACCATAGAAACAAGAGCGGCAACGTGTCTTGTTAGTGCGGCTTCAGGAGCCGTTCTTACCATGTAGAGGCCAATTGCTAACGCTCCTCCACCAATGACAATGGCCTCTGGTAATGTGTCATACACAAAAGTAAGTACAATAGATTCAATAAATAACGCGATAAATAAAATCGAAAATAACTTTGATTCTTTTTCATGAAGGCCTCATCCATCTATTTTTGACAGATCTTTTTTAACTAAACTAAAGTGGGTATACGTTCATTTAAGTGTAGACGCTCTTTTGTTTTTGGAACTATTTTATTTGATGTATCTAGCTAGTTTACATTTTACTATTCAATAGGCTGATACCCCGGAAGCTCATATATATCAAAAGGGTCAAGTTGATCAGTTGATGCAAACTCTCTGATGTACTTTTCATATACTCTAGACTCTACGAATATAGCGAAAATATCACTATCTAGGTGATTATTTTCAACTAGAGATCCCATTATTTTTAGGCATTCACTAACAGGCTTGGCACTTTTGTATGGTCTATCAGCAGCAGATAGGGCCTCAAATATGTCCGCCAACGCCATTAGTCTTGCTGGAACTGACATCTGTTCTTTTGTCAGGCCACGTGGGTAACCTTTGCCATCCATAGTTTCGTGATGCCCTAAAGCATACTCAGTGACGTTTTGAAGGTGTTTTGGAAATGGTAAGGTTTCCAATATATCCATCGTGATAACCATATGGTTTTTCATAATTTCTTTTTCTGCGTCGGTAAGAGTACCTCGACGAATTTTCAAATTTTCAACTTCATTCACGTTTAAAACTGAAGTAACAACTCCCTCAATTGCCAGTTGGTAACTTTTAGATACCTGATCTATTGATTCAATATCTTGATCACTTAGGTATTCACCGCCAACGTTAACTTTTTGAATAAAAGATCGATCTAATTTAAGTTGTTTTAGCTCCCTATCCATAGACGTTTTAAGTTGCTGAACTTCAATTGTATTGCCCTTTTGCAACGCGTTTATAATTTTACTTTGATAGGCTATCTCGATATCTTTAGCCACAATTTCAAATTTTGCATTTACAAACTCAATACGGTCAAAAATAGTCTGCAATTTCTTCGACTTTTCTATTATGTGGTCGGGTGTAGCAATTTTTCCGCAATCATGTAACCAACCAGCAATATCAATTTCATGGCGATCAGCATCAGTCATGGTAAAGTCCGCGAGTGGGCCCCTACGTTCTTTATGTATTTCCTCAGCCAGCATTAGAGTTAGTGCTGGTACACGCCTGCAGTGTCCCCCCGTATGTGGAGACTTCTCATCTATAGCTTTTGCAATAGTTCTCGCAAATGCAGAAAACAGCTGCTCCATTTCTTGCACTAATGCCGTATTCGTTAGTGATATAGCTCCGAGTGAAGCAAATGATCGAACGAGAGTTTCTACGTCATTACTGAATTCAACCGTCTGTCCATCTTCTAACGCATTTATTAATTGGATAACGCCTATGATATCCCCCGTATGATCCTTTAACGGGATTACAAGCATAGATTGTGTTCTGTAGCCTGTTGCTTCGTCCATTTTACGAGCGGCACTGACATCAAAGGGAATTGCTGCGTAAACATCAGGAATGTTAATAACTTCACCTGAGTTTGCGGAATGAGCCACCATCGCGTTTTTATTTGGGGAACCATCGATAAATAGTGGAATGTCGGAGAACTCCAATGTCTTGGCTGATCCACCACCTAAATAAATATCTAAAGTACGGTTTATTACCGTCTCAAATTTTAAGTGCTTTTCTGGCGTAATTGAATAAATTGATCCCGCATCACAATTGGCGATAGACATAACGATCTGTAAAATTTCATCCAGTAATTTACTCGAATCACTTTCACTTGATAGCTTGATACTAATATCAACTAATTGTTGCAATGCATAAGAGTTTGTTATTTTGTGCTGCGCCATAGTTTTGCTACTTTTTTAAATGAATGAATTCACCAGACCAATTTTCTGGTAACGAGTTTACGTCTTCGCTATTTATACGTTCTAACATAATTTCATAAACCCTTGTACTTAAAATGTTATTTCTAATCAGTTGATTAAATAACAATAACGCTTTGGGCCAATCTTTAGAATAGTATAGCTTAAAGGCTTCATGGTGTTTGCTAAGTAATTCATCAATTCCCTCAATTGCACAATCACTGCTCAAGGGCTCATAAATCTCAACTGCGTCACTTTTACCAACTACCGTTACTTTATCAATTAGCCGATATTTATATTTGGTTGCTTGCTTTTTAGTTGCCTTTGACACTAATACCCCTACATTGTAGAACTTAGTGAGCGACTCAATTCTAGAACCTAAATTTACAGTGTCGCCAAGTACAGTATAAGCTTTTCGATATTGAGAGCCCATATCACCTACGTTCATCTCTCCCGTACTTATGCCTATCCCTAGTGCAACTTCCGGCCAACCCTTGTTTACATAGGAGCGGTTTAATACCGATAAAATAGATTGCATACCAAGAGCACTATCTATGGCTTTTTCAGCATGCGCAGGCTCATCAATGGGAGCATTCCAAAAAGCCATCACCATATCGCCCACATATTTATCTATCGTACCGTCGTGACTAAATATGACTTCTGTAACAGCAGATAAATATTCATTTAGAAACTCACTTAGCTCTAACGGAGATAACGACTCTGATAAGGTTGTAAAGCCTCGTATGTCAGCAAATAGTACACTCATCTCCCTCCGTTTCACTCTTGACCTCAGAGCCTTTTGGCTTTGTAACCAGTCTTTCGATGTGCTGCGGCGGTACATATTGCCCAAACATACTTTGAATATTTTTTTTAGTTCTACTTTCACTAACGTAGCCAAAAAAAACATAGTAAAAAGTCAGTGTTAGAGTTAATAATACTGAAAGAAACAAAGGTAGATTCAGCTTTAATATTGACCACAGGTATAAGTTACTTCCCAAAATGATGGTTACGGTGCCAACCCCTAAGCTTAGAATCGTTATTGCACTCCGCCCAATCATGACGCTAGACATCACTAAACCAATTAGCAACATTTGAATAATTAAATAGGCGGCCGTCCAATCAGGTTCAGAAGGAACAATGTCAGGGTTCATTAGGCCTTCAAATACATTTGCATGAATTTCAACTCCTGGATATTGGAGACCTACTGAAGTGGACCTTAAATCAGCTAAACCAACAGCAGATGTACCTATAAAAACAACTGCTCCCTCCAGTTGCTCCCCATCAAGCCTCTTATTTAACACGTCCGTAGCCGACAGATAAGGAAAAGAAAATGCTGGGCCTCTAAAAGGAATTAGCATTTGACCATACTCATCTGTATTCACACGTTGTTGAGCCACTTCAACAGAATCAAAAAAACTGTAGCCCGTATTGGTATCAATTTTATGGTTAGTTTTTATTTTATCTGAAAGTGTGTAAAGCCTTGCCGCCTCGAGTGCAATAGATGGGTACAAATTACCTTTATGTTCTAAAACAAGTGCAGCTCGCCTTATGAAACCGTCTGAGTCCGCTCTAGAATTTATAAAACCTAATCCTAAAGACGCCTCCTGTAATTCATCTATATTGCTAATCACTCCGATATAACTCGTTACCAAGGATTGGTGGTGTAAATTTGAATCCCATTCAACACTTGTTTTTAACCGTCCGCCTGATGTGAATTCGCTGTCTTCTGTTAACAGAAAGCCCAATACAGACTCGCTACCCAACAAAGCGCTTCTGAACTCTAAATCAGCATCTACTTCATCTTTAACTTTTTTTAAAGCTGCAATTACGCTGGGGTCAGTGATGTTGGAATGTATCGCTATTTTATCAACGGGATTAACTTCCGGTTCGGAAAAGAAAATATCAAACGCGATAACCGCAGCGCCCTGCTGGCTTAGCTCAGTTATTAGCTCTGATATTTTAGAGCGGCTCCAAGGGTATCGACCTTGTTCGCGCATGCTCTTTTCATCAATGTCGACAATGACAATATTTTCATTTGATTCTCGAACATCTAAGCTACTGGTAAGGTTAAGCCGGAAATCATATAGGATCCCTTCTACCCTTTGATTCACTTGGTAGATATAGTCTATTCTTGTTGTTTCTAGAAATACAAAAAAAACAGTTATTAATACTCCAGTCCAAAAGTGTCTTGAACCTATTTTTTTAAAGGCGATTTTCAAAACTCAATCGCACTCAAATCAATTGACTGGCCTTCTTTTGCGCAGCAAACTTGTAAAAAGCCACGGCTGTCTTCTTTCAATTCTTTTTCGATTTGCTCAAGCTGCGCATCTGTTCTAAATGGATCGTGGCTAATTAAAGCTACCGCTTTTACATTTGCACTTTTTGCTAATTTGAGTACCTGAGTTGTGGTTGAATGGCCCCAGCCAAGTTTCTCGGGTAGTTCGGTATCCACAAACTGTCCGTCATGAATAAGTAAATCGGCGCCATCAATAAATGTTTCCCACTCTTTGATTGACGTATTTATCTTGCCTGGAGGAAATAATTCATTGTCCGTAACATAAGCTACCTTTTTTCCAGCCTGCGATATCAGGTAGGCCGTGCCTCCGTCCGGGTGGTTTAATGCTTGAGTCTGAACTTCAAAATTGCCAATCGCAAAGCGTTTCGATGCTGTTGCTTCTTTATATAAAGAAATACTGGCGGGTAATTGATCATGCTTTACAGGGAAATTAGAACCTGACATTTGCGTCAAAATAGCATCTTTATCACTGGAATCAACTTGCCCTGGGAAAATATTAATTTTCCTTCCGCTTTGATAAATAGGTTTAAAAAATGGAAAACCTTGAATATGGTCCCAGTGATTATGAGTTAATAAAATATTTATATCGTCGGTACTTTCTTCAATCAACTCCTCTCCAAGCTTTATAATACCAGTCCCTGAATCTAATATAATTTTAGTTCCATCAAATCCAGTAATTTCTACACATGAAGTGTTACCTCCAAATCCGACTTTGCTTGCGCAGGGACTAGGTACAGAGCCTCTTACGCCATAAAATTTAACTTTCATACTACGGTTCAACTCCTTCTTCATAAAAGTTAAATTGAGACAATGATATATCTTGGCTTACACCGTTATCACACTGGCTAAAAACGACTATTTGATCGTTTGTATTTTGAATGAGCGCTGTAAATGATTGCTCACCTTGGCAGTCTGAAGCTAAGAATTTTCCATTACCTTCAATGCCAAAGTCGGTATCTAAATTTCCATCGCTCAATAATCGAGCTATTGCACCTTTTTTAACGGAATTGTTTTCACCATAGCCAACAAGGAGTATGCGTCCGTCGCTATCTATTGATACATCTAAAGTAGCAGAGTTAACGCCACTGCCAAATACATTGCTAACTTCAGCTAACCCGCCATTTCCAAAGCTACCAAATTTTGTGCCATCTGTATTAAACTTCACGACCAAACTCTTCGTCATTATTTTGGTTGAGCTGCCAAAAACAAATAGATGTCCTTCAGGGCCTATTAACAAGCCATTTACTTCCTCATTGCTCAATGGCTTAACTATTACATTCTCACCATTACCTGAAAAAGAACTGTCTTCTGTGCCATTTAAGCCATATTTAATAATACGGAAATTAGCACTAACGACACCAGTCGTGCCTGCTATGTATGTGTTTCTGCTGCTCTCTATAACAACTGCAGAATATACATCTCCCGAGTTACCAATTTCATAACCTTCACTCTGAAAAGATTCGCCCGGACCGTCATAACTATCGCTGTCAGAGTCTAAAACGCCTGTTGGGGATATTCTCATGACAACCGGTTTTATAGAGCCACTTTCTTTTAGGCTACCAATGGCAACAACTTTTCCTGCACCGTCGATATCAATGTCTTTAATAACAACCTCTGTTGCGTTGGCTATAGCATCAGTTAAAAACGTACCATCAATGCCAAAGCTCTGGTCAATTTCACCGCTTGCCGTTAACTTTGTTATAAAGCCATGCTTTATACTTTCACTATTTTCTACTTGGCCAAACACAAATACTGAACCATCTGTTTTCTCTTTCAAACCATACCCAACGACCTGCGGCCCAATATAAATTTGTTTTGCACCGTTATCTCCGAAAGTTTGATCTAGCGAGCCCGAACTTAAATAACGATGTAATACTAAAATGTTATCACTCGCTAAATTAACCTGAGAAAGACTTAGATATTTTGTTGCTTGACTACCTGAACCATATTTTATTAAAGAGATGGCAGAGTCGTCTTTTTCACGCCCACTTATATCTTTAACCAATTCACCGTCTTGACCACAACCAGACTCATCATCCGGAAAACAATTAAAGAAAGAGCCTTCAGGCTCTATTGCTAACATTAGAGGCTTACGCGCTCCCGACTCACTACTTCCAACAACCCATGACCTCAAATACTCATCCACGACTATTGAAGATGCATTGACATTATCGTCCTTGACTACATTTAAAATACCGCCATTACCAAAGCTACTTTCAATATCACCATCAGCACTATCCATTTTAAAAACGAAAATACTATCACCTTCGTTTTCATATACTGTGCCAACAGCCATTAAGTCTGTAGAGTTAAAAGCTTGAACAATTGTATTAATTTCCGATGACGAACTGCCGTTATCATTGCCCGTGTTAAAGATAATAAAGCCATCGTTATCAACATTAGTGTCAATCGTTCCCGTTTTGTCAATACCAACAACAAAGGCGTCTTTGCTACCCGCAATTTGCTCAGTAGAGCCGCCTATATATGCCGTAAAGTTAGATCCTGCAATACCGCCTAAAGTAAGTAATTCGTCATCGCCAAGGCTACCAGGTACGTCTAATATCAAATCAGTACCACCGTTGAATGCACCTTCGTTTTCAATGTCTGAATTTAGATACCTAACATAACCATCGAGATCACCGTTTAATCCTTTTGTTGCCCCGACCACCATCAACTTATTATTGTGGAAGCTTCTAATGGCATTCGCCTTGTCATCACGACTACTTGTACTCACATCTTTAAAGACTGGACTGTTTTCTTCGAAATCAAGATCATCATCATCCAGTTTTATTACTAAACTATCTAATTGCGTGCCGTCATCTCGATATCCCACAGCGTAAACTTTATTGTCTACAAAGGTGATGTCAGAGCCATATAATTCACTTTCTTCGGTAGTACAACGAATTCCAGAGTCATTATCGCCACTATCATCATCTAACATGCCGTTTAAATCAAAAAGCATCACACATAGTTCTCTACTGCCATTGAGTGATTTATCTATAAGCACATAGAGGTTTCCATTGCCTTCCGTTATAGCCTTAGCTTGCTCTTCACCACCTAAGTTCAAAGTCAGCTCACCATTGTCACCAAAAGAAGAGTTAATATTTCCATCAACATCATAAGAAATTAAATACACATCGGAATCTACATTATCTATATGTCCAGACGCATAAATGTTGCCATTAACTTCTGTTATGTCAGTCAATGTAGCAGACTGTTTACTACCATAAAGGTCGATATAGCCTGTCAACGTTCTACCAAAGTTACTCGCTTCGACCGGCGCTTTGGGCTCTATAACGTTCTCAATACCTATAGATATATTTGCAGTTGAAAATGCATTAGGGGAACCATTATCAGTCGCTTTCACTTCGATTATATGTGACTGGAAAGCCTCGAAATTTAATACCGAATTACCATTTACAGTTAGTTGACCTGTATTTGAATCAATAATAAATAAACCGGAATCTCCGCCACTAATTTCAAAGAAAATGCTGTCGTCTTCTATGTCAGAGGCTATAACAGTTCCAACTACATGACCGGAAGAAACATTTTCTAAAATACCCGAAAATGACTGAGCGGAAAGTATAGGAGCGTCATTAACTGCCGCCACTGCTAGAGTTATTACCCCTCTATCACTGCTTCCGTTTCCATCTGAGATTTCATACTCAAAAGTGTCATCACCAAAAAAGTTTAAAGCCGGGGTATAATCAAATGTTCCATCAGCATTAAGAGCTAAAACGCCATTACTTACATTCACGATTGGCGTTGTATTGATAGCCAAGTCATCACCGTCAACATCACTCGCTAAACCGAGTAAGTTACCGATATTAGTTAACGACAAATCTTCTGTTGCATTTATAACGTAACTTGGTGCTACAGGGGCATCATTTACAGGGCTTACCGAAATCGTTAAAGTACCGGAACTTTTTGCTCCATACTGATCTTCTACTTCAAATTGTATTGAATCCAATCCATAAAAGTTCAAATTGGGCGAGTAGTTTACAACTCCTAATTCTGTTATTGAAAAGACCCCTCCGCTTGAAACTCCACTTGCTTGCGTTACAAAACTGAGTGTATCGCCTTCTATTTCCGACACATGATCCAACAGGTCAAAATTCATAGCAGCATTATCTTCAACGATATTTAGGTTTATTGTTTCTGCAACAACAGGGGCGTCGTTTACTGAGTTTATTTTGAATTCAACTGTAATTGTTTGTTTTAGCCCATTGCTACCAAGAACAATGAATGTAACAGTATCGATCCCATTTACATTTAAGTTTGGAACGTAGCTATAATTACCAACAGAATCAATATTAAATACTCCAAGTTGCGCTGATCTCACTGAGGAAGTATCAATGGACAAAGTAACGTCATTGGGTATATCAAGCTCACCAATATCAGAAAAAACATTAGATGTTAATGGTGTATCTTCCATTAGCTCAATCAGTTGAGGCTCAATGCCAAATGCAGCAATGACAGAAATGCTAACCGTTGCGGTTGAGGTTAATCCCGAACTATTTTGAACTTGATAAGAGAAACTGTCCACTCCAATAAATGTTCCTGCAGGCGTGTAATTAAAACTTCCATCATCCGATAAATTAATTTCGCCGTTTATTGGTGAAGATCCATTGTGTAACGAAAAAGTTAAAGGCCCACCATCTAAATTAATATCATTTGAACCCAAACCATTCTGCACAGTTGCAGTAAACACTTGCTCAGATTTGACGGTGTACTCATCATCTATCGCTGTTGGGGCGTCGGGGACTGGTATTACGGTAATTGTTACGGATGCTGAACTTGTCATGCCTTGTTGATCTGAAACTTCATATATAAAGTTATCTGAACCATAGAAGTTAGCAATTGGAATATATCGAAACGTGCCATCAACTGAAACAATAAGTTGACCGTGCGACGGCTCACTAATCAATTGACTGGAAATACTTAAAGTACTGCCCTCAGGATCTGAATCATTTCCTAAAAGGCCATCCACCACACTGACAATATCTAAAATACCGTCTTCATTTACAGAATAGTTGTCATTAACGGCATTGGGCGCTGCATTTGCCGTTAATGACAATAATGTCACTACCGCAGTAGACTCTAAACCGCCTGTATCTACAACTTTATAAGTAAATTGGTCTTGACCATTAAAGTTACTTCCAGCTTGATAATTAAATCCGCCGGTTGAGTCCAATTGCAGTGTGCCAAACGTTGGTTCTTCTACCACAATGGCTGTAAGAGAATTGTCATCAACATCAAAGTCATTCGACAACACGCCAGCAGCTTCAACAGAAATATTATTGTTTTGATCTAATCTGTACTCGTTATCCAACGCAACAGGTGCATCATTAACATTCTCAATGTTAATAGAGACTATCGCGCTATCTGTCAGGCCATTTTCATCTATAACTTTATAAGAAAATACATCGGAAACCAAAAAAGTTAACGGCTGGAGAATACTTAAAATCACCTAACTCATTAATAGATATGGATCCGTTTGACGTTTCCGATAATAGGTTAGTATCTACGGTCAACAAAGAAGAGGCACTATCATTATTTAGTACATTTCCAACAAGCACTGAATCTTCATCAATAGAATAAATATCGTCTTCGGCTTGAGGCGGATTGATTGGGGTAATCACTCCAAGTGGATCCACGCGGAGCATCGTTGATAAGCCACTTTCACCACTGCCATCTACACCAGTTACAAGTACAAAGTAAGTTTCTTCATCTAAAATATTATTTATATTTACCGATGTATTAATTTTAGACAGTAGTTGCTGTCCATTGGGCAAAGACGTTACATTTTGCGGGGTAAGATTGATATCACTAGCAGTGTAAATATTATAACGTTCAAGTGCTTCATTTTTTTGCCAAGTAACTATCATTTGATTATCGAGTCTTTCAACCGATAAAGAGTCTATTCTGTGTGGTTGCCACTGCACGAAACTTCTTCCTGCAAGTGAGTTACCAGATGACTCAGTAGCTACCCAAACTTGTAACTCTAATGTGCCTTCATCTTTGCCTGCCAATATAGGGTTTAAACCTATTACTGAGGCACTAAACTCTGTTCCACAGTTCTCTTCACATATAGAGTAGCTAACATTGCTGCCGGCTAAACTTATAGATACTTCTAAGATTTCTTCATCACTATTTGCGTTTAGAGTAAAAAGTAGGTTGCCCGTTACGTTATTAATATCACCAGGCCATTCTATTGATGCCGTTTCAATTAACGCTGAAGTTTTTTGGGTGAATGTTGATGTTGTTAGATTAAGTGAGTGTTTAGACTCACCAACACTATGGGATAAATCAGTCAAAACCGGAGTAGGCGTTATGGCCTCTGGTTGATTTAACTTATCATCAACAAAATTAGACTCTTTAGTTTCTTTACCGCATGCACTCAATATAGACACAAACAATAAAACTAAGGTGATATAAAAATATTTTTCATTAACAACTTCCTTACTTCAGCGTTGTTATAACAAAGCTAACAAGTTTACTTTACCTTGAATGAGCCATTCAGTTTGTGTTCTGGTACTAGTATTTCGAATAACTCGAAGTTGCCTGTAATAGAGTCTCCACCATCAGTGAAAACTCCATCAATTGAGCCAGTCGCTTTTTCATCCCCGTATGATGCGAAAGTAACGGCTAAATCAATATCAGTGACGTTGATTAAACCACTAAATGCAGCATACCACTCGCCTCCTGAATCTACCGCAGTAAGTGACCCATCACTAACAACTCCGTTATCAAAATTAACGGACATTGATAACCCAAAGTCACGAAACACTACCTAAATTTGAGGTAACTTCCGCTTGCTCTAATGTTTCGTACGTATAGCTACCAGTACGTGTTGCTAAAGCATCTGCCAATGTCGTTTCTGAAGACACTAGGAATTGTTGTTCACTATAAATAGAGTTATCAACTTCAGAGTTGGTTATTATTGAATCTACATTTTCTAAATCTTGTTGTTCTGAAACGGACACTATTGATTCATCGACACTTTCAGGCTCACTGGTCTCTTCAGAGTTGGAACTAGAGACTTTAGTAGAGTGCCCTTGCTCAAATATGGATGGTGGCGCAAGAAGTTCAGTGATGGTTCCATCCATTGATACTTTACCAAATGAGAACGCTTCATCCTGGCCAAATGACACGGTACTTTCATCATTTGACATCAAGTCAATGGCGCCGTCCCAAACCGCTATAAACATATCATCATTAACCATAGCCAACTCAAAGTGTGTACCTCTGATACCAATTGATCCTACGGGCGTTTTTACCTGATAGTCACCACCGTGCTTTTTTATTTGTCCTGAGATTGATCTGAGGCCGCCTTTTACTAACTCGATAACTGCAGAGCCCTGTTTTGATTCTGGATCATAGGCATAGCTTGATATAAAAACTTCAGAATTTGGCTTTATGCTTAAAAGCCCTCCGTCAGACATAGAAAATTGAGCTCTGCCTGTTTCTTTAGTAATAACCTTATCAACACTGAAAATAGGTGCTCGACGTTTTAATGGTCTGGATTCTTGGCTACGAGCATCAAATGCTTGAACGTCGCCACGAGACATAATTGTTTTTCCCGCGTTTTCAGCAGCTAACAAGCTAGGTGTGTAAATGGTTGAAATTACCAAAGACAAAAATATTAACTTACGCATTTAATTCTCCTAAAACTGGTACTTTAATGTCAACGCTGTATCAAACCTGTCGTATTCGTATAGGCTCAAATTACTGGATTTATTTTGGTAGCTTAACAAGCCTTGAACACTCAGCTTCTTATTAATCTTGTATTGAATTGTGTTTGTTAATTGACGAAGCGTTTCCTTTCTTTTTACTAAAAACAAAGGATGCAAATCGTCAAAAGATTGCTTCTGGTATGAGAACATTGCTAGATAAAACATAGAATCATTAAAAGCGTAGATCATTTGATAGCTCAAGCCTGCACTGTCTTTAGCGTTATACTTTCCTATGTCTAAACTAGACTCTTCATCAATATAAAAAATGCTAACCTTGTGCAATGCCTGTTGCCCTAAATAAGTGGCGCCTAGGTTAAATTTTAGTAATTCAGCATCCAGACTTTCAATTTCTTTATTATCTAACCAGCCAAATCCTATCGAGCTTGATAATAAGTACTGTTTATTCAACTTATGTTCGGCCCCAAATGAAAACTCAGTTTCAGCGCGATAGAAGTCGCCTTTCAGTAATAAAGGAGTAATTGAACCTTTCCCAATATATGTTGTACTTTCTTTTTTAAAACGATATTCACCAGCGATATTGGCTATGGTTCGGTTATATTGACCTTCGTTCGCGTACTGAAAATCATTCACACCCCAACTCAGCCTAATACCCTGTTGCTGTGATAGTTTTTTCTTGTATGAACCATTGTAAGCAAGTCTCCAATAGTGCCCTGAAAGCTCTTGGCTTGCTTTTGATAGAGGAATGTCATTATTTAAAGAGGGAATAAAAATTGAATCTTCCGATGTGCCAGCATTGATATTAGAGTCTTGACCAAAAGTTAATCCAACACTATTATTTAACGTGCCATCTAAACTTGCAGTAACAGTGTTAATTTCTAATTCTAATTTTGCGACCTTTTTTAACTGAGCGTTGCTAAGTGCTTCACCCTTAAGTGCTGCCAATTCAGCTGAAGAAGCGGCGATATTATTTGCCTTTAAATATGCATTAGCGAGTAATATTCTTGCATCGTGCCAATTGGGAGCCGATGCAATCACTCGTTCAAAGGCAAAGACGGATTCGTGAACTTTGTTAACTTTTAAAGCCGCTAAACCTAGTAAAAAGTCAAATTTAGGCTCACCTAACAGTTCACTATTCTCACTGGCTAGATTGTAAGCTTCGACAGGTTTGTTATTCAGTAATAACTCTTGAACTTGCTTTTCAATCGGCTCGCTTACTAATACTTCTTCTGCATAACTAGACATTGAAGCCAAAGCTAAAAACATTACCGCTAAAAACCGCATTTATATTCCTTTTTAGAACAACGCATTGCCAAAGGTCTATTATAGGTTTAGTAGGCAAAACTGTCGAGTTTCTCATCAACGTATTTACCTTTGAGCTTATATCAAAATTAAAGAAGATAAAAATCACATGCCTACTAATGCTGTCGACTCATTTGAGTAGGAGAAACGCCATAAGTAGATACAAAGGCTCGACAAAATGCATCACCGCTTGCGTAGCCATATTTGTTTGCAACTTCCTTTACTCTCTTACCATTTAATATTGCAAGACGAGCGGCCGTCATTCTCCATAACCTAACGTAAGTAATGGGAGAATATCCCAACACTTTATTAAATACGGCCATAAACTGGGATCGTGACATTGCTGCGATTTCCACAAAATCCTCAATTTTCCAAGGGTAATGGGGGTTGTCATGAATAGCCACCACCACATGTCGTAACTTAGGGTGAGCTAATCCTGCAAAAATTCCTGTTTCAATTTTCCCTTCAGCTATTTGGTGACGCAGAATATTGACAACGAGTAAGTCACATAAACGATCTAGCGCGAATCGCGCTCCACATCTAGACATGGAAGCTTCGGTTACAATCAAATGAGCAATGCCCTGCACGTTACTTTTTCCGCCGAATTCATTTGGGTGTTTTAAATCTATTTCAACATACTCAGGCATAGCTTGATGAAGAGGGTTTTTGTTATCACCAATATCCACATGTATGCAAACAAGTGGTTCGGATTCAATAGGCACCAAAGCATTAGGATCAACCACTAGAACCAGTTTATCTAAACAAGTTTGGTCACCATAAATAAAAAGGTTGGCACCTTCAGAAGATAATAAACATTCAGCTTTAACTTCAAAGTTTGAAAGTAGGCTGGATAAACGATCAAGATGAGACATAAGCGGACTTCCTGTAAGACAAATAAGACTTTAACCAACAATAAGTCCATTACTATATCAGTACTTCGAATAAATTAGGTAATTCTATGTCTCTATGTTCATCTATAAAAATGTACGCCCTTTCAATTTTTGTTTTATTTAGTGTGTCATCTAACGCCAATACTGCAGAGGAAAAGCAACCTATGTCAAAACCTAAAGTTATCATCTTTGATGTAAACGAAACACTTCTAGACCTAGCGCCACTGAAAGTATCAGTAGGCAAGGCAATGGACGGACGTGAAGACTTACTTCCGCTATGGTTCTCAACTATGTTGCATTACTCCCTTGTTGATACACTAACAGAGGAATATCACGACTTTGGACAAATCGGTGCTGCAGCATTAATGATGTTAGCGCAGAGCAATAATATAGAGCTTTCCCTAGAACAAGCTCGCGAAGCTATCGTAAATACAATCACCAAGTTACCCGCTCACCCTGACGTAAAGCCAGCGCTAAAAACACTTTCTGACCAAGGCTTTTACATTGTTAGTTTAACCAACTCATCTAATGCAGGTGTTGCAGCTCAGTTTGAACACACAGGTTTAACTTCATTTTTTAAGCATCGCTTTAGTGTTGAAGACGTCAAGGCATTTAAACCAGCTCGAAAAACTTATGAATGGGTTTTAAAAGAGTTGAACGTTAACGCTAGTGACGTATTAATGGTAGCGGCGCATCCATGGGATTTAGCAGGTGCAAAAGCAGTGGGACTTCAAACTGCATTTGTTCGTCGTTCTGGTACATCACTTTACCCTCTAGCTCAGTCGCCAGATTATCAAGTAAATGACCTTCACGAATTGATAAACGTGTTGGCTAAACTTAAATAATAAGCTGGTAACCAAACGGCTAAACAGGAACGAACTTCAAGGATGAGGATTTTTTATTGGGAAGAAGGTGCGAGATGGCCGATAAGCCGGGTTTTGTCTTGGACAATCATTCGTCTAGGCCAATAATTGCTTATTGGCTCAAGCTTTCTACCCGGTTCCGACGTGGGCCACGCCTGTACTTCAAGAGTACTGGAACCCTATTTGAAATTGCTCCGAGTGGAGTTTACCGTGCCACGAACTATTACTAGCCGCGCGGTGCGCTCTTACCGCACCCTTTCACCCTTACCTGTGCTTAGTTGCCCAAGCCATCGGCGGTATACTCTCTGCTGCACTGGTCGTAGGCTCGCGCCTCCCAGAAGTTATCTGGCACTCTGCCCTTTGGAGCCCGGACTTTCCTCCCCTCTATCCGTCTGCTTATGAGTAAACTCAAAAACACAACGATAAAGCAGCGATTGTCTGGCCATCTCGCGGCGCGGATTATAACGGATTTACAAACGATATGCATTAACGGATTTTGTTTTGACTAAGCTAAGTACTTTGTCTGCCTCAAACCGATATTTTATTTTTAGTTTAAGGCTACATAAGGTTTTTATTTAAGGCTACATAAGGTTTAGGCCAATGCTAAATTTATTCCTGCCAAGTCAGCGCCAGCTTATATAAGTCATTCTTTTTTAAATCATGAATTTTTGCCGTAATAGCCGCGGCTTTTTTAGTTGGCAACTCTTCCATCAACGACTTCAGCAACATCTCAGCTTCAGGTGACAAAGCAGACTCTTCTTTATTTGGCGCTAACATGAGTACCATTTCGCCTTGTTGGCGGTTTTTGTCTTCACCAAACCAATCGATAATCTCTTGTGCTGTGCCGGATTTAAAAGACTCATAATGTTTAGTGAGTTCTTTGGCTACAACAACTTGTTTATCCTCACCTAGAGCTTCTATTACGTGTTTTAAAGAATCAATAATACGCCTAGGGCTCTCATAAAAAACCGTTGTAAAGTCGGCATTTTTATAGGAGGTTAATACTGATATTTTAGCTTGTTGTTTCACTGGTAAAAAACCTGCAAACAAAAACTTATCTGTTGGCAAACCAGCTGCGCAAAGTGCCGTAATTACTGCACTAGGGCCTGGTATAGGCGTAACCTGAACATCTTGTTCACGTGCTAAGTTAACTAAATTGTATCCAGGATCAGAAATGAGTGGCGTGCCTGCGTCGCTAATCAGCGCTATGCTTTTACCTTGTTCAATTTGATCAAGTAAAGACTGTGCTTTTTGCTTTTCATTATGGTCATGCAATGGAAACATTTTAGTCTTGATGCCAAAGTGACTAAGTAACTTACCACTATGGCGAGTGTCCTCAGCAGCTATGAGGTCAACCTCATTTAACGTATCTAGTGCACGCTGGGTAATGTCGGAAAGATTTCCAATAGGCGTTGCAACAATATATAAAATTCCAGGATTCGACATCATGACCTCTTTAAGCCGTTGTTTATAGCAGTATTCACTTGTATGATACCTGCTTAACTTTGCTTCTTATATTGTTTTTTACGTCTACTAAGGTAAATGACTGTGATTCGTTCGATTGTCCTGATAATAGTAATATCTGCATTGGTTGCCTGTGGCAGTACACCAGAAAAACAAAATCAAACCACGACTCCAGTTACTGCGGTAAATGAAGTTGTAGACCCATACAAAGATAGTCAATTTTATCTTAAACAGGCGAGCAATACAGATAGAAAAAGTGATCAACAGAGTTTTCTTATTTTAGCCACAAAGTCTGCTATCCAAGAAAAAAAGCCGTTACTATTTATCGAATCAATTTTAAGCAATATTGATGTCCAAGATCGTCATTCCGTAATGTTAGACATAGAACTAGCAAAGGCCTTACTTTACACAGGCAATACTGAGTCAGCAGAAATTGTTGTACAAAGGCTACAGCAAGGTTCAATTTCGCCGCGTTTTGCAATAACGATGCGAGTTCTAGACGCACAGCTTCAATCTATTCAAGAAAACCACTTAGGGGTTGTTAAGTCATTATTTCAGCTGCAGTCTTTATATGAAAATCAAATATCGACCTCAGATCAAATATTAGTAAACAACCTAATCTGGAAACACATTCTTAAGGTTCCTTACCAAACATTAACTAGATTCAGAACAGACTTTGGCACTTCCTCTGAAGCATGGATTGATTTGGCTAATATAATCGGACAATACATTTCTGATCCGGTCGCCTTGCCTTCACAACTTGATCGGTGGCAACGTATTTATCCAAATACTGTAACTCTCGAAGAATTACCTTTGCAGGTTCAGCAATTATTAGTAGTTGAACCTTACAAGCCAACAACTATTGGTTTGTTGCTGCCTTTGTCAGGCAAATTATCAAAACTAGCTATTACTATCCGAGATGGGTTTATTTCGGCCAAACCTTTTGACTCCCTAACTACCATTCATGTTTTAGATACGAGCCTTTTAACTTTAGAAGAAATTGACGCCAAGATTACAGAACGTGGTATTGATTTTATTGTTGGGCCTTTAGAAAAAGACACCGTATCCAGCTTCCAACAAAGCAAAGTCATCTCAACAATTCCAAGACTAAACCTCAACATTCCGGAAATAGTGCCAACACAATACGACAATACGCCTGACAGTTATTATTACTCACTAGCCCCAGAAGATGAGATAGAGCAAGCGATAGACTTGTTTTTGGAACGTGAAGTAAAAACACCCGCCGTTATATTTGCCGACAATACCTTAGGTAAACGATTATTTGAGCGCTTTAATTCTGCGTGGTTCGAAGCGACTGGCAAACAAGCAGAGTCTATTGCATTTAGAAATCGTTCTAAACTAGGTGAAGCCGTACAACAATTGCTAGATGTTGATGCAAGTCAAGCCCGTATCAACGAAATGAAAAAGCTATTTGGTAGCCGATTAGAAACGGAAGCTAGAAGTCGCGCCGATATCGATGCGGTTTATGTTATTGCCAACTCTCAGCAAACACGCCTAATTAAGCCTTTTTTCGACGTAAACATTAGTGCGTTTGGCAAGCGTCTTCCTATATTTGCATCCAGTAGAAGTTATGTTGTGGATGAATCGGTACAACAAAAAAGAGATCTGAATGGCATGATGTTTACTGAAATGCCTTGGTTAATTAAAAATACTGAACCACAACTTCATGATTTATATGCCAAGATAGGTGAACAGCAAACTCAATCTAAAAAGCTATTTGCGTTTGGCTACGACGCTTACAACCTTATCTTTGCCCTTAAACAGTTAAAAATACTGCCTTCACAATCTCTAAATGGATTAACAGGTATGTTAAGTGTAAAAGATAACCTTACCATTAAGCGTCAGTTAAGTTGGTCGCGATATGTGCAAGGAAAAATCATTGTCCAACCAGAGCAAAACAAATAACCAAACTGCCAAGCAAAAAGTAGGCTCGTTAAAAGAGCAACAAGCCAAAGATTTTTTAATTGATAGCGGACTCTATTTTGTTGACCAAAATTTTAACTGTAAGCTTGGCGAAGTTGACTTAATTTTTACTAATTATGATAAAACCACGTTCATATTTGTAGAAGTACGATACAGAAAGAACAGTGCTTTTGGTGGTGCAGCGCAGTCCGTTACTTATCAAAAACAACAAAAAGTAAAAAAAGCCGCGATTTTTTATCTGCAGAAACGTAAACTAGACCCAAATATTCGATTTGACGTAATCGCGTTCGAAAACAACCAGCTCAACTGGATTCAAAGTGCATTTTCATGAATGACAATAAAATAAAACAACTTTATACCTCTAACATTCAGAACTTCATCGCCTCTGGTGATCAGAATGCCGATAACATAGCCTTGTCGGCTGCTGTAATCGCTCAAACCTTATTGTCAGGCAACAAGGTAATAACCTGTGCTGATTCTATGGCTAAAATGATGGCAGAGCATTTTGCTGGCATTCTTGTTAACTTTTATGAAATAGAAAGACCTTGCCTTCCGGCGATATCGCTCAACGATCATGTACAGAATTGTGGCCAAGAGGAAATTAACCTTTCACATTTCCAAGACCGCTTTGCTCGTCAAATTAGGGCAATTGGTAATGAACAGGACGTATTAGTGGTATTTTCCTTAAATAATAAGGAACCTTCTATTAAAGCCGCACTCGAAACAGCATTAACTCGAGATATTAAAGTGGTCGCGTTTACATCGGATGACGGCGGCGAGATCGCAGGCATGCTTGGTGACAACGATATTGAGATTAGGTTACCTACTAATAAACCAAGTAGAACGTTAGAAATCCAACTTTTCACTGTTCACGTATTGAGTGAACTAATCGACGAAGTTATCTTCTCTATGTAACTTTTTGCAGGATTTAGGATTTAGGATTTATCATGAAAAAGTATGTTTTATTGTTATTAAGTTGTCTACTTGTTCAAGGCTGTGTTGAAACAGCAATTGTCGCCAGTGCCGTTTCTGCAGTAAGTGCAGCAAACGATCCGCGTTCAGTGGGCAAACAAATTGACGACAACGGGATTGAAGTAAGAGCAACGGTACAGCTTATGAAAGATGCCGACATCAGTGATAATACAAATATTACGATTGTTAGCTATAACGGCCAATTGTTAGCCGTTGGACAAGCTCCTACGCAGTCTTTAATCAATAAAGCTGATGCAATTTTAAAGAACGTTGACCACGTAGTTAAAGTTCACAACCAAATTAAAATAGGCCCATTAGCAACCATTGGTAGTAAAGCTAAAGATGCTTGGATCACAACCAAAGTTAAGTCAGCCTATTTAACAAGCGACACAATAGATAGCGGAAATATAAAAGTGGTTACAGAAAACCAAGAAGTTTATCTAATGGGGATCGTAGACGGAGAGCAGGCAAATCAAGCTGCTACTATTGCATCAAAAGTAAGTGGTGTTTTGAAAGTCATTAAAGTGTTTCAATAGCGCTTTAGCTTTTACAGTTAAGATATAAAAAAACCAGCAAGCGCTGGTTTTTTGTTATTCAAATAAAACTAATTTTGACTTTATTACTTTACGATAGACAAATGATTACGCTTTTTATCGTTACCTGTTGATTCTGGCTTCTTGCCATCTTCGTCAGAAGAACTTAACACAGTAAACTGTGGTTTAGGCTCTTCCAGCTTTTCAACTTCAGGGCTCTCAGGCTCATCTAGCGGTGACAATTCAAAACCTTCAATATCATAATCTTCAGGTGGGAACATAGTCCCTGCGCCATTCTCACGCGCATATATAGCTGATACAGCATACATAGGTACGTAAACTTCAAATGGAACGCCACCAAATCGAGCAGAAAAAGTTAACTGCTCATTTGTGATCAATAAACTTTGAACTGCACTTGGACTAATATTAAGCACTACTTGTCCATCTTTAACACTTTGCGGCGGAACTTGAACATGAGGCAAATCAGCTTCCACAACTAAATAAGGTGTGTGTTCATTATCCAAAATCCAGTCGTAAAACGCCCTCAATAAGTAAGGGCGATTAGGAGTCATGTTATCCATAGCGTCTAGTAAGTGCTACGAATGTCTTTTTCTACGTCTGTTAAAGACGCTTGGAAAGATTCACGTTCAAATACACGTAACATATAAGTTTTGATGTCTTTTGCAGCTGCACCTGAAAGCTCAATGCCCCAAGATGGTAAACGCCATAAAAGCGGTGCTAAGTAACAATCTACTAAGCTGAACTCATCGCTCATGAAATAAGGGTCTTCAGCAAATATTGGTGCAATCGCTAAGATCTCTTCTTTCAATTGTTGACGAGCAGTTTCATCGCCAGCTTCAATTTTACGAGTTAACGAATACCAATCATTTTCGATTCTATCCATCATTAAACGACAACGGCCACGAGCAACTGGATAAACAGGCATTAGTGGAGGATGAGGAAAGCGTTCGTCTAAATATTCATTAATAATATTTGCACGGTATAAACCAAGCTCTCTATCAATTAACGTTGGTACGTTGCCATACGGGTTAACTTCATAAAGGTCTTCAGGCATGTTATCTGGAGTTACATAGTGAATATCTACGTTAACACCTTTTTCCGCTAATACGATGCGGACCTGATGACTATACATGTCGTTCGCACCAGAAAATAAAGTCATTACCGCTCGTTTGTTTGCAGACACTGCCATTTATTTCTCCAAAATCTTTCAAATTTCATTATCAAAAAAGGGGCGAAACACCCCTTTTGTCTAAAAATAGCTGCTAAGTTATTATAACTATTAACAATTATTTTTTGATGTCTCTCCAGTACTCTTTCTTAAGAAGTACTGCAAATATCCAGAAGATGAAACAATATATTAGTGCTTTCCAGCCAATGCTTTCACGCTCTAATATCATCGGTTCACCGATATAAACCATAAAGTTAGTTAGGTCTAACATCGCTCTGTCATATTCATCTTCACTTAGCTCACCAGAGCCATCAGACTGAATACCAACAAATTCTTGAACCATTTCACCATCAATCATACGTTCTTCATAAACTTTCTCAGGCACACCTTGAAGTTCTTGAAGTACGTGTGGCATACCAACGTCTTTAAATACTGTGTTGTTCACGCCAAATGGGCGAGAAGGGTCAACATAAAAAGATTTAAGGTAGCTATAAATCCAGTCAGGACCTCGAAGACGAGCTTCAAGTGTTAAATCTGGAGGAGCTGCACCAAACCATTTAGCAGCGTCTTCTTTTGGCATTGCATTTTTAATATGCTCACCAACTTTAGTATCTTTAGTGAAAACCAAGTTTTCCATACCAACTTCAAGAGGAATACCTAAGTCGTTAAAGGTACGCTCATAACGTTGAAACTGCATTTGGTGACAACCTAAGCAGTAGTTCATGAATAATTTAGCACCACGCTGAAGCGATGCCTTATCCGTTTGATCTATATCTGCTTTATAAGGAAGCTCAGCGCCTCCAGCAGCAGAAACTGCAGTTGAGGCCATTCCAGCTAATAAGCCAAGAGTTAGAATAAGTTTTTTCATTATTTCGTAATCCTTTCTGGCAGTGGCTTAGTCTTTTCGTTTTTGCTGTACAACCAAAGTAATACAAAGAAACCAAAATACATAACGGTAAAGACTTTAGAAATCATCTCTTTAAATGGAGTACCTGGTGTGCCACCTAAGTAACCTAAAATAACAAACACGATTGCGAATATAATTAGGTTCCACTTGTGTAGTCCACAACGGTAGCGCCATGAGCGAACTTTACCGCGGTCTATCCAAGGTAATAATGCCAACATGATAATTGCACCAAACATTGCTACAACGCCACCAAACGGATTTGGAACCGCTTTTAGGATTGCATAGAAAGGCGTGAAGTACCAAACAGGGAATACATGCTCAGGCGTTTTCAAGTTGTTCGCCATTTCAAAGTTTGGATGTTCAATAAACTTACCGTACATGTCTGGGTTAAAGAACATGACATAACAGAAGAAGAAAATGAATACACCAAACGCCATAAGGTCTTTCAGAACCATATGCGGGAAGAATGGTACAACGTCATCTAATAAGTCTTTCTTAGACGTGTAGTATTCATGGAATTCAAATTTAGTTTTTTCATCGTCAGATAATGAGCCTTTAGGGCGTTTAACATCAACACCGTCTGGGTTATTAGAGCCAACCTCATGAAGCGCAACAATGTGAAGGAATACTAAGATAACGATAATTAGAGGCAATGCAATTACGTGCAATGCAAAGAATCGGTTTAGGGTTGCACCAGATACCACGTAGTCACCACGAATCCATAGTGCTAAGTCTTCACCAATAACAGGGATAGTACCGAATAAGCCAATGATTACCTGCGCACCCCAGTAAGACATTTGTCCCCATGGAAGTAGGTAACCCATAAAGGCTTCAGCCATAAGTGCTAGGTATATAAACATACCAAATAACCACAGTAACTCTCTAGGCTTCTGGTAAGAGCCATACATCATGCCGCGGAACATATGTAGGTATACAACCACAAAGAATGCCGAAGCACCAGTTGAGTGCATGTATCGGATAATCCAACCATACTCAACGTCTCTCATGATGTACTCAACAGAAGCAAAAGCTCCTGCTGCAGAAGGTTCGTAACTCATTGTTAACCAGATACCAGTAACGATTTGGTTAACTAATACGATAGTGGCTAGAAAACCAAAAACGTACCAGAAGTTCATGTTTTTTGGTGCTGGGTATTGCGCCATGTGCATGTTATAAACACGCGTCATAGGAATACGAGCATCAATCCAATCTACTAGATTTTTGAACATTATGCTGCTCCTTCCTGATCTTCACCGATCAAGATATTGTTATCATCGATATAGTAGTGAGGAGGAACTTGTAAGTTAGCACCCGCTGGTACACCGCTAAATACGCGACCAGCCATATCAAACTTAGAACCATGGCATGGGCAATAAAAACCAGCGTTAACACCTTCAACTACTTCTTCGTAACCTTCTGACATGTAAGTTGGTGAACAACCTAAATGAGTACAGATACCTACGGCTACAAATATTTCACGGCGCTTAGAACGATGAAGGTTTTGTGCATAAGCAGGTTGCTGTTCAACTTCAGAGTTTGCATCTTTTAAGTTGTCAGCAGAAATGTCTTCAATTGTCTTAAGCATTTCTGGAGTACGATAGATAACCCAAACTGGTTTACTTCGCCACTCAACACGAATCAACTGACCCGGTTCAATTTTTGTAATGTCAACTTCAACTGGAGCGCCGGCCGATTTAGCTCGGGCACTAGGATTCCAGGAAGCAATAAATGGCACAGCCGCTGCCACTGCTCCAGCACCACCAATAACTGATGTTGCTACAGTGAGGAAACGACGACGACTATTGTCTACAGGCGCATTGCTCATCCAATATTCTCCGCGATTAGGATTAATAAGCGTTTTATGAAGCGTTCTAAAAAGACCAACTTCTTAAAAATTTGGTAATTTAAGAGATTCTACCGAAAAAGCCCCATGTAAAACAAGGCAATATAAGAATATAGAAGATTATTTTCATTTTGATATAAAAAAGCCCGCAAAATGCGGGCTTTTTGAGCAAATAATTGCAAAGCAAATATTAACGTTTTGAGAACTGCGTTTTCTTACGAGCTTTCTTAAGACCAACTTTCTTACGTTCAACGCGACGAGCGTCACGAGTAACGAAGCCAGCTTGACGAAGAGATGGACGAAGTGATTCGTCATATGCCATAAGAGCACGTGTGATTCCGTGACGGATCGCACCAGCTTGACCAGTAGTACCACCACCTGTAACAGTGATGTAAAGGTCAAATTTCTCAAGAAGTTCAACTAACTCTAGAGGTTGACGAACAACCATACGAGCCGTTTCACGACTGAAGAATTCTTCAATTGAACGTTTGTTAATTAGGATGTTGCCTGTACCTGGACGTAAGAAAACACGAGCAGTAGAGCTCTTACGACGACCAGTTCCGTAGTATTGAGTATCAGCCATTTTAGTAATGCTCCTTAAAGTTCTAATGCTTTAGGTTGCTGAGCAGCATGGTTATGCTCTGCACCTGTGTACACTTTTAGTTTACGGAACATTGCACGACCTAATGGACCACGTGGCAACATGCCTTTAACTGCTTTTTCGATGATCATTTCAGGCTTCTTAGCTTGCAAATCATCAAAGTTAATTTCTTTAATACCACCTGGGTAACCAGAGTGTGAGTAGTACATTTTACCTTGGCCTTTGTTGCCAGTAACTTGCACTTTCTCTGCATTAACAACGATGATGTAATCACCAGTGTCCATGTGCGGAGTGTACTCAGGTTTATGCTTTCCACGTAAACGTAGAGCAATCTCAGTTGCGATACGACCAAGGGTTTTGCCCTCGGCGTCAACAACGTACCAATCACGAGTGATTGTTGAAGGTGTTGCAGTAAAGGTTTTCATTTTATCTTGAACCTAACATTTAATAGTTATAAGCCAGTAGTTTGAGTATCAAACTACACCATTTCATTCGCACCCCTTCGAGTGCACAACCAGTTGTAGGCTAATACAAAAGGTTAGTAACGGTGGGTAGGGGCGGCATTATACAGAAAGCGTAGAAAAGATCACCATCTCATATTGATTTTTTCGATCTAATTTAAGGTGTGCACAATCTTCACGCTAAATGAGGTTCAGCTAAGTACTCGTGACTTTGCATTTCTTGGAGTCGGCTAACGCATCGCTTAAATTCAAATTGTAATCCGCCCTCACTATAAAGCTCATCTAAAGCAACACTTGCTGAAATAATAAGTTTCACTTTACGTTCGTAAAACTCATCAATCATTGAAATAAATCGTCGCGCAGCATCGTCATTGTCTTTGCTCATTTGAACCACATTTGATAATAAAACAGAGTGGTAAATCTTACTTATCTCAATAAAGTCTAACTGTGAACGGGCGGTATTGCAGATGGCATCAAAATCGAACCAAACAACGCCGTCAGCTACCATTCTTGTATCAATAAGACGATTCTCTATTTCGATTTTAGAGTTAGCTGTGCCCTCTTCAGGTGCTAATTGACTAAAATAGCTAGATAAATTTGTTTCAGCCTTGTTGTCCAAAGGAAAGTGAAATATTTCAGCTTGTTCTAGCGTTCGTAAACGATAATCAACACCTGAGTCAACATTAACAATGTCACAATGCTGATTCAGCAGCGCAATTGCTGGTAAAAAACGAGCTCGCTGAAGACCATTTTTGTAAAGGTCATTCGGAACAATATTTGAAGTTGTAACAAACACCACGTTTAACTTAAACAACTCTTCCAACAAAGTACCTAAAATCATAGCGTCTGTTATATCGGAGACAAAAAATTCATCAAAACAAATCACTCTTGCCTCTTGTGCAAGATTTTTAGCTACAATTTTTAAAGGATCGGATTGTCCCTGCAAATCCTTCATTTGATCATGAACTTTGTGCATAAAGCGATGAAAATGAACTCTCAGCTTATTTTCAAAAGGCAGACTATGATAGAAGGTGTCCACTAGATACGTTTTTCCACGGCCAACGCCTCCCCAAAAGTATAACCCTTTTATCGGTTGCTTAGACTGAGAGGAAAACAACTTCTTGAAAAATGACGGTTCTTTAGGTTCACTTGTTAAGTCGTCGTATAAGCGCTGTAAGTTCTTAACGGCATTTTCTTGTGACAAATCATGTTGAAAATCTGTCCGAAGTAAATCGGTTTGATATTGTTGCCAAGGCGTAAATTGTGCTTGCATGTTCGACATATGACTTATAATGGGCTTATGTAATAAAAATTAATTGGAATAAATAAAATACTAACACGGCAAGGGCATTGTAAGACATAATGAATGCTCTATTCCCTGCTAATTTATTAAGGTTTTTATCATGGAAATAATTAATGGCTTTATATTTTTCTTAGTTGGTGTACTTGCAGGCATCGCGTTTATGATTATTAGAAGCAAGTTCTCGCCTGGTAGTAACGAGGTGAAAACTCAACTAGAACTGTATAAACAGGACAACGCTCAACTTAAACAAGAATGGCAAGACCAACTGGTTACATACAAAACCATATCTTCGCAGTTAAACGAGTTGTCGACCCAAATAGATCAACAAGTCGGTGATGCAAATCAAATATTGCACAAAGCACCTGCAAATAATGCATTTCCTTTTTTCTCTAATGAAGCAACAGAGTTTTTAAAAACGACAACGCCAGAAAAAAGAGAAAAAGTGAACTTATCAGACCAACCGCTTGATTACTCCAATGCTGGCTCTGGTGTATTTAAAGGCGTAACTCCTGAAAATACAGTTGAAAAAAATCATTAAAAACCCTATCTAGCGTCTAAGAATAAAATAATCCCAATTTTTATTTCTGAACTTAGACGCTTTTTGTCTGTCTGTATGAGTAATTCATTTAAAGGAGTACACCATTTATGGCAGTTTTGGTTAAATCTAATGTTTTTAAGGTCACAACGCTGGCCGCTATACTTTTAACAACATTACAATTCTCTCAGCCGTCTCATGCGGCTATTCCGTATTCAAGCCTAAAAGGCGCAGTTCCGTCTTTAGCGCCTATGGTAGAGCAAGTTACCCCAGCGGTTGTGAACATTTCCGTTGCAGGAAGCAAAGAAGTAAAAGCAGGAATGGACCCGTTTCAGTACTTCTTTGGTAATCGCCGAGGCCCTCAAGTCCAGGAAAGACCATTTAAAGGGCTCGGTTTCCGGCGTTATTATCGACAAAGATAAAGGTTACGTAGTAACTAATAACCATGTAATTGATGATGCTGACGAAATATTGGTGACGTTAAAAGACGGTCGTCAATTTGAAGCAAAAAAAATAGGCAGCGATGCACAAAGCGACGTGGCGCTATTAAAAATTGATCCTGACAACTTAGCTGAGATTAAGATTGCTGATTCAGATAAATTAAGAGTCGGAGACTTTGTAGTTGCCATTGGTAACCCTTTTGGTCTGGGCCAGACAGTTACCTCGGGCATTGTTAGTGCTAAAGGTCGTCATGGTTTATCGGCACCTAACCAACAAGGCCTAGAAGACTTTATTCAAACCGACGCAGCAATTAATAGCGGTAACTCAGGTGGTGCACTCGTTAATTTGCGCGGTGAGTTAGTTGGCATCAATACGGCTATTATCGCTCCAAATGGTGGCAACGTGGGTATTGGTTTTGCTATCCCGTCAATTATGATGAACAACTTGGTAAACCAACTCATCGAGTTTGGCGAAGTTAAACGTGGTGTACTAGGTATAACTGGTTACGACTTTAACGCTGACCTTGCAAAAACATTTGAGCTAGATATTGCCCAAGGTGCATTTGTACAACAAGTTATCCCTGACTCTTCAGCTGATAAAGGTGGCTTAAAATACGGCGACGTTGTAACCCACGTTGATGGGATTAGAATAAGTTCATTTAATGAATTGCGCAGTAAAGTATCAACCAAAGGGGCTGGCAGTAAAATAGAACTAACGGTTAACCGTAGTGGCGACGTTAAAAAAGTTGTTGTTGTACTTGGCGCTGCAGATAAACCTGCAATTACAGCAGGTAATATTCACCCAGCATTAAAAGGTGCAACCTTCATTACTGGAAACGCTGCAAATGGCGCTGCGGGTGTGCAGGTAAGTGAACTCGAAGAACGCTCACCGGCATCCATGTTAGGGCTAGAAAAAGATGATGTTATTATTGGTGTAAACCGAACTCGAATTCAAAGTGTGTCCGACTTACGTGACGCTTTGGAAGAGGCTAAAGGTGTAATGGCGTTAAATGTAGTTAGAGGAAACAGCTCTCTGTACATTTTAATCCGATAAAATAACGTCAAAACAATATGTTGTTACAAGTGAGCCTACTTTCTCCTATGAAAGTGGGCTCTTTTTGTTCTAAAATGAATAAAAATAAAATAAATATTCAGGATTGATGTGATTAATAAATTGAAGTTCATTTTTAACAGTGTCGCTTATGGACTTGCAGCTGCATTGATCGTTGTTATAGTAAATCCAGAATTACGAAATAATTTAGGCATTAATAAACTAACCACTAACGTAATGCGCCCAGCGGCTATGTCGTTTGCGTCGGCCGTGCAACAGGCAGCACCTTCGGTAGTAAACATCTATTCGGTGACCTCATCTAGGCAGCTTGCCAACCCTACCGATAAAATTAACGACTTAGGTTCCGGCGTCATAATGACTAGTAATGGTCACATCCTTACCAACTACCACGTGGTTGATAACGCAGAATCAATTTTGGTGCACCTTCAAGATGGTCGACAGTTTAATGCAGAAGTCATCGGCTTAGATAAAGTAACCGACTTAGCACTGTTAAAAATTAACGCAAACAACCTACCAACGATTCCTCAACAACCTGATTTAGAACCACAAGTTGGCGATATAGTGTTGGCCATTGGTAACCCTCTTAATTTTGGCCAAACCATCACCCAAGGTATTGTCAGTGCAACAGGAAAAAAAGGCTTAACTCCTGGCGCAACTTATAGTGACTTTATTCAAATGGATGCAGCCATCAACCTTGGTAACTCAGGTGGTGCTTTGGTTAACTCGCAAGGCATGTTAGTGGGGATTAATACTGCTGCATCGCCAGGAACTAACAACGGTGTCCAAGGAATCTTTTTTGCTATCCCTTACCAATTAGCAAAACGTATTATGAATAAACTGCTAGAGGACGGTGAAGTTAAGCGAGGTTATTTAGGATTAGAGGGTGAAGCTATCAATCAAGTTGGACAACCTGTTCGAAGCACAATTGAATCGATTGCCGGTATTCGCTTACATTATGTTGATCCACTTGGACCTGCTTGGCGATCAGGACTAAAACAAGGCGATGTCTTATTAGCGGTAAACAATAAGCAACTTGTAAGCTTTGCAGAACTGTTAGAGATTGTTGAGCATGTAGAACCAGGCCAAACAATCTCATTAACAGTATCTAGAAATAATCAAATTATAAAAATAGACGTTGAAGTGGGTAAGCTAGAAATCGACTAGCTTACAAACCTTCTCTGATTAGGTAGTCAAATGCGCTTAGCGACGCTTTGGCTCCTTCGCCCATTGATATTACGATTTGTTTATAAGGGACCGTTGTAACATCACCACAAGCAAAGATACCTTTCTCTGAAGTCTGCCCTTTTTCATCAATAATGATTTCTCCAAACTTCGTTCTTTCCAACGTGCCGTCTAAAAAGTCACTGTTTGGCAACAAACCAATTTGAACAAAAACACCGGCCAACTCAACTTCATGGTTAGTTTCTGTTTCTCGGTCAATGTATCGAATACTTGAAACTTTACCATCAGTCGCAACAATCTCTGACGTTGCAGCATTAGTAATCACAGTTACGTTGCTTCTCTCGTAAAGCTTTTCAACCAAGACTTTATCGGCTTTTAGTTCTGGCAAAAATTCAAAAACCGTTACACTTCTGACCATACCGGCTAAATCCAACGCCGCTTCTACACCAGAGTTACCACCACCAATAACCGCTACATCTTTACCTTTAAAGAATGGACCGTCACAATGAGGGCAGTAAGCAACGCCGTTACCAATATTTTCCACTTCACCAGGAACTCCTAGCTGTCTCCACTTAGCACCGGTGGCTACGATCAATGATTTAGTTTCTATTACTTCGCCAGAACTAAGGTGAACTTTCTTGATTTTGCCTTTTTCTACTTTATCCACTCTTAAGTGTTCTTTACGAGTAATGTCGTAGTCTTCCATATGTGCAAGCATGTTATTGGTCAACTGTGTGCCCGTTGTTTTGCTCACTGAAATTAAGTTTTCAATATCAACCGTGTCTTTAACCTGTCCACCAATTCTATCGGCGACCATAGTTACCGCTAAACCTTTCCTGGCACTATAAATAGCCGCAGCTACTCCAGCAGGACCACCACCAATAATTGTCACGTCTTGCAGAGGTAAACGGTCTTGATCATCTGCACTAAGCTCTACCGGAGCAACTTTTAATAACTTATCTACTAATTGAGCCGTATCAATTTTACCATTAGCAAATATTTCACCGTTTAAATAAACGCTTGGTACACCTTGTATGTTGCGTTCTTCAATAAGTGCTGGGTATAAACCACCATCTATCATTTCCGTAGAAATATTTTCATTTAACAATGCAAACTGATTAAGAGCTTGGACTACGTCTGGGCAGTTGTGGCAACTAAGGCTGATAAAGACTTCAAACTGCAGCTTTTTGTCTACATTTTGAATCAGTTTCATTAATTGTTTATCTAGCTTCAAATCCGTACCAGCTGACTGAAGGATAGCCAGGATCAAAGAGTTAAACTCATGTCCTGATGGAATTCCTGAGAAAAAGATCCCGTTAAAAGCGCCACCAACTTCTAAACCAAAGCTAATTGGGCTTCTTAAAACGTTAGGCTCATCTCTTTCTACTAAATGTAATTGTGAAGACACTGAACAAACTTGAGTTAAAAATTCTTTTAATTCCTGACGTTTAGGGTGCTCACCATTTTGTAGCACTAAAGTTACGTCGTTGGTCATGTCTTCTGTGTAGGCTTTTAATGCCTTTAAAATATCGTTACTTAACATTTTTAACTCTCCTAAAACTTAGGTGCCCTTTCGAGCACCTATATAGCTACTGCTTAGATTTTACCTACTAGGTCAAGGCTTGGTGTAAGTGTTGCTTGGCCTTGTTCCCATGCTGCTGGACATACTTCACCGTCGTTATCGCGAACATATTGTGCTGCTTTAACTTTACGTAACATGTCTTTTGCTGAACGACCGATACCACCTGCATGAATTTCTGCAACTTGGATAATACCGTCTGGGTCCGCTAAGAACGTACCACGGTCAGCCATGTGATCTTCTTCAATCATCACGTCAAAACCACGTGTAATGTGACCGGTTTGGTCGCCAAGCATTGGGAACTTGATTTTACCAATTGCGTCGCTTGAATCGTGCCATGCTTTGTGAGAGAAGTGAGTGTCAGTCGATACTGAGTAAACTTCTACACCTAACTCTTGCAACTCTTCGTATTGGTTTGCCATATCTTCAAGTTCAGTAGGACAAACAAATGTGAAGTCAGCTGGGTAGAATAAAAAGATTGCCCATTTACCTTTAACGTCTTCAGAAGTTACTGTTGTGAAGTCGCCATTGTGAAAAGCTTGAGTTGTGAACTCTGGGATTGATTTACCGATTAAAGACATATTGATTTCCTCTTTTAGTTTCATTTTTGATAGCAGCCTTTAAAAAGTGACTGCTTTATTTCGATGAATAGAGAATAGAGGACTTGAGTAATTTAGAAAAATTGATTAATTTGAACAATATATTCAAAAAAACAGAACCATGATTAAATTATGATATCCCTAAAACAACTGAGTTATGCGTTAGCAGTCCAAGAGCACATGCATTTCAAGAAGGCAGCAGATGCCTGTAACGTATCTCAATCAGCATTAAGTACTGCTATTACTGAATTAGAAAAACAGCTCGGCATTCAAGTTTTTGAACGAAATAACAAACAAGTCTTAGTTACACCTTCCGGTCAAATACTTTTGAAAACAGCGCAAAGCATAAAGCTGCAGGTAGACGACTTATATAAGCTGTCGCAAATGAATAAAGCACCGTTAACAACGCCAATGAACATTGGTGTCATCCCAACTATTGGTCCATACCTTCTGCCAAAGGTACTTCCTCAAGTTAGAAAAGAGTTCCCTGACTTTAAACTTCACTTAGTTGAAGACCAATCTCATGTGCTAGTGGAAAAGGTTAGAAAAGGCGATCTAGACTGCGCCATCCTTGCTTTACCTTATGACATTGAAGGTTTAATGGCCTTTGAATTTTGGAAAGAAGATTTCTTCTGGGTTTGTCATAAAGATGAATGCCCTAACAATTTACAAGAAATCTCAAGCAAAGACATGCAGATAGAGCGATTGATGTTACTTAAAGATGGTCATTGCTTAAAAGATCACGCCTTAGCAGCTTGCAGCCTAGAGAAATTGAATAGTAACGCTGATTTTAACTCAACTAGCTTAAATACACTTATTCAAATGGTTGTTGGAAAGCTAGGAACCACCTTAGTACCAGAAATGGCGCTAGACCAACTTATCCATACTGAATCTGAGTTAAGAGCTGTGCACCTTAATGAGCCAGGCCCACACCGTCGTTTAGCCTTTATTATTCGACCTAACTATGGCGGCACTATGAATGTTGAGTTGTTAATGTCTATATTTAAAAAGCAGTTAAACAACCTAGTCAGCTAAACTTGAGTCCAGCTAAACTAGAGCGTAGCTTGAGCATAACTACAGTTAAAAACAAAAAAGGGCCAACGGGCCCTTTTCTTTTAAATGATTTTATTAACGTATTGTTAATTATCAACTCGAGTAATATCAGCACCTAAGCCAACAAACTTTTGCTCAATATTTTCATATCCACGGTCAATATGAAAAACTTCATCAAGTTGCGTCGTGCCATCTGCAATTAATCCAGCTATAACTAAACTAGCTGACGCACGTAAGTCAGTAGATACAACTTGCGCCCCCATCAAGCTAGACTTTTCAGGACAAATTGCCGTGTTGCCTTCTAGCTGAATGTTTGCACCCATACGACGAAGTTCTGGTACATGCATAAAACGGTTTTCAAAAATAGTTTCAGTAATGGTACCAACGCCATTCGCCGCTACATTCAAAATAGTAAACTGAGCTTGCATGTCAGTTGGGAAACCAGGATGCGGTAACGTTTTAATATTAACGGCCTTTAGCTCACGTCCCGTCATATCAATAGAGATACTATTGTCATCCCAAGTTACAAGCGCATTTGCATCAAGTAACTTTTCAATAACAGGCTCTACTAATCGATAGTCTGTATTCTTACAAACCACTTTACCGCCAGTAACGGCAGCTGCAACTAAGAATGTGCCAGTCTCAATTCGGTCTGGAAGAATGGTATGTTTACAACCCGTTAGCTTTTCAACACCTTCAATAGTGATGTTATTGCTACCTGCACCGCTAATTCTTGCGCCCATTTTGTTCAAACAAACCGCTAAATCAACAATTTCAGGCTCACGAGCTGCGTTTTCTAGAACCGTTGTTCCTTCAGCCAACGTTGCCGCCATCATCAGGTTTTCTGTGGCACCAACACTAATAGTACTCATATAAATACGAGCGCCTTTCAAACGGCCATCAACTTTCGCGTTTACATAACCCGCTTCCACTGATATTTCAGCACCAAGCTTTTTTAAACCTTCAATATGTAAATCAACAGGACGTGCGCCAATGGCACAGCCGCCAGGTAATGAAACTTCTGCGTGGCCAAATCTAGCTAACAAAGGACCTAAAACAAGAATTGACGCTCTCATTTTATTCACCAGCTCGTATGGTGCTACAGTCGAATTAATGCTACCAGCATCAATCTGAATTTCATGGCCGTTGTTGATTACCTTAGTGCCAAACTGTTCTAACAGCTGGCAGGTAAATGTAATATCTCGTAAATTCGGAACATTGTCGAAATGACATACTTCTGTCGTTAAGATAGAACTAATAAGAATAGGGAGTGCGGCGTTTTTGGCACCAGAGATTGTGACTTCGCCGTTAAGCGTATTGCCACCTTTAATAAGCAATTTTTCCATAGGAGATTCTATCTAAAGCAGTGATTGAAGTTTTTTGTCTTTTTGCCATGCCGCCGGCGTGTAAGTTTTAATACTTACGGCGTGCATACTACCATCTGCAATATTAGCTAACAGAGGCTTATATACTAGTTGCTGTTGCTTTACGCGCGATAACGTCTCAAAAACATCGCCTACAGCTGTTATTTGATAGTGAGAACCATCTGACTTAACAATAACTTCGTCTAGCTCTATATTAGCTAGAAGAACTTCTTTTATCTTTTCAATATCCATCACAAATCCAAATATCTAACTACGTGTGTCATTCTTCAAAGGAAGTAACTCTAACACGTTGCTAATACTGGCTAAAGCTAATAATTGCTGAGGCTGATTTATTATTGATATTTGGTGTTTTAATTGATAGTGAGCAATCAACTTTAATAACCAGGCTAGGCCCGCTGTGTCGGTGTTTTCTACTTGAGATAAATCTAAAGTAATGTCTCCAGTGGTAACTGGGAAACGGTAGCAAGTGGGCGCACCTAACGTGAATCGGTCCAATTTGCCTGCCACAATCAATGTATCGTTTTCTAGCGAAAAACTAACCGACATAACGTTTAATTACCCTAAATCTTTTTTAACTATTGGCTTTTCAGCTTTCTCTAACAACAATTGAGTTACAGACTCAATACCTTGTTGACGAATTAAATTTTGTAGCTCGGCGCGTTTACTATCAAGTACGGATACACCCTCTGCGATCATATCGTAAGCGCTCCACTCACCGGTTTTTGAATTCTTTCGTAATTTAAAATCAATACGAATATCCGGCTTACCTTCATCAAGAACGCGGGTTTTTACAACCACTATTTTTTGACCATCTATTGCGTAAGCTGGCTCAAAAACCACTTGCTGATCATCATAAAGAGTTAAGATACCAGCATAAGTAGCAATTAAATATTTCTCAAACGACGCATAAAATTTCTCACGCTGAGCCTCGGTACTGCTTCTGTAATAAGGACCCAAAACCATTGCTGCTGCATATTTATGGTTAATTGCAGGGGCAAGTTGTTCTGCAACAACCACTCTTAATACTTCTGGATCTTTTACGATTTCAGTCTGTTCTTTTGTAATACGAGAAAACAACGCATCAGCAACACTACGTACCAACTCAAATGGGTTGTTGTTATTGTCTACCGCTTTTACAGATGGTACTAAAAGGCTTAAGGCCAATAAACTTAACGCTATAAAATTAAACTTTTTCATTTCTTAGTTATCACTCCCTTGATTAAATAAGAACTGTCCAATGAGCTCTTCTAAAACTAATGCGGACTTAGTATCTTCAATGTAATCTCCATCTTTGAGAATCGCAACGGTTTCATCAATGAAACCAGGCTCAAGACCAAGATACTGTTCACCTAACAAACCAGAAGTTAAAATGGCAATAGAACTGGTGTCAGGAAAGTTATCGTATTGTGCATCAATAGCTAACGTTGCAATAGGAGCATAATCAACTGGGTCCAATTGAATTGATTCAACTCGACCAACCACTACACCACCCACTTTTACCGCTGACCTAACTTTTAAACCACCGATATTACTGAACTTAGCCTTCAGTTGATAAGTTTCGCCTGAGCCTGTAACGCCTTGGCTAGCAACATTTAAGGCCAAAAATATAATTGCAGCGATACCTAACGCGACAAAAAAACCAACTAATACTTCTACTTTTTTTGATGTCATCATCTTTCCTTAAATTAGCTACCGAACATTACGGCAGTTAATACAAATCTAAACCTAGAACGGCTAACGAAGCTTGCACAACAGTTTGTGTGGTTGCTTGGCTAATTCCTTCTGAAGTAGGTACCGCGTCATAACCTCTATATAGTGCAATCCAAGTTACAACAAATGCAAATACAACACTTTTAATTACGCCATTTAAAACGTCATCTTGGAAGTCTACGCTCGCTTGCATGATTGACCAAAAACTTCCATGATCAACACCAAGCCATTCAACACCAACTAAATGTCCGCCTAAAATACCCACAGAGGAAAATAGCAAAGCTAGGATTGGCATACTAAAGACACCAGCCCAAATCTTGGTGCAACAACACGCTTAATTGGGTCTACCGCCATCATTTCAAGCGATGTTAACTGTTCAGTCGCTTTCATTAAACCAATTTCAGCGGTTAGCGCAGAGCCCGCACGACCAGCAAATAATAGTGCCGTCACTACTGGACCTAACTCTCTTAACAGAGCCAATGATACCATTGGGCCTAAGCTGTCTTCTGCCCCGTAATCAATTAAAACCGTATAACCTTGTAGGGCTAGTACCATGCCAATAAATAAACCAGATACCAAAATTATAATGAGCGATTGAACGCCAACTACATATATTTGCTTAATAAATAATGGAAACGCCTTAAATATGTTGAAACGCCCAAAAATCGCACCTATCAATAAGGCTGTTGCCCTTCCAATAGAGGCCATTTTTTCAATGGTGTTTTTTCCTAACGACTGTAAGGCTTTCATTTAGATCCCATCATAATATCTTGTTGCAATGAATCTGCCGCAAAGTGAAATGGTACTGGTCCATCGGCTTCACCGCGTAAAAATTGTTGGACTAATTCAGAGTCACTTTCTAACAACTCTTCAGTTGTACCGTGACCAATCACTCGTTTGTCCGCCATAATGTATAGGTAATCAGCAATTTCCATCACTTCTTTCACATCATGTGACACTATAATACTGGTTAAGTTTAATGAAGAATTTAAATCTCTTATTAATCGAACTAAAACACCCATTGATATTGGGTCTTGGCCAACAAACGGTTCGTCAAACATAATCAAGTCTGGGTCTAGTGCAATTGAACGCGCTAATGCGGCTCTTCTTGCCATACCGCCCGATAATTCTGCGGGCATTAAATCGCGGGCACCACGTAAACCAACCGCTTCTAGTTTAAGTAATACCATAGTCCGCACAACATCTTCTGGCAAAGTGGTATGTTCACGTATTGGAAAAGCCACGTTGTCAAATACCGTCATATCGGTAAACAAGGCACCACTTTGAAATAACATGCTCATTTTTTCGCGAACTTTATATAGGGCTGAACGCGATAATTTAGGAATATTACTACCAGCAACAAGGATGTCGCCAGTGTCAGGCATTAGCTGACCACCAATAAGGCGTAGCATGGTTGTTTTACCGATACCACTGGGGCCCATTATTGCAGTGATCTTACCTTTTGGAAATTTTAACGAGATATCATCGTAAATTACGCGGTCGCCTCGCGAAAACGTTACGTTTTTTAATTCCACCAACGCCTCTTGTTGGTGAATAGAATCAGACAAATTTTTAGTCACCGTGTCTCCGCGTAAATTAATGATATTTTGATAGACTGGCCATTGTATTCATTAATGACAAAATTAGCTACGCTTGAAATGTTAAAAATTATTAATATTCACTTACGTTTACATCAGGCGAGTAAATTGATTAAGAATTAACTAAGTATAATCCAAAACAGCAATATATTTTGCTTTCTTAAGCGACTAAAGCCACAATAACACCAATATTTATTCAACATTTGTTAAGTTTTTCTATCATGCTAATTGCTTCAATTATTCTTCTTTTGTCATTCGCAGTATTAGTCTGGGGTGCCGACAAATTTGTCTATGGTGCTTCTGGGCTAGCAAAGAATTTAGGAATATCTCCGCTTATAATAGGCTTAACTATTGTTGCGATGGGATCATCAGCGCCAGAAATTATGGTTTCTGCCAATGCCGCTTTAAAAGGCGCGACGGATACATCAGTCGGCAATGCATTGGGATCAAATATAACCAATATATTATTGGTCCTTGGCGTTACAACTCTCGTGCGTCCACTTTTGTATCTTCGTCAACACTCTACAGAGAAATGCCAATTCTACTCGGTTTTACATTATTGGCCTGGTGGGTATTAGCTGACAACTATTTATCGTTAGTAGAAGGTGTTGTATTACTTGCTTTATTCTTTGGCTTTATTGGTTATTTAATCTTTTTGTCTAAAAGCAAAAAGGACGGGGAAACCGATCTCCTACTGGCTGAAACCGAGAGTGAAATTCCTGATAACTTACCGACCAAAAATGCAATATTTTGGGTTGTTGCGGGCCTAATAATGTTGCCATTAAGTTCACACTTTTTAGTAGACTCAGCGGTCATAATTGCCCAACACTTTGGAATAAGCGAACTGGTAATAGGACTTACGATAATTGCTATTGGTACTAGTCTGCCTGAATTAGCAGCGAGCGTAGCCAGTGTATTAAAAGGTGAAGATGATATGGCTATTGGCAATATCATTGGTTCTAATATTTTTAATATTCTAGCTGTTTTAGGTATTGGAGCGGTCATTAACCCTAGTGTAATTGACCCATCAGCCGCATCACGAGATATATTTGTAATGATAGCCGCGACTATAATGCTTCTGGTTATGGCCATGAGCTTTGCTCAAAGAAAACGTCAAATAAACCGTATTGAAGGTGCTATTTTGTTAAGCGCATTTATCGGCTATCAATTTGTGCTATTTGCATAATTTAATGAGGTAAAAATGAATTCACTTATCGCGTCTGCCTTAAAAGTAATTGCTATTGAAAAAGCAGCGATTGAAAACTTAACAAGCTCATGTAACAACGACTTTGTATCAGCATGTAATGCAATTTTAGCCTGTAAAGGTCGCGTTATTGTGACTGGCATGGGCAAGTCTGGGCACATAGCCAATAAAATTGCCGCAACTCTAGCAAGTACAGGAACACCTGCATTTTACGTACACCCGGGTGAAGCAAGCCACGGTGACCTAGGCATGTTCACAAAAGAAGACGTTGTTTTAGCATTATCAAATAGTGGTGAGACCGGTGAGATTGTTACTTTATTACCTGTGTTAAAACGCTACGGCTGCGTGATTATCTCCATGACAGGAAACTCTGAATCCACTTTAGCTCAAAACAGCAACGTTCATTTATACTCAGGTGTTGAGGAAGAAGCTTGTCCGCTTGGTTTAGCACCTACTGCTTCAACTACGGCTAGTCTAGTGTTAGGTGACGCTTTAGCGGTCTCTTTGCTCGAAGCAAGAGGTTTCACCGCTGAAGATTTTGCACTTAGCCACCCAGGTGGTGCGCTAGGTCGAAAACTATTATTAACAAACAAAGACATCATGCATACCCATGACCGAATTCCATTGGTCAGCGAAAAAGCGACATTAAAGAAGCAATTATAGAAATGTCAGCTAAAGGTTTAGGGATGACAGGTGTAATCAATGCAAACCAAGAATTGATTGGAATATTTACCGACGGTGATTTACGTCGTTGGTTAGATCACGCAGAATTTAGAACAGACCTTAATATTACAAAAGTAATGACGTTAAGCTCAGTGGTGACGACGGCAAACATACTTGCCGCGGAAACATTGACTTTAATGGAGTCTAAAAAAATCAGTTGTTTATTTGTAGTTGATGAACAAAATAAACCTGTTGGCGCTTTAAACATGCATGACTTACTAAAGGCTGGAGTTATCTAATGCAAAGATTTAGTCAATGGTACCAACCTTTGCCAAGCGATGTTGTAGGTAGAGCGAAAGCAATAAAGCTTCTGATTTGTGATATCGACGGTATTTTTTCCGATGGCTCTGTTTATATGGGCAATAATGGCGAAGAGCTAAAAGCATTTAATACTAAAGACGGTTTTGGATTAAAAGCACTCATGAACACGGGATGTCAGGTGGCGGTTATCACAGGAAGAAATTCCAAAATTGTAGAAAATCGAATGAACAGCCTTGGCGTAAAACATATTTATCAAGGTATGGAAACTAAACTCATTGGCTTTGAGCAACTCTGTGCTGACTTATCGGTAGAGGCCCATGAAGTAGCCTTTATTGGTGACGATTTTCCAGACGTTTCCTGTTATGAAAAAAGTTGGCTTTGCCGTTTCAGTCACCGATGGACATCCCTTTGTAAAAGAAATATCGCATTACGTTACGCAAACTCCTGGTGGCAAAGGTGCGGTAAGAGAGTTAACAGATTTAATCATTATGGCGCAACAAGGCGAAGACTACATTACCAGTCACTTTGAGGGTGCGAGCAGTTAATGAGAACTAAACTCGTCATAATTTTAATTTTCATAGGTATTAGTTTATATCTGTGGTTACCTGCTTTTAATACACTAAATGAATTTGATGATAGTGATGAGCCAGTATTAATACCGGACTTTACCGCTACACTCTTACATCAAGAAATGTTTAATGTTGAGGGTAAATTAAAACAGGAAGTTTTTTCACAGAAAATGGAACATTATGCTCAGCTTGCACTTACTTATTTTGAGCAGCCAGAGTTTATAATTTACCAAGACGACAAACCCTTTTGGCGTTTAGCGGCTATGACCGGAAGTGTTCAAGATGGCAGGCTAACACTGGAAAATGACGTTACTATGTTCCAGCTTAATGATAATAAACTAGTGACTAGTATTGAAACTGAGTATATTGAAATTGATTTAGACTCTCAGCTCGTTGTCACCGATAAGCCTATTATTATTCGCGGCGAAAAACGACTATTGAAGGCAAAGGCTTGCGTGCTGATTTAAAAGCCGAGCGAGTAACTTTAACAAAACACGTAAGAACAATCTTAAAAGGAAATCAAGATGACTAAGGTTTTAACTATTTTTTTAGCTTCACTATTACTAATCTGTCAAATGGCCATCGCTAATGATGACCTTGTTATCGACTCTGAAAACCAAGATCTAGATTACAAAAATAACACTATGTTTTTTAGTGGCAACGTGAAAATTCAGCAAGGTACCTTAACTATTACTGCGGACGAGCTTTTTGTCATCACTAAAGATGGCGTAGGAGAAAAGTTAATAGCCAAAGGTAAACCGGCCAAATTTATTCAGGACGATCCTGCCAGTGAGCTTTTAGAAGCGAGTTCTAACGAAATTGTATATATGATTAACGATCGAGTTTTAGAGCTAAACGGCGAAGCTAAATATAAGCAAGGCAGCTCAATTGTTGAAAGTGGCAATATTGTCTTTGACTTAAATGCTCAGCGAGTTAAAGCAGACGGCGATAAATCAACAGGTGGCCGTGTAACAACGACTATTAAAACAAAAAAACACAGCCAAATAACTAAGTAGAGAAAACCTAATATGACCAAGTTGGTGGCCAAGCATTTAGCCAAATCTTATAAAAGTAGACAAGTTGTTAAAGATGTAAGCCTGTCGGTTGAAGCCGGACAAGTTGTGGGTTTACTAGGACCTAATGGCGCAGGTAAAACAACCACGTTTTATATGATTGTAGGTCTTGTACCAAATGATAAAGGTGTTATCCAACTCGACGAAACCGATTTAAGTCATGAGCCTATGCACGTAAGAGCTCGTAAAGGTATCGGTTATCTTCCTCAAGAGTCTTCGATATTTAAAAAGCTTACGGTTTCACAAAACATCATGTCAGTTCTAGAAATGCGCAAAGACATTGATGCAAACCAGCAAGCCGATTTGTTAGATGATCTTATTGCGGAGTTTCATATTGATCATATACGGGACAGCCTTGGCATGGCGCTATCTGGCGGGGAACGTCGCAGAGTAGAGATTGCACGTGCTTTAGCGGCAGATCCAAAAATTATTCTTTTAGACGAACCTTTTGCAGGAGTTGATCCTATCTCGGTGATAGATATCAAAAAAATAATCCAACAATTAACCGCAAAGGGAATAGGTGTTCTTATTACTGACCATAATGTCCGTGAAACACTTGATGTCTGTGAAAAAGCCTATATCGTAAGTCATGGGGAGCTAATTGCCGAAGGAAACTCCTTCACAGGTACTAGAAAGTGACATTGTGAAGAAAGTTTATCTTGGTGACCAGTTCAAACTTTGATATTTTGTTAGTACAAATAAGTTTATTTTAGTCAGTACTTTACTGGGATCAAATGAGACCAACACTACAACTTAAAATGGGTCAGCAGTTAACTATGACCCCTCAATTACAACAAGCAATTCGTTTGTTGCAATTGTCGTCGTTAGAACTGCAACAAGAAATCCAAGAAGCCTTGGACAGCAACCCCTTGTTAGAAAATGACGAGGAGCATGGTTCTGTTGAGCATATTGAACTCCCTAAAGACAATCACGACCGTCATGAAAATGAAGCCGCGTCCAATTCAAATGACGATGAAATTGAATGGACTAAAGATGAACGTGATACCAACGAAAACATTCAAGAACAAACAATAGGTGACGAGCTCCCTACTGACTCTAGTTGGGACGATTACATGAGTGCGGCTCCTGCTAGCTCAGGCCCAGCCTACGAAGGCGAAGACACTGTTTACCAGGGTGAAACAACGCTGGATATTCAAGACCATCTAAAGTGGCAACTTAATCTTTCTCCTTTTTCAGAACATGACTTAGCCATTGCTACCGCGATTATTGACGCCATCGATGATAAAGGCTTTTTGACCGTCTCAACAGAAGACATCGTAGAGTCTGTAGATATTGAAGATGTTGAAATTGAAGAAGTAGAGGCCGTATTAAAGCGTATCCAACACTTTGATCCTATTGGTGTTGCTACCCGAGGCTTGCAAGAATGCCTACTTGTTCAGTTGCAACAATATAGTATTGATACGCCTTTTAGACAGGAAGCTATTGACTTAATTGCGGAGAATATCGACCTACTGGCTAATCGCGATTACCGTACCATTCTCCGTAAAACAAAATTAAAAGAAAATGACTTAAAAGAAGCCTTAGAGCTCATTCAGTCTCTGAACCCAAATCCTGCTAGCTTAGTTATTAAAGATGAAATTGACTATGTAATTCCAGACGTTAGCGTAATTAAGAAAAAAGGTCGTTGGTTAGTAGAGCTAAATCCTAATTCTATGCCTAAAATTAAAGTGAACGAACAGTACGCTTCACTGTCTAAAACTTCAACTAATAGCTCTGATGCTCAATTTGTTCGTTCACACTTACAAGAAGCAAAATGGTTTATTAAAAGTTTAGAAAGCAGAAACGACACTTTATTGAAGGTATCAAATTGTATAGTACAGCAGCAACAAGCCTTTTTTGAATATGGTCCAGAAGCTATGAAGCCAATGGTTCTAAACGATGTAGCAGAAATGGTTGATATGCATGAGTCCACAATATCACGTGTGACAACACAAAAATTCATGCACACTCCCAGAGGAATCTTTGAATTAAAGTACTTCTTCTCTAGCCACGTTAGCACCGAAAATGGTGGTGAATGTTCATCAACCGCAATTAGAGCTTTAATTAGAAAGTTAGTTGCCGCTGAAAACCAAGTAAAGCCGTTAAGTGACAGTAAGATTGCCGATATTCTGGCCGAACAGGGCATCCAAGTAGCCAGAAGAACTATCGCAAAATACCGGGAGTCGTTAAACATTCCCCCTTCAAACCAGAGAAAACGATTGGTGTAATACACCCATTTTATCAATTAAGAAGGAAGTGCATATGCAAATTAATTTAACTTGTCGTCATGTCGATGCAACAGAGTCTTTAAAAGAGTATGTTGATACGAAATTTGCAAAGTTACAGCGTCATTTTGACCACATTAACAACGTCCATGTGATTTTAGACGTTGAAAAGCTAAGCCAAAAAGCAGAAGCGACCATGCATGTTAACGGTGGAGAGCTCTTTGCTACATCGGAGCATACAGATATGTATGCTGCTATTGACTCATTAATTGATAAACTTGATCGTCAAGTTATTAAGCACAAAGAAAAGTTAATTCGACACTAACTTCTCTCATTAAAATTAAAGTGCCAAGGACGGTACTTTTAATCCATCTTTTGAGATAAGATCAAAAGAAAATAGCAGTAAAATAAAACCATGAATGTAAAGTTACTTCTGCAACCTGACTGCACAAAAGTGCTGGCAGACTGCCAAAGCAAGAAAAAGATCCTTGAGCATATTGCCGAGATTGCTAGTACTAAGTTACCTGATCTAACTTGCACAGATATATTGGCGAGTCTGATGAATCGCGAAAAACTAGGAAGTACAGGAATAGGAAATGGCGTAGCCATTCCTCATGGAAAAATCACCCCAAAAGGTGAACCAGTCGCGGTATTATTGGTTAGTCACCCTGGAATAAATTACGACGCGATTGATAATCGCCCAGTAGACGTATTTTTTGCACTATTAGTGCCTGAAGATCAATGTGATGTTCATCTTCAAACGCTTGCGTCTATTGCAGAAATCTTTGATAACAAAGATATGCTGAAACGAATTAGAAGTGCCGAAACAGATAACGACTTATACAACGTAATTGAAGCTGCTTAATCATGCATATATTTATAGTTAGTGGCCGTTCAGGCTCAGGGAAGACGGTAGTACTTAGAGTACTTGAAGACTTAGGTTACTACTGCGTTGATAATTTACCAGTAGACCTACTGCCTGCTCTATCGCATTCGCTATCACAAAATTACCCACAAGTTGCTGTAAGCATTGATGTTCGAAACTTGCCAAGCTCTGAACAAGAGTTAATGGATAACTTGGACTTCTTACCTAAAGGTGTAAAAACCACGGTTCTTTATATCGATGCTAAAGATGAAGTACTTATTCGTCGTTATAGCGAAACTCGACGACTACACCCTCTTACCAAAGGCGACGCTTCATTACCTGATGCCATCGCCCAAGAAAGTAAATTATTAGATGGCTTGTCTTCTAGAGCCGACCTATATATAGACACGTCAGATTTGAACGTGCATCAACTTACCGAAATGGTAAGAGAAAAAATATTAGGTAAATCTGATAAAGAACTGGTTATAACCTTTGAATCCTTTGGTTTCAAATACGGCGTTCCAAACGACATTGATTTTGTTTTTGATGCACGATTTTTACCTAACCCGCATTGGGAACCTGAATTACGTGCTTTAACCGGATTAGACTTACCCGTTAAAGACTTCTTTTCCAGCCAGCCATTAGTGAATAAATTTGTTTTTCAAATTAATAACTTTATGTCCACTTGGTTGCCTCATTTAGAGCGCAATAATAGAAGCTACTTAACAATAGCTATAGGCTGCACAGGTGGAAAACACCGCTCCGTATACATTGCAGAAACCCTCGCTGAGCAGTTCCGCTCTCGCGGTAAAAATATCAAAACTCGACACCGCGAAATGAGTCGTTATTTAGAACAGCTATAGGGCTTAGTCATGTTATCGCGCACTATCACTATCCAAAACAAACTTGGATTACACGCTAGAGCTGCCACCAAAATGGCTCAGTTGGCACTTCAATTTAAAGCCAAAGTACAAGTTCAACAAGGTGAAAAAACGGCAAGTGCTGACAGCGTAATGGCTTTGCTCATGTTAGCAAGTAATCAAGGCAAAGAAGTAACAATCACTGCGGACGGCGAAGACGAAGAACAAGCATTAAACGCAATTTGTGAACTTGTAAGCAACCGCTTTGATGAGTCTGAATAACCTCTTATCTTGCCAGTAAAACAACCAGTTACTATCATAAAATGGCAATCTAAGTTAGACTTACGCGCAAGGTAAACAACAGAAACCTTTGATTTTGATATGCCTGAATTATTAGAACAAGAATACACAATTCCAATTAATGAACTAAATACCGCTATCAGTGACGGTATGTTTGTTCGTGTCCGGAATATGCTTGATTCTATGGCTGCAAATGACATTGCTCTGTTATTACACGCCTCACCGCCTAAAAGTCGTACTGTTATTTGGCAACTTATCGACAGCAGTATTCAAGGTGAGATTCTAGAAGAGTTATCTGAAGAGGTTTCGTAACCCAATATTACGAGCAATGGAGCCAGAGCGTGTTGCTGAAGCCGCTACCAACCTTGATGATGATGACTTCTCAGAAGTTTTACGGAGTATGCCGGACGCTGTTTATCGCCGTGTATTAAAAAGTATGGATAAACAGGACCAAGCGCGTGCAGAACGAGTGATGTCTTATGAAGAAGATTCAGCTGCCGCATTAATGAATACCGATACGGTTACGGTTCGCCCTGACGTAACCGTTGACGTAATCCTAAGATATTTACGCCTCAAAGAGTCACTCCCAGAAAATACAGATTATTTGTACGTTGTAGACAAGCAAGATCACTTTATTGGTGAGGTGTCACTATCAGCGCTCGTGACCTCTAATCCGAGTAAACTCATTTCGGAAGTAATGGAAACAGACTTTGAGGTCATCCCAGCATCGATGCAGGAATCTGAGGTCGCCACACTATTTGAACGATATGACTGGATGACAGCCCCAGTTATTGACGAAAATGGCTTATTGCTAGGCCGTATCACCATAGATGACGTGGTTGATATTATTCGTGAAGACGCTGAACACTCAATGTTGAGCATGGCAGGTCTTGATGATGAAGCCGATACATTTGCACCGGTTTTAGACAGTACCAGAAAGCGCTCGCTGTGGTTAGGCGTTAACTTATTCACCGCGTTGTTGGCAGCGTTTGTATCGAGTTTATTTGAGAGTACTCTCGACGAGCTAGCTTTTCTCGCCGTGCTAAATACTATCGTGCCTAGCATGGGTGGCGTTGCCGGTAGTCAAACTTTAACGCTGGTTATTCGTGGTATGGCAATGGGCCATGTCAGCGAATCAAACTCAAGATGGCTACTAGGCAAAGAGCTTGCCATTGGCTTTCTAAACGGTCTTATTTGGGCCATCCTTATTGCCGGAGTTGTGGCGATATGGAAGCAAGATTTAATGCTTGGTGGCGTATTGGCTTTTGCAATGTTAATGAACCTCGTTGCAGCCGGTTTGTCCGGTGTATTAATCCCACTTGCATTAAAACGTATGAACATCGACCCAGCTTTAGCTGGTAGTGTTATACTGACAACAGTGACCGACATTGTCGGCATATTTGCATTCCTAGGCACGGCAACATGGTTGCTACTTTAACGTAGTAGCAACATCAAAAAAGACGTGCCTTCTTAGTAAAATTGGAAAAATTAAATGATTGAAGTTGGAAAAACCAACACATTCCCTATCTCAAAAATCGTCGACTTTGGTGTTTTTGTTGATGCCGGTGATGGCGACGAACTGCTTATCCCTAGAAAACATGCACCTAAAGATGCAAAAGAAGGTGATGAAGTAAGAGTATTTGTCTATTTGGATTCAGAAGATAGACCTATTGCAACAACGCAAAGACCAAAGGTAGAAGTTGGTCAGTTTGCATATTTAAAAGTAACAGACGTTACTCGTGTTGGTGCTTTTGTAGACTGGGGCTTAGACAAAGAATTACTTGTTCCATATGGCGAAACAGCACAGACCAATGGAAGTGGGCGAACGTTATTTGGTTTATGTTTATCTTGATGACCTTGATCAGCGCCCTACTGCGTCTTCAAAAATAGACAAATTTGTCAAAGATGAAAATGAAGGCACCTTTAAGCCTGAGCAACAAGTTGACTTGATCATTGCGAACAGCACCGAGCTAGGCTTTAAAGCTATTATCAATCATAGCCATTGGGGTTTGCTGTTCAAACAAGATGTATTCCAACGCCTTAGTTTTGGCCAATCTAAAAAAGGCTTTATTACTCGAATTCGTCCAGATGACAGAATTAACCTTAGCCTTCAAGGCGGAAAGGTGACTCGTGATAAATACTCAAAAATCATCATGGAATTTTTGAATAAAGAAGGTGGTTTTGCCGCGGTTCATGACAAGTCTAAACCAGAAGTCATTTCTAACTTGTTTGGCATGAGCAAGGCAGCCTTCAAAAAAGCTATAGGTGGTTTGTATAAATCAGGCGATATCGTAATTGAGAAAACTGGTATTCGTTTAGTTGAAAAAGAGTCTGGCGACGAGCAAGAGTGATCCAATAATGGATCAATGTCAGAGCCTCATGGTAAATTTTGAATTTTGAATTTTGAATCATTTATAAAAAAGGAAGCGTAGGCTTCCTTTTTTGTTATCAATATTAGCCACTGCACTAATTGATTGTATTCGCAGTAAAGTAACCTAGTTACCAGCAATCTTCATATTTTCAATTAATACCGAGCCGGTTTGAACCGCACCGCGACGCTCAACATCACCACCAATAGCAACAATCTGTTTGAACATATTAGACAAATTACCAGCAATGGTTACTTCAGATACTGGATATTGGATTTCACCGTTTTCTACCCAAAACCCTGCAGCTCCGCGACTGTAATCACCAGTCACTGTGTTCACGCCTTGACCCATAAGCTCAGTTACTAACAAACCTTTGTCCATTTTCTTTAACATGGCCGCTAAATCAGGATCAGTTTGGCTAATGTACCAGTTATGAATTCCACCTGCATGGCCTGTTGTTTTAAGGCCCATTTTACGAGCCGAATAACCAGTTAATAAATAAGTGGTTAACACGCCTGCTTCAATGATATTTCTATCTACCGTAGCGACACCTTCAGAATCAAACGGACTACTTGCCAAACCTTGTAGCACATGAGGGCGTTCTTCAATGGTTAGAAACTCAGGTAAAATTTGAGTATCTATGCTATCCATCAAAAACGAAGAGTTTCGATACAGACTTCCACCACTAATTGCGGAAACTAGGTGGCCAAATAACGTTGACGCTACTTCAGCATGAAATAACACCGGCACCTGACAAGTATCTAACTTTTTAGCATCTAAGCGTTCAAGTGCCGCTTTTGCAGCTTTACTACCAACCGTTGTCGCCGCTTCCATGTTTTGGAAAATTCGGTCAACGGTGTAAGCATAATCTCGTTGCATTTCATCGCCAGACTCTGCAATCACAGAACAGCTTAAACTATGACGACTACTTGGGTAACCTTCAATAAAGCCATGAGAATTGCCATAAACTTTAAAACCTTGATAAGAAGATAGTGACGCGCCGTCTGAGTTCGTGATCCTAGAATCAGCTTCAAAAGCAGACTTCTCAGCTTCTAAACAAAAAGTGATGGCTTCTTCTGGAGTAATTTCATGAGGATGATATAAATCTAAGTCTTGAATATCCGTTGCCATTAACTCAGACTCTACTAATCCAGCAAATGAATCTTCGTTGGTATACTTAGCAATATCAATCGCTGCTTTGACCGTTCTTTCCAAAGCTTCATGACTTAAATCAGCCGTTGACGCTGAACCTTTATGTTGACCAACATACACGGTAATACCAAGAGCACCCTCCTGGTTGAACTCGATATTTTCAAGTTCTTCACAACGACTAGACACCGAAATCCCCTTCGATTTACTAATCACAGCTTCCGCTGAAGTTGCACCATGTTGCTTGCTCATGTCTAGCAAATCAGCAATTGCGGTTTTCACTTCACTGATTTGTTGAAAAATGTCGCTATTATTCGTCATAAAGGCTCAAAAATACTGGTTAATTTACTCACTTGAGCATACCATAAATCTATATCTTCGTTTATCAAAATCTAATGACCCAATTGTTATGACAAAACCATATTATTTAATGCCTGATGATGAAAATTACATCAGCAAATCTGAAATTAAACAAGAAGCAAAAGACCTACGTATTTTTGCTGAAAAACTCGTTAAGCTTTCTAAATCGCAGCGCCAAAAAATAACGGCGAGTGACGAACTTTTAGATGCATTTAAGCTTGCTGACAAGATTGCAACAAAACCGGATGCATTGCGCCGACATATGCAATTTATGGCAAAGTTGCTTCGAGACGAAGCTCTTGATACTTTAAAGCTTGAATATCAAAGGTTAACCACTCCTGGCCAAGCCAATGATGCGCAAATGCAAAAAATAGAAAGGCTGCGTGACGCACTACTTAAAAGTGGTGATGAAGCAATTAACGATCTTCTTGAACAAGCACCTACGCTAGAACGTCAAAGAGTTAGACAGTTGACGCGTCAGGCTAAAAAAGAAGTAGAAAAAGAAAAGCCTGGAAAAAGTTATAAAGAGTTATTTCAGTATATAAAAGACGGACTTAGCAGTTAGGAGCTTTGCAGTGAATTACTTAAATCAACAACGATCACTTTTATCAAAAGTGTGGTTTTCAATCGCATTATTAGCCACATTAGTTTTAAGTGGTTGTAACGGCCACAGTGATGACGTGACTATCGAAGAAAGCATTTCAGGTACTGACGCAACGCTCAGTATAGCTGTCAGAGATGCGTTGAATAATGAGACAAATAGCTTTACATCAGGAAACCTAGCTACCGTTTCAGTATCTTTGGTTGATTTAAGTGGTGTTGCAATTAGCGGCCAACAAATTAGCTTTTCAACGGACAGCGGGACGTTGTCTAGCTCCTCTAGACTAACAGCAACGGATGGCACAACTTCTGTATCACTAAATACTTCTGACATATCGGCTGGAGTAGTAACGGTTACAGCAACAACAACTATTGATGATGAAACACTATCAATTGATACCGCGTTTGAAGTTTTATCCGCAAGCACAACTGAAGCAGCGTCACCAGAATTATCTATTACTTTGAAACGTAACGGCCTAGCCGTTAATCGATTTAAAGCCAACGAGTCGGCACAATTAGGTGTAATGCTTGTTGATGAAAATAATGTCGCTATACCAAATACAATTATTAGTTTCTCTGCTGAAATCGGTTCTTTGAATGCAAGCTCTGCTCTTACTAATTCAAGTGGTTTAGCGGAAGTTGAACTAAGCGGCAATGAAAATGATTTAGGCGCTGCATTAGCGACTATCTCAGCCACTATTAATGACATTACTTATGTCGACACTATTGCCTATGAAATTGTTGCGGCGGATGCGCTTGATGAAAACACAACGGTATTAATGGGGTCATTTGACGACGCCGGTAACTTTACGGAAGGTGAAATCAAATCGGCACTGACTGATGCAAACGGTAATACAGAAATTAGCGCAGGTGCTACGTTAGGCTTGTCTGTTGCTCTGGTTGATGAAAACTTTGACCCTATTACTTCAGCAACTACAATTTCATTTAGTTCTACCTGTGTTACAAATGGCGATGCGACAATAGATGCAACATCAACAACAGTAAATGGCATAGCTACTTCCACGTTCCAAGATGTTAGTTGTGCTGGTGCTCAAGGCAATGAAGACACGGTCGTTGCAACTGTTAGAGTAAATTCTGCTGATCTTACTGCAACTAAACAGATCACTCTATCTCCAGAAAGCTTAGGTTCTGTAGAGTTTGTTTCTGCTTCACCATCATCTATTGTACTTAAAGGCACTGGCGGTCAAGGCAAGCAAGAAACTTCAACCGTTACCTTTTTAGTCAAAGGTCAGCTAGGTAATCCTCTTAGTCAACAAGAGGTTAATTTCACTCTCAATACTGACGTTGGTGGATTAACTTTAGCTTCTGATTCAGGCGTGACTAACAATGAAGGTTTAGTCAGTGCCAAAGTAGTTGCCGGAACGGTACCAACCGCTGTACGAGTAACCGCAACGACAAGTAATGCGAACTCAAATACAGTAGCGACACAGTCAGACTTACTTTCTGTTAACACTGGCCTTCCGGATCAAAACTCATTAACGCTGTCACTTTCAACAATAAACCCAGAAGCACGAAATATTACTGGTACCGAAGTAACTGTAAGAGCTTACTTAGCAGATAGCTTTAATAACCCAGTTCCAGATGGCACAACAGTCAATTTTACAACTGAAGGTGGCGCTATAGAGCCGTCTTGTACAACCGTTGAAGGAAACTGTGCGGTCACTTGGACTTCTCAAGAACCTTACCCAGATAATCACCGCGTTACAATTCTAGCAACTGCAGAAGGCCATGAGTACTTTGTAGACGTAAACGGCGACAACGTTTATGGAACATCAGATGGTGATAGCATAAATGGGTCGGTTACTAATATTGATGAAATCAAGTCTGGGCTTGGCCGTATTAGCCCGTTATCTGGTGGATTCATTGACATGCCGGAAGCATGGCGTGATGACAATGAGAATTATAGTTTTGATTCTGGTGAGCTATTTATTGACTCAGATAATAGTGGCGATTACACAATTGAAGACAGTCTATTTAATGGTCCTCAGTGCCAAAGCGGCTGTGCAACAGCTAAGTTTTCAACGATTCGCAAAGCTCGTGTTTTGATTACATCAAGTTCTAACGCTTTATATCAATTACTAGATGATTCTGGAAGCATTTTAAGAACGAGCGACGAAGACGTAAATGATCCAAATATAGAGATTAATATACCTCGCGGTGGAGAAATCCTATTAGTACTCGAAATGTCAGACGAGCAATTTCAAACACTACCTTCCGGAACAGAGATAAGCATAGCTTCAAGCGTTGGCTTATTAATAAACGGAGGAACTTTCTTGGTGGCCAATACAGTGGGCTCTTTTGATCCTTCAACCCCTGGAACCAGAACCATCGAATTTAAGCTAAAAAACAACTTAGCGACAGGTGATGAGAGTGTTGATGGTGCTCTAATATTTTCAGCTACGGTTCCTTCAGGTAGGGTATCCGGTGATAGTGTGGCTGTAACATTAGAATAGGTTGAATATTTATTACGCTATAAATAGCAAACACGATAAAAAAACCAGAGTGCGCTCTGGTTTTTTATTAATCATCTAAGTAACCTGCTCATTTTCGAGCTTTCTTTTCAACAACGAACAATATGACGTGCGAAATCGCGCACTATTATATTCGCCAAACACTCCACAAGTAACTCGACCCCACCCAAGAAACCACAGACCATTGTTTTAAATAGAAAATAATGAAAACCCTTTTGCTTAACTTTTGGCACAGAGCTTCCATATGTAAAGAGAAATTACAGCTGTAGCAATAAAACCAAAAACAAAAACAAAACGGAATGCACTTTGGACATATCAATTAACAATCGTATGGGAACAAAACGAAAATACGGCATCAGTATTTCTATAAGCGTCTTTATCGTAGGATTCCTGAGCTATTTGATATATGTAAAAACGCCCGTTATCGATGAGAGCCTATTGCCTGTTTTCACTGTGCGGTCTGGAGAACTCAACGTGTTTATTCCGGTTCATGGCTTGTTTAAGTCTGCGCAAGAAACCTTGTTAACAGCAAAAGCGTCCGGTGTTGTCACTGAAATATTAATTAAACCGGGCTCGCCTGTAAAAAAAGGGGATGTTATCGCCCGACTTGAAAATCCAGAATTAATCAAAACCGCCGCTCAACACAAGATTGAATTTTTAGAGCAACAATCATCAGTTTCCGCTTTGAAACTAAAGCATGAACAACAACAACTCGATCTAGAGTCTCAATTGCTTGCCATTGATGCAGCGATTGCACAATCTAAATTAGACGTAAATATTCATGGCCGTTTACAAAAACTAGGGGTCAGCTCCAAAATTGAATTGGAAAAAGCACAGTTGAAACTAACGCTGCAGTCAAAAAACAAAGAGCTTCATCTCAAAAAAATACAACATGCCACCGCCCTCCATGAGTTTGAAGTTGCGCAAAGTGAATTGCAGCTTGATCAAAAACGTCTGACTTTAACGCAAACACAACTTGAGGTTAATTCCCTTGAGATTAAAGCAGAACAAGACGGCGATCTTCAAAATTTACAACTGGAAGTAGGACTAAATATCGATAAAGGCGAAGCTATTGCAAAAATTGGCAGCCGAAATCGTTTAGTCGCAACATTAAATTTACCAGCACATAAAGTGAATGACATTGCGCTCGATGCAGAAGTTAAAATCAACTTAAATGGCAAACTCATCACCACAAAAATCAAGCGTATTGAATCCTTGATAACACAATCTTCTGTTATTGCAGAAACCTATGAATTACACGAACAAATAATTAACGATCAACAACTTCGACCTACCCAAGCGTTTTCCGCTAAGGTCTATAGTGATACTTTAAAAGACCAGGTGTTCGTTGCTCGAGAAAGTGGTTTACAGCCTCACAGCCACCAGCCGGTTTACAAAAAGGTCGGAGATAAATTCCTAACTCAAAACGTGTCCTCAAGCCAAATGACCGACTCAGCCGTTTTAATAAATCAAGGCTTAAAACCAGGTGATATAGTGGTCGTTAAGTTTCCTAAGAACCTATCTTATTTGAGAAATAGAGACGTTTTTAAAATCAAATCGCAGCAAAATAAGGAAATTAAAATATGAATCCAATAATAAAACTCAACAAACTCAACAAGTCTTATAAAAATGAGTTTATTAAAACTTTAGCCTTACAAGACATTGATTTAGAAGTTTACCCGGGCGAATTCATTTCAATTATGGGACCATCAGGTTGTGGTAAGTCTACGTTAATGTCGGTTCTGGGATTGTTAGATAATTTTGATAGCGGAAAATACCTATTATCTGGATTAGAGGCCACAGATCTGTCTCTTGATCAACGCGCTAAAATTAGAAACAAACATATTGGGTTTGTATTTCAATCATTTAACCTTATTGACTCGTTAACTGTCGCTGACAACATAGCAATGCCATTACAATATCAAGGACAAAAAGCAAAAGAGATCGCACAGAAGGTTGAAAACGTCTTAGCGCAAGTCAACTTATCGTCTCGCAGTAAACACTTCCCTGCACAGCTATCTGGAGGACAACAGCAACGTGTCGCAATTGCAAGAGCGATAGTCACTAATCCAGATATTCTTTTAGTTGATGAGCCGACGGGTAATCTAGATTCAAAAAATGGCGATCAAGTTATGCGTTTACTCGTTCAACTAAACAAACAAGGCTCAACCATTATTATGGTGACACACGATACTCGTTATTCTCAATGTGCAAGTAAACAAGTACAACTCATAGACGGCAAAATTGTTATGGAAAACAACGTAAAAGAAACAGAGGTGATGCATGAAGCCAGTTAACTATTTCCTATTTTCTGGGCTTAAAAAACTCTTTAATCAGAAACGTTTTACTTTACCAATACTATTGTCTTTAAGTATTACCATCGGGTTATTAATCGGTGCTTTGGTTATTGCAAATAACAACGCATTAAAGCCACTCTCGGGTGTCAGTAAAGCCCAAAATATCAGCTCAGTTGTGATCGATCTAAATATGACTGACACCCTATCATTTGAAACGATGACTTCACGAGCAGACTTTGGTCAATTCATGCGACATTTTGATGCAAGAGAACAGGCTTTTGTATTTGAAAAACAGCAATCGTTACCACAATTTAATGGTGAATCACTAGATAGTTATGTCTTTAAGGCCCACTTTGCCGCACTCGATATTATGGGCACCAAAACCATCAAAGGCAGCGCGTTAAATGAGAGAAATTTTGAATCTGGGGTTTGGATTTCTGAGTCACTTTATGAAAAGCAACGACAAGCAGGCAATGACTTATTAGGAAAAACAATTACCATTGGCCCCTCTGCTCAATTAGTTGTTGGCATTATTGAAGATATTGCGCTTCCTAGAAAGCTAACTCTAGCCAGTACAGATACTAGTAGCAATATTGTTAACTTAGCTGTACCACAGGTTTGGATCTTTGAAGACTTTTCAAAAATACCTGACTCATCTACTGACGGTCAAATGGCAAGCGAACTCTCTTATTTATATATTGATACAACAAAAGTCACCATTCCCAATAGAGAGGACTTTTTTAAATGGTACTTAACAACAGTCGATGATTCACAAAAAATGATGTATGAGGTGTTTTTAAAGAAACCAGATTCTAACTTAGAGCTCTCCGCTTATCGTGAAGATGTTATGCCAGGTGCAAAAAAAATGTCTCTGTTTTTATTATTGTCCGCATCGTTGCTAGCTTTGATTGCGATAGTAAATGTAACGAACTTGTTTAATGCATATTACACCGCTCGTTTTAATGAATTTTCCGTCCGGCTAATACACGGAGCGCGAAAGTCAGTGTTACGTCGCCAGCTAATGCTAGAAAATACCCCTTTAATGGTGTTCTCAATTTTATTAGCCGTAATCATTGCGAATCTATTTATCGCATTTCTGCCCTTGTTAAGTTTAACTTCTCTCAGTCGCAATGGCACAATGGAGATAGACGCATTAGCTATCACTGCAATTATAGCTATCACCTTGTTGGCGTTTTATATTGGCATTTACCTATCGCTATCTCGCATCAAAGAAAAAGCTCTACAAGGGTATATCCAATCAAGCGGTAAAGGCGTGTCGATGGATTATCAAAATCCATTAACTAAGACTTTAGTTTCGACTCAGTTAGCGTTAACTATTGTGTTTTCATTTGCTGGGTTGGCGATAGCGTATAAAAACTACAATATCGCATTTAGTGATATGGGTTATCAAGTTGAACACATACACAACCTCGAACTGAAAACCGATGACTCTGATTGGGCTGATTCTTTTAATAAAGAAGAGCAAGCATTTTATGGCAGTGATGCACACCAACTGACCTCATCTATAGTAGAAGTCATTGAGCAAAGTGCACTTAAAGTAAGTGTTATTTCTCAAGATTATGGCGTATTAGCAAATATATATAAATTTTATACGCAGTTAGTAACTAAAGAGGATGGCTCAACTCAAATGCTTTCATACTCCCCACTGCACTTACAGCCTGGTTATTTGGAGCAAGCAGGCATAAATATTATTGCCGGCAAGAGTATTACTACTGAACAGTACCAGCAAAATGAAAAGGTCGCGGTTGTAACAAAAAACCTTGCAGACGCAGTCTATCCCAAACTGTCTTATGCAGACATTATCGGCAAACCGGTAAACAAAGATTCTTCTAGCATTATTATTGGTATCGCGGAAAACTTCAGAAGACATCCAAGTAGTATGTCTAGAGAGTCTGCGTATATTTTTAGACCTGATATTCATATCACAGACACCTTACGTTTTACGTTAAAGACCCAAAATGGCGCCGAATTGAACGACCTACTTGAGAGCGACTTATTGTTAAGTAAAATTCAGGTACGCCACCCGCAAATAAAATCATTATCTTTCAAATCTTATCAAGACCATGTGAATGCAGCGACAATGCAGCAAAGGATCATTTTTTATACCTCGTTAATTTTAGTAACCTTCACCCTGCTTCTGGCGGTAGTTGGTATTTCTGGATTAACCATATTAACCACTAAACAAAAATCATACGAACTCGCCATTCGCATGACACAAGGCGCAACACGTTTAGATTTAGTTTCTTTAATGTTAAAGAGAGCCGTCATCATGTTAGTGGCCGGTGTCGCAGTAGGTAGTGTCATTACGTTATGGGTATATGATTATATAAATCTTAATTTTAACGCCGAATTACCTGCATTTAATTGGGTTGCACTGATGGCACTTATCCTGATGAGTAGCGTTATTTATTTACTTTCTGTTATGCTACCAACATGGAATATAGTTGCTCAAAACCCGCTTTCTGCCTTGCGCAGAGACTGATTGGTTTTAACTAAGTAGATTGAGGAAGTACATTGATAGATTCGCCGTTAATTCTTGTTGCTGATGATGATGCAGATATTCGACTAGCCTTATCAATGCTACTAAATGCAAACGGATTTAAGGCAATTGAATCCTCTAGCTTAAAAGAAACGGTGATCCTTGCTCAACGTTTTAAGCCTAGTTTGATTTTACTTGATATGAACTTCCATAGCGATACAACGAGTGGCCAAGACGGCCTCTCTGTATTGCCTCAATTAATAAATGACAATCATAATGTTGTGTTAATGACTGCTTGGGCAACCATAGAACTTGCAGTTAAAGGCTTGCAACTGGGCGCATTAGATTTCATTGAAAAGCCTTGGAACAATCAATCGTTAATTGACTCTATTACCCGACATTTAAGTGCGAGCGCCAGAGGTTCTGGCACAGCTGTTAACGCCACTAAAGGTTTTACTAAAGAATCAATTTCTCGCCATAAGCCCTTTTTTAATTCTACTTCAATGACAGCAATTAATGATCTTATCCAACGTGTTGCTCCAAGTGATGCGAATATATTGATCACAGGTGAAAATGGCGTAGGTAAGTCTCAGCTAGCACAGTACATTCATTCACTTTCTTTAAGAGCAGACAAACCTTTTGTGCCGGTAAATATGGCGGCCATTCCTGAAACCTTGTTTGAGAGTGAGTTATTTGGTCATAAAAAAGGCGCGTTTACAGATGCCAAAGCTGACCGTCATGGTCGATTTAAAGAAGCACACACAGGCACCATCTTTTTAGATGAAATTGGCACTATTCCGTTAAATATTCAACCCAAATTACTGCATGTTCTAGAAACAAAATCCTATGTTCCTGTTGGTGCACGACTAACGGAATACGCAGACACTCGCATTATTTCAGCAACCAATGAAGATTTAGACGCACATATAGGCCAACAGACGTTTCGACAAGATCTGTACTTTAGACTAAATACGATTGTGATCGACATCCCTCCACTTCGACAACGCCTCGATGATATTGAGCCATTGGCGTTAGATTTAGTGAACAGGTTTGCAAATAAGTATAACCAGTCCCACATTACCTTTACTGAAGATGCTTTAACCTTATTGCGTCAACTGCCTTGGCCGGGAAATATTCGCGAGCTCAGTAATGTTATCGAACGATGCGTTTTAATGTGTAGCGACCATATTATTGATAAAACATTAATTGAAAGTTTAATTGGTACACCAAAAAACATCAGTTCAGATACATTAACCACATCGCCTAAGAATTTGACTCTTGATGACATTGAGTCACTCGAAACCATTGAATTAAAAATGATCCAACGCGCCTTAGAAGTCACGCGAGGCAATCAATCAGAAGCCGCAAAACTCCTAGATATTTCACGCCATGCGTTGTCGAGACGTATTGATAAGTTTGGAATTTCTCTTGAAACATAACACGACGTTAATTACTTCATTTTTATTATTGGGTTTAACAATAGTTGGGTTAAGCGTATTAGCTGCTATCGGATTTCAGATGAATTTAGCACTTCTGGGCCTGCTACTGTTATTAGAAAGCTATTTGATCAGTTTTGTTCTCTTTAAAACCTATCAACAAATCGTTAAACCGCAAGAACAATTGAATACCTATTTAGAGGCGCTCATTGCTGGTGAAAATAACCTGTCGATTGATCTAAAACCTGGAAGCATCGAATCAAAATTATTCGAACGTCTTGCGTATTCATCAAATCTTAGTTCTCACTCTACCCAAAGCCCCTATAACTCAGATAAATCTGCGATTGATTTTGAGCGAACGCTTTTTTCACAAATGATGAATAATTGGCCCAGTGTTATTTTAATTTTTAATAAAAATGGTCAACTGTTTTACAAAAATGAATCTGCGCAACATGCCTTTCAAAGACCCATGCTGTTTGGCGATACCTATGACTCGATGGGGTTTAAAACACTTTCGCAACTTTCCCACCCGTTATTAGAGAAAGGTTGGATGCAACAAAGCATTCGTTTCTCAATAAACAAAGGGACGTATTACTTATATAGCGCAGTGGACATTTCGCCCGCGCTATCGAATAGCCGAAACATCGAACAAAACAATATGGTTAGAGTCATCAGCCACGAGATCCGAAACTCTTTGACGCCGATAGAATCGCTGACAGAAACCTTATTATTACAACCTGATATCGATCCAGATAACTTAAATTATGTGTTAACCCGAATTAATAAACGCAGTAAAAAGCTGTTGTCATTTATAAAAGGATATAGCGATGTCGCTAAAATAACTGACGCAAAATGTGACTGGTTTAATTCCGACGAGCTTTTGCATGATATTAAGTCTGTTTCTGCGCGAGCGAATCAAATAAACTATTCAGGACCTGCAGTCATTTTCGGCGACCAAAACTTGTTATCCCAAGCGTTAATTAATTTAGTGCTAAATTCCGAACAGGCTTATCACAGTGAATATCAAAATTTAGACGGTTGGCAATTAAAGATTCAGGTATTTAATGAAAACGCACATCAGGCAATTTGTGTGACGGACAATGGACCAGGGTTTTCTAATATCGATAACGTAAGTACGCCATTTTATACGACGAAAAGTGAGGGAACAGGAATAGGATTGAGTGTTGTTAAGGAAATAGCCAAACGCCACAATGGACAAGTGGAAGTGAAAAATATAACACCAAACGGCGCGCAAATAATCTTATCAATCAAGATGACCCATCACGCCGCATAGACAGCTGCAGAACTTAGTTAGTACCACCAACTGTCATCGCATCTAGCTTTAATGTTGGCTGACCAACGCCCACAGGGATGCTTTGGCCATCTTTGCCACATACGCCAACGCCTTTATCTAAGGCTAAGTCATTACCTACCATTGATACTTGCGACATTGCATCTGGGCCATTACCAATTAAAGTGGCACCTTTAACTGGCTTAGTAATTTTACCGTTCTCAATTAAATAAGCTTCTGACGCCGAGAATACAAATTTACCTGACGTGATATCAACTTGGCCACCGGCAAAGTTGTTCGCGTAAATACCATAATCAACGCTAGCAATAATGTCTTCAGGTGTACTTTGTCCTGGCAACATATAAGTATTTGTCATGCGCGGCATTGGCATGTGTGCAAAAGATTCACGACGGCCATTGCCTGTCGCTGGCACGCCCATTAATCGAGCATTCATTTTGTCTTGCATGTAAGACTTCAATACACCGTTTTCAATAAGTACATTGTATTGTGCCGGTACACCTTCATCATCAATATTTAATGAGCCACGTAAGCCATTTAATGTGCCATCATCAACAATAGTACACAGCTCTGACGCCACAGATTCACCAATTTTGCCGCTGTAATTACTTGAACCTTTACGGTTAAAATCACCTTCTAACCCATGCCCTACCGCTTCATGTAATAACACGCCCGGCCAACCATTACCCAGGACTACTGGCATTGTACCCGCTGGCGCTTCAATAGCTTCTAAGTTAACCGTTGCCATGTGAATCGCTTCATCCGCTACATTTTGATAACGTAATTTACCGTCAGTCAATTCCATAAAGTAGCTATAGTCTGTTCTTGCACCTGCACCAGCACCGCCTCGTTCTTTTCGGCCGTCTTTTTCTAATACAACCGAACAGTTTAAACGAATTAAAGGGCGAATATCTGTTGCCCAAGTACCATCACTGGCAGCAACAAGCACTTCTTCATAAACACCGCTCATGCTAACCACAATGTTTTTTGCTAATGGTGATTGTTGACGAATATAGCTATCAACGTTACGAAGCAACTCCACCTTATCTTTGTTCGTCATCTTTTCAAGAGGCTGACAAGCCATAACAATTTGTTTCTGCTGCGTATTAGTAAATACCTGCTGTTTTGCATTTTGCCCGGCAGCTGAAATACTTCTGGCAGTTTTAGCGGCTTCAGAAATAGCATTAAAGTTCACTTGATCAGAATAAGACAGTCCTGTTTTTTCGCCGCTAACGGCTCTAATACCTACGCCTTGCTCAATGTTATAGCTGCCATCTTTAATGATGCCGTCTTCCATTACCCAAGACTCATGGAAGCTACCTTGAAAATATAAGTCTGCGTAGTCGAGTTGATGTTCCAAAAGCATAGACAGGCCATCGTAAACGCTTTGTTGTGTTAGGCCGTTTGCTGTTAATAATTGTTCTTCAACTTGATTCAAAATAGATCCTATTATGGTGATGCGTCGCCTGGTTAAACCAAACGAGATTTAAATTGATTATGGACAAATACTGGCATTTTACTTCTAATTTCTTGTAACTTTACCATATCTAATGCCGCGCCGAATAAGCCATTTTGTCTTTCAGCATTAACTAAAATGTTGCCCCATGGTGAAACCACGACACTATGGCCAAACGTTTCACGGCCATTCTGATGAACGCCGTTTTGATTTGCGGCCACCATATATAATTGGTTTTCAATAGCTCGAGCTTGAATTAATGGTAGCCAATGAGCATCACCAGTCAATTCGGTAAATGCACTTGGTAATACGATGGTATTGGTGCCTAACGATCTTAGCTCCTGAAATAAACCCGGGAATCGTAGGTCATAACAAATGGCAACACCCACCTTACCTGCTGGCGTATCAAATACCACTAACTTATTGCCTGCCTGTGTTGAATCGGACTCCCTGTAACTGCCCGTGTTGTCGTCTACTTCAACATCAAACAAATGTATTTTTTGATAATCAGCGATGAGAACCCCAATTGGGTCAAATACCAAGCATGTCGCCAAAAACTTATTTTTATTTTGGCTTTTGGTAGGGAAAGAGCCTGCTACCAAATATATTCCGAACTCCTTCGCAATATCAGCTAGTTCAAGCTGAACTGGGCCATTGCCAGTCTCTTCCGCTATACCTAAATTTAGGTTGTCTTTACCACCAAAACAGGCAAAACACTCAGGTAAAACCACAATACTTCCATGCAGATCAGCACCTAAAGTACGGCTTTTCTCCAATAAAGCTGATCTAACAAATGCTAAATTCTCTTTAACATCTGGCGTTGAAGTCATTTGTAATACAAAAGCATTTATCATTGCTCATCACCTTTGTCGTTTTCAACTTTAGACACTTCAGATTCTTTATTCGAAGAGTCATTTTTCACAGACTCTTTATTCAAAGGTTCTTTATTCAGAGGTTCTTTTTTCAGAGGTGCTTTACTCAGAGATTCTTTGTTCAAAGGCTCTACGTTGTTCGTCGCTGGTTTGTTATTTTGCTCCAAAACGGGTTCATTGTTTGTTTTTTCTTCCGTTTCAGTTTTATTAGCTTCTGGTATTACCGGCTCAATAGGTTTCTGTGGCGGCCTTGGCAATTCAATCGTTTTAGTAAAGCGCTTAACTTCTTGGACTTTTGGATCAGCAAGATCCCCCGTCACTTTTAGTCTTACTTCGGAAACGACATCCGCTTTCTCAATAATTTTATCAATGGCGATGCCCGCTAATAATGACAACCCAGCAGAGCCTGGCGCTAACCAAGCTGCAATGACAGGAATACTTGAAGTAATCTTTGGCTTAAAAGTAACGTCATAATTTAGTGTACTTGCCGTGAGATTGGTAAAGCCGCGCATATTCATGTTTCCTGCAACGCCATCCATTCTAATATTCTCTGTATATACCACGCCACTTTCTACCGTTAAAGAGCCTTTAATATCGTTGTAAAACAGGCCCTTCTGGAAAACATCATTAAAGTCAAACTTCAACTTTCGGTAAAGTGAATTTAAGCTAAATAAAGAAAAGATCCTTGCCCCTTTGTCACTTATCTCAGACAAGTAACCCTCGCCCATTTCAAACGTGACTTCACCGTTTAAAGACTCAAATGCAAATTCATGCGGTGCACCATCCCAAGTCAAAGACAACTTAGACTTGAAGTCACTTTGTTTGATACCGGAGTTAAAGCCCCAATCCAACATCCATGGGCCAAAGTATCGGGAGTAAGCATCACCAGTTATGGTGGTATCACCAGAGTCTTCATTACCAATCCACATGCCAGCTAATGACACTTTATTTCGTTGATATTCCATTTCCGCTTTTTCTATAAACAAACTGGTGTCACGCGTAAATGTATCTAACGTAATCTTACCTAAGGGCTTTTCATTATAGGTGCAAACCTTACAAACGATGTGTAATGCGGGCAAACCTGAAATCAATTCGGCCGAGTTGAGTGTGGATTCAACATTATCTGTATTGGCTTCTACTGGCGTGTTTTTAATATGTAAATAGTCGGCATTAATCGTAATTCCTTCTGACTCTATTAGTTCTGGAACAACCACCTCAGCCTCTATTGCCTCGCCCACAAGATTAAATAACCAGTCATTGTTCTTTGGTTTTGCGCTAAGAGTAATGTTGCTCCATTCCTGTCCTAAAATATCAACACGACCAAATTGACCTGAAATTAACTTAGGGGAATCTAACAGGGGTTCAGAATCCCCCGCACCAGACGGCAAAGAATCAATTAAGTCCAATACAAAAGAAAGAGTGGAATCAAATTCAATATTTGGCAGTTTTATATCAATGTTAAAGCCGCTATCCGGCAACAATACGCTGGTAGGCGTTAAGTGCTCACCTATTGTCAAAATGGCCTGTTCCATTTTACTAGAGCTTGTAGGTACGACGCCTATAAAGTTAAGGTCTTCATTCAAATCAATGTAAATGTCATTACTTGTAGCATCACCTAAAACCGAAATATTAACAGAAGACGGTTCACCTACGGCTTTTTGAAGTGGCCCTGTTAATGTATAACCTGCTTTGGTTAAGTCGGTGTTCGCATCCACAAAATATTGGTAATCGTCGCCCTCTTCTATGTTTACACTAAGGGAAATTGTTGAGTTGAGCTCACCTGAAAAATAATCACTAATAGGGCCATTTATTTGTTTTGCTACATCACTGTGCTGCCAACTCGCATCAATTTTACCGTCTAACTTGTAACCTGCACTGCCGTCATTACCAGTAATGTTAAAATCAATTGGCAAACTGTTCCAAAGTCCGCTGGCATCTTTAATAGCAAAAGCGGCGTTTTCGAAAGACACTGCTGACGATAAGTTCTGAATATTTAAGTTTAGACTTGGTAATTGCAAACCTGCTTTTTTAGTTAGCACATCACCACGAACTAAAAACTCCGGTATTTTACCTGATTCATCAGGCCCGTCGCTAAGTGGAATAGACAAGTGAACCTTTGCATCGCCCTTACCTTCAAGCAATACAAACTCAAAAACATCGCCAATTGAATCTTTTAAAGGAGTAGTTTTCACCAAAGAATGAAACTTACTAAACTCTAAATTATCTGGTTGAATATCTAGTTTTAATACTGTGCTTTGAGCAGCCAAATCTATATGGGCGAAGACATCGTTATTAACTTTGAGATCACTAATATCACCACTGTGGGCATTGATATACATATCCATTTTATTAACAATCAAAGTTGCATCTAAATTACGTAGCGCTGGCCAATCCTCACTAAATTCAAAGAAGGTATCCTTCAAACCAGCTGTCACTAAAAACGTACCTTGTCTATTCGGCTCTTCAAAATCAAAAGGCATATCAGCCGGGTCACCATCAATAACAACTTGAGTCAGCTCACCCCTACCTTTTTGAATAGATCGGTTTAGATAAGATAAAGTATTGTCGCCAATTAAATATTTAGGTAGATAATTTGGAATCTTTCCTTGGCTTGGACCGACTATTTCAGCAAAAACGCTTAAATGAGCATCGTCATAATTGAGATACTGAGCATTAGCCTTAATTTTTATATCATTATTTTCAAGTCTAATTTCCGGCAACCACACTTCGGTGCCTTCACTCGAAAGCTTGATATCGGAAATGATTTTTAGCGTGTCATACTTGATAGGTTGTTCAAAAGTGTCTTGAGTATCTAATTCACCACTAAGGCCCGTCATTGAAAAACGTCCTTCGTTGCCCTTCCAGGCTCCTTTTACCGATAAGTCAGTTAAGCCTAAGTATGCTTCGTTAATCGCCACTTCTGGTAAAAAGGAAAAGTTATCAACGTCGACATAAGCCATCATATCGGCTTCATCAGGCCAAGAAATATGCAATGAATTTACATCACCACTCACATTGGTATTTGCCAACAAGCTTGTTTCTTTGGTTGCCGAAAATAAAGAAAAAAGCTGAGTAATGGTGTTTAGATCTACATCATTGGCGATTAATTCCGTTTGCTTATTGCGACGGATTAAATTTAGGTGAAAAGGATTTGGCTGCTGCTGCTCCGTTCTCAACTTTATTTCATTGGCAATGAGTGCCCAATCGCTTTTTGACTGTTGCCATTTTAGAGAGGCTTCATCGATGAATAGCTCTTTCTCGGCATCTTGTTTATTCCAACGAACACCGGTATTTTCAATTTCAACCTGAAACTGCTTTACCAAGCCATCTGAAACTTCACTCCACACTCTAAAGTTGCCCTCAGTAGAGGTAACCGCAATATGCTCACCAATAAATTGAGTTAACCATGGAGTGATGTCGACTTGCTGGGCTTCTAAATAAATCGCACCAAATATTTCGCTTCGGCGTTGGCCATACAAATCCATTCGAAAAGAAAGAGAGTTATCAGAAAAACCATCAATATAAACATCCCCTTGTCCACGATGTCGATTGCCCTCATTTAACCAAGACAGATTATCGATTTGGAAGGTTTGATTCACGCCGTCGGTATGACGCACAATAATGGTACTGTCGGTAACTTGAAACTGCTGAATTTGAGCTAAAAATAAATGACTTAGACCCTCAAATAATTGCGAACCTTGAGACTGAGGCCTAACTTTGAAAAAAACACTGCTGTTGATATACGTGTTAATACCATTTAGCTGGAACGTGCCGGTAACAAGACGCTGCTCTTGCAGAGAACGCCAAAAGTCGATACTGACTTTTGTTTCCATAATGCTAATGTCCAACGGTGCCTGTTCAGAGGCGGACATGGTCACATCGTTTAAAATTATGACAGGCCCTAGCTTTTCCCAACTCGCGCCAATGCTGCCTATGTTAATATCGGCATTAAAATTGTTAAGTACGTAAGTCTCAATTTCACCTTTGTACTTATCTGCATATGGCAAAGTCACCTTCAAAAGGCTAATTATTACCGCAAGCACTAAAACCGCAGTGGCAAATACAGCCCACACGGTTTTGATACTTCTAAATAATAACTTTTTTAACAACGCATCTCTCACAATTACTAGGACAATCCGTTTCTCAATAAGTTTCTTTGCAATCTAAAAAAACGAGGAGTTTATTACGAAGGTAAGCCCTTACTACTACTGTCACTATCATACCTATTTCAACGTCTTTTGCAGTAAAATCTCCGGTAAATATCAACAAAATTCTCTAAAAAACGCCTACTTTTACCCATAACAGAATCTCTAATTTTAACTATTCCGCAACACGTGCTTTAAATGGTAAAGTAGCGTTTTCATTTAACATCAATTTGACCTTTGTTTATGACCTCTGCCCGTTCTGATTACAACCAACTTGCCAATAAAATTAAACAGTGGGGCACTGAACTTGGCTTTCAAAAAGTGGGGATCACTGATATTGATCTCAGCGAACAGGAACCTCGTTTTTTGGAGTGGTTGGAGAATGGTTATCATGGCGATATGGAATTTATGTCACGTCATGGATTAAAGCGCTGTAGACCAGACGAATTATTACCGGGCACGCTCAGTGTTGTCAGCGTAAGAATGGACTATTTACCTGAAAACGCTGCGTTTGCAGACACGTTGGACGACCCTAATACCGCATACATATCTCGTTATGCACTAGGGCGTGATTATCACAAAGTGTTACGAAATCAGCTTAAAAAATTAGGTAAACTAGTGGCTGATGAAATTGATGATGCTGACATGCAGTTTAGACCTTTTGTTGATTCGGCTCCAGTATTAGAGCGCCCATTGGCAGAAAAGGCTGGACTTGGCTGGGTAGGAAAACACTCACTGGTTTTAGACGAGGAAGCCGGCAGTTGGTTTTTTTTAGGTGAGTTGTTTTTACCTGTTGCATTACCAAACGACCAACCCGTGAAAGAGCAATGTGGTTCCTGTGTCGCATGTATAACAATTTGTCCTACGCAGGCTATTGTTGCACCTTATGTTGTTGATAGTAAAAAGTGCATTTCCTATCTCACTATTGAACTTAAAAAAGCCATTCCAGAACATTTTAGAAAGGCTATGGGCAATCGCATATATGGTTGTGATGATTGCCAATTAATATGCCCATGGAATCGTCAGGCACAAATATCAAAGCAACCTGATTTTGTTCCTCGAGACGATCTAAACAATCCAGACTTGCTAAAACTATGGCAGTGGCAAGAAAGTTATTTCTTGAAAGTAACCGAAGGCTCTCCTATTAGGCGAATAGGTTTTGAGTGCTGGATGCGCAACATTGCAGTGGCACTTGGCAACGCGCCATTTTCGATCACTGTAATAAATGAGCTTGAGAGCAAATTAGGTGAAATAAGTGACCTAGTTGATGAACATATAGTTTGGGCGTTAGAACAACAAAAAGAAAAAGCAGAAACTGCGGGTATAGAGAATAGAAAATTGAAACGCTTGATCAAAGCGGTGAGAATTGGGTTACCCCGAGACGCTTAATAGTTTTGAGGTTTATTGATACTCCACTCTTTCGATTTATCAAATTATAGGCATAAAAAAAGAGCGTTAAAAACGCTCTTTTTGTCAAACATTAAAGGCTAAATTAGTTAGCTTCAACGTTTGCAGCTTGTAAACCTTTTTGACCTTCTTCAACGTCAAAAGTTACTGCTTGACCTTCTTTAAGGCTTTTGAAACCTTCGCCAACGATAGCACGGAAATGTACGAATACATCTTTGCCGCCATTGTCTTGAGTTAAAAATCCGTAACCTTTCTCTTCGTTAAACCACTTAACTGTACCAGTCGATTTAGACATAATAGTAAACCTTATATATATAATTTCAATTTTTTTGATACACATGTATCAGCTGTATCTTTGCGGAGTTTAATCAATTGCAAATGTGTCACTAATTAAAATTACGTGGCTCAAATCGACTAAAAAATGAGTACATCGGTATAAATAATTACATGAAGCTTTCAAACAATTTAATAAGTCTCGTTAAAGACGGGACGTATCATAACACATCAATTTCAAAAAGCTTATTAAATGAACGTCAAAATTGAATTTAATTGCCTTTTTTTTCTTTAACCCTTGTATAACAACGGTTAAGGGTTATTTTTTTTTCGCTATTAGACATTTGGACCAGGCCATTATCTCATTTATGTCCCGATAACAGCCAATACAGACATTCTTTTCATCTAAACAGCAGTTCCTAATACAAGGAGAACTCACTTCTTCTGTTGTCACAATCTTTTAATTCCCATAACCAAATCCAATACTAACTAAACTAATGAACTATAAAGCTCTGATATTTTGATCTGAATTCATTTGACGGAGCCTGCTCAGTATCAAAAGTATCTGCATGCTTTAATTTTCTTTCTTCAAATTCAATATAACTGACATAATTTTCAAACAGTCTCTGTTCGTGCAAATCCATGCATCGCTGCTTATGTTTATCTATATCGACGGATAATATAGTCAAGGTTTGGTTATTAAAAGGCAAGCTAGTAAACAACAAGTTCATATCTAGGTCTGACATTTGGCCAATAAGCACAGGTAAAATCTCAAAATCAGACAAACAGGTTTGTAAATACGGTAACTGCGCTTCAATTCGACTGGATTTGTTATGCTCCCTATCACTTCTATGAACAAAAGGTAACAACGCCAAGCTATTTATGTAGCGTTCAGTTACCTTCACTCGCCCTAAGGGCGTTTTGTATTCATCACAGATAGGTAACGCGGCTCCTACAACCGCATTTGATGCAGCGCCAATAATCACAACTCTATTTATGTACGGATAGTACTTTGATAGGTGTCTAAACGCCGCAGCAGAAGCTCTCCCAGACACTTTCATTTCAGCATGAGGAACAACCAATGCGTAAGGGAATTCAATCCCCTTAGGCATGGCTAATAAATCCTGAGCAATATCAGTGACTAATTCATCAGCGTCTGAAGCATATAAATTTCCTGCAGCATTGGGTGGTCTAATAATCATAAAGTACTCCTAAACAACTCACTCTAGTATAGGTGACTTTTCAGTCCACAAGTTCTTGTACCCCTTTATTTATGGGTTTCACAGGCCTCTTTTTGTTTTTTTAACGACAAACCAATAGTTTGACTAGCTAATAAAATTTTGGAATAACAAAGTTAGAAAGTACATCAATAGATTCTATCAATGTCATCGATTTTATTGAATTTACCTAATAGCAATCTTTGCTAGACTGTATGCAATTCATTTAGGAGAGATTTTATGTTTACTGTTATTTTTGGACGTCCTGGTTGTCCGTATTGTGTTCGTGCTAAAGAGGTTGCAGATCAACTTAAAGAGTCACGAGATGACTTCAATTACCGATATGTTGATATTCAAGCTGAAGGTATCAGCAAAGCTGATTTAGAAAAGTCTGCAGGCAAGCCTGTTGAAACAGTTCCACAAATCTTTGTTGATCAAACACATATTGGTGGATTCACTGAATTTGAAGCTTACTCAAAAGCAAATTTGGGCCTTTATCAATAGAACTATTACAAAATAGAATAAACTATTGGTTAATAATGTAACCAAAATGTCATACAATGCGCGCCAAATTTTTATTCGCGTAAATTGAGCTATGAGATTTCCTGGTAGACGTAAACATCGACATTATTTCCCGGTAGAGAAAAAAGATCCGGTTACCAACAAAATAAAAGTGGATGGCAAGTTAAAGCATCCATACGTTGTTGGTATGGATCAAACCATTGTTGATATTGAAGCTCATGTTTCACGTGAGCTCCTTGATCAATTTGACTTAAAAATAGGTTTATCTCAATTGGTTTCAAGCGACTTGGCGGAAGAGTTATATCGCCACATTTTTGATAACGATTTAATCGTTGATCAACACGCAGGTGGAACCATTGGCAATACTATGCACAATTATTCGGTATTAGCGGATGATCGCTCTGTACTCTATGGAGTCATGAGTGAAAATATCAAAGTTGGTAACTACGCTTATCGCTACCTTTGTAATACTTCCTCTCGAGTTGACTTACAGCACTTACAACCTGTTGATGGCCCTATAGGTAGAGCCTTTACATTAATTACTGAAGACGGCGAACGTACTTTTGCCATTGACTCAGGCGTAATGAATAAATTAACGCCAGAGTTTATTGACGAAGACTTAATAAAAACGCATCTTCATTTGTAGTTAGTGCTTACTTTACTCGTTGTAGCGAAGGCGACACGCTTGATCAAGCTGCTATGCAAGCTATTGAATATGCGAATAAACATCAAGTTCCTGTGGTTTTAACCTTAGGCACTCGTTTTATGATTGATGAAAAACCACAGTGGTGGCGTGATTTCATTAAAAAGCATGTTCAAGTTTTAGCAATGAACGAAGAAGAAGCTGAAGCCTTAGTTGGCACTAAAGATCCTTTGTTAGCTGCTGAAAAAGCACTAGAAATTGCAGATCTTGTGCTGTGTACAGCGGGTCCTCAAGGCCTTTACATGGCTGGTTATACCGACAAAGAGTTCAAGAGAAAAACCCAGTATCCGTTGTTGCCAGGTAGTATTCCTGAGTTTAACCAGTACGAATTTTCTAGACCTTTGCTTAAACAAAACTGTAAAACGCCTATTAAAATATATTCGCACATTGCGCCGTATATGGGTGGTCCAGATGAAATTAAGAATACTAATGGTGCAGGCGATGGCGCGTTAGCCGCGGTGATCCATGACATTACCGCTAATGTTTTCCATAAGCTAAATGTTCCTGAGTCTAGCAAACATTCTATTCCTGCTATTTCGTATTCTTCACTAGCGCAAATATGTAAGTATGCAAACCGTGTTAGCTTTGAAGTATTATCACAAAGCTCGCCAAGGTTATCTAAAGGCTTACCAGATAGAGAAGATAGTTTGGAGTCTGCATACTGGCACTAGCCAATTATGCAGTAAGTAAGCTAGCTTTATTATATTGCAACAAGCTAGCTTTGCTGTAAGCCAGTCTTGTTATAAGCCTATTTATTATATGAAAGGCGATTCTTTTGAGTCGCCTTTTTTATTGGCCGCACGCACCACTAAATGGGTTACCGCCATTGTTAGCAAAACCGAAATGCCAAACACATACAAACCGTTATGAGTTTGAATATTGACAAAAGCGCCTAACTTTACCGTTACAATCAGAAGAGCAACAACCATCACATCAAGCATAGCCCAACGACCGTAATCGTGCATAAGGTTTAATAATCGTTTGCTTTTATTCAAATATTCTAACTTCTCAAAGCTGAGTAAAAGATAAAACAGAACACCTAGTTTTAAAACTGGCAGCAGAACACTCAAACCTAAGATCACCACAAATAAAAAATATCGACCCTCAGCAAACAAGTCGTAAATGCCTGACGAAATAGAAAAAGTATTATCTAAAAAGATAAACTTACTCACGGTCATAATTGGCATAAACAAGCCTATTAAAAACAATCCACTCGTTAGTATTAATAACGTTAAAAGGCTATAGCGATATCGTTTTGATGATAAACCTTGCACGCGCACTCCTCATTTAATTTATGAATATGATACTTATAGAAAGAAGTATTTAACAGGCATAAAAAAAGCCAGTCTTATGACTGGCTTTAAATCTCAATTTACTAATATGGTTTCACAACAATGTTAGACGCATAATGTGAGAGACATGGCGCAATAGGTATACCCTACGCACCCCTCTTCAAATTAAAGTTGTGGACCAGCGGCTACTAGTTCAGCACCGTCTTCTAAATCAGTATATTGATCAAAGTACTTAATGAAACGACCAGCAAGGTCTTCCGCTTTTTCAGTCCACTCGCCTTCATTCGCGTATGTATCACGAGGGTCTAAAATTGCAGGGTTAACACCTTCAAGTTCAGTTGGTACTTCTAAGTTAAAGATTGGTACGTTCTTAGTTGGCGCTTTTTCAATTGAACCATCTAAAATACGGTCAATGATTGCACGAGTATCTTTAATAGAGATACGTTTACCAGAACCATTCCAACCTGTGTTTACCAGATAAGCTTCTGCACCAGCATCGTTCATACGTTTAACTAAAACTTCAGCATATTGTAATGGGTGTAGAGTTAAAAACGCTTTACCAAAACACGCTGAGAACGTTGGTTGAGGTTCAGTAATACCACGTTCAGTTCCCGCTAATTTAGCTGTAAAACCTGACAAGAAATGATATTTAGTTTGTGCATCTGTTAATTTAGACACTGGCGGTAATACACCAAACGCATCCGCAGATAAGAAGATAACTTTTTTAGCGTGACCCGCTTTTGATACCGGCTTAACAATATTGTCAATGTGGTGCAAAGGGTAAGATACACGTGTGTTTTGAGTAACAGAACCATCTGTGAAATCTATAACGCCATTCTCATCTACTGCTACGTTTTCTAATAACGCATCACGACGAATTGCTTTATAAATATCAGGCTCACTTTCTTTATCTAAATCGATAGTTTTAGCATAACAACCACCTTCAAAGTTAAAGATGCCATCGTCATCCCAACCATGCTCGTCATCACCAATTAGCTCACGCTTAGGATCTGTTGATAATGTTGTTTTACCTGTACCAGATAAACCGAAGAAAATAGCGGTGTCGCCATCTTTACCAACGTTTGCAGAACAGTGCATTGATGCCATGCCTTGCAGAGGAAGGTAGTAGTTCATCATCGCGAACATACCTTTCTTCATTTCACCGCCGTACCAAGTACCGCCAATGATCTGCATTTTTTCAGTCATATTAAATACAGTAAATACTTCTGAGTTCATACCGTGCTTTTCAAAGTCTGGGTTAGACGTTTTAGAGCCGTTCATAACAACAAAATCTGGGTCGCCGTAAGTCGCTAATTCTTCTTCAGAAGGACGGATAAACATGTTTTTAACAAAGTGGGCCTGCCAAGCAACTTCAGTAATAAAGCGTACTTTTAAGCGAACTTTTTCATTTGCACCACAAAATGTATCAACAACAAATAAACGCTTACCTGATAACTGCTTTGATACTAAACCTTTAAGGTCAGTCCAAACCGCAGGGTCTAAAGGCTTGTTATCATTTGGTGCTTGTTCTGAATTCCACCAAACGGTATCTCGTGAAACATCATCCAATACAATGTATTTATCTTTAGGCGAACGACCTGTAAATACACCAGTGTTTACGTTAACCGCGCCAAGCTCAGTTACCGTTCCTTTTTCGTAACCTGATAATTCAGATTTAGTTTCTTCTGCAAACAAAGTCTCGTAAGACGGATTATGCAAGATTTCAGTCGGCTCATTAATGCCATAACGAGATAAGTCGATAGTTGTTGTCATTTTTACATCACCAAGGTTTTTGTTCGCATTTACGCCATAATTAAACGACGACGAGTTAAAATAATTCGTTATAAAAAGCAGGTTTGCCCACGAATCCACATTCGCGTTAACGGGTTTATCCCGAATGTATAGCTAAGTTCTGCCGGGTGTTTTATATCCCATAAACAAAAATCAGCTCTATAGCCTACTTTTAATGCACCGACATTTTTTAATCCCAACGCTTTAGCTGCATTACAAGTAACACCAAGTAAAGATTCTTCTGGTGTTAATTTAAAATGAGTACAGGCCAAACTAAGCATTAGCTTTAATGAACATAGTGGCGAAGACCCCGGGTTGTAATCACTACCTATCGCCATTGGGACGTTTAATTCCCTTAATATTTTGATTGGTGGCAGCTGCGTTTCAGACAAAGAATGAAAGGCACCTGGTAATAATACAGGAATGGTTACAGAATGGGATAGTTTTATACAATCTTTTTCAGATAAATACTCTACATGGTCCGCAGACAATCCCTCCATGTCGACAACCAAACCTGTACCACCACTATCGCTTAGCTGTTCTGCATGCAATTTAACCGGCAAATTATATTTTTTTGCAGCATCAAAAAGTTTTTTGATCTGCTCCGTACTAAAACCAATATTTTCACAAAAACCATCAACAGCATCGACCAAGTCTTGTTCAACAAGTGTCGGTAAAGTATCCGTAATGAGGTAATCAATGTATCCGTCGGGATTATTTTTAAACTCTGGAGGAACCGCATGCGCACCTAAAAAGGTTCGGCGTATTTCAACTGGAAAAGACTGCTCAAGCGCTTGCGCTACTTTTAACATCTTAACCTCTGTTTCTGTATTTAAACCATAACCAGACTTTATTTCGATGCAGGTTACACCTTCACTCATCAGCGTTTTCACTCGCTTTTGAGCCAATACCAGCAACTCTTCAAAAGAGGCATCACGTGTTGCGTTAACCGTGCTTAAAATGCCACCGCCCTGCTCAGCAATTTCTTTATAGCTAACACCATTTAGGCGCTTTTCGAATTCATCTGCTCTGCTGCCTGCAAATACTAAGTGTGTATGACAATCAATTAGCCCTGGCGATAAGAATTGACCTTCGCCGTCCACCACGTTTCTTACAAGGTATATCAGGTAAGTCCGCCGCCTGACCTAGCCAACTAATTTCCCCGTTTAATACAGCAATCGCTGCATCATTAATAAGACCATAGGCCTGCTGATGAGTTTTTTTGTCCATTGTTAATAAGTGAATATTTTTAATAACTAGGTCAAATGTTTGCGGTAGCGCTTCAGAATTATTCATTAAACAACCTTGACGATCTAAGTGGTTATGGATTATTTTAAGTTGTATATACAGGTTTAGTGTGTCACCTTTTATTTAAGGTTTCAATTTATTAAAGGCCTAAATTGGCCAACAGCAAAACTAGATGGTAGCCCAAGATGACAGCAAAGTTTGAACAAATTAAAAAGTACATACTGGAAAAAATTGAATCTGGCGAGTGGCAAGAAAATGCACTGGTACCCTCAGAGAATAAATTAGCGGATGATTTTGCTGTGAGCCGCATGACGGCAAGGCGAGCGGTTGAGGAGTTGAGCCAACAAGGCATATTAAATCGAACTAAAGGTTCAGGTACCTACGTTGCGTCGCTCAAAGGCCAGGGCTCTATGTTCGAAATTAAAGACATCGCTGATGAAATCACAGCTCGTGGCCACCAGCATAAAGCGACTGTTATTGAATTAGAAACGATTGAAGCCATTGCCCCCATCGCTATTGCACTAGATGTAGATGTGGACTCTGAAGTTTTTCGTTCTGTAATCGTGCACTTTGACAATAACAAAGCCGTACAAGTTGAAGAACGCTTTATTAATCCTAAAAGTGCGCCAGATTACTTATCACAAGACTTTACCGAAACAACACCTCACGAATACTTGTCTCAGGTCGCACCTCTAACAGAGGCACGTCATACCATTGAAGCTGTGGCCCCAACGGAACAAGTGTGTGAATGGTTACAACTTTATAATCAAGAACCTTGTTTGCAATTGATCCGTCGTACGTCGAGCAAAAATGACGTGGTTTGTTTCGCCCGAATTATATATCCAGGTTCAAGCTACCGCCTTGGTGGCCAGCTGACCTTTGGCAAGCACTAAAACTAAAACTAAAACTAAAACTAAAACTAAAAAATCCTATTCAAAGGAAACATCATGTCAAATCAACGTTTCGATTCTTCACGCGTCATTCGCGCGCCTCGTGGCAATAAAATTACCGCTAAATCTTGGTTAACGGAAGCGGCCAAACGAATGTTAATGAACAACCTCGACGAAGAAGTTGCAGAACACCCGCAAAATTTAGTGGTTTATGGCGGTATTGGTCGTGCAGCAAGAGATTGGCCATCATTCGACAAAATCGTAGAAGTTTTAGATCAATTGGAAGATCACCAAACCTTATTAGTACAGTCGGGGAAACCAGTTGGCGTATTTAATACTCACAGCAACGCCCCTAGAGTATTAATTGCGAACTCTAACTTAGTACCGCATTGGGCAAACTGGGAACACTTTAACGAGCTCGATAAACAAGGCCTTATGATGTACGGCCAAATGACAGCTGGTTCTTGGATTTATATTGGTTCGCAGGGCATTGTTCAAGGCACCTACGAAACCTTTGTTGCCATGGCAAAACAACATTTTAATGGTGACGCGTCTGGCCGTTGGGTTTTAACTGGTGGTCTTGGTGGAATGGGTGGCGCACAGCCTCTAGCGGCAACAATGGCAGGATACGCAGCACTAGTTGTTGAATGTGACGAATCACGAATCGACTTCCGTTTACGTACAGGTTACGTCGATAAAAAAGCAACAACATTAGATGAAGCTTTGTCGATGATTGATGAAGCGGTTGCAAATAAACAAGCGGTGTCGGTAGGTTTACTTGGCAATGCAGCAGAAATATTCCCTGAATTGGTCAAGCGCGGCATCACCCCTGATGTGGTCACCGACCAAACATCTGCTCACGATCCATTAAATGGTTACTTGCCGCTAGGCTGGAGCATGGAACATGCGGCAGAAATGCGTAAAAAAGATGAAGCTGCAGTTGTTAAAGCGGCTAAGCAATCTATGGCAAAACAAGTCCAAGCGATGCTAGACCTTCAAGCCGCCGGTGCCGCAACAACAGACTACGGTAATAACATTCGTCAAATGGCTCTAGAAGAAGGCGTTACCAATGCTTTTGACTTCCCTGGTTTTGTGCCTGCTTATGTTCGCCCATTATTTTGTGAAGGCATTGGTCCATTCCGTTGGGTTGCGTTATCTGGTGACCCTGAAGACATCTATAAAACAGACGCCAAAGTAAAAGAGCTTATCCCTGATAACCCACATCTGCATAACTGGTTAGATATGGCCAGAGAGCGTATTCAATTCCAAGGCTTGCCAGCACGTATTTGTTGGATTGGCTTAAAAGATCGCGCACGAATCGCTAAAGCCTTTAATGACATGGTGAAAAGCGGCGAGTTATCGGCTCCCGTTGTTATTGGCCGTGACCACCTAGACTCAGGTTCAGTGGCAAGCCCCAATAGAGAAACCGAAGCCATGTTAGACGGATCAGATGCGGTTTCAGACTGGCCTTTATTAAACGCATTATTAAATACCGCAGGGGGTGCTACTTGGGTTTCTTTGCATCATGGTGGTGGGGTTGGCATGGGCTTTAGCCAGCACTCAGGCGTTGTTATTGTTGCCGACGGTACTGCAGAAGCAGAGCAACGTTTAGCTAATGTACTTTGGAATGATCCAGCAACAGGCGTAATGCGACATGCAGACGCTGGTTACGATATCGCAATTAATTGTGCAAAAGAGCAAGGTTTAAACTTACCGTCGCTGGAAAATGACGCGGTAGCAAAGGAAGTAAAATAATGAACAAATTAGTACTTACACCAGGAACGTTAGACCTTGAAACGCTTCGCAAAATTTACGATGCGCCAGTTCAACTTAGCCTTGATGAGTCTTGCAAAGACGCCATCAATAGAAGCCAACAAGCCGTGCAACAAGTTATCGATGAAGACAGAGTCGTTTACGGAATTAATACTGGCTTTGGTTTATTGGCCAATACACGAATCTCGAAAGAAGAATTGCAAATTCTGCAACGTAAAATAGTGCTGTCCCATGCGGCCGGTACCGGCGAGTACTTAAGTGACAACGTCATTCGATTAATGCTTGTACTTAAAATCAACTCACTGGCTCGCGGTTTTTCTGGCATTAGATTATCGGTTATCGAAGCATTAATTAGCTTGGTCAATAATGAGGTGTACCCTTGCGTACCAGCTAAAGGCTCAGTAGGCGCATCTGGCGATTTAGCGCCACTGGCTCACTTAGTACTACCGTTATTAGGCGAAGGCGTCGTCAGAATCGATGGCAAGATTGTTCATTCTGAACAAGGTATAAAACAAGCTGGTTTGAATGCGATTGACCTAGCACCCAAAGAAGGCTTGGCATTATTAAATGGTACCCAAACTTCTACCGCATTAGCATTAAAAGGTTACTTTTTAGCACAAGACTTATTAGCGTCATCTATTATGATTGGCGCAACAACGGTAGAAGCAGCGCTTGGCTCTCGCTCTCCTTTTGACGAAAGAATCCATTTAGCTCGCGGCCAGCAAGGTCAAATTGATATCGCTGCAGCGTTTAGAAATGTATTAAGCGATTCATCAGAGGTAGGCAATAGTCATATTCAATGTGACAAAGTCCAAGACCCTTATTCATTAAGATGCCAACCTCAAGTACTAGGTGCATGTTTACAGCAAATTCGTCACGCTGGCGATATCTTAAAAACCGAAGCAAACGGTGTAACGGACAACCCATTAGTCTTTTTACATGATGATGGCGCAGACATTATTTCAGGTGGTAACTTTCACGCCGAACCTGTAGCCATGGTGGCGGATAACTTAGCCATTGCGATATCAGAGATTGGCGCGCTTTCAGAGCGTCGAATGGCCATGTTAATCGACTCAAACCTAAGCAAGTTACCGCCATTTTTAGTGGATAACGGCGGTGTAAACTCAGGTTTCATGATTGCCCAAGTTACCTCTGCGGCTTTAGCTTCTGAAAACAAAAGCTATGCACACCCAGCCTCAGTTGATAGCTTGCCGACGAGTGCAAACCAAGAAGATCACGTTTCTATGGCTACCTTTGCAGCTCGCAGACTGCAAGACATGGCTGACAATACATTTGCCATTTTAGCCGTTGAATGGTTAGCGGCTTGCCAAGGGTTAGATTTCAGAGCGCCGCACAAGTCATCGGCGATGGTAGAAGAAGGCAAAGCAATATTACGAGCTGCAGTGCCGTTTTATGATGAAGACCGCTATTTTGCGCCCGACATAGAGTGCGCTAAAGAGTTATTGGAACATCGTAAGCTAGCTGAACTCCTGCATTAAAAACACAAGTCGTTACATCTTTAAGTAGCGCTTTGGAAACTTTTTGAGTCTAGCATTGACTAACTTTGCTAGACTCATTATTTTTGAACCAAATAACTAATTAAACAGGTGTTTCATGAGCAAAACAATATGGATAGTGGTTAGCTTACTCATGCTTGTTGCTTGCTCGTCCACAGCGCCTAAATGGTCTCTATCGGCGCCAAAAGATACTGCTACTACTTTTATTACAACAGGCAGTGGACCTAACTTAAAATCAGCAAAGGCAGATGCCTTACAACAATTATCAAATAGGCTGATTGTTAACGTTTCAAACACTACCTCAACCTACAACGAAAAAACGACAAACGGCACTGTGCTCCAAAGTATAAAATCATTGGGCCAGCTAAACTCAGAACAGTTTAGTTTTGTTGGCAATCAGGTTCTTTCTAGCGAAACAATAAACAATCAAACTTACGTGCTGATTGAGGTTAATAAAGCCTCTGTATTCACGCCTATTCAAAACTATTTAACGTTACAAATAACGCCCCTCATTGATTTACAAAAAACTGATCAGCAAATAATCGCGAATGGTTTATTACTTTGGCCTCAACTAAACACCGCAGAACAATATATTGAGTTGCTTCATGTTTACGGCGAAGATCAATTTTCTTTAAAAAGTGAATTAGCACAATTCAAAAACCTCTTTATGTCTCTAATTTCAGATGCAGAACTTTCAATTCAAATAGGTTCAGACAGTGGTTCTGAGCGCTTGGGATTAGCGCCTCTTTTACAAAAAGAGTTTCAAACACTGTTAACAAAAAAACAAAGTGCTAAGCATAAGATCAAAATGATCATTGTTGGCCCAACGGTTTCTTCTTATAAAAAAGCGCCTTTTTTTGCGACCTCAATAACCGCTGAGCAAGTTATTGCCATCAATGATGAGCTGGTATTGCGCAGGCCTATTTCCAGTTTTGAGTTTGGTTTGCAAGAAGTGCAGGTATTAACAGAAGCTAGCGCTTCATTTTTTAGTCAACTTGCATTGAGCCAACAACAATAGATGCCAAACCTAATTCCCAACCGATACATAACGCTTTTATGTGCGTTGTTTATTAGCTTGTTGTGCAGCGGCTGTGCCATGCAAATTCAACAGAATGCTTTGGGTGAGTCTTATGTTGCCTTTGGTAAGCATCAACTGTTAACAAATGAGCAAGCCCAAAAACTAGATCGACAACAACGAGTTGATCGCATTGCGGCCGATATGCAAAAGGTTGGGTTTCGCCATGAATCTGTTTCGCCTATATTTGACAGCGTTTCAGTATCAATTTTGAGTATATTTAGGAACCAAAAAAATCTACTTAAAAAGTACCAAACTATTGTTGATAACCATAAAGATGTTATGTCATTTATTGTCGCCAATAAAGATAAAAGCCCCGCTGAACTTAAGGCCGAAGCGGCTCGTTTTGACAAACTTCATATTAACAGTAAAGAAAAAATATCCGTTAAATTAAAGCAATATCAACAAGCAAATACAGGCATACAAGCAGAAAATGCAAGACTGGCAGCTGAATTGCTATTGCAAGGAGCTAAGTTAGCCATAATCTTGAAAGATAACCTCGAGGAAATGCTTAAACTCGAAGGCATAGCTATGCTAATAAATGCTCACAAAACAAATAAAGGTTACGAACTTGCCCAAGCCAGAATTCATATGAGCAACGTCGCCAACGATTTTATTTCAGAACAAAAAGCGGTTTTAGATATAACCAAAGAAATTCAGAAAATTTTAGATACGAAGTTGTAAACATTGTAGAAAACAGATTATAAGAATTGTAGAAAAGGAAGTGACATGAGATTACTAACACTAACACTTGTATTATCACTCGCAGGTTGTGCGAGCCAAGAAATACAATATCCAGCAGAGCAAACCACGGCTTCAGCTCCGACGGCAAACGCGTCATTAATGCGTATTGCTAAAAGTGCCTATGAATTTGAAGACAAAGACATACAAGTTCCAGCTAACTTTGATACGCAAGGTTTACAATTTTGTGATGACGAATTTGATATTGAAAAAAACGCGTGTCCTCTCGATAAAAAAGCCATCCGAATTTACTTTGGTGACAATAAAATTGATAGCAAATATGCACCTGAAGCAGCCGCTTTAACAAGACTCAATAACAAAACCTTAGGCTTAATGTTAGAAAACCAATTAGCAGGTGTTAATCGCTTTAGAATTGTGACTAATGACAACGACACTATTGCTCTTGAGAAACAAAAACAGTTTGAAGAACAAGATGTTAAAACTGTGGCTGAACTCAACAAAAACGCCAAGGTACTGCGTCCAGACTATGCGGTGAAAATTGATACAATAAAGTCTGCCGACCGATTTTATGGCGAACACAACGGCTTAGCGCAGTATCATGTTGAAATGAGCACTAGCGTGATAAACCCATATACAAAAGAAAAACTAGCCTATCCAAATTTAGGTAAAATTAGAGTTAAAGGTACAGACGTTTCGTTCAAAAGAATCGTTGGTATATACCGAAGTAAACAACAAATATTACACAGGCTTTAATTATTCTGATCAAGACAATGTGCATGCAGTATTTAACTCAATGGCATCTAAAGCCTTCGATGTTTTATTATCAAGGTTACTTATAGAAATGCCTTCAAGTGCTCAAGTTGTTGCCTTTAAAGACAATCAGGTAACTCTAGATAGAGGCCGAAATGCCGGTATATTGAATAACGAAACTATGATTTTATTTCAGTACCAACAAGGGTTTGTAGAGCCTATTGCTGTTGCTATGGTAAAGCCATCTAGTAACAGTGCCATTGCACAAATCGTGAAATGGAAAGACTCAGATAACGCCGAAAAAATAAAAGACAAAGCAGACGGGAAAATATACCAAACATCGTTAGGTCAAAAAGTATTTGCCGTATCCGTTGGCTTGCCTCAAGACTATGTTGACAACCGACTGTAAGTAAAAGGAAATGCACGTGCGCGCTATTAAAAAGTCGATATTACTGTTCAGCCTACCGTTGTTCATATTGAGTCCAATGGGACTGGCAAATCAATTGACGGTTTCTGTAACTGAGCAACCACGTGCATTCAATATAGATGGTAAAGTTTGTCTTTATAATGCCACGAGTAAATCTTCGCTAAACAACTACACGTTTCAGCTCATCGAAAAACAACTGCTAACGCAACGCCAAGCCTTGGCTGAAGAGCTGCAGTTGAAACTAGGACTCAACTTAGAAGTTGCAAATCAGGCGCCCGTTGTTGCGGCGTTTAAAGCGTCAAGTCAGCAACTGCAGCATGAATACTCAAACGTAGGTAACGACTTGTGCACAAAGGTGTCAGGTTCAATGCCAATAGAAGACAAGCCCAATATTCAGCAACTTGTGTCGTTTCCTTTAGCCAAAGAGCACCATTGGATTGCATCACAAACTGAACACCTTGATAAGGCGTCGGCCCTATTGCAACAAAAAGGCTGGCCAATAGACAATGGTTGGATAAACAAGTCAACAACGCTTCAAGCTCAGTTTTTAAATGGCGGAAAAACAGAACGTTATTACACCTTTGACTTAGGCCGTTACGCCGCTCTTTTGGCAGCGCGAAATAAAACCGTATTTGTATCTGTAAAAGATGCCTACCAATCTGGAATTAAGCAATATTTCAGCGAACATGGTTTCAAGATTGTTGATAGTCCAAAAGCTGCACATTGGAATTTAACTTTTAGCATTAGTCCCACTGCTGACAATTTAACGATAAACGTTACGGCAAAAAGTAATGACGAAACTATTAGTCTAAGAAATCAACACGTTGATATGGCTTCAACAAATACAAATGAACCACTCAGCCAAGGTCAAATCAATAAGCTCATCAATGTTTACCTGACTATGATGGAGTTGTCTGAGCAGCTCTCTTTTGATATTGATGACGCCTAAAGCTAAATACCATGCGTCACCCTTTTGCTATTTACCATTTGTAATTTGCCATTGTCCATCGGCCATTTACAAACGACTTCACGCTGAATAACGCCTAAACAAGCCCAGTAGAGATAAAGACATAATGGCCAATGTGCCAGGCTCACTAACTTCAGAAATCCCTGTAATAGGCTCGTCGGCAAGGGCAGTCCCGTTAATTCGAATGTTGCTAAAGCCAAATGCTTCTGTACCACCGTCGGCACGAGCATCCATTCTCAATCTAAGTGTTTGTCCTTGTTCGCCAATATTCGCTGAATATTGAGTAAACTCATTGGTAAGGTTAAATCTGAATGGACTATTAGGACCGCGGATACTCAAAGGATCATTTAACATTCGCTGATTGCCGTTCACCATTGTGTAATTCAATGACAAACTCCCCTCTGTAGTAAAAACAAATAGCGGACTAAACAGGCTATCGTCAACGGCGTAGCTTAAACTATATGTGTCGCTTGATTCAAAATCGCCCATGGCGGCAAAATCTATATCTATCGAAAGGTTAGAAAAGTTACCAATATCAAACCCCCATTCAGCAGTAGAGTTACCGGCTGGGTTGCTACTATTTACCGTATCGGTAATACCAAAAAAAGCATAATTTTCAGTAGGCATTACTAAACCGTAATTATCCAATAAACCCCAACCGCTCATATCAATTAAACCATCAGGGACAGCACTACTATTAGCCCCAGCGCTTTGGTATTTACCAAAGCCATCTTGACTGCTTGCATACGCACCTTGCGCATCATTTTGATAGTAGGTAAGCCCAAGGTTTGAATTCAAGTTGCCGGAGTAAAGGTCGTAACCAATCAATTCCGCTTTTGCAGCGGTTGATAGACCTAAAAGTGCCACTAATAGAAGTACAGGTGTTTCTTTTATATACGTTTTTTTCATTATCATTCCCTATTCATAATTGAATAGAGAAGTTAGCTAGTGACACACTGAAAAGCAAAGTTTTGGCGAAATTCTGTACCTGAACCTATTTTAAATCAATGAGTTACAAGAGGTAGACCAAAGACTAATTAAGATTAAGGTCTTTCATTTTTCTTGTGATGGTGTTTCGTCCCCAACCAATCTTTTTCGCTGCTAGTTGTCGGTGACCATTGCAAAATTCCAACGTTTTATTAATTAACGTACGCTCAAAATCGGCTTGTGCTTGTGCATTAATATCAACGCTTCCTGCGGACAACTGCTCTTGAACCCACTGTTCAAATAACAGAGTCCAATCGCTTGAGTTAACTTCCGAGTTAATAACGACGCTGGATCCAGATTGAGCGTTCTCTTCTAGCATTTCAGGTGGTAAATCGTCGTATAGTATTTCTTTACCGCTTGCCATCACAGTTAACCAACGACAGGTATTTTCTAACTGTCTTACATTGCCAGGCCAACGATAGCTTTCTAAAAATGACAAGGCAGGTTTACTGATACTTTTCACTTCTACCGCTAACTCTTGCGCTGCGGTATGTAAGAAGTGACGGCATAATTTAGCAATGTCTTGTTGACGATCTTTTAAGGCTGGAATATGAATTCTGATTACATTCAAACGGTGAAAAAGATCTTCACGAAATCGGTTTTCATTAACTAGCTCTTCAAGATTCTGGTGGGTTGCTGCCACTATCCTTACATCAACGGTTACGGGATCATGCCCGCCAACACGATAAAACTGTCCTTCTGCCAATACTCGCAATAAACGAGTTTGCACATCTAGTGGCATATCGCCAATTTCATCTAAAAATAAGGTGCCGCCGTTTGCTTGTTCAAAACGACCTTTTTTTGTTGCGGTTGCTCCGGTAAACGCTCCCTTCTCATGGCCAAATAATTCTGACTCAATTAAGTCTTTGGGAATGGCTGCCATATTTAACGCAACAAATGTTTCAGCAGAGCGAGGACTATGTTTGTGCAGCGCATGTGCTACCAGCTCTTTGCCGGTACCTGACTGACCATTAATTAAGACACTCACACTAGAACGAGAAAGTCGTCCAATTGCCCTAAAGACTTCCTGCATCGCAGGCGCTTCGCCGATAATTTCAGAAGCTGGTTGATTATCTTCCGGCTTATTTTTCTTAGCAATATTCTTACTGTGTTCAACGGCTTTTTTGGCTAACGCAACGGCATCGTCAATATCAAATGGCTTTGGTAGATACTCAAATGCACCATGCTGAAATGCGTTAACGGCACTGTCTAAATCTGAATGCGCGGTCATAATAACAACGGGTAAGTCTGGGTACTTTTGCTGAATGGTTTGCAATAGCTCCATACCATCCATATTTGGCATTTTAATATCAGAAAATATGGCTTCAGGACGATCATGTTCTAACCGTTGTAAAATCAGTTCACCCGTTGCAAACGACTCTACGTCAAAGCCACCTTGACTCAACGCTTTTTCTAACACCCAACGAATAGAGTTATCATCGTCAACTACCCAAACTTTAATCATGCGTGACGCTCCATCTCTTGGATTGGTAAATAAATCGAAAATTCAGTATGTCCGGGCCAACTATCTACTTCAATAACCCCTTTATGTTGATCAATTAAGCGCTGAGAAATTGAAAGGCCTAAGCCATTTCCTTCAGGCTTATCGGTGATCATCGGGTAAAACAAAGTAGACTTAATGCTTTCGGCAATGCCAGTACCGTTATCAATAATGGAAATTTTGAGCACCTTTTTGTAGGAACTACCATGAAGAACCTTATTACCTTCAAAGCGGGTTCGAACCACAACACTTCCTGCAGAGCCTTCATTAGCGTGCGAAGCAGCATACACAGCGTTCTGAAGAATGTTCAATACGGCTTGTTCTATCTGTCCTTCATCCACAAGAATTTCAGGTAAACTTGGATCATAGTCTTTTGTGATTTTTGTATTCGCGTTTAACTCAATTTGCACCAAGCTAACAACTCGTTCGAGTATGCCGTGAATGTTTGTAAGGCTTCTTTTTGGTGGCGTATTAGGTCCTAAAAGGCGATCAACCAACTCTTTTAATCGGTCAGATTGATCAATGATCATTTGAGTGTATTCTCTTAACTCATCAGAATCTAAACTACGAGACAACAATTGAGCTGCGCCTCTAATGCCCCCTAACGGGTTTTTAATTTCGTGCGCCAATCCTCTTATTAAATGTCTAGACGCACTTATATGGTGCTTATGTGCATTCTCGGTATTTAATTTTTTTAGATTGTCATTATCTCTAATCTGTAACAAACAAGCTGGCTCATTATTCAACATCACCAAGTCGGCGTTAACTTCTGAACTAATATGGCGGCCATCAATGAATGTCCACTCTACTTCATGATCAGCAAAAGACTGTTGTGACTCCCACAACTGAGAAAATAAGTTTTCAGGAAAGGTATGTTTAATGGGTAGTCTAAGCAAAGTTTGATTTAAGAGCTTTTTACGCGTGTGACCAAAAACAGACGCTGCTTGTTGGTTTGCAAACAATACTTTTAACTCGCGATCAACAAGCACAACCGCTAAATTTAGCTGTTCTAGTATTTGTTCGCTAATCAGCGAGTTTGAGAGGTTGTTGCTCAATTGGTAATTCTCCGCACCAACATGGTGCATAGGACATTTAGTCTAAGTCATAAACCTTTTTGACTCAAAGCTAATTGCACTAATTTGGTGAATTAACAGATGCTCGATGAACAAAAAAGGTCACAGGCTTACTAACTGCAATAACCTTGCCTGAATCGTTCCATACTTCCAATTGGATTCTATGTTCTCCGCGATCCACATCACGTAAGATGAATACAGCGGATTTTTGCGGGCCTTTTACCTTCTTGTCGTCTAGCTTAAGAACAACAGACAGGCCACGTTTAAATGAAGGTCTAATAGCGCCAGATATATAGACAGAGCCCGTATTGTCACGAATAGTTTCGTCAATGGTAGGCTTAACAATATCAATACTAATTTTGTCTTTGGCTGGCTGCTCCGTGCCCTCGATAATTTTAGTATCTACTGACTTAATAATATTTGGTGTTGTACTAATGTCCACTGTGTCGGCGTTAACGTCCGCTTTTGGAGAGTCCGAAAAAACAATAACTCCATCTGCATTGCGCCATACATACACTTTTTTATTTGCTGATGCATAAGATTGAGATGCAAATAAGCAAATCAACAGCAGCAAAACGAACTTCCTCATGTTCTTTTAACCATATATTGTTTTTAGGTAAATAGAATTTAACCAATTTTAAGGCATTACGCCAGAAAAAAAGCCCACTGCTATGAGTGGGCTTTACTTAAAAGATTAACAGCTTAGCTTAAAGGCTGTAGTACATCTCAAACTCAATTGGGTGAGTTGTCATGTTTAATCTTTCTACTTCTTGACGTTTAAGGTCAATGTAAGCATCAATCATGTCGTCAGTCATAACGCCACCAGCTGTTAAGAATTCACGGTCAGCATCAAGTGCATTTAACGCTTCTTCTAGTGATGATGCAACTTGTGGAATTGCAGCTGCTTCTTCAGCAGGCAAGTCATATAAGTCTTTGTCCATCGCATCGCCAGGGTGGATTTTGTTTTTAATACCGTCTAGGCCAGCCATTAACATTGAAGTAAATGCTAAGTACGGGTTACCTGTAGGGTCAGGGAAACGAACTTCAATACGACGTGCTTTTGGCGAAGGTACTACCGGAATACGAATAGATGCAGAACGGTTACGTGCAGAGTAAGCAAGCATTACTGGCGCTTCAAATCCTGGTACTAAACGCTTATACGAGTTTGTAGAAGCATTTGTGAAAGCGTTAATTGCTTTAGCATGCTTAATGATGCCGCCAATGTAGTAAAGAGCAGTTTCAGAAAGACCGCCATACTTATCACCAGCAAAAAGGTTCTCGCCACCTTTTTGTAATGACTGATGCACGTGCATACCAGAACCATTGTCACCAACGATTGGCTTAGGCATAAACGTTGCTGTTTTGCCGTATGCATGTGCCATGTTGTGCACAACATACTTATAAATTTGAACTTCATCAGCTTTCTTTACAAGCGTGTTATACAAAGCTGCAATTTCATTTTGACCTGCAGTAGCAACTTCATGGTGATGCGCTTCAACTGTTAAGCCCATTTCTTCCATTACTAAACATGTTGCTGAACGCCAGTCGTGAGATGAGTCAACTGGTGGAACTGGGAAGTAACCGCCCTTAACCATAGGACGATGTCCCATGTTGCCTTCTTCATAATGCTTGTCTGAGTTCCAAGCTGATTCTGATGAATCAATTTTGTAAGATGAACCAGACATATCAGTTTTAAATTTAACATCGTCAAATACGAAGAACTCCGGCTCTGGACCAACAAATACTTCGTCCGCAATGCCTTCAGCACGCATGTAATCTTCTGCACGACGAGCAACAGAACGTGGGTCACGCTCGTAACCTTGCATAGTTGTAGGCTCTACGATGTCACAACGTACGTTAAGCGTTGCAGCTTCTGTAAATGGGTCTAATACCGCAGAGTCTGCATCAGGCATTAAAATCATGTCAGATTCGTTAATGCCTTTCCAACCTGAAATTGAAGAGCCGTCAAACATTTTACCGTCTTCAAAAAAGTCTTCATCAATTTGGTGCGAAGGAATAGTTACGTGCTGTTCTTTACCGATTGTGTCGGTAAAACGTAAATCAATAAACTTAACTTCATATTCTTTAATTAGGTTTAAAACCGAATCAGACATTTTTCTCTCCAAGATGATAAATATTGTCTTTTACAAACAACGTATGTTGTCCTATACCGAACCAAGAGCCAAATTCATGCCAATTAAAATAATGATTTAATTCAACAGGTTACTTGGCTCCTAATTATTAAAACTGTCAAGTTGCACCATTTTGGTTCATTTTCCGCACCAATATGATCCAAGCGTTACTTTTTGTGCACTCAAAGTGTAGTGCGTTAACTTAGTTTGTCCGTTATTTCTTATTATCTATCCAATCTAGCTGGCCAATAAGCTTGCGACGCTTTTCAATCAAGTTTTGAATTAAAGGAGTCATGATCAACTCCAAGGCTAAGCCCATTTTTCCGCCTGGGACAACAAAGGTGTTTATACGAGACATAAACGACCCGTCTATCATTTGTAATAAATATGGGAAATCTACGCCTTTTAGATCACGAAAACGAATAACCACAAAACTCTCGTCTAACGTTGGTATATCTTTGGCACTAAATGGGTTTGAAGTATCAACAGTAGGCACTCGTTGAAAGTTAATATGTGTTCTAGAAAACTGCGGAGTAATATGCGTGAAATAGTCTTCCATACTGCGCACTATCGAGCTCATTACCGCTTCTCTACTGTGTCCACGCTGATTTGTGTCACGAATGATCTTTTGAATCCACTCTAAATTAACAATGGGTACCATGCCTATTAGCAAATCGACATGTTTAGCTACATCGTGCTCTTCTGTTACCGCCCCGCCGTGCAAGCCTTCATAAAAAAGACAGTCGGTATTTGCACGCAACTCTTCCCATGGCGTAAACGTTCCCGGCATTTGATTGTAAGGCACAGCCTCATCAAAAGAGTGCAAATACTTACGAACATTACCCGTGCCCGTTTCAGAATAGCTTTTGAACAATGATTCTAACGCGCCAAAATCATTTGCTTCTGAGCCAAAGTAAGAAATATGTTTGCCTTGCTCTTGCGCTTTACGAATTTCAACATCCATTTCAGCTCGAGCGTAACGATGGAAGCTATCGCCCTCTAATTGCGCGGCATCTACGTTCAAGTTCCGAAAAATGTGCGTAATTGCGTTTGTGGTTGTTGTTGTTCCTGCGCCAGAGGAACCTGTCACTGCAATAATTGGGTGTTTAACCGACATAGAATTTTTTCTTAGTTAAGAGTATGGTTTGTTATAAAGTGATAACACCAACCCGTCAAGTCTTGCGCTAACGGACACCACTCTAAAAATAATAAAAAAGGACCGCTCATGCGCTTATCTATATTTGCTCTTAGTCTTACTCTTGCTTTGCCTGCTGTGGCACAGACCGACATTTGGTTAATCGATTTTAATGACGATAAAAAGTTAGATATATCAACAGCAAAAAATATCACAAATAGAAAAGGCTACGACAATCAGCCATCATTTAGCGAAGACGGTAAAGGTTTGTATTACACAAAAATGTTATCTACCACTCAAGGCGAACAACAGGCTGATATTTTTTATTATAATTTTATGACGCAGTCTCATGCCAATTTAACCCGAACGCAACAAACCAGTGAGTATTCCCCTTTAGAAACACCACTTAAAGACAATCAACTCTCCATCATTAAAGTTGAGCCCGACGGCGTGCAGCGACTATGGACAGTCAATACAAAGTCAGGTCAGCAGGCCATGTTAAACAGAGAAGCTAAACCGGTTGGTTACCATGCTTGGGGCAAAAACAGTGATTTGACTACTTTTGTTTTAGGCGAACCTATGACCCTGCAATACTTGCCTTCATTTAACGCTAAATCTGCATTAAAAATTGATAAAAATATTGGTCGTAGCATTAGATACAATGCAAAAGAAGATTGGTTTAGTTATTCAAAAGGCGACGATAAAACACAAACTGTTTGGGCATTTGACGCTAATACCAAACAAACAAATGAACTGATTTCTTTGCCTCCGCGTAGTCAATATTACACCTGGTTAAATAGTCATACGTTATTATCTTCTAAAGCTAATCAGTTAGTTACTTGGAATATCAATAGCGAAAAAGAGTGGGAAACGTTAGCTGATGTTAGTTCTATTTGCTCAACGGGCATTTCTAGAATTGCAGTAAACAAAGACCAGTCAAAATTAGCCTTGGTTTGCAACGAAGCCATTAGTAAATAACGGTAGTAGTCAATGAATGCACTTAACGTAAGAATACAAAATACGGACTATTGAATGAACGAATTACAAATATTAATCTACAGTCTAGTTGCAGCTGCACTGCTGCCTTATTTAGCAAAAGCTCCATTGGCGCTAGCTATGCATAAGTCTGGTAAAGAAGACGCTAAAGGTTACGACAACAAACATCCAAGAGAACAACAACGCAGCCTAAAGGGTTTTGGCGCTCGTTGCTTAGCGGCACATGAAAACTCATTTGAGGCGTTGGCGTTATTTGCCCCTGCCGTCTTGCTTGCTATCGCTACCAGTAATGTTACTGGCTTTACTGCAACATTAGCGTCTGTATTTGTAGCTTGCCGAGTTGCCTATCTTGCCTGCTATTGGCTCAATTGGGATATTGCACGAAGCACAGTTTGGCTGATAGGGATTGTATCTACCGTAACAATGATGATAGATTGCGCGCCCTAATTTAGCAGGCTAAGGACGTTATGAAGTTTAATAACACGTTAATTACATCAGCAATTCTTTCTTCACTTCTTATCTCTACTGGCGTTTCCGCCATTGACGAAACAGAGTCACTAAGACAACGCTCTCAAGATAAGCACAGCTTCACTAGCTTATCTATTGATTTGTCGGGTAAAAGCGGTAACTCTGATAAAGAAGACTTTTCTTTTGGTATTTATCACTCAGAAAGACGAGACCAACATTTTGGTTTTGTAATGGCAAGTCGCGACTACGCTAAAAGCAATGATGTAAAAAGTGAAGACAGCTCGTTTTTACACGCTAGATATAATTACTACTTTAGTAAAACGGAAGCGTTTGAAGTTTTTGCACAGAGCAATACTGACGATTTTAAATCATTGGAATCTAGAAACTTAGTGGGTGTGGCTTACCGCAAAGAGTTTTCAGAAAAAACCACAGCAGGCTTAGGTATTTTTCAAGAACAAGAAGAGTACAACGTAAATGGTCAAAAGGTTGAGTTTGATCAAACTCGATTGAGCCTTTATTGGGTAACCACATTGCCATTAGCAAACGGCGCTGAGCTATCAAATACTCTTTATTACCAGCCAGACGTTACAAAGTTTAGCGATTTTAGAGCGTACAATCGTCTAGCGATTAAATCTAAGCTTACAGAAAGCTTGTCGCTTAAGTTTGGTTTATTGGTAGAACATGATAGCCAACCTGTACTTGATGTTGAAAAAACGGACATCAAATATCAAGCTGGCTTCTCATACGAGTTTTAATTTAAAAATTAAGACTCACGTTGAATGGCACGGAATGCGATATCAGTGCGATATTCAACGCCTTGCCATTTAATCTGTTCAACAAGTTTATAAGCAGCTTGTTGGGCAGAAGTTACCGTGTCACCCATTGCGGTTGCACATAATACTCTTCCACCATTTGTAACGACTTCACCGTTTACTTCTTTTGTACCAGCATGAAACGTTTTTGTAGTGTCTGTCGTTGCTGGAATACCAGTAATCACATCACCTTTAGGATAACTTGCCGGGTAACCCGCAGCGGCCAATACAACACCAACAGCTGGACGCGGATCAAATTCAATAATGGCTTTATCTAGCTCACCGGCTAATGCAGTGAAACATAAATCAACTAAGTCAGACTGCATACGCATCATAATAGGTTGTGTTTCTGGATCACCAAATCGACAGTTGTATTCAATAACTTTTGGCGTACCAGATTCATCAATCATTAATCCTGCATATAAAAATCCAGTGTAAGGATGCCCTTCATCTGCCATGCCTTTTACCGTTGGGTAAATAACTTCATCCATAATGCGGTTATGAATTTCTTGTGTCACTACTGGCGCTGGCGAATAAGCACCCATACCACCAGTGTTAGGACCTTCATCGCCATTGTATGCGCGTTTATGATCTTGGCTTGTGGCCATTGGTAATACATTTTTACCATCAACCATAACAATGAAGCTAGCTTCTTCGCCTGTTAAAAACTCTTCAATGACTACCCTTGAGCCTGCATCGCCAAACGCGTTGCCCGCTAACATATCTTTTATTGCATCTTCAGCTTCTTCTAACGTCATCGCAACAATAACGCCCTTGCCTGCTGCCAAACCATCGGCTTTGATTACAATTGGAGCGCCTTGTTCACGCACATAATTGATGGCTGGTTCAATTTCAGTGAAGTTTTGATATGCCCCTGTTGGGATTGCTTGGCGAGCTAAAAAGTCTTTGGTGAATGCTTTAGAGCCTTCTAACTGAGCTGCGCCTTTTGACGGTCCAAATACTTTTAAACCGGCTTGCTCAAATTGGTCAACAACACCGAGTACTAGTGGTGCTTCTGGGCCAACAATTGTTAAATCAATATGCTCTTGTTTAGCAAAATCTAATAGGCCATCAATGTCTTCAGCACCTATTGCTACATTTTTTAGTTTCTTCTCTAAGCTAGTGCCCGCATTACCTGGCGCTACAAATACTGTTTGAACCATGTCATTTTGAGCTGCTTTCCACGCTAACGCATGTTCACGGCCACCACCGCCAATCACCAATATTTTCATATCTTTATCCACTGAATAGAAGGTCATTAAAAAATTGCGCGCGAGTATATCACGACATTAGTGAAAATTATTGACGAATAATTAATCTATTTATAAAAAGCGTCCGTAAACCTTTTTACACCAGAATGTTACTACCTGTGAAAGTACTAAATACAAATGGTGTCTGTGGAAAATTAACCAAGCACTACACCTTTTGGAGCGAAACATGAAACATAGACTTTCTCACCTGAACTTTAATGACATTGAAATTCCTGAAGTAAATATTCACTCATTTGAGATGGGTGATTATTTGTTAGAAGTAGATTACAACGACCACAAAGGTTACGTGTTTGACGACCAAGACAACATTGTAAAGTTTAGAAATGTGACGCAGGTAAAAGAGGCGTTAAATGAATGTCGGGTTAAGCATGCATACCTTGTACATCAATCAGCCTACGACGAGATGTGTGGAGGTGCTGAAGGTAATAGTAGCGAACTCAAAATTGAACTGAATTTTAAGCATTAATAAAGTTAACAGACCAAATACTTTCGGAAGCCGGCTCTGCGAATAAAGTAGCATTGCTGGCTTTTTTCTTGCCATCTCAACCTCATTAATAATGATAAACACCCGCTTTAAAAACAAGTGAAATAAGTGAAATAGATAATGAATAAAGTCAGTCCCAAATCATTGTTCCATAGTAAATGGACCAAAGTAAATATAGAAAACAAAGAAAAGCATTTTGTCATCACCGAAGTAGAGTTTGATGAAGATCAACGAGTGACTAAGTGTGTCATTGAAGCAGCCATGACTCAAAACGAGTACGAGATAAACTGGCGTGAATTGAAGGAGCCCAAACAATGGAAGGTAGGCTGGCAATAAAAAACCGGCTAATTAGCCGGTCTCAAATTTAAATGTATGTTTGTTTATTTGTTAGCAAACTACTTTTTAACAAACTTAAGCGTCATACGATCGCTCTCGCCAATAGCAACATACTTTGCTTTATCAACATCACCATTTGCCAAACGAGGTGGCAATGTCCAAACACCTTTAGGGTGATCGGCTGTGTCTTTTGCATTAGCATTAATTTCACTGCTTTCTAGCAATTCAAATCCTGCTTTTTCTGCTGCTGCAATCACATAAGACTGCTTCATATAGCCTGAGTTTTTATTCTCAACTTGATCTTGGCTTTCAGGCATTCGGTGTTCAACAACACCTAAAATGCCGCCTTTTTTAAGCGCCTTATTAAATGCTTTAAATGCACCGTCAACGCCTGCATCACCGTCGCCCATGTACCAGTTATGCACGTTTCTAAACGTAAGCACCATATCAGCCGAGCCTTCAGGCGCAATGTCATGTGCCTTTAGATGATGAAACTCAGTAATTTTTAAGCCTTTATACAACGCATTCGTTTTAGCTTCTTCTTTAAAGCCATTTAATGAACGTGCGTAGTAACCTGGTGCTCCTTCATATGGATGAAAGTGCGCTGCGTAAAATTGACCGTTCATTGTTACAACAGGATTGATAATAGACGTATACCAACCACCGCCTGGTAAAATCTCAACCACTGTCATATCTGGCTTCAAGCCAAAAAACTTCAGGGTTTCAGCTGGGTGACGATACATATCACGGTTCGCAGCATCGCCACGTAACGGATTTTTAACCGCCGCGTCTATAACTTCATTGCTTGCAGAAACTAATACTTTGCCGGTTTCTTCCGTCAACGCTTCTGATTCACTTTTAGCACTATTGCCAGAACATGCTGCTAATGCCGCTGTTAATGCAATTGCAGAAGCTGCTTTTACAAAATTACCTTTTAACATTTGTTATTTCCTTTGCGTAATAAACGTTCAATTTAACTGAGTCTAATTAATAAGTTACTACTCTTCAACAAGTTGTTCAGATCTCCATGAGCTGCCCTGCTCACCTAGTTGTTTGTCTAAATAAGGTAGAACCTCTGACATTTGTTCCTTAAGCGTATACGGCGCGTTAATCACTATCATGCCACTGCCTGTCATGCCTCGCTCATCAGTATCTGGCAGCACGTTTAGTTCAAATACTTGAATATCTTTAATGCCTGATTTTTTAAGTGCATGCTCCATACCGTCAATACGGTAACGGTCTACTACCGGATACCAGATCATATAAACACCAGACTCAAAGCGAGATGTCATGGCCGTTACGTATTCAACAACACGATGATAATCTTCTTTTAGTTCATAAGGAGGATCAATAATGGCCACACCGCGACGGCTTGGTGGTGGAAATAAACCAACACTTTCTTTAAAACCATCACCTTTAATTACTTTTCGGTAGCGATTTGTTCGCACAAAGGTACGCAATAACTCAAAATCACTCGGATGTAATTCATGAAAAAAGCCTTTACCTTCTAACGGCAACTCATCCAATGCGAACCAAGGAGAGCCCGGGTAAACATTTAAGTCAGTTTGCTCTGACTCGCTGTTAAAGCGACGAACGGCAGACACGTAATCTTGCAAAGGTTCTGGCATGGTTTTGCTATCAAGCGACCATAACTTGCCAATACCCGTGTTGTACTCTTTGTTTTTTTGACCAAACTCATCCATTAACTGATATGCACCAGCACCTGCATGAGTATCAATAATGCTGTAAGGTTTATTTTTTTGCCTAGGTATTTAAGTACAAGTTGATAAACCGTGTGTTTTAACACATCAGCGTGGTTGCCAGCATGGAAGCCGTGGCGATAGCTCAGCATATAAAAGCCTTAATTAGTAACATGGGTAAATAAATTAACCTCATTTTAACAGCTGATTGAATAAAGCGGGAACAAAAGCGAAGGTTTATTCCATATGCCAATTCCTTCCTAGGCCAAATTAAACTAAAATTGCGTCTTTAGAATGACAGTTTGGGAAAAATTATGGCTTGGGTGCAAATACGATTTGCGGTTTTAGCGGATCATGTTGATTCGATGAGTGACTTTTTGATGGATATCGGATGCCAGTCCGTTACGTTTACCGCGAGTAACGAGCAACAAGCAATATACGAATTAAAACCGGGCGATATTAACTACTGGGCAACCTCTACCTGCGTTGGTTTATTTGATGCCGCCGACGACATGGACTTTGTTGCAAGGTCTATTGCCAACCATCCTAATATGGATAAAGACTTCAGCTACAAAATAGAACAAGTTGAAGACAAAGACTGGGAACGCGAATGGATGGATAACTTCCACCCTATTAAATTTGGTGAACGTTTATGGATTTGCCCAAGCTGGCGCGACATCCCAGACCCAGACGCGATCAACGTAATTTTAGATCCAGGACTCGCATTTGGTACCGGTACTCATGCCACCACTGCTTTGTGTTTAAAGTGGTTAGAAGCAATGGACTTGAGCGATAAAACGGTCTTGGACTTTGGTTGTGGTAGTGGCATTTTAGCAATTGCGGCGCTTAAACTTGGTGCCAAACGAGCTATTGGTATCGATATTGATCCTAAAGCGATCATCGCCAGCCAAGAAAACGCAGAAAGAAATGGTGTTGCGGATCAAATCGAATTGTATTTGCCAGAAGACGCACCTCAATTTGATACTGAAGTGATTGTGGCCAACATTTTAGCCGGACCATTAAAAGAGCTCAAAGAAGTCATTTGTGGCTACGGACAACCTGGCACATTGGTGGCACTTTCAGGTATTTTGGCCGAGCAAGCCAATGATGTTGCCAACGCTTATCAAGAGTTGACCGAGCTTTTACCTCCTGAACAAGAAGATGAGTGGGTAAGAATTAACGGAAAAATAAAATAATCTAATTTATTTTAGTTAATAGGTGCAACTTTTTCATTGTACCTCTACTCAATAATGAGACCGCTTGTCAACATGTCCGCGGCCTTTTTAGTGCTTTTTTCACTAACTATTTAGCAAATCTAACAATTTTTTTTAGTGTTAATACTCAAAATTAAATGTCAATAGTAAAGACCGAAAAAAACACAAAATTGTTTAAAAAACAACCTTTGATTTTGTCGAAAAAAACAGTAAACTTGCCGCCCTTTTTTGGGACAGCCTGTAAACATAGTCGTTAAGAGAAGGTAACCATTAACATGCAAATTGGTCCATACACATTAGACAACAATTTAATTGTTGCGCCAATGGCCGGTGTGACCGATCGACCTTTTCGACAGCTTTGTAGAAAAATGGGTGCTGGGTTAGCAGTGTCAGAAATGTTGTCTTCCAATCCTAAGGTTTGGAAAACAGATAAGTCATTGAATCGAATGGATCACATGGGTGAAACAGGCATACGTTCTGTTCAAATTGCCGGTGCGGATCCAGACTTAATGGCGGAAGCGGCAGCATTTAATGAGAAGAACGGCGCTCAAATTATAGATATTAATATGGGTTGTCCGGCCAAAAAGTAAATAAGAAGATGGCAGGGTCTGCCTTAATGCAGTATCCAGAATTAGTCGAGAGTATCGTTAAGTCTGTGGTAGGGGCAGTAAAGATTCCAGTAACACTTAAAACCCGTACTGGTTGGGATCCTGACAATCGAAATGGTTTGGAAATCGCGAAAATTGCTGAACGGAATGGAATTCAATGTTTAGCAGTACACGGTCGAACCCGTGCTTGCATGTATAAAGGCAACGCGGAATACCACACTATTAGAGAAATTAAAGAAGCGATAAGCATTCCGGTGATTGCGAACGGAGACATACGTACTCCACAGCAAGCTAAAGAAGTTTTAGAGTTTACAAACGCGGACGGTCTTATGATTGGACGTGGAGCGCAAGGTCGACCTTGGATATTTAGAGAGGTAGACCACTTTTTACGAACCGGTCATATTCTGGCGCCACCAGAGAAGGAAGAGGTTCGTAGCATATTGTTGGAGCATGTCGCGAATTTGCACCAACTATATGGCGATGTGATGGGGCCCCGAATTGCACGTAAGCATGTTGGGTGGTACCTAGAAGATCAAGACACGGATAGGTCATTTCGAAAACTGTTTAATGGAATTGAATCTGGTGAGGTTCAAATCGAAACATTAAATGGGTATTTCGACCAAATTTAAACAAAAGAAGATTACTGCCCACAACACAGTAATTTTAGTCTTAACAATTTTAGAGAGAAGAAGTAAACAATGTTTGATCAAAACGTACAGACTCCGTTCATTACAAATGCACACATCCAAACAGCTGACAAGCCTCAGCCGTTACGTAACGAAGTTAAAAAAGCAGTTCGTAACTACTTACAAACGTTAAATGGTCAAGATTCTACTGAAGTATACGACTTGGTTTTATCTGAGTTAGAAAAGCCACTTCTAGAAGAGATTATGACTTATACTCGCGGCAACCAAACAAGAGCTGCGAATATGCTAGGCATTAACCGTGGCACACTTCGCAAGAAGTTAAAAAAATACGGCATGAACTAATTCAGCCGCGGAAAGCCCGCAAAAAAGCACCCCACCGGGTGCTTTTTTGTTTCTGCACTAAAATAAATTAAGAATAGAAATACACACTCACTAAACATTAACTTAACAATTAAGGTTAACAACTCAATGGATACATTACGACCTGTTCGCCGCGCTTTAATCAGCGTGTCAGACAAGACTGGTATAGTAGAATTCGCGCGCACATTGGCTTCTCACGGTGTTGAGATTCTTTCAACTGGCGGCACATTCAAACTACTTACAGAAAACGGCGTAAACGCAATTGAAGTTTCAGATCATACTGGTCACCCAGAAATCATGGACGGTCGCGTTAAAACTCTTCACCCAAAAATTCATGGCGGTATTTTAGCTCGTCGTGGCCAAGATGAAGCGGTAATGACAGAAAACAACATATCGGCAATAGATATGGTTGTTGTTAATCTATACCCGTTTGCCAATACAGTAGCAAATCCAGATTGCACATTAGAAGATGCCGTTGAAAACATCGATATTGGTGGTCCAACAATGGTTCGTGCAGCTGCTAAAAATCATAAAGACGTGGTTATTGTTGTGAATGCCAATGATTATGGTCGAATCACTGATGAATTAAATGCGAATAGCGGTGCAACTGAACTAGCTACTCGTTTTGATCTTGCTATTGCAGCCTTTGAACACACTGCGCAATACGACGGCATGATCGCAAACTACTTTGGTACTATGGTTCCTGATTATTCAGAAAACAAAGACGAAGTAGAGAGCTCTAAGTTTTCACGTACTGTTAATATGCAATTCACTAAAAAGTTAGAAATGCGTTACGGTGAAAACAGCCACCAGCAAGCTGCTTTCTACACAGAAAATGGCACTCAAGGCAATGTTGAAGCCTCTATCTCTTCAGCAAAGCAACTACAAGGTAAGGCTTTGTCATACAACAACATTGCCGATACTGATGCCGCACTAGAATGTGTAAAAGAATTTGATCGCCCAGCCTGCGTTATTGTTAAACACGCAAACCCATGTGGTGTTGCAGTTGATGACTCTATCTTAGCCGCCTACGACCGCGCCTTTAAGACGGATCCAACATCAGCATTTGGAGGCATCATTGCTTTCAACCGCGAATTGGACGCTGACACAGCAGAAGCTATTGTTTCTCGTCAGTTTGTTGAAGTCATCATCGCACCAAAAATTAGCGCCGAAGCCGTGCAAATTGTTTCAGCTAAAAAGAACGTTCGTTTATTAGAATGTGGTGAGTGGGACTTAAGCGGCAAAGGCAAAACAACAGCTCCTGACATTAAACGTGTTAATGGTGGCTTGTTAGTTCAAGACCGTGACCAAGGCATGATCACGCTAGACGACTTAAAAATGTTTCTAAAGTGCAACCTACAGAAGCTCAGTTAAAAGACATGCTGTTCTGCTGGAAAGTGGCTAAGTTTGTTAAGTCGAACGCCATTGTTTATGCAAAAAATGAGATGACTGTTGGTGTTGGTGCAGGCCAAATGAGTCGCGTTTATTCAGCAAAAATTGCTGGTATAAAAGCCGCTGACGAAGGGCTAGAAGTTCCAGGGTCAGTAATGGCATCGGATGCATTCTTCCCATTCCGTGACGGTATTGATGCGGCTGCTGAAGCTGGCATCAAAGCAATTATCCAACCGGGTGGCTCAATGCGTGACGAGGAAGTAATTGCAGCTGCTGACGAACACGGCATTGCAATGGTATTTACTGGCATGCGTCACTTTAGACACTAAGTTTTAGCTCTGTTTCCAGACTAATTCTTAGACAAAACGTCTTAGTAAAAAAAAGGCTCACATCAAATCTTGATTGAGCCTTTTTTAATAGCTATTCCATTTAAAATACAATTGCCCAAGCTAGTCCAAAGTATTCCAGACAAGCCTTTTGGCTATGTGACTTCCTTGTTATCGCTTTGTTATAGCTTGGGATAGGTTTTGATCATCCTTGTTTGGTCGGTCACTTCCACATCCGTTAAAAACACTTTTTTAGCGCCCACTAAATTCACATTAAACGGCAGAGACAAGTCAGCATAACTATCAATATGCGCCGCTACTTCAATTGTCGCTAACTTTGTAACGGTATCACCATCTTTAGTAGCCAATGTTGCCTTAACGGCATAACGTCCCGGCATGTCCGCCTCAATAGGCATATCAACTAACACTCTGCCTGCAGCCTGCTTAAACCTTGGCTGACCTAACGATGCAGTTTCTTTCACATTAGTAAAAGGCACCTTAACCGAGCGCATCACCTTTTTACCGTTAATATCTGCCAATACCAGCGCGTCTAACTCATAAAAGCCATTGATAGCACCAAGTTGTTCAAGTGGCTGAGAAAACTCAACACCGCCATTAGAGAGACTTACATCCACTTGTTCTGACACCGGACTTATTAACGAAAGTGATACATCTTGGGATGCAATGGTTCCGCTCGGCATATCCAAATTAAACGACAAACGGTTATCATTGTTTAACTTTTTAAAACCACTCTTTATATTCAAAACATGCGGCGTATTTTTTTCTTTTACATGAATTAAATAAAGCTCATGGTCTGCTAGTGGCTGGCGAGTTTTTAAAATTGCATTCTGACCATTTGTTAAACCTTTTATAGCAACGCTGCCATCATCAAAACCAGCAAGTTTCATCTGGCTTTGCGTTGCGGTGGGCGACAAGTCGTATTTGATTTTTGAAGTAGAATCTAGCAACTCTAAGTCCTGAATTTCAACACCCGCCGCTTTATACACCTGACCATTGTCGTAAGTCGCCTTAGGCGCTACTCGTATCAAATTATCATTGGTTGTTAGATAAACCGATACACCTTTTTTAACTCCTTACCACTTACCGTTTGCCAATATTCGTCACTGGTTTTTTCAACAAATTGTTGAGCTTGTGAACTCGCTTGGACAGAACTCCATTGGTATACAGTTTGTTCTACCGGCTTTGTGCTTACTTCCTCTGATGAAGTTTGAAGATTGTTATCACCACAACCAACAAGCAGCGCAGGAACAAATATAAATAGATATTTTTTCATTATTTAGCTCCTATATTCGACTACTAATGATTGATGGAAGATTAAAGCAGTCACGGCGACTTTGCTGATGACTGAGAGGCTCGCGCCCTTTTGTTTTGCTTTTATCTGTAAACCAAACAGAGCCAGCCAAAGACTGCGAACTGCAATTTAAGAAACCGTCTGAACACGAGTCTAACCAGTTTTGCGTCACTTCAAGTCCCACTTGGTTTTGATATCCACCGCAATAGCTATCGCCATCCCAAATGGCCGACTCAACATCGCTTCCAACCACCGACTCAAACGGCGCACTTAACGATGGACGCCCCGGCGTACCGTTTAGCCAATTAGCATTATATGACGCCATCCACGACACCTGCTGTTGCTTAACCGCGTTGCTGCCATAACCCAACAACCATCCGAGACTTTGCTCAAAAGAGTTACCGGCAACTACTGCATCGGCCAACGGCGTACCACCACTTGAAGGAGCTAACGCTATTACCTTTACGGTTTTATTGATGATATTTGGATAACGAGAGTCCCACGTTGGGTTTGATAATATCCATCGCACTACATTGCCACCATTTGAATGGGTAATGAGCGTTAGCTGAGAGATATTTTTTGAGTTGATAAATGAAGTTAGCTGCGATGCTAAACAACCTGACGCTCTAGAGTCCCACATGTATTGGTCAAAGTCGCAGTTGATTACCGTGTAGTTATTCGAGTTTGGTAATCCACTCGCCACTTTATTCACAAATGATCCTGTCCAGTAATCATTGTATGCATCGGTTTGGCTTCCTGTTCCATGTATTAATGCGATTCCTTCATTCGCATATGCGTTGCAGCAAACTAAGCTTGCCACGAGCACACTCATTTTGAGTTTATTCATGTTTTTATCCTGTTGATATTTTTATTATATTTTTTATTAGAGGTAAGACCTCCACAACTAAGATAGATAAAAACCAAGTTATTGCAATATTTTTCTAACAATTGAAAAATAACACCACACCAAGCAACAAGAGAGCAAAAACTCTAGAAAAATATTCTAACAATTCCGGTTTAAGCAATCAAAACCACGACTTTCAGGTTTTTCACATGTTTTTTTATAAACAATTGGTAATGCTGAGGATGAATTATATACTTGGTGTACAAACTAGGAACAAACAGATTTCTAATTAAATCATCGGGGTAACTATGCAATACAATACATCTGAATTATGCGACACGTTTGCTGAGCAAGTTGATGTGCTAGACCCACTTTTTGAACATTACGGCGGGATCACTTCATTTGGTGGTCAGGTACAAACCGTAAAGTGTTTTGAAGACAATGCTCTAATAGTGACATTGTTAGGCCAAGAGGGTCGAGGTAAGGTCTTAGTTATAGATGGTGGCGGCTCTACTCGTCGTGGTTTAATTGATGCTGAGATTGCTGAACTAGCAGCTGAAAATAATTGGGAAGGTATTGTTTGTAACGGCAGTGTTCGTGAAGTTGATGCACTTGAAGATATCAACATAGGTATTTTGGCTTTAAACTCTATCCCGGTTGGTGCAGAAGATGTAGGCACAGGTGAAGAAGAAGTCGCAATTAATTTTGCTGGCGTTACATTTTTGCCTGATGACCATTTATATGCCGACAGTACCGGCACCATATTATCTGCTGATCCACTTGATATAGAATAATGTCTAATTACCTACGTTATACCAATCTTAACGACTTAGCCTCTTTTCAAAATAGAAGACTAAGTGAAACCCATGTGGCCGATGTCATAATGGTGCCAGATCAAGAAAAGTCTTATTTGGACAACTTAGAGTCTGCGCAGCAGCGTGGTGTTGAGTTTGTTATTCTAGGTATCCCTGAAGATATTGGCCCAAGGGCAAACTGTGGAAAAGGCGGTGCCAAAAATGCTTGGCATCAGTACTTACCGGTAATGCTAAGCCAACAAGCAAATCAGTTTTTTAACTGGGGCTCAGTATTATTACTTGGCGAACTAGACGTATCTGACCTGCAAAAGCAAAGTAATGTTGCAACTATTTCAGATCACAAGTTAAGTTCGTTAAGAGATTTATGTGCCCAATTAGACAGTCGAGTCGAAGAACTGCTTCTGCCAATTTTTAAATTAGGTTTAAAGCCGATTGTGATTGGTGGCGGTCACAACAACGCATTTCCTATCATTCAGGCTTTAAATAAAGCAACAGATTTAGCGGTTGGTTGCGTTAATTTAGATCCTCACGCGGACTTTAGAAAAGCAGAAGGAAGGCATTCTGGAAATCCGTTTAGATACGCTTATGAAGCTGGTTCGTTAAGTCATTATTGTGTTGTTGGTTTACATGAGCAGAAGAATAACGCGGAAACAATTCAAGGTTTATTAGACGCAGACTTTCCGTTTATTACCTATCAACAAATATTTATTGAACACAGTGTTGTGTTTAATGATGCCGTTGAAAACGCTAAGTCGTATGTAAATAATAACAAACATGCTGTAGGTATAGAGCTTGACCTAGACAGTATTAAACACATGCCGGCAAGTGCATATAGCTCTACAGGCTTTACCTCAGAACAAGCTATGTTTTACGTTAATCAATTGGCTCAATTATCTCAAAATAAATACCTGCATTTATGTGAAGGTGCGCCAGATGCTAATGAACCTCCAAGTCATAAAACGCTAGAAGTAGCTCAGGTGCTAACACAGCTTACATACAGCTATCTGATAGGGAATAACAAACCGTAGTGGTAGTGGCAGTTACGTCGCCGAAGTTGTTTGTTGTTTAAGTGTCTGTTTTTTAAATGTCTATGAGTTAAATTACATGTGGCGTTGATGTACTCTTCGCCATTGTTCAACCCAAACAGAAAATCCACTCAATTCAAAAGGCTTGCTATAGAAAAAGCCTTGCCCTGTTTCACAATTCAAATCTATTAATTGAAGCTCTGTTTCTTCTGTTTCTATCCCTTGTGCTACAACAGGAATATTTAAAGATTTCGCCATACCAATAATAGCATTGATATAAGTATTTAACTGATGGCCCTTTGTGGCTCTAGAAATATGCTTGCAATCCACTTTTACGTAATAGGGCGTAAAATGGCTAAATGTTTCTAACGCTGATAAGTCCTTGCCAAAGTCATCAATCGCAACTTTAATACCTGATTGCGCTAATAATCGAGTGACTTTAAGTGCTTTTGTTTTGTTTTCTGCAAATGCAGACTCTTTAATCTCCACAATAAGCTTACTTGGCTCCACCATATACTCGTCAAGAAAGTTTAAAATTGATTCCACTAAATGAGATTGTAATAACTCCCTGTTAGAAATATTCACCGACAGCGTTTGTGGTGAGTCATTAGATTTCAAAATCGCTAATGCTTGAATCGCCTTTTCTATGGTCCACATATTCAATTGGTAAATAATGCCCGATTGCTCTGCAAGCTCTATAAACTCTCTTGCGCTAACAATACCTTCGCCTTCACGGTTCCAACGAACCAACAATTCGCCGCCTAATACCTTTTTAGACTTAAGGTCTATTTGAGGGTGAACATAAACCACAAACCTATCTGTATTTAAATCGTTTTTGAGCTGACTAATAATTGATTTTTTTGCCAGCAACTTTGCGGTTTGACTGTTATCAAAGTAAATAGAGTGACTTTGTTTATCAGGCTGTTCCAATGCTAAAAACGCATTTTCAATCAAACTTTCAATGGCATGACCTTGCTCTGGATAGGAAGAAACACCAAAATCAACGCCAATATCCACGGCGGTAGCGTCCACTACAATTGGCTCGCTAATGCTGTTCGATAACAAATCAATAATATGCTCAGTGGCATAAACATTCGTGTCTTTTTTTATCGCCATTAAAAAGTCGACGCCACCAGCACTAGCAAAAACTGTACTAAGCGGTTCATTTGTTAACGTGACAATTTCCGCAACTTTTTCTAATTTTTTCTTCAAGCGACTAATAAGTTGTAGTTTTACAATATCGGCATGATTGTGACCTATCAATCGGTTTAACTCAGCAAACCGAGTGAACTTAAAAGCAATAATGTCTAATGATTCACTAGAATTTTGATATAACCATTTTTCTACTTGTTGAGAAAACCCCGTTTTATTAGGTAGGCCCGTAGACACATCAAAGCCATTTTTCACATTTGCGGAATCAAGTTTGCCTGCCATATCATCAAGCTTTGCCACTAATGCGCCATGTTGGTATATGCTTCTAAATAATATTAATGTTGAAACAAAAACCGGCATTAACAAATAGATTAAGAGTTGATTTAGTAGCAAGTGATTTAGTAATAACAAACTGACAATGACAATCAAAAAGCCCCATTGGTAGCTATGATCGACAATGTTAAACAACATGTCTTTCCAAATAAGTGGGACGCAAAACAACACAGCGGCAAGAGAAGAAGCTAAATAAATTGAAAGGTCAACGTTTTGATAAACACCAGTAATGGCGTTATAACAATAAAAAGCCGCAAGTAAATTTGATGCAAAACCAAGCCAATACTCGTGTTTTTTTAAGCAAAGGATAAGCGCTAAAACCATAAAGGCGACTACAACATTAATACCTAAAAAAATATTCAGTAATGCCACAACATCCATTTTATCTACCTTCCAATATTCATGCGCTGCGAAACATTCGGCAATGTTTTAGGTAATTCTTTTAGATACTCCATTAATTGCGGCTCAGGAAGCGGACGGCTAAATAAATAACCCTGCAAGTGATGGCACCCCATAACATGCAACAGATAAGCTTGCTGTTCGTTTTCAACCCCCTCACCTACCACGTCAATATTTAAGTGGCCGGCCAGTTGAATAATCACAGAAGTGATATTCCTATCTTGCTCATTAAACTCAATTTCATGGATAAAGGACCGGTCAATTTTAACTTTATCAATATCAAATTGTTTTAAGTGCCCTAACGAACTAAAACCAGTGCCAAAGTCGTCCAAAGCAATAGTAAAGCCCATGCTTTTTAATATAGATATGTTTTTTGCCACTGTTGGTGCGTCAATCATCATGGCCGTTTCTGTTAGCTCCAGCTCAATAAGCTTACAATTACCATTTATACTGGCAACCAACTCTTTAATTTGACACACAAATTCAGCCTGCTGAAAATTAACCGAAGAAATATTTACGGCAATACGGCCACGCATTAAGCCTTTATCGTACCAACGTTGAGCTGCCGAGAATGCCTCTTTTAAAACAAAAAAATCAACCTGTCGAATCAATCCATTTTGCTCTGCAATTTCAATAAAATGACCAGGAGGTACTAAGCCTCTCGTTTTACTATTCCATCTAACCAGTGCTTCAAAACCATATATGCGTTCCTCTTTAGAGTGAAATAAAGGTTGATAATGAATTGAAAGTTCATTGTTATTTAAAGCGCCCACTAGTTCACTTTCTATATTTAAATCGTCCGACGTAATATCATCCATAACGTGATCAAAAATCAACGCGTCATTTCGGCCGCTTATTTTCACTCTGTTTAGCGCAGTGTCAGCGCAGCGCATTAGTGCATCCGCTTTGGTGCCGTGTGTTGGGTAAATAGCAACACCGATGCTAGTAGTTAAGTTAACTTCTTGGTCTGCAATTCGAAAGGTTTGTTTAAAACATAGCTGAACATCGAGAATAACTTTTTCGATATAAACGATTGGATTACTGCCACACAACACGTTTGGCACCAATAAAGCAAATTCATCACCGCCTAAACGAGCGATTGAAATACTGCTATCCAGCTGCTTTTCTAATCGAACGGCCACCATAGAAATAATTTCATCGCCTTCAAGTAAGCCTATACTCGAATTTACTTTTTTAAAGTTGTCTATGTCTATAAAAGCTACCGCTATGTGCGGTAACGATGGCTGTATAGTTGATATAGAATGTTTAATGTATTCAATGAACAAGGTTCTATTGGGTAAGTCTGTCAGTTGGTCTCGTGTCGCTAACTGGTGCAGCGCTTGTTCGTTATGTTTACGGTCTGTAACATCGAACATCATGCCAACATATTTAACTTCCACTTGGCCCGTCACTTTTTGCGATGTGGCAACCCGAGTCACAGACATATCTATAGATATTCGTTGGTTATCTTTATTGTAGGTCCAAAGCTCACCATGCCAGAATCCAGTTTTAACAACTTCTTGCCAAATAATATTTTCGACTTCGTAGTTACGACCTTCATCGTTATAAACTTTAAAACATTTACCTACAATTTCATCCTCTTCTAATCCAAAGAGATCCGAGTAAGCCGTATTAATTTTTTCGATTTCACGGTCTTTGTCAGCAATCCAAATGGCTTCTCGAGTATTGGCTAGCAAGGAATCTATAAATGATTGTTTAGTGGTTGCTTGAAAGGCAAGTTTGACTTTTAACCAGCGTCCGTACATGACCATGATGAAAACTGCCGCACAAAACAGCGTAATGATCATCATAATAGTATCGTGGTTTATAAGGATATTTAGCGTTTCTTCAGGTTCGACAACAGGCCGTTCCTTTAAAACTGGAGCAACAAATTCAACACCTATCGCGATAAATGACCACGAAAAGAGTAGACAAGAAAGAGAAGTTATAAACTGCAAGGCACCTATCCTGTACGTTTGCCAAATACACCGTTAATTAAGCATAGATGGAGGTCAGTAAAGTGCCAACTTATGTTATGAGTAAATTGTAATAGTTTGTTAATTTTTAACTATTTAGAGCCTTCATACCCCAGCTGACGCCAAGATTCATATACAAAAACAGAAACCGCATTCGACAAATTCATACTGCGACTATCTGGTTGCATTGGAATTTTAACCCAATTATTTTTACCAATGATTTGCAAAACATCGTCTGGTAAACCTCGAGTCTCAGGCCCAAAAACTAAACTATCGCCAGCCTTATAGCTAACGTCGCTGTGGTATCCAGACCCTTTTGTGGTGCAGGCATATAAGTGACTATCTGGGTTAGCGTCTACATAAGCTTGGAAATTTGGGTAACGTTTTACTTTGGTGAATTCGTGGTAATCCAAACCGGCCCTACGAACTTTTTTCTCATCTAAATCAAACCCAAGTGGTTCAATTAAATGAAGTTGAAACCCGCTATTGGCACATAAGCGCACAATATTGCCAGTATTTGGGGGTATTTCTGGTTGGAACAAAACGATGTTAAGCATACAGCTCTCTTCACAAAATATGGTTATCTAAACGGCGTAAAGCCCTAATTTTTGACATTATATGTTAGAACATGCCACATTGCGTGCCTTAGTCACATAAAAACAATAAAAGGCAGTGGTATGAGTCAGTTCATTTTAGAATTTAAAAAAGCATTAAGCCCAGCGCAATGCACAAACATAATTCAACAATTCGAGTCTGACCAAAACAAACATCCGGGTCGAACGGGCAACGGCGTTGATACCACTAAAAAGAATAGTTTAGACTTAACCATCAATAATCACCCAACTTGGCAAAACACTCAAAATGAGTTGTCTCAAGTGTTGCTAAATGCGCTAGTGCAATATGCTCGAATGCACCCAATGCTGCTCACCGGGGCGTTATCAACTTCAATGCAAGACCCAGCCTCTGGAAAAATAACCACGTTAAGCCACGACAATATAAACAACATGTCCGACGAGCAAATTGGCCAAATTGCATCTCGAATTTATGAATTAGACATTCTTAATATACAGAAATATAAAAAACAAGAAGGTGGGTACCCTCATTGGCATTCAGAGCATTTCCCACATCCAACAGACACCACTCAGCGTTCGTTACGACGTAGCTTGTTAATCTTGTTTTATTTGAATGATATTGACGAAGGTGGAGAAACAGAATTTTTTACCAGCAAGCTAAAATAACCCCAAAAGCCGGTAGCTTAGTATTGGCGCCATGCGATTTTACGCACACTCACCGAGGGCTTACCCCAATCTCAGATGACAAGTATGTTATTGCATCTTGGGTCATGTTTCGTGAAGCAAAGCACTTGTACTAATATCTCAGGTGCTTTGCCTGTTTGAGTTTAGCTTTTAGCTTTTAGCTTTTAGCTTTTAGCTTTTTATAAAGGCTAACATCTGCTTGATGGCTTTGGCTCTGATGGCGTCTCGTTCTATAAAGATTTCGTGACGTGCGCCGTCAAATACAATTGGCTGACCCGTTTCACACTCGTTGCCCACATCTTTAAGTCGCTGACAAAACTTGTTCTGCGCTTCGTTATCAATAACGCCATCTTCACTAGCTTGAAACACCATAACAGGTATGCGAACGCGGTCTAATTGCGCATACGCTTTATCCAACGCATTAATCGAGGCTACCACCCAACTATAAGTAATGCCGCCAAGTTTCAGATCTGGGTTTTGCTCGTAGGTCTCTCTAAAGTACTGATATCGAGGTTCTGAGTGAGTAAGGGAATTTGTGGCGAATGGCACCGACTCATAATCCATACTTCCTACAAAATATGGCGTTTGCGGTTGAACTAACTCCACTAACCAAGCGGCAGACTTAACCACAGGTTTTAAAACCTGGGCAGGGATAGGTCCAGTCGGTAAACCCCACATAGGTGATGAAAACACCGTTTTATTTACTTTGTGTTGATGTGTTTGTAAATAACGTAATGCAATAGCAGAGCCCATTGAATGCGCGACAATAGACACGCTGCCCACCACTTTTGGCTCTACAATTTCAGTCATAAATTGATTAAAGTCGCTAGCGTAGTCATCAAAGTGCTTAACGTGACCTTTGTGGCGATTCACCAATAATCGTGATGACAAACCTTGCCCTTGATGGTCAATAATAAATACTCGATAACCCTGTTCTACTAAATCAAACGCCAGCTCTTTATATTTTAAATAACCCTCAACACGACCAGGCGAAATAACAATAGTGTGCTCGGCATGTTCATTGCCCACTTCAACAAAATGAATTGTTAATCCTTGGCGGTTAACAAAACGACCAGGTACAGCATAGCTTTCCCAAAAAGGGTTAATGGTAGACTTAATGAACTGAGTAAATGTTGCTTCACGCTTTAAATCGAGCATAGAATCCTTGATGTCTTTTGATGGATTGACCAACGCATGACAATTATATGAGCTAAGCAGGGCAAATAGCCATACCGATTGAAGAATGATTTTAGATAATTTCATGCCTAACTCCCGCCAATTGATTCCATCATTTATTAGCACGCTCTCTTTTGCAAGCTTTGAAGTTATAGAATACACTGCACACTCCACAAAAAATGAGACAAATATATGACAATTTGGGTAGATGCAGACGCCTGTCCAGTGCCAGTAAAAGAGATTTTATTTAAAGCCGCTGAACGAACCAAAACTGAACTTATATTGGTCGCTAATCAATACATTGCCACGCCGCCGTCGTTGGTTATTAAAAGCATGCAAGTCAGCTCTGGATTTGATGTTGCCGACAACTATATTGTTGAGCAAGCCAAAGAAGGTGACTTAGTGATTACCGCAGATATCCCTTTAGCGTCGGAAGTGATAGACAAAAAAGCCATCGCATTAAATCCACGAGGTGAGTTATATACTCCTGCTAACATAAAGCAGCGATTAAACATTCGTGACTTTATGGATACCATGCGAGCAAGTGGTGTGCAGTCAGGTGGCCAAGCTAAATATGGCGACAAAGACAAACAACAATTTGCGAATCAATTAGACAAATATCTCGCTAAACAACGTTAGTGGTAAATGACTCAAAAAAGTTATCGTGTTGATAACTAAAGTTTAGCTTTTGAGTTATCAAGTCACCTTTTACCAAACGTCCTTCTGTCGTGATTGGGTTCCCGATAATCTCAGTGGTTGTTAACGTGTCAGCTTGTTGTCTGGCATATCGATAAAAGCTTTGCTTGTTTGGATGATGCGGCGCAACAAGGTTATAAAGGGCTTGATGTTTTGCCTGAGACGACGTTTGGGAAAATGCATCATCTATTACCGCAATAATGGCTTCAGCCACATCTTCCTGCATAACCATATTCACCGGCTCATTGGCGTTTTCTTCCGTTATCACAACTCTAAAATTACCCGGCTGGCGACTACCGCCTATCAAACCACCTAATCTTAGCACCTGTTTATATTGTAACCTGCTATTTAATACCTCTTGTTCCGCGTCATATAAGACTTTCACCTTATTGACCGAAAAATCCAGTTCAGTATTTTCGTCATTAATGCCTGCTTTAGAATAAATTCCTATAGAACTTGTGAAAACAACCTGCTTTACCTTGCTATTTTGGGCCTTATTAATAATAGTTTTTATACGAGGTGTATAAGAATCACCCATATCTTTTTTAAAACCAGGGGGAATGCAAACTATTAGCGAATCAACCTGAAATAAAGCTTCTCCTCCAGTAACGGAGTCTCTGTTCACATCACAAAACTCATAATTAACATCCAAAATTGCTAATTCCGGCTTGTTTGAGCGATATGACAACGTAACATCATATTTATCTTTATTTAGGCTTTGCGCTAATGCGTTACCTATAAAACCACCACCAATGATGCCGACTCTTTGTTTCATATTACTTTTTCTTCTTTTTTGGGATCACAACATACTCACCGCTAAACTGAGCTACTTTTGCTTGGTCATCCATCACATCCACTTGCACACTAATTCTGGCTTTTTTACTGCTTTTTAATGGTTCAAAATCGCCTTCCAAATGCTCAAAATGCGCAATACAGCGAGGTAACTCAGTAACCGGCTTGTGGTAATGCACATTCGCATCGGCCAATACGATGTCGCCCTCTATATCGCTCTCTTTCATTCGTAAATGAACCAATCCCCAGCCTGTTAGCGTTGCTAGTGAATAAATGCTACCAGCGAACATAGTACCGTGTAAGTTCATATTTGGATTTAACGCAGCTCGAGTTTCAAAGGTTTCGCCAGTATATTGATATACACGAATACCCATTAGCTGAGTTATTGGAATTTGTTGATGCCAAATATTCTGTAAATCAACACACCACTGAGGATGACGAATAATCACTTCAACTTTATCAAGCGGTTTACACATTTGAACATGTGGAATAGCACCAAAAATCTCAGGGGCATCACCCGTGACTTGATAACCTAGGTTTTCATAAAAATTAGTTGCGGAGGTTCTCGCATTTAAAATAACGCGATCAACGCCTTCTTGCCGCGCAATGGCCTCTAACGACTCAAGCATCATAGTCGCTAAGCCTTTTCGACGATGATCTTCAATAACCGCCATGTAACGAATTTGGCTTTCTTCATTGTTTACCAAATGTAACCTAGCAACGCCAACCACTTTACCAGTGTCGTCTTTTACCATGCGATGCCAAGCATGTTGCTCGTATTCATCTTTTTCTGAACCACGGGGCTGCTGCAGAGGCGCACGCAAGATCTGCCAACGAATTTCGTAATATTGTTCCCAGTCTGCTTCGGTTTGTGGTGCAACAACTTGATACATAATTATCTCCCCTAAAATATTTCACTATTGCGCCACGACTAGTTATTGTTATGCTGTCGTTCTACACCTAACTTGCTTAATATTAGAGAATAAAAACATTATGGATGTTGCGCAATTTCAGTTTAGCTCAGAAGCCAACCAACAGGTTTATTTTTATCAGTCTACTGAATTAAGAATAGAAGTCTTGCAAAATCAACACCATATTTGGATGGAAATAAATGGCGTAATACAAAGTGCCTGCCAAAATAAAGCGCCCTACCGTCCAGTTCTACCTCATATTTTAGCCATGTTCTTACCCTACAATCACCATAAAATACCATCAAGTGTTTTAGAACTAGGTGGCGGTGGTCAATCGGTTCAGCGTTATATTGCACAAACCCAAGCGTCCGTAGAGTTCACCAGTATTGAATACGACCAAGACGTAATTGATACCGTTAAAAACTACATGCCAGGCGGCGATAATCTTAATATTATCAAGGCCGACGCATTTGAGTTTATAGCTCAAGCTGTGAATGACAAACTGCAGTATGACTGGGTTGTGGTTGATTTATTTCATGGCGCTGAGTCACCAACTAAAGTTTTTAGCGCTGAATTCTTTTTAGACTGCTATAAAATAACTAAACAGGATGGTTGGCTAGTTTTCAACTGTTTGCGTTCAGAGCCTGAAATACTTACATCATTGGTTGAAACGGTTAATGAGTGCTTTGATACTAAATCAAAACTCTTTGCCGTGCCTGGTATGAAAAATCACATTTTGTTGGCTTATAAAAGCCCTGAACTGCAAGGTGCTTTAATGGAACATATAGAAACGTTTAACTTTCCTGACGAGATTGAAATACACAACCTCGCCAAGTCAATTTGATACTGAGCGGCCCAGTGTTAGTTATTAGCTGTTAGTTATTAGCCATTAGTTGTCGAGTAAGTCTTCTGCCTTTTCTAATAGCTCTTCGGCTTTGTTTTCTAAGTTTTCCATAAACTCAGACTGCTCAACAATAGTGCCGTTAAAGTTAAGTCCTAAGAACATACCTTCACTGCCCACGGCTACAATTAACAAACCAACGATTAAAAGCGGTGGCAACAACTTCATAAACAAACTGATCACCAACCAAACGATGACAACTGCAGCCACTAAGTGATACATCCAAATTTGATCCGCAGGAATTTCCACAACTTCGTTAAAAAAGCTAGTTTGATCAATCACCTGATATAAATAACCACTCATGGCTAGCGCCAATCCACCAATTAGAATTGTTAACCCTTTTAATAACCACATTGCACTGCTTCCTTTTGTTTTAATTATTATTTTTGTATTTGTAATTCTGTAATTCTGTAATTCTGTAATTCTGTAATTCTGTAATTCTGGCAAGCTAAACTCAAATTCGCTTAAACACTCAAAGAAAAAGTTACTGGGCCATCATTCACTAATGACACTTGCATGTCGGCACCAAACTGACCCGTTTCAACGGTTAAGCCTAACGACTTACAACACTCAACAAAATACTCGTATAGTGCTTTGCCCTGCTCTGGCGAGGCACCGCGAGAGAAACCAGGTCGATTACCAGACTTAGTATCAGCTACAAGCGTAAATTGTGAAACAACAAGCAAAGAACCTTCCGCTTGCTGCACGTTTAAATTCATCTTGCCGTTTTCATCATTAAAAATACGGTACTTGCTAATTCGCTCTGCTAGCTTTTTAGCTTTTTGTTCATTGTCTTCTTGCTCAACGCCTAATAAAACCAACAAGCCTGTATCAATAGCACCTACCGTACTTCCGTCAATATCAACACTTGCCTGCTTTACTCTTTGGATCAGACCTATCATGTACTACCTTACTTCTTTTTTTCGTTAATAAAATCAGCAACTTTTTTGCTAGCTCTCACCAAGCCATCAATAATACCCGGCTCCGACGAGGCATGACCCGCAGCTGGCACCATTTCTAAAATACTCGCTGGCCAAGCCGTACTTAATGTATAGGCACCTTCTGGTTTGCAAACCACATCGTTCCTACCATGTATGATGTAACCAGGAATAGCTTTTATTGCAGATATCTCACTTAATATTTCCGACTCATAAATAAAGCTGTGATTGGTAAAGTAGTGGCTGTACAAAATCGCCATCGTCAGCAACTCACGATGACTGCCTTTGTAATGATCAAGATGGTAATTAAGCTGGACCATTTTGGCTTCCCACGCCCCAAACTTTTTCGCTGCCGCTAACTGTTCAAAATCATTGTCACCCATTAGCTTTTCTTGATAATGCTCAAGAATTTCAGCGGTTGATTCGGTAGGCACGCCTTGGACAAACTTAGCGTAATACTCTGGGAAGATTTGGCTTGCGCCAGTATTAGGATTAAACAACCAGTCAATGTCTTGCTGTCGCGCTAAAAATACACCGCGTAAAATAATGGCTTCTACCACAGCGGCATTTCTTATGGCGTACAACAATGCCACCGTTGTGCCCCAAGAACCACCCGTGACAACCCAACGTTTAACGCCTAGCTTCTCACGAATCGTTTCCATGTCTTTAAGTAAGTGCGAAGTAGTATTGTTCCAGGTTGCCGTAATGTCATCAGCGCAGTTAGGTTTTGACTGTCCGCAGCCTCGTTGATCAAATAAAATGATCCTATATTTTTCAGGATCATAGTATCGTCGTTGAGCAGGCGAAACTGCCACCACCTGGGCCGCCATGACAGTGTATAACAGGAATTCCATCTGGGTTGCCAGACTCTTCAACGTAAATTTGATGCCCGTCACCCACATCTAACATGTAAGTTTGGTTCGTTTTAATTTCCGGATATAACGTTCTCATTACGCCCCCTGCGAATTAATTGTTCAACACCTTTTACAAGACAGTTAAAACGTCATTAAATTCCATATTTTGCGCGATATGCTTGTACGCTTGGTAAATATTCAGCAAACGTTTCGCTGTCTTGTAGAAAACTCACTACGTCAGACAATGTCACAATTGAAATCACTTTGGTACCAAGTCACGTTCTACTTCTTGAATTGCTGATAACTCAGCTTTGCCTTTTTCTTGACGGTCAAGTGCAATTAAAACACCTGATAACGCAGCGCCAGCTTGTTCAATAATAGTCATCGACTCTCTAATCGCAGTACCAGCAGTGATAACGTCATCCACTAACATGATATTACCTTTTAGCTCAGCGCCTACTAAGCTGCCGCCTTCACCGTGCTTTTTCGCTTCTTTGCGATTAAAGCAATATGGCGTGTCGTGATCGTGATGATCAGCAAGCGCAACCGCTGTAGTGGTCGCAATTGGAATGCCTTTGTATGCTGGGCCAAATAAAACATCGTAGGAAATGCCAGAGTCAACCAACGCAGCGGCATAAAAACGCCCTAAGCGAGCTAAGTCACGGCCAGTATTAAACAAACCTGCATTAAAAAAGTAAGGACTAGTACGACCCGACTTTAGGGTGAATTCACCAAACTTTAAAACCTGCTTCTCTAATGCAAATTCAATAAACTCTTTTTGATAATCTTTCACTTCATTCTCCTACTTAATGCTCATGAAAATAGTCATAAGCGCTACTCTGTAAATTCTAATTCAGATACAGAAAAGTCGCACATTTTATTCAAACGGCGACTTTATCAAACGTACAACATGAGATGTTGCTACAGTAACTTACGCCAATGCTTTTTTCTGTTCGTCCACTAACTCGCCAATGGCATTTTTCGCCAGGCTCATCATTTCATTCATCTCGTCAAAGGTGAATGGCGCTTCTTCAGCCGTACCTTGAACTTCAATTAAACGACCATCTTCAGTCATAATAACGTTCATGTCTGTTTCAGCTTCAGAGTCTTCTAAATACTCTAAATCAGCAATTGGTGTACCTTTGTAAACACCAACCGAAATAGCGGCAATCATGTGCTTAAGCGGGTTTGTTTTAATGATGTTTTCTTTACGCATGTAGTTAATGGCGTCAACTAACGCAACACAAGCACCGGTAATAGACGCAGTACGAGTACCACCATCTGCTTGAATAACATCACAATCAACAGTAATTGTATTTTCACCTAGTGCAGACAGGTCAAGTGCCGCTCTTAAAGAACGAGCAATCAAACGAGAGATTTCTAATGTTCTACCTGATTGCTTACCTTTTGCTGCTTCACGTTGGTTACGAGTATGCGTTGAGCGCGGTAACATGCCGTATTCTGCCGTTACCCAGCCTTTACCTTGACCTTTCATGAAACGAGGAACGCCAGTTTCCACTGTCGCATTACATAAAACTTTAGTATCACCAACTTCAATTAACACAGACCCTTCAGCATACGCTGTAAAGTTACGAGTAATTGTAACAGGACGAATTTGGGCTGTTGTTCTTCCACTTGGACGCATAGATAAAACCTTAATAAGAATCTGATTAGCTTGGATTTATTGAGTGTATTCTATTTGAAAAAACTAAAATAGAAACATCTAAAAGTAATTACTACAAAGCAGCCCGAAAGCTGCTTTGATAGTTAATGTTTAAACGCTGTGATTAGTCGCGAGGTTTGTTCTCTGTACGACGACCACGATGACCTTCGCCACCACGACCACGGCCTTCAGCACCACGTCCGCGACCTTCGCCACCGCGTCCACGGCCTTCACCGCCACGTCCACCACGATCATCACGACCGCGTCCACCACGCTCTCCACGACCACGACCTTCGTCACGACCGCCAACACCTTCACCGCCACGTGGGTCAACTTTGATGTCTAAAACTTGGTTACGGATTTTAGTTTGCTTTAACTTCTGTTGAGTTTCAGCAGGCATATCAGCAGGTAGTTCAACTACTGAGAAACCAGGCATAAGCTTAATGTTACCAATGAACTTAGAGCTCAAGTTAGCTTCATTTGCAATTGCACCAACGATATCACGTGGAGATGCACCATGCTCACGACCAACTTCGATGCGGTACGCTTGCATTTTAACACCAGGATCACGATCACCACGACCACCACGTTCACGACCTTCACCGCGTCCGCCACGTTCTCTATCACGACCACGGCCTTCGCCACGATCTCTGTCACGTCCGCCACGGCTATCGTCGAACTTGTTATTACCCGGCATACCACGGCCAGTTACAATTAATGGCGCTTCAGATTGAGCCATCATTGCTAACGCAGCTGCAACAGCAGTTAGTTCTTGATTAGATTCTTCAGCAAATTCAACAACTAGCTTGTTAAAGAAGTCTAAGTCTTGACCTGCAATTATGTCAGCCATTTTCTCTTTGAATGCAGCAACGCGTAATGCAGTTACTTCTTCATTTGAAGGTGGCTCATAAGGTAAAATTGTTTGTTTAGTTTCACGTTCAATCGTTTTAAGTAAACGGCGCTCGCGTGGCGTTGCAAACAAGATTGCATTACCTTTACGACCCGCACGACCTGTACGACCAACACGGTGAACATAAGACTCAACGTCATATGGTAAGTCATAGTTGATTACGTGGCTTACGCGCTCAACGTCAATACCACGTGCCGCAACGTCTGTTGCAATAATGATATCTAAACGACCAGACTTAAGTGATTCAATACACTGTTCACGGTGTGATTGGTTCATGTCACCGTTAAGCGCTGCCGCAGCATGACCGCGTGCAGATAATTTGTCCGCTAGCTCAGACGTGCTTTGACGTGTCTTAGTAAAGATGATCATGCCATCAAACTCAGTTAACTCTAATAAACGAGTTAATACGTCTAGCTTCTGGTTGTTATTAACAATCCAGTACTGCTGAGTAATGTTTGAGTGGCTCGCAGATTTAGGCTTAATGCGAACTTCTTTAGGATCTTTAAGATACTTTTGCGTCACTTTTAAGATTGGCGCTGGCATTGTTGCTGAGAATAACGCAATTTGCGCTGCATCTGGAACGTGTTCCATGATCCACTCAACATCATCGATGAAGCCCATGCGTAACATTTCGTCAGCTTCATCTAAAACAATCGTTTTTAAGTTAGACAGGTCTAAAGTTTCACGACGCATATGGTCCATAACACGGCCTGGTGTACCAACAATAACGTGAACACCACGTTTAAGAGCACGAAGCTGAGTACGGAAGTCTTGACCACCATAAATAGGTAATACGTGGAAACCATCTAGCTTTTCAGCATAAGTGGTAAACGCTTCTGCAACCTGGATTGCTAATTCACGAGTTGGCGCTAAAACCAAAATTTGCGGTGAATTGATTTTTGGGTCCAAGTGGCATAATGTTGGTAATGCAAACGCGGCTGTTTTACCAGTACCTGTTTGTGCGATACCTAAGATATCGTGACCATTTAAAATATGCGGAATACATTCGGCTTGGATTGGTGAAGGGGTTTCATAACCTACGTGTTGAACGGCTTCTAAAACTGCTGGGGATAAACCTAAGTCAACAAACTTTGGGGTTACATTTTCTGTCATTTTTTTACTCACATCTCTACCCCAACTTCACGCGTAGTCCATCATCACTCAATTACCATTTACGCCTGCAACCTAGTTGCAACGTGTTCAATTGAGCTTAGCCTGTCTGTGGGGGAATTCAAAAGGGCGCGAATCATACGCTTTTTTTCAAACAATTGCGACCTTTTTTGTCTAAAAAAGCGACAAATTTAAGTATTTACTTTAATTTGCTTAATTCTTCACGCAGCGCGACTTCTATTTTAGGCAACAGACAAGATATTTGCCTGCTTATTACGTGAAAACTTTTTAAGTCGTAGAGAATAGAGTAATTTAAGTTTTGAGGGAGTTCTAACAAACCTCCATTGTGCCTGTCGGAAATAGGATAAATGCCGTAATCCACCCTATTTTCTTCCAGCATTCTTAAAACACCAATTACTTCTCGAGTTGACACCATTTGTTTTGGACTCAACTGTGGAAATCTAGTTAAGATTGTTTTACTCATCGCATTTGAAGCGGCTATTGAATTTTGAGGCTGTGCGTCAAAGATGCCTTCATCACAAGCTAAGTCCTTGTGGCACAACAGCACATAAGACATATTCCGCAATGGCGGCTCCACCGCTAAAATGCCTGGCATAGTACTGATTATATCGTCTGCAAAAGCCGCACTGCCCATTAATTGGTTATTGGCTACCAGCATTAAGTCTCGATAAGACGTTGTCACAACAAACTCCAGCTCAATGCCTAACTTTGCATAAACGCGTTCAAGGAGTGGCTGTATTTCAGATTGAATTTGAGGGTGTCGAAGAGAAGAAAACGTTAGCTTTTTAGGAACAGGACAAGCCGACGTTGATGCTTCCGTTAACGAGTTGGCCGAGGACTCATTCTGTAAATGTGAATCACTAAGTAAATACGACTCACTTTGGATATCAGGCGTGTTGCTAAACAGCCCTACCGCCAAACATAGTCCTTTTAATAGAAATGTGACTACATGTTTATTAATGACAATACCTCCAGCGTTCACTTTACAATTCAACTAATTTAAAAAATTGTGTGAGAACCCTTAACTACTGTTTATACTAATGACACATTGATATCAAATTAAAATTTAGGACGGTTCTGTGATTCAAAGTATGACGGCGTACGCCAGACAAGAGATTAAAGGGGATTGGGGCACCGCAGTTTGGGAGGTCCGATCTGTTAACCAACGTTATTTAGAAACCTATATTCGTCTTCCTGAGCAATTTCGTTCGTTAGAAGCTGTATTACGTGAACGCCTTCGCAAAAAGTTGCAACGCGGTAAAGTTGAAGTCTTTCTAAAATACACAGCTAATGCTTCATCAGTTGGCCAACTAACGGTAAATGAAACCTTAGCCAAGCAGCTTATTGAAAGCGCAAACTGGGTACTCGCTGAATCATCAAATGGTCAATTAAACCCTCTAGATATTCTTAAGTGGCCAGGCGTGATGGAAGCTGAAGAAACCGACATGAACGAAGTTCAAAAACAAATACTTGCCGGTTTTGACGGTCTAGTAAAAGACTTCATCGAAGCTCGAGGCAGCGAAGGTGCTAACCTTAAAGTCATGATTGATACCCGCTTAGAAAACATTCTTGAGCAAGCCGCTATTGTTGAACAACACATGCCCGCCATTATGGAATGGCAAAAAGAACGTCTTCAAAACAAACTAGCCGATGCAAAAGTAGATATTGATGAAGCTCGCCTAGAACAAGAACTTATTTTCCTTGCCCAAAAAACCGACGTAGCGGAAGAACTAGACCGCTTAAAGTCGCACGTTAGCGAAACTCAAAAAATCATGAAAAAAGGCGGCGCCTGTGGCCGACGTTTAGACTTTATGATGCAAGAATTTAATCGCGAAGCAAACACCCTCGCCTCAAAATCCATCAATGCGGATGTCACTAATGCAGCCGTAGAATTGAAGGTACTAATTGAGCAGATGAGGGAACAGATCCAAAACATCGAATAACAAAAAGGTCCCACTAAGCTTTAATCTTAATGGGACCTTTCATTTTTTTGGGACCAGCGGCTATCAAGCCTATTACTATCTAATACACGTCCACTAAACTAGCCTACGACTTCTTAGGTTTCCCTTTTTTCTCAACTGGCTGTTCATCGGACATAGATACGTTGTTGTATAGTGAAATAACGTTGGTTTTTCCTATACGGTGGCGATAGATTTTACGTAGGTAGTATATCGCCTGTTTGACACTAGAAATGCTCAATCGAATATCGTTTATTGATGTAAATTTGCTTTCGTCGTGAATTAGCTCGCGATACTTTTTCTCGTACATAGGTTTGATAGCAAACCAGTTGGTATCTAGAATTTTAGCTGGGTTTTCAAACTCTTCTAACATGCTTTCTAGTTTAGCCTCATCAAACTCAGGCGCTTTAATAAACTCTACAATCGCTTTGTCTAAAGTATCATCAAATCCGTAGCTTTCTTTGGCAAAACAACGTTTTATATACGACACAATTAACGTTAAAAAGTCATCGCTTAAACATGGGCTTTTGGCCACTAAGGTAGTAAGCGACAAATTAGCCGACGCGCCTATAACCAGCGCAAATCGCTTAAGTGTGGTGTTAGGGAATAAACTATTGAGGTGATGCTTAAGCTTATTGAGATCCATGTACGACAGTTTGTAATCCTTTGGAAGCGATACAATTGAAACCACCGACGAGCAATTTTTAAAGAAGTGTAAATCTCTTAGGTGGCTTGCGTCATAACCACTTTCTTTATATTTTTTAAGCGCTGCACGGTAACGCTTCGACTCAACTGGTAAAAGGCTAATGCCTTCAATGGCTGTAGTGTCTTTATTAAAATGCGGTAAATCAATAGAACGGAAAAACAAGTCATCGATGTCTAATTCTTCTTTATTCCTATCAAGAATACCAAGTCTTGAGTCACTAGCATCGCGCACCTTCACAACGGACTCTGCGTAGGCCACAGCAATAGGTCCTGCAAGGCTCATAAATAGATCGTTGGCATCTAAACGAATAGTTTCACCAATGTCTATTCCCGCGCGTCTAAAGTAGTTTTCATCGTAGTCAGTAGTTACTGCTTGAGCTGTTAGGATATTAAAAATCTGCTGACTAATATACTGATTAGCGTGCTTTTCCATTGCGTTTACATCGATAAACTGACCGCTGTAATTGTCGTTAATACTCGCTTCATCGGTTTCTTCTGCGTAGCGCATAATATCATTTGAAATCAGCATCATGGCATTCCAAGGGCGAATGCGTTTTTTGATGCTCTCCGAATTGCTGTCATCATTATCCATACTGTAAGAGAAATTCCACTCTTCCGACAAATACTTGCAAAGTAGTCGGCCAGCATTAATATGAAGAGCTTCAGACATTTCAGCGGTACGATGGGTAATATTGGGTAAAATACAAATACCACTGGTGAATATAGGCTCAAACACAAACGACTGGTTATGCGCTTGCATCTCTTGCTCAGTGCGAATGTCGAAGGTTTTACTCATGTAAGAATACTGTTGCGCTAGACCAAACTCCGAAGCCATTCCTGAGCCAGTGCCTCCACCAGCACTAAAGATATAGAAATACAGACGCGATTGATTTGCTTTAATACCACACGAATCAATAAGGTATGAGTGAATGAACTTCCAGTCTTCGTTACTGAATTTATCGGTTTCTTTGTTTAATATTACTTTAGCCAGATATTGGCCAAGAATTGGCGCGTTACCCGCCCCTCCTGCATGCACTTCCGACAAGTCCATGATCTTTAATTTACTGTATTCGTTTAGAAAATTAATCCCGCCATTTTTAGCAGAAAACTGAATTCGGCCTCGGATATCCTTATCTAAATCACCTAACATAACCAAAGGTTCAATAAGAAAAACCGGTTGCAAATCTTCGTCTGGCTGAATCTTTAAACTACGTTGGATCCAATTAAGGGCTTTACGATTTTTTTCTTTGTGTTTTTCTTCAACATCATGAAAATCATTAAGATAAAACACTCGAGCATTGTGAACTAAGGTGGCAACATCTAAGGCGATATTCGAACCGCAGCGGCCAAGTCCTATTAAACAGACCGATGGAAAGTTAGGTTCAACCGGCTCTGCATTTTCAGCCGTGATAGGCTTGGGCAATACATGTCCGCGCAAAACATCTAAATTTTGCAGAATTTTATTTAAATCATCTTCGGTAAAATAGTTGTAATCACTTATCGTTTTCTCAACCAACGCCTTGCTTTTAGCCGGTGACTCTTCTGACAATGTAGTGTCTGAAATGGTGGGCTCTATGGTGTGTTTTGTCGTTTTATTACCAGACTTAGCTTTATTTGCCATGACTTCATTCCCTAATGATTTTTCACACGATTGTGTACAAAAATAAACCGATTAATAAAACCTAGTTTATAAATTGAAGAAATACTAATTTCGTGTGAGGTTTTTTTGTACAGGGCAAATAAAATAAATGACTAATAAATATATTGTTTTTGTTATTGCTGCTTATGACAAAAGTTACTGCATTTCGCATAAAAAAGCCGACACCCATAAATAATCAGATGTCGGCGTTTTTTAAGACCAGAGGTTTAATTCAAAACCTTGTCATCGGCAGGTTTTTAATCCAATGTTTTAAACTTAATCGCACTTGGGTATTTTTTAGTGTGATAAATTTTATGGAATGCGCGAGTAAAGTCGCTTTCCTTGGCGTCAAAAATGTTGTCTACGTATTTTTGAGGATTGATGTCGATAAACGGGAACATGCTGCTTTGTATTTGAATTTGCAGTTTGTGGCCGCGTTTAAAGGTGTGTAGCACGTCGTATAGTTCAAACTTAACCTGAGTTGGTGTATTTGGTTTAAACGGCTTTGGATCGCTCATGCTGTCTCTAAAACGACCACGAATAACGCCCCATCTAACCAATTCATGACGGTTGCCCGTTGCACGATCAACTCTATTACTCGTCTCGTCTTTACCCGGTTTCACATCCACCAGCTTAACCACAATATCAGCGGCTGATTGCGTTGTTGAGAACCACAAATCTAGGTCGATAGCACCGCTTAACGTTAGGTCATCATCAAGCACTTCTGTTTCAAATACTAAAACGTCTGGGCGACGCGCCGCAAAACGCTGATCTTCAACCATGTAAGGGCGGTCCCAACCACGGCTTATTTTTGCAGAATGAGGAACTGGCTTATTAGGATCGCTAATGTACTCGCTGGCACCCGTGTCATTTTTTGTGGCACTAAGAGATTCATTACCGCTTAAAAATAGTGTTTGTGCTTTAGCTTCTTTTGGTGGCCAAACATCAAACTTTCTCCAGCGGTTGCTGCCCGTTTCAAAAATCGTCGCAGTCGCAATATTAGATGCCTTAGCGTTTTTGCCCTTGTTAGAGTTCTTATCGTTATCTTTTAAGTGCTCTTTAAAAAATGGCAGCTGGATTTCCTCTTGAAACCATTTACTTGTATCAAAACCAAAGTTGGCTTCGCCTAGCTTAGAACCGCCAGAACGACTGTTCCACTGACCGTGATACCAAGGCCCCATAACTAGCTTAATATGATCTTTATTGTTGTTATCAGACATCGTTTGATAGGTATAAAGCGGACCATATAAATCTTCTGTATCGTACCAACCGCCCACCACTAACGTCGCTGGTTTAGTATTGCCTAAGTGCTGTAATACATCGCGCGCTTTCCAGTAGTCGTCGTAATTAGGGTGCTCAGTTAACTCATTCCAAAACGGACGCGTTTCGTTAAAGTACTTTTTATTAACGTTGCTAAGTGGCCCTAACTCTTTAAAAAATTGATAACCGTCTGGCGTTACTGAATCCATGCGTTTCGCACCATGCGCTTGTGGGCTTTCTCGCTTTTGGTCAAAGCTATCAAAAAAGATAAACGCCATTGGCGTTACAAAGGCGCCATTTCGGTGAAAGTCATCAAAAAACCAGTCGGCAATTGGCGCTTGTGGCGATATCGCCTTTAACGCTGGATGACTGTTAATAGAAGCTACCGACGTATAGTAACCAGGGTACGACGTTCCCCACATTCCCACTTTTCCGTTATTGTTCGGGATGTTTTTCACCAACCAATCAATACTGTCAAACGTGTCCGTGGCGTCATCAGTGGCACCTTTGCCTCGTTTATAGGCATCTTGCGGACGCATATTTACAAATTCGCCTTCCGACATGTACTTACCGCGAACATCTTGGAATACAAAAATAAATTTGTCTTTTTCAAAGGACTCACTTGGGCCTAACGCCCTTTTATACTTATCAGAGCCATAAGGCGCTACGCGATAAGGCGTGCGTTGAAACATCATTGGATAAGACTGAGAGTCGTCGTTTGGAATATAAACCGAGGTAAATAATTTAATGCCATCACGCATTGGGATTTGATATTCATACTTGGTGTAGTTAGCACGAATAAAGTCCGCTCGTGGATTTGCTTTTTCTGTGGCTAGCGCCGCCGTTGCTGAAGTACTTGCCAACGCACTTGTTGCCAGGGAGTTCGAGGTTACTAAACTGTTCGCCGCTGCATTATTCGCTATCACACTAACAAATAGTAAACTGCAGGCAACTAATCGAGTTGCTAAGTCTCGCATGTTAATTCCTTATTATTCTTAGACTGCATTCACAGACTGTTTTTATAGATTGTTTTTATAGATGTACGGCATTTGTATTATTTTTAAACAAACAACTCAATGTATATGAGACCATTGCCAAAATTATGCGGCTGAAAATTAAGCGTCCAAAGCTGTGGTTATACAAAAGTGGTTGTTTACAGCTGCTAAAAGTGAATATTAAAACCATGCACCATTATCAATATAAAGTTGATTCTGTTTTGCTATAACACTCATTTATAAATATAACGAGGTGTAATAAATTGTCGTCACATTATTTGAATGATCAATTACACAGGAGTTAAGCTCGTTATGTCTAAATCTCAATTACAGCGTGCACAAGAGCTTGCCAGACCAAGCCGTGAAGAAATGTTAGTTCGAGCTCCGTCGGTTCAGTATTTTTGGGACAACAACCGTGCTCTTTTTGAAGGCGCATGGGCCGAGTGGGAACAAACTAATCAGGAACAACTATCAAAATTAGGCGAAGCCATTATTGCGCCCAAACTGAGAGAAGCGGTGGCGGCTGCTTGGCAAGACCCTTCTAAAGAGTCAGCGGTTTACGATCTTTGGGAAGAAGTATCGCCAGGTGTTTACCAATGTCAGTTTTTTGATCCAGAAGGTCTAGTTGCATTACGTGAATACTTGGAAAAAGTGGCTGACGCACAAATTCCATTACGACCGCCATACGGTATTGTTTTAAACCGTCACGGTGCCATGTTGGATCCGCGCTCGGAAGGTTATCTTGCTGCGCCTGGATTCCAAAGGTTTTACCGTGAAATCATGGATCAGTACATGCGCCCTATTGCACGTTTATTATTTCCGGAGGTAACTGGATTTGATACTCAAACATTTGGTTTTTCAATTCAATATCAAGCTGGCGTAGATACGTCATTGCGCCTTCATACTGATGCTTCAGCGGCGACCTTGAATATTAATATGAATAAGCCTGGTGAAGAATTTACAGGTTCGGAAGTGGACTTTTACGATCCAATGACTGGCAACGTAAACCGACTAACCTTTGAGCCTGGTATGGCAATGTTACACAAAGGCAATATTGCTCACGCAGCCCAACCTATAACAAGTGGTGAGCGTTCTAATATGGTGCTTTGGTTGTATGGTGATCGCGGAAGAATACCGCAGCATTCTCAACTACATTCGGCTTTTGAAACAAGTTCTGAATCAGGCTTGGGGGCTGCAGCTAAACAAAGATGGACTCTGCCTGAAAGTAACTATGATGGTCACGCACCATTTTAAGACATTAATAATCATTGGCTTGGTGTTACCAATTAAGGTACAACAGGCCTTTGGCAGCATCCTTTACAACGGTTTACTAAAAAAAATCGTAGAAAAATTTCGTCTTTATTTAGCCAGTTACAAAAAATTAATTCACCTCACTTTTTAAGTTCCTTATTTTACGGGGCCCTCAGAGGACAAATGTAAAGACAATCTTTACATTTGTGACAAAACCATCAAGAGGCTCTTTTTTAACCGAATTTTATTTGTTACAGTCAGATTACAGTTACTAGTATACATCTGTATATTAAGTCGCTGTTAACAACAAAATCATAATAAATAACAATAATAATTTGGAACAACAATAATGAGAAAGAAAAAGATTCATTTATTAGTCTCTTCTATCTTATCAGGTGCAGCTGTTTTCTCTCTTCCTCTGTTAGCTGCAGACGAAGCTCCTGAAAAAGCAGACCAGCAACTTGAAAGCATAGAAAAAATTACAGTTACCGGTTCTCGTATCAGACGAGCTGAGTTAGACCAAAACACGCCAGTGTTTACGTTTGGCGCTGAAGATATGACAGTTCGCGGTTTTACCAACGCTGCTGATCTACTTAACCAATCACCATTATTTGGTGGCTCTCAATCTCCTCTTGGTGCTCAGAACGGTTTTAACGCTGGTCAGAACCAAGTAAACCTATTTGACTTGGGTACCCAACGTACATTAACACTAGTTAATGGTCGTCGTTTAGTTACGTCTCAATCAGCAGTTGCTGGTGGTTCTCAGGTTGATTTAAACGTTATTCCTGCGGCACTAATCGAGCGAATTGAAACAGTTCCTCTTACAGGTGCTGCAACATATGGTGCAGATGCAATTGCCGGAACCGTGAACGTCATTCTAAAAGATGACTACGAAGGTTTAGAAGTTACTGGTCAATACGGTGACAACGAAGATGGTAACGCAGCAAGCCGTCAATTCAGCATATTAGGCGGCGGCAACTTTGATGACAACCGTGGTAACATCACATTTGGTATGGAATATACTAAAGATGACGGTTTATTAGAGTGTGACCAAGACTTTTTATGTAACAACAACCCTGATTTTGACAACGCGCAAAGCGAATACGTTGACCTTAATGGTGACGGACAAGCAGATGACCTTAACGGTGATGGTGTAGTTGATGCTGACGACAAACAGTCTGTAAGCTTAGTTCGCGATGAAATTCGTTTAGCACTATTTACTGAAAATGGCGCAGTTACGCCAGGCGGTGGTTTCCTTCCTGGTTTCGGCCTTGGTGCATTCCCTAATGGCAAGTTCTATGGCTTTACGCCAGACGGTAGCTTAGAAGAGTGTGCTCCTGGTGCCCCTAATACTCGTACTATCATGACTTCAGGTAGCGACGTTTGTGGTACTGACTTCTTTGATGCTGTTTCCCAAATTCGCTCTCCAGTTAGCCGTTTTAACACGTATGCGTCTTTGAACTATGACCTTACCGATGATATCTCTCTTAAGACTGACTTCATCTATGCAAACACAAAGGGTGAAGAGCTTGTAAACCAAGGTGGTTTCCAAACTTCTTTCTTTGGTGGTACTTCAGCGGCAATCTCATTGCGTACTGATAACCCATTCTTGTCTACTCAAGCACGCCAAACTCTTCGTAGCGCAGGCTTAGAAGGTAAAACATTTGGTGTTCACCGTTTCAACAATGACTTATTGCGTAACGGTGCAAACTCTAACGAAACTCAAGTATGGCGTGTTTCAAACGTACTAGAAGGAGCTTTCGACGCATTAGATCGTGAGTTCTACTGGGACGTTTCTGTAGTGCATGGCCGTTCTGACATTCAAGTTGAAACATCAGGTATCGTAGATGGTCGTTTCTTGAATGCTGTTGACGCTCGTCGTGTTGATGATGCATTACTTGAACAAGTTCGTTTACAAAACCCAGATGATGCAACTGATGATTTACCAGATCTAGATGCAGCGCTTGCAGCTCTACAAGGTTCTAACGGTGGTTTCACTGCAAACTTTGACCGTGGCGATACTATTTGTGGTGCTTACGCAGATTTAGCAGCAGGTACACTAACAGGCTTCAATGACCGAGCTCGTGGTTCTGGTCTTGTAGATGAAGACTTACCGTTCCTAGATGGTTGTGTTCCTTTAAGCCTATTTGGTAAAACTGCATCTGATGAAGCGTTAGATTTCATCACTGGTGGTACTCAAATCGCTGCATCTGACAATAGTCAAACAGTATTTAGCGCCAACATTGGTAGCTACATTGCAGAATTACCAGCTGGTTACTTAGACTTCGTTGTTGGTATGGAACGTCGTGTAGAGAAAGGTAACTACGACCCATCTGTTGGTCTTCGTGTTCCTATTACACGTAGCAGCATCAGCCGTCCTGTAAAAGGTGGTTTTGATACTGAAGAGTATTACTTTGAAATGGTTGCACCAATAATCTCTGAAGATATGGACATTCCTTTTGTTCAGTCATTTGAAGTAAGTGGTGCGTATCGTTACCAAGAGTTTAATACTCAAGCGCCTAGCGGTTTTGAAGACAAAACAACTGACGCTGACGTTTACCAAGCAAGTATGAAATGGCAAGTTTATAACGACTTAGCGTTCCGTGGTACATATGCGACTGCGTTCCGTAACCCGTCTATCAACGAGTTATTCTTACCTGCATCACAAACGTTCATCTCTGGTGCCGATCCATGTGATAGCCGTTCAGTTGGCCTAGGTCCAAATCCATCTGTTCGTAAAGCAAACTGTGAAGCTATTGGTATTGATACAGATACGTTCGTATCAAGTATCCAAGACGGTACAATTTCTGGTGGTATTGCATCAGGTAACCCTGAGCTTGAACCTGAAACTAACAAATCGCACTCATTTGGTTTAATGTACACACCTGAATTCCTTGAAGGCTTCAGATTAGCGGTTGATTACTACAACCTTGAAATCGAAGATTCAATCAGCGACGTAGATTTCCCAACTCAAGCAGCGACTTGTTTTGATTCAAATGACTTCCCTAACGAAGCAGCTTGTAGCTCTTTTGTTCGTGATGCAGACAATCAAGTTGTTTCAGCTAAAGAGCAGCCAGCAAACGTTGCATTGTCAACTTTTGAGTCTGTGACAATTCGTGCTTTCTATGACTTTGATTTAGCAGAGTTTGGTAACTTATCAGTTGACGCATTCACTCAACACAACATTTCTAATGAATTCCAGGCAACTGCGGCTTCAGAAGTAACAGAAGATGTTGGTGATTTTGCTGACCCAGATTGGTTAGGTACTCTTGACTTAACATGGACTAAAGAAGCTTGGTTAGTTAGCCACCGTGTACGCTGGCAGTCTTCAGTGAAAATTGATTCACTGGAACAAAGACTATACGCGTCTGACTACACTCAAAATGATGACGGAATTTACACTGGTAACTTCACAAATGAATCTGATGCTCGTTTCATTAATGACTTAAGTGTTCGTTATTCTTTTGACGACTCTGCATCTGTGCAAGTTAACATCTCTAACCTACTTGACCGTAGACCTGATGAGAACGGAAGAATAGCATTTGCTGCCGGTCACTTCGGTGTTGATGAAAGATTAGGTCGTAGATTTAGCGTTCGTTTTAACAAGAAATTCTAAATTCTACTCTTGAATTAAAAACAGCGGCTTAAGCCGCTGTTTTTTTTTATCTAAAATAAATTAAAACCACGTAAAATCATGACTAATCAACCCTTCTAGCGCCATTTTCTTTTAGCGCTTGAATACGCTTTTCAAGTGGTGGATGACTCGAAAAAAGAGCGTGTATTCGACCTGCATTAATCGCAAATGCGGCAATTTCATCAGGTACTTTAGCTTCTGCAACTTTATTTCCCATTTGTAGCTTTTCTAGCGCGGCAATCATTTTGTGTTTGCCCACAATGGAGGCTGCGCCAGCGTCGGCCCTGAACTCTCGGTATCGAGAAAACCACATCGTAATGATCATCGCCAACACACCTAAAATAAGCTCAGCTACAATCGATACAATCCAAAATGCTGGGCCATGTCCGCGTTCAACTTTAAACACAACGCGGTCAACAAAATGACCTATCACTCGTGACAAAAACACCACAAAAGTATTCATTACGCCTTGCAATAGTGTCATTGTCACCATATCGCCATTAGCTACATGGCTAACTTCATGGGCAAGCACCGCTTCAACCTCATCTTGTGTCATATGCTCTAGCAAGCCTTGGCTAACTGCGACTAACGCATTATTACGATTCCAACCTGTGGCAAAAGCATTTGGGCTTCTACTAGGAAAAATTCCCACTTCTGGCATACCAATATTCATTTGTTTTGCTTGGCGCTCAACGGTACTAATTAACCAACGCTCTTGTTGCGACTGAGGGGTTTTAATCAATTCTACTCGCATAGAGCGTTTTGCCATCGGCTTTGAAATTAACAAAGAGATAATTGAGCCAGAAAAGCCCAATACGGCAGCGTAAACTAATAGCGCCTGTAAATTTAAATCAACGCCATTTTCAGCTAAAAGCCCTTCTAAACCAAGTAGCCTAAACGTGATACCTAACAACGCTAAAATAGCGATATTTGATATGATGAACAGTCCGATACGAAACATGATTAATTCCTACAATATGTAATTTTAAAGTAATGACGATTTGTTTGATCTGGAACATATTACTTGTACACATAATATTCAATACAATCTTTACATCACTCTGTCTTTTCACTATCGATTAGTCAGATTAATAACTCTTCAGAGAGTCTTATGTATCAAAAGATTGTATGCGCCATTGAAGCGAGTGACGAAGGTAAATTAGTGTTAGAGAAAGCGTGTGGGTTAGCCAAAGCATACAACGCAAAACTCTATGTTGCTCATGTTATTCCATATTCAATACTTCCTAAAGATTATCAAAAAACACTTGAAGAGGAAGCTGCACCATTGATCGACAAGATTACGGAATCATTTGGTATCTCTCAGAAAAAAGTGTCTATTAAAGTGGGTAAACCTTACGAGCAAATTTGTTTAGTTGCGGATAAAAAAGAAGCCGACCTAATTGTCATTGGCACTCACTCTAAAAAAGGAATTCAAGCCCTAATAGGCTCAACAGCAAACGGTGTTGTTAACTATGCAAAATGCGACGTCTTTTTAGTTAAGATATAGTGTAGCTAAGCTAAATTGAGGCGCCACGTCAATTGTGCCGTCAGGTAAATTGTGCCGTCAGGTAAATTGTGGCGCCATGTCAACTCTGGTGCCATTAATTTCTTAGCCTCTCTTTATAAATAAACAAGCTGCATTTATTTTTTGTACCTTTACGTATAAAAAGGTTTAAATTAAAAACTTCATCCCCATCTATCGGTAACCAATTTCTTTCTCCTTCAATTAAAAGGAAACATGATGCTTAATTTTACATTTAAGAACCAAACTGAAATTTTATTCGGCAAAGGTCAAATATCTGAAGTACCTGCTAGATTACCGGCTAACGCAAAGGTACTATTTTTATATGGCGGCGGTTCTATTAAAAAGAACGGCATTTATGACCAAGTAGTTAACGCTCTTAAAGATGCAGAAGTTTTTGAATTTAGTGGTGTTGAGCCAAATCCATCTTATGAAACCTTAATTAAGGCAGTAGATGTTGCTCGCACTAACGAGGTTAACTTTATTTTAGCCGTAGGCGGCGGAAGTGTTATCGATGGCGCAAAATTTGTAGCGGCAGCGCATAACTTTGATGGTGAGCCTTGGGATATTTTAGCGAAAGGTGCAACATTCGAAAACCCACTACCAATAGGTGCAGTGCTTACTCTTCCAGCAACAGGCTCTGAAAGCAACGGCAACTCTGTTGTTACTAAAAAAGAGACTTCTCAAAAGTTAGCGTTCGCATCAGAAACTGTTCAACCACAGTTTGCTCTATTAGACCCTGAGTTCACGTTCTCATTACCACCTAGACAAATCAGCAATGGTGCAGTTGACGCCTTTGTTCATGTTATTGAGCAGTATTTAACGTACCCAGTAAATGCACCTCTGCAAGACCGTTTTGCTGAAGGCATTTTACAAACTCTTATTGTGGAAGGTCCTAAAGCCCTTGAAAACCCTGAAGACTATGACGTTCGAGCAAATGTAATGTGGTCGGCAACAATGGCACTAAATGGTCTAATTGGTAAAGGTGTGCCTCAAGATTGGGCAACTCACATGATTGGTCATGAACTAACGGCTATTTATGGTCTTGATCATGCTCAAACACTGGCAATTGTTTTACCTTCACTAATGAAGGTTCAAGCAGAATCTAAAAAAGAGAAAATTGCACAACTTGGTCAACGAGTATTTGGTTTAGCTGGCGCCGGTGGTGTTGGCAGCGAACATATTATTGATGACACAATTCAAGCGGTTGTTAACTTCTTTGAAGATATGGGTGTTGAAACCAAAATGTCTGACTATGACTTAAATGGAGACTCTACTGAGGTAGCAATAGACAAGCTAATTGCAAACTTAGAGAAAAACGGCATGACCGCTATTGGCGAACACGGTGACATTGACCCAGCCAAAGCTAGAAAAATACTAGAGCTTAGTGTTTAAGCTGAATATTTAAGAAAACTGTGTAGCTCTCTTCTATACAGTTAGTCAGAATTGCTATTAGCAATTTTCCATCAAAAAAGGCGCCTAGTGCGCCTTTTTTATTATTTAACAGCGAGTCATAATTACTCTTAGTTCTGAATATTAAAAAGTTTTACGTCTTCGCTTTATTCTTAGCAATCCTATTAAGGCAACTGACAGAAGCATTAAGTTTGAAGGTTCAGAAACGCTAGCTGTAGAACCTGACGGTGGGTTTGTCACCAATACGTTTTGAAAATCAGGATTGTCTCTAACTAATAGTGACGCATGAGAACCAACGCCAGAGTCTTTATCACGCTTAAAAGCGATGTTAGAAGACGGTCTAAAGTAACCACCTAAGTGACCATACCCAAACTGTCGAGGTTGACCAAGATCAAAACCAGTACTGTCTACAAAAGCTACTGCGTAGTAAGACGTTTCAGTCGCTCCGTTCACTGATTCAACTTTAGAATAAGTTGAACCTAACAAGCCTATAAGAGAAGCAAAGCCATCATACTGACGTCCTGAAAAGTAATTATCAGGCTCAAAACCCAAATGGTTTTCTACCAATACATCAAACTCAAGGCTAGTTGCAAAACGCCAACCTGTTAGAGAACCATTTAATAATGAAGCTTCAACATCGTTGTAACTTAATCTTTTTGTGAAGCTCAAATCCAACCAATCTAAACCCGATATATCATCAGTTGTGAAGTCGTCATTGTCTATTAGACCTGCTTTTGCAAACGCCGGAGACAACAGTAAAACAAGAGCAAGTAGAGACGATATTATTTTCATTATAGCTACCTTTAAATTTGCAACTTTATCCATAAATTTGTTTAACGTTTAATCCAGAACTTTAGTCAAATAAGTTAAAGCTACAGATTTAAAAGCTAGATTACCTACTAAATTAAAAATTGTAAATTTTTATTACAAAAAAAGTATAAAATTCAAACAGTAGTAAAGCTATATATAATTGTGCAAGGCAGATTTACTGCTTTTTTACCTTACTTTCAACTTGTTTTTATTTACCCTTTGTCTTATTTTATTGTCAGTGTGTCGTATTAAAAAAATAAATTTAAACGTACTCTATTCAAAAGTAGTCAATGAGCACCTTCTGTTTATTGACATGGAATTTGGCATAGCAAAAGCTCGCCGAAAATAAGGAACAATATGAAAACTAAAGCCCTTTCTATATCTATGGTTGCTACCGCACTTTTTTTAGCGGGTTGCCAGTCAACACCAGCACCAACCGTTGAATCACCAAGTGTTCAAACTACGAGCCCTATACTCGTAAATAATGAAAAAACACTGAAACGTGTTGTTGCCGTTTCTCGATTCACCAATGAAACAAAACAAGGTAAAAACTTCTTTTTTACTGACAAAGACGGCGACGTTATTGGTAAACAAGCTTCTGATATTTTATCGAGCCGCCTAGCCTCTACTGGAAAGTTCATTCTTCTTGAACGTCAAGAGTATAACAAGCTTATCGATGAGTCAGGTTTCTCACCAGAAGCCATGGACAAAGTAAAAGCTGATTATTTGATCGTTGGTTCGGTATCTGAATTTGGGCGCAAAAACGAAAGTGATGTTGGCGTATTCAGCCGTACTAATAAACAGATTGCAACAGCCACCGTTAACGTTCGTTTAATTGATACTAGCAATGGCCAAATTGTGTATTCTGAAGAAGGTACAGGCGAAGCAGAAGTTGAGACTAGCACTACTCTAGGTGTTGGTGGCCGCGCAGGTTACGACTCAAGCATTAACGACAAAGCTATTTCTGCTGCCATTTCTAAAATGATCAGTGACGTTGTTGAAAACCTGATGGATAAGCCATGGAGAGCTTATATTCTTGATAAACAAGATGACATGCTTGTTATCTCAGGCGGTAAATCTCAAGGTATAGAAGCGGGTAATAACTTTGAAATATTTAAACGTGGTAAAAAAGTTAAAAACCCACAGAACGGTCTAATGATTGAATTACCAGGTACCAAAGTAGGTCAATTAACTGTTGTTCAAACAGTAGGTAAAGGTGATAACGAAATATCGTTAGCAACATTTACAAGTAATAACTTGAATACAAAAGACCTTAAAAATTACTACATCATGGAAGAGGGTAAATCATGAAATTCTTAAAACCTATACTATTAACTTTATCACTCGGTTTAGTGACCGCTTGTGGTACCGTTATCAATACAACCTCACAAGCTGAGGAAGCGGCTTACTTAGTGGTAAAAGGTAACTTAGTTAACAAAACTTACAGCATCAATAAAAACGCTCCGGTTGCTTTTCCTGAGTCTGAAATGAACGTAGTAAGAGTGCAAGTACCGTTAGGGAATGTACTTTTTAAAGTTTATGAAGCAGATAAAGTAATACTAAACAGAACTCTATTTTTATCAAATAAAGACAACCGAGAAATATCACTACCATGAAAAAGTTATTAATCGCAGGTATGGCTTTGGTTCTTGCTGGCTGTGTTGCAAAACCAACCATGTATTACTGGGGTGACTATTCTGACACTTTATATTTGTATAAATCTGAGCCTAGTGGTCAAACACTTGCTAAACATTATGCAAGTATTCAAGACGTGTTTAATAAGTCTCAAGAGTATGGATTAAGAGTGCCTCCTGGCGTGAATGCAGAGTACGCGACCTTGCTTCTTAAAGAAGGTAAAAAGGCCGATGCGCTGATTTATTTTCAGAAAGAAAAAAGTATTTACCCTGAGTCAGCAGTGCTAATGGATAGAATGATTCAAATGGTAGGGGCACAACAATGAGCATGATAAAAACGGCGTCAATGATTGTTCTAGCATTCATTCTGGTAGGTTGTGAATCTACTTACATTAGTAAGGAAGAGGCATTTCCTAAAATGTATAACGAACAACCAGCATCTATTTTAGTTGTTCCAGCAATCAACAATACCACAGCTCCAGAGTCTGCAGACTACCTAACAACCACTCTTGCTGAGCCACTGTCCTATCACGGTTATTATGTTGCTCCACTAGAGTTGGTACAGAGCATTTTCCAACAAGAAGGTATTCTTGATGGCGCTCAATTGGAAAACGTAGATCCAAGCGTATTTGGCGAGCAGTTTGGCGTAGATTCAGTTTTGTTTGTATCTATTAACAAATGGCAAACTAATTATTATGTGGTTTCTGGTAATGTTGAAGTTGCATTAAAGTACGAGCTTTATAGTACAAAAACAGGTGAAAAACTTTGGTTTTACGAAGATAGCCTCATTGTTGATACGTCTAGTAACGACAATAGTAGCGGTGGCGTAGCAGGTTTATTAGTAAATGTTATTGCCACTGCAGTTAGCACAGCAACTACTGACTATGTTCCTATTGCCAAAAGAGTTAATTACATGGCTTTAAGTTCAGCACCTCTAGGTCAATATCACAAGTTACATAATACTGATCAAACACAAACCAGCGTTAATCGATTTAAAGCTAAATAATTTAGCAAGTTGATCGTTAGTATCAAATTTTAAGGCGCTCTTGTAGCGCCTTTTTGTTTCCAATTTAAATTCTTCGTTTACCACGCGTTAGCATTGGCTCGGTGCCAATCCGTTTGCAGCTCTACAGGACAAGACCCTTCTTCAACCAAACAATCTTTAGCATATTCAGGATATATTTTGTCGTAAGTAGTCACTGTATTTGCGCTGATGCGTCGGTTAATATGGCTTCGGTTTAACTCGGTCATCTCTTTTAAACCGCAAGCGCCTAATAGCTCCAATAAATTATGAATGGTGGCTTTGTGAAAATTAAAGACCCGATCGCCTTTTAAATCGCTATCAAGCCATTTGTATCGTGCAGGGTTTTGTGTGGCGATACCCGTTGGGCATTGATCGTTGTTGCAACTTCTTGCCTGAATACAGCCAAGTGCCAGCATCATTCCTCGAGCTGAATTCACAGTATCTGCACCTAAAGCCATAATTTTGGCAATATGAAAGGCTGAAAAGATCTTCGCAGAGGCAATGATCCTGACTTTATCTCTAACACCAACACCTACCAATGCATTATTCACAAAAACTACAGCTTCGGTCAGTGGCATACCTACCGAATTAGTGAACTCAACAGGCGCCGCCCCGGTGCCACCCTCTGAGCCATCAACAGTAATAAAGTCCGGTGTAATCCCAGTTTCTAACATCGCCTTACAAATAGATAAAAACTCATGAGGCATGCCAATACATAACTTAAAACCAACTGGTTTACCGCCAGATAACTCACGTAATTGTTCTACAAAATTTAACAACCCAACTGGCGAATCAAAGGCCGAATGAGCCGCTGGAGAAACAACATCAGCCCCCATAGGCACACTTCTAATTTCAGCAATTTCAGCCGTAAGCTTTTGCGCAGGTAAAATGCCACCATGTCCCGGTTTAGCCCCTTGCGATAGCTTAATCTCTATCATTTTAACCACTTCTAAACGTGATTTTTTTCCAAACTCATCGGCATCAAAACCGCCTTCTGACGTTCGGCAACCAAAGTAGCCAGTACCTATTTGCCAAATAACATCAGCACCATGTTTCAAATGATACGGACTTAAACCACCTTCACCAGTATTGTGCGCAAACCCGCCGGCTTTTGCGCCTTTGTTCAAAGCAATAATGGCATTTTTACTCAAGGCACCATAACTCATCGCGGAAATATTAAGGGGAGAAGCTAGGTAAGGCTGCGCGCAGTCAGGTCCTCCAAACTTAATTCTAGGGTGTTTGTTCTCCATGTGAACCGGATTTAATGAGTGACTAATCCATTCGTATCCCGTTTTATAAACATCAAACTGAGTGCCAAAAGGACGAGTATCTGATTCTTGTTTTGCACGTTGATAAACAAGCTCTCGGTATTCACGGTTAATGGGTCTGCCGCTAATATTTGTTTCAACAAAGTATTGCTGAATTTCAGGGCGAATTGATTCCATAAAATAGCGCATGTGACCCAACAACGGATAATTCCGTAATAGCGTATGTTTGCGCTGAGTTATATCGACAATAGCAATGACAAAAAGCAAACCTAGCATGGCGCACAACCACCACAACTCTAGGTATACCGCGCCACCAATAAGGATGCCTAAAAACAATAAAACCGTTATCCGTGTACTCATTAAAACTACCCTTCTCTATTGTGTTGCAAAGCTTTTGAAGCCACAACGCCACTGGCAACACCTGCTACTGTTACACTTAAAATCTCTAACCAAGAAGCGTCTTTTTTTAACAGCGCCGTGCCTACGCCACCAATAAGGCCAGACGTTATTCCGGCATAAACCTGACTAGACCTTAAGCCTAACCCCGTGACTAAGTTGATAAAATGCTGACAGTTTCGTTCGGTGACCGAATAATCCCATTTACCAATATGGCTGCGCGCTAAGGCAATACTTTTAGGAATAGGCCACAGAGACTTGTGCAAGGCTTTGTAGGTATTTGCGCATTGAATAACTTCATGGGCGGGCTCTTCACATACAGTACCGGTGCGCTCTGTAGCGGAAATCAGCATGTAAATGCCCTGCTCACAACGCCTATCGGATACTAGTGACCAATGCTGATAATCGATAGGTCCAAAACTAAAGTCACTTACTAAAATATCGCCTGGTACCAATGCGCTGTAGTCAAATACGGCGCACTTTTCGGCTTCTGTTAACGTTAATAATCCCATGCATAGTTGTCCTTAAATAAGTCCGGTTAAATCCTTTTCATTTACAATGACTACCAATAGCATAAATTTTAAACAGGTGGCAATTAATTGGTTATATGCGAGCGCCTACTGGAATCAAAAGCGCTAGGGTAGATTCAGGCAAAGCATCGACTTTGATTAGTCTTTTGCTTTTGCCTGTTTTAAAAGTAATACCGCAAACACAACTTCTGTTATTCCGCCTATAAATGCACCATAAACAAACTGTGCTCGCAGCAATATACACAACATACCGGCGAACATCAGTAAGCCGCCTAGTGCCCAATACAGTTTGTTTCCATATAGGGTTTGGAATGCTAAATACCTTACACCAATGGCCAATAGCATAATTGGAAAGAACCAAATTAAGCTGAGCTTCGCCACATAAAAAGCCAAAAACAAACCCACAAAAAGAATTATTGTACTCTCTAATGCCAACTTACCTAGCGGGTTGTCTGTGTCATGGGCACCTGAGCGGTTCAGCTTTTTTGCGATTAACACCGACATAGGGTGTATTATCATACCGCCAAAAAAAAGCGCTAACATACTGAACTGCGCAGAATGGAAAACACCGACAAGTCCAGCGGTAATCCAAACTAAGCCTGAAATTAATACGCCTGGAGCACCGCCAAAATAAGCGTTATCCATATTTTTTTGTGCGTCAGAAAACTGCATTTAACTTCCTTTTATTTATATTCACGACCTACTTAAGATCATGATTTGTTTAGGCTATAAAGTTTACTTAGCCACACCGGTATTTTGATTATCACGATGGATTTTAGCCCACGTGTTTGTCATTAAGCCGGTGCTATCGGTTTGAATAGCAAACACTTTACCCGTGGCACTCGATGACGATAAATCAGCTTCCGACAAACCACCAATATACAAAATACCAGAGCTGTCGATAACCGGTGACGACCAAGTGACATTCACTTTTAGGTCATATTGCCACGCTAGTGTTCCGGTTGGAGTGTAGGCATAAAGCAAGTCAGTTTCTGATGCAAAGTAGATATTGCCGTTGTCGCCAATAGTTGGTGAAACATATACATCACCAGGGATAGACACTTTCCATTTTACACTTTGGTCGTTCATGTCTAGCGCATAAAACTCACTGTTTTCGTTGCTCTTTGTACCAAAGTATAGTGTTTCTCTTGATTCATCAATTGCTACCGACGAGCGAATATGTGGCGGTTCAATGACGTTTGGCGATGTTAACCTAAAGTCCCATAACAACTCTAAGTTGTCATTAAACGCATATAAAATACCAGCTTCAGAGCCTAAATAAACATTATTGTTGGAATCAACGGCAGGTGAAGACAATACTAAATCGCCCTGAAAAGTATCAATATCATCAAACTCTCCAGAGACTTCATAAGTGGTTAAGTTTAACTTAAGTAATCTACCTTCGTCGTAATAAACCAGCTCACCATTGTTATTTAACGCACCGTTAACAAAACGGTCTTGACGGCCACTACAGTTACATAAACGTTCGAATAGTTTATCGCCCGAATCCGCGTTAAAAACTAAAACGTCCAAACCTGTATAAATAATTTGATCGCCCGTGGCCACCACTTTAGTTAAACCTGAACCAGTTTGGCTTCCGTATTCCGATACGCGTTTTCGCCAAATTTCATTTCCTGTGCTGCTTAGCGCCACTAAGTCACGATAGCTTTTATTGAATTCGGCAGTGCGCTTATCAACGGTAAAATAAATATTGCCTTTGTGCACCACTGGGCTGGAGCGAACTTCTTCAGCATTAGGCAAGGTGTACTGCCACTTAACATTGCCATTTCGGTCGTATGCGGCCATAACGTCGTTACCCGCTGATGCATTTCTAACATTTTTTGCAGTGCCTACATAAATCGTCTGCTCGTCTGCACTTAACGCAGGAGACGAGTAATAGGCAAAACTAGTAGTGGGTAGCGCTGCATCCCAAACTAATCGAGAACTTGAACCGCCAGAGCTTCCACCTGAATTACCACCCGAGCCACCTGTGCTGCCTCCCGACTCACTGCCAGAACTTGATGAATCACCCCCGCCGCCACAGGCCGCAACCACAGTACTAAACAACAGAACTTGCGCTAATTTGAGATAATTATTCATTGGGGTGTATCCTTACGTTAGTATTCTTAGGTTTATGTTCTTAGGTTTGTATTTATTTGCAGATACTTGTATTTATCAAGCACCACTTTAGTTTATTATTTACACAAAGCATTGTATTCATTTAAATTTAAATCGCTACAAAAACTTAGTTTTATAAAAAGGAATTCCATGAAGTATTTGTTTGTTAGTTTGATGTGTTTTGCGCTTATCTCGCCCGTGACCTTTGCAACAACAAAACCAATAAAGCTAGAGGCTGGCATATGGGAAGGGATTAGCGACCAAGTTGGAATGAATTATAATATTTTAGATGTGAATGAAGACGGCCAGCACGCGTTTTATATTGCGAATATGGCAAGTGCGATGCGCTATATAAAACGAATACCTTTTACTGACAACAATATTACTTGTACATCAGCAGAGTGCACCTTAAGCCTTAACGACCCTCGTGTAACTAATGAAAAATACAAAATCATAATATCCCCTCACATTACTAGTTCATTTAAAGTACTGAGCATTATTAGCGTAGATGAAAAGCCGACACTGACACAAACATATCAATTAGATAAGATAGAAGGTAACTCCACCACGCGTGAATTTATGAAGCGATACGGGGCAACTATTCAAGCATTAGACAAATATACTCAAAAGAGTTTGTACGGCTTTTGGGTTGGCACTTACAACGACGGAACTCAAAAGAAAATGGTGGTATTAAACGCCCAACCTGGCCAACGTTCAGAGTTTGTGGTTATGCTAAACGGCTATTCTGGTGCCACCAACGAAACGTATTTTAAAGACAGTGACATTACTACTTCGGATACCATCACTCGCATTTCAACAAGCCACAAAACCTTTGCAAACCAAATTATAATGCACCAACAAAACAACAATATGATAACCGGCCACATGTATTCTTATTACAAGGGACAAGTACTGCAAACAGCCTCGTTTCAGTTGTATAGGGTTAAGCGTTAGCTTGTAGAAGTGCTAGTAATCAGAGTATTAATAAAGGGCAACAATGTTTGAGAATCTTTCATCTACAGAAACAAAGAAGTTATTACGTACAAAATAAAAAAACCAAAACAAAGCTACCGCTCAATCAATTTATTAAAAATAAATACCCAACAAATACAAACAGTTAAAAAATACCTATTAACGTAACTTTAAAAACAAAAAGTACGTGATATTATTACGTACAAAATAAATTAATTTGGAATATATAGATGGCTAATTTTGATAGTAACTACTGTTACTCATTCCCTGCAATTAGAGCAATCCAAGCTGGTAAGCCTTTTTATATCGCAACCTGCCCACTCCGTATTATACCTAAAATTTTTATTTACGATGAAGAGGAAGTCCCCGTTGAATTGAGAGCCCAACGTACGTTGAATAAAAGTAGAATTCCTGAAATGGCCAAATATTTAACTGACTCTCCAAAAGACTACGTATTCTCAGCGTTAACAGCCTCCGTAGGCTCAGACGTAGACTTTGAAGAAGCTGAGGGAACTCATAACCTTGGTACATTACGAGTTTCCATGGACGCACAAATATTGATAAACGATGGCCAACATCGAAGAGCTGCTATTGAAGAGGCAATTAAAGAAAACCCAGAACTAGGCCAGGACAATATTGCCGTGTTATTTTTTGTTGATGAAGGGTTAAAGCGGAGTCAGCAAATGTTCGCTGATTTAAACAAATACGCTGTTCGCCCTAGTTCCTCATTAGGAACTTTATACGATCACAGGGACCAAGCTTCAGAGCTAGCTCGTTATTTATCACTAAACGCGAGGCCGTTTGTAGGATTTACAGAGTTTGAACGTTCTACAATCTCAGCAAGAAGCAGTAAACTATTTACATTATCAGGTATAAAACAAGCAACTAGAGCTTTGTTTGGAAAGGGCCCGAAAGATGGTTTTTCCGATGTAGAGCAAAAAATAGCAGAAGAGTTCTGGAATCGTTTAAATAAGCATATGGTTGAATGGCAGCAAGTACAGGCTAAAACCCTGTCTTCCGCAGAGTTTAGACAGGAATTTATAACTGCGCACGGCATAGGGTTACAAGCATTGGCAATTGTTGGGAAAGAAATATGCGCATTAAACGAACAAGACCAAATTGTTAAATTTAACGCTTTAAAACAAATTAATTGGTTAAAATCAAATCCAGATTGGAGCAATCGAGCTATGCAACATGGCCGGCTATCAAAAGCAGTGTCTAATATCTTTTTAACCTCCGTAGAAATTAAAAGAAAAATTAACCTACCTATTTCCGAACAAGACTTAACTAAAGAAAAAGAATTACTTAACGCATGAATCTATTAAATAAACATGATCTAGATGAAGAATATGTCGACTTCATCGAAAACGAAGTATTTTCGGGACGATTCCTAAGTGAGTATATTGCTGACACTCAACGAATTTACTTATCTGACAAACGACCTTGGGTTATTGGTTATAGCGGCGGTAAAGACTCTTCTGCCGTAATGGCACTCATTTACATGTCATTATTAGGCTTAAAGCCAGAGCAACGCCACAAGCCAGTTTTTGTGGTTGCTTCTGATACTTTGGTAGAGACTCCTATCGTAGTTAATCATGTAAACAATTCTCTTGAAGCAATCGAGAAAGGCGCCAGAAGAGACAACTTACCTATTACTTCTCACAAAGTCGTACCAAAAACGACTGAAACGTTCTGGGTTAATCTTTTAGGTAAGGGCTACCCTGCGCCAACAAGAAGTTTTAGATGGTGTACTGAGAGAATGAAAATTGACCCTGTTAGTACATTTATTACTGACAAGGTAAGTCAATATGATGAAGTCATTGTCGTATTAGGTTCTCGCTCGCAAGAAAGCGCATCTCGTGCACAAGTCATTGCCAAACATAAAATAGACGGCTCTTCACTCGCAAAACATACTACTTTATCAAATGCATTTATCTACACGCCTATAGATACATGGCATGTTGACGATGTTTGGAAAATTCTTCGTTTATGTCACTTAGTCAGTGAAGAAACTCCAAACGGTACTAAAAACAAATGGTTTGATAAGTATGATTTAGAGTGGGAAAACCCTTGGGGCGGTAAAAACTTAATCCTTTGGAACTTGTATAAAGACTCATCCGGACAAGGCGAATGTCCTATGGTCATTGATGAAACTACACCTTCATGTGGAAATTCACGTTTTGGTTGTTGGACTTGTACTGTCGTCACCAAAGACAGAGCTATGGAAAGCTTAGTTCAAAATGGCGAAGAATGGATGAAGCCGTTGCTAGAGCTGCGTAACAAGTTGGCGGAAACCACAGTAATAGAAGACAAAGGAAAATATCGTAGTCACATCCGTCGAGATGGCCGAATGGCGTTTAAGACCCTTACCGTAGACGGTAAAAAAGAAATGACTGAAGGCTACACTTACGGTCCCTACTTACTGTCTTTTAGGCAACAGTTTTTAAAAGAACTCTTGGAAACACAGAAGCAATTAAATAAGGTGAGTAAAGATCTAGAGCTAATCACTGTACCAGAGCTTCATGCTGTTCGTCACCAATGGTTAAATGACCCGAACGAGCCTGATTGGGAAGATACTTTACCTAAAATATTCAATGACGTTTTCGGTTTTGATCTTGATTGGACTGTTGACGATACCAACCAATTTAGTCACGCAGAAGCTAAATTGATAAACGAGCTATCCCCTAAATATGATGTTGCTCCTCAAATGATAAAAAAGCTTATTGATCTTGAAACTTCGATGAGTGGCTTATCTCGCCGTACTGGAATTTTCACTAAAATTGGTAAGATTGTTCAACAAGATTGGGAATCTGCTGAAGAGATTATCGAGAAGAATCTCGAAAGTAGAAAAAACCAAATGCGCCAATCGAAAGAAGTTATATCTATTTCAGAAGAACTAGAGCAGCTTAATAAGTTAATAGAAAAGGAAGGCTTGTAATGATCTTTAAAACGCTTTCATTAGAAAACTTTCGTGTTTTTAACGGCCAGCATAATATCGAGCTCGCGCCAAGACGTGCCGGACTGCAATCAAAGCCCATCGTATTGTTTGGTGGCTTAAATGGAGCTGGCAAAACGTCAATCTTAACTGCGATTCGACTAGCATTACTGGGTAGAAAGGCCATTGGTAACGCAGTTTCGAAAAAAGAATTTAATGAATACCTAGCTGAGCAAGTTAACAAAAAAGCGGCTAAGGATAGTTCTGAAACCGTTGCAAAAGTAAGTTTAGAGTTTACTCATACTCACCAAGGCGAACACAGTACTTACCGCGTTGAGCGTGAATGGTCATTAAATAATGATGAAAAGCTGGTCCTATATATAAACGATACTTGTGAAGAGTCCCTAACAACTGAGCAAGTGCAGAGCTTTCTTCATGAATTAGTGCCGCCGGGTATCGGTGATCTCTTCTTTTTTGATGGTGAAAAAATTGCCGAACTTGCGGAAGACGATACAGGTTCTTACTTAAAAGAAGCCGTACAAAAATTGTTAGGCATTGATGTAATAAATCGATTGTCCGATGACTTAGACATTTACATAAAACAAATAAGCCAAAAAGCTGCTGATGCTAAGACAGTTAAAGTTATCAACGAGCTTGAGTTAGAAAAAAATCAGCTACTTTTACAAGCAAATAAAGAGCGCGAAAGTGAAGATCAAGTTAAAAGACAATTAGCTGATTTAGAATTACAAGTTCGTGATGCCGAACAAAAAATACAAGACCGCGGCGGAGCTTGGGCTAAAACCAAAACTGATGAAAAAAATAAAGCTGATGAATTAGTAAAACATAAAGCCATACTTGAAACAAAAATATTGGGTCACTTAGATGATTCTTTTCCTTTGGCACTAGCACCCAAAGCAATGGCTGAATTGGTCACAACGTTATCTGAAGAACAAGAGATAAAAGAATCCCAAGCGTTTGCTAATAAGCTAAATGAAAACCTTTCAGACTTAGAGACGATACTTCAGTCAAAATTTAGCCACGAATCAGAAGAGTTATTTGCGACCATTAGCGATTACTTTAAATCGGTTAGTGGGTCTTCAAATCGTAGCGTAGAGCTTGATATTTCTAATACTGACTTCAACATATTGCAAGCTCAAATAAGTGATGCTTCGAAAGCCAAAATCCAGTGTGTCGAATTAACTCAAGAGTTATTGGAAACAGAACAATCACTAGAGTCCGTTTCTATAAATATTCAACGAGCACCTGATGAAGAAGAGCTGACAACTCTTTATGACAACCTACGAACGCTAGACGCTGAAAAACATAAGCTTAAGACACAATATGGCCACCATCTTATAAAAGCTAAAGCTTATATTTCAAAAGCCTTAGAGTTAGCCAAAAGGTTAGAGAAGCTTTATACCGGTCAAAAGACTGAAGCTTCAATTTCAAAAGCTGTTAGCCGTGTTGATGCAAGTACTAAAGTTTTACAGGAATTTTCATCGCAACTTACAGCAATGCGAGTCGGACAACTGGAAGAGCTTTTCGCACAATCGTACCGGAAATTGGCACGAAAAGAAGATCTTAAACTTTCTGCGAAGATTGACCCTAGCACGTTTGATGTAACACTCGTTGATGCAGACGACATTGCTATAAACCGAAAATCTATGTCTGCGGGTGAGAAACAAATCTTTGCGTTTGCCATACTGGAAGCACTTGGAAAACTATCAGGAAAAGTGTTGCCTGTTGTGGTTGATACTCCATTAGGAAGATTAGATTCAAAACACAGAGATAAACTGGTTAAACACTATTTTCCAGAAGCGGGAGAACAAGTCATTTTGTTATCAACGGATACAGAGGTTGATGAAGACTTTTTTAGCGCGATGGCCCACGAAGTTTCACATGCTTTCGAAATTGAATTTGACGAGCAAACTAAGTGCTCAACTTTAAATGAAGGCTATTTCTGGAAAAACAGTTCTGAAACAGTTCAAAAGGAGGCTGTATAGTGTTACCTAATAATATGAAAATAAATATAACAGTTGAAGAGCAACTGCGAAGGCTTAAAACACAGACAGGCATAAGGCCCAACATATCTGCAAGAATTGCATTCTTCCGTTCAATAGAGTCAGGTTATACATTCGACCCAAAGTTAAAATATGAATTAAACAGCAAACTGGAGTTAGATAAGGTTACTTGGCTTGGTAAAACTCAATTAGTTACCGAGCTATTGCTAAAGAAAAAATATCCAACGCTTGATGGAAAAGAGTTACAAGTTGCTTGGGCAAGCCATGTGGAGCATGGGATAGGAGCATTAAGAAGTCACAAATATCTCACTGAAATATTAACCGAACTTTAGGTCAATTAGGTTCTCAGAAGAGTATTTAAATCTCGACTCTTTTGAGAACGTAATAACATTTTTCATTGAGACCTTCACACTCGAATATTTGCTTTGTTTAAAAAGTTAAATACTCCTAACTTTAGAAACCCATCATGGTTTTGGTTATGTAGGTCTTTAGTCAAACTAAAACACAACGAAACTATTGATACACATGATTCGACAAAAAGTTTTAGATCATTCTCTGATTTAGCATGTGTCAAATTATCAATGATACATTCACTATTCCAATTTGATAAAGCTCTGTATAGATCAGTGTGTTTTGCGACACTCCCACTATATGGAAACCAAGTGCCCATTGTATGTTGGTAGTTGACTTCGTTTCGAATCTTTGAGAGCCAATTCCCTTTTCTATATCTCCCTCTACAACTTAGTCCAAACCTAAGGTTAAAAATATACTCGACACACTTATTTTTTTCAGACTGTAGGTAACTATTATCTTCAGAAATTAAATCACTAAGCTTATCTAAATGATCATAAAAACATTGCCAAACATCCGCATGAGAATTATCTAGTTTTTTACATCTCATTTGATTAGCTGTATTCGTTAAAACACATTTGAAGTACCCTGTTGATGCCGAACTATTATCAGGCGCATGTCCCCAAACATTTGCTACTTCCGTGATTATTCCACTCTCTTTTTGGTTAAACTGAGTACAACTAATACCAAAAATACGTAAAATAGCGTGACACGCATAATATGCTGAATAGTATAGTCTCACTACCAACCAACCTATTGATTTAGGGAACTTTTCATCCGGTGCTATACCATTAATGGACTCAAACGAAGATGTTGCCATACGATTAATATCAAACGCATAAGGAATATAAATTTCATCTTTATCGTATATATCCAAAACAAAATCGTTTGCTTTAATATCATTACTAACTTTAAATTTTTTATTCGCAAGCCACCCTTTGAATGATAGCTCCCGGCTATTGCAAACATTTGAAAGCTCAGGGAGTGAATGCGCTCCTATGATTTCGGTAATAACGCTCATAAACCTACAACGTGAAATTGGTTTTCATTGATTCAGAAAAGTGCTTAGACAAAGCTAAATATGATTTCCCAGGTTTCTTTATTTTGTTAATATCTATGGCCTCAAACATATCCAACATAACCGAAAGAAAGTTATCAGCACTGTATTCTGATCCGTACCTGTCCTTAACCTTTGAAGCTATTTCTGGAAAGACGTTAAGTACAGCTTTGAATACGATTGAAGATACCACTCCTTCTTCATAGTTATTTTTCTTAAGATAGTTGCCTACAAACACTCTTAAATAGCTATTCAAAATTTCGAATAGTTCATCTGAATCCCTATCCCCAAAAATTTTAGCTACCGGCGTGACAGCAGAGTTAAAAGTTACACGACTAATTTTACTTTTGGACTTAACAGCAGGACTTAGTTTTCCATATAAACTACTGCGTGGATCTTTATTAAAGTGGTCAAAAATATCTCTCAATAATTGTTCTGTCGAGCTTTCGTATTCAGCTAATCTTTTGATATCTAATAACAATTCAGTCGGCACACCTTTTTGTTTAGAATTAATATCTATAAACAACCTGGACTCATCTCTTCTACTCAACCCACTATAGATAATTACGGGTACCCTTAACCTTGACTTAGCTTTTGAAAAACCAAATACACGATGTTGTCCATCTAGAATTAAAAATGCTTTTGGATCCAAAATAAACTCAACGGCTTTCCCTTTACTCACGACCTCGAATTTTGCAGCTTCTTGCGCTGATAAAATAATTGCTGTCGGTATAGAGCCATTTTCATTATCAATATAATCAGCAATCTGTTGCGCTCTGGATTCATCAAGGGCTCTCTGGAAACCAAATTCCGGGTCCTCATCTCTTGTTGAAACAAAGCTACACTTTGCTAAGTCATCAGAAAACATTGTGAATGAATAAAATTTAATATCATTTTGAATGACATTGCTAACACTGTGCCTTACTTTTTCCACTTAAATTCCTTATTTATCTAAAGATTAACTCTTTTTAGTAACACAAGCTAAAGCTGCTAATGGGGCAACAATATCAAGAAGACCTCTTTGGTATGTTGCTTCCACTAGTGTACGAACATCATCCCCAAACCTTTCAGTTACCCTCGCGACGCCTCGGTTATGTAATTCTTTACCAAGGCGACCTAATTGTTTATATTTTTCCATATAATCAATAACCTCTTGCTGATGCTTAGGAGTGGTATCAAACCATTCACGCAATGTTAACACTTCAGCATCACGTTTAGCTTTTTCCACCTGTTGAATGTAGGCTACAACTTCTGTGGATTTACGACTTAGTACTTTCTTCTTAGTGGCTACTTGGTCAATCATTTTGAAGTAGCTCCCAAAACGCTTTATCTTTAATTTTTGTAATTCTCTTGTCGCCATTTACGTAAAGGCTATGGTGCTTTTCAAGCTCTCTAATCGACGCCATTAGGTAATCTTGACTTGTTTTATCATCTTTATTGAAAATAGATTTAATATCTTGATTTTTAATTTGCGAAACACGGTGAACAATCCAACTTAATATGTAGGCTGAGTAGTCATTCTCGCTAGTTTTAAAGTGGGTAATGTCTTGTGTAGAGAGAATAACGCCAACACCGTATTCGCGGCCTTCTTTTAGGATACGTCGTAAGCTTGGGAAGTTTTGAGACATAAAGTTATCAGCTTCATCCACCAGCAGTAATTTAGAGACTTGTCTAAAGTCACCTTTTACTTCTGGCTTACCTTGCTTCTGCATTTGCGAATAAAAGAGGTCTAAGGTTAACGCCACAACTAGATTTTGAATCTCCCCCGGATAGCCAGCAAGCTCGATGATTGTAATACAATCTACTAGCTCGTAAAGCGATGTACATTTAGTAACATCAGTCTCAAAGATCTCTAGTTTCGTATAAACTTTCTAACGCCGCATACAAAGAATCTTCAGTTGGCTCGCTTTCTTCAAAAAGTGCCCATACATCAGCAATTGTCGGAGCAGGTTTGTGCCAGGTACTTGGATCTGCTTTTTTGATACCAGCTAAGTCATATGCTTCACTGACTAATTTGCGAAGTTTTAATTGCTGTTTTTGACCTAAACCAAATGCTTTGCCCATTGTTTCTGAAAAACCACGGGCGGTGTGTACTGGTAACATAGGTGTGTCGCCAAACAAACTAAGTGGATTAAATGGTAATTTATGTAAGTTATATTTTTTACCTTTGGTCGCTGATATAAACTTGTCATCAACATAATCAGACTTATAGTCAAAAATCAGTACACCTATCGGCTTCCCATCTACATTGTTATGTTGGTTACGATATAGCTGCGTTATGACTGATTTAGTACATTGGGTTTTACCTGTACCCATAGTACCTATGATACCGGAATTGGTGTTCATGAACTTTGTGGTGTTTGTAGGTTCCCAAAAAACGGCCTCTTCATCTTGTAAAGAGTGTCCAAGTAAAACCTTGAGAGGCTCATTTGATTCCAAGTAGTTTTTTTCAGGCTCTGCAACTTCCTCTAGTTCAAGCTTATCTTCTATAGGACCTGCTTGTTGCTCTGGCGTCTTTTCCTTAGAAGAAATATCTACTACCGTCGTATCATTATTTGAACCAATTAACGTTTCACCTTGCAAAATGTACTTCTTATCTACGTGGCATAACTTTTCTGGTTGAGTTTCACTAAAGAGTTCCGACAACGGTGTTTTAATAAACTTATTTAAGTAACTAATTGGCAACTGAATTTTAAGAATATTATCGACTAGCTCATATGTCGGCTCAAAGAATGAATCGTTCTCGACATGAGAAATCACGAATCCATCTGGATAATCAATGATGTCTTGGACGTTGTAGTTTCCTTGAAGCCAAAATTCTCGTTTACTCAACAGCTCTTTAAAATAATTATCATCGTACAAGTGATAAAGCTTATATTTATCAACCTGCATTAAGATTTGTCTAATAAACAAACCTCGATATAGGTGACTTGCAAATGAGTTAGCGCCAAGAATATCTTCTGTCAGATATCGTTTTAGTTCTTTCGCTTGCTCTACTGCTTTCGAGTGCTTTTGTTTCTTCCCTGTTTTAACTTCAACAGGCAATAATATAATGCTGTCTTCTTTGAATCCGACAAACAAAACATCATCCGAAATCCAGCCTTTCTTGTAACCGTGAACATTTCTTGAAAAGTCACTGTCAGACATTTTCAGACCAATATTGCCAGCAACTCTGATCATTTCTGCAACAGATAGTGGTACCCAAGTAATATCCGATTCTTTGATTAAACAATTAACGAATTTATATGCGCCAATAATGCCTTTTTTTTCTTTGCGGTCATTGTCATTGGACGTGATCATCTTAAGAAGCCATTCACCATTAAAGGCGTTGAACTCCTCAATAATCCCACCTTGATCTTGTTCTAAAACCTTTTTATAAAGTTCAGATTCTTCTGTAACGGTTATCGCATCATAGTTGGCTGAGTTTGTGTAATTATCTGAATAATGGATTAGTACAACATTTTGTTCATTGTCAAAAAAGTCTAAGGTTACTTTAGGATCAATTATCGTTGTCCAAATTGAGCTTTTGTAGGAGCAAGACAACAGTTGTTTAAATTTATCACTAACAGCTAACGCCATTGATTTTGAACGACTATATTGCTCATTGCTTTTTCTAGCAGGTTTTATTAATCCGTTTAGGTGTTGGGCAATTTGAAGATGTGCTTTACCCTCAGTATCAATCCCTTTTAATCCAAAAGCTGTAAAATAACTTTCTTCTTTACTCGTAGAAGCCTCTCCTGCTAATAATCCGTCAGAAACGACTCCGCTCAGTTCTTCATTAACATTTACGTCTGTAGATTGAACTTTGTTGTTGTTTTTAAAGAAAGATAAATGAGCATACTCTTGCGCTTTATATGAGCCGTCATCTAATATTGTATTTTTAAATTTGCTGTACGTTAATCTAGTTCTTATTAAATCAACTATCGTGTCAGCTATATCTTTAGTAGAGCCTTTATCGAGCCCGTATCGTTCTTTTAGATCATCATAACTGTGAGTATCTGAGAATTTATCAAATTCACAAAAGCTAATTTCATCATCATATAAATTAACGTGAATTTGACAGACTTTTTCTTTCTGAAGTTTTATGAAATCAATTAAGCCCAAAAACAGCTCTTTATTTTCACCATTATTTATTGAATTAATGATTATTTTTGATCTTGAGCCATTTTCAAATAGGCTGTTAAAGGCATCGTGAAACTCCGCTACTTTGTCTTTAACAAGCTTTCGAATAAAGTCATAACTGGTATTTTGCTGTGGGACTAACTTCAGCCACATCGGGTTTTCAGCTTCTGCATGAGAATAAGAAAAATCACTTAAAGAGTTATAAACAAACGGTAATAACCCTTGAGCAGTTAACCTGCTAAGTGTAACTCTTGGTAACGATTTAAAGCTGCTTGATTCATCCGAAATTAGCTCTTGAACCAGATTTAAATGATAAGCAAGCACAAGTGGGTGATAAGGGCTTAGATATTCGTCGCCATTATAATTAACAAAGCCAACATTAACTAAAGACTTCTGTGCCTTTGTAAGCAAGGCATCGTAGCCAATTTCTTTTAAAGCACTATTATATTCATCAATGACATATTTAACTAATGAACAAAATTTAGGGCCCCACCCAGAGAGACTTGGTAAGGTGCCCGTATTCTTAAACTCATCAAAGAGATTTATATATGCTTTACCTAAATTGGGGTAGTGCTCTATTAAGTCTTGAATATAGATGTTGTTGTCAGTTATCTCATTTAAATATAAACAATCGTCTAAAAGAAGCTCTCGTTCCCACTGTAATAATGTTAACCGCTTGCCTTTAGGCGCAACCTCCTGATTTTCTAACTGCACCTTTGTTTTTGCTCGATTAAGCACTGCGTTGTATTCGTTTTCGTATAACTTTGAATACTTTTCTTGGTCTAACATTAATGGCAAGTATAAAGAGTCTGATGCGACAGCACCTTCTATATTAAACTTAAGTTCTGTGGAGTGGCCCTTAATAGTGAACTCAACAAATTCCGATTCGGCTGCTAGATCCTCAAATACAACTTTTCCAACCTCGCGATTGTCTATTACAGCACCGTTTTCGTTTAAAACAAGATCAGTAGTCATATCTGAAATTATGAGTTCACTCTCTTCGAGTTGAAGAGTTAATCTTTGCTTTTTGGGATCAACCAAATAACAATACTTAAACCCTTCTTCAAAAAACTCATCTTTTCTCAAGATTGCGACTTTAAAGTTATGAGTTTCAGAAGTTTTATCTCGCTTCACCTTAAAGTTAAAATAACCCACTTGTCCTAGATATTGACCAGAAACACTAACTCGGCTCCGTTTTCCACCTGTATTATCAGGCGAAGATATTTCTAAGCCCTGTAAATTTTCATTTGAAATAGAGCACTGTTTTTTCTCAATTTTCCCACCAAGAAAGCTAAACTCAATCTCAAATGAAGAATCCATGTTTTCAATTAAGTAAATTAGATGTTTTTCACGTTTGCCTGCTTTGGTATCTGCTTTAGGGCGAGAATATAATATTCCTTTGGAGACAATCTCTTTTTCAAGCTCTAATTGGTTATCTTTATTCTTATCTTGTTCGCTTCTAATTGCTCCAAATTCTAGGTGCTCCTTCCATGATTCTATGTCCCCTCCTTTAAAATACTTCTGAACAAAGTTAGGGCCTAAATCAATTTCACCAAGCTTTTCTTCTAGATTTGTTGGAAAGTTATGAGTTATATAATCAATTTTTTCAAATAATTGCTTATTCTTTTCAAGTCGGGAATTGATTTGACCTTCTGTCCAACCGAATTCTAATATTTGAGGATCATTGAGTAGCCCAATTTCATCAAACCTTAAGTCTCCGTCATCAACCATTGCTTTGAATAGCTCTTCAAAACCAAACATGGTTGCACCGTCTTCAATAATTTGAACAAACCTATGTTTTAAAAGACACCTTGATACCTTTTCACTTCTATCTGTAGGCTCGATAAGCGACTTTAGTGACTCCATAATTTCATTTGGATGCCACACCCAACCTGATTGCGCTATGTTCTCGGCAGAGTTTATTAATGTATCCAGTAGTGAATTGTGAATAACTAAAAGAGAGCAGCCTTTAATTTCATTTTGTTGTGCAGCAACGACATCTCTTATATGGGAAATAAAGTTTTCACTGAAACCTTTGCCGTCGTTTTCATCATGTAAAGTGATTAATAGCTTACATTCACCAGAGACCACATAAGGTATGCGTATATTTTGAATAGAAACATAGCCAGGACTTAGTGACTTTAGGGCACTGAAAAGCTTGCTGCTATTGTCTGAATCAGGGGATTGAAACTGATACCTATAACCTTGTTGAAGGTTGTCCTTTCCCCATTCAATTAGCTTTTCAGCTAGAAAACTCTCAAACTGTTTTTCTGACATATACTGCATCTCCACTGTCACTCATTCTGTCCACGTTCCCTATACGTTCATAGAATTCGACTAACACTTTTTGGCTTTGCTTATCGAAATAGACGCCTCTTTTTTCAAATTCGAGTACTAATTCATGAAAACGTAACTGCTCTCTATCACCGCCAATTGCCAAGTTTGTAAGCAATAAAATATAGTCTTGATTAAATACTAGTACCCTACCGGCACGCCCTCTATTTTGAACAAAGTGTCCACTCAATTCGTTTTCTATTGCTTTGGCGTAGTCTGTATTAACCCCATGCCTACTTTCACCTTTATCAAATTGTTTGACTGACAAATTTAAAAGATTTTCTAATGCACCATGTGCATCTGATGCGATTGGCACTTCCATATCAAATTTACGGTTTCTCGGCAAAACTCTGGGCATAGTTATTTAAACTGTCGGCATGACTTTCGTTTAATTGTTGAGCTAGTTCCCAAAGAGGCCACCTTAATTCATTGGTTTCTTGAAGGCTTTCCGACATTGACAAGTAAGGGAATACCTTTTGAATTGAGCTTTCAAACTGTTTGTATCCAAAATCTTTAACCCACGTCCTTTCTTCTGAAGCTCTTTCATTATCAACAATGAAAAAGCATTTCATCGATTTTGGTTGTCCTTGTTTCCAAGCTCCAAGGTTTATTGCCAGTTGAGTCGTGTATAAAAATACATATAACCTGAGAAAGTCGGTAATTGAATTGAGAAAATACTTCGGTTTAGAGTTTAAGAACGCCAGATCTTTGGCAAACACTTCACTTAAAAAAGGAAGAAATGGGCGCTCTGAAGCCTTGTCAGTTACTGAACCAGAGACGGTCCCTTGCACTACAAATTTATTAAATGTAGCTACAATTTCTCTTTCCAGAAAATTTAGTTTTGTTTCTGGTTTTTCTGCGATGTAAAAATCTTGTAATAAGTTTAGGAAGAATTGCCCCAACCTAGAGGCTGGTGATTTAGATTTTTCTTCTTTTAGTTTAAATAACAATAGTTCTGGAGATATCTCATACAGATCATCTTCTTGAAAATACATAGACTGAATTTCGTTCCAAAACTCTGGCTCATCAAGCTTGAGTTTAAAAGATTTTTCGCATTCGTTTTTGAATTTTTCTAATGAATTGCCCGTTACATTGATTCGGTAGCTGTACTTAACAAAATAACCAAGGACATTATTCCAATCAAAAGAGTTTGCTCCTTGTTGCTTATTCGCAATAAGTGGGTACCCTTTTGCAACTGCATTTCCAGGTTTTAAATCCGCTTTTAATTTAAACATCCATTAAACTCCACTTACTTCTATGTATTCATCATCACTGTTGGAAAGTTTATAACGGCTAGCATTTTTAAATATCAAAAGAGAGTTTGAATCTGCTGCAATATCTTTCACCTGATCAACTAGTTCATCTAACAAAACGACTGTGTTTTTATCATGCTTATTTGGTCTATAACCCTTAACAATATCTTCCATAAGATTGAGTAAATTAATGTTCACTGGTATTTCGACTGATTTTTCATTTAACTTAAGAAAAACAGAAAAGCTTGAAGATGAAAACTCAGTGGCAGATTTAATCCTATCAAGATCAGGTTTCAGTTCGATTTCTGCGACAACCTGAAAGCCATTGTGGACTGATATTAGAAATTGACCTTTGTCTAAATTATTTGCATTTCGATTGTTGTATTTTCTTATCGAATCCACGACAGTATTTCGATAAAAGGCAATAAGTGAAGTTCTGTCTTTAGGATCGCCAGAGTAGTTATTATGACGGTTCCACACCGATGAATATCTATCCAGTAAGCTTTCAGAAAAATCTTCATAGAATTTTGTGTGGTACTGATTGCTAAAGTCCGTGTTTTTTAGCAAGTAAAAAAGTCTCAAATATGAATATGGCTTTGGCTTATTCGGTTTTCGAAGACCAAAAACAGATTTTAAGTCCTCTAGGTACTGTTGGAAATTCGAATCCGGGAGCCCTAGGCTATGAGCCAAAACAAACTTATCAATATTATTCGTTCTGTGATTAGCTGGATCAAACTCAATAATTTTTGAAGATAGTTCGTTGTCAGACTCTTCAAATAGATTGTCATACAAGTAACCAGGCGTATTTGGGTTTCCATTACCTAGTAGTAAAGTGTGAAGAAAATCTAATAAAGTTCTGGCTGTTAAAAACTGATCTTTCATTAAGCGGGCTTTAAACAGCACATCAATAATTCGCTCTTGTACTTCAGGTATACAAAGCAATCTGTAGTTAGCGCAAAGCCTTTTATTTGGTGATAAAGATTGCACTTCTTTATCGAAATATTGTCTGATTAAGTTGTTTTCAGGGGAAGTAATCTTCTTTAGTATTTCTCGCACAAAAGCAGATGCATGACCATTTTGACTTAGCTGAAATTTAGGGTAGCTTTCAAAATTTAAAAATATGTGATCTTCCGACGTCTCTTGTCCATCTAAGAAGTGTTTTATGGACTCTACAATTTTTGTGTTATTACCATCTTGAGCATAGTTACCTAACATCCCAATATTTATTCCAATGACTAATGGACGTGTTGATAATTCGAAGTTTTGAAAAAGGTTATCTAGCGTTTGTATGGCATTAGAATTTGGATCAAAGCTATGAGTAGCGTCTAAATGGAAGTCTGCTCTATTCGAGTATTCTTGACTATATCTTGTCAATATTTCTGACTTTCCATCACCACTGCTGCCACAAAGAAATATAATTTTTTTATCACTAGAGGACAACGAAGTTAGGCTTTTCTTAAAGTCTGATTCGATATCTGTTTCTATGTATAAATACTCTTTTACTTCATCAAGAGAGTTTGAAATGGCTTTTTCGCGTTCAGTAGAGACTGCATATGGGGAGGACTTTGATAGTACGCTCAAAACTTCCTGTAACCTCATAAAAAACTCCCTTTTTTAATTTAAGTCTAAAAGTGTACTACTTATGCAGTCGATACTGAATATAAATAGATAACTATCGGATTAGAAAACACTTTTTAGAATAACATCATTAGGTTCCAAAATTCGAGAAAAATCAGTTTCTAAATGAGGGATTTTTAATATCCAATGTTGGAACTTTAAACAGACACTCGTTCAATCAACACGTAACCTGCCATATGAATATATAATTTACAATGAGGTTTACGACAATCTTGGAGGAAGAGAGAATTTTTAAAAGTGTAGTTCTCGAAAAGAATGGAACCTATAATTTCAATTGATGGTGCTAGGTCAGTGTGAGTAAGCTATCTATTCGCTCCATAAGCATTTATATCGAGACTTAGACTTCTAATCGATTAATAATAGTCTTTTTTTTAATATAGCGTTGAGCCATTTTTCGTTCTCTCGGCCAGGCCTATTGTCACTAGTAATCCAAATATCTTCTATTGCTATAGCTGGTAGACCTTGAAGTAATTGCTGAAGAGAAGCTTCATTCATATCAGTAAATTTACGCCCATTTTGAGATCGTTCACTGTCCCCGTATTTAAAACTCACGTACATAACTCCACCATCTACTAAATGTATTTCTAGATTTTTAATAGACGATTTCAAGTTTGATTTAGGAACATGCAGGAGCGACGCACAACACCAAATTCCATGTGCCTGAACAGAATTAAGGTAAGTATCAAATGTTGATACTTTTACTTGTTGTTGAATCAACTCGCTGGCTTTTTTTGTTAGCTCTTCTGAAGCATCAAATGCATCAACTATATAGCCATTCTTTTTAAAATAAAGAGAGTCCCTGCCACTTCCGCAACCAGCATCAATAATCAATGTTCCAGGTACGACATGAGGTAAAAAGCGCTGGTAAATATTTTCCATATCTACTTCTACGGTAGAATCAAAAAATGCCTGTGCATTCAAATTATAAAACTCGTTACTCACGTGCGTTTCCTTGTTAATTACAGCAATTATTACAAACTATGGGCTTTTGGGAATTAGTTTGAGCCAGAGCTAACCTGTACTTTGCCATTGTTCATTTTAAACTGCAAAAAGATGTTGTATCAAATACTGAAACAACCTCGCAATATTAAGTACTTTTGATTGTTTTTTTGCCTTCGTTACTCAATAAAAATTTAAAAACTTTTTACTGAGTAAGTATTGGTTATTTATATCGAATATAGTGATTGAATATAAAATAAATACCTACTAAAGGTAATATTGAAAAATAAATTTTGCTAAGAATCATTTCAACATCTATGGTTATTCAACGGCTAAAAACAACCTAGTTGGCCGTTGCAGTAGTTTCTATAATTTAGGGTACTACAGGGAAAGGCAATGAGATATTCAACGTTAAAATACATCTCCATATTCGTCATATTTTTAGCAATATCTGGAGCAACAAAAGCCAGTGTTATTCTTGACGTATCTGGTAACGGCGACTCTGGTCAGAGCGTTTCAGCTGGTGAAGCGGTAGCAGTGTCTTTTTCTACTACTGCACAATTTAATAACGTATCTATTACTGCACCTATCGAATGTTTTGCTTGTATTGGCAGCATCTGGCTTCACCCCACGGCACTTGGTTCCACAGCACCATTAACTCCTATATCAGCTTTTGCATTTAATTCATCAAGCAACAACCCGTTTATTGTTGGCGTTAATTTATTGCCTGATGATTACTTTTTAATACTTTCTATAGATAGCGGATTTGCCACTTGGTTAGGTAGTAGCGTGCCCAACGTAAATGCAGCCACGTCTATTACAAGTGGGCCTACGTTTTCGTCTTCACCCACCGGTTTTGTTCCAACTTCTACGTTTAACATCCTTAATTTTAACAGTGCACTGCATTTCACTGTCAGTAACATTTCGGCGCCATCTAATGTGTCCGAACCTACTGGCCTCGCCTTACTATTTACTGCGTTTATTGTTCTAACGGTTCGAGCCCGAAAGAAGACCCGTTAGACAATTTTACTCAAGCAATATTCAAAAACTTTTCTAGTCGTACCTACTAACTTTAACTTAGAGGCCATCAACATGGACTTAAATGGTTGGGATTCAGCTTATGCTGTAAATCTTAGTTACGTAAACGCAATATTGAGTAAGCCTGCAAATATTGTGTCGCAGTTTAATCAAAAGCAGGATGCTATTAACATCGCAGGTTGTTTTAGTGGCTGGGAAATCGTCGCAGGTGGCTCTGGTCAATTATTGCATTTAGAGTTAAAAATTGCGTCAGGTACATTAACCGGTTTAGGAAATACGGCAGACTTAGCAAAGGTAAGCGCTAAGTTTGAAGTGAATTTGTCATTTTTACCTACGGATTTACCTAATAAAACAAAATTAGTTTTAAATCTAAAATCTGTAGGAAAAGAAGATGAACCTTCCAAGCCCGGCGTTATAAAGCCATTAAACGGCTCCGTCATTGATCCTAATGGAGAGTTATCCTTCGCACAAAAATCCATTTTATTGCCAATGTTGGCTCAGTTTTTAGTAGATAACGACGACAATATTACCTTTGCTTTTGCCAATGTAAATGCGGTGTCACCCGACAAATCGAGCTCTTGGTTAGCCCCAACTTCCTGCGCTTACAATTACTATAAAACAGGCAATGGTCAGTTATTTTTAGTTGTCTTTGCCGTAACAAACAACAAAAGCCCCTCAGGCCTAAAATTAGAGGTCGACTCAAACTTGGTGAGCGGAACTGGCAATGCCTATTACGGAATTTCACAAGCCATGTTTTTAGAGCACGTTGTTCTGCCAAGTATGACTAAGGTGTATCCCGGAAATAAGCAAGACGCGTTTAGTTTTGACGCCAAAAACAATGCAATTATTAACAAAAAACACATTTCATTGCCTGGAAAAAAGTCTGGCGCAATTACTTACTATCCTATTATTACGTCTTTGAAAATAACCCTTTCCGCATCAAAGATAAAAACAGTCGCGTCTGGTTCATGCGACCTAAAAATGGGTATGTCTATGACGTTTTCAGTAACGAGCAATTGCTCATCCTCATTTGACGGGAGCTCGGGTAAATTAACCATAAAAAAAGATGCTCATCCTTCCACTAGCCATGATGCACATATTCCTTGGTACGACTACTTAATGGGACCAATACCCGATTTAATTATGGCGATTGTCGTTCCTATTGTTGCTGATGGCATTGCCTCGGGGCTCGACGCATCAATTAATACCTCTTTTTGTGAGATAGGCCCATTACTTTTAGATTGGCCCGGCATGACTCACTTTGAAATAGCCGGCGGAGAGTTAAATGCCGGTTTCCAAATGTTTGGCAATGTTAGCTAAACAAAGACCGCCACTACATAAAAGGATAAACAACATGAATGTAGATAGCACACAAAAAGTTTCATTGATTGAAGGGCTAGCCAATACCGATGTAATACACATGAGGTTTCCGCATTTAACCAGTAACCCACCTAGAAAAACATTTGCAAAATCGATGGCTCTGCTTGGCAGTGGCGCAATTGCAGATACTTACAATTGGGATACGGTTTATGCCATTAAGTTTCCCGATGCAAATATTGGGTTAGCAAAAGAAGGTGCGACTCCTAAAGACTTTTCAACCAGTGCAGACGGAGCAACGGCGTCAGGAACATTTAATCCATGGCAACTTTCAGGCGGTGCAGGGATTTTGCTTCACATGACTATTCCAATTGACAAAGGCAATACAGTTTATCAAAACACAACCTATCCAATGGACGGTGCTGTAGCCACTATTGAACTGGAGTTAAAGGCTTTAGCGGGAGTCAGTGGCAATAATGGTACGCCCAATGATGTCATTCCCGATGCGACTAAACCAGTCAGTGTTACTAATTTAACGAATGTACCCGGCGATCCTTCTTTTATCGTAAAAGCCGTGATGTCTGGTCTAATAGAAAAGTGGCTAACGGACAACTTAGTTGACTTTAAACATGCATTTTCAACAGTGACTCTAAATGAAACCGCCGACAAAGATCAATTTCAATGGATGAAACCAACAGGTTTAGGTTGGGCTGTATCCGCACAGGGCTCATTGGCTGACAATGTATTTGGCATGTTGTGCATGACAGAAAAACGAGCCGTTCCCAATAGTATGCAAATTTCCCCTAACGCTATTCCATCGGGCCAAAGGGCAGGCTTTTTAATTGCGCAAGACCGCGTTTTAGAAAAACTAGTTAAACCCGGCGTAAACTCTTTATTTGAAGGTTCTGTAGTGGGTGACTTTGAAGTGGTGAATGATGGAACAATGCTTAGAAATGTGAATACCGTATATATGGATCCGGTAAAGCTTGGCGCTGGCACTTATAAACCAAAACTTGAACCTGGGCATTTTCAACTAACGTTAGAAGCCAACGAAATTAAAATGGAATTGATAAAAGCGGAAGTAGATTTTAGTCCCGGTATTAAAATCATGATGGACTACACAGCATTTTCCTCTATGGAGCTCGCGCTTAATTCAAAGGGCGAACAAATCATTGTTTATAAAGAGGCCTCGGCACCAATCATTGATCACAATGTAGAGGTTGCTGCATGGGTCACATGGGCGACAGTCGCAGCATCTGTATTAGCGGCAGTAGCCACACTTGGATTTGGCTCATGGGCTAAAACGGCTATTGAACGTGTGGTAATTAGAGTTATAGCCGTTGTTATTGTACTTATTGTGGGTGAGTTGATTGCCAATATTGGCACTATTATTACGGCTGTTGCCGAAGGAGAAAAAGACAAAATACCACCCGTTACATTGATGGTAGCTAGCGCGACCGATCCCATTGTTTGGCCAGATTCTAAGAACTTTTTAATTACGTCTGCCGGGCTAAACGTTTCAATGCAGTTTGGTGGCAATCCACAATTTTCATAAATCACAATTTTAATAGGGGCATGTTATGGAGCAACAAGTAAAAGGTAGAGAATTTGACGCGCTGTTAAATCCAGCAGAGTTAATTACCGAGTTCAAGTTTCCTTCTTTATTGCAAAAAACAGCCAAAACATTTGTGGCCCCTAAGTTAACATCTACGGCTAATGCTATTGCACGCACCTATGGTTGGGATACAGCTTTTGCCATTAGAATGCCAGATGCGAATGCAGCTATTATTGCCCAATCAAGCTCGCCTAAAACATTTTCACAAAAGGCTCCTGATGGCTCTTGCTCAGTAAATGGCGATTTTGATGACTGGCAAATAAGTGGTGGCGCAGGCATCGATATTCACTTTTCGACACCAATTAAAACAGGTTCATTAAACTATAACGGTAAACAATATTCTCTTGAAGGCGCAGAGGTGCATATTGAAGTTCAGTTAAATTATCTCCCATCAAAAGAAACGAACAGTAAGCAAACTGCTATGAGTAAACAGAGTAGCAGTGAAAACAATGTAGATTTAGTCACTCGCTTTAAAGCCCCTGAAAACGAACAAGTAGTCAGTGTGATCAATTTTACCGCCCCCAACATTTCAGATTTTGTCGCGAACGCGCTAGCCGCCTCTACATTGCAGCTATGGTTCAATAGCAATTTAACACTTTTCACTCATGTTTTTAGCGCTGTTAACTTAAATACAAAGGTCGACAAAAAACAGTTTCAATGGCTAGCTCCCACTTCTACTAGTTATGCATTTTGCGCAGGCTCCACCGCCAACGACTCTATTTTAGGCGTGCTGTGCATGACAGAAAATCGATCAAGCGCAGGCATTGCGTCACAACTATCGCCCAATGCCATACCTAAAGGGGCGAGGTCAGGCTTTTTAATCTCACAAGAACGGTTTTTAACTGAGATGGTATTACCTGGATTGCCTTCCGCATTTCCAGGCTCAACGCAAAGCGACTTTGCACTTTCGGACGACAAAAGCAGCGTAATAAACACAACCAATATTAAAACAAAAACGGTAGAGCATGCAGGCACGACCTACCACCCAGAAGTTACGTCATTAGAAGTGTCAATTAACGAAAATGAAATTGTTGTGCACTCCATTACTCGTGTTGATATCGCCTTGGGTACATACGCTGAAATTACGGTAACGAGTTATCAAAATATTGAAATTGCCGATAAACCAGATGGTTCACAAACCTTGGTATACAAAGAGTCTAGACCGCCAATTAAAGACCATACAACAAAAACAACCACCTCCGGCGTCGCACAAAAAATAATATTAGAACTGGCGTTAATTATAATCGGTGTGATTTTGACGATTGTGACTGAGGGCGCATTTTTAGTAGTGGCTTTAATTATTATTGCATTGCTTATAGGTTTAATTGACGCAACTCCTACTCTCATTGCTGACGCAGTAGGAAATAAAGTAAGCAATGACTCGCCATCTCTTGCGCTATTGACTTTAAATTGCACAAGCCCCACTTGTTGGCCAGGAGGCAATACATTTAAATTAACGTTCGCAGGAATGAATGACTCTTTGCAGTTAGGTGGAAACCCCGGTTTTATTTAGGTGTTTTTCTATTACCATTATCACTTCTGAATATGGTTTCACTTGCGACATCTTCAGAAGTTGATCATGATTTTGGTTAACGTAAAAAACCTGTTCTGGAGCTAAGTCTGCAGTTGGCATTAAGTCGCTGACCCATGATGGCTCCGAAGCTAACACGCTATAAAACTGTGTTTCGTTTGTGTTTTTATATTCGTCGAGTAGCACTCTCCACTCAATAGCATTGTTATGAAAATCTGCCTCAGAAAGTTGAAGCAACGTCATTAGTCCTTGAAACCAGTTTGAAATCTTGTCCGACTCTACATCATAGGGCGCATCAAGTAGAAAAACCGTTATTGCACAGTTCTTAATTTTGCTAATGGGCTTGGGGATTTTCTTATTTTCATAGTCCAACAATAGTGTAGGTAGGCAATTAGTCGCAATAAAACCACCTAAACAATGCCCGATAAAAATCAACGAGTTATATTCGATTCTGCATGCATGTGCTAACGCAATTTTACAATTGGCTAGCACTTGTTTAAATGACTCTGCTTCTTTATTTCTGTAAAACAAGAGGTCAACAGGATACTCAAGCAAGGCAATATTTGAGTTTGGAAACAAGTTTAAAAGTTGATTACAAAATGCTGAATAAATAATGTTGCTACACTGGTTTTTATTAGCCGCTTTGCATTTAGAGTTTTTAGTTTTCACCACTTTATATGCCGTGCCACCTAACCCCTGAATAAAGACAACTAGCTCCTTGGCTGTATCCAACTTTTGTAAATAATGAAGCGAAATATTCGATTTTGAATCGACTGATGCAGTGCAGCACATATTTTTAGTTAACAAAAATCGCTGTCCTTATATAAAAAGCGCTCTGGTCCACCGCGATCTGGAATCATATTCGGTTGTTTATTTTGAATGCAACTCCAATGAAATTGAATGCGATTGTCAGGTAGCGCAGTCCCTAACTGGATAGCTTGCGCCCAACTTGAAATCACCTCCAGAGCATGTTTATTGCTTAATATGTGTGTTGCTCCATTTCCGTAAAAATGAATAAATAAGCTATTGTCAGAAACCGCCTTAGGCATACACTGAAGGTTTTTTAGGTATTTTATTTTGGGTTGCGCAACATTGTCTTTTTGCAACAATGAGATTAATGCCTCTTGTTCTCCAATTCCGTTCCATACGCCGTTAAAAAAGAGCCGCTGCCTCTGTTTATAAGCCTCGTTGAGTAAGCTTTTTGAGCGCTCTGTGCTCCTAATTAAAAACACACCGGTATTTAGCGGCATTTCCAACAAACACTTCTCTTTTGTCCAATTAAGCTCAGACAAAAAACACTGGGGCATTGAGATATAAAGTCATAATCGTCGTCACATAATGACCTTAAATCGATATGCATATTGGCGATGAGCGTATCACTGTCGGCCCACACAACCCATTCGTAGTTTTCTAATGCCTTAAGAATTAGAGGTATCTTAGCCCAACATATATCACAGGTATCATCTCGCTCAATTTCATCGATGTAGTCAATGTGATGTTGAGCACAGTAGGCTTGGTGATTTTCCATGGATATCTTGCCTAACTCACTGTATTTGTAGGTATGCTGAACTTGAGGCTCTACATTGAAACTAATGAAGGCCAATCTCGAAGGGTTCATGTGCGTGAACTAATGAAACAAAGTTTGGTATTGTTGAATTGTTATAAATTTCGGCTGAAATGGTGCTAGTGATGCTTTTAATGGCTCTGGAACGTCACCAGCACAGTGCAGTTCAGATGGTTTGGCTAGCTTGTTCAATTCCGTCAAGGCGGGACCTATTTGTAAAAGGTTTTGTTGAAGTTCATCAATGGTTTCGACAGCCAATTCTAAACTAATTTGAGTGTTTCCAGGGCTGTTAAAAGTGCGAAGTTTATCGTTATTTAGTTTACTAACAATCGCATTTACTTGGTCGCTGTTTTCAGCATCAAATGAAAAGTTACATTTTAATATAGTATTCATTGTTTTATCCTTTAGTTTGCGTAAAGGTCCCTACTTTACTGCGTTAGGACGGTTCTTACTCTATACTTTACCCTCACACACAAGTTTAGTTTAATCATCGCTAGTTGTAATAATTTAGAAGTAAGCGCTGTACTGATTGCAAAAGCTGCGCATTCTGTGTCCACCTTTTTATTAAGGAAGCAGAAAATGAAAAAAGGTCTTATCAAATACATATCCACCCTAACTATTATTGTAGTATCAAACTCCGTTTTTGCTGAAACAGAGCCAACACAATTCAAAGAAAAATTTTTAACGATGTCATTAGACTATTACTATTCATCTTGGACACCTACAGGTATTGACGGTGTCGATTATCAAACCATTGAGTTAAATGTTGCTGTGGCAGAGCTTAATTTTGAAGCCTCTATTGCAAAAGTGAATAACAAAATAGGCTTTCAATTACCTATACCCAAAACAATTAAGTATATGTGGACCCCTGAACAAGATGCTCAACAGGCGTTTTTATTGCAATCTAATGAGAGTGCAACGGGTGATGAAGCATTGGAAAAGTTATTCGTTGATCTTCCACTTTATAAGTTCTCTGACACAACTGAATTACAATTTCAGTACGACAAAGGTACATTTTTATCTTCACTTACCTTGGAAGAAGATAAGCAGTACCTAGAGTTTGGAGGGAGTGAAACCACTATTTTGGAAGGCTCTGTGTTAAATCAACAAACTGATTTTGAAAAATTCACTGGGTTAGCGGAGTTTAACTTTGGCGACAACGTATATTTAGCGGGTGGGTTATTTGCTATTCAATACAAAAAACCCTACTCACTCACCATTGACGGAATTACTGACTCACAAAAGATCTACGATACTAAGTTTGAGGCCCAGGGTTTTGCATTTCAATTTAAAAGCGAATTAGTAAATACCAATGACTTTAAAGTTAGAATTAAAGTACTAATGCATTATGGCCCCGGTGATATCAAGTTTTCTGATACAGAGTTATTAGCCGACAATTTTGAAGACTTTGAAGATACGGCTCTCATTTTTATAACAAGTCACATTAGTGGTGAGGCAGCCATAACTGGTAACTTGCATTGGGATTTTTACCTAGGTTATGACTATTATGACTTTCATAAAGCTCAAGTAGGTCCTGACGGCTCTATTTCATCTAGTAAATTTGCTGGCCAACTAGATTTAAATATAGATAGTGTTTTTTATGCCGGAACTGGTCTTAAGTATTACTTCTAATACGTTTTAACTTACTAAAGTTTAGGAGCCTGAACCAAGGCTCCTCTTTTAATTCTTAATCAGTCTCTATCATTGTCGCATTCAGCTAGCTCTGCGTGCTCTTCTGGCATTTGATTAGTTACCCATTCAAAAGACTTTGACAATATACACAGCTCAATGACTGCGCCCACTAAAGATACAAGTGCAATTAATAATTCATAGCCTAAAGGGGTTAAAGCTGAACCTTCTAATACTGAAAGGAGTGTTGTAACTATTGTAGTTAAAGCCATTGGCACAAGGAAAATCACAAAGTACAGTGGTAACGCATATGGTTTGGTGGCCGCCCAAGAAGTATTAAAGTTAAAGTAACGTCCAACGGCTGCACCTGGCAAAATAAAGCTGATTCTTGAAAACACGTAACCAAACACAAATATTCCTGCCCAAACCAGCAGATTAAAGCCTAAGTACTCGGTTGTTGGTAATTCAATACTTGCAATATTTGTCACCAATGCCCCTAAACCAACGGCTAAAATAGTACCCACTATAAGTGCAAAAGTTAGTTTTAAGCCGGCCACAAAAAAGTCTGCTTCAGACTTTCCCCAGCGGAACGTTGATAATTGCGTTACCTCATCTTTCGGACACAAAAATATTCGATGGCAAGCCACACCAGCTAACACACTAGCGGCGGTCATAAGTATGAATGAAAAGAAATTTAAAAAGCCGTTTTCGTTAGTTACCGATAAGACGGTAATTAACATAGACACTAATAAATATGGCCAGCCCAAACGTAAAATTAGGGCAGCATTTTCAAAAGGTAAACGGAAGCTACTTTTTAGTATTTGAAAAACAGGCAGTGACTTTACTGCGTTGTCATTAGTATGAGTATTCATAACATCCTTGTTTTTATGCTGTTAGAGATTGCTGTTAAATGCTGCCGTTAAATTGCTAAAACGGCAAATACTCACTGGACTATAAACAAATTTTTATGCTTTTTCACCTAACAAATGAACAAATTCAATACCTTGAGGCAAGCTAGTTAACACGTTTTTTGTCGCACCTAGTTGGTTAGCTTGGCCTTTTACTTCCGCTAAAGTAATGCGTTTAATTGGGTGTTTGTTTGGGTTTAAACCGTGCAGCGCCATTAAACTTAAAGCACTTTGCAGTGGCGACAAGCTTGGATTGTAAGCGCAGTTTTCAGCATATCGGCCAATAAACTTCGTTCCGCCATCGCATTCAATCATTACCGCACTTGGGTTTTGAGTGTAAGGCGCATACGACGAATTTACGGCGCGCAGTAAGTCTTTATCAATTGCGTCAAAAACAATACCGTTGTCAATGCTATCAAACAGCATCACATTGCTGCCTAATACTTCTGGCGAAAACGGGTCTGGCAACAAGTCATCTAAGCTGACATTTTTACCTGCAATGTTCATTGGCATTAAACGCGCGTCTCTGACTTCATTAATAAACTGTCGGCAAAATCCACAAGGTGCAGCGTTTATGATCATCGCGGTAATTTTTGACTCGCCATGATGCCAAGCGTTGTTTATTGCGGCTTGTTCTGCATGCACAGTTAAGTTTAGTGCCTGCCCTGCAAATTCTAAATTCGCCCCAAAATAAAGGTTAGCTACAGCTTCCTGGCTAAGCTGGTCGTGGCTAGTTTGGCTTTGGCTTTGGCTCTGGCTAAAATCGTTTTGCTTAAGTTTCGCCTTGGGCAATGGCCCCTGCGTGAAATTTGGAAATAGGCGCGATAGCAAAAAATTCGCAAACCGGTAACAGCAGTTTTTTTATTTGCTCAAAAGAAACAGCATGTTGTTGCATTAACGATAAAACTTGATGGGATTTTAATACACCGCCTTGAATGGCGATCATTTCGTGAAGGTCTTGTAACTCACATTGGCTTAGTGAGCTTTTTTGGTCTGTTGCGTTGCAATGATTCATAAATAAAATGACGTTGCTTAAGGCACAGTACTATAAATAAAAATGCCTAAGGAGTGAAGTGAAAGTTTACCTAAAAGCACTGACCTTAATGCTTTCGAGGGTTTTCTGGGCAATTTTAAATAAAATTTGTACCTAGCTTGAATGTAGTAGATTGAGGCAATAGATAACAAACAGCCTTTATATTAGTACTGCTTTTTAAAATAACCTCACCTAGTTAATGGTAGCGCGTTACTCCCTGTGCTGAACTTAAGGCTACACGAGTTTAAAACTGAGTGTTTTCACTTCCTAAACATAAAATAAAGGTTACAATTTATTAAGTTTTGCTTAACAAACCTTTTACCAGCTTTATCAAAAAGCTAGATAATAACCTTGGAGTCGGTGTGAATTTTATTAAACGTTCGGTCATGTTGTCAGTTTCACTTGTTTTAAGTGCGGCAGCCAATTCAGCCATGAGTGCGGCAGCCAATTCAGCAGAGAATTCAGCAAAGAATACTGCAGCCATTTCAACTGAGAACTCAGCAAAGAGTGCGGTAGAAGGTTCGGCATGGTCTGAATTTGTAAAAGTAGCCGATTACATTGAGATTAAAGCTGATCGCGTGGGTGGTTCTGAACAAGAGAAACAAACCGCAGAGTGGATTGCGTCGGAATGGAAAAAGGCGGGTTATGACGTCACAATGCAGCCATTTAGTTACAAGCGCCGTTCTAAAACCTACAACTCGCAAAACTTGTCTATTGATATTAAAGGTCAGTCGGACAAGCTATTAGTGGTTGCTGCGCATTACGACTCTGTTGGTGTGAAGTCTGGCTCACAAGGGTTAATTGATAATGGTTCAGGTGTGGCGGCATTGTTGTCATTAGCAAACTTGCTAAGTGATGGCACAACGTTACCTTACACAGTTCGCTTAATTGCTTTTGGTGCAGAAGAGCGTGGTTTACAAGGTTCAGTAGCTTATGTAAACAGCAACGATACCAGCAACATGATAGGCATGATCAACTTAGATACGATTATTGGTGGCGACAAGTTGTACGTACACAGCGCACATTCAAAACCTTACCGCTGTGACTACATTAAAGAAACCAACTACGTAAGTGGCACTGAGCTGCGTGAAGGTATTAGAACGGTTTCAAAACAACTATATCCAGACACGCCTCATTTACTGCATCAAGAATACAAAGGTTACCCAGAAGGTGAAACAGGCGCTTGGTCTGATCATTCTCCGTTTGCTTGCAGCGGCGTAACCACAGCTTACATTGAGGCCACTAACTTTGCATTAAAAGGTAAGCGCGGTAATGACGGTTATTCACAAGTGGCTGATAAGGCTTATTGGGACTGCTTTGATGAGAAAAACTTAACCAGTTGTAACCGTGATGATGAAAAAGCCTGGGGCGAAATTTGGCACACTAAATTTGATAAAAAGAGTGCACTATTTCCAGTGATGAAAGATCACTTAAAAACCCAGCAGCAACAAAACGTGAAGGTGCTACTGGAGTTTGTGAAACAAGCGAATAACTGGGTTAAGTAAACTCTCGTTTAAAGCTGTCTTTGTAACGGCGAGACAACATCAGTGTTTTGCCGTTTTTTAGTTTAACTTCGCTATCACCACTCGCTTGTGGCGTAATAGACTCAACCATATCGAGTCGAATAGCGTGCGAGCGATGGATTCGGCAAAAACCGCGTTCACTCAGTTGCTTAGACAAGGCGGTGAGCGTGCTTCGAATTGGGTAAATACGCTGATTAATGTGTAAATTAACGTAATTGCCCGACGACTCTAACCACTCCACGTCTTCAATATTTATAATAAATTCTTTGCCTAACTTTTTTACCAACAAGCGGTCTAAGTTCATGGCCGGTTTGTCGCTATTGTCTTCGCCCTGAGCAATCGGATTAGCTTCACCTTGTAGCTGAGCAACAATAAACTGATAACCTTTAATAACAATCACAAAAAAGATAAAGCTCCACAGGTCTTTTCGATACTCATAAATAAGTTCAAAACCCACTTGCCCAAAATCATAATCGCGACTGGCCAGTGCATAAGCTATCTCGCGCATGCCAACCATTAGCCCAACATGACTGAGTGAAAACAGGACTGATATCACCAAATAAAACAGTATCGACCGTTTAATGTGCTGCCATTGAAACGGGTATTTTTCCAACAAATAAACAATGGCAGGAAACAAGAGTAGCGAACTAAAGCCACTTGAGTATTCCCAAACAAAGGGCTCCCAAAGACTAAATGGCAACTCGTCATATACGCGGCTTTTTTCCATGATCACCGAGGTTGCCAAAACGGTGGCATTTATTAAAAAATAGGCAAATAATGCACTAACTTCATACCTTAATTTATAACGCTGAAAGTGAGATAAGTAGTTCATTTATTATGTTCACAAGTGATTGACCTTATTACGATATATGATTCCGCCGTATTATTCCCGATATTCTGCAAGTAATTCGTCACACTCAGCCACCGTTTATCCCTGGAGCCCGTCACCAAAGACCTAAAGCCTTTTATACCAACAAAGCTATGACACACTGATGTTATAAAAAATAGTACATGGAGCGAGCACTTAATGATAACTAGCATCAACAATCTAACCAAGTTTATCAAATATTACTTTGTACCAAATCGTGTCGATTTGCTCACGCGACGTTTCGATTTAGACTGGTTACGAGTAGGCGTGTTTGGGCTCCTGATCTTTTTTCATATTGGTATGCTTTACGTTGAAAACTGGGGCTACCACTATAAAAGCCAATACCAATGGCAAGGTTTAGAAATGGCGATGTTATTGGTTTCACCCTGGCGAATGGCAATTTTGTGGTTGATATCGGGCATCGCGATTCGTTTTTTGTTGGTGAAGGTATCTATTCGTCGTTTTATTTTTCTGCGTTCAATTCGCTTGTTATTGCCTTTGTTGTTTGGGATCTTGGTTGTTGTGCCACCACAACTGTATGTTGAGATGACTCAAAAAGCCGGACTCGAGATGTCATACTGGCAATTTATGCTGGAATTTTTCTCTGCGGACACCACATTATTTAACGACTTTCAGGCCGGAATTTGGCCTCATATTGATGTTAATCACTTGTGGTATTTGCGCTCGTTATGGCAATACTCACTGGCGTTAGTTTGTTTACTGCCGATTCTTAATGCACGCTGGCTTGAACAACTTTTTGCTTGGGTATTGCGTCAACATTGCGTTGTGGCCATTGCAGTTATGACGCTGCCTATTTTTTTATTACAAACATTCTGGGATCCCGACCAGGTTCGTTACCCGCTTGGCTTCACCTTTATGCTTTACGGATATGTGATTGGTTGGTCACCGCTATTTTGGCAACGCATAAAAGCAGGTTTGCCTCAGTTACTTATAATCACCCCTTTGGTTTTGATTAGTTTTGTTTGTTTTTACCAATTGATGTGGCTGCCTTATGGCGACACGTCGCATCCTGCATTACAAACGTTGGGCCTTGTTAGTTATAGCCTTTCTCGAGTTCTGGGCGCACTAACGTTATTGTCGCTGGCGTATACCTACATGAATGTTAAATCGGACAAACTTAACTATTGGTCAGAAGGCGTGTACACCTTTTATATCTTGCACCAAAGCATTTTGATTGTTGCTGCCTATTGGTTATCAAGTTTTGATTTGGGCTTTTTGGGCGCGGTGTTTGAGCCTATAGCAGTGATAGTTATGACAATAGCGGGATGTTTAGGCAGTTATGAAGTGATCAGACGAAGCAGCCTTCTTCGCCCCTTATTTGGTATGAAACAAGCGGTGGCTTATTCAGAGAATACCAGAACATTAGGGTACGTTAGCGCCAGCGTATTAATTTTACCCCTAGCGCTAACCTTACTGCTTTAGCTAATTTGATTTGGTGCTTAAATACCTAGTACTTGGTATTTACCGGTTAGTTGGTATTTACCGGTTAGTTGTATTTAATTGGTATCTAGCTGTATTACTTGCTAGGTAGTTCAAAAGTTAGCTTAAATGTTACCGGAACTGATGTTGCGATTGACGGTAAGCCAGCAATTTTTTGCAATGCAGCAATGCCTTTAACTAAGTCAAACTCTGCAGCATTAACTAACACTGGCTTTGTATTGTAGATAGTCACTGTGGTTTCACTTGTTTTAACAACATCTGAGTGAGCGACTAAGTCTTGTTTTTGACCATGAAGCTCAACGGATACAGGCACATGACGGTGAAATGATTCGCCTACCTTTAAGTTTTTAAGCGCAGATAAAGAAACTTCTGTTTGTACTAATGCTTGCGCGTATTTTTCTACATGAAATAACATCGACTTCATACGTTCGTTACGAATATCAATGCCCGTTTCTACGCTCGCTAAGTCAATAGTGACGCTTGCTAAACCTTGTTCGTTTATCTCACCTGACAAAGACTTAAATTCGTGAGCTTCAATAACAAAGCCACTTTTAATTGAAGTGAATACCAACTTAGATTTTTCAGGAACTAATGTATAAGACGATTGAGCGTGAGCCGAAGTGAAAAGCAAAAGCGCAGCGATGATAAAGTGTTTCATAATGGTTCCTTATTAGAGTTCTTTACTAGCGCTCATTGATAGAACTCCGTACGAGAACTAATAGTTAAAGTTCATAACTGAAGCCCAGGACTAGAGCTCTGTGTTTTGTGATGAATAGTTCTTGCGACGAATAATTCAGATTCAGAGGATACTAGCGCTCCGCCACAAAAGATCAACCCCAAAAGCATTTAGTGCATTTTTTAACCACGCCTGTATGCTAACTTTCACGCTTTGCTTTTTAATCGCTCAATAAGGACATTGTTATGCGCTCAGCACGCCTAAAACGAGAGGCACTCGTTACATTCGCATCTAAACTAAACACGCTATTGTTGTCGGCACTTTTATTATTAAGTGCCTTTACTTCGTTTTCCTCAATTTCAGCCACCAGCTCTGATAAAAATTACAGCGCCCGTATTAACGGCGTCACCGACTTTTTAATAGAACGAGCTCAAGGTACGGCCTTATATTTATACGAGCAAAGCATTCGCGAAAATGAAAATTTACAGTGTTATTTCCCCACCACCTACGAAACACTAAACAGCTATCAACAAGGCACGTTAAAAATATTCATCAGCTCTAAAGCCCAGTGGCAAAACACCATGCAAAATGACATGGAGACTTTATTGGTTCGAAGTTTTGCCAAAGAGATTGAAGACAAAGTGGGATTTGGCAAAAAGCAGGTGCCTATCGCCAATACGGTGATAAATATCATGCAACAATTAGAGCTAAAATATACCACTAAAAATGGGGCTACGGCTTATACTCCGCTTACGTTAAGCATGTTAGATGCCGACGCTAATTCAACTAAAATACAGAAAGCGTTTTACCAGCCCTTTGAAGAACTAATAGCAACTTTAAAAGTATTTGAAGACTACACACCCAACGAAAATGGCCAAATATGTGACCTTCCTCGCTTTAATTACCTACAGTTTGAAAACAAAATCAAAGGGTTAACTTCATTACCTAATCGCCTGCAAGTCTGGCTAGAACATGTGAAAAAACACAAAGCAGATTTACGACCTTCAACCCAGCTACTGACTCAATATCCTTCTACAGATAAGGCATGGCAGGCAATTTGTAAGATTGCCAATACCAAAAATCCAGCTTCTTGTGCCAACGTTGACGACTTTGTTTCGCAATTAACCACGCTGTATAGTTTACCAACTGATTTTGACCCGGCTCTTTATTTACAAAATGACATAGCCGTATTGCCCAACAGCGGTGAGTTTGCAAAATTACTGGCTGATTACAAAAATATGATCAAGCCTATTCAGCAGTTATACAAAAATATCAAGTCGATACAAGCAAAGGCCGACGGCACCAGACCTTCCACCTCAGAGTTAGCACAACAAGCCTTGGCTTTAATAAAAAAATGGTGGGCGGTGCAACATGGAAACAACGCTGGCGTAAATACTGACGCTCATAATCAAGCACTGTGGAAGCTCTCAAAACATATTCAGTTTTTTGCTTTATTGAGTGACGCGAATACCGCCGATGAAGTTAAAGGTATCTTATCGACCTTCGCCTTGCCTCAAACTGGTTTTTGGCAAAAGCGAGACTCGCACTCTCACTTAATGGTCACCTCCTATTTTGGTGCCGCTTATAATACCCAATCAGCAACGGTTGATGAGGCTAATAGTAAAAATCACAACAATGGTTTTTACGTGCCAGTTGGTTTGGAATACACCTTTGACAAAGATTGGCTAGGCCTTAACGAGGGAGCCGTAAGCCTAATGGTATCGCCCTTTGATTTTGGTTATCCAATCAACTTAAAATTGAATGGTATTGAGCAAGACTTTGAAGTGGATGAGATTTTTGCGCCGTCGATTTCCATTAGTTATGGATTGCAAAAGTGGCCATTGGTATTAGGTGTGGCTTACCAAAAAGGCGCTAAATTTAGCGCCGATTCAGAAAGTGAAAATAGAACGTTGTTGTTTGTGGCATTTGATATGCCGTTGTTTAACTTAATGTAACAGCTACTCTAATTACTACAATGAGTACTTGGCGCTGAATTGCAGGTACATGGATTCAGCGTTTTGATCTGCCATTTCAAAGCTACCTACTTCAACTCCAAGTGCTAATTTAGGCGTGTAATTTTTAAATACGTTTACACCCCAATGACTGCGATCAGCATCTGACTCTTCAGTGGTAATGTTGCCGTAAAATGCTGAACTACGCGTGTCGTCGTTCCAGAAATGACGGTAAGCCACCATGTAACTTGTGGACTCTTCAACTTCTTCGCCTACTAGGTCTTTAGCTGCCGTTACACCTACATAACGTCCTACATTACCCGTGTGAATTTGGAAGCGGAAATCGTCTTTGCCTGTGGTTTTAATTTTACCTGCTACTGATACACCAAAGGCGCTTTCACTGTTGTTCATTTCCGTATTTAGCTGTCTAAATAAACCCGCCACTGACACATTACCCCAGTCACCTTTGAAGTTATATTTAGCCACAACATCTGGCATTGCATCTTCGTTTGGATTACCGCCGTAGCTTTCTGGGTTTTCTAATGCAAATTGCCAGTTGCCATTGGTATAACGAACCTGGTTATTTCGCACAAAGGCTTCACCCACCATTGGGCCTGCAAAGTCTGCAGTTTCAGCAAGTGCTGAGGTATTCATAAAAGTGGTCCACGTTTGGCCAATCAATACGTCTTTGTATTTAATAAACGCATGGCGTAAACGAGGGTGAGATGAATTAGAAATTATTTCATTACCGCCGCCACCATAAAAGTCCATTTCAATAAAACCGGTTACGTCACCGTTGGTGTAAGTGGTATTAATTCTTGATTCGTTGGCAAACATTTTAAACTGCGAAGCGTCTTCTGGTAAAACAGAACCCGAGCCAATCCAAAAGTCTCGGTAACCTACATCGCCGTCTACATATCGGCCGTCGATTTTTATAAAGCCGCCAAACTTAATTTTTTGATCGTCGCCTAAGTCAACTTCAAAGGCTGCGTTTGCAGCTGCACTGCAACCAAGTCCTAACCCTAACATTGACACCAAAAGTAGTTTGTTTGTGTTTTTCATCTTCCTTCCCCAAGTTTATTTATTATTTTGAGGAGCAAGACCCAACACTCACTTGCCTCCTCTTTACTGCATTACAGTATGTTATGGCTATATAAAGACACAATTAGTCTTTAGTCTATTCGACTATGGTCTAATACCTTTTTTAGACCTAAACCTTTAAAACAGTTACGATGAATTTAGGTGATAGTTTAAACAAAGGTAATTGACATGACTGCTAGCTTGTATCCCGTTGCGGATTTCGAATATAAACACGACAACGCACTTTCAATGGAAGAGTACAAAGTGCTTTATCAATCTTCTATCAATCACCCAAATGAGTTTTGGGGCGAACAAGGTTTGCGCCTTGATTGGATGAAGCCATATACCAAAGTAAAAAACACCTCATTTAAAAAAGACAACGTTTCCGTTAAATGGTTTGAAGACGGCACATTAAATGTCAGTTCGAACTGTATCGACCGTCACCTGCCAACTCGCGCTAAAGACACCGCCATTATTTGGGAAGGCGACTCTCCTGGTGTGGATAAACGTGTGAGCTATCAAGAATTGCACGACGAAGTTTGTAAGTTGGCCAATGGCCTGAAAAAACTCGGCGTTAAAAAAGGCGACCGTGTCATTATTTATATGCCAATGGTGCCTCAAGCTGCGTATGCCATGTTAGCCTGTGCTCGAATTGGCGCTGTGCATTCAGTTGTTTTTGCAGGTTTTTCTCCAAACGCCATTGCCGACAGAATTATAGATTGTGGTGCTAGCGTTGTTATCACCGCCGATGTAAACAAACGTGGTGGCAAGCCATTACCACTTAAGGAAAACGTTGAAGAAGCGCTTGAGCGTGAAGACGTTAATTGCATTCAGCACACTGTGGTATTTAACAACGGTGCGCCAATTAACCCACTAGCAAACACACAAGTATGGTGGCATGACTTAGTTTCAAACTGCGCCATGACTTGTGAACCAGAAGAAATGAACGCTGAAGATCCTTTATTTGTGCTTTACACCTCGGGCTCTACAGGTAAACCAAAAGGCTTAGTTCACACTTCTGGTGGTTATTTAGTGTGGGCGTCAATGACCCATGAAAAAATATTTAACTACAAACCAGGTGAAGTGTATTGGTGTGCCGCCGATGTTGGTTGGATTACAGGCCATACCTATATTGTTTACGGACCGTTAGCCAATGGCGCAACAACGGTTATGTTTGAAGGCGTTCCCACGTACCCAGACGAACGTAGAATTGGTCAAATTATTGATAAACATCAAATTAGTATTTTGTATACCGCACCTACCGCTATTAGAGCGCTAATGTGCAAAGGCGATTTAGCCGCACAAGATTCAACACGCGACTCACTAAGATTACTTGGTACCGTTGGCGAGCCAATAAACCCTGAAGCATGGCAATGGTATTACGAAAAAGTAGGCGAGAAAAAGTGTCAGATTGTTGATACGTGGTGGCAAACTGAAACGGGTGGCGCGATGATCACGCCGCTTGCTGGTACTACTGATTTAAAACCGGGCTCAGCGACGTTACCGTTTTTTGGTGTGCAACCTGCACTCGTCGATAGCGACGGCAATGAATTAGAAGGCGAAGCCGAAGGTAATCTTATCATTAAAGATTCGTGGCCTGGACAAGCGCGCTCTATTCATGGCGATCACGAGCGTTATGGACAAACTTACTTTTCAGCTTACGACAATGTGTATTTCACAGGCGACGGCTGTAAACGTGATGCCGATGGGTATTACTGGATTACTGGCCGCGTAGATGACGTGTTAAATGTGTCTGGCCACCGCTTAGGTACTGCTGAAATTGAAAGCTCGTTAGTGGCGCATGAAAAAGTAGCTGAAGCTGCCGTTGTGGGTTATCCGCACGACATTAAAGGCCAAGGTATTTATGTTTATTTAACGCCTATATCGGGTACTGAAATAACGCCTGAACTGACTAAGTCAGTACGTGATTGGGTTCGCCATGACTTAAGCCCAATTGCCACGCCAGACATGATTCAGTGGTCACCTGGCCTACCAAAAACGCGTTCTGGTAAAATTATGCGTCGTATTTTACGTAAGGTAGCTGCAAATGAGCACGATCAATTAGGTGATATTTCTACCTTGGCAGATCCGAGTGTGGTTGATAACATCATTGAAAATAGACTAAATAAATAGCAGTTTTTGCTTAGATTCGGCTCAAATACGGCGCACTTATGGCTCACTTTTTAATTGCAGATGATCACCCTTTATTTCGTGAGGCACTTATTGGTGCCTTGCGTTTGCAATTTGCTGACTTAGAAGTGGCCGAGTCGGATTCGTTAGAATCTACCATTCAACAAATTGATCAAAACCCTGATCTTGATTTGGTGCTATTAGACTTACACATGCCGGGCAGTGGTGATCTGTACGGCATTATTCGTATCCGCGAAGACTTCCCTGACATTCCTGTCGCCGTTATTTCTGGCTCTGAACAGCTTGATGTGATTTCAAAAGTAATGGGCTTTGGTGCCATGGGATTTATTCCTAAGTCATCACCGTCGGCGCAAATTGCTAATGCCATTAACTGTATTTTAGAAGGCGATAGCTGGTTACCAGAAGGCATGGCTGGGAAAATTAAAGCGCTAAGCAAGGACGATCTTGATTTAGCCAATAGAGTTGCTGAACTCACGCCACAACAATACAAAGTGCTCTATTTATTACACGAAGGTTTGCTTAACAAACAAATTGCCTACGAGTTGCAGGTAACGGAAGCGACCATCAAAGCTCACATTACCGCAATATTCCGCAAGCTCGGAATTAACAGCCGCACTCAGGCGGTATTGCTTGCTGAGAAACTCCAACTAAGTCCTGTTGAGCCAGCGTAGCCTTATACCTGCATACCTATCTGCACCTACATACCTTATCTATACCTACATACATACCTATACAGGTCTGTCCAAAGACAGCTAGCTAAATAGCTATTCTGCGTCGCGTTGTGCTTTTTGAATAAGGCTTTTTAACCACGACTTTAATGGCGCCGGTTTTAATGGTTTTAACATGTGTCTCACCCCAAATGCATCGCACTGCGCTTTTAACTCTTCGTCTTTCATGGCTGTCACTAATGCAGCTGGAATGGCATCTTGAAAGTGTGAACGAATTGACTGAATAAGCTCTAAGCCGGTTATGTTTGATGGCACTAGCTGATAATCCACCAGCAATACATCGGGCTTAGTACAGCTTGGGTTTGTGCTATCTGGTGCGCAACTGGCTAAAAAGTCACTTACTTGCTCAACACTAGAAAAACACAAACACTGGCATTGCCATTTCTCGAGTAAGGTTTTAGTGGCGTCTAGATTTTGAATTTCATCGTCAATGCAAATAACGTTAAGTTGATTAAATTGACTCGATTCTAATTGCTCAAATTGATTGATTTGCGTGGTTAAACTTTCTGATCCAAGCGGCACAGTAACGCCAAAACACGAACCTTTACCAACCGTAGATTGCATTTTTATTGGCGACTTAAGTTGTGAACTCATTCTTTCCACCACACTAAGTCCAAGCCCTAAACCTTTGGCGCTACCAGTGTGCGTGCGGTAAAAGGCGTCAAATACACGGCTGTGTTCAGACGCTGAAATGCCCTCACCTGTGTCCCATACTTCTATTCTTATGCCTTGGCCGGCTTTTCGTAAGCCAATTAAAACCTTACCTGAGCCGGTATACTTCACCGCGTTCGATAAAAAGTTTTGTAATATTCGACGTAAATAAGTGGCATCACTGTGAACCGTCACATCTTGCCAATGTTGCACAAACTCCAATTGTTTGTCAGCGCATTGTGCCGAAATCTCATCACATAACGGCTTTAATACTGTACTCAATTTAAAGTGACTAAAGCTTGGTTTAAGCGCGCCTTGCTCTAGTTTCGAAATTTCCAATAGCGTTGATAGTAAGTCTTCCATTGCCGACAGCGACTGATCCACTTTGTTTAACGTACCGTGTTGTTCTTGATTTAATTCGTCTTCACTTAATGACGACAAGTACAAACGGGCGGCATTTAAAGGTTGTAATACATCGTGGCTGGCAAGCGCTAAAAATCGAGTTTTAGAGGCATTGGCTTCATCGGCTTCTTGTTTGGCTTTTTTCAGCTCTACGGATATCTCACTAATTTCATTAACACGTCGCTGTACCGTATCCGTTAAATTAATGTTGGCGTCTTTGAGTGCTTTTTCCGTTTCTATAAAGCCGGTAATGTCGTTAAAACTGGTAACAAATCCTCCATTTGGTAATGGATTGCCCACCATTTCTATAACCTTTCCATCGGCACGACGTCTAATAAAGGTATGGCTTTGACCGCTTTTTAAATGCGACAAACGCTTACTAACCAGCTCATCAACTTCGCCATAACCACATTCACCGCGCTCGGCGTTAAATCGAATAAGCTGCTCTATTGGCAAGCCTACTTGCACCATATGATCAGGGTAATCAAATAACTCCAAATAACGTTTATTCCAGGCTACCAAATTTAAGTCATTGTCCACCACGCTAATGCCTTGGCTTAGATTTTCTAACGAGCTAAATAATATGGCTTGGTTATTTTTTAAGGCTTGCGTGGTGTCATCAAAAAAGTTAACCACGTCTTCTACGTCCAGCTGCTTGCCCGACAGTACAATGTTAACCAATGACTGCGCAGATGAGGCACCTAACACACCACCAAGCATACGTTCGCAGTAATTCACAAACTGATGCGTAAGTTCATCGTTGTCATCCAGCGTTAGCTTGTTTTCCTGTTCATATTCCAGCAACAACTGTTCGCTGCGCTCATTGCCTAAAAAGGTCATCAATAAGTCGTTTAAGTCTTTTACTTTGGCTTGCGTATGACGAAGTTTTTGAGCTGACAAATCAGCTCGTTTATTTGGATGAACAAACGCCGTCGCTTGAATTTTATCGATTAAACGTTCATTGGCGAATATTGAAAATAAGTAATAACCCAGCGAATTGGCGATTAAAGAGATGATCACACCTTGGCTAATAACCGAGCTGTGACTGCCTGCATCATAAGAAGAAGCGAGCGGCATCAATAGGAACATTAACCAACTTAAAAAGCCCATTAAGAGTCCAGCGTAAACTCCGTTTGCATGTCCTTTTCGCCAATATAAGCCACCTAAAATTGGCGGTAACAATTGGATTACCAAAGAAAAGGCGATGAGACCGATGTTGTGTAACGAGGTTTCTTTGGCCCAGACAAAGTAATAAGCAAAAGACAAAAATAGAATAGCGCCAATGGTGACTTGTCGTAACTGAACAATACGGTGTTGGTATTTTCCCTCGGCCAATATTTTTTGTTGTTCACGTTTTAAAACTAACGGCATAAATACGTCGTTGGTGATCATCGTACTTAACGTTAACGTGGCCACAATGATCATGGCACTGGCGGCAGAAATACCACCAATAAATACCAATAATGTTGCCCACTCATTACCTGCAAATAGCGGTAATTGCATGGTAAAAATGTCTCTACTAACGCCGCTGTCTGCTAAAAAATGATTCCCTGCGGTGGCAATAGGCACAATGGCAATAATCGTCAGCAATAAATACAGCGGGAATAACCAACGTGCCGTGTTCAGATTTCGTTTATCTGAGTTGTCCACCACCATGACGTGGAATTGTCTTGGTAAACACAAAATGGCGGCAGCAGCCATAAAAGTTTGTACCAAAAAGTCGGTTGTGATCATTGTTGACCACTGCCACTGCGAGGTTACTATTTCTGGGTTTAGTGTGGTGCTTATTGTGTTAGTTGTCGTGTTACTTATCGTGTTACTTATCGTGGAGTCCGTTAATAACATATAGGCGATAACAGCAGAAATAACTAAGCCAATTAACTTAAAAATGGACTCAAAGGCGATGGCAAATATTAATCCAGAGCGATATTCCGTTACGTCGGCTTTTCTGGCGCCATACAAAATCGAAAACAACGCAATAACAAAAGTAGCGACAAAGGCGGAGGTGGCTTGCTCCGATTGAATAGAAGAGATGACTGAAAACGCACTAAAGCTAGCGTTAATGGCTTTTAGCTGCAGCGCGATGTAAGGAATAATAGCGAGCGTTGCAATGATAGTGACAATGAGCGCCGTTTGTTGGCGTTTGCCGTAACGTGACGATATGAAGTCGGCAACGGAAGTGACATTCTGCTTTTTACTCACCGTAACCAGTTTTGCCAAAATAGGATAACCAAAGGTGAATAATAAAATTGGTCCTAATAAAATAGGAAGAAACTGCCAACCTTGAGTTGATGCGGTTCCAACCGCGCCAAAGTAGGTCCAACTGGTGCAATAAATACCTAAGGCTAAACTATAAATGACTGGGTGATGCGTTACTTTTTGCGATAACGCGCCACCTTTGTCGCCCCATCTGGCCAGCATAAACATGATGCCAACGTAAACAATGGAAGCAGCAAATATAGCAAAAGTCATATTACATCCTTTAAGGTTAATGACGTTAAATCGCGTTGAGACATCATTGCTAAATAAAGCTCCGCTGTCGCTATCGCATCACCTAGAGCGTTATGCGCTGTATGATTTGGTAAATAGAAACGTTGTCGAAGATTTTTTAACGTTAGGTCTCGCGGTTCAATAATAAAGCCTTTTTTACGCAGTGACTGATTTGCTAATAACAAGGTATCAACCATGACAAACGGCGGTTTAATGCCGTATAAATGCAAACAAGCTTTTGTTAAAAAGTGACGTTCTATTTTATTAAAATGCACCAACATTACTTTACCAGCTAACTTTAATAACAGGTCGTTTACAACGAGCTCTAAGCTTTCTCCCTGCTGGCTTTCTTGCTCCGTAATTTGATGAATACAAACATTATCATGTTCTAACTGTTGTTCAACATCAATAACTTGGTGATATCGTTGTGCCAGTTTAATTTGATTGCCTAACATGTTTACACAACCAACACTGAGTAGCTTATTGCGATTTGCATCTAGCCCCGTTGTTTCAAAATCTACCGCCACCATTGGCAATTCAATTAAAGGCGTAGTTAAGTCTGGTAGCGGCGTTGATAAATACGCCCTAATGCCCGCATAAATATCGGTTTCTAGATCAGCTAAGTCTTCGTCGGGTAACGTGTGAGCCAACATGTCTTTAAATTGCTCGTTTAGCGCTTGCCTCTGTTGTTCAAACTTTTGTTTTTGCGGCGTAAAAAAGTTCTTCAAATTCATCACTAATACACCACTTGCCTTGAATCTTGTAACTCTTTAATAACCCTAAACGCGTCCTTCAAATGGCTTCGCTGCAATCTTGATATGTCTTTGGGCGACAAAAAGTTACTTGGTTTTTTCTGTTGTTGTATTTGCAATGCGTTAAGTTCTAAACGCAACTGAATAAGAAATTCGTATGCCGCTATCAGACTTCGCCCTGCTTGTTTTGACAATATGTGACTGCCTTTTGCGGCCTGCAGCCGTTCAAGGGTGGAGTTTTCTTCAATGCCTAATGCTAAGGCGTAAATGCGAGCTAAATCAACAATAGGCGCGATGGCATTGTGTTTTAAGTCCATGGTGGATTTGTTTTCACCTGAAGAAATAAGAACAAAGTCTCTGAAAAAACCCAGAGGCGGTTTATTGCCTATGGCGTTGCGGCTCAAATGTGCAATAAACAGTGTGCTCTGCTGAGTCATTTTTAATACGCGATGTTTGATATTCAGCAACAGTGTTTTGTCACCATAAACTACATCTAAATCAAAAAATACGCTGCTATTTAACAAGGCTTGAGGGCTTGGTGACGATACCCACTTTTCAAAATATTGTTGCCACTGTTTGGCGCTTTGGCACCAATTGGGATTACTCGCCATAATATTGCCTGGGCAATAAATAAACCCGCATTCGTTTAAGCCATCACAAACATAGTCCGCCAGCTCAGCAAACCAACGCTTGTCTGCTTCAGTGGCGTCATCACTATATACAATGGCATTGTCTTGATCGGAAAAGGCCAATTGCTCACTGCGCGCTAATGATCCTGCACACAACCATGCAAACGGCACGGATGGCGAACCCAGTTTCTGCTCCGCCAATTGAATTAAACGTGTGGTGATGCCTCTCGACAAGGCACTAATACTTTTAGCAATGGGGGCCGCTGCAATACCAAGCTTAGTTAAATTAACCTGCAGTTGAGGCAACATTTGACCAATTCGAGCTAACTCAGAAACCGACGTTGCTTTACGGATTGCACTGGTTAAATGCGCGGCATTTTGCCCTTCTTTATGCATTAAGTCAGTTAGCGTTAACATACCGTATAACTTACCAGACTTAGTTACAGGCAGATGATGTATGCCCTGCTCTATCATGGTTAACAAACCATCAAAGGCTATTTGTTCGGCTTCAATGGTTAGCATGTCTGTGGTCATGATTTTATTTACCGACGTGGTTAATTCTAAACCTGCAGCAACGGCTCTTGAGCGAATGTCTTTGTCGGTAATGATGCCTACATGAACGTCTTGCTTGGTGATCACTAAACTTGAGTAACCCAGTTCTGTCATTTTAATGGCCGCTGACTGTATAGACTCCAGATGTGCAATGGTGGCCGCAGGCGTATGAGCAAATTCTTCAACCGTCATGCTGTTTAATGGCGACGCGCTCAGCTCATTAAGCTGCTGGGCTGCAACTGAGTCGTGTATGCGTTGATTAGGATCTTTTAACCAGTGTGACAAAATGTCAGGATAATCGGCCAATACCATTTTCATTTCATTCAAAGGCACGCTGTAAACTAAAGAGTCTTGGTCCACCAGCCAGCTTTTTTGCTGATTAGAAAAGTCCACATTATTGATGACGATCACATCGCCTTCGCCATATTTAGAACGAATAGCGCCTTTTACTTTTTGTTGGACTATGCCTTTTCGGACCACCACAAAAACACCACATTGCCGTGCGCTTGTAAACGCCGTTTGTAAGCTGTCGTGCTGCCTTAAATAATTTATAGAGAAGAGTGAAACCAAGGAAACAAGGGCGGTTTTTGGTAACTGATCAAAAGGGGGAATTTGCCCAATAAAGTCAATTTGTTCGCTAAGATCAACACTCATGTCTGTCCCTTTGAAATTATTTTTGTTCTTTAGCCTACTGTTTTAGGCGCTTTGCGAGCAAATGGCAACGAATATCTGACCACCTTAGACTAAAGTTTAATACCTTTGTTGAACCCCTTCTTGCTAAGTTAGGCTCAGTCATTTGTATATCGATTAGATGTCAAACAGCAATTGGGTGGGCGACGGTTGATGTACAAATTCTAACTTTGTTTAACAAAGATTAATTTGGAGCATGTCGTGGAACATAAAACAACATATTGGCAGGAAAATCTGCGCTTAATATTTATATGCCTCATCATATGGTTTGTTGTCTCATATGGATTTGGCATTTTGCTGGTTGAACAACTCAACGAATTTAGACTTGGTGGTTACAAACTTGGATTTTGGTTTGCACAACAAGGATCTATTTACACATTTGTTGGTTTAGTTTTTTGGTATACAAGGCAAATGAATAAACTTGATGCCAAATACAAGGTGGAGGACGAATAATGGAAGAATTAAAACTCTATACCTACATTGCGGTTTTTGGGTCTTTTGCCCTTTATTTCGCAATTGCATGGTGGGCTCGCGCGGGTTCAACTAGTGACTTTTATGTGGCTGGCGGCGGCGTAACTCCACTTCAAAACGGCATGGCAATTGGTGCTGACTGGATGAGTGCGGCGTCATTTATTTCCATGGCTGGCTTAATTGCCTTCTTAGGATACGGCGGTTCGGTATTCTTAATGGGTTGGACCGGTGGTTATGTATTGTTAGCCATGCTTCTTGCTCCATACATGAGAAAGCACGGTAAGTTTACCGTACCTGAGTTTATTGCTGACCGTTACTATTCAAGAACCGCACGTATTGTTGCTGTTGTTTGTTTAATTGTAGCGTCGCTTACTTATATCATTGGCCAAATGAAAGGCGTTGGCGTTGCGTTCTCTCGCTTCTTAGAAGTTGATTACGACCTTGGCTTATACATAGGTATGGCCGTTGTTTGGGTTTATGCCGTGCTTGGTGGCATGAAAGGCATTACTTACACGCAAATTGCACAGTACTGTGTACTGATTTTTGCTTACACTATTCCTGCCGTGTTTATTTCATTGCAACTGACTGGTAATCCAATTCCGCAGCTTGGTTTAGGTAGTACCTTGGCCGATGGCAGTGGCATGTATTTATTAGACAAACTTGATTTAGTGGTCACTGATTTAGGCTTTAAAGAATACACCACGGATAATATGGGCGGCACTTTAAACATGTTCGCTTACACCTTATCGTTAATGATTGGTACAGCCGGTTTACCGCACGTAATTATGCGATTCTTTACGGTGCCTTCTGTAAAAGCAGCACGTTCATCTGCAGGTTACGCGTTAGTATTTATCGCTCTGTTATACACAGTAGCACCTGCTGTTGGTGCAATGGCTCGCCTTAACCTTATGAACACGGTAGAGCCAGTTGCTGGTCAAAACTTAGAGTATGCCGAGCGTCCTCAATGGTTTAAAGACTGGGAAAAAACAGGTTTATTGCAGTTCGAAGATAAAAATGGCGATGGCAAAATCCAATACACAGCAAATGCTGAGACTAATGAAATGACCAAGGTTGATCGTGACATTATGGTATTGGCGAACCCTGCTATAGCAAATCTTCCTAACTGGGTTATTGCACTGGTTGCCGCAGGTGGTATTGCAGCTGCACTATCAACCGCTGCAGGCTTATTGCTAGCGATATCCTCCTCGGTTTCCCATGACTTAATGAAAGGGGTGTTAACACCTAACATTTCTGAAAAAGACGAGCTCATGGCCGGACGAGTCGTGATGACCATTTCCATTATTGTCGCAGGTTGGCTGGGGTTAAATCCACCAGGCTTTGCTGCCGGTACCGTTGCGTTGGCCTTTGGTTTAGCCGCATCGAGTTTATTCCCGGCATTAATGATGGGTATATTCTCTAAAAAGATGAGTGGCACTGCTGCCGTAGCAGGCATGTGTGCAGGTCTAGGTGTAACTATGCTGTATGTATTCCAACATAAAGGATTCATGTTTATACCAGGCACTTCATTTTTAGGTGGATTAGAAGAAAATTGGTTCTTAGGCATTTCGCCTAATGCCTTTGGTGCTGTAGGCGCTATCGTGAACTTTACCGTTGCATTTATCATGCTTAAGTTTACCGGGCCTGCACCACAAGAAATCCAAGACATGGTAGATAACTTCCGTGTCCCTCATGGAGCTGGAAAAGCGCACGCACACTAAACATGTGTTTTTACCCTTTGGCTTCCCATTTGACTCTACATTTGGGAAGCCTTTTTTTATTTCTATATTTACTAATTATTCCCGTTTACAATTCAAGCATAATAACGAGGTTAAAATATGAATAAACACACCAAAATGGCGTTATACGTGGCTCCAATCTTAATATTAGGCGGTTATATATTGTCTGACATGTGGGTGGAAAACCAAGCGGCTAAAGACAAAGTCATTGTATTGCAGCAACAAGGTCCTTGCGATGTGATTGAGCAAATGTGCATATTAGAGTCAGGCGACTTACAGCTAAATGTGTACGACAAAAACGGCGAAACTTATGTAAATTCAACCTTTGCGTTAGATGCCGCCACGTTATTTACCGTTGACGACAATAATATAGTGACCGAATACCCTCTTCTACAAGATAACAATGCGTTTTACTGGAAGCATAAAACCACCTTGAACCAGCAACTTACTAAAGCCGGCGACACACAAAAACTGCGCGTTATTGCAGAGATTAAAGGTGGCAAATACATCAGCGAATTCACCACCAAAAAAAGCTAAATTAACTAGATTATTTAACCAGTTCCACTTTGTATAAGTCTTCGCGTCTGTCTTTGAGGTTTCGAACTGTACCTTCGCTATGAAGAATTTTCAATTTATCCATATCTAAGTCGCTGAACAGTAACATCTCAGTATTTGGCGTTGCTTCGTTTAGCGTCGCATCGTGCGGGAATGAAAAGTCTGAAGGTGTTAAGACCGCTGACTGCGAATACTGAACATCTAAACTTTCCACTTCAGGTAAATTACCCACTGAGCCTGCAATCACTACATAACATTCATTTTCGATGGCTCGAGCTTGAGCGCAATGTCTAACTCTAAGGTAACTGTTTTTGGTGTCTGTCCAAAATGGTACAAACAGAATATCTAGGCCTTGTTTGGCTAATATTCGCGACAACTCCGGAAATTCAACGTCATAACAAATTTGTATTCCTACTCGTCCTGCATCCGTTTCAAATACTGCGATTTTATCGCCACCTTGGATAACCCAGTCGTTTTGTTCATGCGGTGTTATATGAATTTTTCGTTGCTCGTCTATTTTTCCGCTGCGATGACAGAGGTAACTGACATTATAAATTTTGTCGTCTTCGGCCAGTGGCATTGAACCGGTAATTATATTAGCGTTATATTCTACGGCCATGCGCGACATGGCGTTTTTAAAGGTTTCGGTAAACTCAGCTAAATACCGAATCGCTTCTGTTTGATTGCTTTGTTCCGTAAGGCCCATTAGTGGCGCATTAAAAAACTCTGGAAACAAGATAAAGTCGCTTTGGTAGTCAGAAACCGTATCTACAAAGTACTCAACTTGTTTGAGCAATTCTTCTACTGATTCTACACAACGCATTTGCCATTGCACCGCACCCACTCGCACAATAGATTTTGTAGATTCTATTACGGTATCGGTAGGCTCAAACATGATGTTGTTCCACTCTAATAAAGTGGCATAACCAACAGAGCCCTGATCTTCAGGTAGATATTTTTTTAATAGTCGTTTTACTTGGAAGTCGTTTGATAATTGAAAGCTTAAGATAGGGTCGTACAACTCTTTATGATCGACTTTTTCAATATACTCCGTTGGCGACATTTCACTACTGTAATTGTGATACAGCGGAATTCGACCACCCGCTAAAATAGCCCTCAAGTTGTACTGTCGGCACAGCTCTTTTCTCGCATCATATAAGCGTCGTCCCAACCTCATTCCTCGGTGAGTTGGTGATATCACTACATCTAATCCGTACAGCGCGTCTCCTTCTTCGTCAGAAAAAACACGGTCATGACCATCAACAATATCTTCGTAAGTGTGTGGATTGGAAAAGCGCGCATAGTCAACTTGAACGCTGAGCGCGATGCCCACTAATACGCCATCATCAACAATACCAATTTGCCCTTCTGGGAACTGATCTATCAATCTAAAAATAGTATGTGACGGCCATGCACCTCCAAGGTCTGGATAAGCACGATCCATTAAAGTCTTAATTTCTGGATATTGACCTTTGGTAAGGTTACAGATCTCTAAATGCGTTTTCTCTGCCGCCATTATAGCTCCAATTAAAAAATTTTATCGATTGCTCCAATAATAGAACAACTTTCTTTAGATCCTTAAATAAAACTCAGATCTTTCAAATATATATGGAGATATTATTGAAGAAATAAAGGCCTTAAATGTGTCCAGTATTTTTACACATAAATCTGTTTATTTTTAACACACCAGTGTGGTCAAGGGATTGCCATTTGGCGCTGATATTGCTTATCGAAGTATAACTTTAAAGATAAATAGTTATTTGCACAAACAAGGACATAATAATAATGAAAATGTTAAAAACACTACTAACCACAGTAGTAGTATTTTTTGTTTTATCACTGCAAGTTAAAGCTGACGTAATTTTAACGGGTATGGGTGGTGAAAACGGACTCGGTGAAGTAGCTACACCGATGGTTGACGATGGTTCTAGTAATGAGTTGAACTTACCGTTTTCCGTTAACTTCTTTGGTGAAACTTATGAGTCGTTTTTTGTGAATACAAACGGAAACTTAAGTTTTGTTGGCGGATTCAACGGCTTTCAAGGGTCTTCTTTTGACCAAGCAACCCTTCCTATAATTGCGCCATTTTGGGGCGATGTGAACATCAACTGCGGTGGTGGAGAGTTTGAAGGTGATAGCTCTTCAACTGGCGAATGCGGAAACATATATATAGGTGCTCCTGCTGAAGGTGTTGTAGCGGTAACGTGGCACGAAGTTGCTGAATTCGGTAACTCTGAATCAGGTGAGCGAAATACTTTCCAAGCAGTTTTGATTGATCGCTCCGCCGATACTGGCACAGCGGGTGACTTTGATCTTGAGTTTCGTTATGAAACATTAGAGTGGAGTGACAATGCCCAAGCTGGATTTGCCGCTGGTAACGGCTTCATTGACGAGTGTCGAGGTGGTGATTGTGAATGCCCAGGCGGTGACTGTGATTGTCCTTTTGGCGATTGTGAATGCCCTCCTGGAGAGTGCGAACCTAACATCCCTCAAAGTGTTCCTGCTCCTCAAATGGCAGAAGTTACGCAAGTAGAAACTAGGTTAGAGGATCTGCCTGTACTAGAGGAAACACCTGTGCTTGAAGAAGTGGAAGTGGAAATGACAACGTCATATTCATTACCGGGTGCATTGACTGATGACGTAGTTGATTTAGCGAATACATCAAATACTGGCGAAGAAGGTATTTGGAGCTTTTCATTCCGTGATGGTCAGTTCTTAGAGCCGGGCGTAACTCCTGAAAACCCAATTATGCCAATTTCTGAAGGTGAAGATGGTTGGGCATTTGACTTTGACGTTGATTTTGACGAAATCGTATTTATCGACCCTGACGTTGCCGTTGGTTACGACTACTTTGTTGATAGCGGCTCTAACTTTGCGTCAGTTATTTTACCTGACGGTTTTAATGCTAACTACGAGCTTTGGTTAATGGGTGCAAACGGCTGGGAATTTTCTCAGTTCTTAGATGCAAACTTCCGCCACTTCTTTGGACCTGATGGTGTTTCTCAATTCCGTATTTTAGGTATTGATACGTCAAATATGGTTGACCCTACTGACCCTACTGCGTTTGTTACTGGTCTATCATTCATTAATGCTGGTAATCAACAAGTTCGCCAAGTAGCTCTTACTGAGTTTGTTCCTGATGCTACCAATGTTGATGAGCCTAACCCACTAATGCTTTTATTGGTTGGTTGTGGTTTTATTGCATTACAACGCAGAAGAAAACTAAAAGCAGCGTAATTTAACGTTGTTAACAGAAAAGGAACTTCGGTTCCTTTTTTTATGCCTGAAATATAAGCGGTTCCACAATTTGCTTAATGAAAATAATGCAAACTCTCACTATAAATGCTAAAAACACCTCACTGACTTTACTTCGTCAAACAACAAAAATTACCCACCGAAGAGGCTCACATGAAATTTAAATTAAAGCACTTTGCATTTACGGCCATTGCCGCTAGCTTTTTAGTTGCTTGTTCTAAAGCACCAGAACAAAAACCGATGCGTTAGGCTCACCATTAACTGTTGAATACATTGGCGACAAATCACGACTAGATATTTATCATCCGGTTGAATTAACTGCCGACTTAAGCCACTTGAGCAAAAAGCAGCAAGAAATGCTAGGCGTTCTAATTGACGCATCTGAAATTATGGATGACTTATTTTGGATGCAGGCATTTGGTGAAGATAAAGCCTCGTTTTTAGACAAAATTAAAGATCCAAAGGTTCGTGCGTTTGCTGAAATCAACTATGGACCTTGGGACAGACTAAACGGCGACAAGCCATTTTTATCTGGTTACGCTGAAAAATTCCCTGGAGCTGAGTTTTACCCTGCGGATATGAGCAAAGCTGAATTTGAAAAGCTTAAGTTAGCCGACAAAGATGGTTTATATTCAATTATTGAGCGCAACAAAAAAGGTAAGCTTGAGATTGCTCCTTATCATCAAGAGTATCAAGGTGAAATGCGTCGCGCGGCTTCGTTGTTAATAACAGCAGCTTCTTATGCAGAAGATGAAGAATTCAAAAACTATCTAACCATGCGTGCAGAAGCGCTTGTTACTGACGAGTATCAAGCATCAGACTTTGCTTGGATGGATATGAAGAACAACCCAATTGATGTTGTCATTGGCCCTATTGAAACTTATGAAGATCAGCTGTTTGGTTATCGTGCCGCTTTTGAATCTTATGTTCTTGTTAAAGACATGAGCTGGAGCGAGCGATTAGCAAAATACGCAGCTTACTTACCAGAATTACAGCAAGGTTTGCCTGTACCTGCAAAATACAAAGCTGAAACGCCAGGATCAGATGCAGACTTAAACGCCTATGACGTGATTTATTACGCGGGCCATTCAAATGCCGGTAGTAAAACAATTGCGATTAACTTACCAAATGATGAAGAAGTTCAGCTTAAAAAAGGCACACGTCGCCTGCAGTTGAAAAATGCTATGCAAGCTAAGTTTGATCACATATTAGTGCCTATTGCAGAGCAACTAATTGTTCCAGAACAACGTAAAAACATAACGTTTACGGCGTTTTTTGCAAATACCATGTTCCATGAAGTTGCCCACGGATTAGGCATCAAACAAGTTATTGGTACAGGTCAAACTGTACGTGGCGCGTTAAAAGAACATGCCTCAGCACTTGAAGAAGGCAAAGCGGACATTTTAGGTTTGTACATGATTCGCCAATTACTTGAAAAAGGCGCTATTGATGAGGGAACACTTGAAGATTATTACACTACCTTTATGGCGGGCATTTTCCGTTCAGTTCGTTTTGGTGCGAGTTCAGCTCACGGTAAAGCAAACATGGTTCGTTTTAACTACTTTAAAGAACAAGGCGCATTCAGCCGTGACGAACAAGGCTTTTACAGCGTAGACATTGAAAAAATGAAAACGGCGATTGACGGCTTATCTAATATTATCTTAAAGCTACAAGGTGATGGCGATTATGACGGTGTTGCGAAATTAGTAGCCGAAAAAGGACTAATTAACACAGACCTTCAGGCTGATTTAGCTAAATTGACCAAAGCCAACATCCCTGTGGATATTACCTTCAAACAAGGCAAGCAAGTATTAGGGCTTTAATCACCCAAATCTAATTAGTTTACCTATTTTCTAAGCCTTCCTCGTGAAGGCTTTTTATTGTCTAAAGCCTTTATTATCTGAAAGGTCTAATGTCTAAAACTCGTTCTGTTTAAAACCTTTACAACTTGAACAAAAAACAAACACCAAGTGTCTGAAATATTTACACTTTTATTTATCACATTTGTTTTTAACAAAAAACTAAATTTAAACCGATTTAAAAACAACAACTTAGTTACGAATCCTGAACCTTAATATCTGTGGCCTAAAATTTGCTCAGGTGATACCAGACAAATTCAAACAATCACATTTACTAAAGGGATTTTCATAATGAAAAAACAATCGCTTTCCTTACTTGCAGGTTTAATTATTGGTGCCTCGCCAATGTTAGCAACTGCTGATCCTATTCTTACAGGTTTTAACCACGTAGGTTTAGATGCCAATATTTCTGAAGACTTTGGCAGCGAAGTTCATGGCCCATATGGCGGTTACGCTTATACGCACCAATTTTTAGGTAACTATTTGATGAATGGCACTGAATACAGCCATTTTAATATTGGTGTAAATGGATCAGTTGGTTTAATAGAAGCAAGCGAAGGATTTGGTTGGGGTGTTGCAAATTTTGATGCTGCGTTTACACCTTTTTTAAGTTCAATTGATACATTCTGTAATGATTGCGGCTCTATTTATATGGGCATGAGCGATGACAGAACTACAACAGCTATAACTTGGTCTAACGTAGCTCAAGCTATGGGTGACAGCGATGCCAGAAACACTTTTCAAATGGTTGTTATAGATCGTAGCGGTATGCCAATACCGGGCAACTCGGGTGGATTGGGCGGTATAGGTCCACAGGACCTACCTTTAGTATCGGATTTTGATATTGAATTCAGATATGGTGAGCTTTCTTGGAATGGTTTAAATGGCGGCGCTGGCGATACAGTTGCATTTGCGGGTATTGTGCCTGATGCTAATGATATTTCTAGTATCGTTCACTTACCAGGTTCAGGCACACCAGATGTAAATGAGTTAGCTAATACTACAAATGTTGAAGGCGGAGAAGCTGGCGTTTGGCGTTTTGAATATCGCAACGGTGAACTTCAAGATCCTGGTTTTAGTGCACCAGCTCCAACTGGTAGTACAGGTACTGGTACCGCTGATGACCCTTTTATGCCAATTGAAAACGAATCAGATCTTCCTGGTTGGGCGTTTGAAATAATCGTAGGTCCAGAAGAAGTTGTATTTATAGACCCTGAAGTGGCTATTGGTTATGACTACTATGTCGACAATGGTGAAAACTTTGCGTCAGTTATTTTACCGACTGGTTTTGACGATAACTTATTCGATCTATGGTTATTAGATGCAAATGGAGACTGGATACTTCAAGGCGACCTATTAACTGGTGGTGTTGAATACTTCTTTGGTCCGGATGGTGTATCTGCGTTTAGAATCATGGGTATTGATATTACAGGTATGCTTGATCCTAATGACCCAACTGCTTTTGTAACGGGTGTTTCATTTGTTGATAATGGTTCAGGCCAACCTCAACAGCAATCTATTCGCCAAGTAGCAATTGCACAAGAAGTTAACGATGTGAGCGAACCAAACGGTTTAGCTTTAATGCTATTAGCATTAGGTGGAATTGTTGCAATGTCACGTCGTAAAAAGAAATGCATCGCATAAGCTACATATAGTTTATTTCGCCAAGTAATTCCTTATGAGTTACTTGGTTGCGAGACTAAATTGAAGTATAAAGGGGCTTGTCCCCTTTTTTAATGGATTAAATATGAAGTACACATTCATCACTCCCCTACTTATCGCTATTCTAACCTTTAGCAACTTTGCATTTGCAAGCAATCAAGCAAACGATTCTCAACCACGTGGGTTCGGAAATTGGCAGTTAATTTGTGATAAAAAGCCTTGTTTTATTAATCAGTCTTTAATTGCATCAAATGGCAAAAAATCTGGCATTGTTGGATCTTTAAATATTACTCGCATTCAAAATGACAGAACCATGTTAACTATTAAGTTAAGTAAAAATGCCCTTCAGAGCGCAGGTATTGGAATAAAGGTTGATAACCATAAAGACACCCGAGTAAAAATATTGGGTTGTGACGCAAAAGTTTGTCAAACCAACGTTTTAGTTGATGAGCAATTGCAGTCTGAGTTTGAAAGTGGCAGAGCGCTGCGCATTGTTTATTTTGACAACAACACCAAAAAGCAAGTCACCTTACCTTTTACCCTTAATGGATACTCTGAAGCCTTTAAGGCGATGAATTAGTCTAGTATTTTTAATTCCTGTAATAAATTTGTTCAAAGTTCTGTAATTTTTGATTAAATTATCGTAGCTTGTTTTTTGGACATAACAATTACAATAAGGTTTTAAAATGGACAACGCATCAACTTCGGTAATGCAGCGAATTTTAAATAAGGTAGAGATCTGGGGTAATAAATTACCAGATCCCGCTGCATTATTTATCTCTTTACTGGCAATAGTTTGGGTTTTATCCTGGGCGCTTTCGGGAATCGATTTTAACGTAATAGACCCTCGCTCTGGCCAAGATCTGGTTATCAATAATCAGCTTGCTGGGGATGCAATGACCCAGTTTTTCTCTTCTATCGTGACCAACTTTTCACACTTCCATCCCGTTGGCGTTGTATTAGTAGCAATGCTAGGTATAGGCGTTGCCGAATACTCTGGATTTATCAATGCTGGCTTAAGAGCATTATTGTCAGTCACTGCTAAATGGCTTTTAACGCCAATGATTATTCTTATTGGTATAGTTAGTCACTCTGCCGTGGATGCTGGTTATGTATTAGTAATACCTCTTGGTGGTGTTATCTTTTATGCGGCAGGCCGTCACCCATTAGCTGGTATTGCAGCTGCATTTGCTGGTGTATCCGGTGGTTTTTCTGCTAACTTTGTTCCTTCTGCTTTAGACCCAATGTTGCAAGGCATATCGCAGGCCGGCGCTCAGTTATTGGATCCTACAATTACGTTAAATCCATTAAATAATTACTTCTTCACTACTGTCTCCTCTATTTTAATTACCGGTTTAGGTTGGTTTATAACCGATAAAATCGTCGAGCCTAAGCTTCAAGCAAATAAGTTAGACGGTGACCTATCTGATTTACCTACTATGGATCCTCTTACGGACAAAGAACGCAAAGCATTACGTTTTGCACTAGCGTCTATTGTTGCTAGTTTTGTGGTGCTTTTTGTTACAGCGTCTTATGAGACATCTCCATGGCGAGCAGAAGATGGTTCATTAACCTCTTTCACCGCACCTTTAATGAAGTCAATTGTGCCATTAATATTCCTATTGTTTTTAATACCGGGCTTAGTCTACGGCGTGGCTATTGGTAGCATCAAAAACAGTAAACAGTTTATTGAGGGTATGAGTAAAGCAATGTCTGGCATGGGCTATTATTTGGTCATCATGTTTTTTATTGCACAGTTTATTTATGCTTTTGGGCAATCTAACTTAGGTATATTACTAGCGGTCAAAGGCGCTGGTTTCTTAAAAGCGCTTGCGTTACCTGGTGGCGTAACCATTGCGGGCATTATTTTCCTAACCGGATTTATTAACTTATTTGTTGGTTCAGCATCGGCAAAGTGGGCACTGTTAGCGCCTATATTTATACCAATGTTAATGCAGTTAGGTATTTCGCCAGATTTAGCACAGGCGGCTTATCGTATTGGCGACTCGAGTACTAATATCATTACTCCTTTAATGCCGTACTTCCCATTAGTGGTGGTATTTTGCCAACGATATGTTAAAAACGCCGGAATAGGTACGCTAACCGCCATGATGTTACCGTTCTCTGTTTGTTTCTTAATTGCATGGACACTGTTTTTATTAGCTTATTGGGGCCTAGACATTCCTCTGGGTATACAAGCTAGCTACGACTATGCGCCGAGCAATTAAACAAGGCCTATAGTTTAATCCGTTAACTATATAAATATTAGGTGCTTTTCAATTCTTGATTAGCGCCTTTTTTACTCTCTAACTTCTTTTAATGTTAAAACTTATAGCGCATGGAAAAAGTCATATTCCTAGGTTCTAATGAAGGCGTACCTGGAGTTTCATTGCCCTTACCTCTTGCTCGGATAGGATAGAGCTTGTCTTCATCCCAAACATTATTGATGGCAAAAACGAAATTTAGGTTTTTATTGTAGGCCCACTTTGCAGAAAGGTTTCCCCAATCTAATCCAGACTCTTTTGAGTTAGTCCAAGGCGCCCACCAGCTGTTCAGAATGACATGCTGATAAGATAAACTCACCTCGTCACTTGCTCGCCAAAACCCTTGATACCGGAAAATGCCTTCAGGTAAGCCATTAGCTTTTAAATTGTTTTCTGATCCTGCAACCGGTGACTTCATTCCTAACTCAAACCCATCGGCACTAACAACGTCGTGTGTGCTATAGGATATTTGATGCCGCCAGTTATTTCGCTTCCAGTTAGCTAATGCTTCTAGCCCTCTAATCTTAAGTGTCCCTGGTTGATTCGCATAATAAAAAACGCCTCCCCAATTACCAACAAAGTCAGAGCCAATAGCTGCACCGGGTGTGCCATTACGAGTTGATAAGGTGAGTATGTAATTGTTGATTTCATTGGAAAAGGCCGTGACTTCATAACTTAGATATTTATCTATCACCCCTTTAACTGAAAACTCAAAACTACGAATTGTTTCAGCACGTGGTGACTCAGCATTGGTCACTGCTCGTCCAGTAGTAGAAGATGTCATGCCGGAACTTTCTAAATACATCAGGTTATTTTCAGACAATAAACCATCGCCTAAAAAGCCTCCCGTGTAGTGAACCCCAGGCGGACCGTTAAAACCTCGTTGATAAGTAAGCCGGTATACGTTTCTACGAGGTTCATGTTGATATGTCAAACTCATTCGAGGTGTAAATTGCTTACCCCAGTTGTGGTTATAGTCATTTCGAAAACTAAGGTTCGCCTGCCACGACGAAGACCAAATGGCATTTAGTTCGCCTAGTATGGCTTTATTGGTGTAGCTACTAGGAAAGAGCCATTTGTTGGTTTTGTTCACATTGGTCGACAAGTCCGATGTTTTGTTAACAATAAAATTGTCGCCCTGCCAATTTTTACTACCCGTTTTTATATGCTCCAGCTCAGCCGCCAATAACCAACTTATCCCTTGATTATTCTCCCGTGTATAAAGCCTAGCTTGAGCAAAACTACGTTGCTCATTAGCCCCTGCCGTTGTTTGCCCAGAATAGCGGTCGTATAGGGCATAATCATCATTTTGAAAATTTGCTAATAACTTTACCGTGAGTTCATTATTTAATGGGTAATAAATATCGCCGGCAATAATAGACAAGCGTTGCTCAACTTGGTCTCTATCTTTAGTCCAGTTATATAAATCCCTTTTTTGTTGATGGTGCTGAAACCAAAGAGTCCAATCAAAATCAGACACCCTAGCTAGCATTCTAATTGACTCAGCATTATTCAATTTTGTGCCTCGGTCTGCCGCAACTGAAGGGTGTGAAGAGTCACCTTCCATAACCTCATTCGCCCAACCTTTGTGAGGTAGGGAAAAACCGTCTAGCGCTTGAGCGGAACCAATAAATTGATAATTAAGGCCATTGTGTTTTATGCCCGTCATGCCACTCACTGATTGCCATCCTGCCTCTCCAGCCGCAATATTTACTTCACTTTCTTCCACTAGCTTGGTGATAACATTAATTACGCCCATTTGCGCGCCCTGACCAAGAGTGACACTGCCTGGACCACGAATAACTTCAATTCGCTCTATATAATCCAAACCAATTCCGTTTAATACATTATCTGCAGGGCCCCAAAACCAGTCAGCATTTATTCTCACACCATCAATGAGTAACAGAACCTTACTGTTGTTATCAGGCGCGAGGCCTCTAAATGAAGCAATGGTGTCGTCTTTGTCTTCTGCTTTAAAATATCCAGGTACATAAATATTAAGAAGGTCACTTAAGGACCGTCCATTCGCTAATTCAATATCACTTTGGCTAATAATGGTGACTGAGGATGGTACAAAGTTTTGCCTCGATTCTGTGCCAGCACTTACGCTTACTTTAATGTCCAATAGCTCTTCTAAACTCATTTCAAAATAGTCTATTTTGTCTGCTGCAATTTGCGCTTTGCTTGGCTCTGCTTTAACTACTAAAGAAATGGAAAATAAACATAGTACAAATGTCATAGACAGTATTAGGAAAACAGTTTTTAATGAGAGGCGAACGGTTTTTATCATAAAGTTTCGCTAAAAAAATACGTTAACTTTAATAGTAGGAAATGATTGCCGTTTTACAAATTTCAATATCGGTACAGCGGCTCGACCAGTATTAGCTCATTGATAGTTATGCACTTTCTGAAAAAATAAATGTTCTTTTTTTAAACAGCTGAGTCTGCTAGATTACATCTAATTATAACTCCTTGGTTATCAGCTCTTTTATGGGCGTTAGTCTAAAAATAAGGACATATCATGAGAATTTCACAGACCGTTTGTTTATTGGCTATCGCCTTGGTCGCAGAAAATGTAGCGGCTGATACTTTAGTACATGCTGGACGCTTAATTAAAGCGAACAACTCCAATGTCAAAACAGAAGTCACGGTAGTCATTGATGGCAATAAAATAAAAGCTATTGAAAGCGGTTATAAAAAGCCGTCAAACGCAGACACTGTCATTGATTTAAAAGACTACACCGTCATGCCAGGGTTAATGGACATGCACACTCACATTAGCTCTCAACATAATGGATTAGCAAGCTATCTTGAAGGTTTTAAACTTAATGAAGCTGACTATGCATTAAAAGGTGTGGTTTACGCTCAAAAGACTCTAGATGCTGGCTTCACAACGGTTAGAAATTTAGGCGATAGTTACAACGTGACTGTGGCGCTAAAAAAAGCGGTAAGTAGTGGCATGATTAACGGACCGAGAATTTACACAGCAGCAAAATCTATTGCCACTACTGGCGGACACGCAGATCCTACCAATGGTCGAGCGATGAGTATTACCGGCGATCCGGGTCCTAAAGAAGGCGTGATAAATGGCATTGCAGAAGCACGAAAAGCAGTAAGACAACGCTACAAAGATGGTGCTGACTTAATAAAAATTACCGCAACAGGCGGTGTACTTAGTGTAGCAAAAAGCGGTCAGAACCCGCAGTTTATGACCGATGAACTTGAAGCCATTGTTGAAACTGCAAAAGACTATGGCATGACGGTTGCCGTTCATGCGCACGGTAAAGAAGGGATGAAGCGCGCCATTGAAGCTGGTGTAGATTCGATTGAACATGGCACATTCATGGACGATGAAATATTTAAATTAATGAAAAAGCATAATACCTACTATGTGCCAACGGTAATGGCTGGAAATTGGGTCGCAGAAAAAGCAAAAATTGACGGTTTTTTCCCTGCATTAGTAAGACCTAAAGCGGCAGCAATAGGACCACTCATTGAAAAAACATTTGGCCGGGCTTATTTAGCTGGCGTTAACATTGCGTTTGGTACTGACTCCGGCGTTTCAGCTCACGGCGATAATGGTTTGGAGTTTGAGCTTATGGTTAGAGCAGGCATGAAGCCTATTGATGCAATTAGAAGCGCGACGTTTCATGGTGCTAAACTTCTCAACATCCTTGACGAGGTAGGCACTATTGAAAAGAATAAACTTGCTGATATTGTGGCCATCAAAGGCAACCCGCTTAAAAATATAGCACTAATGAAAAACGTCAACTTTGTAATGAAAGACGGCAAGGTTTATAAATTTGAAAAATAGGAAAAACCCTTAATAAATTGGCTTAACTTTCCAATCAAGTAATGGTGTTTTATCGGACTCTGAACAAATCCAAATAGTTACCCGAACAGTGTCCTTTAAAACCCCCTCTTCACTCTCAATTGCTTTCCAGTCTGATTTAGTAAAAGCTTGGCCACTTAACCTAAACATGCTTAACAGTTCACTCTCGTTCTCGAATGAAGCTTTAAAGTGCTCAACAGTGCCATAACTGGTATTTAGGGTTAGGTTTATTACACTTTCCCCCCTCGTATATGTGCTCACTTGGCCATCCCAAGATGTTAAATTATCTGGATTACATTTTACAAAACTCGGTACTTTTAACCTTTTATCTGGTTCAATAGCATGACTAGAGTAACTGCAAGTCAGTGCCAAGAGGCTACAAATCATAACAAGGCTTTTATTCATCTGGCTTCTTCAAATTTCTCAATTAAAAAAAGGCACCGAAGTGCCTTCATATTTTATTATAAAAATATAGCCTTATAGACCACGGTATGTAATTGACTGTTGATCAGCTCGAAGCGATTGACCAAAAGAAAATTCATACATACACGCATCGTCTGTATAATCCATAAAGTTATTTATAGGATCAGAGCCCGCTGCATTTTTGCCTTTTGTACAGCTATCGCGACCTGTTGGACAACCATATGCAGGACTCTTTTCTGCTGGTGTATCGCTAACGTAGTCACCACTGCCACTGCATCCACCTTGGAAGGTATGGTAAAGACCAAGCCAGTGGCCTACTTCGTGCGTACCAGTATCACCTTGGTTATATGGTGCGGCACTGCCTCCTGGCAAAGTTTCAAATAAAACCACTACACCATCATTCATTGGTCTTGAAGCATAGTCAGATGGGAATGTTGCCCAACCCAGCAAGCCATCGCCCATATTATTTGTATAGAAATTTAAATCGCCCGCATCACCTTGGCGAAGTGTTGATTTCATTGCGGTTTCAGCTTGTGTGCCATACCCAGCTGTAAACCATGCATTATTTACAACTGTTTGACTGCTCACTAAATTGAATGTAAATGGGGTATTTGCGTATGCGTTGTTCAATACATTCATTTGTGATGAGATATCACCTGCAGACAAACCGCCATTACCATTTGAATCAGTGATAATATGGAAATAAACATCAATAACAACCGACCCTACTGCGCGAGGTTGGTCTCCGCCATTGTCACCACCGCCACCTCCACCAGGTTTGCCTTTAGCGGCCGAATTAGATCTTAAGTTTTTGAAATGCTTTTCTTTCATTTCAGCTTCTTTTTGTGAAGGGTGCTTAGTACCGCATCTTAGAAATGAGGCATTTTCATTTGCGTGGTCAAACGCTTTGTCATTAGCTGCGTGTAACGTCGCAGAAGAACCTGATGCTAAAGCTAATGCGACAAGTAATTGAATGGATTTTGTTTTCATGTTTTACCCTTTTTTTTTTCATTATTATTGATGTGAGTTCGCACCAGGTAAATAACACCGAGACCGATGCAGCTCAAAAATCATACTAGCCAATAATCGAAAAAAGGCAAACCTTTTCACAAACTTAGATAGAGTGGAATAATAAACCATGAAAAAACTCAACTTGAGTTTGTTTTTCTAACTGTAATAAAACTGTAATCTGCAGACTCTACAGAGATATCTACTTCCACCTCTTCGTTAAAGTAAGTGGCCCCACCAATAATTAATCCCTTTGCTAGTGGTTCTAAGCTATTTTCTGAGATATATCTCATTTTTATATGAGTTGGTGATTCTTCAATCGTCTTGAATTCTGGTAGTTGAGCGTCAGGGTAAAGCTTTTGCACTTCCACGTGAATGTTTGAATCTAGAATCGACAACACTTCTATCACCGATTTTTTTCCTCGCACAGCCTGGGGATGATACTCCGCTAATTTAGGAAATAAATAGACGCCAAAGCTCTCGACTAATTCACCCACAGGAATGCCAGTATGAGCAGAGAGTGTCGTAACAATAGCAACAACTTCACCCGGAGAATAAAAGCCAACTGAGGTATAAATTGCTTTAGACTCTAGGTTTGCTTCTTCGAGTACAGTTTCTGTTAACTCCAAACCCACTTCTTGTTCCATCATTTCAATTAAATTCGTGAAAATAACGCCTAACATATAATTCCTCCGCTCTAAGTATTTATGAGTGTAGACGAAATAAAATTAAAACATTAATCGAGCCTGTCAGATTATTGATGTGTTAAACTATGCTTAATTAGAAAAACATCATTCAAAAAAGTTGAAGTAGCGAACACTATGCAAGGTAATTTATTTGTTGTTTCGTCACCAAGTGGTGCCGGAAAGTCCAGTTTAATTTCAGCGTTATTAGAACGTCATAACGATATGAAAGTATCGGTGTCACACACCACTCGCCAGCCTAGACCGGGCGAAGAAAATGAAGTTCATTATCACTTTACAAACGTTGAAGCCTTTAAAGATTTAATATCAAAAGACGGCTTTTATGAATGGGCAGAAGTGTTTGGTAATTATTACGGCACTTCTAAACAAGCAATTCAGGATCAGCTAGACCAAGGCATTGATGTATTTTTAGATATCGACTGGCAAGGTGCGCAACAAATGCGTGAAATTCGCCCGGACATCATTACTCTGTTCATTTTGCCTCCTTCTAGAGAAGAATTAGAGAGCCGTTTAAACAAACGTGGCCAAGACAGTGCCGAAGTTATTGCTAAACGCATGTCACAGGCACAAAGTGAAATGTCTCACTATAATGAATATGACTTTTTGTTAATTAATGATGATTTTGAAGAAACACTTAATAACTTTGAAAAAATAGTGCTAACTCATCGCTTAAAAACAAAGAATCAGTACAGTAAAAACAGTCAACTGCTCACTCAGCTATTGGCTAAAAGCTAACCTTGGTGTAATATTACGCCCCTTAATATTTTTTTGCCTCATTGGAGATACTGAATGGCTCGCGTAACTGTTGAAGACGCTGTTGAAAAAGTAGGAAATCGTTTTGATTTAATTTTGGTTGCTGCTCGTCGTGCACGTCAATTAGCAACTCAAGGTAAAGAGCCTCTTGTTGACGCTGGCAATGATAAGCCAACTGTTACTGCACTTCGCGAAATTGAAGCTGGTTTAATCACCAACGACGTAATGGATCGCCAAGATAACGAAGCTGAAACAGTTCGTGAAGCAGAAGAAATGGCAGCCGTTGCTGCAATCGTTGGTAACGAATAAGTAACAAACGAGCAATTTCTTTATAGCCAACATGTTTTTTTAACGTGTTGGCTTTCCTTCCTAATTTTCTTTAGTTTATACTCAATTCCTATCTAATCGTTTTTTACTGAGTCGTTCGGTGTATTTATTTGAAGGTTTAAAACAACAAATTTCGGCCTATTTGCCGCCAGAGCAAGTTGCTATTGTGCAACGTGCCTATGTAGTTGCGCGTGACGCCCATGATGGCCAAATGCGATCCAGTGGTGATCCTTATATTACTCACCCTGTCGCTGTGACTGTTTTACTTGCAAATATGAAGCTAGATCATGAAACATTATCTGCTGCTTTAATGCATGACGTTATTGAAGACACACCTGTTTCTAAAAAGGATTTAGCCGATGAGTTTGGCGATACTATTGCTGATTTAGTTGAAGGTGTATCAAAACTCGATAAGCTTCACTTTAAAGACAAAAAAGAATTCCAAGCTGAAAACTTCCGCAAAATGGTTATGGCCATGACGCAGGATATTCGCGTTATTTTGATCAAGCTTGCTGACCGAACCCACAACATGCGAACGCTTGGGGCTTTACGACCAGATAAGAAACGTCGTATTGCCAAAGAAACCTTAGAAATATATGCCCCAATTGCCAATCGACTTGGTATTCACGAATTTAAAAACGAACTAGAAAATTTAGGCTTTGAAGCACTTTATCCAATGCGTTCTAGAGCCCTAGAAAACGCAGTAAAGCAGGCTCGTGGTAACCGTAAAGAAATCATTCATAACATCCAGTCAGAAATTGAAACTCGCCTAGCAGAAGTAGGTATTCCTGGTGATGTTAAAGGCCGTGAAAAGCACTTATTTAGTATCTATAGAAAAATGTTAAACAAAGAATTAATGTTTAACGAAGTCATGGATATCTACGCCTTTAGAATAATGGTTGATGACATAGACACGTGTTATCGAGTGTTTGGTGTAATGCACAATCTTTACAAGCCAATTGAAACCAGATTTAAAGATTATATTGCGATTCCAAAATCAAATGGTTATCAGTCTCTGCATACGTCTCTTATTGGCCCTCATGGTATTCCCATTGAAATCCAAATTCGTACCAAAGAAATGGACGATTTGGCGGACAAAGGGATTGCAGCTCACTGGGCATACAAAGGTGCTGGTGATAAAACTGGTAACTCAGCACAACAACGCGCACGTCAATGGATGCAAACCTTACTTGAGCTGCAACAAAGTGCAGGTTCGTCATTTGAGTTTATAGAAAACGTTAAAACGGAAATGTTCCCAGAAGAAATTTATGTATTTACCCCAGACGGGAAAATTCATGAGTTACCAATGGGCGCAACACCTGTAGATTTTGCTTATTCAGTTCATACCGATGTTGGTAATACTTGTGTTGGCGCTAAGGTTGATCGTAAACCACACCCTTTAAGTCGACCATTAGATACCGGTCAGACGGTAGAAATTATTACTTCGCCTAATGTGAAGCCTAACGCCAACTGGCTAAACTTTGTAGTCACTGCCAAAGCCAGACTTGGTATCAGAAACTACCTAAAACATCAGCGTGCCAATGAAGCCATAAACCTTGGCCGTCGACTATTAAAGTCTGCATTAGGTGAAACACAAATTGAACAAGTAGAACCAGAAGATATGATTAAGCTTCTGGGCGACTTCAATTTAAATACCATTGAAGATCTATATAGGGAAATTGGCTTAGGTAACTTAATGGGATTAACCATAAGTAACCGCTTACTTAACTCTGATAAAGAACAAGCCAACAAAGTTGATCATACGCCTATTGCTGGTGCAAAAGGTATGTTGGTTACGTATAGTAAATGTTGTCACCCAATACCTGGTGATGAAATTGTTGCTCACGTTTCACAAGGTAAAGGCTTAACTATTCACAGAGAAGACTGTCCCAACTGTCGTAACTGGGAAAAAGACGCCGCTAAATTCTTTAAAGTAAAATGGGACGATGCTTCCGATAGAGAGTACGTAACCACTTTAAAAATAGAATTGATCAATCATCAAGGTGCACTTGCAAAAGTAACGCACTTAATCTCAAAGAGTAACTCCAACGTAGAACATATATTTACAGAAGAAAAAGAATCAAATATATATGCGATTACGGCTGATGTGACGGTTAAAAACCGAGTTCATTTAGCACGAGTTATCAAAAAATTAAGAACTATGCCGGACGTCCAGCGGATAAGCCGCAAGTAGTTCAGTCAACAGGATTTCACCATGACACGTATTGTTATTAACACAGATGCGGCACCTGCCGCTATTGGCACTTATAATCAAGCCATTAAAGTAGGCACCACGGTTTACCTATCTGGTCAAATTCCACTGGTTCCAGAAACCATGGAAGTTGTCTCAGAAGACTTTGAAGCGCAAGCAGAACAAGTTTTTAGAAACCTGAAAGCAGTTTGTGAAGCCTCTGGTGGCTCAATTGAAGATGCCGTGAAGCTCAACATTTTCCTAACGGATCTTGGTCAGTTCGCCAAAGTAAATGAGATTATGGCGAAATATGTGGCCGAACCATTCCCAGCAGAGCAGCAGTTCAAGTTTCAGCGTTGCCAAAAGACGTGCAAATTGAAATTGATGGTATTTTAGAGCTATCTGACGTTTAAGCATTATTAGGAATACACATGACACCAGAGCGCTTTAAACGTATTACTGAAATACTCGACAAACGTCAGCCTGATTTAACGGTTTGTATGGAACAAGTCCATAAGACTCATAACTTATCAGCCATTATAAGAACCGCCGACGCCATTGGTATTCATAATATCCATGCGATATACACGACTGAAAGCCGATGGTTATCTGGTGGTCGTGCTTCGGGCAGTCAAAAGTGGGTAAAAGTGACTGAACAACCTGACACAGCAACGGCAATAAAACAGTTTAAAGCACAAGGCATGCAAGTCTTGGCCACTAATCTATCTGATAGAGCTAAAGACTTTCGCGAAATTGATTATACAAAACCTACTGCGCTTATTTTGGGCCAAGAACGTGACGGTATTTCAGATGAAGCACTAGAGCTCGCTGACCATCATGTTGTAGTACCAATGTTTGGTATGGTTGAGTCATTAAATGTAAGTGTCGCTGGTGCGTTAATTATGTATGAAGCACAGCGCCAACGCTTAGTGGCTGGTATGTACGACAAACCAATAATTAGCGAAAAAATACGTCATCAAATGTTATTTGAAGGCGGGCACCCAATTTATGCCGAGTTATGTGTAAGAACAGAAACACCTTATCCGCCACTGGATGAAGACGGCCAAATTGATGCACCAAAATCTTGGTATACAGAATTAAAAGATAAATATAATCTATTACCTGCGGATAAAAAGTCACGTCGTGTTGATTTTACGCATACGGATCAGACATTTGAGTTTGAACCAAACTCTATTGCCGATAAATGTAACTAATGGAATAACATGGCGCTAACGTCCTTATCTTCAGTGCCAATTACCACGCTTAAAGGTGTTGGCCCAAAAGTCGCAGAAAAACTAACAAAACTAGGCATTCATAATATTGAAGATGCCCTGTTTCACCTACCTTTACGCTATGAAGATCGTAGCCGTGTTTACCCAATCGCAAATACCGTAGTTGGCACCCATGTGGCAGTGGTAGGGCAAGTCACATCTTGCAATATCCAGTTTGGCCGAAAACGCATGTTAGTCGTTAAAATTGGCGATTCGACTGGCGGCATGACGTTACGTTTTTTTAACTTTTCCGCAGCCCAAAAAAACTCATTAGAAGATGGCACTTGGATAAAGTGTTTTGGTGAGATCAGAGGCGGCAAATTTGGACCAGAAATTCTTCACCCTGATTACGTTAAAATAGACGGCCCTGACGACATAAATGTAGACGAGTCTTTAACGCCCGTTTATCCAACTACTGAAGGCGTAAAGCAAGCTTCTCTTAGAAGTATTACCGAACAAGCCCTGTCTCGATTAGAAAAGTATAGAGTTGAAGAGCTGATCCCTTTTGAAAAACTACCAAATAGCTATTCATTAGTTAAGGCGCTGCAAATTTGTCATCGCCCGCCTATTGATACTGACGTTTCATTATTAGAATTGGGGACTCATCCGGCCCAGCAACGTTTAGCGTTTGAAGAATTATGCGCATACCAGTCTAGTATGTTGCACCTAAAAAAAGACACTCAGCAAGTGTCGGCGGTGCCATTTCCAAAAGATAACAACTATGTAAATCAGTTTTTAAGTTCACTGCCTTTTTCGCCAACTGGTGCTCAACAACGGGTTGTTGCAGATATTACCAACGACCTTGCAAAGCCATTGCCAATGATGCGATTAGTGCAAGGTGATGTAGGCTCTGGTAAAACTTTAGTGGCCGCATTGTCGGCATTGACCGTTATAGCCCAAGGTTATCAAGTGGCTTTAATGGCACCCACTGAAATATTAGCAGAGCAACATGCCCACAGTTTTAAGGCTTGGTTTGAACCACTAGGGATTAATGTTGCTTGGTTAGCCGGTAAGTCAAAAGTAGCCGAAAAACGAGCGGCATTAGAAGTCATTGGTGATGGCTCAGCACAAATGGTCGTAGGTACTCACGCCATTTTTCAAGACCAAGTAGAGTTTTCAAAACTCGCCTTAATCATTATTGATGAACAGCACCGCTTTGGCGTGCATCAAAGGCTGTCATTAAGAAACAAAGGCGCTATTCATACTCAAGGTACAGTGATGTATCCGCACCAACTAGTAATGACGGCAACGCCAATTCCAAGAACCTTAGCAATGACAGCCTACGCTGACTTAGATTGCTCCATTATTGATGAGTTACCACCTGGTAGAACGCCTATAACGACCGTTGTAATGCCAGATACTAAACGAGATAAAGTAATTGAACGCGTTGAACACGTTTGCCTTACTACGGGCCAGCAAGCCTATTGGGTTTGCACGCTTGTAGAAGAGAGCGAAGCATTACAATGCCAGGCTGCTGAAGATGCCGCCGTAGAATTAAAAGAGTTATTACCAGAACTAACGATAGGCTTGGTGCATGGCCGCATGAAGGCCGATGAAAAACAGGCTGTTATGCAAGCGTTTAAGAATGGTGATGTTAATTTGCTGGTTGCAACTACCGTTATTGAAGTAGGTGTTGATGTTCCAAATGCCAGTCTTATGATTATTGAAAACCCAGAACGACTTGGTTTAGCGCAATTGCATCAACTCCGAGGGCGTGTCGGCCGGGGTGCTTTACAGTCTCATTGTGTTTTACTTTATCACTCACCGTTATCTCATACTGCGCAGCAACGTTTAGCTGTATTGAGAGACTCCAACGACGGCTTTGTTATTTCAGAAAAAGATTTGGAAATAAGAGGCGCGGGTGAAATTTTAGGCACACGCCAAACAGGAGTCGCGGCATTTAAAGTCGCAGACTTAGAGCGAGATGCAATATTATGTGAACAGGCTATCTTAGTAGCGCAAGATCTATTATTGTTACGTCCAGACAAAATTAATCTTCTAATTGTTCGCTGGTTAGGAGAAAAACAGCTGTATGGTAATGCTTAAGGTTGATATATTCCAACATATAAACAATACTTTAAGTTCGTTGTTGAAATAGTTCACGTTAAATAACAATATTATAAATATAATAAAGTAGAGGTTCATGAAAAAAGTTCTTATTGTTGAGGACAGTTTACCCATAGTGGCACTGCACAAGAACATTGCCATCAAAGCGGGACTTGAGCCAGTTATAGCGATGACATTTAGTGAAGTAAAAGCGTTATCAAGCCAGTTTGATGATTTTTTCTGCGCTATTATTGACTACAGCTTACCTGATGCGCCAAATGGCGAGGCTATAGATTTTATTCTAGATGCAAAAGTACCAAGCATAGTAATGACGGGCATGCTAGATGATAATATACGTGAGCATATTCTCGGGTTACCTGTTATTGATTATATTACAAAAGAAAGTAAACAAGCCTTTCATTACCTCTTGTCTCTGTTAAAAAAGCTTCAGACCAATAACAAAATAAAAATACTTGTCGTTGACGACTCTGGCAGTGCTCGGGCCTACGTTCGTGGCTTATTACTCCGTCATAATTTTGATGTACTGTTAGCAAATTCCGGTAAATCCGCACTTAATGTTCTTAAAAATAATCCTGATATTAAACTGATCATTACTGATAAAGAAATGCCAAATATGAATGGTATTGAACTGTGTAATGAAATTAGAGCAACTCATACAAAAGATGATGTAAGCATTATTGGCATCTCAGCAAATAGTTCGCAATCTCTCACGGCTAAATTTATAAAAAATGGGGCCAATGACTTTTTACAAAAACCATTTTGTTTGGAAGAGTTTTATTGCCGAGTAATACAAAACATAGAGTATATTCAAAGTATTGATACAATCAGAAAACAGGCTAATACTGATTATTTAACTGATTTGGCTAATCGTCGTTATTACTTTAATAGCGCTCAACCAATTATGGATAGTTTGGATACAAGTACAGTCGCGATGATGGATATTGATGATTTCAAGTCCATTAATGACAATTATGGCCATGACGCTGGTGATATTGTTTTAAAAACTATTTCGAGTTTAATCAAGTTACACTTTGAGCCTAAATACCTAGCAGCTAGATTAGGTGGTGAGGAGTTCAGTATTTATTTTCATGACTTAGAACTCGAAAAAGCGGTCAATATGCTAGAGAATTTTAGGCAGGAATTAGAAAAAACTAAAATTAATGTAGGAAGTGAGCTCATCAGCTGTACTGTTAGTATTGGTGTGTGCCAAGATAAAAAAGATAAATTAGATAGTTTACTTATACTTGCAGACCAAAAGCTGTATAGCGCAAAAGAAACCGGCAAAAATAAAGTGGTCTTTTAATAACACCACTTTCATCTTCATTAAAAACAGTCAAATCAATCTAAAATAAACTTACTCTGTCTCTGCGCCTTTTTTACTTTCCAATAAGGCTTTTAGGTCAGACATTTCTTTTTCTAATAAATCTAATTTTGCACGTGTTCTTGCCAATACTTGGGTTTGAACATCAAACTCTTCTCTACTGACAACATCTAACTGCGACAATTTATTTTGTAGAACCGTTTTTACTTTTTCTTCTACGTTGTCCGCCATTGTCTTAACACCTGCAGGTAATGAATCTGCAACTTGTGAAGCAAACTGCTCTATTTTTTTAGCGTCAATCATCTTTAACCCTTAATTATTTTGCTTGGCTTATTGTAATTGCTGGAATAAAAAAGGCCAGCATTGCTGACCTTTAATTGTGAAACACACTAAGTCTTTTATAAATACTTAGGTTGTTTTACGCATTTAATTTACCAAGTGATCATTGCTTGTAAACCGCCGCCTACGTCATCTAATTCAGGCGATGCTTGCAAACCTAAATCAAATTGAACGCCACCTAGGAAAACACCAGCACCAACCGTAATTAGGCCATCACTTTCATCTGTAGTTGAATTACCAACTTTATCAGCAAAATTATGGCGGTAGCCCGCTCTCAACTCTAAAAAGTCATAAGCATTTATTACTGCACCAACACTACCATACTGACTACCACGGAAAAATTGCTCGCCATTGGCAAACTGTGGTCCTTTAGATTCCGTTAAGTCTAAATCGGCAGCTAAACGAATCCAGCCGTGGTTATAACTTGTTCCAATTCTAACTTGGGTTTCAACTTCGTATATTAACGACTCTTGTCCTGCTTTAAGTGATTCTTGACGTGACTCAATGTCTTCACCAACAATATTCTTAACGGTAACGCCAATACGCCACTTATCCATTGAGTCCATAGATAAAATTGCACCTAAGTCAGCGGTAACAAAATCTTTTGAACTGCGGTACTCATCGCCATCAATATCATCTTCATCAAAATCAGATGATGCTGATTGATAATCAAAAAGCTCTAAACGAACCGTTTTAACCGTTGCACCAACACTCAGTTTCTTTTCTGAGTCTAACTGCCAATTTGAAGCTAATGTTACGCCGGCTTCCGCCCAACCAATCGCCGCAAAACGAGCTTTAGACTCTAATGAATCTTCATCAAAGACAATGGTTTGTGTATCTTGATCAAAAATGTCGCCATATTCGTTTTGTATCGTCGTTTGTTGAAGTTTAGCTTCTTCTGCTAAGACTTCCGCTTCCACGAACAATACTTCTGCTTCATCAGCCAACTCTTGGGCTGCATCAATATCATCTTGTGTCGCAGTGCCGCTGTTTTCGAGTTGCTCTACGTCTGATTGAAGTTGGTCATAACGAGCTTCTAAACGAGTAGCTTCGTCGTAAAAAGGACGAACGTCGCTAAGAAGCGTCTGACCTAAATCTGTATATCGGCGCAATAAGTTAATATCACTAGAAGAGATATCCCCCGTGCCACCTACATCAAACTTCGCCATTGCATTAAATGAAACTGCTACACGCTCAAATGCCATCCCAAAACCAAGGTTGACACCAAAGCTGCCTTGCAAACCAGCTCCGTCTAATTGTTCAAAATCGTTAACAATGCGGTTGGCCGTGTTAATGGTATTTTGTAGATTTTGAGGATCACCTTCTAGTAAGTCTGAATCATCCAAATCTTCAAAGTTATTAACTTCGTCTTCCAGACTTTCAAAAAGATCTAAACTATCACCGTCATCTTTTGTATCCGCAACGCGTCCTGTTCCATTTAAAACAAGAAAAAAGTCATTGTCAGTGCCTACTGCTGTGCCTAATAATGCTGGGTTATAATTAGCCGCAGAAGACCAATGTGCATATGTAAGGCCTGCGCCACCGCTTCCTAGGTTTCTTGCTGATTGTATAAAACTGTCTACTGCTAGTGCAGACGAGCTGAATAAGCCTAAAGTAATGGCCAAAGATACTGCTGATTTTTTCATGATAAATCCTCTTTTCATAGATGACAGCGTTTAATCCACTTCATTGTAGTCGATTTATTGGTCACTACATAAGCTAAAATTTATTATTCTTTCCCTAGAATTCTCTAATGCGAAAGTAGGCTTTACTTTGGTATGATTGCGGCCTTAACTACAAGGTGACCAAATTAATGCGTTTAAACCCCGAACAAGACTCTGCTGTTAAATATGTGAACGGACCGTGCTTAGTATTAGCCGGTGCTGGTTCGGGTAAAACTCGTGTCATTATCAATAAAATTACTCACCTCATTGAGCAGCATGGCTATAGTGCAAAACATATTGCTGCCGTTACGTTTACCAATAAAGCCGCAAAGGAAATGCGTGAGCGAATCGCCTCTTCAATGGATAAGAGTAAAATAAAGGGCTTAAGAATTTCGACGTTTCATACTTTAGGTTTAGACGTCATCAAAAAAGAAATAAAAACTCTTGGTTTTAAGCAAAATTTCTCGTTATTTGACGACCAAGACTGCTTTTCATTATTAAAAGAACTCACAGAGCCAGAGTTAAAAGAAGACAAAGAAAGTATTTACCAGCTGATCAATCGCATTTCCAGTTGGAAAAACGATCTTATATTGCCTAAACAGGCCATGGCCGAAGCAACGGACTCAGAAAACGCGCTTTATAGTGAACTTTACATGCGCTACCAAAACCAATTAAGAGCGTATAACGCGTTAGACTTTGATGATTTGATTTTAATCCCTACCCTGTTATTCAAAAACAACGATGAAGTAAGAGCAAGGTGGCAAGATAAAATACGCTATTTACTGGTTGATGAATATCAAGATACCAATACCAGTCAGTACGAATTAGTAAAGTCTTTGGTTGGTAAGCGTGCCCACTTCACTGTAGTTGGAGACGACGATCAGTCTATATATTCTTGGCGTGGCGCAAGACCTCAAAACTTGGTTCTTTTAAGCAAAGACTTTCCAAATTTAAACTTGATCAAACTAGAACAGAATTACCGTTCCGTTGGTTGTGTATTGCACGCGGCAAACGTGTTAATTGATAAAAACCCCCACGTGTTTGATAAAAAGTTAAAAACCAATATGGAATACGGCGAGCCAATTCGCATTATTCAAACTAAAAACGAAGACAATGAAGCAGAACGCGTTATTGCTGAAATCATTGGCCACCGTTTTACCAATAAAACAAATTATGGCGATTACGCTATTTTGTATCGTGGTAATCACCAAGCACGTATTTTTGAGAAAATGCTTACCTCTAACCGAATTCCCTACAAGATTAGTGGCGGTACGAGCTTTTTTTCTAGAGCCGAAATTAAAGACATCATGGCGTACTTGCGTCTGTTAGTTAACCAAGATGATGACAATGCCTTTTTACGGATCATTAATACGCCGCGTCGCCAAATTGGCCCAGCAACATTAGAAAAACTGGGATTACTCTCAAACGACAGACATTGCAGTTTATTTGAAGCGGCCTTTGATAATGCCTTTTTAGGTATGATTAATGGACCATCAAAAAGTGCGATTCAGTATTTCACTCGCTGGTTTGTTGAATTAAGTGACCAAGTTTTGCGTAGCGATCCAAAAGAAGCCGTTAAAGATCTTATGAAAGGCATTCATTACGAAGACTGGTTGTTTGAAACTAGCTCGTCGCCTAAAGCTGCTGAAATGCGCATGAAAAATGTGAGTGAACTATATAGTTGGGTAACACAAATGCTCGACGGTGATGACGAGCACGAGCCACTTACTCTAGCGGAAGTTGTGAGCAAACTGACACTTCGCGACATGATGGAACGCAACGAAGAAGAAGAGGCAAATAATCAAGTTCAGCTTATGACTATGCATGCCTCCAAAGGTTTGGAATACCCATATGTATTTATGGTAGGTATGGAAGAAGGTTTGTTGCCACATCAGTCAAGCATTGATGAAGACAATATAGAGGAAGAACGTCGACTAGCATACGTTGGAATAACTCGCGCACAACAACGCTTATTTTTAACCTATGCAAAAGAGCGTAGACAGTATGGCGAAACAATAATGACAGAGCCGTCACGGTTTATTGAAGAGCTTGATCAAAAAGATCTTCGCTGGGAGAAGCTAGGCCAGGTCGTTCCAGAAGCTGTAAGAAAAGAAAAGAATAAAGCGAACATTGCTAACCTTAGGGCTCTACTTAAAAAGTAATCTCATTCACTGGTGCGATTAAAATACATATGCCACCCTGCACCGACTTAGGTGCAGACACAAAAAAGGCTCCTATATAGGAGCCTTTAATCAAATAATTTAACAGCGAGTTACTTAGAGCCATCAACCATATAGGTGATTGCTAACTTTATTTCATCGTCTGAACACGCAACACAACCACCTTTAGCCGGCATTGCATTAAAGCCGTTGATAGCGTGTTTTGCTAATACTTCCATACCTTGAGCAACACGAGGTGACCATGCGCCAGCGTCACCCATTTTAGGCGCGCCCATAATACCTGCACCATGACATGCTGCACATGCACTTTGATAAACCTGTTCGCCTGAACGAGGGCCACTTGGTTTAGCAGCAACAGGTTCCGCACCTGCAATATATACTTGGCCAACCGGCATAAGACGTTTTTCAATTTCAGTTTTTTATCAGTTGACGCGTTTGCTGTCATTACTGCAAATACTGTCACTATGGTCAAAAGCATTTTGATCATTTTTAATTCACCTTCTTGGGATAGAATTTTATACTATGCACATTCTACCTATTGATTAAGCCCTTGCAATATATAACCTTAGTAAATCACTATAAATTTTAGATAGAATTCAAATTTAACATTAAAAATATAGCAGTGATCTTTCTATTTGTACTAAAATGATCGCACTAGTTTGCATGCAGCCTAAGTAAACTAGGGCACTATGTGAACAATAAGAAAGGATCCTAAAAAAAGATCAGTTTTTTTCTTAAATTTACTGGATCAATTTAATATTCGCGTGTAAATTAACAATCCGCTCGAAGTTGATCGATTTTGAGCTTTCTGAATGCCTTCTATTTTTCTCTGGTATTCGCTGTAGAACAATAATAATAAAAAGCGGAACACTGCGTAGTTTTTCAAGATAATGTTCCTGTTGGCCAATAAGTTTATTAACAAACTGTTTGCCAAGGTTTATTGTACTTATCAACTAAGTTATCCACAGGAAGTGATAGTTATTAACACTTGCTGACTTTCTGCACACCTCATATATATGGCGACTTTGCAATCTTTATGGCATTCTTATTCACCTATTTATCCAAAGCGACTCGGAAATAATCCACATGACAAAACAAGACTTATCATCAGCTTATAAGCCTCTGGTATTAGTTGACGGCTCTTCGTACTTATTTCGTGCATATCACTCTCCACCGCACCTTACCAACTCAAGAGGCGAAGCCACTGGCGCCATCTACGGCGTAGTTAACATGCTTAAAAGTCTTGTGAAGCAATATTCACCTGAAAGAATGATCGTGATCTTTGATGCCAAAGGCCCAACGTTCAGAAATGAAATGTATAGTGAATACAAAGCTAACCGCCCTCCTATGCCGGATGACTTACGTTATCAAATTGAACCTTTACACAAAATCATTAAGGCGATGGGTTTACCATTAATCGCTATTGAAGGCGTTGAAGCTGATGATGTAATTGGCACGATAGCGGATGAGCAATCAAAAAAAGGCAATGACGTTTTAATTAGTACTGGCGATAAAGATATGGCCCAGTTGGTTAACCCTCATGTCACATTGATCAATACCATGACAAATACAGTTATGGATCCCGATGGCGTGGTAGGTAAATTTGGAATTCCGCCAGAGTTAATAATTGATTACTTAGCTTTAATGGGCGACAAAGTAGATAACATTCCTGGCGTACCTGGTGTTGGTGAAAAAACAGCGGTGGCGTTAATTCAAGGTTTGGGCAGCATAAAATCTATTTATGAAAATCTTGATAAAGTAGCAGGTCTTGGCTTCCGTGGTTCAAAAACCATGTCTAAAAAGCTTGAAGAACATAAAGACCAGTTATTACTTTCGTACGAATTAGCCACGATTAAACTAGACGTAGAGCACGGTATTAGTGACGAACTAATGCATTTAGAACAGCCTAATAAAGAGCAACTTGCTGAGCTATTTAAAGAGTGTGAATTTAAACGTTGGTTAAAAGAAATTTTATCCGGTGACGATGCACCAAAAGCGTCAGCACCTACTAAAGGCAAACCTACAAGCCAAGCTGAATCGACTGAAACTGAAGAGTCAGAACCAGTTGCTTCAATTACGGTTGATCATAGCCAATACAAAACTTTGTTTACTATGGACGAATGGCAACAAAGCCTAACCGAAATAAAAGAAGCGGGTTTAATTGCTTTTGATACCGAAACAACATCGCTTGATTATATGGAAGCACAGCTTGTTGGGTTTTCATTTGCTTATGAATTAAATGGAAAAATTCAAGCGACTTACGTGCCTTTAGCGCATGATTATGAAGATGCTCCTGAGCAAATTTCACTAGAAGACATTTCTGCGAGCTTATCAGAGATGTTAGCTGATAAAACCATTAGCAAAGTAGGTCAGAACTTAAAGTACGACATTAATGTGTTAGCGAAATACAATATGGTTATCAACGGTATTGTTGGCGATACTATGTTGCAGTCTTATGTTTTTAACAGTACCTCTACTCGACACGATATGGATAGCTTAGCGCTTAAATATTTGGGTCATAAATGTATTTCATTTGAAGAGATTGCAGGTAAAGGCGCAAAACAAATCACCTTTAATAAGGTTCCGTTGGAGCAAGCTTCACCTTACGCTTCTGAAGATGCAGACATTACGTTACGTTTGTACCAATACTTTACAGAACAACTTAGAAAAGAGCCGATACTAAACTCTATATTTAGTGATATTGAATTACCACTGATGCCTATTTTGTCAAAAGTAGAACAAAACGGTGTGCTTATTAATGCCGACCATCTTCACGACTTAAGTGCAGAGTTTGCTGGCAAGCTTCAATCATTGGAGCAACAGGCTCATGAAGTTGCTGGCGAAGTATTTAATTTAGGCTCTCCAAAGCAACTACAAGAAATCTTATTTAACAAATTAGAACTTCCAGTTATTAAGAAAACGCCAAAAGGTGCGCCTTCTACTGCAGAAGATGTGCTTCAAGAGTTGGCTCATAAATATGAATTGCCAAAACTCATTATTGAGTATCGTGGTTTAAGTAAGTTGAAGTCCACTTACACAGATAAACTACCAACAATGATTAAGTCTGCAACTGGGCGCGTGCATACGTCTTACCATCAAGCCGTTGCGGCCACTGGTAGATTAAGCTCAACGGATCCAAATTTACAAAACATTCCAATTCGAAATGAGAATGGCCGTCGAATTCGCCAAGCTTTTATCGCGCCTGAAGGTAAAAAGATTGTTGCGATTGATTATTCTCAAATTGAATTGAGGATCATGGCACATTTAAGTGGCGATAAAGCGTTACTTGACGCCTTTGCAAACAATTTAGATATCCATAAAACAACAGCGTCTGAAGTATTTGCGACACCATTTGAAGAAGTCACTACGGAGCAACGCCGAGCTGCTAAAGCCGTAAACTTTGGGCTTATTTACGGTATGTCTGCATTTGGTTTAGCAAATCAGTTAGATATTGCCAGAGGACAAGCTCAAGATTACATCAATAAATACTTTGAACGTTTTCCTGGTGTAATGGAATACATGGAGACCACCAGACAAAACGCGTTAAGTAATGGTTATGTTGAAACCGTATTTGGTCGCAGACTGTATCTACCTGACATTAGTGCTAGAAACAATATGCGCAAAAAGGCCGCTGAACGCGCTGCTATTAATGCGCCAATGCAAGGAACGGCTGCCGACGTAATTAAAAGAGCAATGATGGCGGTTGATAAATGGATTGTTGAAAATGCTGCAGATGACGTAACTATGGTTATGCAGGTGCACGATGAACTCGTTTTTGAAATTAGCGCAGACAAATTAGATTCAATATTGCCTCACTTAATAAGTGAAATGGAAAATGCTGCGGATTTAGACGTGCCACTCACTGCTGAAGCAGATCAAGGTGACAATTGGGACGAGGCACATTAGTTAATTGCATAAAAAAGCGTGAAAGGTATTTAAACCATTCACGCTTTTTTGTCATTCAAACTGTAATTAATTTACAAAAACGTAAATCCACTTTCAAATATCGCTGTTCAATAGGTAAACACGGCTATAAATATTAATATTTGTTAAACAAGTCGATGAATTTTACTTCCGCTACAAAAAGCTAACTCTCTGTTTGCATTAACTTTTGTACACTATTTAAGCAACATCCTTGCAAAGCCTTATTATATATAACTAAAAAACTTTTAAAAAAATTAGAGTATATACTTTACTTTAGAATCTGAATGGTTATTATAGTTATGTCTCTCGAATGAGTTGACCCTGTTGATATTTGACATTTAATAGCCTCTCCCCTTTCGCTATGACCGATGCTCGTTGAGCGTCGGTTTTTTTTTGCCGTAAATTAGTTACAAAAAAAGAGCGTTTCCGCTCTTTCTTTAAAATCACTGCATATTAAAACTAATTTTTAATTAGTCCGCTTTTGGCGTGTCTAGGTCTGGCTCGTTAGATGCAGATTGATCTGAAACTTCAATTGCTTCCGCACTTGTCTGATCATCGGCTGCTTCGCCTTTAATCTCGCCTTCAGTTTCGCCAGCTTTAGGCTCAACAAGTTCTGCGGCATTTAACCACTTATCCAACATACGAGATAATTGCACAATGCCTTGCTTTTTCAGCGATGAAAATAGCTCAACAGTCACATCACCCTGGAAGGCTAAAGAAGCTTCACGAATTTTAATAATTCTGCTTTTTGTTTACCTGACTTATATTTATCAGCCTTAGTTAACAAGACTAATATTGGTAACCCTACTTCTACTGCCCAATAAATAAGGTTCTGATCCAGTTCCTTCATTGGGTGACGAATATCCATTAAAACTACAAGACCCTTAAGGCACTCACGCTTTTCAAGGTATTCATTTAATGACTTTTGCCATTTAAGTTTCATTTGCAATGGTACTTTTGCAAAACCATATCCTGGTAAATCAATTAAACGACGGTCTTCTTCCTCAAGATTAAACACGTTGATTAACTGAGTACGACCTGGCGTTTTACTCGTTCTTGCTAAACCAGTTTGTTGCGTTAATGTATTTAACGAACTAGATTTACCTGCATTGGATCTTCCAGCGAACGCAACTTCATAACCAGTATCTGGTGGAAGGCGACGAATGTCTGGTGCAGACGTAAAAAATGAAGCTTTTCTGTAATTAATAATCGATTTTGACACGGATAATCCTCTCGCTGTGAAACTGAACGTTAGAAATTCAACAACTTGTATCAAATATAACGTCGAAGAATCTTTCACATTGTGGCATTTGGTGTAGAATATGGCTAATTATACTCTTTGCGTGAACTGCTTCATAGCCAAAGGATTTAGAATAACTTAAATAATAGAGATACTAATATGAGAAATATTGCATTATCACTTACTATGCTATTCGGACTCATCGGTTCAGCTCAAGCTACAGACGGCGATGTTGAAGCAGGTAAAACTAAATCAGCAACCTGCGCCGCTTGTCATGGCCCTGATGGAAACGCCACTATTGCCATGTACCCAAAAATTGCAGGCCAGCACGCTGGTTATATATATAAGCAATTAAAAGAATTTAAACTTGCTATGGAAACAGGTGGCAAAGAAGGCCGTATGAACGCCGTAATGGGCGGTATGGTTATGCCACTTTCTGATCAGGACATGAAAGACTTGTCGGCTTACTTTGCGTCACAAACGATGACAGCAGGTTCAACTCCGGAAGACGTAATTCCAGCTGGACAAGCTTTGTATCGCGGCGGTGATATGGAACGTGGTATTCCTGCGTGTCAGGCATGTCATGGACCAAGAGGTGTAGGTCAGAGCCTTGCTGGGTTCCCAAAAGTTTCTTTCCAGCACCCAGAGTATATCAAATCTCAACTTGAACTTTTCCGTTCAGGTGAACGTGCCAACGACAAGAATGGCATGATGCAAGACATTGCAGTGAAACTTACAGATAAAGAAATCGACATTATCTCTAAGTATATGGCTGGTCTTCACTAGTCTTTTACTGTTGAAAAAAGCACCTACGGGTGCTTTTTTTATATCTGTAATCCGAAACCTGTTTTAAATCACCTTTCTAGTAAGGTTTTTTCTGATCTAAATACAGATTTTTACCGTAATATCTTAGCTAACTCCCGTCCTATATAAGAAAATCCCTATAAAATTGTAAGACATTGACCATTTTTTCTATGAGTTATTTCTTAAAAATACAACCGTATATTTACTAAGTCATTGTTTAATATAAAGTTCATTTTTTAACCAACATACAAATGTAAAAAAATGTTAATTAATGCTTGAGTAATCGATCAGGTCAGGTAAATTATACCTCGTTGCCACGTAACGGATAACAAAACGGATTAGCCCCAAGGAAGTGGGAGTGGTAGTAGTAGTATTAGTATTATTAGAATTGCCCAGTTGGCAAACACGGATGAACCAAAAAAGTACCAGTGAAGGTCAATAAAAATATAAATACATACATGGAATGTTAAATAAAAAAAACACGGATAATTAGCATTAGTGACAAGACAAGGTGTCGTGCGTTCGGAAGGATTTCGAAATAAAATAGGAGAAGTGTCAGATTTTTATTTGAACACTTGCTAGAATTAGAGGCGATAGCGGTCACACTGTCGCCTTTTTTATTGCCTAAAATTTGGCAAGTCAGTAGAATCCGCAATCCAAACTTCTTTCATCTATTTATCCTTAACGTGGGGACTCCATGACTCGTCAAAAAAAGAGCAGAAAAATCGGTAGCATTGGCACCAGAAAACAAGAATCTCGTCCTGCTGATACTAAGCAACCACGCCGCAGCAAGAAGCCCAAAGGCCAACCATCTGGCAACAGGAATAGCCTTATTGAGGAAAACGTTGTAAGCACGCCTCAAAATCAAGACAAAAACACGAATCCAAAATTGGGCAGTAAAAAACCAATCAGTTTATTGCCACAAGATAAGCCGACAGTAAAAGAGCCTAAAAAGATTGATCATTCAAAGTCGAAACCTTCTGCTAAGTTAACAAAAGCAGAACCTGAAGAATTAACTCCGCAACAAGAGTTAAACAACATTGAAGCGGATGAGCGCTTAATAGCTCTTGTAGAGCGAGTTCAAGACGGTGAGTTGTTATCAGGTAAAGAAGCTAAATACTTTAACAAGCAGATGGAAAGACTAGACGAGCTACTTGAAATCCTAGGCATTGACCCAGATTCAGATGAAGAAGAGGAAAGTAATGAGCTTGATGCTCTAGAAAACCTTGGCGCTTCTGAGTGGGACGACTTATTAAAAGACGAGAAATAATTAACTATGTGGTACGCGATAATCGCTCTAGCTGTTTTAGTTGTTGCAGGCCTGGCTTTTTATGCCGGCCAACTTTTGTGGAAAGTTAAAGCCCAAAAAGAAGCACAGCTAGAAGAGCAAAAGAAAAAGCTAACCTATTTAACTGACAGCATTTCTCACATTGCCAAAGCGATGCACGCCAAACAGTGTGAGTATTCTGAAGGTGTATTGAGAATCTGGGTTTTATTAGATCACTACAACTCAGCTCAACAAGAGCCAAAAGATTACAAAACTATTTATCCTGGTTTTGCAGGCTTGTATGACGTGGTTAAAGATATGCCTACTCATGAAGCTAGAAAAAAATTCAGTAAAAAAGAAATTTTTGAAATGGACTCAAAGCGCTGGCAAGCTGAAAAAGACCTTGAGCAACAAATTGATACTGATCTAGAAATACTATTAAAAGAGTTTTAAGAAAGTATTCCGTCCTAAAATAGGTTCAAACTTCTTTCAGGATAAATAATAAATAAAAGGGCACTCGATGCCCTTTTTCATTGATACTTTAGGACTTTTTCCTACGCGCTTTTCCTAGCCAATTTAGTTAGTTTCACAAGCTCAACTCGAATGTCATCCATTGCCCTGCACTCTCTTCTAAACGTGACAAAAACCAGTCGCTCATCAGCTTTGATATAACAACCTTCGGTATGTACCGACAACATTTGAATGTGGTTGTTTACGCTTACACCCATAGAGTTAAGAATATCAATCATTGCCACTTGGTGATCTTCATTCATGTGCTCCACAACTTGCAACTCTTGCTCTTCGGTCCAAGGTTTAGAAACTGCCGACCCATTCGTTTTGCTCTAACCAAAAAATCTTACCAAAACCGCCAATATAACGAACACGCTTTACTTCTAATTTCCAAATAGCAAAGTCATGTGCCTTTTCATAACTTTTAGATTCAGGGAAGTGAGTAACAAACTGTTTAATCATTTCTTTCTGTTTGGTATTGGTTACTTTGTGACAATCTCCAACTAGCGTTGCGCGGGCATTTTCGTTTTGGTCGCCTTCCGCCGCTGCTACAAATACCGTCAAACTCACTTTTGAGTCTTGAGCCATATTTTTTGAATGCTGGGCAATATCACTAATATAGAAATATGCGTTACCTTCGCTATCTAACATAAACGGAGTTACCGAGCCAAAAGGATAGCCAGCCATATTCTTTGATATTGTTGATAACACACCAGACGTTGCATGTCTGACTAATTGTTTTGCTTCGCTTAAAGCTTGTTCTCTCATTGTTAGTGCTCCGTAAATTCAGAAAAAATAATTGGGGTACGTGAATCAGGATGCTGAATAACACGCATTGATGTTTTATATGCCTTGGTCAATCGTTCTTCAGTAAGTACCGATTCCGGTGTTCCGGTGTGTTGCAGTGTTTGTTGGTCTAATAACCAGACTTGATCAGCGTAAGTACTTACCAAGTTCAAATCATGTAAAACCACAATTGCGGTATTGCCCGCAGAGGTGAACTTTTTAACTAGTTTTAATAGTCGATGCTGATGTCGCACGTCTAATGCAGAGGTTGGTTCATCAAGTAACATCAACTTCTTAGTAGATTGTCCTTCAAGTGCATCAAGTTGTGATAAACACCTAGCAAACTGTAAACGTTGCAACTCTCCACCAGAAAGCTGGCTGGTATTTCGGTCTAAATGAGTATCCAGCTCTACATAAGATAAATACTGAGATACTTTACTCAGCTGTCGACTCTTCGGCTCCACTTTATGAAATCGTCCCATCGCAACAATATCCACTAAACCAAAAGCAAAAGGGATCTGGTGTTTTTGAGTCATCACCGCTCGGTGTTGAGCCAACCATTCCAAACTGGCGTTTTTGATATTTACTTTGTTAGCGTTTAGAGGTTCGAAATGCACATCGCCTTTATATTTTATTTCTCCCGCTAGGCTATTCAATAGTGTGGATTTACCTGCACCATTTTCTCCAATAATAGCAATGAGATGCCCCGCTTCAGCTTCAGCGGAAATATTTTTGATAAGTGTACGCTTGCCAATATCCACAGAAAGATCACTAATCTTAAGCATGTTTGCTCCTTTGCTGAATAAGTAGATATAGAAAGAATGGCGCACCGATGAGGGCGGTTATAATTCCAATAGGTAATTCCGCTGGTGATATGACGTTTCGAGCAGCCCAATCCGCTAACAATAACCCTGCTGCGCCAATAGCCATACTTAACGGCATCACATAGGTAATTTTAGGGCCGACAATCATGCGACTAATATGAGGAACAATTAAGCCTATAAACCCAATCATGCCCGTCATTGATACTGTCGCTCCAACTCCAATAGCAGTAAAGATGACGGTTTTATGCTTTAACTTGGATACATCCAAACCCAAATATTTAGCTTCTGATTCTCCAAGCAATAACACGTTCAACTTTTTGTTTAATGAATACAGCCCAACGATACTAATTAACATAAGCGGCAGAGCGTTAAACAACGTAGACCAAGTAGCGCCAGCCAAAGAGCCCATAGTCCAATAATTAATAAGCCTTAACGCGCTATCATCTGCATAAAAACTAACGAGGCCAATAACCGCAAATGCCAACGCGTTTAGAGCAACACCAACCAAAATTAAATTGGTTACATTAATTGCACCACCTCTTGTTGAAAGCATTGCCACCAAGGCTGTTACAGAAAGTGCGCCTATAAAGGAAGCTATAGGTAACCAAAACGCCACATCAATATTGTACTGATAACCAATACCAATCATCATTACCGCAGCCACAGCAGCTCCTGCCGTAACGCCTATAATTGAGGGATCTGCTAAGGGGTTTCTGCACAAGGCTTGTGTTGCCGTACCGGTTTGCGCCAATACCAAACCAACTAGCATGGCCAAACAAAATCTGGGAAGTCGAATTTCGGTAACAATATTAATTTGTAGGTTAGTGAATTGTTCAAACGAAACTAGGGTGCAGCCAAGCTATCGCGAGTTGCCAGTCCCAGCCTGCGGGCCCAAAGCCTAAAGATAACAATGCGCCTAGCAAAATAAGTGCACCACTACTTAACATTGCTGTTACAAACAATCGCTGTTGGGCATTGTAAAATTGAGCTACGTTTTCCATTACAACTCTCGAGTAAAGTTTTCAATCGCTGTTAATGACTGAGCTATTCGCGGTGTAATTGCTAAACTAAGCAAGCTATCAAGGACTAAAACATTACACGATTGCGAAACTGTCAGAAGTGACAAACTTGGATGCTTACAAATCTCACTTTTTCCGCCCATTGAAGCCGCTACATGACTTGGTACTAATAGAAAATCAGGTTTCATCAGCACCAATGACTCTAAACCCACTGGTTTAAAACCTTTATGACTGTCAACTGGGTTGGTAATTCCCAATGAGTTAAACAGGAAAGTAGGTACTGTTTCTAAGCCTGCAACTACAGCACCTCGGTCACTTAAGGACAACAATGACACTGCGGTTAATGACTTGTTGGTTGAATTGAGGCTTTTACGCTGAGTCATATTTAAAACGTCTAGTGAGGCCTGAATATCACTGATCATTTTTTCAGATTTAAGAGGTTTGCCTAAACGCTTACCCAGCTCTTTTATGAGGTTAAAAAGCGACTCAATATCAACGGGCTTTTTAAAATGGGTCACAGTAACACCCGCTTGCTTAATGAGTGTTAAGGCCTCTTTTCTACCAGCGCCTTCCAAAACTAACATTTCCGTTGGCTGTAAAGACAATACCCCTTCTGCGGCTAAATCACGGTAATACCCAACTACAGGTTTTGTTAATGCCTCTGCTGGATAATTGCTTGATGAATCGATGGCAACAACTTCGTCGCCGCTATTTAAGGCAAAAACTATTTCAGTAATAGTTCCGCCAGCGGTAATAATCCTTTTTGATTCAGAGCCCTGTGCGTTCAAAGCTGATAGTGCCCAAACACTTATTAATATTGTTTTTACAATTGCCGCTTTCATTTCATTCCTCCGTTATTTTCGAAAAGAATAAAACTTAAATTACACAAATGCAAATCATTCTCATTTGCATTTAATCTTGTTTTTGATTTGAAAGTGGTTTAGCCTTACCTCAATCGCAAATGATAATCATTCTCAACAAGGAAAATAATGAACAAAATAACTTCTCACGTTTCTGCAGTATCTTTAGCCGTTGTTGCATCACTCTCTGGTACGGTAAGTGCTAATACTGACGCACCTAGTAAGGAATTTGAGGGTGACACTATTGTTGTTTCAGCAACAAGAAGTGAGCAGTCTTTAGGTGATGTACCAGCGAGCGTGTCAGTGGTTGATGCAAGTGATATCGAAAAATTTGTATTTACCGACTTAGGAAACCTATTCAAATATGATCCTTCGATTACGGCTACTGGACAATCAGGCGAAGCACAAACGTTGAATGTTCGAGGCATGGGCGGTAACCGACTGGTTTATGTAAAAGACGGACGTCGTGTAAATGATGGTTATGCTGGCGGCGGCGGTTTTCTCGTAGGTCGTGGTTATTTTGATACTGACTCTGTTGCACAAGTTGAAGTTGCAAAAGGGGCAGCCTCTTCTTTATATGGTTCCGATGCGTTGGCGGGAATTGTTGTGATCACCACAAAAGATCCTAGCGCTTTACTTGCCTCAAACGATTTTTATGCTGACTTAAACATTGGTTATGACTCAAGTAACAAACAACTTAAGTTAGGAACAACCGTCGCTGCCGATTTAAATAATTGGAAAACAAGTGCCGCCCTTACTTCAAGAAAAGGCGAAGAGACCCAAAACTTTGCAGAGACAATTCCTGGCTTCGACAGTGACGCTTTATCAATCTTGCTTAAAACCGAAAATGAATTAACGTCAAATTCAAATATAAAATTCGTTTTTGACCGGTATGAACAAACTTATGAGCAAACTAATTCTGTAAATCTTGATACAACGACAGACAAAAATACCTCTACAGCCATATCAGCTGAGTACTTTTCTTCTTTAGAAACATCATTCTATGATCAAGTCAGACTTTTAGGTTATGTAAGCCAATACGAACAAGGCAGCGACCAAAGTAGAGCAAGTAGTCGTGGTTATACAGATTTTAACGACTACCGCTTTGAACAAGATATATGGGGGCTTCAAGCACAGTTTGACAAAACTATTGAAACTTCAGGATCAAACCATAGTTTGACCTACGGCATCGAGTTTGATCAATACAATACTGAACGTCCTAGATACAAAACACGTGTTTTAGCGGACGGCACGGTGGACTTTACAGACCAACAACAAAAAGCCTTTCCTGGCGCAGACACCGACCTTCTTGGGGTATATGTACAAGATCAAATAAACTTTTCAGATAGTCCAATTTCATTAATTGCTGCATTGCGTTTTGACAGCTATCAAATGTCGGCAAAAGATAATGCCTTATATGATGGTTCTGAATTTAAAGATGTAGATGAACAAGCTATCTCACCAAAATTAGCCGCAACCTTTAAGCTAAACAATGTCGTTAATTTATACGCTCAGTACATGCAAGGTTTTAAAATTCCACCTCATGATCAAGCGTACCAAAGCCATGGCGTTGAACCGTTTTATCAAATATTACCGAATGCTGACTTAGAAGCAGAGGAAAGTGAATCAATCGAAGTAGGCATGAAAATTAATACTGATGATGTGAAAGTTAGCCTAGCCTTCTTTGACTCTAGTTTTGAAAACTTTATTAATACTCAAATTGTAAAAACTGAACCAACCTATATCCCTGGAGTTAATAAAGCGTTTTATCAGTACCAGAATATTGATTCTGTTTCGATTGATGGCTGGGAGCTTTCGGCATCCTATTGGATGAATGACCAGTGGTCGGCCAAGTTAAACTTAGCTGATACCAGTGGTAAAAATGATGAAACAGGTAATGCATTAACCTCTATTTCACCATTATCAGGAAGCCTATTAGTCACTCACTACCAAGACAACTGGCAGCACACTTTGGCATTAAGAGCCGCAAAGGCAATGACCGACGTAGAAACAAACGGTGAAGGTGAAAAGACAGCGCAAAGCAGTGGTTATGGCGTACTTGACTGGTACAGCCAAGTTGAATTAGACCAATGGCGAGTATCTATGGGTATTAGTAATTTGCTAGACAAAGAATATGTTGATTATCAGAGTATTGCTGGCCAGTCAGAGCAAGCAACCTACGAACAATACACGCAACCAGGGAGGAGCCTATCGATTAATGTTAACTATGCATTTTAATTCGCACGATTAATAAGCACATGATAGATTTGGTAATCTAAGCCACTTATACGAGTAAGTGGCTTTCTTTTTTTTGCTGAGCATTTCATATTAAAAAAGGATTTACCGTGAAACTTCTTGCTGTACTGATTATCTCTACTCTGCTTTTAGCTTGCACAACGCCAACCACTATCCACTTAAATGTAAAGTATCTTGAGAAAGAGGCACAGCAAAAAATTGTCACTGATCTAAACACTGCAGGGTTTGAAGTTGTGACAAATAAAGTCGATTTCCCTGGCGACAACTTACAATCCACGATTATTTACTCGCCCTTTCTTAAAAATTCAGAATCAGTAAATGACGTAATATCCACCATTAAAAAGCATGACTATAATGTTGTTCAGGTTGATATGTTGGCCAACTCAAATCACTGGTATACCAAAGACTCGATTGGTCTTTACTTGCTTCCTACTGATTTTAAACCCGCTACACAATCTATTAGCGACAAAATAATTGGTGACTATGTTACCCATGACTGTGAGCACGACGCGTCACTTTCCGTTAAACAGTCTGGTGAATGGTCGTATCAATATTCAGGCGGTGACGATGCGAAAGGCAACTGGTCAATACTAGACTCTACTTACTTATTTATTGAAAGAGATGAACCTTGGATTAACTTATATTTTAAGTTTAGCTTTAGCCAACAAGCTGACATGTTGAGCTCTGTAAGTATTACTAAGCTGAATCCTCTGAACGACTCTAGTTATATAGTTAAATGCGGTTTTATCAAAGGAATTAGACAATAAAAAACCCCAACGCGTTTTCAGAGTTGAGGTTTCAGAGTTGAGGTTTTAAATTAAGGTTTCAGAGCTAAAGTTTTGCCGTTGAGGTTTTACATTGAGACTTCAAACTTCAACCTGTTAATTATTAACTCTTGATTATTGATTATTTAACTTGGCAATAAGTTTGTCTTTTTTTACCCAAACATCATTTAACCAGCCTTGAAAACGAGCTTTAAATGCATCGTCATTAAAGTAATCACCAACAATTTCGTCGCTAACTTCGTGTACTTCTACTTTAACTTGTACACGCTTTAATTTACCCAACAGCATATCTTGGCCAGGCACAGCATTGTCTGGGTAGTTTAATGTAACGTTTAATACACCAGAAAACAGGTGACCCATAGCCGCTAACGTAAATGCAATTCCACCCGCTTTAGGTGGCAATAAGTTATCAAAATCGCTACCACTGCTTACGTGCTTACTTTTAGAAAAACGAGTGCCTTCTACAAAGTTAATGATGGTTGTTGGAATGTATTTAAATTTAGCGCAAGAAGCTTTGGTACTTTCAATATCTTGGCCTTTTTTCTCAGGGTGTTTTTTCAAATAACTGCTGCTAAAGCGTTTCATGAACGGCATGTCCATCGCCCAACAAGCCATACCAATAAACGGCACCCATTTAAGTTCATTTTTTAAGAAAAAACGAGGTGTTGGTAATTGATGTAATGCAACTTGAGCTAAGACTAAAATATCTACCCAACTTACATGATTACAAATTAGTAAGTACCAACTTTTCTTATTAAAATTGTCGTCCGACTCTATTTCCCATTTAACTGGGTTTGTGAAGTTTATTGCTAATAAGTTACACAACGCCCAACCACGAAATAAGAAATTATTAATAAAACCTACGGCTAGAGAAACAGGTTTTAATGGTATAAAAAATTTTACCAAACCAAATAAAAATATAGAGCCGCCTAGTACTATGGTGATACCAAAAAATAGCGGAATTGTGATGAAAATTAAGATCCATCCTGGTAAAAATGACAACATATTAAATCCTTACTGCGTTACTTCTGATTGCTGCTTTAGCTGTAACATGGTTTTTTCTTTTTCTGTCCAAACAACATTGATCCACTGATGCAGTCTCTTTTTGTATTCCGCATCGTTGGCATAATCACCAATCAAATCTTTTGTAATGTCATGAAGGTTTACGTGTAAATACACGTCTTTAAGTCGGCCAGACAGAAAGTGATAAAAGGTAGGGATTTTTTTCCCTGGATAATAGATTGTAACATCAATTACCTTATGAAGCTGTTCACCCATAACGGTTAAAACAAAACCTACACCACCAGCTTTAGGCTTTAGTAGGCTCGTGAATGGACTATTTTGAATAGCATGCTTTTCTGGTGTGAAACGCGTACCTTCAATAAAATTCATTACCGACACAGGCTTATACTTAAATCGCTCACAGGCTTTTTTAGTTGTTTCTAAGTCCTTGCCTTTAAGGTGTGGATACTTAGCTAAAAAGCTTTTTTTGTAGCGACGCATGAATGGAAAGTCTAACGCCCACCAAGCTAACCCTAATACAGGAACATACAATAATTCTTGCTTTAAGAAAAACTTTAAAAACGGCACTTTGCCGTTAAATACACGTTGAAGAATTAATATGTCAGTCCATGACTGATGATTGGCTAGAACCAAATACCACTCTTTTTCAGACAGTGTGGTTTGCCCACTGATATGGATTTTATAGTCACCAAACAGCTTTTGAATGCCTGTATTAACAGATACCCAACTGCTTGCACAAAAATCTAGGCCAATAGAAATAAACCGTCTTACTGCGAAAATTGGAATGAGCTTAAACACTGCTAGTAAAATAATTGGAATAAACCAAAAAACAGTATTTACGCAATATAATAAAAATGACAAAAACGCTCTAATCATTATTCCCTCAACTAGTCTTCAAAATAAGTGTAACCAGATAACCCGGCTTGTAATTCTTCAATAAATTGCTGTGCTTGTTCAGCATCAATACTGGCATTCTCAATTTGTTGCTCATAACTGCTCATCAGCTTTTCACTATCAAATTGAACATGTTGCAATACATCCGCTACATTTTCACCTTTTAAAGATTGTGAAAATTCATACCCTTTTTCATTATCAGGGTTTAACTCAACGTGTACTGAGTCTGTATCACCAAATAAGTTATGTAAGTCGCCAAGAATTTCTTGGTACGCGCCAACCATAAACATACCAATTAGGTAGTCGTTATTATTAGTATAAGGCGGCAATGGCAATGTACTTTCAATACCCGCACCATCAACGTATTGACGTATCTGGCCGTCAGAATCACAGGTGATGTCTTGTATTATTGCGCGGTTTACCAACGGCTTGTCTAAGTATTTTATCGGCATGACTGGGAACAACTGCTCTATTCCCCAAACATCTGGTAAAGATTGAAATAATGAGAAGTTAACAAATAACTTATCAGCCAGTTTTTCGTTTATTTCATCTAACACTTCATGGTGTGAACGAGAACGAGGGTCTAACTCCTCTCGTACCATACTTAATATTTTAAAATACAGTTGTTCTACTTTTGCCCAATGCGTAAGGCTAATTAAACCAACAACATACTGTTGATGGGCATCTGCAAACAAATGAACAGCATCATGAAACGACTCTAACGCGTGGCGTTTGTCGATCATAGAATAAGAACGCCAAAGCTCTGAAATAATCGCTGGGCAATCTTCCGATGGCTCGCTAACCACATCTGGTACCGGTGCTTTTTCTACATCAATCACATCTGTAATCAACATAGCGTGATGCGCCGTCATCGCTCGGCCAGATTCAGTAATAATATCAGGGTGAGGTAAATCAAATTGCTCACAGGCTTCAACTATTGGATTAATGACATTTTTAGCGTATTCCGCCATTGTGTAATTCATTGAACAGGCACTTCTTGAACCTGTACCTTCATAATCCACACCTAAACCACCACCCACATCAATAATGGTAATTGGCACGCCCAGCTGTCTTAATTCAACGTAATGACGAGCGCATTCACGAATGGCATTATGAATATCACGAATATTGGCAATTTGAGAACCAATATGAAAATGAACTAAGTTAAGGTGTTCAATTTTTCCAGCTAACGTAAGGCTTTCAACAACTTGTAATACCTGATTGGCAGACAAACCAAATTTACCCTTTTCGCCACCGGTATTTTGCCACTTGCCTTTACCAATTGAATTTAAGCGAATACGAATACCAATTGTTGGCATAGCGCCTATGCTTTGTGCCGCTTCGATTAGCGCTTCCACTTCTGTCATTTTTTCAATAACAACGTGGACCTTGTGGCCTAATGCCTGGCCAATACAGGCCAAACGTAAAAATTCACTGTCTTTGTAGCCGTTACAAACAATGGTTAGTGGTTTTTCAGAAACCCCTAAAATCGCCATTAATTCTGGCTTACTGCCGGCCTCTAAACCTACTTTGTTAGACGGGTGTGAAACTAGCTTTTTAACCACTGAAAACTGCTGGTTTACTTTAATAGGATAAACCGCAGTGTACTTGCCTTGATAGTCGCGTTCTTTTTTCGCTTTAGTAAAGGCGCTAACTAATGAGCTTGCTCGATGCGTTAAAATATCGGTAAAGCGAACAAGAATAGGCAAGGTTAAGCCTTCGTCTTTTAACTGATCAGCCAGTGTTGCTAAGTTGATCGTTGTTGCGCCAGGTTTGCTTAGGGGATTAACACACAGCTCTCCGCTGTCATTAATATCAACATAGCCTTCACTCCAACGCTTAACGTTGTATGTTTTTTTTGCAAACTGCACTGCTGGATTAGCCATTAAGTATCCTCGATAAACAGAGCTCACGGTCGAATCAATAAAGCAAAGGCTCGACGTAAAATAGATTAGGCATTTTAGCCTATATTTAGCTGCAATCAAAAAGTAAAAATTGCGCTAATGGCAATAATCAACGAAAATAATGTCGTAAATATTCGCTTTTAATTGTTTTGGAGACATGAGTGAGCAATCAGCATACATCTACACCGTCGTTAATGAATGACGAATGGTGCAACGAAATTAATAACGGCGCAGCGATTGGTTTAAAAATCAAACGTAAATTGGCCAGCAAACAGTCTGACTTTCAGTTAGTAGAAATTTTTGAAACTGAAGAGTTTGGCAACCTAATGATGTTAGATGGCTGTACTATGGTATCCAGTCGTGAAAACTTCTTGTATCACGAGATGATGAGCCACCCGGCTATGTTTTCCCACGCTAATCCAAAAAATGTTGTCATTATTGGTGGCGGTGATTGCGGCACTTTACGTGAAGTGCTTCGTCATAAAGGTGTAGAAACGGTACATCAAATTGATATCGACAAAGTCGTTACCGACATGGCTGAAGAGTTTTTCCCTGAGCTATGCGAATCAAACAGTGACCCTCGTGCTCACATCATGTTTGATGATGGCATTAAGTACATGGCGGAAGCCGCTGATAACTCTATCGATATTATTATTGTAGATAGTACCGACCCTGTTGGACCTGGCGAAGGTTTATTTAACCATGCCTTTTATAAGAACTGTTTACGTGCTCTGCGCACTGACGGTATTTTTGTTCAGCAAAGTGAGTCACCACTTCTTCACTTGCCGCTACTATTAGACATGCGTCAGGCTATGTTAGATGTTGGTTTTAGTGCACTACAGCACGTTAACTTTCCACAAATGATTTATCCATCGGGTTGGTGGAGTGGCACATTAGCTAAAAAGTCTGGTGAGTTTACTGGCTTTAGAAGCGACGACGCGAAGGCACTCGCAACAGATAAAGCATTGCAATATTACAACGAAGATATGCATGTAGCGTCTCAGGCTTTGCCAAACTTTGTAAAGCGCGCGTTTGCTGAACAAAAATAAACACCACTCTCAGCTACTGCAACTGGTAACTGGTAACTGGTAACTGGTAACTGGTAACTGGTAACTGGTAACTGGTAACTGGTAACTGGTAACTGGTAACTGGTAACTGGTAACTGGTAAAAAAGATAATCAAGCGGCTTATTAAATTAGCCGCTTTTTTTGTGCCTTTTGATGACCGAATTTGGGGTTTCTGAGGCTACTTAGGTTAATGAGGTGTCTGGGATTACTGAGGCTCAGTCCAAACTGACTGTGAATAATGTTCATAGTGAAGTAAATATCGCTCGCCGTTTAGTTCGTAATCAACTTGATGTCTGTCCATTCCGTAGTCATCCGCGCGTACTTCTGCCCCTATGTCGCCAATAAACTGAGCTGCAAATTCACTAAAGTCATCCCAGTCAGGCTCTGGCGAAATACTAATATGCGTAATGTTTGTCTCATCAGCCTTTTCCAATGAGTAAGTAAATTTAGCCACCAGTTTGGTTTTCCTCTTTATCAACAATAATAAAAGGTAAGGTTCTCATTTATAAGACCTAAACTCGACGATGTAAGGTCTACATCAAACTTAACACTGAACAATGAACAATGAACAATGAACAATGAACAATGAACAATGAACAATGAACAGAAACTTAGATATTGAATGAAAGTTTAGATAGTGAATAAACCGTATTACCTACGTATACTAAAGTTAGTTTATCATTTTAAAATTAAGCCACCAGCATGGACTTACAAAAACTCACTCAACAACTTGATGATCTTAGTCAGTCACCTCCCTTTGAAAAATGGAACCCGCCGTTTTGTGGTGATATCGACATGGAAATTAGAAAAGATGGCCGTTGGTTTTATATGGGCTCGCCTATTGGCCGCATTAAATTGGTGAAATTATTTGCGTCAGTTTTATTAAAAGAAAACAACGAATACTTTTTAAAAACCCCCGCGGAAAAAATTCGGATTCAAGTAGAAGATGCGCCCTTTGTTATTACAGAGTGGGAAATAAAAAATACTAACGAAGGCGATGCAATACTCGTCACCAGCAACATTGGACAGCAAGTTGTACTTGGCGATCTACACCCATTAATTAATGAAACAGTCGATGATGAGAACGCTGAACCGAAACTCTATGTTGAGCTAAATAGAGGCTTGCGAGCAAGAGTTCATAGAAACGTTTTTTATCAGTGGGTATCGGATCAGGACAGTCCAGTTGTTGAAGAAAACGAGCAGCTGTTTTTACGCAGTGCAAAGCAAAATTTTCTACTCGGGTAGTAGGTTACATACGGTTACCTGTACCTTTTCACCTCATAACTACCTAACAAATAAAATATTTTTTCAAATTTTTCTGTACCAATAAGCGTTTACAAAATTTAATCAAACGGTAATACTCAATGCCAATTAAATGGACTTAAGCATCAATTATAACGATCTCGTTGGACTAGATTTGATGCCATTCAAGGATGAATAATGGCTTTGTTTCGCAAGCAGGCAATTGAACACCAGCACAGTTACTTGTGGGGAGAAGTCTCACTAACGCAAAGCGTGAGAAATAACACTGTGTTCTATCTCTTTGTATCCTTATTCTTCTGTATAGGTATATTTTTAACCGTTGGCGAGTACAACCAAAAAGAAACTGTTACAGGCCTATTAGAACCAAGTACTGGCATTTCTGAAACTCGATCCCCTAGATCTGGCGTAATAAAACACCTTTATGTTGAAGAAGGCTCATATGTATCCAAAGGTGATCCTCTATTTCAAGTCATTAATGACACTTCTATCGTTCCAGGCTTAAGCCATAATCATGTCAGACTTGCGCATCTAAATAGAAAAAGAGAGATACTTAGTCAGTTAATTTTGAACAAGAACACTTCGCTTAAAAACTACGTAAGTTCTAATAACAGTAAAATAGCCGGTGTAGAGCAAAAATTAGTACTACTTAAAGCTGAGGCTATGCTTTTAAGGCAAGAGTTAGCTTTGTCGGAAGCGGAAGCTAATAGACAAAAAGAATTAAGAAAGAAACAGTTAACAACTAAAACCAGTGAAAACCATGCAATTGAAAAGTGGCTGTCGGTTAAATATAAAGTAAGTAACAACCGTTTTTCGACACTAGATTTAGAGAGCACACTGGCGTCACTTCATAACAATGAACTTGAGTACTCAAGCACTAACAACGACTATTTATTTGAATTAGAGGCTCAGCTTCTTGGAATTGAAGAGGAAATAACTCAGCAGCAAGTCACCCGTTCAATTGTTGTTGTTGCACAGAGTAATGGCGTTGTATCAAGTTTAAACCTAACAGTTGGAATGCCAATATCACAGAATGAATATGTGATGAGCATAATCCCCGACAATGACAAGCTCATTGCTAGGCTCTTTATTCCTACCCGAGCTATTGGTTTTGTTTCCCCAAAGCAAAATATAATTATTAAACTCGACGCGTTTCCGTATCAAAAATATGGTCCCATCTCCGCTTCTCTTACGTCTATTTCTAGCAACGTTTTGCCTGGCAATAAAAGCCACCATGTACTCTCGCTATCAGAGCCAGTTTACAAGTCAATTGCCAAGCTTGATAAACAGTTTATAAAAGTAAATGACCAAGAGATTAATCTTCAGGCTGGCATGCTCTTTTCGGCGGATATTATTATTTCTAAACGCACCTTAGCAGAGTGGCTGTTTGCGCCTATTATTGGAGCGTTAAAATAGTGAAACTGATACTGCAAGCTGAAGCCGCTGAATGTGGTTTAGCATCCATTGCCATGGTTGCATCGCATTACAAGATAAATCACTCTTTATATAGTCTTAGAGAGCAGTTCCCTCAGTCACTAAAAGGGCTTAATTTACAGCAGATAATTGATATATCGTCAGAGATTGGTTTTAACTCTAGGCCATTAAAGTTAGATATTGCGGAGCTAAGTCAACTTTCTCTACCTTGTATTTTGCACTGGGATTTAAATCACTTTGTCGTTCTTTATAAAGTAACAAAACAAGAAGCGATTATTTTTGATCCCGCAAAAGGAAAAGTAAAATATAGCATTGATGAACTCGCCAAACACTTCACCGGCGTCGCTCTAGAGCTTTCACCCAACACTTCGTTTATAGAAAAAGAACGAAAACCAGTCATTGCATTTCGAGATCTCAACATTACTTTCAAAGGCTTAAAGACGAGCTTCGTTCAGCTCTTTGTTTTATCCCTTATGTTACAAGTTTTTGTATTAGCCATGCCCTATTACATGCAGACTGTCATTGATGACGTTTTGGTAAGCTACGACAGCAACTTGTTAGTTGTTTTAGCGTCTGCGTTCGCTTTTGTTGTCACTTTTAAACATCTATTCTCACTCTTACGCGGGCACTTAATTATTCACTTAGGGACAAGCTTAGGAAGACAATTTACCGAACTACTTTTTAATCATTTGATAAGGCTTCCCCTTTCTTATTTTGAAGCACGCCATGTTGCTGACATCGTGTCGAGATTCGGCTCAATTGAGCAAATAAAAAGAATGTTGGCGCATCAATTTGTCGAAGCATGTATCGATGGAATAATGGCGACGCTGACTCTGATTGTTCTCTACTTATACGAACCAACTTTAGCCACAGTGTCCGTCGTCGTTATCATACTTTATCTTGTTTTGAGGTTGGTTTGGTATTCACCTTTTAAAAGAGTATCGGAAGATGTAATTCGATCATCAGCCACCGAACAGGCGCACTTTATGGAGACAATAAGAGGCATACAAAGCATAAAACTAATGGCGCTAGAGCCTAGTCGAACAAGCCAATGGTTAAATAAGTTTGTATCCGCTTTAAATAGCAGAGTAAAAGTTGAAAAGCTGCAGCTTCACTTTGGACTTATAAATGGTTTTCTATTTGGCATAGAAAACGTGATTATCATTTATTTAGGAGCAAGCTTAATTATAGATGGCTCAACGTCACCGGCCTTCACACTAGGAATGCTAATGGCGTTTATTTCCTATAAAACACAAGTCACTAGCCGTTTTTCGGCGTTAATAGATACTTACGTCGACTTCAAAATGCTGAGCTTACACTTTTCTAGAATTTCAGATATCGCGCTTTCAAAGAAAAATACAGAGCTTCCAAAGTCAATAAACCACACTTCTAATATCCAAGGCCCTGTGGAAATATCCCAATTGGCGTTTAAATATCCGCAAGCGAATGCGTTTCTTTTTTCTAACCTAAGTTTGTCTATTAAACAGGGAGAATCCATCGCCATTGTTGGAAAGTCTGGCTTAGGTAAATCTACTTTTATGAAAGTCGTCATCGGCTTACTAAAACACTCCGAAGGACATGTTTTATTTAACGGTGACCCTTTAGAAAAAGTTGGTTTAAGAGCTTTTAGAACGTCTACTGCAGCTGTGATGCAAAACAACCAACTGTTAACTGGCTCGATTGCTGAAAACATTGCCAACTTCTCCTCAAAAATAGATATGAAAAGAGTTAAAGAGTCAGCTGATATTGCATCAATTCATCAGGATATCTTAGCTATGCCAATGGGTTACGACTCATACATTGGTGAAATGGGCGGTGCTCTATCTGGTGGACAGACGCAACGAATTTTATTGGCTAGAGCCCTATACCGACAACCCAGTATTTTATTTTTAGATGAGGCTACGTCGAATTTAGATGTTGCCACCGAACAAATGATAAACCAAAGGCTAAGTGCCCTTGAGATTACCACCCTTTTTATTGCTCATAGAGTTGAGACGATAAAACAAGCCGATCGTGTAATTGAGCTAACACCAACGTTACTCAAAGATGTTTCACGAGATTACTTTTAACCAAATCCAACACCCAATAAAAACAAGGAAAAAATGATGCTATTGATTAACCCAGATCATCTTTCAAAGCGAGAAAAGGAAGTTTACTCGCATATCATTCAAGGTAGGAGCCAAAAGGAAATCGCAGACAAACTGTATATTTGCATTAGGACGGTTAAGTTTCATTGTGGAAACATCTATCAGAAGTTGAAGGTGAAAAATAAGATTGATCTTATTAAACAAATAAACCTGATGGAACAAAGTGACATAAAACAAATAAGAATTGCAGAATCTGGACCTAAGTTCAGGTGATTATTGAATATTTTGTTCTATTGTTAATAGTGTTCGGGACATTAAAGCGGTTTTAAAAATGTTTCAAACTAGAAGAAGGAGTCGTCATGCTGTCGCTCCTAATTCAATTAACTAAAAATCACTTAGCACTTTAGGAATAGTCATGGAAACGCAATTTTTTGAGGATGGAAATATAGCTACTTTAGGTGTTGAGTCTTTACCTTGTCAGAAGGTATTAACTTACCAACTTAATGGCATAGGTGACTTACCTAAAGTGAAAGTCAAAGATACTTTGCTAGACGCTATATTAGACTCAATTTATTCATCTGTGTTTCATCAAGTATTACCTATTGGTAGCGTAAAAATAAAATCAATTCAGCACCTCAATAAACCGATGAGTTTGGCTGAGGGTTCTAACCAAAGTGGTTATCAAAATCACTTGGCAGTAAAGGTAAAAGAAACATCTTTAAGTATAAAACGATTCATGAAAAACGCAGAACAAGAATCTATGTCTGCAGCTGATAGAAGGCTTGAAGCATTTAAAATAAAGCAGTCATTTTTAGAGATCAATCAATACTTCCAATCACATGAACGTTTCGTTTTATTTATAAATAGATCGTTAGCGAATTGTGCTCAGCAGTTTGCATTTTGTTTTGTACACCGTATTACCCATGGCAACATAAACAATGATGCACTAAGTATTGAAGGTAGATGGCAAAACAATAATACCTCTAGCTTTCACAACGACTTTGCGGAGAACAGTTTTACGTCTTCGTCGTTAAATGAACAAAAGGACGTAGCACTTTCCTTGTTCTTAAGATGGGTTTGTTACTACAACTCATTTAACAACACTAAAATCGAAACCTCTGAGTTATCTCAATATTTTTATGCTATTTACAACAAATACTTAGAGTACTATGTGGTATCAGTGTTAGGAGTTAGTCCAGATGAGTTACCACTGAATACCTTAGCAAGAGCCGAGTTAACATCTGGCTTAATAAAGCTATATCAGCACAATGCTTCTGAGTTAGATATTGCTAAGTTTATTACTCAGATTTTATCGGATATAAAACAGCAAGGGTCGGCATCATACAAATTGCTTAACTCGGCAATAACGTCTGAAAACCAACACTACACCCCGTCTAGTATTATTACAAAGTGGGCCATCATAGGGCTGAGAAAAGTCTATTTTAATGCACTTTTTCAAAACAACAATATCAGACAATCACTTGCTATTTTCTTATCCAAAAGAAAATTAGACCAGGTTTTAGAGCTATCAAATCACTATGAAGATTGTGCTGCCTGGCTTTTTGAAGCCAAAGATAGTTCGGTTCACACGGTAATTTTCTCTAATAAAAGTTACTGATTTATTTTGTTCCAGTTACTCAGTCTTATGTTGTTGAGCACTTTGATAAGGGTCACAAATATTCATTTATAGATGCGAAAGAGTTGCTGCTTTATATACAAACGCAACCAAAGTTAGATTTTAACTTACCGGGATTTTTAGCCTGGCGAGGACTAATTTATATGCTTACAGAGCTATTGGAATTGGAAAGAGGCCAGCTTGCATAGACTTGAACGGAACACGCAAGCTGGCAATTAACCGCAATTTTCATTGCACTTAACTTACCAACAATTGTTGGTTCGTACAGTATACATATGAATTTATATTTTAAAGGATCAGTTTTATGGAAAAATTATTAGGCCTCAAACCCATTGTTCAATGGAGCTATATTGTTGCAACAATTATTGCAACATTAGCCACGTTCTCATTGGCTTTGGCAACAATGCAGCTCTTCGATACTAGATCGATAGATTACTTTTCAGAGGTACAAAGAGGAATTACTCAGTTTGGAATGACCGGTTATGTATTTTGGTTAATTCTCGCTGCACCAATCATAGAAGAGTTTCTAACGCGGACAGTTACAGTTCGTATTGGCGAAGTACTATCGGCGCCTGTAATAGTAATAGGACTGTTCTCTGCTCTTGGTACAACGTCTATTAAGATGTTTACGTTTGGCTCACCAATAATGCATTTTATTATAGGAATAGTGCTATTTGCTTTGTACATGAAGCATCGCTCTTTACCTACAAACATCTTTTATTCGAGTTTACTTAATGCATTAGCATTAATAATTCTATTCACTTTTAGTCAAATACCTAGCCCTGCAGTGTAGTGCAGGTATAACAATGGCAGCTTGTTTTGACTTGAACGGAACGGCAAGTTGCTTTTAACCTCGCCAATAATGGCAAACTTAACTACCGACATATGTCGATAAGGAAATAAAAATGAAAACATTATCAAACAAAGAAGTATCTCAAGTAACGGGTGGAATTTGGGTAGGCGCAATCGTGCTTTTATATGAAGAGCTTTTTACTGCTGCGATTAAAGAAATGTTTGAAGGTGGGATGCAAGCTTTAGGTGAATTAGAAAATCGTGGTCCAGGTACTCGCCCTTAATATTTAACCCTAGTCGTTAAGTAACTTAAAACAAGCAGAATTTTGCGGTTGCTTGTTTGTTCTTTTACTTTTTTACTTTTTACTTTTTTACTTTTTTACTTTTTTACTTTTTTACTTTTTTACTTTTTTACTTTTTTACTTTTTTACTTTTTTACTTTTTTACTTTTTTACAAAAGCTTAGCTATCGCCTCATAAATTTCAGCAGCTCTTGCTGGCGATAAATTACCTCTAATATCCCCTTTCCCTAACGTGCTTGTGACTCGTATTTGCTCTTTGGCTATATGGACGGGCGGTTGTGCTGCGGCGGTTTGTTGGCCAGCAGAAATGCTTTGTTGATTGTCTAAGTTGGCGGCGGTTGGTATTTGTGTGGCACGATCTATTACATTGGCGGAATCAGTGCGTCCGACATTGTTTGACCTTTGAACGCGGGTTTGTTCTATGCCCGCTGTGACGGGTGTGGTTAACCCGAACTCTGCCATTTATACATCTCCAACTTTCGCTAGTGATGATTTAATTATAGTTAAAAATTAATTAAAGAAATAAAAAAACCGAGCAAATGCCCGGCTTTTACAAGTGATTTTTTTAGACTTTGTGTTTTAAAACTGACTTTTTAAAACAACTACAATCAGTTACAAGCCTTAGCTCATCCCTAATTTCTTTTCTAAATAGTGGATATTAGTTCCACCATTTTGGAAGTGCTCATCAGCCATGATGTCTTGCTGCAGAGGTACGTTTGTTTTAATACCGTCAATTAGCAATTCATTAAGTGCATGCTCCATGCGTTTGATAGCAATACCGCGGTTTTCACCGTAAGTAATTAGCTTACCAATCATTGAGTCATAGTTTGGTGGCACTTTATAATTTGTATAAATGTGAGAGTCCCAACGAACGCCTAAACCGCCTGGTGAATGGAATCGTTTGATTTCACCTGCACAAGGAATAAAGGTTTCAGGATCTTCTGCATTAATACGACATTCAATGGCATGCCCACGAATTTGAATATCATCTTGCGTAAATGACAATGGTTGACCTGCAGCAATGCGTAATTGCTCTTTAATTAAGTCTACGCCCGTTACCATTTCTGTTACTGGATGCTCTACCTGAATACGAGTATTCATTTCGATAAAGTAGAATTCACCGTTTTCATACAAGAACTCAAACGTACCGGCGCCGCGATAACCAATTTCAATACAAGCTCTAACACAGCGACCACCAATAAACTTACGAAGTTCAGGTGTAATACCTGGTGCTGGCGCTTCTTCAACAACTTTTTGGTGACGACGCTGCATTGAACAGTCACGCTCACCTAAATGGATTGCATTACCTTGACCATCAGCCAAAACTTGTACTTCAATGTGACGTGGATTTTCTAGGAATTTTTCCATGTAAACAACGTCATTGTTAAAGGCTGCACCCGCTTCCGCTTTAGTCATCTTAATAGATTCAACTAAATCTTCTTCTTTGCGAACCACACGCATACCACGACCGCCGCCGCCGCCTGCTGCTTTAACAATTAATGGGTAACCAATTCTGCGTGCAATGGCTCTGTTGGTATCGGCATCGTCGCCTAATTCACCGTCAGAACCAGGTACACAAGGCACGCCTGCTTTTTTCATTGCTTCAATGGCAGAGACTTTATCGCCCATTAGACGAATGGTATCGCCCGTTGGCCCAATGAAGATCAAACCACTTTGCTCAACTTGGTCAGCAAAGTCAGCGTTTTCTGCTAAAAAGCCATAACCAGGGTGAATAGCCACGGCATCTGTTACTTCAGCCGCGGCAATAATTCTAGGAATATTAAGGTAACTATCCATCGCAGATGGCTTACCAATACAAATGGTTTCGTCTGCAAGAAGAACGTGCTTTAAGTTTCTGTCCGCAGTTGAGTGTACCGCAACGGTTTTGATGCCTAATTCTTTACAGGCACGCAAAATACGCAGGGCAATCTCACCGCGATTCGCGATGACAACTTTATCAATCATGATCAGCCCTTATTATTCAATGATGAATAGTGGTTGTTCAAATTCTACTGGGTCTTCGTTATCAACAAGGATTGCTTTAACAACACCCGCTTTGTCTGATTCAATTTGGTTCATCATTTTCATTGCTTCAATAATACAAAGTGTATCGCCAACTTGAACTGACTGGCCTACTTCAACAAATGAAGGAGAAGAAGGTGATGATGCACGGTAGAAAGTACCAACCATTGGAGAAACAACCTGATGACCTGATGCAACTGGAGCTGCTTCAGGTGCGGCCGCTGCCGCCGGAGCTGCTGCTGGTGCTGCCTGAGGAGCTTGTGCTGTCGCAGGAGCATAATGCATTGGCGCTGCTACTTGCACAGGTGTGCCAGAGATACGGATTGACTCATCACCTTGAGTGATTTCAATTTCGCCAACGCCAGACTCTTTCACCATGTCGATCAGTGTTCTTATTTTACGAATGTCCATTTTTTCACCTATTAATCTTTAAAATTTATTTATTATTAGTAATCGTATTAACCGCTTGGTTAAGCGCGTATTGGTATCCCTGCGGACCTAAGCCGCAAATCACACCAACCGCTATATCTGATAAGTAGGAATGTTGTCTAAAAGGCTCTCGTGCATGTACGTTAGACAGGTGAACTTCGATAAATGGAATATTCACTGCCAATAGCGCATCTCTGATGGCAACACTGGTATGCGTGAAAGCGGCGGGATTAATAATGATAAAATCAATTTTTCCCTGCGCTTGCTGAATTGCATCTACCAATACACCTTCGTGATTTGACTGTACATGCGAAATGGCAACCAGTTTCTTTTGACGCTTCATGCGTTAGTGACGCAACAATGTCGTTTAACGTGGCATTGCCGTAAATGTTTGTTTCTCTGCTACCTAACATATTTAAGTTAGGGCCATTGATCACTAAAACTGTTCCAATTGTTGACATCTTGTCGCCTTCTATACTCATTTCTACCTCTTCTCGAGATCTGACTAACTTTTATGGTGAAAACCATATAAAACTACAGTTCCGGAAGAATTAAAAGCCATTATAGAGAAATAAACACAATTAACAGCAAAATACTGGTCTAATGACCGACGTTAGCTGAGCTGACGGGCTTGCAGGCCTTTGTTTGAAGCGTTTTGCAAAGCAAGTTGGAAGAATTCAAGTAACGAATTAGACGTCTATTAACCAAAATAGTTCTATTTGGAGTGCCCTGTGGGCAGAAAAAAGCCCCACTTTTATCAATAAAAGCAGGGCTTCATGGTTTTAGACAAACTCATTTATATTGAGTTTTATTTAGCGAACCAGCTAAATGCTTTTTAAGTGCGCCAAAAATGTGGTTGCATTCATATAGCCAGTGACGCGTTGAGTTGTTAACTCTCCACCACTAGTATTAAAAAACAGAATAGTTGGCAAACCTAAGATATCGTATTCAGTAAGCACTTCTATATCTGCATCGTTGTTGGCCGTCATGTCGATTTGTAAAAGAACAAAGTCAGCCATTTTGTCTTGCACGCTTTTATCTGAAAATGTAAACGCTTCAAACTCTTTACATGCCACACACCAGTCAGCGTAAAGGTCTAACATCACAGGCTTGCCAGCTACATTTGCTTGAGCAATTTGCTGTTTTATTTCGCTCATGTTCGACACTTTTATAAACTCAACTTCATGTGACTCTGCTGATGCTGATGCCACTGGAGTCGGTAATATTGGTTTAATGATTAACACAAAGCCCAATAAGAAGCTAAATAACGAGACTACCCAAAAGCTGCTTTTTGCCGTGTTAGACGCTTGACCTAAATACTGGCTATGGAAATAGCCGGCTATTACGATTAGCAAAATACCCGCAAGTAATAGTACCCACTCTAAATCAACAAATCGTTCTAATAGAATGAGAGGAATAGCTAATAAAATAAAGCCAAACAGATTCTTAACTACATTCATCCAGTTACCCGCTTTAGGAAGTAACTTACCACCTGATGCGCCTATTAGTAACAAAGGTAAGCCCATGCCTAAACTAAGCACGTACAAGGTGACAAAACCAATGAGCAAATCGCCCGTTTGCGCAACGTATAGCAATGCGCCTGTTAACGGAGCCGTGGTACAAGGCGAAGCAATAAGACCACTTAATAAGCCCATTACAAATACGCCCACTAAATTGCCTGATTTTTGATTGTTACTCACTTGAGTTAATTTGTTGGTCCAAGACTGAGGTAACTGAAGGTTATACCAGCCGAACATCGCCCCAGCGAGCAATACAAAAATGACAGACACGGTAATTAAAACAGCAGGATGTTGCAGAGCAGCTTGGAACTGCACGCCCATGCTAGCAACAACTAATCCCAATAGTGAATACGTGATTGCCATACCTTGCACATAAATGAACGCAAGCCATAAACCTTTTTTAACGGTCATATTACTTTGCCCAGCAATGATGCTGGATAAAATTGGGAACATTGGGAAAACACAAGGCGTGAAGGCCAAACCTACACCCAAACCGAAGAAAATAAGTAACGTCCATAACAAACTCTCATTCGCTAATGAGTCTGCTAGTGAGTTTTGTTGAGAAGTATTTGCTATTGAAACTGAACCGTTTGTTGATAAACCAGGTGCTGAAACCGAGTCTGATGTTTCCGTGCCATTGTTCGAGTTATTAGTGCTGTTATTGCCAGTGCTGCTAGCTGCTTTTAATGCGGCAATCTCGTCAGCAGAAATCGCAGTTAAAGGAATACGTTTAACGGTTGGGTTGTAACAAAAGCCTGCTTCAGCACAACCTTGATATCTTATATTCAAATAGCCGTTTTCAGCTATTTCGCTGAAGCTAACGTCTATTTTTGATTGAAAGAAGTAAACATCCACCACCCCAAAAAACTCATCTTCAATTTGAGTACCGTCTTGCTTAACTGTTTCGGCAATTGTGCTGTTGTCTGCTTGGAACTGAAACTTGTCTTTATATAAATAGTAACCGTCTGCTATGGTCCAGTTTAAAACAACCTTGTTATCAACCTGTTTAAAGTCGAACATAAAGGCTTCATCTACTGGTAAGTATTCCGTTTGTTGGCCAAACAAGCCTTTTAGTGGATCCGCCGTAATTGCAGCGTGACTAACGCTGGTAAATAAAGACAAACTGGCGAGGGTAAAAGCAAAAATCCAATTTGTAATGGTACTACGTGTGTTAAGCATTTATTTGTTACCTTGTGATGTCATTTCTTGTACCCAATTTAAATAGTCACGATTGCCGTGATTTACATCAATAACCAGAAACTCAGGTACTTCGTATGGATGATGTTCGTTTACATAAGACTCGATTGCCGCGATATTTCTTTCACTTGTTTTTAAAAACATTTGAACTTCTATATTTTGTTCTAGTTTTCCTTCCCATTTATAAAGGGAAACCACTGATGGAATTAAATTGACGCACGCCACCAAATCTTTATCGAGTAAGCCCTCAGCTAAAGAATGAGCGGTGGGTAAATCCGGACTAGTGACTAAAATTAATTTAACGGTCATTTTATTATCTCGTTCAATGTATTACGTAAACCTTAAGAAAAAATTAACAAATGGTTACATACTATTGTTCAACTTTACTTGAATACCGTCGTATTGTCCCATACTTAACTAGAGTTAATATTGAATTTTTATTAGGAAAAATATGCCACTGTTTTTTATTTTTATCATCATTCCATTAATTGAATTAATGATCCTTCTAGAAGTAGGTAGCATTATTGGTAGTGGCTGGACGTTCATCATTATTATAGCCACCGCTATTTTAGGCACTAAGTTAGTTAAGCAACAAGGTGTGCAAACGTGGACTAAGATACAGCAAGAGTTGGCAACTGGTTCACTTCCTGCCCAAGCAATGTTTGACGGCATATGTATTTTAGTTTCGGGTGTATTATTGATAACACCTGGTTTTATGACTGATATTTTTGGTTTGCTTCTGCTTACACCACCATTTAGAAAAGCCGTTTATTTGCAAGTAGGCCATAGAGTGCAAGTGCGCGGCGCCGGTTTTAATGCATCAGGGTTTGGTCAAGGTGGAGGTGGGTTCTCAAACCAGTCAACAGGAAGGACTTTTGAGAATGAAATGGATCAAAACACTCATCAAGATACGGGTGATTCAAGTTCAAATAGCCAGCAGGGTTATATTGATGAAAACCCTCAACAGCCAACAACTATTGATGGCGAATACAAGAGAAAGGAATAAACGCCAGCAAAACCTTGTCTGAGTCGTTAAGAAAAAAGGGCCTAAAAAGGCCCTTTTTGTTGCATCTAGCCAAAGTTCCAACACCCAAACAGAAACAACAAATCCACCTTATTCTACAACTTTCATGAAGGCAAACATTTTTATCCCAAAATGGGATATTCGCTACACGCACCTACTGTTCGCCCATGAACAAACTCTGGTGTGAAAAAAACTCACGCTTTCGAACCTATTTAAAAGAAATTAGAGAAGTCTCAGGTCAAACCCAGACACAACTCGCCAGTAGCTTAGGGAAACCACAAAGTTATGTTTCTAAATACGAAAGCGGAGAACGAAAGTTAGACTTCTTGGAAACAATTGAAGTTGTTGAAGCCTGTGGCAAGTATGATTTGCAGGAATTAGTTACATTGTTATCTGACAAATCTCAAAAGCTAAAATAGAAACCTCGCAGCCTTTAAAGCAAAACTAAAAGCGCGTGAACCGTCTGACTTACATAACCCCTATTATTCCCTAATTTTTCGTTATTTTTTTCAATTTTTCACTTGGGTTTTTTAAACCCACCCTCATATATTCGCCAACAACTAATTTTTAGTTTGTTTTAAAGCCTCCCAACCCTAAAACAGGGACTTTAAAACCTATTACAACCATAAACTTGGAGATAATGACAAATGAGCATTCGTCCTCTACATGATCGTTTAATCGTTAAACGTAACGAACAAGAAACAAAATCAGCCGGCGGCATCGTACTAACGGGCTCTGCAGCTGAAAAATCTACTCGCGGTGAAGTTATTGCTGTGGGCAACGGTCGTATTTTAGAAAATGGCGACGTTCGTCCGTTAGATGTAAAAGTTGGCGACACGGTTATCTTTAGCGATGGCTACGGCGTAAAAACTGAAAAGCTTGATGGCGAAGAAGTATTAATCATGTCTGAGTCAGACATCTTGGCAATCGTTGAATAATAGGAGTTTAAGATTATGGCAGCAAAAGACGTAAGATTTGGAAATGACGCTCGCAAAAAAATGTTAGCAGGCGTAAACGTTTTAGCAGACGCAGTAAAAGTAACGTTAGGTCCTAAAGGTCGTAACGTAGTATTAGACAAATCATTTGGTGGTCCAGCTATCACTAAAGATGGTGTATCTGTAGCTAAAGAAATTGAACTTGAAGACAAGTTTGAAAACATGGGCGCTCAAATGGTGAAAGAAGTTGCTTCTAAAGCCAATGACGAAGCCGGTGACGGTACTACAACTGCAACAGTTTTAGCTCAAGCTATTATCAACGAAGGCATTAAAGCCGTTGCCGCTGATATGAATCCAATGGATCTTAAGCGCGGTATCGACAAAGCAGTAAAAGCGGCAATTGAAGAGCTTAAAGAGTTATCTGTACCATGTTCAGATTCAAAAGCGATTGCACAGGTAGGTACTATCTCTGCAAACTCTGACAAAGAAATTGGTGACATCATTGCTGAAGCAATGGAACGTGTTGGCCAAGAAGGTGTTATCACTGTTGAAGAAGGTCAAGCATTAGAAACTGAACTTGACGTTGTTGAAGGTATGCAGTTTGACCGTGGTTACCTATCTCCATACTTCATCACTAACCAAGAAAATGGTTCGGTTGAACTAGATAACCCGTTCATTCTTTTAGTTGACAAAAAAGTGGGCAATATCCGTGAGCTACTTCCTACACTGGAAGCCGTTGCTAAAGCCGGTAAGCCACTACTAATTATTGCTGAAGACCTAGAAAGTGAAGCCCTAGCAACGTTAGTTGTTAACAACATGCGCGGTATTGTTAAAGCATCTGCTGTTAAAGCGCCAGGTTTTGGTGACCGTCGTAAAGCAATGTTACAAGACATTGCGGTATTAACTGGTGCCACTGTGATTTCTGAAGAAATCGGCATGGAATTAGAAAAAGCACAACTTGAAGACCTAGGTACTGCCAAACGTGTTGTTATCACTAAAGATGATACAACTATTATTGATGGTGCTGGTGAGCAAGAAGGCATTGATGGCCGCGTTGCACAAATCAAAGCGCAAATTGAAGAGTCTTCTTCTGATTACGACAAAGAAAAGCTTCAAGAGCGTTTAGCTAAGCTTTCTGGCGGTGTTGCGGTTATTAAAGTTGGCGCAGCAACAGAAATGGAAATGAAAGAGAAAAAAGACCGTGTTGACGATGCATTACATGCTACTCGCGCTGCGGTTCAAGAAGGTATTGTTGCCGGTGGTGGTACAGCACTTGTTCGTGTTGCCGCTAAACTTGCTGAGCTTAAAGGCGACAACGAAGACCAAACTCACGGTATCAAAATTGCGTTACGCGCAATGGAAGCACCACTTCGTCAAATCGCGTTCAACTCTGGTGATGAAGCATCAGTGGTTGTAAACAAAGTTAAAGAAGGCGAAGGCAACTACGGTTACAACGCAGCAAACAGCACTTACAGCGACTTAGTTGAAGAAGGTATTCTAGACCCAACTAAAGTAACTCGTAGCGCACTACAGTTTGCAGCATCAGTTGCGGGTCTTATGATCACAACAGAAGCAATGGTAACGGATGCACCTCAAGATGCATCAGCTGGTCCTGCAATGCCTGATATGGGCGGCATGGGCGGTATGGGTGGAATGGGCGGCATGATGTAGAGCAATCTACACCGTTTCATAGAAACTCACTAAGTTTCAGGAAGCCCGCAAAGCTATGTTTTGCGGGCTTTTTTGTTGACATTTAGTAACATTACGTTTCAAAATAGCTCTCAAAGTTTAATATATTTCTGGGTATAAAGTGGGGGTTCAAAAGTTTTCACTCTATAAAATTTGTGGAATATTCTTAAAGATCCCCCACTTTATACCCAGATGTGAGGTTTAGTATGTCGTTAACCGCTCTTGAAGTTAAAAATATTTCGTGCCCAGATGATAAGAAACAAATAAAAAAACATGATGCTAATGGTTTGTTTTTAATAGTAAAAAACAATCAAAGTAAACTTTGGCGAATGCGATTCAAGTACGCTACTAAGCATCAAGAACTCGCTTTAGGAAAATACCCCACCATAACCCTACATGAAGCCAGAAAAATGGTTGATGAGGCTCGTATTTTACTTGCTAAGGGAGTAAACCCTTCCGAAGAAAAGCGAGAAAGAAAGCGAGCTGTAAATGTTGGTGATAGGGCTTTTAAAATTGTAGCTATGAAATGGTGGGAACAACAAAAAGACTCTTGGGCTGAGGATCACGCTAAAAGAACTAAACGTTGGATTTTAGAAGATTCAAAATCAATTGGAGAATTGGCAATAGACCAGATAGATGCAGGGCACATCACAGAATTAATGCTCAATATTGAAGCTTCTGGGACGCCTAAAAAGTGCCCAGTCATTCTTTCTATCATAAACCGAATTTTTGGTTATGCACTTGCTCATAGACTAACTAGAACAAATCCAGCACAGGGATTGCCCTTAAGTGACATTATAAAACCCTTACCTAAAGTTAAGCATATGCCAGCTATAGTAAAGCCTGAAGAAACTGGCAAAGCTCATAAATGACATTGATAACTCCGAAGGCGGAACATTCTGCACAGTAGAAGCCTTAAAACTCCTCCCTCGCCTATTTCTCCGCCCTAATGAGCTACGTTGTTTAAAGTGGCAATATATAGATTTTGCTGATCGGATTATAAGAATCCCCGCCGAAGAAATGAAACGAAGTAGAGAGCATTTAGTCCCATTAGCTGACCAAGTTATTGAACACTTAAAGCAAATAAAAGAAGTTACAGGCTACTCAAAATTTGTGTTTCCTAACTCTCGTGATGCATCTAAACCTATCAGTAAAAACGTTATGACTAACCGATTAAGAGACTTAGGATACTCTGCTAATGTCGTTTCTGCACATGGATTTAGAAGCTCTGCATCAACTATTCTTCATGAGAAAGGTTGGAATCATGAAGTAATCGAAGCTCAATTAGCTCACTTAACTGGAACAGCTACATCTCGTGCCTACAACAGATCTATTTATTTAATAGAAAGACGAAAAATGATGCAAGAATGGGCTGATTATCTTTTTGAAATATCTACTTTTAAGCTTTAAGCCCATATTTTTTGTTTAACTATTGGATATAACTTTTTATTTATATACTATCCAGTTATACGCATTAATAAATGGAACTTATTATACTTAAAGAGTTTTCATTTATTTTTTAATTAATCAATTTTAAGAAAAATAATATGTTCACTTCTATTGCAAACAATTTGTTAACCAGTATTAATATTCGAGGCTCAGAATTAACTTTTTTTGCTCATTCTGGAAAAGTTATTGGAAAGGACCAAAGCATTCATACCCATACCACTGTTACTGGTGGTGGTGCGAGGTTTGCAGGTAATGTGGCAGTAATAAATGATACTACAGCCACAACATCATCTTATTCACAAGATGAGTTTTGGTTGAAAGATGGAGAAAGTAAACCCAAATTAATATCAGCATTCAACCATAAGATTATGGAAGGTCATTACGTTACGGCAGTTTATGTCAGTAATAAAGAATTGGAGACTGGCACGTTAGTAGCAATACAAAATCATTCTGAAGGAAAAATTACCCAATTTGACCCTATGGATAAAGCCTTGAATAATGGCTACATTGATAGAGCAAGCGAAACACTAGCAGGTATACTTTTCTATTTATTGTCTATTATTTCCTTGTTCACATTTCATTTCGTGAATGAATACGGTTTTGAGCCCTATGTATTTTTTGCCTATTTTGTAGTTTCATCGCTTTTTGTTAAATTATATAAAGAATCTAAGTACGGTAAGATAGAAGATCAAGGTAATGAGCTAGAGCAACATATTGCTAAAATCAGTAAAAATATAGATGACGAATTCTGGAAATTACAAAAGGAATTGGAACAACAAAACGAAATAGCAAATAAAGATGAAGTCGTTTTATCTATGAGTAATGAACTTGAAAAGCTTCAAAAATTAAAAGAATCAAAAGTTATAAATGAAGAAGAGTTTAATTTATTAAAACAAAATGTTATGAATAAAGTAAGTTAAAGTGTCTGTTCTTCTTTTTTACTTGTTGGGCTACTAGTTAGTCCAACTCTTTTACCAACATAGCTATACGTTGACGTGAAAGGTTAATTTTCCTACCGATCTTAGCGTTAGACCAACCTAATATTTTATAGTCCTTGATCAACTCTCTCAATCGCTCTTTTTTTCTACAATTTGTCGACCCTTTTTTTGGCCCGCTAGTGACTTTATTAACCCTTAATGATTCATATGCTTCATGCCGTATCAATATTGCTTGAAGCTGTCTCAAGCTAGCCTCTTCACTGTACTCAATACCTTTGCCTTTATAAACAACTATGTCACACTCTCTTTCCGTTGTAGTTGGCTCCAAAGCTCGAAGCATCGCCGTTATGTACCCCTTACAATCTCTGAAGTCCTCAATAAAAACATTTTTAACCTTTTTAGATGTAAATTTTAAATGGCTATTAACGAGATAATGTATCTCCTTAGCATAGTCTTGCCATTTATTGTACAGGTTAAATTTCATATATTGCGGCCAAGAAAAGTTGATTGTCTTATCTAATATAGATTCAAGAAAAATTGGCTTCGTTGGTAAAGCTTCCGTCCACTTATACTTATCAGAATTAAATTCTTTAATTATGGTTCTTCTGTCTCGGTAGTAGTTACTTTTCGCCATTCGATTATAACGGTTACTAGCTAAGTGGAACCTGCAATAATAGTGTGAGGAGTCATGCAACTCACGCCAACACAAGCAGCAATATGTGCATTTTTGAATTGGTTGTCTTTGGTAACTCTTTCTAGATAATAATCTGATCGTTTTCAATAAGAAATAAATGTCTTTTGAGAAGTTGAAGCCCGCACCAAACGCTTTTCGACTTTTTTCCGAGGGTTTGAAAAGCTCAACAGCAGCACTATAATTATTAATACATATTAACAAGTCTCCTAAACTAGCTACACCTTCACTTTTATCCAATGTTAACTTTTTTAAAGACTGTTTAAACTGAGTGGAAAACGTTAAGTCGCTCAATAATTCAGCGATAAATACCCCATCTTCTGATTCTCTTTTCCGCAGGTATATAATTTTCCCATTCAAGATTAGCTCCTGTACGTCTCTTAAAATACGATTACAAGCGTCAGAAAATAGTGCCATATTTGTCAACAGTAATTATGTGTACTTTTGAATATATCGTACTTCAACCAATTACTTCAATATGCTTCAGAACATTTCACATAGATAAGGTTTTATATGAACAATGAAATTCTGAATTCGAAAGAAGTAGCAAAAATGTTGGGAATTAGTAGAGCAACTTTGTGGCGTTTACGAACGAATAACGACTCCCAATGCTCTAATCCATTTCCAAAGCCAATTCAAATAACAGTTCGTCTGATTGGATGGGAAAAACATGTACTAGATAACTGGCTCAAAGAACAACGAAAGCAGCTCCATTAAGCTGCTTGATGACTCAGACCCGACGCACCTTCGGAGGTGCAGGTCTCAGAGTAACTTTTCCAGAAAACGATATAAATAAGGGCATTAAAGCGATTTCATACCGAAATCGAAATTTCCAATTTAAGCCTTAAAACCATTGTAATCATAATGATTTCTATGAAATCAAATAGGCACGTATAAATGAACAAATATAAACACGTTCAACAAAAAGCGATAACGGTTCGCTTTCCGTTATCCGACTATTTAAAAATCGAGCGAGAAGCTGAGGAGCTAGGTTCAAATTTAGCCGACGTCATGCGCAAAGCATGGCTAGCGTATAACAGTTCACAAGATTTTAAAACTGATCTTAAAAATTCAGAGATTAGATTAACTAGCAAACTTTTTGAAATTTGTTGCGCGGTTCAAGGATTATCAGAACAGGAACGAAAAGACGCTTTTCAAGAACTAAAATCACGACTTTCGGGAGGTGTAAAATGACTTTGCTAGGGAGATATCAAGACTGGAAACTTATGGGTTTAACTTGGCTTGGTTTAACACTTTTATTAAGTTCCATTGCTATAAATTATACTTGGCATTTGGGCACACGTTGGCCTCCGTTAGCAGACCATTTGTTTCAGTGGCTCAAGATAGTTAAAGGGTATGTAATTAACGAACTTTCTGCCTTCAACAATTACACTAACTATCTAGCTAATAATGAGCTAGTAGTCCACTTTTGGATTCACCTAATAATGCCAATTTTAGCAAGTAGTCTTGTTGGAGGGTTCCTTGCTTTCAAGTTCGTTTATGTCGAAGGGGGACTCGATAAATATAGATTTAAATCTGGCGTTAAGTTGCTGCCAAATAAACAGGCTGTCAAATACCACAAAAGAAAGTTAAGACGCCACAACCTAGATTTTGCATTACCTCTTCACCCATTAATTTATTTACCGGTGCCTGAGCAGTTAGGCAACATATTTATATCAGGATCACAGGGAGCTGGAAAAAGTACCGTTCTGAAGCCTATTCTAAATGCAATATTTCAATATAACCGACACGCGTTAATTTACGACGCCAAATTAGAGTACACGCAATTATTTTATAAAAAGACAGTTATCCTAATCAACCCTTTTGATTCAAGGTCATCATATTGGAATATCGCTGAAGATATCGATTCGGAGTTATCAGCTAGAAATGTCGCTGAAGCTTTTATCAAGGAGTCTAAAGATCCCTTTTGGAGCGATGGTGCTAGAGAAGTTTTAGTCGGTATATTTCTATCACTCAACAAAACAATTTCCGATTGGAGCTGGGAAGACTTGAATTCTTATTTGTCTATTAACACGGACAAACTGCAAGAGTTATTAAGTTGTTATCACCCAATAGCCAAAGTGTTCATAGAAAAAGACAGCAAAATGACGCAAAGTTTACTTGCCTATATGTCGAGCCAGCTTAGTTGGATTAATGTTGTCTCAGACTATTGGAAGGTAAAGGACTGCAATAACTTTTCTATCAATCGTTGGAGTGAAGCTGAGCAAGCTGAACGCCAAGTAATCATTCCAAACATTCCCAATTACAGTCATGTTTCATCTCCTATTTTCGGTGCTTTATTGTCTCTTGTTTCTAATAGATTATTAAGCCAAGAAGATAATGATAGACAGTTTTGGTTCGTACTTGATGAGTTAGCCGATTTACCTAAGACAAAATCGTTAATAGACTGGCTTTCTAAAGGTCGCTCAAAGGGAGGGCACACCGTCGCTGCTACACAAGCTCAGCAACAAGTTCGAGCCAAATATGGCGACGATGCAGAAACTTTACTTAGCTTATTTTCGAACACTGTTACTTTACGTACCAATTCATATGAATCAGCTTCTAAGTTATCAAAAAATATCGGCAATAGAACCGTTGAATTACAAACTAAAAATTACGATAAAGATGGGAATGTCAGTTTATCAACGCAAGAAAAAGAATTACCAGCAGTCACTCCAGAGCAAATAATGCACTTGCCGAGCCCAAATTCAAAAGGGGTAACTGGCTTTTTAACTCTTGCAGGATATAAAGCGTCTTACCTTTTAACTTGGCCTTATCCTCAATTAAACAAAATAGCTGACGGTTTTATAGCTAAATCTATAAAACATAGTGAAACATGCCCAAATAGGCGAGGTACGAGAGGGAGAAGCAAATCATGCTAACCATAGCTCCCATTTCAAACATTAGCTATTACGCAAACCTTGCAGCTGAGGACTATTACCTAGACAGTGGAGAGCCAGAAGGTGAATGGGTTGGCCTTGCTAGTCGTATATTAGGACTAAGTGGAACAGTTAATAGCGAGCAATATCAAAATATATATCGAGGACTTTCACCATCAGGGGAAAGCGCTCTAAGACAATTTAATACTTCATCAACAGCTAAACAACGTGCTGGCTATGATTTGTGTTTCAGTGCGCCTAAGTCAGTTAGCTGTGCATGGGCAAGCTCAAATTCTCACTTACGTCACAAAATTCAACTTGCTCATAAACAAGCTGTTTTGCAGTCAGTTGCTTTGATTGAAGATAAAGTTGCTGTTACTAGGACAGGCAAAGGAGGATTAATTCAAGAACAACCTATTGGCATTGTGGCGAGTTGTTTTGAGCACAGTACTAGTCGAGCTCAAGACCCGCAGCTCCACACACATTGCCTAATTGCAAATATCGCGGCTCGCACAAACAAGACTTGGGGGACATTAGATAGCAAACATTTTTATGACTGGAAAATGGCTATTGGGGCGGCATATCGTGCAGAGCTAGCTAAAAACCTGCATGAGTTGGGGTTTAGTATTGAACAAGACAATGATAGCTTCAGGCTTATTGAAGTCCCACAGAACATCTGTGACTTCTATTCCAAACGCACTAAAGCAATCAAAGCAGAGCTTGAAAAATATGGCGCAATGAACAGCTCTAGCAAGGCTGGAGATGTCGCTACGTTGATGACACGCCAGAGGAAAGACACTATATCGCGCAAAGATTTATTTAAGCGCTGGCAAAACGAGTTAACTCAGCTTGGGTTTTCTGAAAGACAACTGAACATAAGCTTAAACACTGAAAAAAGTATTTCGTTATTTGAGCTAGAGCACACTGACATTCTGACCGTAGAATCACTCAGTGAGCAATTGATTGATTCTAAGTCTTCATTTACTGTTCAAGAAATATATAAGCAAGCGTTTATTAACGCTCAGTATACTGTCGACGGTATAAAAACCGCCAAAAATATTGCCAATGACTTCATTAATGATTCATCGACTATTGAACTTGGTTTGGATTCGAAAGGTAGACAACTTTATACGACTAAAGCCGCCTTAGAACTAGAGAGAAAGATGGTAAATACCGCGAAGAGTTTGGCTAACCAACGCGCATTTAAAACTTCAACTAACACAATTGAAAATGCTATTTATCACAATAGCTTTCCATTATCTGACGAACAAAAAGAGTCTATATATTCAGCTTGCGAACCGAACAACTTGAGGATTATTCAAGGTTCAGCAGGCGCGGGGAAATCTGCGTCTATGAATGCAGTCCGTTTCTATCTATAACGAAAGTGGATACAAAGTTATTGGCGCTGCCATAGCTAAATCCGCAGCGAATAACCTTGCGGAAGAAGCAAACATAGAAACATTTACTATTGCCAAATTATTAAAGGATGCGAAGAAACTAAAATTAGACAACACAATATTGATGATCGATGAAGCAGGACAAGTCAGTACGAAGGATATGCTCAAGTTAATCAAATTGACCAAAGAGAATAATTCAAAATTAATTTTGGTAGGTGAAGATAAGCAATTAGATGCAATTGAGCATGCAGGAACACTTCGTTATTTATCTCAACCTGAGGTAATCGGCACTACAAGAATTGAGTCTATTCGACGACAAAGCGAAGATTGGGCTAAACAGGTAGTTGTAGATTTTCGAGATGGTAATTCAGAAAAGGCCTTATTTGAACTCGACAACCGAGGACTTTTAAATATATGTGATGGCTCAAAATTTACTAAGCAGTTCCTAATCGAGAAATGGAGTCAATATAACGATAATAATCCCGAAAAAGATTCAATTATGTTGGCTCAACGTTGGGATGACGTAATGGACTTGAACAACCTCGCTCGTCAAGAATTACAAAAAATCGGTAGCCTTTCGACAAAGGAAGTTGAATTAGATTGTACTGTTAGTAACAAAACTTTTTTGCAAAAGTTCGCTATTGGCGAACGAGTCAGGCTAACAAAAAATGATTATAAACTCGGCTTAACAAATGGAGATATGGGCAAGATAATAGATATCTATCCGTTAGAAGATGGTAGTTACAACCTTAATCTACAACTCTATTCAGGCAAAAGTATAAAAATTAACTCAGAAGAATACTGTGACAAAAATGGAAATCTTAACCTGATACAAGCATATGCAATGACGGTTTATTCCAGTCAAGGGTTAACTATTGATGGAGATTCTTTTGTTTACTATACAAGTGGAATGGATCGTTCAAATACGTATGTGGCTTGTTCAAGGCACAAGGATAATTCTCACCTATTTATTAATAAAACCGAAATCAACGAGCTAATCAGTGACAGAAACAAAATCGTTCATAAAGATAAAGCTTTTATGCACGTACTAGCTGAAAAAATATCGAACAACGAGCGCAGCTTTTTAGCTACAGAGTTAGCGCCAAATATACAAACTAAAAACGTAGAAATTGAAATATAAACAATAGAGGTAAATTAGAAATGTCTGAACCAATCATGAAAATCACTGACGGATCATCTGAGGCTAAGGTCTATTTCGATCAAATAGGTATTTCAATTATTAGTGGAATAGTAACTGTTGGTATAACCCATAAACAATTATCAAACTACTTTGCAAATGTAGATCAAATCAATAGCGGCTTTATGACAGGCAATAGAAATAGCGAAAGAATCAACTTTATTCTTGGAGGAGCGGCAATGTCCATAACTAATGAAGATTTCGAAGCATTTAAGCTTAAGCATTCAAAATTCTTAGAAAGATCTGATCGTTAGCTAAATCTACTATTACCGCTAAATAAAACCAAAGAAGTGACCGAATGTGTTACTTCTTTACCCATTTATTCATCACTATTCTATTTTTTCTTGTTTACTCCCTAATTTTCTCATAACCTATCCTTTATCAAATTTGAGGGCTCAAAATGTCTAGCGAAATTCTCACTATCAAGGAGTTAGCCGAATACCTCAAGCTAACCGAAAAAACAGCATATAGACTCGCCGCTGAAGGAAAACTGCCGGGGTTTAAAGTCGGTGGTTCTTGGAGATTCAAAAGTGAAGATGTTGATGCATGGATAGAAGAGCAAAAGGATAAAGAATGACAAAAGAACAACAAATTGAAAATGCTCTTGTCTCAAAGTTAGAAGACCTTAAATATACCTATCGTCACGACATCCGTGATAAGGCTTCTCTGGAGCAAAACTTCCGTGAAAAGTTTGAAGCTTTGAACTACGTAAAACTTACTGATTCCGAATTCGCCCGACTTCGAGATGAAATAGTAACAGCAGATGTGTTTACTGCTGCCAAAACGCTGCGCGAACAAGGTTACTTTCAACGCGAAGATGGAACACCTTTGCATTACACGCTAGTGAACATCAAAGATTGGTGTAAAAACGAATTTGAAGTAATCAACCAATTACGTATCAATACAGACAATAGCCATCATCGATACGATGTCATTTTGCTAATTAATGGCGTACCTGTTGTACAAATTGAACTTAAGAACCATCAAATCGTTACCCGTCGAGCGATGGAACAAATAGTCGAGTATAAAAACGACCAAGGCAACGGGTATGGCAATACGCTGATGTGCTTCATGCAGCTATTTATCGTCAGCAACGAATACAACACCTATTACTTTGCTAACAACCGCAATGAACACTTTAGCTTTAATGCAGATGAACGTTTCTTACCTATTTACCAATTAGCAAACGAAGATAATAAGAAGATTGCACATCTCCATGATTTCGCTAATGACTTTCTTGCCAAGTGTACTTTAGGACAAATGATTAGCCGCTACATGGTGTTAGTTCAGTCCGAACAAAAGCTTTTAATGATGCGCCCTTATCAAATATATGCCGTTAAAGCGATTGTAGATTGCATCCACCAAAACCGTGGAAATGGCTACATTTGGCATACTACTGGCTCTGGTAAAACTTTGACTTCTTTTAAAGCATCAACACTTTTAAAAGATAATCCTGATATTGAAAAATGCTTATTCGTTGTAGACCGTAAAGATCTGGATCGCCAAACCCGTGAAGAATTCAACAAGTTTCAAGATGGCTGTGTTGAAGAGAATACTAATACTGAAACACTTGTACGTCGCATGTTATCTGAAGACTATTCAGACAAAGTAATAGTTACAACTATTCAAAAGCTAGGGCTAGCACTTGATGAAACAAGTAAACGAAATCAGAGTAAGCTAAAAGAAGGTAAGCAAACTTATAAAGAGCGTTTAGAGCCTCTGCGTGACAAACGTATTGTCTTTATATTTGATGAATGTCACCGTTCACAGTTTGGAGATAACCATAAAGCAATAAAGAGCTTTTTTCCTAACGCTCAACTGTTTGGCTTTACTGGCACACCAATCTTTGAAGAAAACTCTACCTATACACAAATTGATGGAACAGTAGGCACATTCAAAACCACAAAAGATATATTTGAAAAAGAGCTACACGCTTATACCATTACTCATGCCATCGAAGATAAAAACGTATTAAGTTTCCATATTGATTACTTCGGTAAAGATGAATCAAAAGCAATCGAAGACGGTAAAAGTAAGAAGGTTAAGAAGCCCAAAAAAGTCACACCTCCACCAGAGGCTGTCGTTAAAGAGATTCTAAACAAACATGATGCTGCAACAAGTGAGCGCCGTTTTAACGCTGTACTAGCTACCGCATCGATTAATCACGCTATCGAGTATGTTGAACAGTTTAAAATTCAACAAGAGCAACTACAAAGTGAAGACGAAAACTATAAACCGTTAAATGTCGCTTGTGTTTTCTCGCCTCCTGCACAGCCACCTAAAAATGCAGAAGAAGCTAAAGAGGCAGATACCAAATCAGCAGATAAGAATGTAAAAGACATTAAACAGCTTCAAGAAGATTTGCCTCAAGAAAAAGCAGATAACCAAGTAGAGCCAGAGAAGAAAAAGGCGGCATTAAAAGCGATCTTAACTGACTACAATAACCAATACGGTACAAATCACACAATTAATGAATTTGATCTTTACTATCAAGATGTTCAACAACGCATCAAAGATCAAAAATACACAAATGCGGATTATCCACACAAGAATAAAATCGACATTACAATTGTTGTTGATATGTTGCTTACTGGGTTTGACTCTAAATATTTAAACACCTTGTATGTCGATAAAAATCTTAAATACCATGGATTAATACAAGCTTTCTCTCGTACGAATCGCGTACTTAACGACAGCAAACCTTGGGGAAATGTCCTTGATTTTCGAGGCCAAGAAGACGAAGTAGAAAATGCTATATCTCGTTTTTCAGGTCACAACCCAGAAAACGAAGACAAAGAAGTATGGTTGGTCGATCCTGCACCTGTAACCATCGAAAAATATCAAAATGCAGTCGAGAAGCTTGAAACTTTTATGAAAGAAAAAGGCTTAGATTGCACTCCTTCAGACGTAGTAAATCTTAAAGGCGATAATGCAAAAGCAGATTTTATCAATCACTTTAAAGAAGTACAGAAGCTTAAAACTCAAATTGATCAATACACTGAGTTAGAAGAAAAACAGCAACAGACAATTGAGAAAGCACTACCAACTGATATTTTACGAGGATTTAAAGGGCAGTATATAGAAACGGCTCAAGACCTTAAACGTAAACAAGACCAAAACAATGGTGATAAAGGCGACATAGACGACAAAGTTCAACAACTAGATTTTGAATTTGTCTTGTTTGCTTCGGCAGTTATTGATTACGACTATATTGTTGGCTTGATCGCTAAATCGACACAAGAACCAAGTAAACAGAAAATGACGCGTAAAGAAGTCATCGATATGATCAGCGCCAATGCCAACTTAATGGAAGAGCGCGAAGATATTATCGACTATATCAATAGCTTAAATACTGGTGAAGTACTTACTACAAAGCAGATTCACGAAGGTTACCAAAATTTCAAAGCAGAAAAGTCTGCGAATGAATTAAATGAAATGGCAACAAAGCACAAACTCACGCCCGAGGCACTTCAAAACTTTGTAGATACAATAATTAGTCGAATGATCTTTGATGGTGAATTATTAACAGACTTATTAGAGCCATTAGAGTTGAGCTGGCGAGAACGAGGCAAAGTGGAGCGTGACTTAATGGAGGACCTTATCCCTCATTTACATAATTTAGCCCAAGGGCGCGAAATTTCAGGACTCACGGTTTATGAATGATCTAGATTCTAAAGTATTTTTTCCTGAACTAAGGTTTCCTGAGTTTCAGTTATTGGGTGGTTGGCAATATACAAACGCAAATAAGCTTTTTAAACAGGTTAGTAATAAAAATCACAATTCAGATCTTCCGATTCTAGCTATTACCCAGGAGTATGGTGCAATCCCTAGGGAACTTATCGATTATAATGTAACCGCTACAGAAAAGAGTATCAAAAGCTATAAAGTTGTTGATGTAGGCGACTTTATTATCAGCCTCAGGTCATTTCAAGGTGGAATTGAATATTCGACGTACAAAGGTATATGTAGTCCCGCATACGTTGTTCTTAGAAAAACAGAAGGGGTTAACGAAGAGTTTTTCAAGCATTACTTCAAAACGAAGCGCTTTATTCGTGATTTGACAAAAAACCTCGAAGGCCTGCGTGATGGTAAGATGATCAGTTATAAGCAATTCTCAGAAGTTTTTTTACCCTGTCCAAAGCCTGAAGAACAAAAAAAAGTAGCCAATTTTTTATCATCTTTGGATGGGTTAATTCAAAGTGAAATAGCAAAGTGCGATAGCTTAAAAATGCATAAAAAAGGTTTGGAACATAAACTCTTTGCAAAGAAGGCTGCCCTTCCTGAGTTACGCTTTGCAGAATTTGATGGTATGTGGGAAGAGTCTACGGTAGGTCAAATTGCAACGGTCAAATCAGGCGGAACCCCAAACCGTTCCAACTCAGAGTATTGGGAAGGAGATATTCCTTGGGTTTCTACTACACTCATAAATTTTAATTTAATCAATGAGGTAAATGAGTTTATTACAAAGACCGGACTAGATAACTCCTCTGCTAAAATCTTTCCAGCAAACACAATATTGATGGCTATGTATGGGCAAGGAAAAACAAGGGGGCAAGTTGCTAAACTAGGTATGGATGCCTCTATTAATCAAGCATGTGCAGCATTAACCCTAAACAAAGAAGTATCTACAGATTTTGTATACCATAGCCTTGCAGCAAGTTACGAAGAAATAAGAAGCATAAGTAATGATGGCGGGCAAAAAAACCTGAGTGCAACTCTTATTAAGAAAATACCTTTTTATTACCCTGATGTGAAAACGGGTGAACAACAAAAAATATCTGATTGCTTATCATCTGTAGAGAAACTTATTTTATTGCAAGAAGAAAAAGTTGAAGCTTTGAAGTCATACAAAAAAGGCTTTGTGCAGAAAATATTTCCTTCTCGGGAAGAGGAATATGCATGAATGAACTAAATTTTTCGAACCTTGATGATGCCGCTGTACATATACGTAATTCGTTAGACAACGGAATTCCACTGCCAAGAAATAGAGTCAAAAATATCAATCAAATATTGCTTTTTGCTTATAACGGAACGGGTAAAACTCGATTGTCTATGGCTTTTAAAGACGTAGGTAAGTTAGACGATAATAGAGACACTTTGTATTTTAATGCGTTTACAGAAGATTTGTTTCGTTGGGATAACGATTTAGAAAACGACCAACAGCGAGTTTTAAAGATTAACCAAGAGTCTCGTTTTTTCAACGGACTACAAGAATTAGAAATGGAAAACCGCATTCGGCCTTTGTTACAGCGTTATGCCGACTTTGACTTTTTTATCGACTATGATGACTGGGTCATTAATTTCACCCGTGATGTTGAAACAGGTACGGGCGCAGAAACAATTGATCATATTAAGGTATCTCGTGGCGAGGAGAATATCTTTGTCTGGTGCTTTTTTCTTGCAGTTGCTCAATTAGCAGTTGATCAACAAGTAGCCTATGACTGGGTAAAATATCTTTATATTGATGATCCTATTTCATCATTAGATGATAACAATGCTATTGCTGTAGCAAGTCATCTGGCACAATTATTAAAAAATGCTAACAGAAGAATTAAAACAGTTATATCTTCTCACCACACACTATTTTTTAATGTGATGTGGAATGAGCTTAACGAGAAGAAAAAGCTACAGCCTTACTTTTTAAGTTATGACAAAGAAGCGCAGCTTTATAAACTTCGTTATACCAATAGTACGCCTTTTTTCCATCATGTAGCCTTGCTTGAACAGCTTCATCAAGCCTCTGAAACAGGCAATTTATATACGTATCACTTTAATATATTGCGCAGCATTCTAGAAAAAACAGCGACTTTTCATGGGTTCAAAAACTTTTCAGCTTGTATTGAGCAAGGTGATGATGATCCAGACGGTGTATTACACGCACGTATAGTCAACATTTTAAGCCACGGTAATTATTCTTTATTCGAACCTATGGAAATGACTTACGAAAATAAAAGTCACTTCCGCCGTATATTAAATAACTTTTTAAATAATTATAGATTTAACCCTGAGCTGTTCCCCGAAACCAGCGGAGTCACAAGAACCCGTAGCGAACCAAGAGCAGACTGAACAGCTAGTAGAGACAAACTAATATGACTCAAGAAGAATTAAAAGATTTAGGTAAAACACTTTGGGATATTGCCAACAGCTTACGCGGTGCAATGAATGCAGATGACTTTCGTGATTATATGTTATCGTTTCTGTTCTTACGTTATTTATCAGATAACTATGAATTGGCAGCAAAAAAAGAGTTAGGCCGTGATTACCCTACGCTGGCTGAAGACGATAAACGAGCGCCATTAGCTGTTTTTTATAAAGAACTTTCTGAAGAAGATAAGTCTTTCTTTGAAAAACAAATGCGTCGCAAACTTCATTACGTGATAGAGCCAAATCATCTGTGGACGAGCATTGCCGAAATGGCTCGTACTCAAGACGATGAATTGTTGCGTACATTAGAAGCGGGCTTTAAATACATCGAAAACCATAGCTTTGAAAGCAGTTTTCAAGGTTTATTCTCTGAAATTAACCTTAACTCTGAAAAGTTAGGTAAGAAGCCTTCTGATCGTAATGCAAAGCTCTGCACTATTATTACTAAAATCTCTGAGGGCATAGCCAAGTTCTCAACAAAAACAGATATCCTTGGCGATGCATACGAATACTTAATTGGCGAGTTTGCTGCTGGTTCAGGTAAAAAAGCGGGTGAGTTCTACACCCCCCAACCTATATCGGATATTTTATCTCGTATCGTCGTATTAGATAGCCAAGAACCTGCAACAGGCTTAAAGAAACGGCTTGATAAAGTAATGGACTTCGCTTGTGGCTCAGGTTTCGTTAATATTGAATGTTAGAAAGCGCCTAGGCTCAGACGGCATAGGGAAAATATACGGACAAGAAAAGAACATCACCACTTATAACCTTGCTCGTATGAATATGTTGTTGCATGGAGTTAAAGATACTGAGTTCGATATTCATCATGGCGATACCCTATTAAATGATTGGGATATGCTCAGTGAGATGAATCCAGCTAAAAAACTCAAATGTGATGCGGTGGTCGCCAATCCACCGTTTAGCTATCGCTGGGAGCCTACAGAAGCAATGGGCGAAGATTTTCGCTTTAAAAGCCACGGCTTAGCACCTAAATCTGCTGCTGATTTTGCTTTCTTACTTCATGGTTTTCACTTTTTAAGTGACGAAGGCACAATGGCAATCATATTACCACATGGCGTGTTATTCAGAGGCGGAGCTGAGAACCGCATTCGTACCAAGTTACTAAAAGACGGTCATATAGATACTGTAATTGGCCTTCCTGCCAACTTATTCTTCTCTACTGGGATCCCTGTATGTATTTTAGTACTGAAAAAGTGTAAGAAGTACGATGATGTTTTATTCATAAATGCTAGTGAGCATTACGAAAAAGGTAAGCGTCAAAACAAGTTACGTGACGGAAAAGATGGACAACCTAACGATATTGAAAAGATTGTAGATACTTATCAATTCAGAAAAGAAGAAGATCGTTATTCTCGCCGAGTATCGATGGGTGAAATAGAGAAAAACGACTTCAACTTAAATATTTCTCGTTATGTCAGCACAGCTAAAGCTGAAGCAAAAGTAGATCTAAAAGCAGAACATAAAAAGCTGGTTAGTATAGAGAGTGAAATAACTAGAGCTTTAGAAGAGCACAATGGATTTCTAAAGGAGCTAGGACTAGATCTTCTACCTACTGGTTCAACGGAGAAGTAGGTCATATAAAACCCTGCTGGGGTATAATGCGGGGTATCCCATATTTCTATCTTCTAAAAGTCTATATTTTACAATGGCACGAGAGGCTTATGGGCGGCATGATGTAATTTCATAGAAATTTATTAAGTATCAAAAAAGACCGAAAAGTAATGTTTTGCGGTCTTTTTTAACTTCCCACAAGAGCCCAAAACGTTCCACTAATTTCAAGAATGCTGATTCTAAACAATTCAGCAGCGCACTTATCTGCACAATATACTGAAAGTGGACACCCGATCTCTTTGGATTTATACATAAACGCAAAGAAAAAAATAACTCCTCATAACGTTTTCCTATTACCGATACATCCTCCCACCGATTGCTGTTAAAGCATCAAAAACCAATTTATACTAGATAACGACCAATCAAAATATCGATATCTCTTTTGCAATCTGCAATAAATATTAGTTATCACATCCAACTAATTTATCTTAAAACCAACCATAACCTGTTCTTTTAATAGGTAAATATTACAAGTTTAGAATAAAAAATTGACATCAGTTTTAAATGGTGGTCTTATAAATTTGCTTTAATTACAAGCAAATAAAACAAAGGATTGTTCATTATTTCCAGATTTGAACAGAAGTTACTTTGCCAATTTAAATAAAACTAAAAGGTACTGAACTTGAATATAAAAAAATCTATCCCTCCAATTTTAATAGCTTTAACAACTATGTTTTACATTGGTACTGTTAATGCTTTACCTGCTTCCGAATGTAAAGTCATCTATGAAGACTGCATGGATTCTTGGTTTACAAGCCAAGGCACCTGTGCTGGAAGATATATGGATTGCCGATCCGCACCTGGTGAATAAACACGACATTACATCTATATAATAAGGACTATGAAATGAAAAAATTTAAAAGTATCGTTCTCATCTGCTTAGGCAGTCTTTGTATATCTACAGCAAACGCATTACCAGTCGCGGAATGTCAAGCAATGTATAACGACTGTATGGATTCTTGGTTCACTACTCAAGGAGGCTGTTTACGACAGTATATTGGGTGTAGAGGTTTAGTTGGTGAGTAGGAAGTACTACTTGTGTTTATAAATTTAATAAAAATAAAGGAATATTTATGTTTAATAAAAAAGTTTTACCAATTTTGCTTGTTTTTAGTGCAATAGCCCTATCAACCTTCACATATGCTTTGCCTGTTTCTGAATGCAGACCTAAATATAATGACTGCATGGATAGTTGGTTTTCAACAGCTGAAGCATGCTATGGAGATTATAAACTCTGCAGAAGCTCACCTGGCGGCGATTAAGCTCGTCACCAGTTCGTATTAGGCGAAGAGTAAAGGTTAATCTTTTGCTCTTCGCTTTTATAAATTTAAGCTAGGAATATACATATGGATGCGTCAAGTTCTATTCAATATAAACTCCATGATTACAAATTACCCTCGTCTACTCGTTTTATAGTGAGTTTAATAATTTTTATTTTATTTGCTAAAGTATTTAATCTTTTTTCTTTCGCGTACACGTTCGATTTAAACTGGTTACAGATTCAAACTTTATCAAGTTTAGGTATACCCAAAGAAGATCACTTAGGCATGGTCTATGATTTTAGCCAAAAATCATACTTCTTTGTAATGATGAAATTCGGACTAAGAGACTTACTCCTATATACGGTGGAAGTTATTAGTCTTATACTGCTAACTATAGGTTATGGCCAACTTTTAGACTCCAATATAACAATAAAACAACTAGTAGCTGTAGGTGCATCCATCAAGCTACCTTACGGAGTTTATTTGTTGTTTGCCTCGACTTCTTTTTATTTTGTAGGTGAAAAAATCACAAAACAGCTTCAATATTACACAGACATTTCTTTTAATCGTTTCCTCATTGACAACTACCCTCACTCTGAGTTGTTAACTTCTTTTTTATCTCTAAATATTACAATTGCCCTTGGCATAGGTGTCGCTTTATATGTGCTATCAAAAATAAATGAGCAACGTTTACTGTCATTATCAAACTTGTTACTTGTGGGCATGCCTATTTTAACTATTGCAAGCATAAAGTATTTGATAGGTTAAAACTTATAACTATGACATATAAAAAATTGACTCTATTTTCCATTGGCTTAGTGCTGCTTTATTTAGTTTTGGTAAAAAGTCACAGCCAAGAGAAAAACTTCAATGTTATAAATTTGCATAAGGTTGGAGTTACAGATGTAGCCGGCTCTGTTTATACATCGGGAAATATCACTTTTACTGACAAGGCGACGTTGACTTCCGAAATAGTTGCTAAAGTAAAGAGCATTTATGTAGAAGAAGGTGACACTGTAAAACAAGGACAACCTTTAATTCAGTTATACGCTGATGATATTAAAAAAGAAATCGAACAGCAGGAAGTAGTTGTTGCCAATAGAGAAATACAATCTAGAAAAAGTCTAGCTTTATTAAATAACTCAAAAAACAATTGGACACGAGTAAACTCATTGCACAATAAAAAGTTAAGCAATGACTATGATCTAGACGAAGCAGCATTGGATCTAGAGCTAAGAAAAATTGAATATGAAGAGTCAAAAAATTATTTGTCTCAAGCGTACGTCGCTCTATCTATTGTGAAAGAAAAAGCTTCAAAAGCGCTAATTGAATCACCTATTAATGGAGTCGTTTTTTCTTTGTTGATTAAAGAAGGTGAAGTCGCAATAGGCAGTGCTATGAGTATTGCAGGTTCAGAGTTAATTGTTATAGCTGATCCAAAGTCTTTTATTGTAGAAGCTCAAGTACCTGAATATGACATTGCAAGAGTACAAATTAATCAACCAACTAAGGTTTATTTAACTAGCGAGCCCAACACTCCTTTGAAAGGAAAAGTTATTAAGATAGGAACTAAGTTTTTGTCAACATCACAAAGTAAAGGAAACGAACTTCCCATAAATATCGCATTAGATACTTCTTCACTAAAGTTAATCGATGGTATGACATGTGAAGTAGAACTGTTAGAAAGTAGTAAATCAAATACTATCACAGTTCCAATATCTGCAATTCAGTATGAAGAAGAAAAAGCGAGTTTTGATAAAGGCTATATTTCAGGCAGTATCAAGAAATACTTTGTATATAAAATTGTAAATAATATTGCTATTAAATCTTACGTACAAATCGGTATCTCAGATATTGAACGACAAGAAATAATAGAGGGGGTCGAGTTAAACGATATTATAATATCTGGACCATCTAGTCTTTTAGCAAATATCAAAGAAGGCATTGAGGTAACGGAAAATAATTGGATTATCAATGTACAAGATATATAGGTTGTTAATTATACTAAAGTCATCATTGGATGAGCTTAGAAGAAATAAACTTAGAACAGTATTAACTTCTTTTGGCATTACTATAGCGATAGCAGGTGTAACTGCAATTGCAGGAATTATGGCCGGAGTAGAACAAGATTTGACAAGAGATTTCCAAGAGCTTGGCTCAGAAACAATAATAGTCAAACCTAACATTTACCTATGGTATCAAACCAATAATTTATCTACTATGTCACTCAAAGAGCAGTTAGCTCTTCAAAGTCACGTCAGGGGAATTTCAAAAGTTGCAAGCTTTTCTCCATTTTCCTTCCAAGGTGACGGCATTTCTGGGACACAATTTTCTTTAGGAGACAAGAAAGCTAATGGTACAGTTTTAGCAATTTCTGAGTCATTAGCAAATGTTGTGAATAGATACCCGTTAAAAGGCCGTTTTTTTAAATTTAGTGACTCTGAATCTAGGCGTAGAGTATGTTTGGTAAACATTGGTTTAGCTAATCAACTTGATATCTCCGACATATCACAAACTAAATATTTACAACTAGGTAATATAAAGTGCCGCGTTATAGGTATTATGCCTGGTTCAAATAAAGATATTCTAGGCACAAGTGCCGACGTCTATTTGCCACTTGGTACAGCGGCACAATTAAATCTGAATGCTATTTCTTTAAGGTTTGCCTTTAAAGTTCTTGAAGACGCTAATGCTCAGGGCATTTTAAAAAATGTTTCAAATATACTGCGAGCTTCACAAAAAACACCAAGATCTTCACCTAATAATTTTATTATTCAAGATGCTAATGAGATAAAGTCATTGTCTAAAGAAGTTTACAGGAAAATCGCAGGAGTCCTATTTTTAGTTGTAAGCATTGCGCTGATTGTCGGTGGCATAGGCATCATGAATGTAATGTTGGCTTCTGTTAATGAAAGGACTAGGGAGATTGGCCTTCTAAGAGCAATTGGTGCATCGCAAGAGTATATTAAGGTAAAATTCTTAGTTGAGTCATCATTACTAACTCTATTTGGTGGTGTATTAGGAATTGCTTTGGGGTACTTAACCAGTATTGTTTTATCATCCATTTTGGGAACCTCTGGTCAATATATTCCACTTTGGTCTATTTACGCTTGTATAAGTTTTTCAATATTAATAGGTTTAGTTTGTGGTCTAGGACCAGCTATGAAAGCAGCTAAACTTCCTCCAATAGACGCCCTTCGAGCCTCGTAGCAAATGATAGAATTAAAAGCCATCCAAAAAAAGTATATAAAAGGGAAACAAGTAATAGATGCCCTTAATAATATTAATCTTCGTATTTCTAAAGGACAACTTCTATCAATTACTGGTTCTTCGGGTTCAGGGAAGTCTACATTAATGAATATTCTTGGATGCATAGATAATCCGAGCAGTGGCACATATTATTTAAATGGTCTAAATATTTCTGAGTACAATGATAAAGAGTTGTCAAATTTACGTAGTCAAGAAATCGGGTTCGTTTTTCAAAACTTTAACCTATTAGATCACTTAACAGCTGTTGAAAATGTTATGTTGCCACTAAATATCAAAGGAGTTTCATTTAAAAGCTCGTTTAACAAAGCTATGGAATTAATAGAACTTGTTGGCTTATTAGGTAGAGAACATCATACGCCTCTTGAACTGTCTGGGGGGCAGCAACAAAGGGTAGCTATTGCTCGTTCTTTAGCCAATAATCCAAATATTATTTTGGCCGATGAACCAACCGGCAATCTAGACTCAAAATCATCTTTAGCTATTCTAGATATTTTTTTAAAGCTTAACAAAATGGGCAAAACTATAATTTTAATAACACACGAACCAGAGATAGCGAAGGCTTTTGATAGAAATATCGTACTATCTGATGGTTCTATGATTAATGAAGGGGAATAGTTAACAATGAATAATAATCTTAAGGTCGTTTTACTTTTTTAATTTTAACTCCAGGTTCCGTAATTTTATCAAAACATCTTTTCAATCCGAGTGATGTCACTTCAAGCACTGCTGATAAAGTAGTTAATGGTAATTATGACTCATTTGGAATTAATTCCGAAAACCCTATCAATATATACACTGTGGAGTGGTGTAAGGCTTGCTCTAGATTAAAAAAATACTTACGAGTCAAAGGTGTACCATTTAAAAATATGGATGTTGAAAAAAGTAGTGAAGCGTTGGCTCACTACAAAAAGTTGGAAGGTGACCGTTACCCATTAATTCTTTTTAGTAATGTCAGAATAAATGGTTTTCACAAATTAGAATTAGATAACCAACTCCAAAAACTGCTTCAACAGCCAAAAAGTTAATACCCTATAACTGGGAAAGGTGGTGAATTAAACTAACTTTTGGTTAAACAAGAAGGTTGAATATATAGTTTTAAATGAGTAGTTAACATCAGGAGTACAATAAGGACTGATGATGCTCCCCCAAAACTTATGAATCAACCAAATACTTAAAGTTTTTGGGGCTGCTTAATTTAATAGACTTTTATTCGAGACCAGCAGATCTACCCATTTAAATAAAAGCATTAAGATTAAACTCTTAGTGCTTTTTTTTATCTTAAAAGTGCCTTTACCAGCTTGATGCTAAAAATGATATGTTATAACATCGCACAGCACATTTGTTACAATATATCATTTTTTAATATATGGATTTAGAGGCATCATGAAAAAATTATCAAAAGTTGTGAGTGCTCTGCTGGCATTGGCTGCTAGCAGCCAAGCTTATGCAGAGCCTGTAGCAGGTATTATTACCAACAAAGACGGCACTGCAATACCTGGTGCTGTAGTAAAAGTAATGGGGACATCGGCTTTTACAGTTACAAATGAAGAAGGCAAGTTTGTTTTAGACGTTAGCCCTGGTAGTTATGAATTACATGTTGTTGCAAAGCGTTATGTTCATGAAAATATTGAGGTGACTATTGAACCTAATAGCAATGAAAACGTGTTCGTTTCTCTCGACAAATCAGCTATCGAAATTATTGATATCACAGCGTCACCTCTACACAGTTCAAATATCGAATCTGCATTGCCTATTACGGTATTGCACGGTGAAAGCCTTCGCATGCGACAAGAAAGCACCTTGGGTGACACGCTAAGCAAAGAGATTGGCGTTCATAGTAATTTCCACGGCAGCGTTGCAAGTACACCTATTATTAGAGGCTTAGATGGTCCTAGAGTATTAGTAACGCAAAACGGACTTGATGCTGGCGACGCATCTCGAGTAGGGCCTGATCATGCAGTATCTACTGAAACATCAACAACGGAACGTATTGAAGTATTACGTGGCCCAGCTACTTTGTTTTACGGAAGTGGCGCTATTGGTGGTGTTGTGAACTTGGTTGATGAACGAGTTCCACGTTCTACTGAAACAAAAGGTGAATCGTTAACTGAATACAACAGTAATAATGAACAAGGTTTAGTTTCAGGATCTATTAATAGTGGCACTGGTAATGTAGCGGTGCATGCAGATGGCTTTTACCGTGAGAGCGAAAACTACCAAGCTCCTAAAAAAGACGGTGTCGACGAAATTGCAAACTCAGCAGCGGAGTCAACAGGCTTCACATTAGGCTCAAGCTACCTATTTGATAATGGTTTTGTGGGCTTTTCTTATCAGATGTTAGATCAAGAATACGGTATACCGGGCCACAGTCATGGTGATGAAGAAGTTGCTGTGCTAGCAGATCTAGAACAAAACCGCTGGCAGTTATTGAGTGAGTTTAATTTTGAAAATGAATTCATTAAAACCGTAAATTCCAAAGTTGCATATACAGACTATAACCACAGTGAACTAGAAGTTGGCGTAGTTGGTACCACTTTTGACAACGAAAGCCTTGAAGCAAGAATTGAAGTGTTGCACCAGGACTATTCTGATTGGCGCGGAGGCTTGAGTTTTCACTTTAAAGAAAGTGACTTTACCGCGGTTGGTGCAGAGGCCTTTACGCCTCCATCAGAAACAAGCTCAATCGCCCTAGCCTGGATTGAAGAACGTCATTTTGGTGATGTACTTTTACAGTTAGGTGCGCGAGTAGAACGCACTGAAATTACTGCGTCAAAAGTTAGACTGCCTGAACTAGAACTAATTGAATCTCACGACGAGCATGATGAGCACGAGGAACATGAGGAAGACTCGCACGATCATGATCATGACCACGCTCATGACGATCACGCAGAACAAACCATCACTAGAAACTTTGACGTAAAGCATACTTTTACACCTATAAGTCTGTCTGCTGGTGTTGTTTGGGATTTCACTGACGGCTATAACTTAGGTCTTTCTTTAGCGCATTCAAAACGTGCGCCATCTGCCTCTGAATTGTTGTCATTTGGTCCTCATATTGGTACTGGTTCTTACGAAGTTGGCGCTTTATTCTCACTTCATGATGATGAAGAAGGACATGAACCGCACTTTAGTTTGACTGAGCATGACATTGTTATGGAAACGTCGAATAACATCGACATTAGTCTTCGAAAGTTCAAAGGGGACTTTGGCTTAATCATAAATGCTTTTTACAACCAAATAGACGATTACTACTACGAACAAGCTACTCACTTTTCAGCAGGTGACGGACATGATCATGGCGATGAGGAAGAAGAGGCACATACGCTTCCTTTATACGTTTTTACTGCACAAGATGTGACCTTACATGGTTTTGAAGCTCAAGTTGTTTGGCAAGTTACCAATGAGTTTTCATGGCGCATTCAGGGCGATGTTATTCGTGCCCGTTTAAAATCTGGAGGTGAGCTGCCTCGTACACCACCAGCAAGACTAACAAGTGAATTTAACTATCAAGGCGAACGCATTTCCGCGGGCTTATTTGTGAGCAATTATTTTAAGCAAGACCACACAGCAGAGCTTGAAACATCAACGGATAGCTACGTAATGGTAGACGCCAACATTAATTACCACTTCACCGTTGGCCAACAAGACTTGGCCCTGTACTTAAAGGGCAAGAACTTAACAAATGAATATGCACAAGTGCATACCTCATTCCTAAAAGACTTAACACCGTTAGCTGGCCGTTCGGTTGCTTTTGGTATTCGTGGATCATTTTAATTAAGGAAAATCATGAAAACATTTCATTTAAAACCAATAATAATAGCGTGTGCTTTAGCCCTAACAGGTTGCGGCAATAGCGAAACAAATATAACTGAAATTGAGTCTACCGTTGATCCTGTAGAGAGCGAAGAAGGACACGATCACGCAGGCGAAGTTGGTGAAGGTCGTTTAGCCATTGCCGACGCTGAGCAAGCGCTGATCCATATATTTAATTTAGAAGACAACAGCTTAGTTGAGTCTTTAGCAATTACTAACCCAGCTGATTATTTGTACGCGAGTCCAGAGGGACGTTATGCTGTTGCCGTACAACGCTCTTTTGACACGGTAGAGTTTATTGACGGTGGAGTATGGCAAGAGTTACATGACGATCATTATGACCAACATGTAGACGAGCCTGTGTTAACAAGCTTCACTTTAACTGACGTTAAGCCAACGCATTATGTTCCGCGCGGTGACAAGGTTGCCGTATTTTTGATGGCAATAAAGACACGGGTGACAATGCTGGAATTAGCTTATTAAGTGATGAAAGTATTGGCGAAGAAGCAGTTATTGCCGAGCATCACTTTGATACTTATATGCATGGCACCGCTGAGATTCGTGGTGACTTTGTTTTAACAACATTAAGAGACAGTGAAGCAGAAAGTAGTCTGCCTGACAAAGTGGCTGTACTTGAAGTCCACGGTGATCACTTCCACCAAGAGCAAGTGTTTGATACAACTTGTCCTGCCTTACATGGCAGTTTCCAAACGGAAGATTACATCGCCTTTGCCTGTGGTGACGGTGTACTAGCCATTAAACAAGAAAACAGTGTTTTCACCGCTCAAAAAATTGCTAACCCTGCAGAAATTGCTGATGGTTCACGCATAGGTACATTAAAAGGCAGCGAAGAAAGTAACGTTATGATTGGCAAAGCCGGTGCTGACTTCTTTCTTGTCGATTTAGTAAACCAGAATATCGCACCATTTGAATGGCAACAAGAAGCAGGTGCTGTGTCAATTACCTATGGCTTTGATGGTCATAGTGAACATTTACTAATACTTGATAACGATGGACACTTGAACGTTTACTCTGCAGAATCAGATTGGCAGTTTGAAATGGCTATTGAAGTATTTGAGCCACTAGGCAACGACGCAAAACCAATGATTATTGCATCTAAAGCTCACGAGGTTATTTATATAATAAATGGCCAAGAAGTGACAGCGGTTGATTTACATGATGGTGAAGTAACTGGACACTTTGATTTAGACTTTGTACCAGGCAACGCTGCATGGCTTGGAGTAGCGGAAGAAGAGCACGACCACTAAAAGTGGTCTAAATTTCTTCTATTGAAGTTAAACAGAGCTAAACGCAAGTTAACCAATAACAAAATGGGCTAGCTTGCGTTATCGTAATTAGTTACAGCTTGAATCCGATTGATGACTCGTGCAATTGGTATGTAGTTGGCAACGTTTGAAGTTTCCTATATGAGCAAAAACAACCAAACTTGCACCTACCAAAGTTAATACCTTTTCTCCATACTCTCCAATCAAGTCATGGCCTAACAGTAGAGCCAGCACCATTAATACTAAGCCAGAACCACCCCACAGCAACAAACGATAACGTTGGTGCTTTTTACACCCAACGGTTAAGGCATAAATACTAATAGGGATCACGCCAACAATCATCCAAAAGTGAAATGCTTCATTTTGTAGCTGAAGCGCTGTTAAGCTTGGTAATAACACTAACAATATAGGCAACAATAAACAGTGTACGGCACACAATATTGATAACCCAACTGAAAATTTATCTGCAAATTCTTGTACTGTTTTCAATTTTTTTACCTTAAATGAAGAATAATCTGTGTTTAATTTCTAAATCACCACGCCAGTTATGTTATAACATATCATTTACAATTTGAAGTAAGGATCTACTTATCGTACCTACTTCAGATAACCAAAGCCTAAAACCATAAAAAGACTGAACAAATCTTGTTATCCAGAATGTTACAATATATCATCGCATAAATTAATTTTAGAACGTTGTAAATCATATGAGTATTTCTTCTAGTAATCCGGTCATCAGCGCCGAATCATTATCTGTTGTACTAAACAACAAAAAAATTCTTACCGACCTGAACTTTAATGTTAAATCAGGTGAAGTGTTCGCCCTTTTAGGTGGTAACGGTGCCGGCAAGTCGACTACACTAAAAACCTTCCTTGGAATGATTACTCCAACTTCGGGTTCAGCAAAAATCCTTAACTTACCTGTTGATCAGCACGCAACAGAATTAAGACAAAAAATTGCTTACTTACCTGAATCGGTCATGTTATACGCACATCTAACGGCACGAGAAAATATCAAATACTTTTTATCGTTAGCCGGGATCAATAAACGTGATGATGAAATTAACCATGCACTAGAAAAGGTGTCTTTGCAGCCAAAAGCATGGGATGAGCGTTTAAGCCAATATTCAAAAGGCATGCGCCAGAAAACAGCCATCGCCCTTTCAATTTTAAGACAAGCGCCGATCTTTTTCTTAGATGAACCAACGTCAGGCTTAGATCCGATCGCAATTGACGAGTTCAACCAATTAGTAAGCCAACTAGCGAGCTCCGGTGCAACCATTATGATGGTTACTCATGACGTATATGGCGCATGCCAAGTGGCTAATCACATTAGTCTGTTACGCGATGGTCAGTTGGTTGGTAATTTTAGTAGCCCAGAACAAGGTCACATCAATACGGAAGAAGTTCATGCTGCATTTGCTGCTAGGAGTCTTGCGTGAAATCCTCAGTATTAATGATAGCCATGGACGAATGGCGATATTGGTTTCGTTCAAAACTAGTCGTTACTATGATGGTGGTTGCATTGGTTTTAGCCGTTGCATCGGTGATCACTACAGGTTTGTCTTTAAGCCACGAAAGTCATGAGCGCAGCGAATTACAAAACAAAGCAGAACAAGCATTTGAATCACAACCTGACCGCCATCCACACAGAATGGTTCACTATGGTCACTACGTATTTAGAACACCGGCGCCGCTAAGTACCATTGATCCTGGTATTGATTCTTATACTGGCACCTCGATATTTCTAGAAGGCCACCAGCAAAATACAGCGATGTTTTCTGAACAAGGGAAGTCCAGTGGGTTAACTCGTTTTAGCCAACTAACACCAGCCTTTGTAATGCAAATTATTGTACCGCTTTTACTTATACTTATTGGTTACAGCATGGTTTCTCGTGAACGCGAGAACGGCACCCTTACGTTCATTATTATTCAGGGTGTGTCGTTAAATAAACTTATGTTTGGCAAATTTATCGCATTGTTAATGGCTGGGTTTGTCGCCTTATTGCCGTTGATTATTGGTAGCGCCGTAGCGGTCACTCAAGGCGAAGCGTTGTCGGTTGTATTGTCGTTCATCCTTGCTCATGGCCTTTATGTTGTGATTTGGTGTGCCTTGGTGGTGTTTGTTTCCACTTTAAACACTAAGAACAGCAGCAGCTTTTCTATTCTCGTTACTCTTTGGATTGTCTTGTGCATTGTTGCTCCTCGCATTGCAGCATCAACGGCTTCTTCAATGGTCGCTTCGCCAAGTAAGTTAGAAGCCGACTTTGAAGTTATACGTGAAGCACAAGCATTAGGTGGTGGTCACAATGTGTCTAGTGCTGACCTTAGCAAACTCAAAGCAAATCTAATGGCACAATATGATGTCGATGATGAGGGTGATCTGCCCGTCAATATCAGAGGCATTGTCGCGAGTAAATCAGAAGCGGACTTAACAAAAGTGCTCAACCGGTTTGCTGAAAAGCGCATGTCTGAAGAATTATCTCAAGCTCAAATAGCCCGCCAGTTTGGTTGGCTTACGCCTGTCTTGTCACTACGTACTGCGTCTATGATGTTAGCTGGTACCAACTTGGAAACTCATCATCGATTTCTTCGCGAAGCCGAAATACTGCGTTATGACTTTGTTCAAAGCCTAAATAAAGTGCATGCCGAAAAGCTGAGCTATAACGATGACGTTAATCGTTACAAAAATTCCGACGCTAACAATAAGGCAAAAGTAACCTCAAAAAACTGGGAAGTACTAGAGTCTTTTTCGTTCACGCCCGATACCGCTACTGCGCGTTTAATGAAAAGTATTGAGCCGCTCATGCAGCTTTTTGCATGGATTTTGGTGTTACTCATTTTGGCTTATAAAACAAGGAAGGTGATGTAATGACTCATTTTCTTCAAGAACTAAAACGAGAGCTGTTGTTCTCACTACGTCAAAAGAACGTAAAAATACTATTAGTGTTTGGTTTTCTTATCTCTGTATTTTCAGTGGTTACTGGCCTTATGGAGATCAATAAACAACAAGCGACCATCGAGCGTTTAGTTGAATATGATCAAGCAGATAGAGAGCATGTATTAAAAAAATACGACGAGTATGGCAACCTAGCTTATTACACACGTCACCTTACCTATTCACCACCTTCTGAACTGGCTTTTTCAGCCATTGGCCAACGTGATGTTCTTCCCTGGAAACACCGTGTGCGCATGTTAGCGCTCGAAGGCCAAATATATGAAACCGACTCCGACAACCCAGAGTTAGCCTATGTAGGTCGAATAGACTTTGCTTTTTTGATCAGTATTTTAGCGCCACTTTTTGTCATTTTGCTATTGCACGATGTTAGAGCGTCTGAACGTGCTGGCGGCCGTTATGACTTATTACTGACCACCAGCAAACACCCTGAGCGCCTTTGGTTAACTCGAATATTAGTGGGTGTACTTAGCTTATCAGTGGCGTTATTAACGCCTTTTATTATTGGCTCAATCATCTCGGGCGCAAATGGATTGGATGTTTTATTGGTCTTAGCCATTAGTGTTGCTCAACTTATATTTTGGGCTGCCATTTGTTATTGGGTTGGAAAAATTGATGCAAGTGCTCCACAACTGGCTTCAATGCTTCTGGGTTTATGGTTAGCAACTACGATTGTTGTGCCCGTTATTGGTGCTAAAGCAATTGAAGCGAGCATCCACAGTCCAAGCGGAGGTGATATCGTCATGACACAACGAGAAGCGGTAAATGGAGCTTGGGATAAGCCGTTTGAAGATACGTTTACGCCATTTTTAGAAACACACCCTGAGTGGCGTGATTACACAAAAATGAACGCCTCGTTTGAGTGGAAGTGGTATTACGCTTTCCAGCAAGTAGGCGACCTAACTGCACAGCCTTTGTCAGAAGAGTATCGACACGCACGCTTACTACAAAACGAGCGAGCTAGTCTTATTGCTTGGTTGTCTCCAGCTATGTTGGTGCAACGTTCAATGACACAAATCGCCCAAACCGACACACTTAGCATGATGGCTTATGAGCAATCAATTCGTGATTTCCACGCTCGTTTGCGCCATTTCTATTATCCATTTTTATTCAAAGCAAGTGCGTTTGATAAAAAACAAATTGAACAGCGCCCTAGCTATTCCCCAGATAAAATTAAAAACTCTAAGGAAACATTATGAACGTCCCATTCCGCTCATTGTCATACTTGAGCGTATGTCTATTTGCTGCCTATTCATCGTTAGCAACTGCGAACCAAGACTCTGAGACTAAGCAAGACAGTAACAAGAATAACGATATTGAGAACATTGTTGTTATTGGCAAGCACACGGGTGCACCTACCGCTAATTTAGCAGGTAGCTACGAAATCATTGGCCGTGACCAAATTGATTACTTAAAAGTAGATGACAACGTTGAACTATTCACAAAAATACCGGGCGTTTCAATATCTCGTTACAACCAAGGACCGGTTAATGCCGATATTTCTATCCGTGGTTTTGACGGTGACGGCGTTTCTCCGCACGCAAAGCTACTAATTGATGGTGTACCTGCAAACCGTCATAACGGTTTTGGTGAGCTAGATCAAATGTTTGCATTAAACATCGACTCAATCCAAGTATTCAAAGGGACCAGTGATGTTCGTTACGGTTTATTTAACATCGCGGGTAACTATCAAGTTTTCAGTCGAAGTGATGAAGATACCACAGAGTTAGAAATTACCGCTGGCAGCTTTGATACCAAAGAAATACAAGGTTTCTCAGGTCACAAAACTGGTAAGTTAAGTCATGCTTATGCTTTTGGTTACCGTGATACCGAAGGTTACCGTGATAATACAGATTTAGAGCGATTCGCCGTTTCGGGTAAGTGGTTCTATGAGTTGTCCGACGAAACCAGTGTTGGTTATATTCTTCGTTCATCATCATTTGATGCCGATGCTCCAGGTTATCAGTCACTTGCTGAGTCTAGAGCAAACCCAAGAGCTTCAGGCGAGCACGCAAACCAAGATGGCGGCGAGAAAAACACCTTGCACCACAGCGTCCATTTAACCACTGCATTTGATGAACTTTCGGTTAACGCAAGAGCCTATTATCAGACATTTGAAGTTGAGCGTTGGGTTCGTTTTAGTGAAGCGAGTTCCTTGTCTAACCGCTATGAAGATCAAGAGCAAGTTGGCTTTTTAGTGGATGCGCAATACCCAATTACGAGTGACCTAACGTTAAATACGGGTTTGTCTTATCAGTCTGAAGACATTCTTTCACAACGTTTTGCAGCCATCGGTCAAGCTAGACAACGCGGCGATGTGACTCGTCATCAAGAGAACACGTTAGATACGACTGGTATTTATGCATCAATTGAGCACAAATATAATGATCAATTCGAATGGAATCTAGGCTTAAGAGCCGACAAGCTTGAAGGTGATTTCACATCGGTTAGCACAGACGGTACTCGCACAGGCCGTGACATTTATGATTTTGGTTGGATTGTTCAACCTAAATTAAACTTGTTCTACCAAGCTTCGTCGGATATGCAATTCTTCTTCAACTTTGGTGAGTCATTTCAGCATCCATTTGGATCTTCGTTGTACACCGCTGGCGACGTGAACGCGAGAGATGTATCACGCAACGTAGGCTGGGAACTTGGTACGGCATTGTCTCTTAACAAAGAAACGAACCTTCGCCTGTCTACATGGCGTCAAACTGCAGAAGATGAGTTTGTGGTAATAGACGGTGACGCGCAAAACGTGGGTGAAACACTAAGAGAAGGCTTTGAAGTAGCCGTTAGCTGGACCCCTATCGACATGATTGACGTGTGGGCAAACTATTCATCTGTTGATACCGAGATTGTTAACTCAGGCTCTAGCAACGTTGACATGATTGGCAACGAGTTACGATCTATTCCTTCTTACACTACTTCTGTGGGTATTGATGCCTTTGTAACCGAAGCAATCACAGCTCGCCTGCACGTAGACGCACAAGGTGACTACTTTGTTAACGAAGCAAACGTGGGCGGTGAATTTGGTGGTTACACTATTACTAGCCTAAGTGTTGATTACAAACTCGATTGGGGGACGTTAAATTTAGGTTTAAACAACCTATTTGATGAATACCACGAGTACGTATACGACCTGACAATGGATGGTTCAGATACAATTCACTCTGCTGGTGATGGTCGCAACTACTCAGTGTCGGTACGCTTCGAGCTTTAAGGCTTTAGGCTTTAGGCTTGCGAAGTGTCAACGTTAGATAAGGCGGGCACTAAACAAAAAAAGGTGATGTTTATTAAAACATCACCTTTTTTATCAAAACTAACTCTGTATTAAACATAACGCTTAGCGATACTAACACCGCTAAATCTAGGTAATCGCCGTTCGGGTTTTACTTAGACGGATTACCTTCAATATCTAATACAACCGGCTCTCCGTAACCAAACTCTTTCATTCTAGCTAACTGAGTTTCTGCATCACCAGCAACAACATAAATCATTTGTTGTTCATTAAAGTGCTTGTCTATTACGTTATGAACGGCGTTTAACTCAAGTGATTTAACGTAATCTTGCTGTTGCTCAACAAAATTAGCTTCACGGTCAAAACGACTCATTTCAGTTAACATACCTAAAAGCTGATCTAAGGTTTCAAACTTACGTGAGTTACCTTTAATGATCATATTTTGAGTAACGGCTAAATCTTCCTCTTTGTAGGTCTCTTTGTAATTACTAATAAGGTCTTTAAAAATTTCTAAAGACTCCAACGTAACATTGGTACGAACCTGCGAAGATGCAATAAATGGAGATTGATAGCCTGCGCCACGAATATAAGAATACGCGCCGTACGTGTAACCTTTTTGTATACGAAGCGTTTGTGCCAGTCTTGCACTCATTCCACCGCCTAGGCGGTTGTTCGCTACCTGAATAGGATGGAACTCCGCGCTGTTACCACTTACTACAGGTTTACCTGCCATAATAACGGACTGTTTGGCACCCGGTACGTCTATAAAGTACAAGGTTGGCTTCTTACGCTGAGATACCATTGGTTGCTGAGGTAGCTCCACCGCTTCACCTTGCCACTTGTTTAATCTTGCTAACGCTTTGCTCACTTGTTTTTCAGTTACGTTACCCACCACATTAAACGTCGCCATTTTTGGCGTAATGTTTTGTTGGTAATACTGTTTAACATCTTCTAATGAAATATTACTGACAGTTTTTTCAGTGCCGCCAACTGGACTGCCCGCAACATGAGATTCTGTATAAAGCTTTTTATAAAATGCGTTTCTAGCGATGGTGCTTGCATCGCCCTTACCTTGGTTTATGCGAGTTAAGCGTGTTGATTTTAAACGGTCAAACTCACTTTCTTGCCAACGTGGCGACATTAACATTTCAGATAACAACGCAATGGTCGCATCAAAGTTTTTCGCCAATGAACTGCCAGATATCGTCACAGTTTCTAGGTTGCTTGAAACTCTTAAGCTCGCGCCTAACAGACCAATGGCTTCTTCCAGTTCCTGCGGAGTTTTGTTTTGCGTGCCTTCATTCATTAGCTGGGCCATGAGTGATGCTGTGCCAAGTTTATTGCCTAAGTCTAGTTGCTGACCACCTTCAATAACTAAGTTAAAATTTACAATTGGCAGCTCGTTTTGCTCTATACCATAAACCGTTAAGCCATTGCTTTGAGTTGTCTGCCACACGTCTGGCGTCGTTAAGGTAGGGAGGTCAGTAAGTGCTGGTTCGCTACGATCAAATTTTGTTGGCGTTTTCTCAAACTTAATGGCGTCATTCTCAACAAACTGTTGCTCTTTGCCTTGTTTAATCACTTCTTCAACAACGTTGGCTTTTACTGAACCAGAGACAACCAGCTCTTTTTGATCTTTTGGAACGAAGCTCGTAATGATGCTTGGTTTGTTTTTAATGTATTTTTTGAATACACGTTTCACATCGTCAACGGTAACTGACGTTATGTTTTTGATGTCTTGTTTAATAAATTCAGGCGAACCTGCAAATTCATTATACTGACCAAGCTTTTGTGCTTTATCCAAAACACTCTCAATTTCATAGAAAAACGACGTTTCTTGCTCCGCTTTTATCTTTGTTAACTGTGCTTCGCTAAAGCCATTTTTCTCAAAGTTATCTAGTGCTTCTTCAATCGCTTGATAAATCGTATCTAGCTTTGTGCCTGCATTACCGCGAACCAACAAAGTAAATGTGCCGGCAATTTCTTCCGAGCTGTTCCACGCATAAACACCTGGCGCTAACTTTTTCTCTTCAACAATGGTTTTATATAACGGCGCTTGTTTGCCTGATGATAAAATTTCGCCCAAAGCATCAAGTGCGTAAGCGTCTTTGTGGTAGCTCTCTACCGTAGGGAAGGTTAAGCGAATTTCTGGGATTTTCGCAAAGTTATCTAAATGATAGAGCTTCTTAGTTTCCGTTAAGCTAACAGGTTCCGGCGTCATTTTACCAACTGGCTTACCTGCTTTTATTTCACCAAACCATTGCTTTACTTTTGCTTTAGTTTCTTCAATTTCAATGTCACCTGCAATCACCATAGTGGCATTCGATGGAACATAAAATTGGTCATAAAATTCGCGTACATCCGCTAGGGTTGCAGCTTGTAAGTCTTCTAAGTCACCAATTACCGTCCAGTTGTATGGATGATCTTTTGGATAAAGTGCTTTTTTAACAACATGACCAACATGGCCATAAGGACGATTATCTACACGCTGGCGTTTTTCGTTTTTAACAACCTGCTTTTCACGCTCTAATGTGCCTTTATCAACGGTGTTAATCATATAACCAAGGCGATCTGAATCTATCCAAAGCAACTTATCAAAAGCATCTTTTGGTACAACTTCGTAATAGATAGTGCCGTCGCTCCAAGTACCGCCATTTCGAGAGCCACCTAGTTCTGGGATCATTTTACGGTTGGCACCTTTTGGCACATTCTCAGAGTCATTAAATGACATATGTTCAAAAAAGTGAGCAAAACCGGTTCGCCCAGGCTTTTCACGACTAGAACCAACATGAACTATGGTAGAAATGGCAACGATAGGATCTGACTTGTCTTGATGCAGGATGACTTTTAACCCGTTGTCTAAAGTAAACGACTCATAAGGCAGCTCAAAACTGTTTGGCGCTTCAACTTGGTTAATCTCTTGTTGTGCGTCCTGTTTCATCTGTTTAACAACGGCATCGGCATTTTTACTGTCCGTTACGGCAAAGTCTACTTTTCCGCAAGCGACTAAAACCATTGCAGAGGCTAAGGTAAGTGCTAGTTTAGTTTTCATAATCTATCCATTTGGTTTTTGTTATTTCCAGCTTGTTCGGTTAATTTGTGTATCGGTTTGCGTCGCTGTTGTTATTGCTATCTGTGTATCGTCTTTATTTACGGCAAAACCTACAATTTTTTGCGGCATGTCTATGTACGACGTTTCACCTGTTATTAATTCGGTTCGCACCAACTGAGCGTTTTTTCTATCGTAAACATAGAAGTAGCGATTACTTAAGCTCATTAGGGAGTGATAAATATTAATGTCTGCTTCTATTTCTAAGTCTACCGAAGTATTCAACCCAACAAGTCTGGTCCCAGTTGTGTAATAAACGTTACCACTAGGATCGTTTAGCATATGAATTGCATTTGCAGGTATGAGCATCTTGATATTATTTGAGATTAAATCGTATTCCCATACCTGGGTTTTTTCATTAACTGAAATTACCGTGTAGATTTTCCTTTTATCAGGGCCAATAGCTGAGCTATTTATGAAATGTTCATCTTTATATTCAATTTTTCTTTTTACGCCCGTGTCTGCCTCAACAAGGTAAAGTTCATACTCTGCTTGTAGTAAGTAAAAACTTCCGTCATTAGCTATTCGAGGAGGATAAATGATCCTGCTATATTCTTTATCATATGTGGTTATTTGCGATAGCTCTTCACCCGCCAGCCAATACTGATAGGCTCCACTTCGATTAGAGACAAACATAAGCTGATCATTAAAAAAGCGTGGGAAAAAGCTTTGTCCATCTGCTTGAAACTTCCTGTCTTCAATAAGGTTAAGCGCCATATCATAAATAGAAATACTACTTTTTGATTCGGCCCTGCTAACGGTAAGGGCTTGTGTTTTATTAATGGGCGATAAATTATTAATTGGCTCGCCGTTAGTGATGTTTAAGTGTGTTGTTAATCCGGTATCTAAATCCAACGTTGTTAAACCTGAATCCGAAGGCCAGATTAAAGAGTTGCTGTCGGTATACCAGTTTACGTTTTTGAGTATTGTAAATTTTGGAAACTCAAAGACTTTTTTGCTTTCTTTTGACTGAAAGTCATAGATATAAACATTAGTTGGTTTTGTGTGCTCTTCTTTAAGGTAAAACATCTTTTGGCCATCTGGCGATATTCCAAATTGGCGAATACCTTTGTACAAATCGTTTGACGATAAAAACATGCGAGATTGTTGGGCTTCTATGTCCCACAGTAATAGGTCAGTGGCATTATCGCCTTTACGAGAATAATATAAATTCTGCCCTTGTTTATCTAACTCCATTTTATAAAAAGGACTTAAAGGACAAGGCATTAAATTTTTTACAAAATCGACTACAGGAAAAGCACTAGCATCAAAAAGCCCAATGTGGCAGGTGGATGCTTTGCTATCACGTACGTATGCGATTAAATTAGACGACTCTACTTGCCAGGAAATAACATATATATCGAAATTTTTATATTCTAACTGCGTATTCGTGTTACCCACTAAACTACCAACAAAACTCTTTGTACCCTCGTCTGACTTGTTTAAATAGGAAAACATTGAGCCATCAGGGGAAACAATTGGTCTGGATTCCGCGCCAATCAGCCAACTTGCGGGCAGTGAATTGATCTCTATATCTCTTTCTATGCTGTTATCTTGATGGACATCATAATTGCCTGCAGCTTGACTACTTGCAACATCGTCGGCGGAGTTCGACGATGAATAAAACGCATAAACAAAATAGAAGACAACGAGCAATAAAATGGCCACTGCAATCGCTTTTATATTTAGTTTTGCCGTATTTGTCTTTTCACTTCCGGGTTTGCTCTGAGCGTCTTGGTCTTGGTCTTGGTCTTGGTCTTTAGAGTATTGAGTGTCTTGAAATAAACTGTCCTTTGATGCAGTTACTTCATCAATGCTGTTGGTTGTGTTGTTGTTAGAGGCACTGTGGTTGGTATTGTCGTTCGTAGCATGATCATTACTAACATTGTCGCTTGTGGCACTCGTGCTATTAGTTTTTATGTTATTAGTTTGATTAGTACTGGTACTAGCCTGAACTTGAACAGGAACATACGTCAGACTATAGCCTTTTCGATAATGTGTTTTTATATATATGTGATTAGAATCGGGAAGCTTTAGTTGCTTTCTAAGCTCTGAAATAGCTCGATTGATTGAGTTGTCATCAACATAGGCATGCTGCCAAACATGGTCAATTAGCTCTTGGCGAGAAATGATTTTATTACTATTCGAGATGAAGTAGTTTAATAGTTTTTCAATAAGTGGCTCTAATTCCCTAACGATGCCCTCACACTGAATTTCACTTTTTTCAGCATTATATCGCCACGCACCAAATTCAAACACCATTACTAACTTCCATTTTTTATTATTTTTACACCGACAGGTTACAAATTCATAAACTAGATAGCAAGAACATTATTTGCACAACAACGTTCAATCTTGAAACCTTATGAAAACCTAATACCAACAATAACATTTAATCACTATATTTCTATTTTTCAATAACATAACAAAATTACAAAACATAAATCCTTATGAATTTATTGTTAAGAGTTCCATAAGCGACATATTCACTTTTCATCTCTAATCTTGTCCCCACTGCAAACGAACACTCATCTCAGTTGATTCGAAATGCAGATATTTTTTAGCTGTATTTTAATTAACAAAATAGATTGGTTTAGCCAATAAGGATTTAAAAATGGAAAGCTTAAACAAAAATCAACTAGCTCTACTTACTTGCGTAATTGCTTTATCTTTTTCTGAAACGGCACAAGCATCTGCTACTGCACTTTCTCCAAGTAGCCCAGGGACGCCCTACAGCCAGTTATCTAATAAAGTGATGGCGATATCAAATGAGCGCATTGATAAGCAACTCAACCAAGAAATTAACAAGGTTAATGATGTGATGGCGACAAGAGTTTTGGCCAAGATTGGTGACTTCTCGAGCTACTAATAACTGAATAATTGAATAATTGAATAATTGAATAATTGAATAATTGAATAATTGAATAATTGAAAGGTAAATAAAAATGAAAAATCTAATTAAAAAAAGTTTAAAAGCCACTGTATTAGCAAGTGTTTTAGCAACATCATTTTCTTCTTTTTCAAACACGGTTTGGGAGGTTAAAAAAGGTGAAGATGTGGTTCATATTGGTGGCACTGTGCACCTACTCCCAATTACAGAGTACCCATTACCAAGTGCGTTTACTGATACGTACCAAGCTGCTGACAGCATAGTATTAGAAACTAAGCTTCCTACGCCTGATGATCAAGCGGGTCAAATGGCAATGCTTAAAGCAATGGCCTATGCAGATGGTGAAACATTGAGCCAACATCTGTCAGAGCAAACGAATGAAAGTCTTAAACAATACTTTTCTGCCGTTGGTATTGAATTTGAAAAGTTAAATAAATTTAAGCCTGGGTTTATCTCTTCAATGATTTTAAACATAGAAACTCAAAAAGCAGGCATGGCTGGCGCGGGTGTTGATATGTACTTTTCACAGCTTGCTAACCAAGATAATAAATCTATTGAATACCTAGAAACGTTAGACTTTCAAATTAATATGCTTGCGAATATGGGCGTTGGTAACGAAGAGTACGCGATTAAACATAACTTAGCAGAAGCAGAGGAAATAGTTCCGTTGTTGAAAAAGCTCATTAAAGCATGGAGAGTTGGTGATGAAAACGCCATCAATGAGTTGGCTTTAGTGCAAATGAAAGAACAATTTCCTAGTAGTTTTAAGGCAATGATGACAGATAGAAACCTTGATTGGGTGCCAAAGATTGAAGCGCTTTTTAATGACGACGATCAAGAGTTTGTTTTAGTTGGTGCAGCCCACCTTGTTGGTGAAGATAGTGTAATCGAGCAGCTAAAAGACAAAGGGTATAAGGTAACAAAACTATAACCTAAATATTGCTAAGATAAATTTATTAAAAACGGTCTATTTTCATTTACCGAATGATTATGGGCCATTTCTGTTTCAACCCTTTAAAATCATTATAGAAGCGGAGCTCTAGGGCTTTTAACAATCTCAAAAACGATAGGTAATTATCAACTAATCAACTGCTGTTTTTTCGAACAAAGGTGAGAAATTATTATTGATCAGTGCTAGAATGCGCTGGTAAATCCTTCCATTATTTTGAGAATCCATTTTGAGTCAATCTTCATTTTCCACACTTGGGCTAAAGCCTGAGTTATTAAACACTTTAGAATCGCTAACTTATACAGAAATGACGCCTATTCAAGCTGAATCTTTACCTCTTATTGTTGAGGGTAAAGACGTAATAGCACAAGCTAAAACGGGCTCAGGTAAAACTGCCGCTTTTTCTCTTGGTTTACTGCAAGCATTAGATGTAAAACGTTTTAGAATCCAAGCAATGGTATTGTGCCCTACTCGCGAGTTAGCCGACCAGGTAGCAAAAGAAATTCGTACATTAGCCCGTGGCATTCACAACATTAAAGTGCTTACTTTATGCGGTGGTTCTCCTATGGGTCCACAAATTGGCTCTTTAGAGCATGGCGCTCATATTATTGTTGGCACGCCAGGACGCATTGAAGATCACCTATCTAAAAAACGTTTAGATTTATCAGAATTAAAGACGCTAGTTTTAGACGAAGCTGACAGAATGCTTGAGATGGGTTTCCAATCATCTATGGACGCAGTAATTGATGCCGCTCCTAAACAACGCCAAACATTGCTATTCAGTGCTACATACGGCGACGAAGTGGCAGGTATTGCTAATAAAATCATGATTGATCCAACTTCAATTAAAGTTGAGTCGAATCATAATAAAGAAACGATTAAACAAAGCTTTTATGAAATTGATGACAATGAACACCGTTTGTTGGCAACTCAATTATTGGTTATGGAGTTTCAGCCAGAGTCATGTGTCATTTTCTGTAATACCAAACGCGAAACACAAGATGTTGCCGATGAGTTATGGGACATGGGATTCGATGTTTTAGCACTGCATGGTGACCTAGAACAACGCGAGCGTGACCAGGTATTGGTTCAATTCTCTAATAAAAGTGGCTCTGTATTAGTAGCGACAGACGTGGCGGCTCGTGGTTTAGACATTGAAGACTTAGATTTAGTAATCAACTATCAATTGGCACACGATACTGAAACTCACATTCACAGAATAGGCCGTACTGGTCGTGCTGGTCAAAATGGTCGCGCGTGCAGTTTAGTTGGTAAAAAAGACGGTTATAAAATGGGTCTAATTGAAGACTATTTAAGCCGTACTATTACACCTGAAGCATTACCAAGTGAAGCGGTATTAGGTAAGACTGTACCTGTAGCTGCGATGAAAACGATTCGTATTGATGGCGGCAAGAAACAAAAAGTACGTGCTGGCGACATTCTTGGCTGCCTTACTGGCGACGGTGGCATAGACGGAAGTGAAGTAGGTAAAATCCAACTTCATGACATGTGGGCTTACGTTGCTGTTAAAAAAGAAGTAGCGAAAAAAGCCGTTAAGAAAATTGAAAACGGTAAGCTTAAGGGACGTAAGTTCCGTGCTTGGACTTTGCGTTAATCTAGATAGTTATTTAATTTGATAAGGCCTCACCGTTGTAAAGCGAGTGAGGCTTTTTTATGCGCAAAAAAAATCCCCAACCAAGTTGAGGATTTAATCTTTATAACGAACAACTTAAGTGACCACGCTAGGTAGCCACTTATTGCTAACGATTAAATATCGTTAGGCTTTGAACGTGATGCACGCTTACGTTCGTTTTCCGATAAGAATTTCTTACGGATACGAATGCTTTCAGGCGTTACTTCTACTAATTCGTCATCATCGATAAATTCTAAAGCTTGCTCTAGAGTCATTACAATGTGTGGAGTCAGTGTTTGCGCTTCGTCTGTACCAGATGAACGTACGTTAGTTAATTGCTTACCTTTAAGTACGTTTACTGTTAAGTCGTTATCACGGCTATGAATACCAACAACCTGACCTTCATAGATGTCAGTTGCGTGTCCAATCATCATACGGCCACGAGACTGTAGATTGAAGATTGCGTTTGTTAGGGCTTTACCCGTCGCGTTTGCAATCAATACACCGTTCATGCGTTGACCGATTTCACCGCCTTTATGTGGACCATATTCGTAGAATGTATGGTAAATCAAACCAGAACCAGACGTTAATGTCATGAATTCAGTTTGGAAGCCAATTAAACCACGGCTAGGCATGATGAAGTCCATACGGATACGGCCTTTACCATCTGGTGCCATGTCAGTAAGTTCAGCTTTACGAAGACCCATTTTCTCCATGATCGCGCCTTGATGCTGTTCTTCAACATCAATCGTAACCGTTTCGTATGGTTCTTGTTTTTCGCCATCAACGTCACGCATGATAACTTCTGGACGTGATACTGCTAACTCGAAGCCTTCACGACGCATGTTTTCAATTAGGATACCTAAGTGTAATTCACCACGGCCTGATACTTTGAATTTATCAGCATCGTCAAGTTGTTGAACACGTAGTGCAACGTTGTGAACTAATTCTTTGTCCAAACGCTCTTTGATGTTACGTGAAGTAACAAACTTACCTTCTTTACCAGCAAACGGAGACGTGTTTACTTGGAACGTCATTGTTACTGTAGGCTCGTCAACTGAAAGTAAAGGAAGACCTTCAACTTCTGATGGACAACAAATAGTGTCAGAGATTTTTAATTCGCCAAGACCAGTAATCGCGATGATATCACCGGCACTTGCATCTTCTGCTTCGTAGCGGTCTAGACCTAAGTAACCAAATACTTTACCTACTTTACCGTTGTGGATTGTACCAGCAGCAGTTTGGATAGTTACTTGTTGGTTAGGCTTAACAGTACCACGAGTAATACGACCGATACCGATAACACCAAGGTATGAGCTGTAATCTAACTGAGAAATCTGCATTTGGAACGGACCATCAACGTCAGCTGCCGGAGGTGGCACTTGGTCAATGATTGTTTCAAATAATGGTGTCATGTCTGTACCAGTTTCGCCTTCTTCATGAGAAGCCCAACCGTTAAGTGCAGAAGCATAAACAACTTGGAAGTCTAACTGTTCGTCAGTTGCGCCAAGGTTATCAAATAGGTCAAATACTTGATCCATAACCCAATCAGGACGAGCGCCTGGCTTATCAATTTTGTTGATAACTAGGATTGGCTTAAGACCTTGAGCAAACGCTTTTTGTGTAACGAAACGCGTTTGAGGCATAGGACCTTCTTGCGCATCAACGATAAGCAATACAGAGTCAACCATTGACATAACACGTTCAACTTCACCACCGAAATCGGCGTGTCCTGGAGTGTCTACGATGTTTACACGGTAGTCGTTCCAGTTGATTGCAGTGTTTTTAGCAAGAATAGTGATACCACGTTCTTTTTCGATGTCATTCGAGTCCATAACACGTTCGTCATGGTCAGTACGCGCATCTAACGTACCTGATTGTGCTAGTAGTTTGTCTACAAGCGTTGTTTTACCGTGGTCAACGTGAGCTATGATAGCTACGTTTCTCAGGCCTTTATGGGCATTTGAGCTCATCAATTCTTCCTCAAAAAAGGGTATTATGTCGACTAAAGATCAACTGGATTCTATCTGGCGCGGGATTATACACGAAACAAGAACAGAATGAGTGTATTTAATAAAAATAGCTCATTTTTTTTACAACTTGTTATAGCAATTCAAATAAATATCCATAGAATGGGGACACATACATGGAGTAATTGTGCAATTATGAATACGGATTCTTTCAACTTTATGCAGGAAATTTTCAACACTGTTCTCAAAAACAGTCTTGATTTGTTTGCTTACATCGACAAAAACCAAAAATACCAATACGTGAGCAATAGTTACGCTCAGTTTTATGGACATAAAGCTCAGTCGTTAATTAATAAAAGCCCACAAGATATTTTTGAGTCTTTAACTTACGAAGATAAAATTCTTCCCAATTTAAATAAGTGCCTTACTTCAGCTCTCCCTATTAATTATAAATCTTGGGTAAAACCAAAGGGGAACAACGAAGAAAGCTTTCTGTATATCACCTATTTGCCTCATTTCAGTGAAGAACACCAGGAAGTAGTGGGTATTATTGTCATTGCCAAAGACGTGACAAAGTTTAAAAGAGCCGAAACTCTACTCGCCAAATCAGCTAACACCGATGCATTAACCAATATTCCAAACCGATTATTTTTAACCAATAAACTAAACGAGTTAAGCCAGAACGCTAATCGTCATACGGACCGCTACGCTATTTTATTTTGTGACTTAGATGGGTTTAAAAGCGTTAATGACAAATATGGTCATGCAGTAGGTGATCGCATATTGAGCCAAGTCGCTCAGCGCTTAAAACATGAAATTCGTGAAGAAGACATTATTGCTCGTTATGGCGGCGATGAATTTGTCATTCTGATCACCGACAGGGCCTCTTTAGTTACAATAAATGCGATTCGAAATAAAATATTTAGCGCTATTTCCCAGCCATTTCAATTTTCGGGTGACAATATCAACATTGGCATCAGTATTGGTTCCGCAATATACCCTGACCACGGCACAGAGCCTGATGATTTATTAATCAAAGCGGATGCAGAGATGTATTCTAGTAAAAATTCGTAACGATTCCGGTAGCTTTTTTGGTTCTTAACAGCTAAGTTTATAGAGTTAACCCTTACCCCATAATTAACTAAAAGAACCTTTTTACTATGAATGTAGAGTTTATTAATCCTTTTCTTAGCTCACTAATGAACGTGTTAGAGACCATGGCAATGACCAAGCTTGAGCCTGGTAAACCATCCATGAAAAAAGAAGAGGTATCTAGAGGCGATGTATCAGGCATTATAGGTATGGCAAGTCCTCAAACTAAAGGCTCACTTTCTGTTACTTTTGAAGAGTCATTAGCATTATCTATTATGGAAAAAATGCTTGGGGAACGCCCAGATACAATAAATGAAGAAGTTACCGATATGGTAGGTGAAATTACCAATATGGTAACCGGTGGTGCCAAAAACATGTTAGGTGATAAAGGATACGATTTTAATATGGCGACACCTACTATAGTGTCTGGTAAAAATCATACTATTAGTCACCAATGTGAAAGCTCAACGCTAATCATTCCTTTCACTTCTGAGCATGGCAAAGCTTATATTGAAGTATCTTTCGACGTATTAGTAAAGTGATCCCTGTTAGGTAAACCAACGACCTTTGGTGTAAATAGGTGAACTTCCGAGTTTTCACCTTTGCCAAAGGTTGAGTCGTAACTACTAAAGCTCTCTCGCATTGTCATTACCAACCTATTACCAACAACATCAAACCTTTGTAGTCGCGTACCTGCGGCTTTAACAGAAAAAACAACATAAGCCCTTCCACTGCCATTATAGTTGGCCAGTAATTCAATAGGTGTGCCATCAGCTTTAACCGTTAATGTCATTTCTCCATCAAATTTATCTACATATTCACGTGTTCGCTTATTAGTAATAATTGCTTCAACAGGCAATGTAAAGTGTAACTTTGAAGCTCCTTCAACTTGTTCTTTTAACTTCTCAACTCTTATCAATGTTGCCGATTTTAAAAGCTGATTAAGTGAATCAATTGGCGACAGTAAGTTATTAATATTACTCATGCTAAAGTCGTTAATGGCATCAATAGTCGGTGTTGAAGCATCTTCATCTTTTAATTTTGCCGCTGACTCTTGCTTCATGTTTTTCAAAACGTTCGTTGAGTATGACGTCGTTAGTCCATTCATATCCTCTCTAACCATCAACGCAACTTGGCCTGACTTCTCTTTGCGTTTTTTACCGTCACCTTCAACGTTATTAAATGACACGACTACATGCCCTGACACAGGTACCGCGCCACCTAGGTCACTGAGTGCGTCATTGAGTTTGTTCATTACTGAGTGAGTTGATATAGCTGTGGCACCAGTATCTGGTGAAAGAACAAGAAGTAAAAATACAGCGATGCTAGGTGATAATAATTTCATTTGTAATTCCTATTTACAAAAAGCCCTACTTACATGACCAACAAACCTAAAGTAAGTTCATTTTTCACTAATACGTATGGCGTTGAATTAAGTTCAAGTATTCATCCAACTGAATAAAGTTTGCTTCACTGCCTTTAACTACTGCGAACTTATTTGCATCTAAGCCTATAAATTCGGCGGGGTAAGTTATCGCCATTTTTAAACATGCTTCATTTGAAAGATGTAAATGTTGTTTTGTATTTTGAACAGCCATAAGAAGGTTTAAGTGAGCGCCAGCCAGCGTACCGGATTCGTTTGTTAGCTTGCCATTGCACACAGATACCGTTTGATTAAATAAATTAAAGCTCGTTTGGTCACTGCCTATAGAAGACATAGCATCAGAGACCAAATACAGCTTACCTGTCTTCTTTTCTGAGCTATCGGGAAATGCGGAGCTATTGGTTAGCTGATTTTTTATTTTCCAAGCTAACTTTGCAGAAACATAATCAACATGAAAACCATCTAAAATTATACCAGCATAAACACGCTCGCTATTTAGTGCCGCACCTACCGCACCTGGCTCTCTTCCGGTAAGCGGAGACATTGCATTATACAAATGAGTAAAACCACTTGCCCCAGCATCTATCGCAGCCTTAATGGATACGTACGATGCATTTGTATGGCCAACGGAGACAATACAATTGTTGGCAATTAAGTACTTAATATCCTCTAGCGAGACGGCATCGGGATCTAGTGTTATTAGCTTGATACCAATGTCGGATCTTGAATATAACTTTTTCTCTGCATCACCTAGTGTTCGAATAGACACTTCTGGATGCACGCCCTTTTTAGGCTCACTGATATGAGGACCTTCAAAGTGAATACCTAAGACACCAGCCAAACCTTGCTCTATAGCAGCGGAAACACTATCCGCAGCTTGTTTCATAACTTCAATTTTGTCGGTAATCACTGTTGGTAGAATATGAGATGTACCACTAACATTGTGAGCATTCACAATACGCTGCAAGCCATGAATGCTAGGATCATCGTTAAATAAAACCGCGCCCCCACCATTAACCTGTAAATCTATAAAACCAGGTGAAAGAATACCATTTAAGGATATTGCCGTTGGGAAGTCAGATAGCAAGGTATTATGATGTATCTCATAAACGCAACCGTTTTGAATTTCTAATACTGAATTTTGAATTAAACGATTGCCGTCAAATAAGTATTCTGGCGCTATAAATTTGTTCATAACGAGTCTGTTATATAAAAGGTGAGAGTCACTATTGAGTACGTCGTTTTATTTTACTGAATTAAGATAATGCCAAGGTTAACTGGGACTGTAAACGGTTACTTGATTACGGCCATTCGATTTAGATTTATAGAGCGCTATATCGGCTTGTTTTAATAACTCATTGATGGTTCTTGTGGTGAAGTCGCTTTGTGCTATGCCAAAGCTGCAGGTAAGCTTAAATTCAATATCAGAGCTAACACTGAAAGCACTGTCTTCAATTATTTGTCTCAAAAATTCAACTTTTTTGATTAAAATAGGCGGTGGATCACCTTCTAAAATAATGACAAACTCTTCACCTCCAATGCGAGCCACGATATCTCTAGCTCGTAAATTTTCTTTTAATAAATCAGTCAAGTGTTTGAGTACAACATCTCCAACATCATGTCCAAAAGTGTCATTAATAGTTTTAAAATGATCAATATCCATCATGGCCACAATAAAAGAACGTCCAGACTCGTATGCCGACTCAATAGCTTTACAGCCGTCAGAGTTTAATCCTCTGCGATTCAAAGCCTCAGTCAGCGTGTCTGTTTTCGCTAACTTTTCTAAGTTGAGTGTTTTATCTTTAATTTCCGTAATATCACGTTCAATCGAGGCATAATGAGTAACAATACCTTTACTATTTTTGAGTGGAACAATATTTAGGTCGACCCAATAAGGTTTGCCATCTTTTTTGTAATTGATGACTTCCTCTCTAACAGGTAAAAACTGAGTTAGATGATCCATTATTTTTTTAGTGGTGATCGGGCTGGTTTTTTCACCACTAAGTATGGAGGGCGTTTTGCCTATAACTTCTGTACTGCTATACCCCGTTAATTTACTAAATGCTTCATTAACGTATACAATTTCGGGCCCAGCGCCTTTAGTATCAACAGCTTGGCTAATTATGACGGCATCATTCGCTTTTGCGACAATGTCTTTAAATGGGATAATTTCTTTTTGGTCAGAGATGTTTGTAAACGTGAGAACGTAATTATCTAACTGCGTTTTCGTGCTTTTTTCTATGTAAGCGTTACATAAAAACCATGAGTAAACGTTGGTTGTGTGATTCAGAACCCCAATTTCATAATTGCACAGTGGCTTTTGTGTTCGAGCAACAACAACTGCGGGAAACTCTTCTGTAGCCAGTAAGTCTCCGTGTTTATCTACAATAGTCCAAAACGGGTCGGTGATAAGATTAGAGGTTTCAAGATCACTAGTGAGACCAAGCCAGTTAATACAGGTTTGATTTGCATATTCTATTTTAAACTCGTTATTAAATACAATTATGCCAATTGTTAATGAGTCTAGTAGTTGTTCATGATCTATTGTTAAATTCATTTTTTACCCGAGAGAAGCGTTTTTCTACTCGCCCTGTAACTCCACATAACAATTCATAAGGGACTGTTTTAGCATAGTCTGCAATTGTTTCTAAAGGCAAATTTTCGCCCCAAAGAATTGCTTCGTCACCCACGTTTATTGTTTTTTCATTACCAATATCAATTGAGATCATATCCATTGATACTCTTCCTGATAATGGATATTTTACGCCGTTAACTAAAATAGGAGTGCCGTTTTCTGCATTCCTAGGATAACCATCGCCATATCCTATGGCTATCACAGCTAAACGCGTGTCTTCTTTTGCAACCCAAGTGGCACCATATCCAACACTTTGCCCTTTTTTACTTCTCGAATCGCAATGATGCTCGACTTTAGTGTCATCACTGGTTTTAATTCATAATTTGAGGCACTTGTATTATTCACTGGCGATACGCCATAAAGCATGATGCCTGGGCGAACCCATTGATGATGACTATTTTTAATAGACAATATGGCAGCCGAGTTTGCAAAAGAGCATTCACCTTTATGGTGATTTTGTAGCTCTTCAAATACCGAAAATTGATAATCATTTAACGAGTGTGTGACGTCGTCGGCGCAACCAAAGTGGCTCATTAAAATAGGCTCACCTAAGATATTCTTGTGCCTAGATATTTTTTCTCTTATCGCAGGAAACGTCTCAGGAGGTAAACCTAGTCGATGCATGCCGGTATCAACCTTTAACCAAACTCTCACCGAGCGTGGTATGTCGGCCGCCATAAAATCATCAAACTGTTGCTCCGTATGAAGAACCGTATCTAAACCAAGGTTAGAAATAATTTGTAATTCATCAGCTTCAAAAAAGCCTTCAAGCAAAACTATTGGTTTGGTAATACCCGCCGCTCTTAGTGCGACAGCTTCGGAAAGTCTGGCAACACCAAAGGCGTCGGCTTGATGGAGGCTTTTTGCAATTTCAGTGGTGCCGTGGCCATATGCATTTGCTTTTAACATTGCCAAAATTTTACTGTTTGGGGCATTACGCTTAACAACGAGTAAATTATGTTGTAACGATTCTAAATTTATTTCAGCAACTGCAATTTTCATGTTTTTGGATTAATCCTCGATGATGGCATTACCAGCGTAGTTATCAAATCTTGAATAATGAAGTTGGGTGGTTAGTCTAATACGACCTATAGGACCGTTACGGTGCTTACCAATAATAATTTCCGCGGTACCTTTGTCGGCCGAGTCTTCGTGATAAACCTCGTCTCTGTAGATAAACATAATTAAGTCAGCATCTTGCTCAATTGAGCCTGATTCCCTTAAATCTGAGTTTACCGGACGTTTGTCTGCACGTTGTTCTAGTCCACGGTTAAGCTGAGCTAGTGCAATAATAGGAATGTTTAATTCTTTTGCGAGTGCTTTTAATGACGCGGAGATATCGGCGATTTCTAATGTACGGTTGTCTTTATACTCTGGAGAGCGCATTAGCTGAAGGTAATCAATCATGATCATGGACAAACCACCGTGCTCACGAGCAATACGTCTTGCGCGAGATCTCACTTCAGTTGGCGTAAGGCCAGATGAGTCATCTATGTATAGCTTACCGCTTTCCTGCATTATCCCAAGCGTACTTGCTAAGCGAGCCCAATCGTCATCATCTAAGTTACCGGTTCTTACTTTAGTTTGATCAATACGGCCTAATGAGGCAAGCATTCTCATCATGATTGAATCGGCTGGCATCTCTAAGCTGAATACTAATGCTGGGTAGTCAGATGTTAGCGCGGCAGTCTCCACCAAGTTCATGGCGAACGTTGTTTTACCCATTGATGGACGAGCGGCAACTATAATAAGGTCTGAGTTTTGAAAACCACTGGTCATTTTGTCGAGGTCAGAGAAACCGCTCGTTAAGCCCGTTATACCGTTGTTATCACTGCGCATTAACTCTTCAATTCGGTCAACGGTAGAACTCAAAATAGAATTTAGATCTTTTGGTCCTTCATTGGCGTTCTCTCGTTGCTCAGCAATTTTGAATACCTTTGACTCTGCAAAATCTAACAGTTCTTCACTGCTTCGACCTTCAGGGTTGTAACATGCGTCAGCAACTTCATTTGCCGTGCCTATTAACTCTCTTACTACAGCTCGTTCTCTTACAATCTCGGCATAAGCAACAATGTTTGCAGCACTTGGTGTGTTTTTCGCTATTTCACCTAAGTAAGCAAAACCGCCAACACCTTCTAATAGTTTGTCTTTTTCTAATGCTTCGGAAACCGTAATTAAGTCGATAGGGTTATTTTGTAATACTAGTCCCGCCATGGCGTTAAAAATGGCTTTGTGCTGACGTAAATAAAAGTCGTCTTTAACAACTTTTTCAGCTACCCGATCCCACGCATTATTGTCTAGCATCAGACCACCAAGTACAGATTGTTCCGCCTCAATTGAATGTGGTGGTAACTTTAGAGAATCAACTTGCTCTTTTTGCTCTCTACTTGGTTTATAAGAAGACTTTGCCATGTATTGCCAGACCTAATATTTAAATATTTGAGTACATTTGAAAATGTAATGAACTGACATTTTATGGGTAATAGTAACTAACCGCAATAACAATAAACCACAAGATTTTTGGTCTTGTGGTTTATTTATCTTTTGTATCAGCTTTGTTGGTAATTGACAGAGGCTTTATTGCCAATTAGTCCTTTTTAAGGATACTAATATCACCATTCACTGTATTCATATCAAACTTTATAAGTGCACCTGCGGTTTCGAATTCTAATGATTCACCTGGTCCATATCTGTTTTTCTTTGACTGCTTGCTTGTTAGTTTATTTACGATATCACCACCAGTATGAGTCTCTATTTGAAACCTACCAGAAATACTTGCAGGAACATAAAGGTCAACCTCTCCACCCACCGTAGAAATATAAACTTTGCCTTTTTTATCGTAGCTATAATCTAGTTTCACATCGCCATTAACAGTGTTAATTTCAGCGTCAGGAACCCCTCTCAACATTAAGTTCATATCGCCATTCACGTTGTCGATGGACAAATCTTGAGCGGTAGTTTCAATATTAATATCGCCGTTTACTGTGCTGACTTCCATTTCGCCTTGGCTGTTTTTGTCATCAACTTTGCCATTAACAGTACTTAACGTGATAGCACCATCTAAATCTCGGCTTTTAATTCGGCCATTGACGGTTTCAAGGTTAATTCTCTTTTTAAGGTCCGATGCGCTAATATTTCCGTTAACGGTATTAATACGTGAGCTGCCAACGATGCCTTCTACGTCAATTGAAACATTTACCCCTTCAAACCTTAGGTCACTTTGCTTAGGGACATAAAACGTAAGTGCAGCACTAGAATCTTTCCAGTTACCCCAGCGTTGTTCTGGCATTTCCACTTTAAAAATGACCCTATTGCTGTTGCTTTCAAATTGATAACCGTCAGCTTGGTCATCTAATTCACCAACCACTCTTACTTCGTTTTTGTCCCAACTTTTAATAGTGACAACACCCGTCATAACATCAATGGATACTCGACCATCCGCTTTTGCGGTAAGTGTTTCATCTATTTTCTCGCCTGCCCTCAAAGTTGCAGAAGAAAAAACAATGACGCTTAATAAGCTAAATTTCAGTAGACTCTTAGTTAAATTCATTACAATTATTCCTACTCTGTTAAATTTGAATATATTTAGGTTGATGACTTTTCGCAATAATATCGAGCTGTCGTTGATATACATGCGTTAACATTTTCATCAATGCTGGGTCACCAGGCTGCGACTTCAATGCTTGCTTTAGTGATTGCTCAGCCTGCTCTAACTCTTTTAAAGACTGTTGCCAGTTATTTGTTATTTGAGGGTGGTCACTCACTCTTTTTAAAAGCTGTTGTTTTTGCAGCTCAAAACTGGCCGTTACGGGCTCTAACCATGGCATGGTGTCTGTATTTGGATTGGAGCCATTAATGTAAAAGCCCGCTAAAAAAGCAATCGGTAAAAATGCTGCTGCTATACTTTTCCAATTTGAGTAAATCGTAGGCTTTGCGTGTTCTTGCTCAGTTTTAGCTACGGCTTGCTCTATACCAGCCCAAAGATCGCGACTCGGCTCTAACTCTTTAGGTAAGTCGTTGATTGCTTGCTCAAGAGCTTGCTCATTGCTTGAATAATTCATTAGGCAACCACTCCTCTATTTTGTTCTTCTAACGTTAAGGCCTCTTTTAATAGCTTTTTCGCTCTGTGATACTGAGCTTTGCTCGACCCTACCGCAATATTTAATTCTTTTGATATTTCTTCATGACGCCAACCTTCAATGGCAAACAAAACAAATACAATACGAGCTTGCTGCGGTAAATTGGCGATATGTTTGTCCAACCCACTTCTAAATAAAGCAAAATCATGTTGCTCGTCATTTGTTGGAATAGTGTCAACCATGGCTTCACCTGACGTGCTGTCTTTATCAACAAACCAACTTTGCCACCAACGTTTTTGTTTACGCATATAATTTATCGCTTGGAAACTCGTAACAGAATAAAGCCAAGTGCTAAATTGACTATCACCTTGGAAGTTTCCGATTTTTTTCCAAACCTGCACAAACACCTCTTGGCATATGTCTTCCGCTAATTCCGCGTCACCAGAGAGCCTGTAACACAGCGCATAAACCTGTTTACCATACTTGTCGTAAAGTGGCTTTAACGCAGTTTGTTTGCCCTGCTTTAATTGCTCTATCCAACCTTGCTCATCATCAGCATTGTTTTGACGTTGCTTAAACGCTGCAGGTTGAATTACATTTCCAGTCACGGTCCTATGCTCACTATATATTTGTCATTATTTTTGTTTGTTATAGCTTTAGTAACCATCAAACCAAAAAAGGTTTAAACAGGCAAAAAAAAAGACCTTAAAAAGGCCTTTTCTTTATTTAGTAATAAGTTAACTACGTATTTTCAATGTTTTTCTTGTTAACGCTAGTAAACCTAAACCAAACAGTGCAATTGACGAAGGTTCTGGCACTTCATTAAATACTTCTTCCGATGTACCTTGAATTCCAACAGTAAAGCCATTCCAAGTTTCATCGCTTAAGCTTCTCCACGAAACGTCCGTAAAAGAACCTGTAAATTGGATTGTTCCATGTGGTTCACCTGTTCCAAGTAAACGGTATTCAAAGTCGCCATTGCCAAGATCTATAACTTGTTTATACGATGAGCCCGCACCGAAGTACCCATTGGCATTACCATCTAACCCGCCGTAAGACAAAATGTCGAAGTCTTGGTCAAAAGCGTATCCATTCAAATTTAAACTAACATAAGAAAAAACTAAGTTTGCAACAGACTCAGAAAAATTTAATGTTTGGCTTCCTTGACGATTCAGAGCAATCATCTCTGACGCCGTTGGTGTGTTGTCTACTAACGCACTTGTATATGGCGAAATAGATGGGTCTTGAATGCTATTAAAGTAATCAACACCTGTACCTGTTTGAAGAAAGTGAATGCCCTGAGAGTTAGCGTAACTTACGTCAATCACTGATGTAGACGTTGTCATAGTACCGTTAACTTCAGTGATTCTATTGATTGTTGGATCAACAGTTCCCGACTCCCAGTCAGCCCAGTAAATTAATTCAGCATGTGCATTAGAAGCAGTAAATATTGTCGTTGATAGTAGCCCTATTAGGGAAAGTTTCTTAAATATATTCATGGAATTTTTTAGCTCTCATTGATAAAAATTAAGACGTTTATCTTATACAAGCAAAAAATGAACCACGATATTATACCTTTAGAAACAGATAGATACGATTTGGCAGCCAGGGCTTGTAAAAATATCTGACATCTTTGGTTTGGTGTTATTTCTAATCATGAGTTCTAGGCAAAAAAAAACACCGCACTAGGCGGTGTTTTGTATTAAAAAGATAAATCTTTCTAATTATGCTTCAGCAATAACTGCAACTTTAACGTTGGCCATTACTTCTGCGTGCAATTGAACTGCAAGTTCAAATTCACCGATTTCACGGATTGCACCTTCAGGCATTTTAACTTCAGCTTTAGCTACTTCAACACCAGCTTCAGTGATCGCGATAGCGATGTCACGTGTGCCAATTGAACCAAACAATTTGCCTTCGTCACCAGCTTTAGAAGCAATAGTGATTGCTGCTAATGCATTAAGTTTCTCAGCGCGTGCTTGTGCAGCAGCTAGTTCTTCAGCAACTTTCGCTTCTAATTCAGCGCGACGTGCTTCGAACATTTCTAAATTTGCTTTGTTTGCTGGAACTGCTTTTCCTTGAGGGAAAAGGAAGTTACGAGCAAAACCCGATTTAACGTTAACATTGTCACCAAGTGAACCTAAGTTGGCAACTTTGTCTAAAAGGATTACGTTCATAAGTATTAAACCTCTTAATTACCAATCTTATTGATGTAAGTCTGTGTATGGTAGCAATGCTAAGAAACGCGCGCGTTTGATTGCACGAGCTAGTTGGCGTTGATACTTTGCACTTGTGCCAGTAATACGGCTAGGTACAATTTTACCGCTCTCTGTAACATAGTTACGTAGAGTTGCTAGATCTTTATAATCGATCTCTTTTACGCCATCTGCTTTGAAACGGCATACTTTACGACGTCTGAAATAACGTGCCATTAGTATTCTCCTAATTGAGTCTTTCTATATGTTGGGCGTGAATGGCAATAATGGCTTGGCCGTTTTTGCTTTCATGTCGGTTTAAAAAACCAGACACTTGAACTTCATCACCTACAATAAAATTTTTGATTAACTGCTGCTGTTGCTCACCACAAGTTACTACATGAAGCCGGACATACGCATTGCGATTAAATCCATCTTCCTGTTGTATTGATTTATGCTCAATTGAAAACTGACCATGAATCACACCTGCAGGGCTGGTTGTAAACTTGGGTGACTTGCAAACTTGGCCGGTTAAAACCAACTGATTAAACACCTAAGCTAACTCCCTAAATTAAGCAGCTTGTTCTTTTTTCTCTTCTTTTACTAAAGGAGAAGCTTCAGTAACAGCAGCGTCTTTACGGATAGTCAAGCTACGTAAAACAGCATCGTTGTAACGGAAAGTCTCTTCTAATTCAGCAATAACTTCGCTAGTCGCTTCAACGTTCATAAGAACATAGTGCGCTTTGTGAAGTTTCTCAATTGGATAAGCTAGTTGGCGACGACCCCAGTCTTCAAGACGGTGGATAGTACCATTTGCTTCAGTGATAGAACCAGTATAACGCTCGATCATACCAGTAACTTGTTCACTCTGGTCAGGGTGAACCATAAAAACGATTTCGTAATGACGCATCGTTAGATTCCTTATGGATTAGTAGCCTCATCGACAAGCTCAGCCAAACTTGAACAAAGGCAAGGAACAAAATTAGTAATAGCTGATTTGGGCGCGCAATTATAAGGATTTTTGCGCGTTACACAAGTTAATTGAAGGAAATTTGAACGGTTTTATTGAAGTTACTCTGAATCATCATCTTCACCGTCTTCAGACTCGGGTTTTGGGGGTGCTTCAAAGTCCGCTTTTAGCTGCTCGTAAGCTACTCTCAACTCTGGATCGTTTGGATCAAAGCCGGTATGTCTGTAGATTATCTCGCCTTCGTGGCTAACAAAAATTGTGGTTGGTGTACCAATTACACCAAAGGCTTTTGCTACGGCATCACCTTCCAACAAAACGGGAAACATTAAACCTCTACTTTCCATTTCTTTGACTGGTTTTGCGCCTGGATTTTCCCACCAACTAACCGCATAAGTAGGAATGCCACTTTCAATATAATCTGCCGCTATATAGTCCAAACCAGGCTGAAAGCGTTTACAGTAGGGACACCATGTTGCCCAAAAATGAAGTACGTAAGGTTTTTCAGCTAAGGTTGCTGATGAAACTGTATCGCCTTGTCCATCGACTAACACCCATTCAGGCGCTTCGTCTAATTTTACAATTGGATTACCATCTTCATCTAATTCAACTTCAGGATCATCTGCTGATACTTGAACTGAAATAGATAAAAACAATAAAATGAGTGTGGAAAAGAGTTTAGATAACTTCAAAATACGACCCTAAATAAATGCTCAATCTTTGACTATTATTATAGACCAAGGTTGAGCATATTTAATTGCAAATTATCGAGTTTCTTTGACGAACCGCTTCATACAAAATGACACCCGTTGCTACAGACACATTTAAACTAGAAACTGAACCAGCCATAGGAATTTTGACTAATTCATCACAATTTTCACGTGTTAACCTGCGCATTCCTGTGCCTTCAGCGCCCATAACAATGGCTAATGGTCCTGAAAACTTCATTTCAAAAACATCCGCCGTTGCTTCGCCGGCGGTACCAATAATCCAAACGTTATTGTCTTGAAGTATTTTTAAGCTTCTTGCCAAGTTAGTAACAACAAATAGTGGCATGACTTCGGCAGCGCCACAGGCAACTTTTCTAGCGGTGCCATTTAGCTTTGCAGATCTGTCTTTAGGGACAATAACACCGTCGATGCCAGCGGCGTCTGCTGTACGTAAAACTGCACCTAAATTGTGAGGATCAGTTACGCCATCTAAAACTAATAAGAATGGAGGCTTATCTCTATTCTCCACACTTTGAAGCCATTGCTTTAAATCACCTTCATCACGCTGTTTAGCTGGGCGAACTCTTGCTACAACACCTTGATGTTGCTCACCATCACATTTGTCGTCTAGTGTTTTTCTTGACGTGTACTGTACCGAGAAGCCTAATGAATAAGCTTGCTCTAAAATCGGTTTCATACGATCGTCTTCTCGTCCTTTAAGGACAAATAACTCAATAATTCTTTCCGGCTCGTGTTCAATGATGGCCGTTAAAGAATGGATGCCATAGGCTATTTCAGAACTCATATCTTTCTCTAATCACTTTTTTTCTTGGCAATACGTTTTGCCGCTCTAGACTTAGGTTTTTTCTTAGGTTTGCGTTTTCCCTTAGCCGCTGTTTCATCTTTTTTAGGCTTACGCTTAGCACTTGGTTTGGATTTTTCTTTACGCTTACCCTTTGAATCCGAACCTTCCTTTTCAGACTTTGATTTTGACGTTAACTTGCCACTCTTTAACTGTTCTCGCACACTTGGCTTTTTAGAACGACTAGAACCAGCATTTGTGCTTCTGCGTTTGCCACCGCTGACACCTACTAATTCAAAATCAATCTGCTTATCTTCTAGATTCACAGACACAACTTTGACTTCAATGGCATCACCTAAGCGATATACCTGTCGGCTATTTTCACCAATTAAGGCGTTTCTTTCAGGGCTAAAGTTAAAGTAATCTTTACCTAACGCGGTAATGTGAACTAAACCTTCTATATGCAAATCTACCAAGCGAACAAATAGTCCAAAAGAAGTTACAGAGGCAATAACGCCCTCGTACTCTCTATCGATATGGTCTTGCATAAACTCACACTTAAGCCATGACTCCACGTCTCTTGTCGCGTCGTCGGCACGGCGTTCAGTCATTGAACACTGCTCACCAAGTTGTTCTAGTTCATCTTCTGTATAAGCATAATGGCCTGAAGTGCTCTGACCTTTTTTCTTCACTATGGCTTTAATTGCGCGATGAACAATTAAGTCTGGATAGCGACGAATAGGCGAGGTGAAATGCGCATAACCTTCAAGTGCCAATCCAAAGTGACCAATATTATCTGGCTGATATACGGCTTGGCGCATACTCCTAATCATCATGGTTTGAATTAACTCACCATCTGGACGCGATAAATACTGATTAACCTGACTGCTTAACTCTTTAGGTGTTGGCTCATCACTAAAGGTCAGTTCGCCACCCAATTCACTTAAAAATGCTCTAAATGTTGCTAGCTTGCTAGGGTCTGGTTTGTCATGTACGCGGAATAAAGCATGGCCATCATTGCCTTCAATAAATTGAGCGGCAGCCACGTTTGCCATGATCATGCATTCTTCAATAATTTTATGCGCGTCATTTCGTTCAACCACTTCAACGTGGTCAATCTTTTGCTGTGCATTAAATATGAACTTAGGTTCGATAGTATCAAACTCAAATGCACCGCGTTCGGCACGAACCAACTTAAGCGCTTTATAAAGATTATTTAAATCTTGAACGTGTGGCCATACATGCTGATAACGTTCTTGAAGTTCTTTGTCACCCTTCAGCATAGCTGAAACTTTAGTGTAAGTTAAGCGAGCATGTGAGTGCATCACGGCTTCGTAAAAGGTGTGCTCTTTTAATTTACCCGATGCGTCAATATCCATTTCAGCCACTAAACACAATCTGTCTGTTTGCGGGTTTAATGAACATAATCCATTGGATAGTGCTTCAGGTAGCATTGGAATTACTTTTGATGGGAAATAAACTGAATTTCCTCGTTCAATAGCTTCTTTGTCTAAATCTGAGTTATGTTTTACGTAATGGGAAACATCAGCAATGGCAACATAGAGTGTCCAACCGCCTGTTGATTTAGGCTTACAAAAAACGGCATCATCAAAGTCTCTTGAGTCTTCACCATCTATGGTAATGAGTGGCATTTCTCTAAGATCAACTCGGCCCGCTTTGTCTTTTTCTAATACTTCAGAAGATAATTTAGAAACGTATTTATCAATGCTTGCTGACCACTGGAAAGGGATATCGTGGTTTCGAAGTGCAATATCAACTTCCATGCCTGGTGCCATATGGTCACCTAACACTTCAGAGATTTTACCTATGGCATTGCTGCGTTTACTTGGTCGCTCAATAAGGTCAACAATCACCATTTGACCGTGACGAGCACCATTCTCTTGACCTTTCTCAATCAAGATCTCTTGTTTAATTCGACTGTCGTCTGGGATCACAACGGCAACGCCCATTTCCACGAAACAGCGGCCAATGATAGGTGCAGAACGACCTTCAATAATATTTGTAATTCGTGCTTCAGTTTTACCTTTGTATTCGCCAATTGGCTGCGCTAATACGTAGTCACCGTGCAGTAAGCCACGCATTTGGCTGTGACTGATGTACCAGTCATTTTTACCGGATACTTTGCCGTCTGGCTGAAGAAAACCAAATCCGTCCCTATGGCCTAATACTTTTCCTTTAACGATTTCTTTCTCGTCAGGAATGGCGTATTTCTTAAATTTATTAAAGATAAGTTGTCCGGCATTTTCCATCGCTCGTAGTCGGCGCTTAAGTGCGACAATGAGTTCTTCATCTGAAATTGAACAAACTTTGATTAATTCATTAAATGTTAGGGGCTTATCGGCCTGCTTAATCGCGTCGAGGATAAATTCGCGGCTGGCAATAGGGGTAGAATACTTTTCTTTCTCCCGAGCATAATTCGGGTCTTTTTTGGCATTAATGTTCACTTTTTTCAGTTGTAATAAAAGACGCCGCGTTTGCGCCGTCCTCATTAGTATACCAACTGAGCAAATTAATGTTCGAAACTTTTATTAAATATGATGATATTTGTGTATTTAATAACTAACTCATTGAGCTTTTGCGGCTTTTACTGATTTAGGGTGCATCAGTTTTTCTAGTTTTTTCAACTGCCTAGTGGCTTTGCTATGTAACTTTTCATCGGCAATAATGGCGTGATGAAGCCAACGGTATGCGTTTTCAAAATCATAGGGGCTGCCAACACCTGCTAGTTGCAAATCGATTAAGCGCAATTGAGCTTGTAAATTACCCAGTTCTGCGGCGCGCAAAATATAGGTGTATGCCTTTTCTGAATCTTTTTGTACAAAACGTCCAACGTGGTAATAACGCCCAAGCTGTTCGATGGCCGCAACGAGGCCTTGTTTTGCCGACTCGCGAATATAATACATACCGAGTTCAGCATTTTGTTCTACACATACACCCCAAGCTAACATGTCGCCATATAAAAACTCATAACTTGGCAAGTGAAGCTTTACAGCTCTGTCTTCTATGTCTCGAGTTAGCTGGCACCTATCTGCTTTAACTCTATCTAAGTGCTTGTTTTGTTTTATTAAATCAAGCAACTCATCTTGTGTGTATATTTGTACGGCTTGTAGGGGTTCATCATTTGCTGCATATAAACGTGCGCTAAAAAGCGAACAAGCCAGTAGGGCTAGGGAGGAAAGTGTAACGAGCAGATAATTAAATACTTTCATAATAACCTTCAAGAAAGACAATGGAACTGAATACTAGTACTCAGTTCCAAAGCAATTACTAGGCCATTATAAAAGGTTTTGTGCCTTTATTGGGCCTTTTGTCCAATCAATTTTTTGCTTCGCTTTCTTCTCCGTCGCGGAGCTTTGAGCCGTAACTAGTCCATGTTTCTGTGTCCCGTTACTACATGAACCTGTTTTAAGGTAATTAATTCCTTCAGCGTACATTGGGTCCGTATCAACGCCCCAATCTCCCGTAACCACTTCGTCAACTTGGCAGTCAACTTCTAATCCATCGTAGTACTCACCTTCGCCTGCAGCATTTACAGAGTCAAAGTTAATAGCAAATACAACGTCGTCACATATTTCTGTCGGGCTCATACCCACTGGTTTGCCACAGGTTTGATTACCTACGGTAACCACTTCGATGAATGGCTTAAGTGAGTTAATAACAAGCTCACTTGATGAACAACTGCCTTCAGATGTCAAAACAACCACTCGGTCAAGATTCATTTTCTCAACGCCTTGCCCCAAGCTGAAAGGAACGGTTTGGTTGTTGGCACTTTGTTTATTGTTGTAGCGATATTGAACAAAGGTTTCGTCAATGACTGCGTCACCTGCAATTTGACTACTTAACTGGTTCGCCACACGAATTAAACCACCACCATTATAACGTAAATCTAAAACTAGCTCGTCAATACCATCTGATGAAAATGAATCAAATGCGGTGTTCAGCTCTTCTTCAGATACAGAGTCAAAAGAGTTAAAGACTAAGTAACCTACATTTTTTTCTTCTTCATCTAAAGTAACCTGTTTGACTTCTTTAGCCAGTACCGTATTTGCTGTGATACTGCCTTTTGTAATGGTCGCTTCTTTTACATCACCGTTTGGTTTTTCAAACTTAATATCAATTGAGTACCCATCTTCATTTGGTCCAAAGAAATCACCAAGCGTTTTTGAGCCGCCATTTACTTCTGCAATAATTTCAGACATTGGCTTACCATTAATCTCTGTCATGGTATCGCCACGGCGCAAACCATTTTGAGCTGGTGTACCCGCTTCATATACGTAACGAATCAATAAACCATCTTCGGTTTCATTAACACTATGAGAAAATCCATAACCAAAAAAGACCGAGTTTACGTAGTCATCATATTCTTCAGTTGACATGGAAAAGCTAAACTTATCTTGGGCCACACGCATCGAATCAATTGCTGATGAGATATCCGCATAAGCTTCTGGATCAAACTCAGTTGGTAAATCTCTATTCCAGAAGTACCAGTTTTTCATATAAGTGAACAGTTTTGCATTGGCGTCTGGCGCTGAACAATACGAATACCCACCACCTGTAAGCTCAACCTGCTCAACACTGTCTGAGCCTCCCCCGCAAGCACTTAGGAGACCCGTTGCGAAGATTGCTGCCACTAATTTTTTACTACTAAACATGCTTATTCCTACTAATTAATTTTAGTTTTTATTATTAGCGGTCAGCATACAAAAAAAGCCGTCGAATGACAGCTTTTTAAGAAGGGTATTGGCACTATAAAAATGTAACTAATTGTTATAGTGCAATAGAGCATTTATTCAGAGAACGGATTTCTCAAAATAAATGTTTCGCTACGGTCTGGACCAGTAGAGATAATATCCATTGGGATACCTGTAATCTCTTCTAGGCGTTTAATGTAAGATTGAGCAGCCTTTGGAAGCTTATCAAACTCAGTAACACCAAAAGAGTTTTCAGACCAACCAGGTACAGACTCATAAAGAGGTTTTGCGCTTGCATAACCTTCTGCTGCCATAGGTGGAACATCTACAATTGAACCGTCTGCTAATTCGTAACCAGTACAAATCTTGATTTCTTCAAGACCGTCTAGAACGTCTAGCTTAGTTAAACAAAAACCAGTAATTGAGTTTAATTGTACTGCGCGTTTCATTGCTACAGCATCAAACCAACCACAACGACGCTCACGTCCTGTAGTTGCACCAAACTCATGACCTTTAGTACCTAAGTGATGGCCTACTTCATCGTTTAATTCAGTTGGAAAAGGACCCGAACCAACACGAGTTGTGTAAGCTTTTACGATACCTAGAACGTAATCGATATGACAAGGACCAAAACCAGCACCAGTGGCAACACCACCAGCAGTCGTGTTAGACGAAGTTACATAAGGATATGTACCGTGGTCAATATCAAGTAGCGTGCCCTGTGCACCTTCAAATAAGATTGATTCGCCAGCAAGACGAGTCTTATCAAGTAAGTCTGTTACATCAACAACCATTGCTTTTAGCATATCTGCTACAGCCATTGCGTCATTGTATGTTTTATCGAAATCTACCGCTTCAACACCGTAATAGTTTACTAGTGCAAAGTTGTGGAATTCTAAAACTTCTTTTAATTTTTCTGCGAATAATTCAGGATTGAATAAGTCACCTACGCGTAAACCGCGACGAGCCACTTTATCTTCATACGCAGGACCGATACCACGACCGGTAGTACCAATTGCTTTATTGCCACGCTTGATTTCACGAGCTTGGTCTAATGCAATGTGGTAAGGAAGAATTAACGGACATGCTTCAGAGATTAATAAACGTTCTTTTACAGGAACGCCACGATCTTCGAGCATCTTCATTTCTTTTAATAACGCTTCTGGAGATAGAACAACGCCATTACCAATGATACATTTAACGCCATCGCGTAATACGCCAGATGGTATTAAGTGAAGAACGGTTTTTTCACCGTTGATAACTAGAGTATGGCCAGCATTGTGACCACCTTGATAGCGGACCACATAAGAAGCCTTATCTGTCAGCAGGTCTACAACCTTACCTTTACCTTCGTCACCCCATTGGGTGCCTAAAACAACAACGTTTTTGCCCATATTTAATTCACTCAGAAAAAATTAGGCGGGGATTCTACCAAAAAAGTGGTGTAAAGATCACCCGCTTTATCGAAAAATTAGAATAAAAACTGCTAGATGCCTGTTTTAACGATTAAAAATATCTATCGAAACCAAAGCAAAAGAAGCCCAATAGTGAATAACACTAGACCAACTTGGCGAATTACCCCAATCGGTTCCTTAGATAATTTTTGAATGTAACTTCGCCATGTTTTGGGAAACAGCAGTGGCATCATGCCTTCTACTATCAAAACCATCGCGATAACCACAAACCAATCGATATCCATATTGCACCTCTAAAACAACAAAGGGCCCCTAAGAGCCCTTTATATTTTATCTAATTAAAGACAGATTATTTACCTGACGTACTCTTCATGTAACGGAAGAATTCACTGTCTGGTTGAATAACCAAAATATCATTTTTGCTATTAAAGCTATTTTTGTAGGCTTCTAAACTACGAACAAATGCGAAGAACTCTGGGTTCTTGTTAAATGCATCTGCGTATACTTTAGCAGCCAATGCGTCACCTTCACCACGAAGAGTTTGGGCTTCACGCTCAGCTTCAGCAAGCATAACGGTAATTCTTGCATCAACATCTGCACGAATGATTTCCGCTTTCTCACGACCTTCTGAACGGTGAGCTTTCGCTACTTCTTGACGTTCGGTACGCATACGTTCGAATATTGAATTACTTACCCTTACTGGTAAGTTAATTTGCTTCACTCGAACATCTAATACTTCAATACCTAAGTCGCTTGAGCTTTTTGCAGCTTGAATAGCTTGCTGCATTAACTCTTGGCGCTCGCCAGAAACAATCTCTTTAATGGTTCTAGAACCAAAAGCAGTACGAAGACCGTTATTAACTTTCTGTTCTAATAGCGTCTCAGCGTTTAGCTTGTTGCCACCAGTTGATAGATAGAACTTAGCAAAGTCAGATATGCGCCATTTAACAAATGAGTCAACTATTAAGTCTTTTTTCTCTACTGTTACAAAGCGATCTGGCTCACCATCAAGTGTTTGAATACGAGCATCAAGGGTTTTTACTTTTTCAACTAAAGGAAGTTTAAAGTGCAAACCTGGTTCGTTAACGACTGGCGCACCAGCGTCATCACGTTTAACTTTACCAAACTGTATTACAATACTTCTTTGGCCTTCGTTAACAACGAATAGCGAGGAGAACGTCATGAATGCAAACACGACGATTAAAATCATACTAAATGTTTTCATGCTTAGTTTCTCCCATCATTAAAGCGGTCACCACGACTTGGGCGATTGCTTTGTGTCGGCTGTGTCGTTTGACCTGAGCCTGTATTGTAATCTGTTGCTGGGCGTTGACCAGTGGCTGGTAAAACACCTTGCTGCTGCATGATTTTGTCTAGAGGTAAGTACATCATGTTGCCATTACCTTTAGTATCAACTAACACTTTTGATGTATTTGATAATACTTGTTCCATCGTTTCTAAATATAAACGTTGGCGCGTTACTTCTGGCGCTGCTTTATATTCAGGCAGTAGTTGGTCAAACTTAGCTACTTGACCTTGTGACGCTAAGATCTTGCCTTGTTTGTAAGCTGTCGCTTCTTGAACCATACGGTTAACTTGGCCACGAGCACGAGGCTCAACTTCACTTGCGTAAGCTTTTGCTTCGTTAACATAACGAACTTCATCTTCTCGGGCGGCGATAGCATCATCAAACGCATCTTTAACTTGCTCAGGAGGACGTGCGTCTTTGAAGTTAACATCAACAATTGCTAAACCTAACTTGTAAGGTTCAATAATTGCTTCCAATTCTTCACGCGTGCTTTGACGAACAATTTCACGACCAGATGTTAAAATGTCATCCATTCGAGAGTTACCAATAACCGAACGCAATGCACTGTCAGTCGCCTGACGTAAGCTGTTTGTTGGATCTGGAACAGAGAATAAATAGTTCTTTGGATCTAGTACTCGGTACTGTACTTCCATTTCAACTTGAACCACGTTCTCATCTTGAGTCAGCATGAAACCTGATGCAGGAATTGTACGAACCGTTTGAATATCAACTGGAATAACCTTGTCAATAAACGTTGGGTTAAAACGAAGACCTGGCTCTTTTAATTCAGTGTATTCACCAAATCTCAATACCACACCGCTTTCTGCTTCGCGTAATGTATACCAACCCGATAAGAACCAAATAACAAATGCAACAACAAGTACTATAGAAATACCAATGCCGCCAGGTCCTTTACCTTCTTTACTCGGCTTGCCGCCAAATAAACCATTAAATCGATTGCCTAAATCTTTAAATAACTCGTCCAAGTCAGGTGGCCCCTGATCTTTGCCGCCGCGATTTTTCCACGGATCGTTATTATTATTTCCCGGCTCATTCCAGGCCATAAGTTACTCCAGTTTCATTCAGAAAAGTTACTGTTTAATTTAGCAAAGTCGTTTGCATAACTCTATGAAATTGAGTCAATACTGCAAACAAACTGCACTGTCTGTCTATTTAGTGGCTACTTTGCCATTTTTCAATGCCATAGCCCATTTGTTTATTCAAACGTTGCTGGTCTATTTTGCTAATACGCACGCTTAAAACAAAATGACCATTTTCGTCTATTTTCTCATCCAAGATTCCGTTGAGCTGATACAACTCTGCTCTTAGTTTACCTTCTTGTGGCGGTAGAATAAGCTCTACATCCCACATTGCAAGACCAAGCAACTCTGACATTGCTTGTTGAATAAGCTCTAGGCCTTGGGCTTTTTGAGCAGTTAACCAAACGGATACCGGCTTGCCTTCATCGTTTCGCTCAATGTGTGGCTCAGCGTCTTTTAATAAATCAATTTTGTTAAAAACAAGTAATTGAGGAATATCGTCCGCTTCAATCTCCCTTAACACTTCTTCAACTTGGAAGATATTGTCACTACGTCTAGGATCAGCAACATCAATCACATGAAGTTGAAGGTCAGCTTCTCTCGTTTCCGTTAACGTTGCTTTAAACGCCGCAACCAAGTCATGTGGTAAGTGACGAATAAAACCAACGGTATCTGCAAGAATTGTCTCGCCAACATCCGCTAAATCTATTTTTCTTAATGTTGGGTCTAACGTAGCAAACAATTGATCAGCCGCATACACATCGGCATTTGTCAGTGCATTAAACAATGTTGATTTACCGGCGTTGGTGTAACCAACTAACGATACCGTTGGTACTTCCGCTTTTTTACGAGAGCGACGGCCTTGTTCACGCTGTTTAGATACTTTTTCTAGTCGAGAAAGTATGTGAGAAATTCGAGCTCGTAATAAACGTCTATCTGTCTCTAACTGAGTTTCACCTGGACCTCGTAAACCAATACCACCTTTTTGACGCTCTAAGTGAGTCCAACCTCTGATTAATCGGGTAGAGATATGTTTCAACTGCGCAAGCTCAACTTGTAACTTACCTTCATGAGTTCTTGCTCGCTGGGCAAAGATGTCAAGAATAAGACCAGTTCTGTCCAATACTCTACATTGAAACAGCGCTTCTAAGTTACGCTCTTGAGAAGGCGATAAAGAGTGATTAAATATTACAATGTCCGCGCCTTCCGCTTGCACCGCATCTGCTATTTCCTGAGCTTTGCCGGTACCTACATAATATTTTGCGTCTGGGGAGTGTCTGCTTGTTGTGACTACAGCAAGCGTAGAAACGCCTGCAGAGGATACTAGTAATCCAAGTTCTTCGATGTCTTCTCTATCATTTTCAGCAGAGAAATTAACGTGTACTAAAACGGCCTGTTCGCCGACTTCATATCTATCAAACAAATGTTTATCCTGGGTTGGGGTTGATTAATTTTGCACAGTTAAAATGCAAAAAAGGAAATACGTTTATACGTATTCCCTTTCAAAATTAGTTTAATAATTATTGAAAATAATAATTATTGTTCTGGTTCTTCATTACCAGCGTAATGCGGGTTGGTCTGGAATGGTCGCGCAGGCACAATTGTTGAGATTGCATGCTTGTAAACCATTTGACTCAATGTATTTTTTAACAAAATGACAAACTGATCAAATGATTCAACCTGACCTTGTAATTTTATACCGTTCACTAAATAGATCGAAACTGGGATTCGTTCACGACGTAATGCATTTAAAAACGGGTCTTGTAAGGACTGCCCCTTGGCCATTGTCAATGTTCCTTCTTTTTAGTTTTATTATTTATTGTTTTTGTTAGGTAAACCTTGCACATTAACGATAATACAACTTTGTCTAAGACTAGCTTAGCGAGTTTATTACCCGTTGCAAGTTTTCTTTTTGTTTTCCTACTTCTAGGTACATCACGTTAGGCCAACTACGTAACCACGTAAGCTGCCTTTTAGCCAACTGCCTTGTTGCTACAACACCACGAAAAACCATTTCGTTCCAATCAAGCTCACCTTTCAGATGTTGCCACATTTGGCGGTATCCAACGGCTCGTATTGACGGCAAATCTAGATGCAAGTCAGGTCTTTGGATCAAACGCTCCACTTCCCCTTTAAACCCTTGCTCTAACATAATATCAAAACGTTGTTCTATTCTTTTATGTAGCTCAGTTTTATCATCGCACATAAAAGCGAACTGCTTGATATTATAAGGTATCGGCTGTTTTTCCTGAGACATTAACTCAGTCATCGACTTTCCACTTATCAGGTACACTTCGTATGCCCGATTGATTCTTTGCGGATCGTTTGGATGAATTCGCTTTGCTGCTACCGGATCAACTTCAGCTAATAAGTCATGAACATGTTGCCAACCTTTATCGTTTGCCAACGTTTCTATTTGTGTTCTTATTTCGCTGTTGGCTTCCGGTAAATCAGATATCCCTTCAACTAAAGCCTTAAAATACATCATGGTACCGCCAACTAATATAGGGGTTTTCCCCTTATTGAAGCTTTTTTCGATAGCCTCTAACGCATCTTTTCTAAAATCAGCTGCCGAATAAACCTCAGCTGGATCTAAAAAGCTAATAAGTTGGTGCGGGTATTTAGACAGCTCATCTGGCGTTGGTTTTGCGGTACCAATGTCCATGCCCTTGTATATAAGAGCGGAGTCGACACTTATCAAGTCACCATTGATTAAGTCGGCCAGCTGCATCGCTAAATCAGTTTTTCCTGATGCTGTTGGACCCATAATAGAAATTACGGTTTTATTTTCGTTTTCAAACATTGATCAAGGTTTCTCTGAAGGTTGTCGTTTAAACGGTTAAAGCGTTTTAAATAATTGCTGCAGGTCTACAGGTTTTGCCACCAAAGACCATTTTATCGAAAAGTCGCTACTTTGTTTAAGTATATGCAATTGTTTGAGTATTTGCGCCTGTTCTAATGGAATACTGTCTGTTTGATTTAAGATATTAGTAATTATTCCAGTGGTAAGTTTGTCACGTTTAAGTAACTCGCTAAATAGCTCAGGCAAATATTGGCTATTACTTCTACTTCGAACAAACGTTGGCACTTGCTTTATAATCAAATAGTGTTGATGAATTTTAGTATCAAATCCACTGGCTAATATTTCTTGCTCATAGGCCTTAAATTTAATGAGTTCTGCCTCAGTTAATTTAATTCTAATAGGCACAAGTAATGGAGCTGGCTTCAACTGTTCCGTCGTTAATGAGCTTGTAGAGTGCGAGTTAGAGTTAGAATCAAATAACTCCGATAGATCTATTACCCAATGTTCATTTTGATATTGTATTAAAGCGTGTCTCAGTTGAGTAAAAACGATGCTGAAATCACTGCTGACGTCACTAACACTCTTAACCTGTGATGTTGGCTTAATTTGGTTCGACGAGTCTATACCTACTTTATCACTCAACGGTTTTTTATACTCGGCATGCGGGGTGTTCAATAATGCAGAAGAAGCATCTTCAAATAGTGACGGATTTACCGAGTCCACTGAGTGTTGTTTTGGTTTTAAACCGGAGAATGTAGTGGGGTTGCTGTAGCTCGTCTCTGCCTTTTCACTCAGCGTTTTAGGTTTTTCGTTTGCAATAACACTGTTTAAAGCTTGCGGTTCCGCTAGCCACTCTGGTGCCGTTTGTTGTACTTGATGAAAGTCAGTTAAGCCTTCTTGAATAGTGCCAACAATTAAGTCATGCAGTAATCTTGAATGATGAAAGCGCACTTCGTGTTTAGCTGGATGAACATTTACATCAACCTCGTTAGCTGGCAGTTCAACAAATAAAACATATTCCGGTTGTTGTTCTGAATTTAACGAGCTTGAATATGCCTGACGAATGGCATGCTGAATCAGCTTGTCCCTCATCATTCGACCATTTACAAAGGAGTATTGCGCAGGATTTACCGACTTACATTCACTTGGTGACTTTGCCCAAATGGATATGGAAATATTGTCATATTGAGCGGTTCTGATACTCGACTGCTCGACAAACTGTGCATTAATCACTTCGGCTATTCGAGCTGACTGCTGAGCAACCTTATCTTCCGTTTGAGACTGCGCTCGATAGCGCTTAACGACTTTGTTGTTGTGTTGAAGTACAAAACTGACGTCTGGTCTGCTCATGGCGATTCGACGAATCAGGCTTTCAATATGACTAAATTCTGTTTTTTCAGCTCGTAAAAACTTTCGGCGGGCTGGCGTATTAAAAAATAAATCTAAAACTTCAACTGTGGTGCCATTTGGATGCGCGGCAGGCTTAACATCAACCTCCATATCTAACCCTTCTGCAATCGCAGACCAGGCTTCGCTTTGAGACTCAGGCTTAGATGTCATGGTTAGTCTTGCTACAGAGCTTATTGAGGCTAATGCTTCACCTCGGAAGCCTAAGCTTAAAATAGCTTCTAAGTCAGATATATTGGTAATTTTACTGGTTGCATGTCGAGATAATGCTAGCGCTAACTGGTCTTTTTGAATGCCTTTGCCATTGTCTTTTATTAAGATTTTTTTATGACCGCCACGCTCAATATCGATCTCGACTTTTGTGGCACCGGCATCAAGCGCATTCTCAACCAATTCTTTCACTACCGACGCGGGACGCTCTACCACTTCACCGGCGGCGATTTGGTTTGCCAATTGTGGCGGTAATATTTTAATTGTCATTGGCTGACTTATGACTGAGGAATGGAAAGGACCTGACCAACTTTGATCATGTCATTTTTAAGTCGATTAGCCGCTTTAATAGAAGAAACGCTCACTTTATAATTTTGTGCCACAAGTGATAATGACTCGCCACTTCTTACCTTGTGTTTTAACACTTTATGAAGCTTGGCGTATCGAGTGCCATCAGGTGGACGTTTTTTAAAATGCGTTTTTACTGCGTTAACAATAGCTTTAGCAAGACGGTTTTGCTGCCATGCGTTGGTCAGCATTTTTTCTTCTCTAGGGTTAGAGATAAAACCACCTTCCACTAATATAGACGGAATATCCGGTGACTTTAAAACACCTAAGCTTGCCGACTGAGGCTTGCGTTGATGAAGTTTTGTAATCTTTTTTAGCTCGCCTAATACAGTATTTGCAACCGTGAAGCCTTGGTCGCGTGAATGGTCCATTGATAAATCGATAAAGGTTCTGGCTAAATACTTTTCTGTATTTGTATCTTTTAACGCTTCCGATACACCACCAAGCAGCTGGCCGTATTCTTCTCGTCTTTCTAACGAACGACCGACTTCAGTGGTTGCTCTTCTGTTACTTTGAACCCAAACCGAAGCGCCATTTGGGCCTGGCGAAGTGAAGGCATCTGCATGCACAGAGATTAATAAATCGGCTTTCGCGTCTCGTGCTTTTTTTGTTCGTTTATTAAGATCAATATAATAATCACCGGTACGAGTCATAATAGCTCGCATACCGTTTTCTTTATTGATGAGGCTCTCTATTTTCTTAGCTAGCTTTAACGTGACATGTTTTTCATAAGTGCCCGCGCGACCAATAGAACCTGGATCTTCACCGCCGTGACCAGCATCAATAGCAATGACAATGTCTCGGTCGGTTTCAATTTTACGCTTAGCTTGTTGAACTTTTTCTTCAGCATTAAAAAGGTCAACCACTAGTCGGTGACCGTAAGGCCCCGCAGGAACTAATGCAAATAGCATTGGATTTACATTTTGTGAGAGGTCTAACACAAGACGTGTTGAACCTTTACTTTTTGGTGTGCTTTTTCGGACATTTGTTAGCACTTTTGCATCATCGGCAAGGCCATCTAATGACGTAGACAACTTTGTGTTTTTTAGATCAATAACCAGACGTTGAGGATTTTTAAGTTCAAAGTAGGTGTATTCTGCAGGTCCTGATAAGTCTAAAACCACTCGAGTTGAATCCGGCGCTGGCCAAATACGAATACCATCAATCTTTTCACCAGCAACACTTTGAGGTGCTAGTAAAAGTAGGCAAAAAATAACTAACGAATGTATTAGTTTAGACACTGTAAAAATTTAACCTCATAACCACTTATTAATACTTGGACTCTATTTTTAAAACAGTCTGCTCGCCTATTTCCGATAAGGCTTGAAACCTTATTTCACGCTGTTCGTCGGCATATGTCAAATATAACTCAAGGTCTGCCTTAGGTAAAAAGGCTTGGCCCTTTTCTGGCCACTCAATTAAACAGAGCGCTTTGTCATTAAAATAATCACGAAAGCCCATAAATTCAAGTTCTTCAGGGTCTGCCAAACGGTAAAGGTCAAAGTGATATGCACTTATATTCTCAAGCTCATAAGGTTCTACCAAAGTATAAGTTGGAGACTTTACTCGACCATTGTGACCTAAGCCTTGAATAATGCCTCGACTTAATGTGGTTTTACCCGCACCTAAATCACCATGAAGAAATATGGTCATGCCCTGCGACAAAGACTGCGCAATATGATTGCCCATTGCAACCGTTGCTTCTTCATTTTCTAATATGGTTGAAAACTCTTTCATGACCTTTTGAAACCCTACTACATCATTACTACGTCAAACTGGTCCTGATTATACATAGGTTCCGTTTTGACTTTAATTTGTTTACCAATAAATACTTCAAGCTCTGCTAGATTATGATATTCATCGTTTATTAGTGACTCAGCCACGGCCGGTGAAGCATAAACAATAAATTGATCTGCTTTATAAGCTCGGTTTACACGAACAATTTCACGCAATAATTCGGCACAAATAGTTTCTACCGTTTTTACATAACCTCGACCTTTACAAGCTGGACAAGTGCCACATAAAACGTGCTCTAAACTTTCTCGTGTGCGCTTTCTCGTCATTTCAACTAAGCCTAAACTAGAGAAGCCATTTATCTTAGTTTTTACCTTATCTTTACCCAGCGCCAATTCCAAACTGTGTAGGACACGACGTTGATGGTCAGTACTGTCCATATCAATAAAGTCGATAATGATGATGCCACCTAAATTACGCAATCTAAGCTGACGAGCAATGGCTTGTGTTGCCTCACTATTAGTATTAAAAATAGTGTCTTCTAAGCTTCGGTGTCCCACAAAAGCACCAGTATTTATATCTATTGTGGTCATTGCTTCCGTTTGGTCAATAACCAAATAGCCGCCGGATTTTAGCTCTACCTTTTTGTCTAATGCGCGCTTAATTTCAGCTTCTACATCAAACAAATCAAAGATTGGACGCTCACCAGGGTAATACTCTAACTTAGACGTCATCTCTGGCATAAACTCTTCAGTAAATGCGGTAAGTTCTCCATACATCAATTTAGAGTCAATTCGAACACGTTCAAGTTCGTCGGTAATAAAGTCTCGGATCACTCTAAACGCTAGGCTCAAGTCTTCGTATAAAACGGCTTGATTACGCGTTTTTTTCTTTTTCTTTATGATTTTTTGCCACAGTTTTTTTAAGAATAAAGCATCTTGTGCCAATTCCTCTTTGCCTGCGCCTTCAGCCGCAGTGCGCACGATAAAGGCGCCTTCACCTTCTTCGTAATGCTCTTCAACTATGGATTTTAAACGACTTCGTTCTCTGTCATTTTCTATTCGCTGTGAAATACCAACATGTTTTGAGTCTGGCATAAATACTAAGTATCGAGAGGGCAACGTAATATCCGTCGTCAGTCTCGCACCTTTTGTGCCTAGAGGGTCTTTAACTACCTGAACGATAATTTTCTGTCCTTCACGAACTAACTCTTTAATGTCTCTTGCGGTATTGCTATTGGAGGTAATCTGATCTTTTTCATCGTCATAAGTAATGATATCGGATGCGTGTAAAAATGCGGCTTTTTCCATACCGATATCGACAAACGCTGCTTGCATACCTGGTAATACTCGACTTACTTTGCCTAAGTAGATGTTGCCAACAATTCCGCTCGCACTTTGACGCTCAACGTGAAGTTCTTGCAACATGCCATTCTCAACCGCTGCAACTCTTGTTTCACTTGGAGTAACGTTAACTAGTAACTCTACACTCATACTACTTAAATTCCTTCAATGTCGCGTCTAATTCAACGAGTGGCAATCCGACAACCGCACTCACACTACCATTTATAGAAGTAACAAATTTGCCACCAATGCCTTGTATGGCATAAGAACCGGCCTTATCTTGCGGCTCTCCGGTATGCCAATAGTCAATAACTTGCTGCTCGGTTACTGTTGCAAACTGCACGCTTGTAATTACCGTTTTAGTCACTGTTTTAGCTTTAGTAACTACACTATAGGCCGTCATTACTTGATGTTCTTTGCCTGATAGCGCCATTAACATGCTTTTGCATTCGTCCAGGCTTTCTGGTTTACCTAATATCTCGCCATTGTTAACCACCGTCGTATCTGAACCAATAACCAGTGAGTCTTCAGGGCTGATGATCTTATTAAATATGGCAACGGCTTTTTGATTTGCAAGTCGTTCAACGTAATGTTGAGGATCTTCGTTATCTAAAACGGACTCATCGATATCGGCACTTTGTTGCTCAAAGCTTGGGACTAAGTAACCGAGTAATTGCTTTCTTCTTGGAGACTGACTAGCGAGTATAATTTTCATAAAGCCTCATCGTATTTTAAAGCGTCTTCTGTAACCACGAAGAACAGGAAACAACCATAGCCAAAAGAGGCTACTTGTAAGTGCTGGATACAAATACTCAATGGAAAAACTAACATCAATCAAAAATCGATTAGTCCAAAAAATAACAAAATGGTAAAGAATCAAAAATATAAAAATAATAGACGCCTGTTGCCAGATAGAAAAGTTTCTTAATTTTTGAAAGTTATTAGCCGAGATATAAATAACTATGGACATAGCAAGGGCGTGAACGCCCAAAATAGTGCCGAGTAAAATATCCAATGCAAAACCTAATATCCACGCTACGCCAACATTAACTCGGTGTGGTAATGCCATGGTCCAATATATTAATACCAATGCTAACCAGTCTGGGCGAAATGCTTTTAATTCTAAAGGTAGCGGCATAATGCTTAAAATAAGCGCAATAAAAAGAGTAATTCCAATGAACCACCATGAAGACTTTGTAATTCGAGCCACTATTCAAGATCCTTTTTATCTGGCCACAGTAAAAGAACGTGCCTGAGTCTATTAACCTGTGCTACTGGGGATGCACTCACAATTAGAAATGGTTTTGAGGGATCGTTGTGTACCTCTTTAACCACAGCCACCGGGTAACCATCTGGGAATAATCCACCTAGGCCCGACGTAATTAATTTATCGCCCACTTTAATATCTGTGTCGTGAGGCACGTTATTAAGCACCATACGGTTGATATCGCCGGTACCACTTACAATTGCTCTTATATCGTTTCTTAGATTGCGCACTGGTATCGCGTGGGTTTGATCCGTTAACAAAATAACTCGGGCGGTATTATTGCCCGTTGATATTACCTGACCAACTACACCGACCTCATCTATAACAGGTTGCCCAGCAAAAACATCCGCAGACTGACCTTTGTCTATTAATACATTGTGTGAAAATGGATGATTGGCTACCGCCATTATTTCAGCTACGACTTTTTTTGCTTCAATACGCGCGTTTGTATCGAGCAGCGCTCTTAACTTAGCGTTTTCATTAAGCAACATTTGATAGCGTTGCAGCTTTTCGTTTTGGATGAGTTGTAAATTCTTTAGACGAGTATTTTCGTCTAAAATAAACTGCTTACGTGCCGCGTACTTTGAAAGGCTATCGATACTTTGTTGCGGTAAGTCCGCAATATATTGAATAGGAGCAACAACACTACTGAGAGTATTTCTAATTTGTTTTGAACTATCCGTATAAACATCAACTGTCATTGCAACAATGCTTAAAACAAAAACTATTGCAAATCTTAGTGTTAGGGCTGGTCCTGCGCCAAAAATGGGATTCATACGGTTACCTAATATTAAACGGATTGTCAGCAAAACGGCAGTCGAAACTGCCGTTATTGTTCAAGCTTTAATTACCTAACCAGACTATTAGTCGTAGCTAAATACATCTCCGCCATGAACATCAATCATTTCTAACGCTTTACCACCACCTCGAGCAACACAGGTAAGCGGATCGTCAGCAATAATTACTGGAATACCCGTTTCTTCCATCAACAAGCGATCAAGGTCTTTTAGTAATGCACCACCGCCAGTTAATACCATGCCGCGCTCTGAAATGTCAGACGCTAGCTCAGGAGGAGATTGCTCTAACGCAACCATTACCGCACTAACAATGCCAGAAAGTGGCTCTTGAAGCGCTTCTAAAATCTCATTTGAGTTCAGAGTAAACGAGCGAGGAACACCTTCAGCTAAATTACGGCCACGTACTTCTAACTCTTTTACGTCTTGCGACGGGTAAGCAAAACCAATTTCTTGTTTAATTCGCTCAGCCGTTGCTTCACCAATTAAGCTACCAAAGTTACGACGCACGTAGTTAATAATCGCTTCATCAAAGCGGTCACCACCAATACGTACTGATGAAGAGTAAACCACACCATTTAACGAGATAATTGCAACTTCAGTTGTACCACCACCAATATCAACAACCATTGAACCCGTTGCTTCTGATACAGGTAAGCCGGCACCAATTGCAGCGGCCATCGGCTCTTCAATTAAAAATACTTCTCTTGCTCCCGCACCTAGTGCAGATTCACGAATAGCTCTTTGCTCAACCTGTGTGGCTCCACAAGGAACACAAACTAGAACTCGAGGGCTCGGACGTAAAAAGTTGTTGCTATGCACTTGTTTAATAAAGTGCTGTAACATTTTTTCAGTCACGTAGAAGTCTGCAATTACGCCATCTTTCATTGGGCGAATTGCTTTGATATTTCCAGGCGTACGGCCAAGCATTCTTTTTGCTTCACCACCAACTGACGCTACGCTTTTAGGGCCACCAGCTCGTTCTTGACGAATAGCAACTACTGAAGGTTCATTAAGAACAATTCCTTGGTCTTTAACATAAATAAGAGTGTTTGCCGTACCTAAATCGATAGACAAATCATTTGAAAACATGCCGCGCAGATTTTTAAACATGGCGCTTTTACTTCCTTTAAGAACTTCATCAAGATAATAACCACTAACTTTACCTAACGGTTATTCACTGGGCAAGAGCCTAGAGCAAACAAATTGAAAATTCGGTGATTAAATTACAAAAACCGATTTTAATTTTCAATTTTTACCCATTACCGCTCTCTTTTATATATTATTCTTTCATTACCGCTGAATCGGCCAAAGGTAACTTGGGTTGTTGGTAGGTTTAAATCAAGTGCATCGTCTATACCGTCGCCATCAACGTCAGTGAAGGTGACCGTTGCATCAGCATCCCAATCCCAGCGTAAAAATCCATTTTCGGTTTCTAAATCAACATCTATATTGAAGCTGCCAATATTTAAACTACCTGGACTTTTAAACGGCAACACAATAAACCCATTATTGGCCGTAACAGTGGATTTGCTATCAAAACCGTCCAGCTCCGTGGTTGCATTAGTTGTATCTAACGTATACTTAGGTCCATTGTTTGCTACATCAAATTCATTTAGGCCATCAATTGTAATTGCATCTTGGGTAAATACAGTGCAATTGTCATCGTTGTTTCGCTGCCAATTTTGACTATTAGTAAAAACTTGCAACTCCGCTCGCCACGGTAAGTCTTGTAGTTCAGAGCCGTACGCATTATCAACCTTCATACGAGCATACTGCTGCTCTGTGCCTTGGATATTATCAATTTGAACCGTCTGATATGAAGTGTCTGTATTTACCGACTTTATACCTACGCCAAAATTATCCAAAAAGGCATTGGCCGTTATTGTTAAATTAATGTCTGAATCAAATGGAACATCAGGTGAGCTAGTTTTTGAATACTTTAGTTGCTGATTTAACAACTCGTAACTGCGTAAACCATCTACTTTATCTGTATCAATTTCTGAAACCGACAAATTAGTATTATTCATTGTGATTGAGTTATTGGTATTTACGTTGTTATCAAGATAGGTATTACTAACCATTTCAGTACTAATAGTCGTTAAATTTTGCTGCCAATAATTTAAAACATCTGCAAACTCTGTGGTTTCATTAATCGCATTTTTAGCCGTTAGGGTAATTATAGGCGCAATGTCCCAACCAAACTCTTGGCCTATATAATTAGAAGCATTACAAGAACCTGCAAGGGAAGGTGTATTTACTGATGCTTGGTAATAACTTATGGCAAAAAAGCCTTCAAGTTGGGTGTCTGTGCTTATGCTTTGCCCCAAATAATCAGTGTCTGTAAACGACATCTGAAGTCTGGCAGACTCATCGTAATTCACATTTAATATGGCAGTATTGGCACTGCCTGATATATCAACCGCCACAGTACCTGAATTAGGAGCAACATTTGTACTGTTTGCAATCAGTAAGGTTTCTAGGTCATTTGGTGTTATTGATGGAGCAACCGATAAAATTTCTGCATCAGAAGGCATTGTACGGTTAGCTTCTACAGAATATTTGCCTGACGGTACGTAATTTTGCAGAACGGTTCCATCGGCACACTGCCCCGATATAATTACTTGTTCTTCAATAGCTGCAACATTGTTTGAATCGCCGTCGGCCCATTGTGCCGATAGTTTTGCAGGAATGAAGCCCAGTGTTGCTGACGTGCTAGATAAGTTTCCATCAGCGTCATTAACTTGGATTGAAATTTGGCCTGCCTCGGCATAGTTTACGTTGATTTGCGCTTGAGCATTATTATCAAAAGGCACACTAACCGGAGTGCCCACTTGTGTTGCACTATGATCTTGCCCCTGGATATTTGCTGCGGCGTTATTTAGCACTGAACCAGCATCTGGAGCCACATAATTGTAACTAAAGGTGAGAGGAAAATTGCCATTAGAATAAGCAGGTACACAAGCTCCGCCAACGCCAGTATCTGGCGACTTCACCGCTTGAATTGTAAATGAATTAGCGCTACATGATTGTGCATTGTTATTATTGCCTGAGGTTACAATAAAGCCACTTGAAGCGACGTTGTAATCACAAGAGTTATCGCCGGTAGCTGTATTGGAACACTGAATGTCAGTTGCTATCGACGACTCGCCCGTTAAGGTAAAGTTGCCCACATTGGTTTCAGTAAATTGAGCGTCATTTAGAACTCCTGTTGAGCCGCTAATGGTGTAAGTTCCTAAATTTGACTGAACGCCAGAAACATCCTTTTTGAGGGTAAACTCAATGTCACTGCCGCTATACAGCACGCTGCAGTCAGAATTTGCACACGCTCTCAAGTTTACCGAGTGTGCCGCACAGGACACACCATTTCCAGTATGGACTATTTCAATATGATCCAATCCTGCAACGCAAGGTCTAGCCTTTCTCATGAGCTTGTTTACTTGACTTTGGGAGTAGGCAAACGGGATCACATTTACTTCGTCAATAGCACCATCAAATACTTTTAAAATACTAGTGCCGGTATACAAGTTGCCGATATAAAAATTGGAATCCGTATTTGGTATTAACGTACTCGACTCTGGATACTTACCTTCTAATACGCCATCAACATAAACACTTACTCTTTCATTGCTCGGTAACGTACCATCAAAAACAACGGCTAAATGATACCATTGCTCAGTATTAAACACTTTTTGCGTAGCAAAACGATCGTTTTGAGTATCAATGTCTATGTATAGCTTTCCGCCTTGGCCATTTAAAAAGAAAATACCGTAAGAAATATTGCTCGAAAAGTTTGGCCTTTTCGACATGATACCGCGAGCATTAGTGCCGTTGGTTTGTGAAAATGAATCAGCCTTAAACCAAGCAGAAAGCGTTAACTGGGATGTATTATCTAAACTGTCTCTATCTTCAACTTCTAAGTAATCGTCCTCTCCATCAAAGGTACCGTAATGGCACGTGCCTGGTGAACCCACAATTGCGGCATCTTCAAAAGCAGTATTGGCTCCTGTGCCGTTCGCAAAACCATGGGCCTTACCATTAAAGTCAGAGCCCGAACTATCTTTAACTTCACCTGTAGAACCATCCCAACTGAACTCATCTAAACGCCATTCGCCCGAAGCGCAGTTGCCCTCTATTAGCGACAGTTCAGCCGCCGCTGTATAACTTCTATCACCAAAGCTTGTCATGGTATGTAAGCGTAGGTATTTGGCATTTATTGAGTCAAAGTTGAACGTTTGAAGACTAGTAATATTCTCGCCTTCAAATATATAACTTGGTGTAACTGGCGTACCTAACACCCTAAGTTCCGTTAAACCTGTATAAGTTCTATCGCCATGGTTATTGATAGTGATGAGTTTTAAACCCACAGCACCCGTTACTCTGTCTTCTGCGTCTAAAACAATTTGGTGTGGGCCTTTACTTTCTGGCAAGTAAAAAGAATGCGCGGAAGTTACCGAAGGACCAAGCAACTCAAACTCACGAGCCCCAATATAGTTACGATCTCCGTAATTATTAATTGTTATAAACTTTGCGTCGGTTACATTGAGGGGCACGTCTTCAGGGTCAATATAAAAAGACTCAATATCAACGCCCATTTGCGCTGTAAACGTTTTGCTCTCAGTTACTGAGCTACCACGAACCTCAAACTGACGGGCACCGATGTAGTTTCTATCACCATGATTGTTTATGGTGACCAACCGGACACCCGTAACATCGCTGACAATATCGTCGGCATCTAAAGTAAATAACTGGCCATCTCTATTCTCAAGTGCATTAAATATGGTGGTTTCTGTGATCGCGTCGCCCAATATTTTAAATTCTCGAGCGCCAATATAGTTTGTATCACCATGGTTACTTATTGTTCTGAGCCTTACACCAATAACATCGGTAGGAACATCATTGGCATCTATCGTAAATACTTGCTCTTCAGCAATTTGTTCCGCTGTAAATATGGTTGTTTCGGCAACTGATTTACCAAGTAGTTTAAAATCTCTTGCGCCAGTATAATTTGGGTCGCCATAATTTGTGACGGTTTCAAGTCTGTACTCTATTACCCCAGTAGGTAGGTTATTGCTGTCTAACTCAAAAAACTCTCCAGCACTGCTCATTTGAGCTTCAAAAGAGTAAATAGGTCCAACCGTATCACCAATAAAGCTAATTTCTCTTACGCCGGTATATTGAGGGTCACCATGGTTAGTCAGTGATACAAATCGCACCGCCGTTACATTTGAAATTGGAGCAATTGACCAAGTTTGTACGTCGTTACTCATTGCAGATGTTAAAACAATCGTACCGTCAGGTAACATTGCGTCTTGCCAAACATTGCTGGACTGTTGATATTGAATTTTGAACGTAGCAACGGAACGATCATCCACTCCATAATTGGTTAGCTCAACCGTATCTATGTTTATAACATCGCCATTGATACCATCTTTATTCGTATCAAAACTGAACTCAATTTCATTGTCCTGTTTTCGACTTAACCAACGTGTTGCGTAATTGCCATCATGAATATTCTGAGCGCCCCAGCTAGTATTGTTATATTCAGAGTCCACTCGCGTGACTTCACCACCATGAGCTGGCAAAGAAAAGTTATAGTTTGGTAAACCAGCTGCACTGCCCGGCACTTGAATATACTGCCAGCTAGCACTTGCCGCTGTTTTATAGGCCATTTGGAATTGTTTTATTGAGCGATCATCATTGCCATAGTTTCTAAGATAAATCCGTTCCGCAGTAAAGGCATCACTGGTCTCCTGTGGTACTCCGTTACCATTACCATCAAAGATAAAATCTAATTTGGCATTGGCCTTACGACTCAACCACAAGGTTTTAAAATCACCGTCAATCAGGTTTTTAGCGGCCCAATTGGTATTGTTATACTCAGACTCTACGTAGCTTAGCTCGGCACCGTTATTGTCCAACGCAAAGTTAAAGTTAGCGTCGCCAACGGCAGCTCCTGGTACTTTTATGGTTTGCCAAACACCCGCTGAATTCGCTGTTAATACCTCTAATTGGAATTCAAATATTGAGCGGTCATCGTTGCCGTAATTTAAAATTGAAAATCTATCAAACGTAAAATAGTCATCTTGTGTGCCAGCCACACCGTCCTGATCAACATCAAACTCAAATGTAAGGTAGTTATTGGTATTGCGACTCAACCAAAGTGTTGTTGAGTTACCGTCGTGAATATTGGCCGCTGCCCATGTGCTGTTATTGTACTCGTTACCAACGGCAGTTAAATTGGCTCCGTTATTAACCATAGCAAAGTTAAAGTTCGCATCGCCAATGGCTGCTCCCGGCACGTTAACTAATTGCCAATTACTATTAGACGCGGTAGTTACTTCAATTTGAAATTCTTTGATCGATCTATCGTCGTTTCCATAATTCACCAAATAAAACTGTTCAAAAGTGAACAAGTCTTCAGCAGAGCCTAAAGTACCGTCTTCGTTGGGATCAAACTGAAAGCCAAGTTTCGCGGTTTGGTTTCTAGCCAACCAATAGGTATTCTCATCACCGTCATGAATATTATCCGCACCATAGGTAGTAGTATTTAACTCACTACTGATTTCTGACAATACGCCACCTTGATGAGACATGGCGAAGTTATAATTTGCTTCACCTACAACGGCACCTGGTACAGTTATTTTATGCCACTCGGGATTGGCAACGGTTTTTACCGCGACTTGAAACTGACGAAGCGAGCGGTCATCGGTACCGCCATAATTTCGAACTCTAATTTGGTTTAGGTTAAACAAGTCATTGAAGTCACCATCTGCACCCGAAACGCCGCTGCGGTCTGGGTCAAAGGTAAATTCAAAAGTATTGTGGCCTTTACGACTTAGCCAAAGTGTATTTTGGTCGCCATCGTTAATATGATCGCCCGACCAGTAAGCATTGTTATAAGCACTGTCGACTAATCCCAGCACACCACCATCAATATCTCTTGAGTAAATGTACTCGGGATCGCCACTCATTGACGTTGGCACCTCTAAACGCTGCCAGGTTGTTCCGTCTTTGGTGTATTCAATTTGAAATTCACGAACCGATCTATCATCCGCTCCATAATTGTAAACTTCCAACTCATCAATGGTAATGCCATCGCCTGTTGAGCCATTCCAATCTGTATCAAAATTGTATTCAATGATATTTCGGCCATTTCTCGAAAACCATCGCGAATTAGTATCGCCATCGTTTACGTTGGACCCTGCATAAGTCGTAGAATTATATTCAGAATCAACACTAACGACTCGCGCGCCCTGTGCCCAGCTTAGATAATTGATTAATCCGGTAGGGTTTTCATCAGCTACTATAGGTATCCAGCCTGCCGTACCAAAGTCTGCGGCCAACGCATCATCTGACGTTGTTAATAAGGCAAACTCTTTGATGTTTCGACCACTGTTCGTATAGTTTTTTAAACTTAAACCTTCAAAACAGCGCGGATCGCCAGTGGAATCTAATAAAATATTAATATCATTGGTTTGATAACGACTAAGCCATCGACTTCGTTCATCATTATCAATTAAGTTTGCGGCTGCCCAAGTAGAGTTGTTGTATTCAAATTGGACGCCAGTGACCACAGCGTCTTCTAACCCTTCACCAGCGCTAACAGATTTAACAGTGAAAACTAAAGACAGCGCTATTAAGGAAAAAGCGAAAGAACCGATTTTTGAGGGCTTTAATACGTTACTACTCATGCTTTTTTGCCTCTACTTCAATGGTTCTGCTCACGCACACTTCATTGGCCAAACAGGTTGCGTCTAAAATAAGTTTATTAGAGTTACTGCCCTGCAACCCTGCTTTACAAACACCGGTACTGACTACTTGAAAGTAGCTCGAATTTAAAATTGTTTCTTCAGAACACTGCATCACTACGTTGCAATGCAACAGACCATCGACATTAAAGTACAACTGTTGTGAAGCTTGGCAATTGGATACGTTACTGTTTATTGGGAAAAGCTGCTGCAGAACAAAATCATTTCCGCTATCGGCTGCCAACAAGGCTCTAGTGCCTAAAATTTCATTGATACTTTGATCGTTACTTGAAGAAATTGTTTGCGTAATTCCTAAGCTCAAAATAGCAAAAACCACGACTAGAAAAACAGCAACAATTAAGCTGCTACCGGCTTGATTGGCTAAACTCGTTGGCTGTAAGGTAGAGCTTTTTTTAAGGTACATTTGGAATATGAACCTCTTGATTAAAAAACATATTTTCGTCTAAGTTGGCAGCGAATTCAAAATACAAATTAACCACTGAATTTCGATATAACGCACCAGGCCTAAAATTAAATGGCGGTTCAGAAGCCAACTCATTAGTCAGACCTTCGGCCATTATGTCCCCAAAAGCGGCAACGATATTAGAAGTATAAAAGAAGCCTGAAATTGAAGGTTGCTCATAGCGATAAATCGTATTGTTTGTTAAGCAGTAATAAACTGACGTCCGTGCAGTATAAAAACGTTTATTTGGCGAAGAGTAAGGGAACGTATTGTCCCGTGTAAATGTAACTCGATAATTAGGAGTGTTTGGGTTTTCCGCTACAGAAGAAATTGACGCCCACTGAGTATCAGTAAGGTAAATGTCTCTAGAGCTTTGCGGGTATATATAAAACCGGTCACTAGCGTCATAGGTGCCAGACCAACTTACAATATCTATTTCTTTGCCTACTTTTGGTGACATAGGGGGCTGGACTGCATCCACGTCATCTCGGTATGCGCCAGAGGCTTTGATTGGAATAAAATTGATGCAACTTTTATCGGCGGAAACTCGAACACTATTTGGCACGCTGGCTCGTAACTCTCTTGTTAATCTTTCAACAACAAAACGACTTTTACTAAGAACGTGTTGGCGATCCGTTGCTTGAATATAAATCTCAGTACCAAAAATAATAAACTTAGAGGTGGCGATGGCTAATATGCCTAAAATAACCACAACCAATACCAGCTCTACAAGCGTAAAGCCTTTTTGATTAAAGCTAGGACTAGTTTTGCTCATTAGTAATTAGTCCTGTAACTAGAGTAACTTATTGTAGAGCCTTTAGGTGGCGTTACACTGACCAAAATCTTTTTAGCTCGTTTGTTAGCTAATCCTAAATCAGCACCGGCATAGGTCACAAACACTTCCACTGAAAAGTCTCTATATATGTCTTGTAAGCTGCCATTCTCAATGTTGGTAATTTTATCACCTGTTACGTTTAAGCAATGAAAGTCATCAATATCGTCATATAAGTCACGACTAGTCTCTTCAACCCAAGCATAAGGGCCTGTTCCAAGGCAAGCTGGCAAGTCGGCTATACAGGCGTTTCCACCACTCTCATCGCATCGAGCAAGCTCGCCTGACGTTGGTGAGTTTTCATCAAAACGGCGAGCATTAATTTCGTTCATTATTGATTGCGCTAACTCGGCAGAACGCACTTGAAACCATGGGTTTGTGCTTTTTTCAGCTTGAGGAATGAGCACACCCGTTAAAATTAATAGAGCACCTGACAGGGCAACAATACCGACAATCAATTCGATTAATGTAAATCCTTTAGCATGTAGTTTATTGACAGGCATTAACGTACCCCTGTCCGTTTATGCATACTGCGTAACCTGTATCCAAGGTGATTTTACAGCCAGGTTTGGCACAATTACCAACGTTCAGTGTGGTTCGACCCCAGCTATCAAAGTCCATCGTACTTATTGCTGAACCTTGGCGATTAGTTGCTGTGTAGGGTGATAAGCCTTCAATAATTAAAAAGTCTGAAGTTTGATTGTTACTAACATTAATTAAACCATTGCCACAACCGCCAATATTAGCACCTGACGTATTTTGAGCGTTTAAGCCTATTTTATCGGACTGGAAAATAATGCGATGGCAAGTGTTGGTGTCGTTTTGAGTATTTTGCATTGCACGCATTTGAACGGTGCGCAATAGAGAAATAAGTTGGTCACGCTGGGATGTTAATGTGTAATCAGAGGTACCTTGAAGCTTAGGTAAAGCCGTCACGCCTAAAACAGCAATTAAGAGAATAACAACAATCAACTCTATAAGTGTAAAACCGCGAGTATGACTAATGTTAGTTTTTTGTAGACCCTTCAACTCTCCCTTCAATATCGTTACCTCTTGTATAAAGCCGAGGCGGACTAATCCACCTCGACAAACAACACATGATACTTATTAACAGCCTGTTGTTGTTAATGTAACTGCTGCTGGTGTTACAACTGCTGGAGTTCCAGAGCTTGTCGCTTCTGTGTACTCTACATAACATGCTGTGTCTGAGCTGAACGCAGTATCACCATCATAAGAGCCTGCAGGGTAAATTCGAGCTTTAGAACCACCGCTGTTAACCGCCACTTCCCAGTCAATACCTTCAGCAACATCAGTTGAAGATGCCGTTGCTTGAGTGATGTCTAGAATAGCTGCCATTGTTTCTGCCGCAGGGTAACCATAAACCACATCAATTGCCGGGTTAGTTGTCGCACTTGATGACGCATTTGCCTTGCCTTGCACCAATGCTTTTGAATAGACAATGTTAGAGGCACTTTTTAGTGACGCTGACAATCCCTGAACTGTTGATGCTTTGGCATCACCTTGTAAATCTAGAAACTTAGGCGAAGCGGTTACCGCTAAAATACCTAAGATAACAATTACAATAATCAATTCGATTAACGTAAAGCCTTGTTGATTCTTTTTCATAGTAAATACCTACTAGTTTTTGAAAACTGTGATTTGACCGTTATCGGCATTGTATTCAAAACCTTGACGATCAGCAGTTGTCGCGCCATTGTTCACATAGTTTGCTGGTACTGTGTCGCCTGACTCTAAACCTTGAGCAAGAACATACTGACACTCATCGTTACCAGAAAAACGAACAACATAACGTTCGCCGTCATATGAGTTTGCACCGTCTGCAATTACCGTTGTTGGCGCAGACTGGAATAGGCTTTGGAAAACAAATTCACAGCTTGTTGCTGTCATTGCTGATGCTGTCGCTTCATTGCTGTTACCCGCTGGGTAACCAGAATCAGTTACGTCAATTGCAAACCCATCATAGTTAATGTTGGTATTGCCGCTAGGACGACCTGCTAATTCCCATTCTGCTCTTACTAGACCAACTGCACTTGCAAAACCACCAGCAACACCTTCTACTGAAGCATCACGAGCGTCGTCTGTTACATCTAATAAACGAGGTACAGCTGCTGCACCTAAAAAGCCAAGAATAATCACGACGATTACTAGCTCGATTAACGTAAAACCTTGTTGTCTTTTCATTTTTTAAAACCTCAGTAAAAATTTAAATTTAGTCTATATAAAAATTGGTGTTGTTAAAACATTTATCCTACTTTATCGGTAAATAAAATAGAAAATTAATGATTTTGTTTCATTCGCCCCACATCTACATCATATTCAAGCACTTTTTGTTTAATGCCATCATCTTTCCAGTAGTAAAGGCACTTCGCTCGCTCTTGAACTATCTCTACCAACAAAGCCTCTTGTTGGTCGGCATTATTTTCTGCGAAATACTGCCATAGTTGTTCGCAATCTAATCCTTTTGAGCCTCTGTTTACACTTAACGGCCAACCCTTTTGATTCATGTGCACGTTAATTTCTATTGAGCGCGTTACTTCTTCATAATAATCAAGCTTTAGCTGCTTTGGTTTACCCATTGCCGCCCATTGCTGATGCATATGTGTTGCTGATTTTACAAACCGATCTGACAACAGTGACACTTTATATTCACCAACGTCGTCAAACACATCGGATAAATAACGGCTAGCGGCAAAAAACAAAACCGCTATCACCGTTAAGCCAATCAGCACTCGGAAAAACCAGTGTTCGGTTAGTGACTCTTCTTTTTTCCGAATAGGCTCCACTATTTACCCTTTGAACGCCGACATCATGTCCCACATTGGGGTAAATATACCCAACGCTAACACACCAACCATAATTGCGACAAACCCTATAAGAATTGGCTCAATTTTGGCCGTCAAACTTTTCAAATCAAAATCTACTTCACGCTCATAATAGTCCGCAGCTTCTTTGAGCAACTCATCTACTCGGCCCGTCTCTTCACCAACCGCAACCATTTGTAACACTAGCGGAGAAAACAGATTGCTCGTCACTGATACCCTTAGTAATGAGTCGCCTTTTTCAATATTCCTGCGCATTTCTTTAATTTGTTGTTCCATAAACTTGTTATCTACAGCTTCTGCAACTAAAGACAAACCCGAAGTCATAGGAACACCAGACTCAAGAATCATAGAAAAGCTTCGGGTGTAACGACCTAACAAACTACGCTCGATAATTGAGCCAACAAAAGGTATAGATAATTTAACTTTGTCCCACTTTAACTTGCCTGCTACTGATTTTCTCCAGCTGTTGAATATCAATACGCCACCAATAATAAAGATAAATAACCACTGCCAATAGTTCACAAAGAAGTTTGATGTGCCAATTAGTATTTTAGTGGCCAAAGGTAAGTCTGCACCTAGCCTTGAGAACATATTTGCGAAGGTAGGAATAACCAACAAATTCAAAACAAACATCGCAATAACAATGACAACTAATACCGTTGTTGGGTATCGCATGGCTGACTTTATTCGTTTTCTTGTTTCTTCATCGCGCTCAAAGTACTCAGCAAGTTGTAAAAACGCGTCTTCTAAACGACCGGTATTTTCACCAACATGAACAATACTAATGGAAAGTCTTGGAAAAATTTTAGGGTGCGATGCCATGGCTGCAGACAGTGAACGACCTCGTTCTAACTGCTGTGCAACATCATGTAACGCATTGCCCAATACTTTACTGGTAGAACTGTCAGCTAAGCCAAGAATTGCCCTAATCATAGGTATCCCAGCTTTTGTCAGAGAGTACATTTGTCTTGAAAACACCACCAAGTGCTGCGTGGTAACGCGATCAAATAAATCTTCAAATAAGGGGGTATTTTGACCTTTATTTTCTGTAAGGGTTATCTTAGTTGGATATTCTTGACGAGCCACCAACAAATCGGCAGCCGCACCTTCGTTGTTGGCTTCAACTTGGCCTCGAATATTTTTGCCTTTGGCATCTTTAGCTTCGTACAAGAAAAATGGCATTGTCTAATCCAACCTTAATATGTTGCTGTGTCAGCAACCACTTCCGAAATTCTTAATACTTCTTTCACACTCGTTACACCTTGCTCAGCATAATCCAGTGCAGCCTGCCCTAACGTTTGATAACCAGGCAGAGCCTTAGCAGCAGCAGAAAAGGCTTCTGTATCTCCGTTTCGTAATGCTGATATCAAGTTTTCGTTCGTCATTTCTAGTAACTCATAGATACCCACTCGACCTTTGTAACCGGTGTTGTTACACGTTTGACAACCGGTACCATGACTAAATGTTGCACCACTCATGTCTTTACGAGCTATATTTGATATCCACGTTAACTCTTGCTGATCAGGTTTGTATTCCGTTTTACAGACGTCACATACCCTACGAACTAATCTCTGAGCCAGTACCGCGCGCAATGAGCTGGCCACTAAATAAGGTGCCGCTCCCATGTCAATTAAACGAAGCGCCGTTGATATAGCATCGTTGGTATGCAAGGTTGATAGAACCATATGACCGGTTAAGGCGGCTCTTAGGCCTATTTCTGCTGTTTCTTGGTCTCGAATCTCACCCACCATAATAACGTCTGGATCTTGACGAAGTGCAGTTCTTAATACCGAAGAAAACGAAAGATTTATTTTTGTATTTATTTGTACTTGGTTTATTCGCGGTAACTGATATTCAACTGGATCTTCTACCGTAATAATTTTACTTTCTGCGTTGTTTAATTCACTTAGGCAACCATACAAAGTTGTTGTTTTACCTGAACCTGTTGGGCCTGTTACCAAAAACATTCCATTTGGACTTTTCACTAACTTGCGAACTTTCATTAAAATATGCGGAGGCATGCCGGTTGCTTCTAAGCTCAACAAGCCTGCAGACTGGTCTAACAGACGCATTACAACTGACTCACCATGCTGAATTGGCATAGTAGACACACGAACATCTATCTCGTGCCCTTTAACTTTAATGTGAAAACGACCATCTTGAGGCAAACGCTTTTCAGATATATCCAATCCTGCAACAAGTTTTAAACGAAGTACTAAGGCCGGTGCAATGTTAACTTCGTTTAATATGCTCTCTTGAAGCACACCATCAACACGAGTACGAATTCGTAAACTCTTTTTATCTGGCTCAATGTGAATATCCGACGCTCTTACTTGTACTGCATCTTCAAACAGTGACTGCAGTAACTTAGCAACAACTGTGTCGCCTTCGTCATCGCCATCAATAGTAGCGAAGTCAAAATCGGCACTTTCTTCATATTCAGCTTGAAGCTGATGGGCAAATTGTTCAATTTCTTTTGTTCTGCGGTATAAAGAGTCAAACGCAATAAGCAATTGGCTCTCTCTTACCGCAACAATTTCAATTGATTTATTTCCAAATTGGTTTGATAGCTGCTCAATAGCTGAAAGATCAGCTGGGTCTGACATACCAATGGTTACACTATCTTCGGTGCTATCTAGCACAAGCGCTCTCAATCTTCTTGCGTGTACCTCGGATAGCTCTGACGCTAACTTAGGATCGATTTGCATATTCGCAATATTGATAAAGCGTAAGTTAAGCTGCTGCGCTAAAAATCGTAATAGCTGTTCTTCTGATATAAAACCTGAATCAATCAGTACCGAACCTAGTTTACGACCAGTCTCTTTTTGCGCTGATAATGCCGACATAAGCTGATCAATAGTGATGATATCTTCATCTACTAAAAGGTCACCTAATCGTTTCTTTAATTTTGGAGCCGCCATGATTACCCTTGTAAAACGTCTATTCTTTGTTGGGAAAATGTTATTGATTGAGCCGATACACCGCCAACATCTAATACTTTTTTATAACTCTGCACTGCTTGTTGTTTTTTTGCTTGGCTGTCTTGAGCAATAGCAAGGCCTAACCACCAATTTCCAATAAATGGTTCCAATCGAGTTAGCTGTAAATATGCAGCTTCCGCTTTGAAATAGTACTTAAGCTCTCGAGCTAAATTGCCTTTTAATGTATAAAATTCTTTGCTGGCACTCTCTAAGTTCACATCAAGGTAAGAAAAGGCTCCCGCTGGATTGTTGTCTTTAAAGAAGATTTTTGCTGCCGTGACTCGCCACTCTTCTATTAACGGGTATCGCTGCAAACCATCGTTAATAATGGCGACCGCTTTATTACCTTCACCGCGACCATACCATGCGGCCGCTAAAAGATTGCGAGCTTCAACATTACTGTCAGATATCGCTAAAATTCGTGTTAATTGCTCAATAGCTTCCGTTACATAACCGCGGTCATAAGACGTTTTTGCTTTGGCTAATAGTTTCTCAACGCGTTGCTCTGGTGTTAGCTCAGAAGACGTTTTTTGAATTACGAAGGTAGCCTCTGGAGCCTTAACCGTCTCAGCTTTAACAGCTGGTTTACGAGCGACTTCAGGTTGGCGGTCTGTTTCAGGTTGGTTAGCCAATTTAGACTGGTTAGTTATTTCAGACTGGCGGGTTAATTTAGCCTGAGCGTCGACTTTAGGCAGAGCATCAAGTTCAGCCGCTGGCTCTTCTGCAGATAACTGCTTTGTTGGAGATAGCTCTGCCGTAGACTGTTGTGCTGGAGACTGCTCTACTGGAGAAGATTCAGCTGAAAGTGGTGAATCTAACAACGGAGGTTCAGGCTCTAACTCTTCTGTAAATGCAGGATCGGGAGTTGTTAAACCTACAACCTTAGATTCTTCAGTTGGTTCTACGCTTGTTTTCTGGCTCAATAATTCTGTTTCAGGAGGCTCTACTTGGTCGATAACGGCAACGCCATCAATGTATTTCTCTACCGGTGCTACGTTACTGGTACCATCTACCATTTTCCAACTAATTATCGCTAGTAAACATACAATAATGACCAACAACGAGATAAGTGCTTTATTTAAAGGATTTGACGATGCTTGAGAAGTGGTTGCTCTTGGCACAGCGCTGTCCTGCAGGCTTGAAGAGTCCTGACGGTTGTCTAAATCTTTTAGCATTTTATTGATAACGCTCACTGTATCCACTCCTTTACTGTGGACATGTCCACTACTACTAAGGTTAACGCGATTGTTAAAGCCATTAACAACAACGCGGCCACAATAGCTTTAATATTAATACCAACGGCTTCTATTGAGTCAGTATCATTGGCCGCTAACGCGATGTGCTTTTTATGTATGGCCGTTTGACCTTCCCCATAAACAAGCATTAATGCTTTATGACACATTACATTCACTAACCTTGGAATGCCCTTGCTGTACTTATGCAGCGCGGATAAGGACGCGTTATCAAATAAACCAGGATCGTTATAACCTGCTACTGACATCCTATGCAAAACATACTCTTTTAACTCTTCTTTTGACAACCCTCTAAGCTGGTAAGAAAAGGTAATTCGTTGTCTGAGCTGCCTTAAACGATGTGAGCTCAACATTTTGTCGAGTTCAGGTTGCCCAAACAGTACTACTTGAATCAGTTTACGTGACTCAGTTTCTAAATTTGTGAATAACCGCAATGCTTCAAAGGTTTCCCAAGGTATAGTCTGAGCTTCATCTATTATGAGCACAACGCCCTTACCTTGTTGATTAAACTCGAGCAGCTTTAACTGGATTTTTTGACTCAGTTGTTGCTGGTTTATTCGAGTTAACCCCTTAATACCCAGTTCACTGGCCAGTGCGTATCTCATTTCTTCTGGACTTAGTGCTGGGTTTGGGATGTACGCAACTTCAAAAGCATCAGGTATTTCATTAAGTAACTTTCGGCAAAGCAAGGTTTTTCCTGTCCCTACTTCGCCTGTTACCTTTATAAAACCTTCACCCGTTTTTAACGCTGTTAACAGAACCTGCATCGCTTCCGAATGACTCTGCAACGGCAAGTAAAAACTGGTGTTTGGAGTTAAAGAAAATGGAAGTTCTCTAAGCCCAAAGTGGTACAAGTACATACTTACTCATCACCATACCAGCGTTTTAAAATATCGGCGCTGCGTTTCATTTGCTCTTGCCAAGTACCTGTTCCTACTACTGTCGGCTTGATTAAAATAACAAGTTCTTTTTTCTTTTCAGTATCTTGCTTAGACTTAAATAAATTACCTAGAATTGGAATGCTACCTAAAAACGGAACCTTAGACTCACCATTAGATGTCATTGTTTGCATTAAGCCACCAATAACCACAATCTCACCGCTTTTCGCACGAATAACCGTATCCGACTCACGAATATTGCTTTGCGCTAATGGCAGTACATATTGCTCTTCGTTTAACGTAACTACTTTTTGTTGCTCATCAATTTCGGTAACCGACGGATGAACATGCAAAATGACTTCACCTTGCTCACTAATTTGTGGAGTAACATCTAATGCAATACCAGAGAAAAACGGCTCTAGGTTAATTTCAGGCGTGCTTGACGTTGCTGTGCCAGTTACGGTTGTATTTGAAACATCAGTAACAAAGTACTCATCAGTACCCGCTTTTAGAACCGCCTTTTGATTGTTAGTCGCAGTAACACGTGGTGACGACAGAACCTGAACATTACCCTGAGTTTTTAGTAAGTTAACAACACCAGAAAAATCAGTATTATTGAAGCTTAAGCTAGTTAATCCGCCTAATGCTGCACTTAATTCATTACCAAAACTTCCAGCCGTTGAGTTAAAGGTAAAGTTAGTTCCACCATTGTTGGCCATTACATTTTGCCAATTAATGCCTTGCTGATAATCGTCATCTAGCGCAACTTCAACAATCTTTGCTTCTAAAATTACTTGGCGAGTTAAGCTTTGCTCTGAACGCTTAACAAAGTCTTTTACCGCTTGAATATCTGACGTTAAGCCTCGCACAGTAATTAGTCCAGACTGCGGGCTAACCACTACATTGGCAATAGATTCATCCGTAGAACGCATGATCATTTTTAACGTATCTTCTAACTCGCTCCAAAAATCACTTTCAGAACTGGTTTGAATATTAGAACCGTTACCTTGACCCATACTTGATGAGTTACCAAAGCCATTTTGGCCATTCTGTTGGTTTCCGAAACTGCCTTGTTGATTGCCAAAGCTATTACTATTGTTACTACTGTTACTATTTCCGTTTTGCCCGTTTTGTTGAACGATGCCACCGGAGTTGATGTTAGTTGATGTCATACCAAAACGTTTAAGCATCAAATAATTAAGCGCTATTGTTTCCGTTTTAATAGTGGCTGGGTAAACCTGAATTACCTTACCTCTAAATTGAATATCTAACGGATAAAGGCTAGAAAGAACCTCAACAACCTCATGAATAGTAACGTCTTTTAAGTCTAGACTAATACTGCCCTGTGCATTTGGATGAAACGCGACGCTATATGGTGAGTCAGCCACTAACCCCTGTAAAAAAGGTTTTACTGGCACGCCATTCGCTGCAACGTTAAATCGGTCTTCAATCGCTCCAACATCAATTGGCGCTGACGTTGGCATCATTAAATCAGCACTTACCGAGTCAGGAATAGCAAGACTTGCTTGTTCATTAACTGTGTCTGGCTTTTCATTAAAAACTTGATGTACTTCATCTGATTTTTGCGGATTGCCCGTTAAGCTACAACCAGCAAGTACTGCCGTCGCTAAACAAGAGGCTAACAAAGGTTTAATTTGATTCATTTTACTTTTCATATACATATAGTCTTTTTTGAGAGCCTGACTTCAGCAGAACAATATTATTATTATTTATTTGGCTAATTTTAAATCCGTTTACAACATCACCTAATTGGTGAAGCTGACCGGACATAATCGCCATTTTGGTGCCTTTTTTGTTTACTATTCCCTGCAACGAAAGGTTTTCGTTTGAAGTGGCTGGCATAGCACCGTTGTCTGGTAGGTTTAAATTGATCTTTGGTAACGTTGGATCATGAATTTTATCGGCCAATATTGGCATTGAAGCGAGAATAAAACACAGTCCAACAATTAGAGATGATGGCTTAAAGTCTAATAACATTTTTGCTGTCTCCTATTGTCACTAACGTTAATGTTAATTGAGCTTTAGGATGCTCGCTCACTTCATATTTTAAATCTTCAACTGAAAACTGTTTGTTTCTAGCCACAATCGTTTTTACAAAATTCATCAATGGGAAGTACTCACCATCAACAATCAATTCAAACTCATGACTGTATAACTCTGGCAACTCCACTTCTTCACCTTCAGGAGTCTCTCCCTCAATGAGTTCAGGTGGTTGAGCTGAAAGTCCCGTTACTCGTATTTGGCGTTCAGTTTCTAGTAATCGTGTTAACTCTCTAACCATTTGCTCTGGCGCGACATATTCTGCCATTACACTGGTAAGTTTAGATTCAACTTCCTTTAACTGAGACTTAACTTGATTAATTTCTTGTTTGAGCAATTCATTAGGGTCTTTGCGCAAAGCAACTTGTATATCGCTGATTTGGTCACGCACCATGCTAACTTGCTTTTCAATTTTTGCTTGAGACTTAGTCAACTTAGATTGTTCTAATAACGCTGGTTTAATTGCTAAGAAAAAGAAACCATAAGTTACTAAGAAAACTATCGCTGCCGCGACAATAACTTTTTCTCGCTGCGTTAATGCAATGAACTTCTCATTCCATGTGCTCCATTGACTCATAACCCAACCTCCTGAGTTACTACATTCGACGTAGTAGCCGCTCTAAACTCCAGAAACCTCGGCATTTATCGCAGAGATATTTAATAAACTAAACTCCCTGCCGGTAAAGCTCTTTGTAGCTTGTAAATAAGACATCCATTGAGTTACCGATCTAGACTCCAATGAGTACCCATGAAACTCAACATTATTTTTATTAAAGCGGAAGTCTGTTAACCAAATATTATGATCATGGTGCTCTGTCAGTTCTTGCATAACCACAGAGTAGTCGATGGACTCTTTTGCGGTATGAGCAGTAACAAGTGAAAGCAGCGCACTTTTTGCAACAACTTCACGCTCTAGCTGGCTCTTCACTTCCATAAACTTGTCGTTATTATTATGCTTAACGAGCGCCTGCTGGTAATTTTGCAACTCTTCATTGGCTGATGCTAATTCAGTTTGATTACGCTTTTTGTTTTCACTGATATGGTTAATTTTATAACTTACTTGAGCAAACCATAACAACATTAATAAAAGCAGGACTCCGGCTACGATGGCAGCATTGGTAAGAGTTAGATAATAAACCTTTGGCTTTAAATCATCGGTATAAAAATTAATATTAGTTTTCACTAACTGGCTCCTTTTTTATACTCACTGGCTGCAAATATAACGCAGCGCCTACCGCTGAAATAAAACTAGAGTCTAGCCCATTTGGCGAATCAAGATTATCTAACGGAATTACCTTAGTTTTTACTGGCAAGACCTGATTTAATGCATCTATAAGCAACTCGGAGTTGTTGCCTTCCATTGCCAAGTAGGCATTTTTTATCGGTGGTTGTTTTAACTGGCTTTCAAAATAATCGATAGAGCGTTGTATCTCTATTGCAACTTGATCACTGCCCCCCATTTGCAATTGCTCTGAGGTCATGTCGATAATCGCAGCTGTATTTCGGATTTTCCTAGCAAAAGCAATTTGTTGATTTTTAACGATAAGTAAAATGGCATCCGATTTTTTATGTTGAATAAAAATTAACTGCGCGGCATCTTCAGAAGTTTGCAATTTTGCAATGGCAAATTGTTCAGTGGTTAACGCTGAAATTTTAGCTTTTGCGTCATGAAAAGGTTGGATAACTTTTTCTATATAGGATCTGGTGACGGCAATAATCTGCGTTTTAGCTTGCTGGCCGGTAGGCTGCAAAGGCATATCAATATAGTCACAAATCATATCTTGCGGCGGAATATTGATTAAGTCTTTAACTTTCCAGGGCAAGGTTGCAGTCACTTCTCTATCTGGCACTTCAGAAGTATCTAACTGTGTGCTTTCAACTTTATTAGCCGGTAAAACAATAGTTGTGCTTGCGCTAGTTAAGTTATGTTTAATTATCATAGCTTCTAAAGCCGCAACCACTTGCTCATCGTTTGCAGTGGTGATTACATCAAAACCAGTGCAGATCACTTGGTTTTGTTTTTCTTGAAGTTTTACAAGCTGGACTTTATCGGGAAGAATAGAAATCCCCGCACTAAAGTGCTCTTTATTCTTTTTGAATGTATCTAAAATCGAAGTCAGCAAAGTTGAACTCATTATTATTTTTTTAATACTTCTTTATGATCGACTAATGTATCCTGATACCCATAGACAATTCAACTGCAAAACCTTATGAATGTTGCTTTTTTTAACAATTACACACGCTCACAAATAGATCTGATTGAATATCAGGTTAAACATGGACCAAAAGTTAGATTAATGGTTAAACGGGACGATCTAATCGATCCTCTCATATCAGGCAATAAATGGCGTAAGTTAAAGTTTAATATTGAATTTGCACTTCGCAACAAAAAAGAAGGTATTGCAACATTTGGCGGCGCTTATTCAAATCATATTGCCGCTACAGCAAGCGCAGGTAAAAGGGCTGGATTAAAAACGATTGGATTTATTCGCACACACAAAATTGATTCCATGAACCCGACACTGGCAAAAGCTAAAGACAACGGTATGAAATTAGTTCCGTTAAGCAGATTAGAGTACAAAGATCGACAAAACCCTGAATTTATAAACCAATTGCAGCAACAATACCCAAACTACTTTTTTGTACCTGAGGGCGGCTCTAACGATTTAAGTGAGCCTGGTATAAAAGAATTGGCAAACGAATGTTTACTGCAAGAAGGTTATCGCTATATCGCCACTCCCATTGGATCTGGCGGAACGATAAATGGCTTAATGTCTGCTATGCCCAACATACCTCTGATTGGAGTTGCTGCGGTAAACGACACGCCCATACTTGATAGCATATCGAGTCGAATCAATAAAAGGTCGATAATACATACAGGTTCATTATTTGGTGGTTATGCAAAATTTAATGATGACCTAATCGATTTTTGTTTAGATTTTTTCAAGCAAACAGGTATACCCATCGAACCCATATATTCTGGAAAAATGTTTTACGCACTTTGTAATCAAAGACACTTACTAGGCTTGGCAGATGACGACGTTGTTTTAGCTATCCACACTGGTGGCTTACAAGGACTTGAGGGCTTCATACAACGCAAATTATTAGATAACAAACAGTGGGAAACCGCTATTAGTTTCTTTGGTAAGCATCAACGCCTAACTTTCTTAGTCGTTCTATTTGCATTTCAGAGTCAAGGCCTGTCGCAATAACTTGCTGCTTTTGGGCATTGGCAACACCTACAAGGCTTCTTACAAATAGTTGATTATCTGAGTTATTTAGAACTAAGCCCGTGATACTGTGATGGAGCTTTAAACTATCAACGTCTATATAATTTAGGTATCCAAGGTCTACAACATACAAACCTACTTGACTTACCATTACATTTCCTTTGTAACGTTTAACTATTTTTAATAGCTGTCTTACTTTTTAACGTTATGTGTTAAATCGAATTCGGAGACTTCTATAATAATCCGGGGCATGTTTTTAACATGCTTTTTTAAAAACTTTACTAACCAAAGGTCAAAGTCGCGATCTAATAAACTGTCTATGTGAATTTTTACTGAAATTTTTGACGTGTCTTGATGTTTTAGTTCCTCTGTAACAAGGTTTAGTGCAGCTTTATCTATTTCTTTTATGACTCCAGACTTTCTCGCCATAGGCATAAATATATTAGCGCTTATCAGTTTCTCTTCTTCATCTATCATCTTAACATTGGCTTCATACTGAATTACGTTGCCGTAAAAGTCTAATACTGGCCTTAAGTCCAATAAAAAATTATTTTGTTCTAACGCTTTATTTAACGCTATTCGCCAGCGGACAGATCCCTTAACCTCAGATATTGGCAAGTTATTTGATTCATACATAAACCAACTTGATGGACCCAATAATTGGGCTGCACGCAATGCCAGATCAGCTTCAGCCAAAATATGAAACGGTGTTTCCGTTTGGTTAAACATCTTAACCCCAATGTAACAAACTCGTCCTTGGTCAAGATTATTAGGTAAAACAAATCGTTCACTTTTGTCTACCAATTCTGATGCTATCTTCTCGACAAGAGTTTGGTCTATATAAGGTATTAAAATAGCAAATTCGCTATAGCTGAGCCTAGCTACAATTGACTGCTGGATATCATCCAAATAAGGCGTTAATAAGCTTGCGTAATTTTTTACATAATGACTAGTTGCTCTTTTGCCCTGCAGTGTTCTCAGTTTATCTAAAGGAGCAAAGTGAATAAAAAAGACCGCACCGTTTACATCGCCCTCTTCTTGTAACAGAGCTTCTAATCTATTATCAAAATATCGCCTATTACCCAGACCGGTCAATTTATCTAAAAACGTTTGACTTCGAATCATATGGTCAATTTCCTGACCGCCTTTTTTGGCTTGAATACGCTGTTGATTAAGCCTTCTAACTGTATTTACTAAGTGGAAATCCTCTGTAGTAATAAAGAACTTAAAATTATCATCTTTCGCTTGGCGACTTGCCCATGTTTCTAACTGAATAAGTACACGCCAATACTTGAATAGGCGTCGTTGAGTTAATGTAATACTCAACAAACAAGTTACTGCAAATAAAAAGTTGAATATTATTAATGGTTTTAGGTTCATTTCTAATAGAGAAGCAAAGCTTACTAAAAGGTACTGCTGCTCTGACTCAAAGAGGTTTACAGTTGAAGACTTGGCAAGAAAAATCGCTTCTTCTGCTCCCATTTTGTTGGACTTATCGATTATATTCCAATTTTTTACGAGGCGAGTGTTTGTAGAAAGCTTACTTACATAAGCTCTGACCTGACTTTCATCAGCGTACGCAGTAATGACGCTGAATGCTTTGTTGTGGGCTTTAGTTGCCGACTGGTAATCACTCTCAAGAAATTTGTAAAACGTTATATTTACTATTACAAGTAGAGCTAAAATGATGTAACCAGCAGAGCTTAACAAACCGTGATAGAGCACTTTGGTTAGTTGCATTTCCATATACTTATTATTTTTCAATTAAGTCAATGTACTGCGAGATGTAACTGTGATCAACCCTAGTTCCCATTAAAGTGGACAGACCACATTGACTCGTATATTCCAAGTTAATTGAAGTTATCGTTAACCCATTGTCTGAATTAAATAATTATCGGAACACATGGCAGTCAGGCTACATTTATTAATAATGTTACCGTTTTATTAAGTTCCCCTTATGGGAAATCAGAGCCGTGTATATAAGACCTAAAAACCAGCTTTTACGCTGGTTTTTAGAATATATATTAGTTAAAAGTGTTTTATATTTACACTTTTAAGACATGCAGAAGTTAAAACGGGATGTCGTCATCAAAGTCCATGCTTGGAGCAGGCGCTTGACTAGGTGCTGCAGGCGCTTGGCGCTGTTGCATACCTTGGTTCGACTGTTGGCCTTGTTGACCGCCGTAATTACCTTGCGGTTGCTGAGCTTGATAAGGTTGGTTAGCTGGTGCAGACGACTGTGGCGCTTGTTGCTGACCCATACCTTGATTCATGCCTTGGTTCATACCTTGATTAGGCTGTGCAAATCCACCAGGAGCTGCGGCTGGCTTCTGATAGCCACCAGCACTTGGTGCTGAGCCGGCATTGTCACTACGACCACCAAGCATTTGCATTTGACCGCCAAAGTCTACAACAACTTCTGTTGTATATTTGTCTTGGCCACTTGCTTGATCTTGCCACTTACGTGTTTGCAATTTGCCTTCAAAATAAACTTGAGAGCCTTTACGTAAATACTCACCCGCCACTTCTGCAAGTTTTCCAAATACCACAACTCTGTGCCATTCAGTCTTCTCTTGCATTTGACCTGTGTTTTTGTCTTTCCAAGATTCATTAGTTGCTAGGCTAATATTGGCAACTGCATTGCCATTTGGCATATATCTGACTTCTGGATCTGAACCTAGTGTTCCTATCAAAATAACTTTATTGACCCCACGAGCCATAATAATTCTCCTGCAAACTAATTAAAATTGGTAACCAGCTGATCAACACTTACTTGGTCGTAAGATTGTTTATCAACTTTCAAATAAATTCTATTTTCATCTTCTACTAGCGTCGCTTCAATAACACCAGCACATTGGCAAATTTGTTCTATAAGTCGCTCTGCGTTGGCGGTATCACTAAACTCAAAAGGAATAGAAACACGCTTGGAGCTAATTGGTAAAACCATACCTGATGCAAAAACAAACCATAGTAACGCAAGGGCTGCGTTACTCGCAAACAAATAACTAAAGCCGAAGGTTTCTGCAACATAACCACCTGTTATGCCACCAAAAAAAGCACCTAAAAATTGACTGCTTGAATACACACCCATAGCCGTGCCTTTTTGTCCGGCCGGCGATATACGAGAAACGTGAGCTGGTAGGCTTGCTTCTAAAAAGTTAAAGCCTATAAAGAACACGAATAACATTGCGATTATAGTGGTAAAATCAGTTTGAATTGCCAAACCAATAGACGCCATAATTAGCATGACAATTGCAACGAGAAAGAACTGTTTCTCTTGACCTTTTTTGGCCGCAATAATGAGCATTGGAACCATAAATACAAAGGAAAGTAGCAAAATAGGTAGATAAGCTACCCAATGATCAGAAACCAAAAATCCACTGTTAGAAAATAACACTGGTATAGCGATAAACATAGACGTCATCATTAAATGAAGTACTAATACGCCAAAATCCAACCTCAGCAATTGTCGATTACACATCATTGTAAATAATTGTGATGATGAGGCGGTAATCTCACCTGACTTTGCTTTTGTCACAGAGTTCGGCACTAACGTAAGCACAACAACAATGCCTACAATGGCTAAAACAGCCGTGAGATAAAACACTCCAGATAATCCAAATGTCTCTGCAACCATTGGACCTAAAACTAAAGCAACGGAAAAACTCAAGCCGATACACATACCAATAACGGCCATCACTTTTGGACGCTGCTCTTCTCTCGTTACATCTGCAGCTAATGCTAATACCGCACTGGCAATTGCGCCCATGCCTTGAATGGCACGACCAATAGTGACCGTCACAATATCTTCTGCAAGACCCGCTATAACACTACCAATGGCAAATATTACTAAGCCTAAAACAATGATTCGTCGACGACCGTATTTGTCTGACAACCATCCCATTGGGATTTGGAAAGCCGCTTGCGTTAATCCGTAAGCACCTATTGCTAAGCCAATCCATAAAGGGGAAACACCTTCTAAGGATTGTCCATAAATTGCCATAATAGGCATAAGCATAAAGAGCCCAAGCATACGGATAGCAAAGACGGATGCTAACGATACTGCGGTTCTTTTTTCTAATGTATTTAGTTTATCTGAATGCATAGTAAGATGAATAAATTACAATTTAAGCCAATAGATTAAATGAACCGCGTAGTATACTAACAAACGGGCATTTAAATAAGCCTACATTGCATTTAGTTTCGACTTTATAATACGTCTTTTACTCTAACGCAGCTAAGAGCTTTTTTGCCTCAGTTTGCCAGCGTTCATTTTCCGCATTATCTATAGCAAAACGTAACTCTCGCTTCGCTTCATTTTTTCTATTTAACTTAAATAACGTATTTGCTAAATGATAACGAATCGTAGGGTTCGATGAATCCATTGCATAAGCATTTCGCAACGTTTGTAATGACTCATCATATCGACCTAGTTGAAAATAAACCCATCCCATAGTGTCAATAATAGCTGGATTTTCACTGTTAATTGCCATCGACTGTTTTGAAAACTCTAACGCTTTAGTTGCGTCAGTTCCAACATAAATATTGGCGAGGTTATTTATCAAATTCGCGTCTTTAGCAAAACCTGGGTTTTGCAATAATTGTTGATAGATAGGCAAAGCCATGTCGTACTGATACTGATTCATGTAATGATCTGCTAACAACCTTTGACGCCACACATCATTTTCAAATTCATTAGCCAGTGACTCTAACTTGCTTGTTACTTTTTCAACGTTCACACCTTGGTTTGCAAGTTGATATAAATTCATCAACGCAATATTAAATTGAGGATCAATTTCTAAAGCCTGCCAATAAGAATTAAAAGCATCGGTAAATCTGTCTCTAGACATATGAACATCGCCCATCAATAGCAAAACGTTAGCTTCTTTTGGAAGTTGCACCAACAATGAAGTCGCTATTTTTTCACCTTTGCTCAGTTGCCCTTGGGCCATCAATAAACGTGCATCTTCGATTTTAACTCGCAAATTACTCGGTATGATTTTCTTTAGCTTCGCCAAGGTTTTGCTTGCTGCATCATAATCTTTGATGCCACGTTGAAGCCTTGCTATTTGAAATAACATTGGCGCATTGTTTTCTGCTAAGCCAAACAATATTCCTAGCTGATATTTTGCCTCAGACACTCTATCCAATTTTGTTAATATATTTACATATTTAAATAGGTAACCTGCGTTATACAAGTCCATTTCTGTTAGGTGTTTTATAATACGTAGTGCTTCTTGGTAATCGTTTTGCGCAATGAATATATCGAGTAATAACTCCTTACTCTTCGCCCCTGACGCTTGCATCGATATAGTTTCTAGGATGGGAATAGCCAACTCATAATTACCCTGCAGATAATAAGTTTGAGCAAGCATTAGCTTTACGTCTTCATTAAGAGGTTGCTGTTCGTTTAGCTCTCGAAGCAAAGAAAGTGCAAGCTCTAGCTTATTTTGCATTTTTAGTGCCGTTGCTAGGTTAAATTTAGCTTCAAAAAAGTTAGGGTTTGATTCGAGAATACGCTCCGCTAGCGACTGCGCAGCTACCGCTTCTTTCTTTTTAATTAATACGGCCACTTTAAAATTTAAAAGATTTTTGTTTTCCGGTGCTTCAGCCAATAACTCTGTAATTATTTGCTCGGCTCTAGCAATATCACCGCTTTGTAAATCCATCAGCCCTTTAGATAACAACAACTTGGTTTTATTGCCCGCCCCTGTCGGATTCATTTTTTGCAAGAGCTTATTAGCTTCAGAAACTCGACCTGCCTTTCTCAAAATATTAACGAGTTTTAAGGTAACATCTACATTGTCTGGGTACTCATCTTGCATTTTATAAAGCAATCGCTCAGCATCAAAACGCTTACCGTTAATGCCATATAAATCCACTAACTTTAAAGCTAGGCTCTCATCTTTGAGCACATTACTCTCGTAACGTGAAAGCAAAATTTCCGCGTCTTGACTGTTGCCGTCTCTTATATAAATGTCTGAAAGCATGGACAATGCTTTTGTATCATTTGGCACTACTGCTAAATAACGAGTTAAATCTTTAGAGGCTTGCTCCATATTACCTAGCAAATAAGAAGAAATAGCAGTAACGAATATCAGCGAAGGATCATTTGCATATTGCTCTTCTTCGAGTAATGACGTGGTGTTTGATAACGCTTCCAGCATTTGTTCAGACTGCTTGTCTTGCTTATCAATAGAAAGCAACCAACTAGACATTAGCATGATATGGGGATCGTTCGGGGTCTCTGTTAATATTTCATCTACTAAACTTTTAGCCTTGTCGATTTGGCCGGTTTGGATGTAAGCCTGAACCAAAGAACGCTTTACAACAGGGTCGGTTGATAACTGCTCAAGCGCAGTTTGATAATACTCAATTGCTTTAGGCCAATTGTTTTTAAACCCTTCTATCTGACCAAGTAAATGTAGGGTTCTGTGATCTTGAGAAGCCTTACCCAATGCCTCTAATGCTAATCTTTCTGCTTCATCTAGATTGCCTTGCCCAAGTTCAAAAGAAGCGTAACTATTTAACGCCCTTAAGTTATTTTTAGATAACGTTAATGCTTCTGCATAAGCGTTTCTTGCAAGCTCAGTAAGGTTTAGATTTTGATAGGCGACCGCTTTAGCTAACAAATAGTCATACTTGCCTGTTTTAGATAAACGGTGACCGTTGGCAATATTTAATACATCTTTGTAACGTTTAGAGAAATTCAATGCTGACGCATAGTCAGCAATAATAAGGTTGATATCTGCATTATAAAGTAACGCCTCTTCAAACTCTTTTATTGCTTGTGGAAACAACGCTTTATGTAAAAGAATTTTACCCATTAATATTTTTGATGGAAGGTTTCTTGGTTGCTGCTCTAGTGCATTCTTCAAATAAATATAACTAGCTTCATAATTACCATCATTAAATGCTTGTACAGCTTGTTCATAAAAGCTAGTGGCTGATAGTGCCTTTGGAGCAAAGCTTAATGAAGTAGCGGTGATTATGATTAATAGAAATCTACAAAACATGAGAAGACCTGTAACAAGAGAGATAATAAGGAATTAAAAACAAAAAAGATGGCAAAGGCCACCTTTTTTAAGGAATAAATTTTAAAGAAATTGGTGTTAAACGTTTAGTTTAAACTGGCCTTGTTTCTTTCTGTTTCTATACATTAAACCTAAACCTACCGCAAACAAAGCGATAGACGTTGGCTCTGGTACGTCTACTACAGCGTTAGAACCAGAGGCTAATTTAGCTGTAACACCTAACAGTTTGAAAGAATCATAGTCGCAGTTTGCCATTTCATTATATAGGCCAACTAACCAATGTTGGGATTCACCTGTAACACCGTTTAATGCGTAATACTGGTCAACACCATTATTACTGTTTGCTTGAGGTGTAGTATTTTTATACATGTCAGCCAACGAGTAAATATCACTCCAAGCCGCGCCACTACCCATCGCATTTCTTTGCGTATTGCTAATTGCTACTACACCAAAGTCTAATGTGTCATTACCATTACCGTGAGTGTTCTGCCAACCAATGTTGATTTGCTCTAATGTAACGTTTTGGCTGAAAGACAATAAAACCATGTCTTGATCAGACCATTGTGCACCTGCAGCACTGTAGTTATCAATTGCATGCTCTGGGCTATTGCTTGAGCTTTCATCGTTGTTTACTACACCAAATCCGCTGTTTCCACCCCAATAGTAAAGCTCAGCCGATACAACATTGCCATCATATCTATCTGTATCTGTACTGTTCGTGTCTACAGGCGCCGAGTCAGACCAGGCTGTCATTGTCATTTCAATGCCATTGTTGGTCATTGCAATGGACTCATAGTCACGAGTTGAGTTTGAATTTGAACCCGCAACAAATACGTCTGTAGATTCAAAATCTGAATTATTAAATGTCCAAGTTGTACTTGTAGGGCTTGCGCTTGCCGAAGCAACAAAAGCCAATGCCGTAATGGCAGTAATTATTTTCAACATAACTTCTTCCGTTAAAGCCCGATAGTATCGAGCTAATAAAAAATACTTTTCCTAATAACCTTGATGTAGCAATCATCAGACCAGTTTGTAACCCCTTGTTTTTAAAGCGATTACAAGCACAACTTATAAAAAGTGTAAAATAACGTGACAGCTACGGGTTGCATTTTAACCGGATGGAGCATTTTTGACCAGATTTAATTTAAACTATTATTGATCGTGTTGTTCATTTTATTCATACAGTGTTTTATTTACGCGTTGGCCGGTTTAGTGTCATACTGTCTGATCTGATAAATAGGTAAGAAGTGAATATGGACAAGATTGAAGTTCGTGGTGCCCGTACCCACAATTTGAAAAACATAGATATTGAGATCCCTCGCGATAAACTTATTGTAATCACTGGCCTGTCAGGTTCAGGTAAATCCTCACTTGCATTTGATACTCTCTATGCCGAAGGTCAACGCAGATACGTTGAATCGCTTTCAGCGTATGCTCGTCAGTTTCTATCACTCATGGAAAAGCCTGATGTTGATCATATTGAAGGGCTTTCCCCAGCAATTTCTATTGAACAAAAGTCTACATCACATAATCCACGTTCTACCGTAGGTACTATCACTGAAATTTATGATTATCTTCGTCTTCTTTATGCGCGAGTAGGCACACCAACTTGCCCAACGCATGGCGAACCACTTGAAGCACAAACCGTATCCCAAATGGTCGACCGTGTTTTAGCGTTGCCAGAGAGCTCAAAAATCATGATCCTTGCACCGGTTGTAAGAGACCGTAAAGGTGAGCACGTTAAAACTCTCGAAAATTTATCTGCTCAAGGTTTTATTAGAGCCAGAATTGATGGCGAAGTTTGTGATTTATCAGATCCTCCAGAATTAGAGCTTCACAAAAAGCATACTATTGAAGTGGTTGTGGACCGCTTAAAAGTTCGTGAAGATATTCAGCAGCGTCTTGCTGAATCAATTGAGACTTCGTTAGATTTAAGTGGCGGTATTGTTAATGTTGCCTTTATGGAAGGTGATCATGAGCCGTTAACTTTCAGCGCAAACTTTGCCTGTCCAGTCTGTGGTTATTCAATGCAAGAGTTAGAACCTAGACTTTTCTCGTTTAACAATCCCGCAGGGGCGTGTTCAACCTGTGATGGTTTAGGCGTTAAACAATATTTTGATTCAGATAAAGTCATAATAAACAATGAATTGAGTTTGACCGGCGGAGCGATTAGAGGCTGGGATAAACGCAATTTCTATTATTTCCAAATGCTTAAGTCCCTGGCAGAGCATTACGACATTGATTTAAGTCAGCCATTTAACGACTTACCCGCAGAGCACCGTCACGTTATTTTAAATGGCAGCGGTAAACAAAGTATTGAATTCAAATACATGAATGACCGTGGCGACGTAGTGGTTCGAAACCATCCATTTGAAGGTATCTTGCCTAACATGGAACGTCGTTACAAAGAGACTGAGTCAAACACAGTAAGAGAAGAGCTAACCAAGTATATTAGCACTCAACCTTGTCCTAGCTGTAACGGCAGTCGTCTTCGTGAAGAGGCTCGTCACGTTTTTGTGACAAACACCAATTTGCCTACCATTACACAAATGTCTATTGGTGAAGCTAGCCAGTTTTTTGAAGACTTAAACCTAAGTGGCCAAAAAGCACAAATAGCCGAAAAAATTCTAAAAGAAATTCGTGAACGATTAGGTTTCCTAGTGAATGTAGGATTAACCTATTTATCACTTTCTCGAAGCGCCGAAACATTATCTGGCGGCGAAGCCCAACGAATTCGCCTTGCTAGCCAAATTGGTGCTGGTTTAGTTGGTGTTATGTATGTTCTAGATGAGCCGTCTATTGGCCTCCACCAGCGTGACAATGACCGTCTACTGCAAACTCTTATACACTTAAGAGATTTGGGTAATACTGTTATTGTTGTAGAGCATGACGAAGATGCTATACGAGCGGCGGATTACGTAATCGATATTGGCCCAGGAGCCGGTGTACATGGTGGTGAAATTATTGCCAAAGGCACGCCTGACGAAGTCAAAAACAATCCAAATTCAGTGACAGGTCAATTTCTGTCAGGTGTTCGTCAAATTGCAGTACCTAAACAGCGTGTGCCAGTGACAGACCAATGGTTGTCTTTAAAAGGCGCGACAGGTAATAATTTACAAAATGTATCAATAGATATTCCTATTGGATTAATGACCTGTGTGACTGGTGTATCAGGCTCAGGTAAATCGACACTTATTAACGGTACTTTATTCCCAATTGCTCACCGTGAGTTAAACAAGGCCACTTTATCGGAGCCAGCTCCGTATAAAGAAATTACTGGTATTGAGTTGCTTGATAAGGTTATTGATATTGACCAAAGTCCAATTGGTCGAACGCCTCGCTCAAACCCAGCAACTTACACCGGCATATTTACCAATATCCGTGATTTGTTTGCTGGTACTCAAGAAGCTCGAGCTAGGGGTTATAAAGCCGGTCGATTTAGTTTTAATGTGAAAGGCGGCCGATGTGAAGCTTGCCAAGGTGACGGCTTAATCAAAGTTGAAATGCACTTCTTACCAGACGTTTACGTTCCTTGTGATGTTTGTGGTAGTAAACGTTATAACCGTGAAACGTTAGAAGTTATGTATAAAGGCAAAAACATTAATCAAGTTCTTGAAATGACAGTGGAAGATGCTCGAGAGTTTTTTGACGCTATTCCTGCTATTTCAAGAAAACTACAAACATTAATGGATGTTGGTCTGAGTTATATAAGGCTTGGTCAGTCGGCAACAACGTTATCGGGCGGTGAGGCTCAACGAGTTAAACTTGCAAAAGAACTATCTAAACGCGATACCGGCCAAACGCTCTATATTCTAGATGAGCCTACAACAGGTCTTCACTTCCATGATATTGAGCAACTGCTGACGGTTATCCACCGTCTTCGTGATCATGGCAATACTATTGTGATCATTGAGCATAACTTAGATGTGGTTAAAACCGCTGACTATATTATTGACTTAGGACCTGAAGGTGGCTCTGGCGGTGGAACTATCGTTGCAGCGGGAACCCCAGAAGAAGTTTGTGAAGTAAAAGAGTCTTTCACTGCTAAATATCTAAAACCGCTTATTAGCTAAATAAAGGCATACCTTTGTATTGTTAATTATGTTTGCTGTTGAACTCTCGTAAAAACACCTCGAGTTCATCAGCAGGCATAGGTTTCGCATGGTAATATCCTTGAGACTCATGACAGCCTAAACGTTTTACAAACTCTTGTTGCTCTTCCGTTTCAATACCCTCTGCTATTACCTCTAAGCCTAATTTTTGACCCAAATTAATAATACTCTCAGCCAAAATTCCATCACCTCCAAATCCAATATCTTTAATAAACTCACGGTCTACTTTTAGTCGATTAATTGGCAGCTTGTGAAGATAGCTCAGTGATGAAAAGCCAGTTCCAAAGTCATCAATTGCCACTGTATAACCTAACTGACGTAACTTCTCTAGCGCGGTAATAACCACAGTTGTATCGTCCATAACCACACTTTCAGTAATTTCTAGCTCAATATTTTTAGGATCAACATGATACTTTTGTGTCACGCTTGCTACGGTTTCTACAAACATAGTGTTTTTAAACTGAGGCATAGAAACATTGACTGCAATGCGGTGATCTTTAAAACCTTGTTCCGTCATACGATTAACCTGAATACAGGCTTGTTCCAATACCCAACTGCCAATATCAACAATTAACCCGGTATATTCCGCAAGCGGGATAAAGGTGAGTGGCGAATGAAAACCACCGGTTCCATTTGGCCACCTAAGCAGGGCTTCCGCACCTATAATCTTGTTTTTTTGCAAATCCAATTGAGGCTGATACCACACCTGTAATTTTTGATCATAAAAATCATCTGTTAACTTTCGTATCATCTCTAAACGCCATGCTGTTTCGTCTTCCATTTCAGCAGCGTAATAGTTGGCCCTGTTTTGTACGTCTTTTTTAGCTCTATTTAAAGCAATATTTGTTTGCTTTATAATAGCTAAACCGCTTATTTTTCTATCGGGATTTTTTGTAATTCCTACACGAGCATTTATTGGTATAAGATGCTCTCCCGCCTTTAACGGAAGATCAAACGACGCTAAAATTTTTTCCGACTCTAATGAGTTGCTTGAACCTATTAAACCAAAAACATCAGCAGCAACACGATACACAGTGACGTTTTTATCTAACTGACTACAAAGACGTTCTGCAACACTCTGAAGTAAATAATTCCCTGAGTCTTGACCTAAACCGTCATTGATATCAGAAAAATGTTCTATATCAACTAAGGCAACAACTTCACCACAGGGTCCTAAATCGCCTATTTTATCTAACGTTTCTATAAATTTAGTTCTATTAGGTAAATTGGTTAATCCATCTAAATAAGCAATGTCGCTTACTTGTTTTAACAGCAAAGAATTGTCTAGGTCGGAGGCAATGTTTGATGTGAAGGATTGAATTAATTCTGGGCGAACAATGTTTGGGTAAGCATCAAATAAGATTAAAACACCTGAGCATGACTTTGAGGGAATGAATAAAATTAAATCGTTGCCCACTGTAAATGAGCTTTCGCTTAAGATTGCTTGTTTTAACTTTATAACAATTTCCTGTGGCAGTACTTCCTCATACAAACGGCCTTTAAAGGCGTACATCTCTTCAGTGCTGTATTCAATTTTATAACTAGATCTATCACTTACGAGTTTAGATTGATTCAATAGAAACACTCCAGGCCCACCCGACTTAAATAACTCTAGAGAGTTATGTACTAAACAGCGGACAAAGGATGCAAAATTCTTCTGCGCAATAAGCGAAACTGTTCATAACGGTTAGACGTTGAAGAAAGTCGCGAGCTTCACTTATGAGACATAATTGCTGATAAGAACGGATTGCTGCACACAAACTGGTATAAAGTTTACTGCGCGTTGTTTCTGTTTTCATAATGTAGTCATTAATTTCAAACTGACTAATTACTTTTTCTTCTGGCGCATAACCAGGTTGGCCAGTTCTTAAAATAATTCTTATATCACGTAAGCCCAAGTCCTCTCTAATCGACTTAACTAATACAAGTCCAGCATCATCACTTTCCATTACAACATCGAGGATAACAACAGCTACTTTTTCTTCAGTTTGCAATGCCTTGTATGCTTCTTCTGCGGAATAGGCGTGCAAAAACGACAGTGTTTTACCTGCTATTTTTACACCAGATAACGCCATCGTCGTTACTTGATGAATTTCAGGCTCATCATCAACAATGAGTACTTTCCATGAATCTAGGTTTGCCTGTTCATTCCCATCTTCAACATCAGTAACTGACTGTCCCGAAAAAAGAAAACCTTCCTGCTGTATAACTTTTTGAGTTGGCATTGACCGCAAACTTCCTCAACTATTTTTAAATACACAAATTAATCCAATCTAATTTAAGTGTAGAAACAAAAGTGATTTTTGCACGTAAACTTGAGGTATTTATTGCCTTTACTTTGACATTCACTAAAGATTTAAAGAGTATGAGTAATTAGTTTCTAAGTGACCCTAAATAAAATGAATAACCCTGTTGACTCAAGAACCAAATATTTGAACCTCGTTAAGCAATTAACCGGCATTGATTTTGAAATTACGACCGATGAAGGTATTGATGAAAAACGAGTGATAAATCATCTAAAAAATGATGAACAGGTATTAATTAGGGACGAAGAATCGACAATTAATAAGCGAATTAATAAACGCAGCCAAATCAACGAAGCTCGCCAGCAGTATAATTTAGAGCAAATTTTTAGCTTAGCATTAGATCATGTTAAAGGGGACGTCTTAATAGACAAACTCGATTTAGATTGGGTAATGAAATTTACTAACCTTGCAAAGAACTGTTACACGCCTAGCATGCACGAAACTCTGGTCAAAAATCCTATCCGTAGAACTAGTTCAACAAGGCTCATTTTCATACCGAAGTTTAAAAACACTTTCAGAGCTTGGTACCAAAGAAGCTAAAATATTTTATAAAGCGGTGAGGTTGATGTGTCGGTTTAACGAGGAGCATTCGGGAAGATTATTAACTGGTTTATATAAAAAGCCTACATTAATTAATATTTTTTCAAGCTCAGGTAAAGTCAGCCTGAACCTAAATCAGTTTGGGCTCTCCTATACTCATTTAATTTCACTGGCTGAACTTGGACTTATTCATCAACAAGAAATTGAGTCTGCGCCATACAACTCAAAAGACACATTAAAGTTGAGTCAAAATAAACAGTCTTTTGATGTGGTCGTTAAACAAAAGGATGTGGTATTTACGTATTACAAGCTGACGCCGTCGGGCTATGAATTGAGTCGCCTAGTTAATCCACCAAACGATTCGGACTTTATAAATTATTTGTTGAGGGACTTTGGCGATCTACTTAGTGGTAACTATGACGTTACCACTAAAGCATAATATCGAAATCGTTTAGAAACGAATTCGCATTCCGGCAAAGGTAGTATCTAAATCTTGATTAAAAATCACGCCATCACTCAATGAGAAATCAACGCTCTCTTTACGGTAACCTAATTTAAGATCTACGTCTGGTATAAGGTTATTATCAAATGTATAACCGATACCACTTTGATATAAATGATTGCTATCGCCTTTATTAAACTCAGCAAAAACAAAAAAGCCTAGCAGTGGCACACCACTTTGAATATTTACATGCACCATAGGTACAATTTTGTCTGAGTCTACTTGCGATTGTTGTGTGTCTCCAACTTTAGACGTGGCAATATCAAGCTCTTGATAACGTGTTAATAAACCGAGATCCATTTTCAGTATACTCACATCAAAAACTGGATACGAAAGCAGTAAATCAAACGCTTTAGTTTTATGTACCGAAGATAGTTGGCTCGCAACACTATAAGCTTCACCCCCTAAAACATAAGTTTGCGCTAGTGTGTTTGTACCGGTCTGCTCATTGCTAGACGAACTAAGCCTTACATTAGGAAGTATTGGTAATTTATGGGTGATAGACAATTCATACTGTCTATTTGTTTCACTTTGTCCAGAAAATGCTAGTAGGTTATCGTTAGCGACTCCATAAGTTGCAGGAGCATCTTGTTTCCATTGATCGGCACCAATTGTGAACGTAAACGGCCCTTTAGCTAACAATGGCGACACCCAAAACAACATCCCTACAAATAGCGCAAACTTTAAAAGTGGTTTCATGCCTAGATTACCCCTGCGTTAATAACGTCTTAAGATCTATAATAGCTGCATTAGCGCGCGATATATAATTTGCCATGACTAGAGAATGATTTGCCAGAACCCCGAAGCCACTTCCGTTTAAAACCATAGGGCTCCAAATAGTATGCTGCGTCGCTTCTAATTCTCTAATAATTTGCTTCAAACTCGTTTGTGCATTCTTTTTCTGCAATGTGCTGGCAAAGTCAATTTCAACCGCTTTCAAAAAGTGTAAAAGGGCCCAACTTGCGCCTTTGGCTTCATAAAATACGTCATCTATTTTCCACCAACTGGTTTGTACCATTTGGCTTTTTGCAGTCTGGGTTGATTGAATTGCTCCAGTTTCCCCTGCTAAATCGATATTAATTCTATCTTGACCAACACTCGCGCTTAACCGTTGGCTCAAGCTACCCATGCGCTTCTCAACTTCATTAAGCCAATCTTTCAAATTGTCAGCTCGAGCATAAAACTGTGCCGAACCTTGCTGTTTATCACTTAGTGAATCTCTATATTTTTCTAATGCTTCCACCGCCATAGTGTAAGACGACTCTGCACTTGGTAACGCCCAAGAAGTATGATCGATACTAAATTGTGGTTGGGCTACTTTTAAGTATGGGTTTTCAACAGATTGAGATTGCGAGCGACTAAAGTCTCGTCTCAAAGCAAGGGCGAGATCACGACTCATTTCCAATGCGCCAAACTCAAAAGCAGGAATATTATCTAAGAATAAGCTAGGCGGCGTAATGTCATTTGATAAATAACCACCAGGTTTATTCAATAAAACATTAGTCACTTCAATGAGCGTGTGTGTTGTTGTAAAACCTGTTACTGGGGTCGTATTTAGCGCTTTTGCTTTTGCTAATGAACGCTCCTCAACAGAAAAAACGTCAGGCATAAAACTCCAATATTGTGCTAACACGATTGAAATTACAACGATGGCCCCGAGGCCGGCCATTAACCATTTCTTCATTTTGATAACCTTCTATTAATGATGGTGTTTAACTTTAAGCTTATGAACTTCAAAAGGAACTGTAAAAGAATCGCCAGACTTTGTTGTAAATAGCACATCTACAAGCTTAGCACTGTTAAGCTCAGGCTCAACTTTAAGAAACATTAAATGCAATCCACCTGACTCAAAAACAATGGTATCACCTGCTGGTATTTTCACTTCCATTTCTTGATACATACGCATTACACCGTTGTTCATATCATGATTGTGAAATTCTAATACTTCTGACGCACTGCTTTTAGCAGAAACTAAAATGACATCTTTAGTGCCCATGTTTGTCATTTTAAAATAACCCACGGTATTTTTCATGCCTGGTATTGGCGCTCTAACCGTTGCTTCAGATGCTGAAATAGATAAATCAGCAAAAGCTGTGCTACTAAAAACAACCAAACTAAATATTAATACTAAAATTTTCATGTTTTGTTACCTAAAGGACTTAAACCAATAGGAATCATACATTATGCAACTCATTGATCGCATATTTATTTTTATGTATTTTTGCGCTTTCTAAAAAATATCAAGTAGCCAATTATGCCAAATAGTATTAGTGGCCAAACAGCTGATAGACCTGCAAGTACAATCGCCCCAACAATCATAGCGAAGACAACAAACAAACCTGCAAAAAGACTAATTAAGGCTACCGCTAATCCAAAAAAGATAAGTAGCACTACAGCAAAACCGATTAGATTTTCAGTAACGCCACCTACATTAGACCAGTGGCTTAAACCTTCAACGTTAACGTAGTAGGTAGGCAGCATACTTAGTATCAACACGATACCAAGTAATGCGAGTCCAACTTTTAAAAATGTCGCCATGATTCGACTCCTTCTCTAATAATATTTTTTGGTGGGCATCAATATTGATGCTAGGAAATAACCAAAGATTGCAGCTCCTGGGTAAAATAATCCAAAGACCACCGTAGCAGCTCGTACACCCCAAACCGGTAAGTTAAAGTGTTTAGCCGTTCCCGCACAAACCCCTGTCAATTTTCTATTCAAAGCGTCTTTGGTAATTGGATTGCCTATATATTCGTTTTTCATAATTATCCCCTAACTATTGGCTACTTTTTTCTTTAGTTCAGCTAATTGCTCATCTACTTTAGACTCGACCTCAAGCTTTCTAAACTCATCATGTAAATTTCTAGACGTGACATCATATGCGTCGGCTTGGCTTTCTAGATCATCTACTTTGCGTTGCAACTGCTCATACCTTTGTGTAACCGCGTCAACTCTATTTGTGTCCATAACCTGTTGAGAACGCATTCTAACTTCAGCAGTTTCTAACCTTCGGTCTGTGCTATTTATCTTCCCTTTCACTTCCGACAACTTCTTGTTAAGTGCTGCTGTATCAGTAGAGATAGTTTCCAAATCTTTGTCTATCGAAGCGATTTGCTTTTCAATTGCCGCTACTGTTTTGCTGTTTTGTTCTTTCTGAACCAGGGCATCGCGGGCTAAATCTTCTCTGTTTTTTGATAAAGCTAACTCTGCTTTTGCTTGCCAGTCGTTTTGCTCTTTAACTAAGGCTTCCAAATCACGGCCAATATGCTTTTTCTCAGCAATTAAACTAGCAGCGTGAGTGCGAGCTTCAACCAGAGCCTCTTCCATATCTTGAGCTATAAGTCGTAACATATGCTCTGGCTTTTCAGCTTTATCTAATGCTGCGTTTAGGTTCGCGTTCATAACATCTACAAATCTATTTAATACGCCCATTTGTTTCTCCTAACTTTTCTCTGTTTTTATTTAGATTAAGTACGACTTAATTCGCACTATTTTATTTTCGAATACCAATTGGGTAATGCTCTTTTCGCAATACCTCTTTTTAGCAATCTTCTTTTCTACACGTTCTTTCTATATTAGTTACTTCCAAACTACGTGCCATTACCACTACTGGTGTAAGTCTCTGTATTTTATAGGAATTTAATAACCCACAAAGAAAGTCGGAAAGGACACATTTAAGATTGTGGCTAATTTGACGAATAGTTGAACAATTTAGCCAGTCAAAATTAAAGAAGGGTGGGCTAATGAAAACTCAAAGGTTTGTCTTGGTGCTAAATGTCATATTTTGAAGAGACAGGTATCTGAAACTGGTGCCTGATATTTTGGACGTTATAAACCTTGCCCTTTCGAGATAAAAACAGAGCCTGAGGTTGGATTTAGATTTGGATTTAGATTTAGATTTGGATTTAGATTTGGATTTAGATTTAGATTTGGATTTAGATTTAGATTTAGATTTGGATTTAGATTTAGATTTAGATTTAGATTTAGATTTGCAAAAAGGTTATCTATTAACACTTTTTTACTAACACTTTAAGCAAATTGACTACATTCTAATTTGCTTATTGATTAATACCGTTAACCCAGCTAACCATTCTGAGGAGCGCACTGCGTTTACAATTGCGTAAACTACTCCAAGGCTAATAACTGGCAAGAATGAAACAACAAATAAGGTAAAAGAACTTACCATAATTATTCACTCATGGAGTCAGTTGAATTTGCTGTTTGTTTTGCAAGCTTCATCAATTGTTGCACCTGAAAAAGATCGTTGCTTAAAATTGATTGTTTCGCTTTGTAGTTTACGTGTTTTTGTACAGTTGTAATTTGTTTGTTAACTAAGCTTTGTAAATCTTGAGTATCAGACAGATTGCTAATTGATACTGGTGTGTTTAATACAAGGCTGCTTAATAGAAACTAATGATTGCATGACTTTCTCCTAGTGTTTTTTTGTTTAGTCGGAGATAGTGTTACAAAGGTTGTGCCAAGCTTAAAATAAAAAAAGGCCCTTATTAAATAGGCCTTTTATAGTTTGTAAGTGCAAACGTAATAATTTCACAGTTTAACTAAAACAACTCAATGGTAAATTTAACCACTTTTTAGTCAATTCCTCTTTCTCGAAAAAACTCTGTAGCTTCTACTATTAACTCTTTACCTTTTTTATCCGTTTTCACGGCATTTTCACTTAAATAACGACGCCAAATTTTAGCCCCTGGTAAACCTAAATAAAGTCCCATCATATGGCGTAAAACATGCCATGCACGACCCTCATTAATTTCATGTTTAGTGATGTAATCAGACATTTTTTCTAAAACACCAGAACGTGAGATCTTTTCATGATTATCCTGGTAAATAACGTCATCAACATCGGCCATGATATACGGGTTTTGGTAAACCTCTCGACCCATCATTACACCATCAACGTGTTTAAGGTGTTCTAGACTTTCATCTAAGGTTTTTACACCACCGTTGATGATAATTTCCAGCTCAGGAAACATCTCTTTAATTTTATAAACACGGTCGTAGTCAAGTGGCGGTATATCGCGGTTTTCTTTTGGGCTAAGGCCTGTAAGCCAAGCTTTTCTTGCATGTATGATAAACGTTTCACAGCCTGCTACTTTAACTTTGGTAACAAAGTCTAATAAAAATTCAAAACTATCTTGATCATCTATTCCAATACGAGACTTCACTGTAATAGGAATAGTTGTCACTGCTTTCATTGCGGCAACGCATTCTGCAACTAATTCAGGTTTTGCCATTAAACAGGCGCCAAACATACCATTTTGAACACGATCTGATGGGCAACCTACGTTTAAGTTTACCTCGTCGTAACCTCTCTCTTCGGCTAATTTGGCACAGTGTGCCAACGCTTCCGGATCGCTGCCACCTAGCTGCAAGGCTACCGGTTGCTCTTCGGTATTAAACTTAAGAAAGTCATTTTTTCCGTGAATAATAGCGCCAGTTGTAACCATCTCGGTATATAACACAGAGTGTTTAGACATTGTTCGATAAAAGTAACGGCAATGGCGATCGGTCCAATCCAACATTGGTGCAACGCAGAAGCGGCGGTCTAATTTACGTTTATCAGTATTCATACAGACTCTTTTATTATAGCGGATAGGTTCAGTTAAATAACTCAGGTTACTTGATCATGTATTTTTCAATTATTACGCAATGAAAATGGGTAAAAAGGAAAGCCAAATTATAGCATTGTGAATAGGTAAAGAAAAAGCAGGAGCACCGTTGAAAGGTGCTCAATGTCGAAGTTATTCACCAAAATCGCCAGCAGCACCCGGGAAAACAACTGGACTCTCAGTGCGATCTTTACTAACGCTTGCAACACCAAAAAAGTAGTTATCTATTACAACATTTTCTAAGGTAAATTCGGTTACATCTCCTACAAAGCGACTAAATTGCCACTGAGGCGAATCAGTGTACCTCCAGTAAATTTTGTATCCTAAAAACTGAGGGTTTTGCTGTTTATTTATTGCAGCCCAACTAAGTGTGGTGTGCGGTAAAACAGCACCTGCTATTTGGACTTTGCTTGGTGGAGGTGGTGCCCATGCCATTGAGGCGAGAGAAACTGCATTTAATGATGTCAATTTTGCCGCATACTCAAAGTCGACACCGTCAATGGTATCGCCGTATTCAATTCCGTTTTCGGTTCTAAGGTCTTGATGTTGACGGTTGTAATTCTCATTAGTTTCCATGATTCGAATACCAGGGTAACCTAAGTCATTAAACGGACGATGGTGCCCACCTCGTCGAAATCGATCTAATCTATAAATGACCATAGTGTCCAAGTTTGGTATATATCGATCAGCCATTAAATCAATATACCTTGCAAGGTTACGGCTAGGCGAGTCAACTTCTCCGCCTGTAAAACGACGCAAATTTGATTCTTTCGACGTTTCATTTTGACGCGTGCCTTCGGCAAAGATCCTCGCCGTAGTATTGTTAATTACGCCATTTACACCTTCAATGTTGCCAATCATATCGTTGTTAAGCACAGCTTTAAGACGCCAACTATTTTTCTGTGCATGTTTCTGCTAAGATTCGACCACCAAATAAACCCTGCTCTTCACCTGCTAAGGCAGCATATACGATACTGCCATTAAATTTATATTGGCTTAGTACTCTGGCGGCCTCTAACGTACCGGCAACACCAGACGCATTATCATTAGCGCCTGGAGCGTCTGATGTATAGTCCATTACATCGCTTACTCTCGAGTCAATATCGCCAGACATTAATACATACCGACCAGGATCAGTTGATCCCTTCTGATTGCAATTACACTTACCACTTCGGTAGCTTTCGGAATTCGCTTCGCACCCTTTATCGTTTCTGATTGGTAAAATACTTCTAAACATCCGCCACAGTTTTCGGAAATCAATTCAAATTCAGCTTTTATCCAACGACGGGCCGCTCCTATTCCTCGTGTATCAGATGTGGTCTCAGATAGGGTATGTCTAGTTCCAAAACCAACAAGCTTTTCAATATCTTTTTCAATACGATTTGGCGAAATATCTGAAACAATTTTATGTAAGCTCTCATCAGCATTATTAATTATTGCTGGATCGGCAGATACATATAGTTGCGGTGTGGTAGCTGCCATTACTAATAATATGATCTTTCCGTTGATATTCTTAAACATTCTTATTCCTATTAAATTATGTTCGTTATCAAATTTTTATAACGTCTAATCTATAACGCTTTTTTATCTTTATATCGTTTCTTAACTATGAACTGCTGATAATTTGTTAAATCTTTGTATGTTCTTTTAGTAATTGATTCAATTTCGGTGTGATAGCTAATGTCTCTCAGCCACTCTATATTATATGGACATTTCTTGATTAACCGACGAATGACCTTTCGAGTATCTATATAGTTCATGCCTTTAGATTTATAAAATAGGACTTCTGCAAACATGGTTGGGGTTACACAGTAATAGTTTTTACTATCTGACTCTAAGAATTTAGTATCGAAAGAAGATACCGCTAAGTTAGAATTTGGTTTAGGTATGTGAATAGTCACACTCCCCTTAACTAATGTTTTACCTGTCTTTTGCGTAAAACCGAGGGACTCAAAAACGAAATAACGTATTTGCGTTGGCCAATAGAAAGCACATCATAATCATTCCTAACAAAAAAATTGTCATCGTATACCGTAATTAAAGGCAAGCCTTCTAAAGCATATAGATTGTTGTCTCTGTTCAGTGCTGAAAAGTCGATCATTTACGCTGCCTTAAAATTCATAACGCTCTTAAAGTTCTTCACGCTATTTGTTCCATCTATTATTACGAGTATAACATCAGATAGATCATAGAAAAGGAAAGGTAGGAGCCTTAGAGCGGCCACATTAGTGAGCGTTATTTTTGATTTTGCTGAATTCCAAACGTAAAAAATCCTCCGCACTTACGTACGTAGAGCAGGATGTTCAAGTGTCGCGAAGGCATGGATGCCTAGGAGCGACCGAGGGAGAGCGCATTTCGAGTGAATTGGATAAATCGCAGGCAATAAAAACCCCCTCGCACAACGTGCAAGGGGTTAGTATGGGAGCCTGGCGGTCGACTGCATGGATGCAGTCGGTTGATTGCGTCGGGAACGAGCAATCTAGAGCGTTAGCGAGCCGCCTTAATTGCTTAACGCCTAGAACGAAAAACCCCCGCACATATGTACGAGGGATTATTCAATTGGGAGCCTGGCGGTGAGCTACTCTCGCATAGCAAATGCTACACTACCATCGCCGCAGCTGCGTTTCACTTCTGAGTTCGAAATGGAATCAGGTGGGTCCACAGCGCTATTGCCACCAGGCAAAAGACTTGTCTTTATAATCTAGAAAGCGTGTACCACTAAAAGCAGTTACATGAAATTTGTTATTCAACCAAAATAATTTTGAGTATCTGCGACCTCCATGGATGGAGGAAGTGTCGATTGTTGTCTGGAACAACTTCGACAAGAGAACACTTAAGCGTTGTATGGTTAAGCCTCACGGGCAATTAGTATAAGTTAGCTTAATGCCTCACAGCACTTCCACACCTTACTATCAACGTTGTAGTCTTCAACGACCCTTTAGGACAGTTAAACTGTCAGGGATGACTCATCTCGAGGCTCGCTTCCCGCTTAGATGCTTTCAGCGGTTATCGATTCCGAACGTAGCTACCGGGCAATGCCATTGGCATGACAACCCGAACACCAGCGGTTCGTCCACTCCGGTCCTCTCGTACTAGGAGCAGCCCCTCTCAATCATCCAACGCCCACGGCAGATAGGGACCGAACTGTCTCACGACGTTCTAAACCCAGCTCGCGTACCACTTTAAATGGCGAACAGCCATACCCTTGGACCGACTTCAGCCCCAGGATGTGATGAGCCGACATCGAGGTGCCAAACACCGCCGTCGATATGAACTCTTGGGCGGTATCAGCCTGTTATCCCCGGAGTACCTTTTATCCGTTGAGCGATGGCCCTTCCATACAGAGCCACCGGATCACTATGACCTACTTTCGTACCTGCTCGACATGTCGTCTCGCAGTTAAGCTTGCTTCTACCATTACACTAACCGTACGATGTCCGACCGTACTTAGCAAACCTTCGTGCTCCTCCGTTACTCTTTGGGAGGAGACCGCCCCAGTCAAACTACCCACCAGACACTGTCCACAACCCCGATAAGGGGCCAATGTTAGAACATCAAACATACAAGGGTGGTATTTCAAGGATGGCTCCACCTGAACTGGCGTCCAAGTTTCATAGCCTCCCACCTATCCTACACATGTAGGTTCAATGTTCAGTGTCAAGCTGTAGTAAAGGTTCACGGGGTCTTTCCGTCTAGCCGCGGGTACACAGCATCTTCACTGCGATTTCAATTTCACTGAGTCTCGGGTGGAGACAGCGTGGCCATCATTACACCATTCGTGCAGGTCGGAACTTACCCGACAAGGAATTTCGCTACCTTAGGACCGTTATAGTTACGGCCGCCGTTTACCGGGGCTTCGATCATGAGCTTCTCCGAAGATAACCCAATCAATTAACCTTCCGGCACCGGGCAGGTGTCACACCGTATACGTCATCTTTCGATTTAGCACAGTGCTGTGTTTTTAATAAACAGTTGCAGCCACCAGGTCACTGCGACCCACTTCAGCTCCGGCAGCAAGTGCCTTCACCTAACGTGGGCGTACCTTCTCCCGAAGTTACGGTACCATTTTGCCTAGTTCCTTCACCCGAGTTCTCTCAAGCGCCTTAGTATTCTCTACCTGACCACCTGTGTCGGTTTGGGGTACGGTTCTTAATCATCTGAAGCTTAGAGGCTTTTCCTGGAAGTATGGCATCAATGACTTCATCACCTTAGTGACTCGTCTCGTGTCTCAGTATTAGCCGCCCGGATTTACCTAAGCAGCCTACCTACACACTTTCACACGGACAACCATCGCCGTGCTCACCTAGCCTTCTCCGTCCCCCCATCGCAATGATTAAAAGTACAGAAATTTAATCTGTTTCCCATCGACTACGCATTTCTGCCTCGCCTTAGGGGCCGACTTACCCTACCCTGATTAGCATGGGATAGGAACCCTTGGTCTTTCGGCGTGGGGGTTTTTCACCCCCATTATCGTTACTCATGTCAACATTCGCACTTCTGATATGTCCAGCAGACTTCTCAATCCACCTTCAACCACTTACAGAACGCTCCCCTACCTAGCGAATAATTCGCTACCGCAGCTTCGGTGTTATGCTTAGCCCCGTTACATCTTCCGCGCAGGCCGACTCGACTAGTGAGCTATTACGCTTTCTTTAAAGGGTGGCTGCTTCTAAGCCAACCTCCTAGCTGTCTAAGCCTTCCCACATCGTTTCCCACTTAGCATAAACTTTGGGACCTTAGCTGGCGGTCTGGGTTGTTTCCCTCTCCACGACGAACGTTAGCACCCGCCGTGTGTCTCCCGGATATACTTTACGGTATTCGGAGTTTGCATGGGGTTGGTAAGCCGGGATGGCCCCCTAGCCCAAACAGTGCTCTACCCCCGTAAGTATTCGTCCGAGGCTCTACCTAAATAGATTTCGGGGAGAACCAGCTATCTCCCGGTTTGATTAGCCTTTCACTCCTAGCCACAGGTCATCCCCTAACTTTTCAACGTTAGTGGGTTCGGTCCTCCAGTTGATGTTACTCAACCTTCAACCTGCCCATGGCTAGATCACCGGGTTCGGGTCTATACCTTGCAACTTATTCGCCCAGTTAAGACTCGGTTTCCCTACGGCTCCCCTATTCGGTTAACCTTGCTACAAAATATAAGTCGTTGACCCATTATACAAAAGGTACGCAGTCACAGAACAAGTCTGCTCCTACTGCTTGTACGTATACGGTTTCAGGTTCTATTTCACTCCCCTCACAGGGGTTCTTTTCGCCTTTCCCTCACGGTACTGGTTCACTATCGGTCAATTGGGAGTATTTAGCCTTAGAGGATGGTCCCCCTATCTTCAGTCAAAGTTTCTCGTGCTCCGACCTACTTAATATGTCCAACATGGCTTGTCGTGTACGGGACTATCACCCACTATCGTTGCACTTTCCAGAGCATTCCACTAAACCATGCTGATTCGGCTGTTTCCCGTTCGCTCGCCGCTACTTAGGAAATCTCGGTTGATTTCTTTTCCTCCGGGTACTTAGATGTTTCAGTTCTCCGGGTTCGCTTCGTATAGCTATGTATTCACTATACGATACCCTAAAAAGGGTGGGTTTCCCCATTCGGAAATTCTGGTTTATAACGGTTTTTATCACCTTAACCAGACTTATCGCAGATTAACACGTCCTTCATCGCCTCCAATTGCCAAGGCATCCACCGTATACGCTTATTCACTTAACCATACAACCTTAAATGCTCTCGCAGATTCAGTCGTATATTATGTGTCATATTTATTGGTTACTTGACTTGTATAAGGCCAAGAACCTGACATAAATAACGCTTGAGTTTTCTCTTACAGTGATAATCAAAATTATTTTTTTAGTTGTTGAATAACAAATAAATAAACAATAATGTTTACCTTATTTTTTATCAGCTTTCCAAATTGTTAAAGAGCATGAGTTTATAAAAAACTCTAAACGATGCACACTAACTAATGTGTATGGTTTAGGGTTTTGAATCGAGAAACTGAGTGTCAGTATGGTGGAGCTACGCGGGATCGAACCGCGGACCTCTTGAATGCAAATCAAGCGCTCTCCCAGCTGAGCTATAGCCCCATACTGAAGTCACGTCATTAAAACGATTGTCCAAATCACATTTGACAAGGCATTTTGTTACGCGGTTTAGACTATCTAAACAAGTAACGAAATAACGCAGTCAGGTGAGATTTTGGTAGGCCTGGGCAGACTTGAACTGCCGACCTCACCCTTATCAGGGGTGCGCTCTAACCAGCTGAGCTACAGGCCTATCGTTTATGCTACAAACTCTCGAATGCAGCTAACAGCTTGCAGCTTTCTCGCTCATTATTCGTAATTAATTATTTGTGTGAACACTTCGAAGGTGTAACTTCGTATATAAGGAGGTGATCCAGCCGCAGGTTCCCCTACGGCTACCTTGTTACGACTTCCCCCAGTCATGAACCACAAAGTGGTGAACGCCCTCCCGAAGGTTAAGCTATCCACTTCTTTTGCAGCCCACTCCCATGGTGTGACGGGCGGTGTGTACAAGGCCCGGGAACGTATTCACCGTGGCATTCTGATCCACGATTACTAGCGATTCCGACTTCATGGAGTCGAGTTGCAGACTCCAATCCGGACTACGACAAGCTTTATGGGATCCGCTTACTCTCGCGAGTTTGCAACCCTTTGTACTTGCCATTGTAGCACGTGTGTAGCCCATCTCGTAAGGGCCATGATGACTTGACGTCGTCCCCACCTTCCTCCGGTTTGTCACCGGCAGTCTCCTTAGAGTTCCCACCATTACGTGCTGGCAACTAAGGATAAGGGTTGCGCTCGTTGCGGGACTTAACCCAACATTTCACAACACGAGCTGACGACAGCCATGCAGCACCTGTCTCAGAGTTCCCGAAGGCACTAAAGCGTCTCTGCTAAATTCTCTGGATGTCAAGAGATGGTAAGGTTCTTCGCGTTGCATCGAATTAAACCACATGCTCCACCGCTTGTGCGGGCCCCCGTCAATTCATTTGAGTTTTAACCTTGCGGCCGTACTCCCCAGGCGGTCTACTTAATGCGTTAGCTGCGCAAGACAGAGCTTAAGCTCCAAACTGCTAGTAGACATCGTTTACGGCGTGGACTACCAGGGTATCTAATCCTGTTTGCTACCCACGCTTTCGTACATGAGCGTCAGTGTCGACCCAGGT
>NZ_WOCD01000004.1 GCF_009728465.1 Psychrosphaera haliotis
CTAATTTACGTTTATCAGTATTCATACAGACTCTTTTATTATAGCGGATAGGTTCAGTTAATAACTCAGGTTACTTGATCATGTATTTTTCAATTATACGCAATGAAAATGGGTAAAAAGGAAAGCCAAATTATAGCATTGTGAATAGGTAAAGAAAAAGCAGGAGCACCGTTGAAAGGTGCTCAATGTCGAAGTTATTCACCAAAATCGCCAGCAGCACCCGGGGAAAACAACTGGACTCTCAGTGCGATCTTTACTAACGCTTGCTGCAACACCAAAAAAGTAGTTATCTATTACAACATTTCTAAGGTAAATTCGGTTACATCTCCTACAAAGCGACTAAATTGCCACTGAGGCGAATCAGTGTACCTCCAGTAAATTTTGTATCCTAAAAACTGAGGTTTTGCTGTTTATTTATTGCAGCCCAACTAAGTGTGGTGTGCGGTAAAACAGCACCTGCTATTTGGACTTTGCTTGGTGGAGGTGGTGCCCATGCCATTGAGGCGAGAGAAACTGCATTTAATGATGTCAATTTTGCCGCATACTCAAAGTCGACACCGTCAATGGTATCGCCGTATTCAATTCCGTTTTCGGTTCTAAGGTCTTGATGTTGACGGTTGTAATTCTCATTAGTTTCCATGATTCGAATACCAGGGTAACCTAAGTCATTAAACGGACGATGGTGCCCACCTCGTCGAAATCGATCTAATCTATAAATGACCATAGTGTCCAAGTTTGGTATATATCGATCAGCCATTAAATCAATATACCTTGCAAGGTTACGGCTAGGCGAGTCAACTTCTCCGCCTGTAAAACGACGCAAATTTGATTCTTTCGACGTTTCATTTTGACGCGTGCCTTCGGCAAAGATCCTCGCCGTAGTATTGTTAATTACGCCATTTACACCTTCAATGTTGCCAATCATATCGTTGTTAAGCACAGCTTTAAGACGCCAACTATTTTTCTGTGCATGTTCTGCTAAGATTCGACCACCAAATAAACCCTGCTCTTCACCTGCTAAGGCAGCATATACGATACTGCCATTAAATTTATATTGGCTTAGTACTCTGGCGGCCTCTAACGTACCGGCAACACCAGACGCATTATCATTAGCGCCTGGAGCGTCTGATGTATAGTCCATTACATCGCTTACTCTCGAGTCAATATCGCCAGACATTAATACATACCGACCAGGATCAGTTGATCCCTTCTGAATTGCAATTACACTTACCACTTCGGTAGCTTTCGGAATTCGCTTCGCACCCTTTATCGTTTCTGATTGGTAAAATACTTCTAAACATCCGCCACAGTTTTCGGAAATCAATTCAAATTCAGCTTTTATCCAACGACGGGCCGCTCCTATTCCTCGTGTATCAGATGTGGTCTCAGATAGGGTATGTCTAGTTCCAAAACCAACAAGCTTTTCAATATCTTTTTCAATACGATTTGGCGAAATATCTGAAACAATTTTATGTAAGCTCTCATCAGCATTATTAATTATTGCTGGATCGGCAGATACATATAGTTGCGGTGTGGTAGCTGCCATTACTAATAATATGATCTTTCCGTTGATATTCTTAAACATTCTTATTCCTATTAAATTATGTTCGTTATCAAATTTTTATAACGTCTAATCTATAACGCTTTTTTATCTTTATATCGTTTCTTAACTATGAACTGCTGATAATTTGTTAAATCTTTGTATGTTCTTTTAGTAATTGATTCAATTTCGGTGTGATAGCTAATGTCTCTCAGCCACTCTATATTATATGGACATTTCTTGATTAACCGACGAATGACCTTTCGAGTATCTATATAGTTCATGCCTTTAGATTTATAAAATAGGACTTCTGCAAACATGGTTGGGGTTACACAGTAATAGTTTTTACTATCTGACTCTAAGAATTTAGTATCGAAAGAAGATACCGCTAAGTTAGAATTTGGTTTAGGTATGTGAATAGTCACACTCCCCTTAACTAATGTTTTACCTGTCTTTTGCGTAAAACCGAGGGACTCAAAAAACGAAATAACGTATTTGCGTTGGCCAATAGAAAGCACATCATAATCATTCCTAACAAAAAAATTGTCATCGTATACCGTAATTAAAGGCAAGCCTTCTAAAGCATATAGATTGTTGTCTCTGTTCAGTGCTGAAAAGTCGATCATTTACGCTGCCTTAAAATTCATAACGCTCTTAAAGTTCTTCACGCTATTTGTTCCATCTATTATTACGAGTATAACATCAGATAGATCATAGAAAAGGAAAGGTAGGAGCCTTAGAGCGGCCACATTAGTGAGCGTTATTTTTGATTTTGCTGAATTCCAAACGTAAAAAATCCTCCGCACTTACGTACGTAGAGCAGGATGTTCAAGTGTCGCGAAGGCATGGATGCCTAGGAGCGACCGAGGGAGAGCGCATTTCGAGTGAATTGGATAAATCGCAGGCAATAAAAACCCCCTCGCACAACGTGCAAGGGGTTAGTATGGGAGCCTGGCGGTCGACTGCATGGATGCAGTCGGTTGATTGCGTCGGGAACGAGCAATCTAGAGCGTTAGCGAGCCGCCTTAATTGCTTAACGCCTAGAACGAAAAAATCCCCCGCACATATGTACGAGGGATTATTCAATTGGGAGCCTGGCGGTGAGCTACTCTCGCATAGCAAATGCTACACTACCATCGCCGCAGCTGCGTTTCACTTCTGAGTTCGAAATGGAATCAGGTGGGTCCACAGCGCTATTGCCACCAGGCAAAGACTTGTCTTTAATAATCTAGAAAGCGTGTACCACTAAAAGCAGTACATGATAAATTTGTTATTCAACCAAAATAATTTTGAGTATCTGCGACCTCCATGGATGGAGGAAGTGTCGATTGTTGTCTGGAACAACTTCGACAAAGAGAACACTTAAGCGTTGTATGGTTAAGCCTCACGGGCAATTAGTATAAGTTAGCTTAATGCCTCACAGCACTTCCACACCTTACCTATCAACGTTGTAGTCTTCAACGACCCTTTAGGACAGTTAAACTGTCAGGGATGACTCATCTCGAGGCTCGCTTCCCGCTTAGATGCTTTCAGCGGTTATCGATTCCGAACGTAGCTACCGGGCAATGCCATTGGCATGACAACCCGAACACCAGCGGTTCGTCCACTCCGGTCCTCTCGTACTAGGAGCAGCCCCTCTCAATCATCCAACGCCCACGGCAGATAGGGACCGAACTGTCTCACGACGTTCTAAACCCAGCTCGCGTACCACTTTAAATGGCGAACAGCCATACCCTTGGGACCGACTTCAGCCCCAGGATGTGATGAGCCGACATCGAGGTGCCAAACACCGCCGTCGATATGAACTCTTGGGCGGTATCAGCCTGTTATCCCCGGAGTACCTTTTATCCGTTGAGCGATGGCCCTTCCATACAGAGCCACCGGATCACTATGACCTACTTTCGTACCTGCTCGACATGTCCGTCTCGCAGTTAAGCTTGCTTCTACCATTACACTAACCGTACGATGTCCGACCGTACTTAGCAAACCTTCGTGCTCCTCCGTTACTCTTTGGGAGGAGACCGCCCCAGTCAAACTACCCACCAGACACTGTCCACAACCCCGATAAGGGGCCAATGTTAGAACATCAAACATACAAGGGTGGTATTTCAAGGATGGCTCCACCTGAACTGGCGTCCAAGTTTCATAGCCTCCCACCTATCCTACACATGTAGGTTCAATGTTCAGTGTCAAGCTGTAGTAAAGGTTCACGGGGTCTTTCCGTCTAGCCGCGGGTACACAGCATCTTCACTGCGATTTCAATTTCACTGAGTCTCGGGTGGAGACAGCGTGGCCATCATTACACCATTCGTGCAGGTCGGAACTTACCCGACAAGGAATTTCGCTACCTTAGGACCGTTATAGTTACGGCCGCCGTTTACCGGGGCTTCGATCATGAGCTTCTCCGAAGATAACCCAATCAATTAACCTTCCGGCACCGGGCAGGTGTCACACCGTATACGTCATCTTTCGATTTAGCACAGTGCTGTGTTTTTAATAAACAGTTGCAGCCACCAGGTCACTGCGACCCACTTCAGCTCCGGCAGCAAGTGCCTTCACCTAACGTGGGCGTACCTTCTCCCGAAGTTACGGTACCATTTTGCCTAGTTCCTTCACCCGAGTTCTCTCAAGCGCCTTAGTATTCTCTACCTGACCACCTGTGTCGGTTTGGGGTACGGTTCTTAATCATCTGAAGCTTAGAGGCTTTTCCTGGAAGTATGGCATCAATGACTTCATCACCTTAGTGACTCGTCTCGTGTCTCAGTATTAGCCGCCCGGATTTACCTAAGCAGCCTACCTACACACTTTCACACGGACAACCATCGCCGTGCTCACCTAGCCTTCTCCGTCCCCCCATCGCAATGATTAAAAGTACAGAAATATTAATCTGTTTCCCATCGACTACGCATTTCTGCCTCGCCTTAGGGGCCGACTTACCCTACCCTGATTAGCATGGGATAGGAACCCTTGGTCTTTCGGCGTGGGGGTTTTTCACCCCCATTATCGTTACTCATGTCAACATTCGCACTTCTGATATGTCCAGCAGACTTCTCAATCCACCTTCAACCACTTACAGAACGCTCCCCTACCTAGCGAATAAATTCGCTACCGCAGCTTCGGTGTTATGCTTAGCCCCGTTACATCTTCCGCGCAGGCCGACTCGACTAGTGAGCTATTACGCTTTCTTTAAAGGGTGGCTGCTTCTAAGCCAACCTCCTAGCTGTCTAAGCCTTCCCACATCGTTTCCCACTTAGCATAAACTTTGGGACCTTAGCTGGCGGTCTGGGTTGTTTCCCTCTCCACGACGAACGTTAGCACCCGCCGTGTGTCTCCCGGATATTACTTTACGGTATTCGGAGTTTGCATGGGGTTGGTAAGCCGGGATGGCCCCCTAGCCCAAACAGTGCTCTACCCCCGTAAGTATTCGTCCGAGGCTCTACCTAAATAGATTTCGGGGAGAACCAGCTATCTCCCGGTTTGATTAGCCTTTCACTCCTAGCCACAGGTCATCCCCTAACTTTTCAACGTTAGTGGGTTCGGTCCTCCAGTTGATGTTACTCAACCTTCAACCTGCCCATGGCTAGATCACCGGGTTTCGGGTCTATACCTTGCAACTTATTCGCCCAGTTAAGACTCGGTTTCCCTACGGCTCCCCTATTCGGTTAACCTTGCTACAAAATATAAGTCGTTGACCCATTATACAAAAGGTACGCAGTCACAGAACAAGTCTGCTCCTACTGCTTGTACGTATACGGTTTCAGGTTCTATTTCACTCCCCTCACAGGGGTTCTTTTCGCCTTTCCCTCACGGTACTGGTTCACTATCGGTCAATTGGGAGTATTTAGCCTTAGAGGATGGTCCCCCTATCTTCAGTCAAAGTTTCTCGTGCTCCGACCTACTTAATATGTCCAACATGGCTTGTCGTGTACGGGACTATCACCCACTATCGTTGCACTTTCCAGAGCATTCCACTAAACCATGCTGATTCGGCTGTTTCCCGTTCGCTCGCCGCTACTTAGGAAATCTCGGTTGATTTCTTTTCCTCCGGGTACTTAGATGTTTCAGTTCTCCGGGTTCGCTTCGTATAGCTATGTATTCACTATACGATACCCTAAAAAGGGTGGGTTTCCCCATTCGGAAATTCTGGTTTATAACGGTTTTTATCACCTTAACCAGACTTATCGCAGATTAACACGTCCTTCATCGCCTCCAATTGCCAAGGCATCCACCGTATACGCTTATTCACTTAACCATACAACCTTAAATGCTCTCGCATCTCTAGTCGTATATTATGTGTCATATTTATTGGTTACTTGACTTGTATAAGGCCAAGAACCTGACATAAATAACGCTTGAGTTTTCTCTTACAGTGATAATCAAAATTATTTTTTTAGTTGTTGAATAACAAATAAATAAACAATAATGTTTACCTTATTTTTTATCAGCTTTCCAAATTGTTAAAGAGCATGAGTTTATAAAAAACTCTAAACGATGCACACTAACTAATGTGTATGGTTTAGGGTTTTGAATCGAGAAACTGAGTGTCAGTATGGTGGAGCTACGCGGGATCGAACCGCGGACCTCTTGAATGCAAATCAAGCGCTCTCCCAGCTGAGCTATAGCCCCATACTGAAGTCACGTCATTAAAACGATTGTCCAAATCACATTTGACAAGGCATTTTGTTACGCGGTTTAGACTATCTAAACAAGTAACGAAATAACGCAGTCAGGTGAGATTTTGGTAGGCCTGGGCAGACTTGAACTGCCGACCTCACCCTTATCAGGGGTGCGCTCTAACCAGCTGAGCTACAGGCCTATCGTTTATGCTACAAACTCTCGAATGCAGCTAACAGCTTGCAGCTTTCTCGCTCATTATTCGTAATTAATTATTTGTGTGAACACTTCGAAGGTGTAACTTCGTATATAAGGAGGTGATCCAGCCGCAGGTTCCCCTACGGCTACCTTGTTACGACTTCACCCCAGTCATGAACCACAAAGTGGTGAACGCCCTCCCGAAGGTTAAGCTATCCACTTCTTTTGCAGCCCACTCCCATGGTGTGACGGGCGGTGTGTACAAGGCCCGGGAACGTATTCACCGTGGCATTCTGATCCACGATTACTAGCGATTCCGACTTCATGGAGTCGAGTTGCAGACTCCAATCCGGACTACGACAAGCTTTATGGGATCCGCTTACTCTCGCGAGTTTGCAACCCTTTGTACTTGCCATTGTAGCACGTGTGTAGCCCATCTCGTAAGGGCCATGATGACTTGACGTCGTCCCCACCTTCCTCCGGTTTGTCACCGGCAGTCTCCTTAGAGTTCCCACCATTACGTGCTGGCAACTAAGGATAAGGGTTGCGCTCGTTGCGGGACTTAACCCAACATTTCACAACACGAGCTGACGACAGCCATGCAGCACCTGTCTCAGAGTTCCCGAAGGCACTAAAGCGTCTCTGCTAAATTCTCTGGATGTCAAGAGATGGTAAGGTTCTTCGCGTTGCATCGAATTAAACCACATGCTCCACCGCTTGTGCGGGCCCCCGTCAATTCATTTGAGTTTTAACCTTGCGGCCGTACTCCCCAGGCGGTCTACTTAATGCGTTAGCTGCGCAAGACAGAGCTTAAGCTCCAAACTGCTAGTAGACATCGTTTACGGCGTGGACTACCAGGGTATCTAATCCTGTTTGCTACCCACGCTTTCGTACATGAGCGTCAGTGTCGACCCAGGTGGCTGCCTTCGCCATTGGTATTCCTTCAGATCTCTACGCATTTCACCGCTACACCTGAAATTCTACCACCCTCTGTCGCACTCTAGCCATCCAGTTTCAAATGCAGTTCCCAGGTTGAGCCCGGGGCTTTCACATCTGACTTAAATGGCCGCCTGCGTACGCTTTACGCCCAGTAATTCCGATTAACGCTCGCACCCTCCGTATTACCGCGGCTGCTGGCACGGAGTTAGCCGGTGCTTCTTCTGCGAGTAACGTCACACCTAGCCGGTATTAACGACTAAGCTTTCCTCCTCGCTGAAAGTGCTTTACAACCCGAAGGCCTTCTTCACACACGCGGCATGGCTGCATCAGGCTTTCGCCCATTGTGCAATATTCCCCACTGCTGCCTCCCGTAGGAGTCTGGACCGTGTCTCAGTTCCAGTGTGGCTGATCATCCTCTCAGACCAGCTAGGGATCGTGGGCTTGGTGAGCCTTTACCTCACCAACTACCTAATCCACTTGGGCTTCTCTAAAGGCGGGAGCCGAAGCCCCCTTTGAGCCGTAGCTATCATGCGGTATTAGCAGTCGTTTCCAACTGTTGTCCCCCACCTAAAGGCAAATTCCCAAGCATTACTCACCCGTCCGCCACTCGTCAGCAACTAGCAAGCTAGTTCTGTTACCGTTCGACTTGCATGTGTTAGGCCTGCCGCCAGCGTTCAATCTGAGCCATGATCAAACTCTTCACTTAAAAGTTTAATCGCTACCCATTGAATTCTGTTCAAATAAATTTCGTTCAGACACTCAATTGATAGTTACAAGTACTAAGCTGCCTTCCGAAGAAGAACCTTAGTGTGTTTTGTTACTACTCATCGGAGTGCCCACACAAATAATTAATTACAAATTGTTAAAGAACGTTTAGAGCCTTTCTGCTCTTGGTCTCGACTCTGTCTCAACCGGGATGCGCATTCTACACTTCCCTAATTCGTTGTCAACGTTTTTAGTAAATCTTTTTCGTTATTTTGAAGAAGTTTTCTAAACCGTTTTGAGTCAATCCAAACCACCTTCACTTAACGTTTCAAGCCGTTTGATGTCTCCCTGACAACGAGGACGCATTATAGAGATCTAATTACGTTGCGCAAGCGCTTTTGTTAAAAAAGTGTGTTTTTCTTGTTGTTCGGCTAAATATGTATCGATATGGGTTGTTTTCATACGACAACTGTCAGTTTTGATTAAAAAATCACTCTACTTAATGCTGTTTGGAACCAGCTGCAATGTATTGCCAGCGTTTATAGATACCGAGTGTTTGGCCGCTTGGGACTGCAAATACAAGCGTGTTTGACGCTTTTATGGGTATAAACTAAAAAAACTAGACTATAGGACAACCTCTTTTTCTACTGGTTTTTATTCCGCCCCAGTCATCTCACAAAGCTTTTCCGTGTTCGAATCTATTCAAAGTAAAATAGCCATCATTCACAGTTATTAATTAGCTTAAAAACGCTACAAGAATAAAACCACGCATGGCTTAGTGATAAAAGTAGACATAAAAAGCGCTAATTTCCAAAGTTATTGCGCAATTATTCATGATTTTTAAAAAAGTTCATAGGAAGGAAGCGTTCGTTGGAAGAACGTTGTAGAAACAATAAACCAAAAAAACGAGATAACAGAGACGTCAGTCGAATTCCAAGCAATAAAACCCCGACGCAAAACAGGGTACTCAAGTGCTGCGAAGGCATGGATGCCTAGGAGCGACCGAGGGAGAGCGCATTTCGAGTGAATTGGATAAATCGCAGGCAATAAAAACCCCTCGCACAACGTGCAAGGGTCAGTATGGGAGCCTGCCGGTCGACTGCATGGATGCAGTCGGTTGATTGCGTCGGGAACGAGCAATCTAGAGCTTTAGCGAGCCGCCTTAATTGCTTAACGCCTAGAACGAAAAAATCCCCCGCACATATGTACGAGGGATTATTCAATTGGGAGCCTGGCGGTGAGCTACTCTCGCATAGCAAATGCTACACTACCATCGCCGCAGCTGCGTTTCACTTCTGAGTTCGAAATGGAATCAGGTGGGTCCACAGCGCTATTGCCACCAGGCAAAGCTGTTTGTAATCGATGTTTTATAAACACCGCTTACTTAAATTGTCTTAACAATTAGAAAGCTGAAATAAGGTAATATTGTTTGTAATAATTCTGACCATCAGTGCTCAAGAACACTTAAGCGTTGTATGGTTAAGCCTCACGGGCAATTAGTATAAGTTAGCTTAATGCCTCACAGCACTTCCACACCTTACCTATCAACGTTGTAGTCTTCAACGACCCTTTAGGACAGTTAAACTGTCAGGGATGACTCATCTCGAGGCTCGCTTCCCGCTTAGATGCTTTCAGCGGTTATCGATTCCGAACGTAGCTACCGGGCAATGCCATTGGCATGACAACCCGAACACCAGCGGTTCGTCCACTCCGGTCCTCTCGTACTAGGAGCAGCCCCTCTCAATCATCCAACGCCCACGGCAGATAGGGACCGAACTGTCTCACGACGTTCTAAACCCAGCTCGCGTACCACTTTAAATGGCGAACAGCCATACCCTTGGGACCGACTTCAGCCCCAGGATGTGATGAGCCGACATCGAGGTGCCAAACACCGCCGTCGATATGAACTCTTGGGCGGTATCAGCCTGTTATCCCCGGAGTACCTTTTATCCGTTGAGCGATGGCCCTTCCATACAGAGCCACCGGATCACTATGACCTACTTTCGTACCTGCTCGACATGTCCGTCTCGCAGTTAAGCTTGCTTCTACCATTACACTAACCGTACGATGTCCGACCGTACTTAGCAAACCTTCGTGCTCCTCCGTTACTCTTTGGGAGGAGACCGCCCCAGTCAAACTACCCACCAGACACTGTCCACAACCCCGATAAGGGGCCAATGTTAGAACATCAAACATACAAGGGTGGTATTTCAAGGATGGCTCCACCTGAACTGGCGTCCAAGTTTCATAGCCTCCCACCTATCCTACACATGTAGGTTCAATGTTCAGTGTCAAGCTGTAGTAAAGGTTCACGGGGTCTTTCCGTCTAGCCGCGGGTACACAGCATCTTCACTGCGATTTCAATTTCACTGAGTCTCGGGTGGAGACAGCGTGGCCATCATTACACCATTCGTGCAGGTCGGAACTTACCCGACAAGGAATTTCGCTACCTTAGGACCGTTATAGTTACGGCCGCCGTTTACCGGGGCTTCGATCATGAGCTTCTCCGAAGATAACCCAATCAATTAACCTTCCGGCACCGGGCAGGTGTCACACCGTATACGTCATCTTTCGATTTAGCACAGTGCTGTGTTTTTAATAAACAGTTGCAGCCACCAGGTCACTGCGACCCACTTCAGCTCCGGCAGCAAGTGCCTTCACCTAACGTGGGCGTACCTTCTCCCGAAGTTACGGTACCATTTTGCCTAGTTCCTTCACCCGAGTTCTCTCAAGCGCCTTAGTATTCTCTACCTGACCACCTGTGTCGGTTTGGGGTACGGTTCTTAATCATCTGAAGCTTAGAGGCTTTTCCTGGAAGTATGGCATCAATGACTTCATCACCTTAGTGACTCGTCTCGTGTCTCAGTATTAGCCGCCCGGATTTACCTAAGCAGCCTACCTACACACTTTCACACGGACAACCATCGCCGTGCTCACCTAGCCTTCTCCGTCCCCCCATCGCAATGATTAAAAGTACAGAAATATTAATCTGTTTCCCATCGACTACGCATTTCTGCCTCGCCTTAGGGGCCGACTTACCCTACCCTGATTAGCATGGGATAGGAACCCTTGGTCTTTCGGCGTGGGGGTTTTTCACCCCCATTATCGTTACTCATGTCAACATTCGCACTTCTGATATGTCCAGCAGACTTCTCAATCCACCTTCAACCACTTACAGAACGCTCCCCTACCTAGCGAATAAATTCGCTACCGCAGCTTCGGTGTTATGCTTAGCCCCGTTACATCTTCCGCGCAGGCCGACTCGACTAGTGAGCTATTACGCTTTCTTTAAAGGGTGGCTGCTTCTAAGCCAACCTCCTAGCTGTCTAAGCCTTCCCACATCGTTTCCCACTTAGCATAAACTTTGGGACCTTAGCTGGCGGTCTGGGTTGTTTCCCTCTCCACGACGAACGTTAGCACCCGCCGTGTGTCTCCCGGATATTACTTTACGGTATTCGGAGTTTGCATGGGGTTGGTAAGCCGGGATGGCCCCCTAGCCCAAACAGTGCTCTACCCCCGTAAGTATTCGTCCGAGGCTCTACCTAAATAGATTTCGGGGAGAACCAGCTATCTCCCGGTTTGATTAGCCTTTCACTCCTAGCCACAGGTCATCCCCTAACTTTTCAACGTTAGTGGGTTCGGTCCTCCAGTTGATGTTACTCAACCTTCAACCTGCCCATGGCTAGATCACCGGGTTTCGGGTCTATACCTTGCAACTTATTCGCCCAGTTAAGACTCGGTTTCCCTACGGCTCCCCTATTCGGTTAACCTTGCTACAAAATATAAGTCGTTGACCCATTATACAAAAGGTACGCAGTCACAGAACAAGTCTGCTCCTACTGCTTGTACGTATACGGTTTCAGGTTCTATTTCACTCCCCTCACAGGGGTTCTTTTCGCCTTTCCCTCACGGTACTGGTTCACTATCGGTCAATTGGGAGTATTTAGCCTTAGAGGATGGTCCCCCTATCTTCAGTCAAAGTTTCTCGTGCTCCGACCTACTTAATATGTCCAACATGGCTTGTCGTGTACGGGACTATCACCCACTATCGTTGCACTTTCCAGAGCATTCCACTAAACCATGCTGATTCGGCTGTTTCCCGTTCGCTCGCCGCTACTTAGGAAATCTCGGTTGATTTCTTTTCCTCCGGGTACTTAGATGTTTCAGTTCTCCGGGTTCGCTTCGTATAGCTATGTATTCACTATACGATACCCTAAAAAGGGTGGGTTTCCCCATTCGGAAATTCTGGTTTATAACGGTTTTTATCACCTTAACCAGACTTATCGCAGATTAACACGTCCTTCATCGCCTCCAATTGCCAAGGCATCCACCGTATACGCTTATTCACTTAACCATACAACCTTAAATGCTCTCGCAGATTCAGTCGTATTTATGTGTCATATTTATTGGTTACTTGACTTGTATAAGGCCAAGAACCTGACATAAATAACGCTTGAGTTTTCTCTTACAGTGATAATCAAAATTATTTTTTAGTTGTTGAATAACAAATAAATAAACAATAATGTTTACCTTATTTTTTATCAGCTTTCCAAATTGTTAAAGAGCATGAGTTTATAAAAAACTCTAAACGATGCACACTAACTAATGTGTATGGTTTAGGGTTTTGAATCGAGAAACTGAGTGTCAGTATGGTGGAGCTACGCGGGATCGAACCGCGGACCTCTTGAATGCAAATCAAGCGCTCTCCCAGCTGAGCTATAGCCCCATACTGAAGTCACGTCATTAAAACGATTGTCCAAATCACATTTGACAAGGCATTTTGTTACGCGGTTTAGACTATCTAAACAAGTAACGAAATAACGCAGTCAGGTGAGATTTTGGTAGGCCTGGGCAGACTTGAACTGCCGACCTCACCCTTATCAGGGGTGCGCTCTAACCAGCTGAGCTACAGGCCTATCGTTTATGCTACAAACTCTCGAATGCAGCTAACAGCTTGCAGCTTTCTCGCTCATTATTCGTAATTAATTATTTGTGTGAACACTTCGAAGGTGTAACTTCGTATATAAGGAGGTGATCCAGCCGCAGGTTCCCCTACGGCTACCTTGTTACGACTTCACCCCAGTCATGAACCACAAAGTGGTGAACGCCCTCCCGAAGGTTAAGCTATCCACTTCTTTTGCAGCCCACTCCCATGGTGTGACGGGCGGTGTGTACAAGGCCCGGGAACGTATTCACCGTGGCATTCTGATCCACGATTACTAGCGATTCCGACTTCATGGAGTCGAGTTGCAGACTCCAATCCGGACTACGACAAGCTTTATGGGATCCGCTTACTCTCGCGAGTTTGCAACCCTTTGTACTTGCCATTGTAGCACGTGTGTAGCCCATCTCGTAAGGGCCATGATGACTTGACGTCGTCCCCACCTTCCTCCGGTTTGTCACCGGCAGTCTCCTTAGAGTTCCCACCATTACGTGCTGGCAACTAAGGATAAGGGTTGCGCTCGTTGCGGGACTTAACCCAACATTTCACAACACGAGCTGACGACAGCCATGCAGCACCTGTCTCAGAGTTCCCGAAGGCACTAAAGCGTCTCTGCTAAATTCTCTGGATGTCAAGAGATGGTAAGGTTCTTCGCGTTGCATCGAATTAAACCACATGCTCCACCGCTTGTGCGGGCCCCCGTCAATTCATTTGAGTTTTAACCTTGCGGCCGTACTCCCCAGGCGGTCTACTTAATGCGTTAGCTGCGCAAGACAGAGCTTAAGCTCCAAACTGCTAGTAGACATCGTTTACGGCGTGGACTACCAGGGTATCTAATCCTGTTTGCTACCCACGCTTTCGTACATGAGCGTCAGTGTCGACCCAGGTGGCTGCCTTCGCCATTGGTATTCCTTCAGATCTCTACGCATTTCACCGCTACACCTGAAATTCTACCACCCTCTGTCGCACTCTAGCCATCCAGTTTCAAATGCAGTTCCCAGGTTGAGCCCGGGGCTTTCACATCTGACTTAAATGGCCGCCTGCGTACGCTTTACGCCCAGTAATTCCGATTAACGCTCGCACCCTCCGTATTACCGCGGCTGCTGGCACGGAGTTAGCCGGTGCTTCTTCTGCGAGTAACGTCACACCTAGCCGGTATTAACGACTAAGCTTTCCTCCTCGCTGAAAGTGCTTTACAACCCGAAGGCCTTCTTCACACACGCGGCATGGCTGCATCAGGCTTTCGCCCATTGTGCAATATTCCCCACTGCTGCCTCCCGTAGGAGTCTGGACCGTGTCTCAGTTCCAGTGTGGCTGATCATCCTCTCAGACCAGCTAGGGATCGTGGGCTTGGTGAGCCTTTACCTCACCAACTACCTAATCCCACTTGGGCTTCTCTAAAGGCGGGAGCCGAAGCCCCCTTTGAGCCGTAGCTATCATGCGGTATTAGCAGTCGTTTCCAACTGTTGTCCCCCACCTAAAGGCAAATTCCCAAGCATTACTCACCCGTCCGCCACTCGTCAGCAACTAGCAAGCTAGTTCTGTTACCGTTCGACTTGCATGTGTTAGGCCTGCCGCCAGCGTTCAATCTGAGCCATGATCAAACTCTTCACTTAAAAGTTTAATCGCTACCCATTGAATTCTGTTCAAATAAATTTCGTTCAGACACTCAATTGATAGTTACAAGTACTAAGCTGCCTTCCGAAGAAGAACCTTAGTGTGTTTGTTACCACTCATCGGAGTGCCCACACAAATAATTAATTACAAATTGTTAAAGAACGTTTAGAGCCTTTCTGCTCTTGGTCTCGACTCTGTCTCAACCGGGATGCGCATTCTACACTTCCCTAATTCGTTGTCAACGTTTTTAGTAAATCTTTTTCGACCTCTTGGAGGTAATAGCGAAGAAGTTTTCTAAACCGTTTTGAGTCAATCCAAACCACCTTCACTTAACGTTTCAAGCCGTTTGATGTCTCCCTGACAACGAGGACGCATTATAGAGATCTAATTACGTTGCGCAAGCGCTTTTGTTAAATATAACCACTAAAATAAACCGACCGAACAAAGATTAAACAAGTCGTTTAAAATGCAAACTGAAACACCTCTTTTTTAGTTAATTTAGGGTAAAAACTTTAGTACTTAATATTCGGCCAACCTCAAAATAACTAGAACTATGACAGAAATGGGTCTAGCGTATAAATATCTCCTTATAGAATGTGTATGGAAATACGCTAATAAAGTACAATAGGGAAAACAGATACAGTTCATATTTAACAATGGAGAGATACATTGACTGATTATTTAATTAAGAACTTAAGTAACGAAGACTTTGCAGCAGTAATAGAAAAACAGTAATAGAAACTGGGCAATAAAGTTCATGGAGATGGCTTTTAGATGAAAACGTTATAGGCAAGATCTTAGATCAAAGTACGGTAGGTTCATTAAATGCTAGTTACGTTATGTAT
>NZ_WOCD01000005.1 GCF_009728465.1 Psychrosphaera haliotis
GTCACACCTAGCCGGTATTAACGACTAGCTTTCCTCCTCGCTGAAGTGCTTTACAACCCGAAGGCCTTCTTCACACACGCGGCATGGCTGCATCAGGCTTTCGCCCATTGTGCAATATTCCCCACTGCTGCCTCCCGTAGGAGTCTGGACCGTGTCTCAGTTCCAGTGTGGCTGATCATCCTCTCAGACCAGCTAGGGATCGTGGGCTTGGTGAGCCTTTACCTCACCACTACCTAATCCCACTTGGCTCTCTAAGGCGGGAGCCGAAGCCCCCTTTGAGCCGTAGCTATCATGCGGTATTAGCAGTCGTTTCCAACTGTTTGTCCCCCACCTAAAGCAAATTCCCAAGCATTACTCACCCGTCCGCCACTCGTCAGCAACTAGCAAGCTAGTTCTGTTACCGTTCGACTTGCATGTGTTAGGCCTGCCGCCAGCGTTCAATCTGAGCCATGATCAAACTCTTCACTTAAAAGTTTAATCGCTACCCATTGAATTCTGTTCAAATAAATTTCGTTCAGACACTCAATTGATAGTTACAAGTACTAAGCTGCCTTCCGAAGAAGAACCTTAGTGTGTTTTGTTACTACTCATCGGAGTGCCCACACAAATAATTAATTACAAATTGTTAAAGAACGTTTAGAGCCTTTCTGCTCTTGGTCTCGACTCTGTCTCAACCGGGATGCGCATTCTACACTTCCCTAATTCGTTGTCAACGTTTTTAGTAAATCTTTTTCGTTATTTTGAAGAAGTTTTCTAAACCGTTTTGAGTCAATCCAAACCACCTTCACTTAACGTTTCAAGCCGTTTGATGTCTCCCTGACAACGAGGACGCATTATAGAGATCTAATTACGTTGCGCAAGCGCTTTTGTTAAAAAAGTGTGTTTTTCTTGTTGTTCGGCTAAATATGTATCGATATGGGTTGTTTTCATACGACAACTGTCAGTTTTGATTAAAAAATCACTCTACTTAATGCTGTTTGGAACCAGCTGCAATGTATTGCCAGCGTTTATAGATACCGAGTGTTTGGCCGCTTGGGACTGCAAATACAAGCGTGTTTGACGCTTTTATGGGTATAAACTAAAAAAACTAGACTATAGGACAACCTCTTTTTCTACTGGTTTTTATTCCGCCCCAGTCATCTCACAAAGCTTTTCCGTGTTCGAATCTATTCAAAGTAAAATAGCCATCATTCACAGTTATTAATTAGCTTAAAAACGCTACAAGAATAAAACCACGCATGGCTTAGTGATAAAAGTAGACATAAAAAGCGCTAATTTCCAAAGTTATTGCGCAATTATTCATGATTTTTAAAAAAGTTCATAGGAAGGAAGCGTTCGTTGGAAGAACGTTGTAGAAACAATAAACCAAAAAAACGAGATAACAGAGACGTCAGTCGAATTCCAAGCAATAAAACCCCGACGCAAAACAGGGTACTCAAGTGCTGCGAAGGCATGGATGCCTAGGAGCGACCGAGGGAGAGCGCATTTCGAGTGAATTGGATAAATCGCAGGCAATAAAAACCCCTCGCACAACGTGCAAGGGGTCAGTATGGGAGCCTGCCGGTCGACTGCATGGATGCAGTCGGTTGATTGCGTCGGGAACGAGCAATCTAGAGCTTTAGCGAGCCGCCTTAATTGCTTAACGCCTAGAACGAAAAAATCCCCCGCACATATGTACGAGGGATTATTCAATTGGGAGCCTGGCGGTGAGCTACTCTCGCATAGCAAATGCTACACTACCATCGCCGCAGCTGCGTTTCACTTCTGAGTTCGAAATGGAATCAGGTGGGTCCACAGCGCTATTGCCACCAGGCAAAGCTGTTTGTAATCGATGTTTTATAAACACCGCTTACTTAAATTGTCTTAACAATTAGAAAGCTGAAATAAGGTAATATTGTTTGTAATAATTCTGACCATCAGTGCTCAAGAACACTTAAGCGTTGTATGGTTAAGCCTCACGGGCAATTAGTATAAGTTAGCTTAATGCCTCACAGCACTTCCACACCTTACCTATCAACGTTGTAGTCTTCAACGACCCTTTAGGACAGTTAAACTGTCAGGGATGACTCATCTCGAGGCTCGCTTCCCGCTTAGATGCTTTCAGCGGTTATCGATTCCGAACGTAGCTACCGGGCAATGCCATTGGCATGACAACCCGAACACCAGCGGTTCGTCCACTCCGGTCCTCTCGTACTAGGAGCAGCCCCTCTCAATCATCCAACGCCCACGGCAGATAGGGACCGAACTGTCTCACGACGTTCTAAACCCAGCTCGCGTACCACTTTAAATGGCGAACAGCCATACCCTTGGGACCGACTTCAGCCCCAGGATGTGATGAGCCGACATCGAGGTGCCAAACACCGCCGTCGATATGAACTCTTGGGCGGTATCAGCCTGTTATCCCCGGAGTACCTTTTATCCGTTGAGCGATGGCCCTTCCATACAGAGCCACCGGATCACTATGACCTACTTTCGTACCTGCTCGACATGTCCGTCTCGCAGTTAAGCTTGCTTCTACCATTACACTAACCGTACGATGTCCGACCGTACTTAGCAAACCTTCGTGCTCCTCCGTTACTCTTTGGGAGGAGACCGCCCCAGTCAAACTACCCACCAGACACTGTCCACAACCCCGATAAGGGGCCAATGTTAGAACATCAAACATACAAGGGTGGTATTTCAAGGATGGCTCCACCTGAACTGGCGTCCAAGTTTCATAGCCTCCCACCTATCCTACACATGTAGGTTCAATGTTCAGTGTCAAGCTGTAGTAAAGGTTCACGGGGTCTTTCCGTCTAGCCGCGGGTACACAGCATCTTCACTGCGATTTCAATTTCACTGAGTCTCGGGTGGAGACAGCGTGGCCATCATTACACCATTCGTGCAGGTCGGAACTTACCCGACAAGGAATTTCGCTACCTTAGGACCGTTATAGTTACGGCCGCCGTTTACCGGGGCTTCGATCATGAGCTTCTCCGAAGATAACCCAATCAATTAACCTTCCGGCACCGGGCAGGTGTCACACCGTATACGTCATCTTTCGATTTAGCACAGTGCTGTGTTTTTAATAAACAGTTGCAGCCACCAGGTCACTGCGACCCACTTCAGCTCCGGCAGCAAGTGCCTTCACCTAACGTGGGCGTACCTTCTCCCGAAGTTACGGTACCATTTTGCCTAGTTCCTTCACCCGAGTTCTCTCAAGCGCCTTAGTATTCTCTACCTGACCACCTGTGTCGGTTTGGGGTACGGTTCTTAATCATCTGAAGCTTAGAGGCTTTTCCTGGAAGTATGGCATCAATGACTTCATCACCTTAGTGACTCGTCTCGTGTCTCAGTATTAGCCGCCCGGATTTACCTAAGCAGCCTACCTACACACTTTCACACGGACAACCATCGCCGTGCTCACCTAGCCTTCTCCGTCCCCCCATCGCAATGATTAAAAGTACAGAAATATTAATCTGTTTCCCATCGACTACGCATTTCTGCCTCGCCTTAGGGGCCGACTTACCCTACCCTGATTAGCATGGGATAGGAACCCTTGGTCTTTCGGCGTGGGGGTTTTTCACCCCCATTATCGTTACTCATGTCAACATTCGCACTTCTGATATGTCCAGCAGACTTCTCAATCCACCTTCAACCACTTACAGAACGCTCCCCTACCTAGCGAATAAATTCGCTACCGCAGCTTCGGTGTTATGCTTAGCCCCGTTACATCTTCCGCGCAGGCCGACTCGACTAGTGAGCTATTACGCTTTCTTTAAAGGGTGGCTGCTTCTAAGCCAACCTCCTAGCTGTCTAAGCCTTCCCACATCGTTTCCCACTTAGCATAAACTTTGGGACCTTAGCTGGCGGTCTGGGTTGTTTCCCTCTCCACGACGAACGTTAGCACCCGCCGTGTGTCTCCCGGATATTACTTTACGGTATTCGGAGTTTGCATGGGGTTGGTAAGCCGGGATGGCCCCCTAGCCCAAACAGTGCTCTACCCCCGTAAGTATTCGTCCGAGGCTCTACCTAAATAGATTTCGGGGAGAACCAGCTATCTCCCGGTTTGATTAGCCTTTCACTCCTAGCCACAGGTCATCCCCTAACTTTTCAACGTTAGTGGGTTCGGTCCTCCAGTTGATGTTACTCAACCTTCAACCTGCCCATGGCTAGATCACCGGGTTTCGGGTCTATACCTTGCAACTTATTCGCCCAGTTAAGACTCGGTTTCCCTACGGCTCCCCTATTCGGTTAACCTTGCTACAAAATATAAGTCGTTGACCCATTATACAAAAGGTACGCAGTCACAGAACAAGTCTGCTCCTACTGCTTGTACGTATACGGTTTCAGGTTCTATTTCACTCCCCTCACAGGGGTTCTTTTCGCCTTTCCCTCACGGTACTGGTTCACTATCGGTCAATTGGGAGTATTTAGCCTTAGAGGATGGTCCCCCTATCTTCAGTCAAAGTTTCTCGTGCTCCGACCTACTTAATATGTCCAACATGGCTTGTCGTGTACGGGACTATCACCCACTATCGTTGCACTTTCCAGAGCATTCCACTAAACCATGCTGATTCGGCTGTTTCCCGTTCGCTCGCCGCTACTTAGGAAATCTCGGTTGATTTCTTTTCCTCCGGGTACTTAGATGTTTCAGTTCTCCGGGTTCGCTTCGTATAGCTATGTATTCACTATACGATACCCTAAAAAGGGTGGGTTTCCCCATTCGGAAATTCTGGTTTATAACGGTTTTTATCACCTTAACCAGACTTATCGCAGATTAACACGTCCTTCATCGCCTCCAATTGCCAAGGCATCCACCGTATACGCTTATTCACTTAACCATACAACCTTAAATGCTCTCGCAGATTCAGTAGTATATTATGTGTCATATTTATTGGTTACTTGACTTGTATAAGGCCAAGAACCTGACATAAATAACGCTTGAGTTTTCTCTTACAGTGATAATCAAAATTATTTTTTAGTTGTTGAATAACAAATAAATAAACAATAATGTTTACCTTATTTTTTTATCAGCTTTCCAAATTGTTAAAGAGCATGAGTTTATAAAAAACTCTAAACGATGCACACTAACTAATGTGTATGGTTTAGGGTTTTGAATCGAGAAACTGAGTGTCAGTATGGTGGAGCTACGCGGGATCGAACCGCGGACCTCTTGAATGCAAATCAAGCGCTCTCCCAGCTGAGCTATAGCCCCATACTGAAGTCACGTCATTAAAACGATTGTCCAAATCACATTTGACAAGGCATTTTGTTACGCGGTTTAGACTATCTAAACAAGTAACGAAATAACGCAGTCAGGTGAGATTTTGGTAGGCCTGGGCAGACTTGAACTGCCGACCTCACCCTTATCAGGGGTGCGCTCTAACCAGCTGAGCTACAGGCCTATCGTTTATGCTACAAACTCTCGAATGCAGCTAACAGCTTGCAGCTTTCTCGCTCATTATTCGTAATTAATTATTTGTGTGAACACTTCGAAGGTGTAACTTCGTATATAAGGAGGTGATCCAGCCGCAGGTTCCCCTACGGCTACCTTGTTACGACTTCACCCCAGTCATGAACCACAAAGTGGTGAACGCCCTCCCGAAGGTTAAGCTATCCACTTCTTTTGCAGCCCACTCCCATGGTGTGACGGGCGGTGTGTACAAGGCCCGGGAACGTATTCACCGTGGCATTCTGATCCACGATTACTAGCGATTCCGACTTCATGGAGTCGAGTTGCAGACTCCAATCCGGACTACGACAAGCTTTATGGGATCCGCTTACTCTCGCGAGTTTGCAACCCTTTGTACTTGCCATTGTAGCACGTGTGTAGCCCATCTCGTAAGGGCCATGATGACTTGACGTCGTCCCCACCTTCCTCCGGTTTGTCACCGGCAGTCTCCTTAGAGTTCCCACCATTACGTGCTGGCAACTAAGGATAAGGGTTGCGCTCGTTGCGGGACTTAACCCAACATTTCACAACACGAGCTGACGACAGCCATGCAGCACCTGTCTCAGAGTTCCCGAAGGCACTAAAGCGTCTCTGCTAAATTCTCTGGATGTCAAGAGATGGTAAGGTTCTTCGCGTTGCATCGAATTAAACCACATGCTCCACCGCTTGTGCGGGCCCCCGTCAATTCATTTGAGTTTTAACCTTGCGGCCGTACTCCCCAGGCGGTCTACTTAATGCGTTAGCTGCGCAAGACAGAGCTTAAGCTCCAAACTGCTAGTAGACATCGTTTACGGCGTGGACTACCAGGGTATCTAATCCTGTTTGCTACCCACGCTTTCGTACATGAGCGTCAGTGTCGACCCAGGTGGCTGCCTTCGCCATTGGTATTCCTTCAGATCTCTACGCATTTCACCGCTACACCTGAAATTCTACCACCCTCTGTCGCACTCTAGCCATCCAGTTTCAAATGCAGTTCCCAGGTTGAGCCCGGGGCTTTCACATCTGACTTAAATGGCCGCCTGCGTACGCTTTACGCCCAGTAATTCCGATTAACGCTCGCACCCTCCGTATTACCGCGGCTGCTGGCACGGAGTTAGCCGGTGCTTCTTCTGCGAGTAACGTCACACCTAGCTGGTATTAACACTAAGCTTTCCTCCTCGCTGAAAGTGCTTTACAACCCGAAGGCCTTCTTCACACACGCGGCATGGCTGCATCAGGCTTTCGCCCATTGTGCAATATTCCCCACTGCTGCCTCCCGTAGGAGTCTGGACCGTGTCTCAGTTCCAGTGTGGCTGATCATCCTCTCAGACCAGCTAGGGATCGTGGGCTTGGTGAGCCTTTACCTCACCAACTACCTAATCCCACTTGGGCTTCTCTAAAGGCGGGAGCCGAAGCCCCCTTTGAGCCGTAGCTATCATGCGGTATTAGCAGTCGTTTCCAACTGTTGTCCCCCACCTAAAGGCAAATTCCCAAGCATTACTCACCCGTCCGCCACTCGTCAGCAACTAGCAAGCTAGTTCTGTTACCGTTCGACTTGCATGTGTTAGGCCTGCCGCCAGCGTTCAATCTGAGCCATGATCAAACTCTTCACTTAAAAGTTTAATCGCTACCCATTGAATTCTGTTCAAATAAATTTCGTTCAGACACTCAATTGATAGTTACAAGTACTAAGCTGCCTTCCGAAGAAGAACCTTAGTGTGTTTGTTACCACTCATCGGAGTGCCCACACAAATAATTAATTACAAATTGTTAAAGAACGTTTAGAGCCTTTCTGCTCTTGGTCTCGACTCTGTCTCAACCGGGATGCGCATTCTACACTTCCCTAATTCGTTGTCAACGTTTTTAGTAAATCTTTTTCGACCTCTTGGAGGTAATAGCGAAGAAGTTTTCTAAACCGTTTTGAGTCAATCCAAACCACCTTCACTTAACGTTTCAAGCCGTTTGATGTCTCCCTGACAACGAGGACGCATTATAGAGATCTAATTACGTTGCGCAAGCGCTTTTGTTAAATATAACCACTAAAATAAACCGACCGAACAAAGATTAAACAAGTCGTTTAAAATGCAAACTGAAACACCTCTTTTTTAGTTAATTTAGGGTAAAAACTTTAGTACTTAATATTCGGCCAACCTCAAAATAACTAGAACTATGACAGAAATGGGTCTAGCGTATAAATATCTCCTTATAGAATGTGTATGGAAATACGCTAATAAAGTACAATAGGGAAAACAGATACAGTTCATATTTAACAATGGAGAGATACATTGACTGATTATTTAATTAAGAACTTAAGTAACGAAGACTTTGCAGCAGTAATAGAACTGGGCAATAAAGTTCATGGAGATGGCTATTTAGATGAAACGTCTATAGGCAAGATCTTAGATCAAAGTACGGTAGGTTCATTAAATGCTAGTTACGTTATGTATCACGATCAAACATTAGTAGGCTTTAGATTATCCTACGCCCCTAATAAATGGCCACTAGATAAATGGTGTACTTCAGACAAGTGGCCGGTTAATAAAGAACATGTTGCTTACTTTAAATGTAATACCATACATCCTGACTACCAGGGCAAAGGGTTAGGCGGACAATTATTACAAACCTCTATAACTACCTTAAAAGAAATGGGTGCAAAAGCAGGGTTAAGTCATATATGGATGCAAAGTCCAGGTAATGCTTCTTTTAAGTATTTTACAAAAGCAGGCGGACAATTAATAAAGACTCATGCACGCAGGTGGAATGACGATCCAACCATTCCAGACTACATTTGTATTTTGTGTGGTAATGATTGTCATTGTGATGCATCTGAAATGATGTTGGTCTTTTAATAAATGTACAAGTCGAATATGTACGATCCTTTTGTTGAAAATCAGATTCCATTTAATCAACCTTCGACAGATTCATACTGGAGCGCTAATACTCAACCAATAACAACTACAACATTAGATACAGATATTCAAACTGATGTTCTTATTGTTGGGGCTGGTTATACTGGGTTGAGTTGCGCTATCGAATTAGCGAAGGCAGGAATTAAAAATATAACTGTCATAGACGCAAACCAAATTGGTTGGGGATGCAGTAGCAGAAACGCAGGTTTTGTATTACCAGGTAGTGGTCGCCTAAGCTATAAAGAGTTGGAATCACGTTTTGGAACCGCTCAAACTTTAAAGCTCCATGATCAGTTTATTAGCGCAATAGATTTACTTGAAACTCGGCTATCTAGCTTACCCGGCAATGCAGATAAAACAGAGCAGGGGTATTTAAAGCTGGCACACAGCAAATCCTGGTTTGAAAAGCTCAACTCTAGTGCAGCCTATTTACAAAGTAACTTCAACTATGATGTTGAAGTGATAACAAAGAGTGACTTCAATAAAAACTTTGTAAACCACCAGCATGTATATGGAGCAATTCGTTATAAAAACGGTTTTGGTCTTAATCCACTTAAACTTGTTAATCACTATGCTCAACTAGCGCTGGATTTAGGCGTTAATATTTACACTCACTCCCCTGCTAATGAAATAACAAAATCCGGAAATAATACTCACCATGTTATTACGCCAACTGGTTCAATTAAAACCAATAAGCTTGTCATTGCAACAAATGGCTATACGCCAAAAAGTTTGAACACACCATTAAATGGAAAAGTTCTGCCAGTTTTAACCAGTGTGATTGTGACTCGCCCTTTGACACAAAGTGAAATAGAACAAAGTAACTTTAAAACTCATCAAGTGATGATGGATACCAGGGAATTAAAATATTACTACCGTCTCCTACCCGACAATAGAATACTTTTTGGTGGACGAAGCGCGATTACAGGAAAAGCGGCATCAAACCCTAAATACCAACAAAGACTTCTTCAAGAGTTACAATCAAGTTTTGTTGGTTTAGATACAGTGACTATTGATCATGGTTGGAGTGGCTGGATTTCTGTCGCATTCGATCAAATGCCACATATATACAAAACCGAAGACGATATATTTTATGCCACTGGTTATTGCGGCTCAGGTGTATCCTTTAGTGCATGGGCCGGTAAACAACTTGCTGATTTAATTTCTGAACAAGAAGCAAGTTCACCACTCATGACAGAACTGCCTTCATTTCCATTTGCCCCATTTAGAAGAATGGGACAAAGGTTTTTCTATCAATATGGTCGTTTAAAAGACTGGGCTCAATAACTTCAGTCGTTGATCTTACACAATCACAGACTGCGCTAAACAATCACAACGTTTAATATAAAAGAGTATATAACTGGCGACGATACTTTGTCGCTAGCTCATCCCCATCAGGAAGACTCGCAATAACATCTAGATAAAGCTTTTTAGCTTCACCAAACCCTAAATCCTTTTTAAGAACCGTCAGTAACAACTGTAAAGCGTCTTCCTGTTTTTTGACTTGATGATAAGCAATAGCCAATTGACACTTTAACTCTAAAGAGTCGGGTTCAGCTTTTAGTGCACTTTGAAGCGCCTGAATCTCTGGAGTATCGGCAGCTTGCTCCGCTAATTCGTATTTTGCTAATACATGTTGATATTGAGTATTTTGATTCGCCAGTTTGACCTGCTCTAAAATAGCTTTAGCTTCATCCATTTTGCCAATGTCTACGCAAATATCAGCTAATAGAATGGTAAAGTCAGGATTTTCTGGATCAAATTCTAATGCTTGTTTTATAAAAGTATACGCTGAAGGCTTATCTCCAGTTTGGTGCGCTGCAATCGCTTGTTGAAAAAGCTCATGCTCAGGTTTTGGCAAATGCTTTTCTAACATCGCGTTTATTTCTGACTCTGACTGAACCCCTGCAAAACCATCAATTGGCTGACCATCTTTAAATAACATAACGGTTGGCAAGCTTTTAATGCCAAACTGCACTGCTAATTGTTGCTGTTCGTCACAATTTACTTTAGCTAAAACCACTTTACCTATATTTTCAGATGCGATTTTATCAAGTACCGGCATTAACTGTTTACAAGGTTCGCACCAGTCCGCCCAAAAATCGATAATGAATAAAGTGTCTTTTGAAGGTTCTAAAAGATCCGCTTGAATGTTTTCAGCCGTTAGATTGAATATATTAGGAGACATAGTACTCACATTGAAAATTGAAACGTTAAAATGAATGATAGTTGCGAGCAACTTACCCTTTATATAGGTATGGAATCGCATTTTTCAAGCAAAAAAAAGCCAGTGATTAACTGGCTTCTATAATTTGCTATCAAGTCTTATGGACTAGATATATTGAACTTCGATAATTTCGAATTCAACATTACCAGCTGGTGTTGTGATTGTAACAACATCATCTAAGCTTTTACCAATTAAGCCTCTCGCGATAGGAGAGCCAATTGATATTTTACCTTTTTTAATGTCAGCTTCATCTTCGCCAACAATATGGTAAGTCGTTTCGTCATCAGTATCACAGTTAACAATTGTTACTGTTGTACCAAAAATTACTTTGCCAGTATTTGGCATTTTGGTTACGTCGATGATTTGAACATTTGAAAGTTTCGCTTCAATCTCTTGAATTCGACCTTCACAAAAGCCCTGCTGTTCACGCGCTGCATGATATTCAGCATTTTCTTTTAAGTCGCCGTGCTCACGTGCAGATGCAATATCAGCAACGATACGTGGGCGGACTACTGTTTTAAGCTCATTTAATTCCTCGCGAAGGGCTTCCGCGCCCTTCACTGTCATTGGAACTTGAGTACTCATAATTATTGAATTCTCTTATGTAAGTTTTGTACTGAATCTACTGTACCACGATCATCCGCTGTATTTGCCAAACATGTTGCAAACGCCGCATTTAACGTAGTTGTATAATTCGCCTTATAGCGCAATGCACCACGACGTAACACTTTAGAGTCTTCAATTGCTTGGCGACCTTCAACAGTATTAATGATATAGCTATATTCGCCATTTTTAATACGGTCTAGAATATGAGGTCGGCCTTCGTAAACTTTGTTTACTTTACGACAAGAGATCCCTGCTTCACTTAACACTTTATGTGAACCACGTGTTGCGTCTAGCTCAAAGCCAGCTTCAATTAGCTTTCTAGCTAAATCGATTACACGCACTTTATCCGTATCGCGAACTGAAATCAATGCTCTACCGTCACGTGCTAATTCAATACTCGCACCAAGTTGAGCTTTTGCGTAGGCTTCTTCAAACGTATTACCTACACCCATTACTTCACCAGTAGACCTCATTTCAGGGCCTCGCATTGGATCTACACCATGGAATTTGTTAAATGGAATAACAACTTCTTTCACAGAGTAATAAGGTGGAATAATTTCTTTAGTAATACCTTGAGATGCTAAGCTTTGACCTGCCATAACGCGTGCAGCAATTTTAGCAACTGGCATACCTGTCGCTTTTGAAACAAAAGGAACTGTACGAGCAGCACGAGGGTTAACTTCGATTAAATAAACTTCGCCATCTTTAACGGCAAACTGCGTATTCATCAAACCAATAACACCCAGCTCTAATGCCATATCACGAACTTGCTTACGCATTACGTCTTGAATTTGGTTAGATAGAGTATATGCAGGCAATGAACATGCCGAGTCACCTGAGTGAACACCCGCTTGCTCAATGTGTTCCATAATACCTGCAATCACGACATCTTTACCGTCACAAATCGCATCAACGTCTACTTCAATCGCATCATCTAAGAAACGGTCTAATAAAACTGGTGCTTCATTTGAAACAGATACCGCTTCGGTCATATAACGACGTAAATCATTTTCATCATAAACGATTTCCATTGCACGGCCGCCTAATACATAAGATGGACGAACAACGAGTGGGAAACCGATTTCTTTTGATTTACTAATAGCTTGTTCAACAGAAGTGACCGTAGAGTTTTCAGGCTGTAGCAAGTCTAAACGTTCAACCATTTGTTGGAAACGCTCACGGTCTTCAGCGCGGTCAATTGCATCTGGAGAAGTACCAATAATTGGAACTCCGTTAGCTTCAAGCTCACGAGCCAATTTAAGTGGTGTTTGACCACCATACTGAACGATGACACCTTTTGGTTTTTCAACTCGAACAATCTCAAGCACATCTTCAAGCGTAATTGGTTCAAAATACAAACGGTCTGACGTATCGTAATCGGTAGAAACCGTTTCTGGGTTACAGTTCACCATGATTGTCTCGTAACCATCTTCGCGCAGTGCAAGAGAGGCGTGAACACAACAATAGTCAAACTCAATACCTTGACCTATTCGGTTAGGGCCGCCACCGATAACCATGATTTTGTCTTTATCAGACGGTAAAGACTCACACTCGTCATCATAACTTGAATACATGTATGCTGTATCTGAACTAAATTCAGCAGCACAAGTATCAACACGTTTGTAAACAGGCAGTATTCCAAACGCTTGACGTTTTTTACGAATTTCTTTTTCGCTTACCGCTAGTACGTCCGCGATACGTTGATCAGCAAAACCTTTACGTTTTAGCGAACGAAGGAAGTGCTCGTCTAGACCTGCAAATCCACGTTCAGCAACTAATTGCTCTTGTTTTATCAAGTCTTCAATTTGAACTAAGAACCATGGGTCAACATTAGTTAACTTAAATACGGCTTCTAAGTCCATACCGTGTCTGAAGGCATCGCCTATATACCAAATACGTTCAGCACCTGGCTCTTTTAACTCACGAATTATTTTTTCGTGAGCGTCTTCACTTGATAAATCAATAATTGGATCAAAGCCTGATACGCCAACTTCTAGTCCACGTAATGCTTTTTGAAGTGATTCTTGTTGGTTACGGCCAATTGCCATTACTTCACCAACCGACTTCATTTGAGTTGTTAATCTATCGTCAGCGCCAGCAAACTTTTCAAAGTTGAAGCGAGGGATTTTTGTAACTACATAGTCAATAGTCGGTTCAAATGACGCAGGTGTTGCACCGCCGGTAATGTCATTGCTTAATTCGTCTAACGTATAACCTACTGCTAACTTAGCGGCAATTTTTGCGATTGGGAAACCCGTCGCTTTTGACGCTAACGCAGATGAACGAGAAACACGTGGGTTCATTTCGATGATAACCATACGGCCATCAACTGGGTTAACACCAAACTGTACGTTTGAACCACCAGTTTCAACACCAATTTCACGTAAAACTGCGCAAGACGCATTTCGCATGATTTGGAATTCTTTGTCCGTTAGGGTCTGTGCAGGCGCAACCGTAATTGAGTCACCGGTGTGAACACCCATGGCATCGAAGTTTTCGATTGAACAAATAATGATACAGTTGTCGTTCTTGTCGCGAACCACTTCCATTTCATATTCTTTCCAGCCAATTAAAGACTCATCAATTAATAACTCGCTCGTTGGGGATAAGTCCAAGCCGCGACGACAGATTTCGTCAAACTCTTCTTTGTTGTAAGCGATACCGCCACCGCTTCCCCCCATAGTGAACGAAGGTCGAATAATACAAGGAAAGCCAATTCGAGTTAGAACATCATAAGCACCATCGATAGTGTTACATGTTTCTGCTCTTGGGCATTCCAATCCAATCTTTTTCATCGCCTTGTCAAAACGACTGCGGTCTTCTGCCTTGTCAATTGCGTCGGCAGATGCACCAATCATTTCAACGTTATACTTTTCAAGTACGCCATGCTTTTCCAAATCTAATGCACAGTTCAGCGCTGTTTGGCCACCCATTGTAGGTAATACTGCATCCGGACGTTCTTTTTCTATAATTTTTTCAACTACTTCCCAATGAATAGGCTCGATATAAGTCGCATCTGCCATCTCTGGGTCAGTCATAATAGTCGCAGGATTCGAGTTTACTAGGATAACTCGATAACCTTCTTCTTTTAATGCTTTACAGGCTTGCGCACCTGAATAGTCAAATTCACAAGCTTGACCAATAACTATTGGGCCCGCACCCAATAATAAGATACTTTTTAAGTCGGAACGTTTAGGCATAGTGTAAGTCTCTTAAATTCGGTGAAATTAGTTACGTTCGTTCATTAATTCAATGAAATGATCGAATAACGGCGCAGCATCGTGTGGACCTGGGCTAGCTTCAGGGTGACCTTGAAAACTAAATGCCGGTTTATCCGTACGTTTTATGCCTTGTAGTGTTCCATCAAATAATGACTTATGCGTTGCTACTAAATTACTTGGTAGCGAACTTTCTTTAACTGCAAAACCGTGGTTTTGAGCTGTGATCATTACTTTCTTATTCGATAGATCTTGAACTGGGTGGTTACCACCGTGATGACCAAATTTCATTTTTTCTGTTTGAGCACCACTTGCTAAAGCTAATAGCTGGTGCCCTAAACAAATTCCGAAAATAGGAATGTCGGTTGTTAAAAACTCTTTAATTGCTGTGATTGCGTAATCACATGGCTCTGGATCACCAGGTCCGTTAGAGAGGAATATACCGTCAGGTTTTAATGCTAATACTTCTGCCGCAGATGTTTGTGCTGGCACAACAGTTAGTTTACAACCGCGGTCTGCTAACATACGAAGTATATTTCTTTTAACACCGAAGTCATAAGCAACAACATGGAACTTTGGATCTTCTAATTCAGAAAAACCTTTACCTAGTTGCCAACTTTGCGAAGTCCACGAGAATGATCCTTTACAAGAAACCACTTTCGCCAAATCCATTCCTTTTAAACCAGGAAATGCCTTTGCATCTTCTAATGCTTTAGTTTCTGCTTGCTCGTCAAACTCAGCAAGTGTCACTATGCAGCCCTTTTGCGCACCTTTATCTCTAAGAATTCGCGTTAATTTACGCGTATCAATGTCTGCAATTGCAACCACATTCTTAGCTTTCAGATAACTACTTAAATCTTGTTCACTTCGAAAATTACTTGCCAATAAAGGAAGATCACGAATAACTAGGCCTTTTGCCCAGATAGTGTCATTTTCTTCGTCTTCTGAATTGGTGCCGTAATTGCCGATATGGGGATAAGTGAGGGTGATGATTTGTTCTGCGTATGAGGGGTCGGTGAGTATTTCTTGATATCCTGTCATTGAAGTATTAAAGACAACTTCTCCAACAGAAATACCTTCTGCACCGATGGCGGTTCCTCGGAATATAGTTCCGTCTTCCAGAACTAATAGCGCGGGTTGAGTCAAGATAACCTCCTAGCATTAATGAGCAGAAACGGGGTATTTCTGCTATCGGTTAACCTTAGCCTTAAAAACATTAGGCAAATTCCGGTTATTGTAGCTAAGAGATCGACTTTAGGCTAGGAAAATTATATAAAATTGTAAAAATAGGCACTTTGTATCAAATTAGCTCTCTAGATACTATTAACCGTGCCTAAAACTTAAAAACCAAGCACATCCTGCATATCAAACAAGCCTTTTTGCTTTTTGCTTACCCAAGCTGCAGCCCTTATTGCACCTTTCGCAAAGGTAAGTCTATCTGTTGCTTTGTGGGTTATTTCAAGTCTTTCGCCTATATCTACGAATAAAGCGGTATGTTCACCTACTATATCGCCTGCCCTAAGACTGGCAAAGCCAATACTGCCCTGATTTCTTTCACCTACTATGTTATTTCTATCGTACTCGGCAACGTCTGCGAGATTCACGCCTAGCCCATCCGCAATATATTCACCCATAGTGATAGCAGTGCCTGAAGGTGCATCTTTTTTATGACGGTGATGCGACTCCACTATTTCAATATCAGATTGCGCACCCATAACCTGTGCCGCTGTTTTTAATAGGCTATTCATTAAGTTAACACCAGTACTAAAATTAGTCGCGTAGACAATGGCAATCTTTTCCGCGGCCTTTTCAATGAGGACTTTTTGTTGTTCTGATAGTCCGGTTACCCCAATAACCAAATTACATTTATTATTAACACACCAGTTTATGTGGTTTTCCAGAGCTTCTGGTAATGTAAAATCGATCCAGACATTACTATCCGATACAGATTCTTCAGACTCTGAAATTAAACTAACGCCGTATTTAGCTTGACCAATAAGCTCACCAATATCTGCTCCAATTAACGAAGAGCTGCTTCTTACAAATGCCGCAGAGATATTAACAACGTCACTCTCAATACCTGCTTCAATTAATTTTTTACCCATTCGGCCATTGGCGCCAAATATTCCAACGTTTGTCATTGCCTGCTCTCTACTGCTTGTTGTGTTTATGATGAAATAATACAGTAAACCATTAAAACTTAAATAAAACAGTTTCAATAAAAAGTAGTTTTTGCCGATACTTTTCATATACTGGATAAAACTAAAACTTATAAAAGAGAGTTTAATGTGAAGTTAATTAAAACGTTAACCGTTATATCCACGCTAATTTTACTATCGGCGTGTCAATCTGCTTATTATGCTGCGATGGAAAAAGTAGGCGTTCACAAACGTGAAATCTTGGTTGATAGAGTAGAAGAGGCAAGAGATGCGCAAACAGAAACTCAAGAAGAGTTTAAATCAGCATATGAGCGATTGGTTTTATTAACCAATTTTGAAGGTGGCGAAATTGAGAAAGTTTATAATCAACTTAACGATGATTATGAATCTAGTTTCAAATCGGCAGCTTTAGTTAGTAAAAAAATTGATGACGTAGAAGATGTTGCAGAAGACTTATTTGATGAGTGGCAAGAAGAGCTAACGCAATACAGCAATGCGAACCTTAGAAGTGCTAGTGAAAAAAAGTTAAAACAAACTGAGCGTCAATTTTCACAACTGTTAAGAAGCATGCGCAGAGCTGAGTCTAAAATGGACCCAATATTAGCAACGCTTAAAGACAATGTACTTTACCTTAAGCACAACCTTAACGCTGCGGCGGTATCTGCAATCAAAGGCGAGTTTGACTCGTTAAAAACTGAAATTTCAGCGCTCATTGCCGACATGGGTAAAGCAGTAGATGAATCGAATCAGTTTATTGCAACATTAAAGAAGTAGTCTGAAAATATTAATGCTTGCGTGATGTTAATTTTACGAATGACATCGCCAACAAAATACAGCGGTTAAATAGAAGACATTAAAAAAGCACCTTTCGGTGCTTTTTTGTTGCAGTGAATTTACTTTTATTCAGCTGCTTTAGATACCATAACCATAGCTGGACGCAATAAACGGCCATTTAAGGTGAAACCTTTTTGCATAACTGCAATAACGGTATTTGGCTCTACGTCGGCAGATGGTTGCATTGCCATTGCTTGGTGAAATTCAGCATTAAATTTTTGACCTTGAGGATCAACAATCTCAACGCCAAACTTTGATACTGCATCAACAAATGACTTTTGAGTTAATTCAACACCTTCCAATACAGGCTTTAACGTTTCATTTTCTTTGTCAGAAAACTCAATCGCACGTTCCATATTATCAATAACAGGCAACAATTCATTTACAAACTTTTCAAGCGCAAACTTTCTCGCTTTCTCAACATCTTGTGCTGCGCGTCGACGAATATTTTCAACGTCTGCTGCTGCTCGAACAACCGATTCTTTTTGAGCATCAATTTGAGCATTCGCAGCCGCTAAGTCAGCTTGTAACTTTGCAATTTGATCATCAACAGTCTCTATAGACGCATCAACGTTTTCAGTGTTTACTTCTTCAGTAACAACTTCTGCTTCGTTAATCTCTACTTCTTGGGCATTTTCTGCTTGTTTATTAGTCTCTTGTTCAGACATGAGTCTTACTACTCCAAACTGATGTGTTAAATAAAATGTGTATGGTGCGTATTATGGGGATTACTGCTGATGATTCAAGGCCGATGTTAGAATATTCGTCGATAAATCGACAGATAATATGACCGACTGATAGTCCATACGTTTAGGACCTACCACAGCCATGACACCAGCCACTTTATTGTCCTTGTAAAACGACTTAGCAACAATAGAGCAATTCTTTAAAGAATCGATGCCAATTTCGTCACCGATAAATACATGAACATTCTGACTTGTACAACATGACGAGAAAAGAGGTTGTAGCACTGAGATATTTGAAACGCTTTTTAGCACATTTCTCAAGTTTGCAGTATCGGTCGCAATCTCATCGTTTAATAATCTTGTTTCCCCGGCTCTAAAAAGCACCTGTTCATTTAATTCTACCGCATCGCCAAACAGCGCGGCCTTAACTAAGGCTTGCACCTCATCGCTCGATTGTTTCATAAAATAAGAAAGCCGCTGCTGCCCTTCTTCTAATGAGAAACCAGCTAAGGCTGAGTTCAACATTTGTAACGTGTTTTGCAGTAAAACGTCCGTCACAACAAACGGTAAATCCACCACTCGGTTTTGAACTTCGTCATGTTGGTCAATTAGCACGCACAACAAACGTTGATCAGCTAGACGAACAAGCTCTAACTGACGGATCATTACATTGTTTGTTTTTGGCATGGCAACAAGGCCCGTTAGATTTGTCATATCAGCAATCATTCGAGCAGCTTTGTTACACATTTCAGGTGGCGTTTTAGACTTTTCTAAACTGGCGCTTAGCTGTTGAAGCATACCCTCGTCGGCAGATTCAAAACTTAGCAATTGATTTACATAGTGACGCAATCCGGCGGTAGTTGGTATTCGGCCTGCGCTAGTATGCGGAGAATAAATGAAGCCATCTCGCTCAAGCCCCATCATTACGTTTCGAATTGTTGCTGGGCTTGCATTAATGCCAGACTCTGCCACGATAAACTTAGATGATATTGGCACGCCAAGTGACAAGTAACTCTTGATCACCAACTCAAGTACCGCTTCAGTTTCTTTGATTTTTATTTATTTTTATCATCTAAATTAATACTCTGACTTCATTTTCAGGGTGAAACAAGCTATAACGCGTTAATGCTATTATTTGGGCGATTCGGAATTAATCAATGGACAAACACTTTAAAACAATTGGTTTGATTGGCAAAGCAAATCATGAAGAGACAATGCAAACCGTAAACGAGCTTTATCAGTTTTTAATAAACGAAGAAGTTATTGTCATTGTTGATGAGCAGATTGAGGAATATGTATCTGATAGTCAAATAGAATCTGCTAGTTTAGTTGACCTCGGAAAGCGATGTGACTTAGCAATTGTTGTTGGTGGTGATGGCAACATGTTGGGGGCAGCTCGAGTGCTGAGCCGTTTTGATGTTGCGGTCATTGGTGTTAACCGTGGTAACCTTGGATTTTTAACGGACCTAGACCCAGAAAACTTCAAATCAACGTTAAAGTCAGTCATTGCAGGTGAGTTCAAAACTGAAATGCGTTTTTTGCTTGATGTGAGCGTTCACAGACACCAAACAGTCAAAGCAAGTAACTCCGCCGTTAACGAAGTTGTTCTGCATGCTGATAAAATTGCCCATATGATTGAGTTTGAAGCCTATATTAATAACAGCTTTGTATTCCACCAACGCTCGGACGGTTTAATAGTAAGCACCCCTACGGGATCAACAGCTTACTCTTTATCGGGCGGCGGACCTATTGTTCATCCAGACTTAAACGCTATTTCATTAATCCCTATGTTTCCACATACATTAAGTAGCAGGCCTTTAGTCGTTGATGCAGATAGTGAAGTACGTATTGTTGTATCAAATTCAAATGACGCGCAACTACAAATAAGCTGTGATAGCCATATTATGCTTTCTGTAATGCCTGGTGACGAAGTGATCATTAAAAAGCACCCACTCGGTTTAAGGCTAATTCACCCAGTTGCCTATGACTACTACGATGTTCTTAGAAAAAAATTGAACTGGGGCAGACAAAACTACTAAATTTTTTATTTTCAATTGAATTAAAATTGGACAGATTAGCGAAAACCAATTACTGTATGTAACAACAGTTGTTTAATTGAATGATAAATTTATGCTAGTTTCTATTGCCATTAAAAATTTTGCCATTGTTCGTCAACTCGAAGTCAATTGGCATCAAGCTATGACCACAATTACCGGTGAAACAGGTGCCGGTAAATCAATTGCTATTGACGCTTTAGCACAAGCGCTTGGTGAACGAAGTGATGCATCAATGGTACGAACTGGGGCTGATAAAGCTGAAGTAATTGCCAGTTTTGATGTAGAAAACCTACCGTTGGCAATAGAATGGTTAAAAGACCAAGACCTCTTAAGCGATAATGATTGCATACTTCGTAGAGTCATCTCTAAAGAGGGTCGTTCAAAAGCCTATATTAATGGTACTCCCGTACCAGCCTCTCAATTAAAATCTTTGGGTTCCCAGTTAGTAAGTATTCACGGTCAACATGCACATACTTTACTAACAAAACCTGACTTCCAGCGAAACCTACTTGATGAGTTTGGTGGTTCTACTAAGTTATCCCAACAAGTGTCTTACGCTTATAAACAGTGGCATGAAAAAAGCCGTCAGTTAGAAACGCTAAAACAACAACAAGAAGAATTCAGCGCTCAAAAGCAATTACTCCAATACCAAGTTGATGAACTTGTTGAAGCCAATTTGATTATTGACGAATATTCGGAAATAGAAAAAGAGCATCAACGTTTACACCATGGTCAGGAGTTACTTTCTAGTAGCCTTCAGGCGTTAGACCTTCTTTATGAAAATGAAGACGGTAATGCCTATTCAGTTTTGCAAAACGTAATGTCTACTCTAAACCGCTCAGCGGCGATTGATGAACAACTTTCGCAAACGGTTGAACTGCTAAATACAGCTTTGATACAACTAGAAGAAGGTGCGGGGGAACTAAGAAATTACTCAGATAACTTAGACATTAACCCTCAACGTTTAAGTGAAATAGAAATTCGTTTATCTACTTTAGTGGATCTAGCCCGAAAGCATCAAGTTGAACCAAACGACTTACCAGCTAAATTACAGTCTTTAACCGAAGAGTTAGAGAGTCTGTCTATAACGGATGAAAAACTAGATGCACTCGAAGTTGAGATTGACCAAGCGAAAGTACAATATTTTGAACTGGCTCTAAAATTAACTACAGTTCGAACAAAAAATGCCGCTAAACTTACCATTGAAATCACAAAGAGTATGCAAAGCCTAAATATGGCTGGCGCTCAATTTGAACTTGCAATAAAAAGTGATGAATCGTCATTCTCCAAGTTTGGTTTCGATTCAGTTGAGTTTTTAGTAAGCGCAAACCAAGGGCAAGCATTACAGCCACTAGCAAAAGTTGCATCCGGTGGTGAGCTAAGCCGTATTAGCCTAGCGATTCAAGTTATTATTGCTGAAAAGGTAACTACCCCGACGCTATTATTTGACGAAGTTGATGTTGGTGTATCTGGACCAACCGCTTCTGCTGTAGGGCGGTTAATGAAATCGTTGAGTAAAAACACACAAGTTATTTGTGTGACTCATTTACCCCAAGTAGCGAGTTTTGGGCAGCAGCAACAATTTGTAAACAAGTTTAATGTTAATAACGCCACGGAAACAAAAATGGCATTATTGACAGAAACAGAAAGAGTTGATGAGCTAGCAAGATTATTAGGTGGCGATATTATTTCTGATACAACAAGAGCGAATGCTAAAGAGCTCTTAGCTATTGCTCAAGCAGCATAGTTAGGTATCGAGCTAGGTTCGGAATTAAGCGCATAAAGCAGAGCTTACATGACAAAAGGTCAAAATTACTGATGACACAATTAGTGAGTATTAAATTCCCCCTTAAACTTTTGATCTCCATGTTAGTCATTAGCTCTTTTGGTCTATGTGCTAAACAGCTTAACTTTAATAAATATAACCAAGGCAATTCAATTGAGTTTAATTATGTTTGGCTTGATGAAAACGAAATGCAACAAACCTTTGCTTTCCAACTTACAAAAAAAGATCTGAGTAATGAGTATCGTCATTTTAAAGCGTTGCGCCCTTCTTTACTCAGAATGTTTTCTTTAAAGCAGCTTAAAATAGCGATTAGTGAGCTAGATCCCAGAGCTGGTAAAGTAAAAATCTTACCGTCTCAAACTAACATTGAATTTACATTGCAAAGCCAAGACCCTAAATGGCCTGCTAAAACAGAAGCAAAGTTAAACCAAGTTTATTTAGATTCCCTCAAAGAGTATTTAAGGCAAGAATACTATATTGAATTTAATGGCATCATCGGCTCTGAGCAAAGTAACACAATTCATTTTAAGCCTGATCACCAACGGTTTGTTAATGAAGGAACCGACGCCACCGCACCCATTATAAAAGCATTGAAAGAAAAAATGCCTAATGCAACTGCCCGCGTAATGGCTAAGTTTTTGTTGAGTTGGATACAAACAATCCCATATGATGAAATGGAAAGTAGAACCACTAGCAATGGTGCTGGTTACTTGCCTCCTATTCATGTTTTAAATCACAACAAAGGAGATTGTGATAGCAAAGCAACTCTTTTTGCTCATATTATGAAACAACTTTACCCGAAGTTGAGAATGGTGATGATCTTCCTTCCAGAGCATGCACTCCTAGGAATGAACGTGTCGGTATTGTCCGATGATAAATCAATAGAAGTTGATGGCTTAAACTTCGTCCTAACAGAACCAGTGGGGCCTGCTTTAATACCTTTTGCTGATGCCGCTGACAGCTCTTTACGCTACATCGATTCAGGTATTTATAATATTGAGAAACTTTATTGAGTCCTTATTGGATTTTTATTAAGAAACCTTTAGGTACTCATTGAGTAAACCATTAGGAACTTATTGGGAAACCAATGAACAAATTTCTTTCTCTAGTCTTTTTATTGCATTGTCCCAGTTAATCACAGACTGGCGAATCACCTGGCCTTCTTCCGCTTTAACTGCAGCACGCAATTGTTGAATAGCAATTACGCTTGCGCTTGCTCTAATATTGGCCAACATACCTTCAACGTTATGAAACTTAGAAAAGAGCACTACGCTTTCCATATCATTGACCTCTGTGCTTATACTTTTTAACTCTGCAAGTTTTGAGTCTTTAAACAAGGTAAGAAGCTTTAACATTAAGCCAAAGTTACCACCAACTTGTTTTAATAAGCTTTCCGTATCCAATACTTTTGCTGGCAAGCTAGCGTGCACTTCTTGTAACCCTTTAGCACCTTGGGTGGGCTCTTTATTATCGAATGTTACATAAGTCATCAGAGCATTCACCAATCGAGTTCTTTCAATAGGCTTATTGATATGAAGAGACATACCCGCCTCAATTGATCGCTTCTGATCTTCTGGTCTGGTATGTGCAGTCATCGCAATTAAAGGCAATGTTTCAAATCTGTTTTGCGCCCGAACCTTTTTAGCAAAGGTAAGGCCATCCATAACTGGCATTTGAATATCCACCAGCACAGCATCAAACTGATTTTTATTTACTTTCCTCAAACCTTCTAAACCATTGTCAGCAATATCATATGTTGCACCAAGTGAATCTAAGATTAGAGCAGTTACCTGCTGGTTAACTACGTTATCTTCTACGATTAATATATGCGCACCTTGGCAAAAGTTTTGGTGTTTTTCGTCGTTACTTAATTCGTGGAAGTTAGCGACAAGTGCACTTGTGCTAAATGGCATTGATAAAATAGGTCTATAAGGCAAATCACCAAGCATAGTTTTTGTAAAAGTAGACAAATTAAAAATTATCGGTTGATATTCAATTACACCGGACTTTATTGCCTCTTTCCAGTCACTAGGGAGCAGTTCAACAAGTGCTGGCTGACAGATTAAAACCGTATTTTCTTTAATTAACATCGAGGATGGTAGTTCTCTATTTAATACTTTTGCATCCTGATGAAATGTAATTAGCTTATTCAATAAAAACTGTTCAAGCATTGGATTAGTCGCAAATACAACCCAATGCTTTTCACTCGTATGGACTTTAGCTTGCTCTGCAATTTTTTGAAGCGGCAATACAACATGAAAGCTAGTACCACTGCCTTCCGTACTTTCAACCCTTATTTCACCATTCATAAGTTCAACTAACTGGAATACAATAGCTAAACCAAGACCAGTACCACCGTACTGCCTCGTAATAGACGTATCAGCTTGGGAAAAAGCATCAAATATAATACGCTGCCTGTCTTTTGGTATCCCAATCCCCGTATCCGTTACTGTAAACATAACCATTACGTCATCATTGTTTTCCGCGAGTACTTTAGCTTTGAATAGCACTTGGCCTTCTTTGGTGAACTTAACTGCGTTGTTAATTAAATTGGTAAATATTTGGCTCAGCCTAATCTTGTCGGTATTAAACAACTCAGGAAATTTTGGGGGTAGTTGGATATCTAAAATTAGATCTTTTTCCATTGCCGTAGCTAAGCTATTAGCAAAGGAAATGTCTAAAACATCATTCAAATTAACTTCTTCATAGGTAAGCTCCAACATCCCTGCATTCATTTTAGAGAAGTCTAAGATGTCGTTTATAACCTGTAAAAGATGACGAGATGAAGATTCGGCCACACCAAGGTAGGTTGATTGCAATGCAGTAGGCGCCGTATTATTCAGCAACTCCAGCATGCCAATGATTGCGTTCATTGGAGTTCGAATTTCATGGCTCATATTGGCAATAAATTCACTTTTAGCTAAGTTTGCCTGTTCAGCGTCATATCGAGCCTGCTCTATTTGTCGTAAGTTTGCATCCTGTTCCGTAATGTCCCTGCCTAAACCTACCGTACCTAACACCTCACCTTCGCTATTACTAATAGGGGCGACAAGCCAATTAATGAAAACATCTTCATCTCCTACTTTTTGCCACACCTTTGCCGAGAACAAACGTTTAGAACGTAAAGCCTGAAAATCAAAATTCGACAATTCTTGAGCTAACCGCTCTTCAAAGACATCTTCTACAGTTTCTCGTTACCAGTTGGTCTTCATTTATTCCACATAGAGACTCGAAGGACTTATTGCATCCCACAAAGCTACCATCTATGTTTTTGTAATAGATCATATCTGGAATAGAGTTGATGATGGCTCTGTTTAGAGCAAGGTTCCTATCTTTAGATATTGTTTGTAGTTGCAACTCATGGGTTCGTCGTCTAATTTTGTCGTCGAGTTGCTTATTTTTTGCTACTAGTGAGTTAAACAACTTACGATTGTCATCATAGGAAACCGCGATTTTCTCAAACCAAGGCTCCCAACCTTTTGGCTTTTGGGTTGAGTCACGTTCATACAGGCTATTTTGTTGTTCAACAAAATTAAGAAAGTTGGAAATAGGTTTCGCAAATAAGTAGTAAACCAATAGGTATAAAATTGCTAACCCCACAACACCTACTGCAATTATTTTAAACCCCTCTATCATCACGGTTTGCCACAAAGCGGCTTGCATGCTTTGAGTATTTTTATAGAAAAACGCTAAATAGTCGGAGTTATAAACGTGAGCGACTTTAATGACATATTCGTTTTTATCAATTGATGTGTAAATACTGTCTGTTGCTTCACCAGCAAACAATATATCGTGCCAAGGCTTGGGGATATATTTAGAAAGTAAAAAGCTTTGAACATTTGAAGTTGTTTCTGCGCCAATTTCGATATTTGAGCTCACCACTCTAGCGTTTTCTTTTTGCCATAACACGTATTTAGTCGAACCGCCCACCTCAAGAGACAACTCCGACAGATCTAATTCAATTATTAGATACACTGGTTTTTGGTTGGTAACTGGGAGTGATACAAGTATAAAGTTTTCTAACGTACTACGGTTGGCTAACGGAGGAGTAAGAACCATATTACTAATGCTTCCGTTTCCGCTAAACTTGCTTTTATTTAAACTAAGCCATTCTAGAAGTGAAATAGAAAATGTATCGTTTTGATTTTGTAGTACTTGGTAAGTGTACTCTCCCATATCAGCAACAATATACATTGCCTCTATGGAGTTGTTTTTGCTTAGCACATTGAATGTCGACAAAAATGAAGAAGACTGCGCTAATACGTAGTGCAAATCGTCTTTGGCAGGAATATTAGTTTGTTTATTGGTAGCGGAGGAAAGCAGTGAATAGCGTTTCAATTGAAACTCACCAAAATCGGTTTCGTTAAGCCCGGCGGTTGAAACGGTTAAATCTGCCAGTGATGAAAACTTTTTACTTTGCTTTTCCAACCCTTCAACGAGTGTTTCAGCGGTATCGTGCAACACTGTTTTTATTGATGATGTTCGAAGTTGAAGAAGCTCAAGGTTTAACTTCTCTTTCGCAAACGCTTGTTCACGATTGATTTCTCTTTCCTTTAAATAAAAGGGAGAAATAACAAGGCAAACAAATAGGATCACAAGAATAATCCCTGCGATCACTATTTTATCTACTTTGCCTTTTATAAAAGGATTCAAATTTATGCCTTATGAAAATCACTGCATGTGATTTAAAGACTAAAGGTTTTCCTCTGCAAACTGCGCTAAGCGGCTGCGCACTACCCCATTCAAATTAACAGTAGCACTACCTTCAAAGTCCTTAAACCTCTCAACGATATAGGTTAAACCAGAAGTGACCGCAGTTAAATAGTTACTATCAATTTGTGACAAATTTCCTGAACACACCAGTTTAGTGCCCTCTCCGCAACGAGTAATAATGGTTTTAAGCTGGGATGCAGTTAAATTTTGGCATTCGTCGAGTAATACAATGGCATTTTGAATACTTCGGCCACGCATAAAATTAACTGACTTAAACTGAATATTAGCCTTTTCCATGATGTAATTAAGACTGGAACTTGGGTTTTCATCTTGTTTATGAAGTACTTCAAGTGAGTCTGTAATCGCCGCTAACCAAGGCGCCATTTTTTCTTCTTCCGTGCCAGGTAAAAAGCCTATGGACTCTGCTATCTCAGGCGTATTTCTAGTGACCAATACTTTATCGTAAATACCTTGTTCTATTACCATTTCCAATGCAGACGCTAACGCTAACGCTAACAAAGTTTTACCGCAACCCGCTGGGCCAGTCAAAATAACGAGTTCAATATTTGGATCCAACAGTGCATTAAATGCCATTGCCTGATATATGTTTTTTGGTGATATTCCCCAAGCTTTTCGAGACATAAGTCTTGTACGGCTTAAATCCATTAATTCTGCTTTATCTGGTGAGATTGCTGACACACGGCCAGCAAAGTCAGTATCCGTATCTAAGACGTACTCATTTATAAATACATTTTCTAAAGCACTTCGGTCTACCGTATGTTTTGCATCACGGCCATCTTTCACCGTTTCTACATTTTTTACATTTGCCCAAAAGTCACCTTCAACTTGTTCAAAACCTTTTGTTAAAAACTCTATGTCATCTATGAGCTGATCTGTCGTGTAGTCTTCAACTCGCTTTAAACCTGCACCTTTGGCTTTTAACCGCATGTTTATGTCTTTAGTGACTAAAACAACGGTAACCTTTGGACGTTCTTTTTGAAGGTGCAAAGCCGCATTGATTATACGATTATCATTTTCGCCGCCAGGTAAACCCGAAATTTCACTAGTAATGTGATGGTCATTCATGATGATTAGATGGCCGGTAACGCTACTGTCCTTTAATTCACCACGATTTAAAGGAACGCCTTCTATCATTTCTTCTGGTTCAACATCATGCAGAGTCGTTTCTAAAGAGCGAATAGCAACGCGTGCATCTCGCGACACATCTTTGTGCCTGTCTTTAATATGGTCTAGCTCTTCAAGAACAGTCATGGGGATCACCACATCATGCTCTTGGAAGTTGAAATAAGCATGAGGGTCATGCAGTAATATATTGGTATCTAATACAAATAACTTAGCTTTATTATCTTTTTTATCGCTACTTATGTTGCTACTAACATTAACCATTCAGTGCACCTTTTAAATTATCGTCCCTACTTTAACTGTAGTTAATATTTCACATCATTGATGACAATTTGATGAAAATTATTTCATTAGAACAAACAACGCACTACTAAATGATTGAATAAAAATAAAACAGATCACTCAACAAATAATCAAAGGTGGCCTATGTTTAATACCGAATAAGGATTTTTTGAATTTAACAACGATTTTTGACGCAGAAGGGAGTAGACTACGCGCCTTTTTTTCGGCTTTTAACCATTGGAGATTATATGAGTTTTTCGATAGGCCAGCGTTGGGTTAGCCAAGCTGAGTTTGATTTAGGATTAGGTACCGTTATCAAGGTTGATAATAGATTTGTGCAGGTCCTATTTTCGGGTGCCGAAGAAACTCGTCAGTATGCCATAGATCAAGCGCCTTTAATGCGTGTTGAATACTCTGTTGGCGATACGATTACCAGTATGGAAGGTTTTGAGTTTAAGGTTTCGGACGTTGAAACCGTGGGTGAGACTTTGGTTTATCATGGCCAAAGAATTGATAATGAAGAAGTGGTTAGCGTTAAAGAAATAATGTTGGACCACCACGTTAAGTTAAACAACCCAGAATCACGTTTATATACTGGCGCATACGACCGAAAACACTGGTTTAGCTTGCGACTGGAAGCTCATCAGAAAAAAGCGGAATTAGAAACTTTCTCTTTACATGGTTTGTTAGGTGCTCGAGTAAGTCTTATTCCCCATCAGCTTTATATTGCAGATACCGTTGGTAAGCGTTTTGCACCAAGAGTTTTGTTATCCGATGAAGTTGGTTTAGGTAAAACGATAGAAGCGGGTCTTATAATCCACCAGCAGCTTATTTCAGGGCGCGCATCTCGTGTGTTAATTGTATTACCTGAAAGTCTTCAGCATCAGTGGCTTGTTGAAATGTTACGACGTTTTAATTTGAAGTTTGCCTTATTTGATGACCAACGCTGTGAAGCGGAAGCCGAATCAGATCCAACTAAAAACGTATTTGAAAATGAACAACTTGTTTTTGTTAGTCAAGAATGGTTATCTCGAAGTGGTAAATGGCAGTCAACACTAACAGGCACCAACTGGGACCTTGTTGTAGTTGATGAAGCACACCACATCTCTCCACCAGAAAACGACAACAATGATGACGCCGCTAATGCGTTATATGAGCATATTCAAGAAATTGGCCAGGCGACAAAAGGGCTAATTCTTCTAACCGCAACACCAGATCAACTAGGACATTATGGTCACTTTACTCGTCTGCAACTTTTAGACCCTAATCGATTTCATGATTACGCAACTTATCAAAAGAAGAACTTGAGTACAAAGCTGTTGCCGACATAGCGAATAAATTACTTGAGCAACAAGAGTTAACTAGCAAAGAAGTCGAATCGTTATCTGTATTACTTGATGACGAAAGTAGTTTAGCTTCTATTAGTCAATACCAATCAGAGCAAGACAAGGCTCAAATAGCCAGCCGTTTAATTACAGACTTACTAGATAGACACGGGACTGGGCGCATAATGTTCCGCAATAGCCGCCAAGGAATAAAGGGGTTCCCGGAACGTAAAGTGACATCATATCCGCTGCCTCGACCAGAATTGTTTGCTCCAGGAATTGAACTGCTTGGTATGCACCCTGAACTTCGCCATAAACCTAACTCTGAAAGTCTTTCTACTTGGTCACAGGTCGATCCGCGAGTGAAGTGGCTTTGTGAGTTTTTAATTGCTAACAAAGATGAAAAGGTATTGGTTATTTGTGCCCATGCCAACACGGCTATGCAATTAGATGATGCATTATTTGAGCAAGAAGGTTTACGTTCTACGGTTTTCCATGAAGGAATGACAATTGTAGAGCGAGATAAAGCCGCAGCCTATTTTGCTGATGAAGAAAAAAGTGCACAAGCACTAGTATGTTCAGAAATTGGTTCAGAAGGCCGAAACTTTCAATTTGCTCACCACTTAGTATTGTTTGACTTACCAGCCAACCCGGACTTGTTGGAACAAAGAATCGGTCGATTAGACCGTATAGGTCAAACTGAAACAGTGAAGATTCATGTGCCATACATTGAAGGCAGTGCAGCAGAGAACTTATTTAAGTTTTATCACAACGCGTTTAACGCTTTTGAGCAAACAAGTACCACTGCACGAGTTGTTTTTGAGCAAAACCTAAATGCTATTCAACAAACGGTTTTGAACTCTCAAGATGATGAAGTCTTACAGGACCTAATTAACCAATGCGAAGTAGCAAACCAAGCCCTTAAGTTAGAAGTGGAACAAGGCCGAGACCGTTTACTTGAAATTAACTCTAGCGGTGGAGAGCGAGCAACAGAAATTTGCGAAACCATTGATGAGATAGATGATAGTACCGAGCTCATGTCATTCATGACGCAGATTTGGGATCACTTTGGTGTTAACACTGAAGAGAAGTCTGCTTATAGCTTTATACTTAAACCTGGCGAACACATGATGACGGAGCATTTCCCTGCTCTTCAGAATGACGGAATGACAGTTTGTTTTGAGCGAGATACTGCACTTTCGCAAGAAGACCAGCACTTCTTAAGCTGGGAACATCCAATGACAACAGGCGTGCTTGATATGTTAACCAGCTCTGACTTGGGAAATACATCGGTATGTTTACTAAAGAATAAGAAGTTGCCAGCCGGTACATACTTCTTAGAGCTTAACTTTTTGATTACCACTAACGCACCTCGTAACTTGCAATTACACCGCTACTTACCGAATACACCGGTAAGAATGATGTTAGATAAAAATGGTAATGACTTAGCTCCTAAAGTAAAACAAGGCTCAATGGATGCAAGTTTAAAGAACGTTAAGAAAACCATGGCTACGCAGCTTATTGGCGCATTAAAGCCAGAAGTTATTAAGCTTTTGGAAATCGCGAATAGCAATGTTCAACCTCAAGTTGATAGCATTGTAAAAGCAGCAAAAGAAAAGCTAATTGCAGATCGTCAAAGTGAACTTGATCGTATGCGAGCGTTGCAGGCAATTAACCCTAGTATTCGAGACGAAGAAATTGAATTTTTAGAGTTGCAACTAGAGCACAGCGTTGCAGAAATTGACTCAGCACAGGTTCAATTAGACGCAATTAGACTATTGGTTGCAGACAACAGTTAATATTGAGTTGTATAAAACATAGCGGTATTTAGGATTTAATTTGTTAAGGCAATTATCCTAACCAATAAAATGGGGTAAACTTAGGTTTATCCCATTTTTTATATTGATTCCTTGTGGCCATATTACATTACCAACCTCCAACAACCCCATATTTAGACATTCTTTATCAAGATGAAGATATTGTTGTGCTTAATAAACCTAGTGGTTTGCTTAGTGTTCCAGGCCGTAAAAAAGATCACTTCGACTCTCTAATGAGCCGCGTTCAAGCCGTATGGCCATTGTCTTGCGTAGTTCATCGTTTAGACATGATGACCTCAGGTGTAATGGTAATGTCGATGCACATTGACGCGACGCGTCATTTAAATAGACAGTTTGCGGAGCGCACAACAGGAAAGTACTACATTGCGGTGGTTGACGGTCACTTAAAGGATGACAATGGGCATATAGATTTCCCACTAATTGTTGATTGGCCAAATCGTCCAAAACAAAAGGTGTGTTACGAAACCGGCAAAGCGAGTATGACGTATTATGAGGTACTTAACCGATACGACATTAATGGTCACCCCGTTACTCGTGTAAAATTAACGCCTATCACAGGCCGCAGTCATCAACTCCGTGTTCATATGCAGCAGTTAGGTCACCCAATCATTGGTGATAGACTCTACGCGCCAGATGATATTGTTGCTCTTGCCGACAGACTCAACTTGCATGCAGAGCAATTGCAGATACAGCACCCAAAAACAGAAGAATGGCTCACCTTTTACAAAAAATGTGACTTTTAGATAATTATTTCTAAGTTTTAAGCAAATGCGATTGATTCGCATTTGACTTTAGATTATAGTCCACTCAAATAATGATAACAATTCTCATTAACATTACGTGGGTGTTTAAATGTTTAAAAAGTCAATTCTTAGTCTTGTTGTAATTGCAGCAACTCAGTTAACGGCATGTTCATCTAGCGACAGCGATAAAATGAAGCGCCAACCAATATAACTATCTCTAGCAATAGCGTTATTGAAAACAGCCTAGGTGCTGAAGTTGGTACTCTATCCGCGACTGATGTAAACAACTCTGATACGTTTACATTCACCACATCAAGCCAATCGTTTGTAATTGATGGCAATACTCTATCGTTATCACCTGATTTCGCCGTTGATTTTGAGTTCGCGACTTCTATTGATGTTGAAGTTACCGTTACAGACTCTGGCAACTTATCTTTTACCAAAACACTAACTATTGATATTGAAGACGTGCTTGACGTATACGCATTTACAAACAAGTTAAGTAATGAAAATAGTGTTTCATATTCAGGCCAAGTAGCTCGTCACGTGTTAATCGCAGAACTGAATAACTATATTGATTCTGGCTTACAAAACGATATTGATAACTTAGATGTGACAACTAAAGCACAAGCAATGACTGCTTTAAACTCATATTACAAAACAACTGACGAAGAATATGCAGTTTACAGCGACAGAGCGCTCACATTAAGCATTTATGGCGAAGCTGAGCAGAAACTACTTTCTGATATATCTGGCAGTACAAAAGACTTATCAGGCAAAATTGCCGGTAACGATGCTACAGGTCAACATAAAGACTGGAGCACAGAGTTTTACGCATTTGGAGAAAAAGGCAGCCAAACTCCTGAAGAGCTTATTCAATTTTTCTTCGAAAAAGTCGCAGAGAATGCAGAAATCGCAGCCTCTGGTGCAACCCGTGAAGACATTAATGGCGACGTTATTACTAAAGTTTACCTTAGTGAAAACGGACTAGACTACAAACAGTTAATACAAAAACGCTATTAGGAGCGGTTGCATATTCGCAAGGTACAGATGACTATCTTGATGCAAATGTTGAGAACAAAGGCCTAAACACTAGTAACGAAATGTTAGTTGACGGTAAAAGTTATACAAACTTAGAACATCAATATGATGAAGGTTTTGGTTACTTTGGTGCAGCTCGCGATTACCTTAGCTATACGGATGAAGAAATCGCAAGCAAAGGTGGGCGTGACAATTACCAAGGCATGTACGATACAGATACAAGCGGTATGATTGATTTAAATTCAGAATATAATTTTGGTCATTCACAAAACGCAGCAAAACGTGATCTTGGCACCGCTTCAAACTCAATGCCGACCGACTTTACTGAAGCCGCAATGCAAGCCTTTTTACAAGGCCGCGCATTAATTAATGAAAATGTTGGTGCTGAGTTAACTGATGCTCAAATGGCTTCACTTTTAGAGTTCCGTGACGAGGCCGTTGCTAATTGGGAATATGCTATTGCAGCAACCGTTGTGCACTATGTAAATGACGTTCTAGCTGATTATGCTGACTTAGGCACAGAAGACTTTAACTATGCAGATTTAGCCAAGCACTGGTCTGAACTAAAAGGCTTTGCTATTAGCCTTCAGTTTAACCCGCATAAAAAGTTAACTGATGCCCAATACACTAAAATTAATGAACTTTTACAAGACGCTCCCGTACTATCAGGTGACGGCGTTGTTCAATATTTATTAGATTTAGCTGAAGTTAGGCTTGTACTTCAACAAGCTTATGAATTTAATGCAGAAAATACTACAAGTTGGTAACAACTGACATTAAAATAATAAGGCTGACTTTTGTCGGCCTTTTTGCGTTTTTACAGATTAAAACAATTACATCTTGTAATGGGGTTCAACTTAAATGAATACAAATTTAAAGCATGTTAAGCAAGCAATTCTCATAGCATGCACTCTTTCAATCACCGCAGCATGCAGCGACTCACAAGACAGTACGTCTGGAACAGGATTTAGTGGCGCACAATCAGGCTCTGGGAGTAACAATACTACATTTGATAAACAGCAAATGGTTAATGATTTGGTTGATCACGTTTATTTACCTGCAATTGAAGATGTTTTAGTAAACGCTCAGAATCAACTAGTCGCGGTTGAATCTTATTGTGAAGCGTTACAAACGAATCAAGCAGAAGACCCCACTCTAAAAACGACAGCGCAAGAAGCATGGAAAAACACCATGTACCGCTGGCAACAAGTAGAAATGATGCAAGTTGGCCCTGTGGGTACTGATGAGAGTTATTTGCGAAACCAAATCTACTCATGGCCTGTTGATAGCCAATGCGCCGTTGATTTAGATGTTAGTTATTTTGAAAACGGCAACGTCTCAGGCAGTCCTTACGACATTAAAAACAGAACCGCAAACCGTAAAGGCCTAGACGCCTTGGAGCACTTACTATTTACTGAGTCATTAGCGCATAGCTGTAAAACCGATAGCCTCGGGCCAAAAGGTTGGAATGATAGACCTGAACTTGAACGCAAAGTTGCACGTTGTAAGTTTGCTACCGAAGTTGCATCAGATTTAGTTGCAACTGCTGGTGAGCTAAGTTCAGCTTGGAGTAGTGAAAACGGAAGCAACACTATTATTGATTTTGAAACGAGTTTAAAAACAGCAAATGACTCAAACAGCAATTCTAGTTTTGAGAATATTGATGCTGCTATTAACCATTTAACCGATGGGCTGTTTTATTTAGATACTATTACTAAGGACGCTAAACTAGGTTCGCCGATTGGCCTTATAACAAATAGCTGCGGTACATCAACCTGCCTAAACGATATAGAGTCAAACATTAGCGAGCACTCACTTGCAAATGTACAATCTAACTTAGAAGCCATGCTGTTAATTTTCCAAGGAAGCGACCCTGCGACTCAACTTGCATTTGACGATTACTTGACTGCTGTTGACGCCGAATCATTAGCGAATGAAATGCGTGCCGATATTACCGCTGCTATCGCCGCAATAGAATCTTTTGAGACTGAAGGTAGCTTTGCCGACGCCGTGCAAAATAACCCAGCAAGAGTGCAAGAGCTTTACGCTCAAACTAAAAAAGTCACTGATAATTTAAAGTCTGCCTTTATCGTATTTTTATCACTACAACTGCCAAGCTCATCTGCAGGAGACGCTGATTAATGAAAAATCAAGCTATGAAATCACTGATCACCTTAAGTGTTTTGTCCGCTTTAAGTATTGCCTCTTCTCCAGTTTTGGCTAATCAAAGTGAAACAAATAATGAAGCGCCAAACAGCGCAGAAAAATCAAAAAACATTGAACACATTCAAATAATTGGCCGAGACAACAAGCTGCGTAAAGAGTCTGGTTCTGCCACCTTGCTTGATGAGCTTATTTTAGAAAAGTACGAATATGACGACATCCATCGTGTGTTGGCTAATGTCCCTGGTGTAAATATTCGTCAAGAAGACGGTTACGGATTAAGACCTAACATTGGTTTTAGGGGTGTGACGCCTGAGCGCTCTAAAAAAATTAATATTCTTGAAGACGGCGTATTAATTGGTCCTGCACCCTACTCTGCGCCAGCGGCATATTACTTCCCAACGGTTGCTCGAATGACATCTGTAGAAGTAGTAAAAGGGCCTGCGGCTATAAAATTTGGACCGAATACCGTAGCTGGCACCTTAAATATGACAACGCGTGCTGTACCTGACAGCTTTGAGGGTCAAGTCGAAGTTGGGCTAGGCTCTAACGGTTATAAGAAGCTCCACGGACATGTTGGTAACTCAGTATCGTTAGATAGCGGTAACCTTGGTTTTGTTATTGAAGCCTTGCATACACAAGCTGATGGTTTTAAGGACATCGACTTCGTTGAAAACAGTCTTTTTGAAAAAGATACTGGCTTTGATAAAAATGACGTGATGGCCAAAGTTGTTTTTGATCATCAAATTAGCTTATTTAACACAAACCTTGAGCAGTCTTTTGAGCTTAAGTTAGCCGCCGCAGATGAAGTTTCAAATGAGACTTACATGGGCTTAACGGATACTGACTTTAAAGAGAGTCCATATCGTCGTTACGCTGCTAGCCAAGTGGGCAATATGGATTGGGATCACGAACAAGTCCAATTCACTCATCGCCTATCCAATGATAGCCTTAACGTAACCACGCGTTTGTATAACAATACTTTTGAGCGTGCTTGGCGCAAAGTGAATGGTTTTAATCAAATAGGCAATGGTGCCATTGATCGTACGTTGCAGGAAATTGTTGCCAATCCAAATACAGAAGTTAACCAAAACTACTATCAAGTGCTAACAGGACAAAAAAACTCTGAAGAAATTTATGAGCAAATTGTTGTAGGGACTAATGACCGTTCTTATTATTCAAAGGGTTTACAGAGTGATTTAAAACTATCATTTGAACTGGCCGGTTTTGAAAATCTCATTAGCACTGGAATTCGATTCCATAAAGATAGAATTGATCGCGATCATTTTGAGCAAAACTATCTGATGCTAGATAGTGTGATGACACCAGATCAAATTGGCACCAAATTCACTACCGTTGATTATGAAGAAACAGAAGCCGTGTCTATTTATCTAGCGGATACAATTCAAATTGATGATCTGAATATCACCATAGGCGGGCGCGGTGAAATTATTGACAGCCGTTATCAAAATGAAGCCGAAGGAAAAAATACCGATTGGCAAGAAAAAGAGTCTAAAACTTGGCTTTACAGTGCATCTGCGTTTTACACATTAACCTCTGAACTTGGTATTTTTGGTGGCGTTCATGAAGGTTTTGTACCAACAAGCCCTAAACAAAATGCAGAGATTAAACCTGAGAGTAGTGTGAACTATGAGCTTGGCCTAAGATACAACGATCAAAAGACCCAACTTGAAACCGTTCTATTTTTTAATGATTTCGATAACTTAAAAGAAAGCTGTTCTTTTTCTACCTCTGCTTCTTGTACTAACACAGCTAAGTTGGATCAAGAGTATAACGGTGGAGAGGTTGATGTTACTGGTCTTGAGTTTAACTTACAGCGCCGTGAAACCTTAACTTCTGAATTAGACCTACCATGGTCCGTTACCTATACACGAACACATTCGGAGTTTAAATCTGACTTTGCTTCTGACTTTGAGTTGTGGGGTGATGTAAGCGCTGGTGATTCAGTGCCTTATTTACCAGAAGATCAATTAACGGTTAACTTAGGTTTAGAAAGCAATGACTGGCAACTAAACTTACTAGTTAAATATGTAGGCAGTATGCCGGAAGCGGCTGGTGACAATGTCGCGTTATCTGGTTTAGAAACTGACAGTTATACAGTTATCGATTTATCTGCAAACTATTATATTAATGCCAACCATACGGTTTACTTTAAAGTCGATAATATTACCGACAAAGTTGCGTTAGTTAGTAGGCGACCATTTGGCGCTAGACCAAGTAAACCTCAACAAGCGTTTATTGGTTATAAATATAATTTTTAGTAAGTAATATCTAAAATGCTAATAGAAGTGTTTAATGAATTGAACAACGTTTTGTCACTCTTGTGGCAAGACGCCAACGTTCATTTGCTTAGCCCTAATAAAAGGCTTTATTGGGGTTATTTAGTATCAACATTTGTATTAGTTTTTTTAGTCTACCGCACAGAATACAAAAAAACGGGAGTGTGGAATTGGCGCAAGTCATTTGGTCGGGAAGTGCTTTTTCACCCCTCATCAATTCTAGATAGTAAAATTTGGTTTATAAACCTACTGATAAAAGCATGGATAATCACGCCGCTGCTATTTGCTGTTGCTCCTGTTGCGATTGCAACTCATAAAACCTTAACTGCAGTCTTTGGCGAAATCACTATTGCCGCACCAGAGTGGGTTGTACTTACTAGTTTCACCGCCTTTCTATTTGTATTAGATGACCTCACACGATTCCTTTTACATGCACTAATGCACAAGGTTCCGTTTTTATGGCGTTTCCATAGGCTACACCACAGTGCTGAAGTGATGACTCCTTTAACCGTTTATCGGACTCATCCTATAGAAAGCTTTTTATATGCCTCACGACTTTTATTAGTTAACGCAATCACAATAGGTTTAGGCGTGTACTTATTTAAATCGAAATTGAGTTTTTACGATATTGCAGGTGCGAATGTTGCGGTATTTATATTTAACATGCTTGGTGCAAATTTAAGACATTCTCAAGTTTGGTTATGTTGGAATAAACGGATAGAAAAATGGTTTATTTCACCTGCTCAGCATCAAATACATCATAGTCAGGCAACGCCTCATATCGATAAGAACTTTGGCACTGCATTGGCTATATGGGATCGCATGGCGGGTACTTTAATTACTAGCAATACCACAACACAAGACCTTACATTTGGTGTGAAGGGCACAAAGTTACGAAGTGTTATGCAAGCTTATTTAAGCCCTTTTGATAGAGACTAACCCCTTCCTTTAGACCCTTTCCTTTAAACACTTATCTTGTAACAAAATATAACGCTACTTGAATCTTTCGCTAAATACCTTATATATAAAATAATCATAAGGATAGTTAGGGCTTAAACATGTTTAAAAAATTATTAGCAAGTGTCGGTATTGGTAGCGCAAAAGTGGATACGTTCATTTTATCTGAGCAACTTAATCCAGGAAGTGAATGCAACTTAAGGATTGTTATTCAGGCAAGTGATTCCGTTGAGCAAGATATTAATGGCTTAGAGTTAGCGCTATGCACCAGTGCTAAGTCGGAAAAGGACTTGGGCGATAGCGAAATTAAAGTTAACGAGACTGTTATTTTAAGTCGTTGGGCGATGACTCCACAGGAACTCGGTCTAAGTAATTCAATTTTAGAGGCTGGCCAAACAATAGAATATGATCTGACTATTTCTCTTCATCCGGAAACCCCAGTTACCGCTGTTGCCAACAGCCTGTCTAAAGTTTGGATCGCCACAGGGCTGGATATTGATAAAGGTTTAGATAGTTCAGATAAGGATTATTTAGACATTCACCCTACCTCTTTTCAAAAACACGCTGTAGAAGCCATGTACGAGCTAGGCTATAAAATCTTAAAAGTGGATGTTGAAAAGGGCTACCTACGTGGTAACGGGTTTCAGTCGAGCGTTAACTGCTACCAAGAGTTTGAATTTAAACGTCAAGCTGGGCTATTTTCAAGTAGCGAAGCCGAGCTTAGTTTTGTAAACCTAGATGGTGCTGTAGGTATCTTAGTTGAGAAAGATAGATTCCTAGGTGGTGATGCCTACTTTAGTGAAATTTTGCCAAATAGTGCTAATTATCAACAAATAAAATCTAAATTGGAGCAATGGCTCTAATTTGAAATTCAGTATATACCAATATTAAACAAAGGCTTACTAACTGGTAGGCCTTTTTCTTATATAAAGTTTTGTGCATTTTATCTACATACGGTACATTAGATTCGAAAGGAATAATAATAATAAAACTTACGTAGTTAGGTAGTAAAATATGCGCTTTATAAACCAATCTATTGCTCGTCAATTGGTCTTTTGGACCGTTCTTCCATTATTTATTTTGTCTATAATTGTTGGTACAAACCATGTTTTCAGTGTCAAAGAAGATACTGTTAAGCGGGTTGAATCCGGCATTGGCAACATCGTAGAAAGTAATGCAATGGAAATAAAAAGCTTCTTCGAAGCCAAAGGCCAAGTTATTCATAGTGTTTTTGCTAGTCCTCAAGTGTTGGACTGGTTTAGCAATTATAATGATCGCGGTGGCGACTTAAGCTCTGACGAAGAACATCGAGAGATTACCCGATACTTTAAGTATTTTTCTGACCAAGACCCTACGATAAAAAGCATCTTTTTTGGTTCAGGCAATACCTTTGAATACTTTGACCTCGAAGGTCGACACAACGATTTAAATTACTACACAAGCAAGCGCCCTTGGTGGGGTGAAGCTCAACAAAAAGGCTCACTGTACGTTTCTGATCCTGCCATCGATGCCAATGATGGTTCTATTAGCGCCACCGTAAAAACACCGCTTTATGACAGTAAACGAAAACTTATTGGTATAGCTGGCATGGATATTTTGGTTACAACTATTGGTGAAGAGCTACTAAGCAAAATAAAGTATGAAGGCGAAGGTTTTGCTTTTTTGGTCACCGATGAAGGTAAGCTCGTTTATTTCCCAAGCTTTAGTGAAGACTTTCCTCCAGGCTCACTTATTCAAGATGTAGATGATAATTTTAGAAGTGCGGAAGGCTTTGGTGACTTTTCAAAGCTAGTAACAAAAAGATCAAAAGGTAAGTCGTCTGTTACCTGGAATAACACACCGCATACGGTTTTATATACCTCTATTGAAAGTGACTACCCAAAAATGAGGTGGAGACTTGGCTTTGTAGTACCAGACACTGTCATTGATGAACCTGTAAATGACGCCATTGCTAAAAACACAGCCTGGGTTGTAATAACAATGCTAGTGGTTTGTGCTTTAGTTTATGCAGCAACAAAACCAATTATTAAACCAATTAAAAACCTTGTTTCTGCGATGAAAGACATCTCAAGAGGTGATGGCGATTTAACAAAACGAATTGACGACTCTAGGCACGATGAAATTGGTACATTAGCAGCTGAGTTCAACGGCTTTATCAGCAAAATTCAGTTGTTAGTTAAAGAGTCCATCGAGATTTCACATCACGTGCATGATAGGTCGGCGCAGGTGGAAGAAACTTCAACTGAGATCATAAGACTAGTTGATAAAGAAAAGTCTGAAATTGTTCAAGTGGCAAGTGCTTCGGAAGAGCTGGCGTATACCAGTGAACAAATGGCAAAAAATACGTCCCAAGCGATGACGCACGCCGCACTTGCCGAAGAACAAGTGGTGAATGGAGCTAAAGTCGTTAACAGCGCTATTACCGATATCACAGCCTTGTCTAAAAATGTATTGGGCGCAGCCGATGTGGTAAGAAATCTAAGACAAGACTCAGAGAACGTAGGTGAAGTACTAGATGTTATCCGCACTATCGCAGAACAAACTAACTTACTTGCACTAAATGCGGCCATTGAAGCAGCGAGAGCCGGCGAGCAAGGCAGGGGTTTTGCGGTTGTAGCTGATGAAGTCAGAACATTGGCTAGTCGAACTCAAGAGTCTACCGCCAATATTCAAAATATCATTGAAGGTCTTCGTAGTAGTGCGTCTCAGGCTGAGAGTGTTATGGAAGAAAGTCGTGACTACGCTCAACGAAGCATCAGTCAAACTCAAAAGATTGAAGAGACGTTGCGAGAGATTACCACTGCAATTCATGAGATACAGCAACAAACTGAATCGATCTCTCAGGCTAGTACAGAACAGACTGCAACTGCACATTCCGTATCTAAAAACGTTGGACACTTGAAGTCATTAGCGGATGATTCTGTTACAGAAACCCAAGGCGCTACGGACTCTATTAATGCCATGATTGTTGCGGCAGACCAACTTTCAAGAGTAATGGGGCAATTCAAAGTATAAAAACTAAATATAAAAAACTAATAAGCCAGCCTTGCTGGCTTTTTCTTTAAATTCAATAATCTTCTTTAAATTAAGCAACTTTCTTTAAATTAAGCAAATTCAGTGAGTTAACTTCACACTTGCCATTAAACTCTAGTTTTGTAGAAACACGCTCTCATTATCCTCCTTGATTTGAAAAAACTTAATAGTATTATCAACTTTATTAAATAACTTGCCACACTACGAGTTAAAAGAGAGTTTAGGTGAACCTTGTCCGTTTAGCGTTAATAAGCAGTTTTCTGTGCATATGTTCGCTCAAAGTATCTGCAAGTAACATGTTCAAAAACTTTGAGCATTGTTCTGTGCCATCAAAAGAATGTCTAGCTGAAGCAAATCAGAAAATAGCGCACTCCACACCTTACACTTTACCTTGGTTCAATTTAAAACTTTTACAGATTGAGTCATTAATAAGCATAAAGGAATTTACAGCCGCAGAAAAAGCAATTGCGGCTATAAAAATAGAGAACACGCCTCCGCTATTTTCAAGTTACCTTACGATATATAAAGCTAAGGTTTTAATAGTTAGTGAACGACGCAGCCAAGCACTAAAGTTAATAGAAGAAGCAAAATTAAATCTTATTGAGATTAACAACTCTTTTTATGCCCCACTTCGAAGCATTCGTATCGCTAATCTTTTGTTAGATCTTAAAAGATATGATGAGTCATTGAGTATTCTATTGTCACTAGAGAGGCGTTTTAAAAATAGTAAAGATGATCATTTTAAGTTAGAGCTATATGGCAATCTTGGGCACTTATACAGGCAAACGGGTGATCATCAGCAGTCTTTAGCCGCTTACCTTTCTGCCCTGCCATACGCTAAGGCACTCCGTCATAACCAACAAATAATGGTAATTTATGGGCATATTGGACATGCCTATATCTACTTGGATAATCCGCAGAACGCTGAATTGATGTTTAAAAAAGCGCTAGATTACGCTAATTTAGATGGCCATAATATTTCAGTCACAACATCAAGGTTGCATTTAGCTAATTTCTATTTCAATCAAAAAAACAAACAGAAGACTAAAAAGGTGATGAGTCTTATCAACCCTTCCTACTTAAACGATTATCAAGTTAATACGTGGGATCAATTAACGACTTATATTTCTGAAAAATAGTGGTTTAACTTTGGCTTTAACTTAAGGTTCAGGTTAAAAAAAGCCAGCAGTGATGCTGGCTTTTTATGTTCGAGTAGGTCGACTGTATGACTTAACTATAAATATTAACCAGTTAAGTCATCAAAAAACTTCTTAACACCGTCAAAAAATCCCTGCTCTTTTGGACGGTACTTTGACGTTTTACCTGACATTGTTTCTTCAAACTTTCGTAGTAAGTCTTTTTGTGAGTCATTTAAGTTGACTGGTGTTTCAATCATTACTTTACAAAGTAAATCACCAACCGCACCACCACGAACAGACTTAACACCTTTACCACGCAAGCGGAACATCTTGCCAGTTTGAGTTTCAGATGGCACTTTAAGCTTTGCTCGACCATCAAGTGTTGGAACTTCAATTTCTCCACCTAACGCCGCAGTTGTAAAGCCAATTGGTACTTCACAATATAAGTTGCTGCCGTCGCGAACAAAAATAGGGTGGTCTTTTACATGTACTTGAACAAACAGGTCACCCGCTGGTGCACTATTTGCTCCCGCTTCACCTTCACCCGCCAATCGGATTCTGTCACCTGTGTCTACACCTGCTGGTATTTTCACAGATAACGTCTTAGTCTTTTCAACTCGACCTTGACCATGACAGCTATTACAAGGGTCAGAAATAATTTGACCTTGACCATGACACGTTGGACATGGCTGTTGTACAGCAAAAAAGCCCTGACGCATTTGAACTTGACCAGCTCCGTGACAAGTACCACAGGTTTTTGGCTTAGATCCAGCTTTTGCACCTGAACCATCACATGGTTTACAAGAAACCCAAGTAGGCACCTTTATCTCAAGCTCTTTGCCACGTACTGCGTCTTCTAAACTCATTTCTAAGTTATATCGCAGGTCCGAACCACGTTGCTGACGTTGACCGCCACCGCCTCTGCGACCACCACCGAAGATGTCACCAAAAACGTCGCCAAATACATCTGAAAAGTCGCCATGACCGCCGCCGAAACCGCCGCCTCCGCCATGACCGTGTTCAAACGCAGCATGACCATGCTGGTCGTATTTATGACGCTTATCTTCGTCGGAAAGAATCTCGTAAGCTTCTTTCACTTCTTTGAATTTAACTTCTAAGTCTTTATCACCAGCGGTACGGTCTGGGTGATACTTCATCGCTAGGCGCTTGTACGCTTTTTTGATGTCACGCTCTGATGCGCTCTTGTCGACACCTAGAACTTCATAATAATCGCGTTTAGACATAATAAAAAAAGTACCTTGTTATTTTAATTACTTCGCTTTTTATCACTTTGGTTTATTTAAAAACTAAGATAAAAAAGGCAAGAAATTAAACGTAAATTAACCATATTTAAGTAACAAACATGGGCGTATAAAACGCCCATGTTAATTTTTCAAACTTTACAAAGTGTTAACGATTATTTTTTATCGTCGTTCACTTCTTCAAACTCAGCATCAACAACATCGTCGTCTGCAGCGTTTGTTGCTTGTTCAGCACCTTCAGCGCCGGCACCACCTTGAGCTTGGGCTTTTGCTTGCGCAATTTCCATCAGCTTTTGAGATGCTTCCATTAACGCTTGAGACTTAGCTTCAATCTCATCTTTTGTGCCTGACTTAGATGCATCTTTAAGCTCATTAATCGCTTTTTCGATAGCATCTTTATCTTCAGCTGGAAGGTCGTCGCCTGCTTCAGTCACTTGCTTTTCAGTTGCGTGAGCTAATGCATCAGCTTGGTTACGTGCTTGTGCTAATTCTTCAAACTTCTTATCTTCTTCAGCATTCGCTTCTGCATCACGTACCATTGCATCAATCTCATCATCTGATAAGCCTGAAGATGCTTGGATAGTGATCTTTTGCTCTTTCCCTGTATCTTTGTCTTTAGCAGATACATGCAAGATACCGTCGGCATCAACATCAAATGTTACTTCGATTTGTGGTGCGCCACGTTGAGCTGGACGAATACCTTCTAGGTTAAACTGACCAAGCGATTTGTTGCTTGATGCTTGCTTACGCTCACCTTGAAGAACATGAATTGTTACCGCTGACTGATTGTCTTCTGCTGTAGAGAACGTTTGCGATTGCTTAGTAGGAATCGTAGTGTTCTTTTCAATTACAGAAGTCATCACTCCGCCCATTGTCTCAATACCTAGAGATAATGGAGTAACGTCTAGTAGTAATACGTCTTTAACATCACCAGAAAGAACACCACCTTGAATTGCTGCACCAATTGCTACCGCTTCATCAGGGTTAACGTCTTTACGAGGCTCTTTACCGAAGAACTCAGTAACAGCCGCTTGAACTTTAGGCATACGTGTTTGACCACCAACTAAGATGATGTCATGTACGTCGCTTACTGATAAGTCCGCATCTTTAAGCGCCATTTTTAACGGCTCTAACGTTGCTTGGATCATATCTTCAACAAGAGACTCTAGCTTCGCACGAGTAATCTTGATGTTCATGTGCTTAGGACCTGAAGCATCCGCTGTCACATATGGTAAGTTAACTTCCGTTTGTTGCGCTGAAGATAATTCAATTTTAGCTTTTTCAGCGGCTTCTTTAACACGCTGCATTGCTAGCGGGTCGTTTTTAAGATTTACGCCTTGATCTTTGTTGAACTCTTCTACTAAGTAGTTGATCACACGGTTATCAAAGTCTTCACCACCTAAGTGTGTGTCACCGTTTGTCGCTAATACTTCAAACGTTTGCTCGCCATCTACTTCATCAATTTCGATGATTGAGATATCGAATGTACCGCCACCTAAGTCGTAAACAGCTACAACGTTGTCGCTTCCTTTTCTACCAACACCGTATGCTAATGCAGCTGCAGTTGGTTCGTTGATAATACGTTTTACGTCTAGACCAGCAATACGACCAGCGTCTTTTGTTGCTTGACGTTGTGAGTCATTGAAGTAAGCAGGAACGGTAATTACAGCACCCGTTACTTTTTCGCCTAGGAAGTCTTCCGCTGTCTTTTTCATTTTCTTAAGAACTTCAGCTGACACCTGAGGTGCCGCCATTTTTTCGCCCTTAACTTCAACCCATGCATCACCATTGTCAGCTTTAACAATGCTAAATGGCATGATGTCGATATCACGTTGAACTTCTTTGTCTTCAAAACGACGACCAATTAAACGCTTGATAGCGAATAGTGTGTTTTGAGGATTTGTTACCGCTTGGCGCTTAGCTGGTTGACCAACTAAGATTTCGCCTTCGTCTGTGTATGCAATAATAGAAGGAGTTGTGCGATCGCCTTCCGCGTTTTCAATTACACGAGGCTTGTCACCATCTAAAACAGCAACACAAGAGTTTGTTGTACCTAAATCGATACCAATGATTCTACCCATGAGATTTACTCCGAAAACAACTTATTAAAAGGGGTTAAATTAATTCTTGCACTATTAGTGGGGGTACTAATGAGGTTTTCAACTGAAATAGATAAATTTTTTTACAATTTTTTGAATTTTTTTTTGAATTTACTTTCTAATGTAAATAGGGCTAAAAAAATAACTATTATTGGCACCCATTATTTCAAAGATAAGCGCTGCCAAACCTGTTGTACCACGTTTTTATGAAGCTCAATTGAGCTTCGCCCTACCAACTTTTCTTGCAAGTTTAATGACTGCTGGTGATATAACTTACGGTATTCCTGGTAAGCTTCCCAAAGACCATTACACTCAACCTTTGTTATCAACCCTAGCTCTGAACTAATTTCCAACAATCGTTTATTGTCAGAATAGTCAGCTAACCCTGCGTACTTCCCGCTATATTGTAATACCAAAAGTTGCGTAACAAACTCGATATCGGCAATGCCTCCGCGGCTCTGCTTAAGATCAAATAACTCTGAAGTTTCTTTGGACAAGTTCGCACACATTTTTTCTCGCATTTTAGAGATGTCTGCCTTTAACAACTCTGTATCACGCTTTGACTTAAGTATCGCCTTTCTAATCTCTTCAAACTGCACCGTTAATGCTCTGCTTCCCATAACTGCTCTTGCACGCACAAGAGCTTGATGCTCCCATGTCCAAGCTTCGGTGCTTTGATACTCTGCAAAGGTATTAATATTAATAGCGAGCAAGCCACTCGCACCTGAAGGTCTAAGTCTGGTATCTAACTCGTATAAAATACCGCTGGGCGTTCTAGTAGTAAAAACGTGGAGAATTCGCTGCGCTAATTTTAAGTAAAACTGTCTTGAATCTATTTGTTTTTTGCCATTAGTTGGGCTACTTGATGCACAGCCATGGACAAAAACCACATCGAGGTCAGAACCATAACCAAGCTCATAACCTCCTAGTTTTCCATAACCTAATACAGCAAAGTTCTTATCTTGATCTGAAGCACCTTCAGGATAACCATATCGACTGATCATTTGTTGCCAAGATAAGTTAACCACTTGATGCAAAATTGCCTCAGACAATGCGGTTAAATGATTACTCACAGTGGGTAAGTCAATAATTTGCGACACATCACACGCTGCAATAATTAACTGCGACGACAACTTAAACTGTCGTAAGATCTCCATCTGCAATTCTAGATCGTCTGCATCTACTCGCAGCAGGTTGCGTCTTAAGTCAGCGGCGTAGTCGGTTAATTTAGGGATAGTATATAAAAGCTTTGGGTCGATTAACTGATCGAGTAAAAGTGGAAAGTGCTTTAATTCTTGGCCTATAAAGTGACAAGACGACACTAGCTTCACTAATTGCTTTAATGCTCCAGGATGTTCAACTAATAACGCTAGATAAGTTGTTCTAGCCGTAATACGTTTAATGATTTTCAAGATATCAGCACATTGCGATACCGATATTTTTTGAACGTCACACTCTGCCATTAAATGCGGAATTAATAAGTCGAGTCGGTCTCGGCCTTTACTGCTTAAAACCGCTTTAATTAAGTCCGCCTTTTGATCCATCAAACAGCTAATTAAATTATTAGTAGTTAAATTAGTAGCTACGTTATTAGTTAAATTAGTGGCTTCCTCAGTTGTTAAATGTTCAGCAGAAGCCGATAGGTCGTTAGGGCTCTGTAGAGAAGGTTCTAACTCTGTGCTTTCTTGAAGGTCTACTTGTAGTTTTACCTGTAGGTCTAACTGCCATATTGCTTGCCACTTTTCTACTAACTCATTGTTTGGGTTACTTTGATGTTCCGGTGATTCACCAATCAGCTCATCAAATATGTCGTGAATTTGCGTGGAAACGGCCTCTACTGTTGTTAAAAACACGTCCCAGGTTGGCACATTAAATAGCGTTAATAATCGTTTTTTATCCAGCTCAGTACTTGGCAGTGTTTGGGTCTGCTTGTCGTCAAAGGCTTGTAAATATTGTTCGCAATCTCTTAACCACAAGTAACTTTGTTCAATATTAATGCCTTCTTGCTCAGTAAATACATTGAGCCGAACTAACTCAGGTAAAACTGATAAAAAGCTGGGCAACTGTAATTGTGGCTCTTTACCGCCGCGTAACATTTGTAACGCTTGAAGAATAAATTCCGCTTCTCTTATACCGCCAGAGCCCAGCTTTATATTATTAACCAAGTTTCGTCTGACAACTTCCTGTTCAATCTGGCGCTTCATGGTGCGCAAAGACTCGATCACACTAAAGTCGATATAGCGACGATAAACAAAAGGCTTAAGCATGCTAATAAGTTGTGTATGTGACTGTTGTTCCTCGGCCGTAATAAATTTGCTGTAGGCTAACGGCCTTGCCTTTAAAAGAGCATATCGCTCCCACTCCCGGCCTTGCTCTTGGTAATAATCTTCAAGAGCGGCAAAACTGCTTACCAAAGGGCCACTATCGCCAAATGGCCTCAAACGCATATCGACTCGAAATACCTGACCATCAGGGGTGACAGAATCCAATAGCTGAATAATTTTTTGAGCGAGCTTAGTAAAGTAAGTTTGGAAGTCTTCTTGCTTACGACCACCAGCCGTTGTGCCTTTGCTCTCATAACAAAATATAAGATCAATATCTGATGAAAAGTTAAGTTCGTAACCGCCCAACTTACCCATGCCCAGGGCAATTAAAGGAACAGGTTGCCCGCATTCATTTATCGCCTTTCCCCATCGAGGAGCTAAATGGCATTCAGCCCACTGCCTAGCCAATACATAAAACAAATCAGCTGATTCAGACAAGTATCGCATACTGGTTTTTATGTCTATTTGTTTTAGAAAGTGCTGACTGGCAATAACGACCATTAAATGATGCCTAAAATCTCTGAGGGCTTTTAATGCATCTGCTTCTGATAAAGACAGCCATTCCGTTTCTGAAATAGACCACTGAGGCAACACAAGTTGAACTTCTTTGACCACGCAGCTTGCAGCCAAATCTTCAAAAATAAATTGATATCTACCGCACATCCTAAAAATAAAATCACTCATCGCCAGCAGATACTGCAAAGCAGAAGCATCATCAAAATCGACGTCTACATTATGTGCATTTACAAGCGCGGAAAGACGCTTAGCTCCTAATGCCTCTATAGAGTTTGAATCATTGTTCGATGATTGGAATGTATTCACGGTTTAATTTCACTACTTAAATATCTTTATTTTGATATTACGGTTTATTTTAAAGTTTAATTTTAAGGTTTAAGGTTTAAGGTTTAAGGTTTAAGGTTTAAGGTTTAACTATCACTATTTTAGTATCACGTTTTTACCAGAATGGTTTAATTTGGCTAACGCTTCCTATTGAAGCTGACAACGCCGTATTTAAGCTTTGTTGTTTGCCCTTTACCCAAGATAAATAATCCGCGTTTTCTGACTCAGGAATAATTGCCGTTGCATCATTACTTTCACTGCACGCTTCTGTATCACGCACAATAAGCTTTTCTAATCGAGTTAAAAGCAAAAATTCTTCGCAACCAACCAACAAGTCAAGTTGCCCATTGTGCATTGACTGGCTTTGTTCGCCGTATAAATTGCCCACCGTAATGCCCGTTAAAATAGATTCAACCAGAGGCCAATATAGTGCTACTAAGCTTTCTTTGTCAGTGTGATTTTTGTAGTTGGCTAACGCTACCTGAAGGTTTTGCCACGCCGACTCTAACCATAAGTTTGAAAACTCAGTTAAAGGCTCTTTTAATGTGCATAACTCATTCAGTGGTAGTGCATTTCGCCATTGCTTTTGCGTTAACCACTGAACAAAATTCAAAATAAGTCGGTTGTATTCGTTAGTACTAAAAAAGCCCACCGCTTTCATTAATTTGTGTTCCGGCAATTGATACTGTGCCATCAACTCTGGTAGATGTTCACTATTTTCAATTTCTTTCCGGTAAGGGCTTTTTCTGCTGACTAGCTGATTTAGTTGATAAAAACCATCAACCCACTTGTGCTGCTGACGTATAGTTTCAAAAGACTCGATGAACTGATCAATCTGGCTTTGTGCCAAGGTAACAGAAAACAGTTTAAGAATATGAATAATAAGCGACCAGCCATCAATGACTTTTCGCAATGCCTTTGGTGACATTGAAGAGCAAAACACTTGCTCATTGTGTTGTACAAACTTTAAAGCTTCAGAGGCTGCTTGAATAAGCGCTGGCTCAAACTCAATATTACTTTTAAGCTCAATACCGTTTAACTCTGTGCATTTAAGCGATGAGCCTGTAAGTAGTTGATACCCTCGTGCTGCCTTACTTAAAAAGCCTAATCGCACATCTACTTGGCTACTAACAAACTGAGCTAGGTTAAATAAATCTTTTTCTTGGCCAGAAACGAACTCTAATTCAATTTCGCTGATAATGGTTTGATGACCGCCAGACTTAATCACACCTTGATCAAGAACACACTCAATTACAGTGCCCGATGGCATTTCTATTAACCATGTGGTTCGTTCAAAGTCTGTTTCAAATAGTAATTTTAATTCGGCTTGAATATCACTTACTGCAAATCCTATTGGCCAAATTTTTTGGTCAAATAAAGACAGGTCTGCCATTAAACTTACGGGCGTAGGTAGGTCAACATTAAATTCCGGTCTGCGATGCAAACCACCAATGTCTTGGCCAGCTAATTTTACCGTTTGTTCAGCTTCAATTTGACCATCAGAAAACTCGCTAGAACGGATCCGAAGGCCCATATCAAAATCTCTGAGGGCTTGATTAGCGGTATCAAAATAGCCATTTCTCAACTGCTTTTTATGAGTATTGGTGATTTTAAAATGTGAAGCGCTTAGTGCAGCGGTAAACTTATTCACTAAGTCTGGTTGGATAAGAAACTTTAACTCTATTTCCATTAATTAACGTTCTGTTTTCGATTGGAGTGCTCAGGTTACCTAAGTCACTCCACAAACTCAACGATTAGCCAACTTTTGTCTACTCAAACCGATATGCTAGATAAACATTGATTTTAATAGGCTGGCTTAAATGGTTGTAAAATATCTAGTTAAGACGCCTTAGCTATGCCTAGGCCGCCCAATTGAGCCTTAACTTGTCCTGCAGACAAAGCACCTACAGGCCTACGAGGGATATTACCTTTAAAGATAGGCTCAGGTGGGAATGCGCGCTCTTTTTTACCTATTTTATAAAGAATGCCATTTCGAATTTCATCTACTTTATAACCCGCTTTTACCTTAATACGAATATGTGGAATACCGGCGGCTTCTAAAGCCCCAGTCACAAACCAATCTTGCTTTGATTTGTGTCCACCATTTGATTGGTTAACTAAATCTACCGCTGCAATAATTCGATAAGTTTGCGGGTCGCACAACACATAATCAATCACTTTGCTTGACGCTTTGATCATTGCAGAGCGTTTGGCACGGCCTTTAACACTCTCTTTTGTTTCGATGATGTCTTGTAATCTTACTCTATTCACTATTCGGTAGTCGTTACCCACCGCTTTATCTAACAACGCCAAAAAACCGCGCTCTACATTAGTAAAAAGCTGCGTTTTCTTTTTAAAAGGATAAGGATTGTTGGTGTCAATAAAGTGACTTGCTACTAAGGCAATGGTCAAAATTAAACCGACTAGCAATACTAAAACCCATTCCATACTATTCTCCAGTGAACGATAGATAATTCTCTACCGTTACTAAGCAGATAGTGTGCCATTTAAATGGTATTAATTTTGACACTGAGATAAGTGAATTGTTTTTGCTCCTTTTACATAGCCAAGCCGCCATTGCTCTATTATAATTTCTTATAATTTCAGATTGATAGATAACTATCCTAACTTATATAGAGAGCTTGATATGACAATTGCGATAATTGGCGCAATGGAACCAGAAGTAGCCATTTTAAAGAATAATATTAACAACTTAAAAACCACTAAAATTGCTAACTACGAGTATTTTTCTGGTGAATTAAATGGCCAAGAAGTTGTTTTAGTTCAATCTGGTATAGGCAAAGTAGCTTCAGCCATTGCCACCGCCCTTTTAATTAACAACTTTAAACCTGACTACGTAATTAACACGGGTTCAGCTGGCGGTTTTGACAAAGAATTAAAAGTTGGCGACGTAGCTGTAGGCGATCAAGTGGTTCACCACGACGTAGACGTGACGGCTTTTAATTACGAATTTGGTCAAGTACCAAATATGCCAGCGCGCTTTGCTGCAGATGAAAAGCTTGTGTCGTTAACAAAAGAGTCAATTGAAGAAATGTCTGACATTACCTGCAAAGTTGGTTTAGTTGCCACAGGTGACAGCTTCATGTGCGATCCTGTTAGAATTGAAGCAACGCGTCAGCAATTCCCAGATATGTTAGCAGTAGAGATGGAAGGTGCGGCCATTGCACAAACTTGTCATCAAATGGACACGCCGTTTTTGGTTATTCGTTCTCTTTCAGATATTGCTGGTGAAGAATCGCCAATGAGTTTTGATGCATATTTAGAAATCGCATCTAAAAACTCTTCGGATTTAGTGATGAAGCTTTTAAATAAAATTAAATAAAAGCGACTATTACTATGTTAGAAACAATGGCTGAACTTCCACATCTATTGGCAGCAGCCATTGTTATTGTTATTGAATGGCTGATCCCACTTCCATTTAAATACTCTCCTCTTCGCCTTTGCGCGTTATTAGCAGACGCCATTGCTCTCAAGGTTAATAAACCAGGTACAGAGCGGCAACGCAGAATCTCAGGTTTTATGTCGTTGCTCACTTATTTTGTCTTTGTCGCTGTGATTGTTTGGTCGTTACTTTTTGTAATGCCTTATGACATATGGACTGAATCCGTATTATTGTACATTAGTCTCAGTTATCACTCAGTCTCTAAAGTAAACAAAGCATTAGAAGAAGCTCTAGCCAATAAACAGAATACCTTAGCAAAAGATTATTTAAGCGAAACGGCTAGCTTTGATACCAAACGATTGTCCTCTCTAGGATTAACAAAGGGTGCGCTGGAAATAGAAATTAATGCGTGGGTTACGACCTGGTTAATGCCTGTTGCACTGTTTATTGCCCTTGGCGGTTTAGCTAGCCTAGCGTATAGAGTGTTGGATATAGTGACAAAACAGTGGCTTGCTTTAAATCCCAAATACAGCGATTTTGGTCTACCTACAACGGCCATAAAAACTTCGCTTGATTGGCTGTTAAGCGCTTTAATAGCTCCAATTTTTTCCGTTTTTAAATCAAGTCCCGGGTGGTGGTCATTATTCCAACGCAATAAAAACAGATGGCCTGCAGAGCAGAGCCTTGTTGATTTAGTTTGGATGAGTATTGTAGCGGCAGGTTGTCGTATTGAAATGGCCGGGCCAACTATGTTTAATGATGTTAAAGTACCAAGACTTAGAATAAATGAAGGACAAAAGCCTAATCACGGTGCTATTGCTCAGCTGCGTCATTGGCTTGCACGCTTTACCGGTTTTTTGCTTCTTCTTATTCTGTTATTTTGGTTTATTGGAAATTTTAACAATTAAGGTTTAGACATGTTTAATAAAACAGTTTTAGTCATGGTTTCACTTATTTTAAGCTTATTCAGTAGTGCTATTTTCGCCAATAGCACACCTAAGATTTCCGCTGAACAATACTTAAAAAACAAAACAAATTATCAAGTTCTTGATGTTCGTTCGCCAAGTGAATATGCAGAAGGTCACATTGAAGGTGCGATTAATATCCCGCATCACGCGATTATTGATGAATTAGACAAACTAAAATCTATTAATAAAACCATTGTTGTTTATTGTCGCAGTGGCCGCCGAGCTGAAAAAGCTGAAGCAATGATGAGAAAGAATGGCATTAAAGGCTTCATCCATTTAGACGGAGACATGTTAGGTTGGAAAGCAAAACAGCTTCCAGTGGTTAAACCTTAATTTTCCTGCGGACTTGAGTTTTTAGAAGCTTCTAGTGCGTTAACCTCAGCAGCCTTGGCTTTCGTAATTTCCGTCGCTTTTTTAGAGGCATTGGCATTCGCTAGCGTCTCTAGTTGCTTCTCTTTTAGGTTAGCCACCATTTCTACTTTGTTTGAAGTAATAATGACCTTGTCACCGTTTTCTAACAAGCGATATACCCATTCAATATCACTATTACGAAGTCTTACACACCCGTGAGTTGTCCGGCTCCCAATTGAGTCTGGGTTTGAAGTACCATGCAAAAACAATGAATCCCCAAAATGAAGAGCATGTTGCCCCATAATTCCACGCCAACACCTTTCGCCACGTGCAATTTTATCGGTAAATTCAGCCTCCATTTTTTTAGGTATGCACCACTTTATTCCGTCTGAATCAAACAGCTTGAATTCAACTTCAAACTCACCTTCTGGAGTGTAGTAACACTTGCCGCCTTGGCTCTTAGGCAAGCAACGGTCGTATCCAAGCGCTACAGGAGTTGTCAAGATTGCCTCAAGTGAATCCGGAGTCTGTTCATAAACCGTCATATTAAATGCCGACTTATCGATAATAACAAGACGCTTGGTATTTTCCTTTCTAACAATAGGTTTCGGCTGCGTTCTATTTTGTAATCGTATAGGTTTAATGATCCAAACTGGCTCAGCCATTGCCTGCCAACTAGAACCGTTAGGAAAGTGCCCGGTTACTTTAAGTGCATCTTCATTTTCATAGGCACTAGTAAAACTTTTACCTTTAGGCCAAACTTCAAGCGCTTCACCAAGTCTATTAAAAACAGTCGCCTGCTCAAGCAAACGATAAGCTTGCGCGCCTTTTTTGTTTCTATCCAGTTCATCCTCTTCTACGTGAAAAATAGTTGCTGGCGCGTTAGATGATTGAGGTTTTTGAAGAGATAAGTTTTCTGAAACTTTTACGTACCACATAGGAAAAACTGACTGCCACTCGCCCTCAGGGAAGTGACCTGATACTCTAATCCATAAGTTATCTTCTTGATTAGAAGTAAATAATGTATGACTAGGCCATGATTGAATAACATTACCATTAGGCTCATCATAAACATCAACTTTAGCCGTTGTAAGGTAAGTTTTAGCTGACCAAGCAAATGAGCTAAAAAACACCAACAATGTTGCCGTTATCCATAACGTGATACTATTTTTCATCAGTTTTTATTCCACCATTTCAGTGCCATGTGTTTTAATACGGTTAGCACAGTATAAATTACATCAGGTTTAATCCATGAAGAATAAAACACTTATTGCACTTTTACTATCAATTATGGCTACAGGCTGCAACGCCAAAAGTAGTGAATTTTATGTGGGGGAAATTACAGGCCCAACTATCCTTAAAGAATTCAAATCATTTGCTAAACATAAAGATGACATCAGCTATAGCACGGCAGATTTAGCGCCGTTACGAGCAGTTGCTACACCTGTTGAGGTAAAGGTCTTTTTTGGAGAGTGGTGTCATGACAGTGTAAGGGAAGTCCCTCGCTTGATTTCACTATTTGAACAAGTAAATAATCAAAATATAAAACCTACTTTTTATGCTTTAGACACAGCAAAGTCGGATCCAAAAGACGAAGCTATAAAACATTCGATAAGAAAAACACCTACCGTTATTGTTTATAAAGATGGTACTGAACTAGGTCGTTTTTTAGAGTTTCCAAAAACCGATTGGGCTAATGATATAGCTCAGTTAATAAAAAGTGCGGGTGACTAACTCAGTTAAAGAACTAAGCTTAAATCCACCCTTTTTGCTTAGCAATTCGTGCGGCCTCTATTCGGTTGGTCGCATTCAACTTTGCAATTGCCTCGGATAAATAGTTCCTTATAGTGCCCTCAGACAAATACAACTTTTTAGCAATCTCTGATGTTTTAAGGCCTTCACCAGCAAGTTTAATTGCTTTGCGTTCTTTGTCCGTCAATGGGTCATTATCGTCTAGAGCCATAAGTGCTAATTCTGGATTTATAATTTTTCTACCAAGGTGAACCTGTTCTAATGCATGAACAAGATCGTCTATTGGAGACTCCTTCAAAACAAACCCCATTACTCCTAACTTAAGTGAACGTTTAATATAACCGGACTTAGAGAACGTAGTCATTATCACCACTTTTATATCTGGTTTCTCTACCTTAATGGTTTCTGCTAATTCAATGCCGGTCATGTTAGGCATTTCTATATCCGTAAGAACGATATCTACGCGCTGATTACTGTTTTGCAACTGGCTTAATAATTCTATGGCCGCTTCTCCGTTTTCGGCTTCACCAACAACATCAATATTATCTTCCAATGTTAAAAGGCGACTAATAGCCCCCCGCACCATTGCCTGATCTTCTACAACCACCACGTTTATCATTGAACCAGCCCATCCCTGTTTACATCGTTTTTTAAGTTAATACTAAGCGTAAAATTTTGGTTTTCTTTGTTTTTATTGCAGTAAAACGTCCCGTCTAACTCTTCAACTCTGCTTTTTATGCCTTGCAAACCATTTCCTATTTTAATATTACTTACTGTGCCGTTATCTGAAATCGTAACTTTCAAATCATCATCAGTCTGTTTTATGGCAAAATGTACCTCATTACCATTACTATGCTTTAAAATATTTGTCGTCGCTTCTTTGAAAATCATAATCAGCGCTGACTCTGTTTTAGCATCTAACTTTTTATATTGAATATCAGTGGTCACATTAAAATTCATCGCATCTAGCTCTTTACCCAGGCTAATAATTTTTGCAGATAAGCCCGTTTGTTTTAACCCCGACACCGCGTGCCGAACTTCAGACAAGCAACTCCTTGCCAATGATGCTACTTCGCCAATTTCTTGTGCTGCCATTTCGAATTGTTTTTTCTCCATAAGCTTTTGCGACAACTCACTCTTAAGTGCTAACGAAGATAGTGTATGCCCAAGTAAGTCATGCATATCTCGTGCAATTCGCTCTCGTTCAGCAATGGTAGAGATTTGCTCGATTTGTTGATTTTTCTCATCTTGCTCTGCGTTGAAAACAAACTCTTTTTGGCTAAACACACCATAAACAAACAAACTTGATGAAATGACTAATGTTGGCCCAAGAAAAAACGGGCTCCAGTAATTAAATATATAAGCAGCTAAGAATTGAGTGACTATATTGGCCAAAAATAAAATCAGCCCTTGTGATTTAGAGAAATAAAAGCCACTAAAAAATGCAGCATACCCGAAAAGAGCACTAGTGCCTGGCGTAAAATAAGCCCCCATGCCTGATAGCAGTATAACTAACAATATAAGCAGCGCTGCTTTGCCTTCATTAGCTCTAGTTATAAGTATAAACAAAGCGATAAATGTTAAATATATAAATGCTATTACAGCTAAGTTAGCAACGCTATAAGCCTCAAAATTTGCAATCACATTAAAAAAATAGAAAACCGAAAATATAAGAGAAAAGTAGGACCATTTTGCTACTGCCGTATTAGCTATTGGAGGAATGATGAATGACTTGCTGGCTTCAGAGTTCATATCGTTATACTCACTTAAGGTAATCTCTTTATTAATTTTAATTCAGTGACTTACCCTATCAGTAAGTCACCAATTTATTTACTTATTTTTTTTCCAACAACATTTTTGGCCAACCATAATTAGGGTTGATTGTAAGCGCCTTCTCCCAATCAGCTTGAGCAGATGCTTTGTCACCTTGTTGATGTTTGATAAGCCCTAACCAAGTGTAAGCTTCTGCCTCACCCCAATGAAAGTTTGAATATTCATCTTGTTCAAATGCGACTATTGCTTTTTCAAAGGCTTCTTTAGCGTCATCTTGTCCGCCACCAAACATAGGTGGAGTATTGTACTTAGCAATACCTTTTACTAATTGTACTCTTGGGTTGGATGCGGCTAGTGACTCAGCTTCGTTAAGCAAGCTACTCGATTTCATTCCATAATAAGCACCCTTTAACGGCTCTAAAGATATTTTAAATCCATATACCTGTGCCAATAATGCTTTTACTTCAACATTGTTTGACTCTTCTTCAGCTAGTTTTTCAAGAACAACCATAGATGCATCAATAGCAACTTTCGCTGATTCGTTGTCACCCATTAAACTGTGACTTAGTCCCAAACGGTAAAGCCCCAACGCTTTGTCGTATCCTGCAAAGCTTTCACTCATTACTTTAAGCTCTGCTACATTCAGTACACTAGCTGCTTCTTCAATTTGGTTTATTTCTACTTGGCCTGAAAATGCTTTAGTCGACATAACTAAGCTGGCAAATATTGATAAACATGTCACAGCGATTTTTGTATTTTTATTAATTGCTTTCATGGTGTTTCTCCTGTTTTTAAGTTCAGGATTAGTATTGAAGAAAAGCGGAGATATTATTAGAGAGGTTTGTCACCAATTTGATATGACAAATGTCATGACTTTTTTGCGTTAAACAAAAAAAGAGCAACAAGCGCTCCTTTCATATCGAGCCTCTAAGAGTTTAACTAAATGATAATTAAACCCTTATGGCTAAGTTTGTTCGGCTAAATAAACGACTTATTCAGCGTCTTCTTCGTTTTGATCATTGTTCGCAACTGGTTTCATGTGCGGGAACAAGATAACGTCTTTAATGGTTGGTGAATCAGTAAACAACATTACTAAACGATCGATACCAATACCTTCACCCGCCGTTGGCGGTAAACCATACTCAAGAGCTTGAATGTAATCTTCGTCAAAGTGCATTGCTTCAATGTCACCGGCATCTTTTTCTTCAACTTGTTTCTTAAAGCGGTTTGCTTGGTCTTCAGCGTCATTTAGCTCCGAGAAACCATTTGCAAGCTCACGGCCACCAACAAAGAATTCAAAACGGTCTGTGATAAACGCGTTTTCATCATTACGACGAGCTAATGGAGATACTTCCCACGGGTAGCCTGTAATAAACGTTGGTTGATCTAGTTGCTCTTCCGCTGTTGCTTCAAAAATTTCACAAAGGTATTTACCTGCACCCCAAATACCGTCAACTTCAGGCTCTTTAATATGAAGCTTTTTAGCAATAACTTTTAACGTGTCTAGGTTGTTTTCTGGATCTTTAATTGCCGCAGCCCATTCCGGGTTATTTGCCGCTTCATCATAATATTTAAGAACCGCATCAGACATTGTTAAGCGAGTAAACGGCTGTCCGAAGTCATACTCTTTTGTTTCAACAACGTTACCTTCTGAGTCTTTAACCGTGTTAATTACAACGGCTGAACCTAATACGTTGTTAGCAACGGTACGTAACATTTCTTCTGTTAAGTCCATCAAGTCATTGTAATCAGCATACGCCTGATAGAATTCAATCATTGTGAATTCAGGGTTATGGCGAGTTGAAAGACCTTCGTTTCTGAAGTTACGGTTTATTTCAAACACACGCTCAAAACCACCAACAACTAAACGCTTTAAATAAAGCTCTGGCGCGATACGAAGATACATGTCACGGCTCATTGCATTATGATGAGTAATAAATGGACGCGCAGTTGCACCACCAGGGATAACTTGAAGCATTGGTGTTTCTACTTCCATGAATTCACGTTTCTGCTAAGAAGCGGCGGATGCCTTCTACTACTTTAGAACGGATCATGAATGTTTTACGAGTATCTTGGTTTGTGATCAAATCTACATAACGTTGACGATACTTAGCTTCTTGATCCGTTAGACCATGAAACTTTTCTGGTAGTGGGCGAAGAGACTTAGTCAGAAGCTCGTAGCTTTCCATATTTACGTATAAGTCGCCTTTTCCAGATTTATGTAAAGCACCAGAAACACCAATGATGTCACCAATGTCTAGTACGCCGTATTTTTCTTTTAAATCTTTCTGAACGTCTTTTGCGGCATAGGCTTGAATGCGCCCTTTCATGTCTTGTAATAACATGAACGGACCACGCTTTGCCATAATACGGCCAGCAATAGATACTTTTGTATCCATTTCAATTAGCTTTTCTTTTTCGAACTCACCAAACTCTTGTTGAAGGTCGTCACTGTAATGTTCACGACGAAATTTGTTTGGGTGTGCATTAGCCGAGCAGTTTTCGCGGATGTTTTCTAACTTTGCACGACGCTCTGCAATGAGTTTGTTCGCGTCTTGAGTTTGTTCAGTCATTTATGTTCTCAATTACCGTAAAATGATTAATCTAATGATTTATGTACTATTTATTTTTAGTGTAAATCTGTACTACTGTCTAATTAACAGAAGAAACTTACGTATCACGTTCTATCTAAAGTCTTATAGCCCTGCTTTTAGACTAGCTTCAATAAATTTGTCCAAGCCACCGTCCAATACAGCTTGCGTGTTTCGACTTTCAACACCTGTTCTTAAATCTTTTATACGCGAGTCATCTAATACGTATGAACGAATTTGACTACCCCAGCCTATATCAGACTTGTTGTCCTCAGCTGCTTGTTTTTGTTCGTTTTGCTTAAGCATTTCCAACTCATAAAGCTTTGCTTTTAACTGCTTCATGGCTTGATCTTTGTTTTTATGCTGTGAGCGCTCGTTTTGACATTGCACTACTGTATTAGTAGGTACGTGAGTAATACGAACCGCTGAATCGGTGGTGTTTACGTGCTGACCACCTGCACCTGACGCTCGATAAGTGTCTATTTTCAAATCTGACGTATTGATATCGATATCAATATTGTCATCTACTTCAGGATAAACAAAAGCAGACGCAAAAGAAGTATGGCGACGAGAGTTTGAATCAAATGGCGACTTTCGCACTAAGCGATGCACACCCGTTTCTGTTCTTGCCCAACCAAATGCGTACTCACCGCTAATACGGATAGTTGCGCCTTTAATACCGGCAACATCACCATCAGTTACTTCAATAAGTTCTGTCTTAAAGCCTTTAGCTTCACACCAGCGTAAATACATACGCAGTAAAATATTACACCAGTCTTGCGCTTCTGTGCCGCCAGAACCCGCCTGTAAATCTATATAGGCGTCGCTGCCATCAAGTTCACCAGAGAACATTCTTCTGAATTCTAATTGCTCTAATTTTTGTTCTAAGTCGTTTAATTCAGACTGCGCTTCTTCAAAAGTTTCTTCATCTTCTGCTTCTTGCGCTAATTCAATAAGGCCATCAACGTCTTCACAACCTTGATCTAGGTCATCTATGGTTTTAACAATAGCCTCTAGCATAGAGCGCTCTTTGCCTAATGCTTGCGCTTTAGCAGGATCGTTCCATACATTTGGATCTTCTAACTCGCCACTAACTTCTTCTAACTGCTCTTTTTTAGCAGCGTAGTCAAAGGTACCCCCGAAGTACTTCAGTACGTTCGCGAATATCAGCTAATTGATTTAGAACCGGGTTGATCTCAAACATGAATTTTATAATAACCTTTAAATTTAAAACGACGCAAAATTGCGCCGAAGTGTAACAATATTAGTGTATCTACTCAATTAATGGTTTGCTAATTAGGTCAAAACATAGGGTTATAATTGTGTTTCTAGCATAGCTAATACTGGTTTATTCGCATCAGGAAATGGCAAGGTTAACAGCTCTCTTTTACTAAACCACTGCACTGCTTGGCCTTCTTTACCCTCTGGCTCGCCGTTAAACTCGGTAACCAGTTGAAAATAAAGCTGAACTCGCTTTTCCGGGTAATCAAAGACTAGCTCATGAAAATCAGATTGATGAGTGGCCGTAATACCAAGCTCTTCTTGTAACTCGCGAACTAGTGCTGTTGCAACACTTTCAGTTGACTCAATTTTACCGCCTGGGAATTCCCACTTGCCACCTTGGTGTAAATGGTCAAGCCGCTTGCTTAGCAAAAAGCGGTCGCCTTGCTGAATGATGGCAGCCGCGACTCTAATTACCTTTTGTTCGGTTTTAGTTTTACCGTTAACAATTGTCATTTTTTAACTCTTTTATTAAATGTCATAAACAAAAAAGGCGAGCTAAGCTCACCTTTTTATCAATGTTGTTAAGCGAGATGAGCGTTAGCTTAACTTACCGTGACATTGTTTATATTTTTTACCTGAACCACAAGGACAAGGGTCATTACGGCCAACTTTAACTCGGCTGCTTACATTAACTTCTGTTTTTTCTTCAGAGGCTAACTGATTTGACGACTCGTGCTGGAACTCAAGGTCTGCAGCTTCTGCTTGTCTACGCTGTTCTTCAACGGCTTCAACATCTTCTTCCGCTTTAACTTGAACTCGACAAAGAACTTTAATTACTTCAATTTTAAGCTGCTCTAACATTGTGCTAAATAGCTCAAACGATTCGCGCTTATATTCTTGTTTAGGGTTCTTTTGGGCATAACCACGTAAGTGAATACCTTGACGAAGGTGATCCATAGCAGCTAAATGCTCTTTCCAGTGTTGGTCTAAGCTTTGAAGCATAACCGCTTTTTCAAAGTGGCGAATAACTTCAGCGCCAACATGCTGTTCTTTTTCAGCATACATAGCGTCAATTTCTTCGCTAATACGTTGCTTCAGCGTTTCTTCGTGTAGATTCTTGTCTTCTTCTAACCATTTACGCACTGGCATATCAACGCCAAAGTCAGCTGATAACTGTTCTTCTAATGCTTCTAAGCTCCACATTTCTTCAAGAGAGTGCGGCGGGATATGACTATCAAGTACTGTTGCAACTACGTCGCGACGAATGCTTTCAATCACTTCACCAATATCACCATCTTCAAGTAATTCATCACGCTGTGAGTAAATAACTTTACGCTGATCGTTAGCAACATCATCGTACTCAAGTAATTGCTTACGAATATCAAAGTTACGGGCTTCTACTTTGCGCTGTGCATTTTCAATGGCTTTGTTTACCCAAGGATGCTCAATCGCTTCACCCTCTTCCATACCTAGCTTACGCATCATGCCAGTTACTCTGTCTGATGCGAATAAACGCATTAACGTATCTTCCATTGAAAGATAGAAACGTGATGAACCTGCGTCACCTTGACGACCAGAACGACCACGTAACTGATTATCGATACGGCGAGATTCGTGACGTTCAGTACCAATAATATGTAAACCACCCGCGGTGATTACATCATCATGGCGTTTTTTCCACTCAGATTTAATATGTTCAATCTGTTGGTCTGTTGGATTCTTAAGACGTGCAACTTCAGCATTCCAGTTGCCACCTAAAACAATATCGGTACCACGACCGGCCATGTTAGTCGCAATTGTAACTGAGCCTGAACGACCAGCATCTTCAACAATTTGAGCTTCTTTTTCGTGCTGTTTTGCGTTTAATACCGAGTGTTTTATTTTATCTTTCTTCAGTAGCTGAGAAAGTAACTCTGAAGATTCAATAGAAACCGTACCTACAAGTACAGGCTGGCCACGCTCTTGGCAGTCTTTAATATCGGTAATAATCGCACGATATTTTTCTAGCTGAGTTAGATAAACTAAATCAGTCATGTCATTACGAACCATTGGTTTATTGGTTGGTATTACAACTGTATCTAGCCCATAAATTTGTTGGAATTCGAATGCTTCTGTATCAGCTGTACCCGTCATACCAGATAGCTTGTCGTACATTCTGAAGAAGTTCTGGAAAGTAATAGACGCTAAAGTTTGGTTTTCATTTTGAATTTTTACACCTTCTTTTGCTTCTACGGCTTGGTGTAAACCTTCAGACCAACGACGCCCTTCCATTGTACGACCGGTGTGTTCATCGATAATGACAACTTCGTCGCCGTTAACAATATAATCCACATCTTTTTGATACATAATGTGAGCACGTAAAGCCGCATAAACATTATGTAGTAAAGGAATGTTAGTTGCACTGAATAGTGAATCATCTTCTGCAATCACACCCGCTTCACGTAAAATTTCTTCTACACGGATTTGACCACGCTCAGTTAGATAAACTTGTTTAGACTTTTCATCGGCGGTGTAATCGCCATCGCCTTCAACACCTTCTTCGTCTTCTTTTTCTTGACGTTCAAGTAGCGGAACAATTTTATTAATTTCAATGTAAATCTCTGAATTATCTTCAGCAGGTCCAGAAATAATAAGCGGCGTACGAGCTTCATCAATTAAGATTGAATCAACTTCATCAATTAAGGCAAAGTTAAGGCTTTTCTGAACACGTTCATCGGCACTGAATGCCATGTTGTCGCGCAGGTAATCAAAACCGAATTCGTTGTTGGTACCATACGTAATATCTGCTTGGTAAGCGGCTTTTTTCTCTTCGTGGTTCATTCCAGGAATGTTACAACCAACGCTCATTCCTAAGAATTCGAAAAGTGGACGGTTATACTCAGAGTCACGGCTTGCAAGATAGTCATTCACGGTAATAACGTGAACGCCTTTGCCGGTTAAGCCGTTTAGATATGCAGGTAAGGTTGCAGTTAACGTTTTACCTTCACCAGTACGCATTTCAGCAATACTACCTGAATTTAAAACCATACCACCAATCATTTGCACGTCAAAATGACGCATTTCAAAAACTCGTCGGCTAGCTTCACGCACAGTAGCAAAAGCTTCTGGCAAGATATCATCTAGGGATTCGTTTTCAGCAAGTCGAGTACGAAACTCAACGGTTTTATTTTTTAATTCAGCATCTGATAAACTCTCAAATTGAGGCTCAAGAGCATTAATCGCTTTTACGATTTTATTTAAGGATTTTAGCGTACGTTGATTTCGGCTACCGAATAATTTTGTTAATAGTGAAGAGATCATATTTTTCAGCTTTACTTCTGACTGTTCTTATAATGAAAACAATCGGCTATGCCGACTGTTTAGTTCCTGTTCAACTAGATAGTTACCAATCCTGGTTTATAAATTTAACTAGTCTGCTTTTCGGTAAACATAAGGCAATGGGTCAATTTGTTTACCGCGTTTTAACACTTCGTAATGAACATGGGGGCCTGTTGAACGACCCGTACTGCCCATTTTTCCAACCGTTTGGCCTTTAGTAACTATGTCACCTACACTAACCAATAAAGATTTATTGTGACCATATCGAGTAACCACGCCATCACCGTGGTCAATTTCGACCAAATTTCCGTAACCGAAGCGACTATCTGCCCACGTTACCACGCCTGCCCCTGTTGCTACAACATCTGCATCTTCATCGCCGGCAAAATCTAAGCCTTTGTGCATTGCAGGCATACTAGTAAACGGGTCTTTACGGACGCCAAAATAAGAGGATAACCAACCAGACTTTATCGGTCGGCCAGAAACAAATATTTCCTCTTCTATATGGGTATTCATTAATATGGATTCAAGTACTGCCATTCGTCTTTCTTGACCGTCAAGCTTAACAAGCATCTCTTCCATCTCTGAAAACAAGCCATCAACGCTGGTCATAACATCACTAGCGGTTTCTGAGTTTGGTCCGCCAACACTCGACTCTAAATCAAAATTAAATTCTTCTGCAGGAATATTTGCTTGTGTAGCAACTCGACTAGCCACGGCATCTAGCCTATTAACCTGACCTTTTATTTCACCCAGCTTTAGCGTCAACGCACTTAATTGGTGCTCTGCCTGGCGTTTTAAGCCCATGAGCTGCTGTTTTTCATCGCTATATTCTTTTTGAGCTAGGAGCAACTGCTCCCTTACATGATCAGTGTCGTTATTGTTCATTAACGAAGAACTTATAAACCAAACAGTAGCAATCAGGAAAATAGCGGCAATAGGAAGCCATTGCGCTTTAGGCATTTTGACCTTAAAGCTAACATTCTTTCCTTTGTAAATAAGTGTTAAACTCATTAAATACTACCTAGTTTTATGGATTAATTGTTGTGAAATCACCAAAATCTCTATCTGATTTAATGTCGCATGATAAAGCCAGTTCAAATTTAGTTAATTACCAACAACAAACCAGCAATTTTCGAGCCATTCAAACGCTACTTGTTTCTATTTTGGGCGACAATATCGCGCAAAATATCATTGTAAGCAACTTTAAAAACTCAATACTTTATTTAGAAACACCATCTGCAACTATAGCAACGGCGTTTAAAATGCACCAATCTAACATTCTCTCGCACGTGAGACGCGAAATCAATCCCGGTACCGTTACCGTTGAAATGAAAGTGAGTCCAAGAAGTACTCTTTTAAGTAACTTAAAGTCTACTGCAAAATCTAAAAGCGCAGTTGAAACAAAGGTTACTAAGTCTTCTTTTATTCCAGATGACGCGGCAAATTCTATTTTAACCATTTCAAAATCAAGTGACGAAAAGCTAAGACAGTCTCTTGAACGCCTGATGAGCCATAGGAAAAAATAATTTAGCTGAGTTGCCAGCTCATTGATTCATTTCTTAATAACTCAATCTCATCTAACAATTCAAACAATTCAGGCTCTACATTCTTAATTTGTCGATTTGCTTTTAAATTAATTTCTATTTGCTCAGCTAAACTCTTTATTTTTGGCAACCCAGTATAACAACAAGCGCCATGAAATTTGTGAACGGCGGTAAGCACATCATCAACAGAGTTAGACGCTAAACCACCATTAATTTGATCAACTGTGTCAGGGATACTCTTAATCAACATATCAAGCATCTGTACTGCTAAGTCTCGTTTGCCAGCTGCTCTTTCTAATGCCATTGGCCAGTTAATGTGATGGAACCCTGCAAAATCTGGCGCTGCACCACTTTTTAAGACTGCGTCTTGCTTTGCCGCTTTATTGTTTGAAACATTATATGCGTCACCGGAGAACTCAATAAGTATCTGGCGTAAAACCTGTTCGTCGATGGGTTTAGCTAAATAGTCGTTAAAGCCACATTCAGAAATAGTGACCTGCTCATCGGCAGTTGCATGCGCAGTAACTGAAATAATAGGTATATCTTCATTTAATGACGAAGATCTAATTTCACGGCAAGCTGTAATACCGTCCATTATAGGCATTTGCACATCCATAAAAATTGCGTCATAACGATACTTTTTCGCCATTTCAACTGCCTGCAAACCATCATATGCTGTATCTGCGACGACCGACATCTCTGTCAAAATAGTGGTTAACAATTTTAAGTTAGACTTATTGTCATCAACCGCTAAAACCTTCAAGCCGTTAAAAGAAATAGACTTGGTTTGCTCAGTTTGTTGATAAGTTCTAAAAGGTGCGCTTAGGCTATCTATCAACTTTTTGTGGTTTATAGGTTTACTTACACAAGCTGTTGCGCCAGAACCAATGAGGGCTTCTTTTAAATTAGGCGAAATACTACCTATCATTGCGATAACATTTTCGCAGTTCTCTTTTGCTTCAGATACAAACTGTTGTAACAGTCCGATTGTACTTGGAGAAACGTTCCTAGAGATTAAAACCACATCAAAAGGCTCTTTTAGCCATTTAGAGAAGTTAGCTTGGTTTTCACAGGTTGTGATTTGAAGCTCAGTAAAATCCGACAATAATAAATTAATGTCATTTAACGACTGGTCATTATTGTCAAATACTAAAATTCGTTTCCCTGCGATGTCCGCAACATCAATGGGTTCGGCAACGCTTATGTTATTTTCTTTAACAACGATGTCAAAATAGAAGCTACTGCCCTGGTCTTTTTCACTCTTAACACTGATATTTCCGCCCATAGCTTCAATGAGTTTCTTACAAATGTTTAAACCTAAACCTGTTCCGCCAAAACGACGGGTGACTGAACTATCAGCCTGTTCAAACACAGAGAACAACTTTTGGATAACGGTTTTATCTATGCCAATTCCAGTATCAGAAACAACAAATTTAATTTTGTGTCCATGTTCATCACCGCCTTTATATTGAACATCTAAACGGATAAAGCCTTGATGAGTAAATTTTAAAGCGTTACCCATAAGGTTTAGGAGAACCTGTTTAATTCGGTCTGGGTCTCCTCTTAAAGAATCTGGTGTAGATGACTCTACTCCTAAATGAACATCAATTCCGCGGTCAAAAATAGTAGGCGCCATCAGTGTCATGACATCATTGACAGTATCTCTTAGAGAAAATGGAATAGATTCTAGCTCCATTTTCCCCGCATCTAGCTTCGAAAAATCGAGTATGTCATTAATAATTCTGAGTAAATTTTTCGCGGATGATTCAATGGTTTCTAAAAAGTCACTCTGATTATCATTTAACGGCGTTTTTTTCAGCTGTCGAGTAAACCCAAGAACCCCATTTAATGGTGTTCTCAATTCATGTGACATATTGGCTAAAAATTGAGATTTAACATTATTTGCGGTTTGGGCGTCTTTTCTCGCAATGCTCAGTTCTACATTTTGAATCTCGAGTAACTCAACCGTTTGCGTCAGTTCTTGAGTATGCTCACTGATATTATGTTCAGCCTGTTCATTAGCCAAATGTATTTTTTTACCCAATGTATTAATGCCGTCTCTCAAGGTGTTCAGTTCGGCTAGGTAAAGTTCTGTTGAGCGTACTTTTGTATCGCCTTGAACAATTTTGGCGATTACGTTGTTTATTCTATGAATAGGATTGATTAGTCGTTTAATAAAGTATTGCGCAAACGCGAAGCTAACAAATAAAGCGATGATCAAAATACTGATCATAAGCAGGAGTGAAGACTGTTGCTGAAGTAATACCTTGTTCCTACTCAATTCTAAAACCAAGTAGCCATAGAGAGTGCGGTCATCGCCTTTAATAACAAAGGCTTTTGAGCTGTCTAAGTTCTCCCCCCAAATTGGCGTTCTAACAAATACAATATCGCCATAACGCTCAACGGTACTTTTAGAGGAAACCGTTTTACCTTTTGATAACTTAGTTTCTCTAATATCAACGTGTTCATTGGTAGATACAAGTAAACTATGGTCCGCTGTAAAAACAGAGATATTATTGACTGCAGGGCTACCTCGTCGATGAGCTAAATCAAGGGAACGACTTAAAAATTCGTTGTCTTGTTGCTGAATAGATTTTCCCGCTAACATAGCCAGTGGCTCTGCAAGAGATAAACCTCTTTCGATTAATACATTCTCAAGTTCTGTATGTCTTTTATAAATTAAAATACTGCCTAAAATCAGGCTGATGAACAGAGTTGGTAAAATAATGACAACAAACGCCCAATGACGCATGGAAAGGTGAGATTTCATTAGGTTTTTTCGAGTATAATAACGTTTCTTTTTAGTATTTATCTAACTTAACTCAAAGCGGGTACACAAACAATGGCGAAATTTTTCAAGCCGACTAAACAACTTAAATCAAGAAAGCACGCTTCCGCTGGTAAACAGCTCGCTCAATTTAGTGGTGTCGCCGAAAAATATGACTTAAGTTTGAAGTCAATTGTGTCTAACCCGCATGGCAAAGTTGCTTTTGTTCCCGGCTTATTAACTGGTGAAACAGCCAAAATAAAACCTCTTACTTATACTGATAAGGTCCTTCAGGGGCAAATCATAGAAATTATCGAAGAAAGTGAAAAACGCATCGCCCCAGAATGTGAGCATTTTGGCACTTGTGGCGGTTGTCAGTTGCAGTATTTAGCTAATGAAGATCAAGTTACTGAAAAAGAAAACGTATTAAAACAGTTAATGGAAAAACAGTTAGGCTCTATTGAAGGTGTTTGGCAACCAGCTATTACAAGCGAATCTTGGGGTTACCGCCGTGCAGCAAGGCTTGCATTGTGGTGGACGGGCAAGAAAAAGCTAACGTTAGGTTTTAGAGAGTCTAAATCTAAACATATTGTAGACATCAACAGTTGCGCAATTTTAGCTCCTGCACTGGAAAAAATAGCCTTAACCATTAAACCAACGTTATTGGAGCTAGAAACTGGACAAAACCTTACGCATATCCAACTCTTTGACTTAGATGATTATCAATGCGCTATTTTACGCGCTACTGAAGTGCTTTCCCTTGCTGACCAGCAACGCCTTATCGACTTTGCTGTTGGCCTTAATGTGCACCTGATTGTGGAATATAGTGATAGTCGCTATGACGTTTTACATCAACATACCGCGGCCAATGGTGAACAACTTCATTATTCAACGGATAACGTAAAATTTGAGTTTTCGCCTAAAGATTTTATTCAGGTAAACCAAGCCGTCAATGACCAAATGGTTCAACAAGCAATGGATTGGCTAAAACCAACTGCAAATGACACGGTTTTAGACTTATTTAGTGGTGTAGGTAACTTTACTTTGCCGCTAGCAAAACGCAGTAAACAAGTAATTGGCGTGGAAGGTGTGAGCAACATGGTAAAACAGCTTAAACATAACGCTCAATTAAATGACTTAACGAATGTTGAAGCTTATCAAGCTGACCTTTCTGTCTTTGACGAAAAACGCCCGCCAACCTGGCTTAAACCGATAGATAAATTATTGCTAGACCCAGCGCGAGATGGCGCTTTGGCCGTTATGCAAACTATCCCTAAAATAAAACCTAAACAAATCTTATATATATCTTGTAATCCAACTACTATGGTAAGAGACTTAAAAATATTGCTAGCGGCAGATTATCAGTTGAAAAAAGCCGGCATTCTTAATATGTTTCCAAATACGGCTCATATGGAAGCTATGGTGTTATTAGAAAAATGAAGTAAGGAATAGGTGTGGTTTCAGTTACCCGAGTTCACAATTTAGAAAACGTATTATCCAGTCACGACATAAATGAGTGGCTGATGAACACGGGCCTCGAATCACACACGGTAGAGGTAATTGGCAATGGCGTAAATTGGCTACTTGCCGAGCAACAATCGCCAAAAGCGCATAAAGTCCATGATACTGACTTTGTCCGCCATGGCTTACAAATTGTTGAGATCATGCTTGAGCTAAGCATGGATGATGAAAGCCTAATTGCTGCTCTGCTGTATCCGTATTATGGCCCTCAAGCCACTGACAAAAAACTCAAAGAAAAAATCACTAACAAGTTTGGTAGCTCTACCTTAGCGCTGCTTGACTCAGTGCGTAAAATGGCAAACTTAGGCTTGTTGTCATCTCGTATAAAACACTCTGCAGCTCAAGCTGAAAAAATCCGTCGCATGCTAACGGCAATGGTGGAAGATGTACGAGCGGTTGTAATTAAGTTAAGTCAGCAAGTTGTTTATCTAAGAGACATTAAAAGTGGCGATGAGGAAACTCGTGTCTTAGCCGCCAAAGAAACTCAAACCATATTTGCGCCACTTGCTAATCGGCTTGGTATTGGTCAGTTAAAGTGGGAACTGGAAGACTATTCATTTAGATATCTGCAGCCTACGGTTTATAAAAACATTGCTTCTAGCCTTGAAGAAAAACGTGCTGACAGACAACAGTACTTAGAAGACTTTGTGAATAGCCTGTCTGAAAAAATGACGGACATTGGCGTCGAGGCTGTGGTTTATGGCCGTCCAAAACACATTTATAGCATCTATAAAAAGATGCAAAAGAAAGACTACGATTTTTCTCAACTATTTGACATCCGCGCAGTGCGAGTGGTTACTCACAAACTACAAGACTGTTATGGTGCATTAGGTGTTATACATACGAACTGGCGACATATTCCTTCTGAGTTTGATGACTATGTAGCAACGCCTAAGCCAAATGGTTATCAGTCTATTCATACAGTGATTATTGGTCCACACGGTAAACCAATAGAAATTCAGATTCGAACGCAAGAAATGCACGAAGAGGCCGAGTTAGGTGTTGCTGCACATTGGCAATACAAAGAAAGCGACAGCAAAAACAAACACGTTAAGATGTCGAGTTATGAAGAGAAAATTGCGTGGCTAAGAAAGTTACTGCAATGGCAAGAGGAGATGGCCGATACCAACGACTTTGCCGAAGAGCTTCATAATCAGGTTGTTGAAGATCGGGTTTATGTATTTACACCAGACGGTGATGTTGTTGACTTACCAAGTGGCTCAACACCGTTAGACTTTGCTTATTATGTGCATACAAATGTTGGCCACCGTTGCATTGGCGCTAAAGTATTTAACCGAATCGTTCCTTTTACTTACCAGCTTAAAACCGGCGATCAAATAGAGATCATTACCGGCAAAGAGCCAAACCCTAAACGTGATTGGCTAAACCCTAACTTAGATTATGTTCACTCTTCTAGAGCGCGAGCAAAAATTCAAACCTGGTTTAAACAGCAAGACAAAGACAAGAATATTGTTGAAGGTAAACAAATGGTTGAGCACGAGCTTAACCGTTTAGATATTGATTGGAGCGAAACGTCCCACGCGGTTGTGCGCTTTAATATGAACTCACTAGATGATCTCCTTGCCGCGATAGGCGCCGGTGACGTTCGCTTATACCAAGTTATTAATTACATCGAGTCCAAGGCAACCAATCAACCTAAACCTGAAATTGATCCTAGGTTAATTCAAAAGCCTCGGAAAAAGTCTAAGAAAAACCAAAATGGCGTGGTTTTGCATGGTGTTGGTAATTTAATGAATCAACTGGCCGGCTGTTGTAATCCAATCATGGGTGATGACATTGTTGGTTATATTACACAAGGTAGAGGCGTAGTAATACATCGCTCGGATTGTGAACAATTTAAGATAGTGATGGATGAGCACCCTGAGCGATTTATTGAAGCATCTTGGGCGGAACAATACTCTGGTGGCTTTGTTGCTAACGTAAAAATATTTGCCAACGACCGAAGCGGATTATTACGCGACATCACCACTATTTTAGCCAATGACAAAGTAAACGTGTTGGCAATGAGCACCGACTCAGACGTAAATAATCAAGTAGTGACAATGGGCTTAAAGTTAGAGGTTTATAATTTGAGTGCGTTTAATAGAGTACTAGATAAAATAAGCCAAGTAGAAGAAGTCATGAAAGTTAAAAGGTCATAGGGCTATAAGTACTAGCACTTTTAGCAAATACAGAGAATTAAAAAATATGATGAACACCGACAAGCCCGCTATCGACAAACTTATATGGATCATGTCTCAACTGCGAGATCCAAACGGCGGTTGTCCTTGGGATTTAAAACAGTCCTTTAAAACCATTGTCCCGCATACATTAGAAGAGGCATATGAAGTTGCTGAAGCGATAGAGCAGGAAGACTTTGAAGAGTTGCCAAAAGAGCTTGGCGATCTTTTATTCCAAGTGGTGTTTTATGCTCAGCTTGGAAAAGAACAAGAACTTTTTGATTTTGAAAAAATTGCCAGCCTCATGTGCGAAAAGCTTATTCGCCGTCATCCTCATGTTTTTGGTGAACTTTCAAACCAAACCCTGAATGACAGTGAAATAAAATACAACTGGGAACAGATAAAAACACAAGAACGAAATGCTAATTCTAAACAGAGTAAAACCTCAGTTCTCGATGATATTCCTAATGCATTGCCTGCCCTAAATAGAGCTTATAAAATTCAAAAACGTGTTGCTCATGTTGGTTTTGATTGGCCCGATGTAAACGGAGCGCTGGATAAAGTAGAAGAAGAGATTGCTGAGCTTCGTGTTGAAATAGAAAAGAACAAAGAGAAAAATAACAGTAATACCAACAAAGAGCGTATTGCAGATGAGCTTGGCGATTTGTTTTTTGCTTTAACAAATGTATCTAGGCATTTAGGGCTAAACCCTGAACAAATAACTCGGCAGGCAAATGACAAGTTCTCAAGACGCTTTAAAGGCGTTGAGCAGCTCGCTGAAGAGCACTCAACACCTCTGTCAGATATGTCTCTAGATGAAATGGAAGAACTTTGGTTGAGAGTTAAGGCTAGTGAGCCTAAATCTTAGTAAAGTTAAACTTGCCACCACCTTGATTTAAAGTGAACCTGTTTCTTGCAGGTTCAAACTCCATTAAAATTGGGCAAAACAGTATAATGAGGTGTTTCATTACTATTCCTTAACTTTATGATTTCTTTTCCACGTCATCAACTAACTCTGTAACTACTTTTTGGGTTAGCTTTACTCGTCCACTGTCAACTAATGCTTTTCGCAAAACAAACTCAATTTGCGCATTTAAACTACGTAACTCATCATCTGACCAGCGCTGCATGGCAAGAAATACGTCTTCATTAATTCGTAGTGGGAAGCTCTTTTTTTTAGTCACTATATACCTTTTAGTTTGTACTTTTTAGCATTTTGAAGAGCAATAAATACACTATCACTCTTCTTTCTAAGTTTAAACTTAGCTACTAATACAGTGAGCCTGCGTTTATAATTGGCTGAGTATTTTGATCACCACATAATACAACTAATAGGTTACTCACCATTGCCGCTTTTCGTTCTTCATCAAGCTCAACAATACCTTTTTCAGACAGTTGCTCTAATGCCATGTCAACCATACCAACGGCGCCTTCCACTATTTTCTCACGCGCTGCGATAATGGCTGTTGCTTGTTGTCTTTGTAACATCGCATTGGCAATTTCAGGTGAGTAAGCCAAATGGCTTATTCGAGCTTCTATGACTTTTACGCCTGCATCTTCTAATCGGCTTTGTACTTCTTTGGATAGCGCATCTGAGATAATTTGAGGATGAGAAACGCAATGCGACTTCGTCTTTTTCATAAATATCATAAGGGTAAGACGTCGCCAAATTCCTTAACGCAGCTTCCGACTGAATGCTCACGTAACTTTCATAGTCATCAACTTCAAACACGGCTTTGGCACTGTCTTCTACTGACCAAACTACCACAGTCGCTATTTCTATCGGGTTACCTTGGTTATCATTAACTTTAAGTTTGCCGCTTTCAAAGTTACGAATGCGTAATGAGATATTTCGGCGTATAAAAAATGGAATGGTCCATCTCAAGCCTGTTTCCTTAACCGTTCCCATATATGAACCAAACATGGTTAACACTCGCGCTTGTTTGGGTTGCACCATAAAAAAACCGGCCCAACTTAAAATCAGTATAGCTGCCGTAACAATTAACAATAGGTCTGCTACTTGAAAAGGGATGCTGATTGACTTTACCGCTCCGATGGTTAATAAAGCCAGCACTGGCGCGGCTACAAAACCATTTACTGAAAAACCACTTTTTTCATTCATATCACTTCCTTAAATAGATATCATTTTGATATCACTTTAGTATCTATTTTTATGAATTGCAAATGATCAATGATCATTTTGTTTGCTTTAACTTTTACCTTAATTAGGTAATTACACTGGAGGTTTTTCAATTATCGCACTATGCTTATAAATCAACTCATGGATAATAATAACTAAATGAAAACAAATTTTTCTAACGATAGTCCTTACAATAATTCTATTGATTCAACAAATATAGACAGTGTTTACAGGCTGGGGTTTGATCATATTGCCGTTGGTATCGCCGTTGTTTCACTTTCCGGCAAGTTTATAAAGATTAACCGTCAACTTTGTGAAATTTTAGGGTATAGCTACAACGAATTAATTGATCTCACGTTTGAAGACTTAACGATGCCTGAAGATATTAAAGAGCGATTGGCATGGTCAAAATCCATTTTGGCTGGTCATACTCGAAAAAACTTCATTCGTGTTAAGCGCTACCGACATAAATTAGGACATTTAGTTTGGGCAAAACTGACGGCTTCACTAGTAAGAGATGAACTTAATAAACCAAGCTTTTTTATTTTTTCGATACAAGATGTGTTTGAGTTAAAAGAAACGGAAGATGCATTAGATGTTGCTTTAGTAAAACTTAGAAACGCCTATAAAGAGATAGACAAACTGTCTTCAATAGATGCAGTTAGTGGTGCACTAAAATATGACGCGTTGAGAAAACAAATCGGATTTAGTATTGAGCAGTTTAATAGACATAAAGTCCCTGCCACTTTAATTTTAACGAATATTGAACAGTTGAAGTCGATCAACAAGTTTTATGGCAAAGAGTATGGCGATAGAGCTCTAAGAGCCGTCGCTTCAAGGTTGCTTGATGAAATTAGAAACAACGATGCCGTTGCTCGCTATTTTGAAGATGAGTTTATTATTGTTTTACCAAATACAGAGTTTAGACCCGCGTTAGATTACATACAGAGAATCAATAGCGACATTACCTTTAGATTGGCTGACGGTTCAGTTAAATCCGTGGAGCTTTCTATTGGTGCCAGCCAAATTGCAGAGCACATTCAAACAAGTAATGATTGGATTCATGAAGCTAAAACAATTATGTTTGAAAATAAGGCAAACAAAAAGCCAGCAGAATAAAATTCATACTGGCTTTAATCGTTTTTAGGTTTTTAAACTAAGTCTATTTTATTTAAATATTCTCAATTTCTACCAACTGTTGCTCTAATTTCTCAAGGCTCTGCTGGTATTCTGCAAGTTTAGCTTGTTCTTTCTCAAGCACTTCTTGCGGCGCATTATCAACAAACTTTTGGTTTGATAGCTTGCCTGTAACACGCTTCAACTCACCTTTGTTTTTATCAATGGCTTTATTCAAACGCGCCATTTCAGCTTCTTTATCAATTAGGCCAGCCATTGGGATTAATACATCCATGCTACCAACAACACCACTTGCTGAAGCTGGTGCTTTTTCGCCGTCAGCTAAAACACTAATGTCTTCTAATTTTGCTAATGCAATTAAGAAGGCTTTATTTTCTTCAAGTCTAGAGAGATCTTGCTCAGACGTGTTTCTTAAAATAACGCTAATCGGTTTATTTGGTGATAAGTCCATTTCGCCACGAATATTACGAATTACTAAAATGAACTGCTTTAACCACTCTACGTCAGCTAAAGCTTTTTCATCAACCGCACTCTCATTATATTGAGGGAACGGACTTAACATGATGCTGTCAGCTTTAGACTCGCCTAAAGACGTTAGTGGAACAACACGCTGCCATATCGTTTCTGTGATAAATGGCATAATTGGATGCATTAATCTAAGCAGAGCTTCTAGCACATCAACAAGCGTTTTACGTGTCGCTTTTTGTTGCGCTTCAGTTCCTTTAAAGATAACTGGCTTAGTTAATTCTAAGTACCAATCACAGAATTGATTCCACGTGAACTCATACATAGCGCTTGATGCTAAATCAAAACGATAAGCGTCTAAGTGACCACGCACTGTTTCAACTGTTTTTTGTAACTGACTTTGAATCCAGCGATCGGCCAGTGAGTATTCTAACTCTGGGCTGTTTGCTGGTAAGTCTTTGCCGCAATCATGCTCTTCAGTATTCATTAGAACATAGCGGCTGGCATTCCAAAGCTTGTTACAGAAGTTTCTATAACCTTCTAAACGCTTCATGTCCCAACTAATATCACGGCCAGTAGACGCCAATGCAGACAAAGTAAATCGTAAAGCGTCAGTGCCACTAGACGTCATTCCTTCAGGGAATTGCTTACGAGTGCTTTTCTCAATTTTTGCTGCTAATTGAGGCTGCATCATGTTACCAGTGCGTTTTTCAACTAACGTTTCTAATTCAATGCCGTCAATAATATCTAATGGGTCAATTACGTTACCCTTAGATTTTGACATTTTGTCGCCGTTTTCGTCACGGATTAGACCCGTCACATAAACTGTTTTAAATGGTACTTGTGGTTTACCGTCTTCATCTTTAATGAAGTGCATGGTCATCATGATCATACGAGCAACCCAGAAGAAAATAATGTCAAAACCGGTTACCAATACGTCAGTTGGGTGGAAGGTTTTAAGATCTTCAATATTGTCTGGCCAACCCATTGTAGAGAAGGTCCAAAGTGCTGATGAGAACCAAGTATCAAGAACATCGTCGTCTTGTCTTAGTGCAACATCATCACCTAAGTTATTTGCTTTTCTAACTTCCGCTTCGCTAGCACCAACATAAACTTTGCCGTCATTGTCATACCATGCCGGGATTCTATGTCCCCACCACAATTGACGTGAAATGCACCAGTCTTGCAACTCACGCATCCAAGCAAAATACATGTTTTCATATTGCTTAGGCACAAACTCAATGTCGCCATTTTGCACAGCTTCTGTGGCTACTTTAGCCATAGATTCAACACGCACGTACCATTGGTCTGTCAACATTGGTTCAATAACAACACCACCACGGTCGCCATAAGGCACCGTTAAGTCATGTTCTTTTATTTCTTCTAATAAACCAATTTCATCCATTGCGGCAACAATCGCTTTACGAGCAGCAAAGCGCTCTAAGCCATGAAATTGCTCAGGGAGTTCTGTACTATACTCGTCGCTTTCTTCGCCATTGGTATTGTAAACATTCGCTTCTTTTCGAATATGACCAGTAAAGTCTAAAACATTAATCATAGGCAATTGATTACGCTTACCTACTTCATAGTCATTAAAGTCGTGGGCTGGCGTGATTTTTACACAACCTGTGCCTTTTTCCATGTCTGCGTGTTCATCACCCACAATTGGAATACGACGCGCAACAAATGGCAATTCAATGAACTTACCGATTAAGTCTTTATAGCGAGGATCTTCTGGGTTTACCGCTACCGCCGTATCACCTAATAAAGTCTCTGGGCGTGTAGTAGCAACTACTACGTAGTCTTTTCCGTCTGCGGTTTTCTGGCCGTCAGCTAATGGATAACGGAAATGCCACATGTGGCCTTTTTTATCTTTATTCTCAACTTCTAAATCAGAAATCGCCGTTTGAAGTTTTGGATCCCAGTTTACAAGTCGCTTACCACGATAAATTAAATCGTCGTTGTATAAATCAACAAATACTTTTTCAACGGCTTTTGATAAACCAGGGTCCATTGTGAAGCGTTCACGTTCCCAATCTACTGAGTTACCTAGTCGACGCATCTGCTTAGTAATATTACCGCCAGACTCGCCTTTCCATTCCCATACCTTATCAATGAATGATTCACGTCCCATTTCAGTACGAGTTGGTTTATTTTCTGCAGCAAGTTTACGCTCTACAACCATTTGAGTTGCGATACCAGCGTGGTCTGTACCAACTTGCCATAATGTATTAAAACCATCCATGCGCTTGTATCGAGTTAACGCGTCCATAATCGTATGTTGGAATGCGTGCCCCATATGCAAACTACCAGTGACATTTGGTGGTGGGATAACAATACTGTAGCTGTCACCTTCGCCACTTGGCTTAAAGTAACCTTTGTTTTCCCATTCTTGATATAGGGTTTGTTCGATGTCGCTTGGATTATAGGTTTTATCCATTTTAAGAAGAGCCTTGAATTATTTTGTTTCGATTAAACGATTGAGTCAGGGATAGGCGAGGTTGTGATTTCAAAACCTGCTTGCTTAAGTGTTTTATAACGTTCGCGTGCTGCGGCTTTACCAACATCATCAGCTGGCACAAAGTCGTGCCACTCAGTTATCCCTTTTAACTGCTGATAAAAATCAGGAATGTGATTGTTCGTATTTACAAAACACTGACGGCGTTGAGGACTTGGCTGCCAATTTATTTCTACCGGAGTACCATAATGTGGGCCTTCTCCTGGTAAATTATGAGGTATGAAGCGGTTTGCTTCAAATTGCCAGAGCCACTCATCTAATTGATGAGCATGATCTTGATCCTGCGCGCCTAACAACACTTTTTTGTGCTGTCGATATAAGTCTGCCGTTAGAACACAGGCATAATGCCAGTGAGGCAAAATATTTTTGGCTTCATCGGTTTGAGGCAAACTATGTTTGTCTGACAACAACCAAAAAATTACGTTCATAACGGCCCAACTTTATAAATTATAAAAACGATTGAGCTTATTGCTCAACCGCGATACCTGCACGGTTCATTAAGAACTGTGTAAGCATAGGAACTGGACGACCGGTTGCCCCTTTATTAGGACCTCCACTTACCCAAGCTGTTCCTGCAATGTCTAAGTGTGCCCAGTTATACTTCTTAGTAAATCTAGACAAGAAACATGCAGCTGTGATGGTTCCTGCATCTCGACCACCTAAGTTAGTAAAGTCTGCAAACGGACTTTCTAATTGGTCTTGATACTCGTCCCATAATGGTAAACGCCATGCTCTATCACCAGATTGCTCTGATGCATTTAATAGCTCGTGCGCTAACGGGTTATGGCTGCTTAATAAACCAGTTGCGTGCTTGCCTAACGCAACAACACAAGCACCCGTTAACGTAGCAACATCTATAACTAACTCAGGGTCATAACGTTCAACATAAGTTAACGCGTCGCATAACACTAAGCGCCCTTCTGCATCAGTATTTAAAACTTCTACCGTTTTGCCTGACATCGTTGTTAAAACATCACCCGGACGATAAGCGTTTGAGCTTGGCATGTTTTCACAGCCCGCTAAAATACCGACAACATTTAGAGGAAGCCCTAGTTCTACTAGTGAGCGCATTGCGCCTAAAACACCAGCGGCTCCACCCATGTCATATTTCATTTCGTCCATTTGAGCAGATGGTTTAATTGAAATACCACCTGAGTCAAATGTTAAGCCTTTACCAACAAGGACAATTGGTGCATCGCCTTCGTTACCACCTTTGTAATCAATGATGGTCATTATAGATTCATTATCACTGCCACGACCAACCGCTAAGTAGGAGTTCATTCCTAGTTCAGCCATTTCTTTTTCGCCAACAGTAGAAACCGATACGTTATCAAATTCTTCTAACGTTTTACCTTGGTCAGCAAGGTAAGCAGGATTACAAATGTTTGGTGGCATATTAGCAACGTCACGACACATTTTTGAACCATTTGATATTGCCAAACTATGTTCAATAGCAGACTCACCTAACGCCAATTCACGACGCGTAGGTACGTTGAATACAAGTTTACGTAGTGGACGGCGAGCTTCGTCTTTTTTGCTTTTAAGCTGGTTAAAGCTATACAAGCTATGCATGGTTGCTTCAACTGCTTGCCTAACTTTCCAATAAGTATCGCGACCTTTTACATGCATCTCAGTTAAGAAGCAAACTGACTCCATTGAGCCGGTTTCGTTTAATGTATCTATAGTTTTCTTAATGATTTGACGATATTGACGCTCGTTTAGTTCACGTTCTTTACCACAACCTACTAATAATACACGTTCGCTAAGAACGTTAGGTACATGATGTAATAATAGAACTTGACCAGGTTTGCCTTCTAAGTCGCCACGACGTAAAAGGTTACTAATATATCCTTCACTAATTTGATCTAACTGTTCCGCTACCGGAGAAAGTCGACGAGGTTCGTAAACACCTACAACAATGCATGCACTGCGTTGTTTTTCGGGACTGCCGCTTTTTACACTAAATTCCATGATCTCTCCAAAAACATAAGTGAACCTTTAGTATTCCACTTAAATTTAAAATTTTTATCGGTGTTTCACTGATTTACCATTATAATCTAGCCTTGCACAAAAGTTTAAGTCTAGAAAAAGGCTTGTTGTCCGATTGTTATAGCATGAGTTTAGCCTGCTATAAAAAAGATTTCTTGCGAAAATAAGAAGTTTACTCAAAAATCGGCATTATTCCAGTAAAAGTACAAGTTTTATAAGGTTTGTGAGTGATAATTTTACGTTACTTAACTGCAGAAATTTTTAAGTCTCAGTTTGCGGTTTTTATAGTTCTTATGAGTATATTCATGAGCCAAACTTTTGTTCGCGTTTTAGCTGACGCAACAGAAGGCAAAATCCCCGGTTATTTAGTGGCATCAATCATTGGCTTACGCTTCCCACAACTTGCGGCTGTAATCCTTCCCCTAAGCGCCTTTTTAGGCGTAATGCTAGCCTATGGTCGACTATACGCTGACCAAGAAATGAGTGTTTTAAAGGCGACGGGCGTTTCCGAGTGGTATGTAGCTAGAGTTGCTCTTTTGTTTGCCACTATGCTTGCAATAGTTGGTGGTGCGATCACTCTATACCTAGCGCCTATTTCAGCTGAATACGAATACCAAGTTAGAGAGAATGCTGCCGCAGAAGGCGTGTTATCAACACTTACCGCCGGGCGATTTCAAAAAGCCGGGAAAGGCGACTCCGTTGTTTTTGTTCATGACATTGAGCGCAGCACATCAGAAATGAAAAAGGTTTTTGTAGCGCAAGCCAGTGAATCGGGTGTAGAGAGCGTTGTTTTTGCACAATCTGGAAAATTACAAGACCTGCCAAATGGCCAGCAAGATTTGATTCTCTCTGCGGGACACCGCTATTATTTTAATGAGCGCTCAGACCTACAACGCCTTAACTTTTCAAAATACCAAATATTAATGGAAGAACAAGCTGTTGAGCGAAGAAGTCGCAATTTAGCAGCAAAGAGCACGATAGAATTAATGAACTCTGATGATGTTGAAGCGCAAGCGGAATTCCAGTGGCGAATTGCTATTCCGTTGACCATTCCAATTTTAGCGCTAATCGCAGTGCCACTTAGCTCAGTAAACCCAAGACAAGGTCGCTTTGGTAAGATTCTACCAGGACTTGTTATTTTCTTTGCCTATTACATTTTACTACTACTAGCAAAGTCAGCCCTTGAAGATGGTCGTATCCCGCTGTCAGTTGGTTTATGGTGGATTCATATTATTGGCATATTTACCGCTACGTTATTGCTACTTCGGGATAGGTCTAGCGGTGGTAAGTTAAGGCAGTTCTGGTTAGCCACAAAGAGTAAACAACGAAAGGAAGCTAATTGATGTTAGGCATGTCTATAATTGAGCGCTACGTAGGCCGCACTGTAATTAGTTCTATCATGGTTACGCTTGGTATTTTAGTGGGGATAAGTTCACTTTTTCGTTTTATCGAGCAATTAAAGTATATCGGTCGTGCCGACTTTACGGCTGTTACAGCGGCTTTATATTCTTTGTTTTTAATACCTCAAGATTTTGAAGCCTTTTTCCCAATGGCGGCCATGATAGGTGGCTTAGTTGGATTGGGAGCTTTAGCGTCTAGTTCAGAGCTTGTTGTTATGCAGGCTGTTGGACTGTCAAAAGGCAATGTGGTTGGTGCCGTTTTAAAAACAAGTACAATTTTAATCCTGGCGATGATGGTATTTTCTGAATGGGGTGTACCTGCATCGATAAAAAAAGCGAATGAATTAAAGACCCAAGCGATAAGTGGCGGTGATATATATGCAGCCGATGAAGGAATATGGGCAAAAGAAGCAGACACATTCGTTAATATCAGGGAAGTAACAGAATCTGGTGAGCTACTTGGTGTTTCTGTATTCGACTTTAACAGCGATTTAAAATTAACGCGTCAACTAAAAGCGGACACTGGCAAGTTTGAAAATAACCAATGGTTACTTGCAAATGTACAAATCAAAGAATGGAACGACCGAGACGTTACAACTTCTTTTAAAGCCGAGCTACCTTGGCCAACGGACTTAGCGCCTAATAAACTTGGCATTGTATCGGTCAAGCCTGAGCGTATGGCACTATCTGAATTAACCGATTATCTAAACTACCTCAATAATAATGGTCAAAATGCGAGTCGATATGAATTAGCGTTTTGGCGTAAGATTTTTCAGCCATTTAATGTTGCTGTAATGCTACTTTTGGCGTTATCGTTTATTTTTGGTCCTCTGCGTTTCTGTCACGATGGGCGCAAGAATCATACTCGGTATTCTCACTGGATTTTCGTTCTTTTTAGTGGACAGAGTGTTTGGCTCAATGGCCCTAGTTTATGAACTTCCGGCAGTATTAGGAGCATTTGCCCCAACCTTTGTATTCTTTTTAATATCCTTGCACCTGCTTACAAAAAAGCAAAAGTAACTAAAGAACTAAGAAGAAAAACAAGAAACGTTTATGCGATGTTCCAATTCCAAAAGGTCCATCGCATTCGGTTTATTTGCTACAGTTATTAGCGCTCTTCGGGATCTTCAATACCACGTAGGTATATCTGCTTATTTTGTTCTTTCGTTAATACTATCATCTCAGTTTTTGTTAATGCATCTTGAACCGATAGCTTTTTCTTTGGATTAACCAGCAACATGAGATTGCCAAGTCCAAACAGTGAGTATGCCGCCCTTTTAAAACTTCTTGTTAGCTCTAAAGGCTGACCATCTAAGCGCTGTAACTTTAAACGCCACGCTCTCATGCCAATTGTTTGCCCGCCATCATGCCAAAACCAGGCGTAAAAGAGCCAAACCCACAAGACTAACTCTACTTGAAACCACGTTTGATCATTTAAATAAGCGGAAGGATCATCATACGACGTCAAATCAAATAGCCCAAAATCGGCTCCGTAAGAGACAATGATTAAATTGATAATAGTGACTAACATTGATAACGCAATCACGGCTAACCAATCATAAACCATTGCGGCCAGTCGTTTAAAAAACCTGCTCTATTATTCGTTTCCAAACTATTTACGTCCAAATATTTCATCTGATAATTCTGAAAGTGTATCAACAAAGCATATTTGCAAAAACCTTTTATTCAAGTTGCATAATATCTATTCAATTAAACCTTCATATAAACAAATAACTTGCATGTGCAATTAGGCTAGTTATAATCCTCTCGCTTCAACGCAATACCATTGCTCTGAAGATTTAAATATAATAGATTCATAATCTATCAAAGAATACGTACTGCCGGTGTGGTGAAATTGGTATACACGACGGATTCAAAATCCGTTTCCTTCGGGAGTGGCGGTTCAAGTCCGCCCACCGGTACCATTCTTTGAAAACAATAACCGACTCAATAGTCGGTTTTTTGTGCCTGAAATTTAGCTTTTGTCCTATTTGGCGACGCACACCTAGTGACACTCACCTAAGAACTCACACTTAATGACTTTCAGAAAGGTAATAAGAAAAAGCTTTGGGCTCATACAGAGCCCAAACAAAGGGTTTACCAGACTTTTAAGCTGGATTTACAAGGAAAAGTGTAACCTGTGCAAAAACTGTCACCAATGAGTTATTGGTCTTCAATTCCTAATGCTGACACCTTATGATATAACATATCATTTTACAATCTATTGAACTGGAATATTTCTAATCAATGAAAATAGCCGCAGTTGTTTTATTCTTTTTAGGTGTTTTTTTTGTGGGCAAAAGTTATGTGCAACTTCCAAATTTAACAGAAACTATAAAAGCTTCGTTAGGCACACATTTGTTGTACTCGACAGATCAAACCGAGTTATTAAAAAGGTTCAATTCGCAGCCATTACAGCGTTTAAAATGGACAGATTTATTACCAAAACTAGAAAAGTCGATCCTTAAGCGTTATCAACAACCTGCATCACAAGGGTCTGAAACCATCGGTCAGGTCAGCGCTCAAGTTTTGCGTTCTATTGAAGCCTCTACTGATGAGAAATACCACGATGCTATGTTTTCAACTAATACTATTGCAAGTTTTGAACAACAGTCAGTCAGTATTGACGGTTTTTATGTGCCAATTGAATTTCACGAAGATAAAACCCCAAGTCTTATCTTTATTGTGCCTTATTACGGCGCTTGCATACATTTTCCACCCCCTCCACCAAATCAAATTATCTTTGCTAGATTAACGCCGGGTTTTACCAGTTCTAGTTTAGAACAGGCGTACAGTTTCAGTGGTATTCTACAGCAAGGTTTATTTGAAGATATTGTAGGCACTTCAGCTTATAAAATGGACATAACAAAAATAGAGACTTATCAGGGGCAACCCGATGATTTTAGATCTCACTAGCCAATTACTTTTTTTAAGGAACTAAATTGAAACATTTAACTGCAATTGCTCTTCTTTTTGGTGCGTATTCTGCCATCGCTAAACCAGCACCAGAAACTATGCCGAACGCCGCCTCTTCAAGTATGGGAAACAAAGAATTAACAATTAGTTCATGGAATATCGAACACTTAGCATATCCAATTAGTGACGGTTGTAGGCCAAGAAGCGAGAGTGAACTTAACGAAATGAAAGCCTACGCACAGTCATTAAACACTGACGTTGTAGGATTGCAGGAAGTCGCATCAAAAGAAGCAATTGAACAGATATTCCCTAAAGAAAACTGGCAAGTCTTTATTTCTGATAGACCAGACAGTGAATCATACAAATGCAGAGAGTCTGGCCGCATGTCTAGTCAACAAAAGGTCGGCTTTGCAGTACGAAAAGGAATTGAGGTACAACAAGTTAAATCTCTACCTGAACTTGCATTAGATTCGAGAGGCTTACGTTACGGTCTTGAGCTTACCATTGAGTCTCCGCATGGCCTTTTATCGATATTAAATGTTCATATGAAAAGTGGCTGTTTTGTTGATGATTATAGTCGTTCAGATTCAAGATCTTGCCAAGTGTTCTCTAAACAGGCTCCTATTTTAGATAGCTGGGTCGAGTCAAAAGAAAAAGCAGGGCTTCCTTATGTCATGGTTGGTGACTTTAATCACAGACTTTCAGCGCCTTACAATAAATTAACCGGTCAATTAACGGTAAATACTGACAATAGCGCCTCAACGTTAGAAAATACAACTGCTGACCTAATTGGTTGTCATCCATACTATCCAGCACCTATCGATCATATTTGGGTTGGTAATCTGTCTTCAAACATAGCCAAAAAAGCGAGTGTAGCTTCATATAAAAATATGGATCCAAAGGCGATGTTAAGCGACCATTGTGCCGTTTCATTAAAACTAACTAAAGAAAAACGTGAGCTGACAAACTCAGTAAAGTGGCATACAACAAGTAAAGAGTACGCCTATTTAACAAGTACAATTTATCAACAAGCAAGTAAACATTTGAACGTTCGTGACTTACCGAATGGCTCATGGTCGGTAGTTATGGATATTGATGAAACGGTTTTAGACAATAGCGCTTACCAGGCAAACCTCGATCGCACAGGCAGTAACTATACTCCGTTGTCTTGGGCAAACTGGGTTCGTTCAGAAAAAGCGACGTTAGTCCCTGGCGTAAAAGAGTTTATTGATACAGTAATAGCAAAGGGCGGAAAACTAGCCTTGATTACTAATCGCGATAGAAAGTTAGACGCTCACACATGGCAAAACATGCGAAGCCTTGGCTTACCTGTGTCTGCTGAAAACACCTGTTTAATAGGAAGAACTGCCGCAGATAAGAAAGCAATTGATCATCAACATATAAAAAATGATAAGGACTTACGTCGCCAGCAAATTGAACAAGGCACAGCAAGTTGTTATGCCTCTAAAGGCAAGCGTAGTAGCCAATTCTCTAATCAAACTATATTGATGCAAATTGGTGATAATATCGAAGACTTTCGTGGTGTTGTTCAACACAAAGTGAATGTTCAAGACTTGATAGCTAAATCAAAAGGTGACCTTATTTTACTACCTAACGCAATGTATGGCTCTTGGTAGCAAACATTTAAATGCCTGTTAAACCCTCTTTTGGATTTAGCAGGCACACACGAATATCAGCTCATTTTTTTTATTACAGAAAGCGGCGCAACTCTCAATACCCAATGCAAAATTGACCATGGCCAGGATGGTACATAGCTATTTTTTGGCTCTTTGTTTATTGATTTAACAAGTGCCTTACAACCCGTTTCTAAGTCAACGATAAAAGGTACATTCTTCACCTTTTCATTGATTTCTGTGCGGATAAAACCAGGGTGTATACAACTTATTTTTATAGGCGTATTCATTACATCTATTCTTATTCCCTCACTCAAAGAGGTAATTGCAGCTTTAGTTGCAGCATAAACCGTCATTGCTCGTCTAAAGCCTCTAACTGCACTAATTGAAGAGATTGTAACCAGATGACCCGCATTTTGTTTCCTAAAAATAGTCATCGCAGCTTCACTTTGCGCTAATGCAGCTACAAAGTTAGTTTCCGCTGTTTGTTTATTTGCCTCAAAGTAACCTGTGCCTATTGACGCCCCTTTGCCCATCCCTGCATTTATGATCACTCGGTCAATTTGTCCCATTGATACTTTAAAGTTTTCAAAAACACTAAAAACCTGCTCGTGGTCGTTAACATCTAATGTTGCTAAATACACATTAATGTTTGGGTTAACATTTAAAAGTGTTTCCTTAAGCTCCTCTAAACGCTCTATTCGTCTGGCACAAAGTGCTAAATTTGCTCCTTGCTTCGCGAATTCAAGGGCCATTCCCATACCCAAACCCGAACTAGCCCCTGTAATCAAAATGTTTTTTCTTATCATTATTATTCTCTTATGTTTTGATTGGTCTCTTTACAAATTCTCAATCTTCAAACTAGGTGTAAGTTATCCTGTTTCTTGTCGACTCAACATCAAAAATACTATGCTCATTTAAAGACGACAGTGTGCAATGGCCAGTTTTAGAATTAACTAAAATTTTAGTTACACCTGCATTTACTAAACTCCAGTTTATATTCATAAATTTTTCGTGCGGCAAGCCTAGCAAATGGCTTGTTATTAGACTTATTGGGCCTCCAGACGTAAATACAACAATGTCACCGTTTCCGTTTAGCCTAATATCCTCAAAACTGCTTAGCACTCTAGCCTTAAACTGTATCCAAGATTCAGCATAGGTTGTTGATGAGTTGCCATCTAACCATTGCTTCATCGCATCTAAAAACACACTCTTAAATTCCTTTTTGGTAAGCTTGTTGGCTTCAAGATAGGCTTTAATACCTGCTGGTGTTCTTAGTTGTGGGTTATAAGCGGCCAAAATGTCTTGGTGGTCATATTCATTCCAACCAGGGTTTATTCTTATTTCTGCACTTCCTGTTTCTAATAAGTTTTCAAAGTGCGCCGCTGTTTGTAGGTGTCTTTGCATGTCACCGCGAACAATAATTTTGAGATTGCCAACACAACTTTTTAAATGAGGCGCTAGCAATTGAGACTGCTCTTCACCTAACGCAGATAAGCAATCGTAGTTTTCCGATTTAGCACTTGCTTGCCCATGCCTAATTAAATAAATCGTAGACACTGTTATTTACCCTTTTTTTTAATTGCCTTTTTACAGCGATGCATTAAATAATGAACAAATATCCAGAAATTTTTGAACGCCGGGTTATCTGTTTGCCCGTTGTGATAGCGAAAATAAATTTGTTGAACAATCGCAGCTAATCGAAACAGTCCATAAACTTCGTAAAATGTGAAGTCATCAACTTTAAGCCCCATTTTTCTTGTGTAATATTCAATTACTTCGTTGCGAGTCAACATTCCCTCTAAGTGTGTAGGTTGACGTCTAGTAGCTTGAGCAAGAAAATCGTCACCCGGCTCTACCCAATAGGCTAAAGTATTTCCTAAATCCATGAGCGGATCACCTAAGGTAGCTAGTTCCCAGTCTAATACTCCAACAACTTTTGTGTAGTCCGCGGGGTCTAGTACTACATTGTCAAAGCGAAAATCGTTATGAGTTAAGCAAATAGTTTCCCGCGCTGGCATATTGTTTTCTAGCCATTCCATGATCCAATTCCCACTAGGAACATTCCATGTTTTTGCCTGACGATACCGGCTACTCCAACCTTGAACTTGTCGCTTTATATATCCATCCCCTTTAGCTAAATGCTCGAGACCTGCTGCTTTATAATCAACTTGATGTAACTCTATAAGGCAATCTAGAACGTTTTTACAAAGTTGTTCAGTTTGTAGCTTGCTTGTTGCCAAACCTCTAGGTAAATTTTTTCTTGGAATAATTCCTGTTAACTTTTCCATTACATAAAAGTCTGTACCTAAAACGCTCTCATCTTCACAAAAAGCAATCATATTCGGTACATACTTATAAACAGGTTTTAATGCCGACTGCAACCTAAACTCTCGTCCCATATCGTGGGCACCTTTAGCCTTAGTGCCTTTAGGTGCGCGACGCAATATTAAGGATTTATCAGGGTAATCTAAACAATAGGTCCAGTTAGAAGCCCCTCCGGAAAACTGAGTGACTTCTGCGTTTCCACTTAAATCGGCTATTTCACTTTTTAACCAAACATTCACAGTCGAAAGAGGTAACTCTTCACCAGCCCTTACATCGTTGCCTTTGTCTATAATGCTTTTATCCATGACTTATCTCTTCTTACTGTTATTTTTTAAAAAGCCAGCCGTTTGTTTTAACAAAATTTTTATATATAACTGATTCGGTAACCATCGTTTAAGACGAAAGGCTTTAATGCCCTCTTTGTGAGTGATGATTAAGAAACGCTTTTGTTCAACTTGGGTAACAACTTTATCCGCAATTTGTTGAGAGGTAAGTTTCTGCTCGATCAAATACCTTTGACATGAACTTTCGTACTGACGGCTCAGTGGTACGCAAAGACTCTTCTAGGTTAGTCTTAAAAAAGCTAGGGCACACAACACTGACATCAACATTATACTGGCTGAGCTCCAGTTTCATTGTTTCTGACAAGCCAACTACTGCTGCTTTTACGGCGTTATAGCTGCTCATTAAAGGGATCGGTGTTAAACCAGCTTGCGATGCAATATTTACAAAATAACCATGACCTTGCTGTTTAAAATCATCTAAAAAAACTTGGCTTATTCTTACCATCCCAAGTAAGTTTATATCCAATATCCATTGCCACTGCTCTATCGATTCACTTTCCAATGAACCACCAGTAGCAACACCTGCATTATTATAAATGACGTCAACACCTTGCCACCGCTCTGAAAGGGCAACTCTAAGTGTTTGAATATCACTTATTTCCGTTATATCACAAGGTTGATAGAACGCCTCTACACCCAAGTGCATCAAGTGCTGCACAGTTTCATTAGCCCTTGCGCTATGGATATCGGCTATACAAATTTTTGTATTTGGCTTTTTTTGATTAGCTATACTTATTGCGAGCGACTTCCCCAGCCCCGAAGCCCCACCGGTAATTAAATATCTCATACGCAATACCTATTTATATTTTGCCAATTCAAGTCTAGAAACCATACCCATATGCACTTCATCTGGACCGTCTGCCAATCTTAAAATACGACCCATTTGGTTAAAACTAGCTATTGGATAATCAGAGCCAACACCCGCGCCGCCAAACATCTGAATAGCAATATCGGTTACTTCTTGAAGCATATTTGGAACAACAACCTTAATGCTTGAGATTTCCGTCATCGCGGCTTTTACGCCTAAAGTATCTATCTTCCAAGCTGCGTGTAACGTTAATAAACGGGCTTGTTCTATAGCCATTCTGGCCTTAGCAACTCGCTCCAAATTTCCGCCTAACTTTATAATTGGCTTACCAAAAGCAACTCTTGATAATCCTCTTTTAATCATCAACTCTAATGATCGCTCAGCCGCACCAATCGCTCTCATACAATGATGAATACGACCAGGCCCTAATCTCCCCTGAGCAATAGCAAAACCTTTGCCTAACCCCATAATAAGGTTTTCTTTAGGTACAATAACGTCATTAAATTCTATTTCGCCATGACCATAAGGGGCATCAAAATCGCCATAAGCACTTAGCATTCGTTTGATTTTTACCCCTTTTGTATCTAATGGAACTAAAACCATGGAGTGTTGGTTATGCTTATCATTTTCGGGATTCGACAATCCCATGAAAATAGCAATCTTTACATTGGGGTGACCTAATCCCGTCGTCCACCACTTTTTACCATTCAAAATTAGATTAGATCCCGAAGTTTCTATAGTTGCTTCCATATTTGTTGCATCAGAAGAAGCTACGTCAGGCTCAGTCATAGCAAAAACAGATCTTATATCTCCAGCTAATAATGGTGTTAACCACTGGTCTTTTTGTTGCTTGTTACCAAAATGATAAAGTACTTCCATATTGCCCGTGTCCGGCGCATTACAATTGAAAATCTCTGGAGCAAACATAAATCGACCAGTTTCTTCTGCCAATGGTGCGTACTCTAAACAGGTCAAGCCTTCAGCAAGATCTTTGTCTGGCAAAAATAAATTCCATAACCCAGCTTCTTTAGCTTTTACTTTTAACTCTTCAATTTGGTGAGGAACTTGCCACTGGTGCCAGTCAGATGTTTCATTGAGTTGCTGATTCGTCTTTAAAATTTCACTCTCTAGAGGATAGACGTGAGCATTCATAAACTCTTTTAGTTTAATTAAATAGGCTTGGCTTTTTGTATTCTGTTCAAAGTTCATATTTTCCTAGATCTTAAGATCATCGTTAAAAAGTATTCATTGAGATTAAAACAAATACAAAGATGAATGAAGTGAACTTAACTGATAGCATAGTATGAATTTAATTCACACTAGTAAACTCTGAAGAGGCGTATGTTAGATACAAAGACAATTCAACAATTAGATTTAAATCTACTTAAGGTTTTTGAAACTCTATATTTAGAACGAAACATGACTTTAGTAGCTAAATCGCTATTTATTAGCCCTTCAGCGGTAAGCCATGCAATTAAGCGATTACGTACGGCTCTCAGCGATGACTTGTTTATCCGTCAAGGCAGCCAAATGCAACCGACAACGGCGTGCGAACGCATGGCTCCTCAGCTAATTGAAACGTTAAATCAACTGCGGCGTATACTTCAATCCTGTGGAGAATTTAGTTTATCTTCTTCAAAACAGACGTTTAAACTTGCAATGCCAGAAGCCCTAGAACCACTTGTCCTAACTAAAATTTATCAACGTATAACAGCACAAGCACCTAAAATAAAAATAACCAGCGTCAAATTGAGTAGGCACGAGATGTCTCGCCATCTAGCAACAAAACAGATAGACGTAGCAATCGACATTGCCTTACCGAAAAAACTGCCAATTAAACACTTGGAGCTATCTAGTGACGAATATTGTGTTCTTATGTCTAAACACCACAACAGTGGAGGCTCCTTATCTACTGAGCAATATTTAAATTGTCCACATGTAAGTGTTTCTAGTAGAGCGACCGGAAAGGTCCTTGAGGATTTCGCTATATTAGAGCTTGGTGAAAATAGAGAAATTGACGTTCGTTGCCAAAGCTATAGCACTGCAAAAGAGTTTCTTAAGGGCAGTAATTATCTACTTACACTTCCGGGAATTTTGGCTAGGCAACTCGTTGACGACACCTTAATGATTTGTCGAATGCCAATACCCTTGCCGCCCGTGAAGACTCATTTATATTGGCATCAAAATACAGAGGATGACGAGGCAATTGCCTGGTTGCGAGATCAAATAAGGTTAGCGTTTTAACTGCTAACCGCTATGCCCTTTTTAAGTTTATTTTTATACCAAAAAATAAGTGGTAGAGGTGCTAAATACATACATAAGCCATAAACACTTGCGGTGATAGCATACGTTGGTTCGTGCAAGAAGCTAATTGCGATTAAGATAGACATTGTCGCATTTTGTATTCCCACCTCTATGCCTAATGTCACTGCATCTTTATCTGACATTTTAGTTACTTTAGCAATTAAAACACCTAGTAAAATTGAACCTAGACTGAGTGCCATACAAGCCCAAAACACTTGTTGAAACGCATCTACTAGCATCTCTCGTTCTTTTATTAAAAGAGCTAAAATCATTGTGATCATAAACCCTAATGAAAATCGACGAAAATAGACTTCGTATCGTATAGCAAAGCTAGAGTAAGTTTGACGAACCCAAATCCCCACCAACACAGGCAGCAGCGTAATCAAGATCAGTCCCATAGATGTGCCTAAAAGTGAAAATTCAGGCGCCCCTGTACTAACAAAATATTGTAGTGAAAAGTGGATTATCCAAGGAGTAGAGAAAACACAAACTAGTGTACAAATAGACGTTAGCGTTACTGACAATGCCAAATTGGCATTCGCTAGCTGGCTTAATACATTGGAAGTGGTGCCCCCCGGACTAGCTGCCAAAATCATCAAGCCAACGGCCAAAGGGGCTGGCAGTTCAAATAATATACATATTAGTAATGCCAAAAGCGGTAACAATAGAAGTTGGCCAATTAAGCCTACAAATACAGACTTAGGTGTCTGCCATAACCTACTAAAATCTTGTTTCGTTAAACCTAGGCCCATTCCAAACATTATTAATGCTAAAGAAAAAGGTAATAACAAATCTATAAATACCGAGTTTGACATAAATTTACACCTTAAAGTGTCGTAGCCTCTATATGAGTGCTTTTATTATTATTTTGAATTTCTATTTGATACTGGAAAGCAAATGGTGTCAATTTATCCTCAACCTTTTCAACAAGCTCCTTACTTAAATATGCTTGCAAATGAATAACCGAGAATATTCCCCGTTTTTTTGTTGGTGAGGTTTGCACTATATAATCTTCACTCTTTAGAATATCAGTCAAGTGAGCATTGATAACCGCTGTAATTTGGTCACAGACTAGTTTTGGCTTAAATATTTTACCCACTGCCGTTAATGGCATTTCACCAATTACCAATACTTCTTTTGGTATAGCAGCGCGTTCAGGCGTCCTATCTTTCATAAATACAGTAATTTCTTTCTGCAGCCTTTCTTTATCTGAATCACTCGTAGGCGTTACGTAAAGAACGGGAACCTCACCAGCATATGTATCAGGCTTAGGGACTGCGGCAGCTAATGACACAAGTGGATGCTGATACGCTATGTCTTCAATCATTTTTGGATCGATATTGTGACCCCCTCGAATAATTATTTCTTTTTGACGGCCCGCCAAAGACAGATAACCATGTTCATCTAATGAGCCTAAATCGCCAGTTCTAATATAACGACGGCCCTCATACTCTACAAACAGGTTCTCATTATGAATATTCTCTACATATCCGCTAAATACGTTATTGCCATTTATTACTATTTCACCCACTTGATCGTTTGAACATTCCATTACTTCGTTATTTTGCTCTGAAAAACTTAGTATCTTTAATGTCATACCAGGTATTTTCAAACCCACAGACTCTTTTTTGTTGATATTTTTTACCGGCATTAATGTACAAACTGATGAGCTTTCTGTTAGCCCGTAACCTTCAATTAAGTTAACTCCAGACTTACTTATGAATTGCTTTTTTAGCTCGCTAGACAAGGGAGCCGCGCCACTGATAGCCAACTTTAATGATTGCAATTTTTCACTTGCTAACGAATTTTTCTCGAGCTCCAGTAATAAACTCGAATAAACAGTTGGTACAGCCATCATTAAGCCGACTTGAAAACCCTCAATTAAATCGGGCAGGTGAGAAATAATATTTTTACCTCTATACCCTGCTGGGCTAGCCAGTAATATTTTAGAGCGATTCATTATAGGCGCGATACCTGTTGCTACCGCTGCATTTACGTGGAAAATAGGCAAGCCAACAAAAATAGTGTCGCCGGGCTCAGCAGGAGAAATTAAATTGACCTGCGCTCCATTTGTTAATTGGTTTAAATGGCTATGCTTTGCTAACTTTGGTAAGCCTGTCGTGCCTCCAGTATGGAAATAAGCACAAGTATCTTGTTGGCTTGGAGGATCAAAATCCAAAAACTCCCTATTCTGTGTGCTTAACAAATCCATCAAGCTAATGATCTGAACTTTGTTGTTTTGCCAACTGGAATCGACGGGCCAAAAACACTAATTACGGCTCTCAAGTTTGGAATATGGTCTTTTATTTCTAATACTTTTTCCCAAATATCACTGCCAGGTACCGGGCCAAGTGCAATAATTACCTTGGTTTTTGAGGCAAGCATTATTTCTCGGATAATAGACGAGTCCAAAAGAGGATTGATAGGACTGACAACTCCCGCTGTCGCCGCTCCCCATAACGAAATATAAGCTTCAGGAAAGTTTGGCATCACTAAAGAAGTAACATCACGCTTCTGAATGCCTAAAGAACGTAGCCCATTCGCGAGTTGCGTAACTTGTTCAGCCAAATTTCTATAAGTTATTTCCCTGTAAGGGTTCGCCACATTACTATTTTTAAAAACTCTAAAAATATGGTGAATGACTTTTTTGCTAAACGGGATCTGGTCTTGGGATAAACAGTCACCATCCAATATATACTTAATTGCAATCTCATTAGGGAAGTTCTCTGATGCTTGTGAAACAGCATCATATAAACTGGCAGGTAAATTTTTCTCATCAATGCACGATGCGTCTAATTTCGCGATATCTCGTGCAGTTTGAATTAATGCTACATCTATACTCAAGTCGTTAACCGTCTGTGGTTTCATTGTTCACTCTCCTCTGAAAACCGCCTAATAATCAATATTTTACTCTAGAAAACTGTCATCCTGATTTTCAATCACTTGATATATAGGTTGAAAATTTCCCCAAGTGACAATATCTGCACCATTCGCCTGTCTGGTTTTTAAAGCGACTTCATGGTCTATTAATTTCACGTCTCCAGCAGCTTGTGCTAGTAACTGGCTTTGGCAACATGCCTCCATTGAGCAGAAGGTCGCTACCGTCGCATCAACACTTTTTCCTACCGTCAATAAACCATGGTTTTGCAATATAACAGCCGTATAATCACCTAAAGCCCTCGCTATCTGATCGCCCTCATCGAGCTCTGCGACAACCCCCGTGAACTCTTCAAACAAGCCATGATTTTCATAAAATAGGCATGCATCTTGAGAAATAGGCTTTAGTAGTTGCCCCAACGAGGAAAATGCTCTACCAAAGGTTGTGTGAGCATGAGCTATAGCTTTTACGTCTGGCCTAGCAGCATGAATCCTAGAATGAATAGCAAAAGCTGCATTGTTAATTGCAAAGTTGCCTTCAACTATTTTCCCACTGTGATCAACGCGCACTAAATCAGATGCTTTAATTTTTGAAAAATGCATCGCCAGTGGGTTAACCCAAAATGTATCCTCATCAATACAATCACGCTGTGAAATATGGCCAGCTAACCCCTCATCAAACCCCTTTAGTGAAAACACCCTAAAACTAGCGGCTAAGCGTTGTTTTTCGTACAGCTGTTGACTCTTTAGATCGTCAAACTGAGGTGGCATAGGGATTTTGAATTTGTCGGCTCCTATCGTCATTTTACTAATATCTTGGTTTATTGAGTCTTGTGTCATTTTTTTATCTCGTCGTTAAAAGTAATATTGACTTCAGTTTAAATATCAACAAGACTAATAAAAGTGATGTAATTTCATGGAATACTATAAATATGCTTCATAGTAAAATTGACTTAAATTTGTTTATAGTGCTCAGAGCGGTATACACAGAAGGCTCTATTACCGCAGCGGCAACAAAGCTACATTTAACACAACCTGCCGTTAGTCATGCAATGGCTCGCCTAAGAGATAGGTTTAACGATCCGTTATTCATTCGCCATGGCAGAAAAATGGTTCCTTCGGCTTATTGTCAAAACATTTTCCCTCAAATTGAAAAGGCTTTAACGGCACTTAATTCTACCTTGATGCCTCAATCTGATTTTGATATCCGCAATCACTCTAGAAATATAAAGTTTGGTTTTAGAGATATTCTTGAATCTATTTTTTTTCCCGATCTAATAACAGATCTAGTGACAAACACGCCAAAAATTACCGTTCATAGCAGACAAACTAGCCGTGTTGAAATGGAGCATGCACTGGAGCAAGGTGAGTTAGATATTGTTATCGACGTCCTTACGCCAACTAGTGAAAATATTCATCATGAATTGGTTTGTAATGAGAGCTTTTCGTTAATTTGTAGGCAGGATCACCCAATATTAAAAAAGCCAACTCTTGAACAGTATGTTGAGGCAAAACATGTGTTGGTGACGCTGAAAGACTCAGCCGTAGACTTAGTGGACATTACACTCGCTAAATTAGGAACTAGACGAAACATTGTTTTGCAATGCGAGCACTTTTTTGCAGCAACCAGTGTTATTAGTCGTTGCGATATGTTGCTCACGATGCCAAATGCCTATGCCAATATTTTAAAAGAAAAAATGCCCGTTTGTGTTGTCCCTCTGCCATTTTCTGTGCCCGTTTTACCTGTCCATATGTATTGGCATAAACAATCAGACCATGATCTGGTGAACCGGTGGATGCGAGACAAACTATTTGCCATTGCTGAACAACTAGACCTGCCTCGCTAATAACACTAGAATCGATACGAAGCTTGCAAGTGAATACTTCGAGGCGGCTCTACTAAGAAACGATGAGCGTAACTTATTACCGGCACATCGTTTGCTAACGAATAAGTTTGTTCATCTGAAATGTTTTTTGCAAACAACGCAATTGAGAACAGGTCATTTGGGTGAGTTAGCTCTATTCTCGCATTTATCTTTTGGTAACTTTTTTGTACCGCAATAGGATCAAGATCCTGCTCTAAGTAAAAATCATCAGTAAAGGCCACTGACAAGCTTGTTTTCAACTGATAGTTCCCCATTACTGTTGTATGGTGATTTAATGTTAAGTTTCCAGAATAATCAGGGGCATAAGCTCCTGTTTGACCACTTAAGTTTTGCGTATCCAAACCAAGAAGCTCAGCTTGTTTTACTGTTGGCGACGCTCCCTCATATTTATCATATTTAAAATCTAACAATGCAACTGACATCTGAAATTCAAACGCATCACTAATATGCCAGCGTGAATCAATTTCAATGCCTTTTGCCGTCGCTTCAGCCGCATTTTTTACTATAAACGCATTACCATTAAACTCTGACACCTGAAGGTTTTCATAATTAGTATTAAATATAGTTGCATTAAGTTCTAGTTTGTTTTTTATCACTTGAGACTTTATTCCAAATTCAAAATTAGTTGCCTCCTCTTCATCATATTCAAACCCAGACTCCGCGTCAGGTGAATTTCCCATTGAGGAGTTGAGTCCCGAACCATCAAAGCCACCCGCTTTAACTCCCTGACTTACTGAAGCGAACATCATTGTGTCTTGAAAGCCTCTATATTCTAGACTTAAGCTAGGTGACAAGTGTGACTCTGAGCGAGAGGTTTCAAATTTATGTTGGCCCGAACCAGCTAAACTTGTCGCCAACAAAGGCGCAGCTGCAGTGGCAAAGCCTTGTACTTCTATTGGTGTATTGGCTTCAAAAAGTGCATAAACGCCCTGTTCACTAGAAACTTCTTTTTCCTCATTTTGGTAGCGTAATCCAAATGTCGCTTTCCAATTGTTGTCAAAGTTCCAACCTAATGAAGCAAAACCCGAGTAGCTGGTTTGTTCTTGCTCGAATAAAGCATTGGTACCTATTGAAGTACCCGGCAAAGTTGGAATCAATATTGATGCACCTAGTAACACATCATTTGGATGAGTTAACTCATTGGAAGCAAAATAAACACCGGCAACATATTCTAAGGTTTCACCTAAAGGTGATGAAACTCTAAACTCTTGACTAAACTGCTCAAAATCTTCTATATAAGTCTGTTTGATTAAAGAAACCTCTGAATAATCCGCATCAAAAACAGCACTCCAATCATATTCGCTAAAGGTAGTAATTGACTGAAATTCATAACCACTTTTGACATAAGTAAACTGCAGTGAAGCATTGCTCATGTCAGTATCATTTCGTTCGTCTAAACCCTCTGGGTGTTGTGAACCAGACACAGAACTTACATAATCTAAGCCGCCCATATCGGACAATAAGAAGCTTCGGTAGCCAACATTATTTGGATTTGCTGGAGCGTCGGCAATTTGTGCGTCTCTATTCTCGGTATCCACTATATATTGATACCTAGAGCCTTTTGATTCGAAATTACCACTTTCAAATCTAAACTCTGAACTTAACTCGTCGTTTATTGCCCATTTGGCAGCCAACTTAAATCCTTTTGAGTTATTTGAAACCTCGTCTTCATCTCTAGCTTGATTATAAAGGTAACCATCATCTTGGTGACTAAATGCAGCAAAACGTAACGCCACATCGCTCGTTAAAGGTAAATTAAGTATTGCAGATAGCCTCCGTTCATTTTCAGAACCTAAACCGAGGTTTACTGCGCCTTCAAACTCATCAGTTGGCGAATGAGTAATCATACTAATTGCACCTCCTATTGCGTTTTTACCAAACATTATTGCTTGTGGACCTTTTATTAATTCCACACGCTGCATGTCTAACAATGGAAATTTAGCTTGATGACCCCTGCCAAGATAGATACCGTCTTTATACATAGCAACAGATTGTTCAAATCCCGCATTTGTACCAGAGCCAATTCCTCGTATTACAATTCGTTTACTACTAGAAGTTTCCGCGATATGTACGTTTGGCAGACTCTCCGACATGTCGAGCAAGTTGCTGATGTTATTTTCTTCGAGAGTTTCACCTGAAAAGGCTAGTATGGAGGTTGGAATATCTTGAATGGATTGAATACGCTTATTTGAAGTTACCGTGATTCTTTCTAAGCCTGAATCAACTTTGTCTGACTTTTCTAATTTTGTATCTTTTGCTTGCACTACTGAACTTAACAACGCAATTTGCACTGCAATTGCTATTTTAGAGTTCCTTAACATCACTCTTCCCCTTTCTTATATGTTCGTACTTATGATTATTTTAATTTTTGTACTTAACTGCGCTTTTTTTGCGCAAATCATAGTTGCGGTTTAAATAGGAAATTAAAAATGATGATTAGTTATAAAAATACATGAATTAGATTAATAGTCTAAGTACACAGGGGTCCAATTAAGCAATAATTGTAATCTGTAATTATTAGTGATTGTCTGCAAGATCCTAAAAAAAGTCTACACTTTGGTTTAACCTAAACTTCTTAAAGCCAAATATTTAATTTTTATGAATAAACGAAATGCAGACATCATTGATAAAGAAGTCGGTTTTGCCGAATCTGAAGAATTAGTTTCTACCACAGACCTTCGTGGCGTAATAACTTATGCAAATCCTGCTTTTTGTAGAGTTGCCGGGTTTGAGTATAGTGAGCTGGTCGGTAAGAATCATAATATTGTTAGACACCCAGATATGCCAAAAGAAGCATTTGCGGACCTTTGGAATAGCGTACAGGCTGGCCGTTCTTGGCGAGGTGCTGTAAAAAACCGCTGTAAAGATGGTCGCTATTATTGGGTAGATGCTTTTGTAACGCCTATTTATGAAAACAAACAGGTTATTGGCTTTCAATCTGTCCGCACCAATTTAAAACCTGAACTTAAAGTGAAGGCCCAATCTGCTTATAACTCGCTTAGAGCAGGAAAATCAGTGACTCGGCCGTTCGATAGCTACAAGACTCGCCTGATACTTTTTGGGTTAGTAACCCTGTTATTTGCTTATTTAGCTACATTACACCCGGCTTTTGTACTTGGCTTTGTTGTGAGTCCATTTGTATTATTTAAGCAAGAACTCGTTGATATTCCTAAAGCCAGTCAAAAAGCGAAAGAAGAATTAGATAGCATTTCTCGATTGATATATTCCGGTAACGGCACCTTAAGCCCTTTCGATTTTCGGAATAAGATTTTGCAAGGAAAGGTAAAAACGATTTTGGGTCGTGTAGTTGACAATAGCGCTGAGCTAAATCAAAAAACAGTTGAGCTTCAACAGGCTGCCAATACCTCTAAAGACGGCGTAGAGCGTGAAACGGAAGAGCTACATTTAGTCGCTACCGCCGTAGAGGAAATGGTGGCAACCATAGAGGAAGTCGCTAAAAATACAACGAGCACAAATGACAGAGTCAAATTTGCCCACAAGAATTGTGAAACAGCTAGCTCAGTGATGGGTGAAACCATGGTACAAGTTAATATACTAGCCGCGGAAGTATCCAAGTCGGCAAACTCTGCCACAGAGTTAGCTAGTGAGGCAGAAAAAATTGGCGATATCATGCAAGAGATTCAAGGTATTGCTGACCAAACAAACTTACTGGCGCTAAACGCTGCTATCGAAGCGGCACGAGCAGGCGAAAACACGGCAGAGGTTTCTCCGTTGTTGCTGATGAAGTTCGGGCGCTATCTAGCCGGACCCATGGAGCGACAGAGCAGATTCAAAAATCTATATCTGAAATTCAATCTGTTCTACTTTCTTGGTCGGACATGATGGATAAAGGAAAGGATTCAGCGGATGTTTGCGTACTTAAGGCTGAACAATCTCAGAAAATGGTTCAAGATGTTTATCAATCAATAGCAGAAATTGCAGATTTGGCCATGCAAATATCCACAGCCACAGAAGAACAAAGCTTAGTTTCACAAGAAATCAGTAAAAACATTGTTAACATTAGCGATGCATCTCAGAACAATTTACAGCAAGCGGAATCGGTTTTAAATTCAAGCTCGGAAATAACCAATAGAACAGACAAATTGCAATCTATGGTATTAACATTCAGAGAATAAAACGGCTATGCTAAACCAGAGTAAAAGTAGACAATCCTACTTTTACTCTATTTATTAATTAATGATTGGCAATAGCGTTATACAGGTGCCCAAATGAGGATCTTTCGTTTAAGCTCAAAGGTACTTGCAAGGCTCTCGCAATATCATTAGCCGATATAACACCCTTAATTTGATGTTGGTTTCTCTCAACCACTAAACAGTGCCTCAAACCATAGTTACGTAACGAAGAGACAACATCGCTTACATTAGCGCGTGATAGTTCTTCATAGTCAAAGGCATGTAACTTGTACTTAGATATCATCAAATCTTGGACTAACACGTCATCCCTACTAACTCCACGAGATACCTCAGAGATAATATTTTGCTCATTGAGCTCATTGCTACTAATCAACCCTAAAAAATCACCATGACTAGATACAACAAGCTTCATTTCAGTATCTGCTCTTTTCATTAAAATCAAAGCATCTTTTGCCTTTACGTCACCATTTACTTTTACAGGCTCATGCTCCTGAAAGTCATTAAAAACTTCTGTGGCTGGAGATGTAATTGTTAATTTTTTATCAAGAGCGTGAATAAAAACGTTGTCACTTTGATCAACATTATATAATTGTAATTCTTTCATTGCTTACCTCTCGCACTCTTAGAGTGCAATTTGACTAATTAAAATATGTTTGTAGTTTTAAAAGTTTGATTTTTAGTCAATGACGTGAGGTGGTGCTCTTGCAATGTAATATAGATGTTTGGTTGCACTGGAGGAATCGTTTAAAAACGAAAGAGGAGCAATGGCATTACGTTTCGCTATTAAACTTGAGCTATGCGCTAAATGTGAGTCTTGTTCAAAATCATCATTTGATTCGCTGTTGATTTGCTCAACTAGATTTATTAGATTTTGGCTAGCTGCACTGTTCAGTGTTAGTTGTTGGTTAAATGTTTGACTATAGCGTTCTGCCGCGGCCTCATTAATGTCAGCCTGTGCAAAAGCTAAAGCAGTAATAAAATTACTGACAAAAACAATTAACAGAAACAATGAGGTTTTTTTCATAATTAACTCAAACAATTCACTATCTATTTAAGTGGGGCTGTTTTGTTAGTATTCAATCTTATTTTAAAGATTAGTCTATTCTTTGATTAACTGTAAAGTGAAAAGTTCATTACCATTACGCTACATTAGCATTATAATGCCATTGATCTTTAGACTTGGTAGCCCGCAAAAATGAATCGAAAAAAGAAAATTAACGAAACACTTAAACGCAAAGCAAAAAAGCGTAACGAAAAGCGAAATCCCAAGAAGAAAGAAAAATATATTAGTAAAGCCGACAGAGAGAATTTAGTACCGGAAGAGCCTGCGTCTGGCGCAGAAGCTAATGATGGCAAAGCTGATAGTATCAAAGACCAAAGGGCTACAGAGGCAGATTAAAAATTTGGTAGCATATCAAATGTAAAGTAGGTGGTTACAAAAAGCTAAAAACCGAAGTACTTGTATAATAAGCACTTCGGCTTTAGTAATAAGTGTAAACGTAAAGCTAGCTCCCGCCTAAACTTGATTTAAACCTTATGGTTCTACCACTACAGTATCAATAACGTGGATAATGCCATTTGTAGTATATATGTCCGTTATTATTACGTTTGCACCACCAAATTGTAATGAGCCTGTATTTGCATCTATTAAAATACCTACGTCATTTCCCGAAGCAGTTCCAACATTTGTTCCGTTTAATGAGTAGGCACTCACAGAGTTAACTTCAGCAGTGATAACGTGTTGTAACAATACTTCTCTTAGCGCTTCAGTGTCAGCCAATAGCGCGTTCAACGCTGCACTATCAATTTTGTCAAAAGCATCATTCGTTGGTGCAAATACCGTGAATGTACTTTCCTCATTCGCCAAAACATCAACTAGGTTAGCTGCAGTTAGAGCGTCAACAAGTGTAGTGAAACGATCATCAGCTACCGCAACATCAACAATGCTTTGAGTAGGCTCCCCTTTTTCTACTGGAGGCATGATTACTGTATCTAACACATGGATTGTACCGTTGTCTGCCATGACGTCTGTTGTCACTACTGACGCATTATTAACAAACAACGTTGAGTCCACATAAGATAAGGCAACGTTATCAGTATTCTCCATGGTGATTAAGCTGCTATTTGACTGCGCGACTGTAATTGCCGTATCAGATGTCACATTTCCCGCTAAAACGTGGTAAAGCAATATGTCAGATAGTGTTTCTGTATCTGCCAATAAGCCAGCTACTGTTCCCTCCGGAAGCTTCTCAAACGCAGCATCACTTGGTGCAAAAACAGTATAAGTTGAGTCAGTATCAGCCAATACAATGTCTAAACCAGTAGCTTCAATAGCTGCAACAAGTGTTGTAAAGCTACCATTTTCTCTCGCTACATCTACCAAACTAATTGGTGGTTCAGGTAACGCCACATCACCAATAACAACAGCATCGATAACGTGTATTACTCCGTTTGATGTATAAATATCTTTTGAAATAACGTTTGCACCACCAAACAACAGCATGTCAGTTGAAGCATTAATGCTAACGTCAATGGCCGCTTGAGATGCTGTTGTTACTGAGGTTCCATTTAAAGCATATGCATTAACTGAATCTACTTCCACTCCGGCCACAACGTGCTGTAAAAGAATACTAGCTAGTACGTTCGGGTTATCCAATAAAAGACCCAAAGTCTCTTCATCTATCATCGCGAAAGCAGCGTCTGTTGGTGCAAATACTGTGAATGTACTATCTTCACTCGCTAATACGTCATCCAGCTCAGTGGCTTCAAGCACTGATACTAGCGTTGTAAAGTTTCCTGCCGCTACAGCGGTTTCAACAATATTATCCATTGGTGTACCTTTTGCCGCGGGTGGCATTAACACAGCATCAATTACATGAATAATTCCGTTGTCCGTCTCTATGTCCACAGTAGTGACTGTCGCTGTATTCACTAACAAATTGTCGCCGTCTAGAGAAATACCAATGGAATCCTCATTTACCATCTCTACGGTGATTCCAACAGCGGCTTCAGCAGCAACTGAGCTGACTTCTCCACTGATAACATGATAGGTTAAAATATTGCTTAAGGTGTCGGTATCGTTGAGCAGAGAAGTTATTGCATCATCACCAAGCAACGCAAATGCAGCGTCGGTAGGCGCAAATACTGTGTATGTGCTATCTGTGTCTGAAAGAGTTTCGTCTAGACCTGTAGCTTCGAGTGCTGCTATTAGGGTAGTAAAATTCCCGTTTGCTTTGGCCACATCAACTATTGTTGCTACTGGCACTTCATCGTCACTATCATTACAAGCTTGAATAAAAAAAATACTGCATGTTATTAGAAGTAGAGCTTTTATTTTTATCACTTTAAAATTCCTCATGCTTAGTTTGCTCAATTTTTACGCAAGCTTATTTCCGTTCGATCAACTTTTTTTTCAAAAAAAAGACTATTTTTTAGACTTGAACTATTTCAAAAATACAACCGTAGCATATTGGTTAAATCAAACAATAAGTTCCATCAACTCTTCACTTCTCATAGGTTTATACATAAAAAAACCTTGCCCAATATCACAACCCCGATGTTTCAAAAATGACATGGAGGCTTGGTTTTCGATACCTTCCGCCACCACTTTTAGCCCAAGGTTGTGGGCAAGATTAATAATACTATCGGCTATCGCGGCATTATGTGGTTGATTACTTAAATCCAAAATAAACGATTTATCTATTTTAAGTATATCGATTGGCAGCTCATGAAGGTATTGTAAAGACGAATAACCGGTTCCAAAATCATCAACCGCCACACTGATGCCAAAGTCTCTCAAGTCTTTTAATATCTCTTTCACAAACGAGATATTATCCAAGAATAATGATTCCGTAATTTCAATTTCAATAGCTTCGGGCGGTATGCCATATTCAATAATGGTGGCTTTTATCTGCTCAACCAGCTTTTTATTTCTGAATTCCACAGGTGAAACGTTTATCGCAACTGGTAATAACCCATATCCAAGTTCAAGCCATTTTTTGACATCAGAACAAACTTGCTTCAAAACCCAATCACCTATTTCGTTTATTAATCCAGTTTGTTCTGCTACTGGAATAAATATATCAGGGGTATTCATTCCACCAGCTCTGTTCCAACGTAATAAAGCTTCAAAACCAATAATAGCATTGCTCTTCAAATCAATTTTTGGTTGATAATTCAAATGAAACTCGTCGTTTCCTATTGCTTCTCTTAAATGGTTTTCAACTTGTAATTGCTGATTTGATGAACGCTCAAGCTCACTATCAAAATACTGGTGGTTATTCTTACCTAACGCCTTAGCATGATACATTGCCATATCGGCCTTACGGAGTAACTCTTCGCTGTCGATACCATCTTTAGGGTACATGCTAATACCAATGCTAGATGAGATATAAAATTCGCTATCACCTACAACAAATGGCTTCACAATTTCATCTATAATTCGATGGCTAATAACAGTAGATATTTTAGACTCTTGAAGGTTTTCGAGTAGTACAACAAACTCATCGCCACCTAAGCGGGCAATAGTATCAACATCCCTAATACATGTTTTTATGCGTCTTGTTACTTCCTTTAACACTGCATCACCAGCTTGGTGTCCAGCATTATCATTTACTTTTTTAAAGTCGTCTAAGTCAATAAACAAAACCGACAAATGAGTATTGAAGCGATTACAGTATGTAATGCCGTGCGATAATCGATCATCTAGTAGTGCTCTATTAGGCAGGCCAGTAAGGGCGTCATGAAAAGCTTGATGCTGAACCATTGCCTCATTATGCTTAAGCTCACTAATGTCTCTAAAACACCAAACTCGGCCTAAAATTTGTTCCCCTTGGATTTGCGCAGATGTGTGATATTCAAAAAAACGTCCATCCTTCAACCTTAACTGCCCATATAATTCAACTAATGGATTATGTTTTATTTGTCTAAACTTATGACCTAGCCGAGAGGTGTCGTCTAATTGGGAAATCACAGTTTTTAACTTGATTAGCGACAAAGGTTCACGAGTAAGTATATTACTGTTAAAAAGTTGTCCCGCCATTTGGTTATACTTAGTCACGTTTCCTTCTAGGTTTATAGCAAGAATAGCTTCACCCGTTGAATCAAATGTTGCATTTAAAGCGGCCAAAGAAAGCGACAGTTCTTTTTGAATCAATTGCTGTTTTTCAACTTCACGTCGTAAAGACTCATTTCGACTAGACAGTTCGGTAGAAGCCAATTCTAGTGAGCGATCTATTAAAGACAGTTCGCGCTCATTCTGTTGATAAGCTTGGTCGATGGAAGCTAAAAAACGAGTTAATTCCTCGTCGGGTTCATTTGTTAACAAGTATTTTTTAATTTGACGTTTTAGTAAACGGTGCATATCAATTGTGTTCTTTAAATGTAGTAACCGTCATCGTTTGATTGTGCAGTAAACAACGATTTTCGAAGCCTCTTGGCGATAGCTCTCCATAAGAGTAAAAGCCACCTAATGTACAACCTTCTCCTAACACTTCTTGAACACTTTCAAGCTCGTATTCAGACTCTTGCTGTAATACTAGCCTTCGGCCAACACAACTGATTAGCAGAGCGAAGTCAGGATCATCACACCCAGCAATATCCAGAGATTGTTGAGCTGATAGCTGCGCTCCATCTATTAATTTTCCAGTATTTGCTCGCATTAAGGTGACATATTGCCCTTCTGGAATATCCCCAGCGAAAATTAAACTGTTTGATGACTCGTCGATATTCAAAATAGTACGTACAGTAAAGTCACCATTGTTCTCATTTTTAAGGCATAAAGGGAACCGAAGAGCGGAGGCTGGCAATTCTGATGCAAACTCACCTAAGTACTCTTTATAAAGTTCTAACGCAGATTGGCCATCTAATTCATAAAGCTCATTTGCTTCTGATTTTGTAATTAATCGTTCTGGCCCAAAAGGAACCCACCCGCCAGCACTACCAAAACCGACCTGGAGTTGATCACCATAAAAGCCGCATAACACAATCTGTTTTGCACTTACTTTGTCATTATGCCAAACAATCGTTTCATTAAACCTATCTCCATCGCCAGCTAAACCGCCTGAAATAGTCACTTTGGTAGGCAACTTTGTCATCAACTTCTCAGCTAAATCAGTACCATTTACATTTTGACCATCGGATATAACCAGTACATGCTTTAAGTGCTCAAAAGGTAAACTTTCAGCGAGAGAAGAAATAGCGGCATCAAAACTAGCAAAGTCATCTAGGTTTATACTCCGGCATTGTGTTTCGGTATGTTCAAAAGTTAGTTCATTGACCACCATGGTTTCATCAAACACTTCCGTATCAATAATTTCTCCGCTGGTGCTACAACCTATGATATCAGCATCAGGAAATGCCAAACGGAGCTCACTTTGAAACTCTTTCGAACTGGCTAACTGGCGACAACCAAAAGTTAATACTAATTGCGCAGGACTTGCTAAAGGGAGGCTTTTAGATGTTTGCCAAACACGATTCTGATAATGGTACTGACTTGATTTCATTACTTACTTTCTTTTAGTTCGTTCAGACCTTCTAAGTTTAGTACAAAACAAAAAAGCCGGTGATTACCGACTTTTTATAATTTAATGACGCTATTGTAAAGTTTTACATTAACAAGTGCTTTAAATGAAACTGTAAATGTACATCTATAAAACTCGAAATAAAGTAATAACTGTGGTCATAACCCTCTCGCAGATTCACTTCTACATCGTAGTCGTACTCGTCTGCTACTTTTTTCAGTTCTAGCGTTTTGAGTTGTTCAGGGTAGAAGTTATCATCTAAACCCTGATCAATCAGTGTCGGAACAAAGTCATTAGAGCTTTTAATCAACTCTACAGCATCGTATTGTGCCCAAAGACTTTTTTCTTCACCTAAATAAGCACTAAAGGCTTTAATACCCCAAGGACAATTACTAGGATTACAAATTGGACTGAATGCCGAAACAGATGCATATTCCGTAGGATTCTTTAGGGCTATAGTAAGCGCACCATGCCCTCCCATTGAATGACCCGAAATCGACTTTTTACTTGTGACTGGAAACTCACGTTCTATTAATTTAGGTAATTCTTTTACAACGTAATCGTACATTTGGTAATGTTTTGCCCAGGGCTTCTTAACCGCATTCAGATAAAAGCCGGCGCCTTGACCCAGGTCATAGCTATCATCGTCAGCTACTGCTTCGCCTCTAGGGCTCGTATCTGGTGCAACAATAACCACGCCTAACTCAGCCGCTAACTTCAAAGCACCTGCTTTTTGCATGAAGTTTTCATCGGTACAGGTTAAGCCTGATAACCAATACAAAACCGGCATCTTGTTGTTCTCACTAACACCAGGAGGAAGAAACACAGCAAACTGCATTTCCCCTGAAACTGAGCTAGATTGGTGTTTATATTGCTTGTGCCAACCACCAAAACTTTAGTTGAAGTAATATTTTTTAACATGATGACTACTTATCAAAATGAATAACAGTGCGGATACTTTTGCCTTCGTGCATTAAATCAAAAGCTTCATTAATTCCATCTAAGCCCATTGTATGTGTTATAAAGTCACTTAGTTTAAACTCACCGGCCAAATAACGCTCTACGTAATCAGGTAACTCAGAACGCCCTTTTACACCGCCAAATGCTGAACCACGCCATACACGTCCAGTTACCAGTTGAAATGGTCGTGTTGAAATTTCTTGTCCAGCTCCAGCCACACCTATAACTACTGACTCTCCCCAACCTTTATGACAACACTCAAGAGCAGAGCGCATTACATCAACGTTGCCTATACATTCAAAAGAGTAGTCCACGCCACCGTCTGTTAGCTCAACAATTACGTCTTGAATTGGCTTATCGTAATCTTTCGGATTAATACAATCAGTTGCGCCCAACTTTTTGGCTAAATCAAATTTACTTTCGTTAATATCAATGGCAATAATACGACCTGCTTTTGCCATTGTTGCACCAATTACTGCTGACAAACCAATACCACCAAGACCGAAGATAGCAACCGTGTCACCTTCTTCTACTTTAGCTGTATTCATAACAGCGCCCATTCCCGTTGTTACACCACAACCTAATAAACACACCTCTTCTAGCGGCGCGTCTTTATTCACCTTAGCTAACGAAATCTCTGGCATTACGGTGTATTCTGAAAATGTTGAAGTACCCATATAGTGAAATATTGGCTGGCCGTCTTTGTAAAAACGAGTCGTACCATCTGGCATTAAGCCTTTACCCTGTGTTTCACGGATTTTTTGACAAAGATTCGTTTTACCTGAAGTACAAAACTTACATTCACCACATTCTGGTGTGTATAAAGGAATGACATGGTCGCCAACAGATACACTTGTTACGCCCTCACCAATTTGCTCAACAATACCACCACCTTCATGGCCTAGTATCGCAGGAAATATACCTTCCGGGTCTTCGCCGGACAGTGTAAAAGCATCAGTATGGCATACGCCGCTAGCAACAATCTTTACTAATACTTCACCTGCTTTAGGAAGCATTACATCAACTTCTTCAATTTTTAACGGCTCATTTGGGCCCCATGCTACTGCAGCTTTAGACTTGATAAATTGCGCTGTCATTTGTATTCCTTAATTAAATTTATGTACGTAACTACCTCAACTTTTCATTCATTGAAGTAATTTAGAAAGTGACTATGTGGTAAGTATATCCATCAAAAATTAAAATAAAATGCCTGCTAATCCAATTCACTTTTTCTCAGTAGCAACAATAACAACAATCGAGCCACTATTGTTGCAAATGGTTATTCGAAGCCAATTCCAACATTTCATTAACAATCCAGCGATCGGGTTTATGGAAGAAATAACCTTGACAGAAATCGAGGTTCAGCTCCTTGAGCATAGTAAACTCTTCCTCGGTTTCAACAAACTCTGCAACAGTTTCCATTTCCATTGACTTTGCTAACGTTACCATTGTGCTGACAAATGCCTGGTTTCTTGAGTTTTTAGTGATATTTTTGATGAAAACACCATCAATTTTTAATTTTTGTACTGGCAGTTTTTGCAAATAACTAAATGAAGATAAGCCGCTACCGAAGTCATCAAGAGCAAACTGACAGCCATACTTTGTAATTTCACCGATAAAATAAATAGCAGACTCTAAATGAGTAATTGCAAAGGTCTCGGTTATTTCAAACGTAACTTGCTGTGGTAACACACCAAACTGTTCAATTTTTTGTTTTACATAGCCAACCATGCTTGGGTCAGCCAACGTTTGCCCCGAAAGGTTTATGCAATAGTGGTCTTTTGTTTTACTTATCGCCATATTTTTAAAGGCTCTAGCGATAACCCACTTATCTAGCTCTGCTGCTAGGCTGTGTTGTTCGGCAATTGGAATAAATAAAGCCGGACTGACAATATTGCCCATTGAATCAAACATTCTTAGCAACACTTCATAAACACTGTTTTCGCAATTGCTCAAGTTTGATCTAATTTCTTGCCTATAAAGTTGGAAGCTATCTTCGTTTAAAGCTCGCTGAATAGCATGATAAATCTCCATTTCTTGTGCATGCTGGACTAATTCGGGATCATCCGATTGATACAATAAAACCTGATTTCGGCCTTTGTTTTTTGCTAGTTTTAATGTCAACAGCAATGAGCTCATCAAATGCTCGCTATCAACCACTTCTGCATTGATTTTAACAACGCCGATACAACTCGTAAGTGACAAGCTCTCTTCGATATTCGACAGATCTAAATTTTCAATATGGGATTTTAAGAAATGGGCATAATCTTGAGCTTTGGTATGGTTCATATTTGAATCCAGAACAGCAAACTGATCATTACTGATTCGAGATATTTTAGCTCCAATAGGTATCACTTTTCTAATTTCCTCAGCCAGCATACGCAAAACTGAATCGCCTTTAGTAAAGCCTAATGAATTATTAAAAACCTGAAACTTGTCAATATCAATAACAAAAGCAACGCCTTGATTTTCAGATATTGATGAGCGTTTATTATTAAAATATTGAGAGAATACATCCCTCGTCATCAATCCAGTTAAAGTATCATGAGATTTAGAAAACTCTAGCTGCTTAAGTGCAGTCATTTGCCCCACACTTTTTTTCTTTTGAGAGATATAACTCAAAAAGAGAACCAGAGATACAACAGCCCAAACAATAAAAGACCATTGGTAATTGCTCCAAAATAGTTCATTAGCATAATTATCAGATAGTCTAACCCCGACACTCCAACGAGTCTTAGGGATTTTTACTAGACTTGAAAAGTTACTAAACTCAGCTTCGCTCATAACAACATTGCTAAATGTACTATTACTTGACTCCTTTAGTTCAATTTCCACGTGTCGGTCATTACGCAATAAGAATAACTCTTGTTGCGGCAATCTATAACGCTCTAAAATGGACTTGAGGGCAGTAGGCTCAAACGCGACAAATAGGTACAAAAGGTCTTGTGCGCCTATCAATGATTGTAAAATATCATAATGAACAGATGACGAGTCTTTATGCAAGAACATCGCTTCTTGGCCATTATTATTAATTGTAGAATCTATTTCCTGCTGACAGTCATCTAAAAAGTCACCCGTAATTTTGCGAAAAACGCCAACGCCTTGTTTATCAAAAATAGAGAAAAGTCTTACGCCTGAAATTTCATTACGGAGCTCTTTGAGTAAAAATAAATAATCCTCGCGTTCAGTAAGTGCACCTTGACGGTATAAATCTAGCAATTCTGTTTGATGTCGCCATTGAAATCTATCAATTTGCTGCCTGCGATGCGCGATATGGTTTTGGTATTCATTAACGACTTGCTGGGAAACTGAACTCATTAATGAAGATTGATAGTCTTTGTGCACTTTTATGGTGTTATGGCTGTACCACATGGATACAATAAACAAGACAATTATTGAAAATGTAAGTTGTGTTTTTGCGTTTTTTAGTTCTTTTTTTAAGTAACCAAATTTAGATTCTATTGCTTTATCTGTCGCCATTGATCACCCGATACACTTTAAACGCCACTTCTATAAAAACTATAACGAGTTACTATAATAGTGCGTCAAATGCACAAAGCGAACTTAATTCTTAGAATTTATTCTACTAAGTCCTTCTAGGTGTTCAATTATTTATATTATTTAAAAGCTCTCCACAAAACCTAGTTATGTCTGCGTCATCACTGTATTTATCTGCAAGCTTTTGTAACTCATGCTCAATTACATCTTTCATGGAATCGATTTTGTGTAAGGCGAGTAAAGAGTTTCGTACTTCATTTATAACCACTTCTTCAGATTCTGTTTTTATCAATGCCAATAATACGTCTAGGTGTTCTGGATAGAATTGTAAATTACGCACCGCCAACGATCTCATTGATGAGTTATTTGCTGAGGTTAAAGAAAGCAGGTGATTCTTTGTTTCACTATCCAGCTCAATCTTTGGTTGCCTTATAATTTCGCTTGAATCAGGAGTTCTCATAAAGTCATTCATATTATATCTCCACCAATCGATCCAATAAAATTTGGAATCGAATTTGAGTATGGCTGTTACACCGAAATTATGAATGAGGGAATGCCTATTACTATTAGGTCATTCCCCTATTTGAAGCAAAAAAAAGCCACTCAAAACCGCGAGTGGCTGTATCAGGTTGGAGAGTATTTGATTAATGCAACGATACTAAAGCTTTATTAATCAGTTATATATCAGGTGTATTCTTAAAAGTTATACTCCAGTCCCTTAGCCTGTATCTTAATTAGGTAAAAGGTTAGCTATAATGTGGTGACGCCGTTTTTAATTGCAAAACGTACTAACGACGCTAGGTCTCTAATTTGTAACCTTTCCATGATCTGCGAACGGTGAGACTCAATGGTTTTTACACTTAAGCCAAGATCAAAAGCAATTTCCTTGGTGCCTTTGCCATCGGCAAGCATTTTCAGAATCTCTGTTTGTCTTGGCGTTAGGACCTTAGAGACAATGACTTTTTCACTCTTTCTGTCAGCATTCAAAGTCTCAAGTAATTGCTCGGACAACTTAGGGCTTATATAAATTTCATTTTTTAAAACAGCGTTAAGAGCTAACTCTAACTCAACTTCTGCTGAATCTTTTAATAAATAGGCACTTGCGCCTCTTTCTATCGCTGTTTGTAAATAATCACTCGTGTTGTGCATCGTTAGTAATATAACGGGTAACGTTGGGTATAAGGCTTTTATATCAATTAAGGCATCTAGCCCTGACTTTATTTTCATAGCGATATCAAGAATAACAACATCAGGGTTTGTTTTCTCTATCAAAGCAAGCACTTCACTTCCGTCAGCACCTTCAGCAACAACCTCATAATAATTCAAATCTTCTAACAAAGCTCTCAAGCCAGCTCTTACAAGATGGTGGTCATCAACCAAAACCACTTTTTTCTTTTCTGCCATATTACTCTCCACTGTAGACATCTGTTGATTTTAGCTCTGAAAATGAATTTCGCAACGGTATTTCTACTTTAATATCAGTACCTAATAGTGGTTTTGAAAAAATTTTAAAGTCACCACCAGCAAGCTCAACTCGTTCTTTCATATTAATTAGTCCCACACTATCACTCTGGGCGTGAACATCAAAACCTATACCATCATCGCTCACTTGTATTATCAATACTTCATGATCACTACTTAACTTAACCTTTACAGATTTCGCTTTGCATGCTTAACTATGTTTGTTAAAGATTCTTGCACAATACGAAAACCAACGATTTCAGCTTGTTTATCTTTTAGCTCACGAAATCCAGCATCATCAATTTCATAGTGAATATCATCAATTGATAATAGTTTATCCATTTGCCATTTTATGGCTGGTGAAAACCCTAGCGAATCTAACTGAGCAGGTCTTAATAATAGGGATAGATTTCTTACTGTATCCAAGCTTTGACTAGCGATTAAATGGATATCAGATACTTTTTCCAATAACGCTTTTTCTTCTAGTCGGCGACTAACCCACTTTGTTGCCAATAGTATGGCCGTTAGTGACTGACCAACATCATCGTGCAGTTCTCCTGCTATTTGTTTTCGCTCTGCTTCTATCAATTGTAATGTTTTGGAGGATAAAGCACTCAGCCTAAAGTTTGCTTTTGCTAAGGCGTTCTTAACTCGCAATACCTCTGTGAGGTCACGGATTACAAACTGAATTGACTCTACCGCTTCATAAATGATCAAGTTTACTGCTACTTCTGCATCAAAAAATTCGCCAGTAGATTTGCGTAACCTGAATGATGTAAAACCATAACTTCTCTTTTTACCCGCTAGCATGTATTTGATTCTATCTCTCAGTAACGACTTATCATTGTCCGATACAAATTCCGATAGTCGCATATCATTAGCGTCAGATATGTCGGAGAAAGCAAATAATTTAACCGCGGCTCGGTTTAAAAATACAACTTTTGATTTCTGTAACACCAAAATGCTTTCCGGTATTGAATCAATAAGTTGGTTCATTTGCTGTTCTCGTTGTCTCAACTTGATTTCAGTTGTTTTGATTGACGTCATGTCATACAACGTACCTAGAATAACTTTATCTGTTTCATAGTAATGAGCTTGCATAACAACAAACTTTTGATTGCCACTGCGGTCAATTATCATTTTTTGGGAATGAAACGAATGTTTCCCGGGTTCTCCTGCAAACATTTGCTCAGCAAATTTAAATACAGCACAATCAGCAACCTCTTCTAAATCCTTTAATAACATAGGCGACGATAATGTATTATCTAGCCCCAAGAGCTCTGCAACTAAACTGCTAAAAAAGAGTAAATTAGAGTCGATTTCTAGTTCCCAATAAGCTGTGCCTGCTGCATGGCGTGTAATATCTATATTCTTAAGAAGGTGGTAAGACTCATTCGCTACGTTGAGCACCCTGGATTTTGGTTCAATTTTGATAATAACCATTTCATTATCAAAAGTTTTTATTGGCATGGCGGTAACTTTTGACACTTTAGGAATTAACTTCCCATGACGGTCTTTAATACGAACATTAGTAATTTGGGTAGAGTAATTATTTTGTGTTTTAATCGATTGAATCCATTCAATTAAAGCCTCACTGTCACTTTCAACAAATATATCCGTCAACAAAGAGACGGACTGGTTTTTATTAATAGTTAATGCTTTGCTTGCTGAATAATTCATTTCTACGACTTTCAAGTCATTTACAGATATTAATAAGCAGGGGTTATACCCTTGATGCAATATTTCATTATAGAAAATTGACCTTACCTGATCGTTATATGTCTCTTTCTCTTTAAAAATAAACTCTAGCAATCTATCGATAGCAAAATAGACGCCTGCAGCTACAAATATTAGCAATAACCACTGGATTAATTTGGAGCTACTGACAAAGTAAAGTGTGAACAGGCCACTAGAAAGTACCACGGTAAAAAAGACCGCTAAATGCGGTAACAAGCTTCTATTGCCAAACCTTTTCATTTTACCTCCTTGTATAGTCCATGATCAGTTCTTATCTTGTATGTCCGTATAGTGTTGTAGCTCTTTTAAAAATGCCTTTAACTTTAATTTTAACGGGGGCCAATTCGACTCAATCAATTCGGAGTTTTCATCGATGGCAAGTTGTTCTAATTGAACAAACCCCTTTTCAAAATATGAACCTGTAAGATTAGCAACCATTCCTTTAATCGGTGTAGTAGTTTAGCCAACGTAATAAACTCTGCCCTGCCTAACAGACTTTCTACATCTTCAATTTCTTGAGGCAGAATTTTTAACGTCATTTCAGAAATAGCATCTATTGTTTCTTGCTGACCACCAGATACACGTTGTATTCCATCAAGATCAAGATAGATGTAACGTAAAGGTACAGGCCTTTCCTGTATTACTAATGGTTCGTTTTCCAACTTTTCATCTGCGTTACCTTGTTGCGTGGCCTGACTCTGGTCCGTAGCTTGACTCTTTTGAGAGTCTAATTTTATAACTTCAGAATCGTTCTTCAAATTAAAATAAGACTCTATTGTCAAAATCAGGTTTTTGGAGTCTACAGGCTTAGTTAAATAATTGTCCATGCCCGCATCAATACATATTTGTCGGTCTCCCGATAAAGCGTGGGCTGTTAAGCCTATAATTTTTACCCTTTCTTTATTGTTTAACTGTTCAAATTGCCTAATAAGTTTAGTTGACTCTAACCCATCCATTTCAGGCATTTGTACATCCATTAATATTACATCGTAATCGTGCCCCTTATATTGCTCTAAAGCCTGTTTACCGTTAAATACGAGTGTTGATTGATGACCGCGATAGGTAAGGATATCGTGTACAAGACGACTGTTAATCGGGTTATCCTCTGCAACTAAAACATTAAGCAGTTTTTCTGGTGGACTTAGTTCGTCTTTTTTTGAATAGTGTAAGTCTGGTCGATCAACCTCCATAACCTTCATTAGCATGTTAAACACTTCTGACTGCTTAACCGGTTTTAACAGATAGTGCTCAATGTCTAGCTCTTCTAGCTTCATTAAAGAGTCATTAATTTCTTTAGATGTAAGCATCATGATAATTCGAGGAATATTTTTATATTTGGCTTTTAATTCAATAATGAAATCGAGTCCCGTCTTTTGCGGCATATCCTTGTCTACGATAAGAACATCCACTTTTCGGCCAGCATCAATTTCAGCATCATATAACGCAATAGCCTGGTCGCTGCAGCTTGCCATTATTGGTTTACAGCCCCATGAGCCAATCATACTTTTTAACCAACGGCGATTAATTGCATTGTCATCAACGGCTAAACAACTTATACCTGTAAAATCAAACTGGTTTATTATATGAGCATGACCTTCATCATTACTCAGCTGCGCTATGTCGCCCTTTTTGACGGGTAAATTAATTTTAAATTCTGTGCCAATAGAGGGTTGACTAGAGACCTCCACATTACCCCCCATTAAGTTTACCAGCTGCTTAACTATTGGAAGACCTAGCCCTGTTCCACCAAATCGGCGAGTAGTGGTGCTGTCCACTTGACCAAATGGTTCAAATATTGATAGTAACTTGTCTTCCGGGATACCTATACCAGTGTCTTTTATCGTGATTATTAGTGTAAATGGGTCACCGATTTCTAACTCTTTATCGGGCTTGAGTGAAACGACCTCTAAAATTACTTCACCTGTTTCAGTAAACTTTACTGCGTTGCCAACAACATTAAAGATCATCTGGCTAATACGGGTTTCATCTGCTCGAATACAATTTGGCACGTGGCCGTCGATGTTGTATTCCAACTCAATCATTTTTTGATGGGCCGTAGGTGCAAAACCTTTAAGTATGTCACCTACTTTGTTGTCTAATGAAAAATGCTCTTCAACAAGTTCCATCATTCCCGCTTCTATTTTTGACTGGTCCAAAATGTCATTTAAAATACGAAGTAGCGACGATGCTGAATTCACAACTAAGTCTAAATACTCTTGTTGTATCGGCGTTAGAGGCGTTTGGCTCAGTAAGTCAGTTATACCTAGAACACCATTCATTGGAGTTCTTATTTCATGGCTCATATTGGCTAAAAATTGGCTTTTAGCCAAACTATTTTGGTCTGCTTGCTCTTTTAATGTGACTAATCGCTCTTGAGCTTCTCTTAATTCAGTAACATCAAAATTACCGCCCACCACTTTTATAACGTTACCGTATTCATCACTTATACAAGTTCCCGATGCAATCATGTATTTAACTTTATTATTTTCTAACGTTAACCTAAACGTACAGTACCAATCTTGTTTATTTCGAACGGCATCTTGTAAGCTACTTTCAACCCTTTCAGCATCTTCTGGGTGAAGTGCTCCGACCCAGGAATCGTAAAGTAAGGATTCATCAATAAGCTTAGGGTCCATATGGTAAGAATCGAACATATTATTGTCCCAGGAGACAACTTTTTTATCTAAATCCCACACCCATATGCCCAACCCCGAAACTTTTCGAGCCATTTCATTTATAAGCCTAGCTTCATTTGCTTTTTTCAACGCGTCCTTTCGTGCCTCTGACTCTTTTGATATTTCTATTGCTCTTGCTTTGCTGTCCATAAGCAATTTAGATATTCCTACCATTAGTCCACAAAAGATAATGCCGAACATAAGAATTACATTTGCTAGACTGCCGTCGCTCAAGCTTGAGCGCTCGGAATACAAGGTTACCGTCCATCCACTTGACTTAAACACTCGACCATATGACAACACATCTTCTTCTGCTTGTATTGGAGAAAAACGATTCACTAAGTTACCCAGGCTATCTTCAATCTTTATAGCTATATTTAGTTTGTTATAACGAGAATCTAAGTCACCAAGAAACGAACTAAAATGAACAAACTGCACCAAGCTGAAATTGACATCAGGGTTTTTATAATAAACAGCAAAATATTCACTATCTTTTATTAACGTACTAATATTTATAATATAAGCGTTAGAGTTTCCAATAATAGGATACCTATCACTCGTTTTTCCTTTTACTAATAAGCTTTCTAATTCTTCAGTGTCTATTGATACTTTAAACTCAGTTAAAGCCTGTTTGCGACCGTCTTCAAATATTGCTACCGAACCACTGTTACTTTTGTTTTTTTGTAGATAGGAAACTAAGCTATTTTGATTACTCGAGTTGAGACCTTCACTTTGTAACACTTCACTCAACTTTAATACTTGATTACTTTTATCGAGAAGTTTGTCATTAATTTCAGACTCAACATGTTCAATATAGAATGCTAAACGCCTTTCTAGTTGCAAGCGTTCATGCCCGAGTAATGCTTGTGAAAGGGTTAATGTCACAGAAGTGAAAAAGATGAAAAGAAGTAAAGTAGTGTCTACTTTAATTTTGAAGGAAACTGCTTTTTGGACAAAAAACACAATAAAGCCGGTTGAAATCGTAATAAAACCGATGCATGTGTGCAATGCCATATGCGTCATTTGCCCCCAACCATAAGCAGTGGTTACATTATTGAAATAGCCAGCGAGCGCAACAGAGGCAGTAGCAAATGAAATTGTTGCTAAAATAATAGCAAAGTTAACCGGCCAGCGCTTGTTTTCGAAAGGCCCAACCACTAGTAACAACAAACCTATTAAACTGAAACAAATACCAGTATTAGGCGCCATTCTTCCGGGAGATGTTGTATTTATATCTATAAAGTGAGAAACAAACAATTGGTCTAAGCCAACATTTACATCAAGTACATATTGGAGGGTGGATAAAGACGCAACAGCAAAGATTATTCCGCCTACTATATTCGCTAATTTTAATTGCGATTCTGTTAAGAACCATAGACTCAACCCTGAAAGCAAAAATAACAAGGCCGTATTAAACTGCATAGGCGCAAAACTTTTGTGTAATTGTACTATGGACTGGTTTTCTACCGCCCAACCCATCATAACTAAACTACCTAGTAGCATCACAAAAATAGCGCACAGCGCTGGCAGTGGTTTAAAGATTGGTTTCTTACTTAACAAGGTCTTCGCCTTTGATTCACAATTATGTTTAAAATTTAGCTGATAAATAAAGATTTACCAATACTTTTATAGGGTTATATTTTTTTGGCTTTTCGTAGCAGCACCAATCATACTTTTACTTTTCCTAAAATCGCTAAAAAACAAATACTAACAGTGGCTAGAGTCAACTTTGTACCCATGATAAACACATGAATTTATTTAACTTTCTTGGACATTTATTCATTTTTGCGCTAAGAATTAATAATAATTATTCGTTTTCAATTGATGTTAGTTTTTTCCAATATGGAGTTGTAATGCAAATTACAAATATGGATAGCTTTTTTTACAGCGACTATATGCCTCATGGTCACTGTTACATGTGGCAACCTCACATACTTTGGACAAATGTCATTGCCGACTTACTGATCGCAGCTGCATACTTTTCAATTCCAGTTGCACTAATGGTATTCGCCAAGAGGCGTCCCGATATGGGCTATCAGAAAGTGGTTTGGTTGTTCTCATTGTTTATTCTATGCTGTGGTATTACTCATTTGTTTGGCATTATCACTATCTGGCAAGGTTTGTATGGCTGGCATGGATTACTTAAATCGATGACAGCTATTGTGTCAATTTCAACGGCTATTTATTTATATCGAATTCTCCCAACCTTAATCACAATCTCTACCCCAAAACAAGTTGAGGGAATTAAGCAGAAACTAAATTCGATTTCACAAGAACGCAATCAACTATCGATGCAAATTGAACAGCAAAAATTAGTTCAATTTATGCTTGATAGTATGCCAATTGGTGCTTGTTTACTTAATAAAAACCTAGAAGTTACTTTATGTAATGACACCTTTTATCAAGACACGGCTATTAAAAAAGGCGACGAGGTGGGCTTACCCTTATTCAGCTTAATAAGTAGTACCGATAGTGAAGGCGTACAAACACTAACTTCTCTAGTAAAAAACATAGAAAAAGGCAATTCTAATGCACTAATCAGTAAAATAATCGTCCAGCTAAAAAGTGTTAATGGAAAGACCTTTCCTGCCGAAATTCGATTAGCACGAAAAGTATTTAATGAATGTGACTACTATATTTTCACAGCACAAAACCAAACAGAAATGACAGATATTAAATATCAGCTTTTTGAATCAAACCAAAAATTACAACGAGCAATTGACGCTACGGAAGATGGATTATGGGAATACACAATTGAGAACAACTCTATTAGTTGGTCTCACCGGTTTAATGAATTAATAGGTGCGAACGATAAAACGCCAACTATTGAGGTTTGGAAAGAGCATGTGCATGAAGATTATGTTGATTCTGTTATTGAAAAACTTAAAAGCGCCTTCAATGCTAACAAACGTTTTTCCATTGAATATCTGGGCATTAATTCAAAGGGAGAATTTGGTTGGTTTAATTTAATTGGCAAAACCACATTAAACGAGCTTAAAGAGCCAGTCACTATCTCCGGCTCTTTAAGTTATATACAAGATAGCAAGGCCTTAAAGCGACAAGTTGCAGAGAAAACTGAATTATTAAACGCTATATACGAAGGGGCAAATAACTCAATTTGGGTCGTAGCGGTAGAAAAAACAAAACAGTTTCGTTTTTTATTATTTAACCGAGCTGCCAGCGAGAAGCTTGGCTCTAAACCTGAAAATATAGCAGGAAAGCGCCTTTTAGAAATAGATAACAACGTTCTGAGTAAAACCGTAGTGAATAAATTAACGGATCACCTTCAGGCTTGTGTAGATATTAAATCAATTTCTGAGTATACAGAAATGATACCGATGGATGGTCAACCTTGTTGGTACCATACTTCTCTTTATCCCATTTTAGAAAACGGCAATGTTGTTAGAATTGTAGGCTCTTCCATTGATATAACTTCTCAAAAAGATATTGAACTCCAACTCAATGAGAATAAAATTTTCTTAGAAAACATATTAGACTCTAGTATTTGTGCGGCAAGCCTATTCGATTTAACGATACAAAAAACCACTAAAATAAATCAGCGTTTCACAGATATACTAGGCTATAACATTGAGGAAATAAACACCCCCGAAAATAGGTTAAATCTATACCACTCTGAAGATTTAAATAAAATCTCTACGCATATTGAAGTGGTAATCCAATCTCCTTTAAATACTTCACATTCAATTGAGTACCGATATAGACACAAAAATGGAGATTGGAGATGGTGCCGCACCTATACCTCAATTATTAAGCGAGATGCGAATAATAATCCACTAATAATGTTAACGACTTTTATTGATATATCTGAGCAAATTCTACTTTTAGATTCACTTCAGGAGTCTAATGCATACTTGGAACGTTTTGCCATGGTTGCATCTCATGACCTCCAAGAGCCACTTAGAAAAATAGTCACATTCAGCGGGTTACTCTCCGACACTTTAGAAAACCAATATGACCTTGATGACGATAGCAAGTATCAATTTGACCGAATAAAAGATGCAGCAAACAGAATGAGAGTCATGATTACTGATATTTTAGGTTTATCTCAGATTAGTAGCTTTTCAGTGCATAGAACTAAAACAGAGCTAAGAGATATTATTGCATCGGCTCAAGACCAACTGCAGCTTGTGATAGAAGACAGCGGAGCAACGATTACCATTAAAAATGGAGAGACTTTGCTAAACGTAGATAAATCACTAATGATTCAATTAATTCAAAACTTAATTGGTAATGCCATCAAGTTTAAGTCAGAGCAATTACCACTTATTAGTATAACTGCGGAAAATACGGAATATTCGACTAAGATAGTAATTAAGGACAATGGAATAGGTATGGAAAGTAAATATTGTAAACAAATATTTGAGCCGTTTAAGCGGTTGCATAGCAAAGACAAATATCAAGGTAGCGGTATTGGGTTAGCAATTTGTCAACAAGTTTGTAAAGTCCATAGTGGCAGCATCAGCTGTTCTAGTAAAATAGGTGTTGGTACAACATTTACCATCACGCTTCCAAATTAAGGATTAATATGAACCATATAATTCTAGTAGAAGACGATTATGATGATGTCTATTTTTTTAAAAGTGCAAATCGAAATAGTGCTTCTGAATGCGAAGTTTCGGTATTTCGTGATGGAGCGGAATTACTAGATTTTATTTATGATGAAAGTGCATACAACAGCGTAGGTACGCCACTTATCTTTCTTGATTTAAATCTACCTAAAGTGTCAGGACTGGAAGTGCTGAGTAAACTTAAACAGGATGGTAAATTAAATAAACTACCAATAATTGTGTATACAACATCAACGTTTCAAAAGGATATCGAAATGGCTTATGAGCTCGGTGCGAAATCTTATATCACCAAAAAGGCCAGTATTGAGTTGCTTTCCGATTTACTAACATCCGCCAATGAATACTGGTTTAATTATTGTGAATTACCTAAGGTACATTAAAAATGAATGACCAACTAATATACTTGTTAGAAGACAGCAAAGATGACGTTTACTTGGTTAAATCAATGCTCGTCGGTAATTTTAAGTCTCATTTCAAAATGTCTAATTATGAGAGCGTTTCTGATTTAGAAGCTGGCATGAAAAGTATGCTGCCAGATTTACTAATTATAGATCTAAATTTGCCTGATAGCGTAGGCTTAGAAACGCTTGTTAAGGTAAAAAAGTTTGCTAAGGACTTTCCTATTATAGTCCTTACCGGTTATGACGACGAGGTAACCGGAGAACGAGCAATACAGTTGGGTGCTCAAGACTATATTCCAAAATCAGATTTACACAAATCACTATTGTTACGCTCTATTCGTTTTTCAAAAGAACGCTTTGCACTAATGAAAAGCCTTGAGGAAAACGTGTTTAGAGACGCTTTAACACTGCTTAATAATCGTGAGTCATTCAATGTTAAGCTTGAAGAGATGATTAATGAGGGAACTCGATATGAAAAGTCTTTTGCTTTGTTATTTATAGATTTAGACAACTTTAAGCAAATAAATGATGAATATGGGCACCTTGTTGGCGATCAAATATTAAAGTCTGTTGGTTCTCGTTTAAATGTTTTTAACCGGGGTTCTGATTATGTTGCTCGTTATGGCGGCGATGAGTTTGTATTACTCGCTCCCAACATCTCAGAGCTGACGCAGCTAAGACAGCTAGCTAAAATAAAATTTGATGTCATTAGTGGCGCTTATGCGGTGGAGACTTCTCAACAAGCAGTAAAGAATATCATTGTAGAAGCCAGTATTGGTGGTGCTATTTTTGATACCCATGGTAAATCAGCTAATGAGTTACTCAAGTCGGCTGATGAAGCCATGTATAAAGCAAAAACACAGCAAACCGGGATAGCCATTGCTGATACCCCGGTGTTACGTGAATTTGTTAATAGTTCTAAAGCTCAAGAGTGATTACATGCTTTGTTCAGAGTTCATTATTTAATGAACTCTGGATAAGCATCAACACCGCATTCAGAACGGTCGACCCCTTCATATTCCTGCTGTTTAGTAACCCTTAAGCCAACGACTTTATCTAGTATCCACCAAACAACCGAGCTGCTCACAAATACCCAAACAAATATTGTTAACGCTCCTGCAATTTGGCCTACTAGCAGTACATCCGGATTTGTAATTGGAACAATGAGTAAGCCCAACAAACCGACAACACCATGCACAGAAATAGCACCTACCGGATCATCAATTCTCAATTTATCTAAACCAAGAATTGAAAATACCACGACAATCCCTGCAATTAGACCAAATAAGCTTGCCGTTAACGCTGTTGGAGTAGAAGGCTCCGCTGTAATCACTACGAGTCCGGCTAGTGCGCCATTTAAGGCCATTGTTAAGTCCGCTTTTTTAAATAAAACCATACTGGTTAATAGCGCTCCTATTACTCCGCTAGCCGCAGCTGCATTAGTATTCAAAAACACCATTGCAACGCTGTTGGCACTGCCAATATCTGACAATTTAAGCACCGAACCACCATTAAAACCAAACCAACCCATCCATAAAATAAATGTACCTAACGCTGCAAGTGGCATATTCGCACCTGGAATAGCCACAGCTTTCCCGGTAGGTGTATATTTACCAGTTCTTGCGCCTAAAAAGAGTACGCCTGACAAGGCAGCAGAAGCACCAGCCATATGCACAATGCCTGAACCTGCAAAGTCAGAAAAACCCAAGTCTTCTAGCTTGAACATGCCAAACACTGAAGCACCATTCCAAGTCCATGCACCTTCAATAGGGTAAATCACGCCGGTCATAACCACAGCAAAAGCTAAAAATGCCCATAGTTTCATTCGTTCAGCAACGGCACCTGAAACAATCGACATAGCCGTTGCAACAAAGACCACTTGAAAGAAAAAGTCCGATGCGGAGGAGTATACTGCATCACCTAATAATGGGTTTTCTTTTTCAGCAAATGACGCCAATACCTCAGACTCTTTAACGCTTTCAATAGCAATTAAACCCAGCCCGCCATCATACATAATGGCGTAGCCGCAGAGTAAATACATAATGCATGAAATAGAATATAGCGCGATGTTTTTGGTGAGTATTTCCGTTGTGTTTTTAGAGCGAACTAAGCCCGCTTCTAACATTGAAAAACCAGCAGCCATCCACATGACCAGTGCGCCACAAACTAAAAAATAGAACGTATCTATGGCATATTGTAAATGAGAAATTTGTACTTCCATGTCGCCTCCTAAATTGCGTTAACGTCAGTTTCACCGGTACGAATTCGAATCACCTGCTCTAGGCTTGTCACGAATATTTTGCCGTCACCTATACGACCTGTACCTGCAGTTTCTAAGATCACTTCAATTAACCTATCGACCTGATCATCTAGCACAGCGATTTCTAGTTTCATTTTTGGCAAAAAATCCACTTGATATTCTGCGCCCCGATACAATTCAGTATGACCTTTTTGTCGTCCAAACCCTTTAACTTCGGATACGGTTAAGCCTTCAATGCCTATATCACTGATAGCTTCCCTTACATCATCTAACTTGAATGGTTTTACAATCGCGGTGACCATTTTCATATTATTATTCTCCTTAAGTTTGCAAAAACTATTGGAAGAACAATGCCAAAAATTAAACAACTGATTTTAAAGGAAATATTACACTGCTCGATTTTGGGGCAAAAAAAAAGCACCAAATTGGTGCTAAGTTTTATGTATTTGGTGCAATCACTCTAAAAGTAAACCTGTTTGATGGGCTGTTTGATTCTTACTCTTACTTTTTGATTATAAAATGAATCGTGCGTTCTTACTTTGATTGACTGATCATGCCAAGTCAGTGTGCTCTCATAAAACTCACCTACAAATCGCTCACTGGCAATGGAAAAAGATGGGCCTGCCATACTAGTGTCACTCTCATTAAGAGCGTTTAATCCTATTTGATGAGGTCTAAGATAGACTATTATAGTTTCACCTACTCGATCACTCAAGTCTGTCTTTCCTTTATAGGGCAAAGGCCCCCACTCACTTTGTAACTCGGACTCGCTTTTGATGACCGCTGGCAACCATACCCCTGCCCCTATAAACTCTGTGACAAATTCATTTACTGGGTAATCAAATAAGTCAGAAGGCGTGTCTATTTGAGCTATTTCACCTTGGTGTAAAACGGCGATTTTGTCACAAAAAATAAACGCTTCATTCTGATTATGAGTAACAAAAAGTGCTGCTGTTTTAGTCGACTTTAAAATATCTCTGATTTCTTCAATTAGCTCAAAACGAAACTGAGGGTCTAAATTAGAAAAAGCTTCATCAAATAACAATAAGTCCGGCTGCGTTGCTAATGCTCTCGCGATAGCGACACGTTGCTGCTGACCACCTGAAAGCTGATGAGGATAGCTGTTTTTATACTCAGCCATTTTTATCAACGCTAACAGCTCATCCCCTTTTTTATGACGAGCTTTCTTCTCAACATTCTGGATTCCAAAAGTAATATTCTCAAATACCGTCAAGTGAGGAAACAACGCATAGTCTTGAAATATAAGCCCTATATTACGTTGCTCTGTAGGCAAGTTAACCGTACCTGAGTTTAAAACCTTTCCTGACAAGACAACATCGCCAGTGGTTTGTTTTAAAAGTCCTGTTACCGCTTTTAAAATTGTACTCTTACCGCTTCCTGAAGGTCCAAACAGCGCTACAATTTCACCACTCGCAATTGACAGATCCAACCCTTTAATTACGGCATGCTCACCGTAATTTACAGACAGGTTTTTAATTGATAGCAACGACATGAAAGCTTCCTAATTCTGTTTTTGTTCAATGGAGCGATTAATAAAAATAAGCGGAATTAATCCAACTATAACGATAAGTATTGCCCCAAGGGCAGCTTGTTCAAGTTGCTCATCGCTTGCAAACTGAAATACGTATGTCGGCAATGTTTCGAAATCAAAAGGTCTAAGTAATAGTGCTGCTGGTAATTCTTTCATGCTTTCTACAAAAATTAATAAACCGGCTACCAAAGCGCTGCGTTTTAGAAGAGGCCAATGAACTTGCCTAAACAGTCTATTTGGCTTCGCCCCCAAACTTTTTGCGGCCCAATCGTAACTTTTATTAAGTTGCTGAAAATTCGTTTTAATATTGTTATTGGCGACAGCAGCAAATCTAACAATGTGGGTAAATATAATCGCTACCACGGTTCCACTTAATATGAGTCCAGGAGCTTCAAGGTCAAATGATTCAGCCGTACTGTTTAGCCAATGATCCAAACCACTAAAGGGAATAATAACCGCAATCGCTAAAACCGTGCCTGGCACTGCATAACCCATATTTGCCAAGTTAAACCAAGATTTATTCGCTAAAGACTTATTTTCTCGCAACGAAACATTGATAACGAGTGATATTAGTAAGCTAATTACCGCTACTGCGATTGCAATATATGTACTGTTCCACGCATACATTATTACGTCCATTGACCAAACGTCTTGATAGTAATCAATGGCATAGCTCAGCAAGGTTAATGCTGGCACCGCAAAACCAAGAACAAAAATAAGGCTACAGAAGAGGAATGCGAACACATTCTGCCTACCCGTTAATTTATAGCTAAGAGGTTGAACAGACATTTTTGCACTGTTGCTGTCTTTACCTCGTTTGTTTGTTTTGTGTTCTAAAATAATCAGAGCAAAAACACCAACAATCATTAGCATTGATATTTTAGCAGCACTAGCTAAATCATAATAACCTAGCCAAGTATCGTAAACAGCCGTGGTTAACGTATTAACGGCAAAATAATAGACGGTGGCAAAGTCAGCAATAGTTTCCATTAATACCAACGAAATAGCGGCTACGATAGCGTTTTTTGCTATAGGTAATGAAACGGAAAAGAAGCTCTTGAGTGGTGAATAACCCAAGGTTCTGGCCGCGAGTGTTAATGACGCATTTTGATTTAAAAAGTTAGCTTTTGCCATTAAATACACGTAGGGAAACAAAACTAAAGATAGCATTGCAGCCGCCCCGCCTAACGATCTGATTTCAAAGAACCAATAATCATCGGGTGACGACCAACCAAACGTATTTCTTAAAAAAGTTTGAAGTGGCCCTGCGTAGTCAAGCAGGTCAGTATATGTATAAGCTATTAAATAGCCAGGCATTGCCAAAGGTAAAACTAATGCCCAATTAAAAAGGTGTTTTCCTGTAAATTCACAACATGCTATTAACCATGCTAATGGCACGCCTATTAAAGTCACAATGATACCTACCAGCGTCATTAACAACACAGTGTTAATAATATAGTCAGCAAGTACTGTATCTCTTATGTGCTCAAAACTTTGTCCAGTCTCTGTCGTAGCTGTAAACAGCAGAGCAAAAATAGGTAACGCGATGAGTAAAGCAAGAAAGGCTGACGCAGATGTCAGCCTATTAAATTTCAAATGCATGTTTTAATTAATAGAATCTTATAAATCAAATTTTACTTTATCAACCAATTGTAAAGCTTGCTCTCTATACTTAGCAACTTCTGTTAACGAAATATTATCTTCTTTAAACTCACCCCAGCTCAAAACCATTTCTGAAGGCTTAACACTTGGGTTAACTGGGTATTCCATATTAACTGAAGCATATTGCTCTTGAGCTGATTTACCAACTAAGTAAGCAATTAACGTTTCTGCGTTCGCTTTGTTCGGCGCATATTTTGTTAATACCGCACCTGATACGTTAATGTGTGTACCACGGTTATCTTGGTTTGGGAAAACTAGATTAACAGCATCCGCCCACGGCTTTTGGTTTTCGTCAGTCAGCATTTTGCCATAATAGTAGCTATTTCCTAAAGAAACTTCGCATAGCCCTTCTTTAATTGCTTTAACTTGGCCCCTATCATTACCTTGCGGCTTGCGAGCTAAATTAGCTTTTACGCCTTTTAACCAAGTTTCAGTCTCAGCTTCTCCGTGATGCGCAATCATTGATGCGATGAGGCCTAAGTTATACGGGTGTTTACCACTTCTGGTACAAACTTTACCTGATAAAGCTTCACCTGAAAGGTCTTCATAAGAAATAGTTGATGTATTTAAAGTAGATGACTTACTTACATAAAGTGAGCGAGCGCGTTTAGTTAATGCAACCCAGTGCCCGGCTTCATCTCTAAACTGACTAGGAACGTTCTTGTCTATTTGCTCAGACTTAATCTCTTGCGTTAAACCTTCGCCTTTAAGTTGTAGTAACTTATTGAAGTTTGATGTCAATACAACGTCTGCAGGACTGTATTTACCTTCTCTTTTTAAGCGCTCTATCAAGCCTTTTTTAGAGAATACTACTTTTGTTTTAATACCAGTTTCCGCTGTAAATTGCTCCAATATAGGCTCAATAAGAAAAGGTTGGCGGAAAGAGTAGATATTTACCGTTTCTGCGCTAAATGCAGAAGTTGTAGTCAAAGAAGTGAAAAGTGTTAATGCGACTAAAAATATACGTTTCATTATGTACCCTTTGTTAGTGTTATCTATTTTCTAATTGAGAATGATTCTCATTTATTTTAACTAACGTTTTTACAATGTACAGACTTATTTAGTTCCGAATATAAAAAAAGCCTCTAATGAGGCTTTTTTTGTCAACTTATCGAGAGACTCGGTAAATTATGCGTTAACTGCATCTTTGATTGCTTTACCAGCTTTGAAAGCAGGAACTTTTGCAGCAGCAATTTGAATAGTTTCACCAGTTTGTGGGTTACGGCCTGTGCGAGCTGCACGGTCGTTAACTTTGAAAGTACCGAAACCAACTAAAGAAACGTCGCCGCCTTTAGCAAGTTCTTCAGTTACTGTAGAAACTAGGCTGTTAAGTGCACGTTCTGCATCAGCTTTAGTCATGTCAGCACTTTGTGCCATTTTTTCGATTAGTTCACTTTTGTTCATTATTTTATCCTTTAGTTGAGACAAGGCTTATCCTATGGAACCTATTTCTAAAATTCAACAGTTGTTTGCCTATTATCGACAAAAACCACTATTTTTTTGCTATTTTGTTGCTATATAAAGCGTTTCAAGCCTTATACCCCTTGAGCTAACATGGCTTTTGCTAAAATATGGAAGCCTGCAATACTTGCTCCCTTTTCATAATCAACGCTACCATTTTCAGTTTTTCCGCATTCTGCACATTGTGCATGGATATGTTTCATTATGTCCTGCAAACGCCCATCAAGGTATTCAAAGGTCTGACTTTCAAAACCGGCATTTTGAGACATTTCTAATCCTGATACCGCTACTCCACCAGCGTTGGATGCTTTGCCTGGAATGTAGCAACAGTCATTTGCGCCATGAATCGCCGCAATTGCTTCGGAGGTACAAGGCATATTCGCGCCACAAATAACAACTTTACAATCGTTATCAATCAGCTGTTTTGCCTCTTCGCCATTCATCTCATTCTGAGTAGCGCAAGGTATCGCAACATCACATTGATACTGCCAAGGCTTTTCTCCAGCGCGCCATTCAACCTCAGATTTTTTAGAATCTTCTTCAGAAAATGAAAGCAGAGTATTATCTTTTATGTTGTCGTATTTTATTAGCCAATCAATATCACTATTAGTAAAACCCTTGGCCTTATAAAGCACTCCCCTGGAGTTTGATAGAGTAATTACCTTAGCTTTATTTTCTAACGCTTTTTTCGCAGCGTAAAGCGCCACATTACCTGCGCCTGACACTGCCACCTTAAGACCTTCAAGAGTCATACTCTTTAATGCAAGCACGTGCTTTAGAAAATAGATAACGCCAAAACCTGTGGCTTCGGTTTCGTACTAAGCTACCACCCATTTCTAGTGCTTTACCTGTTAATACGCCACTAAACTGGTTTCTGATTTTCCTATATTGACCGTATAGAAAACCAATTTCTCTAGCGCCCACATTAATATCTCCAGCTGGCACGTCAACATTTGCGCCAATATGACGATAAAGTTGGGTCATAAACGCTTGGCAAAAGCTCATGATCTCATGGTCACTTTTCCCTTTTGGATCAAAGTCCGATCCACCTTTACCACCACCAAGAGGCAAACCCGTCAACGCGTTTTTAAAACACTGTTCAAAAGCTAAAAATTTAATGACTGATTCGCTTACCGTCGGATGAAAACGAAGGCCACCTTTGTAGGGGCCAATCAAGTTAGATTGCTGAACTCGCCAACCACGGTTTAATTGTGCACAGCCGTCATCATCTAACCATTCCACTTTAAATGAAATTATTCTGTCTGGCTCAGTTAAGCGTTCAAAATACGATACCGACGGTACTGTTCAGTGTCATCAAGTTCTCCCGCAACATTGTCTAAAATTTCGGTTACCGCTTGGATGAACTCTTTTTGATTTGGATTACGCTCTTGAATGCGTTTTTTTAATTCAGCTACATATTGGCTATCCGGCATACTGATTCCCTTTTTTTACTTTATTTGAAGGAGCGACTTTGAACAAAATATAACCTAACACACCCGCAAATAAAGAGGTGAAAAGAATTGCGGTTTTGGCAATTTCTTGTGCGGCTAGATCCCCTGCAAAGCCTAATCCCGTGATGAATATCGACATGGTGAAACCAATTCCTCCTAGCATACCTAAACCAACCATATGCCACATGTGTAAACCTTGGGGTAACTTGCCAATCCCTGTCTTTATAGTTAGCCATACCATCAGCGGAATACCGATCCCTTTACCAACAACAAGGCCTAAAAATATTCCCCAAGCTAGAGTGCTATTAAGTGTTGAACTTAAACTAGATGCATCGAGTTGAACACCTGCATTTGAGAAGGCAAAATAGGCAGTACCAGCAAGCCTACAGGAGTGTGAAGTAACTTCTCCCAGCGCCTTAGCGGAGTTGTAGCTTGGTTAGCAGTGATTTTTAACTCATCGGCAAGTTGATGCTGGGCTTTTGATGCGAGTACAGGCTGGTTTGCACCTCGATTAATGACTAAACGTTGAAACCGCTGTGTTACTTTGGCAAGTCGTTCAACCATTACAGACGCTTTATACTTTGGTCTAGCGGGTATTGCGGCTGCGATTAATATACCAGCAATAGTCGCGTGAATTCCTGAACTCAATACAGCAAGCCATAGTAAAACGCCGATAACTAGGTACCAAAAAGGCTTTCTAATACCTAAATAATTAAGCACAAATAGCAGTGCGGTTAATACTGCAGACAAAGCAATATATAACGCGTTGATACTATCCGTGTAGAAAATGGCAATAACCATAATGGCACCAATATCATCAATAATGGCTAAACCCGTTAAAAATGAAAACGCGGCCAGTGGAGCTCTAGAGCCAAGCAGTGCTAAAATCCCTACAGCAAACGCTGTATCAGTTGCCATTGGGATGCCCCAACCTGCTATATAAGGTGTCTCTAAATTTAAAGTGGCAAAAATAATAGCTGGGAAAAACATTCCTCCAGCCGCCGCCGCTAAAACTGGAATTAAGTTACTTGGCGAGCTCAAGTCTCCAACTAAAACTTCTCGTTTTATTTCCATGCCTAGCAACAAGAAGAACAACGCCATCAGGCCGTCATTAACCCAATGTAAAACGGACATTTGATAAAGGTTATCGTTTATAGCAAAACCAAACATGCTATGAAGCCCTGCATACACTTGTTCAGCAAAACCTGAATTGGCAAAAGCGAGCGCAACGACCGTTGTTAGCAATAAAACTTTACTACTTGTAGTTTGGTCTGCGATAAAGCGCTGAAATGGATTGAGCAGTTTCTCTACCTTTTTTTCAATGCCCGGTACGGCTACCTCTTCCTTATGCATAACGCTCTCCCTTTTGATTACGTGTCATTTTGGTCAAGATATCAACAACATTAAAATACGTTGCAATAAGATCAGCAATATATCGCTTTTCTTGTTCCGGCTCGGATTCTTTAAATGCTTTTCTTAGCTTAGATAGGTTTGCCGACTCCACTTGTAAACGTTGCTCCAACAAAGATAACTCCGGTGTGGACGTATTCCCTACTCGCATTTGATTAAGGTTATTGTTCCAACTACAAAAGAGTTCATGTAGCGGTCGTGTCCATTTAGATTTGGTTTTCCATTTACCTACTTTTTCATGGATTTCTTGAAATACACTCGATACTTTAATTAACCCATGACGAATAGAAAGATCCTCAACATGATTTGCTAACTCACTGTAAAACTGACTTGCTTCTAAAAAGGCAACCTCAGGAAGATTTGGGTTATTTGATGTCATATACAACCTACTTACTTTAAAACATTACCTTGTTAAAGCTAGGTTTATGCCATTTATAAAACACAAACCAAAAGACTATAAATAACAATAAGTTGGAGATCTAGTCAGCGATTATCACACCCTTTTGTTAATAAAAATTCGAGATGTCTGAGAATAATTAACATAACAACAATGTAAAAATTACAGTATGTTCCTAAAGATACCTTTAAAAGATGGCAAAAGATCAATAACAATCTATAATTTTCATATACTTACAAGATAGGCATGGTTTTAGCAAAGACCTAAGTTCGTTTCTAAAATGTTAGCGCTAAGTTAACTGAGGTTAATATGTACATCGAATATTTATATGGAATTTTTGGCGGTCTTCTTGCCTATCTCGCAACCCTTACTGACTCTATCATCCTCAGTATCCTTCTGAATTGGGTAGCTATATCGTTATTGGTTGTATTTGTGGGGTACATGACAAATCAGCCAAGAATATTTAGGAAACGAACCGACGGCAGCATACCGGCTGTTATCAGAGTTATTTTTCTACCCTTTATGATTGGTGTGCAGCTTTATAACTATGCCGCAAAAAGCAAAGATGCCAAAAAGGATCGTCACTACATTCACCACATTCAAGATGATATTTATCTTGCCAGTCGCTTGTCAGCAGAAGAAGCCTTAGAACTTGAAGAACATGACGTAAAAGCAGTGCTAGATGTTACTGCTGAGTTTGATGCATTGGATTGGAGCAGTCGTTTTGTAGATATGGATTATCTTAACATTCCAATTTTAGACCATCGAAGCCCTACCACTGAACAACTTAGGCAGGCATTAAACTGGATAGACAATAAACGCAGACAGAACAAGCCTGTAATGGTGCACTGTGCTTTAGGGCGTGGTCGTTCATTATTTTGTGTTGCTGCATATTTACTTGCAAAACATCCTGAGCAAGAAGTAAGAGATGTTTTATCAAATATAACCGATATTAGAAACCAAGCAGGCTTAAACAAAAAGCAATTGAAACGCCTTATTCAATACAGAGAAGCAGGTTTATTAAAATTAATGCAACCAGCTTGGTTGATTGCCAACCCAGTTTCAGGTCAAGGCAAGTGGCCAAAGTATCAATTAAAGATACAAGCTTATTTAGAGCAAAAGTTTAACCTAAAAGTAGTTGAAACCACGGAAGAAAAGAGCGCTCAAGATTGGGCAAAAGAAGCAGTTGCTAGTAAAACCTCAATGGTCATTGCAGCTGGTGGCGACGGAACTCTTGCTGAAGTGGCGACAGAGCTAACTGGCTCGGATATAAAATTTGGTATCATCCCACTTGGTACAGCAAACGCACTGGCTCACACCCTTTTTGGTATTTCGAGCAAAGTAATTCCAATAGAAACTGCCATTAAACATATCGTAAGCGACAATACCGTGAGTATGGATACGGCAGTATGCAATGACAAAACTATGTTACTCGTTGCTGCTGTCGGTATTGAACAGAAAATGATCCACTCTGCTGACCGAGAAACTAAAAACCAACTGGGTCAGTTTGCCTATTTATACGGCTTCTGGCAGGCTCTTAATTCAGAAGGCAACTTGGACTTAATGGTGCAGTTTGATTCAGAACCTGCACAGAACATTAAAACGAAAAGCTTAGTTATCGCTAATGCCGCGCCTTTTTCTACGGTTCTTGCTCAAGGAGATGGCAACCCTAACTTCCATGACGGTTTGTTAAATATTACTTGGTTTGATGAAAAGAATGAATTTATTGAAAACATTGCAGATGTTGCTAATTTAACAATAGCAGGGCTTTCCGAATCGTCTGCACCGGACTCGATTCACACAGCAAAAGCTAAAAAAATAACGATTAGAAGTAAAACACCTATTGGTTATGTAATTGATGGTGAAACGTTTGAATCAGATCATATTCAAATTCTGGTGCAACCTGCTTCTTTAAACATTTTGCTTGACCCAGATACGCCTGCCGCAATATCTGCAAAATCAGATGGAGACGAATCATGAACATCAATATTCAGAAAATTTTAGGTTTCACAATACGTACAATTGATGGTGAATATGGCACTGTTTCCGACGTACTGTTCTCCCATGAAGATCATGTAATACGTTACCTTGTTATCGATCCTCAAAAGTGGAATCCATTAAGTCGTAAAGTTTTAATTTCGCCTATCTCAGTGTATTACATCAATATTGACGCTGAGGAGGTATGCTTAAGCATTGATATAGAAAAGATAAAAGCGGCGCCAGGTATCGAAGAGCATGAAACCGTGTCTCGACACTTTGAATCTGAGCTTTATCGCTATTATGGCTATGGATACTACTGGATGGGAGCGGATTTGTGGGGGATGAGTTCAGATCCAGCCTTACTAAGGCCACACAATGTATTAGATAAATCAGCGCCAGATATACGAGAAAGTGACATTCCGCTGCGTTCGATCAATGAAGTTTGTGGTTATTTAGTTAAAACCGATGATGATAAACACCATCAGATGGCAGACTATATCTTTAATACTAAATCGTGGAAAATAAGCTTTGCCGCTGTTGATGCTCAAAACGGCATGATCGCAACTGAGCGTTGTCTAATAAAGGTAGATGCAATTGAAGAGTATAATTGGCATCAACAATTGATAACGTTGCAAATATCCTCTCATCAGTTGTTAGGCAACCCCCACTATGAGAGGAAACTACTTAATAGTGAGTCGTTTTTAGCAATGATGGAACTATCTGCAACTATAAATCAAAAATGATGGGCTAAATTTACTATTAGCACATCTCAGTTTAATGAAAGAAACTTAAGTACAGTGGAATTAATCTTCACTGTACTTTTCAAGCTTGTTATATAAAGTTTTGACACTGATACCAAGCTTATCTGCTGTTTCCGATTTGTTCCCTTTATTTTTCTCAAGGTTTTTTTCTATCGCTATTTTCTCAATATCTTCCAAAGGAACGTCTAAAGGAATACCCTCCGATAAGGAAGACTCCTCAGGACTAGACATATCATCAAATAGTATATGTTCGGCGCCGATAACGTCCTCAGCTAAAATAAAACTGCGCTCTACTACGTGCTTAAGCTCTCTAACATTACCAGTCCATTGATGTGACTCCAATAGCGCTATGGCTGCAGCCGAAAGAGACTTTGACGCGCTGTTCTCCATGTTCCTGTACGCTAAAAAGTGCTGCGCTAAACCTAAAATATCAGTACTTCTTTGTCTTAGCGGTGGCAACTGCAATGGGAACTGCGCTAAACGGTAATATAAGTCTTCACGAATAAACTCACTCATGGACTCATCCATTACACGGTTAGATGCAGCAACAACGCGAACATTGCACTTTAAAACTCTATCACTGCCAACAGGTCGGTATTCACCGGTTTCAAGCACTCTAAGTAACTTTACTTGATGTTCTAAGGGCATCTCTGTGATTTCATCTAAAAATAGAGTACCTTTATCAGCCTGTTCAAATACACCTTTGTGATCTCGATTAGCGCCAGTAAACGCCCCTTTAACATGCCCAAAAAGCTCGCTTTCTACTAATTCTGGGCTTAAAGCGCCACAGTTTACCGCTATAAAAGGGCCTGATGAACGGTCGCTCACGAGGTGTATTGTATTGGCCACTAACTCTTTACCAGTGCCGCTTTCGCCATTTACAAAAACATTTGCTTCTGTAGAAGACACTTTTCGTAGCGTCCTATACAGCTTTTTCATTGGCGTTGATGAACCGAGTAACAAACCAAATTGATCTAGAACACTGGTTTTGGCTGACTTGGAAACGTGCTTTTGCTCACTCAAGTCTTCAATTAATTCGCTTAACGTACTGTTAATACTTTCATAATCATAAGGCGAACGAAAATGATAAGTTACGCCGTTAAACATTGCTTGGTCTATATAAGGGTTTGGTTTGCCATCACTGAATAAAACAACTTCTGTATTTGATTCTTGATTAACTTCTTTCAGTAGCACCAAGTCAGCAGCAGTAAATTTATTGGCTTGGACAAGCGCGATGTCAGCATCATTGTCTTTAAGTTGAAACAAGGCTTCGCCAGGCTCAGAAACATAATAAGACTGTTTACCTGGGCCAGATACATTGGTCTGTATAGACTTAAGAAGCGCAGTATCCGTAAGGTCAATCAAAAAGGTTAAACTAGTCATAACGTCCTATTGTTAAATTATTCGGGTTTAGAAAGAAAACGATTTAAGGTTTCATACATTTCTTTGATATTAATGGGTTTTCCGATGAACTCGTCAAAACCCGCCTGCTTATATTCTTCTATATCGTCCACCATAATATTTGCCGAAATGGCAATAACGGGTAACACCGAAAAGTCTTTTTTTATAATTTCACAAGCAGATACACCATCTAACACAGGCATCTGAATATCCATTAATACCAAATCATATTTATTTTTTAAAATGTGCTCGACCGCAATTTGCCCATTATCCACAATGTCAAAGTCGCAATTGGTTTTCACCATTATGGCTCGAAATAAGATTTGGTTCACCTTATTATCCTCCGCAATTAAAATACGTTTGGATGTAAAGTCTGGAACGTCAATTTTATCCGACGAATTCTGGTTCTCTTGCTGGGTTTCAGATTCACTCTTTTTCAACGGTAATGAGACAGTAAAACAACTCCCCTTATCTACTTCACTTGTTACCCTAACTGAACCCGTCATTTGAGATATCAGCATATCTGTAATAGCCATACCAAGCCCAGTGCCTCCAAAACTCCTAGTGGTAGAACTATCGGCCTGCTCAAAACGGTGGAATAGTTTGCTCACAGCCTCGGCATCCATTCCTATCCCCGTATCTGCAACACTAAAACACAGTTGGCTCTGATTATGCTCATCTTCACTGTAAATTTTTATAATCACAGAGCCTTGATTGGTAAATTTTACGGCGTTTGAAACAATATTGGTCAATATCTGCAGGACTCGTGTCGAGTCTCCCTGCCAAAAGTCATGAAAGCCCTCATCAACTTCCACTACTAACGCTATGCCTTTGTCCTTTGCCAGTGCCATTTGAAAGCTCACTACCTGCTGGACTATATTTTGAAAAGAAAAAGGAATCTCTTCGAGCGCTAACTTACCAGCTTCAATTTTGGAAAAATCCAATATATCATTAATGATAGTTAGCAGAGACTCAGTTGAGATTAAAGCTTGATCAGTTAACTGTTTAACATTGCTTGTAAGTGGCTCCATAGCAATTAACTGCAATGTACCTAAAATACCATTCATTGGGGTTCTAACTTCATGGCTCATATTGGCCAAAAACGCAGATTTAGCAGCAGTAGCGACCTCTGCCTCTTGCTTTGACTTATCTAACAATTCATTTTTTTCTTTTAATAATTCTAAATTGTGCGTTAGATAATCATTAGACAATTCAAGAGCGATCGTCTTGTCTTTAACCATTGTTTTTAAACGGCGATTAAATATCAACTGATAACCTAAAAAGACTAAAACTAAGCTAGTGACAAGGGCAATCGCTAAAACAACATTAGTAGTTATTTTATAAGGTTTTTCAATATAGTCAGTTAGTAGTAGTCCGTTTATTGAGGAGTCACTAGGTGCCATTTTTAAACCTTTATAAGAATTCGCTATTTTTTGAAAACGTTCTGGGTACATAGTCCCTAAAGGTACAAAAGACTCCTTAATCAAATTTTGAGTCGACCTAGCTTCAAGTTCGAGCTTTTTGCGCTCTGACTTTGGTGCATAATTCGATAAGATAATATCAATTGCTTCATTGGGGTTTGATACAGCGTCTTGCCAGCCCTTTCGTGCTGCATCTACAAAACGTTGAACACTTTCCAGATCACGCTCCACTCTGCTTTGAGAGGTGAATATGAGGTCACCATAAAAATCAATACCATAACTACTGGGGTCTAGCACATTAACGTTATAGCCAGCAAGATCATACAAGTGTGGTTGGTTAGATGTATAGGCTGACATTACATCTGCTTGATCATCAACAAGAGCCCAGTTGTTGAAACTATGAGGAACGGCAGTATATTCGCTATCTCCTATGTTAAATAGTTGTAGCATTGCTTGTATGGACGCATCGTCCACAGAACGCTGATACATAATACGTTTGCCGACTAAGTCGTAGGGACTTTTAATGTCGTTTTCTTTAAGGCTCATTAATACAAGAGGACTAGATTGGAAGATAGTAGAGGCGATGACAATTTTCTTTTTAAGCAGTCGTTGCAAAACAACACTAGAGTCTGCAATACCAAAGTCTGCTCGGCCTTCCAAAACATCATCTACTGGTGATGTTTTAACATTCCGCTCTAATATGGTTACATCAAATCCAGCATCTGTAAAATAACCCTTTTCCAAGGCAACATAATACCCAGCAAACTGGAACTGGTGCATCCATTTTAATTGCAATGAAACCGGCTCTAACGCTCTCGGCATAGCAGAAAAAGAAGTAAAGGTACTAATTAACAATAGTAAAAAATAGATACTGCGCACACGATACTCCTTTAATATTTAAGAATAATCATAGCGTAACTCCTACAAACTGACATATCAAAAGAAGTATTATTTTATGCTGTGCGGGCTTTAGAAAGGTCAGGTTTCAGGTATTTTGAATAGGCTCCAGTATAGTATTTTTCAGTCTTTTTAACCTTATTTAAGACAATACCGCCAACGATAATATTAGCTTGAGCCAGCTCTTCTAAACAGTTACTTAATTCGTTTTGGCTGGTTTTTTCAACATCAACAATTAGATATATACTATCCACGTGTTTGGAGATAACAAACGCGTCGCTTACCGACATCACTGGCGGACATTCTAAAACAACACGTTCGTAATTGGATTTTAACGCATCGACTATTTTTTTGAGTCTTGGTTGAGACAAAAATAAAAGAGGATTCTTAGATTGGAACCCAGCAGTAAGAACATGGTATTTGTACTCGGTATCTCGATGAATACTTTCACTTAACTTCTGCTTTTTAGCGATAAGATTTGTTAATCCTGGGCTATTAACATTAATGCCTAAAGCATCACCTATTGATGGAAAACGCAAATCGGCGTCAACAAGAATAGTTTTTTCTAGCTCTGAAAAGCTATGGGCTAATTGAATAGAAAGACTAGATTTACCGTCGTTTGGCGTGATTGAAGTTATCGCAATAACCTTTTGACGCGATAGCTTGCCATCGAGCAGAATATTGGTTCTGGTTGAACGCATCGCTTCCATGAAGTTCATGTGTTTTGCAGAGTCCAATTTAAACAAAGGTTTTTTCCTTGTTCCACGAACTCTAATTTTAGGGATCACACCAATAATTTTTGTATTGTACGATCTTGCTACTTTTCTAAATTGTAAAACCTTACTGGCAAGCATAGCTTCAATAAGTACTATCATGGCCGCTAATAAGGCACTGGCTAACGCGGCTAACGTATAGGTCAATACCGTTTTTTTGTTATTGGGGCTAGAGCTAACTTCCGCTTTCTCAACCACTAATAAGTTAGATGCATTAGCTAAGTCACGCATCATTTCAGACTCTTTTAGTCGCTTCATTAGATTTTCATAAAGCTCTAAATTTGCATCAAACTCACGTCGTAACTTCTGGTATTCAAACTCAATCATACCTAAATCCCTGAGCCTTGAAGTCGCCTCAGTTAGAGCTTCGTCAACTGACGAAAGGTTAGACTTTTCGAGTTGTAGGGTTTTATCAATAGTCTTAATATGACTATCTAGCTCAAGCGTGACATCGGAACGTGCGTCTTCAAATAGCAGCTTGGCTTTTATATAAGCAGGGTGTTTAGGCCCGTAGCGTAATTTAACTTGTCCAAACGCTTCCTGAGTATTCTGAAGTTTTATTTTACTTTGACCAAGAGCTTTAGCTTTAGCAACTGCAGGAATACTAAATAACTCTTCAGGAGAAGACTTATGTTTAAGTATTTGTTGCTTTAATATCTGTAACCTTTCAACTTCACGTGTGGTGTCATAGCGTTCTTTCGTCAACTTTTCTAATTTAGACTTTTCTACCGCTATCGCACTATTTATGTCAATAAAACCATGCTCATTTTGATGTTCAGATATTCGTTGTTCGGCATCTAAAAGGTTTTGTTTTACGCCAGATAATTTAGACTCAAGCCAATAGGCATTATCTTTATTCTTGCCTTCCATTATTTCTTCTTTAAAAGTAATAAATGTTTTAGCAATTTCATTAGCAACAATGGCTGAGTGGCTAGGAGAATGTGACTCGTAAGATACTCTAACTAAGTTAGTACCAGCCTTAGGTGTAACATCAATATTCTCACTTAGAATATCGATGGCGAAAGAACGGTTTTTTACTAGTAATTGTTCCGAATGGATAAAGGGCTCATAACCTGACTGCATTTGATAATGTACGTTATGAATCAAGTTTAAATTATCTACTATTTGTCCGGCAAAACGACGACTTTGTAGCAGTTCAAGCTCTGTCTCGGTATTGTCTGCTACGGTAAGTCCACTTGTCATTATATTTTGAATGGCATCTGCTTTTGAAGATGTTTCTTTAAACATGATTAAAGTAGAAGAAGTAAAGCGGTCTGGCACTTTTAGAAGGTAGTTATAAGTAAGTACACCTGAGAGCAAAACACACAGCAACAAAAACCATTTTCTCGACCAAACGATCGAAAACAGTTCTCCTAAATCAATAACATCATCTAATTGATGAATTTGCTTGTTTTGCTCTTCCATAATTAGAAAAAGCTCTTTTCAATTTTTATAACATCACCTGGCATAATAATTGTTGATTTTTTAGCTCTTAAAGGCTTTTGCGGATATCCACGCAATACAACCCACTCTGATCCTGATGCTCTATCTTTTAAACCGCCTGACAGGGCGATTGCTTGCTCGATGGTAAGTTCCGCTTGGTATTTGTAGCTTCCTGGGTTCTTAACTTCGCCGTGAATAAAAAACGGACGATACTGTCTAACAGTTAACGTAACATAAGGATTGACTAAGTATCCATCTTTAAAGAGGTTTTCTACTTTTAGCTTGGCTTCTTCACCGGAAAGTCCCTCTAAATTAACTTGGCCTATCAAAGGTAAGTTGATGAAGCCTGCTTGGCTAATTTTTGCTCTCACGTTCAATTCAGGCTCTTGAAATACAAATATCTCTATTTCGTCGCCAGGACCTAACTGATATTCGCTAGATGAAGCCTGAGACAGATTTGAACTTAAAATAAAGAAAGTAATTACCAGCAACTGCATTAACTTTGAAGTTATTAATTTAAGCATTAAAATAACTCCCAGTTAATACCAACAGACCAGTTTAAGCCATCATGAACCAACGCTTTTCTTGAGCCATCAAAGTCTTGATATGAAACAGAAGAGTTAACCGAAAGGTGGTCAGATAGTTGCCAAAATAAAGACTGTTTCACGTCCAAGCTAGATGCCGTCGTACCGCCTTCGAATTGATAGTCTTGGTAATTTGCATCGGTCACTAACCTAACATTTTGACTAACCTTCCAAGCAAATGTCATTTCGTAGCCAGTTAACTCAACACTTTGAAATGCTGGATCAGGTGAACCACTGATTTTTCTTGAGGTACCCAAATCAAACTGAACATTTTCAGTGATATTGAGTTTATTGGTAATACTCCAAGAAAATAAATCTGACTCTTGTGAACTGCTTTCAGCAAATTGGTGACTGTTGCCTATTAATACACTTAGTTGACTGTTGCCTAAGTAGGATGTCTTCATGCCAATATAAGTATTAGTTACATCTAAAACGGTATCAAAGGCTTGCTGAGATTGTTGGTTAAATTCACTTTCATTTACATAGTGCCCAACGCGGAATAAAAAGTGTGAATCTTCAGAAAAGCGGTCTGAATATAATAAATATCCTGAAACGATTGTTTCGTCTTTGAACAGTTGATCTATATCGTACAGGTATTCAGTTTTTGCTTTTCGTTGAGCTGATAACACCAAGGACCTATTTTTTGCAGCAGAACCTATGCTAACGATTACACTTTGTTGATCTCGCAAGCTTTGTACAACATTTGAAAACTGATTCTGGAAACGAGCTTTTTCTAATGACGTGGCACCAAGGGTATCGCTTTTGCTAAGGCTCAGATCAATATCAACCAGCGAACTAATAAATAGCCGGCTTTCCAATGCAATGTCGTAATCTACTTTTGAGCTTACATTGATACTTTCTGAGGATTCTGAGAAGTCAGTACTGGAAATGACAACATTGCCTTTTAAACCAACACCTTCAAATAATTTGGTTATTGCGATATTAGTAGCTAAGTTAGTTTCTGATATGGAGTCTTGATATATTTCCGTTGAATTTTGAGCGAGAGATGCTATGACAGCGAATTCTTGCTGACTCCATTTGGTACTGGCGTAGCCATTAAAACTACCAACGATGTAGATGAAACTTATAATACTTAGAGTGCGCACAACTTTTATGATTATTATTTTTAAATCGCAACCTGATCAATATTAATCAGCTATGCGTAAATTTAACTAAAATTAGCCATTAAGGATACTTTTTATTTCGTTTTATTAGTATTTTTTGGCGTACAATGCAAAAAAAGGTAATACCACCTATAAATATGTCATTTGTTAACAACAAAACATTAATACGAATGTAATTAAGAAGTTTTTGTTAAATTTAAGTGAGTAATTTTAATTCAAATAGTAAAATGGCGTATAGCCTACGCAGGAAAATAATTACCGCATGACAGACAGTATTAAAATCGCGTCTAAAAATTGCCCATTAGTTGATGGGGAAGTATTGTTAGATCGATATGAAATTAAGAGTTTACAAGGCAAAGGTCGATATGGCTTGGTTTATCAAGCGCAAGATATGTCTACTGGTCAACTCATTGCTTTAAAAGTTTTAGACTCATTCATTACTGAAAATAGTGAAATGATGTCTAGTTTCAAGGCTAAACTGGATTCTGTCAAAAAGTTAGAACATACAAACATAATCAAACTACAGGATTATTATCATCATAATGGCCTGCACTTTATTACTATGGATTGGATAGAGGGCGATAGTTTAGAGAACATTATGGCAAGTCATACGTTATCAGATGGCCAAGTTCTAGATATTGTTCAACAGCTTCTTGAAGGGTTGCACTATGCGCAAAACTCAACCGCAAAACATTTAGATATCAAACCAGAAAATATTATGCTCGATGTTACTGGCCACCTTTACGTAGCAGATTTTGGCTTGTCTGTTTTAAACAAAGACATGACCTCGAGTAAAGACAGCGGCAGTCCTTTTTATGCACCACCGGAATACCTTGAAGATGCTTCGGTAAACCAGACAACTGATTTATATGCTGCAGGAGTATTATTTTTCCAGTTGTTTAATAAAAAGCTACCTTACCCAGCAAAAACAAAAGCTCAAAGCATTCATGAAAAACAAGCCAACAAGCCTCGTTTTGAAGCTAACAGGAGTCAGTTCGCAAAATTAAAGCGTTGGACTCTTTCGCTAATCGACGCAGAAGTTAGCAACCGTCCAGATACAGTCTCAATTGCAATTGAGCAATACTATTCAGACTTATCTACGAGCACACCTCGAAGTCTCTCAAAAATAGTACTTTATATAGCTGCGTTTATTGCAATCACTTCGGCATTTATCCTTCTTAGAAACTAACTTCGCCGTTGGTTCAATTAAAGTATCATCGCTGCGATAATACCAAACAGCACTAACGGGATATTAAAATGAACGAAGGTTGGTACAACGGTATCCCAAATGTGATCATGTTGACCATCTACATTTAAACCCGATGTCGGGCCTAGCGTTGAGTCTGAAGCTGGCGATCCAGCATCCCCTAATGCAGCCGAGGCGCCAACAATGGCGGCTGTTGCCATTGGCGAAAATCCAAAGGATAAAGCCAAAGGCACGTATATAGAAGCAATAATCGGAATAGTTGAAAACGATGAGCCAATTCCCATTGTTACCAATAAACCAGTCACTAACATTAATGTAGCAGCCAGTAATTTATTATCACCAACCATATTTACCGTTGACGAAACTAATGAATCAATAGCACTTGTAGCCTTCATAACTTCTGCAAATCCAGCGGCAGATATCATAATGAAACCAAAAACGCCCATGATCATCACGCCTTTGGAGAACACATCCTGAGTCTCATCAACCTTTAAAACGCCACCAGCAATGAATACAGCTAAGCCGGTTAAAGAGCCAATAATAACGGAACCTGTATAAAGCTGAATTGCCAAAGCAGCAATAATAGCCACTAAAGCTGTTAACAAATGCTTAGGTTTAATTGATACTTTTTCAGGCTCTGCAGCCAATATTTTTTCCACTGAATAACGTCGTTTACCTTTGTAGCTGATAAAAAGAGCCACACATAAGCCTACAAACATACCAAACACCGGTATCGCCATAACTAAAGGTAATTGGCTAACTTGAATATCAACACCATTATCCACCAGGTTTTGAAACAATATTGTATTCAAAAATATCTTACCAAAACCAACAGGTAACAACATATAGGTTGCTGTCAGGCCAAAAGTTAATAAACAGGCTACTGCCCTTCTATCCAACTCTAGTTGAGCCATAACGTGTAATAATGGTGGTATAAGAATTGGAATAAATGCGATGTGAACCGGAACAGCGTTTTGGGAAGAAATAGCTGCCAATAAAATACTCGCCATTAAACCCGCTTTTACCCAAAGCGTACTGGTTTGCCTTTCGGTTTGGGAGTTAATTTTACCTATGATTTTTTCAGCTAAAACATCGGTAACGCCAGACTTAGAAATAGTAACGGCAAATGCACCAAGCATCGCATAATTTAAAGCGATAGCAGCTCCGCCACCCAAACCGCTTGTAAATACATTTACGGTTTCAATAAGGCTTAATCCGCCGATTAAACCTCCTACCATTGCACTCACAATTAGCGCTAAAACAATATTAACGCGAACTAAACTCAACCCAACCATTAACAAAACAGCAACAACAACGGCGTTCATTACTTAAACTCTACTTTAAAGCGGAACCTATTAATTAAAGCCTAGATTCATAAAGCTTATATTCTTCGTCAAATTGCGCCCTAAGGCTCGACTTAAACTCAGGCATAACCTTCTTAGCATTTCGAACGTTTTTCTCTTCTTGTTTCAATTCAACGCCAATGATGTTTGAAAACTTAGCCAAGTCTTCTTCATAACGTTCAACGTAACCTACAAACTCGAACTGTTTTAGAGGAACTGATTTAAAATACCTTTTATACATCATAAAAGCATGTTTTGTTTTTGGGTCTTTCAATAATTTATAAAAAAGCTCTTCTTTGTCATCAAGACCTTTATTTAAATATGTTTCTTCGATATATCCATACAAATGATTGTTTTGTTTTAAAGCTAAAGTATGCCCTAGTAGTGACCATGCTCTAGCAATAGGGTCTCGTAACCAAACCGTACGCTTCGCATTTGGAAAAAGTGTTTGTTGGTTTACATGTGGTTTAAAGTGTCCGTGTAAAACTTTGGTGCTTGAAGGAATATAAATACTCTCGCCTTTGGAAAAGTTTCTGGCGCCAGTTTCAGAATAAATACCGTAAACACCTTTCTCGGTAAATGCTTTTTCAAAGGTAATTCTTAAAGATGTACCAGCAGTTTTAGGTACATGATGTGAAATCCATTCTACATTTTGACTAACGAAATTAGGACGTATTGACTGAACAACCCACTTATCTACAAAACGAGCAACACGCTCTTGCATAACACCACCTTAACGAATTCTAATCTCAGAATGATAGCAAAAAGTAATATCGAATCTAAGTCTTTTAATGACTAAACACACTCAATATCCATGTCATTTTTTATACTTTTAGGCAACAAAATTAACACTTTGAGTTTGAATGGTTTTAGTTAGGTTAAAAATAAAATACAAGGAGGTGTTTGATGATCTAAGTTCGATGCGGTATGAGGTTCTATTTAGCTTTAGCTAAATGGTGCCTCGACCCGGACAAAATTGACAGGATCAATTTTTAACAGCTTTAGCTGGCCCGAAGGGTAAAATACAAGGAGGTATTTTATAATCTAAGTTCGATGCGGTATAAGGTTCTATTTAGCTTTAGCTAAATGGTGCCTCGACCCGGAATCGAACCAGGGACACGAGGATTTTCAATCCTCTGCTCTACCAACTGAGCTATCGAGGCACATTATAGTGCTTGAAAAAGAAGAAATGGTGCCGACTGCCGGAATCGAACTGGCGACCTACTGATTACAAGTCAGTTGCTCTACCAACTGAGCTAAGTCGGCGACACCAACCCATTGCTGGGATTTTCTTCTGCACACATTCAAGAAGAATGGTGCCTCGACCCGGAATCGAACCAGGGACACGAGGATTTTCAATCCTCTGCTCTACCAACTGAGCTATCGAGGCACTAAGTGCGTGCATCAAGTTTTCGTGTTTTAAACAGTCCTACTTGGTGCGGCGTGTATTAAACGGATTTTGGGGTTTTAAGTCAACTAGTTTTTTAAATACTTTAATCGAATGGGCATAAAATAGACTAATTGGGCAAAAAATAGCATTTAAGCCCAAACATAAGGCTTCGAATAGTAATATCCCTGCACAATTTCAATACCCGCTTCTTTTACAAACTCTAACTCTTCTTTTGTTTCAACACCCTCCGCAACGGTTTTCATGCCCAACGCTTTTGCCATTTCAACTGTTGAACGAATTATAATTTGGTGCTCTTCGTGTGTATGACAATTACTGATGTACTGTCGGTCTATTTTTAACTCTTTAAAAGGAAACTCCGTTAACTGTTTCATCGTGGAATAACCAGTACCGTAGTCATCTATGGCTAGTGAGCAACCTAACAGTCTTAGCCGCGTTGCAATTTCCTGAGCTGTTAATAAATTTTCCACTAGACAGGTTTCTGTAATCTCTATGGTCAAGCGGCTAGCCTGAACACCAAACTCTCTAAGCAATGAGTCAATCTCGTCAACAATTCTGTGAGAGTTTAAGTCTCGCATGGACAGGTTCATTGAAAAGTTTATATTTGGGTATTTCGCCATTCGAGCTAATGATGTTCTAAACAGCACTTTATTAAATTCAGAAATTCGGCCGTTTTCTTCAAAATCACTTATAAACTGGTTAGGATAAATAATTGTGCCGTCAGTTGCTTTGAGTCGAGATAAGATCTCATAACCAACAATACTTTCGTTCTCGATGTTTATTTGAGGCTGGATAACTGGACACAACGAAACTTCATTAATCTCAAAATTGTCTGGGTCGTAATTTTCTACTGAAGCTACGAAACTCAGGATTCTCTGCCGAGATAATTCGTGATAGAGCTCTATCAACCAAGCCATTTAATTGCACCGCCGAGAATGGTTTTGTCAATTGCCCTAAAATAGCTAAATCTCGTTGTTTTGCGATAGACTCCGCCATCTGCAACACTTTAGACTCAAACCCACTGATAACAATAACCTGACCTTTATACCCAGCATCCCCAAGTAATTTCAAAAATGCAATGCCATCTATTTCAGGCATTTGTAAGTCAACTAACACAAGGTCATTAAACTCAGAACTAACAATAAGGCTTTCTAAACCTAAGTTAGGATCACTAAATAAGTTAACGTTATTCAGCCCAATCTCTTGAAATTTATCTTCAATAAAATGCAAGAAAAAAGGATCATCATCGACTGCGGTAATCCTATTTAATAAATTGATATATTCCATATTCCCAGCACAAAAACCTTGATTAAACGGAGTTGAAGGAGGTATTGTTTACTTAACGGACATTTGTATGCAAAAAGTGAACAACTAGTATCTATTATTAAGCTAGTTACTAATAATAATCAATAAATAAAGTCACTCTTAAATGGATAATAAAATTAAAAAGCTCAAGTTTGTAAAGATAGCACACGTAGTATTAATCTGGTTTGTCTTGTTTGGGTGCTTAGCTGCAATGGCCGGTATTGGGGGTTTGTACACATTCTCACAATGGTTAAAACCAGACCAACTCACCACAGATCTTCAAAAGCATGTTAATTCAATTGCTAAAGGCATGCCTGACAACATCATGGATATCGAAAATCAAACGGCCGCTCAGTTTTACATTGACGCCATTCATGGTGAGTCGAAGAATAAAGCCTTTTTCCTATATCGCCTCGAAGGTGGACAACTTATTAAACAAGCCAGCACAAGTCAGCTTAAAGGTTATATCCCTAGCCCAATTTTGGCCAACCACGTTTCAGACTTAAATAGCTGGGTAGAGATTAGAAAAATCATCACAGTAAATGGCGAAGAAACGGGTCTATTAATTGGCACAATGCTCAAACAAAAGGCTGATGTTAGTTTTATATTCAGTTTATTCCTTATTTCACTTATTGGCGCCATTGTTTTAACTCGCTTATTAATCTCACTGTTCAATCAGAATGTGAATAAGAACACTATGCCTTTAATGGCCGAGACCAATTTAATTTTAAATAAAGAGAAGTTTGATAAGCGTTTAGCTCCCAAACGATTTGGTCCATTTGCTATGTTAGCGGCAACCATTAACAGCCTACTTAAAAAGGTAGACGGCCTTAGAGCAGACAATTCAGAATTAGATTTAGCGAATGACAAGCTAGCGCAAGACATGGAAAGTAAGATTAATGAGCGAACCAACGCACTTCGTATGGCTATGGAAGAGGCTGAACAAGCGAATGAATCTAAATCTACCTTCTTAGCAACGATGAGTCACGAAATCAGAACGCCAATGAACGGCATAATAGGGTCTATTGATTTGCTTCGTCGAAGCACATTAAATCAAAATCAATTTAGACTTTCCGATACCATTCGAGAGTCCGCGTTCTCACTTTTAAGAATAATCGATGACATCTTAGATTTCTCTAAAATTGAAGCTGGTAAACTTGAAGTAGAAAGTATTCCTATGTCTATCAACGACATTCTTGAAGCAGTAGGAAGAACCTTGCTGTCGGTAGCGGAACAAAAGAATGTTGAGCTGCGCCTATACTGCGACCCTGCTATCAGCGAAAATCTAATGGGCGATCCAATTAGAATTCGTCAAATCTTATTTAACTTAGCCGGCAATGCTATTAAGTTTACAAACTCGTCTAAGTCTAAAAAAGGGGTTGTTCAGATAAGAGCTGAAATAAGCGAAAAAAACCTCGAATTTACCAATGTAGTATTAAGAGTGATCGACAACGGTAAAGGCATGACTGACAGACAAGTCAACTATGTATTCCAACCATTTAATCAAGCTGAAGGGTCTGTAACTCGTCAATTTGGCGGCACAGGTTTAGGCTTAACAATTTGCCAAAGGTTAACCGACTTAATGTATGGTCACATTGATGTTAAGTCTGAATTAGGTGAAGGTTCCGAGTTTACCGTGTCGCTGCCGCTGCGCTCAAGCGTAGATACACAACAAACACCTAAGCACGAATTTTCAGAGTTAGACTTAGTATGCTTTTCTAGTGACTACCACAACATTGCGGCAATGGAATCTTACGTTAAACACTATAACGCGAATGTTACCGCCTGCCATACTGCAGAAGCCTTAAAGCAGGTTACAGAACATTATCGTTTTGAACAGTCTCACCAGTCAATTTGGGTTATCGACGCAACCATTCAACACGACGATACTGTAAATTTAGTATACGACCTACTTGAACACCCTAACCTATTAAACACACGATTCTTAGTACTAAGTAGCACTATGGACAATCAGGTTCAGGAACATGACCGTGTTTGGTATATGCATGCAACTCCACTGTGCCGAAGTAATTTATTAGAATTAATTCAAGACGTGGCTGACAATAAGAAACACGACCCGTCTGCGCCAAAAGAATCCAATGTAAAATCAGTAGCAGCAATGACTATTGATGAAGCACGTAAAAAGAATCAACTCGTTTTGCTGGCAGAAGACAACGCGATGAACCAACGAGTAATATCAGAGCAACTGAATATGCTTGGTTACGCCGTTGAAGTTGCGAACGACGGACAGGAAGCGATTGAGCTGTGGCGTGAGCATAAATATCCATTAGTACTTACTGACCTTCATATGCCTCATAAAAGCGGCTACGACGTAGTAAAAACTATTCGTGAAGAAGGTCCTAATGGCAGTGACAACGAAAACTTTACTCGCGTTGTAGCTATTACAGCAAATGCCCTAAAAGGCGAAGAACAAAAATGTATTAGCTTAGGCATGGATGGTTATCTTACAAAACCTCTAGAGTTAAATGATTTAGAAGTTGTCATGAAAAAATGGCTAAATATAGACAACAATGAAGCAGCGTCATCGTTGAAAGAAGTGAGCAGAACAAAAGTAACCGAAACTATTCCAAGCTCTGGAGAGCCAATTCAGCAATCTGTGTTGGTAAGTTACTTAGGTAATGATAAAGAAAGACACGTAAAATACTTGGATATGTTCAAAGCGAGAGGCAACGAGTTAATTGATAAAATGAATATCTCTGTTGAGCATACAGATCGTGAAAATCTTAAGAACTTAGCTCACCAGTTCAAGTCTATGTCTAAAAGTGTCGGCGCAATGCCATTGTTTAATTCGGCTTTTGAATTGGAAGAGGTTGCGCATACAGCCGATAGCGCTGACATTGGTTTATTGGTTATTAAAATTCAACAGCAATTTAACGATGTTATCAACTACGTTAACAGCGAATATAAATAACAAAAAGGCCTGACGACAAATTGTTATCAGGCCTTACTTTCCAGCGTATTTAGCGTTTACCAGTAACTAATACTTTTCATATTAGAGGTAAGGCTGAAAATCCGGACTATTTGCTTTTCGGTACGTAACCTTCAATTTCAACGTCTTTACCTTCAAATAAGAAGCCAACCATTGTTGATTCCAACAACTCACGATGATCAGGGTTTATCATAGAAAGCTTATGTTCGTTAATTAGCATGACTTGCTTCTTTTGCCACTCAGCCCAAGCTTCTTTCGAAATTCCGTTAAAAATGCGTGTACCAATTTCACCAGGGTATAATTGAAAGTCTAACCCTGCTGCTTCTTTTTTTAAGTGTTCACAAAATACTTGACGAGCCATAGTTTATATTCGCTTCTAATTAGTGTTTAAACGTATTGTAATAAGGTTAGAGTGCATATGCTACCCCAGTTTCATCTCTATAAATCTTGCAGTAACTTTTTAGCAACCGCCGACAATCCAACTTTGTTCGTTTCTATTTCCCCAGCGTTAAACCACAACTTCTTGTGCTCACCAACTGCAGGCTTTACTTTTGATAAGAATCCAACCGGTAATACAAGCGGTTGGATGTCTAAATGATAATGACTAAAAGTATGCCTAAACAACAAGTTTTCATCAAAATCCAAATCAGCGTCCTCTAAACCTAGCTCATTGAGGTAATCCTGTAACATGTCTAACGTTTCAAACTCTGGGAAACTATATAATCCTCCCCAAATGCCTGATGGTGGGCGTTGATACATAAATACTTCAGAGCCATTTTTAAGCATCAGCATATAAACAAACTTGATCGGCTTTTCTTTTTTAGGTTTAGAAAAGGGAAAATCCGTTTGCCTTGATTGCGCTTTTGCTTCGCACTTTTCAGATAATGGACAAATTTCACATTTAGGTTTGCTTCTTGTGCAGACGATTGCCCCTAAGTCCATCATCACTTGATTAAAGTTTCCAGGTCTAGACGAGGGTGTTAGTTGTTCTGCATAGCTCCATAACGTATTTTCCACTGTTTTTTTCCAGGCCAACCTTCCACTGCATAAAAACGAGTAAGTACTCGCTTTACGTTTCCATCAAGGATTGGGTGGTGCTGACCTAGTGAAAGTGATAAAACTGCGCCAGCAGTGGAACGCCCTACTCCTGGCAAATCTAAAACTTGTTGAAACTCTGAAGGGAATACGCCTTTGTATTCATCACGAACTTTTTTAGCGGCTTTGTGCAGATTCCGAGCGCGCGCGTAATAGCCTAGTCCTGTCCAAAGATGTAACACTTCATCTTCAGGTGCGTTCGCCAAATCAGAAACTGCAGGGAAATTTGCAGTGAACTTCTCAAAGTATGGGATCACAGTTGTTACTTGTGTCTGCTGCAACATCACTTCCGACAACCACACTCTATATGGCGTAACTGATTGTTGCCAAGGCAAATGTTTACGACCATTGATGTCGTACCAATCTAAAGATTGTTTTGTAAACCAACTGCATTCTGTTTTTGTTAACTCTGGCATAACTGTTCTTTTTGTCATTTTTCACTATCTTTAATGCAGCGCACTATAACAAATAATTAACGAATTGACGTAAACAGCTTGAGACACTTGCTCTGCTGTAAGATAATGCGCGCCAAAATTTAATCAATTTCAACTAAAAAATTAAGAAGTCATGACTGATAATACTCGTAACACTGTTGAACAGGCGCAAGCTGAAGGCAAATACATCAGAACTATCAAAAGTTTTGTTAAGCGCGAAGGCCGTCTAACAAAAGGTCAGCAAAAGGCATTAGATCAGTTCTGGCCAACAATGGGGTTAGAGCATAAACAAGGTTTAGTCGACTTTAAAACAGTGTTTGGCAATGACAACCCTGTTGTTTTAGAAATTGGTTTTGGCATGGGTGCGTCACTGGTTGAAATGGCCAAAAATGCGCCTGACAAAAACTTTGTTGGAATTGAAGTTCACCTGCCAGGAGTAGGTGCATGTTTGTCATCGGCAGACGAAGCAGGCGTAACCAACTTACGTTTGTATAATCATGACGCCATTGAGATATTACGTGACTGTATTGCAGATGAATCTTTAACAACTGTACAGTTGTTTTTCCCTGATCCGTGGCACAAAACTCGTCACCACAAGCGAAGAATTGTACAGCCAGCCTTTGTTGAGAGTCTTCGTACCAAATTGAAAATGGGCGGTGTTTTCCATATGGCCACAGACTGGGAAAACTATTCTGAACATATGATTGAAGTAATGGACTCAACGGACACATTCTCTAATATCGCATCAAAAATTAATAGTGCCGCAAATAAAACAAGCGTATTTGTTGAACGTCCTGACAGCCGTCCTCTAACGAAGTTTGAACAACGTGGTCACCGTTTAGGTCATGGCGTATGGGACATTATGTTTGAGCGAGTAAAATAACATGGCTTCTAACAGTGCTTTTCAAAGCGAAAACCAAGTTATCATTCGCAATATAGACCATTTACCTGCAGGCAATATTTTATTGATGGATGCGTTACCAGACGCATCATTAAACGAGTTATCAAAACTACGCCCTGATATTCATTGGACTGTTTACACGCCTTATATTGATACCGCTGAGTATTTATCCTCTCAGTCTGTGTCATCACAAGACAACCTAAAAGTTCACAAGTCTGCTTGGTTAACAAAAGCACAAGCGGGTGAATTTGACGCTGTGATAATCTATTACCCTAAAGCTAAACTTCGCTTTGATTATTATTTGTCGATGGTCAGCCAGCTTTTAAAAACTGATGGCGAATATTTTGTTATTGGTGAAAAAAAGGGGGGCGTAAAAGGCTGCGATAAGGTTTTAAACAAATTTACTACTGGAGCGAGGAAAATCGACTCTGCTAGACATTGTATGTTGTTTAATGCTGTATCAAACAATGAGCCATGCAATAAAACAATGGAAAGCTGGTTTAGTGAAACCAACCTAGAAATTAACGTGTCTGGTGAAACTAAAAAAGTAACGCTTGCGTCCTTACCTGGCGTGTTTAGCGCTAAAGGTCTAGACAACGGTACTGAACTGTTGCTAAAAAACATGTTGCCCGTTGAAGGAAAGGGCATCGACTTTGGTTGTGGTTGCGGTGTTATTGCGACGGTACTGAGCCTAGATTCTAAAAATGAAGTGATTGGCATTGATGTTGACGTTCTTGCGATAGAAAGTAGTAAGCGCACGTTTGAATTGAATAACGTAACTGCCACGGCAATCCACTCAAATGGACTTGCTAATTTGATGAACAAAGCCAATCAGTTTGACTTTATTGTTTCAAATCCGCCATTTCATACAGGCTTGCAAACAGACTATTCAATAGTTGATCAATTTTTAAAAAATAGCGCTGTATTACTTAAAAACCGTTTCAATATGTGGGTCGTGGCTAATTCATTCTTGCCTTACCCAGAACTATTTCAAAAATACCTTAAAAGCGGAAAAACGATAATCAATAATAAACGTTTTTCGGTTTATCACATCCGCTAGTCTTAAAAATTCTATCTAGAGGGGCTTAATGTAGCCCCTTTCTTACCTGTTTTTTTGCCCCTACTTTAGCTATTTCTTAGCTATAGACTCAGAACGATAAAAAATAATTAAAGCAATCGCTTAATTCCACTTCCTTTCTTTATAATAACAACTATTCTATTTAATTAGGTCTACTAATTTAGGTGTATAAGTTTGAATTTTTGTTTCGTTTCTTTTGGGTTAATTAAAGCAAGATAGTTAACATAAATTATGAACAATAGTCTGTCATTAAAATCCGCAATAAACACAGCAATACTGCTCGTGAGCATATTGACTCTTGTGGTGTCCGTTACCATATCCACTTTGACCTATAAAAAAAATCAGAAAGACGAATCAATATATTTAGCGAATACCATTAGCGAGATAATTGCCTATAACGCAGCCGTACCCATTGCTTTTGACCAACGCGTTGGCCTAAACGATTTTTTAAACACCCTAAAAAGCGTGAAAGAAATACTAAATGTTCATATTTACAAAGTGGATGAAGAATCTCAAAGTATAAAGTTTTTTACTAGCTACAACAGTGGTGACATTGCTCCCATTGTAGAACAAAAAGATCGGTTAAATAATCTACTGACCCCTCGCTTTAATGAAAACTATTTAGAATATTCTTTGCCCATAACGCACACAAAGCTAGATACCGTTATTGGTTACATTTATATAAAGCTGTCTACATCAAGCTACCACAATGATTTATATGAATTACTGAAGATTAATCTAATAATTATACTTGCGGTTGTTATCGTCGCCTTTGTCATTGCTCATTCCCTAAGAAACAGAATATTAAAACCTATTACTCGATTTGTAGACGAATTAGAAACTGCGAGCCGAGATCCGTCATTTGCTAAAAAAGTTTCTCCAATTGAATTTGACGAAATTAGTGTTGTTACCAACGCCGTAAATGAACTACTTGCTAAAATTGCCCAGCAAATTAGGCGATTTTCATTGGCAGAAGAAGAAATAACTGAGCTTAATCAAAACCTTGAAGAAAAGGTTGTATACCGAACAAAAGCCCTTAAAGAGTCTAACCAAGAGCTATTAACTGCGCTGGAACAAGTTCATCAGTATCAGTCACAAGTTATTCAGTCGGAGAAAATGGCAAGCTTAGGACAAATGGTTGCTGGCGTTGCACATGAGGTTAATACGCCAATAGGGCTTGGCGTAACAGCATCAACAATGCTTTCCGACCGGATAGACGAGATTTCAAGCAAACTTGATGATAAGACATTAAGTGCAGGTCAATTAACGGCTTTTTTAACAGAGAGCAAAGAAAACACCCAAATAATCTATCGCAATTTAACTCGAGCAGCTGATTTAATTAGCTCCTTTAAGCAGGTTGCAGTCGATCAAACTGCAGGCGTGATTAGAGAGATTAATCTCCATTCCTATTTGGATGAAATTATTACCTCTATGCAGCCTACCTTAAAAAAATATCGCCATATTATTACGGTGGATTGTGATGACAGAATTTCAATTACTACAAAACCAGGTCCACTCAATCAGATAATTATAAACTTGATCATGAACTCCATTCTGCACGGGTTTAAGTCTATGGAGCAAGGTGACATATCTATAACAGCAGAGGAAAGTAACGGAAACTGTATAATTATTTTTAGAGACAACGGTTGCGGTATTGAACAAAAAATTAAACAAAAGGTCTTTGATCCTTTTGTCACAACTTCGCGCGGCGATGGAGGTTCAGGCTTAGGTTTACATTTGGTATACAACTTAGTCACTCAAGCACTTCAAGGTAGTATATCTGTTGAGAGCCAATTAACGGAAGGTGCAATATTCACAATAGAGTTTCCAAGTAAGTTACAGAGCTCAAAACATGATTAAACTTGTTTCTGTAATTCTCACCTTTGTACTATTTAGCTTGCCTAACGAAGTCAGCGCTTACTTTATAGATAGTACAACGGTCAATGGTAGTAAGGTTAATAGTGCAACGATCAATGGTAGTAAGGTTAATAGTGCAACGATCAATGGAACTGCGGTTGATAGTACAACGCTCAATGGTGTTCCAGATATAAAGGCAAAAAAAACAGCAGCAATAATCTATCAGCTCTTCTTTTTTATAGACTTCAACAACGCACAAAAAGAAGCACAGCCTGAATTCTGTTTTGTTGGTGAAAAGAGTTTTGTTATTGGTGAAATACTGAAACAAACACATGAAAGTCGAAAACGAAACATTGATGTGTCTATCAGCAATTGGCAACAAGCTTCAGACGTACCTTTATCCTATTGCCACATTATATATAACGCAGATCCTAAACCATCTGATAAAGAGATAACTAAAGCATTATCAGAAGAGTCGATGACTATTGCGAACAACGTTAATCTTAAAGAAACTGGCAATATTGCTAGCATTTCGTTCCAAGGCACTGCCGTCACCTTTGTTTTCAGTCGGAAACACTTGCGGCGCTCATCGCTAGAAGTTAACCATCAACTAATTAGGGCTTCAGTGGTTATACCTTAAATAAAAGGTTTCCCTTCTAATTAGGTTTTATCGAAATAGTGTAACCACGATAAGAACAATAACTGTAATTTTCGCCATTCACATTTTTGCTACCAGACACAGATACAGAATTAGATAACTTACCAACGTTTAGCACATGCCCTTTGCCGAGCTCTATATGCTTTAATAGTGCTTTTCTGGCGCCAGTGGTACACAACATGTACATTGTTTTTGAAAATGTTTCTGGGCGAAATACTTTGCCAGCCCTAACAACAGGCTGCGAGTATTGGCTTGAACTATACTTCCAATTCGCAAAATCAAAACTAAACTTGCTGTCTTTAAATAGCGCAGTGTCGTCTTGTGTCATAAAGCTCATTACAATATCAGTCAGTTTTGCGGGCGCCAAAGATGCTCTAGTAGTTTCTGTATTGTTAACAACTGTCACACCCCCCTCTCCACTTACTTTCAACTCTAGGTCATTAGCATTTTGTTTTATCGCCAGTACTGTTTCGTTCATCAATGCCAATGCCGTAAGGTAGCTTCATCATTGCTAGCAACCCGAAAAGTCGGCCCTGCCGGCTAATGTTATTAAATTCACTGTCAAAGCTTATGCCGTCAAACAAACCTAATCCCGCCATGCTCATCAAAGGCTCGTTGCCTTTCACATGCTTTTTCGAAGCTTCTAAGTTTGAATAAATTCCAAAACCATCGTTAAGGCTATCTTTACTCGACCCCTGTATAACAAAACCATTGCGCCCTTCATTCCCGCCTAGCGCACGAATTGCTCCACCATTAAAGGCTAAGGTTATTTGCTTATTTTGATGGCGAGACAAAATCCGTTTCCAAACATGATTAGGCTCAATATCGTTAATCATTAAGCTATCTCGAAGGACGATTGGGTCTCCATCATGAAAGTAGATCCCGTCCGCTTCCTCCACAAGATCGATAACTTTATCTGGCTCGCTGCAACTCTCTATGAGCTCTTCATTTAAGTCACCGTAAATACGATCTCTGAAATATCGCTTTGCTATCTTGTGTCTGGTTTCATTAATACTTTTACATGCGGCTTCCACTTTATCTGAGCTAGAAATATCTGTCGTTCTCCATATTTCTGCTACAGCTAAATCTAAAGGCATCCATTTCACATCTAAATCAAACTGTTCAAAAGTTTTAATTAACCAATATACGTCTTCAAAAGCATCTCTATTCGCCGCCGTAACAATTAAAATGTTGTCGCCAGACACATTGTCCACAAACTCTCTTAAAGCTTTTGCTACAAATAGTTGTTTACTGTTGAAGACGTCTATGTTGACATTTTTGTACCTGTCTCTTTGCAAAAAGCGAGTAGCAATTACTCTCTCTTGAAAAACATCTAATATCATTTGCCAGTGAAAGGCATCTAGCTTAGTCGCATCTGGTAAATTAGATTTTCTAAAGAAATGACTTAAACCTTTTTCCGTATAGGATTTCGATAGCTCATTAAGCTTGCCAATATTTGTTAAAAACTCATGCATTTGTTTAGTTTGAATAGAAGGGTCTGCATAATAAAGTGACGCCAAGGTATTTATGTTTTTTGTATTGAGAAGATAACGGTGAGTACTATGTGAATTTTCGTTAACTGCTAATTTAGTTTTGCAGTGTTGCGAATGGGCGGATGTACAAACGTCTAACCCACCACCTATTAATACAGTACCAAACTTTTCTGCATAAACAGGTTGGGTTGATATTAAAAAAACCAAAAGAAAGTAAGAGGTTAATTTGAAATACCGAAACATGCTTTATCACTATCCTATGAACTTATAAGTTTAATCCCGATTCAACACTAGCATATTTATAATTTATTTTTGAACCTTATAATAAAAAGTTGAGTAAAACACTAGGTTATTTGATGAACTAGACCTTGAAAATGTGGTATAAATGACCACTATAAGCTAAACACTAATTTTAATAGCCCTCTCTATGACACATGAGGGCTTTTGTTGTTGAAAATTTTGGAGATTACATGCCAACTAAAATGCCAGACATCGCAAATCAAGCGAAAGCCCAAACTGAAGGCGTACTTGATTGGGTCGGGATGAGCAACATCGAAATGCCTTTAATGGTTGAGATGCAGGGTGAAACTCGTCCTATTTCAGCGCTTGTAGAGGCGTTTGTTAATTTAAAAGAGCCTAAGGCTAAAGGCATTCACATGTCTCGCTTGTATCTTATGTTAGATGAGCTTTCAGTTGAAAGTGCACTAAATATCGAGAATTTAAAGTCGCTTTTAAACAACTTCATTGAAAGTCACCATGACCTATCAAACTCTGCCCACCTAAAGTTTGAGTTTGACTATCATATGCGCCGCAAATCATTGATCAGTGGAAAGTTAGGCTGGAAAGCATATCCAGTTGTGATCACTGGAAACCTGACTGACGGTGTACTTGATATTGAATTAGCGGTTAAAGTGCCTTATTCATCGACGTGTCCGTGTTCAGCAGCGCTTGCGCGCCAGCTTATTCAAAATCAGTTTACAAAAACATTTGACGGACAAGCTCAAGTAAATGCAGAAACTGTTCACGAATGGTTAGGATCTACTGAAGGCATAGTAGCTACTCCACACAGCCAACGTTCTATTGCTGAAGTTAAAGTTAAGCTAGCTGATTCAGTTTCAGACTTCCCAATTGTTGATCTTGTTGACGCTATTGAGTTTGCTCTTAAAACGCCAGTTCAAGCAGCCGTAAAACGTGAAGACGAACAAGAGTTTGCTCGCCTTAATGGTCAAAACCTAATGTTCTGTGAAGATGCTGGACGACGCATTAAAGCATCATTAAACAGCATTGATGGCTACCGTGACTTCTGGTTACGAGTAAACCATTATGAATCTTTACATGCACACGACGCCGTTTCTGTTGCAAGTAAAGGCATTGATGGTGGTTACGCTTCTAAATAAGCTAATATTCAATATTTAAAGTTCCTTGAAAAGCAGCTCCTATTTTTTACGAGCTGCTTTTTTACGCCCTCTTTTGTTACTAAACTACACAAAAAACCTCAACACTTAGAAAACCCTTCAAAAAATCACCAAAACCACTAGCCCGAACTCATTAAATTGTACTTTTACAACATTATTTTAGAGTCATAGTTCTAATTTCCACTTGATTTAAAACCTTCGCAAGGATAGATTATTTACAATTATTGAATTTATATTCATCACGACCCGCTATATCGATGCATTTAAACAAGCCTGAACATTAGTACTTTTAATTTATGACTATACTAATTTAGATATTTGCGCATTGGGTCGCACTTGTGAGGTTAATTTTGAGCAACGACAATAACAATAAAATCAAAACGAGCAATCAAACAACTTTACATAATGAAGATTGGGTAAAAGACAATTGTGGGTTTGGCCTAATCGCTCACCTTGAAGGTGAACCTAGCCATAAGATAGTTCGAACGGCTATTACTAGCTTGGCTCGAATGCAACATCGTGGCGGTGTATCAGCCGATGGAAAAACCGGTGATGGTTGTGGCTTGTTGATGCAAAAGCCCGATCAATTCTTTTCAGCAATTGCCGAACAAAATGGATGGCGTCTTGGCAAAAAATACGCCGTCGGCAATATTTTCTTCAGTACCGACGTTGTCTTAAAGCAGCAAGCCATTGCTATTATCACTAAAGAGTTAGAAAAAGAAACGCTACAGATTGTAGGCTGGCGTCAGGTTCCCACCAATAATGAGGTTCTTGGTGAAATCGCAAGTCAAAGTTTACCGGATATTCAACAAGTCTTTATAAATGCACCTCCAGGCTGGCGTAAAAAGGACTTTGAACGACGACTTTACATGGCAAGGCGTCGAATAGAACAACAAATGATCCACGATCCAGACTTTTATATTCCGAGCCTTAGCTGCTTGGTGACCATATACAAAGGGTTGGTCATGCCAAAGGATCTTGCCGACTTTTACTTAGATCTCGCGGACATTAGAATGTCCACCGCCATCTGTGTTTTCCACCAGCGCTTTTCAACAAACACAACGCCTCAATGGAAACTAGCTCAACCCTTCCGATTCTTAGCTCACAATGGCGAAATCAATACAATTAAGGGTAACCGACAATGGGCGCAAGCTAGAGAATATAAATTCCACTCTCCTCTGATTGCCGATTTAAAAGATGCTGCACCTTTTGTTAATTACCAAGGCAGTGACAGCGCGTCGCTAGATAACATGCTTGAGCTCTTTTTAGCCGGAGGCATGGATTTATTCAGGGCGATGCGACTATTAGTTCCACCAGCTTATCAAAAACACCCACACATGGATAAAGAGCTAAAGTCTTTTTACGAGTTTAACTCTATGCACATGGAGCCTTGGGATGGCCCTGCGGGAATAGTCATTACCAATGGTCGACATGTCGCCTGTAACTTGGACAGGAACGGTTTACGCCCTGCCCGATACATTATTACCAAAGATAAACTGCTAACCCTAGCGTCAGAGTCTGGCATTTGGGACTACACACCCGATGAAGTAATAGAGCAAGGGCGTGTTGGTCCAGGTGAAATGCTCGCCGTTGACACTTACAACGGTAAAGTTTGGTATTCAGACCAAATTGATCATGATTTAAAAGACCGACATCCATATAACGAATGGCTTGAACAAAATATTCGACGACTTATTCCATTTGAAGACTACCCTGCGGATCAAATTGGCACTCGTTTATATGACGATAAACAACAACGTATTTTGCATAAACTGTTTAATTACACTTACGAAGAAATAGAACAAGTCATCAAAGTACTCGCTTGTGACGGACAAGAAGCAACAGGCTCCATGGGCGATGATACGCCAATGGCCGTGATGTCCCAAAAAGTTAGAGACTACTACGACTATTTTCGTCAGCAATTTGCTCAGGTTACCAATCCACCAATAGACCCTCTTAGAGAAAGTCATGTTATGTCGTTGGCAACATGTATTGGTCGAGAACAAAACGTTTTTGCTGAAACCTCAGGATATGCTGACCGTGTTTTATTCAATTCACCTGTATTGATGTATACCGATATAAAACAACTTAAAGAGTATGATCAAGAGCATTACCGCTCAGAAACGTTTTCACTTTGCTTTAACGCCGAACAATTTGATTTAAAGTCAGCAATACAGGGCCTATGTAAAAAAGTGGCGCACAGCGTGGCTGAAAACAAGACGGTTATTGTTACTTTGTCCGATAAAAACCCCACTAAAGATCAACTTGTTATTCCAGCACCTCTCGCTATTGGCGCCGTGCAAGAAACACTTGTTACTCAGCAACTGCGTTGTGATACCAATATTATTGTTGAAACTGGTGGCGTGCGTAACTCTCATCAACTTGCTGTGCTTATTGGTCTGGGCGCTACCGCTGTTTATCCATATTTAGCTTATGAAACCGTTGAGCAATATGTTCAAAAAGGCGATATACCACTCAACGCCAAACAAGCCATGATTAATTATCGCCAAGGTCTCAATAAAGGCTTGTTAAAAATCATGTCTAAAATGGGCATATCAACGGTGGCAAGCTACCGGTGTTCTAACCTATTTGAGCTTATTGGCATTGGATCTGAAATCATGTCTATGTGCTTCCCTCACATTGTAAGCCGAATTGGCGGTGCAGAGTTTGTGGATGTGCAATCAGACTTATCTAGACTCAACAAATACGCTTGGTTAGCTCGCAAAGAATTAGAGCATGGCGGGTTCTTAAAATATGTTCACGGCGGCGAATATCACGCTTATAACCCAGACGTGGTACAACTTTTACAAAAAGCAGTGCAAAGCGGCAATACCAGCGACTACCAAGCTTACGCCGATGCCGTAAATAATCGACCTGCCAGTCATTTTAGAGATTTGTTTAAATTAAACTCTTCCAGCTCTATTCCTTTAGAACAAGTAGAGCCTGTAGAAAACCTATTCCCAAAATTTGATTCTGCCGCTATGTCTATCGGAGCATTAAGTCCTGAAGCACATGAAGCACTCGCAGTGGCAATGAACAGACTTGGCGGATTTTCTAACTCAGGTGAAGGTGGTGAAGATCCTAAGCGTTTTGGCACCGTTAAAAACTCTAAAATAAAACAAATTGCTTCAGGCCGTTTTGGTGTTACGCCTCATTATTTAAGAAATGCCGAAGTTATTCAGATTAAAGTCGCTCAAGGTGCAAAACCCGGAGAAGGCGGTCAGTTACCTGGAGAAAAAGTAAGCCCAGAAATCGCCAAGTTACGCTTCTCAATTCCTGGTGTGACATTAATATCTCCACCGCCACATCACGATATCTATTCGATTGAAGATTTGGCGCAGCTAATTTTTGATTTGAAGCAGGTAAACCCTAAAGCATTAATTTCTGTGAAGCTCGTTTCTGAGCCAGGCGTTGGCACCATTGCTACAGGTGTCGCTAAAGCCAACGCCGATTTAATAACTATCTCTGGATTTGACGGCGGTACAGGTGCAAGCCCTCTAACTTCTGTAAAACATGCAGGCTGTCCTTGGGAGCTTGGTTTAGCAGAAGTGCATCAAGCTTTAGTTGAGAATGGACTACGTCATAAAGTACGACTACAAGTGGATGGTGGCTTAAAAACCGGACTCGATATTGTAAAAGCAGCCATTCTTGGCGCTGAAACTTTTGGTTTTGGAACGGGACCTATGGTTGCCTTGGGCTGCAAATATTTACGTATATGTCATTTAAATAACTGTGCAACAGGTGTTGCAACACAAGATCAAACATTAAGGCAACGTTATTTTATTGGGTTGCCTGAAATGGTCGAAAATTACTTTAAGTTCATCGGCAGCGAAACCAGAGAACACTTAGCGTCACTTGGTGTTGCTAACCTAGTGGACTTAATTGGTCGTACCGACTTACTTGAGATAATTGAGGGTCAAACCGCTAAACAACAAAATTTAGCCCTGCAAAACATTTTAGACTCAGTGACGTTAAATAGCGCACAACCTCTTTATCAGTTTGAGGCCAATATCCCAGCGGATACCGCTGAACTAAACTGTAAAATTGTTGCGGATACTAAAGCCGTATTAAAAGCACGTAGCGGAGGCGAGTTTAGTTACCCTATTCGCAATACTGACCGTTCCGTTCCGGCACAATTATCAGGCGAAGTAGCAGCAAAATATGGCAACCAAGGCATGGCTGGCGATCCTATAAAACTAAACTTTGTAGGTACTGCAGGCCAAAGCTTTGGAGTTTGGAATGCTGGCGGCGTGAATTTACAATTAACCGGCGACGCCAACGATTATGTTGGTAAAGGCATGACGGGAGGCACTATTGTTATTCATCCTCCGCAAGGTGTTGCCTACTTAAGTCATGTGTCTGCCATTATGGGTAATACCTGTTTATACGGCGCAACAGGCGGAAAACTATTAGCTGCTGGTTGTGCAGGTGAGCGATTTGCCGTTAGAAACTCAGGTGCAAATGCCGTAATTGAAGGTGCAGGTGAAAATGCCTGTGAATATATGACGGGCGGAACTGTCGTTGTTTTAGGATCAGTAGGCATTAACTTTGGTGCAGGTATGACGGGAGGGTTCGCTTACCTTCTAGATGAAGATGGCACTTTAGATGAAAAAATAAACCCACAACACGTTGAAGCCTTAAAACTTCCAAACCAATTACATATAGAGTTCTTAAGAGGCTTAATAAACGATCATTACGAAGCGACACAAAGTACTCGTTCATTAGAGATATTAAGTGAGTTTTCACAATGGCATAACAAGTTCAAACTTGTGAAGCCTAAGTCAGTGGATGTAGACCTTTTATTAGGCCACAGACAGCGTTCGTCAAACGAATTACGCATTGAAGCGATGTAGGACTGAATTATGAATAAAAATATTTATCAATTTGTAGATGTCCAACGCATCGACCCCAAAAAACAGCCTCTTAAAATTAGGCAATCTGACTTTATAGAAATTTATAAACCATTAGATGAAGATCAAGCTGCAGGCCAAGCCGATCGTTGTTTAGACTGCGGCAACCCATATTGCGAATGGAAGTGCCCAGTTCACAACTATATTCCTCAGTGGTTGGAGTTAGCCAATCAAGGCAAAATAATTGAAGCAGCTGAGTTATCCCACAAAACAAACAGCCTTCCTGAAGTATGTGGACGAGTTTGTCCTCAAGACCGTTTATGTGAAGGCGCCTGCACGCTGAACGATGACTTTGGTGCCGTGACTATTGGCAGTATCGAAAAATACATTACGGACAAGGCCTTTGAGCTTGGTTGGCGACCAGATATTACAGATGTGATTAAGACGGACAAAAAGGTCGCAGTTATCGGTGCTGGTCCGGCTGGGCTTGCATGTGCCGACGTATTGGTTCGCAATGGAGTATCTGCAACGGTTTACGATAAATACGATGAAATTGGCGGTCTGCTTACTTATGGCATACCGGCATTTAAACTCGAAAAAGAAGTGATGATAAACCGTCGTAACGTATTTGAAGAAATGGGTGTGGAATTTGTACTGAATACTGAAGTGGGCAAAGACATTTCACTAGATAAGATAATCAATGAATATGACGCAGTATTTTTAGCGGTAGGCACCTATAAAAACCTTAAAGGTGGCTTTACTAATGAGTCAGCACCGCGTGTTTACAATGCACTGCCTTACTTGATTAGCAATACTCGCCACGTCATGAAAAAAGGCCCGTTAGAAATAGACTTCAAAGACCAAGATGTTGTTGTACTTGGTGGTGGCGATACGGCTATGGACTGTGTTCGTACTGCTATTCGCCAAGGAGCTAAGTCCGTTAAGTGCGTGTACCGCAGAGATGAGAAGAGTATGCCTGGTTCTCGCCGTGAAGTGAAAAATGCAAAAGAGGAAGGTGTACAGTTTGTTTGGAATTCACAGCCACTAGACATTTTAGTAAATGAAAAAGGTGAAGCTTGCGGCGTAGAGTTTGTAAAAACAGCCTTAGGTAAACCCGATGCTAATGGCCGTCAACGACCTGAAGCAGTGCCTGACAGCAACTTTATATTGGAGTCTAATGCAGTGGTTATTGCCTTTGGTTTTCAACCTTTGTCGCTTGACTGGTTGAGCCCTTTTGGTGTTGAACTAACAGATTGGAATACCATTAAAGCAAACGCTAATGGCGAATTTGCTTATCAAACCAGTAACCCCAAAATCTTTGCTGGTGGCGATATCGTCAGAGGCGCAGATTTAGTCGTTACAGCCATTGCAGAAGGCCGAGATGCGGCCGCTGGAATAATGGATATGCTAGAGGTTTGATGCTTGATGCTTGATGCTTGATGCTTGATGCTTGATGCGCAAGGCTAAATAATAAGCCTTGCCATCAATAATAACCTAGCTTAAAAGTTATTTATTCGCTTTTTTTTGCTCTACTTTGTTAATCACTTTCATTGTTTCTGACGCTGCTGTGTATAGTAAGTTTTCACTTAAACGAACAGATATATCAGGGTTAACATATTGGAAGTGAACCTTGCCTTGCTGATCGATAATATAAACCGCAGGTACTGGCAGCGCTACACGTGAATCGCCATCAATATCAATAAATGGCACACCTAACTTATCGCGATACTTTTCTTCTGTTTTCTTATCTAAGAAATACGCCAAACCCATGTTTTTCGCTAATTCTAACTTAGGATCAGCAAGTAGGTTGTAAGCTAGCTCTTCTCGAGACTGCTGCTCTGCAATATTTTTATTACTGTCAGGCGAAATAGCGACGATTTGGAAACCCAAAAACTCAAGTGCCGACTCAATAGACTTCATTCTATTAAGCTGAGCATTACAATAAGGACACCACCCGCCTCGATATACAACGAGTACCGTTGGTTTCTCAGCAAATAGCGCCTCAGTGCAGACTTTGCTTTTATCGCTACTTTCTACACAAGTATTAGGGATAATCATGCCTGGTAAGGTTGGCCTAACTTCCGAAATGCTATTGGCTATGCCATTGGCATTGGCCGCTTGTGCAAAAGCTGAAAAAGACGAAATGAAAAAAGAAGCTGCTAATAGTAGAGATTGAATCAAATGTTTTTTCATAGTGTTCCTGTAAGGGTTTTCCTTTAAAAATAAAAATGCACTTCCAAAGAAGTGCATCCGGTTATTTTACTAGACCCTACATTACCGAAAGTAATTTCACTAATGTCTGATTTTTTTAACTAAAAGATAAGTTTATTCAATATTTTCGACTTGGATCTTATTCGCAATAAACTCTCGTATTTCAGACTCTAATTGCTCTGCAATATTGTCATTGTCGATACGTTTTTTCTGACGCTGGCCATTGATATAAAAACCACTGCGTTTATTCGCGCCAGCAAGGCCTAGGTCAGAGACCAATGCTTCACCAGGACCATTTACCACACAACCAATTACAGATACTGTAACCGGCTCTACAACGTCTTCTAATCGTTCTTCTAGCTGATTCATCGTTCCTACCACATCAAACTCTTGACGTGAGCAACTAGGACAAGCAATAAAGTTGATGCCTCTTGAACGAATACCTAAAGACTTTAAAATATCGAAGCCAACTTTAATTTCTTCAACTGGATCAGCAGCCAATGAAATCCTGATTGTATCGCCAATGCCTTCTGCCAGTAACATACCTAAACCTACTGCAGATTTTACTGCACCAGATCTAAAGCCACCGGCTTCGGTAATGCCCAAATGCAAAGGTTGATCAATTTTTTGAGCAAGCAATCTATAAGCGCCAACAGCCAAATGAACATCCGACGCTTTTACACTCACTTTAAAGTTATGAAAGTCATGACGTTGTAGAATTTCCACATGACGCATCGCTGACTCAACTAAAGCTTCCGGAGTAGGCTCGTGATACTTCTCTTGAATGTCTTTTTCTAAAGAACCACCGTTTACACCAATTCTAATTGGAATGTTCTTTTCTTTAGCTACATCAATAACGGCTTTAATACGTTCTTCATTACCAATATTACCTGGGTTTATGCGAAGGCAATCAACGCCATACTCAGCAACCTTGAGGGCAATACGATAATCAAAATGAATATCAGCAACCAAAGGAATAGAAACTTGTTTCTTAATTTCTTTAAAGGCTTCCGCAGCATCCATAGTAGGCACAGATACGCGAACAATGTCGGCACCTGCGGCTTGAATACGGTTAATTTGATCTACGGTTGCCGCAACATCATTTGTGTCGGTGTTTGTCATTGATTGAACTGCAATCGGCGAATCTCCCCCAACCGGCACATCGCCGACCATAATTAGGGTGGATTTACGTCTTTTAATCGGGTTTTCACCAAACATCTTTATCTATTCTCTTTTACTGTTGTGTGTCTATATCAAATCGAGCAACTCGATTAGTTGGATATTCTGAAATGTCGTATTCTTTATCGTTCACCCAAATAGTGACACCATAAGTGCTGCCAAGTAATACTCTGAATGGGCCTTGTGCGTTCAATTTCATTAGGTAACCTGCTGGTTTATTGCCAATTGCAATACGCTCGTCGTAAGCGTCATAAACTTCTACCCAAACCTCTTGTTCAAACTTAAATTCAACTCTAATAAAGTCGTTTTCGTCTATTTCACCGTTTTCGGCTAACAAACGTTTTTCTTCATCGCTCAAAACAATTGGCGATTGAACTGGTTTTACGCCAGCTTCTTCATCAGTATTAACCGTTTTCTGTTGCGCTGCTTCAAGCGTTTGAGTTGCAGCTGCAACTTCTTGATTCACATTTTGTGCAACTGTGTTCTCAGGGTTTTCTGTAACTACATTGGTTGTGTTTACTGAAGTATTCTCAACATCAGCTTGTTGAGCTTCTAATTTTTGAGTTTCTGTTTTTTGAGCTTCTGGCTTTTGAACTCTTAATGCACTTGCTGGAAAATCATCCGTCTGTGCCTCTGAAGGAGATGCTGCTAAGTCTCCATTTTCTTCAATCTTGCTATCACCTTCAGACTCTTCCATTACAGCTGGAGTTAACTCAGAAGTATTAAGATCTTGAACGGCGTTATCTTCACTTTCAGTAACTTTAGTGGTTGGCTCTGCAGGGTTAAGCATTTCAATCCCTTTAGTTTGATACCACCAAATAACCAATGCCGAGCCTAAGATAATAAAAATTAACCAGCTTATAATTGTTAATCTGCGTTCAACTTTTTTACGCTTGCTACGCTTAGAAAATGACTGCATGGCCATTGCGTCTGGCGAACTTGCCGCCGTAGTTTCTATCTCTATTAATACTCGAGACTCTTCCACACCAACCTTTTTCGCATAGCTGCGAATATAACCTCTGATAAAAGTTTCAGGTAACGTATTTGGGATGTCATCAGCTTCAATACCAACAAGCACCTTCATTGGTACTCTAATTTGTTCAGATAAGTCTTCTAAACTAATGCCCTGCGCAACACGCGCACTAGATAATATTTGTCCTACTGACTCTTTTTGAACTTCTGTCGTTGATGTTTCATCTACTAAATCGATTTGATTTTCGTCTTTCATTATTGATACTGCTCCGGATTCACTTTCAATAACCTGGTCCCTGCTGATAAGACACCATCTTGGTCTATATTATTCCAATCTTTTAACTGCTGAACGTTAATACCTATGCGTTTTGCCGTAAGCTCCATACTCTGGCTTTGCGGCAATGTGTAATACACATCTGGGTTTCCAACGTAGATAACTTGGCCAACTTTTAATTTAGCTTTTGATGTTAGATTATTCCACTTAATCAGTGAATCTAACTTCACATTGTAATCTTTTGATATTTTATATAAAAATTCGCCTGATTTAACTTTATGCGTAGGTATAGTGATAGTCGCATTATCTACTGCAATTGGCTCTCCAAGTCCCGCCATTGCATCTGCCTGTTGACGAGTGGTATACCATGAAGGATCAGCAACTAAGACTTTTTGACCTTCTTTTAACCAACCATCTTGGTCTAGGCTATTCCATCTCAATAGTGCTTCTAGTTCAACTTTTTGCTGTTTTGCTACATCTGACAATTGTTGTTCTTTTTGAAGTACTACATAAGGCTCTGGGTCTGCCACAAATAGTGTTTGGCCTACACTGACTTCCGCTTTAGATAATGCATTCCAAGCGACTAATCGTTCTACCTTTACATTAAAAGTCACCGAAATACGGTATAAGTTATCGCCCAGTTGCACTTCATAAGTCGGTACAATAAGTTTAACCGGTTGTACTTTTGTATACTCACGGTTATTAACTGTTGTTGCGCGATCGTTAACTAATTTTGCACTGGCCACTTCTTTTAATAAAATTTCTTCCGTTGGCAATGGCGCCTCTTGTCTAATCACCACGGCAGACTTAACTTCCGCTGGCAAGCTAACAGACTCTGTATCGGTTAACGGTTTAGAAAACATCGCTACTTTTTGCTGTAATTCAGCTTCAAACTCTGACTGCGTAGCCACTTGTTTTACCGCTGTAGCAATTACCGTTGGCAACGCTAATGCACTGCCGCCTGGTTTACTTTGATAAGTCGCTTTACTCGGCGTGTTTACTTTTTTAGGTTTTACTAATGAGTTGCTGGCTGTCTTTCGAGTGATTTTAATTTTTGGCGAATTGTTATGTTTCGCCTGATACTTTAAGCGAAGCTGCTCAAATTCACTATTAATCACCGTTTTGGTGGTTATATATAATGCTTCATTACTTTCAGGGAAATTAGCAATAATTTGATCAGCATATTGGTTGGCTTGATTTAGTCGGCCTCGCTTCGTTTCTAAAATATAACCTAGTAGAAGGCTTCGCGGTGTTGCCTGACCAATGCGGTTAAAGCGAGTGTAAAAATTTAGTGCAGCTATTAAATCTCCGGTTGCGTACTTAATGCCTGCCAAAGATAATAGGTTATAGGCACGACTTGGATTGTGCTTATAAGACATCTCAAAGTATTCTTGCGCTTGAAGAATTTGGTCATTTGACAACGCGCATATCGCTAAGTTTTCATAACTGTCAGCGGCACGAGTGTACTTAGAAATATTGATGGCTTTTTTGAAATAAACCGCCGCTTTATCAAGCTGGCCTACATTACATAAGAATGTACCGTAGTTGTTTAATGTATCTGGATTTTGAGGCTCTAGGTCTATTGCTTCAAGATAGTACTTTTCGGCAATTTCCATTTCGCCAACCATTTGGTAGTAATAACCCAAACTGTAATTGACGTCGGCGCGTTCAGGATTAAACTCTAGCGCCTTTTCTAAATTAAACTTAGCCTGTTCAAAACGGTTCGTTTCTAAATAGCTAAGCGCTAAAATCAAGCGGGTACGAGCTGCTTCATCTCGATCAAACTCAAAACTACGTACCTGTTTTTTTGAGTCGATAAATGTTTTTTCCGTAACACATGCTGATAACAATGTTATGCAGCAAAGCAAATATAGAATTCGTCCCATAACCCACTTCTTTTAGTTATTATTATTATTAACTAAACCAGTTTGACTGATATTGAATCACCTTTCATCTGTTTTTTTAACAAACGTTTTGTTCGGTCAACCACATCACCCACCAACTGCCCACACGCGGCATCAATATCGTCGCCACGAGTACGTCTAACAATACAGGTATAACCTTCTTCTTGCATTACTTTTGCGAATCTATCTACACGACTATTCGAAGATTTTTCATATGGCGCACCCGGGAACGGGTTCCATGGGATTAGGTTAATTTTAGATGGCGTGCCTCTTAACGTTTGCGCTAATTCACGAGCCTGTTCCATTGAGTCATTAATGCCATTTAGCATAACGTACTCAATGGTGATCTCTTTGTTTGCTGTAGAGCCATCAATATAACGACGACATGATGCTAAGAACTCTTCGATGTTATATTTTTTGTTAATTGGAACCAGAATGTCTCTTAGTTCATCATTTGGCGCATGAAGAGAAATTGCTAAGGCTACGTCAATTTTTGTCTTCAATAAGTCTAACGCTGGAACAACACCAGATGTACTAATTGTCACTCGACGCTTTGATAAACCAAATGCAAAGTCGTCCATCATTAATTCCATCGCTGGCACTACGTTTTTAACGTTTAAAAGTGGTTCGCCCATGCCCATCATTACCACGTTTGTTACTGCGCGATTAGTTGACTGTCCGTCCCAACCAATATCTTGAGCAACACGCCAAACCTGACCAATAATTTCACCAACGGTTAAGTTACGGTTAAAACCTTGTTGAGCGGTAGAGCAAAAAGTACATTCTAATGCGCAGCCAACTTGCGAAGATACACATAAGGTTCTGCGGTCTCCATCTGGGATCCAAACTGCTTCTACTTCTTGTCCGCCTTCTAATAGCATTGCGTACTTGATAGTACCGTCTGTAGATTCTTGGCGAACTGAAATTTCCGGTGCGCGAACTTCACATTTTTCATTTAACTTAGCGCGAAGTGCTTTAGAGAAGTTAGTCATCTCAGAAAAGTCTGTTTGACCCATTTGATAAATCCACTTTATCGCCTGGTCGGCTCTAAATGATTTTTCGTTAAACTCATCTTTAAAGAACTGACGCATTGCGTCGCGATCATAATCTAGTAAGTTAAATTTCTTTTGAGCCTTTGGTGTCACGGTTGTGACTTGAGCATTGGCTTGAGCATTGGCTTGATCGTTAGTTTGAACATTTTCTACAGACATATTTACCTCTATGTAACTTGTATCGTTATTAAGATGCGTTATTACACGCGTACATTGTTTTTGCGATATACCCTGATTAACACTTTGTAGTAAAAGGCACATTGCAAAAACGAAAGTTAAAGTTAAAGTTAAAAAGTCACAGCAAAAATATAAAAAAGGACCTTAGCAAGCTAAAGTCCCTTTCTATTATCAACTAATCTGCAAAGATTAACGAGTACGGTTACATAGCTCGTCTGCAGAGAAGAAGTAAGCGATTTCACGTGCAGCTGACTCAGGAGCGTCTGAACCGTGTACCGCATTTTCGTCGATTGATGCAGCGTAGTCAGCACGTAAAGTACCAGCTAGTGCTTCAGCAGGGTTAGTAGCACCCATGATTTCACGGTTTTTAAGAACAGCGTTTTCGCCTTCTAAAACTTGAACCATAACAGGACCAGAAGTCATGAAAGATACTAGAGCGCCAAAGAAAGGACGTTCGCTGTGTTCAGCGTAGAAGCCTTCAGCTTGCTCTTGTGAAAGGTGTACCATTTTAGATGCTACGATACGTAGACCAGCAGATTCGAAACGGTTGTAGATAGCACCGATTACGTTTTTAGCTACTGCGTCTGGTTTAATGATTGAAAAAGTACGTTCTAACGCCATGGTTAAACTCCATTATAAATTAAAATTAAAGATTCTGAATTCTGGGCGCGAATTATACGCGAACTTTATTAAAAAAAATATGTTTGCTTATATTTATCATTCGATAACATAATGTAGCGACTAGGTTGTGCTCCGAAAATAAATGTACTAAAAATAGATAAGCGCTTAACCGCTTATAAAATATAGCTTTTTAAGGATTGTTAATGGCTTCACCGTTGTTCATCACCGATGTATTGAAACAAGTGAAAAATAAGTATTTAGCCTTAATCAGCGACGCACAACAATTCTATGCAGAGTTTGATGACACGGTTCTAACTTACCAGCGTGAACTTGACCGACTAAACGAAGCGCACAATCAGCTTGAAACTATCGTTGCGTTTGAAAAGGCCAACGGCTATTACCCTGCGATTAAAGATCAGTCAGACACTGAGTTATACCTTGGTGAATTACAAAATATTGTTGATAAATCTAAAGCAACGGTAAATTCATTAGAGCCTAAAATACTAGGCGGCTTTAGACGACGAACATTAATGGTGAATGAGCTTGCAGATCTCATCATTGAAAATACCCTTAATGAAAAAGACGCTAATAAGTTTATTACTTCTTTGGTATTACGATCGCCTTTACCGCAATCTCACTCTAGATGTCCAAGTAATGAAAAAAACAAACCTATATACATAGCGGCTTGGTCTATTTGTTTATTCCATCAATTGATTAAAGATAAATTAATCGATGATGAACGAATTGTTGCGCTCGTGCCCAGAATGATTGAGCAGGCAGACAATGAAGAGGTAAAAGAGCCAGATCCTGAAATGCTTAATGTTTATATAAAAGAAGTATTGAGACCTATCGTTAGCGCTGCTCTGCTACACCAGATAGGCAGCTACAGCCTTGAAGCCGATGCCTTTTACAAAGGAAACCGATACCGTTTACTGGGTGACAAAGAACGCCAAGCTTTAATCAGTGTTATTTTTTCGAATACTAAAAAGTATATTGAGTTTGGCTTGGGCAAACCAGACAAAGAAGCCTTTCATAACCAACAAGCGGATGATTACCAAAACGCAATGGCTCGTTATGATTTGATGGAATCAATTTTAGACAACTATATAAAACCATCTAATGCTATGGGTAACTTGCTTAGAATACCAATGATTTACGCATCATTTTTGTTATCTACTAAGCCCAAACACGACTATTCGATTATTTATAAAGCCTACGACATTATAAAAAGTGGGATTGAAAAAGGTTTAATTCATGCCTCTTTCGCAAAGGTTTTTTTGAAGCTAGTTGGGCAGTATCCGTTAGGGGCTGGAATATACTTTATTTCAAAAGAAACAGGTCAGCCAGAGCGCGCTATTGTGATTGGCATGAGTCCAAACGAATACAACTCTGCAATTGTGAAGCAAATCACTCGTCGCCAAATAAAGTACGATGATTTTTCTCAGGCACTTATTACTTTTGATTACAACTTGCTAAATCATGAGGCTAGAAAGAACTCTGACTTTGGCGCTGCCTTTTATGCTAAGCAATTTCCTAGAGGATATACTTGGAACCCTGCAGAAGTATGGGAAATAGAAATAAACCAAGATACTTTTTGGCGTCGTGACAACGCCATGAGAAAAAACTAAGTACAGGTTTTGTGAAACTTTAAAAGTCCACTCGGCCTCTCGCCTTTTTGATTTGAGCATGTTTGGTTTTGCTGTCTAATCGTTTACGCTGCGACGAACGAGTCGGCTTAGTTGGCTTACGTGGCGGCAATGTTTTAATCGCTGAGCGGATTGTTTCTACTAAACGTTCAATTGCCGTTTCACGATTTTGCGCTTGCGTACGACTTTGCTGAGACTTAATGATCAACTCACCGTCTTTAGTCACACGCGAATCTTTCATCGTCAGCAATCTTTCTTTGTAAAACAGTGGCAGACTTGATGCTTTTATATCAAAGCGAAGATGAATAGCCGACGAAACTTTATTGACGTTTTGCCCACCAGCCCCTTGAGCACGAATCGCATGAATTTCGACTTCGTTGTCAGCAAGGCTTACATTTTCATTAATTTGTATCATATTAAGAATTTAAATAGTCTTGAGAACGTTGTTCTAATAAACGTTCAACTTGATCCAATTCTGACTCCGACATTGACGAAACTAATGGAGACTCAGCGATTCTATTTGATTCGCTAGCCCACTCACCAAGATCAATTAGTTGGCAGCGTTTGCTGCAAAATGGACGAAATTCAGATGCAGGTTCCCACGTGACTTTAGTGTCACATGTAGGACAGTTAACTTTTGTTGTCATGGATTACCTAATCAGCAGTTTGCTAGTTCAAACGTGATTGTATCATTGACTGAAGTTTTTACAGAACTTTTATCCGGTCGCATAAAGCTAATAGCAAAGCGGCGAGTGCTACCACTAACAGTAGGGAAGTAGCCTAGTTCAGGATCGTATTTGACGCGAAGTAATGAAATATTATCGCTGCAGCTGTCTTGGTAAAAGCCATTTGGTGCTTGTTGCACAGAAAACTCTGCGGATTCACGAATAAACAACAACGAAAAGTTTAACGCTTGTTCTAGTGGCGCTAACACTTGTAGCCACTTTTTTATATCTTCTTGGCGCTGTTCTATCGGCTTTAAACGCCAATAGTGAAATTGTGGCAAATCAAAATCACATGTACCACCAGCAATTCCAAAACGTTGTCGTAAACTGGCTAAAAATTTATCTTCTTTTAGAACCTGACAAGCTTTACTCATTTTGGAAATTTGAGACTGTAAGTTGATAGTTTCTTTCAGATTTTTTTGTAATGATTCATTATGAATTTCTGGATGCGCAGACCAGCGCAACATGCTCTTTTCGAGTAAATCTAAGTAGTAAGTTAATGTGCCGCGAATGTCGTTCCGCTCTAAAACTTCAATTGTTCCAAACAAAGAGTTAAAAAAGGGCTGTATATGAATTTGATCACTTACGTCTTGATGCGTTGATAATTGTGTAAACAGCAGTTCCAACCGCATAAGCAGTCTAACTTTTTCATTTAATGGGTGTTCGTAAACAACAGAATTCATGGTTAACCGTACTTTATTATTGTTTTAGGTCCAACTGGCTACATATTGAACCAATATGGGTTAACCAACCGCTAGTGTCAAATATTTATTATGTAATTGAGTTACTTGTTTGTATAAATGCGTCAAATCTGCAGAATTATCGATAACATCATCCGCTTTCGACAGCCTCGTGGTTCTATCTATCTGACTATCTATTATAGATTGGATATGATTACTCGATACCGTATCTCGACTACTGGCTCTTTGTAGTTGAGTTTCTACTGGAACATCAACCACAAGTACTCGCTGGCAATACTTTTCTAAGCCGTTTTCGAATAGTAGCGGTGCAGACAAAATTACATACTCAGAGCGTGCTTTGTTTAACTGCTCAAGTAATGCGTATCTAATAGCGGGTTGCATTATGCTGTTTAGCGCTTGTTTATCATCATCATTGGTGAAAATTCGCTCGCGCAGTTTTGCTCGGTTCAGCTCACCGTTTTCTAATAAAATATCTGCACCAAATTGTTCTGCAACTTTACTTAAGGTCTTACTATTTGGTTTAACTATTTCACGGGCAATAACATCCGCATCAACAATGTCGACACCCAGTTTCATAAAATGATCGCTGGCTGCGGTTTTCCCAGAGCCTATTCCGCCCGTTAAGCCAATAATGAGTTTATCTTTTATATAAAAAAGTAGATCAGAAAATTCGGTTTCTAATGCATTATCCGACATATAAATTACATAAACCCTAAATAAGCATTAAGCATTTCATCGCCCCACAACATTGTTATCCAACCTGCGATGGCTAAGTATGGGCCAAAAGGAATTTGTGAATTTTTAGTCTTATCGCCAAAAGCCATCATTGATAAACCAATGACAGCACCTACTGCAGAGGACAATAAAATAACCATTGGTAGTTTAACAATGCCAACAACAGCGCCAATCACCGCGAGCAATTTAAAGTCACCAAAACCCATACCTTCTTTGCCAGTTAGGAGTTTAAAGCCCCAATAAACAAACCACAAAGCGAGATAACCAGACGCGGCGCCTATAATTGTCCACTTCGGCGTTAAAAACACGTCCCAAACCGAGCTCATTAATACCAACCACAATAGCGGTAGAGTTAACTGATCCGGCAGTAACATTTTATCAATGTCGATAAAAATAAGGCTGATGAAAACCCATGTGAGTGGCACTAAAATTAAAGTCTGTAATGAATAGCCAAATTTTACGGCGACTACAGCTGAAGCAATAGCGGTTAGCAGTTCGATAGCTGGGTAACGCAAAGAAATTGGTGTTGAGCAGCTTGCACACTTACCTTTTAGAAGTAGGTAGCTAATTACCGGAATGTTCTGCCAAGCTTTTACCGGCGCATTACACGATGGACAATGTGAGTCTGGTTTTACCAAATTAAACTGAGCATCTTTGGCGGATTGTTGCTGAGACTGTTTGGTTTTTTTTAATTCATCTTCAAGTAACTCACGACACTCACAAGCCCATTGTTTTTCCATCATAACGGGCAAGCGGTATATCACCACGTTTAAAAAACTGCCCACTAACAAAGACAAAATAGTCACAACGGTAATTAAGAATGGAGTTGAATGCTCCATTAAATAGAAAAATTGATCAAACATGAATGGTGTCTTCTACTCACTGATTTATTGAAAAGAAACGGCCAACCCGGAGTTAATCCTCCAGGCGGCTTTTAAAAATTAAACGGCATTACCCATTTGGAAGATTGGTAGATACATTACAACTATTAAACCACCAATAACGGTACCCAAAAATACCATTATAAAAGGCTCTATAAGTGCTGTAATACCATCTACCGCGTCATCTACTTCTTGCTCATACACATTAGCCACTCGCTCTAACATGGTATCAAGCGCACCTGACTCTTCACCAATAGACACCATTTGAGTCACCATGTCTGGAAACAAGTCAGTTGTTCGCATTGCAACATGCATCATATTACCCGCTGATACATCCGCTTTGATTTCTTGAATAGCTCGTTTATAAACGGCATTGCCTGACGCGCCAGCAGCAGAATTTAGTGCCTCGTGAAGCGGAACACCTGCAGCAAAGGTGGTAGATAACGTTCGGGCATAACGTGCAATCGCCCCTTTGTTCACAATGTTACCTACAATCGGCGCTTTTAATAACAACGCGTCCATGGAATCTGCAAATCGCTTATTGGTACGAAGCGCGCGTTTAAATAGATAAATCCCGGCAATAATCCCGGCGACAACATAAATCCAATAATCTTGCGCAACTTTAGACGCCGCGATAGCCATTTGTGTTGGCGCTGGTAATTCAGCCCCAAAACTAGCAAAAATATCTTCAAAGCTCGGGATTACGTAAACCAATAAAATACCAACAACAATGAATGAGATAGCTAAAATAGCAATTGGGTAGGTCATGGCTTTTTTGATTTTAGACTTTAACGCTTCTGACTTTTCTTTATAAACCGCAATACGATCAAATATACTATCAAGTGCGCCAGACTTTTCTCCAGACTCCACTAAATCGCAGTACAGGTCATCAAAGTATTTAGGTTGAGTTCTTAGTGCGTCCGCTACCGGTGAACCCGACTGGACGTGCAATAACACGTCGTTAACTAATTTCTGTAAGTTCGCCTTCTCCGCTCCTTTGGCAATCATTTCTAATGACTGTACCAATGGCACACCCGCCGTTAGCATTGTCGCTACCTGGCGGGTAAATACAGCAATATCTTTGCTGTCTATAGGCTTGTTGCCTGAACCAAATAATGGTGTTGGTTTTTTTCTAACTTTTGTCGGTGTGATGCCCTGCTTTTTAAGCATTCCTTTGGCTTCAGTCGGCGACATGGCAAACATATCACCTTTGATCTTTCCACCACGACGGTTTAGACCTTCATAAACGTAGGCAATTTGCTTTTTAGCGACTTTTTTCTTGTTATTCTCTGCCATAATTTTCGCTTAATAATCCATTGGTTAAGAATTTGTTACGCGGTTAACTTCAGATAAACTTGTCATGCCAGACGCCGCTTTAATAAGCCCAGACTTACGAAGGTCATTCATACCTTCAGCCGCGGCTTGTTTGGCTATATCCAACGAGTTACCACCTTCCATGATAATAGTTCGCATTCTTTCGCTTAGTTTTAGAACTTCGTAAATACCTACACGCCCTTTATAACCATTTGTGCAGTCGTTGCAGCCAATAGGTTTGAACAAGGTCATGGTATTAATTTGTTCTTCAGTAAAGCCTTCTTTTAGCAATTCTACTTCTGGAAGGTCAGTTTCTGGTTCTTTACATTTTGAACATAAGCGACGAGCAAGACGCTGCGCAATTATAAGCGATACCGAACTGGCGATGTTGTAAGCCGGAACGCCCATGTTAGCCAAACGCGTGAGAGTTTCTGGAGCCGAGTTGGTATGCAGAGTAGATAAAACCAAGTGACCTGTTTGCGCGGCCTTTATTGAAATTTCGGCAGTTTCTAAATCTCGAATTTCACCTACCATGATGATATCTGGATCTTGACGTAAAAAGGCTTTTAGAGCGGAGGCAAAGTCTAATCCAGCTTTGACGTTCATTTGAACTTGGTTAATACCCGAAAGGTTTATTTCAACTGGGTCTTCCGCGGTAGAGATATTTCGCTCAGGGGTATTTAGTATATTTAAGCCTGTATACAAAGAAACGGTTTTACCTGAACCCGTTGGCCCAGTAACTAAAATCATCCCTTGCGGCTGTTCTAGCGCTTCCATATAAAGTCGTTTTTGTTCTTCTTCGTAACCTAATACGTCGATGCCTAACATAGCACTCGACGAATCTAAGATACGCATTACTACTTTTTCGCCCCAGATAGTAGGTAGCGTACTGACACGAAAATCAATGGACTTCTTAGCTGATATTTTTAGCTTTATACGACCATCTTGAGGCTTACGCTTTTCTGCTATATCTAAGTTTGATATGACTTTAATACGCGCTGATAAACGCCCTGCTAATGCCGTTGGCGGTTTTGCTACTTCTGTTAAAATTCCGTCTACACGAAAACGAATTCGATATTCTTTTTCATAAGGTTCGAAGTGTAAATCCGATGCGCCTTTGCGAATGGCATCCATAAGAATTTTATTAATATAAACAACTATCGGGGCATCATCAGAACCGTCTTCGTCGGCATTATCTTGGTTTGAATCAATAGATTCGGTTTCCAAGTCCGCAAGTTCCAGCATGTCACTTTCATCAACACCTAAGCCTTCTTCCAACGAAGAAAATGCTTTGTGTATCATTTCAGCAAGTGGGCCTGGTTCGCATACAACAAACTCAGTTTGCAGACCGGTATTGAACTCAAAGTCTTCTTGGGCGGAAACGTCGGTAGGATCGCTTGTCGCTAAAAATAACGTGCGGCCTTTTTTTGCAACAGGTAAAACTTGATGTTTTGAAACTAGTTTTTCATTTTTTACATCATCAGGAATAGTGGCAATATCAAACTGACTTATGTCAAAGCGAGAAACACCAAAACGTTGACTAACAAAGAGTACTAGGTTTTCGGCACTAACAATGTTCTCTGCCACCAAGGTTTCGGGCATAGAGTGATATTGTTTTCGATTTTGTTGTGCCTTTTCAACGTCTTCATCCGAAATCAGTTGATGGCTTAAAAGCTGACGTAACAACGCACCTTTGTATGAATTTGGCATATCTTAAATAAACTAATCCTGATTATTATTACTTAAGATTATGTAGTGTATAACGTTTGGTAGCAACCGTTTCTTAAAAGGAATTAGGGATTTAGTGAGGTTTTTAGCGCATTTAAGGTATAGATTTAAAGTTTCTCTTTTTAATGGATTTAATTTTCCGCCAAGCACTTTAATTTTGGAGTAAACACTCGAATTTCACGATCAAAAAAGGCCACCGGAGTGACCTTTTGGAACGTAACCTAGACCTTTAGATTAAAGGCGAGGTTATTAAATATAATTAGCCGATACGAGGACGGTATTGAGCAGCTAGAGTTCCACCGGTTACAGCATAAGAAACAACACCTGAAGATAAAGTAGCAGTTATAACTACAGTTTTACCTGCAAATTCTGCTGGCTCATCAGCTCCACTTGTAAATGTGATTGTCATTAATTGAGTTGCATCTCCTGATGCTGCAGAAGGAGCTGCCAACGCTATTTTATCAATATCACCTGAACCACCAACATCTGTTAATGCTGCATACTTAGCACCTGCAGAATCAACGTAGCCTACATCTTCAAGATCATCTGTGCTTGATGGTAGCGCGTTGTTTAGCGCAGCAAATTCAGAAATTGCGTTTTGAACTGGGCGCATACTCGCTGCTACTGATGTCGTTGCTTCAGTACGTAAAGTGTAGGACTGGTATTGAGGAACCGCTACCGATGCCAATATACCGATGATCGCGATTACGATCATTAATTCAATTAAGGTAAAACCTTTTTGTTGACGGTTTTTCATATTCATACTCCTGATATGTATTTTAATGAAATTATTATTGTTTAAAATTGTTTCCATTGTGACTCACTTCAATCAAATTACAAGATGCAATTTAATTCAACGCGCAAAACCTTTAATCTAAGGACGCTTTTTCATCACTAATAATTTATCGACAGATTTACTAAATTTGCATTCAACACTACATCAATTGCGAACACGAAAACCAGTCAGTGAGATTTTTACACTATTTATGTACTTAAATGCAAGCCAAAATTGGTACAAATGAGCACTTTAGTCGTTAAATCTCATGGATAAGTCTATAGCATCAATATGTTTTGTTAAACCGCCAATAGAAATATAATCTACATTTAGGGCCGCATACGACTTAAATTTTTCACCATCCATATTACCCGAAGCTTCTAATTTCACTTGGCCATTTGCTAATGCCACCGCTTGCTTTGTTTCTTCAACACTAAAGTTGTCGAGCATCACGATATCAGCGCCGGCATTCATCGCTTGTTGAAGTTCATTTATAGACTCAACTTCAACTTCAATAGGTTTGCCAGGGTTAAGTTGTTTGGCCTGACTTACAGCGGCATCAATGCCACCAGCGGCTTGGAGGTGATTCTCTTTAATTAGGTAGGCATCAAATAAGCCAATACGATGATTTTTACCGCCACCACAAGTAACTGCATATTTTTGTGCTAAACGTAGCCCAGGTATTGTTTTACGGGTATCTAGGATTTCAGTTTTGCTACCTAAGTCTTTGACAGCTTTGACGTAATTAAACGTAGAAGTAGCTGTAGCTGACAAGGTTTGTAAGAAGTTTAATGCTGTGCGCTCAGCAGTTAAAATTGCTCTAGCAGGGCCTGAAAACGAAAATAACGCCTGATTAGGATCAACATGGTCGCCGTCTTTCACTAACCAAGTCACTTTAATTTTTTCATCAACTTGCTTGCACGTTTCATTCACCCATTCAACACCACAAACTACTGCTGATTGGCGAGTAATTACCTGACCTGTAGCTTGAGCTTCGGCAGGGATAAGTTGCGCGGTAATGTCCGCAGAGGCATCTTTATTATCTAAGTCTTCAAGTAATGCTTGTGAAACTTGTTGAGGAATTAACGACTTATACATTCTTGTATCCTAATGTGTACTCAATAAATAAGGTGAAATAGATTTAGTTTAATTTAGTGCTATTAAATTAGGTTAATCAATAAGGCTGATTAAATTGGATGGTGAGCTCGTCACCAGACTGAGAAAAAGCCACTTGTTTTAGGGCGCTCATACCTAGTAATACTTGATCTGACTTCATTCCTGGAAGAATTGAAGCCCTAAGGTCACGAAGTCTTAGCTCGCCAATTTTAAGCTCATTAATTTCAGTTCGATAAGCGACTGCAGAGCCATTAGCGGTACCAACTCTTACTGATTGACCCCTTTGCAGGCCAATCGAACTTGCTATGTATTCAGGAACGGCCACATCAGTTGCGCCCGTATCTAATAAAAAGGTCACCGGCTGCCCGTTAATGTAACCTGAGGTAACATAATGACCTTGCCTATTTCGTTTTAAAACAAGCGTGCTGGTTGAGCCATTAACAAAGCTAACAGGTTGTTGATTTGGATTTTGCTGTGATTCAAGCTGGTCAGAGAAAAACCAATAACCGACAACTAAAAATAAAATCCAGAAAATTACTGAAAACTGCTTACCTATTTTTATATTGTCTGAGCTCATGGTTTTCCCTATTTATAACGGTCATATTTAACAATAACATTTAAGAAACTTACTACAATTCAGTGTTGTTCTTAATACTTTTTAGAACTCTATTTTTCAGCGCTCTAGTTAAAAGTTGTTCGTTAAATACGACTCAAATCACTTCTTCGATTTTTTTGCGTTCGCTTTTGCGAGCTTTTTCTTATGTGGCTTTTTCTTTTTAGCAGGTACTTTCGCTTCTTTATTCTTTGGTTCAAGTCCGGCTACTTTTCTGTGCTTAAACACTTGGTCAGTGTAACGCTCTACTTTTTTAAGAATGCCCATTTCATGCGCTTCTATTAAGCTAATAGCAAAACCTTTTGCGCCAGCTCGTGCTGTCCGGCCAATACGGTGAACATAAACATCAGCTGTTCTAGGCATATCAAAGTTAAAAACGTGAGTAATATCGTTGATATCTAACCCTCGCGCTGCAACGTCTGTAGCGACTAATACTTTTGCTCGACCGTTTTTCATTTTGTCGATAGCTTTCATTCGACGGTCTTGCGGCATTTCACCTTGTAAATATGTCGCGTAGATACCTTCGCTTTGTAAATCTTTAACAAGCGCGTCTAGTCTGTCACGTGTTTTTACAAAGATAATAGACTTTTGAACTTCTTCTTGCTTTAAGTAGTGCATTAACAACGCAAGTTTATGATCGTTGCTGTCTGCTAAATGTGTCCACTCAACTATTTTTCCGCGTTCACGACGAGGTGCATCACAGTCAACCCGCGCCGCTTCCGTTAATACTTGGTTAGAGAACTCAATAATGCCTCTACCTTCCAGCGTGGCGCTAAATAACATCGCTTGTTTACGATTTCGAGATTCTTCAGCAATACGGCTCATGAAGTTTCTGAAACCCATGTCCAACATGCGGTCAGCTTCATCCAATACTAAAATTTCTACGTTTTCACAGTGGAAAGTTTCTGCGTCCATGTATTCCATTAAGCGACCTGGCGTAGAGATTAGAATGTCGTTGTTCTTCTCTAGAATATCTTTATGGCTTCCGTAGTTAATACCACCTGTGATAACGCCGATTTTAAGATCAGTAAAACTACATAAGCCTTCTGCTACTTCATGAATTTGATACGCTAATTCACGAGTAGGTGCTAAAACCATAACGCGCGCAAAACCTGGGGCATTTCTTGGGAAGTCCAATAGGTATTGAATTGCTGGAATTAAAAATGCTGCTGTTTTACCAGTACCTGTTGGTGCACTGGCTAATATATCAAGACCTTCTAGCGCTTCGGGAATTGCCGATTGTTGTACTTTTGTAGGTTTTACGTAGCCTAGGGAATGGATCCCTTTTTCTAAACGGCTGTCTAAATCAAATTCACTAAATGTCATGCAATTTCCGAGTTGTTTACGCTAATGTCTTGGGAACAGACAGAGATTTGTTATTATAGCGGAAATTCACACTTAACGGATAGCCTAAAATTGACCATGTTGGCAAAACCTCACTTTCGATTTAAACAATTCAGTGTTTGGCACGACCAATGCGCAATGAAAGTAAGTACTGACGGCATTTTATTAGGCGCTTGGGCTTCTATCACCCCAAATACTAAAAAAGTATTGGATATTGGTACCGGCACGGGCTTGTTGTCTTTGATGTTAACGCAACGTTTACAAGAACAACAATCAAACAAAACAGATCAAAACAGCAAAACCCCCAACAACCATGAATCACAAGGGAGCTTGGAAAGTGACACTAGCGCCACAGATATCAGTATTACTGCCGTTGAGTTAGATCAACTTGCTGCGAACCAAGCTTCGTTTAATTTTGCCCAAAGTCCCTGGAACAACTTATTAAATGTTGTTAATGACGATATCCGAAGTTGGAATGAACAAACCACTGACAAGTTTGATTTGATTGTATGCAATCCGCCTTATTTTACTGACTCACTCATTGGCGGTGATAATGCCAGGAATAAAGCTAGGCATAATGACAGTTTGCCGTTTAGGGATTTGCTAGCCGTCGTAAAAAGTCGTCTAAAAGACAACGGCACCTTTGAATTAATTTTGCCCTGCGATGAAGCACTTACTTTCTTAAGCCTTGCCGCCGACTTGGCCTTTAAAAAGCTTGCGCTTACTTACGTGAAAACAACGCCAAATAAAGCACCTTCAAGAACATTGATAAAGCTTGGTTTAAAAACTGGTTCTTTTGAAGGCCATAACAACACAAACTTACATCTCCCTGCGGAAAACGTTGATGTTGATGTTGATGTTGATGTTGATGTTGATGTTGATGTTGATGAAGTCATTATTCGTGATGAAAATGGCAAATATAGCGCTAAGTTTACAAATTTGTGCCGTGCTTTTTATCTAAAAATGTCCGATTAAACCACCTTCTATTTAATCGCTTACCATCTTCTGGCATTATTGCCCTACCTCAGAGCTTTGCGGCTCTATTTGTTAATCTGTTAACGATAAGAAAATAATATGAAAAAACTCATTAACACCCTATGTGCATTAGCTGTTGCTTTTTGCTCTACAGCACATGCTGAAAAACTAACACTCGAACGAATTTATGACGATCCTTCATTATCTGGAACGGCGCCTCGTAAATTAAAACTTTCACCTGACGGACAACGCGCTACTTACATTCAAGCCCGTGAAAACGACTACAACCGTTTTGACCTTTGGCAATACAATGTAGAAACTGGCAAGCGCTCAATGCTAGTTGACTCAGAAGCTTTATATTCTGGCCCTGAAAACTTGTCGGATGAAGAAAAAGCGCGTCGTGAACGCCAACGTATTTTTGGTAAAGGCATTCTAGAATATACATTCTCAGCAGACGGCACCGCTTTATTGTTTCCATTAAATGGCGACATCTTTTACTTTAAGCTAGGTTTCGGAAAAAGCGAAAAAGCTAACTAACGGTGAAGGTTTTGCTACCGACGTTAAGTTTTCGCCTAAAGGCACTTTTGTTTCTTTTGTTCGTGACCAAAACTTATATTTAATTGAAATTAAAACCGGTAAAACAAGAGCCCTTACAACAAGCGGTGGCGATACGACTAAATTCGCGATGGCGGAATTTGTTGCTCAAGAAGAAATGGGCCGCATGACTGGTTACTGGTGGGCACCTGATGAGTCTACAATCGCATTAACAAAAGTAGATACAACGCCAGTTCAAGTTGCAACTCGTAATGAAATTTACGCCGACAGCATCAAGCTATTTAACCAACGTTACCCATTTGCTGGTACAAATAACGTGAACATCGAACTGGGTTTATTAGACGTATCTAAGTCTGAAAGTGCTATTCGTTGGGTTGATTTAGGCGCTGAGAAAGACATCTACATTACTCGCGGCAAATGGTTACCTACAAGCAAAACGTTTAGCTACCAATGGCAGAACAGAAAGCAGCATAAATTAGAGCTTCGTTTTGTTGAACGTGATTCTCTAAAACAAACAGTCGCCATTACTGAACAATCTGATACTTGGATTAACCTTCATGAAGCTCTAGTTTACCTAGACGATAGCTTTTTATGGGCATCTGAGCGCGATGGTTTCCAACATATTTACCACTATGATTACAATGGCAAGCTACAAGCTCAGCTTACTAAAGGCGAGTGGATTGTAGATGCTTTAGAAGGCGTTGATAAAAATACTGGCGATGTTTATTTTACAGGCCGTAAAGACACGCCAACTGAGCGTCACTTATACAAGGTAAACCTAAACAAACCACAAGACATTACTCGTGTATCTAAGCGAAGTGGTTTCCACAACATCACCTTCTCTAAAGACTCTAGTATTTACTTAGATTCATATTCAAATACTGCACAACCAACTCAAGTAAGTTTGCATAAAGCCACTGGCGAAATGCTAACGTGGATGGAACAAAACCAGGTTAATAAGCAACATGCTTTATATCCATACCTTTCGGATTGGGTGAAACCTCGTTTTGGTACGTTAACGGCTGAAGATGGCCAAACCCTTCATTACAGAATCTTTGAACCACAAGGCTTTAAAGGTAAACGCCCAGTTGTAAATTATGTATATGGCGGTCCACATGCGCAGTTAGTAACAAATAGCTGGAGCAGCCGTAATTTTATTCTTCAACATTTAGTTCAAAAAGGTTACGTGGTATTCCAACTTGATAACCGAGGTTCTTATAACCGTGGTAAAAAGTTTGAAGACCCAATTTACCAGCACTTAGGTGATATTGAATTAAAAGATCAGCTAGTAGGTATGGATTACGTTAAAACGTTAGACTTTGTAGACCCAGAACGCATTGGTGTTTATGGCCATAGCTACGGCGGTTACATGACGATCATGAGCATGTTTAAAGCAGCAGATGTGTTTAAAGTAGGCGTTTCTGGCGCTCCAGTTACCGACTGGACATTATACGATACTCACTACACTGAACGTTATGCAGGGCACCCTGGCGTTGATGGTAAAGACTACGATAAGAGTAACGTATTTATGTATGCTGATGGCTTACAAGGCGACTTATTGATTTATCACGGCATGGCCGATGACAACGTATTATTTACGCACGCCACTAAGTTATTCAAGCACTTACAAGATCTTGGTAAAGAGTTTGACGTAATGACTTACCCAGGCAGTAAACACAGTATTCGTGGTAAAAAGACAGGCCTTCACTTAGCAAAAACTATCGTTCGCTACTTTGACAAGAACCTGTAATTTCGCCTGAAACTACAAATACTTAATCAAGCCACTATTCTGTAGTGGCTTTTTTATATCTGAACACCTGCCTATCTAGTTCCGTCCGGCTCTACCCAGTTCCACCTACTTCTATTTAGGTTCTAACTATTTTCATCCTAGTAACGCCTTGTTCCGTTTATCTGGTTTTTTGTTTCGCTTATCTTGTTTTCACCTAACTATTTTATGTTATGAGTATCACGACTTTTAAATATGAGTTAGCATGTTTGCCTCTCGCGCAGGGCTCAAAGCGCCTCATTAAAATATAAGTACACAGTCAAAAGGGAAAGTTAGATGTCTAAAATGTTAATCACTCTTGGTTTAGTTTTTGTATCCTTGGTTATGTCTCCATCGTCTAAAGCTGAAGAAACTGAAAGTGAACCTGGTATCCATGATAAAGGATCGTTTTTTGCCTATTGGGGATGGAACCGCGGTTATTACTCTACGTCAGATTTAACACTCGAGGGTGACAATTATAAATTTGAGTTAAACGATATTAGCGCTTCGGATCGTCCTTCAACCATTGGCATAGACCCGTACTTAAACCCTTTTGATATGACTCGCCCACAAACTAACTTTAGAGTTGGGTACTTTTTTGCTGACAATTATTCTGTTTCTTTTGGTGTTGATCATATGAAATACATCATGGATCAAGAGCAAACGGCAGAAATCACTGGCCAAATTAATGTAGGTAGTGAGTTTGATGGAACGTATAACAATGAGCCATTTTATCTTGGACACAAAGATGAAGAAGGCGACGTTACATTCTTAGCTTTTGAACACTCAGATGGTTTAAATTATCTAAATGCAGAAGTGACGCGCTTTGATCAACTTCATCACTTTAGCGAGAACTTAATTGTTTCTAGCCTGCTGGGTGGCGGTATTGGCGTTATGTTGCCAAAAACAAATGCGACGTTGCTTAATAATGAACGCCACGATGACTTCCACTTTTCAGGTTGGGGAACACACATTAAAGGCGGTTTAGAATTGAGTTACAAGTCGTTTTTCTTCCGTTCTGAAGTTAAATTAGGCTATATAGATATGCCAGATATTAGAACCACTGAATTTGAAGCGGACAGCGCATCGCAACACTTTAGGTTCACGGAATGGACGTTTGTTTTAGGTAGTTATTTTTAAGATCCTTATTTTAAAGTCGTTCTTTTTAAAGTAGCATTTTCAAAGTACAGTTACTAAAAACTGATCGTACAGAAACATCGAGTACAGCGGCATTTTCTAGGAGCCTCTCCTAACCTTTGAATATTATTAATTTAAAGGAATGAAAATGCCGTTTTTTATTACACTGCTTATCTGCTTAATAATTGTTTTTGCCCCTGTTGTATTAGCATCAAAGTCTACTCCCCAAGTCATGCTAGCAAGCACAAAAATGCTGGCGTCATTACCCAATAACACGTCTGGGTTCTATATTAGTGAAAAGTACGATGGCGTAAGAGCTTATTGGACTGGCAGTCACTTTTTAACTCGGCAAGGCAACACTATCAATGCGCCGTCATGGTTCACAAAGGACTTCCCTAGCGAAGCACTTGATGGTGAACTCTGGATATCCCGAAACAACTTTGACAGTGTTTCAGCAGCCATAAGACGCCATAAACCAAATCACAATGAGTGGCGCATGATTAAATTTATGGTGTTTGATATACCTATTCACAATCTGGCGTTTTATCAAAGAAAAGAGCGCTTACTCGAACTATTCAATCGCAATAAACCTTTGCCCAATGTTGAGCGAACTCTAGAAGATGACACTACGAGTCCAGCACCTGACTTTCCAACTTGGCTGCAGCTAGTATCTCATTTGGTCTTCGATACAAAGGTAGAGCTTGAAGGTTACTTTAACTCCGTAATAAAAGGTGCTGGCGAAGGCATTATGGTGAATGTAGGGAATGCCACTTACGAAGCAGGCCGAAGTAAAAACATATTCAAAGTTAAACCTCTTTATGATGCTGAGGCCGTTGTAACGGCTTACCAACCAGGAAAAGGGAAATATAAAGGATTGTTAGGTGCACTTTGGGTTCGTAATAATAAAGGTCAAATATTTAAAATTGGCTCGGGCTTTACCGATGAAGAACGCCGTTCTCCACCCAAAGTGGGCGCCGTTATTACTTATGAATACTCTGGATTTAGCAAAACTGGGCTACCTCGCTTTGCGCGATTCTCCAAAATAAGAACTGACTTATAACACAACAATAACTTGCTGTGGGTTGCGGGTGTTATTAACGCCTGTACAAAAAAGCCCAGCTATTGGGTTCAAACCAAAGTAGCTGGGCTTTTAACATGAAATAATATTCAATCTATTTCATGGCAAATAAAATTTAGATTATTACCAAATTTTAACGCGTTTTTCTTCAGGCAGATAATGAGCATTACCCGGTTTAACATCAAACGCTTCGTAGAACTCTGGCATGTTTTGAACAATGCCATTTACACGATAGCGACTAGGTGAGTGAGGGTCTGTTACTAAGCGTGTACGAAGTTCTTCGTCACGATATAGACGACGCCATACTTGTCCCCATCCTAAGAAAACACGTTGCTCACCAGTGAAACCATCAAGTACTGGAGATGGTTTACCATTTAAAGACATTTTATAAGCCTTAAATGCGATAGTTAAACCACCTAAATCACCAATGTTTTCGCCAAGTGTTAAGTCACCGTTTACAAACTCGCCTTCTAGCGCTTCAAAACCACTATATTGCTCAGAGAACAACTTACCGCGTTCTTGGAAGTTTTCTTCGTCGGCTTTTGTCCACCAGTTTCTTAGGTTACCGTCGCCATCGTACTTAGCACCTTGGTCATCAAAACCATGGCCAATTTCGTGACCGATAACAGCACCAATACCGCCATAGTTAACCGCATCTTCAGCATCTAAGTTAAAGAAAGGAGGCTGTAGGATTGCTGCTGGGAAAACGATTTCATTTTTAACTGGGCTATAATAAGCATTTACAGTTTGAGGTGTCATGCCCCACTCTGTGTTATCAATTGGACCACCTAGTTTGTCTAAATTCTTTTGAATTTCGAATTCGCTTGCACGGATGTAGTTACCTACTAAGTCACCCGCTTTAATTTCTAATGCAGAGTAATCAGTCCACTTATCTGGGTAACCAATTTTTGGCGTAAATTTAGATAGTTTCTCAAGTGCAGCCACTTTCGTTTCTTCACTCATCCACTCTAGTTCTTTGATGCCTACTTCAAAACCTTTAATTACATTTTGAACAAGCTGCTCCATACGCTCTTTAGCTTCTGGCTTAAAGTGTTTCTCTACGTATAGTTTGCCTAGCATTTCGCCTAGAATTGAGTTTGCACCCGATACGGCTTTTTTCCAGCGAGGTTGTTGTTCTTCAATACCACGCAATGTTGTTCCATAAAACGCAAAATTACGATCTTCAAAGTCTGAAGAAAGCTGTGAAGCATACTCAGATAAAGTGCGAAGCTTCATGTATTCTTTCCATGTCGCTACGTCAATATCTTTAAACATTTCGCCTAAGGCTTTCATGTAAGTGTTTTGGCTAGCTACTAGCTCTTCAGCAGAAAGGCCCATTGCAGCAGCATATTTATCCCATGCAAAGTCACCCATGTATTCTGAGAATTCAGCTGTAGAATACTTGTTATATCGCTTGTTCGCATCGCGGCTTTCAACACGAGTCCACATCTTATCAGCTAGTTTTGTTTCTAGTGCCATGATGCGTTCTGCTGCACCTTTAGCATCTTCAACACCTGCCATTTCTAACATATCACCAACGTAAGCCACATAGGCTTCACGGTTTGCTTGGCTTTTTTCATCTTCTTTAAAATAGTAGTCACGGTCTGGAAGACCAAGACCTGATTGACCTACATAAAAGATGTATTGGTCAGACTTTTTAGCGTCGTTGTAAACATAACCACCTAGAGGGCCACTTACGCCTTTGCGATATAGCTTACCAAATGTTTCTGCAACGTCGTCATGCGACTTAATGCTGTCGATAGCATCAAATAGAGGTTTAAGAGGAGCAACACCTTTGGTATTGGCACCTTCTTGATCCATAAATGCATTATAGAAATCACCTAGCTTTTGTTCTTCGCTGCCTACTGCTGCATTTTTCATTGAAGACGCTTCTTCAATTATTAATCGTAGGTTTTTCTGAGCATCATCATATAGTTTTGTAAATGAACCATAGTTAGACTTGTCTGCAGGAATTGTTTGGTTTTTTAGCCAAGTACCGTTGGTATATACGTAAAAGTCTTCCTGTGGAGCAGCATTAGTATCCATGTTCTCTAGTGAAATACCTGACGTTAACTGCTTTTCTGCTTGTTGTTCTACTTTAACTTCTTGTGATGCTTGTTCTGTTTTTGGTGAGCAAGCTGTCAAAGACATTGCTCCCAACGCTAACGCGACGCCCGCGGCAACCGTAGTTAGTTTTTTCATGTGGTAATCCCCAATTCATGTTATTTTTTTATAATTAGTTCTAGAGTAATGAAAGCAAATTCAAAGTCAACGACTCTAATTGAATGCCAATCAAATCCTGTAATACCCTTTAAGTTATAACGCGATAACCAAACCAGTCAGGCTTTATAATCTGCCCACCGGGTGATTCAGTTAAATGCACAAAATGTTGCCCGTCCAATAGTGAAACCGGAAAACATTCATCCACTTCCATGAGGTTGTCTTTATGCGGAATAACCGAGTCTTTTAACAAAGTTGCTTTGGCTTGTTGCTTAGCATCTTCACTTGAGGCTGCCACAAACAAACCAAACTCATGCAATTCGGTAAACTTTGTAGGCTGGTATCCGCCTAAGTTTACAAAATATAATTTTAACCCTGATGAACACTTTGTGTCGGCGATATCTATTTTGTAACCATCTATGTGGTTTACTTCCATATAACAGTCAATGTGTAGATTTTTTCTATTGCCATACCACTCAGCAATTAACTGCGGAATTGTGTCATCGATAGTATTCCCAACAACAAATCGTACATCATGGACTTCAATATTGGACTGCCCTGCAGAGCCACCTAAATAAACCATAAAGAGTTTCATTTACAAAGTACCCCGAGTTAACGCTTATGAACTTGATAAGCGGTTCTGAAATTATTAAACAATTGCTCTAAAGTATCACCCAATTCCAACTCGCCGTTTTGTCTAAACAACTCAAAAGCCACTTCAACGGTGCTCAAGTGATGCTCATGATATGACTCTCTTAATTGGTATGAGCCTTTATTAAAACCAGACAATTGTAAAACTGGAAACTGATCTAAATATGGTGATTTGATAAACATTTTTTTTGCTTGTCGCCAGGTACCGTCCAAAAATATCAATAACGGACGTTTGCCGTTTAGCTCCGCTTGCACTGGAATATTATGAATTTGTCGGTCAGGTTCAGCGGCGTCATGAACAAATACAATAATGGGATACCAAGCTTCGCTTTCAATCAGAGCCTTTAGGCTTTCTTCTAACTCAGTGCGATGCCAACGAAAGGCATAATTGTCTGGCACTACTTCACAAATTAATTGACCTGTATTAGACGGCTTGTAGTACTCAGCGTGATACATCAACATACACACCGCTATGTCTGTTGGTACTGGCGTAACAGAGCCACAAATACATTCACGTTCCTCTAACATGCACTCAGAACAGCGTTTTAAAGCCGCCCCTCTTGCCTTAAATTCTTTTTTTGAGAACTGTAATTCGTGCTCTCTTAATCTTCGAACTGAATTGATATGTGCCATGTTGCCTGTTAAATACCTAATAATGGAGGTGAAATTACCATGAATATTAAAACGATAATGCTGAAATCTATGCCAACGGCACTTGTCTGTATCACTATTTTAGCACGACTAAAATGCAAAAAGAGCGACCAATGGCCGCTCTCTCAAGTACTTTAGCAATTTACTCTCTAAGAGTAATTTACATAAGTAATTACTTTTTCTTTTTCGCTTTTGGATTAGGAAGATCTGTAATAGAACCTTCGTAAATCTCTGCAGCAAGACCAATTGACTCGTTTAGCGTTGGGTGAGCATGAACAGTTAACGCGATGTCTTCTGCGTCTGCGCCCATTTCAATTGCTAAGCCAATTTCACCAAGCATTTCACCAGCGTTGATACCAACAATTGCGCCACCTAAAATGCGGTGCGTGTCTTTATCAAAGATTAACTTAGTGAAACCTTCTGTACGAGCAGATGCAATCGCACGACCTGAAGCAGCCCAAGGGAACTTCGCCGCTTCAACATTTAAGCCTTGCTCTTTTGCTTCTTTTTCAGTGATGCCAACCCAAGCCATTTCTGGATCTGTGTAAGCTACTGAAGGAATACCTTGAGGTTCAAAGAAGTGCTTTTTGCCAGAGATAACTTCGGCAGCAACATGACCTTCATGAACGGCTTTGTGAGCAAGCATTGGTTGACCAATTACGTCACCAATTGCAAAGATGTTATTTACGTTTGTACGTAATTGTTTGTCTACGTTAATGAAACCACGCTCATCAACTTTAACACCCGCTTTGTCAGCATCACAAAGGTTACCGTTAGGCTTACGACCTACAGCAACTAGAATTTTGTCATAACGTACAGGCTCTGCTGGCGCTTTTTTACCTTCAAAAGTAACGTATAAACCGTCATCTTTTGCTTCAACGGCTACAACTTTTGTTGATAACATGATGTTAAAGCGGTTTTTATTGTACTTAGTATAAGCTTGCACAATATCTTTATCTGCAGCAGGAACTAGTTGGTCTAAGAATTCAACTACTGATACGTTTGAGCCAAGTGAACTATACACTGTGCCCATTTCAAGACCGATGATGCCACCGCCAAGAACTAGCATTTCACCAGGAATGTCTTTCATTTCTAGTGCGCCAGTAGAGTCGATTACACGATCATCTTTTGGAATGAATGGTAGGTTAACCGGCTCTGAACCAGCCGCAATAATTGCATTGTCGAAGTTGATGTTTGTAACACCGTCTTTACCTTCAACCGCTAACGTGTTGCTGCCTGTAAATTTACCGTAGCCATTAACTACATTTACTTTACGCATTTTAGCCATGCCGTCTAGGCCGCCAGTCAATTTAGCAACTACGCTGTCTTTCCAATCGCGAATCTTGTCTAGATCAATTTCAGGCGCGCCAAAGGTAACACCGTGTGATGCCATATCTTTTGCATCATCAATTACTTTTGCAACATGTAATAATGCTTTAGACGGGATACAACCAACGTTTAAGCATACGCCACCAAGCGTTTGACCAGCTTCAACTAACGTTACGTCTAAACCTAAATCAGCCGCACGGAATGCAGCAGAGTAGCCACCAGGGCCAGCACCAAGAACCACTACCTGGGTTTTGATATCGTTGCTCATTATTAACCTCTATCTTTTCAGAGTAAAAGACGAAACTATTCATCTTTTGGGATTAAAACAGAAGGCGCGTTTGCCCCTTCAAAAAATTTGTCTGCAAAGTCTATCACTGCAAAAGTCGAAAGTCCTGTTAGTACAGGACTTTCTTTCAGATTATAGTACTAATTTTCGTATATCGGACAGGACACTTGAAACATGTACTGCAAATCGCGCTGCTAACGCACCATCTATCACACGATGATCGTAAGATAATGAAAGTGGTAGCATTAGTTTAGGCTCAAATTCAGAACCATTCCATTTTGGTTTCATTTCAGATTTAGACACACCTAAAATTCCAACCTCTGGAGCATTAACAATTGGCGTAAATGCAGTGCCGCCAATGCCACCAAGGCTAGAAATAGTGAAACATCCGCCTTGCATGTCTTTTGCAGTTAGCTTGCCTTGACGCGCCTTACCTGAAATCTCCATTAACTCACGAGAGATTTCATTAACGCCTTTTTTGTCAACGTCACGTACAACAGGAACAACAAGTCCGTTTGGCGTATCAACCGCAACACCAATATGAACATACTTCTTAAGTACAATGCTTTCGCCGTCGGTACTTAATGAAGAGTTAAATTGTGGATACGTTAGTAGGCCCGATGCCACTGCCTTCATGATGAATACAAGCGGAGTGATTTTTAAATCCGACTTTTGTTTCGCCAACATTGCGTTTTGTTCTTTGCGGAACGCTTCAAGTGAAGTGATGTCCGCTTCATCAAACTGAGTTACGTGTGGAATAGTTACCCAGTTACGATGTAAGTTTGGTCCTGATATTTTTTGAATACGCGTTAAAGCTTTTGTTTCTATTTCGCCAAACTTAGCGAAATCAACTTTAGGCGCAGCCAATACTTGAAGACCACCTTCACCGGCTGCAACACTTGACGCTGCCGTTGCTTTAGGACGTGATAGCTCATACTTAACAAACGACTTAATGTCTTCTGCCAAAATACGACCTTTACGACCTGTGCCTTTAACTTTTGTTAAATCAACACCAAATTCACTAGCAAGTCTTCTTACCGAAGGCGTTGCATGTAGGTTGCCCGACTTGCCATTTCCGCCTACTGATGAAGGATGTGCTAACTGCACAGGTGGAGCTTTAGGAGCAGGTTTGCTCTCTTTAGCTGGAGTATCTTTTGCTTGGTTTGCTGGTGCGCTATTTGTAGATTCTGATTTAGCTGGCGCACTTGATGAGCCTGCTACTTCAATTGTTGCAATCAATGTTCCCATTGCAACTTTGCCGCCATTGTCAATTTCAAGCGACTTGATAACACCTGCAAATGGTGCAGGCACGTCCATTGTTGCTTTGTCTGTTTCTAGAGTGATAAGGCCTTGTTCAGCCTCCACAGTGTCGCCAACGGCAACTAAAACATCTATAACGTCAACTTCGCCATCGGTACCAATGTCTGGCACTTCTACATTTTTAACTTCTGTAGCGCTCGATTGTCCACCAGCATTTTCATTTGCTTGAGGAGCTTGGTTTGTATTGGCAGTATCCGCTTTCGGTGTGTCCGATGATGAAGAATCTTCGCCTTCTATCGCCAAGGTCATTATCACTTTACCTTGACCAGCTTTGTCGCCAACAGCGACTTTTAACGAAACAACCTTACCATTTTCTGGCGAAGGTACGTCCATTGTCGCTTTGTCAGTTTCAAGCGTAATTAGGCCATCTTCTTTGCTAACGATATCCCCTTCAGCAACTAACACATCGATTACATCAACTTCATCGTCCGTGCCAATATCTGGAACTTCAACTTCAATTGTTTTTCCTGCTGAGCCAGATGTTTCTGTTTTGCTATCTGATGCTGGAGTAGCCTCAGCTTTAGGCTCTTCTTTAGTTTCTGGTTTCGCTTCAGAAGACTCAGAGCTAGATGCTCCAGCCTCTTCAAGCTTAACCAATAAAGTGCCCTCTGAAACCTTGTCACCAACAGCAACTTTGATTTCAGCAATTTTGCCAGAAAATGGCGCTGGGATATCCATCGACGCCTTGTCGCTTTCTACCGTCACTAACGCATCTTCTGCTTCTACTGTGTCACCAACGGCCACACATAGTTCAATGATTTCAACTTCATCGCCGCCCACATCTGGGACTAAAATGTCTTTTAATTCAGCCATCTATTTAATCTCCTCAGGTGCTTATGCGTAAAGTGGGCTAAGTTTGTCGGCATCAATGCCAAACTCTTCAATAGCTTTAGTTACCACTGAAGCTTCAATATCGCCTCTTCGTGCTAACTGACTTAATGCAGCAACAGCAATGTAGTTGTGATCAACTTCAAAGTGGCGACGCAAGTTTGCGCGGCTATCTGAACGACCAAAACCGTCGGTACCCAATACTTTATAATCTGAAGGTACCCAAGCTCTAACTTGATCAGCATAAGACTTGATGTAATCGGTAGCTGCAACAACAGGACCTTCATTACCTTCTAGTATTTCAGTGATATAGGCTTTTTGTGCTGGCGCTTCTGGGTTTAACATATTAAATCTGTCTACTTCTAATCCGTCACGACCTAACTCGTTAAACGACGGTACGCTGTATACGTCAGAGCTAACATCAAACTTCTCAGCAAGAATCTTAGCGGCTTCACGTACTTGCAGTAAAATAGTACCTGAACCTAACAGCTGAACATTCGCTTTCGCTTTTTTCGGTTCAACACGATCAAGTTTGTAAATACCTTTAACAATGCCTTCTTCAACACCTTCAGGAAGTGCTGGCTGAACATAGTTCTCATTCATTACAGTGACATAATAGAAAACGTTTTCGTTTTCACCATACATACGACGCATACCGTCTTGAACAATAACCGCTAGCTCATAACCATAAGTTGGGTCATAAGTAATACAGTTAGGTACTGTTCCGAAGTGAGAATGAGTATGACCGTCTTGGTGTTGTAAACCTTCACCATTAAGTGTTGTACGGCCAGCCGTACCACCTACTAGGAAACCTCTTGCTTGCGAGTCACCGGCAGCCCAAACCATGTCACCCACACGTTGGAAACCAAACATTGAGTAATAGATGTAAAACGGGATCATTGGCTCATTGTTATTTGAGTATGATGTTGCCGCTGCTAACCAGTCTGACATAGCACCTAATTCATTGATGCCTTCTTGTAAAACTTGGCCTTTTTTATCTTCACGATAGTAAGCAACTTGGTCGGCATCTTGAGGCGTGTATTTTTGGCCTCCGTGAGCGTAAATACCCACTTGACGGAATAAACCTTCTAGACCAAAGGTTTCGTGCTTCATCTGGAATAATTGGAACAATTCGTTTACCAATTTGTTTGTCTTTGATAACCGCTGACAAAATACGACCAAATGCCATAGTTGTTGAGATTTCACGACCATTTGAACCTTTAAGTATTGCGTCAAAGGCTTTTAAATCTGGTGTATCAACTTCAACGTCTGAATTACGACGACGAGCTGGTAAGTATCCACCTAATGTTTCACGACGACCATGAAGGTATTTCCACTCTTCACTGCCCTCTTCAAACTTAACATAAGGTACATTTGGTAAATCTTCATCAGAGATATCGATATGATGGCGGTCACGATAAGCTTTAAGCGCATCGATATCCATTTTCTTAACACCGTGAGCAATGTTTTTACCTTCACCAGCGTCACCCATGCCGTAACCTTTAACAGTTTTAGCAAGAATAACTTGTGGACGACCTTTAGTTTTAGTCGCGCGGTCATAGGCTGCGTAAACTTTTACTGGATCATGGCCACCACGGTTTAAACGCCAAATATCTTGGTCAGACATATTAGCAACCATCGCTGCTGTTTCTGGCGTTTTAGAGAAGAAGTTATCGCGAGTGAACTTGCCACCTTTCGCTTTGTAGTTCTGGTATTCACCATCAACGGTTTCTTCCATGATATCTAGTAACTTGCCGTCTTTATCACGAGACAGTAATGGATCCCAATATGAACCCCAAATAACTTTAATCACTTCCCAACCAGCGCCACGGAATGTGCCTTCTAGCTCTTGAATAATTTTACCATTACCACGAACCGGACCATCTAGGCGCTGTAGGTTACAGTTAATAATAAACGTTAAGTTGTCCAAACCTTCACGTGCAGCTAAACCAATGGCTCCTAGTGCTTCTGGCTCATCACACTCACCGTCGCCCATAAAGCAATAAACACGTTGATCTGAACAATCTTTAATTCCGCGATCCGTTAGATACTTAAGGAAACGAGCTTGATAAATAGCAGCTATTGGACCTAAGCCCATAGATACCGTAGGGAACTGCCAAAAGTCTGGCATTAATTTAGGGTGTGGGTATGAAGATAGACCTTCGCCATCCGCTTCCTGGCGGAAGTTATCAAGTTGATCTTCTGATAAACGCCCCTCTAGGAATGCACGAGAATAGATACCCGGTGATACGTGTCCTTGAATATAAAGGAAGTCGCCACCTGAATTGTCTTTGTCAGCTTTAAAGAAGTGGTTAAAACCTACATCGTATAGCATTGCAGAAGATGCAAATGATGAAATATGTCCACCAAGTTCTAAATCTTTTTTCGAACCACGCACAACCATGGCAAGTGCATTCCAACGAATGGCGCCACGGATTCTAGCTTCTAAAGTACGGTCGCCCGGCATTTGAGGCTCTTGGCCCGCAGGGATTGTATTTAGATAGGCAGTGGTTGGTGTAAAAGGTAAGTGAGCGCCGTTGCGACGAGCCTTATCAATCAATGACTCTAAGATATGGTGAGCACGCTCAACACCGTCAACTTCAAGTACCGCTTCTAACGACTCAAGCCATTCTTGAGTTTCTTGTGGATCTATATCCTGATTTAGAGTTGGATTCTCTGACATATTTCAGGTTCCTATAATTAATAATTTAAAATTTACTGACTGCTTAATAAGCGGCGAACCGACCCTTGAAGTCGATTTTGTTCTTGATCAAGCTTTAATAAAGACTGTTCTATAAAGGCCAAATGTTGACCACTTGCTACTCTTGCAGCCTCAGGCTGACTATTTAAAATCGCACTTAATAATTCAAATCGGTGTTCATTAAGCTGAACTCGAATTGACTTATGATCTTTAAAAACCAACAGGTTCTCTTTAATGTTGTGCCTTAATAAATCTTTTACACCTCTTAACAGGTGAACCAATAAAACATTTTGAGCGGCATCTGCAATTGCTAGATAAAACATAACAATAGCATCTGAAACGGAATCTAGATCACTATCATCAAGCGCTTCTATTCCTTCAAATGCAGATTTAATACATTTAAGCTGCGATTCGTCGCCTCGTAATGCGGCGTAATAGGCAACGACACTTTCCAGCGCACAACGAAATTCTAATAAATCATAGTGCGACTCTGGGTTGTTTGCCAAAAGGTCGAATAGTGGTGCAGCAAACGGCGCATCAAGTTGCTGACTTACAAACGTACCGCCACCTTGTTTACGAGTTACTAGGCGTTTAGCTTCAAGTTGTTTTATTGCGTCTCGAATGGAAGGACGGGAAACCCCGTATTGCTCGGCAAGATCTCTTTCAGAAGCGAGTTTTTCACCCGCCGCAAAAGTACCATCAATGATTTGGCTTTCTAATTGCGATGCCACTTGTTCTGATACTTTTTTAGTCACTACTTTTGTCACGAGCTGTTCCATTCATGTTTGAATTCAAATTGGTAAATTGGTCTTACCAATATACCAGGATCGTAACAGCTCAAATTTTTAAAGTAAACCCACTAACTAAGTGGCATGACCAGAACAAATGATCATCAAAAAATTTATACAATCTGACCATAAAGCGTTAATAAAGCCACAACTACTAAGAACAAGACCATGTTACGTTTTGCTAAACGAACCATCTTTTCTGCATTAGCTGCATTAACGGCTTCTATATCCGCATTACTTTTCTCTAGTCCCTCGGCCGCTAACGCAACTTGGGTTACTACAAACTTAGAAGATTTTGATAAATTTGCAGAATATTTTAACCATGCTTCTAATCCTCGACCAAAATGACCAACAAACATGTAACCAACACTCACCAGTCTTGCTGGGACCCACAATAACCACTCTAGCCATTTTGACGCTGTGGCTTGATTACTATCGTCTTTTAATGAATCGATGAATTTACCTTCGGCAATATAAAGTACGGTGGTATATAAAATAATGCCTGGCACACCTAACACGACATAAAAGAAAATAGGTGCCGCGTAATATTGAAGATTAATCCAAACTAATGTTTCACCCACACTTTCGTTTTTGTTCTCCGCAGAATCAAAATCTGGACGTTCTGCCTCTTCATTTTCTGATCCCGGATCTTCTATCTCTTCATTACTTGAATCGCCGCTTTCAGACTTGTTGCCTTCGGCGCCTTCATTTTCTAGCGGCTCACCCATTAATTTGTAATGTAGAATTGAAGCAGCTTCAGTGTCTTTCCTCTGCTGAGCATTTAAAAACTGGCGATAGTACTTTCGAAGTGGGTAATGACCAACACAGATTGCTAGAACAAATAAGCTAACAACAAAGTCGATTAGTCTACTGTCAAAGATAAAAAGGAAGATGCCAACCGCTACGGCTGGTGCAACTAAAAACAACAACAAGCTAAAGGTGTCGTTGTCTTTTATTTTGTGGCTGTATTTTGTTGAGTACCATTTAAGGTATCTTGTGGCGTGCCATGGCAAAGACTGCAGAGCAACTCGCTCAACGAGTAACACCATTAGTAATAAAATAAGAGTCATAATTCAGCCTTCAATTCCTTTAGTTAAGTACCACTATAATTGGCTAAAATAACGTTGCCAATCAAAACTATCACCCGGATCGGTTTTTCGTCCGGGCGCGATGTCACTATGACCCACAATATTTTCATCAACAATATCTGGGTAAATTTCTTTTATTTGTTTTGTCACTCTAGCCAAGGTTTCGTATTGAGCATCGGTATAAGGCATTTCATCAGTGCCTTGCATCTCTATCCCAATTGAAAAGTCATTACATTTAGTGCGTCCTTTGAAGTTACTAACACCAGCGTGCCATGCTCGATAATTGAGCGGCACAAACTGCACTAAACTTCCATCACGCTTTATAAATAAATGAGCCGAGACTCTTATTCCAGCTATAGTTTCAAAATAAGGGTGAGTCGAAGGATTTAACTGTCCAGTGAAGAAATCTTCAACATATTTATTATCAAGTCAGACTCTTGGCTAGCAGGCGGCAAACTTATATTGTGAATAACCAGCAAGCTAATATCTTCTGTTCGCGAAGGTCACAATGATCCGACTCAATTTTTATTGCCCCCTTTAACCAAACGGGCTCTCTATTTAGCATGGCTAATAGTCCTTTACTCGTCGCTTCCGGTAATTACTTTTTTAATATCAGCAATAAGCTCATCTGTCATAAGTTGAACCGTTTGCCACTGCATATTACTAACCGCGTCAGTTCCAGATTGATCAATCAACACCCGACACGCGCTTTCAAGCTCGCCAGCTACTTCTGTTAAGTGATCATATCCATAACTTCCAGCTGAGCCTTTAATTTTATGGCATTCACCTTTAAGCGCTTCAATATCTTGAGGGCCTTTTAACGTCTGTAACAGTTCAACTTGCTTTTCAAGCTGAGATTTATAAAACGTTATCAAATCCTTCATTGTGTCATCATTTATGAGCTTAGACTCATCATTAGATTCGGAGGTAAGATGAGACTTTATGATGGTAATCAATTCAGCTCTATCAACAGGTTTACCAATCGTTCCGTCGCATCCAGCTTCTATATGCAAAGCAACATCTTCGCGCATCACATTAGCTGTTAATGCATAAATTGGCGTATCTTCACCGGCTTGACGTATAAGCTTAGTGGCTTCAAGGCCACCCATTATTGGCATTTGCATGTCCATAAGAATAAGGTCGTAATCATTAGTCAGTACTTTTTCTACTGCTAATTTACCATTGCCAACAATTTCGTAATCTAGGCTTAAAGAGTCTAATATCATTGCGAACAAATATTGATTATCTTCTACATCTTCTGCGACTAAAACCTTGCCTGATATTTGTTTCTCAGTATAGACCTCTTGAGAGTCGTATTTTGTCGTTATCGCCGCTAGGTCAGCTTCGTTATTAATAAAGTTATCGCCTAGGGGATGTTTGTCATTAGCAACTGAGATATTAATAGTAAAAGTACTTCCACGCCCCAATTGGCTTTCTAATTCGATGTTTCCGCCCAATAGTTTTGCTAGGCTATTGCTAATCACTAAGCCTAAACCAGTGCCTCCAAACTTCCTAGATATGCTGACATCAGCTTGCACAAACGGTGAGAAAATCCGTTTCTGAACCTCTTCACTCATTCCAATGCCTGTATCTATAACTTTTACAAAAAGCTTGTTGGTGTCAGGGTCAAACCAAACATCTACATTAACACTGCCGGCCTCTGTAAACTTGATGGCATTACTTGCTAAGTTAATGAGGATTTGTCTCAGCCGAGTAGGGTCAGTCCAAATTTTTGCTGGTAACGGGAACCTAAAACTGAAATTGAAGTCTAGATCTTTTTTATTCGCTTGTGATGCAAGTAGTGTATTGACGTCTTGCAGTAAATCGAACAGTTGAATTTCTTGAATTTCAATATCTAACTTATTTGATTCTATTTTAGATAAGTCCAAAATATCGTTAATTAATGCCAAAAGATGGCGACCGCTTTTTAATACTCTATTTAACAACTCTGATTGGTGTGGGTCTTTTAGTTCCGTCGATAAAACTTGCTCGGTAAAACCAAGTATCGCGGTGAGCGGTGTTCTAATTTCATGACTGATGTTCGCAACAAATGCACTTTTTAATTCATTTGCTTGTTCGGACAATTCTTTTGCACTTTCTAATGCTTTGTTTGATTTGGCTAAAGCTGTGTTTGTGGATTCAAGCTCTTCTGTTCTTTCTCTAACTTTGTATTCAAGCTTTAAGCGACTATCGCTTTCATTTTCACGATAGACTATTAACTGCCTTACCATCACATTAAATGCTGCAAACAAATCGCCAATTTCATCTTGTCTTGGCATGTCTAATTTTATGTCCAAGTTACCCTGTGCTACTTGCCTCTTAGCTGACGTTAACTTTTCAATAGGCTCAACAATCATTCGACTAAAATTGACGTAAAGCAAAATAGGAGAAATGACGATGGTTAATAATACCGTTAAAATCGAAATCCAAGTGTAAGCCGTGTCTGCAGCAAAAACGCTCTGCTTTTTATGCCCATAAAGCACAAGAAAACGATTCTCAACAATGCGCGCCGCATAATCCATTTGCAACCCATTATTCGTGGTTTCAATAGCTGCGTGGGTGGTGGCACTGTCTTTTAATTTTTGAAATATTTGAGCGGGTAATTCATCACCTAAGTCGAACTGTGGGTAAGCAAACAATATTTTGCCTTTTGACTTGTGATCATAATTTGGTGTTCGCTAGAAAAGCTATTTCCATCCTTGCTGTCTAAACGAAGCGTTTTTAACCAGTTTGGTTTGCTAATTAATTGAATAAAGCCGATAGAATTTAGCATTGAGTGGCCAGACACATCACTTGAAAACCAAGGTGTTTGGATCATAGATAATGGCGTGTTTGAACTTTCATGATCTAAGATGTGCCAGTCATTATAACTCTTCAAAAAGCCACTGGTGTTAAAGTTAGATAAGGGGCCATCTGTCCAAAAGGTGGTGACCTCACTTAAACTATTATCAAATACTCTAACTGCCACTACGTTCGGATAAGTGTTAAAGAACACTCTAGAAGCCTGAGATAATTGGCTTTCAAACATTAAGGAGTCATTGTCTAAAGACCATTCAGAGGTGACCTTTTTAAACTCACTACTGTTCAAAAAGGTATTTAAAGTGGTTCGTTCTGATTCAAAATATCGATTTAAAGTATCGCTTCTGTAATTAACATCAGTTTGTAAACTGGCGTTTGCAATCTGACGCTGCGCGCTTTCTGTATAACGAATAGACAACCACCCTAAAATTAGGGTGGGTATTAATATAAAAGGTAGTGTAAATAGAACCGCTTTTTGTTGTAAACGCATGTATTATCCGAAGCGACCAAACTCTGTTTTTATTACTTTGAATTGTATAGAGTTTTTATCCATTTTTCTTCTGTAATAAAAGACCAATGCCAACTACTCCACTTTTCGCTAAGGCCCGCTTTGATAACATCTTCTAAAGAGTCACCTTTAGCTCGCTTAGTTTGTACTTCTAGTTTAGTCGCAATAATCATACTAAGCAGGTTTTGCAGATCTTTTTTATTAGCAAGCTCGCCATGACCCGGAATAATGGGTGCAGATTCGTCAATTTTAAGCAGTAAACTAGAGATATTTTGAATATAACCTTTTACTGAACCGCCACCATCTGTATCAATGTATGGAAATCGATTTTGAAAAAATAAGTCACCTAAATGCCAAACATTTGCATTAGCGAAATAAATTACTGAATCACCATCCGTATGGCCAGCAGGCAAATGCATCACATGCACATCTTCATTATTTAAATGAAGTTTTACACCGGACTCATAAGTAATGACGGGCAATCCTTGATTAGATTTTTTTGCTAGTCGTTTTCTTACATTTTCATGTGCTAACAAACTCGCTGATTTAGAAAAGTAAACGTTGCCACCAGAGTGATCCCCGTGATAGTGAGTATTTACAACATAACTAACCTTTGGCTGCTTAGCCGACTCTATATTAGCAATGGCTTGCTCAATTTTAGGCGCTAGTGGCTCAAACTGATCATCAATCATCAGTGTTCCATCAGCCCCAAGAAGCACACCAATGTTACCGCCAGCACCAGCCAACATATACACATTGTTGGACACTTGCTGAGCTTTTATAACAACATCATCCATAGAGTTGGATATTGCCGCTGGACTCAGCATTGTTGCTGCTAACATTGATATACCAAAGGTTAATTTGTTCATTTTATATCCTTAATATTTTTAATAGGCAAACTTAGCCTATAAAAGTCTTAATTAGCGCTGACACTGGCGCTGCAGAAGGCTTACCATGTTGCCAATCTCCACCATCAATACCACTACCAGCTATGTCTACATGCACGTAAGGCAAAGGCTGCTCGCTATCAATATCATGTTTATCTAAGCCCGATACAATGGCTAAGAACGCTAACGGGAACTGGTGACCACGAGCAGTTACTGCTGAGGCGCCATTATTTGATGATAGTAAGTCGTCTGCTTTTGTTTTTGGTGCAACAAAGTCGTAATCTTCACGTCTTGATAGAGATACTTCACATGGGTCAGCAATTAAATCGCCCATTTCAACCATTTTTGAGCCCACATTAGCCGCTTTTGCAGCGCCATTCTCAACTAGCGCCGTGTATGGACCAACCGCTCTAGCAGCATGACCTGTTAACGTTGCAACCGTGAATAGCGTTGGATTAACTTCATCGAGCGCTTCTTCACGCAATTTAGATAGTAGATCAGCCATTACTAAGCGGCCTTCAGCGTCTGTGTTACCAATTCTTACTCTAATACCAGAATGGCCAGTGATAATTTCATCTGCTACAAATGCTTCCGCACCTATGCTATTTCGTACAGCGGCTATTTCAGCTACTACTTTTACACCGATTGGTGCTAATTCAGATACCGCTTTCATAAAGCCAGCTACTGCGGCTGCACCGCCTTTATCACGGCTCATACCAGCCATATGCCCGCCAACTTTTAAGTCTGCGCCGCCGGTATCGTAAACAATGCCTTTACCCACTAGCATTAAGGTTTTTTCAATATTGCCTTTTGGTGTGTACTCCAACCTGATCACTCTAGGCTGATGGCGTTCTACTTCAATAGATGCACGAGCTACTGACCACAATAATGGAAACTCTGACTCTAACTTAGCCATATCATCGATTACTGATACTTCAACATTTGTGCCTTTAAATTCTTCTACACAATATTCTGCAAAGCGCGGTGGTGCCATTCTCTCTGGCTCTGTTCCACACAAGTCTCTTGCTACATATTGACCATTAGCAATTGCACTAGCTTCTGCAGCGTCAACATTTTCGCCAACAAGCCCCATTAAGCCAACTGGCTCAATGCTGTCTCCTAACGCTTCACGTGCTTCTAGTGGTTGCCAAAAGGTTTGGCAAAAGCCTAAATAAGATACAACTGTGGCGTTTTGATATTTAACGTCTTCATTTCCTAAAACCACTAGTAGCGGTTTTACCGATCCCATTTCTAGTAACGATTTAGCAGCAGACTTAGCTGCATCAAAATAACGTCGAACATCGTCAAAATAGCGATTTAATGGGCCTGTTGGTGCAAGCACAACTCGCCCTTGTTTAACTGAATCAGAAACGAAGCTTACTTCTGATTTTCCAATACGCTTGTCAACTTCTGCTAATTTAGCAATCTCTTCTAATAACTCATCGGTCAAGCCAGAATCAAAGGACTGACCGACAATAACTAAAGCGTCCCAATTTGAATCATTCAGTGCCGTGTTGATATTTGATATTACTAGTGGAGTTGGGTGAGCCATAAAAATCTCTCTAAATTTATAATGTTAGTAAACAATGTTGTGAATTCAACTTATTCATTAATGATACGTAAGTTAATCCTAAAAACCTAAGTCTAATTGATGTTTGTCATCTTCTTGGTCCGACAAGCCAACATGGATGCCCAATAACCTAACGGCTTTTCCGTTGCCTCTGTCAAGGGCCTCGATCATTAGCTGTTGAAGCACAGCTTCATCAATACGTTCATACTTAAGCTCTTTGGTGGTCTGTTGGAAATCACTAAATTTAATTTTGACTCCAAGTTTTCCTAACTTTCGATTACCCACTTTGCTTTCACAGCGCTTGTTTAACTCTGGCAGTAAACTTACGTTGAGTATTTTAAAGAGGATCTCAAGGTCACTAATATCTTTCTCGAACGTTCTCTCAACGCCTATTGATTTCCTAATTCTAGAAACCTCCACTTCTCTTGGGTCAATACCTTGGCATCGACTCCATAATACATATCCATACTTTCCAAAGTGTTGTGCCAAAAATGATTCATTACTTTGTTGAATATCAGCACCCGTACTTAAGCCTAGGTTTGTTAATTTTTCAGCGGTCACTTTACCAACGCCTGGAATTTTTTTAAGCGGCATGGTTTTAATAAAAGGAATGATCTCATTAGGGGTTATAGTAAATTGGCCGTTGGGCTTATTTTGATCAGAAGCTATTTTTGCAAGAAACTTTATAGGCGCGATTCCTGCTGAGGCTGTCAGTCCTGTAGCTTCAAAGATTTCTTGTCTTATTTGTTCAGCTATTAATGTTGCAGACCCTTGATGCAACTCGCAATCTGTTACATCTAAATAAGCCTCATCTAGCGAGAGTGGTTCTATTTTGTCGGTGAAACGTTTAAAGACTTGTCGAATGACCTGGCTGGTTTCTTGATACACGTGCATTCGACCTGGCACTACAACTAAATTGGGACATTTACGCAAAGCGACAGAGGTTGGCATTGCTGAACTAACACCAAACTGCCTTGCTATGTAATTACAGGTAGATAAAACCCCACGGCGATCAGAGCGACCGCCGACAGCAACAGGCTTACCAGCTAAGCTAGGGTTATCTCGTATCTCAACGGATACATAAAAGGCATCCATATCAACATGGATAATTTTTTTCTGCTTGCTCATTAACCTCGCCCTATCAAATACGATAGGCTATTTTTAACAACTGTATATAAAAACAGTTAATTGAGCAAGAATATATTTACTCTATTCAGTCAGCTTGTTTTTCTTTTACCATTAACCAGCTCACCGCTGATATTAGTAGAGAAGCGGCACAAACAATAAAGACCATAGATTTATCATCAACTTTATTTAAGAATAAGCTTATACCAAGACTTACAACTAACTGAGGCAACACCACAGACAAATTGAATAGGCCCATGTATAAACCCATCTTAGAGTTTTCAACGCGTTCTGACATAATTGCAAACGGTAAGCTAACAATTGCTGCCCAACCAACACCGGCAAAGGCCATCATGATGTACATTGATATAGGTGATGTAGTAAATAAGGCAATATATAAATAGGCAAATGCAGTCACTAATAACGCCGCTGCGTGAACCTTAATACGACCAAACTTATTGGCTAATGGTCCTAACGCTAAAGCAGGTAATAACGCTGCGATACCGTTTAAAATCGCAAAGCTGTAAGAGATAGTTTGGCCTAATTCGTCGTCAGATAATAACGTCATTTTTTCTTGCAAAAATGCATAGGTGAATACAAACATAGTTTGAATGCCAATCCAGCTGAACGAATGTGCAGCAAGTACTTTTTGAAAACCTAAGTGACTTTTGCCTGATTTGTTACTTTCATTGTCTTCACTTTTGAATAGAGTCTCAAAAACAAAAAACAACGTAACTAACAAAGCTAATGTTTCCCCCCAGTAATGACTCACTTCTATGTTACTTAGGTGTAAAACACTGGCGTAAAGTGAATAAGCTAAGAAGCCCCAAAGTGGTTTTATGTCTTTTAATACTTGGACGATGTTAAAATTGTGTTTATCTGTTTCTTGATTTTCACCAGAGCTTGGTAGCTCTTTTGGCTCTATAACAAAAAAAGTTGGTAAGATTGAAAACAGTAAAACTAAAGCTGCGCCAAAATAAATTAAAACAAAGTTATTCCAATACCCACCAATTACATAAGCCAAAACGCCGAAGGTCCCAGATACAGTTTGCATCCATGTGTAACCTTTAGTTCTTGCTTCTCCTTCTGGAGTAACGTCTGCAATAATTGAACGCGTTGGGTTAAAACTTACATTTATAGACAAGTCTAATGATAGTGCGATGGCAATGGCTACTGCTAAGATACCTATTCCGCCAAGAGACTCTGAGATGATGCCTATATTGGGTAAGGCTAATAATGACAATGAAGCTAAGACACCGCCAATTAAAATAAACGGTCTACGCCTACCATTCCAAAACCAAACTTTGTCACTGATAAAACCAACAATTACTTGCCCTAAAATGCCGGCAATAGGACCAGCAGCCCACACGATGCCAATTTCATGGATATCCAAACCATATTGGGTGCTTAGCAACCAGCTTAATGCAGATATTTGAACTGAAAGTGCGAATCCCATCGCGGTAGAAGGCAGACTCAATAACATGTAAAAACGGCGACTGAGTGACTGTTGAATCTTTAACATTATTATTCTCTATTATTATAATTCTTATTATTATGCTTTTAGCTCTTTGGCTATCCCGCTAATCTATTTGATTTTAGGGATCAAAAAAAGGGCTTAATGCCCTTTCTTTATAATTAAACTAGTAAAATCCTAAAACGTTACAAGATTTGGTCTTGTTTCCAACGCTCTTCTTTTTCTAGTCTTTCTTTTCTACGATCACATGGATTGTCGCAGTTACAGGCTTTATCAATACCTAAACTTCCTAAACCACCACAACTACCAGCTAGTGTTTTTTTCTGCAAGATGTAACCAATAGACATAGCAACAAAAACAATCAACAATAAGCCAAGAGTTAACAAAAATATTTGCATGATTAGCCCTTTTCTTCTGGGAATAACTTCTTAAATTCACTCGACATCATACCTGTAAAACCTTGGTCACTTTTAACGATAAGGTAAACCGGCAGGTGAGTGCGTTCTGCATATTCCATTGCTTTTTCTGGCCCCATTACATTAAGCATGGTTGCTGCAGCATCGGCAGTCATGGCTGACGGGTGCATGACAGTAACTGAAACTAGTTTATGTGTAATTGGCTTGCCAGTCGTTGGATCGATAGTATGAGAATAACGTACGCCATTTTCTTCAAAATAGTTACGGTAATCTCCTGATGTTGCCATCGCAAGATTTACAGGCCTAACAATAAGCTGCACTTCTCTTCGATCTGAAACCGGCTTTTCTATTGCAACCGCCCACTTCTCACCATTTGGTTTTGAACCGGACAAACGCATTTCACCACCGACTTCTACTAAGTAGTCAAATATACCTAACTTTTCTAAAGCATTAGCAACTTGATCAACACCATAACCTTTGGCAATTGATGAAAAATCAACATATAAGTCATCATGTGCCTTGGTTACTGAGTTGCCTGCAATCGCTAATAAATCCATACCAACCCAGTTGCGAGTTTGCTCAATTAACTCTTGCTCAGGTTGCTTCACAACCCGACCATCAGGACCAAATCCCCATAAGTTAACCATAGGACCAACCGTAGGATCAAACGCTCCATTGCTTTCGTTATATAAACGCATTGACTCATTTAATACGGCAATTGTATCGCCAGACAGCAGTTGTGACTCACCAGCTTTAGCTTTATTTAACAAGCTAAGCTCTGAATCAGGCTTATAGGTAGACATCAAGCTATTCACATTCTCTAATTCACCGTTAACCAGCTCAAACAAGTTATTTGATGCTAACTGTTCTTGAGTAGGATAAAGCTTTATATTAAATGTAGTGCCCATGGTTTTACCTTGCAGTAAAACTGGCTGTGCATGATCTTCATTTTGCTTTGGAAAAAAAAGCAAAATGGCCAGCCCGATAAGGGCCAGCCATGTTAATACGACTTGTTTACGAGTCACTTCTACTAACCACCAAAGTCATCTAGAAGGATGTTCTCGTCTTCAACGCCTAAGTCTTTAAGCAAGTTGATAACGGCCGCGTTCATCACTGGAGGACCACACATGTAAAACTCACAGTCTTCTGGCGCTTCATGGTCACGTAAATAGTTTTCAAACAATACATTATGAATGAAACCTGTATAACCTTCCCAATTGTCCTCTGGTTGAGGATCAGAAAGTGCAACGTGCCAATCGAAGTTTTCGTTTTCTGCTGCTAACTCGTCAAAATCTTCTACGTAGAACATTTCACGCTTAGAACGAGCACCATACCAGAAGCTGATCTTACGCTTAGAGTTTAATCGACGTAATTGGTCAAATATGTGTGAGCGCATTGGAGCCATACCAGCACCACCGCCTACAAATACCATTTCAGCTTCAGTTTCTTTTGCAAAGAACTCACCAAATGGACCAGAAATTGTTACTTTGTCGCCTTCTTTTAAGCTCCAAATATAAGATGACATTTTACCAGCTGGTAATGACAAGTTATTTGGTGGAGGAGAAGCAACACGAACGTTAAGCATGATAATGCCTTCTTCTTCTGGGTAGTTTGCCATTGAGTATGCACGAATAGTCTCTTCGTCTACTTTTGACTCAATACTGAAGAAGTTAAAACGTTCCCAATCCGGACGATATTCGTCAGGAACATCAAAGTCAGAATACTTAACATGATGAGGTGGAGCAACGATTTGGATGTAACCACCTGCGCGGAAAGGAACACTTTCGCCATCAGGAATACGTAGCTTAAGTTCTTTGATGAAGGTTGCTTTGTTATCGTTAGAAATAACTTCACAATCCCACTGTTTAACACCAAAGATTTCAGGTTCAAGTTCAATTTCCATGTCTTGCTTAACAGCAACCTGACATGATAAACGACAACCTTCTTTTGCTTCACGCTTAGTAATGTGACCTTCTTCAGTTGGAAGAATATCACCACCACCTGAATGAACGTGTACACGACACTGACCACAAGTACCACCGCCACCACATGCTGATGGGATGAATATACCTTTGTCTGCTAGAACGTTAAGTAGCTTACCGCCTGCAGATGCAACAACAGACTTATCTTCGTCTTCGTTGATTAATATTCTAACGTCTCCCGTTGATACTAGCTTAGATTTGGCAAATAAAATTACCAAAACTAACGCTACTACAATAGCGGTAAACATCGATACGCCGAGAACTATTTCCATCGACCTTTCCTTTAATTCTTATCTAAGGGTTTGCAGCCTAAGCTACAAACCGACATTAACCTTACAGAGAGATACCACCGAAAGACAAGAAGCCAAACGCCATCAAGCCAGTAGTAATAAATGTAATACCCAAACCACGCAGACCTGCTGGTACATCTGAATATTTCATTTTCTCGCGAATACCCGCTAGCAATACGATAGCTAACGCCCAACCGATACCAGAACCGATACCGTAAACAACACTTTCAGTGAAAGTTAGGTTTTTAGATACCATGAAAGATACAGAACCGAATATTGCACAGTTAACCGTAATCAATGGTAAGAAAATACCTAGTGCGTTATACAACGGCGGGAAGTACTTATCTAAAATCATTTCTAGAATTTGTACTAATGCCGCGATAACACCAATGAACGTGATAAAGCTTAGGAAGCTCAGATCAACAGACTGAGCTGGGTCAGTAATGCCTAAAACACCGTCTAGCGCACCTGGAGCAAGAATGCCTTGATAGATGATTTGGTTAACAGGTACAGAAATACCTAGAACCACAACTACCGCAACACCAAGACCAATGGCCGTGCTTACTTTCTTTGATACTGCTAAGAAAGTACACATACCTAAGAAGAAAGATAATGCGATGTTTTCTATAAATATCGTTTTAACAAATAAACTTAAATAATGTTCCATCAGATTAGTCCTTCTCTACTTGCTCTGGTTTCCATTGACGGATAGCCCAGATGATTAAACCAATGATGAAGAACGAGCTAAATGGTAATACTAAAAGACCATTCGCTTGATACCAGCCACCGTTTTGAACTAATGGAAGAATCTCGATACCAAAAATAGTACCGAAACCTAATAGTTCACGGAAAAAAGCAACTGTCATAAGAATGAAACCGTAACCTAAACCGTTACCGATACCATCCATGAAGCTTACACCTGGCTTTTCTTTCATAGCAAACGCTTCCGCACGACCCATAACAATACAGTTAGTAATGATTAGGCCAACAAAAACAGATAGCTCTTTAGAAAGCTGGTAAGAGAAAGCTTTCAACACCTGGTCAACAACAATAACTAGAGAAGCGATAATCGCCATCTGTACGATGATACGTACGCTTGATGGGATCATGTTTCTGATCATTGAGATGAATAAGTTAGAGAATGCAGTTACCAGAACAACGGCTAATGTCATTACTAATGCATTGGCCATTGAGCTTGTTACCGCTAGAGCAGAACAAATACCTAGTACTTGTAATGCAATTGGGTTGTTATCAAAAATTGGTTTAGTTAAAACCTTGTTCGCTTCAGATGCCATTAGTTAAGCTCCCCACGATTTTTTTCGATGAAAGGTAAGTAACCTTGCACACCGAACCAAAATTGTAACGTTCTTGTAACGCCGTCACTTGTCAAAGTAGCACCAGATAAGGCATCAACACCGTAGTCATCGCCTTTTTTCGCACCGCCTTTAACTAACTTAATTACCGGTTCGTTATTGTCGTTATAGATTTTTTTACCAGGCCATAATGCTTTCCATTTAGGGTTCATAACTTCTGCACCCAATCCTGGAGTTTCTTTATGGTCTGAGTAAATAACCTTTGAAACTGTATTTAGGTCAGACTTTAAACCTACATAACCGTACATTAGGTCCCAAAGGCCAGCACCGACAACAGGGAATACCACCGTTTCAACAGCGCCTTTTTCATCTTTTACAAGATAAACAACAGCTGTGTTTGATTGGCGGTTAATACCTGCTGGATCGTTTTCTAGCTTTTCAGATTTCTGTGGGTCACGAGCATTACGACGCTCATCGAACATCTTAACGTCACCGTCGACATACTCACCAGTGTCAAGATCAATCATCTTAGCTTCAACATACTTGTTGTAAGTAGGAACGATGTCTTTTCCAGCTAGCTCTAGTAAACCTGCAGTTTCTAAAATTTTAGTTTGCTTATCTAATAGTTTGTTAGCTGTTTGTAACGGCTTCAATTGAACCGCTGATACAGATACCAACGCTGCACAAACTAGACAAACGATAAATACGAAACCAACCGTTTTGCCAAATGATTCTTTATTACTAGACATTGCGAGCAAGCCTCCGTTTCACGTTTGCCTGTACAACAAAGTAGTCGAACAATGGTGCAAACAAGTTAGCAAATAGTATTGCCAGCATCATACCTTCAGGGAACGCTGGGTTAACAACACGGATTAGTACAACCATGATACCGATTAGTGCGCCATACCAGAACTTGCCACGGTTAGTGAACGAAGCTGATACAGGGTCAGTTGCCATGAAGAATGCACCAATAGCCCATCCACCAATTACAACGTGCCAGAACCAAGGCATTGCAAACATTGCGTTAGTATCGCTACCAACCATGTTTAACAAAGATGCAAAGAAAATTGTACCTGCGAATACACCGGCTACGATTCTCCATGAAGCAATGCGTAGATAGATAATTAACAAACCACCAATCGCAATTGCAAGAGTAGATACTTCACCTACAGAGCCTTGAATGAAGCCGTAGAAAGCTTGTGTCCAAAGAGCAATGTTGTTGTAGTCTAAACCGCCAGATGCTGCTTGGCTTAACATAGTCGCGCCAGAGAAGCTGTCTACTGCTGTCCATACAGTGTCACCAGAGATTTCAGCTGGGTATGCAAAGAACAAGAATGCACGGCCGGCTAACGCTGGGTTTAAGAAGTTACGACCTGTACCACCAAAGATTTCTTTCGCAACAACAACACCAAATGTAATACCAAGCGCGGCTTGCCATAATGGAATAGTTGCAGGAAGAATTAGTGCAAATAAGATTGAAGTAACAAAGAAACCTTCGTTTACTTCATGCTTACGAACTGAAGCGAAAATAACTTCCCAGAATCCACCAACGATGAAAACTGTGCCGTAAATTGGTAAGAAGAAACAAGCACCATAGAGCATTTTCATGCCCCAGCCTGATTCAGCCGTTAGCGATCCGCCTAGCATTTGGAATAAACCTACTTGCCAAGAATCACCTAACGCAAAGCCTTGAGATAAGGCATCAGCTGCTTGATGTCCAACATTGAACATACCAAAGAACATTGCAGGGAATAAAGCTAACCAAACCATGATCATGATACGTTTTAAATCAACGCTGTCACGTACGTGAGTTTGACCTTTATTTACTAAACCTGGCGTGTAGAAAATAGTTGCAGCTGCTTCATACAAAGCATAGAACTTTTCGTATTTTCCACCTTGCTCAAAATTAGGTTCAATTTTTTCTAAATAACTCTTAAGACCCATGATTAGCCCTCTTTTTCAATCTTGGTAAGGCAATTACGAAGAATTGAGCCGTACTCATATTTGCCTGGGCAAACAAAGGTACATAACGCTAAATCTTCTTCGCCTAATTCCAAACAACCTAGGCTTTGTGCCCCTTCAGTATCGCCAGAGATTAGATCTCTTAACAATAATGTTGGCAAAATGTCTAATGGCATTACGCGTTCATAGTTACCAATTGGAACCATAGAACGGTCAGAACCATAAGTTGTAGTTGTCATATTGAATAGTTTCTTAGGCGATAAATGACCTAAGAACGCACGAGTGATAGAGAACTGATTTGATCCTGGACGAATCCAACCAAATAATTCTTTTTCACGACCTTCTGCTAAAACAGACACTTGCAGATCAAAACGGTGTAAATAACCGTGAACGCCTTGTGCAGCAGTACCAGACAATACGGAACCAGATACGATTCGGTTTTCACCAGATTCAACTTCGCCTGACGTTAGGTCGGCTGTAGAAGCACCTAATACTGTACGAATTAAACGAGGGTTTTTAACAACTGGGCCAGCTAATGAAATAACACGTTGGTTATTAATTTCACCAGTTAGGAAAAGTTGTCCGTAAGCAATAACTTCTTGGTAATTAATATGCCAAACCGTTTTTGCTAGAGAAACAGGATCAATATAGTGAATATGAGTACCAACCAGGCCTGCTGGGTGTTTACCGCCAAATTCATGAAGGTCTACATTTGGTGCTTCAGCTTTCACTGATGAGCCAGAAGCTTTTACGACATTTAACTTGCCTTCAGTCAATCTGCTTAACACAGTTAGACCAGCGTTAAATGCTGCTTGCTGCTCTGCAATAATTAGCGCTGGATCAGCGGCTAACGGATTAGTATCCATTGCATTTACAAATATTGAAGACGGAGTGCTGTCAATTGCAGGCGCTTTGTCAAACGGACGAGTGCGTAAAGCAACCCATTGTCCTGAATCTACTAAAGTTGCAACGACTTTTTCGCGGTCAAGACCGTTCAGCTGGTCAGCGCTATAGCTTTCAAAAGTGATTTGTTCATCACCAGATAGTTCAATAACAACAGACTGCAGAACACGCTTTTCACCACGGTTCACTTCTTTGATAACACCGGCGGCTGGTGCAGTGTATTTAACGCCAGGATTCTTTTTATCTTCAAAAAGAACCTGACCTTTTTTAACACTATCACCGACTTTGATATACATCGTAGGACGCATACCATTGTACTCTTCGCCAAGCGTAGCAACAGTTTTCACTGTCGGGCCATCGTGGATGGCTTGTTGTGGAACACCTTCAATAGGCAGATCCAAACCTTTTTTTATGTTGATCATACGCATATGCACTAGTTTAAGTTGGAAGAAATGGAATTCTTTCAAATACCCGATTAAATCGCATATTTATAAAATTATGTAAGTACCAAGACCTGAATATAGTTTAGTTTCGGTACAGCCGACAATTGTAGCATTAATCTCAATATTTTGACCATTCGAATTTGGACTTATTTTAGTCGCAAGGCGCTCATTATTCGAATAAAAATAAAAGAACTGTAAAGAAAGATTGATGCATAGTCCTAAAAACAAAAAAAGCCAGTGCAATTTTTAAGCAACTGGCTCCTTGTTATGTACAAAGTTTGTACAGACCTTTGTTTTCAGTCAGTTAGGTTAAACTAAACCGTTAACTTTTATATCTGGATTCACTTCATTTTCATAGTTTACGTTGTCATAACCAAAACCAAACAAGTTTAGGAATTCTTGGTGATAACCAATGTAATCTGTTAACTCGTCAATTGAATCTGTATTCACTGTATCCCAAATAGTTTGTACTCGAGCCTGAACGTCGTCTTCAAGTTCCTTATAGTTTTGGAACAAATGACCACCATCATCTAGTCGAGGTGAATCTGACATCAAGTTTTCTTTAAACAAACCTGATATTTGTTGGATCACACCTTCGTAAGTGCCATCTTCTTTCATCACTTTAAATAAAGCGGAAATATATAAAGGCATAATTGGGATTGCAGAGCTTGCTTGAGTAACGACCGCATTTAACGACGAAACGTAGGCTTTCCCGTTTATATTAGCGGTAGCGCTGTTTATTGCTGCTGAAGCTCTGTCTAAGTCTTCTTTTGCTTTGCCAATAGTCGCGTGTCCATAGATAGGCCACGTTAATTTTTTACCTATATAAGTATAGGCAGTGGTTTTAAAGTCAACGGCCAATACATCAGCTTCTTGCAAAGCATTGATCCAAAGTTCCCAATCTTCGCCGCCCATTACTTTGATCGTATTGTCGATTTCATCTTGATTAGCCGCTTCAACGGACACTTCATCGATAATGCGCTTCGAGGTATTAAGGTTTTTAGTGGTTACATCATTACCAATTGGTTTTAATGTAGAAGAGTAAGTCTCGCCTGAGTCAGGATCCGTGCGGCGCGGAGAAGCTAAACTATAAATAACTAAATCTATTTTTCCCATATCCGCTTTAATAGTTTCAATGGTTTTGGCTTTAATTTCGTGAGAGAACGCATCGCCATTGATGCTTTTCGAGTACACACCTTTAGCTTCCGCAGCCTCTTGAAAAGCGGCTGTATTGTACCAACCCGCTGAACCAGTTTTCTTTTCTGTTCCTGGCTTTTCAAAAAATACGCCTAAGGTATTGGCGTTGTAACCAAACGTGGAAACAATACGAGACGCTAAACCATAGCCAGTTGAAGCACCAATAATTAATACATTTTTTGGCCCGTTAGTACCAAAGTCTTGTTGTTTTACATACTGGATTTGACGATTAACACTTTCTGCGCAACCAACTGGATGTGCATTAGTACAAATGAAGCCACGAATTTTTGGCTTAATAACCATATATGAATTTCCTTAACCTAAATAAAAATAGCCAAAACACATTCAATCATTTTGGCTTGATATCAAAAACTGGCGTCAGTGTACCTGTCTTTTTACGTTTAACAGATCTGACTAGCCAGCATTATTGGTTTCTATTATTGTAATACTCAAGCTCAGACAAATTATGATATTGAGTCACTTGCTTTTGGAACGCTTGATACGAGTTCATGATCTTATTAAACGTAGGATCGTTAGCTTTTTGCTCTTCGATAACCTCTTTACTCGCGTTTTTGAGCGCTAACATAACGTCTCTTGGGAATGTTTTAAGTTCAACATTATGTTTGTTTTGAAGTTGCTCTAACGCGGCGTTATTTCTAACGGTATATTCATCCAACATATCTTGGTTAACGGCACGAGTTGCTACTTCAACAATAGCTTGAAGATCTTTTGGTAAGGCGTTAAATGCTTTTTGATTTACAGTAAATTCAAGCATCGCGCCAGGCTCATGCCAACCAGCAACATAATAATGCTCAGCAACTTTATGGAAACCAAACGCTAGGTCATTATATGGACCAACCCATTCAGTTGCGTCAATTGCACCAGACTGCAAAGATGTAAAGATTTCACCGCCTGTAAGCGCCACCGGAACACCACCAAGCTTTTGTAGTACCTCACCACCTAAGCCAGGAATGCGCATTTTTAAGCCTTTAAGATCATCTACCTTATTAATTTCTCTTTTAAACCAGCCAGCAGATTGCACGCCCGTATTACCACCAGCAAATGGGATCACGCCAAACGGTTCGTACAATTCACGCCATAGTTCTAAACCACCACCGTAATGAATCCAGCCATTCGTTTCTTGGGCGTTTAAACCAAAAGGTGTGGCAGTGAAAATTGGCGCAGCAGGCATTTTACCTTTCCAGTAATATGATGCTGCGTGGCCCATTTCAGCGGTTCCTTGAGATACCGCGTCAAACACTTGAAAGCCAGGTACAATTTCACCGGCACCATATACTTTAATGGTTAATCGGCCACCACTCATTTCGTTTACGAGTTTTGCGAAGTTCTCTGGAGCTGTACCTAGACCTGGAAAGTTTTTAGGCCAACTTGTGACTAACTTCCAATTCAATTTTTTTACTTCTGCCGTTGTACTTGTGTTCTGTGTTTCATTGCCACCACAGCCCATTAATCCCAAAGAGACAATTGTTGCTAGCGACAAAAACTTAACTAACTTTTTCATTAACATTCCTTTTAAAAGTATCTTAACCGTAAATATACTCAGGCAGCATAGTGGCGAGCTCCGGCCAAATGACTAATATCACCAGCAGTAATAGTTGCATGAGAATAAATGGGATAACCCCTTTATATATCTTATTTGTTGGTATGGACTTTGGCGTCACGCCTCGCAAATAAAACAAAGCAAAACCAAATGGAGGTGTTAAAAACGAGGTTTGCAGATTTATCGCTATCATTATGCCTAACCAAATAGGGTCTACGCCCATCATAAACAAAACAGGCGCCACTAAAGGTACGACCACAAATGTAATTTCGATAAAATCTAAAATAAAACCAAGAACAAAAATAACTAACATGACGGTTAGAATTGCCCCGACCTTTCCACCTGGCATGTCAGTAAAGAGTGAATGAACTAGCTCTTCACCACCAAATCCTCTGAACACCAATGAAAATATTGACGCGCCAATTAAAATTAAGAACACCATAGAAGTAACGGTCAATGTTGATTCCATCACAGTTTTGAGCGTACTTAGGTTTAACTGTTTCTTCTGAATAGCGATAATGATGGCACCAAAAGCGCCTATTCCAGCGGCTTCGGTTGGTGTTGCGATTCCAAACAGAATGGATCCTAAAACAATCACCATTAAGGCAAGAGGCGGGACTAAACTGGATATCAGGGCTCCAATACTCAATTGGTTTCGTTTTGTCCGCTGGCGGTGTCCACTCAGGTTTAAACAGTCCTACCATTAATGAATAAAGCAAATACATGGCCACTAAAATAAGCCCAGGTATTAACGCTCCTGCAAACAAGTCCCCAACAGAAATAGTCTCTGGAGAAAAAATCCCTTGGGATAATTGAGACTGCTGATACGCACTTGATAACACGTCACCTAACAAAACTAACGCAATTGACGGCGGAATAATTTGGCCTAACGTACCTGTTGCCGCAATTACGCCGGTTGAATAGCTCTCGTTATAACCATTTTTTTGCATGGACGGCAGTGCCAATAAACCCATAGTAACAACAGTTGCTCCAACAATGCCGGTACTAGCCGCCATTAGAGCCCCAACTAAAGTGACGGCTATTCCTAAACCTGCTGGCAAACGCCCGAACACTTGAGTCATGCTCGTTAATAAGTCTTCAGCTATTTTTGACTTTTCTAACATGACCCCCATAAAAACAAATAGCGGTACGGCCAATAAAGTTTGATTGGTCATCACACCATATATACGACTTGGCAATGCCATTAAAAGTGAAGTATCAAAACCTCCCATTAAAGAGCCTATACCGGCAAAAATAAGAGCGGTGCCCGCTAAGCTAAATGCAACTGGGTAACCCAATAGCAATACCAAACAAATGGTGACAAACATCAAAATGGCCATCCATTCCATATTAATTAGCTCCGTTGTTAATATTTTGAGGTTGTTTGTTCACATCTTGAGGTTGTTCATTAGCCCTGATTTTTTTGACGCTAACAACACTGTCTGAAATGGCTTGAGTGACCAATAAAATTGGCATTGCGATGATCAACGTTTTTAGTAAGTACACAAAAGGCACGCCACCCGCTTCTTGCGACCCTTCCATAAATTGCCAAGACTGCGCAACGTAATCAAAACTAATATAAATAATGAATAAGCAGGTAGGAATGAGCAGTAATAAATGCCCAACGAGGTTTACTACAGCTTGTTTTTGGGGCGTAAATCTATTGTAAAAAATGTCTACTCGAACATGTTTGTCGTGTTTGAGTACATAAGACATTCCTAACATTAACGTTACGGCATGAAGATATATAATACATTCTTGTAGCGCTATCCAGCCAAGGTTAAAGCCATACCTAAGTGTCACAACTAACGTCATTAAAATAACCATTAGCAATGTTAACCAACTTACGGCTTTACCTACTTGCTCAGATAACTTTTCAATAAATACCACAAACTTACCTCTTATTTTTATTATTGGTAACGTGCTTTTATAGAATTATATTTGGTTAAGCGCGGTCGAATTTACTCCCACCTAGACACTTTGGTGACAGTGGTACGTCTGTTGTTTCTCGCCACTCTTTAGGTGTAAAAGTGTGGATAGCCAGTGCATGAATGTCATTTTTAGCTCATCAGCTAAACAACTATTAATAGCTCTATGGCGTTGGATTAACTTTTGATCTTTAAAAGTCTTGGAAATAACAACAACTTTAAAATGCGATTCGCTACCCTCTGGAACATTGTGTTGACTGCTTTCATTCACCACATCTAATATATCTGGTAAAAAAGTATTGGTTAATTTTTCAATTATCTTTAGTTCAATTACACCTGACGTCATTATTTTTATTCCTTTGATAAACAGCTCAATAAAGAGTAAAACAAAAGTTTGGCTTTGAGTCTATCTATGAATGTAACGAAATGTCAGGCTAATCCTGCCCTCCCGTACCTTTTTCCTAGACGGAACCTGATGTTTGAACGCACGTTGCATGCCGGCTTTCATCATCAACAATGCACCATTTGATAGCTCAACCGCCGCAGTTTGATTCGTCTTTTTGTCTTTAAAGTGCATTGTCCGTGAAGCACCTAAAGATAAACTGGCCACGATAGGGTTTGGGCCTAACTCAGGTTCATCGTCTGAATGCCAACCCATTTTATCTTCGCCATTTCGATAAAAGTTCACCAATACAGAATTAAAATATACACCTTGCTGCGCATGAATGTGATCTCTGACTCTTTCTAGTAGTGGGTGCCAAGCGTTTTCATTTAAGGCTTTCCCACTATACTGATACTGTACTCCTTCATCGGATTGCCAACACTGTAGCCGAGGAATAGGATGTCGTTTAGAAAACACAACAATTTCAGGTTGTTGCCAATCCAATTGTTGCTCAAGTTGCTGGTAGAGCTCAGTGGCGTCGATAAAAGACAAAAAGTCTGGAACATACTCCAACCAAGGTTTTACTAATTCTGGTATGGCATGTTCACTTTTAACTTCTATATCATTTAATTCGTTGAATAAGTCTGTTTGCAAATTTACATCTCTCCCCAGCGGTGGGACAATACCCATTAACAAATTTACCAAAGAGCGAGCTATGAATACAAGCTGGACAGTTGCCAATACTCAATTTGAGTTACATCGTTATCCACCTAATCAGCATGACAAGTCCTTACAAGCCTGGGACAGTTTCTGATGACTTAGTGGTGCAACATGTTCTCGACACCTACCAGCACACTCTACCTCTGCCTGACATTTTAGTTTATGACGACTTATTTGGTGCAATTTCGCTAGCCTTAAATAACTTTCCGCTAAGCTGTGTGGTAGATTCTTACGTTAGTAAAATGGCAATTGAATACAACCATGAACACAATTCAAAAGTTTCGCCTATCGTTTATAACTCTTTAGAAAAACCATCCGCAGCCTCAATTATTGTTATCAAATTAACTAAAAACTTAGCTTACCTGGAGCACCAATTACAGGCTATAAATCAGTACCAAGAAAACTGTGACATTATTGCGACCGGTAAAACAACGCTTGTAACCACTTCCGTTATGAAGCTATTTGAGCGTTATTTTGATGATGTTTCTAGCAGCCTAGCTAAGAAAAAGAGTCGGTTGATCTTTGCTAAAAAGCAACACAACAAATTAGTAGACGATGCCAATCTATTGAAACCTAAGTTTGAGGCCAAATGGCCAGAGCAAAATTTAGTATTGCGTTCACACGCCAACGTTTTTAGCAAAGACCAAATTGATATTGGTGGCCGTTTTTTAGCGGATCACTTACCATTGTTAACAAAGCAGGATAATAACTTCACTGTCATTGATTTAGGTTGTGGCAACGGATTACTAGGTTTGTGTTATCTGCAACAAAATAAAGACCGCATTAAAGAATTAATCACAGACGAAGCATCACAACAAAATCTAGATTTTAAAATGATCTTCACTGATGAGTCACACATGGCAATAAATTCAGTACAACAAAATGTCGAAATCAATGCCAATGAATTGATAAATGTATGTAATTTCAGTCAAGATGACTGTTTATCGCAACAACTTGATAATTCGGCGGATTTGATATTGTGCAACCCGCCATTTCACCAGCAAAATACCATCACAACTCATATTACTGAGCAAATGATAAAGCAGTCTGCAACGGTATTAAAAAGTAACGGCGTAATCTTGCTTGTTGCTAATACACACCTCGCCTACCAGAAGATGTTAAAAGATACATTTGGTGGCTTTACTGTATTATCGAGTAACTCGAAATTTGTTATATATATGTGCCAACATAAAAACGTAAATAAAAGATAAGGTAGAACAATGAAAAACTAATAAATATAGTCTCTGCAGCATTATTAACGTTAATACTAGGTGGCTGTGCGAATCAATTTGAACAGGCGGTAAAATTAGCGCCAATCGCCATGTCTCCAAAACTACTAATGAGTGTCAAAACATCACGGTAAGCGATTCACGCGCACAACAGGCCATGGCAATGGTGAATAGTAGCGAATTCATGGAAGTGGCTAATATTACGAAACTAGTTTCACCTTGGCTAAAAAACACCTTAAAAACAAGTTCAAATGGTCGAAACAACTTAAACTTTGATATTACGACGGCTACAAGCTACATAAACAGTACGCCATGTCTTTTGAGTCAGAAGCCGTACTTGAGTGGACCGTGACGTTAGAGTCAGCAAACCGCACATGGAAAAAGAGTTATCAAACGGGCATTAACCAAGACGGGCCAATGAAATTTAGCCAAGAAGACGTTACTAAAAATATGAACCTTATGTTGAGCACATTATTAGAACGCACGCTTCAAGATGAAGAGTTTCAAAAAGCGTTAAGCCGCTAAACAAGGAGTTTCACTGAATGAAAAAAGGATTAAACACACTGTTTAACGCTCTGCTGTGCTGTTCGTTATTGCTAGTTGCAGTTCAATCTCCTTTATCTCACTCAAGTGAGGTACCAAGAGGTGAATACATACAACCTGATAATCTCTTTCCTAAAGTAAAGATGGAAACAAGCATCGGCTCGATAATCATTGAGCTTGATAGAAGTAAAACTCAAATTACCGTAGATAACTTTTTAAGTTATGTTGTTGCCAAGCGATACGACAGTACTATTTTCCATCGTTTAGAGCCTGAGTTTGTGCTTCAAGGTGGTGGTTATAAAAAAGAAATGGATGATGTTTCTCAAGTCAAAGAGTTCAAGGAAATTATCAATGAGTCGGGCAGTGGATTAAAAAACAAACAGTTCACTATTTCTATGGCAAGGCAATATGAGCCACATACGGCAACCAGCCAATTCTTTTTCAACTTAGCGGATAACGACAGTTTAAATCCAGGAAAAAAGTGGGGTTACACCGTTTTGGCGAAGTAGTTGAAGGTTTCGAAGTACTGGAAAAGGCGATAGAAATTGGCAGTGAATACTCCGAAGAGCTTGGCTGGCCTAATTATCCTAAGAAAGAAATAAAAATAATTTCCGTTCAAATTTTGTCCATATAGGTTTTTGTGTCTATACTGACTTAGGTTTAACGAAAAAGGCAGTATCGTTAAACCGTACCCTTTACTAATACAAATAACAAATAGGGGTGATTAAAGTGGTAAAAACACACCGATTTATCCACAACAAAACGGATCAGCTAAGCTACTACGCTAATGCATTATTGGATGGAGAGATTCAAGATTCAGAAGTTGATTTATATTGTTGGGATACTATAGAGGAATGGTCACAAATTAACGCTAAAGAAGCATGCCTAACACCGTTGGAAAGTGCATTTTGGTATTTGTTGCATCAGATTTCATTTTGGAGCTCATCTGAAATTCAGACGAGTGAAAAATTAAAAAATGAAATGGTTTCCTGCATTAGTTACCTGCAAGGGTATGGTCGATTTCCTGACTTTTGTTCAGGCATTCGACCTTAACACTTGATATTCGGTAAAATCTTGACAACAATCGGCCTATTAGTTTTACTTTTAGGCCGATTTTTATTTTGAGCACCGCACTTTCAACATATTCCCAAACTCTATTAAATTTACTGGCTTCATTTAAAGTTTACTTTCAGCTTAATGTCATTCGTCTATTTGCTTTTGGCTTTGCGGCTGGTCTACCGCTTATGTTGGTATTTTCTTCACTGTCATTTTGGTTGCGAGAAGCCGGTGCCGAACGAAGTGCAATAGGCTTTTTTAGCTGGATAACGCTGGCCTATGCAATAAAATGGATTTGGGCACCAGCCGTAGATAAATTCAAGCTGCCAATTCTGCATAAACTTTTAGGGCGTCGGAGAAGCTGGCTATTGCTGAGCCAAAGCTGTTTAGTTTTTAGCATTGCAGCAATGGCACTAACAAACCCAGCGGATAACCTTTTTGTAATGGCCATTGCGGCAGTATGTGTGGCATTTTCTTCTGCTACCCAAGATATTGTCATTGATGCCTATAGAATCGAGTCAGGCGATGATAAGCAACAAGCTGCGATGGCAGCGGCTTACATGATTGGTTATCGACTAGCAATGATCGTGGCCACAGCGGGTGTCCTTTACTTTACCGCCCTATTTGAATCGGCTCAGAACTACGACTTCAACGCTTGGCAGTCTAGCTACTTCATAATGGCTGGTTTAATGGCAAGCACCATGTTTATTACGCTTACTTCGCCAGAGCCCACACCAACAAATACTATTTCTTCGCCTAACTCAGTTAAGCAAACCCCAATTGAAAAGTTTAAAGTAGCATTTATTGATCCTGTACTGGATTTAATATCGCGCTATCGCACCCACGCTTTATTACTCATAGTACTAATTGCAACCTACAGAGTTTCGGACATTGTAATGGGCGTAATGGCCAATGTTTTTTACGTCGATATGGGTTACACAAAACAAGAGATAGCGGCTATCTCTAAAGTATTTGGTGTAATAATGACCCTACTCGGCGCTTTTTTTGCCGGTGGTTTAATAAATCGCTTTGGTATTTTGCCAATACTTCTTGCTGGCGCCATATTATCAGCAGTCACAAACCTTTTGTTTGTAGTGCTTTCACAGTCTTCCCACAGCACTGAACTACTAACCGTGGTTATATCTATTGATAATCTAAGTGCTGGCATTGCTATGGCGGCATTAATAGCGTTTTTAAGCTCATTAACTAACAAGGAGTTTACTGCAACTCAGTATGCTTGGCTAAGCTCTGCAATGTTGTTACTGCCAAAGTCTATTGGTGGGTTTTCAGGGGTGTGGCTTGAAAGTATTGGTTACACTAACTTTTTTACACTCACAGCTTTATTAGGTTTGCCAACGATCATTGCTCTCGTTATTTTAATAAAACAAAAATGGCATGCATAAGCATGCCGTTTTTGTCTGAAATACTATTGAGCGATCTTTTTTAAACCTTCCAAAGGATCAATATCAAGCGCTTTGCAATATCTGACGTACTCTATGATGTCTAAACGGCGTTCTTGATTTTCGACTTTACCCACAAATGAGTGTGGGGTCCCAATAATTTGAGACAACGTTCGCATGGTGTGGCCTTTTTCTTTACGTTTAACTTTAAGCCACGCCATTAAAATTTTATTTTCGTCAGATGAAACGCTACCGTTCATCATAGTTACTACTCCCATTTATATACAATTTTTAATTTTAACCCCGACTGACACTCCCATATCAGCAGAGTATATTAGTAACACAGCAATAGAGGCCCATCAACTGTCTGTTAACGTTTCCTAACACTTTTTATAAGATACTGTTTTAAATGGAATTTAATAACCACATTAATATACGCTTGTAATATATTTGTCATATGGAATACGTTGTCATTCAGGTTTTCTCTTATCGACAAATTAAGATAAAACAGGCATTCTGCGCGCTCTATTCAGAGGTTCATTTTTATGACTAAAAACCCACAACTACGTAAAACCCTAAAACTTGCTTGGCCTATATCATTGCAAAGTATGTTGGTTACTTTTTTAAGTATGATTGATGTGATGATGGTTAGTCATTTGGGTGATGAAGCCATTGCTGCAGTAGGGTTGGGAAATCGTGTACTTTTTGTAGTAATGGTCATTATCATGGGCCTAAGCTGGGCCGTCGGTATTCTATCTGCGCAGTATCACGGAGCCGGTAATGGCGATAAAATTCGTGGCACTATTATTATCGCTATTTGTTACTCTTTTATTGCACTGATTCCTGTAATTGTTGCTGCGTATTACTTGTCAGACGATGTAATGGGCTTGGGTAGCCTAGACCCTATAGTTATTGCATTAGGTGAAACTTACCTCTGGATCACAATGCCTAGCATGGTCTTTGTTGCCATTATTCAAATATTCGAGAATGCACTAAGAAGTATAAACCAAGTAAAGATACCGCTCGTTTTCAGTGCCATTTCTATCATATTAAACGTTGTACTCAACTATTGGCTCATTAATGGTGGCCTTGGTATTTCCGCACTTGGTGTTGCTGGCGCGGCATGGGCAACGTCTATCTCTCGTCTATTTCAGTTAATTGCACTGGTTACTTTTCTACAATCTCAACGACATATATTGCACATCTCTTTAAATGATTTTGATTTCCTAAAAGTAAAATTGCATTGGCAGAAATTACTAAGTTTAGTTCTCCCTATGATGTTCAGTTTTGGTATTTGGTCACTTGGTTCTTTTACCTACCAACTTATCTTTGGGCGTATAGGCACAACAGAAACTCGCAGTTATTAGTATGCTCCTTCCTGTTGAAGGCATATTTCTATCCATATTTTTTGGTATCGCCTCGGCATGTTCTATTGTGGTGGGTCAGCATTTAGGTGCCAATCAATTAGATGAAGCTTGGAGCATGGCCAAGATTTTTTCTGTTTTAGGCCCTTTTGTAGCTTTGCTGATGGGCGGTTTGCTAATCCTATTTAATGATATTGTGTTATCTCCTTATGAAGGGATATCAGAACAAACTCGACTGCTGGCCAAGTCTATTTTTTATATCGTGGGCGGCTTAGCTTGGCTAAAAGTTATAAACATGACATTAGCAATGGGTATTCTTAGAGCTGGCGGCGACAATCGCTTCTGCTTACTCACTGACACAATTTGTATGTGGCTAATTAGCATTCCGTTAGTATGGCTGGCGGCATTCTATTGGCAATTGTCATTTTTTTGGGTTGTTGTAATTATGTACTCAGAAGAGTTTTGTAAAATATTCATGTTTGCATGGCGAGTAAAGAATAAACGTTGGATGAAAAACCTAACGTCGTAAAGTTTTGAAACCTTTTATATTTTGACCCTAGTTAAGCTATCTATTAAAGTGAAAGCAATTACGAATAAATTGATTTTGCTTGAGGATGTTTAATGGAAACCCCTGATATTTTAATTGCTATTGGCAATTTTGCTTTATATTTTGGCATTAGTTTAGTTTTTCTAATGCTATTCAAATTTGTTTATACAATAGTCACACCACATGACGAGTGGACTCTGATAAAAGACCAACAAAACGTTGCGGCTTCTATAGGTTTTGGTGGCGCAATCATAGGTTTTGCTATTGCTTTAGCAAGTGCAGCAAGTAATTCTGTTTCTCTTTTAGATTTCGCAACGTGGGGCGTTATTGCCTTAATTGCACAATGCCTCGCATTTGCAGTGGTTTCGCTTTATTTTCATGCCTAAAATTGTAGAACGAATTGAGCAAAATGAAATTAGTGCGGGTGTTGTATTAGGTGCAACGAGCATTGCAATTGGCTTATTAAATGCTGCTTGCATGAGTTACTAAGGAGTTACGATGAAGAGAAGTAAAATAACTCTCCTTCCTAATGCCGCTAATTTTGATGGACTTAGTAATACTGGGCGTCAACTTACTCGACCATTATATTTAGGGTTAACTGGTTTACTACTTTCTGGTTGTGGTGAGCCTGACTACACCGCCATTGTTGCCAATACGGTAGAAGATTGTGTTGCCGATACCAGCTTAGACTTCCAACAATGCGAAGTCGCCTACCAAGAAGCTCTAGAAGAAGCGCAGCGAACAGGCCCAAGCTTTTTTAATGAGCAAGACTGCGAATGGGAATTTGGAGCAGAAAACTGCTATCAAGATAATGATACAAATTACTTTTTCCCATTGATGGCGGGTTACCTAATTGCAGATGCGTTATTTGACTCTAAAAAGCGCAAGTATCGTGGTACTTATACACCGGTATTTGGATACAAGCGAAAAGGCTCCAAATTTAATAATAAATACATGTTTGCGGACGGTAATGCGCTTGGCTCCATGAATAAAATGGCCTTTAAAGTTCCAAAAAATTCATTAAAACCTAAGCCGACTTTCGCAAGAACCGTATCTCGCGGAGGCTTTGGCCAAGTAGCAGCACAAAAAGTAAAAATAAATCAAAGACGTTCAACCAATCGAAATCGCAGTTGGGGCGGCTAATTTTGTTCAGGCACCCTATAAAACAACGTCAAAATTGGCAACAACTTGCAGAGAAACTAGGTTTTAAATTTCATACTATGCACGGTGAAGCCTATTGGGATGAAAGTGCTTATTACGAGTTTAACTTAAAGCAAATTGAAGAAGATCTTGAGTCGCCGACGGAAGAGATTCATCAAATGTGTCTTGATATAGTTGATAGGGTCGTAAAAGACGAGTCCTTACTGACAAAGTTTTGTATTCCCGAACACAAGTGGGATTTCGTGCGAGATTCTTGGTTGGCTAAAGAAGATAGTTTGTATTCAAGACTAGACTTTGCCTACGATGGACACTCTCCTGCTAAGTTATACGAGAATAATGCCGATACTCCAACGTCAGTATATGAAACTGGTTTTTGGCAATGGCTGTGGCTTGAAGACAACGTAGATTCCACTATTCTCCATCGTAGAAGTGATCAATTTAATAGTCTTCAGGACAAGCTAATTCATAGGTTTAGGCAGTTATTATTGAACAAGCCTGGCCACATATTGCACTTCTCTTGTTGTAAAGAAAGCGATGAAGACAGGGGGACAGTTCAGTACCTTCAAGACTGTGCGTCAGCCGCTGGTGTACCCAATAAATTTGTTTATATAGAGGACATTGGTATCTCTAATGGTCAGCAATATACTGACTTAGATGATCAAATTATCACTTGGATGTTTAAATTATATCCTTGGGAATTTATGTTTAACGAATCCTTTGGTGACTCGCTAAAAGTAGACACGGAAATGGCTTGGCTAGAGCCTGCATGGAAGAGTCTAATTTCTAACAAAGCAATATTACCTATGCTTTGGAAACACTTTCCACACCACCCAAACTTATTGCCTGCATATTTTGAAGAGGAACTTTCTCTTAGTTCAAGTATCAAAAGTTTGGTAAAAAAACCCATTTTCTCCCGTGAGGGAGCTAATATTAGCTTTATTGATGGAACGCAGGCGACAACCATGTCAGATGGACCATACGGTCAGGAAGGGTATATATACCAAGAAAAACATCTGTTGCCTAAGTTTGGAGACAACTACACTCTTATAGGCAGTTGGTTGGTAAATGATAAAGCGGCTGGCATCTCTATTCGAGAAGATAGTCAGCCTATAACACAAGATTTAAGTCGGTTTGTACCGCATATTATTTTAAATTAGATGAAAGGATTTAACATGAGAAAAAATATCAAATTGGCCTTGGCAGCAGCAATCACAGTTGCTCTCTCGGCATGTAGTTCAAACCCGACTCCAGAAGTACTTAATGAAAACATTCCTGACTGGGTATTAAACCCGTCACTTGAAAACGGCATCGCGCATGCTGAGTGTGTTTCAAGTTCTGGTAATATGTCTATCGACAAAGCACAAGCCATAGCATTGGCTAGAGTTGGCTTAGCTCAACAAATTAGCACTCGCGTAAAAGCGTTAGATAAAACGTTCCAAGAACGAGTAGACGTAGATGGTAACTCTGCTATTGGTGCAACGTTCTCTTCAGTATCTAAACAAGTAACTAACCAAGCACTTGTAGGTGCCACTCCATTAAAAACAAGCTACGCAAACTTTAATGGCAAAAATCAATTATGTGTTTTAACTGGATTGAGCCCTGACAAAACAGAGAGTTTGTTCAAAAGTTTAGTAAGTGCAAGTAACAAGAATTTGTCTATGAATGATGAAAGCGTTTTATACCAAGAGTTTAAAGCGTATAAAGCACAACAAGAACTAGATAGAGAACTTGAAAAAGGAAACTAGCCAAAATTGGTTAACCCTATTCACTAACTTTACTAGCTAACCTTATTAACCAACCTGGCTTGTAGATAATAAAAAGGCTTCAATTTAATAAATGAAGCCTTTTTTGTTTCGTCGACTTATTTCCCGACTATTTCTACTATATTCTCATTAATTTCGCCCAAACCAAAGCTATGTAACTTAGAGCGAGACCCTTCCCCTATTGCCTTAGGAGGTATTAGCATCTCTTTGGACTTTATATCTTGCTCTAAAACGTCCTCTAATGCCGCTCTAATTTCACTTAACGTTTTATCTAAGTTACTTTCAAAGTTAGGTCGCTTTCTAATCGTATGCCCAAGTTCTATCAAACGATAAAAATACTTCTGCGCTAATACTAAAAACTCTTCCGGTAAGTCCTTATTCATGTTCAAACTAACACCTGGGTTAGCTATACAATACTCAACCAACGCACAATAAAAACAAAGCGGCTTGTTAGATAACGCCGTTTCTTTTTGAATACGAGCATTAATGAGTAACTTACTTCGAAGATCAATGGTTAACAATAATGGGGAGTTAGTCACTTTTTGTTCCAATGGCTTGTGGTGTTGCATCAAATGTTGTCGGAAGACTAATAACCACGTGAAAAACAGAGCAAATAACATTGGTACTGCACTAAGGCTGTGGAGCAATGGAAACGCTTTTTCTTTAAAGGAAATGTAGACACTTTGCTCAGCGGAAGACAGCTCCTCATAATCAGCGACAGGCTTTTTAGGCCCTATAAATGTAACTTTAAGTGGCCACTGGTATTTGTCAATTGCTTCATTAAGGCTGTTTATGTAATTTTGAACTTCTTGACTATCGCCTGATTCATTAAGCCACTCTCTTTTAATTGGAATAATAGGCAAGTCTAGGGCAACTCTCTGTAATACATATTGTTTAGTAACAGCCACATGCTTTAAATGACTCATAGCAACACTTGCTTGGTGCACAATGGAGAACAAGACTAAGCTAACTAAAAAGGTACTTACCGCTTGAAGCTTAATAGAATTCATAAATAATTTATTTAACTTCCTCATCATAACTCCCCTTCATTCTTTTCAGCACTAGAGCAGTTACTTTTAACTAAGGTAAGTTTTTGATAGTAAGAGGACTCTTGTTGGGATGCAAAGTCCTTTAAAAATCGTTGCGAGGCGCACAATAAGTCCTCATTTTGTTTAGCGAGTCTTAAATACCACGACGTTCCTGAGACTGAATCGGCAATACTTGTTATATAGTTTCGGGAAAGCTTTTCTTGATCTTCTGATTGCCAATATGAAGATATGATATCAACCTTGCCAGCGGTCAACATTTCTCGCAATTCATTATGTGAGCTTGCATAAACGATATTCATACGACTCAGCGTTAAGCCAAGCTCCGTAAACAGCTTTTTAGGTACTATATGACCTGAGCGACTAGTTGGGTAATCGACTAAGCCTATGGTTTTATCCAGGAAATACTCTTTTGTTAATACTGGTTTTTCATAAAGTGAAATTAGGTAGGTTTTATAATTAGGATAATAAGCCACCTTTTTATAACCATGAGTGTCTTCAGCTTTAAGTGCGGACATAATATTTTCTTTAACTAACGCTAAGTCTGCTTTGCCATTACCTAACATTCTAATCGTATTAACATCGCTTACTCCCCAGTAAGAAGAAACCTCGCCATACTGTCTATTAATTATTGGATCTGCGCAGGCAATCTCATTTAACAAAAGAGAGCTTGTTTCACCACCGCTATATATAACAAAACTTCTTTTATTGTTTTTTGACTGTGTTGAGCAGTCTATTGAGGTCTCTATTAATGGCGACAATGGCACTATTTGGCTGTCTGTATGTAACTTGGCTGTCATCCAAACAACAACACAAGCACCTATAAAAAAGGTGACATACCAACTCTTATTTAATTTGGATAAAAGCAAGTGCATTTTTTCAAATTCCTCTAAACCCTGCATTACGCTACAAATTTATTCTATCCTTATTTACTTATTGTTTTAAGTAATTTTACTCATTAATTGTAACCCATTGTTTTTATTGCTTTATTAACATGTAATTATGAATCCCAACATATCCTTTCTAATATTTAAAAAACAAGCATAATAGCGACAGTTTCAGAGAGATTGTGGTTGATATTTGACCAGCTCAATTTTTACAATTACATTACAAAAGTAGAAACGGAAATTAATAAATGAAGAATTTTAAGCTTGTGCTATTTACAACACTAGCGTCTATAATGCTGTTAGCGGTCTCAAACAATGCTGCAGCTTATGGCCAAAATGGTCATCGTATTATTGGTCAAATTGCCGAGTGGCATTTAACCCCAGTAACTAAACAAGCTATAGAAAAGTTACTCAGTGGCGACCACCTTCCAGAAGTAACAACATGGGCAGACGAAATGCGCTCATCACCAGACAAAAAATGGTGGTCTCGAACTAAGTGGCATTATATTAGTTTAAATACGATTGATGATTTCAAACCTGATACATACAAGTTCGAAGATGAAGTTAAAGATGTATACACCGGTATCTGCAAAGCAATAGACGTTCTCTCCTCTCCAAAATCAAAACAACAAGAAAAAGAATTTTACCTACGTTTCCTAACACATTTAGTTGGTGACTTGCACATGCCTCTGCATGTTGGTCGTGCCGAAGATAAAGGCGGCAATACTATTCAAGTTGAGTTTTTCAGAGAGAAAATGAACCTGCACACTTTGTGGGACACAAAACTAATTGAAAGCCAAAATTTATCTTTTACCGAATTTGCACGATTCATTAATACAACTGACACAAAACTTGTGTCTAATTATGTTTCAACTCAACCAAGAGATTGGGTTGTTGAATCTTTTAATCTTCGTGACGATGTTTACGACATAAAAGACGGCGAATTTTCATATGACTATATCTATAGACATATGCCAACAGTTAAAGACCAATTGCGCAAAGGCGGAATTCGATTGGCTGGTATTTTAAACGCAATTTTTGATCCTAATGTAAAAGTAGGCAAAAACGGCGTAAAGATAAAATAATAATAAAACAACAATTTTTAATTTTAACAAAACAACAACCAGGAAAAGACAATGAAAAATGTCATTAAACATAGCGCTCTAGCACTAGCTGTAACAGCTGCTTTAGGTACGGCTACCGTTAATGCGGCTGAAACTTCAACGGCTGTTCGCGGTACAATTCAGACAGTTGCAGGCCAATCTGTTAACAACGCAACTATTACTTTCTTACACGTACCATCTGGTAGCGTAAAAGAAGTAACGGTTAACGAAGAAGGTGCATACCGTGCCCGTGGTCTTCGCGTTGGTGGTCCATACATGGTAACTATCGCTTCTGAAGGTTTCCAAGGTAAAGTATACGAAAACGTATACCTTGAACTTAATGACATTTTAGACCTTTCTGCAAAGCTTGAAACAAGCAGCAGCATCGAAAAAATTACAGTAACTGGTTCTGCAAACTTTTTTGCTAACTCTGGTTCTAGCTCTGTATTTACTTCTGATGACATTGCTAAAGCAGCAACAGTTAGCCGTGACCTTAAAGATATCGTTCGCTCTAACCCTCTAGCGGTTGTTGATGCATCTGGTACTCAATTGAGTGTTGCTGGTTCAAACCCTAAGTACAACTCACTAACAGTTGACGGTGTTGGCGTAAACGATACATTCGGCCTTAACTCAAACGGTTACCCTGCTCAGCGTCCACCGGTTTCTTTAAACGCGGTTGACCAAGTTAGCATTGAATTTGCACCGTTTAATGCACGTGCTGCAAAATTCTCAGGCGGTACTATTAACGTAGTAACTAAGTCTGGTACTAACGATTTGTCTGGCTCTGTATTTTACGAGCGAGTACCATTTAACGGTTCTGCAACTGATGAACAGTCATTTAACCGTCGTGAAGGTGAATACGAGACGGTTGAGTTTGACAAAGACTCATTAGAAAATGAAGAAATGACATTTGGTGCAGCTCTTGGTGGCGCATTAATTCAAGATGAACTATTTTTCTTTGCTTCTTATGAAGAGTGGGAAAAAGATGTTCCTGTAACATTCAACCCAGCAACACTTGCTGGTCATAACCTTACAACAGGGCAAGTACAAAGCGTAATTGACGCTCTTCAAAATACTTACGGAATCTCTGATTCAATGGGCGCTGCGCCTGCTCCAGATAGCGACAAAAAGCTATTACTTAAGCTTGATTGGAACATCAATGATGATCACCGAGCTGACTTAACATACAGCACTCAAGAAAACTCAGCGGCTCGTAACTATACAAACAGTGACGGTACAGTAAATTTAGCGTCTAACGCTTGGTCGCAAGACTCTGATACTGAGATCCTAACTGGTCACCTTTTCTCTGATTGGAATGCAGACTTCTCTACTGAGTTCAACTTTGCATATAAAGACTACGTACAAGCATCAAACACAGCATCTGACTTAGGTGAAATCAATGTTCGCTTAGACGGTGGTACTGTTGTTGCTGGTCAAGATGAAAACCGTCACGGTAATGAACTTTCTAACGAAACATTAAGCTTTGGTTTCCACGGTTTATACTTAGTAGGCGACTTAGAGTATAAGTTTGGTTTAGAAGTTGAAAATGTAGAAAATTACAACCTTTATGCTCGTCATGCATCAGGGACTTGGACTTTTGATTCATTAGAAGACTTCGAAAATAAAGTACCTGCGTCGATTGCTTATGACAACGCATTTACAAACGACATGCAAGACCTAGCGTTTTCTGTTGAGTCTACACAATACGCGCTATACGGTGAAGTTAACACTGAAATCATGGACGACGTAATGTTAACTGCTGGTGTTCGTTATGAGCGTCTATCAGTTAAAGACGAGCCAACTTTAAACCAAAACTATCTAAACGAATATGGTTATGACAACCAAGAAAACTTAGATGGCGCGGATATTTTCCTTCCTCGTATCGGTCTTGAGTGGACTGTAAACGACGACTTAACTGTTCGCGGTGGCGTTGGTCGATTCTCAGGTGGCATGCCTTTAGTTTGGGTTTCTAACGCATACACAAACGATGGTGTTACGTTGATTTCTTCAACAGAAGACGCTCAAAATGCTGTAATCGCAGATCCTTCACAAGTAATGTTTGGTCAAGTACCTCAAACTCTGCAAGATTCTTTAGTACCAGGTAATGGTAATACGAATACAATCGCTAAAGGCTTCGAAATGCCTTCAGATTGGCGTTACCAAGTGTCAGCGGACTACACGTTTGACCTTCCTGTACTTGGCGACAACTTCCAGTGGTTCACAGAATTTACATTTGTTGAACGCGAAAACTCTGCATACTGGATAGACGAAGCTCGTGTAGACTCTGGTGAGCGAATCGGTAACGAACGTATCGTGTATGAAAACCGTTGGGATAACCGTGACCGTTACGACCTACAGTTAACAAACATAGATAAAGGCGGTTACAGCCGTCTCTTATCAACTGCATTAAACAAAAAGTGGGATAATGGCGTATCACTAAATATGTCTTACACTAATCAAAATATTGATGAAGTGAACCCTGGTACAAGCTCAACAGCAACATCAAACTTCCAGTATGAAGTTACAACAAACCGTAACAACCCAGAAATGGGCCGTGCTTACTATGAAGTTGAGCACCGTTTTGTTCTTAACTTAGGCTACGAAACTGAGCTGTTTGAAGGTTATGAAACTTCATTCAACTTATTCTACGAGCGTAAGTCTGGCAAGCCGTTCTCTTGGACATTAGGTCTTTATAACGATAGAGACTTTGGTGACCAATCGCGTTTCTACCGTGCAGGCACATACCTACCTGAATTACCAACTGGTCCAAACGATGCAAACTTTGACTTCTCAAGCGTAAGCTATGAAGAAACTTATGCACTTATGGAAGCTGCTGGTGTAACTCAGTATGCGGGTGGCGTTATTCCTAAGTATGTTGGTAACCAACCATGGACTACGAACATGGACTTGGCAATTACTCAGGAACTTCCTGGTTTAGTTGACGGTCATAAAGGCCAGTTGTACTTCATCATTGATAACTTTGCTAACTTATTGAATGATGATTGGGGTAAAATTTATAATATGAATTTCCCACAACAACCTCTATTTGACTTAGAAACAAATGACCAAGGTAAGTATCTACTTCAGAACCGTTTTGGTGGTGTTAACACTAACAACTACGATAACTTCGAAGTTGAACAATCTTCTTGGTCAATGAAAGTTGGTGTTAAATATAGCTTTTAATTTATAATTACTTGCTAAAATAAGATGCCTGCCTATTTTATAGGCGGGCATTTTTGTATTTTACTCATGCATAAATGTTTATGGAGAAATCTTTTGAAGAACAATGCTATTAATAAACTGTTCACCATTGCCGCTATAACGCTTGGAATCACGGCGTGTGCCAATTCAAATGTTAAAAACGACGTTAATACGCTACCTAAAAATATCATTTTTATGATTGGTGATGGCATGGGTGTCGCACATACAACTTCATATCGTTATTTCGCTGATGATAAAGCGACAAAAGAAGTAGAACGCACTGTATTTGATGAACTTCTTGTAGGTACCTCTTCAACTTATCCTGATGACAATACCTACGTTACAGATTCAGCAGCTTCCGCAACGGCTTTAAGCTCTGGCGTTAAGTCATATAACGGAGCAATTGGCGTTGATGTAAATAAAAAGCCTGTTCTTACACTGCTTGAAAGAGCGAAACAACTTGGTAAAACTACTGGTATCGTTTCTTCGTCTCAAATTAATCATGCAACACCCGCTAGTTTTATAGCTCATAATGAGTCGCGTCGTAATTATAATCAGATTGCGGATGCATACATCGACGAAAAAATTAATTACGCACCTAAAGTTGATTTAATGCTTGGTGGTGGTACTTCTTACTTTATTCGTAAAGACCGAAACATCGTTAACGAATTCAAATCCTTAGGCTATAGTTACGTTGACGATTTAACAAAACTAAACGAATTAAATACGTTACCAGCACTAGGCCTTTTTGCCCCTGTTGGCCTTCCATTTGCTGTAGACAGTGATGCGTTGCCAAATAGAGTTGAGGCCATGACAAAAACTGCTTTGAACTTGTTAGCCACTCAAAGTTCAGACAATGGTTTTTTTATTATGATTGAAGGAAGCCAAATTGATTGGTGTGCTCATGGTAACGATGTTGCCTGCGCAATGGGTGAACTAGAAGACTTTGCAAAAGCTATTGAGTACGCAAAACAATTTACTGAAGAAAATGGTGAAACGTTGTTAATCATTACCGCTGACCATGCTACCGGTGGCTTAAGTATTGGTGCTAATGGCACTTATGATTGGAAAACAGATAAAGTTAAGCAAATAAATTCTTCATTAGCTGTTATAATCCCGGCATTTTTAAGCTTAGAGAAAGATGTTACTGACAAAGTTATCCAGTCTACATGGAAAAAACATGTGGATTTTGATCTGTCAGCAAGTCAAATCGAGACTTTAAAGTCGGCTCTAAGTAGTAAGTTAAAGAAAGAAAAGATGACTCGTGAAATTAAAGCTATTATTAATGACACTACGTTAACCGGTTGGACAACTGGCGGTCATACTGCTGGTGATGTGCAAGTATTCGCGTCTGGTGTAAACAGTCATCTATTCAATGGACAACAAGACAATACGGATATTGCTAAAAAACTATTTAAACAATTGAATTCGGCACAGTAGCAAGAGAAGAGACTCCTTTTGAAAACCACTATATTAGCAATTACAGGCGCTTCGGCGTCTGGTAAAACACTATTAACAGCCACTATATTTGAAGAGTTGGCGCAGGAATTGGGTTCAGATCAAATTTCCTTTATATCTGAGGATGCGTATTACCGTAACCAAGATCATTTGGAAATGGCCGTTCGAGAAAAGACGAACTATGATCACCCTGAAGCATTTGAACATGACTTACTAATCGAGCATCTTCGTGATCTTAAATTAGGCAAAGCCGTTGAAATGCCTCAATACTGTTATAAGACCCACACTCGATTAAAAGAAACGACACCGGTACAGCCGGCTCAAGTCATTTTGATCGAAGGTATTATGCTGTTAACACACCCAGAACTATATAGTGAGTTTGATATTAAGGTGTTTATGGATACTCCGCCGGAAATTTGTTTAGTAAGAAGACTAGAGCGCGATATTAAACAGCGTGGCAGAAGCTTCGATTCAGTAATAAAGCAATATCTGACGACAGTAAGGCCTATGTATCAAGCATTTATAGCACCTTCAAAACAGGTTGCTGACTTAATTGTTACGAATGGTGGCAAAAACAGAATTGCAATTGATGTATTAAAAGCCCAAATAAAACAGCTTTTATTAAACTAATGTGACAACTAAAAAGCCAACGGCATGAATAATATGCCGTTGGCTCTTTTATTTGAGACAATTTACATTAGAACTCAAATGATACGTGACAACTATCTTTAAGCTTTAACTCGCTTTGTCTAACTCAACATCAACAATGATATCCGACGCTAGCTGCTCTAACGCTTCTACGATTACATCAGCGCTTAATCCTGCAGGAAGGATGACTCTAGCCACAGCATGAAATAATTCACCACCCCAGTTTGGCGCAGTTTGATGAGTAGATACAAAACTAACAATATTGGCACCTTTATGGCTAATAACAGACGCTAAGTCTTGCACAATTCCACGTCGGTCATTACCTGTGATAACAAATTCTAACTCTTGCTCTTGGTGCGCTTCAACATGATTACTGAGGTATGTTGTGACGGTTAAACCAACTATATTAGACAACTCGTTTGTTAAGCTTACTAAATTGCTCTCAGGTACTGCTACCTCAATAACACCTGCAAAGTACCCACGTAAATGAGATAAGTTACTCGCTAACCAATTAGCTTCATTCTTATTAAGAATTTCAGACAGTGACTTAACTAAGCCTGTCTGATCGGCGCCAATAACCGTTAATACAAGGTGTTGCATTTAGATGCACTCCAGTTGATGTTTATTAACTCAAGTATTAACAATAAATGTTAAATAATCCAGTCCCTTTTTTAGGCTAAATGTCCCTAACAACTTCCAAAAGTGCCGTCTATCCTAGTACCGACTTTCTCTGCTTTTCAACGTAGACTGAAAGTCCAATGTCACATTACTGTAACATTAATGAAATATAATTCGCGGCATCTGATAAAGGGTAGGTATTTATATATGTCTGGACAGACAAACATTGCGTTGAAGACTGAGTCAACTCGAAAGTTCAAAGATAAGTTCGCTAAATACGGTGTAATGACCGGTGGCATCTTAGTACTATGCGCATTATTATTGATTTTTTTCTATCTATTATATGTAGTTAAACCAGTTTTTGACTCTGCTCACGTAGATTCAAGAGAGGCGACATCTACGTTAGATAAAGCCTATTTTGCAACGGGAATTGAAGAACAAACTGAAATTTCATACGCCATAACGCCAAATGCAACTGTAGACTTTTTTAACGCAGAAGATGGTATGTCTGGACAACAGATTGCTTCAATAGCAACTGAAGTCCCTGGCGAAATAACAGCCTACTCACAAAGCGCTCCGCATAAAGGCTTGTTCGGCTTTATGAATGACGATGCTCGCTTAACGATCATCAAACCTTTTTTCAAAATCGACTTCAAGAATAACACTCGTTCTTTAACTCCACGTGTTCAATTACCCTTTGGTGAAGAGCCACTACCTGAGTTGCTTGATGAAGAAGGTTACACAGTTGAAAAATTTGTATTTGCTGAAGAAGAAGGCGTACTTGGCATTCTTTACCAACTTCAAAATGGCGCTGTAAGATACGCTCGCCTTGAAGGTGAAGAAAATATGTTCACTGAAGAAATTGAGTGGATTGTTGAACAATCTGAACTTGATTTTGTAGATGGAAAAGTAGAGCGACTACTCATTTCTCCAGATGCTTCTCGTATTTTCATTCTGACTAAAAATGAAATTTATGTCGCTAACAGCCGCGTAGGCAGCGAAGTTGAATTACTGTATACAAAAAACATTAGTCGCCCTAACCAACAAATTACTACTGCTAAACTTTTAGCTAGTGCTAACTCTTTAATGCTAGGTTACACAGACGGTAAAATTACTCAGTGGTTTGAAGTTAACGGCAAAGCTGGACGTGACTTTGTTCAAGTAAGAGATTTTACTATGGACGTTGAAGGCAGCGATAAAGCCGTGGCTGAAATCTATCCAGAGTTTTATCGTAGAACCTTTATCGCCACCACTTCTTCAGGCGAAGTTAACTTTTTCCACACCACATCTGAAGCGGACTTATGGCAAGGTAAGTTACCAACAGATAACATCACTGACATTTCTTTTTCTCCTCGTTCTAACGCTTTTGTTGTTTTGTCAGCAAATCAACTTGACGTACTTAACGTAGAAAATGAGCACCCTGAAGTAACTTGGTCTGGCTTATGGCAAGAAGTTTGGTACGAAGGTTATGCTGAGCCTGACTATGTTTGGCAGTCGTCTTCTGCAAGTGATGATTTTGAATCTAAGTTCAGCTTAGTACCAATCTCTTTTGGTACATTAAAAGCGGCTATGTACGCCATGTTATTTGCTGTTCCAATTGGTTTAGCGGCAGCTATCTACACAGCCTACTTTATGGCCCCAAGTGTACGTAAAATTGTAAAGCCAACGGTAGAGATTATGGAAGCGTTACCTACGGTTATACTAGGTTTCCTAGCTGGTCTTTGGTTAGCTCCACTAATTGAAGAAAAACTACCAGGCGTAATTCTATTAATATTGTTATTGCCAGTTGCTATTTTCTTAACGGCATTTGCTTGGCATAACATTCCGCAAAAAATTAGAAACCGCATGCCTGTTGGCTGGGATTCAATTCTGTTAATCCCAATTGTTGCTTTTGTTGGTTACTTCTCATTTGAAATGAGCCCACTAGTAGAAGAGTGGTTGTTCGACGGTAATACACGTCTATACATTACTAACGAATTAGGTATCACCTTTGACCAAAGAAACTCTTTAATTGTTGGTATCGCCATGGGTTTTGCAGTTATACCTACTATCTTCTCAATTGCTGAAGATGCAGTATTCAGTGTTCCTAAAACATTATCTAGCGGCTCACTAGCACTAGGTGCTACGCAGTGGCAAACACTTATAAAAGTTGTTTTATTAACAGCAAGTCCAGGTATTTTCTCAGCAGTAATGATGGGATTAGGCCGAGCTGTAGGTGAAACAATGATTGTTCTTATGGCTACCGGTAATACACCAATTATGGATTGGAGTATTTTCCAAGGCATGCGTACGTTGTCTGCGAATATAGCGGTGGAAATGCCGGAGTCTGAAGTAGGTAGTTCACACTATCGAATCCTATTCTTAGCGGCCTTTGTACTGTTTATATTCACCTTTGTCTTTAATACGATTGCGGAGTTTGTGCGTCAACGACTTCGTGAAAAGTACAGTTCACTTTAATTAGCACCTATTTTTTTGGAGATTTAATATGAAGTTATGGTTTAAGTCGGGTGCTCCGTGGGTTTGGATGACAGCCGGCGCGGTAAGTATCAGTTTATTATCAGTAATTGGGTTATTGTTACTCATTGCATCTAGAGGCCTGTCATTTTTCTGGCCTTCAGATATTCACCAGTTTGAGATTGCAAACTCAAGCGGTGAAACTAGCGTTATTATTGGTGAAGTTTATGAATCTGAACAGGTTCCTACACAACGTTTAATTACCTCTGGTATCGAATTCGATAAAGAACAAGGCGAGTTTGTAGAGCGTTACTTAATTAAAACCGGTAACCGTGAGTACGTTGAGCTGGATTTCCAATGGGTATTGGGCCCTGAAATTGTTAAAGAAACTAGACCTTCTGGCATCGCCGTATTTGAGCGTAGCAAAAATGGTAACTTTTACGGTTTTGTAGATTCAGTGATTGTTGATGGCAAAACCATTCGTGAGAATAAAGAAGACGCTTTATTTGCAGCGATAGATAGAGCGGTTGATTTAAATGATCAAGCTCTTGATTTGCAGAATGACGAAATTGGAGCGATTAACTATCAACTAGAAAAGTTAAGATTAAAAGAACGTAAGCTTGAACTCGAAGATGAACTGACTGACGCTGCGTTACGTGATTTAGAAAACCAGCGCCAAGCGCTAAGAGACGAGTACAAAGTATACGAGAAAGAGCTATTTGCCTTTAGAGATGAAGCAAGACGTGATTCAGTTATCGTAAAAGACATGCGTGGCGAACTGGTAACCTTGCCTATTTTTTATGTACTAGACGTTTCGTTTCCAAACGACATGAACTTCTTTGAAAAAGTGATTCAGTACGGCAAACAACTAGGCAAATTCGTTTCTGACGATCCTCGTGAAGCAAATACAGAAGGTGGTGTATTCCCAGCTATATTTGGTACTGTATTTATGGTGCTATTAATGGCTGTAATCGTAACTCCATTTGGTGTGGTAGCGGCTATTTACCTACATGAATATGCTGGTAACAATGCCGTTACAAAGGTAATACGTATCTCGGTAATTAACTTAGCTGGTGTACCTTCTATTGTTTACGGTGTATTTGGCTTAGGCTTCTTTGTTTATATGCTTGGTGGTTCACTGGATCAGCTTTTCTATCCTGAAGCACTTCCAGGGCCAACTTTTGGTACGCCTGGTGTTATATGGTCAGCACTAACATTGGCTATACTAACGCTACCAGTAGTGATTGTTTCGACTGAAGAAGGTTTGTCTCGAATTCCGGGTTCATTAAGACAAGGCTCGTTAGCACTTGGCGCTACTAAGGCTGAAACTATTTGGCGCATCATTATACCAATGGCGTCACCAGCCATCATGACAGGTCTTATTTTAGCTGTAGCACGTGCTGCTGGTGAGGTTGCACCGCTTATGTTAGTAGGTGTTGTTAAAATGGCGCCTACGTTGCCAATTGATGGCAACTTCCCGTATGTTCACTTAGATCGCAAGTTTATGCACTTAGGCTTCCATATTTACGATGTTGGTTTCCAAAGCCCGAACGTTGAAGCTGCAAGACCATTGGTTTATGCAACATCGTTCTTACTTGTTACCGTTATCATAACGTTGAACATTACAGCAATTGGCATTCGTAACCACTTGCGCGAAAAATATAAGTCACTTGAGCACTAATTCAAGCACTGTTAATTCAATGACTAACAATTTTAACAAAGCTGACAAAGCTCAGCTTTTTACACTAAATTTAGATATGAGGTTTTAAGATGATTTCGGTAGCACCAGACATGAGTAACAAGTCTTCATCTAATATAGACATCGATAATTTAACGAAAGAGCAAATTGCTCTAGAAATTAAAAATTTGAATCTTTTTTATGGCGAAAAACAAGCCCTAGAAAACATCAGCATGGTTATTCCTAAAGGCCAAGTAACAGCCTTTATCGGACCATCAGGTTGCGGTAAATCGACACTTTTACGCTGTATGAACCGTATGAATGACCTTGTTGATACTTGTAATATTAAAGGTGAAATTTTACTTCACGACCAAAACATCTATGACCGCTCTGTTGATGTTGCATCACTTCGTCGTAAAGTAGGCATGGTATTCCAGCGCCCTAACCCATTCCCAAAAAGTATATACGAGAACGTAGTTTATGGACTTCGCTTGCAAGGTATTAACGACAGACGCGAGCTTGATGAAGTTGTTGAAAAATCTCTGACTAATGCGGCGTTATGGAATGAAGTAAAAGACAGATTACATGACAGTGCTTTAGGTTTATCTGGTGGTCAGCAACAAAGACTTGTTATTGCAAGAGCTATTGCAATTGAACCAGAGGTGCTATTACTTGATGAACCAACATCAGCACTTGATCCAATCTCGACATTAACTATTGAAGAGTTGATCACTGAACTTAAAGACAAGTACACCGTTGTTATCGTTACGCACAACATGCAACAAGCAGCGCGTGTTTCTGATCAAACAGCATTCATGTACATGGGTCAGCTAATTGAGCATTCAGATACTAATGCTTTATTCACAACACCTAAGATGAAAAAGACTGAAGATTATATTACTGGCCGTTACGGTTAACCAATTAGTAGTTTGAGAGGCAACAATGGAACTTAATTTAAATAAACATATATCCGGCCAATTTAACGTTGAATTGGAACAGATACGTAACGACGTATTAAAAATGGGCGGACTTGTTGAGCAACAGTTAACAAATGCCCTAAATGCAGTAACTGAAGCAGATCAAGAATTGGCGCGTCATGTTTTAGAAACCGACTTCCAAGTGAATAAAATGGAAGTGCAAATTGACGAAGCTTGTACTCGAATTATCGCTAAACGTCAGCCAGCAGCATCGGATTTACGTCTAGTGTTAGCCATTATTAAAACAATTACTGACCTTGAGCGTATCGGCGACGAGGCAGAACGTATTGCCAAAGTAGCGTTAGAGTCATTTAACAAAGAGCAGCAAGAGTTTTTAGTATCAATGGACAACATGGGCCGTAAAGCTTTGGTAATGTTGCATGATGTTCTAGACGCATTTGCTCGCATGGATGTTGAGTCTGCCTTTAAAGTTCATACTGCCGATAAAGTACTCGACAAAGAATACGAAGCCATCACTCGTCAATTAATGACTTATATGATGGAAGATCCTCGTTCAATACCAAAAGTAATGGACGTAATTTGGTCAGTTAGGTCGTTAGAAAGAATTGGTGACCGTTGTCAGAACATCTCTGAATACATTATTTACTTTGTAAAAGGAAAAGATGTCCGTCACACGTCTCAATCTGACATTAAGGACAATGTCCTATAAGATACTGATAAAATTAGACTTTTAAAAAGCCACACATGAAAAACGAGATCCGTCCGGTTATAAATCAAGCGAACGGATCTTTTTTACCCCGCCTGTAACATTTTTGTCACAAATGTGTCATATAATAGCCTCGAAGCTATTTACTCACACTTCCGTGAATTTATAGTAAACTATGATATTGATATAAGCCTGCAATCAAATGCTGGTTTTTTTTGCCATTAAATAAGGGTTCACTATGGCTAGTCACTCAATTTTAGGTGTTTTTGCTAAGTCGCCATTAAAAGCACTAGAAGAGCACATTAATACCGTTCACTCTGCGGCTTCATTATTAAAGCCTTTTTTTGAAGCGGTATGCAAAGAAAATTGGACTGAAGCGACGGAACTTCGTTATCAAATTTCTCAACTTGAGAAAAAAGCGGATGTTATTAAACGCGATGTAAGAATGAATCTTCCAAGAGGTTTATTTTTACCAGTAGAAAGAACGGATATTTTAGAGTTAATCACACAACAAGATAAGATCGCTAACAAAGCAAAAGACTTGGCGGGTCGTTATTTAGGTCGTGAATTAACTATCCCACCGCAAATTCAAGAAAGCTTCATGGCTTTTGTAGAGCGCAACATTGATGCCACTGCACAAGCAAAAAAAGCAATCAATGAGTTTGACGAACTACTAGAAACGGGCTTTAAAGGCCGTGAAGTAGAACTTGTTGAGCGCATGATCACAGAATTAGACGCAATTGAAGACGATACAGATGAAATGCAAATTTCTATTCGTCTACAACTAAAAGAAATCGAAGATCAGTTAAACCCTATCGATGTCATGGTGACATACAGAATGATTGAATGGATTGGGGAATTAGCGGACTTAGCAGAACGTGTAGGTTCTCGATTAGAACTTATGCTTGCTCGTTAAGCAGCAACCAATTTAAAACATATTAGGTATATTCAATGGATATTATTTCTACTTACGGCGTTATGTTAATCGCCACTGCCGCTATCGTTGGTTTTTTCATGGCCTGGGGTATTGGTGCAAACGACGTAGCAAATGCTATGGGCACATCAGTTGGCTCAAAAGCACTAACTATTAAACAAGCAATTATTATCGCGATGATCTTTGAATTCGCAGGTGCTTACTTAGCCGGTGGCGAAGTAACCTCAACAATTCGTAAAGGCATCATTGATTCAGCTCCATTCATTCCAAACCCAGAGTATTTAGTCTTAGGCATGATTTCCGCACTATTTGCTGCTGCAATTTGGTTAGCCGTTGCTTCATATTTAGGTTGGCCTGTTAGTACAACACACTCAATTGTAGGTGCCATTGTTGGTTTCGCAGCTTTTGGTGTTGGTATGGACGCAGTAAATTGGGCAAAAGTTGGTGGCATTGTTGGTAGCTGGATAGTAACCCCGTTGCTGTCAGGTATTATCGCTTACTTAATCTTTATCTCAGCGCAAAAGCTTATCTTTGATACTGAAGAGCCGCTTAAGAATGCTAAAAAATACGTTCCTTTCTACATGTTCTTAGCTGGTTTTGTAATGGCACTTGTCACTATCAAGAAAGGTTTAAAACACGTAGTTAAATCTGGTGATTTATCTATCTCGGGTCTAGAAGCCTATGGTTATGCAATCCTCGCTGGTATTTTAGTAGCCCTTGTTGGTAAGTATTTTATTAGTAAAATTAAAATTGACCCTACTGCTGACAAAGAAATGCACTTTAACAACGTTGAAAAAATCTTTGCAGTACTAATGGTTGTAACAGCTTGTTGTATGGCTTTTGCACACGGTTCAAACGACGTTGCAAATGCAATTGGTCCTTTGGCGGCGGTTGTAAGCATTGTATCTAACGATGGTCAAATCCTACCTAAAGCTTCTTTAGCTTGGTGGATTCTTCCTCTAGGTGCGTTTGGTATTGTTGCAGGTTTGGCTCTATTTGGTCACCGAGTAATTAAGACGATTGGTAATGGTATTACTCACCTAACGCCTAGCCGTGGTTTTGCCGCTGAATTAGCAGCAGCTTCTACAGTTATCATCGCGTCGGGTACTGGTTTACCAATCTCTACTACTCAAACTCTAGTTGGTGCGGTGTTAGGTGTAGGTATGGCTCGCGGTATCGCAGCTCTAAACCTAGGTGTTGTAAGAAACATCGTTGTATCTTGGGTAATCACATTGCCAATTGGTGCAGCACTTTCAATTATGTGTTTCCTAGTTCTAAAAGCGGTATTTGGTGTAGTTTAAGCTTCACCTGTAACGCTAAAAAAGCCGAGCCTAGTGCTCGGTTTTTTTATGCCTGAAACTTAATAGAGCAAACTCTATTCCTTGCTAACTCAATCGATAATGACGTTATGGATAATATTAGAGCCTTATTCACCAAGCTTGAACAAAACATGCTTTGCACATAGCGAGCTAAATAAGTAAATTTCAGGCATAAAAAAACCAGCTTCCGCTGGTTTCTAATATTTGATTTAAAGCTAAATTATGCAGCTTTAACGTCAACTCGTTTTGACTGACGTTCTAGTACTTTATTAATTTGAGCTAAAGAGCTTAATTGAGCATATATCGCAGCAATATAACCTTTTTTACGTAACTCTAGGTACTTGTCATCTGATAGTTCATGAAGCTTTTGCTCATCAACCATGTAAAGACCATTTAAGTTATACTCTTTGTCTTTAACATTTACTTTTAAGTTACGAGGTTGAATTAAGTCTAAATCTTCTAGTGTCTTCATGTAAGCAACTGTTACTTGCTCGTGCTCAATGTATGACATTAAAGACTTTTTACGGCTTTCTAAATGCTCAGACTCTTTACCTTCGCTATCAAATAACGCTTCGCCTTCTTCAGAAACTAGTGGGCTAGACATATCAATTGCGATAGCGAATTTATTTTTGTCATCCTTGTGAGGAATAACGCTTAGTGGTTTGTGAGTGTAACGAGCCGGCATGTAAGTTGCATCCCACTTACCGTCTTCAGTAACAAATACGTTAGTACCTTGTTCTACACCCATCATAGCTACAGGGAAGTATCTATCGCCTTTTGGATCTTTTAAAAATACAATCGGGAACTCGCCACAAGCTTGTGTAAACTCTTGTACTACCAAACCTAGAGCATGTTGCTCTTTAAGGTCTGATACGTCTTTAATCTTGCCTAATTTAACATCTTTGTGTGTTTCATTATGTAACGGCTGAAAATCTGTCGCCATGTTCTTTCTCCAAAGTTCCGAGTCAGTCTTTTTGACTTCTATAATTATTATTCTGTTTCAAGTTGAATATCGGTACAGCCTTTTAAGCACTCAACCTTTAACGTCTTTTCGCTGGGCTTGAGTACCAATAGCTGTTTGCATGAAGGGCAGTAAACCGATTGACCGGCTAACACTTTCTTAATTATTGCTTTTTGTTTATTAAAAGAGTTAGCAGTCGCTTTATTGAGGTCTGAAAAGTCCATCCTCACCTTCTATACTGGATATCTTATGAAAGTACATGAGGACAATAAGCCATAATTAAAGGCTCTCGCAATAGAAAACATGAATTAATTTTTTGCTTGCTCAAATAACAAGCGTTTTGCACGAAGTGGTTTTATAAATATAGGTTTATATAACAAAAGTGAATATCTAGACGCCCATCATGGCCAATCTATCAATTACGTCTCGCGTAATTCGTTCAAGGGTTGGGTGTTCGGCAGCAAACTTGGCCTCTAATGCTAAAAGTTGTGACAACATTGTTTCTTCTGCTTTTAATTCATTAGATTTCAACATTTCATGTAACTGTTTATCTAACTCTCTTACTTGGTTCAGAGTTTGAGGGTCTACATCTTTTGATGTTTCTAATTCAGCGTGCAACTTTGATAGCGAATCAACAAGTTCTACAGGCAACATATTAAATTCCTCCATGTTGTTAAATTAAAGTTTAGTCATGATTATTTAATAAGGGTAGTCTGAAAGACTCATATTAATCTCGAAGTTGTTTAATAATTTTTATAATATAGGCTAAATCTAAATAAGTAGTACTTCCGCTTTATCAATCTAGGATCATTATGAAAAACGAGTTTATTTTATCTCCTTCCATCTTATCAGCTGACTTTGCAAAATTAGGTGATGATGTTAATGAGGTTTTAGCTGCGGGTTGCCAATGGGTGCATTTTGACGTGATGGACAATCACTACGTGCCAAACTTAAGCTTCGGACCAATGATATGTAAAGCGTTAAAAGACCACGGAATTGAAGCCCCTATTGACGTTCATCTGATGGTTGAACCTGTAGACGATATGATTGAACAATTTGCAAAAGCTGGTGCCGACATGATTACCTTTCACCCAGAAGCCAGTAAACACTTGCACCGCTCACTGTCTATTATCCAAGACCACGGATGTAAAGTTGGACTCGCATTAAATCCAGGTACACCAATTGAAGTACTAGATGCAGTGTTAGATATGCTGGATATGGTTTTAGTGATGTCGGTAAATCCAGGTTTTGGTGGTCAGTCGTTTATCCCAGCAACTCTAGACAAAATAACCCGCCTAAGGGAGAAACTGGATGCAACAGGCAGAAACATTCGGATAAGTGTAGATGGCGGTGTGAACGCTGATAATGTTAGAGAGGTTGCGGATGCTGGCGCTGATACTTTTGTAATGGGCTCAGCTATCTTTAATGCAGAGAACAGATCGGCCCGCATTGCACAAATTATCGCCAACCTTTCTTAAAATACAACATACAAGATTGCGCACTGGTACATTAAGGTTACAATGCGCACTCATGATTTTAAACTAGCTAAATAAACGGCAATATAATGAAAAGTACAGTATTAAGTGGAATTCAAACAACTGGTGGCATGACAATAGGTAACTACATTGGTGCTATAAACCAGTGGCGCATTATGCAAGAAAACCACGATTGTTTTTTTATGCTTGCCGATTTACACGCAATCACCGTTCGACAAGAGCCTGAAACATTAAGAAGCCGCACTCTAGACGGCGTTGCCCTGTATACAGCTTGTGGCATTGATCCAGACAAGTCTGCGTTATTTGTTCAGTCACAAGTTAAGGAACATGCGCAATTAGCTTGGGTTTTAAATTGCTACGCTCAAATGGGCGAATTGAACCGCATGACTCAGTTTAAAGACAAATCGAGTAAACATAGCAACAACATTAATGTTGGTTTATTTAGCTACCCTGTACTTCAAGCAGCGGACATTCTGTTATACCAAGCAGACAAAGTTCCTGTTGGCGAAGATCAAAAGCAACATTTAGAGCTGACAAGAGATATCGCCACTCGCTTTAATAATATATACGGTGATACTTTTACAGTTCCAGAACCTCAGATCGCAGAATTTGGGGCTCGTGTAATGAGCCTTCAAGATCCTCTAAAGAAAATGTCTAAGTCAGATGAAAATCCAAATGGCTATATTATGCTGTTGGATGAGCCTAAAAAGATTGAAAAGAAACTTAAAAAAGCAGTCACCGACTCTGACGAGCAAGCCAGGATCTATTTTGATACTGTTGAAAAGCCAGGTGTTTCTAACCTACTGACTATATTAAGCGTTGCAACTGGTAAATCCATTGAACAGCTAGTGCCTGAGTATGAAGACAAAATGTACGGTCACTTAAAGAAAGACACAGCAGATGCTGTAGTTTCAATGATTGAGCCTATTCAAGCCAGATTCAAAGAGATCAGAGAAGACCAAACTGAGCTAGATAGGATCATGCGTGTTGGTGCTGAAAAAGCCTCAGCAAAAGCAGAAAAAACGCTTAAATCTGTTTATGATGCCTTAGGGTTTGTAGCCGATCCTAGATAATTAATTTATGTTGTTGATGATAGATAACTACGACTCGTTCACTTATACATTAGTGAACTACTTTGAGTCTTTAGACCAAGAAGTTGTCGTGAAGCGTAATGATGACATTACCATTGATCAGATAAAGCAACTAAACCCAACACAAATAGTTATTTCACCCGGACCTCGTTCACCCAACGAGGCTGGGATATCACTTGATGTTGTTGCTAATTTTTATCATAAAAAGCCTATTTTAGGCGTGTGCTTAGGACACCAAGTAATAGCACAACAGTTTGGCGCGCAAGTAAAACGAGCAAAGCAAGTTATGCACGGTAAAACATCGATCATTACCCATAGTAAAAAGGGAATGTTTCAAGGTTTACCTAACCCTCTGTCTGTAACTAGGTATCACTCACTCATCGTTGATCATGACACCTTGCCTACTTTTATTGAGCCAACAGCTTGGGTGGAAACAGAATCCCAGGTAAATCATGATGAACTCATGGCCATGGCAATGAAGGAATACCCAGTTATGGGTGTACAATTCCACCCAGAGTCAGTAATGTCAGAATCAGGTTTGGCAATGTTGAATAACTTTGTTTTAACAACTAAATAGCAAATTTAAATTAACAAATTAAAAGTGACAGATAAATAATGGACGCTGCAGTCAATAAATTTAAACAAATTATACAAGCCCGCTTTGTCGATCTTATGGTATCGGACAAAGTGGCTAAGCGTCGTTTAGGATTAATACAAACCGTTGAAGAAGAAGTTAACAAACGTGAATTATTATCTGTTGAAGCAAATGCTCAGCAGGTAAAAGAACGCAAAATTAAAACGGAAGAAGAGTTTAAAGTTTACATTAACGAATATTTCCACGACACACTATTCGACTATATAGAAAGTAAAATTTCTGACCCAGAATACCTTTTTTCGGAAGTATTAAAATTAGATCCTAACCTGTCCAAAATCATTGATGTTTGTTTATCAAATGCCGGAAATACAAAACAACTAGCAGAGTTAATTGAACCTAATCCGGCAATAAAAAGAGATTTACTCAATATAGTTAACAAACCACCTTTTCGAGAAAAAGGGTCTACTAAACCTTTTCAAGAAGACGTGAGTCTGGCGATTCGTTATGTAGGCATAGATAACATAAAAGCCCCTATTCTCGCATTGGTCGCTAAACAGTGGCTACCGCATAGCACGGAACCATTTTCTGATTTTAAAGCAAAGCTTTGGCAATACTCAATTGCCACAGCAAACTGTATGGAAACACAAGCAGACGTATTTGGTGTAAAGCCTTTACATGCGTTTACATTGGGATTACTGCACAGCTTTGGGTATGGCATGGTCATGCGAATGTACCTACGTACATTTGAGAAAATTCGACTGGAAGAGATGCATAAAGCCCGCTCGACAGGTAGAGCAGACATAGAAAAAGTACTGAACTCTTTAGTTTTAGATGGTGAGTTCGCTAGTGAACTGGTTATGAATCATGGCTTACAAGCAAGTCACTTACTGTTAGAGCACCTACAACTTAAATTTGCAGCGCTAGCACTACCAATGGAAGAGGTTGTTAACAATCTTGCGGTTGATGAAATGACTCCAATGGCAGCGTTATTACTGAAGTCTAAAACTTATTCTCAATATAAATTATTGCAAAAAGCTCGCCTTATTGAGCTTCCAGAAGCAAAACGATTTCTAATGAGCAGTAAAATAAATAATGACTTTGTTACTTCATTAAATGCTATAAACCTCACCAAATTAAATCTAACCAACAGACGAGTTACAGGTTAGGATTTAGGTAGTTTATTAGTCAATTATTTTAAAAAGTCACTAATCTTAGGTAAAAACGAATAATTTTAGTGATTTTTTTTTGACAATCTATTCATCTCCTCTTTTTGCACCATATTGAAACAATCTTGTCCTCTTTAACTATTTTTTAGCATTTAGACTAGCGCTCAGATAAGGCACTTTTTTGCCTCTCTCCAACACACACAAATATTTATTCACTAATTATTCATAATTTAGCTAGAACTACCCATCAAGCTCTTTGTGACGCTTTGAAATGGAGACATTTGCGATGATTTCTGCAATAATTGGCGGGTATTTACTTTTAAATTCTCATTTTGAATTCGTATGAAATTTCGAAATGTGCTGAACTTAAGGAAACAAAAATGACTGTAACACGTGCTTTATTTGATGACGTAATGGTACCTAACTATTCTCCAGCGGCTGTAATACCTGTAAGAGGTCAAGGCTCACGCGTTTGGGACCAAAACGATAAAGAATACATCGATTTTGCTGGCGGCATTGCGGTCAACTGTCTTGGTCACTGTCACCCTGCATTAGTAGGTGCATTAAAAGAGCAAGGCGAAAAGCTTTGGCATCTTAGTAACGTAATGACAAATGAGCCAGCACTACGTTTAGCGAAAAAATTAACTGATGCAACATTTGCAGATAAAGTTTACTTTGCAAACTCTGGTGCAGAAGCAAACGAAGCAGCCCTTAAATTGGCGCGTCGTTGGGCAATTGATGTACATGGTGAGCATAAAACTCAAATCATCTCGTTCAAGAAAGGCTTCCACGGTCGTACTTTCTTCACTGTTACTGTTGGCGGTCAACCAGCTTACTCAGACGGTTTTGGACCAAAACCAGGTGACATCGTTCACGCTGAATACAACAACTTAGACAGCCTAAAAGAACTTATCTCTGATAAGACATGTGCGGTAATGCTTGAGCCAATCCAAGGTGAAGGCGGAATTATCCCACCAACAAAAGAATTCATTGAAGGCGTTCGTCAACTTTGTGATGACAATAACGCGCTATTAATTTTTGATGAAGTTCAATCTGGTGCAGGTCGAACTGGTGAGCTTTATGCTTATATGGGTCTTGGTGTTAATCCTGATATCTTAGCTTCTGCTAAAGGCCTAGGTGGCGGTTTCCCAATTGGCGCTATGCTAACAACAACTGAGCTAGCTAAGCACCTTAAAATTGGTACTCACGGTTCTACTTATGGCGGTAACCCATTAGCTTGTGCTGTTGCAGAAGCGGCATTAGACACTATTAATACTCCTGAAGTATTAAACGGCGTTAAAGAGCGTGAAGCAATCTTCAAAGCTAAACTTGAAGAAATTAACAACAAGTACAACGTATTTAAAGATATCCGTGGCCAAGGCATGTTAGTGGGCGCAGAGTTAACAGATGCGTTTGCTGGTAGAGCGAAAGAGTTTGTTAATGCTGCTTTAGCAGAAGGCACTATGATTCTAGTTGCTGGCGCAAACGTAATACGCTTCACTCCTTCTCTAGTTGTACCTTTAGAAGACATTGATCAAGGCATGGCTCAATTTGAAAAAGCCGTTGCAAGCATTGTAAACGCTTAATCTAGCGTTATTTAAATTAAATTAGCCAATGTCTCATTGGCTTTTTTTCTGAAGGAAGAAGATGTGATGTTTGTAATTCGTCCAATCCAAGAGAAAGACTTTCCTGAACTGCTTAAAATAGCGGAAGAGTCAGGGCATGGCTTTACGTCATTACCGGTAAATGATGAGCTTATTTCTAACAAAATTAAACGTGCAGAAGCGTCGTTCAAGTCTGAGTTGACTGAACAAAAGCAAGAACACGGATTTTTGTTTGTTATGGAAGATGTGGCTACCGGAAGAATAATGGGAACCAGCGGTATTGAGTCTTATGTAGGACTTGATGATGCGTTTTACCATTATCACTTAGGCAAAGTAGTACACAATAGCCGTCAATTAAATATCTACAATACAGCCGATATTCTAACGCTGTGTAATGACTATACTGGTGCTAGTGAATTATGCACACTATTCCTTCGCGAAGAATTTCGAAAAGGCAGTACAGGCAGAGTATTAAGTAAGTTTAGATTCTTATTTTTGGCTCAACACCAAGAGCGTTTTTCTAATACTGTTATTGCAGAAATGCGTGGCGTTTCAGATGAGAATGGCGACTCACCGTTTTGGAAGTGGTTAGAAGAGCATTTCTTTTCAATGGACTTCCCTACTGCAGACTATTTAACAGGTATTGGCCAAAAAGTATTTATTGCCGAATTAATGCCTAAATACCCTGTGTATGTGAACTTGTTATCTAAAGAAGCGCAAGCCGTAATTGGTAAAGTTCATAAGAATACAGAACCTGCATTAAAGTTATTGAAGTCTGAAGGTTTCACCTACAAACAGTATGTTGATATTTTTGATGGTGGACCAACGGTAGAAGCTGATATTTCACAAATTCACACGGTTCAAAACAGTGATTTATTTGCAGTTGAAATTGTCAATGAGCTTGAATCTGACAAAAGTGTCATCATTGCTAATCTATCAGTTAAAGAATTTAGAGCAACGGGCTTAACAACCGTAATGAACATGGACGCTAAAACCGTTCAGTTAACGGCTGAATACGCGAGCCTTTTAAATGTTCAAGCTGGCGACCAAGTGCGAGCAGCCCTTTTAAAATAGGATTATTTATGTCAAATAACGAAAATAAATATATAAATGGCCAATTCATTAATGGTGAATGGTTAGCCGGTGAAGGTCACTTAATTGGCTCACTAAACCCAGCAACAGACGAGCTTTTGTGGGAGTCATTAACCGCAACTGCGGAACAAGTTGATCAAGCTGTAATGGCAGCAAGAGAAGCTTTTTTACCTTGGGCTGATAAAACAGTTGAAGAACGTCTAGTTATTATTAAACGTTTTGCTGAGCTACTTGGCGAATATAAAGAGCCAATTGCCCTCGCTATTGCCAAAGAAACAGGCAAGCCGTTATGGGAAACTCGCACTGAAGTTGGTGCAATGATTGGTAAAATCGCCATCTCTGAAAAAGCCTATAACGAGCGTACTGGTACTACAGAAAATCCAATGCCTCTTGGTCGTGCTATGTTACGTCACCGTCCACACGGTGTAGTTGCTGTTTATGGCCCTTACAATTTCCCAGGCCACTTACCAAATGGTCATATTGTTCCGGCTCTAATTGCTGGAAACACTGTTATCTTCAAGCCAAGTGAACTAACACCAATGGTTGCTCAAATTACCGTTGAGCTATGGCAAAAAGCAGGCCTTCCTGCTGGCGTACTAAACCTAGTACAAGGTGAAGTAGAAACAGGTAAAGCACTTGCTAATCACCCGCAAATTGATGGCCTATTCTTTACGGGTAGTTCAGGTACAGGTCATTTACTTCACAAGCAGTTTGCAGCGCAACCTGGTAAAATTTTGGCATTGGAAATGGGCGGCAACAACCCTCTAATTATCCAAGATGCAAAAAATACCGACGCTGTTGTGCATGACATTATCCAGTCAGCATTTATATCTTCAGGACAACGTTGTACGTGTGCAAGAAAGTTACTTTTACCTAAAGGTGCTGAAGGCGACGTAGTACTTGCTAAGTTAATTGAAGCAACAAACTCAATTGTTGTTGGCGATTCTTTAGATGAAGCTTCTGAGCAACCATTCATGGGCTCTATGATTTCTGACAAAGCGGCGCTTGGCATGGTTGCAGCTCAGCAACAGCTAGTTGATCTGGGCGGTAAAGTTCTTGTTGAACTTACTCACTTAAAAGAAGATACCGGTTTTGTATCACCAGGTATCATCGACTGTACTGATATTGCAGACTTCCCAGATGATGAGCATTTTGGTCCATTGCTAAAAGTTTTCCGTTTTGATGATTTTGATCAAGCTATTAAAATTGCAAATGATACAAACTACGGTTTGTCAGCGGGTCTACTGAGCGATGATCAAGAACTGTACAACAAGTTCTTAAGCCGTATTCGTGCAGGTATCGTAAATTGGAACCGTCCAATTACTGGCGCAAGCAGTGCAGCACCATTTGGTGGCATTGGTCAATCAGGCAACCATAGAGCAAGTGCTTACTATGCTGCTGATTACTGTGCATACCCTGTTGCATCGGTTGAACTTGAAGAAGTTGCCATGCCAGCAAGCTTAAGCCCCGGCTTAAGCATTTAATATAAAAAGAAGCGGCTTAGCCGCTTTTTTTAAACATCAAATTTGTTTTATCGTTATTTAGAAGATTCAAGGAACTGTAATGCATACCAACGTAAATGATCTTTTTGACAATATGTGGGCTAAATACCTAACTGTTACTCCTTCAGCTGAAAAAATTCATGCACTGTTAGGTGAAGGAAATGGTAAGGACGTTATTAATGACCATATTGCTTTGCGAACGTTTAACATCGAAAAAGTTAATCTAGATAAACTCGCACAACACTTTCTTTCTTTAGGTTACAAAGATGGCGGCGATTATGACTTTGAAGCGAAAAAGCTAAAAGCGAAGCACTTTGAACATCCAGACCCGACGCAACCAAAAGTATTTATCAGTGAATTATTAGTTGAAGAATTTTCTGAGAATACCCAACGTATTATCAAAGAGTTAGTTGACCAAATTGACGCTTCTTCTGTTACTGCAGATAACTTCCTGTACTCTGGAACTCAGTGGCAAATTAGTTCAAACGACTATAAAGTGCTGTTAGAAGAAAGTGAGTATGCCGCTTGGATGGCAGCATGGGGATATATCCCAAACCACTTTACAGTTAGCGTGAACCAACTAACAAAATACGAAACACTAGAAAGTGTAAATCAAACGCTTAAAGATGAAGGTTTTGTATTAAACACATCGGGTGGCGAAATAAAAGGCTCACCAGAAGTGTTATTAGAGCAATCCTCAACGATGGCTGACAAAGCAACGGTTCCATTTACAGACGGTGATGAGCTTGTTCCTAGTTGTTTTTATGAGTTTGCAAAACGTTATGAAGTTTTACCTGGAACGCTATATTCAGGATTTGTTGCAGCTTCTGCAGATAAGATCTTTGAAAGTACCAACGTAAAAGGGTAAATTTAGGGTTTGAGTTGTAAAAAAGGAATATTTTATGGTCACCGATAAAGCCGCATACATCGAATTGATGAATTATCTTACTAGTAGTAAAGAAGTTTTTTTAACTTCTACTAGTGAACAAACATTAGATGAGACGCTTGAAGTATTGGTTGAAAATGAAATTGCGACTCAAATAATTAACCTATGTAGCCAGCACGACGACCTTGAGACAAATCATAGGTCAATAATTGTTCGTGAGGTAGACGGGATTGTTTACGACATGCAACAAGTGTTGGCTGATTACTGGCATCAAAATGTGACTCCTAGCCAGGTTGAATTCATTACAGAATTCACCTCGCTAATTAAAAACGTATTCGACAGCGCTATCGCTGATCTTCTCGACTAATGGATATTTAAATGAAAGCAAATGTATCATGGCTTGAAGGCATGGCCTTTGAAGGAAAAACTGAATCTGGTCATAAAGTTGTTTTAGATGGCAACAATCCAGGTACTGCTCCAAGCCCAATGGAGATGGTATTACTATCTGCTGCAACTTGTAGTGCGATAGATGTAGTTTCAATACTGGAAAAAGCGCGCCAAAGCGTGAAAAACGTTGAAGTCGACATCGATGCAGAACGAGCTGAAACCGTACCAAAAGTATTCACTAAAATTCATTTAACTTTTATTGTGACAGGCACGGACGTATCAGCAAACCATGTTGAACGTGCAGTAAGGTTATCTGCCGATAAATACTGCTCAGTGGCAAAAATGTTGGAAGCTAGCGTTGAAATTAGCCATAGCTTTGAAATTAAAGAAATTTAAAACTATCTCGCCAATGCCTTCTTATTGGCGTAATTGATTCCTACATAATTTACTTCTATAGTTTTAAAAATAATTTTGCGATAGCGGCGGTTTGATTTATCATCCGCCCCTTAATTTACCCACACCTATTAAGGAATTGTTAGTTGGAATCTAAACTTAAACTTCACGGTTTTAACAACTTAACAAAGAGCTTAGGCTTTTGTATTTATGATGTTTGTTACGCACAAACAGAAGCTCAACGCCAAGAGTACATTGAGTATATTGATGAGCAGTATAACGCCGACCGTTTGACCGACATACTTTCAGAAGTATGCGATATTATTGGCGCAAATGTATTAAACGTAGCTCGTCAAGATTATGAGCCTCAAGGTGCCTCTGTAACCATTCTTGTTAGTGAAGAAGAGATTAAGTCGCCTGACGAAGTGGACCAAAGTGAAACGCCAGGACCCATTCCAGAGAGCGTTGTTAGTCATTTAGATAAAAGTCATATCTGTGTTCATACTTACCCGGAAATTCACCCTAATGATGGTATCTGTACATTTCGAGCTGATATCGAAGTGTCTACTTGTGGGGTTATTTCACCACTAAAAGCGTTGAACTACTTAATTCATGCTTTAGAGTCTGACATTGTAACTTTAGATTATCGTGTTCGTGGTTTTACTCGCGACACTGAAGGTAACAAGCATTATATTGATCATGAAATTAACTCTATTCAAAACTTTATCGGCGACGATATTTTAGATCAATACGACATGATTGATGTGAACGTTTACCAAGAGAATATGTTCCATACAAAAATGATGATTAAAGACAACGATCTTAATAATTATCTATTTGGTATCAGTACTGAAGAGTTAACTGACGCACAGCAGGACGAAATTAGAGACAAGTTACGCAAAGAGATGCAAGAAATTTTCTATGCACGAAATATGGCGTAATATAAAAACTAACAAAAGTTAAAGCGGCCTTAGTGCCGTTTTTTTATGTCAAAAAGGTGATCAATGTTTTCTATAAAAATCCAACCTCGTTTTCAAGAAACCGATGCGTTAGCTCATATCAATAATACGGTCATTCCTGTGTGGTTTGAAAGTGCTAGGCCAGGTATTTTTAAGATCTTTAATCCTGAGCAAGACCTTGAGCAATGGAATTTAATCATTGCTAAGATTGAAGTGAATTATATTGCACAAATCCATTATAAACACGAAGTAGAAATTAGAACTCATGTCAGTAAACTTGGCCGTTCTTCTTTAAATATACTGCAAGAAGTGTGGCAAGAGGGGAAACGTGTAGCTTGGGGTGAATGCGTTATGGTAAAGTTTGATTATTCAACCAACTCCTCATCTGCTATTAATGACAACGAACGAGAGCAATTAGAAGTCCACTTAGTGGATAAAGAGCAACTATTGGCGCTGAGCTAAATGCGTACTGTGCCATTTAAGATACTCATCAAATGGCAGAGGCTTTGCAAAGTGATAACCTTGAAGTACATCAATGCCACGCTCTTTTAATAATGTAGCTTGCTTATCACTTTCAACGCCTTCAGCAACCACCTTCATATTTAGGTTTTTAGCTAAGTTAATAATGGTTTCCACAATACTCAAGCCCGAAGGATCTAACATTCTGTCAACAAATGATTTGTCAATTTTCAGCTCGTGTACAGGAAAAGCATGTAAATTAGATAAGTTTGAATATCCAGTACCAAAGTCATCTATGGAAAAAGTAAATCCCTTGTCGGATATCTCTGTCATTTGCTGAGCTGTTTTTGCAATGTCATGGGACAACATGCTCTCAGTGATCTCTAAGGTTACTCTACTGGCCGCGATTCCAAATTGATCAATAGTTGATTCTAAAGACTGTTTAAAGTTGGAAGCTCGAAACTGAGAGTGACTTATGTTTATCGACAACTTAAAATCAGCCGGTATGGATGAAGTACTTTCAAGCTCCATCAGTAGCTTACAAATATCTTCTAAAACAATATCTTGTAAACTTTGAATTAAACCAAATTGCTCAGCAATGGAAATAAACTCATCTGGTGGGATCATTCCTTTTGTTGGGTGTATCCAACGTATTAACGCTTCAGCGCCGGTAACTTCACCGTTTCCATTTAGTTGCGGTTGGAAAAACGCACAAAAGTCTCTATTTTCTATTGCTGTTGATATCTCAGATTCAAATGTAAGTTGTCGTTCTAACAAGGTTTGTTGTTTAGGATCGTAATAGCTATAGCTATTTCCACCTTTACGTTTTGAATTATACATGGCGGTATCGGCAAACTTCATCACATTTTGGGCGTCAGTGCAGCCGTCTATAATACAAATCCCAATACTGCAGGAAACCTGGAATACCAATTCTTCTATTTGAAACTTCTCTTGGAAAGACTCTTGAACTTTTTTAGCCACCATCGCTACTTCAGACTGTGCTTGTTCAATAGTTCTACCGGTATTTTCCACAAGAATAACAAACTCATCACCACCAATTCTCGACAGAACATCAGACTTGCGTAAACTTATTCTTAATCGCTCGGATACATCCTTTAAAAGTTTATCTCCCGCAGAGTGCCCTAATGAGTCGTTAATACGTTTAAATTCATCTAAATCTAAGAATAATATCGCTCCAAACTCATTAGACACTGATTTACTTTTTACCGCCAATTCTAAACGCTCGTTAAACATTCTTCGATTAGGCAGTTGAGTCAATGGGTCGAAATAGGCTAGTTCTTTGACTTTTTTCTGGATTTGTTTTGCGGTGGTGACATCTCTAGCCATCCACAGTACATGTTTTGCCGACTCTTTCTCGTCCACGTTATAGTGTATAGGGGTTATTCGTCCTTCAAATAGCGCGACTCCATTTTCACCTTCAATAGAATACTCATACTCTTGAGTTTCGTCGGTTTTAAGCGCAGTAGTTATAACGTTCATTATCTTCTTTGCGTCATCAGCCGGAAATATATCGTTCACATTTTTGTTAATGATTTCCGTCGCAGATATGTACGTTAAGTTACTTGGAGAGCCATGCACATCCTCATATACACCTGTTTCGTCGATAATAAGCGCCAAGTCTGGCATTACTTTTACAAATGCTTGAAACTTTTCATTACTTTTTTTCAGAGAATCGAATTGCAACTCAGACTTTTGTCTAAGCCTAACGGCAATTAATACAGCAGAAGCCAATTGACTATAAAATCTTATGAACTCAGTTTGTCTGGGGCTTACGTATAGCTTTTCTTTTGAGAAAATAACTAACAGGCCAATAAGCTCGTTCTTATCAATAAGGGGAACATCAACACTAAATAACAGGCTATTTTTTTCAATTGTTTGGGTATCTGGTGCAGTAAGCTGTTCAATTTCAAAGGAACGGTGGTTTAATAAATCTTTATTTTTCAACTCACTTACAGACGAATGATCGTAACCAAAATGACTTAGTGGAGTATCGTCTAAGTCGTTTAGAGATTGAATATGATTGTGTGGGCAAGCGACTATATATAAATTGCTTTTTATAACTTCAAAAACCGCGCATTGAATATCGCTAAAGCCAGATACTAGCTCTAAATTTTGGCAAATTTTATTCAAAATAGCTTCATCAGACTGACCATTAGCTATCTCGGACAAAATGTTAACATCTTGAAATAACAAACTATTAAGTTGTTCAATATTCACGAATTACTATTGGACCATTTCGACTTTCCATACCATGATTGTATTGCACTATTAGCGAGTGTCAACGTCTAAAAAAGAGCCTTATCTATAGAACCAACGGCATTCTCTTCAATAGCTCGCTGCCTTTCAGCTTCAGTAAGTATTCCAACTAAAGGCGTTCGCCTTCTATATTTTTTCATTTGATGCGAGTCTTCAAGAATGGCATTTTTAAAGGCAATTGAATCATCAATTACCTCTAACACACTAAGCCAAGTCAGATACTCTCCATACCTCATACGGCCTGAATTTCTGCGGCTATCTAGGGTATTCTGTATTTGTTCTAGGTAGCTTCTGTCGCCTTTTTCATTAGCAGCAATTAATTTATCTGCGATGGCTGCATGTATCACCAAGACTTGCTTGTCGATTAAGGCTTCTTTAAAGCCTCCTTTCGAAGAGTGTGTAACGCGACTTTGTCTATTTGAGTTTAGTTGTCGTTTGTACACAATTTCTCCTCACCAGTCATCAATCGTCAATCGTTAATCGTTAATCGTTAATCATCATATGCTTTACTAGTCCGTACTTACTTTGTTAGAAAAGCGAAAAGGTTTAGATTCTGTTGGCACAAGAGGAATAAGTTGGCTTGCGACAAGACTACATACAGCAAAGCCCGCGCCTATCATAAATACTAATGTGCTTGAATATAGCCATACCATGCCAAGTAAAACAGGAATTATAACTGCTGCAATATGATTAATAGTGAAACTGACAGAGGCAGTTGCCGCGATGTCTTTTTGATCCGCTATTTTCTGGAAATATGTTTTTATGGCAATGGCCAAAGCAAAAAACATATGATCAATTACGTATAGCGCAGCTGCGAGCTCAGCCGTTTCTACCAAGGCATAACCGACAAATACAAAAATCAATCCAACATACTCAAATGTTAAAGCTTTTCGTTCGCCTATTTTGCCAACCCATTGTCCAATTTTGCTAGCAAATAACAGGTTGAATATATAGTTAATACCAAACAAGAGGCTAATTTCACCTACCGAGTAGCCAAACTTTTCTACCATCATAAAGCCAGCAAATACCATAAATATCTGTCGTCTTGCGCCACTTAAAAAGGTGAGGACGTAATATAATGCGTAGTTCTTCTTCAAAACTATTTTTTTAGTTTGTACATGCGGCTGTTCATACGTTGGAAAGCCAAAATAAAGCAATACGGTGACCAAAAAGCCTATTCCACCAGCGAGTAAATAGGTTGTCTTGTATGAAACATCAAACCAATCCATCAATAGCCAAATCCCGCCAAACGCTAATAAGGATGCAAAGGACTTCATTGCCAACGCTTTACCTAAAAAGTGCGCCGACTCTTTTTTATCAACCCACTGCAAGGTTAAACTTTGCTGTGTAGTTTCGTAGTAATGAAAGCCAACCGACATAATAAACGTAGTGGCATATAGCCCATATTCTGTTGGGAAATAGCCTGTGAAAACGCGACACCAATACTGAGCACGCCAATAGAATAAATGGCAAAGCGTTGTTCTTTGATAAAGGCTAGAATATAAATAGCGGTAAATGCCAAAAAGCCTGGAATTTCTCTAATTGATTGCAGCAGCCCAATTTCAGCCCCAGTAAAAGCGGCTTTTTCAATAACAAAGTTATTTAACAGCGTGGCCCACACTGAAAACACAAATGGCAAAATAAATGCCATGGCCAATAAAAAAATTTTAGGGCTAAGACGGTTCACTGCAACTCCAGGAGTTAGTTAATGCTAGGTAATATTATGGGTTTTATTTGTATGCTCTATTTTGGCATAACTCAGATAACCTTTGGCTATACTGTACTTATACCTTAGTTATAACCTCGTTACTTCGCTGTTTAGTTCGGTTACAAAAAAGCCGCGACATAATCACGGCTCTTTCAATACTCAACAAACGTTTAAACGCTTATTGATTAAAACCCATTACTTAAAGGAGTCTTGTAACGGCGGAACTACCTGCTTTTTACGACTTAAAATGCCGTCAATCCAAACACGATTCTCAGTCAGCGTTACATCAAATGCTTTTTCTATTACGCTAGTATCATCTGAAACGACCAATAATTCTGATCCTTCTTTCATGATATCTGTTAGCAACAAGATAACCGAGTGACGGTTGCCTTCTTCTTTTAAAGACTGCAGATCAGCATGTAAGCCATCTTTCATTTCGTCAAGCATTGCTAAGTCAATAACTTCCAATTGACCGATACCAACTAGCTGCCCTTTCATATTAAAGTCTTTAAAGTCTCTTAATACTAGGTCACGCGCTGGCGTACCTTCTACCGCAGACTTAACCTTAAACATATCCATGCCTAGTTCTTGGTAATCTTCAATACCAGCAATTTCAGCGAGTGCTTCAACACATTTTTTATCAGCAGTTGTACACGTTGGTGATTTAAATAAAACCGTATCACTTAAAATAGCCATCATCATTGCACCAGCAATGTCTTTAGGAATTTCGATGCCTTCAAAGTCATACATCATTTTAATAATAGTATTAGTACAACCTACAGGGCGGATCCAACACTCTAGTGGCGTTGATGTAGTGATATCACCCAATTTATGATGATCAATAATGCCCAAAATAGTCGCATCATCAATATCGTCAGGTCCTTGAACACGGTCAGAGTGATCAACAATATATAAACTTTCGCCTGCATAGCTTAATTTTAATTCTGGTTTTTCAAAACCAAAACGGTCAAGTATGAACATAGTTTCTGGCGATAGTTCACCTAAACGAGCAGGTACTGTTGGCTCACCCAATTCAGTTTTTAAATAAGACAATGCGATAGCTGAACAAATTGAGTCCGAATCTGGAACCTTGTGGCCCACTACATAATTTGGCATAGAACACCTTTAAATCGTTGATTTTTAAGCCGCTGCCTAATGACTTTACAAAAACAAAAGGCGCTGCGATAAATGATAGTTTTGATGGCGTGAATTATAACCAAACCAGCGTAGAATTCGAGTGTGAATTAGCGAAATTCTATATTTACTCGTTGTAACTAAAAATGAGGAAAAACCAAGGTGACGTATTCATTGCTCAAATACGCCACCCTGATTTTGAGGAACGCGGTTTAATTACTGGTTGTGATAATCCAAACAGATTTTAACTTCTTGTTTAGAACCAAGAATAACTGGCACTCGTTCGTGCAATTCGGTTGGCTGTAAATCAAGGATGTTTTGTTCGCCAGTCGATACTAAGCCACCAGCTTGCTCTACTAACATGCCCATTGGGTTTGCTTCATATAACAAGCGCAATTTATTTGGCTTTTCTGGGTTATCAGTATGTGCCGGGTAGGTAAATATTCCGCCACGACACAAAATGCGGTGCACGTCACCAACCATGCAGGCAATCCAACGCATATTGAAGTTTTTACCACGGATACCCGCTTTACCATCTAGGATATCGCGGATATAACGTTGCATTGGTATATCCCACTTATGCTGATTAGAGCTATTAATTGCAAACTCTTTGGTTTCTTCAGGGATAGCAATGTTATCTCGGGTTTTTAAGAAAGAACCGTGGGTTTTATCTAACGTATAAAAATCAACACCTTTACCGGTGGTTAACGCTAGAATCGTAGATGGACCATACATAACATAACCTGCAGCCACTTGGTTACGGCCAGGCTGTAAAAAGTCTTGTTCGGTAATTGGCGTACCATCTAACTTATCTTCTGGTACTGGTAAAATAGAGAAAATAGTACCCGTTAAACTATTCACATCAATATTTGAGCTACCATCAAGCGGGTCAAAGGCAACTAAAAAGCGACCGCCATGCTCGCCTTCAACAATATAGTCCTCTTCTTCCGACGCTATAGCTCTTACAAAACCAGACTCAAGCAACATGTCTTTAAGTAACTGATTAGATAGTATGTCTAACTTTTTTTGTGTCTCACCTTGTATGTTTTCATTCAGGGTTGAACCAAGCACGCCAGACAAATCAGCTTGTCCCACACGAAAAGAGATATCCTTACAGGCTGCCAAAATGGTTCTGATCAGTGAGATCAAATCTAATTCCACGCCATCTTTACGCAATTCAGGTGCGAGTCTTTTCATTGTAATTAAAGCCTTTTATCTAATTTTATTGCCAATAGGAAACACTTAAAGGCAAGTTAATAAACTTTCACATCAAACACTAATTTAAAAGTGGGAGTGCGTTTTTATGATGCCGCTATTCTAACCAATTTTTAAGCTGAGTTGCAGTATTTTGGATCAAATTTATGAAAACATTCAATACAACTTACAGAGTTTACTTTTCATCTTTAACGTTTAACCTTTTTAGGCCAACTTAATTATCAGCACTCGTTAAGTTATTGGTTCACTTCATTATGAATCTGCGGCACACTAAAATAGTATAAATAAGAGTCAAGCTACTAAAACTTATATGGTTTCGGGAATAACTATGAAAACAATTCGTCTTATAACAAGTATAACCATCATTTTTTGCTGTTTTATGACAGCCAACGCCGTTGCGAGTGTTAAATCAATTGCAGACTTTACTAACGGTATGCTTAAGGTTGATGGGTATTTTACGTTCTATTATGACAAACAAAATGACCAACTCTTTTTGCAAGTAGACCAGCAAAACGAACCATTTTTATTTCAAAGTAGTCTTCCTCGAGGCTTAGGCTCTAACGATATTGGCTTAGACCGCGGTCAGTTAGGCTCCACGCGAGTCGTTCAGTTTGAAAGTTATGGCAATAAAGTGCTTTTAACTCAGTTGAATATGGATTATCGCGCTAATAGTGATAACAGAGCCGAGCAGAAAAGCGTTGAAGAGGCTTTTGCGAAATCAGTAATTTACGGCTTCGAAATCAAAGCAAAGGATCGTGGCACAGTTATAATCGACTATACGCCATTCTTGTTGAGTGATATTCACGGTGTTGCAAAAACACTCAAATCGAGAAAACAAGGAAGTTATAGACCGGTAAAAAATAGAAGCGCTGTTCACTTTGCAAAAAGTAAGTCATTTCCTAAAAATACAGAGTTAGAGTCTATTGTTTCGTTTACTGGCACAAACCCTGGACAATACGTTAGACAAATAGCACCAGACAGTGAAAACATCACCGTTCACATGCATCACTCCCTTATCAAATTACCAGACGACAAATACCAAGCTAGACGCTTTCACCCATTCAGTGGTTACTGGAGTATTAGCCATAAAGATTACGCCGTATCTCTTGATGAAAGTATGGATGTAAAAGTTATTCCTAGGCACCGTTTAGATAAGAATACACCTATAACCTACTACCTAGACCCAGGTACACCAGAACCAGTAAGAGCAGCATTGCTAGAAGGTGCAAGATGGTGGAGCACAGCGTTTGAAGAAGCCGGTTTTAAAGACGGGTTTATCGTTAAAATGCTACCAGAACATGCAGATCCTATGGATGTGAGATACAACACCATTCAATGGGTTCACCGCGCGACAAGAGGCTGGAGTTATGGCTCTTCCGTTATTGATCCAAGAACCGGCGAAATTATTAAAGGTCACGTTACTCTTGGTTCGCTGCGAGTAAGGCACGACTATTTACTGGGGCAAGGGCTCACTGGGCCATTTAATGATGGAGCAGAGTCAAACACAGACAAGATTAAAGAAATGGCCTTAGCTCGTATTCGTCAGCTAGCGGCCCATGAAGTTGGCCATACTTTAGGTATTGCTCATAACTTTGCTGCTTCTGCAAACAACAGAGCGTCTGTTATGGACTATCCGCATCCATTTGTGGAGCTAATAGATGCCAAAATCGACTTATCAAACGCGTATGCAGAAGGCATAGGCGAGTGGGATAAGTACGTTATTAAATATGGTTACCAAAAATTTGAAAACCCAGAACAAGAAGCCAAAGCCTTAGCATCATTAATTAGCAGTACGCAGGATAAAGGCCTACTTTATATGTCTGACTCGGATGCTCGACCAAGCAGTGGCGCACACCCAACCGGCCATCTATGGGATAACGGCAAAGACGCCGCCGCAGAGTTAACTCGAGTAATGCAAGTGAGAGGCGTCGCATTAAAAAACTTTGGTCTTAATAACTTGGCATTTGACCGACCTATTTCAGACTTACAAGAAATCTTGATGCCAATCTATTTTTATCACAGATACCAAACCACTGCCGCGGTTAAACTGATTGGCGGTGTAAATTATGACTATGTAGTGAAGGAACGCGACAGCAAAAGCAGTGCAACAAATGCGAGGCCGGTAAGTTTTGAGCATCAATCACAAGCTTTATCTGCTTTGTTAGCTACTTTGCAAAACGAAAACCTAACCTTACCTAAATCTATTATTAGTTTAATTCCACCTAAGGCATATGGTAATTACCGCAATAGAGAGAGCGGTCCCACGAAAACGGGATTAGCTTTTGATCCGGTGACACTCGCGTCAGCCGCTGCAAACCATACATTATCCGCATTACTAAATAGCGCTAGGCTCACTCGAATAGCACAGCAATCTAACCTGAATAGTAAATACTGGACGGTAGGTGAGTATTTACAAACAATATTACAAAATACTATAAAGCAACCGTCAAGCGCCGGGCTAAACTCCGCGGTTCAGCAACGAGTTAATGCTGTTACTATTGAACTGATGATGAGTCGTTTGCTTGCTGAGTCTACTCCTATTGAAGTAAAGAGTGATTTATTCAATGAGTTGTCGCAGCTAAATGAGTGGCTTAAAAAAGAGTCCCATAACGCAAGTTCGGGCCAACGAGGCTTTTACCGCCTACTCAGTCATCACTTATCATGGTATTTTGAACATAGAAAATGGCTACCCTTGGTAGATCTCAGTACAATGCCACCAGGCTCTCCAATTTAAGCAGTAGTGTATTATGCATATTCATATTTTAGGTATTTGCGGCACCTTTATGGGCGGTATTGCCGCCATCGCCAAACAACTAGGTCACAAAGTCACAGGATCAGATTTAAATGTTTATCCGCCAATGTCGACTCAGTTAGAGCAACTTGGCATCGAACTAACTAAAGGCTGGGATGAGGCACAATTTAAGTCAGAACCTGATTTAGTCATTATTGGCAACGCTATGTCTAGAGGGAACCCTGCCGTAGAGTATGTATTGGCACGAAACCTAGCTTATACCTCAGGTCCAGAGTGGCTTAAGCGGGAAGTATTGCAAAATAGATGGATAGTTGCAGCATCAGGAACCCACGGTAAAACAACCACCTCGGGAATGGTAGCTTGGCTATTGGAATCCTGTGGAATGAACCCTGGTTATTTGATAGGTGGCGTACCTGGCAATTTTGATGTTTCCGCGAGATTAGGTGACAGTCCGTTCTTTGTTATAGAAGCCGATGAATATGACACCGCGTTTTTTGATAAGCGCAGCAAGTTTGTTCACTACCTTCCTAAAACATTGATCATTAACAACCTTGAGTTTGATCATGCCGATATATTTAAAGATATTGAGGCGATTAAAACGCAGTTCCATCACTTGATGAGAATATTGCCTAATAACGGTTTGCTGATCACTAATCCTGAAGATCAATATATAAAAGAAACCTTAGAAATGGGCTGTTGGAGTCCAATAGAAAGCGTTGAGGCCTCAGGTAAAACTAAATCAACTGCGGCGCACTGGCAGGTAAATGTCATTCCTAATGAGCATGGCCTTAAAGATGGTAGTCACTTTGAAGTTCTATTAAACGGTGAAAGTATTGGTACGGTGAAGTGGTCTTTAACGGGCTTACACAATATACATAACGGTTTGGCCGCTCTTGCCGCTGCCAGACATTGCGGCATGGAAATCACACACTGTGTGCAGGCGTTAAGTGCTTTTACTAACGCAAAACGCCGAATGGAAGTGCTACTCGAGCATAATGATATAACACTTTATGATGACTTTGCTCACCACCCTACCGCCATTAAAACCACGTTGGAAGGCTTAAGAGCTAAAGTAGGCAGCAATAGAATAATTGCGATTTTGGAGCCTCGCTCAAATACCATGAAGATGGGTGTTCACAATTCAACGCTTGCGTCTTCATGGCAAGATGCTGACGAGGTCTTGGTTTTAAATACAGATAAAAACTGGTCACTTGATTTAGCTGAAAATCAAACACACTTAAATATTTTCAACAGTATAGATGCTATTATCCAGCATGTGGTTGAACTCTTAGAGCCTAATGACCATATTGTTGTCATGAGTAATGGCGGTTTTGGTGGTATCCATCAAAAACTTAAGAATGTAATTTTACAGCAAGGCTAATCGTCTTTATGACTGAACAAAGTAGCAACACTTTTAATAGCACCTCAGACAGCTCATTTAATAGTTCTGAGTTTGATCGCCGTATAACAATTGCGATGACTGGAGCCTCAGGTGCGCCTTATGCATTTGAGCTTATTCAACAGCTCGTTGATAAAACATCCAGATTTATCTTTTGCTTTCATCGGCTGCAAAGGTAGTTTTAAAAACCGAAATGTCGTTAGACATGCCAAGCGCACCGACTCAGTCCACACAATGGTGCCAAACCCATTTTTCAGCAAAACCAGGTCAAGTTATAGTGCTTGGCAAAGAAGAGTGGTTTAGCCCGCCAGCGTCAGGCTCAGCAGCGCCAAAACAAATGGTAGTGCTGCCCTGCTCTACCGGTACACTATCGGCAATAGCAACTGGCAGCTCAGACAACCTAATTGAAAGAGCCGCTGACGTAGTGATAAAAGAACGGGGTCAATTGATCCTTGTACCGCGCGAAACACCATTTTCATCTATTCATTTAGAAAATATGCTGAAATTGTCTAACCTAGGTGTAACAATTATGCCTGCGGCACCGGGTTTCTATCATCATCCCAAAGAAATTAAAGACCTTGTTCAATTTATGGTTGCTAGAGTCATGGATCATTTAAATATTGAACAATCACTAGTTCCTAGATGGGGCTATACTCGTTAATCAAATATACAGAGAAACTTGAATTCTATGTTTGCATTAGAAATAAAAGATTTAAAAAAGACCTATCAGTCAAAAAACAGAACGGTAGAGGCTTTAAAAGGTATTAATCTAACGGTGGAAGAAGGCGACTTTTTTGCACTGTTAGGCCCAAATGGCGCTGGTAAGTCTACGACTATTGGTGTGATTAGCTCATTGGTAAACAAATCTTCAGGAAGCGTGAAAGTATTTGGCCATGACATTGACTCCAGCCTTGAAGACGCTAAGTCTCATATCGGTTTAGTACCGCAGGAATTTAACTTTAACCAGTTTGAAACGGTGCTGCAAATTGTTGTTAACCAAGCTGGATATTATGGCGTAGAACGCAAAGTTGCCCTTGAGCGTGCAGAAAAGTACTTAAAACAAACTGATCTTTGGGAGAAAAAAGACTCTCAAGCTCGCACATTATCTGGCGGTATGAAACGACGACTAATGATAGCAAGAGCCTTAATGCATGAGCCAAAGCTATTGATTTTAGACGAACCAACCGCTGGCGTAGATATAGAAATTCGACGCAGTATGTGGGATGCCCTGCAAAAGCTTAATAAAGAAGGCATTACCATCATTTTGACAACCCATTATCTTGAAGAAGCAGAAATGCTTTGTCGCAATATTGCGATTATTGATAAAGGCGTTATTGGTGAAAACACTTCGATGAAAAGCCTTTTGTCTAAATTGAACGTGGAAACTTTTGTACTAGATACCGCCGAGTTTGACAAAGAACCAACAATTGCTGGATTTAATACAAATATTAAAGACAACCATACTATCGAAGTGGAAGTACTTAAAGAGCAAGGCTTGAACAGTGTATTTACTCAATTAACAGAGCAAGGTATTCAAGTTCTAAGTATGCGAAATAAAGCCAATCGATTAGAAGAGTTATTTGTTCGATTAGTAGAAGACGGTAAAAAAGGAGCAAACGCGTAATGGGCAGTTATTCAGTAGCGTTAAGAGCTATATTAATAAAAGAGTGCACTCGATTTCTAAGAATATGGGTTCAAACCCTAGTGCCACCTGCTATTACGATGACATTGTATTTCGTTATTTTTGGTAATCTAATAGGTTCTAGAATTGGCCAAATGGGCGGATTTGACTACATGTCTTTTATTGTCCCGGGTTTAATCATGATGTCGGTGATCACTAACTCGTATTCAAATGTGGCAAGTTCCTTTTATAGTGCAAAATTCCAGCGAAACATTGAGGAAATGCTCGTAGCACCGGTTCCAAACTTTGTCATTGTACTTGGCTTTATTGGCGGCGGAATGTTGCGAGGTTTGCTGGTTGGCTTAATCGTAACGTGTGTATCGCTATTGTTTGTTGATATTCAAATACACAGTGTACTTACATTAATTATTACTGTGCTAATGACCTCTATGGTGTTTTCCTTAGCTGGGTTAATTAACGCTATTTTTGCTAATTCATTTGACGATATCTCAATTATACCTACTTTTATTCTAACCCCACTGACTTATCTTGGTGGCGTTTTCTATAGCTTGAGTTTATTGCCTGAGTTTTGGCAGTCTGTTTCTAAAATAAACCCAATTGTATATATGGTTAACGCTTTTAGGTACGGATTCCTAGGCGTGTCAGATGTTGACCTTTCAGTCGCTATATCAATGATTGTGGGCTTTGTAGTTATATTCTTTACAATTGCGATGACACTTATTAACAAAGGAATTGGAATACGCAGCTAAATATTTATTTTTTAGTTTGCCTTGTTGAATTGGATTCTTTGTCTAAACTTAAGTCGTTACAAGTAGTTATGGTTAAATTACAACCAGACGAACATTAAACAGCCCTTTATTATTAAAGGGCTAGCGGCAAGCGCCGATATACTAAATGCTCTCGACAAAACAATAGGTAGATGAAGTGTGAATAAATTTCAAAATCTCAGCGTTTTCATTAAGATTAATGTCATTACATTAATTGCATTAATTGCACTGATTATTGTAATTGTTTTAAATGCCCTAGCGAGTCAGGAAAACAATAAAAATATTGATGATCTAAAAGATCGTCGGTATCAAATCGCTAAAATATCCACAGCTAATTCATTTATCATAAATCGTATTGATGAGTTGTATAGCCAAGCCGTCTCGTTTGGAGATGAAGAGCTAATTTCAAAAGCTAATGAAGAATATCAAGTTCTTAAAAGAATATTGAAAGCATTCTTAAATTGGACCGAGCCAATCGTGCGAAATTAGAAACTTTTGAAGAAACCCTTGATCAATACAATACGATAGCTCAAGAAATAGTTACCTCTTTCTTGAGCGGAGATGCCGACTTCTCTGTCATTCAACAAAAGTCTTCTGAAAAAGCAGAGTTGTTTAAACAACTAAATGACAATTTAGAGCAATATAAATCCCAATCAGACCGTGAGTATGTCGAGCTTGCAGAAAATGCAAAAGAACGGTCTGAAAATACCATAATGCAAAGTATTGCAGTCTCAGTGGTATTAGTAATTCTTATTGTACTGCTTGGTGTATTCATTGGTCGTGTTATACGACAAGCAGCATCAGATGCTGCAGAAACGCTAGGTGAGCTTGCTAAAGGCGATGGCGATTTGAAATCAACGCTAGACGTTCGAAGCGAAGATGAAATTGGCCAAATGTCGAAAAACTTCAATGGTTTTATGGAAGTACTAAGAGCCGCAATCAGTGACGTAATGGCTGTAGTACAACCGCTTTTAGATAATTCCACTCGATTAATACAACGTATGGAAGTTGCCGAATCCGCAATGCATAAGCAAAGTGAAGACTCGGAGATGGTTAAACAATCCATGGAAGAGATGAACCAAAGTGTTAATGAGATTTCTAACTCAGCTAATGAAGCAGCAGTAGCAACGGAAAACGCAGAGAAACGAAGCCAATCAAAGTTTAGATATCTTGAACCAGTCAATGGCGGTATCTCAAGCTCTAAACAACGAGATTAAAGGTGCATCTTCAGTTATCCATAAGTTAGCGCAAGACACCCAAAACGTTAATCAAATTCTAGACGTAATAACGTCAATCGCTGAACAAACAAACTTACTGGCCCTTAACGCCGCAATTGAAGCTGCGAGAGCCGGTGAACAAGGTCGAGGTTTTGCGGTTGTAGCAGATGAAGTCCGAGAGCTAGCTTCAAGAACATCAAAATCTACAACTGAGATTCGAGAGTTATTAAATGCGTTAACGGAAGCTGCAACAGCTTCAGTTGACTCGATGGAAAGTGCAAGTGCTCAAGCTGAGCGCAACGAAGAATATGCTGCGCAAACAGGCAAGTCCGTTAATAAAATCGCTGGACACATTAATACGATCAACGGTTTAAATACTCAAATAGCGACAGCTACTGAAGAGCAAACTTCTGTTGCGAATACGGTAATGACAAACGTGAACGATATGAACCAGTCAATTGGTAGCTCTCTTGAAGCGTTGGATGGTATTAGGGACGTATCGAAGAGTCTCCATACACTGTCTGATGATCTACTTGAAGCGGCGTCCAAATTTAAGCTTTAAGCTGCAATTATTAGATTTGATAAAAAAAGGTCGCTCAGCGGCCTTTTTTGTTTTCTATTTCGGTGTTCATTTTGATAGACTTTAAAGCCAAATTTGCTTCCTCACATTAATGGATTCCCTCTCAATGAATTTGGCTCAATCTGTACTTGCTGTAAATGATGATCTTCCTATCAAAACAAACTTACCTGTACACAGCGGTAAAGTCCGATCTGTATATTGGTTAAAGGCTGAAGATAGCCAACGCCTTATTGCTGAGAAGAACTATGACGTAGAGCCCAATACACCGCTAGCAATTATGGTTATTAGCGATCGTATCTCAGCTTTTGATTGTGTTTGGCATGGTGAAGGTGGATTACAAGGTGTACCAGGTAAAGGTGCAGCACTAAATGCAATTTCAAATCATTGGTTCAGCTTGTTTAAGCAACATGGTCTTGCTGATAGTCATATTTTAGATATCCCTCACCCTTTTGTTTGGATAGTCCAAAAAGCAAAACCAGTCATGATAGAAGCCATTGCTCGGCAGTACATTACAGGCTCTATGTGGAGAAGCTATGAAAAAGGCGAACGCGAATTTTGCGGTATTACTCTTCCAGAAGGATTGAGCAAAGACCAAAAGCTACCAGAAAAACTCATTACGCCATCAACCAAAGGTATCTTAAAAGGTATACCTAATGTGCCTGAAGCTGATGATGCCAACATTGCGAATAAAGATATTATCGATAATTTTGATGCCTTTAATTTTAAGTCAAAAGAAGATGTTAGCCTTTATCAACGTCTTTTACTGGAAGGTTTTGACTTAATTAGCACAGAGCTAGCAAAAATAGATCAAACATTTGTAGATACAAAATTTGAGTTTGGCTACGTTAAAAATTCTGCTGGTACCGATAAGCTAATTTATATGGATGAAGTAGGCACACCAGACTCTTCGCGTATTTGGGATACGGCAGAATATAACAATGGCAATATAGTAGAGAACTCTAAAGAAGGCTTCAGACAGATGCTTTTGAATCACTTCCCAGATCCAGATATTTTACTTAACAAAAATCGTATGCCAGAGCGTGAAGCGTTGGCAAAAAATAACGCACTACCCGCAGAAGCTTTAATGGACGTTTCTAGAACATATAGAAACATAGCTGAGAAAATTACAGGTCGCACAATTCAATTATCTGAAAACCCAAAAGAAGAAATCATCAATATCCTTAAATCAGATTTTGATTTAATAAAGTAACCACTGTAAACCTTAGCAAAGGCATGTTTTTAATAACAATCCTCTATTGAGAGCATGCCGTTTTAATAAAAATAATTACTCAATATCGCTACATCTATTTATTTTTTGCCTACAGTCAGTAATGTCAGTACACTGGTTATGAGCGATTTTATTGGGGTATTTATGCGATTCACTTTTTTTTCAGTCTTGTTGTCTTTCAGCACCTTATTGTTAGTTAGTAGCTTTTCCGTCAGCGCTGCTACCTCTCATAAAGTAGACATATTAGTGCTGTCTACTGAGCATCAATCAGTTCCAAATGTAGGCATATCGTTAATACCTACAAATATTCCAAAAACCGGTTACGCTACTGCACCGGAACCCCAAGTAGTTCAACAAATTGATACGCAATTCTCACCTCATATTTTAATGGCTCAAATGGGTGCGGAAATTAGCTTCCCAAATGCGGATAATGTAAAACACCATGTTTACTCCTTTTCTGAAGCAAAAAAGTTTGAGCTTAGGTTATACAAAGAGGAGAAGCCAGAGCCCATTCCATTTGATAAAGCTGGAACCGTAACTCTGGGCTGTAATATACATGACTGGATGTTGGGGTATGTTTATGTGGTCGATACCCCTTACTTTGCTAAAACTAATGAATCTGGTTTTGTTCAACTAGAATTGCCAGCCGGTGACTATGAGCTTCGACTACACAATCCGTTATTGCAATTTGAAGACAGTGAGCTTATTAAGACAGTTAAAATAACTGACAACAAAAATATTACAATGTCATTAAAACAGCCTCTATTGAGAGCTACCGACGGTTTTGACGAAGGCGATGAATTTGATGCTTATTAATTTTCGCTCGTTACAAAATCGTAATTTTTTCCTTTTCCTGTTCGCGTTAATTATTACGGTTAGTTCCGTTCTAGCCGTTACTTTACAACAAACCTATGAGCACTCGACTAAACAGATTGATGCTCAATTTGAAAGCTCACATTCTGTGCTTCTTTATCGCTTAGAGTCTGAAGCGGTAGGTCTAAATAGAGGTTTAGAGGCTGCAAGTAAAAACTTTAGCCTAAAGAGCTTAATTTTAGGCGGAAAAAAAGATCCAACATCTCTTCAAGTGGCATTGGTTAATTATCAGAGTCGTCTTAATTCAGATTTCATGGCAGTTATTGATCAAAATAGGCAACCCGTTGTTAGCACGCAGATATTAGAAGAGCCTATGGACATAGGTCCACTAAATAATAATTTGCGCTTCGGTCTAATTAACGGAAACCTATACTTAATATCAATACAAGCAATTAAAGAAGTAGAACGGATCCCTAAACCAAACGCCTATATAATCGCTGGGTTAAACGTTTCTAGCTTATTTTCTAAAGATATAAAGTCCATTACTAACTTTGAATTAAGTGTGCGTTACGCTAATACAGTGCAAGCAAGTACGATTGATAACGTACAACCAGAACAACTAACAAGTGCGTTTACGGACTTAGTGCCGTTAACTGCTAGCTCTAAAATAAAGAACTCAAACTTAGTTTTTTTAGATAACAAGCCAAGTATCTCTTACCAATCATACCTAGGTGAACTAAATGAAAAACCTATCAATGTATTCTTTACACTTCCTGAGTCAAAAGCTCACCTAAATTATGACCAACTGATTCTTCAACTCTCTGCGGCCATTGCCATTATTATGGTATTAATCTCTTTTTTAACCTTCTCATTTTCTAAAAGCATTGCGAAACCTCTTCGTCTACTGGCAAACGTAGCCAATCAGATTAGAAAGGGAGAATATCCCGTTATTGAGCACGATAAGACATTGTCAGAGGTAGAAACCCTATCATTTGCATTAGCAGGTATGCAGAGCGCAATCCAAAAACGAGAAAAGGAAAACCATAAGCTAGCCTATTATAATCCTTTAACTGGATTGCCTAATAGGATCTACTTTTCGTCGCAAATCAAAAAGCAGATTGCAACATATGAAAATCATACATTCGCGGTACTTTGGATGGATGTTGATCGCTTCAAAGACATTAACGATACGTTGGGTCATGAATTTGGCGATGAAGTCATAAAAGCAATAGCGAAGCGACTTGAAGATAACGCTCAACGAAACATGTTTTTGGCTTATTTAGACGGCGATGAGTTTGCTGCTTATATCGTCATTGAAAACGAACAAGAAGCCTTGGTCGCTGCAAATCAAATTGACCACCTTTTTGATCGTCCTTTTGTCGTAAACGAGATCGCGCTAGATGTCTCCGTCAGTATTGGTGTTTCACTTTACCCTAATGATACAAAGGTTAGCGAAAAGCTGATGCAATATGCCGACATCGCTTTGTATGAATCTAAAGAACAACACCACAGCGTTACAAGATATAAAGAGTCTAATAACAAATACTCTGTTGTTAGATTAAGCTTAATGACGGAATTAAAACAAGCAATTGAAGAAGGCCAACTCACTCTAAACTATCAACCTAAAATAGATGTCGCGAGCGGGAAAGTGGTAAGCGTTGAATCTTTGGTTCGGTGGAAACACCCTGAGCATGGTTTTATATTTCCGGATGAGTTTATACCTCTTGCAGAACAAACAGGTAATATTAGGCACCTTACTCATTGGGCTATTGAAACGGCACTACAGGAACACGTTCGTTTAAGAGAGATCGGTTTTGACATTAAGATGGCCGTCAATATCTCTGCCGTTGATGTCTCTGATTTGGAGCTTCCGCCTTTTGTCAGCAATCTATTAGAAAAGTACTCTGTAGCTCCAAGCTCATTAATTCTTGAAGTCACTGAGAGTGCTATTATGTCTGACCCAGACAAAGCTATGCTTGCATTAAACATGCTTAAAAACATGTCAATCAAGCTTTCAATCGATGACTTTGGCACTGGCTATTCTTCTATGGAACAACTAAAAAGAGCACCTGTAGATGAGTTAAAAATAGATAAATCATTTGTATTAGATTTAGCTACCAATAAAGATGACTTGATAATCGTTAAGTCCATTACTAGCCTAGCCCATAACCTAGGCATGACAATAGTAGCTGAAGGCGTAGAAGATAACGGCAGTTTAACCGCATTAAGAAAACTGAATGTTGAAACTGCACAAGGGTACTTCATCAGCAGACCGGTAGAGGCTCACATTCTAGAATCCTGGTTACAGGATAACAACGGTGTATTTAAAAGTTAGAATGAAAATAAAAAACCTACCTTATATCATTACTAGCCTTGCATTAATCGCTAGCATAAATGTCGCCGCAGAAATTTCGACAAAGTCTCTGGTAGAAGCTAGCCTTCGTATAAATAACAACGAAACAGACTGGCTAAAATCATGGTTAGATAAAGGCGTTGGGGTACATCGCTACAGTGACGATTTTCAGTTAACGTTAGATCAAGTTCTAACAGAAGTAAATGTCGACATATCAACCGACTTTTCTATTATTTCAACGATTCAATATACCCCAGACGGTGACAGTAAATTAGGTTTTAACGAGGCTTACATAAATTATCAGCCTCTAAGCCAAGGATTAAAACATCAAGTTAAAGTTGGCTATTTTTATCCTCAATTTTCGTTAGAAAACTCAGATATTGGGTGGACAAGTCCTTACACATTCAACTTTTCAGCAATAAACAGTTGGGTTGGGGAAGAAATAAAGCCCTTAGGATTCGAGTGGCAATTCAAACGCCCTGGTAGAAAGTACAATAGTAACTTTAGTTATACCGGCGTTATATCAGCTTATGTGCAAAATGATGGCGTGGCATCGCTATTAGCATGGCGAGGCTGGGCTATCCATAACCGCCAGTCTGTTGTCGGCGAAAAAGTGCACTTTGCCAATTACTTCCAGTTCCAGCCTGTTGAAAACCCTAATCCAAGTTATGTAGATATAAATGATGAAACTGACGGTCGAGTGGGTTACTACGTCGGAGGTCATGTTCAATATCAAAGAAGCACAGACGTAAGAGTCTATTATTATGATAATAAGGCCGATCCATTTTCAATTGAAACTGATATGCAGTACGGCTGGCGGACTCGCTTTATCTCCGCTTCTTTTTTACATAAGTTAACGCCTCAATTTAGGCTATTAGGGCAATATATGTCTGGAGATACGGAAATGGGTGACAGACAGAACGGCGTGCACAATGATTTCTCTTCTTGGTACTTGTTAGCCCACTATAAACTAAATAAGCATAGAGCTAGCATAAGGTATGATAAGTTTAGCGTAACAGACAACGACGTCACTCCTTACGATCCAAATGAAAGTAAGGGTAATAGCGTAACGGCTAGCTATCGTTACCAAGCTTCAAAGTCCTTGCAAATTGGTGCCGAAATTACGATTACTAAAAGTGAAAACAAAAACCGCGAGTTATGGTCTGGCTGGCAGGCCAAACAAGATCAAGCGTCATATTCTTTTACTACTCAATATCGTTTCTAAACAAACTGGTTATAAATTTTAGGCATAAAAAAGCCGCCTTGAACTGAGGCGACTTTTGCAGGGTCAACTTTTGAGGGTGTAAATTAGCCTTCTAAACTTGCGTCTTTATCTTCAGCAACTTCATCTTTGATGGTCGCTTGAAGAAGTAACATATCTCTAAGCTTAGCTTCAATCTCTTCCGCAATCTCTGTGTTTTCTTTTAAGAACTTAATACAGTTTGCTTTACCTTGGCCAATTTTACTTCCGTTATACGCATACCATGCACCGGCTTTATCAACTACGTTATTCTTAACGCCTAAGTCTATAAGTTCACCTTCTTTAGAGATGCCCTTACCATACATGATAATGAATTCAGTTTGTTTGAACGGCGGTGCTACTTTGTTTTTAACAACCTTAACCCGAGTTTCATTACCAATGATTTCATCACCCTCTTTTACAGAGCCAATACGACGAATATCTAAACGAACTGAGGCATAGAATTTTAAGGCGTTACCACCCGTTGTTGTTTCAGGGTTACCAAACATAACACCAATTTTCATACGAATTTGGTTGATGAAAATACATAGAGTATTTGAACGTTTGATATTACCAGTAAGCTTACGTAATGCTTGTGACATTAGACGAGCTTGAAGACCCATGTGTGAATCACCCATGTCACCTTCAATTTCGGCCTTTGGAGTAAGTGCTGCCACGGAGTCAACAATAAGCACGTCAACTGCGCCTGAGCGAACTAACATGTCTGTAATTTCTAATGCTTGCTCACCTGTATCTGGTTGAGATACCAGTAAATCATCAACATTAACACCTAACGCAGCAGCGTAAATTGGATCAAGCGCGTGCTCAGCGTCAACGAATGCACAAGTTTTACCTTCCTTTTGGGCCTGGGCAATAACTTGTAATGTTAATGTTGTTTTACCTGATGACTCTGGTCCATAAATTTCAATAATACGACCACATGGTAAACCGCCTATGCCTAAAGCAATATCAAGTCCTAAAGAGCCTGTAGATATTGATTCAATATCTAGTGCCTTACTATCACCTAACTTCATGATAGAACCTTTACCAAACTGACGTTCGATTTGCTGTAACGCAGCACCAAGTGCTTTTTCTTTATTCGCGTCCATTTATTTCTCCAGAATTACTATGTCATGGCGGTAAGCCAAAATTTATGAAACGAGTATACTGTATAATTAAACAGTATCAATACTGTATGAGATTTTTTTTAGTGTTTTTCTAAGAAATTACACTAACCAACTGATTTAAAGAAAAATTTATCGCACTCTCTCGGACTAAAATACGATCACCATCAAATAACCGATGCTCACTAAACAGTTCTATTTTACTGTTGTCAGTGTTGTCATCCCTAACAGCAAAAGCAAACCAAACTGTTCCAACTGGTTTGTTTTCTGTACCGCCACCAGGACCCGCAATACCACTTACGGCTATGGAAACATTCGCACCAGCCTTTATCAATGCACCCTTTGCCATTTCCTTTACGGTTTGTTCGGATACGGCCCCATGCGTAATTAAAGTATCTTCTTTTACACCAACTAGGTTTTGTTTTGAAGAGTTACTATAAGTAATAAACGCCTGTTCAAAATATCCAGAAACTGCCAGCCAGTTCGGTTATGGCACTGGAAATTCCACCGCCTGTGCATGACTCGGCAGTGGTAACTGTCCATTTTCTTTTTATTAATAGTGCAGCTAAGTTTTCTAGTATCTCTGTGCGCTTTTGCATCTTCCGTTTAGCCTTATGTTTATGGAACACTTGTTTCTAACTTTTAGCGCCCAGCCTTATTAAATAACTTTTCATTAATGAGCTTTATATTAATAAGCATTTTAACGGGCCTAATTTTATTGAATGCAATTCCATAGATTTTAAATTTTACGAGACAGCAGTGGATCGATCTGTGACAATATACAACATTATGAGACAACCATCAGTTCACCGCAAAAATGATTGATTTATACAGTGAAGCGAGTATTTCGGCACAAACGCCAATGATGCAACAGTTTTTAAAGTTAAAGAAGGATCATCAAGACGTCCTGCTATTTTATAGAATGGGTGACTTTTATGAACTCTTTTTTGATGATGCCAAACGAGCATCAGAACTACTTGATATTTCACTAACAAAAAGAGGTACCGCGCACGGTCAGCCAATCCCAATGGCAGGTGTGCCTTATCATGCGGTGGATAATTATTTATCTCGATTAGTTCAAATGGGACAATCAGTCGCAATTTGCGAACAAGTTGGTGATCCGGCTACAAGCAAGGGGCCTGTGGACCGAAAGGTCGTAAGAATTGTAACACCAGGTACTGTGACTGACGAAAACCTACTTCCTGACAGACAAGACAATTTAATTGCTGCTGTTTTTGAGCAGAAAACTAAATCTGATACTTTATTTGGGCTAGCTTATTTAGACATTAATAGCGGACGTTTTTTATTGAATGAATTTTCAAATATTGGCGATTTAAGTGCTACTTTAACTAGGCTGTCTCCTGCCGAACTGTTATATGCAGAGTCCGTCACTGAATTGCATGGCGTGGTCCGAGCTAAAGGTGCTAGACGCAGACCCGACTGGGAATTTGATTTACAAACGGCTCATAGAGTTCTAAATCAACAATTCAAAACTAAAGAGCTAACTGGCTTTGGCGTTATGGAATACTCTGTTGGTTTATGTGCCGCCGGTTGCTTGATGCAATATGTAAAAGATACCCAACGCACAGCACTACCGCATATTAGAAGTCTAACGGTAGAGTCATTACAAAGTTGTATATTGATAGACTCAGCTACCCGAAAAAACTTAGAGCTTACACAAAATCTATCTGGTGGATTAGACAATACGTTAGCCCAAATTTTGGATAAAACGGCGACGCCAATGGGCAGTAGATTGTTGAAGCGTTGGATCCACATGCCGAGTCGAGAGCAACTTGAAGTTTCAGCTAGACTGGACGCCGTTGAAGAACTGTTAGTTAGCGACCGTTTCGGAGAAGTTCAAGGCTTTTTAAAGCAAATTGGCGACATAGAACGAATTGTTGCACGGCTAGCACTACGCTCCGCTAGACCAAGAGACTTGGCTAGATTGAGAAATGCGCTAGTAATTATACCTGACTTAAAGTCTTCACTGACAAATACAAAGTCCGCAAGGCTCAATGCCCTTAAGCAAAATATTCAAGAGTTACCTGACGTAGCATTACTGTTGGAGTCGGCAATTATTGAAAGTCCACCAGTATTAATCCGTGATGGTGGAGTCATTAAGCCTGGCTTTGATGAAAGCCTAGACGAACTTAGGGAACTTAGCGCAGGTGCAACTCGCTTTGTCGAAGAGCTTGAAGCAAGAGAACGCGAGCAAACTGGTATTGCCACTCTTAAAGTTGGTTACAACAGAGTGCACGGCTTTTTTATAGACGTAAGCAAAGCAAATTCGGCGCAGGTTCCAGATCATTATATTCGTCGTCAAACGTTAAAAAACAATGAACGTTACATTGTTCCTGAGTTAAAAGCGCATGAAGAAAAAGTCCTCACCAGTCAAAGTCGCTCACTAGCGCTAGAAAAGAAGTTGTATGACGAACTCATTACCAAGCTCAATGATGTTATAGAGCCACTGCAATATACGTCTGAAGGTATTGCTCAACTGGATGTACTTTGTAATTTTTCTGAACGAGCAGAATCCCTAAACTATAACAAACCAACTTTAGTGCACGGCCGAAGTATTAATATTGAAGGCGGTCGTCACCCTGTTGTTGAACAGGTGATGTCCGACCCATTTATTGCCAACCCAGTCAGCCTCAATGTTGACCGTCGACTTGCAGTAATTACAGGGCCAAACATGGGTGGTAAATCGACCTACATGAGACAAATAGCGCTAATATCGCTAATGGCTAACATTGGTTGTTACGTACCTGCAGAGTCTGCTGAAATTGGCGAATTAGATAGGATATTTACTCGTATTGGCGCATCGGATGACCTTGCTTCGGGTCGTTCCACATTTATGGTGGAAATGACAGAAACTGCAAACATATTGCACAACGCAACTCCAAACTCTCTGGTTTTGATGGATGAAATTGGCAGAGGTACAAGTACCTATGATGGCCTAAGTTTAGCTTGGGCGACGGCGGATTATTTAGTTTCTAAACTTCACTCCCTAACACTATTTGCAACGCACTACTTTGAATTGACTGAATTTGCTGAGGACCATGAAGGCGTAGTTAATGTCCACCTAGATGCGCAGGAACACGGTGATGACATAATATTTATGCACGCTGTACAAGAAGGAGCAGCCAGTAAAAGCTTTGGGATACAAGTGGCTAAATTGGCAGGGTTGCCAAAAGAGGTTTTACACTACGCTAAAAGGAAACTTCACCAGTTGGAAATGAAGAACCCACAAGAAGAGCTTAATAATGAAGTGTACGCTGAACAATCCCCTACAAACGCACAAGCAAAACCTCTGTCAATGATGGAAATGTCGAAGTTACAAGTTGCTGATGTTATATCAGATACAGAACTTGATGACCTTTCGCCACGACAAGCATGGGAATTAATAAGCAAATTAAAGCAAACCCTTAAATAGCTTAAGGGGTATCAATAAACTTTTAGCCTTCTAATAGGCTTAAGGTCTTCTGATTAAACTTAGTTGACCTTAGAGGCTTCAATCCTAGCATTTTTATAATCTTGTAAAGATAAAAAGTGCTGGGACAATTGGTTCTCTCTCCTGGTCTTCTCTATACCTTTATCAAACCAGTCCTTCAAAGCACGGCCTTTTTCATTGTTGTGAAATAGCAAAAATAATGGCAAAGACTCATGGAACTGAGTGTATTTGTAAGTATCAAAATAGGATGGGACGTTATAAGGATATTCAATCAAAACGTCTACTCTTTTATTTGTAAACAACTGCTCACACATAAAGAAGTCGGAATTATAAATTGAAGTTTTCGAAGGCAATTTACTAACCACTAGTTCGTATGTTTCTGATGCACATACAGTTAAGTCTTTATCGTTGTTTTTAAACCTAGTTAGCGTTTCCTCATCATGCGTAAAGGCGTAGACTTCTGTTTCATAATCAATGTGGTACTTTGAAGGTAAATAACCAGGAAGTGAATTTTTGTAAGTGCCTACTAAAACATCCGCTTTTTGTTCTTCAAATAACCGAACAGCGCGGAGCCAAGAGGTTGCTTCCTTTTCAAGCTTTCTACTTTTACCAAACCCACTGTCTACCATTCTCCAATAGACACCACTACCGTCAACTTCTGTATATTCTTCCCAGTTTCCGCTTACTGCTTTTATACTAACGTTATTAGGTAATTGAGTAGGTTTGGCATATGACTCTATCGCGAACTTATTCTTTAAAGCAGTTAACTCTCCACTCGACTGCATTTCGTTCAGACCTTCCTCTAATGCCGGCTTTAAAAAGGCATATTTTGGAGAAAGATAATGGTAATCAGAGCGAACCTCTAAAATATGTTTAACAATGTGTGGGCTAACATTAAGTTGCTCAGAATAATCGATATTTGCATTTAAAAAAGCTGGCAATCGTTGCTTTAAAACAACTTCTTCAACATCTTTTGTATCCGTTAGCGTCATCACTTTAGGGTCTTTAAAATACTTATTTATAATCTCTGGAAAGACTTCAAGTCCATTAGGGTAAGCAATAATATCAATATGCTCAGGTAAGCAATATCCACACACTCTACGGTCGCCGGTTAAAATAATTTGATATTCAAAAAGTGAAAAGTCGACTCTTGTCAGTTCTTTATACTTTTGTTCAATAATATTATCTCTAGCGAGAACGCCTGACAGCATCGATTTTTCCGCTAATTCTAACTCTCGAATACCTGGAACATTGATAAACTCCACCTGGTATCCGAGGTTTTTATAAAGCTTGGTCAGAACTTCCGATACAAAGTAGCCTTGAGAATGAGGAGGAGGTGTACGCAGAAGAATGGTTTTCTCTTGCTTAAATTCTTTTTGAATAGGGGCTTCCGGCTGGTTTGCCGATATAAGGGGGACATTAAGTAATGTAAAGATAATCGCTATCTTTAAAAAAAATTTATATTCAATCGATGAACACTCAATACATTTTAGTCAGGCCATCCAAAGCCAGGAAAAGATAGATTACTATATATTTTAGCCAAAAAAAGCCGGTAATTAACACCGGCTTTTTTTGATATTTTGTAAAAAACTAGTGTTCTTCTACTTGAAACAGAGACTCCATGTTTAACCCTTCATGCAAAGCCATATCTTTTAATCTACGTAAAGCTTCTACTTGTATTTGGCGCACACGTTCTCTTGTAAGCCCTATTTCTTTACCTACATTCTCTAGCGTAGAAGGCTCATAGCCTAACAAACCAAAACGACGAGCTAAAACCTCACGTTGCTTTGGATTAAGTTGTTCTAACCAATGGACAATATTATCGTTTATATCGTCATTTGTTGTTTTAAGCTCTGGTCCTTTTAAGCGATCGTCGGCAATAACATCTAATAAAACTTTGTCTGATTCACCACCAATCGGTGTGTCTACTGAGCTTATACGTTCATTTAAGCGCAACATTTTTGACACGTCTTCAACGGGACGATCAAGTTTAGCTGCAATCTCTTCTGCTGTTGGTTCATGATCCAATTGCTGAGCTAACTCTCGCGCTGTTCTTAAATAAACATTTAATTCTTTAACTACATGAATAGGCAACCGTATCGTGCGTGTTTGATTCATTATAGCGCGTTCTATCGTCTGCCTGATCCACCATGTTGCGTAGGTAGAGAATCTAAACCCTCTTTCAGGATCAAATTTTTCAACCGCACGAATTAAGCCTAAGTTGCCTTCTTCGATCAAGTCTAATAATGCTAAACCACGATTATTATAACGGCGAGCTATTTTTACAACCAGGCGAAGATTACTTTCTATCATTCGCTTTCGAGATGCGTCACAGCCTTTTAATGCTTTACGGGCAAAAAATACTTCTTCTTCTGCGGTAAGTAGTGGAGAGAATCCAATTTCACTCAAGTAGATTTGAGTGGCGTCGAGGTTCTTGGGCTGCTCGGCTTTGAGAACAACTTCCTCTTCAACAGTTTCTTCCGCATCATCAACTTCATTAAGCTGACCCTCGGAAAACTCTGCGTTTGTTTTTACAGTTTCTTCAACTTCAGATACCAGTTCTTGGCCCATAGTGCGACTCCCAGATACATTGCTTTTGCAATATTTTTTAGGTTAACAATATAAGCTTATGACTATTTAGGCAGGTATTTATGAGGATTTACAGTTCGGCCACGAAATCGAATTTCAAAATGAAGTTTGACTTTATCGGTTCCAGAGCTGCCCATTTCCGCAATAATTTGTCCTGCCTTAACCCAATCTTGTTCTTTAACTAACAAAGAACGATTGTGAGCATAAGCACTTAAATAATCGTTGTTGTGCTTGATAATAACTAAATTACCAAACCCTCTTAGCGCACTACCTGCGTAAACTACCTTGCCGTCTGCTGCTGCAATAATAGGATCGCCTGGTCTTCCTCCGAAATCGATGCCTCTGTTACCATTTTCCTTGGTGGAATAGGTATCGATAATTTTTCCATCGCTAGGGTAACGCCATTTGCGAACCTTGCTAGGAAACGAATCACTTTCTATTTTTTTAATTGGTTCTTTTTGAACTTTTTTTTGTACTTTTTGATTCGTCTGGTTTTTACCGTACTCCTCTGGTTTTTCTTTTGCAATAGTTTTTTTATTATTTTTTTGTGTTGTTTTTATTTCGGTAACAGGTTGTTTTATTGTTTTATTCTTGGCTATCGAAACAGCCCCTTGTGACAAGTTCAATTTCTGGCCTGGAAAAATTTCGTAGGGCTTAGAAATGTTATTCATCTGTGCCAAAAGTCTAAAATCTATCCCAGCTTTCCAAGCAATAGAATATAACGTTTCACCCTTTTGAACCTGGTATGAGTCATCGGTTATTATATTCTTGTGCACTTCGGAATAAGGCGAAGACACCTGATCTATTTTTACAATTGGTGCTGGATACTTTCGGTTCGCGCAGCCTGCAATTAATAATAATAAGATTAGAGAGAGGAGTATTTTCATTTTAGAACTGTTTATAAGCCACGTAAGCAACGATTAAACCGACAACAAGCCAACCAAGAACATCAACATACTGCCTGATTTTATGCTCCATTTTTTCACCACCAAAATATAAAATTCCGGCTACTAAAAAGAATCGCATACCACGCCCAATGCTAGAGGCTACTACAAATGGCCAAAATGTCATTGATAACATACCGGCGCTAACCGTAAATAGCTTGTACGGTATGGGCGTAAAACCAGCTAAAAAGACAATCCAAACACCAAATTTATCAAAGTACCCAACAATTGTTGCGAACTTATCTTGATAATTCATCATTTCAATAAAAGGGAGTACGACAGGTTCGTAAAGGTAAGCGCCTAGCATATATCCGACGATACCGCCGACTACGGAGCTGATAGTGGTAATTGATGCTAAGAACCAAGCTTTTTCGCGCTGACTAATGACCATTGGAGCCAGCATTACATCAGGCGGTATAGGGAAAAATACGGACTCAGAAAACGTTAGTAGTGCTAAGTAATAAGTTGCATATTTATGTTTAGCCCAGCGAATACACGCGTCATACAACTGCGTAAATACTTTCATTAAGCGGTATCTCCAGATACTAATGGTACAAATTTAACCGGTTCATGTTGGGTTTCAATAAACTCATCACCGCTTCTAACGATGGTAACTAGTTGCTGGTTTTCAGTACCAACTGGAAGTATTAGAATGCCGCCGTCTTTTAATTGTGATTTTAAAGCTTGAGGCACAGACTCTGGTGCAGCGGTAACAATAATTGCATCAAAAGGAGCTTTTGATTCCCAACCTAACCAGCCGTCACCGTGTTTCATTTGAACATTATAAATGTCTAATTTCTGGAGTCGTCGTTTGGCGATTAATTGAAGTTGGCGAATTCTTTCAACTGAGAATACCTGACTGAACACACGACCCAATATTGCCGCCTGATAGCCTGAGCCAGTACCAATTTCTAGCACGTTAGAAGTAACACCATGCTCAACTAGCATTTGGGTCATCTTGCCAACAATATAAGGTTGCGAGATCGTTTGGCCTTGCCCAATAGGTAATGCCGTATTTTCATAAGCCTTATGTGCCAAGACTTGCTCGACAAATAGATGGCGAGGGACCGATGAAATTGCATCGAGTACCACAGGGTTTTCTATTCCTAACCCTTTAACTTGATTTGCTAGCGTAGCTCCGCTACGAGTATATTGATTCATGCCACTACTTTATTTTTTTGACCCAAGAAGACACCGTTTCTAAACTTGAATATGCGGTCATATCTATTTTTAGTGGTGTAATTGAAACTTCATTATTATTTACCGCAAAAAAGTCAGTGCCTTCTCCGGCATCCAACTCTTTACCTAATGTACCATACCAATATATCTCGCGTCCCCATGGATCTTGTTGCTTTGTCATCATTTCGGCTTTATGTCTCTTACCAAGACGTGTTACTGAAAAGCCATTAATGTTTTCAAAAGTAACATCAGGTACGTTCACATTAAGTATCTGATCCGACTTCAATGGATGCTCTTTTAAGTGTTCAACTACCTTTTTCGCCACTTGAGCGGCGCACTTCATATTATCTTCTGAACGACTAGCTAAAGACATAGCTATCGCAGGCAAACCTAGATTTCGCCCTTCAGCTGCGGCTGCGACAGTACCAGAGTAAAACGTGTCGTCACCTAAATTTGCACCGTGATTGATACCTGCAACAACCATATCAGGCGGTTCTGGCAGTAACTGATTAATGGCTAAATGAACACAATCTGTAGGAGTACCATTAACGCTATAAAATCCATTTTTATGCTTATGTAATCGTAATGGGTTTGTAAGTGTTAACGCACTACTAGCACCGCTTAAATTTCTATCTGGCGCCACTACCGTGACTTCTGCAATTGTACTTAATGCCTCATATAAGGCTTCGATACCTGGTGCAAAAACACCGTCATCATTACTAATTAGTATTTTCATGTTCATGTACTCTAAAGTTAATACACTCTCTTAAAACCGACGTCGCAAATGCGCCACTTGGTAGGTCAAACTTTACTACCACATCATTGTCTTGCACTTGGCAAATTAAATTATTTGGAATTAGGTGTATCACTCGTCTTTGCTGTTCTAAACCTTGCTCAGCTAATAACGCATTCCAAGACATGTGTTGCTCAACAATTGTGTTTTCAAACTCTAAAGCGTCAGACTCAGCAATGGCATCACCTTTACCTACCATTGGCGCAGACAGTAAAATATCTCGCTCTGCCAATCGTCTATCAATGGACTCATCTAACTCACCGGTGAAGTAAGAGTTACTGCCAGCCAAAACAAATACGTCTCCAGCTATAGGTGTAAAAAGCTTTTCCTGCTCCACTCGAGCACTGACTACTTCGTTAAAAATAAACGAACGAGCCGCAGACAAGGCAAAACCTTTTATCTTTTTGTCACGAATTGACTCACCATCCGCCCAGCGGTTTGCCCAGTTTAAATTATTACCTTTAAACCCAAAGCGCTGTAATCCAAAATAATTTGGAACGCCCTTTTCAGCAACAGCTTCTAATCGAGCCAACAGTTCTTCTTTGTTCGATACATTTCGAAGACGAATAGAAAAACCATTGCCTTCTAAAGCACCTACTTTCAGCTTTTTCTGATGTCGTTTTGTTTCTACAATTTTAATATTGTCAGTTTCAATGCCTGACAAGTCTAATTCTTGTGTTACGTTTGATTGCACCGAGAACCACTGGCGGCTAACTGACTGCTTATCTTTTAAGCCCGCATAACCAACGTCACGTAATCTTTTACCCAATACTTTAGCTAAATGCTGACAAACTTGCTGGGTGTTTAGTTCGCGCTTTTCTATTAATAAATATAGATTTTCGCCGTCACCGGTTAACTCAAAAGGCAGCTTTTCGGTAACCACAAAGTCTTCAGGTATTTGCTTAAAATCCGCTTCACCTTCCGGTTTGCCGTGCAAGTAATTCCAATGAGATAGGTCCCAGTCTTGAAAAAAGTTAGCTTCGCTCATTTGTTCACCTGTTGCGATTCGCCCTGCTGCAACTTACCTTGTAGCAACACCACTGCTTGAACAGAAATACCTTCTTTGCGACCTTCAAAACCTAGCTTTTCAGTGGTTGTAGCCTTAACTGAAACCTGATCAACATTAACACCTAAATCTGCTGCTAACGTCTCTCTCATTAAAACAATATGAGGGGCCATTTTGGGCGCCTGGGCAACGATAGTTAGGTCGCAGTTAGACACGGCATAACCTTTTTTAATTATTAAATCATTAACATGACGGAGCAGTATACGACTATCTATATTCTCAAACTCTGATGCATTGTCTGGAAAGTGTTGGCCTATGTCGCCCATTGCTAACGCGCCTAACATAGCATCACATAATGCATGTATGGCTACATCACCATCGGAATGAGCTATAAAGCCCTGATCAAATGGCACTTTAACGCCAGCTAATGAAAGCGGGCCTTCTCCGCCAAACTTATGTACGTCATAGCCCATGCCAATTCTAATATTCATGTTTCTCACTTTCTAAATAGTATGTCGCTAATTCTATGTCATCGGGTTTCGGTGACTTTTATGTTTCGCGCACTCGAATTAATAATATCGACTGGAAAACCTGCCAACTCTAAAGCGGAGGCTTCATCGGTTACTTGAGTATTAACTAACCCTTGAGGGTCTAGTTGCTGTTCAAGCGCGGTAAGTAACTCTTCAGTTTTACAAAACTGGGGCGTAAAGGCATGCCAAAGATCATTCCTATCCACTGTCTTACCAATGGCGGCACAGCCCTGAATGCCATGTTCCCCTTGCTCATTTGCCACTGTTCGTTTCATTGTATCTCGAACCCTAGTGCCTAAAATGGTAGAGCGACTGTTATTTATTCCATTTTCATAAAGTGACTTTATGTCAGATACCAGTACACATGGCCTTGCAGCATCGTGCACCATTACATTTCTAAAGCCCATTTTGTTAGCTTCACGAACACCATTAAGTACTGAGTCGGCGCGTTCTTTTCCACCAGCAACAATATGGATTTTTGCATGGGAAGCTGAGGGTAAAGTTGAAAACCAAACGTCATTTTCAGCCAAGGAAACAACAATTTTGGCTATAAAAGGAAGCGCTAAAAATTTCCGTAGGGTGTGCTCTAAAAGAGGTAAGTTGAGAAGGGTTATATATTGTTTAGGTATTTCTGCACCTAATCGTTTACCTACTCCTGACGCCGGGATAATTAATACGACTTGCTCTATATCCGGTGATTCAATAAGACTCATTATTTCTCATCATTATTAGGTACTAGCCTGAAAAACGTTTCATTTTGACGGATCATACCAAGTTCATTTCTTGCACGCTCTTCTATGCCTTCCAAGCCTACTTTCAAATCTTTTACGTCTGCGGCCAACAACTCGTTACGTTTCATTAGCTCGTCGTTGTCTTGTTTTAAACTGTTTACTTCTGCTCTGTTGTCTGAATAAAACTGCATGCCGTTGTGGCCGGCCACTAATCGGACAATTAATAAAACTGAGCAAATGACCATCAATATGTTTAACGGTTTCACGTAATTTCCTTTTAGTTAATGCAAGTTGATATTATGCAAATCTCAATCGCATAGTTAAAGAAGATTTTCTAATTTTAACGCTTTGCAGCGATTAATTTAGAGAAGTTGTGCCAATTAATTCGAGTTGCCAATAATAATTCACGTAGCGAGAGAGCACGTGATGTTGTCTTTTGATTATTTTTCCATTGATGCCCACAACATGCCGCTGCCATTACTGGTTTTCCAGGTTTTAATAGCAACTTTTGTTTTGATGATTCTGGACTGAGTTGTGTTCCGTTAAAATTGAACCACCCGTGCTGATTACAATGCACTTTCTGATTTTCACTATCTATTTCATCAATACTATCTAAAGCAATATATTCGATACCATAAAGGTTTATTGCAACGGGGATGATTAATGCCATTTGACTGTTTTTAGTATAAAAGGATTCGGTGTTATCTGCATTAGCCTTTAAGCTAAAGGGCTTGTTTGATGGCGGGCTAAGCCAACTTGCATTACTGCTATCGAGGTCTAATGGAGAGCTTGAATTAATAATACTTTCCGCTGCTTTAGAGATATAAAAAGCCAGCGACTTAAGGCTTTTCCTTAAGTTTGAATGCGTTAAATTTTGATCTGAAGCTAACCTTGCCAATTCACGTTCGTATAAAACATTACACACCTCGGCCTTAACCTGCAGGTTACTGCGCTGTTGCCAAAGACTGTTCTGTAAATCATTTTGTGACATCAAGTTAACTTAATTCTATTTAATATGAATCCATATGGATGTTACTAAATATAAGTGTACAAAAAAGGAGCGACAATGCACTCCTTTATTTATACAATTTTTAACCATTTAGCAGGTGAATGCTTATTGAATGATTATTGACCTTTGATTTCTTGACGGCCGCGGTAAGCTACTTCACCAAGTTGCTCTTCTATTCTAAGTAGTTGATTGTACTTAGATACGCGATCTGAACGGCACAAAGAGCCCGTCTTAATTTGACCAGCAGCTGTGCCAACCGCTAAATCAGCAATCGTTGAGTCTTCTGTTTCACCACTACGGTGTGAAATAACAACCGTATAACCCGCTTCTTTTGCCATGCGAATGGCTTCAAGCGTTTCAGTTAGCGAACCAATTTGGTTAAACTTAATTAAGATTGAATTACCAACACCTTTTTCAATGCCTTGGCGCAAGATCTTAGTATTAGTAACAAAAAGATCGTCACCAACAAGTTGAACTTTTTCACCAATCTTTTCTGTTAATAGTTTCCAACCATCCCAGTCAGACTCGTCTAAACCGTCTTCAATAGAAACAATTGGGTAACGTTCAGATAACTCAGCTAAGTAATCAACAAAACCAGCAGAGTCAAACTCTTTGCCTTCGCCTTTAAGGTTATAAACACCGTCGCTATAGAATTCTGATGCTGCACAATCAAGCGCTAGCGTAACGTCTTCGTTCAGTTTGTAGCCAGCTCGGTCTATTGCTACTTCGATTACCGACAACGCTTCTTCGTTAGATGCTAAGTTAGGAGCAAAACCACCTTCATCGCCAACTGCCGTGCTTAGGCCTTTTTCACTTAATACTTTTTTAAGGCTATGGAATATTTCAGCACCCATGCGAAGCGCTTCTCTGAAGTTTGGCGCTGATACAGGCTGAATCATGAACTCTTGGATATCTACATTATTATCCGCATGCTCACCACCATTGATGATATTCATCATTGGCACTGGCATTGAAAACTCGCCTTTTGTCCCATTTAAGTTTGCAATGTGCTCAAATAAAGCAATGCCATTCTCTAGGGCAGCCGCTTTAGCATTTGCTAACGATACGGCTAATATTGCATTAGCACCAAGTTCAGTTTTATTTTCTGTGCCATCTAGGTCTAACATTGTTTGGTCAATTAACACTTGAAGTTGTGCATCTTTACCAATTAATTCAGGTGCGATTTTATCATTGATATTGGCTACGGCTTTTAAAACACCTTTACCAAGGTAACGGCTTTTGTCGCCATCTCTTAATTCAAGTGCTTCACGAGAAACCGGTTGATGCACCAGATGGTGCTACTGCGCGACCAAATGCACCAGACTCTAAGTAAACGTCAGCTTCTACTGTCGGGTTGCCTCGTGAATCCATGATTTCACGACCAATAATTTTTACAATTTGAGACATTCTCAATTCCTTATTTTTAAATATAAAAACGCAGCCATTACGCTGCGTTTACACTCATTTTATTTATTCTTATGATATTGGCCTGCTGCACCAACAAAGCCAGTAAATAATGGATGCCCATCACGAGGCGTTGAGGTAAATTCAGGATGGAATTGACCAGCAACAAACCAAGGGTGGCCTGGTATTTCTATCATTTCTACCAGTTTTTTATCGGCAGATAAACCACCAAATACAAGTCCGGCTTTTTCTAGTCGGTCAATGTAGTTGTTATTTACTTCATATCTATGACGATGACGTTCAGTGATCCACTCATCCCCATAAACTTCTTTAACTTTAGAATCTGGCTTTAAGAAACACTGTTGAGCGCCTAGTCTCATTGTGCCGCCTAAGTCTGACTTTTCAGAACGCATTTCTACTTGGCCATCTTCATCTAGCCACTCTGTAATCAAACCAACAACTGGGTGCGGTGTATCTGAATCAAATTCAGTAGAATGAGCACCTTCAAGTCCAGCCACGTTTCGAGCAAATTCAATTAACGCAACTTGCATACCTAAACAAATACCTAAGTACGGCACTTTGTTCTCACGCGCATATTGAGCCGCTATAATTTTGCCATCAGTGCCACGTTCACCAAATCCACCTGGAACTAAAATTGCGTCTAAATCCGCTAATATTTCAGTCCCTTTGATTTCTAGATCTTGTGCATCAACATATTGAATATTGATTGTTAGTCTGTTTTTAAGTCCAGCGTGTTTTAATGCTTCGTTCACAGACTTATAAGCGTCTGGTAGCTCTACATATTTGCCAACCATACCAATAGTCACTTCGCCAATTGGGTTAGACTCTTCATATAAAACTTGTTCCCATTCAACTAAGTCCGCTTCTGGCGGGTCAATATGGAATCGACGACAAATAAGATCATCTAAGCCTTGAGACTTCAACAATGCTGGAATTTGGTAAATTGAACTAACGTCTTTTAAGCCAATAACCGCTTTTTCTTCAACGTTGGTAAACAATGCAATTTTTGCACGTTCATTAGCTGGTATAGAGCGGTCTGAACGACAAACTAAAATATCAGGCTGGATACCAATCGAACGTAATTCTTTTACAGAGTGTTGCGTTGGTTTTGTTTTGATTTCACCAGCAGCACCTAAGTATGGAACTAACGTTAAATGCATATACATTGCATTTTCACGTCCTAACTCAGTGCCTAATTGACGTAACGCTTCTAAAAACGGTTGTGATTCAATATCACCTACGGTGCCGCCAACTTCTACAATAGCAACATCATGACCTTCTGCGCCTTCAACTACTCTGCGTTTGATGTCATTGGTAATATGTGGAATAACCTGAATGGTCGCGCCTAAGTAGTCACCTCTTCGCTCTCTCGCTAGAACGTCTTGATATACACGCCCTTGAGTGAAGTTGTTTTTCTTAGTCATTTTGGTTCGAATAAAACGCTCATAGTGACCAAGGTCTAGATCTGTTTCTGCACCGTCCTCGGTCACAAAAACTTCACCATGCTGAATCGGGCTCATGGTGCCTGGGTCAACATTAATATATGGGTCTAATTTAAGAATGGTCACGTTTAATCCACGTGCCTCAAGAATTGCCGCTAAAGAAGCCGCCGCTATGCCTTTACCTAGTGAAGAAACTACACCACCAGTGACAAAAATATATCGAGTCGTCATACAAACCTTTACAAGTTAGATTGCTATTTTTGGTTACATACATTGCCAACGCCAATACAAAAAACTTCGCTCATAGAAAACCACAGCGAATTGAGTATTAAGAAATAATTTGGATGTACATAGGACGGGATAAAAGTATAACAAACGAACAGTATTCCAACAATGAAGATGTGCGATTTCTTCATAATAAAAAAAGCCCACTAAATATTTAATTTAATGGGCTTCTGTTTTTATATTTTTACAGGGTTATGTGCCGGTAAACATTTAGCCTACCAGAGCCAATAAAATACCTGCTGCAACTGCTGATCCTAACACCCCTGCTACGTTAGGCCCCATTGCGTGCATTAATAAGAAATTATGTGGGTTTGCTTCCAAACCGACTTTATTTACAACACGTGCGGCCATTGGCACCGCGGAAACACCCGCAGCCCCAAGTAAAGGGTTAATTGGCTTATCGCTAAACTTAGACATTAACTTTGCCATCAGGACACCTGTGCCAGTACCAATACTGAAAGCAACCGCGCCTAAACCTAGAATTCCTAGGGTTTCAATTGTAAGGAACTGATCTGCACTTAACTTTGAGCCAACCGCCAAACCTAAGAAGATAGTAACAATATTAATAAGTTCGTTCTGTGCGGTATTACTCAAACGGTCAACAACACCCGACTCTTTCATCAAATTACCTAAACAAAACATGCCCACCAACGGGGTTGCTGCTGGTAAAAATAGAATCGTTAGAAACAGAACCGCTAAAGGAAATAAGATTTTCTCTTTTTTGCTTACTTGACGAAGTTGTTCCATTTTTATCTTACGTTCTTCTGGTGTTGTTAATGCCTTCATAATTGGAGGCTGAATAATAGGCACCAGTGCCATGTAAGAATAAGCTGCAACAGCAATCGCTCCGAGTAAATCTGGTGCTAACTTAGATGCTAAAAATATAGCGGTTGGTCCATCGGCACCACCAATAATGGCAATAGCAGAGGCGTCTTTTAAAGAGAAGTCGAAGCCTGGTACTAAATTTAACGCAATTGCACCAAATAGAGTGGCAAAAATCCCAAACTGAGCCGCGGCCCCTAAGAACAACATTCTTGGATTTGCGATTAACGCGCCAAAGTCGGTCATTGCTCCTACGCCCATAAAAATAAGCAAAGGAAACACGCCCGTTTCTATTCCAACGTAATAGATGTAATAAAGCACCCCGCCTGGCTCAGTAAAACCGGCCAGGGGAATATTTGCTAATACGGCACCAAAACCAATTGGTAAAAGCAGTAAAGGTTCAAAACCTTTTTTAATCGCTAAAAATAACAGTAGTCCACCCACTAACATCATTACTATTTGACCAATCTCAAAATTAGCTAATGCCGTTGATGCCCAGAGTGTTTGTAAGCCTTCCATAAATTTACCCTATGCTCAGTAACACATCACCGGTAGATACTGCATCGCCTTCTTTGCAATCAACCGATACTACTTGTCCTGCCTGCTGTGCTCTTACTTCCGTTTCCATCTTCATGGCTTCTAAAATAATGACCACATCACCTTCTTGAATTGCTTGTCCAGGCTTAACTAATACTTTAAAAATATTGCCCGCAAGCGGTGCCTCAAGAGGAGTAGCATTCGAAGAGCTTACAGCAGAAGGGGCGTTTTGTGGTGCTGCTTGAGGTGCCGCAGAAGCAGATGGTTGCACGCTAGAAACAGAACCCGTTGGCCCTACTACAACGTCATAAACCTTACCATCTACAGATACAGAGTAACCTTCTGCAACATTATTATTGCTTGTGCTATCTGATGCTGCCGATTTTGAAGCCTCTTGTTGAAGCTCTAAACCCGTTGGTGCAGGTTCAAATGCATCTGGGTTATTCCTGTTTTCTAAATACTTAAGACCGATTTGAGGGAACAGTGCGTAGGTCAATACATCATCAACAACATCTGTTGCTAACTCTATATTTTTTTCCTTGGCTTTTTCAGACAACTCAGATGTCAGTTTTTCTAATTCATCGTCTAGCACGTCTGCAGGTCTACAAGTTATCGCTTCAGCACCATCAAGTACTTTAAGCTGCAACTCTTTGTTCACAGGAGCAGCAGTTGCACCATATTCGCCTTTTAAAACGCCTGCCGTTTCTTTTGTAATTGATTTATAACGTTCGCCAGTTAACACGTTAAGAACGGCTTGAGTGCCTACTATTTGGGAGGTTGGTGTCACTAAAGGAATAAAGCCTAAGTCTTCACGAACTAGAGGGATTTCTTTTAGAACGTCATCTAGCTTATCTTCTGCACCTTGCTCTCTTAACTGGTTTTCCATGTTAGTTAACATGCCACCTGGCACCTGAGCCAATAAAATACGAGAGTCTACGCCTTTTAGGCTACCCTCAAATTTTGCATACTTTTTACGAACATCTCTAAAGTAGGCAGCAATTTCCGCAAGTAACTCAAGATCTAAACCTGTATCTCGGTCAGTGCCTTCTACTATTGCTACTGTGGTTTCTGTTGCTGTATGTCCATAGGTCATACTCATTGAAGACACGGCGGTATCCAGCATATCAATGCCAGCATCAATGGCTTTTTGGTAAGTCGCCGTTGATAGGCCAGTGGTAGCGTGACATTGCATTGCGATTGGTAAATCAACCGTTGATTTCAACTCTGTAATCAACTCTTCGCATTCATATGGTCTTAACAATCCAGCCATATCTTTTATACAAATAGAGTGACTTCCCATATCTTCTAAACGCTTTGCCATATCCAACCAGGTGGTTAGGTTATGAACTGGCGATACAGTGTAAGAAATTGTGCCCTGTGCGTGAGCACCAACATCAACAGCGGACTTTATCGCGGTTTCTAGGTTACGAATATCATTCATTGCGTCAAATATTCTAAAAACATCAACACCATTGTGATGCGCTCGCTCTACAAACTTTTGAACTACGTCATCAGCATAATGACGATAGCCCAGTAGGTTTTGACCTCTAAGTAGCATTTGCTGCTTAGTGTTTGGCATTGCTTTCTTTAATTCGCGAATACGGTGCCAAGGATCTTCACCTAAATATCGAATACATGAGTCAAAGGTTGCTCCTCCCCACGACTCCATTGACCAATAACCTACTTTATCCAGCTTCTCAGCGATGGGTAACATGTCTTCTAGACGCAAACGAGTTGCCAATAATGATTGGTGTGCGTCACGAAGTACTAATTCTGTTAGTAACAAGGGCTTTTTCATGTCTTAGTCCTTTACTTATTATTTTGTTTATATTGATGAATTGCTGCACTAATTGCGGCAATGACAGGTGCGGGTGCATTGAGGTTTGAAGGTTGAACAGGATTATTTACTGGCGCTTCCTCTTGCCCAGCAAATTTGGACAATAGTTTTGTCGCAAAAATTAATAAAGTAAGAAATATAAATACGACGACCATTCCTACAACCATGAGGATTGCCGCCTCATACAATAACTCTGATACTGACATCACTTTTCCTTAATTCACATTGCAAGATGAATTTTAAACTACGCAGATTGAATAATAATACAACTGACAGTTCACCTGCTTTTAGAGCTTTAACTCTTAATTACCATAAAAGCACTTAAAAACAAAAGTTTTTAGCGAAAAATACTACTAAAGTTCTGTAAATGAAATTTACAAAATTCAAACTAAAAGTGAATAGAATAGGTGCTTTGAAAGATGTTTTGTTTAAAAAGTAAGCTTAGGCTAAAAAAGGAAATAAAGCATAAAAGTTGATACCGAATAAAGGCATTTAATTTTGTTCGATACAAAATATCGAACCTAACGAGGGCTCTGATCCGACCCGAGACGGATCTTATTTTTATGACGATATTTTTTTGAATTTTTAGATGGTGTGTTTAAAAGAATGGCGCGCTCGGGAGGATTCGAACCTCCGACCGCCTGGTTCGTAGCCAGGTACTCTATCCAGCTGAGCTACGAGCGCGCAATAGTCTTTTAAAACTTACTAAACCTAGTGTGAAAATTCCGTTTATGCAGGGTTTATTTTTTGAATAACTTGGGGGATTTAAATGGCGCGCTCGGGAGGATTCGAACCTCCGACCGCCTGGTTCGTAGCCAGGTACTCTATCCAGCTGAGCTACGAGCGCGCAATATTTAAAACTTTATGAATGGCGCGCTCGGGAGGATTCGAACCTCCGACCGCCTGGTTCGTAGCCAGGTACTCTATCCAGCTGAGCTACGAGCGCGCAATACATAAAAACACAAAGAATGGCGGAGAAGGGGGGATTCGAACCCCCGATAGGGCTACAAACCCTATACTCCCTTAGCAGGGGAGCGCCTTCAGCCACTCGGCCACCTCTCCAATCAATGCGGGGTGTATAGTAATGATCTAAGAATATAAGTCAAACAAAAATTTGTAAATCTATGTTTGTTTGCCTTCATTTTAACCAATTTAATTCAAAGCGATAATAAATGCTTTTATCTTCACCGTTAAAATCTAAACACTAGACCTTTTATACACATAAAAAAACCGGCCTAAGCCGGTTGTCTGCTATTCTGCTTCAGAAGGCGCTCCGCCTTTTTCTGCCTGAATTCGCATATAAATTTCTTCACGATGAACCGCTACCTCTTTAGGGGCATTAACACCAATTCTTACTTGGTTGCCTTTCACTCCTAAGACAGTCACGGTAACTTCATCACCGATCATTAACGTTTCACCAACACGACGAGTTAGTATAAGCATTCTAAGCTCCTTAATATGCTTACTTAGGTTTCTTTCATAAAGCGAAAGCTCCATACCAGCACTGGGCTGACTGTTGCTATTCTACCTACAGTTAAAGCATCTTACAATTGAATTGATTTTACATGTGTAATTCAAAGGCGTTATGAAGCGCCCTTACACTAAGTTCCGTATACCTTTGATCAATCAGTACTGAAATCTTAATTTCAGATGTTGAAACTAACAATACAGGAATGTGTTCAGCTGCTAGTACGGTAAAAACTTTACTAACAACTCCTGCGTGACTCTTCATTCCAATTCCAACTAAAGAAATCTTAGCAACAGATTCATCACCTTGCATACTTTCTATTGAAATATTTTTATTTCTTTCAATATATTGCCTTAATATTACTAATGCAGGTACATAGTCACTTTGACCTAGTGTAAAAGTAAAGTCCATTACACCACCTCTAGCGGCATTAACTGCACTTTGGCTAACAATATCTATCTCTATGTTTTGTTCCGACAGTTCAGTAAGAATTTCTGCACTGTTAAAATTATTTACGCTAACATCGTAAAAAGAGATCATGGCTTCATCTTTTGAAACTGAAATACCAGATATAACAAAGTCTTCCAACTTCCTGCCCTCATAAGTAATTAATGTACCCTGCTCTAATAAATCTGCACTTAATGGCAAAAAACTAGAAAGAACTCGCAGTTTTACTTGGTATTTACCCGCTAACTCCACCGAGCGCTTCTGGAGCACTTTTGCCCCAAGACTGGCGAAACTCGATCATTTCTTCAAAAGAAATAGAATCTAGCTTCTTCGCTTTTGGCTCAATTCGCGGATCAGTTGTATAAACCCCTTCAACGTCTGTAAATATAAGACACTCTTCCGCTCCAATGGCTGCAGCAATAGCCACCGCAGACGTATCTGTACCTCCACGCCCTAAAGTTGTTATATTATTCTCTTCGTCTCGCCCCTGAAAACCTGCCGCAATTACAATACGTCCATGCTCTATATGTTCTTTAAGAATGTCAGAATTAACCGACTGAATACGAGCTTTACCAAAGTGAGAAGAAGTTTTGATACCAACTTGATCAGCAATTAGTGAAATGGCCGAGTAACCACGGGAAACCAGCGCAATAGAAAGTAGTGAAGCGGTAACTTGTTCACCCGTCGTCATTAAAACGTCAAGCTCACGACTCGAGGGGCGGTTATCCAATTGAGTCGCTAAGTTGATAAGACGATTTGTCTCGCCACTCATTGCAGAGACCACAACAACTAATTGGTGGCCTTGCTGTACTGTTTGAATGATTCTATCGGCGACAGCATTGATACGCTCTATTGAACCTACCGATGTGCCGCCATATTTGTGGACTAGTAGTGCCAATGCACATTCCCTAGTTTAAATTGATTTAAGTTAAATTGGTTTAGCTTAGTTTACCGGCCAAGAACTCATCAGCGGCTTTAATAGCTGCCTCAATGTTTTCTGGCTGACTACCACCTGCTTGTGCCATATCAGGACGACCACCACCTTTACCACCAACTTCAGCTGCGGCAACATTTACTAGCTCACCCGCCTTTACCTTTCCAACTAAGTCTTTAGTTACACCAGCAATAAGACTTACTTTTCCGTTTGCTGAAGCCGCTAGTAACATAGCAACTGAGCCAATCTTGTTTTTCAAGTCATCCACAAGTCCTCGAAGAGACTTAGGATCAGCTTCACCAAGGTTAACTATCAGAACATTAACGCCGTTTACTGATTTAACTTGTTCAGATAAATTACTGCCCTGTGCGCTGGCTACTTTGTCTTGTAACTGGCGAAATTCTTTTCCAATGCTTTAGTTTTTAAAACAGACTGCTCAACTTTCTCAACTAACGCTGATGGTTCTGACTTTAACAAAGCCGACGCCTGAGATATCGTTGTCTCCAAGCCATGCATGTATTCTACCGCAGCTAAGCCTGTTACCGCTTCAATACGACGTACACCAGCAGCAATACCAGCCTCGCTGATAATTTTAAACAAACCAATGTCACCCGTGCGGCCTACGTGTGTACCACCACATAATTCAATTGAATAGTCACCCATCGTAACGACGCGAACTTCGTCATCGTATTTTTCACCAAATAACGCCATTGCACCTTTTTTCTTAGCATCGTCAATGTTCATAACATCCGTTGCTAAAATGTGGTTTTTTTGGATCTGCTCGTTTACTTGTAATTCAACTTGTTTAATTTGCTCCGCTGTTACACCTTCGTAATGAGAGAAATCAAATCTAAATTTATCAGCTTCAACTAGTGAGCCTTTCTGACCAACGTGTTCACCAATAATATTTCTAAGTGCTGCGTGAATTAAGTGTGTTGCCGAGTGATTTTTACGAATTGCATCGCGGCGAGCCGTATCTATTTTGGCACTTACTTTATCAGAAACTTTAATCACGCCATTGGCTGTACCATAGTGAGCTACAGCATTGCCTAACTTTGAGTATCTGCGACAACAAATGTGCCTCCAGCTACTTCGATTTCACCTTTATCACCAGACTGACCGCCCGACTCAGCGTAAAATGGTGTAGAGTCTAAAATCACGATACCTTGCTCGCCATCGGTTAACTCAGCAACAGATTCACCATTACTAAATAACTGAAGCACTGCTGCAGTTGAGGCATCATTTAAATAACCCGTGAATTCAGATTGATGCGTTGTTGTTAACTGATCGTTATAGTCAGCTTTAAATGAAGAGGCCGCTTGTGATTTTTTGCGCTGTTCCAGCATATGAGCCTCAAAGCCAGCTTCATCAATTGTTAAATTTTTCTCGCGAGCTATATCAGCGGTTAAATCTGCTGGGAAGCCATATGTATCGTACAAACTAAATACTACAGAGCCTGGAATTTCAGTACTTGATAAATCAGCCAATTGAGACTCAAGCATAGCCAATCCTCGTTCTAGAGTTTTAGCAAATTGCTCTTCTTCAATTTTTAACATTTTCTCAACTACTGCTTGTTTCTGTGCCAGCTCTGGATAAGCCTCGCCCATTAGTGAAACCAGCGTTGCTACTAATTTATTAAAGAATAAACCTTTGCCACCTAATTGGTGACCATGTCTAACGGCTCTACGGATAATCCTTCTTAGCACATATCCGCGACCTTCATTTGACGGCATTACACCGTCAACAATCATAAATGAACACGAACGAATATGGTCAGCTATCACTCGTAGTGATTTGTTTTCTAAATCCGTAACGTTCAGCAAGTCAGCGGTTGCTTTGATCAATGTTTGGAAAATATCAATTTCATAGTTTGAGTGCACACCTTGCAAGATTGCAGCAATACGCTCAATACCCATACCTGTATCAACCGACGGTTTTGGCAGTTTATCCATGTTGCCATTAGCCGAACGATTAAATTGCATGAAAACAATATTCCAGATTTCAATGAAACGATCGCCGTCTTCTTCTGGAGATCCAGGAGGACCACCCCAAATGTGCTCACCATGATCATAAAAGATCTCAGAACATGGACCACAAGGTCCGGTATCGCCCATTGACCAGAAATTATCAGATTCAAACTTTTTGTCTGAAGACTTGTCACCTATACGAATGATTTTTTCCGCAGGAACACCAATAACTTTATTCCAAATATCAAATGCTTCGTCATCAGTTTCATAAACGGTAACAAGCAACTTCTCTTTTGGTAACCCTAAAACGTTAGTTAAGAATTCCCATGCATATTGAATTGCATCTTGCTTAAAATAATCACCAAAGCTGAAGTTACCTAACATTTCAAAAAACGTATGGTGACGCGCTGTGTAACCAACGTTCTCTAAATCGTTATGCTTTCCGCCTGCACGAACACAACGTTGTGCACTAGTTGCACGAGTATAAGGACGTTGTTCAGCACCTAAAAATACATCTTTGAACGGCACCATACCGGCATTAGTAAATAGTAATGTTGGATCATTACCTGGAACTAAAGAACTTGAGGCAACAATTTGATGTTGCTTGCTTGCAAAAAACTCTAAAAAGGCGGTTCTTAAACTGGCCGTTGTATTGTACATATGTGCTACCTAAAAATGTTTGTAATAGTCGCTCAATCTTCTTCTGGCGACATCGCATAATTAATTTGATCAACCGAAAAGCCGCGGTACTGCATGTACCTAAATCGTTTCGCTCGTTCTTTATATTCTTCTACTTCTGTTTCACCGTACTTTCGGTGATATGTATCTTTGGCCTGTTCAAACCAATCAGTGGTTTGAGATTCTATACAAGCTTCAGCGTCTGCTGACGATACACCGTGCTGCTTAAGATCATTAATGATCCTATATGTTCCTAACCCTGCTGCAGTTTTGCTTCGAACAAATGCAGCAATATATCTTGATTCACTCAACCAATCGTTTTCTATTAAACGAATGATTAAAGAGCTTTTCATTTCTTCTATTTCACAAACTTTATCTAACTTCTTTTGAAAGTCAGCAACCGAATAATCTCTTTTCGACAACCAATACAAAGCCCTGTTGTATAGCTTTTTAGGGTCAATTATTGGGTCATATTTTATCGGTTGTTTATAACTCATTTATTGTTTTATATCAGTATTCGTATCATCAGATTCAAGGTTTGCTTGTGTGATATCTTCCACCGTTGCTTCTTCAGATGGTTCATTTACCTTATGGACTGGTTGATAAATGTCTAAAAAGGCTTGTAGAAAACTAATGGTAATTAGTGAATATGCTATTAACCAACCTATAAGGATAAACGGCATGCTAATTGTCGCGATAATAAAAACGAGTAAGCCGTAAACTGTTAATGGCATTGCATTAATCCAACAAGCTTTGAAACTATTTTTTAAAATAACACTAAGTGGTGTTTTAGGTGCAACCCATGCAGTAGGTGCTGCAAAAACCGTTAGCATTGCATTTAAAAACATTAAAACAGCTAGTGTTAGAATATTATGAAAAGGCGGTATTTGTTCTTGCAATATTACAGCTTGCATATCAGTCATTATGTAAGTGACAGGTATTGATAATAACAAGGAAACCGCTGCAACTCTGAGTAGCACACCATACTGTGGAATTTTACCTAAATACTGAAATACATCAGGAACTTCAGCTTTTTCGCCATGTTCTACATTGGTAATTGTTTGGTAATAACCTAATGAAATAAAAGGCATTAAAAACAATACAATAAAGTTAGCGAACGGAATTAACCCTGGCAATATAGATATAACAACAACGATTGCACTCAAGGCCATAAATACAGAAGGTTTTAATGTAAAAATTTTCCAACCTTGTTTTATCCAAGTAACACCGGAAAACACCTTTGCTCTTGTTACTTCTAATTCCATATCTTAAAGTCTACTTATTGGTTTTTACTATTTACGTTAAAAATAGTCGATTAATTGTTGATATTTAGCCAATAGATAATAATACCTTAATAAATAGTGAAATCCATCACCTAAAAGCTGAATTACTTGCCTGTAAGGAAAAATGTGTCTGACACCGGAACGAATACAACTTCATTGCTGCCTGAACATTGGCAAGTTTTATACTCTATACATGATTTAACGGACGCTCAACGAAGTAAAATATTTCGTAATGTAACGACGCCTTTTAATTCATTTGAGTTTTTATCTGCACTTGAGGATAGCGGCAGTATTGGCAAGCATACGGGTTGGCTGCCAGAGTATTTGCTGTTTGAAAATAAGGGACAGTGCGGTTTATTGCTAGGTTATAAAAAAACAAACTCTTATGGTGAATATGTTTTTGATTGGGCTTGGGCCGATGCTTATCACCGTAACGGAATAGAGTATTACCCTAAATACACAATCGCCATTCCATACTCGCCAATTCCTTGTTCAAAATGGATAGGAAATAGCAGTTTGAGCATAGACTCAGCACTTGATGTTGCCAATCATTATGCAAACCAAAAAGGTTACTCTGGTTGTCACTTACTTTTCCTTGAAGATCTGGCTGGTAAAACGTTACCAGAAGCTAACCAAAATTTTATTCGCCGAGTTGGCAATCAATTTCATTGGTTTAACAACAGAAACGGTTGCTACTAAGTATTCTTTAGCCGGTGCCTTAGACATAGAGCCAGAAAGTTATTTTCAAGACTTTGACGACTTCTTGTCTGTTTTAACGGCCAGAAAAAGAAAGATGATTAAAAAGGAGCGTAATAAGGTTAGTCAGCTCTTCAGTTTTTATTGGAAACGAGGTAATGAAATTACCGATGATGAATTAGAAGCTTTTTATTTAAGTTACCAAAGCACCTACTTAAAAAGAGGCCGAGCAGGCTACTTAAACAAAACATTTTTTAAGCAAATTTTCTCAACCATGGCAAATAAAGTAAGACTATTACTTTGTAATTATGAAGATAAAGTTGTTGCTAGCGCGCTGTATTTTGTTGATGACGAAACTCTATATGGTCGCTATTGGGGAGCGCTTGGTGAGTTTGAACAGCTACATTTTGAAGCTTGTTATTATCAAGGAATTGAGTTTTGTATTGAGCACAAACTTAAACGCTTTAATCCAGGTACTCAGGGCGAACACAAAATAGCGAGAGGATTTAAGCCTATTGAAACTAATTCCCTACATACATTAGCCCTTGAGCCTTTTCATAACGCAGTTGAACAGTTTTGCATTGAAGAAGCCCTTCACAATTCAAGCTATATGCAAGCTTGCGATGAGCGATTACCCTATAAAAAAGCCGACAATTAATGTCGGCCTCTGTTTAAAAATAACTAATTACTTTTGCTGCAATGATTCAATTAATTGAGCGCTTAACGCCAAGTTCTTTGCTGAACCGTTGATGGTATTTTCAGTTTCTTCTCGTATCTGCGCAAGATGACTCATTATATCTTGTGATGAAGTTAGCTGATGCTGAACCATAGTAATAGTTTGTTCTACAGAAGATTTACTGGTTTCAGCTAGCTCTGCTAACGCACTTAACCTAACGGTAGTCTCATCTGCGATACCAACAGAGGTGTCCATTAACTGTTCTACTTCTGACTGCTTGGTGATAATAGAAGACGAGATATCCATGATCTTCTTCATTTCAGTTTGAATCTGATCAGCAGAACTATTGGCGGTATTCGCCAGTGAACGAACTTCATCGGCAACTACCGCAAAGCCACGACCATGTTCGCCCGCTCTCGCTGCTTCAATTGCTGCATTTAGCGCGAGTAAATTTGTTTGTTCTGCTATTCCTTTAATCGATTCAACTAAGTGGTCGATGTTTTTACTGTTCTCATCTAACGAAGATAAAAGCTGAGTGAATTCAGAAATAAAAGTCGCTGAACTCTTAATTGTATTTACTAGGCTTGCAAGCTGCTCTATAGACTCTTGACTCATTTGAAACGTTTCATTGGCACTTTCTTGCGAGCTTGAAGAGTTTACTTCTATTTCACTGCTCTGATCTAAAAACGCCGTAATTTCTTGAACGCCTGCGTCAACAGAATGCAGCTTATCTTCGGCAACCTGATTTACACTCTTAGCGGTATCATGAATTTGATGCGCAATTTCAAGAGAGTTTTCATTTGATGAACTATCAAAAGCTTGAGCTTTTTCTTTTAGCTCATTCAACTCTCTTATGCTTATTGTTGTATGCCCAGCAGGAATAGCTGGCTTCAAAAAATTCAACATTAGTGTAAACCTTCGGTTTTTAGTGAGATTAAAGTTTAAAAATTTAGGAAAGCTATAATTCATTAGAAATATTATTTAAGTCTAATCAAGTAACTAGCTTTAAAGTTATCGGTCAGATTAAGAAAAACTTTACTGATAACCACTAAGTTTCAGTAATTATAGTATGTAATCAAAAAGTTACTTAAAATAAATTTAATTTAGCATTTATATTTAACAGGTTTTGATGCATAAATTTTGTATCGAACTGAATTTATTCAAAAATAAGATGAGTTTTTCAGCATTTGAGTCTAAAATCACTACATTATTCCATAATCTCTCTAACCCTTAGCGCGGTGAATTTTTAATGTACTTTTACGCGGCTCGTCAACCTATCCTTGACGCAGACAAAAACCTTTACGCATATGAACTTTTATTTAGGGATGGCGTAGATAATGTTTTTCCTGACGTCGATGGCGATATGGCAACGTCTCGAATTATCGAAGGAGCCCAAATAAACTTCGGCCTTGAAGACCTTACAGACGGCAAACCCGCATTTATCAACTTCACGTTAGAAACAATCGCAAAAAAATATCCGAGCATGATGTCGCCAGACACATTAGTGGTTGAGTTATTAGAAACTATTCAGCCCGGCAAGCGTTTACTATCTGAAGTCCAAAAGTTACATGAACAAGGTTATACCATCGCGTTAGATGACTATGAGCATAAGCCTGTATGGAAACATTTTTATCCGTATATAAGCATGATAAAAATTGACCTTAGAAGTATGTCTCAAGACGAAGTGACCTCTGTACTAGCTGATTTAAAGGCATACCCTGAAATCACTCTTTTAGCTGAAAAAGTTGAAACACTCGAAGAGTTTGAGTGGTGTAAATCTCTCGGTTTTACATACTTTCAAGGATTTTTCTTTTCTAAGCCTGAAATGGTAAAAACTAAAAACCTATCGCCTGCTCAAATGACACTCGCCGAATTATTGTATGAAACATCAAATGAAGATGTGAATATCCCTAAAATAACTCAGGTGTTTGAGCGGGATATCAACCTCTCGTACAAGTTATTGAGGTATGCGAATTCAGCCGCTTTTTCTCGCGTATCTGAGATTTCAACAATCAAGCAAGCTATTATTGCCCTAGGTCATTTAGAACTGAAGAAATTCATATCACTTCTTTTTTCTACTCAAGCGAATAGCTCAAAGCCTGGTGAATTATTAAAAATGTCGATGGTTAGAGCTCGTTTTTGCGAGCAACTAGCACTAGCAGAAAAAAGCCAAGATATAGGCAAAGCATTTTTAACCGGAATGATGTCTTTGATAGATGCCATTTTAGATGAAACGATTGAGAAAGTGATGGAACAATTACCATTGGCTAACGAGATCAAAGTGGCATTAATTGAAGGTGAAGGAAAGTTAGCTGAATTTCTAAAACTAGCAAAAGCTTATGAAACGCGGTGACTGGGATTCAGAATATGAGGCTGAAAAAGCACTAAATCTAACGGATGCCAAAGTACCTGAAATTTACGCAAGTGCCGTCAATTGGGCTGATGAGCAAATTTCAGTACTTCAAAATGACTCTGAGTTTTAACGACTTAATTAAACTTTCAGAAATAGTTTCAAATTGGCCAACGCTTTTTGGCCAATTCCCTTAACCTCTACTAACTCCTCGATAGAGGTGAAGCCGCCAATCTCATTTCTGTATTTAATAATCGCGGCAGCTTTAGATGGACCAATACCTTTAATTGAGACTAGCTGTTCCGCTGTTGCGGCATTAACATCTAGCTTGGTGTTTTGTACTGAGCTTTTCATTGAGGTATCAGACTCAGTGTAAGGCACAGCCCCTACTTCACTTGTATTTTGATTTGATGCGGTAACAAAAAAACTAACATTAGATAGCAAAAATGCGACAACAACCTTATTTAATTTATTCATAATATCTCCTTATAAGGGACTTATTTCCCTGTAATAAGAGTCATTTAAAAAAGGCTATTTTTCGAGTGTAGGTCAGTGCAGTTTTAGGTCTAGTTTATTGAAGTTTTGTCTTTAATACAGACTCAAACAAGTTTCCAACCGCTACGTAAAACTCACGCCTTTGACTGGTTTTACGCCAAACCAGACTAATATTTCGAGCCGCATCTTCAAATGTTAACGGCTCAGCTAAAAGCTCCGAACCATTTAAAACCCCAGAGTTAATGGCTAATTTAGGCAAGTAAGTTTCACCTTTGTGACCCTCTACCATGGCTAGTAAAGAGTTTAGGCTACTTGCTTGAAACGGTTGAATATGCGAGTTATCAGTAAGATGACAGCCTGATATTGCGTGATCAGAAAGGCAGTGTTCACTTTCTAGTAAGTAGATTTTACCTTCAGAATTCTGAGGATGTGAAACTCTATAAAAAGGGTCCCTTGCTAAACTAAGCTCTACAAATTCACTTGTGTCGTAAGGTGTAGCCAAAAGAACCATATCCAGTTGTCCGCTTCTTAACAAAGACAGGCTATTTTCTGACGTGTCTTCGCGTAAATATAACTTTAAGTGCGGATATTGAACACTGCAGTAACGAATTAACTCAGAAAGCAAAAATGGCGCTATCGTTGGAATAATACCAACATGCAATTCACCTAAAAATTCATCACCGTTTGACGATGATGATGCCACCAAGTCGGCACTCAACTCTAGAATGTTTCTGGCTTTCACAACTACATCTTGACCTAATGCGGTAAACACAAAGGTTTTGTGATCTCGTTCTACTAGCTGAGAATCGAGCTGCTCTTCCAACGCCTGAATGGCACTTGATAATGTTGATTGAGAGACAAAACACTTTTTTGCTGCATGGCCAAAATGTCCCGTGTCATGAAGTGCAACTAAGTATTTTAATTGTTGCAGTTTAGGCAATTTCATAGTTATATATGGTTCTAAAAAAGTAATCGCTGATACTATCACAAATTAATAACCAGTTTTTTTCAATTTTGACCCAGAAACTTGGTGGTTTAACGCATTAATTGTGTAATGTATAAAAATAAACTTATGCTACATACAAGAGACTTGTTTAGGGAACATCTAATGATTAGATTCAAGCCTTTACAATTTGTTATTGCTACCCTGTTCTTAGCCGGTGTAGGACTTTCAGTTAATGCTGATGCCTTGCCTTGCCTGCATGAAGGTACTGATCATAAAGACTGTCAGTTATCGGAAGTGAAGAAAGTAACGTGGTGGGGTTGGTTAACGGATAACAAAACTACTCAATTTCATTTTTTTGATTTAATTGAACTCATGTATGCTGATGAAACACCTAAGTATCCAGAATTTTCAGACCATACACCGGGTAAAAGCATAAGGTAAATAATTTGACTTTAATTCAGGCGTTTAAAAGTGCAGCTGCTGCTTTTTTTGGAGTACAAAAATCCGAATCGCATGAAAAAGATTTCGAATCTGAAACACCATTCCCCTTTATCCTTGCTGGAGTAATTCTAGCCATCGGCTTAGTTTTATTGCTTATTACTATTGTTAATATCGTTCTTTGGTAGCTAGTTACCTTCTAGAAAAATAGCTATTTATCATTCGGTTTATTAGCGTAATACGCAAAAATCTCACCGACCTTTTGACGGCCCGCACCATTCTGACTGATTGTTCTAGAAACCTTAACAAAGCTTTGCTCGCTCTGATCATAGAGTTTCCTAGTTAACTCAGTATCATGATTACTGATTAAAACAGGTATGTTCCTTTTAAACGCTGCTCGTTCAGCAACCTTGGCTAGCTTTGCTTGCTCATTTGCGTCAAAACCACCCGTCGCATAACTCGTAAAGTTGGCCGTGCTAGATAGCGGAGCGTAGGGTGGATCACAATATATGACAGCGCCTTTTCGAGCCCTAGAAAAGGTTTTCTTATAATCTTCACAAACAAATTTTGCTTTTTTGGCTTTTTCAGAGAAAGCGAAGATTTCATCTTCTGGGAAATAAGGCTTTCCATAGTCACCAAAAGGAACGTTGAATCCCCCTTTTAGATTGTATCGGCAGAGGCCATTAAAACCGTGGCGATTTAAATACAAGAATAACAACGAGCGATAGTACGGGTCGTCTGTTTGGTTGAATTCGGCCCTAAGACCATAGTAGGCAACCTTGTCATTATTCTTTTGTGAAAAGAGTTTTCTAGCGTCTTTAACAAAGGTAACGGGGCGAGCTTTAACATATTTATAAAGAGTGATTAAATCGGGATTCACATCATTTAATAAATAATTGTCAAAATTGGAATTCAAAAATACGGAGCCTGCACCAACAAAAGGTTCTACTAGCTTTTTACCTTCTGGTAATCGACCGTTAATTTGTTCTACTAAGCCATATTTTCCGCCAGCCCATTTTAAAAAGGCTCTAGTTTTCTTTTTCATTGGTAACTCTATTGGCTTAGTGATTCATTGTATGACTTTATTTGCTGCTGAATAGCCTCTGTGGATTTAGCCCAAGCATTTTGGTCAATGTTTTTTGCTGTTTCGCGTGCAGACGCTATGGTATCAAATAATCCATAGGTTACGACTAGCCAATCTGAATTATTACGGCTTATTTTGTAAATTCGAGTTAACTTCGCATCTAACCTTTTTTCTATTAAATAAGTTTCAAGTGTGGATTCTTGACTCACTGCCGTTAGTTGTAAAACAAATTTATTACTCGGCAAACTTAACATTTGTTGGTTGTTAACACGATAACCTGCAACGGTTAAGGGGGCGATACTTGAAGGCAAGTTTAACTCTGACTCTGACTCTAAACCAAACTTTGCTTCTGAAGGAGCAAGACTGATTTCTTTCTCACTCGGCGGGCCCTCTGGAAGATTTACAACAGGTTCAGAAATGGCTTCTTTAGCTATTTCGGCGGGTAAACTTTGCTTGTTTACATTTGGTACTGACTCAAGGGTTTCTGCTGCAGGTTCAATATTAGCTGTTACGGCTTCAATATTAGCGGTTACAGCTTCAACTTCTTTTTGAGGTTCCATGGCATTATTAAGCGCCTCTAAAATATCACTACTTGATGCAGTATTATCTTCAGGCATTTGAGTTTGTTTAACTTTAACTACATGCTCTTTAACTTTAGCACTCGACCAATCAGACACCATCGGCTCAACCGTAGGCTTAATTGTTTTTTCTTTAATGGTTTTAGGCAACGACTGTTCTTCGGTGAAGTATAACCGATACATATACACGCCAAGGGCCAATAGCAAACTAGCAACAACAAGATTAGAAACCCAAAGTTTAATATTCATCGCAACGGGTTTAGCTAATTTTAGGGCGTCTTGTGTATCAAATGCCAATAACTGAATAGGATTCCCTTGAGCGTTTTCAATCCAGCGTTTTACTTTCGCAGTATCAGGGCTAGGAACATCATCGAATGATTGTTTAATGAGAATATAGCTTTCTTTTTCTGAAAATTTAGGGATGGGCATAACACTAATTAAAGCCGACGTTATGCTTCCAATCGTATTGGATATTTGTTTGTCAAAGGTAAACAAAATAGAAATCACGCGGGACTGTTTTTTAAATTCAGCAACGACCTGTAAAATTTCACCTATAATTTGCCCCGACAAGTGATGCCCATTGTCTATTGCGATCATAAGTTCAGTATTTCCACCAAACTCAAGAAACGCATTTAACATTGGCTTTTCAGGATCAAATAATACATTACCAAAAAGTTGCTCAATGATGCGGCTACGAACTTGTATATCATTGATTGAACTAACGGCAGTTAAGTAACATTTATTGGCGTTTGGCAATGCAGACGTTAACAACTCTTCAAGCATAGAGGTTTTCCCTATGCCTACAGTGCCTTCCATTGCCACTATACCAGTTCGAGAGAGCAGTTCTTGAACCGTATTTAAAAATCGTTGACGTGAAGGAGGAATATAAAAGCCGTTTGTAATTTGTGTATTTGTCATACCAATATAGTTTTCAATTCTTCGTCGCTAACATCTGAAACCAGTATCGCTTGACCAAGAGATTTGAGCAATATAAATCTAATGGTTTGGGCTAGAACCTTTTTGTCTTTTTTCATATGCTTAAGATAAGACTCTAGGTTCATAGAAGCTGGCCCTTGAACTGGCAAGTCAAAACTCTCTAAAAGACTCGTGGTTCGTTTTATGTCGTTAAGCGACAACCAACCCCTGCTATGTGATAACTGTGCAGCCTGAACCATACCAGCAGCCACAGCCTCACCATGTAACCAGTTTCCATAACCTTGCTCAGCTTCTATTGCATGTCCAAAGGTATGACCTAAATTAAGTAGCGCACGCTTGCCTTGCTCTTTTTCATCTTCGCTTACAATTTCAGCTTTTATTTGGCAGCACCGGCCAATAACGTAAGACAATACATTAAGGTCTTGCGCTTTAAGTTGAGCAACATGTTCCTCTAAGTATTCAAAAAATACCGAATCAGCCAACAAACCGTATTTCACAACTTCCGCAACGCCAGCAGCAAATTCTCTTGGAGGCAAAGTTTGTAAAGAGGATACATCAATCAATACCGCTTTAGGTTGATAGAAAGCCCCTATCATATTTTTTCCTAGAGGGTGATTCACTGCGGTTTTGCCGCCTACAGAGGAGTCAACTTGTGATAATAACGTAGTTGGGATTTGAATAAAGTCGACACCGCGCATATAGGTTGAAGCGACAAAGCCAGTGATATCACCGACTACACCGCCGCCAAGCGCGATCAAAGTGACATCTCTACCAACCTGCTCAGTAAGGAGAAACGACATTATTGATTCATAACTTGCGAGTGTTTTGTATTCTTCACCGTCAGGTAAAGTAAAAAACCTTACATCATAGTCTGAAAGTGCGTCTGATATTGCAGTAGAGAAAATAGGTAGCACGGTCTCATTCGAGATAACCACTACCTGTTTTGCTTTGATATGTGTTTTGAGCAAAGATTTAAAGTTACTACTATCTTGCTCAATGTAGATTGGGTAGCTGTGTTCAGCCAAGTTTACCGTTAGGCTTTTCATTCACAGCTCCCTTTTATATCGTTTAGAAGTCTAGTTTACTAATTATCTCATTCGCCACTACACGTGCGCTTTGCTCATCGGTTTTAACAACGATGTCAGCAATTTCTTCGTATAGAGGGTTGCGTTCTTCTGCAAGTCGAATCAAAACGTCACGAGCCGGCTCTTCAGTTTGAAGTAGAGGACGACGTTTATCTCGCTGCGTACGAGCAACTTGTTTTTCAATAGGAGTTTCTAAATAAACTACTATTCCACGTGCCGATAATCGGTTGCGAATTTCTTTGCTAACAACTGAACCACCGCCAGTCGCTAACACGATTCCCTGTTTTTCTGTAAGGTCGGTGATAACAGTTTCTTCACGTTGACGAAACCCTTCTTCACCTTCAATATCAAAAACCCAGGCAATGTCTGCACCGGTACGACGTTCAATTTCCTGGTCAGAGTCGACAAATTGTAAATGCAACTGGTCTGCTAAGTGCCTACCAATAGTACTTTTACCTGCGCCCATAGGACCAACTAAGAAGATGTTACGTTTTTCAGCCATATTACCTAATTCAAATACATTTTTAGTGTGTTAACAAACAAGCCCCAGACACAAAAAGTCGCGCCCAAAAAATAAGGCGCGAATTATCGCAAAAAAAGTAGCTAAAATGCAAGAAAGAGTTGACGATCAAATGCTTTTATAATGCATCCGTTACAATTTTTGGTGTTACAAAAATCAGTAACTCTCTCTTTTCGTTGAAGGATGTGTCCGTTCTGAATACTCTTCCAATAAATGGTATATCACCTAACAAAGGCACTTTACTAACACTATTTATTACTTGCTGCTGGTAAATACCACCTAAAACAATGGTTTCGCCATTTCGCGCAGTAACCTGGGTTTGTAATTGTTGCGTATCAATTGCTACAGCAGGACCAGTTGGAGTTGAAACTGTATCGCCACGAGCATTTTGAGTTATGTTTAAATCTAAAATAACACTATTATCCGGCGTAATTTGAGGAGTTACCTCTAAACTTAACACCGCTTTTTTAAATGAAACTGATGTTGCACCACTTGATGCTGCTTGAACATACGGTATCTCAGTACCTTGCTCAATACGCGACATGCGTTGGTTTGACGCAGTAATTCTTGGTGTTGCTACAATCTCACCTTTATTTTCTCGTTCTAGAGCTGATAACTCTAAATCAAGCAATGTGCCATCCGCCAAACGAGCAATTTGCACCGCGATGCTACCAGCTGGACTTGCCACAGGTAGGTTCACGTTTAATCTAGGACCTGAGTCAGAACCTATTGTACCCAAACGAGTTTGACTAGCGCCTTCTAGCGAGCCAGAAACGCCCGTTGAGCTACTACCATCTGAACTATTGCCTGAGATGCCCCAACGAATACCTAATTGCTCATCAATATTATCCCTAATTGTCACCATACGAGCTTCAATAAGAACCTGTTTAATTGGGATATCTAATGTTTTAACTGCTTTTTTAACTGTTTCAATACCGCTTGTTGTATCTTTAACAAGTAGAGTATTAGTACGAGCATCAACCGAAACCTGACCACGAGGTGTTAAAATTGAGGTACCTTCAGACTTAAGTAACGCCGCTATTTCAGAAGCTTTAGCATAGTTGATCTGGATAAACTCGGATACTAAAACTTCAAATTCTTCTACTTTCTTTTTAGCTTCTAATTCTCGTGCTTCTCTTGCAGCTAATTCATCAGAAGGCGCCACCATTAAAACGTTGCCTTCCATTCGTTTGTCTAAACCTTTTGTTCTAAGCACAATATCTAATGCCTGATCCCAAGGAACACTGTTTAATCGCAGCGTTAATGTTCCTGAAACCGTGTCGGAAACCACTAAATTAAAGCCATTAAAATCTGCGATAATCTGTAACACAGTACGAATTGGTAAATCTTGGAAGTTAAGCGACATTGGCTGCCCTTGATACTCTGAGCCACCTGCCAATGTACCTTGCTGCTCTGGAGCGCGATTTACTGTTAACGTAAAGATATTATCCAGTTGCTGAAAATCATATTCAAAATCACCTTCAACATCGATAACTAGCTGACTGTTAGTTCCGCTTTGAAAGGTCTCTAATCCCGTTACAATGGTACCAAAATCCACAACATCCATTTTATAAAGTAAGTCGGTTAATATGTCAGTGTTATGGAATTGTATAAATATTTGTTGTTCTTTAGAGGTAACGTCTACGGCTGCCATATTGTCTTGTAAAAATACTAGAACGCGCCCTTCTGTTGCAGAGTTAACTTCTTCTCCACGCCTAAAGTCCAGTGCTTGAATTCTATTGATTAGTTCAATGTTAGTATTATTGTTTGATTGCAATTCAGTGGTTGGATTATCAGAGATTCGAATGAAAAACTTGTTACCTTCAACTCTAGATTTGTACAGTTTGAGATAATCTAATAATACGCTGACTAAAACACCATTCTCTTGATGCTTTGTCTCAATGTTGATAACGCCTTCTTTTTGAATCAGGATATTAACCAAACTTTCATCAAAATCGGTTTCATCGAAAAACAATTCTATTCTGGCTGGCTCATTAAATACCTGCACACTCGGATCAGAATACAAGTTTTCATCAAAAACAAACTCTAATTCTGTTTCGCCTTTTACAATGGGTGTATAGCGAATGTCATAAAGTAGCGGCACTGAGGCAGCAGTGAAAGTCAAAAATAGCGCAAAAAATGCCGTCAATATTCTATAAAACATAACGTTACTTTTCATTGTAATTAGCAGTCCATATTCTTATTAGTTTTATTCATTTACCGAACTATCGGCCAATTGTACTCTCGCAGTGCGTTCTTTCCAGCAACCTGCGCCATCGGGAATTAATTCTACAAGAATAACTCTATTGTCACTCACCGATGTGATGCGGCCATTATACAAGCCAACAAAATTCCCTTCTGTCACTCTATGTAATGACCCATCTGAAGCTTGAATTAACGCCCAAACTTCTTTGTCCGTACCTAGAGTACCTCTCATACTCAAATTGTCCAAAGCAAATTTTTCCAGCGGTTGTTTACGTCGTCTAGGATCTGGAGCCAAACAATTTTGAGCTGGCTCGTAGTTTTCTTGGATAACTTCTGGTGACGGCAAATCAAACGGACTACGTCGAGATATCATCGAGTAGTCAATGTGTTGAAATTGATTTACCGCAGGAATAGGTTCGATTTTCACTGGCGTACCAGACTTAATCTTATTCATGTATTGCTGTATGTCAGAAACATCATCATTACAGGCAACTAAAAATAAACTGAGTATTAATAAAACAACTCTACTCATTTTTCAGTCTCCTTATAACGATAAGTCTTCGCGACAACATTAAGGCGCAATTTGTCGCCATCAGCTTCGTTAATAGAAAAGTCATGTAAGGTTACAATTCTTGGCAGAGCAGCAACTTGACTTACAAACTGTCCAAACTCGTGATAGTCACCTATCACCTCAATTTGAATAGGTAATTCCGTGTAAAATTGTTTTTCTAGCTCCGGGAGCCAGTTAATTTTGATAAATGACAAACCGGAAGTCGTACCCACGTATGTAATGTCATCGAGCAAACCAGGCGTTTCATGTGAGGTAGGCAGACGTTTGAGGAGTAAAGAGAACTTCTCTTCCATATCAACCATCTGTTTCTTATACGAGTCTAGGTTTACTGCCGCACCGTATTTTATACGGTAGTTATTTTTCAGCTGAATTTCTTGAAGCTCTGCATTTTCCAGCGCCTCTACTTCACTGCTCACAAAAAACATGTAACTGCCAATGCCCACTGCGATAGAAACGATTGCTGCCATCGCTACTTTTGCGGCTTTAGGCCAAGAGCCCATATTTTCGAAATCGATGTCATTGATATCAAAGTCCGAGAAATCAAAGTTAAATTTATCTAAATTCACTTTTTATCTCCTTTATCTTCAACAACGTACTTTTTCACGGACACTGTCATTGTAAAGTCACTTAATAGCGCGGCGTCTTTTTCACCAGCCACAATAGAATCTAAATCTGCGGCTTCTAACAAGTCCGATTTTTCTATATTTCTCATCATATTAGAAAGTCTATTGTTAGACTCACTCTTTCCGTTTATGAGTAAAGCAGGGCCTTTTTTCTCAATTTTTGTTAGATAAATACCTGTTGGTACCATACCGGCTACTTCATTAAAAATTTCAGTGCCTAAGTTCCTACTTTCTTGCAGTTGCTCGATGAGTTCGATTCGCTTATTAAGGTCGGCCTTAGTGTCGTTAAGGTTTCTTATTTCTCTAATACGCTGATCTAAAATTGAAATTTCGCTTTGTAGGTAATTATTTCTATATTGCTGACCTTCTAATTGCTTAGAGTAATAAACGCTTAAAAGGAATAATAAAATCACCACAGCAGCAGATAGCATTCCTAAAATCGCCAAAAACTGTTGTTGTAATTCTTTTCTAGCGGTTTCTCGCCAAGGTAAGAGGTTTATATATGGCATTGTGAAAAGCTCCTTAATGCCAAGCCAGTCGCAATCATTAACTGGGACTGAATTAAGTCTATGTCTTCTGAATCAAGTTCCGCAGCAATTTCAAGCTCTGCGAATGGTTTTGCAATTACTGTATGAATACCCAACTCATCAATAAGTAATCTATCTAAGCCTGATATTAAGGAGGTGCCGCCGGATAAAACAATATAATCGACGTTGTCTTTTTCACTGGTATTTAAAAACATTTGAATAGAACGTCTAATTTGCTGCAATAGTGCCGTTTGAAAAGGAGCTAGCACTTCAAAAGTATAGTTAGGCGGAAGGTCACCGTTTACTTTTGCTTTCTCTGACTCTTCAAAAGAACGACCATAATAAGAAACAATTGAGTTAGTAAATTGCTCGCCGCCAAAGACTTGGTCGCGGGTATATAAAGAGCGTTCGCCCTCAATAATACTTAATAAGGTTATTTGTGAGCCCACATCAATAAATGCAACTACTTTCTTGTCTGCGTCATCAGGCAATTGACCAATACATAACTGGCCAGCCCTACTCAATGCATAACTTTCAACGTCTAGCACCTTAGGCTCAAAACCGCCTTCATTAACAGCGTGAGAGCGAGCTTCAATATTTTCGGTTCGGGCAGCACTTAAAAGAATATCTATTTTTGAAGGGTCTGCTTTATTTACTGCGATCTTTTCAAAGTCCAGACTAACCTCATCAAGGGGATAAGGTATTAAAGAATCCGCTTCTATTTCAATTTGGCTTTCTAATTCAGAATCTGAAAGAGTCACGTCCATATAGATGACTTTAGTAATGACGCTTGAGCCAGAAATGGCAACAGCGGCATGCTTAATTGATTTTGGGATTTGCTTTCTGATTTTATTCACGACACGAGCAACGGCTTCAATGTCCTGAATTTCACTATCCTTTATCATTCCCTTTGGCATAGGTTCCACAAGCGCTTCTTCTACTCTATATACACCATGTTGCTCTGACAGCAATACAGCTTTAACAGAATGAGAGCCTATGTCTATCCCCACCATATAGGGAACACTTTTTGTGAATAACTTCCTAATTGTATCTAACATGTCAAGTCACTGAGCTACCTGTTATTTATCCTACAAACTAAAGATTAGACTTTTTTTGTATGAATAAAAAGCCTTTTATAGAATCCTGTTCCGGTTATACTACCTACATTATCGTCATAACATATTTTTTTCTAGGTTTATTCAATGGGTTGGCTCAAAAAGTTAGGCAAGCTAGTATTTTTTGGGACATTGTTGTCCATATTAGTTGTTATCGGGTTTTATTTTTACGTTAAAGATGACCTTCCAACTGAAGACTTAATACGTGATGTTAAATTTCAAATCCCAATGAAAGTTTATACTGCAGAGGGAGAGCTCATTTCTCAATTTGGTGAGAAAAGAAGAACACCGGTACTCTACTCTGAAATTCCGCAAGAATTAAAAGACGCTATTATTGCAACGGAAGACTCTCGTTTTTACGATCACTTCGGTATTGATCCAATCGGTATTGTGCGTTCAGCCATTGCTGTCATTTCCACCGGCCGCAAGGCTCAAGGTGCAAGCACGATAACCATGCAGTTAGCTCGAAATGTCTTTCTTTCGCTTGATAAACGCTGGATGCGAAAAATAAAAGAGCTGTATATCGCATTACACATTGAGCAAATAATGTCGAAAGAAGAGATATTAACCTTGTACCTAAACAAGATTCCGTTTGGTAATCGAGCTTTTGGTATTGGTGCAGCCGCACAAGTTTATTATGGCAAAGACATCAGTGAATTAACTCTTCCGCAATTGGCAATGATTGCAGGAATCCCTAAAGCAACCACCAGATACAATCCAATAAGAAATCCAGATTTAGCAAAATGGCGAAGAAATGTTGTTTTAGGCCGGATGCATACTGTGGGCGCTATTGATACTGCAACCTTTGAAGAAGCTAAAAGTGCGCCTATTACCGCTAAACTGCACGGTGCAAAAATTACTGCCCCAGCACCTTATGTTGCTGAGCAAGTTAGAAAAGAGATGGTTGAGCGTTTTGGCTTAGAAGCAGCCTATACCGAAGGGTTTAAAGTTTTCACCACCATAAAAGGTGATGCGCAAATAGCAGCACGTCAAGCGGTGCGTTCTAACATTCATGCCTATGACGAACGTCATGGCTATAGAGGTCCAAGTCGCTATTTATGGGACGCTGAAAACTTAGATACCACATCTGAAGCTGGTGCTGAGTGGTCCAGTGAAAAAATTGTTAAGCACTTGTCTAGAATAAAAAATTACGGTGATTTAGTTCCTGCAGTGGTCACCAATGTAATGGAACAACAAATTTATGTGTTGGTAAAAGGCGGCAACGTAGAAATTATTGATTGGGATAATTTAAAATGGGCTCGTCCGTACATAAGTGATACTAAGCAAGGTGATGCTCCTGAAACCGCGTCGCAAATAGTGAAGGAAGGCGGTTTAGTTTGGGTTCGCGAAGATGAAAGCGGTAACTTCAGATTAGGGCAAAAGCCTACTGTTAGTAGCTCACTTGTTGCTATGAATCCAAATAACGGTGATATTTTGGCGTTAGTAGGCGGCTACGACTTTTCTCACAATCAATATAACCGTGTAACTCAAGCCAAAAGACAGATAGGTTCAAACATAAAACCGTTTGTTTATTCTGGGGCGCTTGATAATGGTGCCACTTTAGCAACGTTAATAAACGACGCGCCTATTACTAAATGGGAAAAGAACAGCGTTTGGCGTCCTTCAAACTCACCAGAAACTTATAACGGTCCTACACGAGTAAGACGAGGCTTAGCGGAATCGAAAAACGTAATGGCCGTCAGGTTAATGCGTACCATGGGTGTTGATAAAACCGTGGATTACCTGACTCGCTTTGGTTTTTCAAAAGCAGACTTACCATCTAATGAGACTATCTCGTTAGGCTCTGCAGCCTTATCTCCTTTGTCCGTAGTAACGGGTATGAGTGCATTCGCTAATGGTGGATTTTTGGTTGAATCAAACCTAATAGAACGAATTGAAAACGTGGCTGGTGACACGGTTTACCAGGCGACTAAAATGGTAGCTAACCTAGAAGAGACGGTAAACTTAGAAGAAACGTTTAAGTCACCTTCTGCAGAAATGCCTGCACCTCGAGTTATTTCTACTGAAAATGCGTTTTTAATATCTGAAGCTTTAAATAGCTCTATTTGGGGCGGCGGCACTTGGTCTAAAGGTAACGGTTGGAATGGGACATCATGGCGAGCTCGCGCTATTGGTAGACGCGACTTCAGTGGTAAAACGGGTACCACAAACGACGCCGCTGATACTTGGTTTACTGGCTTTAATGCATCGATTGTTGCCACTACTTGGGTTGGCTTTGATGCGCCAGGAAGACCGCTTGGTCGAACGACATTCAATTCTAATTTAGGTAACAATGAACAAGTGTCAGGTGCCGAGGCTGGTGCTACAACTGCATTGCCAGGTTGGGTTACTTTTATATCTCAAATTTCAGATAGTATTCCGCTTGCCAATAGAGAGATCCCCGAAGGCATTGTTTCCGTAAGGATTGATAGAAAAACAGGGCTGCTTTCTAGAAAAACTGACCACACAACGGAGTTTGAGTACTTCATAAAGGGTACTGAGCCCACTAAATATGTAGACGAATTTTCACCTATTACTATCGATGAAGAAAAAGATCTCATTGACGAAGAAGAAGGGATATTTTAATGATTAAGTTTTTCTTTATTATACCGCTGTTGCTAAGCCTTATTTGGTGGCAGTACTTAAGAATAAATAATTGGAGCATAGAGCAAGGAAAGCGAGGCTTTTTCTATATCATCGCGTTCTCAGTGGCACTTGCTGCGTTTTTCGGTTTGATGTACGGGCTAAATCACTACTTAAATTAACTACTATTTTTATCCGCAATTAACTACTTGTGCGCACTTAACTACTTGTGCGCACTTAACTACTTACGTGTAATTTACGTGTAATGAACTTCTTAGCGTAAGTACAAAAAAAGGCCGATGATAATCGACCTTTTTAACGTTCACTTTTAAAGTGCTTACTGAATACTAAACGCTGAAACTTGCTCCACAACCACAGGTTGTTGTTGCATTTGGGTTGTTCACAAAAAAGCGTGACCCTTCTAGGCCTTCAGTGTAATCAACAATGCCGCCAACTAAATATTGTAAGCTCATTGGATCTATCACCATAGAAACGCCTTGTTTTTCAATTTCCATGTCGCCTGCGTTTACGTCTTCGTCAAACGTAAAGCCATATTGGAAACCTGAACAACCGCCACCCGTTACATAAACTCTTAGTTTTAAGGCTGGGTTCTCTTCTTCTTCAACTAACTGCTTCACTTTGATCGCAGCCGAATCAGAAAATTGAATTGGCAATTCTGGAGTCTCTGTTGATTCTGCAGTCGGTGTTACAATGTTAGTCATAAAAAGTACCTCTTAAAAACGGGGCGCGATTATCTAATACCTGACAAATTTAATCAAGTATTCCAGCGCCTATAAATCGGGCCAATCCCTCTTTTCAGTAAAGGCCTTATACGGTTGCCATCGAGTTTTAGGTTGCACTACTTTAATTTCAATATGAGCAGGCGTAAAACCTTCCGGTAACTGAAATTGCCCTTCAAAATATTGAAAGTAATGAAAACTAAAGAGTAAATCTTTTGCTGTTAAGTTTGCTAACTTATCAAGATCAATTGTTGAACGTTGGCCATTTTCATACCCAACAATGTTCAAACTGATATTCCCTTTTGCATTACGCTTCTTGCTGTCGGTTTGTACAACGGCAAAATGAAATTTAAAACGATTCTGGCCTTTATCTTGTTCGATATTAAATTGCTCAATGGCCAAGCCGTCGGCAACTAGCTCTGGCGCCAATACCTTTTGATAAAAGCTAAGTTCTTTACGCAATTGAAACAGCTCTTCTCTTAACATCACTAACTCTTCTTGAGTTTGTTTTGATGCCTTTTTTTCAACTTGCAACTCAACCGTTAAATAGTTGTTTTTTCTTACGTGCTGATCAATTTCTTGATACAAACTTTCAAGCCGAGATTGCTGTTTAACTAATTGCTGCTTTTGCCAGTGATTTACACTACCACCTATCTGGTAGCTGATATATGCTGTTAGTGACAGTACAAATATCAGTAACATTAAAAATCTAAATCGACCTAATTTTTGTTTTAGGCCATTAAAACTGAGCCACTCATTCATATTGGATAATTTTTATTATATGTCATTGGTTTATGGTACACTTTGCGACCTTAGTTTGACTAGTTGTGTTTAACTATAATCATCATTATAAGGTTTGTTACCCAAGAAGGTAACCACTGTATTTTTAGAATATACCGGAACATAGATGCTATCTAACAGTCTTTATGCTTTGCGCAAACGATTAGCAATACCTCAAACAAGTATACAGCTTAGTATTCTAGGCCTGCTTGGCGGTATCGCTGCGGCATTATTGATTGTTGTTTTTCGCCTAGCAATTGAATTTATTCAAGAGACGTTTTCAGCCGGCGGCCCTTTCGATAGCATCCTAGATTATTTACTACCTACTTTACCTATTTTTGCAGCCATTTTAATTGCTATCTTCGCAGATATTACTGGCTACAAGCACTACAGACTCGGCATCCCTTTTGTTCTCCACCGAATCAAAGCTCATTATGGCAACATGCCTTTTTGGAATACAGCCAATCAATTTGTAGGTGGCATTTTAGCGCTCGCCAGTGGTTTTTCTGTTGGACGAGAAGGCCCTTCCGTTCATATTGGTGCTAGTGGTGCTAGTTATTTTGGAAGATGGCTTCGGCTTCCACATAACGCAGTTCGTACATTAACAGCCTGTGGTATAGCTGCCGGTATTTCAGCGTCGTTTAACACCCCTCTAGCTGCGGTTATTTTTGTTATGGAAGTAGTATTGCGGGAATATAAAATACACATTTTTATTCCAGTGATGTTGGCTTCCTCAGCAGGTTCTATAATCACCCAAGCTGTTTTTGGCCAGCACATTGAATTTGCGCAGCTTAGTGTATTTACATTGCCAGGTAGCCACTACCCTTGGCTAATATTGCTAGGCATTATTTTAGGCGTCAGCGCATATATTTTTAATACTAACCTAATGCGTATCATTCGAACCTTCCGATATGTGAACATGTTTCCACGTCTTTTATTAGCCGGTGTTTTAACGGCTATTGTCGGTTATTTTGTGCCTGAAGCCTTAGGTGACGGTACAAGCGCAATAAATCAGGCAATGATCTCCCCTACAAATCTAGAATTACTTGTAATCCTGCTTATTTCAAAATTATTTTTAACGCTTGTAGCAATAGGTTTAGGTATTCCTGGCGGCATCATAGGCCCAGTTTTTGGGTTAGGTGTTTTGATTGGTTTAATTGTTGCCAACTTGGTCATGCTTATCGATCCTAGCATTCATTTTATGGGGACCTACGCCGTATTAGGCATGTCTGGTTTAATGGCTGCAAGTTTACATGCACCGTTAGCGGCCTTAGTAGCTGTGGTTGAATTAACCAATAATCCAGCTGCCATAACGCCCGCTATTATTGTTATTGCCAGTGCGTATATCACCAGTTCTCAAGGGTTAAAAAACCGCTCTATTTTCTTACAGCAACTTGATTTCCAAGGCCTGATGTATCAAACACCGCCAGCAACCACCGTATTGGAAAAAATTGGTGTATTGGCAGAAATGGACACTAATTTAAAACTCATCAATTATGTGACTGAGCAGGATGTCCGTTTCCACTTAAACGACAAGCATGAATCACAGTGGCTTATCGTTGCTATGAAACATGACCTTGGCGTTGATTACTCTTTGGCAGAATTTGATACCAGCTACTCACGTAACAACGACAAAGTTAAATACACGCCGTTACTGACAATGGATACACGTTCAACTCTAGCGCACGTTTGGGAACTTATTAAAGATCAACGTGACGGCGCGACATTAATTACCAGCACCAGCGGAGAAAAAATTGTAGGCATCGTCACGTGGGAACAATTACGCACAATACTAATGAATAGGAACGCCTTGTTATGATCATACTTTGGTATAAAGCTTTTCACGTGTTTTTTATGGTGGCTTGGTTTGCTGGTATTTTTTATTTGCCGCGTCTGTTTGTTTACCATGCGGAAAATGAAGCTGCTTCAGACCCTGAAGATAAAATCAGAAACGATTCTAAAGAACAGGCTGATATTAGTCAAAAAACGATACCAGCCGAGTCTATTTTTCACACATCTGAAACCCTAAAAGTGATGGAGCGTCGATTACTGTATTTTGTTACGCCCTTCGCCATCTTCACTTTAATATTTGGATTGTTACTCATCCATAGCTACGGCATGGACTGGTTTAGAATGAGCCATTGGTTACATGCAAAATTGTTGTTAGTGGCATTTTTATATATCTATCATGGTTATTGTTTTGTTTTACTGAAGCGTTTTAAAGATAATAAAAATGACAAGTCCGCTCGCTTTTTCCGTATTTTTAATGAAGTACCTGTATTAATTTTATTGGCAATTATTATCTTAGCGATTGTTAAGCCTTTCTAATTGTCGAAGTCTGGGTTGGTCTGCTAAAATTGCCTTCCAACCATGTTCCACTCTTTTAAATAGGCTACTAAGCTGATGAACTTTACTGGGCAACACATACTTTCAGTTAATCAATTTAATCGTGACGATTTACAAAACATCTTTGATATTGCTAGCCGAATGGAGCCTTACGCAAAGCGCCAGTTGAGAACCAAAGTATTGGATGGTGCAATTTTAGGAAACCTCTTTTTTGAACCGTCCACCAGAACTCGAGTGAGCTTTGGTTGCGCGTTTAACCTGCTTGGTGGCGAAGTTAGAGAAACCACTGGCATGCAAACATCAGCGTTGGCCAAAGGTGAATCACTTTACGATACAGCTCGAGTAATTAGCAGTTACAGCGACGTGATTGCCATGCGTCACCCGCAAGCCGGATCTGTAGCAGAGTTTGCCGAAGGTAGTCGAGTGCCTGTTATTAATGGCGGCGACGGCGCTAATGAACACCCAACACAAGCATTGTTAGATTTATTCACCATTCAAAAGGAGCTCGCCGCTTTTGCTCAAAAAGTGGATGGCATGCACATCGCAATGGTGGGTGATCTTAAAAATGGCAGAACCGTACATTCTTTGTCGAAGTTGCTCGCGCTATATAAAAATATGCATATTAGTTTGGTTTCTCCAAACGAGTTATCAATGCCATCTTACGTTATTGATACGCTAGAAAATGCGGGCCATAAGGTCACAATCAGTGACAAAATGGAAAATAATATTGGTGCTGACATTGTTTACCAAACCCGCATACAGGAAGAGCGATTTGATAGCCAAGATGAAGCCAATAAATACCGTGGTCAGTTCCGTTTAAATAGCGATATTTATACAAAATATTGTAAGTCTAATACGGTAATCATGCACCCACTGCCAAGAGACTCTCGCTCTGATGCGAATGAACTCGACAACGATTTAAACCAAAACCCAAACTTGGCTATATTTCGCCAAGCAGACAATGGCGTTCTGATTAGAATGGCATTATTTGCACTAACACTTGGAGTAGCCGACAAGGTCGATAAATTTCAGTGTGATGTTCCTTGGGTAAGCTCAAAATAATTTTAAATAGGTAATAAACGTTTTATGACTAAATCAGCAGATCTTTTTGCACAAGCTAAACAGCACATCCCTGGCGGTGTAAATTCTCCAGTGCGCGCGTTTAATGGCGTTGGCGGCACACCAATCTTTTTCGAAAAAGCCGATGGCGCTATTGCTTATGATGTCGATGGCAAAGCTTATATCGATTATGTTGGCTCTTGGGGACCTATGATTTTAGGCCACAACCACCCAGCTATTAAAAATGCCGTAATTGCTGCCGTTGAAAATGGCTTAAGTTTTGGTGCCCCTACTGAAATTGAAGTTACCATGGCGGAAAAAATCACTGAGTTTTTGCCTTCAATAGAAAAAGTTCGAATGGTGAATTCAGGTACTGAAGCAACCATGAGTGCCATTCGTTTAGCACGTGGTTACACAGGTAAAAACAAGCTTCTTAAATTTGAAGGCTGTTACCATGGTCATGCAGACTCGCTTTTAGTAAAAGCTGGTTCTGGCTTATTAACGATGGGCGTACCGAGCTCTCCAGGCATTCCTGCTGACGTTGCAGCACACACTTTAACAGCAGAGTTTAATAACTTAGATTCAGTTAGAGAAATTTGTAAGCAGCACAGCGATGACATCGCCTGTATTATTGTTGAACCTGTAGCAGGTAACATGAACTGTATTCCTCCTGTTGCTGGCTTTTTAGAAGGTCTGCGTGAGATTTGTGATGAATACAATGCGGTACTTATCTTTGATGAAGTAATGACGGGGTTCCGTGTCCATAAAGGCAGCGCACAAGGGCTGTACAATGTAGAACCTGACTTAACAACGTTAGGTAAAGTTATTGGCGGCGGCATGCCTGTTGGTGCTTTTGGTGGCAAAAAAGAAGTGATGGCACACCTAGCGCCAGACGGTCCTGTTTATCAAGCAGGTACTTTGTCTGGTAACCCTGTGGCTATGGCTGCTGGTCTTGCGGCACTAGCTGAACTTGAAAAAGATGGTTTTCACGAGCAGCTAACTGCACAAACTGCCTATTTATTAGAAGGTGTTGAAGCACAAGCTGCTAAGCACGGTATTCCTGTTGCAACGGCACAAGCGGGCGGCATGTTTGGTATTTTCTTCACGGAAGCATCTAAAGTAACCACGTTTGCTCAAGTTTGTGAATGTGACGGTGAGCGATTCAAACAGTTCTTCCACCTTTGTTTAGACCGTGGTGTTTACTTAGCACCTTCAGCGTTTGAAGCTGGATTTGTATCTATTAAGCACGACCGTCCAATGCTAGACAAGACCATTGAAGTAATTGGTGAAGCATTTGCGGAATTAGCAAAAGCGAATTAATTATTGGCGACTGCTAACGTCAGGAATATAGGCCCGGGTTAAAAGCTGCGTTTAAAAGTCGCGATTGACCAAAAGTGTTTTAACAGTTGTTTAAAAGCCACCAAGCGTGGCTTTTTTTGTGCCTGTTCATTGACCTTTCGCATTGGAATTCTGACTATTTGTTTAGAAACTTTAAGGTTTAGGTTTTCAGCGTTTAAAGCCAATCAAAAAGTGATGGGCAGTCTTTAATTTTTGTAATTTTATCTACCCGAACTGGCAAACTGACATTCTCACCGCATTCATCAGACAATACTTGTCCTGTCTCTTTCTCAATAAATCTAAATTCCACATTATTTGGTTTTGGCTTGTTCACCGACTCTGCTTTTCGAGCACTTTGCAATTGACTAAATATAAACAAAGCGCCTTGACTGCCTGTAAGGTTTATAGGTGAGTTGTCATCTTTGCCGACCCAAACACTAGTTACCTTATTCTGATCAAAACCTACAAACCAGCTGTCTCGTAAATCGTCAGTGGTGCCTGTTTTGCCACCAAACTGGATGCCTTTATGCTCAGTTGCTAGCCTTTTTGCAGTGCCTATTTTAGTCACTTGAGTGAGCGCATAGGCCAATTCATAACTTGTGGCGTAATCAAATATGATTTGGCTATCTTCATTTTGAGTAAGTAACCGAATGCCATTGTTGTCGGTTACATGGGTAATGGCCCTAACAGGGAACTTTTGCCCAAAATTAGCAATGGGCTGAAAGGTTTCGGCAACTTGTAAAGGCGACATAGGTAAAGCACCAAGCAGTAACGATGGATATTTATTTATTTGTTGTTCAACACCCATCTTTCTAAGTGTCGATATAACCGAGTTTAAGCCTACGTCCATACCCAAATGAACCGTAGGTAGGTTTAACGATTGACTCAAAGCATCAAATAACAAGACTTCGCCGCGCAATTTTTTATCGTAATTAGTGGGCTCCCAAAGCTTTCCTTGGTTACTTTTCATTGATATTTTTTTATCTGGCAAAAGACTTCCCAAATGATAGTCAGGTTCATTTAGTGCCGTAAGGTATACCGCAGGCTTAACTAACGAGCCTATGTTTCTTTGTGTATCTAAAGCTCGATTAAATCCACCAGAGGCATTGTTTTTATCGCCAATCAAGGCTGAAATAGTGCCATTTTCTAGACTAAGAGAAACGACTGCCCCATTTAAGTCTTTTTGTTTATAACCAGATTCTAACTTACCTATACTCTTTGAAAACAATGATTCGTAACGAGACTGCAATAACGGGTCTAATCCAGTAAAAACCATCAAGCCACTGTTAAGAGGCGCAACCACGTCTAGTTGTTTCAGCTCCCTGTCTACTTGCTGCAAATAGGATGGAAAACGAGCCCGATGTTTTGCTTTGTTAACCGATAGCTTAATCGGCTGATCTACATACTGCTGATAGTCATCACGGCTAATCACATTAGAAGAAACCATAAGCTGCAAAACCAGATCACGACGCTCTTGAACACGCTCAGGATGGCGAATCGGGTTGTAGTAGGAGGGCCCTTTTACAATTGCCACCAGCATAGAAAACTGACCAGGTGTCAGATCAGCTAACCGCTGGTTAAAATAAAATTTACTCGCGAGCGCAAAACCATGCACACCACGACTGGCATTCTGACCTAAATATATCTCATTAAAATACGCTTCTAATATGGCATCTTTGCTATATCGGTAGTCCAATATGAGTGCAATGATGGCTTCTTTAAATTTTCTAAAATAGGACTTGCGGTTGTCATTGAGCAACAAGTTTTTTGCTAACTGCTGGGTAATAGTACTGCCGCCTTGAACCTTTCGGCCAGCAGCAATATTAGCAAATAAGGCTCTTACAATAGCTAACGGTGCAACACCGTGATGATGATAAAAATTCTTGTCTTCAACCACTAACAAAGCGTCAATCATCCACTCAGGAATGGTTGATAAATCCAGTATCTCTCTATCTTCTTTACTTTCGGTTGCTTGTCTAGATATTAACAAAGGTTCAACATAAGCAAGTGATTCCGCTTGCCATTGTTGCTCCACTAATATTTGTAATGCGGCAATTCGATTATTGTTAAAACCAATACGCAACTTTTGAGGAGAAACCAAGCCATCAAAACCAATGTAACTTCGACGATACACCTCAACAAAAGACTGGTTGATACTGTACTGACCTGGCTCTGAAACAACAGATGTAGATTTGTATCCTAGTAACTTAAGCTCATCCACTAGCTCTTGTTTAGGTAAAAATTTATGGTTATACAAAGACAACGGTCTAGCGAATACCTGAACCGGGGTGTCCCACTTTTGGCCTGACATGCGTTTTTGTACCCAGGCATCCATATACAAAGTGTAAAATGCCAAACACACAAGAATAAAGATAACTACCTTTAGTGCTCGGTAACTACCTGATTTTAAAACCTGATTTGGGTCGACATCATTGCTCATAAGGTTATATTTATTCTAATAATTATTGTTTTAACGCGTATCTCACCTTACCTTTTCCAAAGGCGTAAATAAACTATTTGGAAGGCATTTTTTTCTTAAGCGAATGTCCCGCCAACTCCGTTTGTGGAGAATCCGGCCATCTGTGTTTTGGGTAGCGACCTTTCATTTCTTTTTTCACCTCAACGTAAGCGTTATTCCAAAAGTGAGCCAAGTCTTGAGTCAACTGAATCGGTCTTTGCGCAGGTGACAGCAACTCAATTAGAAGCGCTACTTTTCCCTGAAAAATAGCTGGTGACGCGGGTTCACCAAACATCTCTTGTAATCGAACTGATATTTTTGGTGGTGTATTGCTGTAGTCAATTTTGCAACGAGTCCCTGCTGGCGTTTCATAATGCGACGGAAACCAAGTTTTTAACTGCTGTTGTTGTTCCCACGTTAGTAGGCTATTTAGCATAGTTATCACATCTAGTTTTTGCAGTTGCGGTAAACTTCTTACATTATCTAAAAAAGGACTTAGCCATTTTTCGGTATTATCCATTAACCACTCAACCGAACATTCTGGCCAAGATTGAGCTTTACTTGATGTTTCAGATTCGGTGCCTTTTACCGAATTTGTAATGTAGGCTAACTTTGTCAGCCACACCTGTATTTTTTTCTCATTGGCCCCAAAGCTTTTAAGACCCGTTTGCGAAACATAATCAAGCCATACTTTTTGCCATTGTTGTTCGCTAAAGTTCACTTTAATCGGCTTTTGCTCTAGCACTAATTCACCAATTTTTGTTTCCACAAAAGCAACAGGCGACTGTTTTTGTGAAGACCATGTCACGCTTTCTTTGGTCACAACTAAATCTGATAAATACTCATCAACTTGGCTTTCAGACAGTTCAGCGTAGTGCCTAATGTAATGACCATATTTACTGGCACTAAAATCCAAAACCACGATAAAGTCACTATTGCTTGGTACGCTACTATGATGAAATTCAACGGCTCCACCATTACTCATTTTCCAACGCTTACTTGTTTTTTTAGCAATTCGATCTGGGAAGGCATGCGCCAGCAACACGCCAAATACATCAGCATCCACTGTATTACCTTTTGACGGTTTCGATAGAAAGCTTGGTAGCAATTTTTCTGTATTGTTTTGCAACCCTAGTCGGCATTTTGTCTGGTTTAGCCGGATTAACACTAAGCATGTCACTTATGTTTTCAGGAATTCGGATCTGTGAGTCATTTAACCCAACATCTAGCCATGCTGATAAATAGCAGCCTGTTTGTATGAATACCGGCCCCATTTGTTTTGCATAACTCAGTAAACGCGTGAGCCTTATGTCACTGCCAAATGATTGATATTGAGTGGACAGCGTTGTAGTTATTAACTTTGACTGAGCGTTTTCAGTCGATGCCTCATGACCTAACTTTTTAACTTCTGTTTGACTGCGTTCTAAATATTGTAGTGCAACGAGCTTTTTCTCTGCGGCTTTTAGTGCACTTATTTCTGGTTTAGATGCCCAAAACAAATCATCAAATTGACTTCCCCACAGGGTGATCTCTAGCAGCAGCTGCGATAAGTCACTTCGTTCAATTTCAGCAACATCAAAGGTTGGTTTACGGCCCCAGTGTTCTTCACTGCCTAAACGATAACAAACGCCTGGCCTTAGTCTCCCTGCTCGACCGGCTCTTTGTGCCGCAGAAGATTTAGATATTGCTTGGCTAATTAAAGTGTCTGCATTAATTCTAGGTTGGTAAACATTCACTTTCTCTTGGCCACTATCAATAACAACATCAATGCCGTCGATAGTTAAACTGGTTTGCGCGATATTGGTGGCCAATACAATCTTTCGTTTACCTTTAGGCGCAGGTTCAATTGCCTTCACTTGCTGGTCAATCGACAAGCCTCCAAACAGTGAATGAACTTCAGTGTTATTGGGTAAATGACTCGCTATATAACTTGATACTCTTTTGATGTCGGCCATTCCAGGTAGGAATACCAGAATAGAGCTGTGGGTTTCTGCTAACGCTGTTTTTATTGCCGATACTATGTTGTCAGCAGTAGGTATAAGTTCGCTTGGTACGTATCTGTACTCAATTGGAAACTGTCGTCCAGCGGCACTTATAACTGATGCATCTAATTGCTCAGATATGTTTTTAATGTCGATAGTGGCCGACATAATCAATAATGCTAGGTTTTCATTTAGTTGCTGGCAATCCATGCTCAAGGCCAATGCTAAATCAGAAGACAATGAACGTTCGTGAAATTCATCAAAAATCACCAGCCCAATACCGCTTAATTCTGGGTCTTGTTGGAGCATTTTAACCAGCACGCCATCCGTCACTACGGTCAATACGGTTTGACTGCTAGTGTGATTTTCCCCGCGCATAGCAAGACCAATGGTTTGGCCTACTTTTTCGTTTAATTGTTTTGCCAAATAGTGGGCTATTTGTCGAGCCGCGACTCGGCGAGGTTCTAGAATGATGATCTGATTGTTAGGAGAAAATTGACCAGAAAGATTTTCGCCTTCTTTTACCAATAACAATGGGAGTCGTGTTGATTTACCTGCACCAGGCTCCGCTTGCAATACTAAACGGGTTTGCTGTTTTAATAGCGAACATAATTCTGGAAAAATTTGATCAACAGGTAAAGATTGAAGACTCATTTAATGGCTCACAACAACGTAAATTGGCGTCATTATATGCCAAGAAGTCAGTCTTCATAAGTAACATTCAATACAAATGCTTATTTAGACCAAACGCTCCTAGAAAACTGCGGTAACGAAATTGACGCCCATAGTTGCTTACACAAAACATCGGGTTGAGTATGATCACCACTAATCAACCACTCCACCAGCGGCGTTGGGTCGCTAGGATAATTAATAGCGTCATTGTCTGGTAATAATAACCAACGCTCCAACTCTGACTCGTCTAACCCATTAATAACCGTAGCCAGCCCCAAGCTACGAAGGGTTTCAGCATTTGATTCTTGCTCAAACTGGCCTTGCAAAGGTTTTAATAACAGCTTTTTACCGGCGCAAAGTGCTTCACTGCTAAGTTCAAAACCCGCATTTGCGATGACGCCTTTTGATTCCTCAAGGTCTTTTAAAAAGCCAGTTCTACAAGCGCGTCTAAATAACACGTTATTTACTTTTCTTTGTGCTTTAACATCAGGGTGATACAACACAAACTCTTGATCAAGCTGGCTTTCCAATAACTCAACCACTTCATTTATGTCCTCAAAGGGCATATAAACCAGTACATTTTCAGAGCTTGAACTGCTGCTTACTTCACGTTCAATAAAGGGCGGCATAATTGACTGGCCATAATGGTACCAGTGCACACCAAGGGCAATGTCGCTCGGTGCAAAATTTCTAAGTATTTGTCTGTTTAACCAACCTAATCCTAAAGATGGTACTTTATCTTTTGTGAAGACCGCCTGATGGCTAATATTGATCACCTTTTTGCCCGCTTTACGTCCTGCCCACGCTGTTATAGGCTCAAAATCATTCAAGATTAAGTCGTAGCTGCTAACATCAAAATTTTGGATGTCTTTATACATCTTTAGCGGACGCGCTTTTTGAATCGTTTTTAAATAACTAATGGTGCCATGTTCAGACACAAAACTAAGACCCTTAAAGGTTTGGTAATTTCCAAAATCTTCCATATCAAAATACTGTCCCGCAGGTCGACCTGAAAAAACGTAATCCACTTCAAGGCCTTTTTTCGCCAGCGCTTTTGCCATTACTCTAGCTCGAGTTATGTGGCCATTTCCAGTACCTTGTATTCCGTATAAGATTTTCATAAATTCACCTTTTAAAGAACATTCAACGTATTAATAACAAACTCTGCACAAGCGATTCCAAGTACTGCACCAATAATGGTGTCGCCAGGAAAGTGTACGCCTAATAACACACGAGAAAGTGCTATTAAACTCGCCCATATGTAAGCAAACACAGCCAAAGCAGGAAAATAGGAAGCAACAACCGTTGCAAATAAGAAAGCAGCGGCACTATGCCCAGACGGCATACTGAACTTATCTGATGGGGAAATATGAGACTTAAATGCCACTAACTTTTCAAAGGGTCGATTACGTTTAACTACGTTTTTTAAAAGTATATAAATTGGTAGTTCAACAGCAAAGGCGACTAACGCAGTATAAAAAAAGTCAGGACTGAACTCATCACTAAGAGCAATAGTGGCGAGCGCGATAACAAAGTATAAGTGGCCATCGCCTGTTTTTGAGACCCACTTGCTTGTGTTTTTGATTGAATGTTTTGATATGCGATTGAGTTGGTAAAAAAGCTGAGTGTCTAACTCTTGTAACTTGTTATTTTTAGCGATACCGAACATAGTAACCTCACCTATTAGTGAAATGCATTGTTTGCATGATTCAATATTAGGTGAGCTATATTTCTTCTATGTTACTTTTACAAGACAAATTGATGAAATGAAGATGATAGTTTCTGCTTTATCATTTACTTACATGGCGTCAAAAACTTCATACATCACGCCTTCTCTTAACGCTGAAGTTACCACTTTTAACGATTGTATGTTTAGTACTTCAAAAGCCGCAATCATAATTGACAATCCTGCGGCAAACACGTGTTTTCGGCATTCATTAATTTCGCCAATACTTAACGCTTCACTGTTTCCAGCATTAATGCACAAACGCTTTAGTTTGTATAAGTCTTCAAGCGTAATAGCCTGCTTAGACAAAGGTTGTCCGGTTTCCTGAGCTATAACACTCACTAAACTTTCTACCGAGCCTGAGGTGCCTAAGCAAACTTCCCAGCCTTTATTTACAAAAGAGCCTTCAATGGTTTTGAGATTATTTTTTGCCGCGTTAATAGCTTTATCAAAGGCATCGTTGGTCATGATATTTTGAGGAAAACAACGGTGCGAATAACTAACACAACCCATGTCTAAACTCGCGGCTAAATCAGACTGCTTATTTTGGCCAATGACAAATTCCGTACTACCGCCACCTATATCAATAATCAAAGTAGATTTGTCTAACGTATGACTTCTAGCCACACCATTAAAGATTAGTTTAGCTTCTTCTTCGCCAGATAAAATTTGGATGGGATATGAAAATACCGATTTTGCCGCACGCTCAAAGTCAGCAATATTTGTGGCGTTTCTAAGTGTATAAGTACCCACCACCTTAACAAAGTCAGGTTTATAGGTTTGAATTCGTTGGTTGATCTTCTCCAATGCCTCTACACCACGTTCTATTGCGGCATTAGAAAGCACCATGTCATCCGACAAACCGTCGGCTAAACGAACTTTTTGTTTTAATTTATATAAGATCTTTACTGATTGTTTACTCATTTCTCCCACGACAAAGTGGAAGCTATTTGAACCAATGTCCAGTACAGCGATTTTGGTGGTATCACTAAATGCTAAATCGCCCGATCCCGGTTGGGAGTTTGTCATCTAAAAGGTTGTCCAAAAATAAGGTTTTATGCAATTTTAATACAATTAAGATACCCATTTCCGGTCTACTTGTCGATTATTGTTGTTCTGTTGCTGTTTGCTCCAATTAACTTGACCTAAAACATCAACGTTATCAATGGCATCGTTCCAGCGTAGTAATTTAAGATCGCCTAACTCTGTCTCTACAAGCACAGTACAATTTTCCACCCAATCACCGTCATTACAGTACATCAGACCATTTTCTAAACATATTTGAGGATGGTGAATATGCCCACAAACAACACCATCTACCTGCTGAAGTTTGGCTTCCGATAATGCAGCTTGTTTATATCGTTCAATGGCCTCATTGGCCTTTTTAACTTTAGTTTTTAAATAGGAAGCGAGCGACCAATAAGGTCTTCCGGTTGCTTTTCGGGCTTTATGTAATTGCCTATTTAAAAATAACAACAAATCATACAGCGCATCGCCTAACTTCGCATGAAAGCGACCAAAGCATACTTGCTGATCAAATTTATCGCCGTGTAATAGCAGTAACTTTTTACCTGACACGGTTTCATGAATATATTCTTGGTGTATTTTCATGCCGGCAAAATTAAAGGACTGATAAGAGCGAACCACGTCGTCATGGTTGCCTGGAATATAAATGACTTCCACGCCCTGTTGTGACAATTCTAATAAATGATTAAACACTTTATTGTGCGCTTCTGGCCAGAAAGTTCTTCTATTCAGAGCCCAAAAGTCAACAATGTCACCCACAAGAAAAATACGTTTTACTTCGCAGCTCTTTAAAAAGGATAATAAAAACTCTGCTTTACAATCTTTGCACCCTAAATGAATGTCCGATATCCAAAGGCTTTCATAATGATGTTTAGTACTCATGTTTGCTCCTATAACTTTCCAAAAACTAACGTGCTGACTCTGTAGTTTTCAGAATCTTAAATAGCGACTTCGTTTGGCTGGTTTCATTTTTTCGATATCTATAAATACAAAACCATCTATGCAGTCAGCAAAATCTGGGTCAATGTTGTAACTTAAAAATTGCGTCCCTTGTTCATCGCACAGCTCGGTGTATTGTTTAAACAGAGTTGGGATTGCATAACCTTGCTCTTTCATAAATGATTTTAATTTCACAAAGTCATCTACCGCATTATTGCCATCAAATTGAATACCTAATGTGTTGCTTAGTTGATAAGGGTTACGTGCAATTGGCCATGTTGAACTGTGATTAAGACTGTTGCGGTCAAAGGCTAATTCTTTGCCGCCAAAATAGGTTTGGTAATATCGAATTAAACTCGCCTGGCATTGTTTAGGGAGCTCATTACTAATGGTCACTGGCCCTATTAAATATTGTATTTGCGGTTTTGTTGCTAGGTATGCACCAACACCTTGCCATAGATAATCTAAGCTTCGTTTACCCCAATACTTAGGCTGAATAAAGCTGCGTCCTAACTCCAATGTTTTATTACTCAAAGCTTCTGGCATGTCGGTTAAGTCGAACAAAGTATCGGTATAAAGGCCTTCCGCAGTATGATGCTTTCTCACCTTTTCCATGGCTACCATGCGATACGCGCCAACAATTTCTAACTGATTGTCGTCCCACAAAATAACGTGATCGTAAAACCAATCATATGCATCAAAGTCGCGCATTTTTCCTGTGCCCTCGCCTACTGATCTAAACGTAAACTCCCGAAGACGAGCAAGCTCTCTCATTACGGCTGACGCATCATCATTTTTGGGCTGGAAACAATATATTTGTTTGCCATCTGTAGTTTCACCTAAGCGTTGGCTTTGCTTTAGCTCTTCTCTTACTAAGGTTGGTGACTCCGGGTGGGCAATGCTTTCTAAACTAGAACTAAACTCTGGTACACAACGGCGTTTGTTAAGAGCGTAAACGTGTTTTTTAAACAGTTTTATCAATCGTTTGTTATCAATCGGCAGGTTATTATAAGTGCTCGGCGCAATAGGCGCTCCAATCCGAAGCTTTAGCTCTTGATCATGTTGTTTAAACATTTCGTGAACTAGCCAAATGGTGCTCAAAGGTTTAGCCAACATAGACAAGCCGTAGAAAAACGCCGAGTTTTTACCATCAACATGTATCGGTAAAATGTCAGACTGTGTTTTTTGTGCGAACTTTAAAAAGCCGCTACGCCAGTCGCCGTCTTTTATGCCTGTTGCTGATAACCTTGAAACTTCTCCGGCTGGAAAAATAAGTAATGCGCCACCATTGGTGAGGTGTTGTTCGATAGCCGCCATGTTTTCTTTTGCATTTCGACCACCCATATTGTTAACAGGCAGCAACATAGGTCTGAGTGGCTCAATCGCCCAAAGTAACTCATTGGCGACCACTTTTACGTCTTTGCGAACTTTGCTCAACAGCTTAAGTAGCACCAACCCATCTAAACTACCGATTGGATGATTAGCGATGGCTACGACTTTGCCAGACGTTGGAATGTTTCTGATTTCACGCTCATTGGCACTATAATCAAATTCAAAAAACTCTAAAGCCTGCTCAACAAAATCGATGCCTTTTACATGTGGGTATAACGCTTCAAAACGTTGGAATTCACTTTCGTGAAATATAAAACGAAGAAACCTAAGGAAAGAATTTTTTAGAAATGGGTTGCCACTTTCAATTGCTGGAAACTGCTCTGCTACCACATTTTTTACTGAAATCATGACGTTCACCTACACTATGAGTTAAGTGATAAATTAGGCGGACTTGATGACAGAGAGTTGAACAAAAAATTTCAATTTGATGACAATTTCACTCCAATTTTAATCTCCCTCCAATTTCAATCTCAACTTAAACTTCATGACAATTGAACAAACAATCTAAAATCCAATTTCAACTTCAGTTGTATAAGTTTCAGCGGGTAAACTAAAAAACAGTTAAACGAAAATAAAAAAACGCCCGTTATTGCTAACAGGCGCTTTGTATCCAAAGAAAGGATAACTTTGGAAATTTTGAACTTATCGCTCAGTTATGGTGATTGCTGGTTCTTCACCAACAATTAACCATAAATAACTAACAATTAACCAAACTGGTTCATCGTATTGTCTTTACCGCCAGCTTTAAGCGCTGCTTCGCCAGCAAAGTATTCTTTATGATCATCGCCCATATCAGAACCAGCCATGTTTTGGTGTTTAACACAAGCAATACCTTGGCGAATTTCTTTACGTTGAACGCCTTCTACATAACCTAACATGCCCGCATCACCAAAGTACTCTTTTGCCAAGTTGTCTGTAGACAATGCAGCAGTATGGTAAGTTGGAAGCGTAATTAGGTGGTGGAATATACCCGCTTGTTGCGCAGAGTCCGCTTGGAAAGTACGAATACGTGAATCCGCTTCTTGTGCTAATTCAGTGCTGTCATAAACTTCACCCATTAACTCGTCACGAACATAAGCTGATACATCTTTACCTTCTTCTAACCATGCATCAAATACTTGCTGACGGAAGTTAAGCGTCCAGTTAAAGCTTGGGCTGTTGTTGTAAACGAGTTTCGCATTTGGAACCACTTCACGAATACGGTCAACCATGGCACCAATTTGGCCAATGTGTGGTTTTTCCGTTTCAATCCACAGTAAGTCAGCGCCGTTTTGCAATGATGTAATACAATCTAGAACACAGCGATCTTCACCTGTACCAGCGCGGAACTGGAATAAGTTTGAAGGTAAACGCTTAGGACGTAATAGCTTGCCTTCACGGTTAAGTACTAAGTCACCGTTGTTTAAATCTTGTGGTGCCACTTCTTCACAATCTAAGAAGCTGTTGTATTGGTCGCCTAAATCTCCAGGCTCACGAGTTACCGCGATTTGTTTAGTTAAGCCAGCACCTAATGAATCCGTACGAGCAACAATAACACCGTCATCAATGCCTAGTTCAAGGAAAGCGTAACGAACAGCACGAATTTTTGCTAAGAAGTCTTCGTGAGGAACCGTTACTTTACCGTCTTGGTGACCACATTGTTTTTCGTCAGAAACTTGGTTTTCAATTTGAATGGCACAAGCACCGGCTTCAATCATTTGTTTAGCCATTAAGTACGTTGCTTCTGCATTACCAAAACCAGCATCAATGTCAGCAATAATTGGAACAACGTGTGTTTGGTGGTTGTCGATTTCGTTTTGTACTTTTTGCGCTAGTACTTCATCGCCAGCTTCACGGGCATCGTCTAGTTGACGGAATAAACCGCCTAGCTCACGTGCATCTGCTTGACGTAAAAATGTATAAAGCTCAGCAATTAACGATGCTACAGATGTTTTCTCGTGCATTGACTGGTCAGGTAGTGGACCAAACTCAGAGCGAAGTGCCGCAACCATCCAACCTGACAGGTATAAGTATTTTTTCTCAGTAGTTTGGAAGTGCTTTTTGATAGAAATCATTTTTTGTTGGCCAATAAAACCATGCCAGCAACCTAAAGACTGAGTGTACTGTGAAGAATCACGGTCGTAGTCGCCCATGTCTTTGCGCATGATCTCAGCAGTATATTGAGCAATGTCTAAGCCCGTTTTAAATTTATTCTGCGCTCGCATTCTTGCTGCATACTCTGGCTCAATAGCAGCCCAGCTTTCACCGTGACGCGCTTTAATTGCATTCAATAGTTCTATTTCGTTAGTATATGCAGACATATGCACTTCCTCTATTCACATCATTTATTATTAGTTGGAGAGACTAATTTGTATCTCCATGAATTTTTCTGCTGACAACTCTATGCCATTCGACTAGGATTCATGAAATAAATAATTTCGATACATGGAATTCATGAAATGAATATTAGTAAGATCGACCTCAACCTTTTAGTATATCTAGATGTATTATTACGAGAAAAAAACGTAACAAGAGCTGCAGATAAGCTATCAATTACTCAACCAGCTATGAGCAATGGCTTAAAAAGATTACGAGAACTCTTCTCCGACCCAATATTAATAAGAACTTCAGAGGGAATGGTACCAACTGCACGTGCTTTAGAATTACAGCCTGTAATCCGTAGTATTCTTTCAAAACTGGAAGAAACACTTCAAAAAGAAAAGAATTTTGATCCGTTAGAATCAAACAGAACCTTTAGAATAATGGCAAGTGACTATGCAGAGACCACTTTATTGGCACGTGTATTAGGTAAATTAAGAAGTCGTGCCCCTGGTGTAACCCTTGATATTGTTACGCCTTCGGACGTTAGCTTTCATGATGTTGAACTAGGTAAAGTTGATATGGCCATCAACCGATTTGATGATCTCCCACTATCATTTCATCAGAAAGTTATTTGGTACGATACCTTCTCCTGCATGGTTAATGCTAAGCACCCTTGTTTGCCAAACCTCGATTTAGATACTTATTTACAACACAAACATGTTTGGGTGAGTAAAACTGGCTTTGGCGTAGGTGTAGGCATTGATCCTAATGAGGTTCAAAAGCTTGGCTGGGTTGACAATGAGCTGTCAAAGTTTGGTAAAAAACGCGATATTAGCGTATTCACCAGACACTACCATATGGCAATGTGGCTAGCTAAAGAACAAGGACTAATTGCGACATTACCTACCAAGGCTGCAGAACTTTATGCTGATAACCCTGACACTGTGACTATGGAGCCTCCTTTTGACATCCCTCCGATAGCATTAAAAATGGCCTGGTCGCCTTTGTTACACCATGATGCTGGTCACGTTTGGTTACGTCGATTAATTGTTGATGTTGGTGCTGAGTAACTACTATTCACAATACTTATGGCGAACATATAAAACCAAAGGTATTTTTATATAAGGGTTCGGATCTAGAATTACCGCGCTAACTTTTTTAAACAAATGCGAGTCAGTTATGCCAAACACATTGCGTAAAGAATTGAACAATAAAGACGTACAGGTAAATCAGCTTACAATAGATGCTGGTTTTTACGATTTTGTAAACTCATCTGTATTACCACAAATCCAGTTACCGCAAGAAGTATTTTGGCGTGAGGTCGAAAGTATTTTTGAACGGTTTATTCCAGTAAATAAACAACTATTAGAGAAGCGCTCTGCTCTTCAAGCCCAAATAAATGAATACCATTTAAATGCTGGCTCTACAGACGTTGCTTCTTATAAGTCATTTTTACAAGACATTAATTACCTTGTTAAGCCACCAGCGCCTTTTAAAATCGAATCGACAAACGTAGACGATGAGATAGCCACCATGGCTGGCCCACAGTTGGTTGTTCCGGTAATGAATGCCCGTTATGCACTTAATGCAGTAAACGCTCGCTGGGGCAGTTTATACGATGCTCTTTATGGTACTGACGTTATCAGTGAAGAAAACGGAGCTGAAAAAGGCAAAGCCTATAATCCAGTTCGCGGTGACTTAGTTATTCAGTATGCTCGAACGCTTCTAAATACACACTGCCCAATCAATGATTGCTGGACAAACGTAAGTCGCTTTAACGTTGAGAACGAACAACTGGTAATCACTCTTGAGAATGGTGAAACATCACATCTTGCAGAACCATCTCAGTTTGTTGGTTACCAAGGCAAATCAGACCAACCAACGGGAATAGTGCTAGCTCACAACAACTTGCACTTAATTGTACAAATAGATGCAGATCACCCGGTTGGTAAAACTGACAAGGCCTATATCAAAGACGTATTGGTAGAGTCTGCACTAACCACTATTATGGATTGTGAAGATTCTGTTGCCGCAGTAGACGCTGAAGACAAGATTGCCGTTTATAAAAATTGGCTTGGACTAATGTCTGGTGAATTGACAGAAGACATCTCAAAAAATGGCCAAGTTTTCCAACGTAAAATGAACGGTGACATTGAGTTCATCAGCAAAGATGGTTTTCAGCATAGTTTGTCTGGCCGCGCGCTAATGTTTGTTCGAAACGTTGGTCACCTAATGACAAACCCGGTAATGCAATTTAATGGTGAAGACGTACCAGAAGGTATTCTAGACGGTATTATTACCGCTGCGATTGGTAAAATTGATGTTCAAAAGCCAGCAACGGCTACAATAAAGAACAGCCAAAAGGGCTCCATATATATTGTTAAGCCTAAAATGCACGGACCTGAAGAAGTCGCCTTTACGCAACAATTATTTGATGCCGTTGAAGATGCACTTAGTCTTGACCGCTATACTCTAAAAATGGGTATTATGGATGAAGAACGACGTACATCGGTTAACCTTAGAGCTTGTATTAAAGAAGCAAAAGAACGCGTTGTGTTTATTAATACCGGCTTTTTAGACCGTACCGGCGATGAAATTCACACCAGTATGTTAGCTGGTCCGTTCATGCCAAAAGCTATTCTTAAAACAATGCCTTGGATTTATTCATACGAAGAGTCAAATGTAGCCAGCGGTTTGAATAGTGGCTTTTTAGGTAAAGCACAAATTGGTAAAGGCATGTGGCCAATCCCAGATAACATGGCGGACATGATGGAGGCTAAAATTGGTCATCCACAAGCAGGCGCAAATACCGCTTGGGTTCCATCTCCAACAGCTGCGACCTTGCATGCGCTTCATTACCATCAAGTATCGGTTCCTTCGATACAAGACAGTTTAATTGCACAAAGCAGTGAAAGTGAATTGTTAACCGACGAAGCGAAACGTTTAGAAAGCATTTTAACCATTCCATTGTTGAGCAAAGACGAGCCTTTAACACCAGGGAAAGTAAATCATGAACTGGATAATAACGCCCAAGGCATTTTAGGTTATGTGGTTCGTTGGGTAGATGCTGGCATTGGTTGTTCTAAAGTACCTGACATTAATAATGTTGGATTGATGGAAGATAGAGCAACTTGTCGTATTTCGTCACAACACATGGCTAACTGGCTAACTCATGGTTTGTGCAGTGAGCAACGCATTGTTGTGGTGATGAAAAAAATGGCTGCGATTGTTGATCAACAAAACGTAGATGTTGAAGGATACGAGCCTATGGGCCCTGACTTTGACAATTCTATCGCTTTTAATGCCGCTCTTGATCTTGTACTTAAAGGTAAAGATCAACCAAGTGGTTATACAGAGCCGTTGTTGCATGCCGCTAGATTAGCGAAAAAGGCTTCATTGCAGAATTAAGAGTTCAGTTCTGCGCTTTACGTCCCCCAATGGGAAGGCCGGCAATCTAAGTTAATTAGAGCGCCGGCCTTTTTATTTGTCATTTTTAATTTTAGTGACTGGTTTTAACGTACGGTTTTACAGCCTCGTTAACTAAAAATTTATTCTGCTAACAGGTTAGCAATTGTACGAACGCCCATTGCCGTAGCGCCCGCTGCATATTTTCCTGTGGCGTTATTGTTAAATGCGCCAGCTAGGTCGATGTGCAACCAGTTGCTGCCTTCTTCATTAACAAATCGCGATAAAAAGCCTGCTGCATTAGATGCTCCACCCATGCCACCGCCTTTTTGAGGACGACTATTTGCAGTATCAGCATAGGCTGACGGGCAATTATTTTGATGTGCTTTAGTTAGTGGTAAACGCCATGCGCCTTCAAACTCTTTTGCTGCCGCAACTAATCCGCGGTCAGCCATTGCATCATCTAACGCGAACATTGCATTGTAATCGCTACCAACAGCCATCATTGCTGCGCCTGTTAATGTTGCTGCATCAATAATTTGTTTTGCACCAATTTCTGTTGCGTGCAATAGACCATCTGCCAATACTAATCGGCCTTCAGCGTCGGTATTTACAATCTCAACACTAGTGCCATTTTTATAAGTAATAACATCACCTAAACGATAAGCATTGCCTGCAATCATGTTTTCTGCACAGCATAAAATTAAACGAACACGTTTGTTTAAGCCTCGCATAATAGCTAAACCTAATGCGCCTGTTACCGTTGCAGCGCCACCCATGTCGCATTTCATTGCTAACATGCCTTCAGAGGACTTAATTGAATAACCACCGCTGTCGAAAGTAATGCCTTTACCAACCAATGCATATTCAATTGGTGCAGACTCATCGCCAGTAGGGTTATAGTCTAAGCTTAGTAATGCTGGAGCAAAACTACTTGCACGTCCAACTGAATGAATACCAATCCAGCCGGCTTCAAGTAAGTCATCACCTACTACAAGTGAGTGAGACACAGCGTCGCCGCCTAACTCTTTAATAAATTTAATCGCTTGATTTGCTAGCGCTTCTGGATATAAATCCGCAGGCGGTAAGTTAGTCATCTCGCGAGTCCAGTCGTAGGATTTTTTTCGAGCATCTAACTCTTTGCTGTCGTTTGCTAACCAAGCAACCGATTGACCACCTTTTGCAGTCACTAAACCAAGGTAAAAACTCCACTGTTGTTCAACATCCCAGTCGCCTTGAACATTAACTTGGTTTACGCCCATGCCTTGGATTTTGCGAGCTACCGACTGAATAAGTGGTAAAGAAGCTTCTAAAGACAAGTCACCAATGTGAATAGTGAAACCGTCGGCAGTTATACTCAACTGATTATCATCGCCCCAACCTTCTGGTGCTGCATTTTTAGAAATTTGTACATTCAGTAATTTTGTCATAACGCCTATCTCATCTTTATAAAAATTATCTATCAATCATAGAGAACTAATTCTCTTTCGTCAGTTCAATATGGGACTTATTTTTTAACAAACAAGTAAATACACAAAGTTGATCATTGTTTTAATTCTTATGTAGCAACCTGATCAATAATCTTTAATAATGGTTTTTTATGGATTAAATAATACCAACCGGAGTTTGTTATGCCTTCTGCCAGTTTTTTCGCACTCTTTGACGATATTGCTTTGTTGCTCGACGATGTAGCTGCAATGTCGAAAGTCGCCGCTAAAAAGACCGCAGGGGTATTGGGCGATGACTTAGCGGTAAACGCGGAACAGGTTAGTGGCGTTAAAGCCAATCGAGAGCTTCCCGTTGTTTGGGCCGTTGCCAAAGGGAGTTTGCTAAATAAAACCATATTGGTGCCCGCCGCGCTGCTCATTAGTGCATTTTTGCCTTGGTTAATTGTTCCCTTGCTTGTGCTCGGTGGTCTGTTTTTGTGTTTTGAAGGCGCAGAAAAAATAATAGAAACCTTTCAATCAAAAAGTGATGAGAAAGAACAACATCACCAAGCCCTATTACAAAAAGTAAAACAAAGCCCTGAAGAGTTACTCAATTTTGAGCAAAACAAAATCAAAGGGGCGATACGCACAGACTTCGTTCTTTCGGCTGAAATTATCATTATTGCTTTGGGCAGTTTTGCTGGTGCAACTATGGTCAATCAAATTGCTGCTCTGTCGTTTATCGCCTTTGCAATGACAGTCGGCGTTTATGGTTTAGTCGCTGTTATCGTTCGGTTAGACGACGTTGGCCTTTATTGGAAGCAATTAGAGGATAAAGGCATTGGTAGAAAAATATTAAATTTATTTGGTTCGGGCTTGTTATCCTTTGCACCAAAACTAATGAAAAGCCTTAGTGTTATAGGTTTAGTGGCCATGTTTCTTGTTGGCGGCGGCATGCTTACTCACAATATTGGCTTTGTACATCACATTAGCGAAGTTGTACTCAACTTCCTTGCTACCGACTTAAGCTTGCCTTCAATTATAGTGACGATTGCCAGTGTATTATTGGACGGCCTTTACGGAATTGTTGCTGGCTTAATAGTGGCAGGCATTATTCATATCTTGCCGTTTGGGAAAAACAGCATGCTTAAAAGCAAGGCTTCCAAAACAAGCGAAGACTCAAATTTAGGTCCAAAGGTAGGTTCAGGTTCAGGTTCAGGTTCAGGTTCAGGTTCAGGTTCAGGTTCAGGTTCAGGTTCAGGTTCAGGTTCAGGTTCAGGTTCAGGTTCAGGTTCAGGTTCAGGTTCAGCAACACTAGAAAGCGCTACTATTTTAAAACGTTACAAACGCTTTTTAGTGGATGTTGAACAAAACGGAAAAGAGTTTACGATTTATTGCCCGAATACTGGCGCAATGACTGGCTGTGCGGACGCTGGTTTTGATGCTTATTTCAGTACCAGCGATAACGCTAAACGTAAGTACGCTCACACGCTAGAAAAAACAGTGAACCAACATGGGCACTTTATTGGTGTGAATACCATTGCGGCAAACTCAATAGTAAAAGACGCCATTGAAACAAATAAAGTTCCTGAACTCGCGGGCTACAAAAAATTACAAACGGAAGTAAAGTATGGCGAAGAGAATAGTCGCATTGATATTTTACTAAGCGAACCAAATTCCCCTGACGAACGTAATTATTGTTACGTTGAAGTTAAATCCACCACTTTATTATTAAATGAGCAAAATGGTCTTGGCGCATTCCCTGATGCCAAAACAACACGTGGTCAAAAGCACGTTCGCGAATTAATAGAGATGGTAGATCAAGGACATAGAGCCGTTTTGGTTTTTTTAGTCCAACATACCGGTATTAAAAAAGTAACCGTAGCCAGACATGTTGATAGTAAATATGGAAATTTAATTGATGAAGCGGTGCAAAAAGGGGTAGAAATTTTAGTATTGCATACCCATATAGACGCGCATCAAACTTTTGTAACCCACACCAGCCAATTTGAACATTAATCTGGATTTTAGTTGTCAAACAGTGTTAATTTTGCTATATGTAGCCGCCGTTTTTTGGCATTAGACACTGGTTGCTAATACAAAAACAACAAATTGTGCGCTAACCGGTTGAATTTTAGGAGAAAAACAACGCATGGCAGAAAAGAAATCACTAGGATTGTTAGCCTTAGCAGGCGTTGAGCCGTATCAAGAAAAGCCAAATGAAGAATATATGGGCGACGAACAATTAGTCCATTTTCGTAAAATTTTGGAAGCATGGCGTAACCAGTTGCGTGAAGAAGTTGACCGCACTAAAAATCACATGCAAGACGAAGCAGCCAACTTCCCAGATCCGGTAGACCGTGCATCGCAAGAAGAAGAGTTTGCTCTTGAACTACGCACACGAGATCGTGAACGTAAGCTAATTAAAAAGATTGAAAAAACGTTAGGTCTAATAGACAGCGACGACTTCGGTTTCTGTAAAACGTGTGGTATCGAAATTGGTATCCGTCGTTTAGAAGCACGTCCTACAGCTGATCAATGTATTGACTGTAAAACGCTTTCTGAAATCAAAGAAAAACAAATGGGTGGTTAAGGCTTAAGCCTTAACCCTTTTTCCCCCTCCGTGATATCAGCAACACCTTACCCCTTCACTAAACAGAAAAAATTTAATACTACAAATACCCAAGTCCGCGGACGATTTGCACCTTCGCCTAGTGGCCCTTTACACTTTGGTTCATTGTTTGCTGCTTTAGGTAGTTACCTGCACGCTAAGTCACAAAATGGACTTTGGTTTGTGCGCATTGAAGACATAGATACCACCAGAGTTCAAAAACAAGCCCGCGAGCAAATTTTAGAAGCGTTAACCGCTTTTGGTTTTGTTTGGGATTGTGACAAACAAACAGAGTCTCAGTTGCGTATCAGCGACCAAAACTGCTTAACGCAAACACAGCGCATAAACCGATATCAAGAGTGTTTTGAATACTTAGAAGCCCAACACCTACTGTATGGCTGTGAATGCACACGCAAAGAAATCAAAGCACTGGGCGGCAGTTATAATGGTCAATGTAAAAATAAGCAATTAGACCTTCAGACGCATCCTGTTCGTATTAAACAAGTAAATCCCTTGCATAGTTATACTGATCTTCACTTCGGACTGCAGGAAGCGCCTGAGGGGCTTTCAACCGAAGACTATCTGATAAAGCGTCGCGATGGTTTATTCAGTTACCAACTGGCCGTTGTAGTTGATGACATTGATCAAGGCATTACACATGTGGTGCGCGGTTCAGATATTATGCCGCTAACAGCTAGACAACTCACTCTTTACCAACAGTTTGGCATGACGCCTCCAGAGTTTTTTCACCTGCCGGTCATTTCTGGTCAAGTAGGACATAAACTCAGTAAACAAAACCATGCGACGCCTATTGATATGAAAAACCCTAAACCAGAGCTAGTTAAAGCCTTGGAATTACTAGGGTTACCGATAACTGAATGTAGTGAGATTGAGCGAAAGAGCTGCGCTAAAATACTAGATTGGGCCATCAAAACTGTCGATTTTTCACGGTTACCTAAAGGTCAAGAAATCCTCATTTAAGTGAATTGCTCATTTATTTTTTATTTTGCTCATATTGCTGTAAAATGCGCCGCTAACAATCAAATGAAAAGTCATTTGTGGTCAATAGATTAATATTAGGTAAGTAAATACGTGGTTTTTAAAAAAGTAATTTCTTGGTTTGGCAAAGATTCAGCCGATAAAAAAGAGCAAACACCTACGGCGTCGCGCCCTGTGAAAAACGAAAAGCGACGTGGTCCTGCTCAACGTCATGCTGGCAAACCTCGTCCTAAAAAACCACAAGCGCCTTTTGTCGAAAATAACGCAACGCTTATTCCACGTGAATCTCATCCAATTTCAAGAAACGACGTAAGCCCTAGTGCTTTAAAAGTTTTGTATCGACTAAAAGATAACGGTTACGAAGCCTATTTAGTGGGTGGTTGTATTCGAGATATCTTACTAGGTCTGCAGCCTAAAGACTTTGACGTTGTAACAAACGCAACTCCAGAACAAGTTAAAGCTTGCTTTTCAAATTGTCGTTTGATTGGTCGACGTTTCCGTTTAGCTCATATTATGTTTGGCCGAGAGCTTATTGAGGTTGCCACAATGCGTGGGCACCATGACACACCAGTGGAAGATTCAGATAACAAAGGCAATCAAACATCACAAGAAAACGGTCACGCAGACAAAGCCAAAAAAACTTCACGCCAAAGTGATGAAGGTCAATTATTAAGAGATAACGTGTACGGCAGCATAGATGAAGACGCCGAACGCAGAGACTTCACTATAAACGCCCTTTATTATGACATTCGCAACTTTTCTATTTTAGACTTTGCCAATGGCATGGCCGATATCGAAAAAGGTGTGGTGGATTTAATTGGTGATCCGGAAACTCGTTACCGTGAAGATCCGGTTAGAATGCTTCGCGCTATTCGTTTCTCAACGAAACTACGAATGCAAATTGCGCCGCGTACCAAACAACCTATTTATGAATTAAATCATCTTCTTATCAACATTCCACCAGCGCGTTTATTTGACGAAGCGTTAAAGTTATTTTTAGCCGGTAAAGCGGTTGATAACGTGGCCGCTCTTCGTGAATTTGGTATTTTCAGATACTTCTTCCCAATTGCAGAACAAGTATTAACGGGTAACCCTTTAGATAAAGAAGAGCGTTTGTTAGCGACGATGTTAACAAACACAGATGCCAGAATTAATGCTGAGAAAAGTATATCTCCAGCCTTTGTTTTAGCCGCGTTATTTTGGTACCCGTTAGAAGCCCACGCCAGCGAATTAGAACTTGAAAGCGGCTTGTCACCTTATGATGCTTTCCAAGTAGCCATGAGCGACATATTGCAAAGAGCGGTTCAAACGGTGGCCATTCCAAAACGTTTCACTGCCACAATGCGAGATATTTGGAGCTCACAGCACCGTTTATTAAAAACCGAGGGCAAGCGCCCAATGCAAATGGTTGAAAACCCTCGTTTCCGAGCTGCTTACGACTTTTTATTATTAAGAGCTGAAGCGGAAGGCGGCGAATTGCATGACATCGCTCAATTCTGGACTGACTACCAACAAACGGATGAAGCCAAACGAGCTATCGCTAAGTCGGTAAGAACACGAGCTAATGCGAGTAATGCGACTCCAGGACCTCGCGGCGACAGAAAGCCTGGTTTTGATAGCAAAGATGGTGATAAACCAAAGTCAAAACGTGGAAAGTATCGCGGTAGCCGTCGTCGTAAAAAAGAGCAGTAGGCATGACAGAGCTTGTTTATATTGGGTTAGGTGCAAACCTCAATAACCCTCGTGACACTGTTCGCTCGGCAGTTAAAGCATTAGCAACGTTAGAGCACTGTGAATTTATTGGTCAGTCAAAAATATACAGTAGCAAACCTATGGGGCCTTCTGACCAACCTGATTATGTAAACGCCGTTGTTTTACTAAAAACATCATTGAGCGCACACGATGTGTTTGCCAAAACATGTCAGTTAGAACAAGCCCACGGGCGAACTCGAAATGGCGAACATTGGGGCCCACGTACCTTAGACTTAGATATTTTGCTTTATGGTGATAACCTCATCAATGATGAGCAACTTACCGTACCGCATTACGGCTTAAAAGATCGCGAGTTTGTGGTTTATCCGCTGTTAGATATAACACCAAACTTAGTATTGCCTTGTGGTTCAATACTAAGTGATATTGCAAAACAATTACCTTTTAATGACATGAACGCTATTTAGCGATTAATTCTGGATAAAAGAATGAGCAAAATTACTACCTCCAAGCTACTCAAAATGAAGCAAGATGGCGAAAAAATAGCAGCGATCACCGCCTATGATGCCAGTTTCGCTGGGTTATTTGACCAACAAGGCATTCATGTAATGTTAATTGGCGATTCAATGGGGATGGTATTGCATGGTCAAGACAGCACTTTGAGTGTGACCAATGAACAAATTGCTTACCACACCAAATGCGTAAGAGCAGGCACTGAAAATGCGCTTGTTATTGCCGATATGCCATTCATGAGTTACAGCTGCCCAGCCACCGCACTTAAAAACAGTCATGAGTTAATGGCCGCTGGTGCAAACATGGTTAAAATTGAAGGCGGCGAATGGCTTTATGAAACCATAAAGCAACTGACGCAAAATGGTGTTCCTGTTTGTGGTCATTTAGGATTAACGCCTCAGTCGGTTAATGTGTTTGGTGGTTTTAAAATACAAGGCAGAGACGCCGACAAAGCTAATGAAATGATTGAACATGCCAAAGGCTTAGAAAAAGCCGGCGCTCAGTTATTAGTGTTGGAATGTGTGCCAGTAGACTTGGCAAATGCAATAACGGCAGCCGTGTCTATCCCAACCATTGGTATTGGTGCAGGAAATGGCACTGATGGTCAGATTTTAGTGATGCATGACATTTTAGGGATTAGCTCAGGTTATATTCCAAAGTTTTCTAAAAATTACATTGAGATCACTGGCAATTTACAACAGGCAGTGAGCTTGTATATTGATGAAGTCCAAAGCGGTGCGTTCCCAGACGAAGCACGCTGGTTTAAGTAAGTATTCTATTCCTATGCAAATTATTAGCTCTTTAAGTGAATTACGCACGTGGCGTCAGCAATGTTACAAAGACGGTAAAACCGTAGCTTTTGTACCAACGATGGGCAACCTTCACGAAGGTCACATTGAGCTTGTTCAGCAAGCCCATAAATACGCAGATTTTGTTATCACTTCAATTTTTGTTAATCCAATGCAATTTGGAGAAAACGAAGATTTAGACGCATACCCAAGAACTTTTGACGCCGATTGTAAGAAGCTTGAAGCGGTGAACAACCACGTGGTGTTTTATCCAACCGTTGCTGATATGTATCCTAACGGACTTAAAGCACAAACTGTGGTATCCGTACCAAACAATGAACTTGAGCACTGTGCAGAAGCTACCCAGCGACCAGGACACTTTGATGGTGTTGCGACGGTTGTGACTAAGTTATTTAATATGGTGCAACCTGATACGGCGTTATTTGGACAAAAAGACTATCAACAGGTTCGTTTGATTCAAACGTTAGTAAAAGATCTAAACATGCCTATTAGCATTGTGCCTGTGCCAACGGTTCGTGAAGTATCTGGCCTGGCTAAAAGCTCTCGCAACGGTTACCTTAGCGATGACCAAAAGGCCACAGCGGCAGTGATATATCAAACATTGCTAGCGGTGCAAGACGCCCTTAAAAGCGGCGCTCGTAACATCAATGAAATGCAGACATTTGCACTAGAGATGATTGAATTAGCAGGCTTAAAGCCTGATTACATTGAAATCAGAGATAGCAGTGATTTTGGTAAGGTTACAGATAGCAGCTTACAAGCGGTTATTCTTGTGGCTGCATTTGTTGGTAAAGCTCGCTTGATAGATAACCTGACCGTCGAGTTGTCTTAATCGTAGGGCTATTTTGACGATTGAGCTATCTTAATTTTAGAACTGTTTAAGCTGAAGAACTGTTTTAGCTTTAGGGTGGCCTCAACTGAAGGGCACTATTATTAGTCGTGTGCCAGTCATTACAGACTGGCGATTTTCTTGAGGATCGCCGGTAAACTTCTCCAGCTCTCTTTTGCTATTTCTTTTTGTTCCGCCAATATATCTTTAAGTATGTCTTTAGTGGTCAATGGATTTGCTAAGACACATCTAAATACAGTAATCGTTTGTCCGTCATGCGCCTTAGGCGTTAAACGTGTTCTTGATACAAAAGAACGTCCTGACTCACGCTGCTTCTTTTGAATAAAACGCGTTAAGTCATTTAGCAACTCATTGATGATATGCTTTTCTTCCGCATCACAGGTTTCCATGTAGTCTTTAACTACTTTGGGTACATAACGATATGTTAATAAACATAACTCTGGCTCGGAAACCAGTTCAAAGTCATCTTCTGCATTAATCAAATCTGCAAAGTACTTAGCGGTATCTATGCTTCTATCAATTAGCATTTCGTAACCACTGCGACCCATTACTTTAAGGCACGCGTAAACTAGCATCGACATACCTGGACGGCTGCCTTCTAACGTATGTGAGCCTAAGTCTTTAGAGCCTTTACGTAGAATATACTCTGCGTGATGTTCAATAACATCGGTAGAGTGCGCATCTTTAAATAACACCATGCCGGCACCCATAGGCACGTACATTTGTTTATGAGCGTCTACGGTTATTGAGTCCGCACGTTCTATGCCTTTAAGAAGTGGACGTTGGTTATTCGACATCATTGTCGCACCGCCCCACGCTGCATCTACATGGAAGTGAATACCTTCTCGCTCAGCAATATCAGCCATCTTATCTAATGGGTCAATGTTGCCAGTTTCTGTGGTACCAGCCACACCAACTAATGACAATATGCCTGCGTTTTCAGCTTTAAGCTCAGTGATCCGCTGTTCTAATGACTCAATACATATTTTGTTATTTTCGTCGGTTTTTACCGAAACAATATCTTGTCGGCCTAAACCTAATACATCGGCAGCTTTGCCTAAAGAATAGTGCCCACGCTCAGAAACTAAAACCACTAATCGTGAATAACCGTAATGGCTCATCGCACGGAAAAGGCCCTCTTTAGATACGCCTTTAAAACTGCCATTTGGTCCTAGTAACGTATTACGAGCAATCCACAGCGCACTGATATTGGCCACTGTACCACCAGAACAAAACGCTCCAAGTGACGTGTCTGCACTGTGCATAACTGACTTATAATATTGGTCGTTATGTGCTTCAGTACGAGTTCCACCATAGGCAATACGGTGCAACATTCCAATAACTTGGCGCTCTAACGGGGTGAAGGCTTTAGACGTTTCTATTTTTACGAGGTTTTGATTTAAACCCACCATCAGCTTAGACAGTGGTAATAAGAAGTACGGTAATGCCGACGTCATATGGCCAATAAAGCTTGGCGATGACGTGTGTACAGATTGTGCAACCAACTTATCTAGCAACTCATCGGCTAATGCAGAAACAAATTGCGGGTGCTCAGGCACCACAGAGTCTTGAAAGTCCTGTTCAATTTCAGAAAGAGGCTTTTCTACAGCAACAATATTGTCACGTAAAAAACCATCAAGATTTTGTGATACTTCTTGCTCTATCCGCGCCAATGTTGAATCTGGAGCTTCAGGGATAGTGAAGATCCTAAATAAATTCTCTTCCGACGCAGCGGCTAAACGTTTATCTGACATTTTAAATAGTTTGGTTGTCTTTAAATTTTTCGGTACTTTACTGGAAGTTAACAATAATGTCTGTAGTTAAGCAGACAAAATGCGGTCCTGCAAAATGCTAATTTTCTAAGCTACAGGTTAATTGATAGCTTTGTTGTCCACTTGCCCAGTACTTACGCTCAAACGGGGTCATGGCTACGTCACTTCTGTACTCACTAACGTTTGGCTTTAAACCCGCTATTTCAAGGGCTTGAGCAAACTCATCAATATAGATATTCCAATTACTGCGAACAATTAAGGTTTCCGCTAATTTAGGAATACTACTGAACACCGCGGCACCATGCCATCTTCGTTGTAAATGTTTTGCTTTTGGCCACGGGTTTGGATAAAGAATGTAGTGAGATTTAATCGGCCAGTCCGTATCAGCAATAAGGCGCCATAAATCATTAAGATCACCACGTAAAATAACAAAGTTCGATACTTTATGAACCAAGTGGTGCTCAATTTTTTCAACGCGATGTTCTGACTTATCAATACCAACAACTAGCGCATTTGGGTTTTCTGCCGCTAAATGCACAGTGCTCTCACCTACACCACAACAAGAATCTAAAATAATATAACGATTAGAATCTTCAGCTAAAAAAGCCGTTACCTTTGCTGATAGTTGCTCAAAAGTCTGCAGCGAAAATGGCGCAAAAGGCTTTTTGAATTCGTGACTCAAATGCTTTTTAACCACTTTCTCTAAATCTTCACTAACACCCGTTTGATTGGTCGTAATCGAACGCGAGTTGCCCGCATTTTCAATCATACTTTTTTAACAAACTTAGTTAGGATAACAATCTTTTGTCCATTAACGCGCCCTTCAATGTGCTCAGGGTTATTCGTTAATGAAATGCCTCTAACGGTCGTACCTTGTTTAGCGGTAAAACCACCGCCCTTAACTGGCAAATCTTTGATTAAATAGACGTTGTCGCCTGCTGATAACTTGTCGCCATTAGAGTCTACGTGTTCTGAGTCACCGCCAGCGGTTCTATGTGCCAAACCTGACTCTGCCCATGCTGCCGTTTCATCTTCTAAATACATCATGTCTAACAAGTCTTGCGCCCAAGTTTCACCTTGGTTAGTTAACAACTTCAGCTGTTGCCATGCCAATACCTGAACTGCAGGCACTTGGCTCCACATGCTGTCATTTATGCAGCGCCAATGGGTAACGTCTAATGTGTCAGTACTGTTTAATTCGCTCTCACATTTGTCACAAACCAACACGCAGTCGTCTGAGTTATCACCCGCTTTAGGCAATACAGCATAAACAGACAAGTTATCTGGGCTGTTGCATAATTCACACGTGTTATTTCCGCGTTCTTGAAGTGTTGATTCTATCGACATTGGATACTCCATTGAGCCTTTAAATTTTGAGGGCGCATTATGCCTATTTTTGTTCCGTAAAAAAAGTAAAAGGGCAATGAAGCCCTTATTTTCAGCAGAATAAAATGAGATTACGCTATGACACTTTATTGTTTATAAAAACTAGTTGCCTTCTGGTCCTCTAACAACCTCTAGAATGGCCGAAACCCATTCGCCTATAATAGGAATAAATTCCATTTGAGATAAAATATAAACCACAAAAGATAGAACCACAGTGGCACCTAATACACTGCCTAAACCCACTGCGATGCCTTTTAATAAACTAAACCAAATAAACCTAGGCAATGAGTTATAGGTATGCACCAATTTGTGATTGTTTAACTGTAGAAGCTGTTCATTAATATGCTTGGTTTGAATATGAAGCTTCTTCCACATCTCTTGCATACTAATGTCATCTAACGACTCTTCACTTTCTTGAGTATCATTTGCCTGTGACAATTCAGCTTTATTTTTACCGTCGCCATTCACAGGAGCATTTTTTTTCACAGTTAGTGCCGTCTTGATTTTTTTTATTTGGCTTCTCATCAGATCGTTACTTTTTTATTTACAAATAGTTAGTTCAGCTTATGCATATGCACTAACAAAATAAAGTGTTAAATAGGTTTTCATCGATAAAACCCTCTGTTTATTGCGGGAATTGCCATTTATAATAGTGGAGACGTCTAGCAGTGTTTCCATTTAGCAATCGATTGTTTGACTAATTTTGGTAATACAATACAATTTCAACAACTAAAAGCGGCAGCAATGTCGTGTAAGCAGTAATTCTTGATCAGGTGTTTTATGGCTAAGTGGAATGGGGAATATGTTCATCCCTACGCAGAACATGGAAAAAAAGCGGATAAAGTTAAAAAGATCACGGTATCGATCCCGCTAAATGTACTCAAAGTACTAACTGACGAACGAACTCGTCGACAAGTAAAGAATTTACGACACGCGACGAACAGCGAACTGCTGTGTGAAGCATTTTTACATGCTTTTACAGGACAGCCGTTACCATCAGATAATGATTTGAAAAAAGAAAATCCAGATCAAATACCTGAAGAAGTAAGAAAAATCCTTACTGAGATGGGCAAAGACATTCCGACCCTAGACGATTAACGATTAACGATTAACGATTAACGATTAACGATTAACGATTTTTCTCTCCGTTAAATGCAAAAGCCAACAATTAATGTTGGCTTTTTTGTTACATCGGCAATTACCTGTTTTATTCATTTAACATGCAACCGGCCAATAACAAGGGCAAGGTACATCAAGCTCACAGCTAAACCGCGGGTAAATCTAATTTAGCAACACCACTTTCTACCGCAGCTATGGATACGGCTCTTGCGACATTCTTTAATAATCTCGGATCCATCGGTTTTGGAATAATGTACTGCGGACCAAATGTCAGACTACTGACACCAGATGCCTTCAATACTTCTTCCGGCACCGGCTCTTTCGCTAAATTTCGAATCGCTTCAACGGCGGCCACTTTCATTTCATCATTAATAGCCGTTGCTCTTACATCAAGTGCACCTCTAAAAATAAATGGAAAGCACAACACGTTGTTCACTTGGTTAGGGTAATCAGAACGGCCCGTCGCCATTATTAAATCGTCTCTTACTTTTAATGCCAATTCAGGCTTAATTTCAGGATCTGGATTTGAGCAAGCAAATACCACTGGATTTGGCGCCATTAACTTTAACGCCTCTGCAGACAACAAGTTAGCGCCCGATACGCCCACAAACACATCTGCACCTTCAATCACATCTTCTAATGTTCTTTTGTCGGTATTATTAGCAAATAGTTGTTTATATTCGTTTAAGTCATCTCTTCTTGTATGGATAACGCCATTTCTATCCAGCATGTAAATTCGTTCACGCTGTGCACCACATTTAATCAGTAGCTCCATACATGCAATAGCGGCAGCACCGGCTCCTAGACATACAATAGTGCAATCGTGAATTTGCTTACCTTGTATTTCTAGTGCATTGAGCATACCCGCGGCAGTGACAATAGCGGTTCCATGTTGATCATCATGAAAAACAGGAACATTACATCGGCGCTTTAATTCTTGTTCTATTTCAAAACACTCTGGCGCTTTTATATCTTCTAAATTAATACCTCCAAAAGAGTCTGCAATATTCGCTACGGTATTTATGAAATCATCAACGGTGTTATGCGTTACTTCGATATCAAAAGAGTCGATATTAGCAAAACGTTTAAATAACAGCGCCTTGCCTTCCATGACAGGTTTTGAAGCTAATGGCCCTAAGTTACCCAAACCTAAAATAGCAGTTCCATTACTAATCACTGCAACCGTATTGCCTTTAGCTGTGTATTTGTATGCATTGTCAGGATCCGCCGCGATCTCTCTCACTGGCTCAGCCACACCTGGGCTATAAGCAAGTGCTAGGTCTTCAACCGTTTCAGCTGGAGTCGTTAGGTTGATACAAATTTTTCCTGGAGATGGTTGGCTATGATAATCGAGTGCGCGTTGCTTAAAGTCTGACATTAATACGTTCCATTGGAGTGAGTAAACGCCGCCACTGTACGGCATTGGAAAGCCATTCACGACAAGAACTTACACCATATAAGACAACTCATACCACTTGGTTAATTTATTACAACAAAGCGCACAAACGCCGTAAAAAACAGACTTAGTACTAATAAACTCAATAAGCTTACGTTTGATACAAAAGCGTATAGTTAACATCAAATGGAAGAATTTAGTTAGGATTTGAACGTCGAATTAAATGTTAAGAATTGAACTGTATGAAAAAAATTACTACGGCAGGTTTTATGGCGTTAAACGTCTAGAGGACTAAAAATTTACTGTTTTGAATTTCAGACATAAAAAAAGCACCCGAAGGTGCTTCTTTTGCAAGTTAGCAAAATTACTTTTTGCCCAACATGCTGAAACGTTTCTTGAAGCGATCAACACGACCACCAGTGTCAACGTTACGTTGCTGACCTGTGTAGAAAGGGTGACACGCAGAACAAACGTCTAAGTGTAAGTCTTTACAGATTGTAGAACGAGTTACAAACTTGTTACCACAAGAACAAGAAACGTTAATTTCTTCGTATTTAGGGTGAATATCTTTTTGCATGGGATTACCTCATTGGGCCGTATCGCCAAACGGTCACTTATTAAAAATAATGCCGAATACCATACGAGATTTATATAAAATTAGGGCGCGAATTATAATGAGTATCGGGTAAAGATCAAGCGATAATTAAAAGCCACCGCTATTTTCTTTTCATTACTTTCTTGCTTTACGTTGTCGCTGCTTGGCCTTATTAATTTCTGCCACTAACTCAGGGCTTAAATAGATACCGCTACCTGGATACGGTTGACCAAATTGAAAGTCCCATTTAGCAGGCTGAAACTCAGAGACTAAGCGGGTTACACGATTACAAAGCTTGTTTTTAGGTTTAAAACCTAACTTCTTTTCGTAGTTAACTAAGAACTCACGATCTACTTGCTCAAATGCTAGAATACAGTATCCTTCTGTAGAATAAATACGAGCTTCTTGGGCTTCCACCGAACTGGATGAAATACCAATAAAAGCTGCTACAAAAATACTAAATATAAGACGACGCATTTTAACCTTACTTGTCTGTTTTAAGCTCAATAATACAATATAAAGCTTTGTTTATAACAGTAAAAAAGTAAGTGATTGTTCACTTGTTGTCAAGAGAAGCAAAGGCCTGCTAGTTAATGACATTATTTTCGCAAGTTATTTTACACGTTGCCCTGCCCGTGCCTTTAAGGCGCTTGTTCGACTATTTAATGCCTGCCGCTCTTACAGCAAATGAAGACAATGTTGAGCGACTAAAAAACCAAGTCAGCATTGGCCAACGTGTTTCCGTTCCGTTTGGACGCCAGACTCTCATTGGCATTGTTATCGCGGTAGACACTAATACTGACCAAAACATCGCCAAGCTTAAAGCTGCGAATGACTTAATTGACAACGAACCTAGCTTTGATGATTCTCAACTCACATTATTAAACTGGGCAGCGGATTATTACCAACATCCCATTGGCGATGTTTTTTCAATGGCGTTGCCAGGCGCGCTCAGAAGCATCAAAACCATTGATGAACAGCTCCCTAAAACGCTACAAAAAGGCGACAAGTTTCCTTCTGCAGACGAATTATCAAAAAATGCCAAGCAACTTCATAAACTCAGAGGTTTGCTCGCTAATAATGCTTATACCCGCAGCGAGTTAACTGAATTAGAGGTACCTAGTACCACCATTAAAAAGTTTGTTGATCAAAACTGGGCGCAATGGGCTACATGCGGACAAAACACCAGTAAAGTCGAAACTCAACATGTTAATGAAGGGTTGTCGTTAAATACTGAACAAGCTATTGCTGTTGCGGCGATTAATGCGGTTGATCATCACCAATGCTTTTTAATTGATGGTGTGACAGGTAGTGGCAAAACCGAAGTGTACTTACAAGCCATCGAACATCGTTTGCTGAATCAATGGCAGGTATTGGTTTGTGTGCCTGAAATAGGCCTTACACCACAAACTATCGCGCGATTTAAACAACGTTTTAATGTTCCCGTTGCGCTGTGGCATTCGGGCATGACAGACAAACAGCGTTTTGATACCTGGCAACAAACTAGAAGCGGCCACGCTCGTATCGTTATTGCTACTCGTTTCTGGTATTTTTCTGCCTTTTAAATCATTAGGCATGATCATCATTGACGAAGAACACGACGCTTCATTTAAACAACAAGATGGCTTTAAGTATCATTGTCGCAGTTTAGCGCTGTATCGAGCCCACCAAGCGGGTATTCCAGTTGTATTGGGTTCGGCCACGCCAAGCCTTGAAAGTTTATACAATGCTGAACAGGGTAAATTTAGTTATCTTCAATTACAGAAGCGTGCAGGTAATAGTCAACTACCCACCACGCATTTACTCGACTTAAACCGATGCCAAAGCCAAGCGTCATTAGGTCAGCCATTAATTGATGAAATGGCTAAACAAATCAATAACGGCCAGCAAGTTATGTTGTTTATTAACCGTCGTGGTTTTGCTCCCGTTTTAATGTGCGAAGAATGCCACTGGCTGACTGAATGCTCACGTTGCAGTAGCTTTACGACATATCATAAAGGCAGCAACTTACTTATTTGCCATCATTGCGGTTTCCAGCACCCAACGTTGCATCAATGCTTGGGCTGTGGTTCAACTCGAATGACGCCAGTTGGCGTAGGTACGGAACAAATAGAAACAAATTTGGCGACGTTATTTCCAAATGTAGACGTTGTTCGTTTAGATAGAGACAGCACCAGTAAAAAAGGTGAGTTTGATAATAAACTAAATCAAATTAACTCAGGCAAGCCAATGATCATAGTTGGCACCCAAATGATTGCCAAAGGTCATCACTTTCCAAATGTGAGCTTAGTGGGCATTGTTGATGTTGATGGCGCGCTATTTAGTAGTGACTTTAGAGCTGCTGAAAAACTTTCGCAATTGGTGGTGCAAGTTGCAGGTCGAGCAGGTCGCGGTTCAGTAAAAGGGCAAGTGTGGTTACAAACTAAGTTTCCTGAACACCCCGTTATCCAAGATTTAGTTAACAACGAATATAAAGACTTTGCCAAATTTGCTCTTAGCGAACGCAAAATGTTGAACTTACCGCCCTACTCTCATCACATCGTAATTAGAGCGGAAACCACGGTTCCTAACTTGGGTCTTGAATGGTTGAGCAACTTGTCTAATTACTTGCATGATTACGAAGGCCTGTTAATGTTAGGACCGACTCCGGCCCCAATGACCAGAAAAGCGGGCAAATTCCGACATATGTTAACTATTCAAAGCCAATCTCGTCCTTATTTGCACAAATTAGTTAATTGGTTGTTAGAAAACTTGGATACCATTCAAAAGGATAATAGAATCCGTTGGTCGGTCGATGTTGACCCAATTGATTTAAGTTAAAGTATTAAGGCTCTCTGCCCCTATGAAAAACAAAGATTACGTTAGTCAGAAAAAAAGACAAAAAGCACCCAAACAAGAAGCACCTAAAGGTCGCCCGTTTCCAGTGGTTAAGATGTTAGTAGTAGCAGGCTTAATAGCAGCCTTTGTTGGCGGCTTGCTGTTTATTAAAGACGATTCCAATGACTTTCAGGACCAAGCCCCTACTGTTCATAAAAAAGCAGTAAGAAAATCAAAGCCACTGCCCCCACCTCCTGAAGATGAAGAGTGGTCTTTTATAGAAGAGCTTGAAAACAAGAACGTTGAAGTAGAATCTGAAGAGCTTAAAGATCGCGGCCCATACAAAATGCAGTGCGCTAGTTTCCGCAGTCAATCAGACGCAGAAGGCTTTAAAGCTCGTATCGCATTTGCTGGCTTTGAATCTCAAGTTATCCCTTCGCAAGGCACATCAGGCATGTGGTACAAAGTCATTTTAGGTCCATTTGAGCGTAAGCGTGATGCTGAAAAAACGCGTCATATCCTAAAGCGAAATGACATCAGAGGCTGCCAAATCTGGCTATGGCGTTAAGCATTTAACGCCACCTCTTGAATTCCCCATAATTATCCCTACATAAGCTAGACTTATTTAAAAAATCTGGAGTGATTATTCATGACCACAATTGTATCTGTACGACGTGGAAAAGAAGTTGTACTTGGTGGTGACGGACAAGTGTCACTTGGCAATACTGTAATGAAAGGCAACGCTGTTAAAGTTCGCCGTTTATACAAAGGCAAAGTAATCGCAGGTTTTGCAGGCGGCACCGCCGATGCGTTTACCTTATTTGAAAAGTTTGAAGCTAAATTAGAAATGCACCAAGGTCATTTGACTAAAGCAGCGGTTGAGCTTGCTAAAGACTGGCGCACTGACAAAATGCTAAGAAAGCTAGAAGCATTATTGGCAGTAGCAGATGAAACGGCGTCACTCATTATTTCTGGTAATGGTGATGTTATTCAGCCTGAAAATGATCTTATCGCTATTGGCTCTGGTGGCCCATTTGCGCAAGCTGCTGCAACGGCGATGTTGGAAAACACTGAGTTAGGCGCTAGAGACATTGTTGAAAAGAGCTTAAATATTGCTGGTTCAATTTGTGTATATACCAATACAAATTTAACTATTGAAGAATTGTAACAATCGCAACATATAAGAATTAAGGTTATTCCATGTCATCAATGACCCCTAGAGAAATTGTTCATGAATTAGATCAACACATTGTTGGTCAAGACAATGCGAAAAAATCAGTGGCTATTGCACTACGAAATCGCTGGCGCAGAATGCAGTTAGAACCAACACTACGCGCTGAAATTACACCTAAGAATATACTTATGATTGGTCCAACAGGTGTTGGTAAAACTGAAATTGCCCGTCGTTTAGCTAAGTTAGCTAACGCACCATTCATTAAGGTTGAAGCCACTAAGTTCACAGAAGTTGGTTATGTTGGTAAAGAAGTAGAATCTATCATTCGCGATCTTACGGAAATATCCGTTAAGTTAACGCGTGAAGTTGCTATCGAAAAGAACAAACACAAAGCTGAAGAAGCCGCTGAAGAACGTATTTTAGATGCGTTGTTACCGCCAGCTCGCGATACGTTTGGTCAAGTCGTAGAATCTGACCAACCAGAAAGCTCAGCCCGCCAAGTGCTTCGTAAGCGTTTTCGTCAAGGTGAACTAGACGATAAAGAAATTGAAATCGACGTTGCCCAGAAAGAAATTGGCGTAGAGATAATGGCGCCTCCTGGCATGGAAGAAATGACATCTCAGCTGCAGGGCATGTTCCAAAACCTGTCTGGTGATAAAACTAAGCCACGTAAGCTTAAAGTAGCTGCAGCTTTTAAAATGTTGCTAGATGAAGAAGCGGCAAAGTTAATTAACAATGACGATTTAAAAGAAATGGCCATTGAAGCTGTTGAACAAAACGGTATTGTTTTTATTGATGAAATCGACAAAATTTGTAAGCGTGAAGGCGCTAACAGCGCGGATGTTTCACGTGAAGGTGTGCAGCGCGACCTATTACCATTAGTAGAAGGCAGCACAGTCACTACAAAATACGGCATGGTTAAAACAGACCACATGTTGTTTATTGCGTCTGGTGCTTTCCAAATGAGCAAACCTTCAGATCTAATTCCTGAGCTGCAAGGTCGACTACCAATTCGTGTTGAGCTAAATGCATTAACACCTGAAGACTTTGAGCGTATCTTAACTGAGCCAAATGCTTCTTTAACTGAACAATACAGAGCGCTACTTGCGACAGAAGGCGTGACTGTAACATTCAGTGAAGACGGTATTAAACAAATCGCTCAAGCGGCCTTCAGAGTCAATGAGAAAAACGAAAACATTGGTGCGCGAAGACTTCATACTGTTCTAGAGCATTTGATTGAAGAGATTTCTTACAATGCTTCAGACCGTACCGGCGAATCTTTTGTTATTGACGCTAGTTTTGTTAAAGACAACTTAGACGAAGTAATCGAAGACGAAGACTTAAGTAAGTTTATTCTGTAATTTATTACTATAAAGTAACGAGATACTGCTAAGTAATGGCTAGTTATTAAGTAGTTTGCTGTTATTTAGTAGCTTCTGTTATCAAATAGACTGCAGCTATGAAATACGAATTAAGGCACTGTTTAAAGCAGTGCCTTTTTTATTACCCTCAATCCTCCAGCTTCCAACTTTCCTTTTAACATTTGTGTGTTAATGTTTAATTAGTCTGTTTTTTAAGCTAATACTGACGACAAATAGGAAAATAAATGAAAATCACCTTTTATGGTGCCCGTGCTCAAATACCCACGCCAGGACCCGAAACCCAAAGGTTTGGAGGGAATACACATTGTATTTTGTTAACCAGTAATGACGGTCAAAAGTTACTAATCAATGCAGGTTCAGGTTTAAGGTTCGCCAGCCATGAATTTGAGGATTACCGCGATCCTATCCATTTATTATTGAGCCAACATCATTGGGATCATATTCAAGGTTTTCCGTTTTTTGATTCTATTAAAAAGCCACAGCAGCAAATAATGATTTATCCCGCCAATACTAATGAAGATCATGACATCGCTATATTGGATCAAATTAATAAGACCTATACCGTTGATAAATTTCATCTCTTGCCATCCACAATTACTATAAAGAAAACCAAATTCAATTTACCTGAGCCTGTGCAAATTGGTGATTTCTCAGTGCAAGCCATGAAGGTCAATCACCCTGGCGGCGGCTCCGCTTACAAAATAACTTGTGATGACAAAACCGTGGTTATTTGCAATAACAATGAACTGTTCGCACCACCACAGCACAACTACCACAGCTTTGAAGAATGGTGTTTGTTTTGCCAATACGCTGACTTGTTAATACACGATGCAAGATATATGAACGCCGATATGACTAATCATGTGGGTAATGGACATAGTTGTTTAGGTGATGCCATAGAGTTGGCAAATGCAGCAGATGTAAAAATGTTGTGTATGTCTTGTTTAGACCCATCGAGCAGCGATGAGTTATTGGACTTTTTGAATACAAGATTATTTGCAGACCGTTTACCCTTTAGTTTCTTTTTTGCAAAAGAAGGCCGACAAATGCATGTATAAATTTGCATTGTCAGCCTTTAGGTATTCAGTTTGATTTATAACGCAGACTAACTTTATTCGCTTTTAGGATCGCGAGCTAATAACGCCATTGCTGCGTATTCCGCAGGTTTATCTTGATAAAGAACTTGGTAGATTTGCTCAGTAATTGGCATTTCAACACCCGCTCTTTGTGACAGCATGTGAACTTCTTTAGTATTGCGGTAACCTTCTACCACTTGACCAATTTCAGTCATTGCTTCATCAACAGACTTACCTTGCCCTAACGCTAAACCAAAGCGACGGTTACGAGACTGGTTATCTGTACATGTTAATACTAAATCACCAAGACCCGCCATGCCCATCAAAGATTGAGGATCCGCGCCAAGTGCAGAAGCCAGTCGCATCATTTCCGCTAAACCACGGGTTATTAATGCCGTTCTTGCGTTTGCACCGTAACCAATACCATCGGCCATACCAGCACCAATAGCAATTACGTTTTTAACCGCACCACCTAATTGAACAGCGGTAAAGTCTTTGTTTTTATAAACACGAAACTTTCTTTCACAATGCAATAAATCACATAACAACTGGGCAAAATCATCATCTTCTGAAGAACAAGAAATGGCGGTTGGTAAGCCTTTCACCATTTCTTTTGCAAAAGTAGGCCCTGACAGTACCGCGTATGACGGTTCAGTACCAAGTACATCTTTTGCTACATCTTGCAGTAAACGACCCGACTCAGGATCTAATCCTTTTGTCGCCCAACACAGCTTCGCATTCGATGGCAGCATTGGTTTTATTTGTACTAGCAAATCCGAAAAAACGTGACTTGGCACTACAACCAAATGAATTTCAGCTTGTGTTACTGCAAACTCAAGGTCGTCAGTAACATGCAAACTTTCTGGGAAAGTAGCACCCGGCAGATATTTAGCGTTCTCTCGTGAAGATTGCATATCGGCGACTTGTTTTTTATCGCGTCCCCACATAATGACTTCATGGCCATTGCGGGCAAAACAAAACGCCAGTGCAGTCCCGTAAGAGCCTGCACCTAATACTGCAATTTTAAACTTTTTAGCAATAGTCATAGATTAAGAATCTAGAGCTTGGCCTTCAGCAGCCTGTTTCTGCGCTTGCTCCATGTATTGAGCAAATAACATGTCAAAGTTAACAGGTGCAAGGTTCAATGCTGGGAACGTACCACGGTTTACTAAGTTAGAAACTGCTTCACGCGCATATGGGAATAATGTATTTGGACAGAATGCACCAAGAATATGAGCCATTTGTTGCTCAGGCATATTGCCTAAAACAAAAATACCCGCTTGTTGAACTTCACATAAAAATGCAGTTTGATCTTCAACGGTTGCCGTTACTGTTACTGATAATACAACTTCAAATACGCCAGGTTCAATTTGCGTGCTCTTGTTATCAAGATCAAGCTTAACTTCAGGCTTCCACTCTTTAGTGAAAATAGTTGGTGCGTTTGGCGCTTCAAAAGAAAGATCTTTTAAGAAGATACGTTGAATTGAGAATTGTGGTGCGCCTTGCTCTTCTTGAGCCGCTGTAGTTTGGTCTGTCATAAATATTCCTGAAAATTATAATTATTGTTTTAAATACGATTAACGCTACTTTGAAAAAGAGTGAACTAAAGTAACGCTGCTAATTTGTTTTGTGACTCTAATGCAAAAAGCTCGTCACAACCGCCAACATGTACGTCACCAATAAAAATTTGTGGCACCGTATGTCTGCCAGAAGCACGCTCAATCATTGGCGCTCTAAGCTCTGGCTGTTGGTCAATTTTAATTTCGTTGTAAGTCACGTTCTTAGAATCTAAAAGTGACTTTGCTCTAACGCAAAATGGGCAATAAGCCTTGGTGTAAATATCAACTTGTTTCATCGTAAACCTTAATCGACTTATTTGCTTTTAATTACTGGTAAGTTTGCACTTGTCCACGTTTGCATGCCGCCCTGTAAAACAGTCACTTGCTCAAACCCAGACTTCACTAAAGCGTTTGCTGCCGTTTTAGCTGAAATACCTGCATTACATACTACTACTATTGGGTTCGACTTATTTTTTTCAAGTGAACCAAACTGCTCTTTGGTGATTTTTTCCATCGGCAAGTTAACTGCGTCAGTAATATGACCTTTGTTAAATTCTGCCGTCTTACGAATATCTAAAACTACCGCATTTTGGCGGTTAACCAACATCGTCATTTCGTGTGAATTAACCGTTTTTACTTTAGACATCGCGCCAGAAACATAGCTCGATACTAATAAAACAAATAAGATAGCCCACGCAGCCGTCATGTATACGTGGTTTCCTAAAAACTCGATAAATTGCGCCATTTATTTTTAATCCATTTTTACAACTAAAGTCGCGCGATTATACCTACATATAAGAAAGAGTCCAAAAGCTAAATTTTTGTGACTTTCATGCGCATTTGACGTTAGAATAATCAATCTAAAATTTATCCAATCTGATGAGTAAGTTATGTCTGATAAAAAACCATTTGTACTCTGCATTTTAGATGGCTGGGGCCATAGAGAAGAAACTTCAAATAACGCCATTGCACACGCTAAAACGCCTGTTTTGGACCAACTTTGGAACGAGTGTCCAAGCACACTTATTTCAGGTAGTGGCATGGATGTAGGTTTACCAGACGGACAAATGGGTAACTCTGAAGTTGGCCATGTTAACTTAGGTGCGGGCCGAATTGTTTATCAAGACTTTACTCGCATTAGCAAAGCCATTGACGATGGTGAGTTTTTCAAAAACCCAACCCTTGTGAAGTCAGTAGATGATGCACTAGCAAAAGATGGTGCTGTTCATATCATGGGATTGTTATCACCTGGTGGTGTTCATAGCCATGAAGATCATATTTTAGCGATGGTAAAATTGGCCGAACAACGCGGTGCAAAAAAAGTATATGTTCACGCTTTCCTTGATGGACGTGATACGCCACCTCGCAGTGCAAAAGCCTCCATTGAAACACTTGAATCTCATTTTGAAAAAACTCAGTCTGGAAAAGTAGCGTCGTTAATTGGTCGCTATTATGCAATGGACAGGGATAATCGTTGGGACCGAGTTGAAGCCGCTTATAACATGCTGACATTAGGTACTGCGGAATTTACTGCAACGTCTGGGGTTGAAGGCTTAGAAAATGCTTATGCTCGTGATGAAAATGATGAGTTTGTTAAAGCGACTGTCATTGGCACACCAGCAAAAGTTGAAGACAACGACACATTAATTTTTATGAACTTCAGAGCAGACCGAGCACGAGAAATTTCTCGCAGTTTTGTTGACGCTGACTTTAATGGCTTTGAACGAAAGTCCACGCCAAAATTGTCTGAATTTGTAATGCTTACAGAATATGCTGCAAATATTAAAACCGTATCTGCATTCCCACCAGCTTCGCTAGATAATGTATTAGGCGAATGGTTAGAAAAACATAACAAAACTCAACTGCGAATTTCTGAAACCGAAAAATATGCACACGTTACGTTTTTCTTTTCTGGTGGTCGTGAAGACTTGTTTGATGGTGAAAAACGCGAGTTGATTCCTTCACCGCAGGTAGCTACCTACGATTTGCAGCCTGAAATGAACTCTGAATTACTGACAGATAAACTTGTTGAAGCTATTAAATCACAAGATTACGACTTCATTGTTGTGAACTATCCAAATGGCGACATGGTTGGCCATACTGGCGTTTTTGACGCCGCTGTAAAAGCGTGTGAAGCGGTAGATCATTGTGTTGGCCGTGTGGTTGAAGCGCTGCGTGAAGTGGGCGGAGAATGTCTTATCACTGCGGATCATGGTAATGCAGAACAAATGAGTGATGCAAAAACAGGCCAAGCACATACTGCACATACAAGTGAGCCAGTTCCATTTATTTATGTAGGAAGACCAGCCACAACAGTAGCAAACGGCAAACTAAGTGATGTTGCTCCAACGATTTTAAATTTGATTGGAATGGAACAACCTGCAGAAATGACGGGCAAACCGTTAATGTTGGTAAACTAAAATGATGACACAAGGACTTGTGCGTATTTTATTGGGTGCGGCTATTGGACTTTTTTGTTTCAATGCTGCACCGGTTCAAGCTACTCAACTTGAGAAGTCGAACAAACAGCTAGCCGCTATTAAAGAGCAAATTCGCCAACAAGCACTTGCTTTAGAAGAAAAAATGGATGAAAAGTCCTCCCTTGAGAATACCTTTAAAAGAGCGGAACTCAAGGTATCAGAGTTAGTTATTGCCTTAAAGCAGACTCAAAATAAGCTCGATGGACTCAACAAAAAAGTTAAAAAGCTCACACAAGAACAAAACAAATTAAAAGAGCAGCAAAAACAGCAACAAAAAATTCTTAGTGAAATGGTTCGTATCGCTTACTTAAACGGAAAGCATGATTACACCAAACTTTTACTCAATCAAAATGATCCTGCCCAACTTGAACGCCTGATCACCTATTATCGAAAACTAAATGGCGCTCGAATTGAGCAACTCGACGAGATTGAATATACCTTATCAAGACTGAACGAAATAGCCGTCGACTTAGCGGAAAAAAAGCAGCAACTATTTGAGTTAAAAGAACAGCAAAAACAAGAACGCTCTCAGTTGGTGAGTCGACAAAATGACCGAAAAAATGCGTTAGCTAAATTAAATAAACGCATTGCTACCGACGCTAATAAGTTAGAACAACTGCAAGCAGACCAACAGAGATTAGCGCTGGCTATAGAAAAAGCACAACAAAATGCAGTTCCTCGCCCAGAAGATTTAGCTGGTTTGTTTAAATTAAAGAAAAAGTTGTCTTGGCCTGCAAAAGGTCGTATTTCAAAACGGTTTGGTCAACGACGCCAAGGCTCTATGCGCTGGAAAGGCGTAATGATTGATGGCAACTTAGGTAAACCCGTTAACGCCATAGCCGACGGCATTGTTTTATATACCGACTGGTTAAAAGGCTTTGGCTGGGTTACGGTAATTGATCACGGTAAAGGTTACATGAGCTTATACGGACATAACCAAGCCCTGCTAAAACAAGCCGGTGACTTTGTAGAAAAAGGCGAACCTGTGGCACTGTTAGGACAAAGTGGTGGTAAATCATCTCCGGGTCTTTACTTTGAAATACGCTACAAAGGTAAAACCGTTGATCCTGCTCGCTGGTGCAAATAAGTTGTAACTGCTGATAAAGGTGACATTACTGATCAGTTCGTTATAATCACAACATAACTACAAGAATTGTTTAAAATTCAATCAAGCCATCATTCAGATATAACTGAAGAGGCTTAATGTAATCAAATATAAAAATTAATATAAAAATAGATTATTAACGTGCGCTTAAAAATAAAATGGATTGGCTTTATAGCCTTGGCTCTGAGTTTCTTTGTGCCTAATGTTTTTGCCGGTAAAGTGGCAATCGTCATTGACGACATTGGGTACAAAAAATCAGACCGACAATTATTAAACTTAAATGCGGCTTTAACCTTCGCAGTGCTTCCGCACACCCCGCTTGGCGCAGAATACGCTAAACTAGCAGCGCAAAATAAACGTGACGTAATTATTCACTTACCTATGCAAGCCCGCCAACACAATCGACTGTTAGGTCCTGGCGCGTTGCTTACAGACATGACAAAACAACAATACCAGCAAACACTTATATCCGCTCTGGAAGACATTCCCTATGCTGTTGGTGTAAATAATCATATGGGCAGTTTGTTAACGCAAATGGAGCAACCAATGGCCTGGACCATGGAGTTACTGCGTCAGCACAATATGTTTTTTCTTGATAGCAAAACAACCAAACACAGCAAAATAGAATCAGTGGCATCTGAGTGGGGCGTTAATGCTTTGCATAGAAACATATTTCTAGATCATCACCGCGATAAAAAACAAATAAGAAAGCAGTTTAAACGACTTATTAATATCGCGAAAAACTATGGCATGGCGATTGGTATTGGTCACCCTTATGGTGAAACGTATGAAGTATTGCAGGAACAAATAGGTGAGTTAGAAGCTGCGGGCATTGAACTAGTGCCGCTTTCAAGTTTGCTTCCTACCTCACCAGTTATTCAGTTTGCTGGCCAAAGACCAGACTATCAAACACAAGAACCAACCATCAGCGAATAGTTGGTTCTAGCTTACAAGCCTAAGGTTCAAGTGAGCTACACCACTTCAACTTCATAAGAAGTAAACTTCCTGACATTGATCACGCCTGTATCAAAAATTAGATACTGACCTTTTATGCCTTCTAAAATGCCCGTTACTACTGGCTCTTTGTCAAAGTTGTGAGACTTTATTTTTTCTGGGTATTGCGTAACAGGGAATGCAATATCAACGATATTTTCATCCAAAAGTTCAACTGCATCAGCACCATATTTAAGCCTAATGTCATCAAGTCGAGCGTCTATTTGTGGAATCAACTCTGCCGCTCTTTGTTTTAAATCCATTTCCACGTTATCGCCTTTCAGCATTGCTCGCCAATTTGTTTTGTCGGCAATAAAATCCGCCAAGGCAACTTCCACCAAGCCTGAAATTAAACGTGTTTTTACTTTAAAAATAGGTAAAGCTTGCGTTGCACCTTGGTCTATCCATCGTGTTGGGATTTGAGTATGTCGAGTAATACCCACTTTTAGGCCAGATGTATTTGAAAGGTAAACATAATGCGGGATCATACAATTGTCTTCGCCCCATTGAGGCTCTCTGCACGTACCTTCTGCATGATGACAAGTTTCTGGTTTCATAATGCACATGTCACAAGCGGCCAGTTTTCTCATGCATGGAAAACAAAATCCTTGAGAGAAGCTCTTTTTGGTTTTTTTACCACAATTAGAACAATTGATATTGCCTGTGTGTGTCAGCGTTAATTGAGTACCAATACGAGCTGACAAATCAATTTCATCACTACCAACAGGTAAGGAATACGTCACCTTATTATCCGATAACGTTGAACGCATTTTTTTTATATTTCCAATCATTCCAAACCTCTTTAATTCACCAAATACACAAACAAAAAAACCAGCCGAAGCTGGTTTAATTATACGTTAGTTTTTAGCGAGGATAAGTCCTTTTTATAGGATTTATGCAGCCAATAAACCTTGAATCTTTTTCATCGCGTTTTTTTCTAACTGACGAACGCGTTCTGCTGAAACAGAATACTTGTCAGCAAGCTCTTGCAATGTTGTTTTGTTGTTGTCGTCCAACCAACGGCTATGCAAAATGTCTTGGCTACGCTCATCTAACGTTTTAATTGCTGATAGTAAACGTTGATTTGAACGTTTTTCCCATTGCTCGTTCGCAATGTTTTCAGCCATATCAGAGTTATTCGCTTCTAAGTATAATGAAGGTGAATACGCCGCAGTGTCAGAATCATCATCATCTACGCCCATATCAAACGCCATGTCGTAGTTGCTCATGCGAGATTCCATTTCCAGCACTTCTTTTTTAGAAACACCCAATGTTTCAGCAACCGTTGCTACTTCATCATTGTTAAACCAGCCTAAACGTTTTTTAGACTTACGTAGATTAAAGAATAATTTACGTTGAGCTTTGGTTGTCGCAACTTTAACGATGCGCCAGTTTTTTAATACAAATTCATGAATTTCCGCTTTTATCCAATGCACTGCAAAAGAAACCAAACGAACACCAACTTCAGGATTAAAACGTTTTACTGCCTTCATTAGACCAATGTTACCTTCCTGAATTAAATCAGCTTGAGGTAAACCATAGCCTGAGTAGCTACGGGCAATATGAACAACAAATCGAAGATGCGAAAAGATTAATTGGCGTGCTGATTCTAAATCACCGCCTTCATACAACTTGTACGCTAGCTCACGTTCTTCATCTGCAGATAACATATCAATGCCAGAAACATAAGACACGTACGACTCGATACTACCAGTTTGAGGCGTTGGGGCTAATGCCATTGATTTATCAACTTGACTCATTATGAAGCTCCTTTAGAAACCTGAATTGGTTAACTGAGATTGATATTAGCACTCTCATTTATAGAGTGCTAATTTTATTTTAACTATTTATAGAACAAAAAGATCTATAGGTATGAGCGACATTTATAAAAAAGAAATATAGATATAAAACAATGCGATAGATCTACAAAATGATCGGGGGAATGTAGGATTGTCATCAATATTTAATAAAAATGTATAAAAAAAGACGGATAAATCCGCCTTCTTAAATACGCTCTAGTTATTAAATACGTATAATTTTAACTTTTAGATTAGTCTAATGAAGGTTCAATTTCTCGTATGTGGCGATGCACAGACCAGTAAGCTCCAGAGAAGCCTAAACCAGAGGCTAATAGCATTAAAGTAACAAACTCTGAAAAGGTTAAGCCTTGGATCTCAAAGTCTGACATATATAAACCAGATATATCCACCAGCGCAGATTGCATCCACCAGACCACAAAAGCTAAGACGATAAATGCCACTAATCCGCCCATAAGGCCATACCAAATCCCAGTATATACAAATGGTCTTTGGATAAAGGACTCTGTAGCGCCAACCAATTTCATCACTTCTATTTCTTCACGCCTAGAAATAATAGACAACCTAATAGTATTACCAATAATCAAAACAACAGATACCAGGAGCAATATAGCAACGGTGATAACAGACTCTTCGAGCATAGAAACGATGGCGTTTAATCGTGCTAACCAATCTATGTCTAATTTACCGAAGTCTACTTCTCGCTCTTTTTGTAACTTATATAGCAATAGCTTTGCTGGTTTCCGCTTGGCGATATTGAGGTTGTGGCGTCACAATGAGGGAAGCCGGTAATGGATTGTTTTGCAGGTAATCTAACGCCTGTCCAAAACCAGACAGCTTTTTAAACTCCACTAACGCATCGTCTTTGCTTATATAGCGTAACGATTCAATTTCGTCATAGGCACTAATTCGTCGAATGGCGCTTGATATTTGTTGCTCGGAAAGGTCTTCATTTAAAAACAAGCTTATTTCAGAAGCGCTATCCCATTGAACATTTATAGATTGTACATTTTTAACAATAATATGAAGTGTTGCAGGTAGAGTTAATGACAAACCCATTACCAAAATAGTCATAACTGACGCAATTGGCGTGCGCCAAATCTCACCTAAACTGGTTACTATTTGTCGCGCATTGTTAATCCAAAAAAATAGAAATCGCTGGAATGGACTTATTTTTTGTTTTGACGCACCTGATTGTTCAGAATTAAATAATATGCTCATAACGACAACCCTTAAAAGCCCATATCCGTTGATGTGTTAGACAAACCATCGCTGATCATTTGCCCGCCTTTAAGTGTGAGTGTTCGATTTCTCATTCTGGCAATCAAACCAAGGTCATGCGTTGCGATTAGCACCGAAACACCTACGTCATTAAACTGTTGGAATACGTTTATGATTTCTTTAGACAACTCAGGGTCTAAATTACCTGTTGGCTCGTCGGCTAATAATAACGGGGGCTTATTAACAACGGCTCTGGCAATACCAACTCGTTGCTGTTCACCACCTGAAAGTATCTTTGGTAAGTACTTCGCTTTATCTAATAAACCTACTTTATCTAAGGCAGCGTGCACTCGTTTGGCAATTTCACCTTGCGTGTAACCTTCAATAACTAAAGGCAATGCAACATTGTCGAATACGGTGTGTTCTTGTAACAAACGGTGGTTTTGGAAAATCATGCCGATATCTCGGCGAGCGTATGGGACCTTACTAGGTGTAATTAAGTTTAAGTTCTTATCATTAATAAAAACGTTACCTATAGATGGTCGCTCTATCATGCTGATCAGTTTTAATAAGGTACTTTTACCTGCTCCAGAATGACCGGTCAAAAATGCCATTTCTCCTTTCTCAACTTCAAAGGACACTTTTTCAAGTGCTCTAAAGCCTCCAGGATAGGTTTTACTGACTTGCTCAAATCGGATCATTTCGCTTCCCTAAACGTCAGAGCGACATTGCCGCTCTATGATTCTTATAATTATATTTTTGTAACGATTAACCTAAGCCTTGTTGCTTAAAATGTCTAATCAAATAACGCATCAATGAAGGCTTTGTGCTCAAAGGTTTCGTAAATCATCAACACCTTCACCAACTCCTATATAACGAATTGGGATATTGTGTTGCGCTGCCACTGAGAAAATCACTCCGCCTTTAGCTGAGCCGTCCAGTTTTGTTAACGTGATACCCGTTAACCCAACTGCTTCATTAAACAGCTTAGTTTGACTCATGGCGTTTTGACCGGTTGTCGCATCAATGGTTAGCATGATTTCATGAGGTACTTTGGCGTTAATCTTTTTCATAACACGAACTATTTTTTCAAGTTCTTGCATTAAGTTATCTTTGTTTTGCAAACGACCTGCAGTATCCGCAATTAAAACATCAACATTTCGAGCTGTTGCTGCCTGATAAGCATCAAAAATAACCGACGCACTATCAGCACCCGTGTGCTGTGCAACTACTGGAACATTGTTACGCTCGCCCCAAACTTGAAGTTGCTCAACGGCTGCCGCTCTAAACGTATCACCCGCGGCTAGCATCACTGACTTGCCTTGCTGCTGGAATTGCTTCGCTAATTTACCAATAGTCGTAGTTTTACCAACACCATTTACGCCTACCATTAAAATAACAAATGGGCCGTCTTCATTATGAATTACTAGCGGTTGATCCGCTTTAGCAAGTATTTCAGTCATGTCGCTTTTTAATAGGCCATAAAGTGCGTCGGCGTCTTTCAATTGCTTTCTATCTGCATGATCCGTCAGGCTGTCAATTAACTTCATTGTGGTTTCCATACCCACATCAGCCATTAACAACTGTGTTTCAAGTTCTTCGTAAAGCTCATCGTCAATTTGCTTGCCCGCAAACAGAGATAAGAAACCACCACCAATTTGCTGACGTGTTTTAGCTAACCCGCGCTTTAATCTTTCAAACAGACCTAACTTTTCCTGCGGCTGAGGCTGTAGCGTAGTTTCAGTTTCAGTTTCAGTTTCAGTTTCAGTTTCAGTTTCAGTTTCAGTTTCAGTTTCAGTTTCAGTTTCAGTTTCAGTTTCAGTTTCAGTTTTTAAGTCATTAGTCGCTAAAACGATAGTTTCTTCAACAACTAACTCTTCATACACCAGCTGGTCTGTGTCTGTGTCTGTGTCTGTGTCTGTGTCTGTGTCTGTGTCTGTGTCTGTGTCTGTGTCTGTGTCTGTGTCTGTGTCTGTGTCTGTGTCTGTGTCTGTGTCTGTGTCTGTGTCTGTGTCTGTGTCTGTGTCTGTGTCTGTGTCTGTGTCTGTAGAAGTTGGAGCAACTGCCTGTGCTGAGTCAACAGTTACATCAACTGTTTCTTCTATTAAATTAGTGTCGGCGACATCCCTATTCGCGGAATCCGAAACGGCATCTGAACCGGGAATGTCTACCGCTTCTTCTGCTGTTTCTACTGGTAACTCCTCTACTTTAGGAGCCTCTTTTTTATCTTTACTAAACCAAGAAAAGAAACCTGACTTCTTTGCCATTAAAAAAACCTTTAAATGTGAACGCATGAGCGGGATAATATGCGCAGTATGTTATCGTAAATCCAGACAGATTTTAACTATTCAATTGACGAATAAAGGTGCAACTTTGAAACCATCTTCAAATTTCCCAAGCCGCAACAAAAAGAAACCATCAAAAAGTACAACCAAAGGCGAAATTCGTCTAATTGGCGGTCAATGGCGAGGAAGACGATTAAAAGTTCACGACAAAGAAGGCTTGCGTCCAACAACCGACCGACTTAAAGAGACTTTATTTAACTGGCTCATGACAGATGTACGAAACGCACAAGTATTAGATTGCTTCTCAGGTGCAGGTTCACTTGGATTTGAAGCCGCCTCTCGCGGTGCGTCGCAAGTAATTGCTTTTGAAAAAGACAAACAAGCTGCATTGCAACTCAAAGAAAACTGCCAAGCTTTAAACGCAAATACACAGGTCACTGTTATACAAGGTGACTTTTTCCAGAAAATACTGAATATAAATGAGAAATTTGACCTCATTTTTATCGACCCTCCATTTCACAAAAACCTTATTGAACCAACGATTAACGCTCTTATAGAAAGCGAAAAGCTCAAGGTTGATACCATCCTTTACATAGAAAAGGAAAATGACGCTAACTTTTCTCTTGAAAACAGTGAGTTTTCATCACGGTTTGAACTTGTTAAACACAAAGTTGCAGGACAAGTCACAGCACAACTTTTTCGATACCTAGGTTAAGGCTTATTTAAGTTAGCGAGATCAACTGGGCTGCGCGTGAAACCAAAGCGACTGCCTAGTACATGCGTATAAATCTCTGTGGTTTTCAAATCGCTGTGACCTAGTAAGTCTTGTACGGTCCTAATATCTGTTCCCATATGTAAAAGTTGAGTCGCAAATGAATGTCTAAATGTATGGGCAGTAACTCGCTTGGTGATTTGGCTTGCTAACACAGCTTTTCGCAACTGCTTTCTAAATGCAGTTTCATGAATATGATGTCGGCAAACATAACCATCGTAAGGGTGGACACACCGAACTGAAGATGGAAACAAAAACTGCCAATGAAAGTCTTTTAATGCACTCCCGTATTTTTTCTTAAGCCCCGGACCAACTGAACTAAAACCTTCACCGTCCTCTAAGTCCTTAAAGTGCACACATCTTGCTGCTTCAATTTGGTTTCTTAAGCTAGGAATTAACGATTCAGGTAAAATTGTGTAACGATCTTTTTTACCCTTCCCTCTAAACACCAAAATCGTTTTGTTATCAAAGTTCAAGTCCTGAACTCTTAACTTTAAAGCCTCGTTTATTCGTAAACCTGATCCATATAACAAAGAAGCGATTAATTGATATTTGCCTGTCATATTAGAAATAATGGTTGATGCTTCAACAGCGTCAAGCACAGTGGGCATTCTTACTTCTCGTTTAGTGAAGCTATAACTGAGGCCTTCAATCTCCTTATCTAGAATATGTCGAAACATAAAAATCAACGCGCACAAGGCTTGATTTTGGGTTGCAGCACTCACTTTTCGGCTATTGGCTAAGTGACTCAAAAACTCTTCTATTTCCGTATTACCCGTTTCATCTGGATGACGATAATTACAAAATCGAATGTAATCTCGAATCCAAGCTAAATAAACTTTTTCCGTTTGAATGCTGTAGTGACGAGCACGAAGCTGCTTTCGAATAGTTTCAATAAACTGTGAACGTGCCATACGCCCTCCACTGGTTTTCTAACCAGTAGTTTTAGACGAAAATAAATATAATATCCACTTTATAAAACCCAATCCGAGAAAACTGTACTACACCTTAACCCTCCGTATCTGACACGCTGTTTTATAAAACAATAAGTTACCAACACTCCGATAAAACAAACCGAGAAAAACCTGAACCCCATAAATTCAATATACTTCTCTATATCCAGAACTTATGAGCCTAGTAATGTGATAAATAATCATATAAAGTTTTGTTTATATTAAATTAAAAAGCGTTAGCAACTCGTGCTTTGTGTAAGTGCAAATGCGGAGTTCTGCATAATACGCTGTTATAACGACGGTAGGAATGAAGCTCAACAGCCAATTGTTAAACTGGACTCAGTTCGGCAAAATACTGGACTTGAGGTACGTTGTTTTACGAAATATTTCATGGTATTTCTAAGCGCAGTGAATACTGATTAGAAGCTAGCTTCGATAAGGTATTCGCCTCGATTAGAAATAGTAGGTAAAAGGAGCACTCAGTGTCATTTTTATTCTGAGCTGACGAGTGTATTAAATGCCGGTATTCCTGACAGACCGAAGTGTACCGTCGAAATAACAAGCGCATAAAGCTGACTCACCTTGTGTGCCAGATTTTTGCATAAGAGAAACGGCGCAAAAATGCGTCCCACATTGCTCGCTGCTTATACGGGCGTTATATTTCCAGTGGAGTTTTATCAAAAATGGAATTATCAGACAAAGAAATTGGATTAGTTAAATCAGCTATCCGAGAACGGAAGTCCAAACATCTTGTACAGCTTTTCCTGTTAGTACTGATGCTCATAACTGTTCTTTGTATGTACTTAGGCTACATTGACTCAAAGGAGTTTGCTTACGCGGCAATTGCTCTTATTATTGCAACGATCTCTCACAACTATCATTATAAGTCAGCAAGTTATGACCAGTTATTAGATATTCTTAGTAAGCGTATTCCTGATAACAGTATTGAGGGTCAAGTAAGCTCATTGCAAAAAGAAATATAACAAGTGGTTCAAGAGGGTCTCGTCAAAGCTTGCTCGAGCCTTCGGCAAAAATTATAGCAAGCTAAAACTCGCCTCTTAACCAGGCGTTAACTTCACAAAGATCTCACAACATAAATAATCTGTCGGAATATAAGAGTTTCACGGATTTGAACATCCCCTTTTCTCTTTATTCTGAATTTTTGAGTCAGCTTTAAAAGGCTATTGGCCAGTATCACGAAACGCCAAGCCTAGCCGCTTGGCTATTGAAAGTTCAAATCAATAAGAACGTTCAGTAAGGCTTAAATTAGTTTCAACTTCTGTTGCTTAAAGTTGCTAACGGTTTGGGGACTCTTATCTTTTGTTAATTACTATCGCCGCGCTCATGGCTTGGCTTCTCAACTATTTGAGTAGTAGGCCTTAGTTTTTCTGAGTAATTAGCGAGTTGATTTAGAAAGGAATTTAGGTAAAGTGGTTTTCTGAATATTCAACGTTGGCTAGTGATAGTTAACAAGTGGTTCAAGAGGGTCTCGTAAAAGCTTGCTCGAGCCTTCGGCAAACAGTTTAGCAAGCTAAAACTCGCCTCTTAACCAGGCGTTAACTTCACGTAAAATTCTGCAATATAATTAACCTGTCGCAATATATTGGTGTCATTAAATTAAATTCCCCTTTTCTCTTTGTTCTGAATTTTTGAGTCTGCTTTAAAAGGCTATTGGCCAGCATCACGAAACGCCAAGCCTAGCCGCTTGGCTATTGAAAGTTCAAACAAATAAGTACGTTCAGTAAGGCTTGAATTAGTTTCAACAAATAATGTTTGATATTGCTAACGGTTTTGGAGCTTTTTTCTTTTAGTACTTACCATCGCCGCGCTCATGGCTTGGCTTCTCAACTATTCGAGTAGTAGGCCTTCGGTTTTCTGAATAAATAGACGTTTGATTTAGAAAGGTATTTAGGTAAAGTACTTTTCTGAATGTTCAACGTTGGCTAGTGATAGTTAACAAGTGGTTCAAGAGGGTCTCGTAAAAGCTTGCTCGAGCCTTCGGCAAACATTATAGCAAGCTAAAACTCGCCTCTTAACCAGGCGTTATAACGACGGTAGGAATGAAGCTCAACAGCCAATTGTTAAACTGGACTCAGTTCGGCAAAATACTGGACTTGAGGTACGTTGTTTTACGAAATATTTCATGGTATTTCTAAGCGCAGTGAATACGGATTAGAAGCTAGCTTCGATAAGGTATTCGCCTCGATTAGAAATAGTAGGTAAAAGGAGCACTCAGTGTCATTTTTATTCTGAGCTGACGAGTGTATTAAATGCCGGTATTCCTGACAGACCGAAGTGTACCGTCGAAATAACAAGCGCATAAAGCTGACTCACCTTGTGTGCCAGATTTTTGCATAAGAGAAACGGCGCAAAAATGCGTCCCACATTGCTCGCTGCTTATACGGGCGTTATAAATACAAGGAAGTTTCGTTTATGAAAAATTATATTGGCATTCTAATCACTACTCTTATTATTGGTGGATGTGCATCAACGAAAGTGGAGAAAGAGTATTCGCACTTATCAGTTACTCACAATGAAATTCAATCTTCGAAATGGAGTCAACTAAATCGGTTTCCTGCTAGGTATCCAAAACAGGCTGTAATGAAGTCTATTGAAGGTTGCGCCACCATTGAATATGTAATCACACCACAAAATGAAGTTAGAGACATAACTGTTATAACTTCGACAAATAAGCACTTTTCTAAAGCGGCTGAAGATGTGATTAAAAACTGGAAATGGTCAGATTTACCTAAAAGCATTCTCACTCAGCCAGTAAAAACTCAAACTCGGTTTGATTTCTGTTTTGATAAACCTAATCAACCTTGTGAATTGTCTACACCTAAATATTCTTGCCCAAGTGAGGACATAATATACTCCACAGGTAGTGTTATAAAAAGGGTACTTGTGTATTAGTATTTATAACAAACGCATCAAATCTGACTCCGCAAGCAGGCCGGTTTTTTGCAAAACACACGGCGCAAAAAAGCGTCCAACTTGCTTCGCGGTTTATGCGAAGCGTTAACTTCACGTAAAATTCTGCAATATAATTAATCTTTCGGAATATAAGAGTTTCACGGATTTAAACGTCCCCTTTTCTCTTTATTCTGAGTTTTTGAGTCTGCTTTAAAAAGTTATTTGCCGGAATCACTAGACGCCAAGCCTAGCCGCTTGGCTATTGACAGCTCAAATCAATAAGAAACGTTCAGCAAGGCTTAAATTAGTTTCAACTTCTGTTGCTTAAAGTTGCTAAAGGCTTTGGAGCTTTTTTCTTTTAGTACTTCCTATCGCCGCGCTCATGGCTTGGCTTCTCAACTATTCGAGTTGTAGGCCTTAGTTTTTCTGAATAATTAGCGAGTTGATTTAGAAAGGAATTTAGGTAAAGTGGTTTTCTGAATGTTCAACGTTGGCTAGTGATAGTTAACAAGTGGTTCAAGAGGGTCTCGTAAAAGCTTGCTCGAGCCTTCGGCAAACAGTGTAGCAAGCTAAAACTCGCCTCTTAACCAGGCGTTAACTTCACGTAAAATTCTGCAATATAATTAATCTGTCGCAATATATTGGTGTCACTAGATTGAAGTCCCCTTTTCTCTTTGTTCTGAAATTATAAACCTGCTTTAAAAAACTATTGGCCAGTATCACAAAACGCCAAGCCTAGCCGCTTGGCTATTGAAAGTTCAAATCAATAAGAACGTTCAGCAAGGCTTGAATTAGTTTCAACATCGGTCGCTTAAGGTTGCTAAGGATTTTGGAGGTTTTTTCTTTTAGTACTCACTATCGCCGCGCTCATGGCTTGGCTTCTCAACTATTTGAGTAGTAGGCCTTAGTTTTTCTGAGTAATTAGCGAGTTGATTTAGAAAGGAATTTAGGTAAAGTGGTTTTCTGAATATTCAACGTTGGCTAGTGATAGTTAACAAGTGGTTCAAGAGGGTCTCGTAAAAGCTTGCTCGAGCCTTCGGCAAACAGTTTAGCAAGCTAAAACTCGCCTCTTAACCAGGCGTTAGGTTTTCATCGGAGTCGCATAAATTTTGCAGAAAATAATCACATTTATTGCCCCATATAGTTTGGTGGTATCACTATTGTACTTATTTGGATTTTGGGGGACTTTTAATGTTAATGTCCTCGAATACATAGCTTTAACTGATGTAATCAAGAATGCACTATACCCATTAATTTACTCATCAATATTCATTGTATTTGGACTTACTATAGGTAATGTAGTTACAGCTCCATTAAGTAAAAAAATGCCCGCTGGAGGAGGTAAAGATCTCCCAGAAGCAAAATACTTTCGTTGGTTCTTTCGACTTATGGCACTGGTTATTGTAGCTTTCGCTTTATATCTTATATTTTTCGAGGTCGGTAATACTCGCTGGTTCAAAGTTGCGGTTTTCTTAAGTGTTCCTGTTATTATAATGATCGGTGACGCAGAATTTGCCAAAGACTATATTAATAACAAACAACTTAGGGTTCTTGTCGTTAGTATTTTATCTGTAACCTTATTATATTCCTATGGTTGGGGAGCAGTTCACGCTGAACGAGCAAAAGTTAGTGATCAAATATTTAAAATAAATGGCAAAATATCTAATCAAAAGTATGTGGGTTGGGCTGGTGGTTTTCTCTTCCTTTGGGATAACTCTAAAGGCACTATAGTGGTTAAATCAAAATCAACTATAAAATCAATGGAGTTAACAATGCCTGTAAAATCGGCAATTATTGACCTCTCTAGAGCAGAAAAACCTAACAAGAAACTCAAGCAGGACAAATAACAGTTGGTTTTTGCTCCTTCGTCGCTTATTTTAACCAACTATTATTTGCCTCTTAGTTAGGCGTTACATGTACTATCAACTTGAGGTGGCATGAATAAAGTTACGAAATGGATTTTGAGTAGGCTGTTAAACAAGCCATGCCCTTTGCAAATACCTAGAACTGGAGAATCAGGAAAGCAAGTTAATTGCTACTCCATAAGCCTTTACGAAGGCGATGCTCCTATCATGTTAGTTAATTCTATTGAAGAAAATGGACTAAATGGTAATCACTTTGAAGGTGGTGGCTTCCGTACTGATGCTGTAATTCCTTTTTCACTTTATAGTGGCTTAAACTTACGAATTGAGCATTATCACGGATTAGTAACACATACATATAATGGTGTTTGGGATTATATCCTTCATGAGTGGACTTGGTTTTATAAGCTGCAATCATTTTATGCTTTAGCAAAACATTCTGTTCCACAATATTTCTTCAACAAGAAAACCTTGCAACTCCCAAAGAGAATGAAGGTTTTAGAAAGTATTATTGCTAAACAATCAGAAGAACCTCATAAATCATTTTCATCGCTTGATCTAATGAGTTATATGTATTCAATTAGGTGGTATTTACACCCACAGAAAACAGAGCTACGAAAGAAAATGGATTTGTATTTATCTTCTTTTGTTTCATCGGGTGAGTTGAAAAACCAAGGCGGTAGCTTTGACTTTATAATTACTGGCAAGGCTATTGCTACTCTAGAGCAGTACCAAATTGAAACAGCGAGAGCAAAGTCTGCAAAGTCTGCAAACTCTTGGATGCTGAGGCTTACGGCAATATTGGCTTTCTTTGCTGCTTTCCAATCGGGTTTAATTAAATCACCAGCCTGGATTGACCTTGGTAAAATTTGGGAATGGCTAACAACGTACATGTAACAAGTGGTTCAAGAGGGTCTCGTAATAGCTTGCTCGAGCCTTCGGCAAACATTTTAGCAAGCTAAACTCGCCTCTTAACCAGGCGTTATGTTTTCAGAGAGCCCGGTGTACATCCATGCTTTTATGCAGAACTCGAATAATTACAATCTCTTCTCTTCCGAATTCTTTGTAATAAATTACATGGCTTCCTTGCGGTCTTTTTCTGTAGCCTTCTCTAATGTAGTCACAGGCATAACCTAGTTCAGGCTCTGCTGCAATTTGATGAAAGGCACTATCAAGTAATTTCAAATAGTCATTTCTCTGCTGCCTGCCCCAATTAAGTTGCGTGTAGCGAGCAATTTTTATTAAATCTGATTTAGCTTTTTTAGATAAATTAAATTTCATATCAATGATTTTCTTTATCCAAGTCACTTAAGAGTGTGTCATATGAATAGTCAGCTATTCCGCTATTTTCTCCTTCAATCAACATATTTCTTAAATTGTTCATTTTCAATTCTTGATCTTCTAAAGCTCGTAAACCAGCCCTTAGAACTTCACTTGCAGATCCATACCGACCAGACTCTAATTGTTGAGAAATAAATGAATCAAAATGTTCACCTAATGTAACACTTGTATTTTTCGCCATACCAACCTCCAGTACCAATATTAAATATATTTTGGTACCAAAAACATAACAAGTCAATTAAGAAAGACAAAAAACAGTTGCCTCCTGCTCCGACGTCGCTAAAGTATATGCAACTATTTTTAGCTTCTTATTGAGGCGTTAGCTTTACATAAGGATATTCGAGCACATGCGAACAAGTCGAGTTTTTGGTGAAAGAGAGCTTAGTGATTTTCTCGAAGCATCTAAATCCAATGTTTTATCATCAATGGAATCACTAAAAGATGACTATATTCTTAATGTAAACGAAAGCGACTACATTGCGCATAAACTCTCAGAAGCGGTCATTGAGCAATTAGAAATACATGAAGATCAAATTTATGCTTCCTCGTCTGAAAGAATGATTCCCGCAGAACACTTCCCTAGCTCACTTCATGTTTACTCTGGTAAATCTTATAAGAAAGATGTTATTAAATTCCATGTTCCAATAAGCGGAAATATTCAATTATTACACTGTGTGCCAAGTACTAGCCTTATGTGGTCAATGAACATAGAAGTAAATGGAAATGAATTCTGTTTTGAAATAATTAACTTTTTTAATGACCCTGAGAGCATTGTTAGAGAAAAAGATGCAAACCTTAAAAGTATCATGCAACAACTAGCTCATGTTCAACGAGATGTAGAGCGCTTTAACTCTAGTCTTGAGACACAAATTAAATCAGCGTTTGAATCAAATAAAAGTAGAGTTAGAGCAAAGTCAGGTGTTTTAGCTTCATTGGGTGTACCCATAAAAAAGACTTCTGAAACATCACCAACCTTTGCCGTTCCTGCTCCGCAGAAACGAAAAAAGGTTATCCTAAATAAGCCTGAAGTCAATGAAGTAGGATATAGCCCAGAGCCAAGCTTAGACCAATCAGTATATAACGATATCCTTCAGATGATTCACGATGTAGGCAAAGAGTTTGAACGTTTACCAAGTCTATATGCACAAAAGGAGGAAGAGCATTTAAGGGATCACTTTCTAATGATGCTTGAACCAAATTTCAATGGTTCTGCGACTGGCGAAACTTTTAACAAAACGGGAAAAACAGATATTCTTTTGCGCTATGAAAATACTAATGTATTTATTGGTGAGTGTAAGTTTTGGAAAGGCCAAAAAAGCTTTCTAGCGACTATAAGCCAATTGTTGGGTTACCTGACTTGGCGAGATTCAAAGGCTGCTGTAATTATGTTTGTACCAAACAAAGATTTCAGTAGTGCAGTTGACGTTGCCAAATCATCAGTTAATGAACATGAAAACTTTATTAAGTTTGTAAACGAAAAAGATGAAACATGGTTCAATTACGAGTTTCATCTAAACGGTGACAGAAATAGAACAGTAAAGATTGCTGTCATGCTTTATCACACACCAAGGTAAAGCTAACAAGTTGCTCAAAAGGACAAAAAACAGTTGGCTTTTTGCTCCTTCGTCGCTAATTTTAGCCAACAATTTTTCGCCTCTTAGCAAGGCGTTAGCTTTACAAGGATAGTCATGTATCAACAGAGATATTGGAACCAACTCAAAGAATTAAAAGTGCATGTTTATTATGTTCAAGGCTACGCGGTCAAACAAAATAAATATGATCAAATGATTAATATATTTCTAGCTATAACTTCTTCAACAAGTATAGCTGCGTGGGCATTATGGGAAGACTACCAATTTGTTTGGGCTTTAATTATTGCAGTGTCACAAGTAATAACCGCCATTAAACCTTTACTTCCATTCAAAAAAAGATTGTCAGCGTTGAATAAATTAGCCGATATGCTCTCGTTGATAGCGCTAAAAGCGGAACGAGATTGGTACTTTGTCGCTGAGGGAAAATTGACTGAAGAGGTAATTCATACAAAATGGGCTGATTTGAAAGACGATGCACTTTCTGCAGAAAACAAGTGCTTGAAAGGAATAACTTTACCTAAAGATAAAGCAGTTCTTACCGCAGCCGAGACTGAAACTGATGTATATTTAAATTCAACATACTATTAAGGAAATATACTATGACAAAATCCCAAAACAATACCCCAAAACTAACGGGACAAAGTAGTACTGATGCAAAAAATAGACAATTGCCACCGTCATCAACTAGAACACCAATGCCGAAAGTAAAACCACCAGAACAAAAGCAAGGGAAGTAATTAAAGCTAACAAGTGGTTAAAGAAGGTCTCGTAAAAGCTTGCTCGAGCCTTCGGCAAACATTATAGCAAGCTAAAACTCGCCTCTTAACCAGGCGTTAGCATTACAAGGAAGTAGTTGCACATCATGAGAATTTTTTTACAAATAGTAATTTTAATTACCTCTATAGTGACTGTGTTCGTTTATGCGTATAACCAAGGATTAAAAGATGCTGGTGCTGATATGCTATTTGTTGATGCATCGATAAATTTCGTCGCTTTAAAATCATTGCGTGAAAACGGCAAAGAGAAAACCATTTCATTTTTGGAGAGCAATTTAGATTCATCTATTGAAATTAATCGCAATTTGGTTGAGTCACGTTCAATTTACTTTGATTATATAAACCTTCAGTTCCCAGTGAATCATCGCTATTATGAACATATGTTGCAGTATCGTTTGAAATATCCAGTTGAAAAAAGTGCATATCCAACGGATAAGAACCTGTCTTGGTTGATAAGTAATGCTAACAAGCGCCTTAACTCCGACAATGATTAGTCGTCATGGTTTTGGCAAACATCGCAAAAAGCCATGCCAACACATTGCGTGTTAGGCGGGCGTTAACTTCACGTAAAATTATGCAATATAATTAATCTGTCGCAATATATTAGTGTCATTAGATTAATGTCCCCTTTTCTCTTTATTCTGAGTTTTTAAGTCTACTTTGAAACGCTATTGGCCAGTATCACAAAACGCCAAGCCTAGCCGCTTGGCTATTGAAAGTTCAAATAAATAAGAACCTTCAGCAAGGCTTGAATTAGTTTCAACAAATGTCCCTTAAGGTTGTTAAGGATTTTGGGGCTTTTTTCTTTTAGTACTTACTATCGCCGCGCTCATGGCTTGGCTTATCAACTATTTGAGTAGTAGGCCTTCGGTTTTCTGAGTAAATAGACGTTTGATTTAGAAAGGTATTTAGGTAAAGTGGTTTTCTGAATATTCAACGTTGGCTAGTGATAGTTAACAAGTGGTTCAAGAGGGTCTCGTAAAAGCTTGCTCGAGCCTTCGGCAAACAGTTTAGCAAGCTAAAACTCGCCTCTTAACCAGGCGTTAACTTCACGTAAAACTCTGCAACATAATTAATCTGTCGCAATATATTGGTGTCATTAAATTAGAGTCCCCTTTTCTCTTTATTCTGAGTTCCTGCTTTGTAAATCTATTGGCCAGTATCACGAAACGCCAAGCCTAGCCGCTTGGCTATTGAAAGTTCAAATCAACAAGAACGTTCAGCAAGGTTTGAATTAGTTTCAACAAGTTATGTTTAAAATTACTAACGGTTTTGGAGCTTTTTTCTTTTAGTACTTACCATCGCCGCGCTCATGGCTTGGCTTCTCAACTATTCGAGTAGTAGGCCTTCGGTTTTCTGAATAAATAGACGTTTGATTTAGAAAGGTATTTAGGTAAAGTAGTTTTCTGAATATTAAACGTTGGCTAGTGATAGTTAACAAGTGGTTCAAGAGGGTCTCGTAAAAGCTTGCACGAGCCTTCGGCAAACAGTCTAGCAAGCTAAAACTCGCCTCTTAACCAGGCGTTAACTTCACGTAAAATTCTGCAATATAATTAATCTGTCGCAATATATTGGTGTCATTAAATTAAAGTCCCCATTTCTCTCTATTCTGAATTTTTGAGTCTGCTTTAAAAAGTTATTTGCCAATATCACGAAACGCCAAGCCTAGCCGCTTGGCTATTGAAAGTTCAAATTAATAAGAACGTTCAGCAAGGTTTAAATTAGTTTCAACTTCTGTTGCTTAAAGTTGCTAACGGTTTTGGGACTTTTATCTTTTGGTACTTACTATCGCCGCGCTCATGGCTTGGCTTATCAACTATTCGAGTAGTAGGCCTTCGGTTTTCTGAACAATTAGCGAGTTGATTTAGAAAGGAAATTAGGTAAAGTGGTTTTCTATTAATTTCAACGTTGGCTAGTGATAGTTAACAAGTGGTTCAAGAGGGTCTCGTAAAAGCTTGCTCGAGCCTTCGGCAAACATTATAGCAAGCTAAAACTCGCCTCTTAACCAGGCGTTATACCTACTGGGAAAGTATGAAGAAGCTCATAGCATCAATATTTAGTTTATTTGCATCTGGCGCCAATGCTTCAGATGATTGGGTGGGTTTTGTCACAACTGCTCATAACTCTCTGTCAGAAAAGCAAGAGTCGATTATGGCTGAGTATAAAATCGGAGAGCATGAACGATTCGACTGGGATCAAGAGAATGGAACTTTGGTGTTTTCCAACGACGGTAAGCCAGTAGTTATTGCTAAAGTACAATTCGTAGGCTCCGTTTCTACTAAGTCTGATACTTGGCTTTGGTCTTGGGCGAACAACACAATTTTAGACAATGTAAAAGACCAAATGCATAAAGTGAAAGAGTATGGTGTATCTAAAAATTATGAAGCTCTCATCAATGAAAAATGGTCTGCCGATGAGGTAGATGGTTGGGAAATGACTTCAATCACAAGTTACCTTTTAAATGCTAAAGGCGCTTACAGAACTACTGATAAAACTGGTTTTACTTATATGGTAATTACAGACATCCATTGGGTAAAGTAGGTATAACAAGTGCCTAAACCTAAGGACGCAAAACAGCAGGCTTGCGCTCCTTCGTCGCTAATTTTAGCCTGCTATTTCGCGCCGGTTAGGCAAGCGTTAGGGGCCTATGAAGATTGTCTTCGCATTTCTGGCAGCCATACTTTTACCAGCATTATTAATTACTGCTTGGTACTTGTATGGTCAATTTGTTACTTTCGAGCATGATGATCCTTATATCTGGGTGCGTACGCGAGGCTTTCTAGCTATCTGTATTACAGTTTCAGCTGGCTTTGTTGTGTTTTTAGGACTTCCTACTTACTTTCTGTTACGTAAGCTTAATTCGGTTAATTGGTGGGCTACTTTAATTTCAGGCTTTGTTTTAGGAGCTATACCAATGGCAATTTTCACATGGCCGCTAAGGTATCCTGAAATGAAAACATCAGCTTCGGTAAATGGTGTAAAAACTATGATTGATGGCGTGCCCACTTTAGATGGTTGGTTACAGTTTTTACAAGGTGTATCATTTTTAGGTGTATGTGGCATGGTAGGAGCATTAGCTTTCTGGCTGGCAGCCCCTAACAAGCCACTCAAGCAGGACAAATAACAGTTGGTTTTGCTCCTGCGTCGCAATTATAACCAACTATTTTTGCCTCTTAGTGGGGCGTTATAGCTCTCAATTCCTTCACTTGTCTTTGTACGCAATTTGCGTATACTTGGCTGATGAAAAGTATTTTTATTGAATCATCCATTTTTGAAAAGTGGAGAAATGATTATCTATCAGAGGAAGATTTTCGACTTTTCCAAGCTGAGTTAATGTCAAATCCAAAGGCTGGCGATGTTATTCAAGGCACTGGCGGCCTAAGAAAAATTAGAGTCGCTAGCAAAAGAAAAGGGAAGCGTGGAGGTGCTAGAGTTATCTATTACTTTTTAGATCACAAGCACCGCTTTTATCTTTTGACTATATATGCAAAGAACGAAGTGTCTGATTTAACATCGGAACAAAAGAAACAACTAAAATCCTTTATGGAGGCATGGCGCAATGAGCAATCGTAACTTATTTAATGAATTAAGCTCTGCATTACTAGAGGCTAAAGAGCACTCAAAAGGTAAACTGACTTTAAAAAATCATGAAGTTAATGATATAACTGACTTAAATATATCACCAGACGAAATTGTAAACCTTCGAGAGCAATTTAATATGTCTAGAGGTGTATTTGCCCACTTACTTCACACTTCATCTCGCACATTGGAAAACTGGGAACAAGGCCGAAGTGCTCCAAATGGACAAGCTGTTACGCTTTTGAAATTAGTGCAAAGGCATCCTGAAACACTCTCCCATATTGCAGAGCTATAACAAGGCGTTTAAGAGAGTCTCGTCACGGCTTGCCGGGCTCCTGCGTCACTAAGTTTAGCAAGCCTAAACTCGCTCCTTAACGGAGCGTTAGCTTTCAAGGATGAACCATCATGCAGTGCAGTCATAAATCTGTTAAAAAACAGTTATTCATTTTCATAACTTTTATGATTAGCATGTTTTCGTTATCTGCAAACGAACTACCTCTACAGAAAGACAGTATTTCCCGAATCGAATACCCACCAGAAATTCAATATATTAGCGCTCTAATTCAAAATAAAGATACAAGTACTCTAGTATATGAATCATGGAAAGGGTTTGAAATGAATGAAGGAGATTTGCACTATGCAGAGTTAACCGTATTAAACGAAAAGATTGAATTTGATACCGCTAAAGTTGTTTTACCTAATAAAAACACATTGATTAGATCTTCTATAAGCCACGTAAGAATAGATGGAGTAGATTGGCTTTATTTTATTGAATCAAATAGATTTAAATCTGATGCTATTGCTTACAGAGCAAAATTAAAAGATTCCGCTCTCGTAGAACAAGAAAAAATATCTTTAGAAATAACGTTATCACCATCAAGTAATGCCCGTTGGCATGCCATGAATAATAACAATGTTGCTCTTGTTTATACCGATAAAAAATGTTGTAAGTTGTATTTTTCAGTCAGTAAAGATGGTGTTAAATTTGAAACACCAAGGTATATCGGAAATTCTGGCTTTATGCCTCACCTTTCATCTTTCTCTGATGGAAAACTACTTTATCTGTTTCAAAAGTCTTTCGGTTCAAGTAAAAAAAAATCTAACGGAAAGCCTATTTATATAATGAAATCACACTTTAGAGTCTCGAATAATTATGGTCAAACATGGAGTGAATATACTCCTATTACCCTAACTGATGATACTGTTCATGATGCCAAAGCTATTTTACGGCTTGATGGTAATATTGATATTTATTATGTTTATCCTATTCAGGAAGGAAAAGGTTTGTCCTTGTGGCGTAGATGTATAAATACTAATGGTGGGTTAGGTAATGAAGAGTTAGTTGTTCAACATGACTTTGGCAATATAGCTAAGCCTTCTATTCATCGTTTAGAAAATAGTAAAATGTTGGTCACTTTCGTTGAGCAAGGAAAAGTTGTATTAGAAGGCGATCACAATATCTACGGCGCAATAATATCAGCTGATTCAGAGTGCATTTGAATAGAAAGCTAACAAGAAATTAAACAAGGACAAAAAACAGTTGGCTTTTGCTCCTTCGTCGCTTATTTTAACCAACTATTTTTTGCCTGTTAATTAGGCGTTATATGCCCGTAATCAGGAAATCGAGTGCAGCGACAATTTCATTTCGAAATGTGCTTAGGTCGTTTACTTCATCTTTTAGTATCTTCACTGGTACGCTCGTCATTTGTTGAGTCAAAATAACAAAATCACCTTGCTCTATATGAATAATTGGACACAAGTAACTCGGCGCTTTCGATTCAATTAGCTCTAATGGAGTTAATGGTATAACCATTCTGGAATCCAAGCTGCTTAACAAATCTGACTGTACGTTAACAAAATATGGGTACGCTTTTGAAGAAGAGCTGTCTTGGTTCTTATATAGAAAAAATTGAGACATCAAAACTTCCTGTAAGCGTCGGAGAATAGACCAAAACTTTCAGTTAACTTATTACATGCATTAACTGCATCGCTATTTTTCTCTAACCACTCTTCACTTAACCTTTCGCTTACTTCTTGTTTTAATGCCTTTTCCATCGTTGCTGATAGGTTGATATTTAATCGCTTAGCTTCAGCTAGTAAATCACTGCTTAAGCTCAGGTTAGTGGCTTTTTTGGATGGCTTATTAAAGCTTTCATTTCTCATATCGCACCTCATGCGCATAATCATTGCGCATTAATACTATTGCAACAACGGGCAAATAACAAGTCAATTAAGTGGACAAAAACCAATTGGTTTACAACGCAAACACCGCTAAAGTATAACCAATTAATTTTTAGCCTCTTATTGAGGCGTTAACTTCACATAAATTTCTGCAATATAATTAATCTGTCGCAATATATTGGTGTCATTAAATTAAAGTCCCCTTTTCTCTTTATTCTGAATTTTTGAGTCTGCTTTCAAAAACTATTGGCCAGTATCACAAAACGCCAAGCCTAGCCGCTTGGCTATTGAAAGTTCAAATCAATAAAAACGTTCAGCAAGGTTTAAATTAGTTTCAACTTCTGTCGCTTAAGGTTGCTAAAGATTTTGGAGTTTTTTTCTTTTAGTACTTACTATCGCCGCGCTCATGGCTTGGCTTTTCAACTATTCGAGTAGTAGGCCTTCGGTTTTCTGAGTAAATAGACGTTTGATTTAGAAAGGAATTTAGGTAAGGTGGTTTTCTGAATATTAAACGTTGGCTAGTGATAGTTAACAAGTGGTTCAAGAGGGTCTCGTAAAAGCTTGCACGAGCCTTCGGCAAATAGTTTAGCAAGCTAAAACTCGCCTCTTAACCAGGCGTTAACTTCACGTAAAATTCTGCAATATAATTAATCTGTCGCAATATATTGGTGTCATTAAATTAAAGTCCCCTTTTCTCTTTATTCTGAATTTTTGAGTCTGCTTTCAAAAACTATTGGCCAGTATCACGAAACGCCAAGCCTAGCCGCTTGGCTATTGAAAGTTCAAATCAATAAGAACGTTCAGCAAGGTTTAAATTAGTTTCAACTTCTGTTGCTTAAAGTTGCTAAAAGCTTTGGAGCTTTTTTCTTTTGGTTCTTACCATCGCCGCGCTCATGGCTTGGCTTCCGAACTATTCGAGTAGTAGGCCTTAGTTTTTCTGAGTAATTAGCGAGTTGATTTAGAAAGGAATTTAGGTAAAGTGGTTTTCTGAATATTCAACGTTGGCTAGTGATAGTTAACAAGTGGTTCAAGAGGGTCTCGTAAAAGCTTGCTCGAGCCTTCGGCAAACATTATAGCAAGCTAAAACTCGCCTCTTAACCAGGCGTTAGGTGAATCAGGAGGTGTAGTGTATGCAACGACCAATAATAATAGAAAATAATATGCTAGAAGCTGATTCAGAACAGCATTTTAGAGCGGTGATGCCAAGAGGGTGGACTGCGGATAAACCGAATCCCGATATTGGTGTAGACCTAGTAGTTGGTATAATTGAAAGTAATCGAGCATCATCAAGAGAATTACTTGTTCAGTTAAAAGCATCACAAGAATCAAATGTAACTTCTGACGGGTTGTATGAGCGGATTACACTAGATGTATCAACATATAACTATTTATGGGATCTTTTACCTGTAGCAATACTTGTTAAATACGTAGCTTCCGAACGAGCGGCTTACTGGCAACTTTTAAGCCAAGCTCCTGAACCTAATCAAGAAAATTTGACCATGACAGTTAAGCTGCCGCGTTCACAGGTACTCAATGATGAGAGTTGGCAAATAATAAGACGCTACGTCGAAGCAATTCATTTAAGAAAACTAGGTGCTAGAGAAAGAGTTGATTTAGCACAATTCACCTAACAAGAGACTATGGCGTCAATAGCTAAATCTTAGCTTTTGGCGCTTCCCACAATACACCGTCTCTTAGCATCGAATTCAAGATCACAACCATCTTTCTGACACACGCAATGATGGCGACTTTTTTAGGCTTTCCTGCTTCAACTAACCGCTGATAAGTCTCCTTAAAAACCGGATTTGATTGAATGGCGGACATCATTGCCATGTATAAAACCGTTCTCACTTGATGTCTTCCACCTTGGACTGTTCGTTTCCCTTTAAATACACCACTTTCTCGGTTCATGGGGGCGACTCCAACGAGTGAGGCGGCTTGTTTATTTGTCATATAACCAAGCTCAGGTAGGTTGCTAATAATTGAAGCTGAAGCAATTTTACCTATGCCTTTCATGCTCTGAAGGATGGTGTTTTTGGCCTGGTAATCTGGGCAACTTTCGATGAGTGACACTATTCTACTTTCAACTTTTTCTATTTGATTTTTAAGTGCTGTTAATATCGGTTTTATTGTCATTTGAAGACTTTTAGAGAGTACTTGTGAGCGGTTCTTTTCCATAGTTTGCATACCCAGTAATTGGCTTCTGCGAGCAACTAAATCACTCATAGCTTGCATTGTGTCTGGCTTTAACGTGGATAGTGGAGGCTGAATAGCTTCACCGTAATGAGCAATGATCTGCGCATCGAGCTTGTCGGTTTTAGCACACTGACCAATGGCTCCAGCAAAGCGCTTTATGTGTATTGGATTAGCAATTACAAACGGTAAATTGGCTTTTGCACAAGCCATAATGAAAGGCATTTCGAGTCGGCCAGTGGCCTCTATAATAATGCGTTCGGGTTGGTGCTGCTTTATCGTTTTGACGGCTTCCCGTATTCCGTTTTCATCATTGCTGACACTAAAGAAAATATCGAGAGGACGAATGTAAATGTCGAGCTGAAATTTACCAGTATCGACACCGACGTTAATGTTTTGCTTCATTTCTGATTTCATAATAAGCTAACTCCTGCTTGCATAATGCGGGTTCGAGACCCAGTAGACTATTCGAGTATTTTGCTTGGAGTCCTATTTGGTGTTCATTCTTGTTATCGGTCTCTCAACTGAGGAGCCTATGCCTAATCGAACTACCAAATAGAAAGGCCTTAGTTGCAGCTAAGGCTTGGGTCTCACTTTACCGGAAATAGTTAAATTTGGTGGGTGTATTATCCATACAAGTGGTTAAAGAAGGTCTCGTAAAAGCTTGCTCGAGCCTTCGGCAAAAATTTTAGCAAGCTAAAACTCGCCTCTTAACCAGGCGTTATGATTCCGTAAATTAACTTGGACAAATATATGAACATAATGGAAGGTATAAATTCCTATTTTAGACAATTATCTAGCAAAGATATTGAAGAGAAAAAGCATAGGGGATTCGTTGGTGGGATGTGGGATGAAATCGGAGCACTCCAGTTTGAATTTCTTGTAAACTCAGGATTGAAACCTAAGCACAAACTGCTAGATATAGGTTGTGGATGCCTTCGAGGAGGTGTTAAATATATAGACTATTTAGATCTTCAACACTATCACGGTGTTGATATTAATGAGTCCCTTATTAAAGCAGCTTACAAAGAAATAGAAGAATATAAACTAGAAGAAAAACAGGCAAATTTGATAGTAAGTGACAGCTTTGAGTTTGAAAAATTTGGAACGCAGTTTGATTATATGGTTTCGATTTCATTATTTACTCACTTACCGCTTCAGAATGTTGTCAAGTGTTTAATCAAAGCACGAGAGAGTCTAACGGAAACAGGTACTTATTACGCTACTTACTTTGAATCTCCTTTCCCTGCTTATTTGGATGACCTGGAACAGAAGCCTGGTGGGAAGGTTACAAAATATGACCGAGACCCATTTCATTATTCGAATCAAGAGATTGAATATATAGCTGAGCTAGCTGGACTAAAGGTCGAAATCATTGGTGATTGGGGACACCCGAGGAATCAGAAAATGGCGGCATTTAGACATAAAAAGACTGCAAAATCATAACAAGTTGCTTAAAAGGAAAAATAACAGTTGGCCATCGCTCCGCGATTATAGCCAACCATTATTTTCCTATTAGCAAAGCGTTAGTTTACCTAGGAAAGCTTAGTGAAACGAATTGTCATTTTTTCTACGATTGCTATTAGTATTACTTTGCTTCTAATTAACGCCCCTTTTGAAACCGACGTTTCTAGCAATGCACAAATCGAAAAGGCTCAACCTCAGGCTTTTCAACCCTCTAACTTTAAAACCTCAGCGACTAGAACTAATAATAAGAACACTTCAAACACACCAAGTTTAAGCCCTCAACAACTATTAGAATCTGCAAAGAACGTTAGGCGCTGCAAAGGTGTACCCAAGACGAGAGATGAACTTACGGTGTGGATAGATAAAGCCACTCGCATTGGTGAGCCTTATGAGTTCATCGAAGATGTTTCATCTAGGTTCGCCCTTTGTTCAGAGCTAAAAAATGAAGAGCATAATTTTATTAAAATCTTATTATTAGCAATAGAAAAAGGCTCCGATGACGCTTTAAATGAGCTTTGGGCTGTTTCTGACATTGAGTACTTTGAAAGTACTGGAGTAGACACAAGCTCTAAACAAGTAGTATTTGAGCATCGAGTAAAATTCATTAATATGAAATACGCACTAGCTCAAAAACTTGCAGTGAATGGTGGTGAAAAATCACAACTTCGTTTAATCAAGGGGTTTCAACACTTTGACCCCGCGACATTGCAACCAAACATTGTAAAGGCTGTTGCTTTTGCTGAATACGCAATGCAAACTACTAATAACAATGAGTTTTACCTGAAAGTTAGTTTCATAAAGAATAGCCTTTTGAATAAAATGTCAGCTTTGCAAATAGAGCAAGCGGAAGACTTAACTCAAAAATTATTAAGCGTTCGCAGGTAATCGAAAACTAACAAATGATTCAAGAGGGTCTCACCAAAGCTGGCGTTATATGTAAGTATCAATATAAAAGGGAGTTTTATCTTAAATGGGTCTTCTAATCACACCGATTATTATAACTTTAGTCGCTTTATTAGTAGTAACTGCAGTTTTACAATGGCTATGGAATACCAACATAGATTTTCCACACAAGGAGTTCTTGTGAGCGTTAAGTGCATCTTTTTGTTCTGTTTGATTTTTATTTGCTCAGCCTGTACAACATCAGGACAGCTTTATTATGTCGATATTGAAGGCAATAAAAAGCTTGGTTGTGATGTCGAGTTTGTTGGTTTGCCTAGTGTGGACAAATTTGCTGTTGAATATGCTTTAAGTCTTTGCGCTAAAAGCATTGTCAAAAAAGGTGGCGTGATTCAAGAAAGTCACCTTTTAAAAATTGATACTACGATTCCTGTTGCACCTTGCGGTACTGCTTGGACTCATGAGCTAGCTAAACAGCATTTTCAATCTAAAGATTTATCTAAAAAAGAATATGGCTATATTGTTGCAAACATTGATTTGAACCTCGCTGAAATTAACACGTGTAGATAGCTAAGCATTAACCATAATAGGATATAAAATGATCTCTAAAACAACTAAAGAACATAAAGAAGAACTGCAAAAAGTTCTGACAGAAAGCGGACAGTTCGATGCTGATTCGATTGCTTATACCTTAGAGACTTTGGATAACCATCTAGAAAATCCTGATGACGAAATATGGTTCACTGCGTTAGAAAATGAACCAGTAGGGTTTGCATACTGCGCTCCAGAGCCTGTTACGTCAGGGACATGGAATCTGCTAATGTTATGGACAAAGGAAGGCTATAAAGGCAAGGGTTTTGGTCGGTCTTTGGTGTCTGCCGTTGAGTCCGAATTAAAAAGTCGAGGTGCAAGACTGCTAATTGTCGAGACATCTCAGCTCCCTGAGTTCGAAACAGCAAGAGCGTTCTATGAAAAGTACGGTTTTACATTTGAAGCTGAAGTGAAAAACTTCTTTGCTGACGGTGACAACAAGCTCATTTATACCAAATCCCAAGGTTAACAAGCTCAGTGTATTCGGGCTCAACAAAGTTGCACGGGTCTTTGTGGTGTTATATTTGCGGCAGTTACACTCATTTGGTTGGTTTAGCTTATTACTGGGATTATTCTTTTTTACTGCATAATTGCTACTTTGCTTGTTCCAACTTTAACGCTAGGTTATGTAGAAATTAAATTGGGGTAAAGTAACAACTTACAAGAGACTCAAAAGGAACACAATGAAGAAGGGATATATTTTAGCGTGTTTTACCGCTTTAGTGATGCTGCACGAAGACTTAAATCATCTTTTTGTCATGTTGATTATCGGTAACTTTGAGTTTCAGGAAGCTTGGAATAAAGCTTTTGGTGCCTCGAGCGTGGAGCGCACAATACTTACTGGGTCCTTCAGACTAATACCACTTTTACCATTGATACTATTAGCCCTCTGCACAAACCTACTATCGTCATTTAAAGGACAAGTTGCACTTTGGTTGTCTTTAGCCACTACCGTTCTTATCATTTCTTATGGGTATTGGCATGTTACTGAAGCTTTGTATACGGACCAGCACGCCTCTTCTACATCAGCTATAGGTTATTTATGGGCTCCAGTAGCATCATTAATATATTCATTCACCGCTGGCATTGTTTGCTATCTTTTAATCATGGCTTACGAGGCAGTGTCCAATCGTGCATAATGAATTTTTTAAGTTCAGGATGTAAATAGCTTTACCCGGTATTAACCCCTAACAAAAATGACTTTTTGTTACCGTTAGCTGATCCTGTATATAAGCCAACAAGGGAAATTACGTGCTAAATCGGCTCAAAACAATATTATCTAAAGCAAGCTGGTATACATTGGCCTGCATCATTGTTCTATTATTAGCGGGCCCTGAAATAATGGTCGGCATGGAAGTTATGGCTTTAGTTGAAGCGCTTGGTGCTTCCACCTTTGTATTAATGTACCTGTCTGGATTAAAGTTGTTTTGTTCCAAACTGTGGAATAAGTTTAAAAGCTTTGAGTCATATTCAACTTTTTACGTTCCTCCTTTGTCTACTTTAAAGGAAATGCCTTCACTGGTAATCCACGCGGTTCCTGAAAGAACCGCCGTTATCAGCTTTTTAGCGTTTATAACTGTTGGTATGTCAGGGCTCTATTTTAACTTACTGATTGGCTTATAGAATTAGCTTAATGTACAGTGGTTTTAAAGTACAAAAATTAAGGAATGATCTTGTGCACTTTAAATTAACTATTACTATAATCGGTTTTTTGCTTTTAAACGGCTGTATGACCTTAGCGCCAAGTGAAAAATCCCTTTTAGCAAACCAAACCCCCATCGCTTCTAGCAACTATGCTGAAACTCTTAATAATATTCGAAAGCTAAATTCTGATGTAAATGTAGATATCGTTGAGATAGAGCAACCTGATAACTATACATCCATTGGAATTCATATAGCACAACAAAATAAAAACAAAGAGTTACATGTAATCAAAGATTCCGAGTCCTTATACCGAGGCTGATGCCGAATGGTGGATAAAAGAAGGCAGTCAATTAGGTTTAATTCGTGCTATTACTATTGCAGATGAACTTGTTGGTTGCATCGGTGTGTCGATAGATGAATTTGAATACTCGCGAAATGGAGAAATTGGCTATTGGCTTTGCTCAGAATATTGGGGAAAGGGCCTTGTTACACAGGCTGTTAATATTGTTACAGAAGAGGCATTTCGAACCACCGAGATAAATAGACTGCACGCAGCCGTTTTCTCAGGTAATACCGGCTCAATGAGAGTTCTGGAAAAATGTAATTATTTACCGGAAGCGGTTCTTCAACAAGCAATTTATAAAAATGGTAAATTTTATGACAGTCATATATTTGCTAAATTAAAATTTAAAAAAGGAACCCGTAATGTCTGATTGTATTAAAACATTTTTTAAAGCCTGGCAAATTGAGGATGAAAAACTTCGATTTTCTACAATAAATAGCTCTGTTGTAGAGGCTGTTAAATATGATGATCCTCGAACGCCTGAAACAATCAATGGAATCGAATCATTAAATAATTATGTAGGTATGTTTAGTGCACATGCACCCGGATGGGCTGCGAAGGTTATAAAAGCTGACTCGATTGCTGGCGTAACTCGCGTCACTGTTGCATTCAGTGGGCCCGGCCCTGAAGGTACTGAACAAACCCAACTTGGTCAGTATTTTGTAGAGCAAGACGGCGATTTGATCTGCCGCATGGTAGGTTTTGTTGGGATTGGTGAGTAAGTTTAATTAAATGGAGTTTGTATGAAGTTAATGACGAGTGTGATTTTATGTTTGTATTCTTTTGCAACGTTAGCGACAGAGCTTAACCTTAAGCCGACCAAAGCAGGATTATATGATGTTGGCGGATTCAAGCTTTACCTCGAATGTTATGAAAACGACAAACCACAATTAATCCTAGAACAAGGATTTGGTCGCGCTGGCTCTGATGGGGTTTGGCTAGAAAATATAGACCGATTAAAAAATGATTATAGTATTTGTTTATATGACCGCGCAGGATTAGGTAAAAGCGAAAAAGGTCCCGTTCCTTTCACGGTAAATGATATGGCCATTAGGTTAAATAAATTACTGGCCGCTGCCGATGTTAAAGCGCCACTTTACTTTGCCGGAGGCTCATATGCATCTTACGTCATTAGCGCTTACAACAACCTTTACCCTCAAGAAGTACTTGGCGCTGTTTTAATTGATCCTCCTGTATTTGGCTACTTTTATACTATGGGTACTCGCTGGCCTGAGAACTTCAAATCAGAAAACAAAAAACTGCAAAGCTTCTATAGCTTTGAACAAAGTGTACACGACCCAATGTTTAAAAGAGTGCCTGAAAACGTTGACCATATGGAAAGCTATAAAATATTGTCTAATGCCGCTAACTTTGGTGATAAACCGATTATAACCGTAAGATCAAAACAAATGGACAAGCGTTATGACCCGCCATTTGTGCCAGACGAAATAGCTAAAAGCATGGATTCATTAGAGGCTGATGCCGAGGCATATTTCAAAAGCTTGTCCACTAATAGTCGGATTGTATATTCTGAGTCAGAAAAGCATCATCTACATATTGTAGACCGAGACCTAGTTGTAAAAAGCATTAAAGCGCTAACTAGCAACTAAGCCTAAATATAAAAACTAGGCTTAAATGTTAAAACTAACTAAAGCGTTAAATACCCGCTATTACTTTTTAATGAGTAAAAAGCAATTAACTGTTAAGCAAAACATAAAATAAAATGGAGTTTGTATGAAACACTTAATTTTATTCACCCTATTATTTTATAGCTCGTTTTCATTACTCGCCAAAGAGTTAGACTTAGAAAAGTTTGCTCATCACTACTTTAAGCTCATGACGGAAACCCAAAAACCAAACGCAACAAGCAAAGAACTAGAAAGCTACCTTTCTTTGTTAACCGACGATATTGGTCACTCACATTTACCATATGTAGTTGACGATTCTAGGTTACCAGACGGAAAAGCGTCGATGAGAAAAGGGATGACATTTTATTTAGGTGCTCATGACAAATACGAAGCAACATTGTTAGACGTATTTGTATTCAATAACTCCGCCATTGCTATTCGTTACAAAAATTACGCAAAAGGCGTTCATCCACAAAATAATCAGCCTATTGAGTACTCTCAAACTATGATGGAAGTACTTGAGTTAGAAGGTGATAAAGTCGCGGTCATTCGTAAATATCACGAGTAGTTCTTTATGAAAACAATTGGTTTGTTAGGTGGCATGAGTTGGGAATCTACGGCTAGCTACTACAAAAATATTAATGAAGGCGTAAAAGCTCAATTGGGCGGTTTACACTCAGCCAAAATTTCTCTTTACAGTGTCGACTTTGCTGAAATTGAAAAGTTACAGCACCAAGGTCGTTGGGACGACACCGCTGTCATTTTGTCGAACGCGGCAAAAAATATTGAGGCTGGAGGTGCAGATTTCATTCTAATTTGTACCAATACCATGCATAAAGTAGCAGAAAAAATAGAACAATCTCTTTCTATACCTCTTATTCACATTGCCGATGCGACCGCAGAAAAACTAGTAGCGAATGGCATTAAACGAGTGGGTTTATTAGGTACACAGTTCACTATGGAGCAAGAGTTCTATAAAAATCGTATTAGCGATAAGTACGGAATTGAAGTGATTGTGCCAAATAGTGAAGACCAAAGTGCTGTACATAACATTATTTATTCTGAGCTTTGTCTAGGCAACATCCAAGAAAAGTCTCGTGAGAGATACATTCAAGTCATAGAGAAACTCCATAACCAAGGTGCCGAAGCCGTCATTCTAGGATGCACGGAAATATCGTTGCTCGTACAGCAACAGCATACAAACGTGCCACTTTATGATACAACTCTGATCCACGCATCAAAAGCAGTGGAGCTTGCGACCTGCTAAAAACCAAAAGATCTTTAAGAGTACCAGCAATGCGCCTTGATAAATTTGTTTGTAAAAGTACTGCGCTATCAAAGTCAGAGGCAGTTGAATTAATTAAGGCAGGCCAAGTCACCGTTAATGGCGCTATTGAAGTGAATGAGACGACTCAAGTTCATGAAAATAATGACCTACGTCTAAATGGCGATATACTTAAAGCCAGAGACTTTCGTTATATTATTATGCATAAACCCGCTGGTACTATTTGCTCCAACATAGATGAAGCATACCCCTCTTTATTCAACCATCTCAGTGTTGAAAACCCGTCTGAATTGCATATTGCTGGCCGACTCGATGCTGATACTACCGGTATGGTTTTAATTACTGATGATGGACGTTGGTCATTTAATATTACATCGCCAAATAAAGAGTGCAGTAAGGTTTATCGAGTTAAGTTGTCCAAAGACATTGCCTTGGATGCGACTGAAAAGTTTAAAGTTGGTATTAAATTGCAAGGCGAGCAAAATCTAACGCGCCCTGCTGCCTTAGAAGTTCTAACTGCACGGGAAGTGTTACTGACCATTACCGAAGGTAAATTCCATCAAGTAAAACGTATGTTTTCTGCAATTGGTAATAAAGTAATTTCCCTTCACCGAGAGTCAATTGGCAATGTAAAACTTGATGTTGAGGAAGGACAATGGCGCTATCTAACCCCGAAAGAAATTAAAACCCTGAGCTAGATTTTGAGATAAACGTTGAGATAGCTATTGAGGTAGACAATGTTGGGATAGACGTAAAGTCTACCTTTAACGATTAAAGCCTAACTCTATTAAACCGCTTTGCTGTCATTAATAAACCTACAACCAATGCAAAAAACAAAATGTGTAACCACAGCTTTGGCCCTATTTGTGTGTTTAAGGCTGATAGTGAAGATAGTTCAGCCCACTGCCCTTTAGTAACAAATTTAACAACCCATTCATTGGCTGGCGTTGCGGTTAATGTAGTTAGCCAACCCAATATTACCACTTGCCCTGTATTGACGGTACTAGAGGAGTTAAAGCTAAAAATTACACTCGAAATAAAGGCATAAAATACCGAAACAGAAATATGCACAAACCAAGATAAGATTAAAGCTGCAGTCTCGCTGTAGTTACCTATATTCACATAGGCGAAGGCATGCCTAGATGTTAGCGTGAGCATACCAAAAAGTGGCTGTATTAAAATAAAAGCGATGGCGGCAATAATACCAATAACAAATATAGTCTTTAGATTTTTAGTGTGCATTTTCTATTCTTTTTGTGTTTTAATCATTAGTAGACATTTTTTGATCGTAATTAATTTCAAATAGTTAAATTGTATTTTGTACTTGTAGCTATCTGCAGAGGCGATTATTCATTCACCCTTTTTTGACATGGAGTCATTATGTTATCCAACAATGTATTTCTAAAACGCTTTATTATTACTGTTTTACTTCTTCAGATCCCTTTGCTGTTAGCACTAATTGACGTCCAAGGTTCAATGTTACCTGCCTTGTTTTGGATCAATATTCCTGTTCTTTGGACTGGTATTGCGCAGCTTTTGGGTGAAAGCCATTTCATAATTGGAGAGTTTGGAGCGTCGCCTCAATCCGCTCTGGCCTATGGCGTAATCATCACCTTTTGGACTGCGGTTGCTTTTTTAATTACAAAAATCACGATTAAGCTAAAGCCAGTGGTAAATGAATAAATAGAATTGTTAACCCGCTATTCATTTTTGGTCGTGAAAAGCGGTGCTTACATGACTATATTGCAAGCACTAAGGTGTGCTACGTAGACAAGTAATCACCCGCTTTGGGAAAACCTTTTTAGTTGTATTTCAAGCTGCTATTTAACTTGATACTTACTATTGGTACGAATGTAAATAGTTGATTCTGTGTTGCTAGAGTTTGTAATTTCGTGACTCATTTTACCCGAAGACTCTACATAGCTGCCTGGGCTTAAATGTTGCACCGTTTTATTAGCTTTAGATTTGTAGTCAACTGAGCCAGCAATCACTACGGCTCTAAATTCACTCGCGTTGGTAGTAATTTTCCCCTCAAAACCAGCAGGCAGCTTTATCATTGAGCCGTTCATATCTGCTGTGCTTTCCCACAATGTTGTTAACTTAACGTCATGGGCCTTTATATCAACAAGCGCACTGTTATTTAGCCACACCATATTGTCTCTGTGTAGGTTTAACGGGCGCTCGCCGTTATCAAACCCTTCTTTAGACGGCTTTACTAAATATGGCCCCGAATCTATTTCCAAATAAATTAAATTCGTCTCAGTATTGGCAGCGGTTGTATGGTCTTCACCCGCTGGCTGAGTCCAAAACGATCCAGCCGGCATCCACATTTTTGCCGCGGTTGGGTCGTCATTGTGCATCAAACCCTCAATCACAATGCCGCGATAGGTGATGTTATGAATATGTGGCGGCGACTCAAAACCTTTTTTAAAGCGAACTAACATTCCCGTTGCAGTATCAGTCGTTCGGTTACCCCACAAGTCAGCTGCACCAGGGCTTTTATCTCCTCTAAGCGGGTTTAGGTAGCCCCATTTAATATCGTTAGCTGCCACTACTTTTGAAGTTGTAGTCTCTGCTAGCACTGATGGCGCCAAAATAGCACTCACTAATAAGAAAGTCGGGATATTTAATAAACGTGTCATGTCGCGTTCTCCGTTGAGTTGGTATGAACTTATCCTAGGACTAAATTATCTTTTGATAAATGGGCAAACTGCTTATACAGTTTCATGGAAACGAAGATAATCACCCACCGTCTAAACTTCTGTGCAAGCTTTACGACGTCGTCAACTCATTTCCCCTGCGATAAGAATTATTAGAGACGAATTAACGCAGAGTATAGACGGTTTAAGAACTAAACTTATCAATAGGAAAGTTATTGCGATTGACGGGCGGCCAGATATAGAAGAATATAAAACTTAATATCAAACAGTTAAACACTTAGGCTAGTGTCATGAAAAATATCCAAATGACAAACCCACAAATCATAATCCTTTGTGCTTTGGTTTATGCGAGTCTAAATATTACTAGACTATTGATTATGAAAGTTGAGCCTACGTTCATTTTTATCATGTTTTTTCGTGATCATTTTGCTACTTTTACTGCAATATCAATTCTTGTATTAGCCTTGGGTTTAAAACAACGTTTGTTTGTTTTCGCTTTTGGTTTAGCAGCTCCTATTTTTGAAGTCTCTATAGCAATGAGCCTAAATATTAGTTATTTCGGTTTTGCTGAATATACTAAAGAGACTGATTTTATAACGGCTATCCAACGTATAGTTTTCACCGTTATTTCTGGGTTTATCAGTGCTTTTTTATTTATTAGTCTACAAAAGATTGGAAGCACTAAAGACACTAAATTTTAAAAATAGAAAAGCGCTAACGTGAATCTGAAGTAATAAAGATTTAACAAGGAAAGGAAAATATGAGTCACAACCTCAAGCTTAACTATGTGGAACTTCCCTCTCGAGATTTACCTGCAACTAAACGATTTTTTGAAGATGCTTTTAGTTGGACATTTATTGATTACGGACCAGACTACACCGCATTTAATGACCAAGGCTTAGACGGTGGTTTTTACAAATCTGACTTAACATCAAACGCAGCAGCCGGAGCCGCCCTACTAGTTCTTAAAACTGACAACCTAGAAGCGACTCAGAGTACCGTAGAGAAGTTTGGTGGAACAATATCGACCCCAATATTTTCGTTTCCTGGTGGCCGTCGTTTCCATTTCATAGAGCCGAGTGGCAATGAGTTTGCTGTGTGGTGTTTAGAGGATTCTTAATTGACTTTATTTGGCGTCGAATTAGTCATTGCTGGTGCGCTTAAACACCAGTTTATGGACAAAGACGGTACTATTAGTCGAATGTTAGGTAAATAAACGTTTATTCTGGGTTCCTCTATTGAAGTTGAACCCAGTTTAACTCTACTTGCTCATCGCCAATGGCAGCATAAATAGATTGGCCGCTGATGGTTAATGAAATATCCATTGTGCGATTCGCGTGTGACGCTAACGCTTTAATCTCTTCCCAATTAAACTGATAAACCTCGACGGCAATGGTAGATAATTGAGGTTGTGATTGTTTCCACCAAACCTCTGATTTTGAATTAAACGTATAAACCACGGTTTGTTTTGCTAGCCGAGATGCTTTTTTCATTCGTTCAAAACTTGGCTCACCAACATCTAACCAAAGGTGTAATTGATCGTCCAGGCCCTTCAACCAAATGTCTGGTTCATCTACTGAGCTCAACCCTTTTGTAAATGTCATTAGCTGTTCTTTGTCGTTGGCACTTTGAATGCAGAAACGCAACTACTCTGGCCATCATTCTTTCAATTGTTTCTGAAGGGTGTTGCGCTACCGTTAATTGAATGCTGTCGTAGTGATCATTGTTAAAGTCTGACAATGCAATTTTAAATTTATAGATGGTTGGCTTTAAGGCCATATTAGGTAAACTCCAGAAGTGACAGAACAAATTAGCTTGTGTTTAAACAAAGCGCGACCATCATACGCAGGACTGGGTGTAAAAGCATTAAATATGCGTGATGAGAACAATGCGAAGAACCATATGAGAGGTTATACGAGAGACTATATGAGCTACAGTGACTAATATGACTAAAGCAACAACCACTCTTATTGGACTTGGCGATAATGACGCACAATTTAACGTGTATATTGGCAACCGACCAGACTTTGACTTTAACGTCAGCGATGACAATGTTCACCCCATGTCAAAAGGTGAAATTTATGCCTGTGGGCAAGCGTGCGGTAATGGTTGGCGAAAAGTCTTTAATGTTTACGCAAAACTTGTTTTTGCGTGCACCTCTGAACGTGTAGGCACAAAGGAGTATCATTGTTGGCAAGACTACCGCGATCAAAAGCTATTACAGCTAAAGAGTGGCACAAGTCTGATGTTTACACCGCCTAGTTTTGCTGTACCTGCGGCCCCCGCACCACCAGCTGTGCACATCATTATGGGCCGAACTTACGCTAATTCACTAAAGTTGCCTCACGGCTTAACGTGGTTAGACAATGAGTTTGCGATTAATCATGAGCATCAAATAATCGTGTGCCCTTATTTTGATTATCGGCAGTTATCCAACATAAAAATTATTCGCTTAGTAGAGTTAATAGCCGAGCTGAATTCAAAAAAGGCCCATCATGAAACCTGAAGACATAGGTAGAGCTTACGATAAAATCACCCACCTTTGGGATGCTAAGGTTTTTAATATGAGCAATGGCATTGATGCGCATAAAAAGGCTCTGGGTTTCTCAAAAAAACAAGGCAAAGCGTTAGATATAGGTTGTGGCCGAACAGGCCGTTTTATCCAACTTTTGTTAGAGCAAAACTACAGCCCTACTGGGTTAGACATTTCTGAAAAAATGCTCCAATTTGCTAAAGAAAAACATCCAAAGGTAAACTTCATTCATGCTGATATATGCCAATATTCATTGATTCAAAAGTATGACTTCATTACTGCTTGGGATAGCATTTGGCATATACCGCTTGGCGAACAAAAACAGGTAATAACTAAAATAATCAAAAGTTTAAATGCTGGTGGAATTTTCATTTTTTCTTTTGGAGGAACCAGCGAAGCTGGCTTTCATACGGACGATTATATGGGCCCTGAAGTTTATTATTCGTCGCTAGGCACAAACGGTTTTTTAAGTCTTTTTAAAGAGCTTGGTTGCAGCATTAAACATTTAGAGCTGGCTCAATATCCAGAGCTTCATACGTATATGATTGTTGAGAAGTATTGATATTTCAGTTTAGTTGTTACAGATTATTAAACAATAATTAATAAAAGCGACCAAAGGTTGTTAACTTTTCTTATTAATCACTAACGTGATAAAACTAATTGGGGCTTGTTCCCTTGCCCACAAGGAAGAAAATGAAACTAATAATGCTAATAAGTTTTTTAAGCTGCCTAACTCTTAGTGCATGCAGTAGTGACTCAAATGACAATTCTGATTTATTAAGTGTTATCGAGATGAATCAAAAGATATGGATGAGTTCAGGCATAGAGAGTTATACATTCACTTATCAAAATCTGCCTAATGACTGCCCAACTGCAGATGCGTTGCCTGCAGTTGAAATAACAGTGGAGGATAATTCAATTACGAAAGTCTACGAGATAGACTCAGGTAATAACCTCCCTTTAGAAAATAATAACTATCCCACAATTTTAGCTTTGTTTGAGCAAATGAAGTCTGCAATAAACAGCATAGAAGGTGAACCTTCTTTTGATAGCCGCTTAGGCTATCCAACAAAATACAGCACAGACAAAAGCAGCGCAGATTGCGATGGTTACACCATTTCTGTGTATTCATTTATCTAATGGTTTTATCATGAAGCTAGAATCTAAAAGCCTGACATATCATCAACTGACTGAGTCTGATTGGCCTTTTTTCAAGTTATTACATGAAACACCTGAGGTTATTCAGTATGTTTGCGACCCTCAAAGCGAAGAGGAGATTAGGGCCCGCTTTGAGTCTCGTTTGCATCCTTGGGAGCTGACATCTTCACATTGGCTAACCCTTGTTATTAGAGAAAAAGAGTCCGCTCTTCCAGTAGGCTTAACGGGCATGCTGGCTGAATGGAGTCCTTATAAACAAGCTGAACTTGGGTTTCTATTGAGCCCTAATTTTCAACGAAAAGGATACGGCTTTGAGTCTACACAATGCATGATTGAGTTGTGCTTTAACCAGTTTAACTTTCACAAGATAAAAGCGACCGTCACAGAGGGCAATTTACCCAGTGCTAATTTATTAAGAAAGTGTGCTTTTGTTCATGAAGGCACCTTAATAGACAACTTTATTTTGGGTGGCAATTGGAAAAATGATCAGGTCTTTGGCCTTTTAAATAGCGACGTCCGCACATAGTTTTACCTGACATCACGTGGGTGTTTTTCTTTTCTTTTCTTTAAACACTTGTTTTTTATGTGCATTACACTAGTATTAAAATTGAACAACGCTCAAAAACCGTTCAAATGCGAAGGAGATTAGCATGAGAAAATTTAAAATAGCTTTACCATTATTTGCAGCTGCTGTAGTCATTTCAGGCTGTTCAGCCACGAATGATAACGATACAACCGCTCAAGTGGCAAAAGAGCCTATTAGTGCAAAGCACACTTTACGCGCAAGGAATGCCAACTGGTGCCAAGAGCATTACTCATCTGCTTCAGTAAGCAAAAGAGATCGCCAGAATAATTCAAAATATTGTGATACAAAATCACGCCAAGCATATAAAAATGCTAAAGCAAAAAATGAGATAGAAGCCAAAGGTTAATCCATCTAATTATTTGTATAAGCCTCAGCACTCGCTGAGGCTTTTTATTTTGTAACCTCTTTCACAGGTCTTTACCCCCATTACTTTTTGTATTTTAAAGTTTTTGTTTTTTTGCACGTTTTTACATATTTAAATTTAGACCGAGCAAGTCAATTAAATTCATGCTGAGTTTGATTTTTAGTCTAAGCTTTTAAAACCTATTCTTATTGTCGAGTATGTGAATGCAAATTATGCTTAAGTTTATTTTGCTCACTATCTTATTATTTACAAATTCTTCATTGGCTCAAACTGCGTTAATATTTTCGAGCAGCTCTGGAGGAAATTTTACCGCTAGCGAACTGGTGCTAACAGAAGCCTACGCTCGACTTAACATCCCTATTTCTATCGTTTTTACTCCAGCTGAACGTTCATTAAGACTTGCCAATAAAGGAATAGTCGACGGAGAGGTATTTCGGAAAAAGGGCATAGATGATGTTTATACCAACCTTATTAGGCTTCCTGTCCCAATAAATACCATTGAAATTGCGGCCTTTGTAAAAAATAGAAATATTAAAATAACAAACTGGGGCGATCTACGTCCCTATCGAGTTGGTATACGCCGAGGGATTAAAGTACTTGAAAGCGCCACTGCAGGTATGACTGTTGTTTCCGTATCTAGAGTAGAGCAACTACTTAAAATGTTAGAAAAAGATCGGTTGGATGTTGTTGTAGTTAGTAAAGTTCTTGCTAATAAGAGTTTTGAAAGTAGTCCACCTAATAATATTTACATGCTTAATCCCCCTTTAGCAAAAGTTGAGCTTTATCATTACATTCACAAAAAACACATAAAATTAGTCCCGGCAATTTCTCAAGTACTAAAAGACATGGAGCAGGAAGGGTTTATTAATAACCAAAGCAAATAAGCCTGTTCATTAGTCAATAGCGTATTGAAATATATCACCTTCAACCGGCTCTAATTTGACCCAATAAATTGACTTCTGATCTGGTGAAATTGTGTATTGATGAACAAAATTTGCAGGAGCCTGAAATATAAGCTCCTCGGTTTTTGCGTCCAAACTATAGCGCCAAACACCTGATGCCTTTCTATAAAAATAGATATTGGTGTCGATTACCTGCCAGTTCAGCCAATTAACCCTACTAAAGTCTTTTATGAGCAGTTCTTCAGCTGCTTCCTGTTCGTTGTTTAAGGAACGCTTTTTTCGCCAAAGCCCATCTGTTGTGTATTTAGAATAATATAAATACTCGCCAACAACATAGCCGCTATATCCGCCATTTTTTGTTAGTTTTGTATGTGTATTAGTATCTCGGTCATATTGCCAAAGTTGCCACTGCCCGCTCTGATTACCACTGTAAATAAGGCTCTGTTGATTATTAGTGTCATAATTTACTACGTAGCTGTGTTCATGATCATCAAATAATGTAGTTAACTGACCCGTTTCAATATCCAGCTCATACACCACTCCATTTTTAGTAAAAAGGATATAATTCTCATCACTTGAAATCTCATACCTTACAAATTTTAAATCAAAGGGCAATTCAGCTTTTATAATTGACGCATCTCCTTTATTTACCTGCCACCATTGATGGTTTTTATAGCGGGTAGATAATACTAAGTGAGTGTTGCCTTTTACTCTGGGAAGCATTTCCGTCTGACCACTTTTTTGCCAAACCTCGCGATAACCATCGGCCAAATGTTGTTTTATGACGCTACTCTTTACATGCGCATTTCCAACTAATAACAAAGGCTTTCCATTACTGTAGGCCGTTGCCAGTGACTTCACATCCAAATTGAGCTGCTTTATCTTTGTATAAACCCCAGTATTAGAATCCAACAAATATATATTGGATGTGTCTGCCATAAGTAACTGGTTTTTTGTTGGGTGCCAGGCTGAACTCTTTATGCCTAAACTGACGTCAAATTCAGCGACTTGGATGTTGTTTTTAAACAAAATAATTTGAGAAGCCTGCTCATCAAGATAACGAACCACTGATAACATCTTGCTTACATTACTAAACGAAAAGTTAAAATCGCCTCGGGTATTATTAGCGCTGTTGGGATTTGTTATTTGGGTTATTTGAGACGTATCCAAGTTAAAACTAAATACCTGATACGGGTGTGACTTACTGAGTCGTTTATTAAAATAGAAGGTATTGTTGCTGCCCCAAATAAGATGAGATGGAGGTTCGTCACAAGGTATCAACGACTCGCTACGTTTGCTCGCAACGGTATATAAAGAAAAGGTGCATTGTTGCGCTTCATAATTAACGTAAATTACATGCTCACCTGACGGGCTAATAGCGGAAATTGAGCTTTCTAAAATAGACTCTTTTGTATGATGTTCAGTGCTATACAAATACACTCGCTGAACACTGTCAGTGCCGTCCATAGAGTCACTGCCAACGTGATGAAAGAGTAGTGTACTGCCATCAATTGTACTTGATAAGCCATACTCCCAACCTGACAAACCAACGAGCGGTCCATCCAATAATTCTAAACTAGCCATGGGCGCTTTATCGACAGATTCGTTTTTTTGTAGAAAGATAACGGTTGTTAAAAATGCGACAACCAGCAAAGTTAAAAAAACAAATGGGAACGAATATCTAAAACGTTTTTTTGATTGTGCTGTTTTATTAACGTCAGATGGTTGGCTTACTGTGTACTCATCTAGATTGGCAACAAGGCGATAACCTTGAGTAGGAACTGTTTCGATAATATCAATTTTGGTCAACGCTAAAAAGTGAGCTCGCAACAAAGATACAGTACGATTAATTGCCCCCTCACCTACAATGCGATTTTTCCAGACCTCAGCTATGAGTTCATCTCGAGTTACAATTTGACTCTTTTTTGAAATCAACAAAACCAAAAGACTAAAAACTTTAGGTTCAAGCGAACGAGACAGCTCACCTTTTATTAACTTTCGTTGACCTTGGTCAAAAGTAACATCAGCAATCAATAGCACTTAAACGATTCCATCCAATTGAAATATATAGAAAATAAAAACATAACATTAACATAACATAAACATAAGCTGAAAATATGTGCCGATTTACCTTCCTATGTTTTGGTAAGCATCCGTTTGGATAAAGAGTAAAACAATATGCGTAAATATATATACTTATTTTTAAAACTATTCGCCATCACATTATTTTTAGTCGGTTGCAATGGCACAGGCAATTCGCCGAAAAAGAGTCTCAATATAGAGAACTCAAACAAAACTTCCAATTCGCTTTCTAAGATTGAGCTTAATGATCGCATCTATTATTTAGCAAAACCTTCAACTGGTTTTGACGCAAATAAAGCCTATAAGTTATTACTTGTTTTTCACGGCTCTAGACAAGGGGCTAGGCGAATGAAAAGCGTAGCCAATTTTGAAAGCGCTTCCGAAGATTACATAGTGGTGTACCCACAATCACAAGTAGAAGAATGGAATGAAGGCTGTGATTGCAATAAACCCCACCGCTTAGGTATTGATGATTTAGGGTTTGTTGAAGCGTTAGTTGCTGATGTTAAAAGCAAATATAACATCATCGAAAACGAACTTTATGGGGCTGGATTCTCTCAAGGTGGATTGTTTGTTCAAAACTTAATGTGTAATAGCAACCTCAAGTTTACTGCACTCGCGTCAGTTGCTTCACCAATGTCAAAACAACTATCACAGCAATGTCGAATTGAAAACAATACAAACTATCTGATGGTGCATGGTAAAAATGATTCCGTTTTACCGTTTATGGGTTTAGAACACTCAAACTTTGGCTTAATTTCCAGTGAACAAGCCATTAATATTATTGCCAAAGAAAACGGCATTGAGACAGAAGTTAAAGTAGATATTGGTGAAGATATGTCGACGCTTATATTTGAGAACGACTCAAATATTAATAAGCTTGTTGCTTTGGAGCGAGGACAACACTCTTGGCACTTTACTAACTTTAATTCTACCAACGAAATTCTGCACTTTTTTAATTCCGTTAGTGCGCTCCCTTTGGACCAATTTTCTAGCCTATACAGAATAAACAAAACCACCCCATTAGACGTTCACGTGCGCAGTATGGGCTTGGAACATGACGGACCTGCAGTTATTCTTTTGTCAGGTTTCAATAAAAATTATCACAGCGATAGCGCTTGGTTTTCGCTGTTACAACCTCTCATTGCTAAAACTCATCGAGTTCATGCTATTGAACGATTTGGCAATGGATTTAGCAGTATGGTGGCTGAACCGGCTTATGCTTCTTTTGCGCCTGCACTCGACCAAACTTTAGCTGCCTTGAACGAAGAGGCTTTTATAATGGTCAGTTTTGCTAGTGGTAACCTGCTTGCTCACACTTGGCAAAACAGTTCAGATTCAACCTTGGTAGATAAGTTAACTGATTTAGTTTGGATTGATCCCGATGTATTGCAACCGCATTCTATTAGTTTATATCAAGACTACCCTGTTTCCTGGTATCGAGACGTTCAAGAAAGTTTAATGCCTCACATTGAACAAGGTAATTGGACTGAAAGAACACTCGTTAAATTAGAAAATGAAAAAACAGAAATGGAAGCATTAATTGCTCCTGAATATTCAGAAGATATGGACTGGCCTTACTTTAATTTAATAAGTCAGCGCCGAGCCAACATTCCGAATCAGCTGAATAGAGCTATTGAAGTGATTAACTATCACGATGACTTAGCCATCGCTTACTCTTATGATATCAACTTAACCGTGCCAATCACCGTTATAGATAGCGATTTCGAATCCATTGATATTGCGGAAGCTGATGAGCAATATGTAGAGCGTTTAACCTTATGGCAACAAGAAGGTATAACTTGGAGCAAAGCTATTAGTGAGAAAACTGGCGGACAGTATATTCCACTGGAAAATAGCGATCACATGGTGGTCTTTCAAAATCCAGCGGTCATTATCAAAGCCATAAGCGAACTCAATTAATCTAAAAATTGTGCTTTTATTTCTAGAATGTCACCTAGTGATTGTTCTAGAAGCTCTATGAGCTTTGGCTCAAATTGGCGTCCACTTTGTTCGCGCATATAGTCCATGGTTTTTTCAACGCTCCAAGCATCTTTGTAGGGGCGTTTGCTAGTTAACGCATCAAATACGTCTGCTAACGCAGTAATGCGCCCTTCAATTGGTATCTCCTCACCTTTTAAGCCATTAGGATAACCAGTGCCATCCCATTTTTCATGGTGAGTTAACGCAACCGATTTAGCTAACATGATTAACTCTGAGTCATCGCCACCTAAAATTTCAGCTCCAATTTGAGGGTGAGTTTTCATGATGGCAAACTCTTCATCAGTTAACTTCCCAGGCTTGAGCATAATACTGTCTGGGATACCTATCTTGCCAATGTCGTGCATAGGTGCCGCATTCAACAAGTTTTCTGCCATAGACTCGCCCAAACCATAAGCAAGCGCTAACACCTGTGTATAATGACTCATACGCATTACATGCATGCCAGTTTCGTTGTCTTTATACTCGGAAGCACGACCTAGGCGTTGAATAACCTGTAACCTTGTTTCGCGCAGCACATCCGCTTGAACAAGTGACAAGTGATTTTTTACTCTTGCTTTAACTCTTGGTGGTGAAACTGGTTTACTAATGTAGTCAACTGCTCCCAACTCAAACCCAAGCGTTTCATCAGTTTCGTCATCAAGCGCAGTAACAAAAATTATAGGGATCTGTTTAGTACTAGAGTTTTTCTTTAAGGTTTCGCAAACCTCAAATCCAGTCATGTCTGGCATCATAATATCGAGCAAAATTAAGTCTGGCTTTTTTTGCTCGGCCAAACGCAATGCCTCTGCACCATTTTTAGCGAAAACTAAACGGTAGTCCTCTTGTAGAATTTGCTTCATAACCCTGAGGTTTGCAGGCTCATCGTCAACGACAAGTAAACTAGGCTGTTCATTTTTAGACATTTACAATTCCTTTTGTTGACTGTGTAGTTTGCTTAAGAGTGTTTGAATATGAAGCTGAGCTTGCTCAAATTCAAAGTCATTAATGGCATCAGTAATTGCACTTACATTTTCACGGTACTGGCTGCTCTTAAATTCAGATAGTGTCTCCAAAAGGCTTTCATCTATTTCATTTTCAGCCACGGAGGCCTCTATTTGATTAAGCAACTTAGTTAAAGAAGGGACATCAATATCTTTGGTTTCCTCAGCCTTTTTTTCTTCTATCGTCTCTGCCACTTTAATTTCTACTTGATGAAATAGGCTAATTATCGAATCTACTGTACTTCGACACTCTTCTGGAGTTTTGGTTAGAACAACTTCTAGTTTTTCAAAGTTGCGCATTAAACTAATCAAAGACAAATTGCCGCAAATACCTTTTAGTTTATGTGCCGACGCACTCAAAGCAGCCCAGTCGCTGGAATCAACGCTTTTTTGTAGATCATTAAACTCAACACGTTGCTCTTTAACAAAATAGATGAGCTGTTGGTAATACTCAGTTTTACTTCCCCACAACGAAAACCCTTTCTTCTCATCAATAAGTGCACAACTTTGAGTACTTGAGCTTTTAGTTTGAGTGTTAGAAACATCAATTTTTAAGACTCTTGCCATTTCTTGATTTAGCAATAAGAAGTCAATAGGTTTATTTGCGAAACCTTCCATGCCAGCCGCTTCTGCAGCTAACCTATCATCTTCTAAAACGCTCGCAGTAAGCGCAACAATTGGAATAGGCTTAATATTGTGTTGTTGTTCTATTTTACGTCGTTCAATAGCAGCGGTTAAACCATCCATTACTGGCATTTGAACGTCCATTAATACCAAATCAATGTTAGCTTCTGATTCCATTCTTATTAACGCCTGTTGACCATCACGTGCGGTAAGCACCTTGTGACCATTTCGAGTAAGCAGAACCGACAATAAATCTATATTTTGCTGTATATCATCAACCACCAAAATGGTTTGAGGTGGCAGTGCAATATGCTGCTTCTCTTCTTCTTTTACTTCCTGTGAAGCCAACAGCGGAATAACAAATCGGAACTCACTTCCTTTATTCAACTCACTATTTGCTGAAATTTTTCCGCCCATCAATTCCACCAGCTGTTTACTAATAGTGGTGCCTAAGCCTGTGCCGCCAAAACGACGACTCATAGAAGCATCTGCTTGAGTAAATGGTTCAAACACAGTGCTAAGCTGCTCTGGACTCATGCCAATGCCTGTATCTTTTACAACAAACTCGATGTGATTGCCGTTAACTGGCGCAACGGTTAGCTTAACTTCACCCGCCTGTGTAAATTTAATCGCGTTATTAACAATATTGGTAAGGACTTGCCTAATACGCTCAGGAGAACCTGAGTATAAGCTTTCTAGCTCAGGCGACACTTCGGTAATTAACGATAATTCTTTGTTACGAGCTTGTAGCCAGAGAGTTGAAATTACAGCGTCAACTTCTTCAACCAGTGAAAACGTTCTGATCTCTAAATCTAGTTTTCCTTTATCAAGCTTGGCGCTATCTAAAACCTCATTCAGTAAGAATAATAATGACTTAGCAGAGTTGTTAATGGTTTTTAAGTGGCGCTGTTGCTCATTCTCCATTTCGCTATCAAGGAGAATGTCGCTAAAACCTATAATCGCGTTCATTGGAGTTCTAATTTCATGGCTCATATTGGCTAAGAAGGTTGCCCTGGCCGACGCAGCTTGTTCAGCTTTATCTTTCGCCTGACGTAACTCCTGAACCATTTGATAACGCTCAGTAATATCCATTATAAAGCCGTCCAACCACACTTCGCCTGTTTGCTTTTCAGTTATATAAGCGCCGTGCTCCATTACCCACCTAACTGTGCCATCCTTTCGGATGATTCGGTATTCAATGCTAAAAGAGCCTTTAGTAGTGCCAGCTTCATTCACACGTGCTAAATCGTCCGGATGAATTAGGTCTGAGTAATTAACGGTTGGATTTGGCAAGGTAAAGTCGTTGGCGGCATAACCAGTAATTGCTTGTACGGCATCACTAATGAATACCATACTCCAGTTTTCGTCATCTAAGCATCGATAAGCAATACCTGGAATATTAGAAATAAGAGAGCGAAACTTTTCTTCATTTTCACGAAGTGCATTCTCCATTTTTAAGCGTTGACGTATGTCAGATATAAACGCGACAAAAAAATCATTATTTGCTAATTTCACATGGCCAATACCTAATCGGATATCAACCGTTTCGCCATTTTTGTGGCGGGCTTGAACTTCTCGTCCCTGGCCAATAATTCGAGCCTCACCGGTTTCTAAATAACGCTGTATGTAGCCATCATGACCGCTTCTGAAAGGCTCCGGTACTAACATTTTGACGTTATTACCAACAAGCTCAGCTTCAGACCACCCTAGCAAATGTTCAGTGGCCTTATTAATACTAGTAACCGTACCGCGCTTATCTATTGTAATAATACCGTCAACGGCAGTATCCATAGTGGCTTTTAAACGTCGCTCATTTTCTAGCGCACGCCGTGAAATATCGCGATACTTGTAAACGATGTTAATACCCATAACTAAACAGATAATTAGAATAGTGATACCTGATACCGCAAGCGCTAAGTAAATTGACGTTTCAGGGGGCTGAGAGCTTTCTTCAAAACCCGGGGGCTTCACAAAACGCGCGGCCGCCATTCCGGTATAATGCATGCCAGATATCGCCAGCCCCATTACAGCACTCGCCGCTAAATTGGCCTGCCATTCGCCGCCTTTTTTATGCCAGATTTTACTTAAGCCGAAACGAATCCAAAGTGATAAAACGGCTAACGAAACTGCAACAACAATAGACAACGCGAATGTAGATAGGTCGTACCTAAGTTGCGAAGCCATTTCCATAGCGGCCATACCGGTATAGTGCATTGTGCCAATACCGGCACCAACAAGCACGCCACCAATAAGTAAAGATACAGGCCCATTTTTATTACTATAAATATGATTTAAGGCCACCCAAGAAGCACCTATTCCCGGCAGTAAAGACAACAAGGTTAGTTGCCAGCCATACTCTACGTCTGTGCAAAGGTTAAACGCTAACATGCCAATAAAGTGCATGCTCCAAATACCACCACCTAAGGCAATACTTCCTATCAACAACATTATTTGTTTGCGTTTGAAAGAGCCTGCTCTTGCGGCTTCAGCTGATACTTGTAGGCCCATAAACGAGGCAAATATCGCGATAAATATCGACAACACCACCATCCAATTGCTGTAGGTACCAAACATCAACATGTTATCTGGGGGAATTGAGAAAAGCGTCGTTAGCCAATTGAGCATAATATTTTTGAGGTTCCATTGGGATAGCGCAACCGGTTGGTAAATTGCTATTACTTTTAATACGTTACAAATTTTGTAAGGAAATATTTCATGACTAATGATGTTACTTAACTTTTAGATCAGATGATAGCTAAATTAAAGGTGTTCAGCGTATATTAATGTTTATTCGACGGACTTAAAAACCTTACTTTTCAAAAGGTCAAATTAGAAATAAATAGAACATTGACAGAAATCCACCCTCGCCATAATCTAATAAGTTGAATAAATGCGCTATTAATTGTGAGAAATAACATGTACCAAAAAATGAAGCCTTTTGTACAGCAAGAGTTTATCTCGGCAAAAAAATTCGCCGCTGAAGGTGATAGCCGCCAGGCATTTAATGCACTTGAGAATGCTCACGTTTTGGGTCAACACTCAACAATATTGCATGTTAAGTCCCATCTAAAAATGCTTCAGTGGGCCATATCTCAAAATGACTTGAAAGAAGCGCTAGGGCAAATTTTCAGAATTGTTGGCGCAGCAACCAAAACCTTTGTGGGTCTTGTTCCTTCTGGTAATACAGGTGGTGCAAATGTGAGCCCTTTTAAGGCAATGCCCCTGTCGGAAAGAAACAAACGCATTATAAAGCTAGTCAATGACTCCTAGTTAATTGTTAAAATGACACCAGCTATTAATCAGCTTATTGCAACAAAAATAAAACACTCAGTGTTAGCTTACACGCACGATCCCACCTCTGCGTCCTTTGGTTTAGAAGCCGTTGAAAAGTTGAACTTGTCTTCTAAACTCGTATTCAAAACCCTAATGGTTACCCTGGACGGGCGTGATCTTGTGGTGGCTATTGTGCCAGTTGATACAACGCTAAACATGAAAAAGCTTGCCAAAATAGCTAAGTCTAAAAAGGCGGAAATGGCGTCGCAACAGTCTGCTGAAAAAAGCTCGGGATACATCCTTGGCGGCATTTCCCCTTTAGGACAAAAGAGAAAGTTAAAAACCTTTATTGACGAATCTGCGCTCGTGTTTGAAAAAATATACGTCAGTGGTGGAAAACGAGGTTTAGAAATTGAGCTATCTGCTTTAGACTTAATCTCTATAACAAAAGCGGTTGTTTGTTCACTAAAAAAATAATAACGAGAAAATAATGAATACAATTTTAAAATCACTACTCTTTGTTGGCCTTTTAAGCGTTGCTCCTGCATCCCTAGCCGATAATTCCACACAACAATTTGCCTCTTGTTTAGTAGACAACTTAAATGGCAAAGAGCGGAAGAAGTTAGCAAAATGGATTTTCTTTGCCATGGCTGCGCACCCTGAAATTGAGTCTTTTTCAAATATTACGGCAAACAACTATACCAATAGCGACAAAGCTATTGGCTCATTAATAACACGCTTGCTTACAGAAAACTGCTCTGCAGAAATGAAGGCCGCATATAAAACTAATCCACAAGCTATTGAGCAGGGTTTTGAACTTGTAGGTCAAGTTGCAATGCAAGAATTAATGAGCAACGACAAAGTGATGACGGCCATTACAAGTTATAGCCACTTCACTGATCAAAGCAAAATCAACTCTATTTTGGTGGATTAATCGCGTTTTATGTCTAAAAAAAAAGCCGCACCCATTGGCATATTTGACTCTGGCGTTGGGGGCCTCTCAATTGCCAAAGACATTAGCGAGCTTTTGCCACATGAACATTTGATTTATGTGGCCGATCAAGCCTATTCACCTTACGGTAATAAAAGTAAAAAAGACATTGAAGAACGTTGTTTCGCTATCGCCCAGTTCTTTATTACACAACAGTGTAAGGCAATTGTTGTTGCATGCAATACAGCGACGGTTAACGCCATTGAGTTATTAAGGGCCAACTTCGATATTCCAATTGTAGGTGTTGAGCCTGGCATTAAGCCCGCTGCATTAAACAGTAAATCGGGCATTGTTGGTGTACTCGCAACAGAACAAACCATTAATAGCGACACATTTAAAGCTCTTGTAAACCGCTTTGTCGACCATGTAGATGTGCGAGTTCAAGCCAGCCCTAAGCTTGTAGATTTAGTTGAAAATAATGATCTTACTAGCGAATATGCTCAGCAAATAGTTAATGAATATGTAACACCATTAATTAACCAAGGCGTTGATCAAATAGCTTTAGGCTGCACTCATTATGTTTTTTTAGCTCCGCTTATAAAAAAAGCCGTCGCGGGCAGCGCAAGTATAATAAATACCGCAGCCCCTGTTGCAGCTCAATTACAACGTCGGTTGCTAGAAAAAGAACTGTTGAGCACCAATGATGAAAAAGCGTCGGTTACACTGTTCACTACCTTAGCCTCTAAGCAGAATAAGTTATTAATAAAGGACTTGTGGAGTCCTAGCGATCGAAAGTCTGATATTGCCGTAAACCAATTAGATATTTAATAAATAAAGGTTATAAAAATGAACGTAAAGCTCATTGTTTTTATTCTTACTGTGGTGCTTTTAAGCGCCTGTAGTTCCAAAAACTGGCGAGAAACAAGTCGTGAGCCAGCAGGTTTAGCGCCAAACCCGGAACTGACTCAAGATGCAGTTATTCAATTTTATGCAGCTGACGCTTTTAGCTGGCGTGGCTGGTTTGCGGTTCACTCTTGGTTTGCGTTAAAAAAACAAGGCGCTGATGAATATACTGTATACGAAGTGGTTGGTTGGGGCGTAAAAGAAGGCCGCCCAGCTATTAGAACCTACACTACTAAAACGCCAGATCGTTACTGGTATGGCGCCAAACCAGAGGCATTTTTAACCATTAGCGGTGCTAAAGCATCAAAGCTGATTCCAGAAATAGAAGCAGCGGTAATGCAATACCCTTGGAAAGACGAATACACTTTATTTCCAGGTCCAAATAGCAATACATTTCCAGCGTGGATAGGCATAAAAGTACCTGAACTGGAGCTAGACATGCCCTTTCGAGCCATTGGTAGTGGTTATGCCGATTAGTGCCAGTTACTCAACAATCAAGGTTTTAGGTTAAAACCAGTTAGTAATATGTTATCGCTGAATGGTCTTTGTCAGCGATTATCGCCTTGGATATTATGCGCCCTTATTTTTGAATACGCAGAATATCCAAGGACCAAAATATGAGCTCGACGAATTCCTCCACTAAAATGATGGCTCTGAGTCTTGCTGTTGCAAGCGCTTTAGGAACATCACCATTTGCTTTAGCTAACGAAAATGAAACGCAAGACGCGCTGTTAGAAAATGTTGAAGTTATCTCGGTAACAGGTACTCGTCGCAGCCTTCGCAGCGTAGCCGAAAGTACGGTACCGGTAGACATTATTACTGGTGAAGACTTACAACGTTCGGGCTTGTTAGAGATGAGCCAAGTATTAAGCGGTCAAATCCCAAGCTTTAACTATCCTAGTGCAACTCTTGCTGATGGCACAGATCACGCTCGACCAGCGGTTCTTCGCGGCCTGGCTCCCGATCATACTCTAGTTCTTATTAATGGTAAGCGCCGTCATTCAGGTGCGTTACTTAACTTAGGTGGCACGGTTGGTCGTGGTAGTTCAGCGGTTGACTTAAACATGATCCCAACCTCAGCAATTAAACGTGTAGAAGTTTTACGCGACGGCGCGGCTGCACAATATGGTTCTGATGCCATTGCCGGCGTTATCAATATTGTTTTGAAAGATGCTTCAGAGGGTGGCAGCGTAAGCTTAACCTATGGTGAGTATGACTCACAAATGGCTGGTTCTCCTCAGTTACTTGAGACGGGTATTGATGCAAATGGTAACCTTGATTTTACTAAAGGCTCTGACAAAAACATCAATGACGGTGCAACTCGCACCTTTAGCGCAAATAGTGGCTTTGCACTTGGCGAAAAAGGTTTTGTGAATGTGTCTTTAGAGCTACGTAACAACGAACCGACTAATCGTTCAGGCATAGACGAAAGAGAGCAATACGACCGTTTAGCGGATGGCAGTTTAGACCCTCGTGAATTAACAATTGATCGTTATAACCATCGCTTTGGTAAAGCCGACATTGAAGATATGGCTTTATTTTACAACTTAGGTTACGCCTTATCTGACTCTGTTGATTTATATTCATTTGGTAGTTATTCAGATCGTGAAGGCAACTCAGGCGGTTTCTATCGCCGTGCTAAAGACTCCAGAAATGTTGAGTCTATTTATGCCGATGGTTTTTTGCCACAGATAGTCTCTGATGTTAAAGATTACGCATTTGCCATTGGGGTTAATGGCGATACAAACGATTGGACTTGGGACGTAAGTGCGAATTACGGACTTAATGACTTTGGGTTAGGTGTCACAAATAGTTTAAATACATCCCTTGGTGAAAATAGCCCAACATCATTTGACAATGGCGCTCTAAAATATCAACAAATTGTATTAAATGCCGATGCTAATACCTCGGTGGATTTTGGTTTGCCTGACGTTGTGTATTTAACGGTTGGCGCAGAGTACCGACACGAAAATTACCAAATTGAAGTGGGCGAAGAAGCATCTTACATTACAGCTACTGACGCAAACGGAGATCCAATTGCCTCTGGTGGCGCGCAAGTTCTATCGGGTTTTTCTCCTGATAGCGCAACCGATGAAAGCCGTCACAATGTTGCTGTTTTTGCAGAGCTAGATACGTATTTAACAGACAGTTTAAATGTGGTCCTAGCGGGCCGTTTTGAAGACTACAGCGATTTTGGTAGCACCTTCACGTCTAAATTAGCCACACGTTATAGCGTAACCGATGACTTTTCGATTCGTGGTGCAATTAGCACTGGATTTAGAGCGCCGTCACTAGCGCAAACCTCATACAAGTCTATTAGCACTGTTTTTGAAGACGGTATTCCTAAAGAGGTAGGTTTGTTCCCAGTGACTGACGACGCAGCAGTAGCGCTAGGAGCACAAGAGTTAGAAGCTGAAGAGTCAGTAAACGCAACGGCAGGCTTTATTTATACTTATGACGATTTTACCTTCACCGTTGATGCGTATCAGATAAAAATTGATGACCGCATAGTGCTATCTGAAAACTTAAGCGGTGCTGCAGTTGTGGATATTCTGCAACAAGCAGGTGAAACCAACGCACAAAGCGTTCGCTATTTTACCAATGCAATCGACTCTACAACTAAAGGTGTTGATATTGTTGCGACTTACCGCTTTGATTTAAACGGATTGGGTGAAGCAGGTTTTGGTTCTTTAACGTTAAATGCGGCCGCAAATATAAACGATACCGAAGTAACACACATTAAGGATAATCCAGCTGAATTAGCGGCACTTGGTGATAGTTACCAATACTTTGCGCGCAGAGAAGTGGCTCGGTTTGAACAAGGCACGCCAAAAAACAAAGTGAATTTATCGGCAACTTGGGATTATAACGATTGGTCTACCACACTTAGAGCAACGCGATATGGCGAAGTGGTTGATGTTTCAAGTAACCCAGATAATGATGAAGTGTTAGCGGCGAAGTGGATTACTGACGTTGAAGTTTCGTATCAAGCTAATGAGAACTGGACGGTATCTGTAGGTGCAAATAACCTATTTGATCAATACCCTCAAGACACGGTAAACAACATCGGTTTTAGTAACTTTAATCAGATATTTACCTACAGTCCATTTACACCTTACAGCTTAGATGGCCGTTTTGTTTACGGTAACGTCAGCTACCGTTTCTAACCTTAGCCCTAAACATTAGTCTTAAACATTAGTCCTAAACAAAGGCGTCTATTTTGAAGTAAATTGAAGTGACGCCTTTTCTATTTTTACACTTTCATAAGCAACAAGTGCACTATCGGCAAGCTTACTGTTTCCTTTTTGCATTCGTTTATAATGCTCTAGTGTTTTTGATAAATAGCGTTTAAGCATGTTTTGCTCACTCGCTGTTTTATATTGCCAAAGAACCTCACCTGCAACGCTAATCAGCGGTGACTGATTTGTACTATCTGATGTCACTAAAAGTGCTTCATAAAAGCGCTGGTTATCTTCCAACACCTCTTCATGGCGCAAGCTAAATTCCATTTTCCTTAGTTGGCTGCGTAATGAAAATTGATGATGCACGGGGCACAATAGAAAGTCTAACGACAAGTCTGGAAATCGTTGGTTTAGTTGAGAGATAAACTCAAGCATTAAGTCACCGCCAACGCCCGCTATAATGATTAAATGTTTGCCGTTTGAGTTTTCTACATCGTTTAAGGGCAAGCAGTAAACGTCTTCACACAATACTTGCCATTGATGCTTCTGATTGAGGAAAAACTGATTCAGGTTTTGCTCTAAGCTAGCCATTAACTCTGGAACAATATCAACAAAAAAGAGTTTACTGCTTATGCCGCTTTTTAACAGGCCTGCCCCTAGCTGCCCATGGTCACAACAGGTATCCCAAATATAGTCGTAGTTATATTGTTTATGGGCATGCTCTGCAATTGATTGAATTGTGCTTAAACGATTGCTAAGTCTCACCTGTGGCGTCCTATTTTAATATTATGAAAGCTACTGATTGAATAATCATCGCGTTACTGCAACAATCATTTTATATTATTGATAACTCGATACAAAGGAATCTACATGGACCGTTATAAAGTCAAATACATGTCAAAAAACATTCAACTACTCACAAGTTTATTTGTACTTTTAATTACGATTTTTGCGTTCCAATCAAACGCAGCAGAATTTGAAGAAGGCGTGCATTATCAAGAGTTAAAACCTTATGACGTTAAAAAACCTGAAGTCCGAGAGTTCTTTTCATTTTACTGCCCTCATTGTTTTAAGCAAGAGAGCTTCATGAGAGAAATTAAATCTACATTGCCGCCAGGTACTGCGTTTATAAATAACCATGTCGAGAATATGCCTGGCCAGAATGTTGAAGTAGAAAAATACCTAAGCAAAGCGCTAATTGTGGCTGAACGTTTAAAATTAAAAGCTCGCTTTACTGATTCAGTCTTTAATCTTATCCACGTAAAAAAGCAAAAGCTCAGCTCTATTCGCCAAGTAAATTCCATTTTTAATCGTTTAGGTGTTGAAACAAAAAAAGTATCAAAGCTCATCAATAGTTTTGTTATTAAAGGTGAATATGCGAGCCGTAGTAAAAAAACTCAATTCATTCGTCAACAGGGTATCAATAGTGTTCCTACGTTAATAATTAACGGCCGTTACCAAACACTGAGTACTGGTTTCAAATCAAAAAAAGAGTACTTTGCCTTAATTCAATATTTATTAAATAAACCGCTTTAATAACAAGGTAATATTTTGATCAAATACATAGACAGCAACACCCATTATTTAGATGAGTATTTTACCGACTTAGACATGTCTGACAGCCTTATAGTGGAAGGTGAATTTGAAGGTTGTACTTTCACCGACTGTAATTTTAGTGACGTAAACTTTGAAGACTGTAAATTTATTGAGTGTCATTTTGTCCGATGCAACCTAAGCTTATCAAAAGTAGGTGGTTGCCAGTTTTCAGATGTTTTATTTGCCGATTGCAAAATGCTAGGTATTGATTGGACGCGAGCTTATTGGCCAAATATTACCTTGTCAGCACAAATAAAATTTGAAAAGTGCGTGCTCAACGACAGTTCATTTTTTGGCTTAGAGTTACCTAGTTTGGTATTAGAAGAATGCAAAGCCTACGATGTAGACTTTCGTGAAGGTGTTTTTAAAAACGCAGACTTTAGTTTTACTGACTTTACCAATAGCCAATTTAATAAAACCATTTTAACCAACGCGAACTTTACCGAAGCCGTAGATTATTCAATTAACTTATTTGAAAATGACATTGAAGGCGCAACCTTCTCAAGATTTGAAGCGGTAAACTTACTAGAAAGTATTGGGCTAAAATTAGTTTAACGTGTATAACGCCTTTTTTCAGAGCACTATTATGACATTAACAGAAATACTATCCATTCACCCTTTTAGCTGGAAATCAATTGGCGCGGCTTTGCTTTGCGGCACAATTATCGGACTTGAAAGGCAACTCCGCGGAAAACCCGTTGGCATTAGAACGTCATCATTAGTAGTACTTGGAACTTACATGTTTGTGGCTATTGCTACTTTTGTTATTAATGACGCTTCTGATCCATCTCGTATTATTGGTCAAGTGGTCACCGGTGTTGGCTTTTTGGGTGCTGGGGTCATGATGACACGTGAAGGTGTTGTAACGGGTGTAACGTCCGCCGCCACTATTTGGGCATTAGCCGCGTTAGGTGTCTGTGTTGCCGTTGTTGACTCTCTTGTTGCTGTAAAACTATCAATACTAGTTGTTGGCATATTGTCTGGTATAGATGCTGTGGAAGGTTATTCCACCAGCTTAACCAAAGGTGTACACGCAAAATACAATCGCTGGCGAAAGCACAAGTAATCCATAACCTGTAATCTATAACCTGTAATCTATAACCTGTAATCTATAATCTGTAATCTGTAATCTGTAATCTGTAATCTGTAATCTGCAATCTGTAATCTGTAATCTGTAATCTGTAATCTGTAATCTGTAATCTGTAATCTGTAATCTAATAAATTATTCTATTTGGGGCTCCTGTGATTAGTCAAAAGTATCATCGTTTTGTATTTTCGTTTTTTATGGCACTGATCATGTCTTGCATTATGTCTTTGGTGATCAGTATTTTTAATGTTGGATTAATTCCGGGGATTGTTTTGATGTGGCTAAAAGCGTGGGGGTTTGCATTCTCAGTGGCCTTCCCCACTATTTTTATTGTTTCGCCGTTAGTGCATAAACTGGTGAATTTGGTCTTGGTCAAGGAAAAATAGCAGACAGCGGAAACGGAAAAAGCAGTGCCTTAGTGACACTGCTTCTAAATCTAAAACCTACTCTTCAACCGCAATGCCAATGTTCGTCACGCCGTCTGCATAAGCCTTAGCAATACACTGCTTTTTAATGTCGTTTGCTGACAGCTTTTTCATGTCAAAGCTTTCTAGCCAACTTATTAACTCAGTTAATAACTCAACTTCATTAACCATTAACTCATGCTCTCTGATAGCACTATTATCTAACTCTACATCACCAGCTTGGTATTCAATGAGGTGAACAATACAACCTTGCGATATCTTCGCAATGGCTACTGCGTCGTAATCGTCTTCTGTTTGCTGACCGGCTATATAATTTAATAGCCCTGTGCAAAAATAAATAGCTGGGTAAACGCCATACATTTCGAAGTCAGCTTCGTCTGGTGTCAGTATCTCTACTTTTTCTTCTAGGGCAACGAAGTTAAGCTTACTGCCATGCACTAACAAACGCTCCCATAAGCTGTTCATTACATTTTCTATTTGATGAGGCTGAGGGAATTCGGTAACGGCCGTAAATAACTGATAATTTGGTAACATGCGTTGTAGCAATATAAGAGAAAGAATACCTTGCTGCTTACGCGGAAGTGCACGGATTTGTGCAAAGTTGTTCGCCTTGTTTTGGCTCATAAATAATGTCTCAATTTGTTAAATCATAAGCAATTACTTTACGTATGCTAGTCTGATAACTGTTGTTGCTCAACTAATTGTTGCTGAGCAAAATTGAATTTTAACCGATACTCGGTAACCTGGCTTTCTAAATCTGAAATTTTTTCATCTAAGTCTAATTTTAAACGATTGTTTTCAGCTCGCAACTGCTGAATAACCGTTCTTGCATGGCTCACTTCAGCTTCTGCCACTAATTCACTTTCTTCAATATGACCTTGCTTATAAGACTCAAGCTCTTCTCTATGCTGTTGCTCAAGCTCATTGACTAAGTTTAGCTCATGTTCAAATTGATGACGTTGCTCTTTCTCTTTTCTTAACTCGTCAGCAAGTTCTAACATCCTATGCTGATCTTTAATTAAGTCATCATCAACTTGCGCTAATTGTTCAAGTGAGTCATCTAACCTTACTTTAAGTTTTTCATAGTCATTTCTGTATTGCGCATTCTCTACTTTTAGCCGCTCAATTAAGTCATTAAACTCAATATTCGTTTCTAGTAATTGGTCACTTTGCTCTGTGCTAACACTTTGAGATGTCGACAATTGGGCTTGCAACGATGCTGCTTTTTGCTCCGCATAATCTAATTGGCGTTGAAGCTCTTGCTTCGCTTCACCAATGTTTTGCAGTTCATTTGTTAGCGTTAGGTTATTTTTTTCCAATAACAACATTGCTTCATCAGTTCGCGACAGTTTTGATATTACCTGTTCTTTTTCATCTACTGCATTTTTATAATGATGCAGTTCAGACTCTAAGCCACTTACTTTTTGCTGTCCCTGCACCACAAGATCATTAGCCAAAGCTAGTTGCGCTCGAGTCGATTCAATATCACTCTGTAGTTGGCTAGTATGTGTTTGTTGGTGACTTTCTACCTGTTCTAGCTTGGCAGTTAGCTCACTAATTCGTAATTCCGCAGCATCCACTTTTTGTTGCTGTTCGTCTACTTCACCCTTTAGCATAGAAACTTGCTCTGATTCCGACTCACTTGCCAACCTAAGTTGTTCTTTCAGCGTCGTTTCTTTGCCGCTCAGTTCTACTGATTTTTTCTCAGTTTCTTCAAGCTTAAGGGCTAATTCAGCGGCATTATCTTTTGCTTTACCGAGTTCACGTTCGAGCTCATTAAGTGCACGCTCCACCTTGCTTAGTTCAGACTCCGCTTCACTTAACTTAGCCTCCGAAGCGGTAACCTTAGCTTCAAGTTCTAGTGATGTTTTCTCAGCTTCACCTAACTTAGCCTCCGATACGGCAGCCTTAGCTTCAAGTTCTGTTCGTTTTCTTTCGGCGCTTTCTTCTACTTTTGCGGCTCTCTCTTCTAAGTAAGCTATGCTAGATTTTAGATCTGCAATGACCTTTTCATTCTCAGCGTCTGAGTGTCTTAGCGAGGCCATTTCTGACTGACTAACATCCAAACCGGATGTTGCCTGGTGCAATTGCTCCAACGTTGTGACTAACTTAGCTTTTGTCTGTTCTAATTCAGATTCAACTTTTGCTGATTCAGCTTTCGTCTGTGCTAATTCAGACTCAACTTTTGCTAACTCACCTTTTACCTGTGCTAATTCGGATTCAGCCTTGCGCAGTGCTTCTATTGTTGTCTGATGGGTATCTTCAAGCTGACTGACTTTACTTTCTAGTTTGGAGGAACTCGCTTGACTTAACCTTAATTCGGCTTGGCTAGCTGCAAACAGTTCCTCTGATTTTTCTTTCTCTTCACGTGTTGCTTTCAGTGCCAAACTTTCATTATCTAACTGCTTACGCAATACTGCTATTTCGCTTTTATGCTTGCTACTTTCGTCATCAAGCAAATCGTTTAATGCAGTAACTTTGTTTTCAAGTTCAACGACCGATTGGTCTACCGACTGCTCTTGCTTTACTTGAGCTTGAATTAGCTCAGCATTACGCCTTTCTAGCTTAGATAATTTAAGTTGGGCTGATTCCAACTCAGTTTGAAGTGTATTGAATGTCTCTAGCTTGCTCGTTAAATCTGTATTTAATAATTCTGCATTTTGAAACTGCAGCTTATATCCTGTAGCAGCTTGAATTTCAGTTTCAAGGCTCTCTTCTAGATGTTCGACCCGCTCAGTCAGAGACGCATTCACCATCTGTGTATCGGTTATTACATCCGCTTGTTTTTCAATATCACTTTTGTAACCGTCAAGTTCAGCCTGTAAGGTATCTAACTCAAAAGTTTTATGTTCATTATCTTGTTTTAGCGAGGCAAGTTGCTTATTGATTTCTGCCGTAGTGAGCACTTGATTATTAGTAAGCTCAATATGCTCATCTAATTGTTTCTGCTGCTTAGATAAAGACTCCGTTGCCCTTTCTAGATCATTTTTATACTGTTCAACGAGTTCATCAGTTTGGCTTTTTTCCGCAAGAAGTTTGGCTATCGCAGCTTTATCAGAGTCAGACAGCTTTTGATATTCTTCGCCTTGTTGTTCCATGGCTGATAATTGTTTTTGTAGCTGACTAAGTTGGCTTTGAAACTCTTTTGACTGGCGTGATGACTCTTGATTTTGATTGGACTCGATTGATTGATAGTGTTCTAGTAAATCTTTTAAGTCGCCGATTTCAGTAAATAACTGACTCATGGATAAGTCTTTTGCTAATAACTGTTCAGATAAACTTTCAGCTTCCAATTCAGATTTTTTAAGTCGAGCATAAAGGCTGTCTAGCTCACTATCAGAAGACGTGGACCTTGCGATAGTTGAGTTTGAATTGGTGTGTAATAACTCAAGTGACTCTTCTTGCGCAGTCAGGTGCTGCGATAATTCAAGAAGCGCATCCTCCGCTTCTTGTTTATCACTTTCTACTATAGCTAAAGACTTTTGCAGTTTTGCCAGTTCGTCTTTTACCTTAAGTAGTTCTTTTTCGTCCACTTTATTTACAGCCAATGGTCGCTCTCCATGAAAGGCTAGACTCTATTCAAAACAGAATAGCAACTTTTGTGTTTAAAAATAACTACTTTTTGTAGCCAAAAACTATTGTAAATTCGCTGATACAATCTGTATGCTTTTTAAACCCTATTTTTTGTGGATCTATCTAATGACCCTAACCACTCCCGCCCTTTTATTTCCTGCTATTTCCTTATTGCTTTTAGCCTACACAAATCGATTTTTAGTGCTTGCTCAGTTAATTAGAGAACTAAATCAAAGAAATAATAAAGGTTTAGAAGTGGTCGTGAAAAGACAAATTACCAACTTAAAAAGTCGATTGCATTTAATCAGATCCATGCAAACCTGTGGTGTATTGAGTTTTTTGTTATGTGTATTGGCCATGTTGGCGTTATTTTTAGAGCAGCCTCAAATGGGGTCGTTAATGTTTGGCGGCAGCTTGTTAACGTTAGTACTGTCGTTATTAATGTCACTATATGAAGTGTGGATAAGTTGCAGAGCGATTGAAATTGAACTTGAGTCGATGCAAGACTAATACAAAAAAACCGCATGAGATTCACATCTAACATTGCGGTTTTGGGTTTTCGCTTTTCTTTTAAATTAAAGCTTAAAGAAGGTGTCTTTATAATGTTTAAGCTCAGCAATACTCTCGCGAATATCGTCTAACGCTAAATGAACACCTTTTTTCTGAACGCCGTCTAGAACTTCAGGGCGCCATCTTCTGCCTAATTCTTTAATTGTGCTGACATCTATATTTCTATAGTGGAAAAACTCTTCTAAAGAAAGCATGTAAATGTGCATAAAGCGACGGTCTTGACCTATGCTATTTCCGCACATTGGAGAAACACCAGCTGGCACATAATCCTTTAGAAAATCGATAGTCATTTCACAGGCTTGCGCTTCTGTTACTGTGCTTTTTTTACAGCGGTCAGTAAGGCCAGTTTTACCGTGTTGACGAATGCACCACTCATCCATGTTATCTAAAACTTCGTCCGACTGATGGATAGCTAGCTCTGGGCCTTCAGCAATGATATTTAATTCACTGTCGGTTACTATGGTGGCTATTTCCAAAACTTTGCAATGTCTTGGTTCTAGTCCAGTCATTTCTAAATCTACCCAAACTAGATTATTTTCACTAAAAGACATATAAGGTCCTACTGATTCCTTTTTATCAAGGTCGGTTACGTATACTATAAAGGCATTGTTATTCTTTTTAATGACTTTCACAAGTTTTAATAACTAAATCATAGAGCAAAAGTGGCAAAACAAAAGAAATTATCCAAATCACAGACACGTCGCATAAAGGCTAACCAAAGTAAGCGCCTGGCTAAGGCCAAGAGCGCTGAAAACAATGAGCCAGAAGTTATTGTCGATGACGCTTTATTAGGCCCTCAAACCTTTGGCCGAATTATTACGCGTTATGGCCAACACGCCGACGTAGAGTTAGAAGACGAAAGTATGATCCGATGCAACATTCGTCGTAACGTAGCCTCTTTAGTATGCGGTGATTCCGTTGTTTGGCGACCATACACAGTTAACAATGAAGACTTCCAGGGCGTAATAGAAGCCGTTGAACCACGAACCAGTGAGTTTGTTCGACCGGACTTTTATGATGGTTTAAAACCTGTGGCAGCGAATATTGATAGAATATTAATTGTTTCTGCCCTGCTTCCAGATTTAACACCTAACATTATTGACCGTTACTTAGTGGCCGTTGAGCAATTGAGCATCACACCAATCATTTTAATCAATAAAATGGATTTGTTAGACGACAGTAATCGCGATGTAGTTGAAAATACCGTTGCCTTGTATCGTTCTATTGGATACGAAGTGGTTACTTTGTCTGCTATTGAAGAAGAAGGTATTGACCAAGTTAGACAACTCATTGAAGGTCACACTAGCGTGTTTGTTGGCCAGTCTGGTGTGGGCAAATCATCACTTACAAATGCAATCTTGCCAGACGTTAATATAGAAACAAAAATTGTATCAACGAACAGCCGTTTGGGTCAGCACACAACAACCGCTTCTAGGCTTTATCGTTTAGAGAATGGCGGTGCTGTTATTGACTCGCCAGGGATTCGTGAATTTGCCATGTGGCATTTAAGCCAAGAAGAAATATTGGCTGGTTTTATAGAGTTTTCAGACTTTATAACGCAATGTAAGTTTAGAGACTGCAGTCATAAAAATGACCCTGGTTGTGCATTAAAGCAGGCGATAAAAGACGGTAAAGTGAGTCAACAACGCTATCAAAGTTATATACGAATTTTACAAACCGTTGATGAAATCACCCTTCGTCACCAGTCAAAAGACGCAAAATAATTCTCAATTTAAGATGGGTCGGTTACAATTACCGGCTCACAAAAAACAGTAGGAAAATACAGTGAAATACGACAATTTAAAATTAGCCTTTCAATATGCCTTGCCTAAACATGGTATTTCCAAGCTTGTCGGTTACTTAGCAAAAGCTAAATTAGGTTTTGTTACCACGTTTTTTGTTAAAAGTTTTATCAAAGCTTACGACATCAATATGGATGAAGCTAAATATCCAGATCCAAAACACTATAAGACCTTTAACGAGTTTTTCACCCGTGAGTTAGCTGAAGACGTACGTACTATTGTTGATGGCGAAAACGAAATTGCACATCCAGTAGATGGCGCAGTAAGTCAATTAGGTAAAATTGACGATGGTCGTTTAGTACAAGCCAAAAATCACTACTACACCGCATTAGAGTTACTAGGTGGTTACGAAGATTTGGCAGAGAAATTTGATGACGGTGACTTTGCCTGTATCTATCTTGCTCCTAGCGACTACCACCGTTTGCATATGCCAGTTGCTGGCACGTTAACTGATATGATTTACGTACCGGGCGATGCATTCTCTGTTAATCCATTAACGGCTCAAAACGTACCTAACTTGTTTGCTCGTAACGAACGTGTAGTAGCAATGTTTGATACTGAACTTGGTCCAATGGCGATGGTGTTAGTAGGCGCCACTATTGTAAGAAGTATTGAAACCGTTTGGGCTGGCGAAATCACACCTCCTCGCGGTAAGTTTGTGAATCGTTGGGATTATCCAGCGGAAGGCGAAAAGTCTGTGAAACTAGAGCGTGGCGAAGAGATGGGCCGCTTTAAGCTTGGCTCAACGGTTGTTTGTCTTTTTGGCAAAGACGCTATTGAATTTGCAGACGATGTTGAAGCAGGCTCAACAACTCGCTTAGGCGAACTGTTCGCAACTAAAAAATCTAGCTAAATCTTTATGTCCGGTTTACTTCAACTCCACCTAGGTGTTTTATTACTAGGTGGTGCTGGGCTTTTTGCCAAATTAATTGATTTACCCGCTTTGGATATGACGGCTTATCGAGCCTTTTTTGCCGTTATATTCCTGGCTTTATTCATTCGTTATAAAAAACAATCCTTAACGCTTAAGTCAAAAAAAGATGCGCTGACCGCCTTAGCGATTGGTACATTGGCTGCTATCCATTGGGTTACCTACTTTTACGCAATTCAAATTACAACCGTTGCTATCGCCATGTTAGCGCTTTTCACCTACCCAATGATGACCGTTTTTATTGAGCCCTTATTTAGGCGAACTCACCCAACCAATAAAGATATGGTTTTGGGTTTAGCGGTTTTATTTGGTGTGGCTATGTTATTCCCAGATTTATGGTTTGGTGGAGAGTCATTAAGTGACGATACATTAATAGGCATAGGCTGTGGTTTAATTTCTGCGTTTTGTTTTGCGCTTCGTAACATCCTAGTACAACATAAATTTAGTCACTATTCTGGCGGCCAATCTATGTTCTTTCAATTTGTAGTGACTGCACTTTTATTGTTTCCAATTACAGAAACCCCAGCGCTTGATCTAACGTTTGAAACCATCGCTAAGCTAGTCTTGTTTGCTGTTGTATTCTCCGCTTGTGCGCATGCTTTATTTGCGTCTGCTATTTCATTGACCTCTGCAAAAACCGCCTCTTTGGTTGGTTGCTTACAACCGGTTTATGGAATTACCTTCGCATTTTTAATTCTTGCTGAAGTGCCTGCACTTGCTACTATTGGTGGAGGTTCCATTATTTTAGCGGCGGCAATTTATGAAACACAAGCAACAAAGAGAACCAAGCCCAGTTCACTACCAGCAAAGTAGCGACCGCTCTTTATGATAGTGTTTGCACACAGAGGTGAGTCCGCAATTCACCCAGAAAACAGTCAAGTCGCTATCCGTCATTGTAATGATCAGATGATGGATGGCATTGAAGTCGACGTTTTTGAAACCGAGAATGACTTTGTTATTTTCCATGACCGTTGGTTAACTCGTTTACTCAACATTGATAAGCACGTTACGCAACTCACCGATTATGACTTAGCGACAATAAAAGGTAATGACGGCGAGCCACTACCAACGCTTGCTTGGTTAATTGAATACTGTGCCCAATTTAGCTTCACGCTTAATATCGAAATTAAATATTTGAAGTCTATTCATAAATTTGAAAAAGAATTATCAAGGCTTTGTACTCAACACAACTTTGACCGTTCAAGACTATTAATTTCATCATTTAACCATCATTATTTAGAAAATATCGCGACACACCTGCCAGATCTCAAACTTGGTCTATTATTAGCGGTAAACCCAATTAATATTGAGCTGTTGCTAAAGGACTTTCCGCTGTATAGCGTCCATCTAGATATGGACTGTTTAAATAAAGCTTTGATACATAAAATCCAATCTTTTGGTTTAAAAGTGTTTGTTTTTACGGTCGACCACACTGAAGAGATTGAGTGGCTATTTAACGTGGGGGCCAATGGCATATTTGCTAACCACCCAAGACAAGCTTTTAATATAATTGAGCAGCTTAAACCAACACCTACTAGTTAGGAGAGCGTGTATGTCTATTAATTTGACGCCTAAGCCAGATCTTTGCTTTCGTTCTGAAACCGCTAGATTACTAGCTTTGAATGTAGCTCAAATACAAACCGGAATGCTAGATGGCGAAAACTCCATTGAGCAAATTGGCGATTCTTTTCAAGATTTAGCAAGCTTTTGTTTAAACATGCAAAATAAATCCGAGTGCCCTCCTGAACTAAAACAAGAAGCGGCATTAATGTACCAAAAGGTAAACGGGGCTATTGTTGCTTTTCAATTTTATGATCGCCTAGCGCAGCGACTTGATCATGTTCAAAAAAACCTTATTTTATTATCTGAAATACTTAGCGATAACGAAAAACTTGATAACCCTGACGACTGGCAGTGTTTGAGAACTAGAATTAAAAGCAGTTATAGCATCGATAGTGAAGTTGTTATGTATGAGGCAGTAATGAACGGTGCTACTATTACAGAGGCTATTGAAATATTTAAAAAAGAGCTCAATACTACTTCAAATGATGAAGCGATCGAACTGTTCTAAATAAGGAACGCAGTAAATGAAGTCCGCACCTCTGCACAAAAACGAATCAGCTCGTATACAAAAACTTTTGGAATACGAAGTTCTTGATACCGAGGCCGAAAAATCTTTTGATGACTTGACTGAGTTAGCTTCGGAAATATGCGGTACGCCAATTTCCTTAATTAGCTTAGTTGACCCAAACCGGCAGTGGTTCAAAAGCAAAGTAGGTTTAGGCGCAAATGAGACGGAGCGCGATATCGCTTTTTGTAGCCATGCCATTCTTCAAGATGAAGTATTTGAAGTTGAAGATGCAACAAAAGATGAACGCTTTTTTGACAATCCATTAGTCACTAGCAATCCAGATATTCGGTTTTACGCAGGCATGCCTTTAATTTCTCCTGATGGTCTTCCTATTGGCACCTTATGTGTTATCGACCGAGAGCCTAAAAAGTTAGCTGAGCACCAACGAAAAGCGTTGAAGATCCTTGGTAGCGAAGTTATTAGTAAACTTGAGTTGAGAGTTAAGACAAAACGTTTAGAGCAGGCGAATCAGTTCAAAACTGAATTTTTATCTAACATGTCTCATGAAATCCGTACTCCTCTTAATGCTATTTTAGGCTTCACTGATTTAGTATTAAATAATGCCGAAGAGTATTTAAAAACACCTATTGCTAAAACCTACCTAGAAAACATAGATTTCAGTTCGAAACACTTGTTGTCGATGATTAACGCCGTATTAGATTTAAGTAAAATTGAAGCGGGTAAAATGGAACTTGAGCCTAATCAATTTGATATATGCGACACGCTAGACAACTTATTAAACATGCTTAATGTTAAAGCTTCACAAAGTAACATTAAAATTGTTCACTCATATACGTCGGACAGTAATTTTGACGTATACCTCGACGCAGGCAAGTTTTCACAAATCGTCATTAACTTAGTGAGCAACGCCATAAAGTTTTCACCGTCCGATTCAACGATACAACTCAATCTAAAGATTGAAAATAACCTAATACTTATCGATATTATTGACCAAGGTATCGGTATAGCAGAAGAAGACTTACCGACAATATTTGACAAGTACCATCAAGTAGGTCAAAAAGCGCAGGAGGAACAGGCTTAGGCTTGAGTATTACGCTAGGTTTGGTTGAGCTTATGGAAGGTGAAATTTCACTAAAAAGTTCAGTTAATGTTGGTACCCACGTTAGTATTTCTATTCCACTGACTCCACCGCCAGCAGCTTCTGCAAATACAGAAGAAAGTATTGAAAAACCTATTCCAGAAGGACTCCGTATTTTAGTTGTCGAAGACAACATGATAAACCAGGTCTTGGTTAAGGCGATGTTAGAAAACTTAAATTGCGTGGTAACCCTTACGGACTTAGGAAAAGAAAGCGCCGAGCTGTATAAAAACCATGAGTTTGATTTAGTCTTAATGGATATTAATCTTCCTGATATTAATGGCTTTGAAGCAACCGAACTGATAAAAGCACATGACCCAGATAGCATAGTGGTTGCACTAACTGCAGATGTTTTTTCTCACGAAAATGAAAAACTCTTTAAACATAAACTTACTAAACCAATTTCGCTAGACGGACTCAAACAAACCTTGTCGGGTTTATTTGGTTAATTGGTTAATTGGTTATTTGAGCCATTTAAAAACGAATCTATCAATCTTTGTTTAGGTTTAGGTTTAGGTTTAGGTTTAGGTTTAGGTTTAGGTTTAGCAGCGAGAGACATCAAAGCTAATAACGTCCGCAATAGATTTTGCACCAACTTTTAGCATGAACAACCTATCGATGCCAACGGCAACGCCAGCACAAGACGGTAAGCCTACCGTAAGTGCATCTATCAGGTTGTGGTCTATTGGTTTAGCAGCTTTATTAATGCTTAGTCGTTGCTGATTGTCTTTTTCGAATCGTTGCAACTGCTCTACTTCACTTTGCAGCTCAAAATAACCATTCGCCAATTCTACGCCTTTAAAATAAAGCTCAAATCGATGGGATACTTGTTCATTTTCTGAATTCACTTTAGCTAATGCCGCTTGCGAAGATGGAAAGTCATAAACAAAACAAGGCTGCCAACTTTTACTTTTTGGGTCAAAACCAAGTGTAGGTTCAATTAGGATGCTGAATAACCATTGCAGCAACGTATCTTTGTTCGTTTCTGCCTCAACCCAATCGTCATTTGGGCTATGTGATAACACTACTACCTTTAACTCTTCCAATGACTCCTGCATTGGGTCTATACCTAAAGTCTCTATAAAAACCTGCTGATAATTGACTCTTAATCCGCGCTCACAATTAAGAAGATGTTGTAGCAAGTCATCAAGTTCATCCATTAGCTGATGTTCATCAAAGTCTGGCCTGTACCATTCAAGCATAGTGAACTCAGGATTATGAAATCGCCCAGCGGTTTCGTTTCTAAAAGCTTTAGATATTTGAAAAATAGGACCTGAACCGGCGCAAAGCAGTCTTTTCATAGCAAATTCTGGAGATGTTTGAAGATAAAGTGTTTTATTTTCGCCGGACGTATCGTGCTCAAAGTTTGTATTAAATGCATCTAAATGAACATCAGTAACAGTGCCCTGACTTAACAGTGGCGTTTCCACTTCTACAACATGACGACTTGCAAAAAAATGACGAATATCAGAGATAAAGGCCGCACGTTGCTTTAAAGTTTCGATGTTGCTGCTGGGTTGCCAAGAGGTGCTATTGTTCATATTTATGTTTCTTTGTAATCCGATACGTTAAATTAAAAACAAAAAAAGAGCCTCTACGCGACTCTTAATTTTTATGCACATGTTAATTTGTGCTAACTCATAAAGCTAAACGCACACTTTTAAAGGTACGCATTTAACTTATTAGAGTTATTTTTGTGCTCTACCAACATATTCGCCATTGCGAGTATCTACACGAATCACTTCACCCGTTTGCACGAATAAAGGAACACGTACAACCGCACCTGTGCTTAATGTAGCTGGTTTACCACCAGTACCAGCTGTATCACCTTTAAGGCCTGGGTCTGTTTCAGTAATTTCTAATTCAACAAAATTAGGCGGTGCTACTGCAATTGGGTTACCATTCCACAACGTTAGCGTACAAACGTCGTTTTCTACTAGCCACTTTACAGAATCCGCAACGGCTTTTTCATCAGCAGCAATCTGCTCGAATGTATCGTTGTTCATGAAGTGCCAGAACTCGCCGTCTGAATATAAGTAAGCTAGTTCAGTATCCATTACGTCTGCACCTTCAACTGATTCGCCAGACTTAAATGTTTTCTCTAGAACTTTACCGCTAACTAATTTACGGATGCGAACACGGTTAAAAGCTTGGCCTTTACCAGGTTTAACAATTTCATTTTCTAAAATATTGCAAGGCTCGCCGTCGATCATTAATTTTAGGCCAGCTTTAAATTGGTTTGTGCTGAATGAAGCCATGTCATCCTCTAAGTAGATTAATACCAAAATATAAGTGAAACGAATGATACAACAAGCAAACCTATCTGTTGAGCCCCAATGGCAAAAAGAATTGAAACAAAGCTTCTCACGACTGGATGATTTGCTGTCATTTTTACAAATAAGTACTGAAAATATAGACCAACACAGCGAAGCCAGACGCCTTTTTTCGATGCGCGTACCAAAGCCATTCGCTAAATTAATGATGCCAGGTGACATAGACGATCCTTTGCTAAAGCAAGTGATGCCTAGTGTTCAGGAGTTTGAGACCAAAGCAGGGTTTATTACCGACCCACTTGATGAACACAATTCAGCGCAACCTGGCTTATTGCATAAATACAAGTCTAGGGTGCTTATCATGTTCAAAACCGGCTGCGCTGTAAATTGCCGTTATTGTTTTAGACGACACTTTCCATATGCAGATAATTCGGTAAATAAATCGCAACTTAAACAACATTTACAATATTTAGAGGATCACTCTGAAATAAATGAAGTGATTTTAAGTGGAGGCGATCCACTAATGGCAAAAGACGATGCCACCTCATGGTTTGTATCGCAACTAGAGCTCATTCCAAATATTAAACGTTTACGTATCCACACTCGACTGCCGGTGGTAATTCCATCAAGAATTACACAAGCTCTTTGTGACATTCTTAAAAACAGCCGATTAAAAACCATAATGGTTTTGCACATTAATCATGAAAATGAGATTTCACCTGAGCTGGCCAATGGTTTACTAAAGTTAAAGCAAGCTAATTGCACCCTGTTAAACCAAGCCGTTTTACTCAAGAACATCAATGATAACGTTGCAACACAAGTCAACTTGAGTGAACGATTATTTGAGGTTGGGATACTGCCTTATTACTTACATTTATTTGATAAGGTTGATGGTGCGAGTCACTTCAACGTAGACGAGGCTGACGCTAAACGAGTTTATGGACAAATGTTAGTAGAATTGCCTGGTTTTTTAATGCCTAAGTTAGTGAGAGAAATAGGGGGAGAGGCCAGCAAAACGCCAATTAGCCTCTAACTCTCCCCTAACAACCTAGGATTACGATGGCGCATTAAGCTGTAAAGCCAGCACCAAATAACATTACGTTATGCGGTAATATTAATTGTAGTCCCTATTAGTCCACCTGTACTGCCAACAGAGGGCGTTGCAAGTTGAAGTTGAGCCGTACTTGCTAATAGCTGCAATGCGGCCTGACCTTCAATCTCCTGCGCACTTTTGGCTAAGTTAGCCGCCAATGCCTCGCCACCTTCCATTGCTTGTGAGGCGATTCCATTACTTGATGATGAAACGAACACAGTTTTTCTCCTGGTTTGTTTATTCAAGGTACCAATAAAATTACTTAAATTGGATGTCTCGCTGTTTAGCCTAGTTAATTTCGGTTAAACTAGCCACTATCAGTTATCGGAAAATGCAGGAAAATCTTGAGTGGAAAGTTTAATCGTTAGTCTTGAAGAGAATTTAAAAGAGTTATATCGCAAAGCCATCGACGCCGATAAGTCTATAGATGAATTAAAAAAACAGGGCCACGGTAAGTTTGGCAATATCTTTAAGGAAGAAGCCGGATTTAACTGCTCGGCTAAAAAGTTTATGCCTTACCTAGAAGAAACCGCTGAGCAAATTTTACAAATCAAAGAGTCTAACCAAACTCCAGCGATGCAAAAACATGAAATTGAGAGCGTAGTGAAAAAACTGCACGCGCTTCATAGCACTCTAAGCGAGTTTAAAGGTGCTATAAAGTAATCGTTAGACTGCAAAACAGGTTAATATTCGTTTTATAGCAGCAAGTTATTTCGTTGCTTTAAACATAAGAAGCGCTCGTTGAGCGCTTTTTTTATGCAGTTTATACTACGCTGGATAAGCTGCTTTTAAACCTTGGTAAACTTTGTCTTTGAAATCAGCTTGTGAAGCATCCGTTGAACGTAAAACGTCCATTAATACTTCATTGTCTTCTTTGCCATTCCAAATTTTAATATATTCGCCCGTTTTATAACCGTGATCTTGTCTAAAAAAGTTTAATACATTTTTACCGACGTAATGACGGAATAACTCATCAAAACTTAATTCACTTTGCTCCATCAAGCCTGCAAACGTAGCAACATCAAAACCTTTTGTAGCAAGCGTGTTAGCAACCATAGTTTCAATAGTTTCGGCAAACGATGCTTCTTTGTTTGGTGTTTTAAGTAACTCCTCAACACTATTTGCAATAACGTCTACAGACTCACCTGATACTAACCTAGCACTTAGGCCAAAGTGAAAAATGTCAATTAGTTCTAAGTGAACCTGTTCAATATCTGGCTGTTGGTGTTTCCACCACTTCCAACCATAGTGATCTAACATTTCTGCCAATTCAACCCACATAGCTCTATGCCAAGCAAAGCCCTGTTTGCGCCACTCTGGATGAACCTTTGTATTCATCTCATCTTGCATAGTCAACATCGTTAAAATTTGCTGTTGCATGATAAATTCCGTTATTTTATTTTTAATTATGCTCATAATAACAGAGCTATTTTTTTATGATAGATGGGCTTGTGAAGGTTGTATGAACTCCGTACACTCAAATAAAAATAATTAACAATATATGGAATTTAGACCTATGTTTCGCACCCTATTAGTCTCTGTATTATCCGCCAGTTTACTTATCAGTTGTGGTTCGGATGAATCAAGCAGTGAGCCTGCTCCTGATTATCCTGTATTAGCCAATGACAGCAGTGCAGCTATTGATGTTTCTAGAGGCAATTACGCTTGTTATGATATGACAACGAGCTTTGGCCTAATTAAACTAGCAGTTGATGAGAAATACGCACCGGCCACAGCCGAAAACTTTAAGAATTATGCAACGCTTGGATTTTACGATGAACTTATTTTTCATCGAGTGATTGCCAATTTTATGATCCAAGGCGGTGGTTTTGATGCCGAACTAAATAGAATAGAAACAGCAGATGCCATTGACCTTGAATCTAGAAATGGACTAAAAATTACCGTGGTCGTATTGCGATGGCAAGAACGTCAGCACCAAATTCAGCCACTTCTCAGTTTTTTATTAATACCGTAAATAACTCATTCTTAAACCAAAACGAAGCCAGTGATGGTTATGGCTATACAGTGTTTGGCGGTGTTATTGAAGGCATGGACGTCGTAGATGCAATTGAAGCTGTTAGAAACTGGCAGTGTTGGCGGTATGAGCAATGTGCCCGTGGAGAATGTATTTATTGACTCAGTAAGAGAAGCAACTTGTAGCTAATAAAAAGGCAAGCGACTTCTAGTTGCTTGCCTTTATGACTGCCTGCTTATGACTACCTGTTTGCCACAAGCGAGTCTTTATTCTCTTCCCAACTCTTGATGATTTTAACTAAATCACCAGAAAACCAATTATTTAACAGTCGCTTTTCTATTTTAAATGATTCCATACCACTAAACGCCTTGATTCTCTCACCCCTAGCGATGATGTGACGGTCTTGCAATCGGATAGGTCCTTTTAAGATAGGCTTTCCGTTTTGCTTTAATACTAGATTAAATGCAAAGGCAGGAACCGTACTTTCTTGAATAGCTCTCATCTTTCGCGTGATCTGAAAACTATGATCTACTGTACCGGCTAAATCTACATTAACAAATTCCATGTCAATGCTATAACCTTCTGGTAACTCACCTGCTAACTTTTCTATCTCCAACTCTAACTGAGTAAACACCTTTGTTCTAAAGTTATCTTTATGGTCGTCAGCAGAATCGATATCAACGTAATTATCTGGGTTTTTCCAAGTAACCGTTGCTTTTTTTTCATCGGCAAAAGCTGCTGAACTCATCAGCGAAATAAGAATAATTGAATGTAAAAATTTCATGAATCTCTCCTTGTTATCAACGGCCAAATATTAGCCACCATCAAGTTTGTTGTCAATTTGAATGCCCTTTAATTTACAAACATTTACACTTTGCTTTACTCGCCCGATTTTATTAAATTCTGAAAAATTTATCCCTGGTAAACCATTCTTTTAACATTCTTTTTTCATATCGAAGCGTATCTCCAGAAGAGAGTCGCCCAATTGAGCGATCCATAAATGCTAAGTCTTTTAGTTCGAAGTCTTGGTTTTGTATCACGTTGCCGTCTTTAAGAAGTTCTGCTTTAAAGTTTAAGCGTGGCCAGTCATGCTGCCTTACCACTCGAATCTCTCGGCTCATGTTAAAGTTATACTCTACTCGGCCAGCTAGATCGATATTAGTGAATACAATATTTAACGAATAACCTGCCGGCAGTTTTTTAGATAACTTTTGGATATAGTCTTGTAACTTATTTTGCAATCGCGAGGTAAACCGCTTCTGACTTTCATCACTCGCTTTAATATCGCGAAACTCTTTTGGGTTTTCAAAACTGACGGCTGACTTGTTAGCCTTTTCATTCGCTAAACTACCAAAAGACACGAACAAGCTAGTTGCGATAAATAAAAGATTAAAAATCCTCATGTTTTTCCTCTTGCGTTAAAGGTGAAACTTTCACATAGTCATACCATACTACATGGTTGAATCTAACTTAACAGGTTTGCCCTTCTCTATTAATACTAGTTCAAATTGGAATTCCTGTGTTTTCAAACATGCATAAGAACGTCTGGCTACTGATGTTCGCTCAAGCCTTAATGGGCTCTATTGGCCCTGTTGTTGTTTTTGTTGGTGGTTTTGTTGGGTTAAAGCTCGCCCCATCTCCTGTTTTAGCAACTCTGCCTATTGCTTGCATGATTGTTGGCATTGCTTGTTATATGTTGCCCGCCGTAAAGCTGCTCGCAACAATTGGTCGTAAAAAAGGCTTTTTGCTTGCTGCGAGTTGGGGGTTGATAAACTGCTTAATAACTAGTTATGCCATTTACTTACAGCACTTTTGGATGTTCTGTTTCACCATCTTTAACTTCGGTTTTATGATTGCAAACTCCCAGCAGTTCCGCTTTGCCGCTATGGAGTCTGTTAAAGAGCAACATGCCAGTGAAGCCATTTCTGTTATGTTGATAGCAGGATTAATTGCCGCTTATATTGGGCCCGAGATTGCCTATGTTGGAAAGGATATTTTCGACATTGAATTTGTCGGCTCTTTTGCAGTTATGTCACTTCTTTATATTCCTGCTTTATTACTTCTTTCAAAGTATGTGGATGTTCATAAAGCCACCAGCCAGGTTGAAGGCGAAGCTAGATCGTTAAAAACGATTATCTCCCAACCAATCTTCCTCGTTGCCATAATTTCTGCAACCGTTGCATTTAGTGTCATGAGTTTCATTATGACCGCAACACCTATCAGTATGCATGTTCATCATGGCTTTGATATGGCCGATACTAAATGGGTAATTCAAAGTCACATTATCGCCATGTATCTGCCTTCTTTTTTCACTGGCTCTTTAGTAAAGCGCTTTGGTCACAAAAAAATGATCATTTCTGGCGTTATTATCTTCTTTTTATGCCTATTGATCGGATTTTTAGGAAAAGAGTATGTTCATTACTGGGCGTCATTGGTACTGTTAGGTGTTGGGTGGAACTTTATGTTCATATCTGCAACATCCTTGCTTCCCAAGAGCTACGAGCCAGAAGAACGGTTTAGAGTGCAAGGGTTTAACGACTTGATAATGTTCTCTTGCCAAGCCATAGCATCGCTCTCCGCTGGGTGGGTAATAAAGTCGTACGGTTGGAATAGTTTGCTAACTATGTGTATTCCACTGCTACTGTTAACTCTGTGGATAGTTTATGTTTGGCAAAAAAGCAGAAAAAATAATAATAACGTTTAGGATTTTTAGATGGAATGGTTAATTAATGTAACAGCCGCATTCTCCAATTTTGTATGGGGAATGCCAATGATAGTGTGGCTTGTTGGCGGCGGTATCTTTTTCTCAATATACTCGCGGTTAATTCCCTTCCGTTACTTGTCTCATGGCATCAGCTTACTAACAGGCAAGCATGATCATGATTCAGAAAAGGGTGACCTTACTCACGCGCAGGCACTATCGGCAGCGCTAGCCGGTACAGTGGGCATGGGTAATATTAGTGGCGTGGCACTCGCAATTACCGCTGGCGGTCCAGGTGCGGTTTTCTGGATGTGGCTAACGGCATTACTAGGTGTTTCCACTAAATTTTTCACCTGTTCACTTGGTGTTATGTATCGTAAAACAGATGAAAATGGAGATGTTCATGGTGGTCCAATGTACGTCATCATGGAAGGCCTTGGTAAACGTTGGAAACCGCTTGCACTATTGTTCGCATTTGCTGGCTTGTTTGGCACTATTCCATCGTTTCAAGCTAACCAATTAACGGCTGCATTTAGAGAGGAATTGGTTCCCGATAGTTGGGTTACTAACCCAATGATGTTCAATGCCATTATAGCGGTTGTTATTACGGCCCTTGTTGCCGGCGTAATTTTAGGTGGCTTAAAACGCGTTGCTTATGTAACGAGTCGTTTAGTTCCTATCATGGCTATTAGTTATTTCTTAATGACACTTGCGGTTCTGTTTAACCATTTACCTGAGATACCGGCCATATTTTCTAGTATTTTTGTGCAAGCTTTTAAAGCTGAAGCAATATCAGGAGGTATTTTAGGTGTCATCATTATTGGTGTTTCACGCGGTGTGTTCTCAAACGAAGCCGGTATTGGTACTGAAGTTCTAGCACACGGTGCAGTTAAAACGGACGAGCCAATAAGAGAAGGTTGGTTGGTATGTTAGGTCCAATGATCGATACGCTATTAATCTGTACTTGTACTGCTCTCGTGATTTTAGCATCTGGCATGTGGCAAGACGTTGAAGGTGTTAAAGGCGTTGAACTGACCATGCAAGTGTTTGGTCAAGAACTAGGTTTAGTTGGCCAGATACTGCTCGCTATTCAAATTCTGTTCTTAGCTGCATCAACCATGTTTACCTATTGGTATTACGGTGAAAAATGTTTTGCCTTTATGGTAGGTGACAAAAATGCCCACTTATATAAATGGTTCTATCTATTGTCTATCGTTGCTGGTTGTATTGTAACGCTCGACGTTGTGTTTAATTTCATGATTGGTATGTATGGCTTAATGGCTATTCCAACAATGCTTTCTGCGTTCCTTTTAGCACCAAAAGTAAAAGCCGCAGCTAAAGTTTATTTTGCTAAATTGGACGCTTAAAAAATGAAACGTGATGAGAAACAACAGTGAACAAGTCACTAATTGGTGTTATTGCTGCACTTATTATTGCGGTCACCGTTGTTTTTCTTTGGGAAGTTAAAGTGAATGATTTTTCAACGAAAAATTATGAGCCTAAATACACTCAATGCGAAAACGTTTACGTAAGAAAAAGCCCGCATCCTTGTAATGCGGGCGATCTTATTTATATTGATGCGGATGTTGCACATCGATATTGTACCAGCAATATCATCGCCCGTTTTGACGACAGCATATACTGCCAGTACAACGGCTTTAGAGACGACTTAGCAGAAATAACGTCATATTAATTAAGCCGCTACCCCGCCATTTATCTTTATAATTTAGCCACTAATTTAAATAGTTTCTTTTTAAGCGATGTATAAGGTGCATATCTGATTGGTGCATCTGCCCAAAAGCTACGATGCATAATTGGCTTGAGGTGACTAAACGTATCAAATCCCCATTTACCGTGATAACTCCCCATGCCCGAATTGCCTACACCACCAAATGGTAAGTTATGGTTCACCATGAATATAACGGCATCATTGATACATAAGGTGCCAGAGCTCGTTCGCTGAGTGACTAATTTAACATTCTTATCATTGTTGCTGAACATATATAGCGCCAATGGTTTTTCACGACTGTTAACAAAATCTATTGATTCTTGTAGCGACTCCACTTCGATAATTGGCAACACAGGTCCAAAGATCTCTTCTTGCATCACACCACTGGTTAAATCAGGGTTTAACATCAGTGTTGGTTCAATATACTTTTCATCGCGACTAACCTGTCCACCATGCACAATCGTGTCAGATTCGGCAGCAACATACTCAGATATACGGTCAAAGTGACGCTGATTAATGATCCTGCCATAGTCTTGCGACTCTTTTGCAGACTCACCATACTGCTTTAATAATGACTGTTTTAAAGCTTCAATTAACGCTTTTGAGTGTTTGCGCTCAACTAGCACGTAATCTGGTGCAATACAGGTTTGCCCGGCATTTAAAAACTTTGCCCATATCAAACGATCGGCCGTCACTTTAAGATTTGCGTCGGCGTCAATAATGCACGGACTCTTGCCACCAAGCTCTAGGGTAACAGGGGTTAGATGTTCACTGGCCGCACGCATCACTATCTTCCCAACGTTTTCACTACCGGTATACATGATGTAGTCAAATCGGAGTTTTAATAGCGCTGTAGTTTCTTCAACACCACCTTCATAAACGGCGATAGCACTGGCATCCATATATTTAGGAATTAAAGTAGCAAGCAGTGTTGATGTTGCCGCAGCAAGTTCTGATGGTTTCAATACAACACAGTTACCAGCGGCTATAGCAGCCACCATAGGACTTAAAACTAGTTGCAATGGATAATTCCATGCTCCCATAATTAACACAGTACCGTATGGCTCTGGACGTATAAAGCTTCGACCAGGTTGCGCTAACATTGGTGTGGAAACGTGTTGCGGTTTGCTCCAAGACTTTAGCTGCTTAATAGAGTGCTTAATGTCTTTTAATACATATTGATATTCAGAAACGTAAGCTTCAAATTGACACTTACTAAGGTCAGAAGATAGCGCGTCATATATTGCATTTTCGTTTTCCATTAACATTCTTTTAATGCTAACAATTGCGACTTCCGCCATGACAGAGGTTTTGTTTTACCTTCGTTAAAAGTAGCTTGTAGCGTATTTAAAAATTCCATCGTTTCCCACTTAGTTATCGTTGGCAATGCCCGCAAAATACGGTACTGCGCTGTCCTAATCTTATTTCTTTTAGCTTTTGGTCACACTTTACACACGCTTCGCCGCTGCGCCCATAAACTAAAAGTTCTTGCGCAAAATAGCCCGGTTTACCGTCGGTTTGTATAAAGTCTTTAAGCGTTGTTCCGCCTTGCTTTATGGCGTTCGCCAAAGTCTCTTTAATATGTTGAGTAAGAACTTCATATCGTTTTTTCGATATCTTCCCTGCCGCCCGATTGGGATGTATACCAGCCTTAAACAAACTTTCGTTGGCATAAATATTACCTACGCCAACCACAACATGGTTGTCCATTATAAAGTTCTTCACAGCAACTTGTTTGTTTCTGGATTTTTCGAACAAATGAATATCTGTAAAGTCGTCGGTTAATGGCTCAGGGCCAAGTTTTCCCATTAATTCATGCTGTGTGTCTGGCGCCTGCCATAAACAAGCTCCAAAACGACGAGCATCGTTTAATCTAAGTACCGCGCCATTGCCAAATTCAATATCAATATGATCGTGCTTTAATAATGGTACCGACTTATCAACGACTCGCAAATTACCTGACATTCCCAAGTGCAAAATAATACTACCTACTTTGGTATTTAATAACAGGTATTTAGCCCTTCGACTCACTGAGTCAACCACTTGTCCTTCTGCGCTTTTCACATCATCGGGAACCGGCCAACGCAAGTTAGGGTTGCGGATTATCACTTTTGATATTTTTTGGTCGGTAATGTGAGGTGATATACCTAGCCGACTGACTTCTACTTCTGGTAATTCAGGCATCTAAAAGCTCTCTTGGGATAAACTGAGGTAGCATCGAATACTTTAACGCATACCAATTTCCCGTCATTTTGTTTTGTACGTATACGGACTGCTCTTGGTGATCGATGACAAATTCAAAAATTAAACCCTCTTCGTTACCCGCTAACCAAACTACAACAGGCAATGACACCGCGCTGTCTAAAACTAAAGGCACTGACTCAATTTGCTCAAGAGGTTGTTGAACCCATGTGTCTACGTATTCCTCAGGATTGGAGATAGTCGCTGTAGGGATTTTACTTAACACTCGCCAACTCGCCCCTAACCTTTGAATTTCAATACCACTAAAGTCGATAGCTTGCACTAGCTTAGAGTTTGGCACCAAAGGCTCAACAGCCATTTTTTCTGAGTTTGTAGCAAACATATTACTCGTGTAGTTAAACAGAATAATCATAAATAAACAGGCGAAAATAAGAACGTTGTTCCAGCCTTTTTGAGAAAGACGCATAAGATTGATTCTTCTTTTTAAATAAGATTCTTAAAGATTAGCAACTTATAGGAAGAAAATTAAGGAAAAGCTGTGAATGAGGGATTTGAAGATACAAAAAACCCAGCACTTGGCTGGGTTTTTAAAACTTTTGCAAAAGTTTCAATAGAATCAATTTAAAGCTTACTTAATTTTAGCTTCTTTGAAGATCACGTGCTTACGGATCTTTGGATCAAATTTTTTGATTTCCATCTTTTCAGGCATTAACTTCTTATTTTTATCAGTTGTATAAAAATAACCAGTTCCAGCCGTTGAAACTAAACGAATTTTATCACGCATGATTTAGTTCCTTAAACCTTTTGACCAGCTGCACGCATATCTGCAAGCACTGAATCAATACCATTTTTATCGATGATACGCATACCTTTAGTAGATAAACGTAATTTAACGAAACGCTTCTCACTTTCAACCCAAAAACGGTGAGTTTGTAGGTTAGGCAAGAAACGACGTCGTGTAGCATTGCGAGCGTGTGAACGGTTGTTACCAACTGTAGGACGCTTGCCAGTTACTTGGCACACTTTTGACATGTCAATTTACTCCAAAACTTAAATTCTGACGCCAATCTAATTAACCCTTACGGCTAATTATTTGCCCGGGCATTTGAAAGGGCGCAATTTATACAGAATTTGACGCTAAAGATCAAGTTAATTCGTGTTCGCACCTCGAAAAACTCGATATTGGTCTTTTTACAATCAAAATCTGGAAAATATAACGTCAGAGTGACTAATTTAGTGGCGCGTATTCTACTTTTTTTTCGGCAACAGTACAAAGAAAAGATCACTTTTACTGGCTTCATTTCAAATTAAATTCACTTCGCCACTTTAACTAACGGATATTTAAACGAAAACCTAGATGAACAACGAGATCTTTCACTGTTCTCCTAATAAAGTACTAATCAACTTGGTAAGGAGTTTCCAGCCTAGCTTTTACTTCTCTAAAATGCTCTTGCTCGTTAGATAAGTTATTCCAACTTTGTTTGATTAAATATTCATTGGCTAAATAATCTAAGAACTGAACACGTAAAATAGGATCAAAGTTCCAGATCTTAAGTTCAGTGATCGCATCTGCTAACTCTTTGGGCGATTGGCAGTGCTTTACCAGACCTTGAATATTTAAAAAGGTATTGCCTAACGTGATCACTTTTTTGTTCAACAATAATGCTTCAATACCTACAGTTGAGTTTATTGTTAGTACAGCTTCGGACTCTTGAATGAGTGATGACGTTTCATTGTTATTTGCAAAAATAATTTGTGGATTTTTATGGTGTAAATCTACAAATGAGCGCGGCCAAGATGGATGTTCTTTAACGACAAACTTTACGTCCGAATCCATAAAGCTAACTGCTTTTTCGAGTTCTTCGTAAAAAGCTTCCATTGATTTAATCCATGGTGAGTGACAAACAATCTGGGTGTCATTCGGCACTTGAAATGGAACAAAGATAAATCGTTCTGGCAATGTCACTTGGGCATCATCAGATTTCCGATTCTTATGTGGTGCTCTTTTCACTAAATTAGACGACAACTCACTTTTTTCAGTGGAGCCTGAGTCCCAGTTTAAATAGAAGTTTGCATCTCTAGGCATTGAATTTAAAGCGTTCACACCTTTTGGATCAAGTACTGTTGTATTTGGAAGCAACCCGTTTTCAAACAATTGAGTTTTGATACCGCATGCTTTGGCGACTTCATAAGGTGTTTTATTTGGTTGCTTCATGCCATTCCAGACAATGACAGTATCGATATCATGACTAGAGAAATAGCTAAAATAGTAACTTGCTCTGCACTTTTCAATAAAACGATAGTAACGAGTAATAGCACCTAGCAATATAGGGTTAGTATTTAGAATTGGGTGCCTAACTTTCTTTCTTTCAACATGTACATTAACTAGGTCATCTAAATCAAGGTCATTAACTTGTGAGAAAAATGATGGTCGAGGAAAAGCGAAAAACTTTAGTTTTTGTAGGTGAGCCTCATCGCCTAAGAATTTCGTAAGCTTACGATAGTAGCGATAATGAGACGATACCCGCGATATAAACAAATATTTAATTTTTTTCATATACCTAATTTAAACAACCTAACCTAAAAAAAGAGTTCTTTTACTCATCATTAGAATAAGATTCTAAGGAGATGATCGACGTAAACAAGCTTTTTTTAATATTTCCGTTATATTCTAGGCGTTTTACGATATTATGATGCTTCAAATTTCTTCCGCTTAACTCTAAATCCTAACAAGATGACATTAATGACAAAACGAAACATTGCCATATTTATTGATAGCCTTGGCGGCGGCGGCGCTGAGAAGGTAATGATAACGTTAGCGCGACAAATGCAGTATCAAGGTCATTATGTTCACTTTTTTATCTTAGAGCCTCGTATTGAATATACGGATAAGAGTTTAAATTATAGCGTTTTGTACGAAACCACCTGCCATCGTAAAAGTACTTCGACGGGTCGGTTAAAGCAAACAGCAAGAGACATGCAGCAACTTGTCTTACAAACGGAAAAAAGTGTCGGTAAATTTAATCTTCACTTGGCTAACCTTGACCCTTCTTGCCAAGTTGCAAATCTATGTTCATTTAAAAACATTTACTACGTTTTGCATAATGCCATGGCCCAAGAAATTAAAAGAGAAGGTAAGTTGGGCCCGTTAAAGTTATTCAGAAAGCTGAGGCAGAAGAAAGCTTATAACAACAAACATATTGTTGCTGTAAGTGAAGGCGTAGCTCAAGAAGCACTATCTGGAAAGCTTATAAAACCAGCTAGCGTAACTACAATTTATAATCCGATTAATAAAGCTGAGATTGTAACCGCTTCTGAAGCAACAAACCCTGACATCCCTAATGAACCTTACCTTATTCACGCAGGTCGAGTTGTAAAACAGAAGCGTCATGACATTCTTTTTAAAGCGTTGAGATTAGTCCCGGATATAAAACTAGTATTGCTGTGTAAAAATATACCTAAGGCACTCAAACTTGCAAAACGTTATGGTGTCGCTGACAGAGTAATTACGCCACAGTTCCAAGACAACCCTTATGTTTGGATTAAAAATGCGAAAGCTTTAGTATCAAGTTCAGACTTTGAAGGTTTAGGGATGAACCTGATCGATAGCCTTATATGCGGTACACCTGTTGTGAGCACAGACTGTGACTTTGGCCCTAATGAAATTTTAACCGGTAACCTTGCTGACTTTTTAGTGCCAACCGGCGATCATAAAGCGCTAGCGGATAAAATAAATCAAGTACTGAAGTCACCTCCCACAATAGATATCAATGAAGTGAGTGAAAAATTTGGACTTGAACAAGCAACACAAAAGTATTTAGAACTCATAAAATAAAACTAGTAATAAGGGGCGTCGTTTATTGTTAATTTTTTTGCGACGTTTCTGTGATTCAAAAAGTTAGATCAATCCTCTTTCAGCAAAGCTCACCACTTCTTCATTACCAATAATGAAATGGTCTAGAGTCCTCACGTCAATGAGTAACAGCGCGTCTTTTAATCTTTCCGTTAACCTAATATCCGATTGGCTTGGCTCACTAATGCCTGATGGATGATTGTGCGCAAAAATAACAGCGGCTGTATTGTGTTTAATTACTGTATCTACAACCACTCTTGGGTAAACGGCTGCAGAGTCAATCGTGCCCTTAAACAATACCTCACTTTTAATAACACGATGTTGATTATCCAAGTGCACCAGTACAAACTGCTCATAAGGCTCATCTCTTAATAACCTATGTAAATAAATGCGAACCGCCTGTGGCGAATCTAATAATGTATCGCGCTTCATTACCTCACTAAAATATCGATTTGAGAGTTCCAAAACGGCTTGAAGTTGCACAAACTTAGCCTGCCCCATGCCTTTAATTGCAGTAAATTGTTCAACGTTAGCGCTTAGTAATGCATTGAGTGAACCAAATTCATGAAGCGTATGGTTAGCCAAACTAACGGCATCCATTCCCGATATGCCAGTTCTAAAAAATATTGCTAAAAGCTCTGCATCGGATAATGAACTAGCTCCTTGATTGAGTAATTTTTCTCTTGGTCGGTCGGATAATCGCCATTGTTGTATCGACATTTTGCCTCCTTGCCATTGATGTGAGTTTTTTATGGTGAAATGGTTTCAAAACCGATAAAGTAAGCACCTAATTTGAATATAAAATATAGCCTGCTTTAGGTTAACAACCACTCAAAGCGACCGATATATGTCAGAACTGAACCATAAACGCATTTTATTAATTATCAGTGGCGGAATTGCTGCCTATAAAATGCCGGAATATATTCGCCGAATAAAAGAGCGAGGCGCTGAAGTAAAAGTGGTCTTAACTTCTGGCGGTAAAGCTTTTATCACCCCTTTGACCTTGCAGGCAGTTAGTGGCGAACCAGTTGCTGAAGATTTGTTAGATCCAAACGCAGAAGCGGCAATGGGTCATATTGAATTTGCCAAGTGGGCAGACCTAGTTATTGTTAGTCCTGCATCGGCCGATATGCTGGCAACCATGAGAGCAGGTTTAGCCAATAATTTAGCAAGTACGCTATTACTTGCCACTCCAGCCCCAGTTGTTGTTTGCCCAGCCATGAACCAACAAATGTATGCCCATGCAGCTACCAAAGAAAACTTATCAGTATTGTCCTCTCGTGGAGTCCATATTTGGGGACCCGCTGTTGGTGGACAAGCTTGTGGAGATGTAGGTGCAGGCCGCATGATTGAGCCAAGTGAAATTGTTGAACGCACCGTTTCAATGTTCAAATCAAATACAAAAATATTAGCTGGTAAAACAATCACAATTACCGCAGGTCCAACTCGCGAATCAATTGACCCAGTTAGATATATCTCAAATCATTCAAGCGGAAAAATGGGCTTTGCCATTGCTGAAGCTGCGGCAGAGCTAGGCGCAAAAGTAAATCTAATTGCTGGTCCGGTTTCTCTTTCAACACCAAGAGATACGCTTCGTTATGATGTTCAAAGTGCCCGAGAAATGCATAACGCAGCGTTAGAATTAGCACAACAGTCAGATGTATTTATTGCTTGTGCCGCTGTTGCCGATTATCGACCTGAAATTTGTGCCGACCAGAAAATAAAAAAGAATGATGACGACATGACCGTCACTATGGTGAAAAATCCAGATATCGTTGCTGATGTAGCAGCACTAAATAAAAATAGACCTTTTGTAATCGGTTTTGCGGCCGAAACACAAGAGGTAGAAAAATATGCATTAGGGAAACTTACCAAAAAGAACCTAGATATGATCTGTGCAAATGATGTATCCGTATCTGGTCAAGGGTTTAATTCTGACAATAATGCGTTAAAAGTATACTGGAATGATGGAAGTAAGGACTTACCTCTGAATTCCAAAAAACACCTGTCTTATGATTTATTAGACGTCGTGTTTGAGCAGTTAAATAAAGTTTAATCATTAAATTATCAATGTGCGCCGAGGGGAAGTATGCCTGCAGCTAAAAAGGGTAACCGTAAAGAGCAAATTCTACAATGTCTTGCTGAGATGTTAGAAAGCCACGCGGGGCAAAGGATTACAACAGCTAAACTAGCCGAGAAAGTCGGTGTTTCTGAAGCTGCGTTATATCGACATTTTCCAAGCAAAGCGAGAATGTATGAAGGGTTAATTGAATTTATAGAAAACACTTTATTAAGCCGTATTAACGTTATTTTAGAAAAAGACAAAACAACGGAAGGTCGCATTCAGAATATCATGAAGCTAATTCTTGGTTTCGCAGAAATGAATCGTGGCATTACTGCTATTTTAACTGGTGATGCACTTTTAGGTGAGCATGACCGATTAAGGGAACGTGTTGTGTCTTTGTTCGAGAAACTTGAAACACAATTTAAGCAAGTTTTACGAGAGCGTAAACTTCGTGAAGGCAAAAGCTTTCCAATTGACGACGCTGCTTTAGCTAATTTATTGTTAGCTTACACCGAAGGTAAAATGAATCAGTTTGTACGTTCAGGATTCACTCGTAGCCCAATGGACGGGTTCGATACACAGTGGCAAGGCTTAAAGATGTTCTGGTAGGATCCTTCTTATAAGCAATAATAAAAATAAAAAAGCTTATTATGCAGTACTTTTTAAAATTTTCAGGTTACCTGCTAGTACTATTGCTAGCAGGCTTATGGTTAAAACCCCAAGCTACCTTTGATAGCGTGCCGGTAATGGCACATCCATGGGTGTTAAAATCGACGGAATTAAACGAGAGTTTAAGGCCGCAGAAGCTACAAAAGTCTACAAATGGTCACTATCAATTTAGCGCCACATCAGAATTGATAAATGTAACACCTAGAATGCTACATTGGTTTTATCAAAATCAAATTCAAAATAAGCTAACCTTTAATGGTCAAAGCTTACCTTGGTTTAAGCTTGCGCAACCTCGAACCCTCAGTAATCTTTTTATTGTCACTTCGCCTGAGCCCCAAAATAACCGCCTTTTACACGGAGTTGTCTTTCAAGAACAATCCAGCTTTGACGATGAGCAATGGCAAATGCGATATAAAATTCGCTCTTTTGGCGACGAAGGCCTAACGCTTGACGTTCTGCATGCTGGTTATGCTATTGGAAGTATAGAATACAAATATACTGCGAATAAAAATGGCACCTCTATACAAATAAACGGTAGTATGGGCATGAACGTACCAATAATAGGTGGTTTTGCTAATTTCTATTTGTTTAACAAGGTTTATCCATCAAGACTTTTAGACGACTGGTTTAAGAGTACACTAGAATCATACAGACATATGGATCAGTTAATTCCAATTTTATATTCACAAAAACACAAAGCATCTTATTCTATTAATTCATAGTTTTTTAGAGACGGAGTTTTAATGAAAAAGCTAATATTTTACATAGTGTTGTTAATGACTTTTGCGGTCAAAGCCGACCCATCTGCTATTCCTTCAAGTGGTGTTATCAAACGCTTTGAAGATTTTCATTCTGAATTTATATCAAGCCGAACTATTGATGTTTGGTTACCTGAAGATTATTCATACGACCAAAAATATGACGTTTTGTACATGCACGACGGCAACATGTTATTTGATTCATCTGACACTTGGAATAACCAAGAATGGAAAGTGGATGAAGCGGCAGCTAAGCTGATGAAAGAGGGAAAGGTTAGACCTTTTATTGTGGTTGGCATTTGGAACGCGGGTAAAAAGCGTTACCCTGAGTACTTCCCTGAAAAGGTATACCGAGAGCTTTCCCTTTTAGACAGAACAATTATAAAAACTAGGCTGGCATTTCAGTCAAAGTCCTTTGCGCCTATAGGTGACTTCTTTTACGGCGATAATTACGTTCGTTTTTTAGCTAATGAAGTCGTGCCATTCATTGAGAAAAACTTTAATGTTCATTCTGGACCAGCACATCGTTTTGTTGGCGGCTCTAGCATGGGCGGCTTAATGTCATGGTATGCATTACTAGAAAGACCTGATGTGTTTGGCGGTGCGATTGCTATGTCGACACATTGGCCTGGTATGTACGATGTGGACAATCCGTTTCCAAAAGGGTTTGAAGACTACATACGAAAAAATATAAACAAGTTAGATGGCCATAAAGTGTATTTTGACTTGGGCGATCAAACTTTAGACGCGGTATATCCTCCGTTGCAAAAGCGTATCGATGCAATCTTTGCCGCATCCTATCCAAATGATTTATGGAAGACAGAGTTTTTCCCGGGCCACAAACATGACGAAGTGTCATGGGCGAGTAGAATCCACCTGCCACTGATGTTTATGTTTGGTAACGAGGAACAAGAGTGAAACGTCAATACCGACAGTCAACCCATAAGGAATATGTAGGGGACAAATACGGAAACCTCTATTATAACAAGCTAAAGTATTTTGAGTTTCACTCGTACCCTGGTATTGAATTCCACAAGATGTGGTGTATTTGTGTCATTTTATTACTGTTATTCAAACTCGATAACTTATTTGCACTAAGCGCTGCGTCGGGTATTGGTGGAGTTTACGTACTGTACTTAATGATGCTGACTTTGTATTTACTGATAAAAAAAATTTCACGTAATAAAGGTTATTTTTTATATCCTACTTTTATGATCAACTTTTTTAAAAAGCGCCGCAAAAGCATGGAGTCTGCGACTCATGTTGCTTAAGCTTTAAATAACTTCAATACAAATATCAATAACGACAAGCTTAAAGCTTGTCGTTTTGCATTTTCCACAAATGGTAATAACGCCCTTCAGCTTCTAATAATGTTTTATGATTGCCCACTTCAACCACTCTGCCCTGCTCCATTACAACAATTTGATCAGCATCAACAATGGTTGATAAGCGATGCGCAATCACCAAAGATGTATGACCTTCTGCAATCTCTCTCAACGACTTTAATATTGCTTGCTCCGAGCCTGAATCTAACGAAGAAGTAGCTTCGTCAAATACCAAAATTGAGGGCGCTTTTAATAAAACTCTAGCAATGGCGACTCGCTGTTTTTCACCGCCAGACAGCTTTAATCCGCGCTCACCTACTTTTGAGTCTTTACCGTCAGGTAAGGAATTAACAAAGTCGTTTAAATGCGCCATTTTTATGGCCTTCCACACTTCGTCATCGGTTGCAGTTGGTTTGCCATAACGAATGTTCTCAAAAATAGTATCGTTAAATAACACAGTATCCTGCGGCACAATTCCTATATTTTCTCTAAGCGATGTTTGAGTCACGGTTTTTGTATCTTGACCGTCAATGAAGACTTGGCCGTTATTTACATCGTAAAAACGAAACAAGACTTTAACTAAGGTAGACTTGCCCGCGCCGCTAGATCCAACCACCGCTACTTTTTGCTTTGGATGAATTGTAAAGCTGACGTCTTGTAAAATAGGTCTTTCTTTGTTGTAGGCAAAGTCTACATTTCTAAATTCAATGCTTGGCTGTTTAATGGTTAAATCAGTGGCGTCTTGGTTATCAGTGATTTGCTCTTTTCGCTCTAACAACAAAAACATTTTTTCAATATTGGCGAGTGACCCTTTGATTTCTCTGTACACAAAGCCAAGAAAGTTAAGAGGCATAAACAGTTGCATCATAAAGGCATTGATTAACACAAAGTCACCAATTGTCATGCTTTTATCCACTACACCTTGAGCGGCTAACATCAACATGCAAGTCATGGCAGTTGCAACAATGAGCGCTTGCCCGCTGTTTAGTCCAAATAAGGTTAAGCGGTTACTTCGCCTTGCAGATTCCCACTTTTCTAAATCTTCGTCATAACGATTTGCTTCATATTTTTCATTGTTAAAATACTTAACCGTTTCGTAATTTAATAGACTATCAATGGCTCTGGTATTACTTTGTGAGTCAGCTTCATTAGCGGCTCTTATGTAGCGAGTACGCCATTCTGTTGCGTAAGCGGTAAAGCCAATATATAAAACGATGGCCGATAACGTAATGACCGCAAAGTCCCAGCCGTATTTAGTAAAGAAAATACCGACAACAAAAAGAATTTCTAATAAAATTGGAACAATATTAAAGACCATAAATCGCATCAAAAAGCTGATACCACTGATGCCCCGCTCCATGTCTCGAGATAGGCCACCCGTTTGACGATTTAAGTGAAAATCTAACTCTAGTTTATGTAAGTGATTAAAAACTTTAAGCCCCACTTTACGCATAGCCCGTTCTGTAACTCGCCCAAACAAAGTATCTCTGACTTCACCTAAAATGACATTTAAAAAGCGTATGGCTCCGTATGCAACAACTAAAGCAACTGGCACGGCAAGAATGGCTAACGCAGGCTCTACTGAGTCTTTCGCATTTAACGTATCCACTAAGTTTTTTAGTACAAAAGGCAAACCAACGCTGGCAACTTTAGCTAGCACTAAACAAGATAATGCAAGAAATACCCTAACCTTATGTTCCAACAGGTATGGCACTAGCGCAGTAAGGCTTCGCCAACTAAACTCAGCATTAGGTTGGTCTGTCACGTTTCGCATTTTTCTCACAATTAGCCCTATTTTGTTTGATGTGTATTAAAGTGTTGTCCGTTTATCGGTAAGTATATATTGGCAATTTTTAATTGCCGTGGGAGAATAACAACACAATTGAATTCATTAGTTTATTTATTGCTTTGCAAAGTTTAAGTGCACAAATTTATTTAGAAACCAAGCAACTCACTTGTATTAAACAAGACCGCATATTGTTTGAAGATCTAAACGTTCAGTTTCGCCGTGGAGATATTATCCAAGTGGCGGGGCCTAACGGTGCCGGAAAAACAAGCTTACTTAGAATTTTAGCTGGATTAGCTCAGCCTTACGAAGGCACTATTGAGTTTGATCAGAATAATATCAATGAACAACTTGAACTATACCGACAAAACCTACTTTATTTGGGCCACTTACCTGGTGTTAAAAGTGAATTAACCGCCCAGGAAAACCTAGAGTTTCAACTATCTCTGCATGGCTATGGTAACAGCGACGCTGAAGCATTGTTAGCAGATGTTGGTTTACTGGCGTTTGAACAGTCATTAGCTGGCCAATTAAGTGCTGGCCAGAATAGGCGTATCGCACTGGCTCAGTTGTGGCAAAGTAATGCTAAAGTTTGGATTTTAGACGAACCCTTTACCGCAATCGATGCAAAAGGGGTTGAAGCTATTGAGCAAAAAATACTAGAACATGCCAATAATGGCGGTTGCGTTATATTGACAACTCACCAAGAATTAAATCTTCCGAGCAACAGAGTGTCACGCCTAGAATTGGATTATCGGTTTTAATATGGAACAAGGTAACGTACTTTCCTACTTCAACTTATTTAAGTTGGTATTGAGCCGAGATTTAAAAATTGCGCTTCGTCACCGCGACGATGTGCTTAATCCATTACTGTTTTTTATTATTATCATCACCTTATTTCCGCTTGGAATAGGTCCAGAGCCACAAACCTTAGCTAAAATAGCACCTGGTATTATTTGGGTATCGGCACTTTTAGCGACCTTGTTATCGTTAGACCGAATGTTTAAATCTGATTATCAAGACGGTGCGCTAGAGCAACTTTTATTGAGCCCTTACCCTAGTTTTATTTGGGTCCTCGCAAAAGTTATTGCCCATTGGATTTTAACTGGTATTCCGTTGATCATTACTGCGCCTGTCCTTGCAGGTATGCTTAATTTGCCGACTGAGAGTTTTTTAGCGACTTTTTGGACCCTTTTATTAGGTACTCCCGTACTAAGTTTTATTGGTGCAATTGGTGCGGCATTGACGGTAGGGCTAAAAAAAGGCGGTGTTTTATTGAGCTTGATTATTCTACCTCTCTATATTCCTGTACTAATATTCGCCACTAGTGCAATTGACGCAGCGTCATATGGTTTACCCTATGGTGGTCAACTTGCTATTATTGGCGCATTACTAGTGGGTGCATTAACATTAACCCCTTTTGCAATTACATCAGCTTTAAAAGTGAGTACGAATTAAATGTGGAAATGGTTACATCCATACGCAAACCCTGAAACAACTTACCACCTTAGTGACCGAGTTATCCCTTGGTTTGGCTGGTTAAGTGGCTCTTTACTAACTATAGGTTTAGTTTGGGCACTGCTTTTTGCGCCAGCTGACTATCAACAAGGCGACAGTTTCAGAATTTTTTATCTACATGTACCTGCGGCAAGTTTATCGATGGGTATTTATTTAGGTATGGCCATCGCTGCACTATGTGGCATGGTTTGGCAATTAAAGCTATCAGATGCTGCCGTTGCAGCTCTAGCGCCTGTTGGCGCAGTATTTACAGCTATCGCATTGTTTACCGGCGCAGCATGGGGAAAACCTATGTGGGGCACTTGGTGGGTCTGGGATGCGCGTTTAACCTCTGAGTTGGTGTTACTGTTTTTATATCTTGGCGTTATCGCGATAAACAACGCCTTTGAAGACAAGCAAATGGCAGGTAAAGCTGCGTCAATTATTGCTTTAGTTGGCGTTATTAATCTGCCTATTATTAAATATTCAGTGGAGTGGTGGAATACCCTTCACCAAGGCGCAACAGTAAGCAAGTTGGGCAAACCTGCAATGAGCTTAGAAATGTTTTGGCCATTTGTAGTTTGCTTTCTTGGGTTTGCATTTTTTGTCGCTACGGTTACCTGTATACGATTTAAAACGGAAATTTTACTTCGTAATAGCAGTCGCCCTTGGGTAAAAAACTTAATGCTTGAGCAAGCTAAGTAGGAGTCATTATGCAATTTGATAGTATCACCGCATTTTTAGATATGGGCGGATATGGCTTTTTTGTTTGGTTGTCTTTTGGTTTTGGGTTGATTGCTTTGTTGACATTAGTATTACAAAGTAAGTCCGCACTAAAGCGCGCAAAGAGTGACATAGCAAAGCGCATTGTTACCGAACAAAAGCAAAAGCTGGCTGCTCAACAACAGAATAATCATCGTTAGAATTTAAAAGGTAGTAGAAAGAAATGAATCCTCGCAGAAAAAAAAGACTCACTATAGTTATCACATTGCTTATTGGCTTTAGTGCAATTTCTGGTTTGGTTCTTTATGCGTTGAGCCAGAATATTGATTTATTTTACAAACCGTCTGAAATACATTTTGGCAAAGTAGAAACCGGTATCAAACCAGAAGCCGGACAACGTTTAAGAATTGGTGGCATTGTTGTACCTGGTTCAGTAAAGCGTGACCCTACTAGCCTGAAAGTTAGTTTTGACCTTGTAGACATGGCGACACCGTTAGTCTTTAATGACACAGACCCAACGGTTACCGTGACTTACAGTGGCATTCTTCCAGATTTATTTAGAGAAGAGCAAGGCATTGTAGCCAATGGAACTTTGCAACCAAACGGCAGCGTTTTAGCAAGTGAAGTATTAGCTAAGCATGACGAAAATTACATGCCACAGGAAATTTCTGACCAATCAATAACTAAAGAAAAGTACCAATATTAGTAATAGAATGGTACAAGTGTGTTAAGGCACTGAAAAGTATTTAAAATATAAATAATAACAATAAATAATAAGAAAAAATGATGGATTTTGGAGGTCTGGGATGATTACCGTGGCATTGTGGTTTTTGGCCACATTACTGGTTGTTGCCATCGTATTTATTGCGATAATTATCTATTCTCGCTACCAAGAGCTGAAGCAGAAAGAGCTTAAGCAAAAGCGAATTGCTCACAACTGCAGGATTAGACAGCGTGAGTTTAGAGATCTTCTTCAAACCATACAAAAAGAAGGCTGGCTAAACCCGCAGCAAAAGCAGCCATTTATTATGCTTGCCAATAACTATTTTGTTTTTCAAACCGTAAATGAAATAAATTGCAGTCATTTTTACGAGTTGATGAACAAACTTGATAGTGCGATCAATAAGCTAAAAGCGGCTCCATTTAGTGTCAAAGAAGACCTTATTGAGGCATTAAATAATGTTGCACAGCGCCTTCCTAAAGTGCCTACACAATATAACGCACAGTTTTATTCCGACCGTGCTCCTAAAATTGTAGACACCCTAAATGACAAAATTGACTTCACAATTAAAATGCATGTAGAAGCAGAATTGACCAAAGATAACTCTGACTCTTCAGAGGCTTTAAATACGGATATTAGTGATAGCGGTTTCTATGGAAGAACTCGAGGCCGATGCCTTTGACGATTACACAAAGCGCGCATTAGAATCACATACTCAACGATCTCTTTCTAATGAAAACTAACCTATACTCAGATTTAATTTTTACGCTAGGCATTACTAATGACAGATAAAAAATACATTACCTCTCAAGAATTATTAGTTGATTCTTTTAAACTAGCACACCAAGTGTATGAAGATGGTTTTCGCCCTGACTTCATTATTGGTATTTGGCGCGGCGGTGCACCAATAGGTATCGCGGTTCAAGAGTTTTTTGACTTTAAAGAGGTTGAAACAGACCATATTGCCGTCCGTACATCCTCTTACTATGGCATTGGTAAGCAATCGAAAGAAATAAAAGTACATGGTTTGCACTATCTAATTGAAAATGCGAACGCAAGCGACAGTTTGCTTATTGTAGATGATGTATTTGATACCGGCAGAAGTATTGAAGCGTTGATAAAGCAGATCAAAAGCCTATCTAGGCTTAATACGCCGTCAGATATTAGAATTGCGTGCCCTTGGTACAAACCAACAAATTCTAAAGTGGATATTGTGCCTGACTACTTTGTTCAGGAAAGTGAAGAGTGGCTTGTATTTCCACATGAGCTCTCAGGCTTAACGCAAGAAGAGTTGCAGTCGGGTAAAAGTGACCTAGCGGAAATTGCACACCTATTTACAAAAGAGTAAATACGATAGATGACTGTTCCGCAACTCGATATAAATAAGAGTTGCTGAACAGTCGTTATGATTCGTCTAAAACAACTATTTTTTTAAACAATTATTTTTAATAAAAACGATTCTTCTAAAAACTTATTCGTCTCGAACCACAATCACTCTGTCACCTTTAAACGTAGCGGCATTAATAATTGACCACAAGTGGATAAGTCCGCCAATAATTGCTGGTACAACTAACCAAAACAACGCATAACCACCGAACACTAGCATTGCTGTCACGATAGCAGCTAAAATTCGACCTTGAACTAAAAAACCTAAGCCTGGAAAAAAGACATTGCACAAAGCGGCAATAACGTTCCCAGCAGAACCTTGTTGTGACATAACCAATACTCCTTGATGCTATTTAATGTTGACTGGTAGTGTAACTTTAGCCGTCAAACCACCTTCTTTTCTGTTAATTAAGACAATGTTACCGTTGTGCATATCTATTATCTTTTTAATAATAGCTAAGCCTAAACCACTTCCTTCCACGCCTCGAGCTGAGTCGCCTTGGGTGAAAGGTTCAAACAAGCGTTTCATATCTTGCTCTGGTATGCCCGGCCCTTTATCAGAAACTTCAAAGCTTATGTGCTGCTTATCTTCTTCTAAATAAGAACTGACGACTATTTCGTCAGATGAATACCGTAACGCATTTTCCACTAAATTAGAAATGGCACGTTTAATTGCCACCGGCCTGATGGTGATTGCTGGCAGGCTATCATCTAGCTCCAATTCAAAACTTCGTGGTCTGTTGACCTCTTCCGCTTCACAAACGTCAGAGATTAAACAGTTAATTTGATAAAACTCCAACTCTTCCATTTTATGATGACGAATATATTCCATGAACTGATCAATAATCGCATTCATGTCTTCGATATCTTTGATAATGCCTTCTCGAAGAAATTGCTCGGTTTGTGACATCATCTCTGTTGCCAGGCGAATTCGAGTTAATGGCGTTCTCAAGTCATGTGATACACCCGCCATTAAAAAGCTTCTGTCTTTTTCCAACTGCTGAATACCGCTAGACATATGGTTAAAGGCTTGTGTTACCGCCACGACTTCTTCTGAGCCTTGTGCTTTTATTTCCGGTGGAAACTCACCTTTACCAACCTGTTCAGCCGCTAGTTTTAAGGATTGCATAGGGCGATTTAAGTGACGCGCAAATAACCAACCACCAGCAACACTGAGCACACCTATTGCAATCAGGTAAATGAGTAGTGGTGATAAATCTTTCTTTTGAAAACCGTCTAAGGGAACTTTGACCCAAATATGAGGAGCCTGAGGTGGTCTTATCCAAACATAAAACATATCCCCTTGGGATATTCTAACTTCCGCAGGACCACCAAGTTGTTCGGACATTTGTGAAGAAAAGTGTTGATAATATTCCGCGTCATTTAGGCCATTCTCAATAGCCTGACGCTCATTTAGAATATTGATATCGGTGGCTTCTAAGTATTTTTTAGATAAGTCTGCGCTAATAATGAAGTCACGGTCATCAGCAATAAAGAGCACTTTAATTTGTTTAGCCAGTAAATTATTTATTTGCTGATAGCTAGGCTTAATGACATATAACGCAACGCTGTAATACGACACCACTTGGTTTACTAATAGTACAAAGCCTAAAAGAAAAACCGTTTGGCCAAATGCGCTGCGCGGTAACAATCTCATTTAAGCCCCTTTAAAAATATCACTAACCTTTACCATCCGGTATGAAAACGTATCCCACACCCCAAACTGTTTGAATATAACGAGGTTTAGTATGATCTTCTTCAATCATCTTTCTAAGCCTACTCACCTGTACGTCAATACTACGTTCAAGCGCTGAGTAATCTCGACCTCTAGCCATGTTCATTAACTTGTCTCGCGACAGAGGTTCACGGGCGTGATTAATTAAGGCTTTTAATACCGCAAACTCACCACTGGTTAATGGCATGATTTTATCGCCACTACGCATCTCGCGAGTTGCTAAGTTTAAGGTAAAGTCACCAAAGCTTACTTCTTCTTCTTCCGTAGACGGAGCACCTGGCAGCTCTTTGGATTTACGACGTAGTATTGCTTTAATTCTTGCTAATAACTCTCTTGGATTAAATGGCTTTGGTAAATAATCATCGGCGCCCAGTTTCTAAGCCAATAATGCGGTCAACTTCATCACCTTTAGCCGTTAGCATCACAATTGGAATTTCATTTTCGTTTTGGCGTAAACGGCGACAAATAGACAAACCATCTTCACCAGGCAACATTAGGTCTAACACCAATAGATGGAAATTTTCACGCTCTAGTAGTCTATCCATTTGCTCGCTATTCGCTGCACTTCTTACAATAAAACCTTGTTCCAGTAAGTAGCGCTCTAATAAGCTGCGCAGACGCATGTCGTCATCTACTACTAATATTTTTGTCGTTTCCTGTTCCATTTCAAATCCTATGTGCCTATAACAAGTCCGAATATAAAGTAAAATGCATGGATTGCCAAAGCACCAAGCCAACTTGGTTGTTACAAAGTTTGTCAGTTGTGTATAAAACGTACCAAAAACCGTTTGTTGTAGCCTTGATTTAAATAATCTTGCTACAATGATCAACTAATCGAAACTAACTTGAACTCTATGAATACAAACTTAGTTACTCGCGAAGGATACCTTGCGCTGCAAGCCGAATTGGATACGTTATGGCGGGTAACCCGACCGGAAGTCACCAAAAAAGTTACTTGGGCAGCGAGCCTTGGTGACCGCTCAGAAAATGCAGATTACAAAGAAAACAAGCGATTGCTTAGGCAAATAGATCGACGCATCCGTTTTTTAAGAAAACGACTTGAAGACCTTCAAATTGTTGATTATTCCCCTCAGCAAGAAGGCAAAGTGTTTTTTGGCGCATTAGTTGAAATCGAAAACGAACAAGAAGAGCTTTTAACTTTCAGAATTGTTGGCCCTGATGAAATATATGGCCGCAAAGATTACATCTCCATTGACTCTCCAATGGCACGCGCGTGTCTAAAACGATCGGTAGATGATGAGTTTGAAGTGAACACCCCAAGCGGCAAGAAAGTATGGATTATCAATACTATCGCATACCCTGCCAAACCAAATTAAATGAAGTTGTTGGAATAAAATTTTTATGACTGTAGTTAACACCCAGATTATCAATCAAATTTCAGAAGAACTAGCCGTTAAATCTGAACAAGTTGCGGCCGCAGTAGCCTTGCTTGATGAAGGTTCCACTGTTCCGTTTATTGCTCGTTATCGTAAAGAAAAAACCGGCGGACTAGACGACACTCAACTTCGTAACTTGGACAGTCGATTGAGCTATCTAAGAGAGCTTGAAGACCGACGTGCCGTTATAATTAAAAGTATTACTGAACAAGACAAGTTAACTCCAGAATTAAAAACTAAATTATTAGCCGCCGATAACAAAACTCGCTTAGAAGACCTATACCTACCTTACAAACCAAAGCGTCGTACAAAAGGTGAAATTGCCAAAGAACAAGGTCTAGAACCACTGGCCAATGACCTGTTTAATAACCCAATGCTTACCCCTGAAGCAGAAGCGACTAAGTACTTTAACGACACTATTACCGATGAGAAAGCGGCACTAGACGGCGCTAAGTTCATTTTGATGGAGCGTATTGCGGAAGAAGCAGACTTACTGAATAAGATTCGTCGTACCGTACGTAAAAATGGCCACCTTGAAAGTAAAGTTATTGCGGGCAAAGAAAAAGAAGGTGCAAAGTTTCAAGACTACTTTGAACATTCAGAGCTCGCCACTAAAGTGCCATCGCACCGCTTATTGGCAATGTTAAGAGGTCGTAATGAAGGCGTATTACAACTAACACTAAATGCAGACCCAGGTGCGGAAGCGCCAGTTCGTGAGTCACATTGTGAAGCCATTATTGCTCACCACTTTGATTTAAACTTTAATCAAAAACCAGCGGATAAATGGTTAAAAACCATTGTTCAGTGGGCTTGGAAAATAAAGATATCTTTGTCTGTAGAAAATGAATTAATGACCGAACTGCGCGAAAAGGCAGAAGTAGAAGCCATTCGTGTATTTGCTAAAAACCTAAGTGATTTATTAATGGCGGCGCCTGCTGGTGCCAAAACGACCATTGGTATTGACCCTGGATTTAGAACCGGCTGTAAAATTGCCGTTGTTGATAAGACAGGTAAGCTTTTAGATACCGCGACCATTTTCCCACATGAGCCTCAAAACCATTGGGACAAGTCTATACGTACTATTGAGCATTTAGCTCGCACGCACAAAGCTGAATTGATTGCTATTGGCAACGGTACAGCTTCAAGAGAGACAGATAAACTGGCCGCTGAGGTTATTAAGAAAGCCAATGAGCTGAACTTAACTAAAATCATGGTGAGCGAAGCGGGTGCATCAGTATATTCAGCGAGTGAATTTGCTGCCAATGAATTCCCAGACTTAGACGTATCTATTCGTGGCGCGGTATCTATCGCTCGCCGTTTACAAGACCCTCTAGCAGAACTAGTTAAAGTAGAGCCTAAGTCTATTGGTGTTGGCCAATATCAACACGATGTTAGTCAAAATTTATTATCAAAAAGCTTAGAAGCAGTAGTAGAAGACTGTGTTAATGCCGTAGGCGTAGATTTGAACACAGCATCAGTGCCATTACTTACGCGAGTTTCTGGTCTAAACAAAACACTCGCTAACAACATTGTAAAATTCCGAGACGAACATGGTCGCTTTAATAACCGTAAAGAACTCAAAAAAGTGGAGCGCTTAGGGCCAAAGGCATTTGAGCAATGTGCTGGTTTCTTAAAAATAGCGAATGGCGATAACCCATTGGATGCTTCATCGGTTCACCCGGAGGCTTACCCTGTCGTTAAAAATATAATAGAAACCCATAACCGTGCCGTTGATGATATCATTGCAAACCACGCCTTCTTAACATCTTTAAATGCAAACGACTATATAAACGATTCTTTTGGTTTATTGACCATTAAAGACATTGTAAAAGAACTTGAAAAGCCTGGCCGAGATCCTCGACCTGAATTTAAGACGGCAACCTTTAAGGAAGGCGTTGAGAAAGTTAGTGACTTACAGCCTAGTATGATTTTAGAAGGTGTGATCACTAACGTTACTAATTTTGGAGCCTTTGTAGATATAGGTGTTCACCAAGATGGTCTTGTGCATATTTCATCACTTACAGATAAGTTTGTTGCAGATCCGTCAGAAGTTGTAAAAGCAGGCGATATTGTAAAAGTAAAAGTGTTGGAAGTTGACGTTAACAGAAAGCGAATTAGTTTAACGATGCGTTTAGAGGAACAACCTAAACCAGTAAACGCCAATAAAAAAGCGCCAACAGAAAATAGAACTCAACAGAAAAAAGCACCGGCGCAAAAGCAGAATAAACAAAACAATGGGGCATTTGGTGGCATGGTTAACAGTGCTTTTGCTGACGCCTTTGCGAATGCCAAAAAAAAGTAATTCACAAATAGATAATAGTTAGACAAAATATTAACAATTAGTTATTCGCTAAGCGCTCATCTTACTGATAAATGCGCTCTGATAATAAAATAAAAAGTGGAGTCAGTATGTTTTCAATTGGATTTTCGTTGACGCGTTCAATTACCGTCAATCGACCTGTTAGTGAAGTGATGGCAATTGTTGGCGATTTTAACCAGTGGAATGCCTGGTCTCCGTGGATCATTCAAGAGCCTAGCTGTCCGGTTACCGTTACTGGCGAGCCTAGCAAAGAGAACCACAAACAGCACTGGGATGGCGAGCGAATTGGTTCAGGCCAAATGATATTAACTGAGGTTATTGCAGATAAACAACTAAGTTATGACCTCGAGTTTTTCAAGCCTTGGAAAAGCAAATCCAAAACTCAATTCACCTTTGAAGCTATCACTACGGAAAGCGGAGAAGAAGCAACAAAAGTGAACTGGTTAATGCAAGGCAGCTTGCCATTCTTCTTATTCTTTATGAAAAAGATGATGATCGCATTTATAAGCTTTGACTACGATCGTGGCCTTAATATGCTCCAAGAGTATATTGAAACCGGTAGCGTGCAGTCTTCGGTAGAAATACAGGGCATTAAAAAGCAGAAAGGCTTTCACTATGTTGGCTTTAGGCACAAGTGCAACATTGAAGACATTAAACAAGTCATGGGACCTTGCTTTCAGCAGTTGATTGACGAAAAGGTTCCGTTGCCAGACATGATGGTGACTATTTCCCACAAGTTCGACTTTGTTACTGGCGAATGTGAATTAACTGGTGCCTTTGCTTATTTTAATAAACCAAGCTTTGATGTGCCTACCAATATGGTGTTTGGCGAAATTCCAGAACATGACGGTTTGCAAGTTGATCATACTGGTAGTTACAACTATTTGTCTAACGGCTGGGCAACCGCAAAAGGTTATCAGCAGTATGCTAAGTTAAAATCTCTAAAGGGTGTGGCAGACTATGAGGTTTATAGAAACTCGCCTAAAAGCGTAGCGGAAGAAGAATTGCTTACTAGTATTATTTTGCCTGTAAAAAGCTAGGTATACTGTTTTAAAAGAGCCAAATAATTATTATCTTTAATAAACTTGGCTCTTTTATATTCCACTGAAACTCTGAGGTTTGTATAAACGCTAACTGATAGCGGTCGCTTTACCTTCATCAATGGCCGACGCCAACTCATTCACAATTTCATTAAAATGAATCATCTGCGTATCATCAAGATCACCAACATGTAACGCGTTTATCGTACTTGATGCTAGTTCTTTCTGTGAGTCATCTAAACCTTCACTACGATGAATAGCAACTAATACTTTTAAGAGGCTCAGCGCCACTTTTACATTTCGAGGTGTAAGCTGAAGTGCTTGCTCAAGTGAGCGCAATGCGGGCGTCATTTTTTTCTTCTTAAAGAACTCCACTGCCATGCTATTAAGCTGTTTTGGAGTAAAATGAATTTCTGACTTTTCTTTTGCTTCCTGCTCAACAAATTTACTGGTTACTGCACCCGCTAGTGAATCACAAGCTATCTGCTTTTTAACCGCCTCTAATAAATCTAAGGCTTCTTCTCTCATGCCGACTTCATGGAACACTTTTACTTTGTCTAAGTTGTCTTCCAATGAATTGTTTGGACGTAATGAAACCTGCAGCTCCACCAGACGTTCTGCTTTGGACTTCTCTTCCCTTGCAGTCAACACTCTTGCTCGCACTATAACAAGTTGCTCTTTAAAGTGGCTTATATCATCGTAGTCGGCTTCAAGCTCAGCAATATACTTATCTACTCGGCTTAACAGTTCAAATGACTCTGCAGCGTCTACAGACAATGCTAAGTCGATACAAGAACGCATGACATTCAATAAGAGCTCAGGAGAGTCGTGAATAGACTTTTTGGCATGTTTAGCCATCATCACGGTAGCATTATACTGCTCGCGCTGATCATGATTTAACCTTGCTAAATCCCATACCTTTTTGTTTCGTGCAATATTTCGAGGTGCGAGTGCTGCGGCTTTTTTAATGGTTTCGTATGCTTGCACAAAATCTTCATTTTCAACATAAAACTGAGCTAATAAGTCGTAAGTGGCAAAACGGGTTTCCACTTTCGTAGTTAAATTTTCCAGCAGTTTTTTAATTTCTTCAATTTTGTTTTGTTTTAATAGAGCGCTAACAAAACCAAGGTACATCCAAGAGTTTTTGCTATGCTGTAAAAGCTCTCTGAAGTATTCCTCAGCGTCATTGTATTCCATTAAAGACAACAAGCACTCGCCTTTAATGCGCGTGAGTTGCATATGATATTTTTTTAAGTCTTTATTTAATAAGTGGCGTTCTATGTAGTAAATAGCTTTGCCAAAATCACGATTATCTATACATTCAAACACGTTAAATAACTTGCGCTTAACCGCAATCGCATAGGAAAGACGTTTTATTACGTGGCCTGTGTTTAATGGTTTTACCCAAAAGTCATCGGGTTGAAGTTCAGAAATACTGTTAACTAATGTTTCATCGGTTTCAGAGCTTAAAAATATGAGGATTGTACTTTTTGAGACATACCCTTTAAATTTCATTTCTTCTAAAATATGAAAACCATCTTTATCGCTTTTCACATTAAAAGCACAAATAACCACGTCAAATCGAGTTTGGGCGCATAACCTAAGTCCATAGTAGGCGTTCTCCGCACATCTCACGTTACGAATATTTAGGTCATAAAGCGCTCTCTTTAATAAATCATGCACTAGTAAATTGTCATCAATTATTAATACGTTAAGCTCTTCAATCGATTTTAAACCTTCAAACTCCATTTACTTCTGGATCTCCGTTCGGGTATTTATTACTTTATAAGACTGATCATTATAGTTCCTAAATTAGCAAACATATTAATCTTATTTATTTTTTGGCTTTTTTTTAGCCCTAGGGTGAGCACTGTCATAAACCGACGCCAAATGCTGATAATCTAAATGCGTATATATTTGCGTTGTAGACAAATTTTCGTGCCCCAGCAACTCCTGCACAGCTCTTAAATCGCCACTAGATTCTAATATATGGCTGGCAAAGGAGTGTCGTAATTTATGAGGGTGGACGATATTATGAATCCCTTGTTGCTTGGCCCAGTGCTTCAATCGCTGATCAATTTGTCTTACCGATATTGAATTTCCTAGCTGACTTAAGAACAACGCATCCAATTGATATTTATTAAATTCAATACGAACTGACAGCCAATCAGACAAAGCTTTAATCGCCATTCGGCCTATCGGCAATACACGTTCTTTTTTTCCCTTACCTAATACTCTCACTTGCTTTTCTGCTAGGTCGATATTGCCAATCGTTAACATTGCTAATTCAGAAAGTCGCAAACCACTGCTATAAAAAAGCTCTAACATGGCTTTGTCTCTATATTCAATGGTGGTCTCAGGTACAAAGGACAGCAAAACGTCCATTTCATCTACTGCGAGATTTTTAGGTAAGGCTCTACCCGCTTTGGGTGCCATAAGTAATTCGCTGGGATCGTTTTTAACTAACTGCTTTTGCAATAGATATTTGAATAAACCTTTAGATGCGGAAATCTTTGCTTGAATTGATGAGGGCTTTAATTGCTCCTTCCTAAAGACCATTAACCAGCCTTTTAAATCATCAGGCTTTACGTGTTCCCATGAATTTATCTGGTTTTCTAGTAAGTGCTTACACAAATGACAAAGTGTTCGAGTGTATGAGGCAAGGGTATGCTTAGAATAACCTCGCTCGTTTTTAAGGTAGTTGAGATAACGCTGAAGAGGAACACCCAGCGACACTGGATATTCTTCCAATTCAAAAGGCATGGTTTTAACGAACTAAATGAACAAAATGACGGCTTAACAAACGCGCTAATTCTCGGATAAAGAAAGTATCCATTTGTGGTTGAAAATGGTCGGCATCTTTGGCGCCAAAGGCTGCGATTCCAAAAATTTCTTCGGTATCTTCAGACTCATGAACTACTTCAATTAAGGCAATGGATTGCGCTTTTTCATCAAAAACCACTTCCATTAATTCTTGAGAAACTCGGCCTAAATAAGTACCTCTATCACCCAGCTTAGCTTGTAAGTGTAGGTAGGCTTCGTCTTGAGGTTGTAATAGTCTGAATTGAACAAGGTATAAATGCTCTTGGCAAATCTTGTTAACTGTATCTTCTAATTGCTGAATACTGTCACAGCCAACCAGAGCGATATAAATTTCACTAATCGCTTTAAAAATAACTTCGTTAACCCGAGCGTTACCAATTAAGGTGGTTAGCTCTTCTTCTAGCTGAGTGATTTTAGCACGCTGCATTTCTTGGCGTTTTTCCAATAGCGAAACCGCACCGCGAGACACATGCGTGATCTGCAGTTGATTTACTAGCTCTGGGTACTTAGCAAAAAAGTCTAGATTTTGCTCTAGGTATTCCTTTACTAAGTCAGCATCTAAAACCAAATCATCTAGATTTGGGGTAACGAGTTTACTCATAAATGTATTTGTCCATCAAACACATATTGCGCTGGACCAGTCATCTTGACCGGTGACGATTCATCATGCCAACGAATATGTAAGCTTCCACCCGGTAAATCTACTTGAACTTTGCTGCCAAGTAAATCCTGAATTCGACCAACTACCACAGCAGCACATGCTCCGCTGCCACAAGCCAAGGTTTCACCCGCACCTCGCTCATAGACTCTTAGCTTAATATGTTCACTGTTAATAATTTGCATAAAACCAATATTGGCTTGCTCAGGAAAGCGTTCATGCGGCTCTAACTCTGCGCCTAAAGCCAATACATCAGTATCATCTAAGTCATCAACCACAATAACGCAATGCGGATTGCCCATAGAAACCACGCCTGTCATTACTGTTTTTTGACTCGTTTTTAACAAGTAGGTTTTTTCTTGTTGATTGGCAATAAAAGGAATTTGTTTCGGCTCAAACACAGGTCGTCCCATATTTACCGTCACTTTATCTTCGCCCTCAAGATACAACACCATATTGCCAGACTTAGTACTTACCTTAATGGCTGACTTATTTGTTAAGCCTTTCAGCTGAACAAATCTAGCGAAACAACGCGCACCATTGCCACATTGAGCAACTTCGGTACCGTCTGAATTAAATATCCGATAATGAAAGTCTAAATCTGGGTCATAAGGAGGCTCAACCATTAGTAGCTGGTCAAAACCAATTCCAAAATTTCTATTCGCTAACGCTTTAATTTGATCTTTAGACAAAAATACATTTTGCGTCACGGCGTCTACCACCATGAAATCATTACCTAAACCATGCATTTTTGTAAAATTTAACAACATTTTATTTCCCAAATTAATCGGTGATTACCGACTCACCATGCCACAAGAACTCAATGGTTTCACGTTTTCTAATTAAATGAACGTTTTGATCATCTACCATGACTTCTGCAGCTCTTGGACGAGAGTTATAATTACTGCTCATTGTAAAGCCGTAAGCCCCCGCTGAACGCACGGCTAAAATATCTCCAGCCATTACCGACAACTCTCTGTCTTTACCAAGGAAGTCGCCAGTTTCACAAACTGGGCCAACCACGTCATAACTTTTAACCGGTAGGTCCTGCTGGTGAATAGGTTCAATTTTTTGCCACGCTGAATAAAGCGCAGGTCTAATTAAGTCATTCATTGCAGCATCAACTATACAAAAGTTTTTGTCCGCGTTTTGCTTTAAATACTCTACTTTAGTTAACAAGATTCCTGCGTTGGCCATAATGGCACGGCCAGGTTCAAAAATAATAGTTAAGTTAGGGTAAGCCTTTAACTTAGACATAAGAGCAGCAGTATATTCACTTGGATGAGGCGGCGCTTCACCGTTGTAAGGAACACCCAAACCTCCACCTAAATCTAGATGGCTTAATTCAATACCTTTGCTTTGCAATTTACCAATAAGGTCAATTAACGCATCAAGCGCATCTAAAAACGGAGCAATCTCAGTAAGCTGCGAAACCAATGTGACAATCCACACCTTGCACACTTAATGATGGTTGTTGGTTCGCCCATTCAAATAGTGAAATGGCTTGCTCTAATTCAATACCAAATTTGTTTTCTTTAAGTCCTGTAGAAATGTACGGGTGAGTACCCGCATCAACGTTAGGATTTACTCGGATAGAAATAGGCGCCACTTTATTATGTTCTTTGGCGACTGCAGCAATTCGTTTTAGTTCAGCTTCTGACTCTACGTTAAAACACTTGATGCCTACGTCTAATGCGTACTTAATTTCTTCTACGGTTTTACCAACGCCTGAAAATACAACTTTACTTGCTTCGCCACCGGCGTGCAGGACTCTTGCTAATTCGCCACCAGAAACAATATCAAAACCAGAGCCCATTTTTGCAAGTACGTTTAAAACCGCAATGTTTGAGTTCGCTTTTACGGCATAACAAATTAAATGAGGGTAACCTTTCATCGCATCATCAAATGCCAAATAATGGCGTTCAATTGTTGATTTTGAATAGACAAAACAGGGCGTGCCAAACTGCTCCGCAATGTGCTGACAGTCTACGTTTTCGGCAAGAAGGCGACGGTTGGTAAAGTTAAAATAATCCACAGTACTAAGCTCTATCTTTTATAAGTTCTTGTTTTATTAATCGGTTATACTTTTTATTTAGTATATATACCAAAACCGATTAAGGGTTTTATTGGGTTGAAGTTACCGGTTTACTTGCAGTAGACGGTTGTTCTTTTTCTTCAGCCTTTGATTCTACTGGCTTCTCCGGTTTATCGCCGGGTAAATACAACGGACCTTTTTGTCCACAGGCCGTTATTGAGCCAGCTAAAAATAACACGGCAATAAGAGGCGAGACGTTGAAAATGCGGGATTTAAGTCGACTAGTCATGTTTTTACTGTATCTATTTTAATTGCCGCCTATAATCGCATCATAATCCGTAAATGCAATAGGAAACTACTATGAATGACAGCCAATATCATCAATTAGCCGATGACCTTTTAAATCAACTTCAAGACAACATTGACGAAATTGATTTTGATTTAGATTACGAGACGGCCGGCGGCATTTTAGAAGTGATTTTTCCAAATGGCACAAAAATCATTATCAACAAACAAGCGCCTCTTCATCAAATTTGGGTAGCCACTAAATTTAACGGTCATCACTTTGAATATAAAGATGGCGTATGGATAGATAATCGTACCGACGTAGAGCTGTTCACACTATTAAATGACGCTGGCACTAAACAAGCTGGCACCGCCATTTCTTTTAGTTAATCGCAGTTAGGATATCAACAGCATGGTTTTTAACGGTACTGATAATTATATTGTTTCAGAACAACTTCGCTTAGCGGTAAACGCTGCTATTACGCTTGAGAAGCCACTTTTAATTAAAGGTGAGCCTGGAACGGGTAAAACCCAGTTGGCTGAAGAGCTTGCAAAAGCACTCGATACTGAACTTATTCAATGGCATATAAAGTCCACCACTAAAGCTCAACAAGGCTTATACGAGTACGATGCCGTTTCACGATTAAGAGACAGCCAACTTGGCGACGAGCGTGTACACAACATTGGTAACTACATTGTAAAAGGTAAAATGTGGCAAGCTTTTGAAGCTGATAAACGCCCTATTTTGCTAATTGATGAAATAGATAAAGCCGATATTGAGTTTCCAAATGACTTGCTTCAAGAGCTCGATAAAATGGAATTCTTTGTTTATGAAACTCAACAGCAAGTTGCTGCTAAACAAAGACCAATTGTGATCATTACCTCAAATAACGAAAAAGAGTTACCGGATGCATTTCTGCGCCGTTGCTTTTTCCACTACATCCAATTTCCAACTCGTGAAGAAATGGAAAAAATCATTGATGTTCATCACTCAGACGTTAAAGCCACTTTGCTTCGCGAAGCACTAGAAGTGTTTTTTGATTTGCGTGAATTAAATGGCCTAAAGAAAAAGCCGTCAACATCAGAATTGATTGATTGGTTAAAACTGTTAATTGCCGACGACGTATCACAAGAAGTGTTACTAGATAAAGATAAAAGCGTGGTGCCTTTATTTGGCGCGTTGCTTAAAAATGAGCAAGACGTACAGTTATTAGAAAAACTGGCCTTTATGAGCAGAAGAAAAAGCTAAGCTATGTTCATCGATTTTTTTCTAACGCTAAAAAAGTATCAGGTCCCAACATCTTTAAAAGAGCTGTTGGACTTAATTGAAGCGGTAAAAAAGGGTGTTATTTTTGCCAATGTTGAAGAGTTTTATCATCTTTCAAGGTTGATCCTCGTAAAAGACGAAATCCACTATGACCGCTTTGATCGTGCTTTTGCCGACTACTTTGAAGGCGTGCAAAATATTGATTTAAGCGAACACATCATTCCTGAAGATTGGCTTAGAAAAGAGTTTGAAAAGCAATTAAGCGATGAAGACAAAGCTAAACTGAAGTCTTTAGGTGGTCTGGATCAACTGATGGACACCTTGAAAGAACGCTTAAAAGAACAGCAAGAGCGTCATGCCGGTGGTAACAAATGGGTTGGTACTGGTGGCACATCGCCTTTTGGCGCCTACGGGTACAATCCAGAAGGTGTGCGCATTGGCCAACACGAAAGTCGTCATCGTAAAGCCGTTAAAGTTTGGGACAAACGCGAGTTTCAAAACCTTGATAAAGACAACGCCCTTGGCTCAAGAAACATCAAATTAGCCTTAAAAAAACTGCGTAAATTTGCCCGCACAGGCAATAGTGAAACGCTAGATATAAAACAAACCATAAGAGCCACCGCTAACAATGCGGGTTACTTGGATATAAAAACCCAACCTGAACGACACAATGCGGTGAATGTGTTGATGTTTTTTGACGTTGGTGGATCTATGGACGATTATATTCATATCTGCGAAGAACTTTTTGCCGCGGCACACGGTGAATTTAAACATTTAGAGTTCTTTTATTTTCACAACTGTCTCTATGAGCAAGTTTGGAAAGATAACGCCAGACGTTATGACAAAGGCCTAGATGTAGACGAGTTAATTAGGACTTACGGCAGTAATTACAAAGTCATTTTTGTTGGTGATGCCACTATGGGTCCTTATGAAATTATGATGCCTGGCGGTTCCGTAGAACACTGGAATGAAAAGTCTGGTGCCGACTGGATGAACAAAGTACTTAATCACTTTGACAAAGTTGCATGGTTAAACCCACAAGAAGAGCAACATTGGTCATTTTACGCCTCTATTGGTTTAATGAGGCAACTCGTTAAAGATCAGATGTTTCCATTGACGGTAGATGGAATTGGTCGAGCAATTAAACATTTAAGTTAGGGATTCTTTATGAATAACAAAAATAATGTGACATCGACTCGCATAGCTGGCTTTTTTATTGGGCTCATTGCCCTACTAGGCTCTACTCATTTAATCGCGAATGAGACTGACCAATTATCTAATAAGTTTATTCAGCGAGCGGTATTAACCACTGAGGTGACTGATCGCGAACCGGTGGATAATCTTAACGCCACAGCCATTGATGAAAATACTGCTAAAGTTTACTTTTTTACGGAAGTAACTGACTTATCAGGGCAAAGCATCACTCACCGCTGGTCTTTGGATGGTAAAGTACAGGCCGAGGTTTCGCTAAATATTGGTTCAAATAGATGGCGTACTTACTCAAGTAAAAATTTAGTGCCAATCCTAAAAGGCACTTGGTTGGTCGAGGCGGTTGATGAGCAAAACCGAGTAATCGCGAGCACAACCTTTACCTATTAATCCACACTTTATTATTTAGAAGTGTCGCTAAAACTGGTAGTCTTAGCGACACTTTCTTATGTTAATCCAACCGTTAGTAGTTATTTTATGACCCAGACTTCTGTAACCGAAATTCGAATCGCCACCCGTGAAAGCGCGTTAGCCATGTGGCAAGCTTATTATGTAAAAGCGCAGCTTGAAGCTGCTCATCCTTCGGTTAATGTTGTATTAGTGCCGATGACCACTAAAGGCGACCAAATTTTAGATACTCCTTTGGCAAAAATTGGTGGCAAAGCCCTGTTTGTTAAAGAGCTAGAAGTAGCCATGTTGGAAGATCGTGCAGACATTGCTGTTCACTCAATGAAAGACGTGCCTGTAGAGTTCCCCGACGGACTTATGCTAAACACAATTTGCGAACGAGAAGACCCTCGTGATGCGTTTGTAAGTAACCACCATGCTAACTTTGATGAATTACCAGAAGGTGCGGTAGTAGGAACGTCGTCGTTACGCCGCCAATGTCAATTAAAGTCATTACGTCCAGACCTTGTTATTAAAGACTTAAGAGGCAATGTTAATACGCGTTTACGTAAGCTTGATGAAGGTCAGTACGACGCCATTATTTTAGCAGCAGCCGGTTTAATTCGATTAGAAATGCCTGAGCGTATTAAACAGTATTTACCTACAGAGTTATTACTACCTGCCAACGGACAAGGTGCCGTGGGTATTGAATGTCGTAGTAATGACACAGAAATTAAACAATTGTTAGCCGCACTTGAAGATGCACCAACACGAGCAAGAGTTTTGGCTGAACGTGCCATGAACCGCGGACTTGAAGGTGGCTGTCAGGTACCAATTGGTAGCTATGCAGAAATAGAGGGCGATACCATTTCGCTTAGAGGCCTAGTGGGAAGCTTAGACGGTAAAACCATTATTCGTGATTCCATTGAAGGTCCTGTGTCTAACGCCGAAGCATTAGGTGCTGAACTTGCCAACAAACTATTAGCGCAAGGGGCTGACGTAATTTTGAAAGCCGTTTACGCCGAAGGTTAGTGAATGAGCTCACAAGACGAGCAACCTCAATCTATTCAGTTACTAAATACTCGCCCTACTCCAATGGGCGAGGAACTGACTGTTTTACTTGATGAAGCTAACATTTCATCAATCCATAGCCCGGCTATATCCATTGAACCTACACCGCAACCTTCTGTTATTTTTAATGCGTTACTATCATCAAACACCCTGTTTATTTTCGTTAGTAAAAATGCGGTTAAGCAGTTTTTTGAGGCTATTAACAAACACCCTGAGCTATTAAACGCAGCTAAAAGTCACCAACAACTATTTGCGGTAGGTGAAGGCACAGCGGAGTACCTAGCTCAGTTATTAACAATTCCAAAAACAAATATCCATTACCCACTTCAAAGTGACAGCGACGGCTTGTTAGCCATGGCTGCATTTAATCACGCCAATACAATACAAAGCGCGATTATTGTTAAAGGTAATGATGGCCGTGAACTAATTAAAGACACTTTAATTGAAAGAGGGTTTGAGGTAAGCGAGTGGTCACTATATAAACGAATCCCGAATGATTTTAAAGCTTTGTCTGTGCCTTGGACAAACATTCAAACACTATTGGCCACCAGCATTGATATTGCTAACGCACTGGTAAATGGATTGCAGCTAGCTCTAGATAAGAGTAGGCATGGGGAGCTAAATGATCCGGAGAACTTCCCCCAATATTTAAATAAATGGCAATGGCTAGTTTTTAGCCCTCGAATAAAGGTATATTTACAGACAAAGGGAATTGATGATTCTCGTATTATTATCTGTGAACAAATGAACAATTCTTCTATTATCAATAGTATCCAACGATTGGCGAAGTGAGACGATTATGGCGCAAGGCAAGGACAATAAAACACCTAAAGCGGGTGCAGACTCAAAAGTAGAAAAGAACACTCAGTCTGACGTGAGCAATGAGCAGAACAAAGAGCAGAGCAAAGAGAAGAACAAAGAAAAGAGCAAAGCCGATCAAAAAACCGCAAAGGCCAACGCTGAAATAGAAAAGCTAGAAGCAGAGTTAAAAGCTCAGGCAGCGTTATCAGCAGCGTCCTCAAAGCCAACGTCTTCAAGCCAAGAGACAAAGAAGCCATCAAGCTCTAAGCCAGACGTGAAGCCAAGCTCGAGCCCAGGTTCAGGTTCAAGTTCGGGTTCAAGCTCAACACACAATACTTCATCTCGTGTACCGGCAAAGAAAACTAAAAAACCATTTAGTTGGTTAGCTTTATTTGCATTCCTATTTAGCCTTGTTGCAGTGTCCGGTGTGGCATATTTATGGTGGCAAGCTCAGCAATTTACGCAAACACAACAGAAAGACCTAGAGCAAACAAAAACGCTTGCGGAACAAAGCTATCAACAAACTCGAAATACGTTGCAAAACGTTCAAGATAACTTGGCGCAGTTGCAACTGAATCAACAGCGTGGCAATGACTTTGTGCTTAATACTCAGCAAAGTTTGCAAAGCCTTAATAATCGAATTAAAGAATTAGGCCAAAGCCAACCAAATACATGGCTCGCAGCGGAAAGTTTATACTTGGTTAACTTAGCAGAGCACCGCTTATTGATCGAAAAAGACACAGCGACGGCTGTACAATTGTTATTAGCTGCCAACGTAAGACTAGTGGCAATGCAAGATCCAAGTGTGTTTTACATTCGCACTGCGATTAGTGAAGACATTGCGGTTCTAAATAGCATTGTTCAACCTGATACAGAGTCTTCATTTTTAGCGATATCTGGCGTTATAAGCCAGTTAGAAACTTTACCTTTAGCTCGAAAATACACACCAGATCCTGTCGCTAATGAAAGCAAACCACAAGTTTCGGAAGACATCAGTGATTGGAAGCAAAACCTAGCAAATAGCGTTGAGCGATTTATGGGTAACTTTGTCACCATTACTCGTCGAGATACGCCAATTGAACCTGAATTACCGCCTAAACAACAATGGTTTGTAAGAGCTAATGTTACGAGTCAGTTATTGGCGGCGCAAAACGCGAGTCTAAATTACAAACAGAAAATTTATCAAACTAGCATCGATCAGTCTTTAACCTGGTTACGCCAATATTTTGATTTATCTAGCCCAGCGGTTATATCAGCAATTACCACGCTTGAAGCAATTCAAAACAAACAAGTTGAATTGCAACTGCCTGCTGGTTTAACAACACAACCTCTTTTAAAAGCTTACGTTGCACAACAATTGAATCTACAAAGCATCACGGAGGCCGGCAATGAATAGTTGGCTAAAAAAACTGCTGGCGTTAGCACTCATTGTTTGCGCGTTTCTTTTTGCGTCGAGCCTAACTGGCGAGCAGGGCTACGTTTTAATCTCGTTTGCTAACTGGACTCTTGAAGGCTCTGTCTTTCAAGTTATCGCGGCATTGATCATTATCGCTGTCGCAATTTACGTTGTGGTTAAACTGATTCAATATCTATTTTTAATGTTAATTTGGCCCAGTAAGTGGTGGCAAAAGTTTCACGCAAAAAAGAGCACCAGTTTTTATCAAAATGGCTTAAACCTTATGTCATTAGGTCAATGGGATTTAGCTGCGGAGGAATTTTTAAAAGTTCGTCGCACCGACCGAATTGAATCTGCAAAAGCATTGAGCTTAGTGTGTGCCGCTCATGCAAATAACGAAACAGTGACTAAAAATGTTCAAGAAAAGCTAAAGTTATCTAACTTAGACGATGCGAATAATCTAACCTTTGATAAGTCTAACGTGCCGTTTTCTCAATTAGTATTGGCTTGTCAATCCAAAGACTATCAGCAAGCTGAACAACTATTAAACACACTTAGCACGCCCGTATTGAAGCAAACCATTGCGTTTCAACAGTTATGGCTAGAGGTGAATATTTATCAACATAACTGGAAAGAAGTTGATGAATTGCTACCAAAGCTAAATAAACAAATTAAAAAGCAAAGCTCAGAGCCTGTTTTTGAAGCTTGGCAGACACAACTTACAACTTGGTTTGAAAGAGGCTTTTCTTCATTCGTAGCTCAGAAGTCTTTAAATCAGTTGGAACAATCGTGGCAAGGGCTGCATAAGTCTAATAGACAATTACCTGCGCTGCTATTTGCTTACTTGTCTGCACTGTCAAAAGCACAACAGTCGGACAAAGTAGAATCGTTAATTTTAGAGCAAAAGAAGGTTCTGAATAACAAATTTATACTAAATATAATCCGCCGCTATTATCAACTTAATCACTCTGTGCAAATGGATGTTTTATTTGGGCGAGTGCAAAAACACTTAGTAAATTCGCCCGACGACAAAGAGTTGTTAACTTTATTAGGATATTTAGCTGCCGGTCAACGAGATCATCAACTGGCTAAACAAGCTTTACAGAAAGTGGTTTACAGCCAAAACAACGCTACTGACACTAAACTGTTTGCGCAAGAACTTGCATTGTTAGGCGAAACACAAAAAAGCCTCGAAGTGTATCACTCTCTTTAGTGAGTAATCCCCAGTAAGCTTGGCCTAACATGGTTTAGCTTACTGGGCGATATCGAATAACTCTTACCTAGAGACGGGTACCTACTAACTTATAACTACCAACTAATATTTATAAACTCACACTTGCTAACTGATACCTACTAAATGATAGTTGCTAAATAATAGTTACTTTCTAATTTCCGGCTCTGGTCCTGATTCAAGTTCGGCATTTACGTGTAATGTTTGAGTTGGGAACGCAAACTCTCCACCGTGTTGCTCAACAATATCTGCTATGGCTAACAGCACTGTATGCTTATGTTCATGAAAGGTTACCCAAGATGTAGTGACTGTCATGCAATAAACGAGGATGTTTAAGCTTGATGAGCCAAATCCGTTAAAATTAACAATAATAGTTTGGTCTTGAGCAATATGTTCTGAGCCTTTCAAATAGGTTTTTATATCCTCAACAATGACGTTTACTTGCTTGATGTCATCGTATCTCACCCCTATGGTTTCTTTGATACGACGGTGAGTCATTCTTGACGGGTTTTGCACTGCGATATTATTAAACATGGCATTAGGCACGTATAACGGACGCATATCAAAAGTTCGAATTTTAGATATTCGCCAGCCAATGTATTCAACCGTGCCTTCAATTTCTCTATCTGGTGAGCAAATCCAGTCGCCAACTTTAAAAGGCTTATCCATGTATAACATGATGCCGCCGAACCAATTTGATACTAAATCTTTTGAGGCAAACGCCAATGCGGCACCTGACACACTGCCCAAGGCAATTAAGCCACTGGCATCTAAACCTAGTAAATCAAATGCAACAATGGCTAAAATTACCATAAGTAATAATCGACATACTTTAGCAACGCCAATAATGGCCGTTTGATCTAATCGACCCGTTTCAGAAGAGTCTAGAAACGCGAACTCCAATGTATTTACGACTCTAAAGCCAAACCAACTCATATGAACCGCAATAAGAAGCGGTATTACTGGCATTTCAGATAGACCTAATTTGAGTACCCAAAACTGATTCACAAGTTTAAGCGCATGCCACAAGGTAAGGAAAATTAGAAAGGACTTTGCCGGAAGGTAAAGCGAAAACAAACTGGCTCCCCAAATTTTATTTTGAGGTTGTGCATGTAACTTACTTTTCACCGCACGAAGTACTAATAACGTAATTGCCGTTACTGTCAGCGTCATTAGCTCAATGAAGTAGATATTATCTGGATTAAAAAAGTCTTTTACTAAGTCCACGTTTGCGAATCTTCCAGTTGTTTTTTTAAGAATAACGTTAGGTTATATAAAAACCACGGTTACGCAACCGTGATAAGCCAACATCAATAATAATTAAGGCAAATTAATGAAACTTTGGACCGCTGCTGTTTTCACTCTATCTATTATCGCCAGCCAGTTTATTGCATTTTCAACAAGCGCTAACGCAGAGCCGGAGTACCTTCCTGTAGAGCAATCGTCGCTTGTTTATATGGAAACCAATATTGGCCAAGTTATTATTCAATTAACTGACTTACAGTCACCAATGGCCGCCAAACAGTTTTCAAATTTAGTAACTGAAGGCTTTTATCATAACCAAAGCTTTTACCGAGTCATTGATGGTTTTGTGGCTCAAGCTGGCGAAATGGATTATGAAAAGGGTGTGAGTAAAAAATCGAATTTTCGTCGTCCTATATCGGCTGAGTTTACCAACGTGAGTAATGAGCAATCGGGGTTTCAAGTTGTGCAATCGCCTGCGTTGCTCGCACCTGAAACAGGCTACTGGCATAACTTCCCTGCAGGCCAAGACCCTTCTACAAAAGAGCGTTGGTTATTACATTGCCCTGGCGCAGTAGCGATGGCTAGAAACAACGACCCAGATTCGTCGTCTACTGAGTTTTACATTGTTATTGGACAAGCACCTCGCCATCTTGATAGAAACATGTCAGTAATTGGCAGAGTTGTTCATGGCATGTCAATTGTGCAAGCAATGAATCGCGGAGAACGAGCAGAAGGCGGCATTGTTAAACCTAAATCTGAACAAGTAAAAATACTTAGTGCGGCTATTGGTTCATCGTTATCAAAAGCACAACAAAAAAACATTCGTATTGCTAATACTAAGTCTGATAAGTTTATAAAACGAATTAACAATGCCAAACATAACCCTGGCCCATTTTTGGTATACCCGGGCAATGGCAATGTTGACGTTTGTTATTATCAGCCAAGTATTAAAATAGGTTAACGATAAGCCGGAGCTCTATCATGCATATTTCACTTTTAGCTTTTCTAGGGTTATTACTTCTATTGGTGTCGGGCAGTCAATCTGTCTATGCAGCAGACACTTCTAAAGTCGTGATAGGTGAAGAGTACTGGCATAACTCTAAAGTGCTTAATGCGCCTCGCAAGTACCAAGTGTCGTTGCCTGAACGCTACGAAGGCACTATACGAAAGTACCCTACTCTTTACATCGTTGATTCTGACTTTCACTTTTTACATGTAGCCAGCACCATTAAACATTTAACCCGCATGGGAAAAATGCCACCAATGATTGTGGTTGGTGTTGCGACCTTAAGTGATCCTGACTACGTGTATCATACAACGTGGTCGATTGACCCTGGCACAGTTAAAAATGAAGATGCAGATGCGGCTCAATCAAACAAAGCACAGCCAGAATATGGCGGTATTCAGAAGTTTGACCGATACGTTAATTCAGAGCTAGTGCCAATTATAGATAAAGCGTTTAGAACCAACGATAAACGGGCCATAGCTGGCTATTCTTTAGGTGGCTTATTTGTGCTCAATAACTACTTAAATTCGAGCTCACCGTTTAGTGCTTTTTTAGCCATGAGCCCAAGCGTTTGGTATGACGACATGTCTATTATTCAGCGATTTAAACAAATACCAGCTGCTTCAATGGACGCTTCAAACTCAGCTAAAACCCATAAAAAGCCATTGTTTATTTCCGTTGCGAATGAACAAGGCATGGGCGTTACAGAATTAGTTACCGCCATAAAAGTAAATCCAGCGATAGATAACTGGACTTTTGCATCTATACCTGAAGAAAACCACTTTTCCACAGGATTGCCTGCGCTACTAAAAGGCTTAGAGTTTTTAGCACCTGAATATGGCAAAGACGGCGGTGAGCTTGCAGCGTTGGGCGACTATAAAGCTGTGCTGAAATATTTTGAATCATTAAACACTCAATGGGCTGGCTTTCAAATTGAATGGTTACAAGCTTACCAATTTAGTAAATATGTTTTTTGGTCAGAACAAACGGATAAAATTTCTGAAATCCTTAACGCTGTCCATAAACAATTCCCAAACTCACACGCACAAGTTGCTATTCAACTCGCCAATGGTTTAATAAAAACCGGTGAACTTAGTAAAGCCGATGCGATTATTGCACAAGTAAAACTCGCCGCTAAAAAAATGCCAGAATGGTACAAAGCTAAGGCTGATGTACTGCAAGCACAGAATAAACCTGAACTCGCAAAAGCCATGTACCTGCGCGCGCAGGAATTAGCTAAATCAAATAAATGGTCAGCATGGGAAGTAAACGGCTTAAAACCATAGAGCCCGTTTTAACGAAAGGCAAAGCTGTCAATTTCTCAATACAGTTTTGTCGACAACCCAAATATTCTAGCTATTAAATTTTGTCCTAATGTTTGATTTTTTTACTCTTCGCCCCTATATTGTCTACAATTTACAAAACCTAGAGTTTGATTGTGGGCAAAATTACACTTCCATTTGAACAGCCAGTTACCGCGGCAGACAAGACTTTTATTAAATTAAGAGCGGATATCGTTGAAGGCGACCTTGCTGCTGGACAAAAATTAAGCGAAGCAGAGTTGTCGACAAAGTATGGTGTCAGCCGAGCCGTTGTCCGCGAAGCTATGAACCGATTGGAGTCTAGCTTTCTAGTTGAACGCAAAGCCAATGTGGGCGCTCGTGTTGCAACGTTATCGGTAGAAGGTTTAATCGAGCTTTATCAAGTCCGCGAATCTTTAGAGGGTATGGCCGCCAGACTAGCAGCTAAAAACATGACGGATAAAGAAATTGCCGACCTTAACAAACTCCTCAGCAAACATTTTGACAAGGTTAAAGATGGTGAGTCTTATTACCAAGAAGCGGGTGATTTAGACTTTCATTACCGTGTCATATTAGGCAGTAAAAATCAGCATTTGATCGATATGCTCATTAACGGAATTTACCATTTAGTTCGCATGTATCGTGTGCAACTAGGCATGGCCGGCCCTCGAGTCACTACTGCTTTTGATGAGCACAAACATATTGTTCAGGCCATTAGTAACCGCGACGAAGAACTCGCTGAAATGCTAATGCGTCGACACATCCTTTATTCTAAAAATAATATCGAGAACAAATTAATCTCGATGCAATCAAATTAACCGACATTGCTATTAAATGTCATCAATAGGTTTAACAAAAAAGAGAGAACAGCATGAGCGCAGGTAAGAAGTTTCGCCAAGCATTAATAAACAACAAACCTCTACAAATTGTAGGCACAATTAACGCGTACTCAGCAATGATGGCTAAACAAATTGGCCACCAAGCTATTTACCTTTCTGGTGGCGGTGTTGCTAACGCATCATATGGTCTGCCTGATTTAGGTATGACTTCATTAAATGACGTTATTGTTGACGTACAGCGCATTACATCTGCCTGTGACCTACCATTAATGGTGGATATTGATACTGGTTGGGGTGGCGCATTTAATATTGCCAAAACCATTCGTGATATGGAAAAAGCTGGTGCAGCTGCCGTTCACATGGAAGACCAAGTGGCGCAAAAGCGTTGTGGTCACCGTCCTAACAAAGAAATCGTGTCTACTGCTGAAATGGTTGACCGTATTAAAGCGGCCGTTGATGCTCGTACTGATCCAGACTTTTTTATCATGGCGCGTACAGATTCTTTTGCACAAGAAGGTTTAGAAGCGGCTATTGCCCGTGCTAAAGCGTATGTTGCTGCCGGTGCCGACGGTATTTTTGCTGAAGCTGTGCAAACAGAAGATCATTACCGTGCATTCTCTGAAGCGTTAGATGTGCCAATTCTAGCGAACATCACAGAGTTTGGTAAAACTGAACTTTGGAATAAAGAACAGCTAGGTGAATGGGGCTGCGACATGGTTCTTTATCCATTAAGTGCGTTCCGCGCAATGAATAAGGCTGCTGAGAATGTTTATAAACATATTTTGAACGATGGCGATCAAAAAGCCGTAGTAGATTCAATGCAAACTCGTATGGACTTGTATGATTACCTTGGGTATCACGACTACGAGCAAAAGCTAGATTCATTATTTGCCGAAGGCAAAAACAAGTAATAAAAACAGTCAATTTATAAATATTGATTAGTACAACTAGATAAAAAGTGAGTCAATTTTTGGCTCGCTTAAAAAATAATAAAGCGTCGTAAATAAGGCGCTCAACATGAATAAATTTAACAGGTTAACTCAGGAGAGAAATCATGGCTAAAGTATTAAGTGGCGCGGGTCTTCGCGGTCAAGTTGCAGGTAAAACAGCCCTTTCAACCGTTGGTAAGTCAGGTTCAGGTTTAACCTACCGTGGTTATGACGTAAAAGATTTAGCGAACAACTGTCAATTTGAAGAAGTGGCGTACCTCATTCTAAAAGGCAACCTGCCAACTCAGTCTGAACTTGATGCATATAAGAAGAAACTTCACGGTATGCGTGGTCTTCCTCAAGCACTTAAAGATGTACTAGAGCGCATCCCTGCAAACGCGCACCCAATGGATGTATTACGTACGGGTTGTTCAATGCTTGGTAACCTAGAAATGGAAACTAGCTTTGATCAACAACAAGACGTTACTGACCGTTTATTAGCAAGCTTCCCAAGCATCATTTGTTACTGGTATCGCTTTTCACACGATGGCGTTCGTATTGATGTTGAAACAGATGATGACTCAATTGGCGCGCACTTCCTACATATGCTTCACGGTGAAAAGCCAAATGAATTGCATGAGCAAGTAATGCACGTGTCTTTAATTCTTTATGCTGAGCATGAGTTTAACGCGTCAACATTCACTGCACGTGTTTGTGCGTCAACATTGTCAGACATGCACTCTTGTGTAACTGGTGCGATTGGCTCTTTACGTGGTCCATTACACGGTGGCGCAAACGAAGCGGCGATGGAAATGATTGAAGGCTTCACATCTGCTGATCATGCCGAACAAGAAATGATGGGCAAACTTGAGCGCAAAGAAAAAATCATGGGCTTTGGCCACGCGGTTTATTCTGACTCTGACCCTCGCAACGAAATCATCAAAGGTTGGGCTGAAAAGCTAGCAGCAGACGTAGGCGATACGGTTTTATACCCAGTATCGGTTCGTTGTGAAGAAGTAATGAAACGTGAAAAAGGCTTATTCTGTAATGCCGATTTCTTCCATGCGTCTGCATACCACTTCATGGGTATCCCTACGCCATTGTTTACGCCGATCTTTGTAATGTCTCGCGTTACAGGTTGGGCTGGACATGTTATGGAGCAACGTGCTGATAACCGCATCATTCGCCCTTCTGCAGATTATACTGGCGAAGAGCTACGTCCTGTAACGCCAATTGCAGAGCGTTAATATCTCGACAATAGCAACCCCCTAACGTCAGGCTTTAAATTGAGTTTACAAACATTTGTTGGCTCAACACTTTAAAGCCTTTGATGCTCTAAAGGTGCGGGACTTTTAAACTCCTGCTTCTTTTTTATAAAACCAAACAACATTCATTCATACAATGAATTGGTGATTAAAATGAATATGAATTACAGAAAGCCACTACCAAATGCAGGTATCGACTTTTTCGATACTAAAGAAGCAGTGGATGCCATTAAGCCAGGCGCTTATGCAAAATTACCTTATACATCAAAAGTACTAGCAGAAAACCTAGTACGAAAATGCCCGGAAGATAAACTGACGGACTCATTAACGCAATTAATCGAGCGCAAACGCGACTTAGATTTCCCTTGGTTCCCTGCCCGCGTTGTGTGTCATGATATTCTTGGCCAAACAGCATTAGTTGATTTAGCTGGCTTACGTGATGCCATTGCTGAAAAAGGTGGCGACCCGGCCAAAGTAAACCCGGTTGTCCCAACGCAGTTAATTGTTGATCACTCGTTAGCCGTAGAACACGCAGGATTTGAAAAAGACGCGTTTGAGAAAAACCGCGCCATTGAAGACCGCCGTAACGAAGACCGTTTTCACTTTATCAACTGGACTAAAACTGCATTTAAAAACGTTGACGTTATCCCTCCAGGTAACGGCATCATGCACCAAATTAACTTAGAACGCATGTCACCGGTTATTCAAAACCGTGATGGTGTTGCCTTTCCTGACACGCTAGTTGGAACCGATAGCCACACACCTATGGTTGACGCGTTAGGTGTTATTGCGGTTGGCGTTGGTGGTCTTGAAGCAGAAAGCGTAATGTTAGGCCGTGCGTCTTACATGCGTTTACCAGATATTATTGGTGTTGAACTAACTGGCAAACCTCAGCCAGGCATCACCAGTACAGATATTGTTTTAGCGTTAACAGAGTTTCTACGTAATGAACGTGTTGTCTCTTCGTACTTAGAGTTCTTTGGTGAAGGCGCAAATGCACTAACGCTAGGCGATAGAGCGACCATTTCCAACATGACACCAGAATTTGGTGCCACAGCTGCAATGTTCTACATAGATCAGCAAACTATTGACTATTTAACGCTAACTGGCCGTGAAGACGACCAAGTGAAATTAGTTGAAAACTACGCAAAACAAACTGGCCTTTGGGCTGATGAAATGGTTGAAGCCGAATACGAACGTGTTCTGACGTTTGACCTTTCTAGTGTTGTTCGTAATATGGCTGGCCCTTCAAATCCTCATGCTCGTGTTGCAACCACTGACTTAAAGTCAAAAGGTATTGCTGGCATTGTTGAGAATGAAGAAGGCAAAATGCCAGATGGCGCAGTTATTATCGCGGCTATTACAAGTTGTACTAATACCAGTAATCCACGCAACATGGTTGCTGCTGGCCTGATAGCTCGAAACGCAAATAAACATGGCCTGTTGCGCAAGCCTTGGGTTAAGTCTTCATTAGCGCCAGGCTCTAAAGCCGTAACTATGTATTTAGAAGAGGCAAACTTATTGCCTGAACTAGAGCAACTAGGCTTTGGTGTTGTTGCTTATGCCTGTACTTCTTGTAATGGTATGAGTGGCGCACTCGACCCTAAAATTGCGCAAGAAATTAAAGATCGTGATTTATACAGCACCGCGGTTTTATCTGGTAACAGAAACTTCGATGGCCGTATTCACCCTCATGCAGACCAAGCCTTCTTGGCATCACCGCCACTTGTTGTTGCTTATGCTATTGCCGGTACAATTCGCTTTGACATCGAAAAAGACATTTTAGGACACGATAAAGACGGTAACCCAATTACTCTTAAAGACTTGTGGCCAAATGATGAAGAAATTGATGCAGTAATTAAAGCGAGCGTTAAACCTGAGCAGTTCCGTAAGGTTTACGAGCCAATGTTCGACCTAACAGTAGATTATGGTGAAGATAACGACCCATTATATGACTGGCGTCCGCAAAGCACGTACATTCGTCGTCCTCCTTATTGGGAAGGCGCGTTAGCGGGTGAACGCACAATGAAGGGCTTGCGTCCGTTAGCTGTGCTTGGTGATAACATCACCACGGATCACTTATCGCCTTCAAATGCCATTATGATGGACAGCGCAGCCGGCGAATACCTACATAAAATGGGTTTACCGGAAGAAGACTTTAACAGTTACGCAACGCACCGAGGCGATCACTTAACGGCGCAACGTGCCACCTTTGCCAACCCAAAACTATTGAATGAAATGGTTCAAGAGAATGGACAGGTTAAGCAAGGTTCTTTTGCTCGAATTGAGCCTGAAGGCAAAGTAACGCGTATGTGGGAAGCGATTGAAACCTACATGGAACGCAAGCAGCCGCTCATTATTGTTGCGGGTGCCGATTACGGTCAAGGCTCTTCTCGAGATTGGGCTGCTAAAGGTGTTCGTTTAGCGGGTGTAGAAGTCATTGTAGCCGAAGGATTTGAGCGTATTCACCGTACTAACTTGATTGGTATGGGCGTTTTACCGCTTGAGTTTATGCCTGGCACAACACGTAAGACATTAGGTTTAGACGGCACTGAAACTTATGACGTTAAAGGCGAACCAACGCCTGGCGCAACGTTAGCAGTTGTTGTTAATCGCAAAGATGGCAGTTCTGTTGAGGTTCCGGTTAAGTGTCGCTTAGACACTGCAGAAGAAGTTTCTATTTATGCTGCTGGCGGTGTATTACAACGTTTTGCACAAGACTTCCTAGAATCTCAACACAGCTAAATTATGAGCTAACTGGTATATCCGGTTAAGATTCTAATATAAAGCGGTGAGTCTAACTTGCCGCTTTTCATCTCATACAAACATAAGGAGGAACGTAATGTCTTCAACACATTTGCCTCAGATAAAAATTCCAGCCACATATATGCGCGGCGGCACCAGTAAAGGTGTCTTTTTTAGTTTAGACGACTTACCACTAGAAGCTCAAGAACCAGGCGAAACACGTGACGCGATTTTACTTAGAGTGATTGGTAGCCCAGATCCATACGGAAAGCACACAGACGGAATGGGTGGAGCAACATCAAGCACAAGTAAAACGGTAATATTGTCGCAAAGCAATAAAGCGGATCACGACGTTGATTACTTATTTGGGCAGGTTGCTATAGACAAGCCTTTTATTGATTGGAGCGGTAACTGTGGAAACTTAACCGCCGCGGTTGGTTCGTTTGCCATTTCAAATGGTTTAGTTGACGCCGATCGAATTCCAAAAGACGGCATTGCGACGGTTCGAATTTGGCAGGCTAATATTGGTAAAACCATTATTGCACAAGTCCCTATGACCGATGGCGAAGTTCAGGAAACCGGTGATTTTGAGCTTGATGGCGTTACCTTTCCAGCCGCAGAAGTGGAAGTGCAATTTTTAAATCCAGCTGACGGTGAAGGCGCCATGTTCCCTACTGGTAACGTAGTGGATGAGTTAGAAGTGCCTGCAATCGGCGATTTTCCTGCTGCGACCTATAAAGCCACTATGATCAATGCTGGCATACCAACTATTTTCCTTAATGCAGCCGACATAGGCTATACCGGTACAGAATTGCAAGAAGCTATTAATAATGACGACGCCGCATTAGCGCGTTTTGAACATATTAGAGCACACGGCGCGGTTAAAATGGGCCTAATTCAAAACATTAGCGAAGCCGTTGCACGCCAGCATACGCCAAAAGTCGCCTTTGTTGCGCCACCAGCAGATTATGTTACCTCAAGTGGTAAACACATCGCCAAAGCTGATATCGATGTGTCTGTTCGTGCATTGTCTATGGGTAAACTTCATCATGCTATGATGGGCACAGCCGCTGTTGCAATTGGCACTGCAGCCGCTATTCCAAATACGCTTGTTAATTTAGCAGCAGGTGGAAAGAACAGACAGGCTGTTACTTTTGGTCACCCAAGTGGTACCTTAAAAGTTGGTGCTGAAGCCGAAATGCTAGATGGTAATTGGCAAGTTAAGAAAGCTATTATGAGTCGCAGTGCGCGGGTCTTAATGGAAGGCTGGGTAAGAGTGCCTCAACGTTAATATAAACGAAGCCACCTTTTTGGTGGCTTTTTTAAGGAAACTATATCTATGCCAGAGCTAAGTTGGCTATATCAATTCAGCAGCGTCACCATTGCCGTTTGTTTATTCATTAACATTATTTTATTCAATGAGTTTGGGTTCCGTATTGGCCGGTTTGTACAAAAACAAACCCCTGAAGAAGTAAAGTCACTAACGGGCTCCATTCAAGCATCAATACTTGGCTTACTTGCGCTGTTACTGGGCTTTACATTTAGTATGTCGATGGACAGATATAAAACACGAAGCATTGCCGTTATTGAAGAAGCTAATGTTATTCAATCGACCATCATCGAATCTAAATTTTTACCGGTTACAGAGGCTTATAGGGCAAACAAATTACTTACAGAATATGTAGAGATAAAATCTGAATTGAGTGAAACTAGTATTGTTGATGAGAGCCATCGCACGCAACTTCACCTTGAGTCAGTCCGAGTGCAAAAACAGTTACTTGAGGTATCTGAAAGTAGCGATTTTAGATCTAAGATAATTAAAGTGATTGAACAGCAAAATACTCGAAACGCCTTAATCAAAATGCACGTGCCTGACGTTGTACTAATATTACTGTTTGTCGTGTTCTTATCGGCTGTTACCATATTAGGCTATTCAGTTGGCCTTAGTGGCTCAAGAATGATGATGCAAATATCTATGGTATCCTTACTTATCACATTGATTGTATTTATCATTATTGATTTAGACAGGCCCAAAAGAGGTTTGATTAAAATAGACCAATCACCTCTGCTCTATTTGCAGCAACAGCCTTATTAGTTAGGCTGAACTTTAATATTCATAAGGAGTTGGACAATGAATAAAACGCTAACAAAAATAATAAAAGTAAGCTTAAGTGCTGGCATCACTATTCTTGTTATTGGCTGCAGTAATATGCAGGCGAGCTATGATTCAGAAACCCGCGTAATAGAAGAAAAAGAACTTAAGAAAAAACGCACTGACAGTTGCCAGAATGCACAAATTGACGTATCCGAAGCCAAAGCAACGAACGATCAAGCGGCTATCGACAGAGCCCTTCGCATGGCGGAAAAGGCTTGTGCTGAGTCAATTAAAAAGGCGAAAAGCAAACAGTGATCACGACTTGTTCACTTTGAACCAGTAATCAGTAATCAGTAATCAGTAATCAGTAATCAGTAATCAGTAATCAGTAATCAGTAAACATAAAAAAAACCAAGGAGTATTCCTTGGTTTTTTCGTTCTGGATAATTAAAAGTGATTAGATTGAGTAATCAACCACTTTAAGATCCATTGCTTCTAGTTTTGGCTTTAACGTTTTTGCATCACCTACAACAACCATTATCATGTCGTTAATGATTAAATACTTTTTCGCTAATTCATTAATTTCTTTTTGACTAATGCCAGCCACAATTTCATTTCTAGTATCTACAAAAGTAGGCGCTAAATCATGTTCTAGTATTTGTGCTAAAAAGCCTAGCTTTGCGCGAGGTGTTTCATATTTTAATGCATCACCTTGGTTAATTGCTAAGCGCATAAAGTTTAGTTCTTCGGGCGTAATACCCGACGCTTGATATGTGGAAATTTCTTTAACAAACTCCGCTATCGATTTGTCCGTCGCATCAGCTCGAACTTCCGCACTAGCTGTATAACCACCGGTATTTTTGTCGCCCCAAAAACGAGAGCGAGCACCATAGGTATAACCTTTATCTTCTCTCAAGTTAAGGTTAATACGGCTATTAAATGCACCACCTAACGCAAAGTTCATTAGGCTCGCTTTATAAAACTCACCGGTAATATCTTGCGTAAGACCGCGCTTGCCAATCCTAATAGCCGATTGAGCGGCGTTGTCTTTATTTACTAAATAAACCGTACCTTTATCTAACTCAACGGCAGGTAAATTTAACTCAAGCTTTGGCGCTTCGCCTTTCCAGTCTGCAAACGCTACCAGCGACTTATTAATAGACGCCTGTGGCAGATCAGATACCACAATAAGCTGTGAGCCTTTTGGTTTTATATGTTTTACATAAAACGCTTTTACGTCCGCTAAAGTAATGTTGGCAACAGTAGCTTCATTACCATCAGAAGGAACTCCTGCAATAGAATCACCGAATAGGATTTGAGCATAAGCTGTTGATGCTAAATAACCCGCATCTTTTTTAGCATTATTGAACTGTTGCAATACATTATTTTTAACACGAGCAAACTCTGCTTCATCAAAAGCCGGATTCATTAGCTTTTCATTCACCAACGCTAATGTTTTATCTAAGTTTTTGCTCAGCGCATTTACGTTAACGTTAATGTAATTATTGTTTTCACTAATATAAACGTTGCTACCCAGTTTACGCAGCTCTTTACTCATGTCTTCTGCAGAACGCTGAGTTGTTGATTCAGCAAACATTGACGCTAATAAATTAGATAATCCGGCTTGCTCTTTAGACTCATAAAAGTGACCAGCTGGAATTTTAATTAACATTGACGTTGTTGGTGTTTCGATACTTTGAGCACCTAAAACAGATAAACCATTAGTTGTAGTAACTTGCCACATCTCTGGCACGTCTACTGGCTTATTTGCTCCGGCTGTTGGCATTGTGCTTCTATCAAAATTAGATTTAGCGACGCGTACGTTTAAGTCATCGGCTGTAGCGTTTTTAAGCTCAGGAATAGTGCGCTCTGGCGTTACATAAGTGTCTTCATGAGCAATAGTATCAAGTTTGCCTTTAGGCACGACACTCATGATCACTGCATGTTTACCTTTGATATATTCTTTATAAACTCGCATTACATCGGCTTTGGTTACATTTGCGTAACGAGCAATGTCTTTTTCAATATAGTTTGGGTTACCCGTAAAGATTTCGTTGCTTGCTAGCTGGCTTACTTTTCCTGAAACACTTTGTAAACCAAAGATGAAAGACGCTTCCATATTGGCTTTTACTTTAAGTAAGTCATCATCTAACACACCGCGAGTTTCAAATTCAGTCATCGAATCTCTAATGATTTTTTCTAAATCAGCCAGTGACTTGCCCGCTGCAGGGTTAGGTAAAGCAAACATGTTTAGCGTACAAGCTAGCTCTGAACATGGGTGACTTACCGACGCTTGAACTGCAAATTGATTCTTAACTAAGTTCTTGTAAAGCAGTGATGTTTTTCCGCCGCCTAGAATCTCAGCCAAAATATCCATTGGCGCTTCATCTTCATGGCGAATATGAACCGTAGGGTAAGACATATAAAGTAGTGGTAAATGAACGTTATCTTCCATAGAGATATATCTATCAGCATCTAACGTTACTGGCGCCTTCTCAGGCATTTTAACTTCTGGGCCTTTTGGAATGGTTCCAAAATACTTATTCACTAACTCAAGAGTTTTAGCTTCATCAATGTCACCACCAATTGTGATAGTTGCATTGTTTGGACCGTACCAGCGTAAGAAAAACGCTTTTAGATCGTTCACATTAACTCGGTTTAAGTCTTCCATATAACCAATAACCGGCCATGAATAAGGATGACCTTCTGGATATAAAGCTGCAGAAACACGCTCGTTTAATCTTCCGTATGGACGGTTATCAACTCTTTGACCGCGTTCATTTTTTACTGTTTCACGTTGGACTTCAAACTTCTCTTGAGTAACTGCGTCTAAAAGGTAACCCATTCTGTCTGATTCTAACCACAGCATTTTTTCTAGCTGATTCGCAGGAACCGTTTCAAAGTAGTTTGTGCGGTCGGTATTTGTTGTGCCATTTAAAGTACCACCGGCTTCAGTGATAATTTTAAAGTGTTCTTCATCAGCTACATTTTCAGAGCCTTGGAACATCATATGTTCAAAGAAATGGGCGAAGCCTGACTTACCAATGTCTTCACGGCCTGAACCTACGTGATAAGTTACGTCAACGTGAACTAACGGATCTGAATCATCTTGATGAAGGATAACCGTTAGACCATTGTCTAGTTTGAACTTTTTATAAGGGATGGCAGTTTTGCCTGGTTCGGCGTTAACTTGGTCTAATATTTTAAAGCCAGCAATCTCTTGAGCGGCTATTTGCTGCTCAGTGTTTTGGCTCTTTGATGGTACGTCACAACCAGACAGTAAAGCGGCCGCAACTAGTGAAATCTTCCATGCTTTCATGAAAGTAACTCCTTTTTCATTATATAAAAGATAAGTAATTAAACTAAACGATTATGAGTTTAATGTCACTTAAGTTTCTTTTCCCAAAACTCAGCTTTACCCATTTCTGGATCAAGCTCGTAACCTTTAAAACCATATTTAAGGTAAGAGTTTCTAGCGACAGTATTTCCCTCTAAAACTTCGAGTGTCAGCTTACAAGCACCTTTACTGCTGGCGATTCGCTCTACTTCATCCAACATTTTCTGACTTAGTCCTAACCCTCTAAAATCACCAGCAACGGTAACATCGTGAATATTAACTACGGGTTTACAGGCAAAGGTAGAAAAGCCCTCAAAACAGTTTATTAAACCGGCTGGCTTACCATCAACGTATGCAAGTACAGAAAACGCATGAGGTGTTTTTGCTAATGCTGCTATTAAGTTGTCTTGACTGAATTGACTTAATGGCTCAGCGCCGCCCATTGGGTCTTGTGCGTATCCATTTAGTAAATTAACTAAGTCTGTACCGTCTTTTTCTACGTTGTAATCGGCTTGTCTGATTTCTATGTTCATTAACGCCCATTCCTTTCATTTAGTATTAAATTAAAAAACCCACTGACTAATTTAGTGAGTGGGTTCCGATATAACATGCTTATTGCTAAATAAACGCAAAGGCGTCGGCAAACATATGTTCTTTTATCGCGCCTTTTTGGCTTATGAAGTCTTCCCTTGCGATTCCAGCCATTTTAAATGGACCCGCTAGGTAAATATCATAAGGTTCTAAACTAACAATATCTTCCATCACTGCCTGATGAACATAACCCACTTTACCTGACCAATTATCTTCAGCTTCTTCCACAACGGGAATGTATTGAAAGTGAGGAAATTTGTTGGCCCACTCAGCTAAATACTCTGATGCATATAAAGACTCTTCATCTTTAGCGCCCCAATAAAGTAATACGGTATGGAAAGGTTTTGTTTCGGCTAGATAGTCAGCAATGGATTTAACATAAGAAAAACCTGTGCCACCCGCCATTAAGACAATTGGACGCTCAGATGCAGAATTAAGATGTGCATGACCTAAACCAATTTCTAACGTTACCGTTTTGTTTTCGGCTAAGTGATCAAGCGCTCCTTGCGGATAAGCATCACCTGGACCTGCACCAATATGGAGTTCTATAAATTCAGAAGTAGGGCTCGAGGCGATAGAAAATATACGCTTGTCGTCATCTGACAAAACAACTTGTAGATATTGACCCGCTAAAAACTGAGCTGGCTCAAGCGGTTTCATCTTAACGATTTTTACATAATCCGTGACAGCTTCAATTGACACGACTTCGGCAGTTATCTGATGTGCAGACATTAAATCTCATTTCCTAATATAGAAGCGACTATATGACTATAGTACGCTTTGTGTTTACTTTTTAAGTGAAATACCAAATTCATCCCAACGACCATCAACTTTTGATTTAATCTCTGGTGACATTTCAATTGGCTCGCCCCACTCTCTGTCGGTTTCACCTGCCCATTTATTAGTGGCATCTAGGCCCATTTTTGAGCCCAAACCAGATACAGGAGAAGCAAAGTCTAAATAATCTATTGGCGTATTTTCAATTAATACCGTGTCTCTTGCAGGGTCCATACGAGTCGTTATCGCCCACATTACGTCATTCCAGTCACGGGCATTCACGTCATCGTCACATACAATAACAAACTTGGTATACATGAATTGTCTTAAGAATGACCACACTCCCATCATCACGCGCTTTGCATGACCTGGATATTGTTTTTTCATTGTCACTACAGCCATTCGGTAAGAACAGCCTTCCGGCGGCAAATAAAAATCGACAATCTCAGGGAATTGCTTCTGAATTATAGGCACAAATACTTCGTTTAGAGCCACACCTAAAATTGCCGGCTCATCGGGTGGACGTCCGGTATAAGTGCTGTGGTAAATTGGATCTTTGCGATGCGTAATATGCGTAACAGTAAAAACAGGGAACGACTCTACTTCATTATAGTAACCTGTATGGTCGCCATAAGGGCCTTCCGGTGCCATTTCCTCCGGGTCTAAATAACCTTCAAGAACAAACTCTGCAGATGCAGGCACTTGTAAGTCGTTAGAAATACATTTAACCACTTCGGTTTTTTCACCACGCAATAAGCCGGCAAAACCGTATTCACTTAAAGTGTCTGGCACAGGTGTTACCGCGCCCAAAATTGTCGCTGGGTCGGCTCCAAGTGCAACGGCTACAGGGTACTTCTCACCTGGATTTGATTTTTTAAACTCTTGGAAATCTAAGGCACCACCGCGATGTGATAACCAGCGCATGATCAGTTTGTTTGGACCCAATAACTGTTGTCGATAAATACCTAGGTTTTGCCTAGGTTTATTTGGACCTTTAGTCACCGTTAAACCCCAAGTTACCAATGGAGCTACGTCACCTGGCCAGCAGCGCATAATAGGTAACTTTGTTAAATCAACATCATCGCCTGCAATAACCACTTTCTGACAAGGTGCTTTTTTAACTTCTTTAGGTGCTAAGTTAAGAACTTGTTTAAATATAGGTAACTTAGAAAAAGCATCTTTTAAACCTGCGGGAGGCTCTGGCTCTTTTAGAAAAGCTAACGTTTTACCAACTTCACGTAATGCTTCAACATTATCTTGTCCCATTCCCATAGCAACACGTTTAGGTGTGCCAAACAGATTTGCAAGTACCGGAATTGAATGCCCTTTAGGGTTTTCAAATAATAGCGCCGGCCCTTCGCCTCGCAATGTTCTATCAGCAATTTCCGTCATTTCTAGGTCAGGGTCGACCTCAGCAGTAATGCGAACTAACTCACCCTGCTCTTCTAGCTTGTCGATAAAATCTCTAAGATCTTTATATTTCATAATGAGCTAAACGTTTACCATTAATTTGAATGTAATTTTTATATACGAACTAGTAATTGTGAAAGTTTACTAATTACTATGTAACTTACTTTTAAATAACAAAAAAGCCCAATAAACATTGGGCTTTTGCACGATTTAAGCGAATAAACAACGCGCTAAAAAGTTAACTACGCGCCCTTTTGACGTTTCATTGCTTTAAAGAACTCTTCATTCGTTTTTGTCATCGCCAGACGGTCAATTAAGAATTCCATTGCTTCAACTTCTTGCATTGGATTAACAATCTTTCTTAATATCCACATTTTCTGTAGTTCGTCTTGAGAAGTCATTAGCTCTTCACGACGAGTACCAGAACGGTTGTAGTCGATAGCTGGGAATACACGACGCTCCGCAATTTTGCGGTTTAAGTGTAATTCCATGTTACCTGTACCTTTAAACTCTTCGTAGATTACTTCGTCCATCTTAGAACCTGTATCTACTAGCGCTGTAGCGATAATTGTTAAACTACCACCTTCTTCAACGTTACGAGCTGCACCAAAGAAACGCTTTGGTTTATGAAGTGCATTGGCATCAACACCACCAGTTAGTACTTTACCTGACGAAGGTATTACCGTGTTATAGGCACGAGCTAAACGAGTAATTGAGTCAAGTAAGATAACGACGTCTTTCTTGTGCTCTACTAAACGTTTTGCTTTTTCGATTACCATTTCAGCAACTTGAACGTGGCGGCTCGCTGGTTCATCAAACGTTGAGGCTACAACTTCACCTTTTACAAGACGTTGCATCTCTGTTACTTCTTCCGGACGTTCGTCAATTAGAAGTACCATTAATGTTGCTTCTGGGTGGTTCGCTGCAATTGATGTTGCAATATTCTGCATTAACATCGTTTTACCCGCTTTTGGCGGAGCAACTATCAAACCACGTTGGCCACGACCAATCGGCGCTGCTAAATCTAGAACTCGAGCTGTAATATCTTCAGTTGAACCGTTACCGCGTTCCATAGAGAAGCGTGATGTAGGGTGCAAAGGAGTTAAGTTTTCGAATAAGATTTTGTTGCGAGAGATTTCAGGTTTATCATGGTTAACTTGTTCTATTTTCAGTAACGCAAAATAGCGCTCTGAATCCTTAGGCGGTCGAATCAATCCTGAAATTGAATCACCTGTTCTAAGATTAAACCTGCGGATCTGGCTTGGCGACACATAAATGTCATCTGGACCAGCAAGGTAAGAAGAGTCTGCAGAACGCAAAAAGCCGAAGCCATCCTGTAAGATTTCTAATACTCCATCACCATAGATGGATTCACCGCTTTTGGCGTGTTTTTTCAAGATTGAAAAAATGATGTCTTGCTTGCGCAGACGCGCCATATTCTCTAAGCCCATAGACTCGGCTAATTGAACGAGTTCGCTAATTGGCTTATTTTTTAATTCACGTAAATGCATATTGAGATGTCTTTGTAATTGATAAGAAGGTTTTGAAGTTTTTGATTTAATAATTTTGGCGCGGGTTTGCGCAGACAGTAGATAAGTTAGCAGTAATTTTGACCACCGTAAAGCTTGAAGTCCCACAAACCTGCATTTTCTGCCACTTTTTTTTACGTTGGTAAGAAAATGACGCTTTTTCTACTGATTTTAAAAATTTCATTGTTCTATTTTTTATTTTCGATATTCTTTTACTTACTTAAAAACGAGCACAAGCGATCAATTCATTTAATGCGTTATTTTGTTCAGTTACTTTTTATTCTATGTTTAGCAGGGAACCTAATTGGGCCAAGTGTCTCAGTTTTGGCGAACGCCGAGAATGACAAGCAACTCATTTGTACAAAAAACGGTTTTGAATGGGTTTCAAAAACAACCGCCAACGAGTTTTACAACCAGCTTGCCATAGAAATAGGGATTGAAGCTGACGCTTTTAGCGATCTTGATCCTAAGGCCCCGCCACACCACTCCTTTTCTTCTGGTCACTGCCCACTGTGTATTTTTGAACTTGATGCACCTGCAATTGTTCATTCTAACTATCTAACCGTTCAAGCCGTTGTAGTACATCACGTTAAAATTTCAGCTACTCTTTTTGCTCAATCCTATTCAACGCAATATCTTCAGCCCGAAGGTCGAGCCCCTCCAACGCACCTTGTTTAAACAAAAATAATTAAAATTTATTAAACAAGGATTTAAAATGAAGTACAAAACTGTATTGGCTCCGTTATGCGGCCTGTTAAGCATATCTGCACCTGCTGTTGCAGAAACATCAATGGAAGTGATTGAAATAACTACAAAGAAGATCACATCTAAAACATCATCTCAACCATTAGAACAAAGTGTCACCTCTCCTGATGCTGCGGACTGGCTAACATCAGCCGCTGGTGCCGCCGCCAATAAAAATGGTGCTATTACTGGTATAGCGCAATATCGTGGTTTATTTGGCGATAGAGTTGGCGTGTCTATAGATGGCCAAACTATTGTTGGAGCGGGGCCCAACGCTATGGATGCGCCGATGAGTTATGCGAATCCGACCAACGTTGAATCCGTCACCATATACCGTGGTATTGCACCGGTTTCTGCAGGTCTAAATACCTTTGGTGGCGCAATTAAAATTAACCACCGACAAGCAAAGTTTTCTGACTCAGCGGACGCTTTATTTAGCGGTGACTTAACGACAGGTTATAAACAACAGGGTGATGCCTATTTTGTAGCGCCTACTTTAAACATCGCTAATCAAAACTTGGCCTTTTTAGTATTTGGTAACAAACAATCAGCTGATGATCAAGAAACCGCGAGTGGTTTTGATATTGTGCCTTCAAGTTATGAAAGAACTCAGTCTGGTTTTGATTTAGGTTATTTAACGGAACAAACAGAAACCCACTTTAATTTCAAAAATACGAATACTAAGCCAAGCGGCACAGCGGCATTACCAATGGATATTGATTACATAAAAACTGATCAATTTAATCTTTCAGGCGAAATTCAAAATAATGAACAAAACATAAAGTGGAATGTAAACTACACAGACGCTACGCACGGCATGGACAACTATAGCCTTCGCACTAACAAGAACCCAATGATGACAAGATACAATACCGCTGAGTCAACGTCTTTTGGTGGCCATGTATCGGTAGAAATGCCGTTTTCTTTGATAGAAAACTCAATGGTCGTTTTAGGTACTGACTGGCTATTCTCAGAACACCAAGCCGTAATTACTTCGCCAGATAACATGATGTTTAACGTGGTGAACTTTAATGATGTTACGGACGAAGTGGTTAGTGTGTTCGCGGAAGTAAAAACCGATTTAACCGACGGTCAGCTCACCTTAGGTTTAAGAGCTAAACAACATGAAAGTGATGCGGGAGACGTTAGTCACCATATGGCGATGATGAATCCTGCAATTATGATGCTTCGTGATAACTTTAACTCTGCAAATACTGATCAAACAGAAACGCTTTATGACGTATCAGCTGCCTATACGCACTTATTGTCTGAAGAGTTGTCACTACTTGTTTCAGGCGCCATAAAACAACGCGCACCGTCTTATCAAGAAAGGTACCTTTGGGTCCCAATGCAAGCCACTGGTGGTTTAGCTGATGGCCATACTTATGTAGGCAACCCTGAGCTAGAACACGAAACCGCTTATCAATTTAATCTAGGTTTAGAATATAAACTGGCTGATGTACTTATTTCACCACAGTTATTTTACCAAAATATAGACGATTATATTCAAGCGACACCGTCTACCAATATGCAAGCGAATATGGTTGCAACTATGATGACGGGAAGCGCGCCAATGCAGTTCGCTAATGTTGAAGCATCACTTTATGGGGCTGACGTTATTGCACAATGGGCAGTTAATGACGACCTATACTTGGATGGCTCAATTAGCATGGTTCGTGGTGAACGTGACGATATCGATGATGACTTATATCGAATTAGCGCAGATACATTAAGACTTTCAGCTAGCTATCTGTTGAATGATTGGTTGTTTAAAGTCACCGAACAATTAACGGCAAGCCAAGATAGAGTCTCTGCTATTAACAACGAGTCAAAAACATCGGGTTACGGCACAACTGATATCTCTGCATTTTATGCGCAGAAAGATTGGTCTGTCACCATTGGAATTTCAAACTTGTTTGATAAGTCATATACCAGTCATTTAGCTGGTCGTTACAGACCAATGACAATGAACAGCAGCATGGACTCAAGCATGGATATGGGAAGCTCTATGGATATGGGCAGCAGCATGGAAATGGATAACAATATGAGTAGCTTACAAACGGGTGATAAAATCCCGGCGATTGGACGAAATATTTATATCTCGGGTTCCATTGCTTTCTAAGTTATTAATCTTGTAACAAAGTGTGCTTTAAAGTGGTTAACTAACGCTTTAAAGCACTTATCTCATCTGACCTCACTATTTATTCCCTTTTTCTAATATTTATGTTTGATTTATGAATATAAATTGAGTAGCTTTAAGTTGCCGATATAAATTCGTTATCAAAAATATAAAAGGTTATCTGATGTTACATGACCCGGTTACGCAAGCTACACTGATTTTTTTTGAAGATGGCGCTCTCGATCTGCGTCACGAAACACATAACTTCAACAAAAATCAAAACGGCCGTATTGTTATACCTGAGGAATTGAAACAAGGACGCTCTATTATCGCAGTATGCGATGGTCAGGTAGATATTTTAAATAGTATTGGGGATAGGATTGTCCCGTTTGAAGGTGTTGCGTAGAGCTGTTGTGTAGAAATGTTGCTTAGAGATGTATCGAAGGTAATGTCGCTATGACGTTGCAAATATAGTCTCTACTCAAGCTATAAAAGTAAAAAAGCCACTTTAGATAAGTGGCTTTTTTGTGTCTTAATAAAAGACCAACTTTAACGCAATTAACGTAAAGTAACGTACTCTTCCGCTGATGTTGGGTGAATGGCGACACAAGCGTCAAAATCTGCTTTTGTTGCACCCATTTTAATTGCCACGCCAAAGCCTTGTAGGATTTCATCCATGCCAAGACCAATACCATGAATACCAACAACAAGCTCATTGTCGCCAGCGCAAATTAGTTTCATTTTAGTCATCTGGCGGTGTTCTGTTAATGCCGTATACATAGCGGCAAAGCTTGAGTTGTATACTTTTACATTGTCTTTGCCGTATTGAACAATAGCCTGCTCTTCCGTTAGACCCATTGTTCCAATTGCTGGGTGACTGAATACAACGGTTGGGATATTAGTGTAATCCATCACAACGTCGGTAATATTATTGAACAAACGCTCTGCTAAAATACGACCAGACTTAACCGCAACCGGTGTTAATTCAACCTTACCTATGATATCGCCCAATGCGTAAACGCCTGGAACGTTAGTTTCATGATGCTCATCAACTGGAATGTAACCCCATTCATCACGTTTAACACCTGACGCTTCAATATTGATATTGTCAGTACTTGGCGTACGACCAATCGCCCAAATTACACAATCAGTTTCTACTTGAGTGCCGTTTTCAAATTCAAGCACTAAGCTACCATCTGCCTGTTTTACAACTCGTTTAGGCACGCTATGTGTTAATAATTCAATACCATCTTCAGCCATCATTTCTACTAGTGTTTCAGAAATCATAGTATCGAAATTACGTAAAGGTGCGTGTTTACGAACCGCTAATTTAGTTTCTGTACCTAGGCTATTTAATACGCCCGCCAATTCAACAGCAATATAACCTGCACCTACAACAACCGTTCTTTTGGGTTGTTCGTTTAGATCAAAAAAGCCATCAGAATCAATACCTAAATCAGCACCTTCAATCTCTGGCCAAGTAGGACGACCGCCCGTGGCAATCGTAATATGATCAGCGGTATATTGCTTGCCATCTACTTCTATTGTTTTTGCATCAACAAACTTAGCAAAGCCGTTAATAACGGTAACGTCGTTATTTCCTAATACGCGATCGTAAGAGCCATGAATTCTTTTGATATAAGCTTCGCGGCTAGCAACAAGCTTGCTCCAATCAAATTTATTAACCGTTACATCAAAACCATAGTCTGGGCTATATTTATGAATAGCCTCAGCAACTTGTGCGCCAAACCACATGGCTTTTTTAGGTACACAACCTACGTTTACGCAAGTACCGCCCATTGCTTTCGCTTCTACTAGTGCTACTTTAGCGCCGCGCATTGCTGCTCTGTTCGCCGATGCAATACCACCGCTTCCGCCACCAATGGCAATATAGTCAAAATGAGTTGTCATAAATCTGATCCTGTAAAATTACTATCCCGTAAGGATATGGGCTACGATGAATAAAACCAAATAGAAATATTAGATAATCACCATCGGTATTTTTATTCTAATACAAAACCTTGTAAAACAGGGTTGTCGCACCTATTTATTAACTAATTATTTTAATCACCGCTGACAAGGTCGTTTATGTCTGAATCTAACAACCCATTATTATCTGATTTTCAATTGCCGCCATTCTCAAAAATTAAGCCGGAGCATGTTAAACCGGCTGTTGAGGCGTTGATTAAAGAGTGCAAAGAAGCCATTAACAAAGCCGTTTCTGAAGCAGAACCAACTTGGAAAACCTTAGTAGAAGACGTTGAAAAGGCAGACAATAAACTATCCAAAGCCTGGTCACCTGTTTCTCACATGAACTCAGTGGTAAGTACTGACGAAATGCGTGACGCGTACGAATCTTGTCTTCCTATTTTAAGTGAATACGGTACTTGGGTTGGCCAGCATGCTGAACTATTTAAAGCGTACGAGAAACCTAAGTAAATCAAGCCAGTTTGATTCTCTTAATGCCGCTCAGCAAAAAGTCATCACAAATGCACTTCGTGATTTCAAATTATCAGGTATCGATTTACCACCAGAGCAGCAAAAACGATATGGCGAAATTCAAAGCCGCCTTTCAGATTTAAGCTCACAGTTTAGTAATAATGTTTTAGATGCTACGCATGCATGGCAGAAAGTCATCACAGATGAATCTGAATTAGCCGGCCTACCTGAGTCAGCGATTGCCGCCGCTAAGCAAACGGCTGAAATGAAAGAGCTTGACGGTTACCTGTTTACGCTAGACTTCCCAAGCTACTTGCCAGTGATGACTTACTCTGATAACGCGTCTTTACGCCAAGAAATGTACACCGCATTTACCACTAGAGCGTCTGAAGAAGGCCCGAATGCAGGTGAATTTAATAACACCGATATAATGGAAGAGATCATGGCACTTCGTCATGAGGTCTCTAATTTACTTGGCTTTGATAGTTATGCTGACAAGTCTGTTGCAACAAAAATGGCGTCATCGCCTGAGCAAGTAACTGAGTTTTTAACGCAACTTGCAGAAAAATCGGTCCCTCAGGCCAAACAAGAAGTGGCTGAGCTTAAAGCGTTCGCTAAAGATGAACATGGTGTTTCAGACCTAAATCCTTGGGATTACACTTACTACGGTGAGAAGTTAAAACAAGCTAAATACTCTATTTCAGACGAACAGTTACGTCCTTATTTCCCAGCTGAAACCGTTGTAAATGGCCTGTTTAAAACCGTAGAACGTTTGTTTGGCATTACCGTTAAAAAGCACGCAGAAACCGTTGATACTTGGCATAAAGACGTTCAGTTTTTTGATATTTACGATCAAGAAAGTGAATACCGTGGTAGCTTTTTCTTAGACTTATATGCTCGCGAGAAAAAACGTGGTGGTGCTTGGATGGACGATTGCCAAGGCCGAATTAAGTTTTCCACTGGTGAACTACAAACCCCAATTGCTTATTTAACGTGTAACTTTAATCAGCCTATTGGTGACCAACCTGCCCTATTTACTCACGATGAAGTAGTTACTTTGTTCCACGAATTTGGACATGGTATTCACCATATGCTTACGCAAGTTGACGAAGCTGCGGTTTCTGGAATAAATGGTGTAGCTTGGGATGCTGTTGAATTACCAAGTCAGTTTTTAGAAAACTGGTGTTATGAAGAAGAGGCGTTATCGTTTATTTCTGGCCACTTTGAGACGAACGAACCTTTACCTAAAGATTTGTTAGACAAAATGCTAGCGGCTAAAAACTTCCAATCAGCGATGATGATGGTTCGCCAATTAGAATTCAGCCTGTTTGACTTCAGAATTCACGCAGAATACAAACCTGAGACTGGCGCTCGTATTCAGGAAATTTTAGATGATGTTAGAACGACAGTGTCTGTTATTACGCCTCCGTCATTTAACCGCTTCCAACATAGCTTTGGACACATCTTTGCAGGTGGCTACGCCGCTGGTTATTACAGCTACAAGTGGGCTGAAGTATTATCAGCCGATGCCTTTTCTAAATTTGAAGAAGACGGTATCTTTAACTCCACAACAGGTCACTCGTTCTTAACTAATATTTTAGAGCGTGGTGGAAGCCAAGAGCCAATGGAGCTATTCAAAGCCTTCAGAGGTCGTGAGCCAGAAATTGATGCTCTGCTTCGTCACTCTGGTATTGCAGCCTAAAGTTTTAAACATTTAAAGGCTTCGCCGCGTATTGGTTTTTTCGTAAGCCAAGCGCGGCTTTTTAGTAATAAGTCATCGAGAATAAAATATGAGTATTAAAAACCTCGAGCCGTTTCGAGATATATTAAACCGAGCGATTGAACGCAAAGGCAGTAAAAGCATTGTTTTTGCAATGGCCGGTGTCAATGAGCCTAAGCCTGATTTAGCACAAATCTCTGATGACAGATGGTTAGCTCAGTTTAGTAAACAAATTTTTCAAAGTGGGTTTGTTTGGCGCGTTGTGGAACAAAAATGGCCTGGTTTTGAGGAAGTGTTTTTTAGTTTTGATATTGAAAAAATACTGATGATGCCTGACGAAATGTGGGAAGCAAAATGCAAAGACGAGCGCATTATTCGTAATGGCAAAAAAGTGATGTGTATAAAAGACAACGCTCAAATGATTTACGAAGTATCTGAAGAGCATGGTTCTTTTGGTCAGTTCATCGCTAATTGGCCTAAAGACGACGTGATTGGACTTTGGGCTCATTTAAAAAAGCATGGCGCTCGACTCGGCGGTAATACCGGCCCATATGCTCTTCGATTTTTAGGCGTAGATACTTTTCTACTAAGTCGTGACAACGAGGCTTACTTTAGAGCTTATAAACTCATTGATGGCGGCCTGAATACTAAAAAGAGCCAAACTATGATCCAAGACTGTTTTAAACAATGGCATGACGAAACTGGGTTTGGTTATTCGGCATTAAGTCGTATTTTGTCATTCTCAGTTGGCGACAACGTAGTAGGTATGCGATGAGTGAACAAAGCTCCACTTTGAAGTTTTTCCAATGGCAACAAGCGCCGTTAAGCATTATCGAATTAACTGAAAAATTTGATTGGCAGCAAGTTAACCACCAACCAACTGATGAACTTCATGCGCTTTTTGAAGACGACCAACTTAAGCTCACCATTGATGGCAAAACTAAAATTTCTGTGGACTTTGCCGGCGGCGCTAATGCCCACAGGCAAAAGTTTGGAGGCGGAAAAGGTCAAGCCGTCGCTAAGGCGGTTGGATTAAACAAAGGCGCAACGCCAACGGTACTAGATGCAACCGCCGGTATGGGTAAAGATGCATTTGTATTGGCCTCACTAGGTTGCAAGATGACCTTAGTTGAACGCCAAGTGCCTGTCTATTTAATGCTTGAAGACGGCTTTAGACGTGCATTGCAAAGTGAAGAGTTACCTTGGTTTAGTGAACGCATGACCGTCATTAACAACTCCTCTCAAAACGCGTTACAAACAGCCATAGACAATAAAGATGAATACGATGTGGTTTATCTTGATCCTATGTTTCCGCACCGAGAAAAGTCAGCCGCGGTCAAAAAAGACATGGCCATTTTTCAACAGTTTGTAGGCACAGACAACGATGCCGATGAATTACTGCCATTAGCCATGCAAGTGGCAACAAAAAGAGTTGTTGTGAAACGACCTGACTATGCTCCGTTTTTAAATGGGCAAACGCCAAGTACTCAAATTAAGACTAAAAAAAATCGTTTTGATGTTTATGTCAAAGCGGCCATGAAATAGATGCGGCGATAACAAACCGTACCTAACAAAAGTATTGAAAAACAGGATTAAATTATGATTAAAGTAAATGAAGCATTACCAAACGTAGATTTTCAATTTCGCAAAGACGGCTCAACAGTAACAACCAATACAGCGGAGTTATTCGCAAATAAAAAGGTCGTGCTTTTTGCTGTACCAGGCGCGTTTACACCCACTTGTTCAGAAGCACATGTGCCAGGTTATGTTGCTTTAGCGGATAAAATTAAAGCAAAAGGCGTTGATACTATTATTTGTATTTCCGTCAACGATGCCTTTGTGATGGACGCTTGGGGTAAGTCTCAAAATGCTGACGAGCTAATTATGCTTGCTGATGGCGGCGCGGATTTTCATAACCAAACGGGCCTAAGTAAAGATACCGGCTTATTTGGTGGCACTCGTGCTCTTCGCTATTCAATGTTAGTTGAGAATGGTGTGGTGACTCAATTAAATGTAGAAGCGCCACAAGAGTTTAAACTCAGTGACGCTGAAACTATGTTGTCGCAGCTCTAATTAGGCTCTTTTTTATTTCGACCATTCAGCAGGTTTGTTAACCACATGCCTGCTAATACCGCTGCAAAAAATATAATAAAGTCTGGTTTTAATGTAACTAACTGAACTAGCCCAGGGCCAGGACAAATACCACTTAAGCCCCAACCTAAACCAAACAATACTGATCCTAAAATTAAGCGTAAATCCACCAGCTTAAAGTCACTGAGTGTAAAGCTATTTGCCAGCAAAGGCGCAGAACGTTTAGAAGTCCAACGCCACACAATCATCATAATTCCCATGGCCACTGCCATAACAAAAATTAGGCTTGCATCCCACTTTTCGCCTACGGTTAAAAAGTTAATCACCTTCGCGGGGTTGGTCATTTGGCTAATGATAAGACCAAGTCCAAAAATTATACCCACCACTAAAGTTAAAGAAAAAGTAACGACTTTGTTTTTCATCTCATCACTCCTTAACCTAACCAGTACATGGCATTGGCTGTTACAAACGCAATAACCATAAAAGTAATAGTGGCGACCCATGAACGAGCTGAAAATCGAGACATGCCACACACGCCATGACCACTAGTACAGCCGTTTGCCAGTGACGTACCTACGCCAACGAGTAAGCCCGCAACTACAATTAACCACAGCGGTAAATCCAGCTCGCCAACAAGAAGTTCAGGCTGAACAAGCTGCACAATAACACCCGCGATTAGTAAGCCAGCAACAAACACTAATTTCCAACCTGCTCCTTTTTGAAGCGGGTTTAATAAAGATTGTACTGCTCCAGATATGCCCGCCACTTTGCCAAATACCATTAACAAAATAGCGCTCGCGATGCCAATAAGCGCGCCACCAACGGACGCACTAATAGGAGTAAATTCTGTAAGCACGTTTAAAACGCCCACTCAAATGAAGCAGCAAAACCACTTTGGCTCATTTCAAGCGTTATGTCTTGATTAGGCGCTAGCATATTACTTCCAGTCACTGATTTTGATGGTGAGTAAAAGGCCATTAAGCTCAATTTAGTATTATCACCTACCGACTGAGTTAACCCGGCCGTGTAATGCCACTCTTGAACGCCAGGCGCCAAAATATTAAATAATGTTTGAGTTGAAGGAATAGGTTGTTCGCCATAGGAAACGCCTAATCGCAGTTTTTGCTCTGCTGTGCGCTGCCATTGCCAACCAAACTTAACCACTGACATGTCTTCCCAGCCAAAACCAGCGCCGTTATCTGCACCCAAAGGCGCAACCATTAAGTTGCTTAGTGGGTTCGCAATGCTATTTACTTCAGCGTAATTAATTTTCTGCCAATCTAACAAAAACTGATGTTCCGCAGACGCTTGCCACGCAACACCAACTTGCAGTGAACTTGGTAAGTCAAAACCACCTTGTTCTGCAAACAAGCCAGCATATTTATCAAATTCATCCATAGATACCGACGAACGGTAGCTAAAACCAACACGTAACGGCTCTGATATTTGATGTTGAATACCTACTTGAAGGCCCAAACCTGTAGTAGTGTCTGTACCTTGGTTTGACAGATTCTCAGGCGATGATGAAAAGCCGCCAAAACTCGCTAAACCCGTTGCCTTAAATTGCTGAACCACAAGCAAAGGTGCAAAACCAACTTGTGTTGATTCAGACACTTTATAACTGAAGGTTGGGCTGATGAATAACTGCTTAAGATCAACACCGGTTTTACCTGCGTAAAAAGTACCTTGTTCGGCAGCCTGCGCAGCGTACTCTGTATTCATGCCGCCATTCGCATAAACGACAAGACCTGCATTCCACTTGTCGTTAAGCTTTTTACCAATCGCAAATTCAGGGATCACAAAAAGAGAATTACCGCTTTTTTTACCTGGTGACTGAAGATAAAAGCCTTCCGGTGCATAAAAGTCAGGTTGGGAAATACGATATTCACGATCAGGAGAAAAAAGCTCAGCGCCTACAATAATGCCCGTTTTACCGTTTAAGTAATCTAGGTTTAATGCGGCAGGGTTTGTAGCGGCAGACATTAAGTCTTCCGAGATGGCAACGCCTGCACCAGCCATACCTTTATGGCTAGTTCCATAACCATGAGTAAAGTAACCATTGGTTGCACTGGCAACAGGTGACACAGCAACACTGGCTGCTATTACACTTAATACAAATTGCTTTTTCATTTATAAAACCTTGAATAAATATTATGGGCGAATACTAGTCAAGGTTTGTTATTTCAAAAAAGAATTTAAAAAGATTATATATACCGAAAGTGAATAAAGAAGTTAGCTTATCAGCAGCAAACCTCTTCACTTCAAACACTTAATCTTAGGTACAAGTTAGCCGTTATTTATAATCGATGAATTAATTAAAAACTCAAATAACTGTAAAAACGGATTTCTTACTGATTTAAAGCGTCACTTTTAGTTTCTTCATATTGCGATAACTCGAATAGCTGTACACCACTAACGCAGCCCAAATAAATCCAAAGGTGACCCAACGTTCTTGGTCAAACTGTTCGTGGTAATAGAAAACGGCAAACATAAACATTATGCTTGGGCCAATGTATTGGAAAAAGCCTAAGGTTGAGTATTCAAGTCTGCGAGCCGCTTCTACAAAGCACAGTAACGGCGCTGTGGTTACGAGCCCTGCTCCAATAATTAACGCATTTAAATACCAGCTATTTTCTAACAAATTAGCCGCTGGACTGTCCGCAAAACCATACCAATACACAATCGCTGGCAATATCAAAACAAGTGACTCGATTAATAGCCCAGGCATTGCGTCTACCGCTGCTAACTTTCTTATTAGCCCGTATATTGCAAAACTAATAGCCAAGCTAAACGCAATTATAGGGAATGAGCCAAAGGTAACCACTTGAATCATTACACCAACGACAGCAAGTGCGACGGCCGCATATTGTAATTTGGACAGCCGCTCTTTTAAGAATAAGGTGCCTAAGGCGATATTAAGAAGTGGATTAATGTAATAACCTAAACTTGCATCCAGAATATGGTCATTGTTAATCGACCAAATAAATAACCACCAGTTAAAGCCCAGCAATGTGGCACTAATGACAAGGACCAGCAGGGTTTTAGGATCAGTTAGTATTGCCTTAACTTTGTGTAAATTTTTACGAAGACCAATGATCACAACGAGCAGTAATGCAGACCAAATCACGCGGTGCGCAAGAATTTCCAACGACGGCATAAACTGTAGTTGTTTAAAAAACAGCGGCGCTAGGCCCCACATGACAAATGCAAAAACTGCGTAAATCATGCCGTGTTTGGTTTCTAATTTCATTTAGTGATCTCTAATTTAGGTAATAGCGAGTTAAGCAATAACGATTTATTTAACATAGACCTAGGTAGTAATACCATAGGAGCAAGCTGTTAATTAAAATAAGTTAAGTTGGGTTAAGTACAATTGGATTAAGTATAGGTGGATTAACCAACTAGGTAAGTTCCTGTTCCAAAGGCAATTTGATCGCCTTTATTATTGTGTAGTTCCATACGGCAAACACAAACCCGACTCCCTGAACGAATTAGTTTAGCCGACGCAATAAATTCATCTCCTCGTCCTGGCCTTAAATAGTCAGTTCGTAAATCGATGGTGCCTACACGTTTTGTAAATTCAACTAGTTGCTCTTGGTTAACAATGTCCATATTGTCCAGTCGGCTATAAATGGCGAGTATGCCACCTACCGTATCTAACGCAGTTGCTGTTACACCGCCATGCAAGATTTTTTGCATTGGATTGCCCATTAGCTTGTCGTCCCAAGCAAATCTAATTTCCGCTTTGTCTGACTCACAAATAGTGATGTTCAAGCCCAAATTTTTATTAAAGTTCAAGCTATTAAAAACACTCGTTAACCAAAGTTGAATTTCTTGTTTAGATAACATACTTTTCCCTGCCCATGTTGAAGGTTGAGATGGTACAATGCTCACCAAGTTGTGTCACATCTAAAGTTAAGAATCTTTTGTCTGAATTAACAAACTCTCCAATTAGCGTTTTAAAACAAGTCTTTGGCTACTCTGAATTTAGAGAAGGGCAGCAAGCTGTTGTTGACGCGAGCCTAAGCGGCCAAGATGTAATGGTACTGATGCCAACGGGCGGCGGTAAAAGTTTGTGTTATCAAATTCCTGCGTTAATTTTAGATAAGGTCACTATCGTTGTGACGCCTTTGCTTTCGTTAATGAAAGACCAGGTAGACCAGCTATTGGAATCAGGCGTTGCAGCAGCATTTGTTAACAGCCAACAGACTCGTGAACAACAGTCTCACATCCTAAATCAGTTACAGCATGGCGAAATTAAAATTCTTTATGTGTCTCCTGAGCGCTTACTGCAATACCAGTTTTTAGAACACATTAAGTTTTGTGGTGTTGGTTTGTTTGCCATCGATGAAGCTCACTGTTTGTCGCATTGGGGCCACGACTTTAGGCAAGATTATTTACGCCTAAACATGATTAAACAGCACTTTCCAAATGTTCCCATTATGGCGCTAACGGCAACGGCTGATAGAGCTACTCGCTACGATATTGCGGCGCAACTGCAGCTACAAGATCCGTTAGTTCATACCGGTAGTTTTGATCGCCCTAACCTGCGATTCACTATTGAAGAAAAGTTTAAGCCGCTGAGTCAGTTAATGACATTTATGAAATCTCAGTCTGATCAGTCCGGTATTATATATTGTTCAAGTCGAGCAAGGGTTGACGATATAGCCGAAAAGCTTATTGCGAAAGGTTATCGAGCGGCAGCCTACCATGCAGGTTATGACACAGAAACCAGAAACCGCGTTCAAGAACAATTTCAACGCGACCATGTTCAAATTGTTGTGGCGACGGTTGCTTTTGGTATGGGTATTAACAAGCCTAATATTCGATTTGTTGTGCACTACGACTTACCGCGCACTATCGAAAGCTATTATCAGGAAACAGGCCGAGCGGGACGTGATGGTTTACCGGCAGAGTGTTTGTTATTTTTTGATTCTGGTGATGCGCCTCGTATTAAAAAAATGATAGCCGATAATCCCAACGAAGAACGAGTGAAAGTTGAGACTCAACGTTTTAATGCGATGGTGGCATTGGCCGACGCTCAAACTTGTCGTCGTCAAGTCTTACTCAACTACTTTAACGAATTTAGTAATGATGCCTGCGGCAACTGTGACATTTGTTTAGACCCACCGAAGTCTTTTGATGCCACTATTCCAGCGCAGCAAGCCTTGTCTTGTATTTATCGTTGTGAACAACGAGTAGGCATTGGTCATGTGATTGATGTTTTACGTGGTAGTTTAAATAGCCGAGTCCGTGAACAAAATCACGACCAACTCTCTACGTTTGGCATTGGTAAGACTCAAAGCCATGAATTCTGGATGAGTATCATTCGTCAATTAATTCACCGAGGTTTTGTAGAGCAAGACATTAGCCGCAACAGCCAGTTGATGCTGACCGATAAGGCCCGCCCAATTTTAAAAGGTGAAGTGGTATTGAACCTAGCTGAACCGAGAATTGGTCGTAAAGTTTACGATGAAAAACCTCTGCTGGTTAACTACGACAAACGTTTGTACGCGAGACTTAAAAGCCTTCGACGTTTCTATTGCTGATGAGCATGACGTACCACCATTTGTGGTCTTTAATGATGCAACACTGGTGGATATGGCGAATAAGTTGCCAACCAATCAACGTCAGATGTTAGCAGTGTCTGGTGTAGGTGAAACCAAACTCAAGCGTTATGGAGAGGCCTTTATTCAGGTTATAAATCGCCACCTTGAAAGCGGCGTTTAAAAAGCTAAACACTAGCTTATAACTTTAAGTTTAATTCTTTCAGTTTAGTTCTCTCATTTTTGTTTTCTCATTTTGTTTACAATAAAAAAGCAGCTGTTATGGAGTGACCCATAGAGCTGCCTTTTCTTAAACTTCGTAACCTATCGCGGCTTAACTAAAGCCCCTACTTTAATGACGCGTAATACGCAGCAACATTAATCATGTCTGCGTCCGTTAGCATCGTCGCCATTGGCTTCATGATTGCGTTGTTACGCTCACCAGACTTAAACGCCTTTAATTGTTGCACAATGTAAGCTGGTTTTTGTCCCGCTAAATTTGGGTACGTAGGGATTGCACTAATGCCATTAGCTCCATGACAGGCAGCGCAAGTTGCAGCTTTTGCTTTACCGGCTTCAATATCTGCCGCTTGAACTTGTGTAGAAAACGCAGCCACAGCCGCAATAGCTAATAAAAATGCTTTTTTCATATATACTCCGATTCTCGAAACAAAATAAACTTTAATAAAATTACAGTCACAAAAGTACTGTAATAAAAATAACACCAAAATCTAAAAACAGCGAATAGCGTATACTGTTTTACTAAGATTTTATTAAGCCAGATCAAAAGGCCTCAGGATAATCATGTCTACACAAAAGAATAATCCAGACATTCTATTTAACAACACCTATATCAAATACTTGCCTGAACTAGGCGCAGTGATTAATCCCGCAAAATTTAACAAGCCAAGTTGGCTTATTACCAGTATTGATACAGCAGAGCTATTAAGTTCGCCTTCGTTTCCGTCTCTTCAATGGCTAAGTGAAAGTTCTTTAGATTGGTTTGCTGGTAAATCATTGGTAAGCGGAGCTCAACCTTTTGCACAAAAATATACTGGTCACCAGTTTGGCCACTACAACCCACAACTAGGTGATGGTCGTGGCGTACTGCTCGGTGAAGTAGAATCTAGCCATGGTCGTTTTGATATCCACGTAAAAGGGGCAGGACAAACGCCCTACTCTAGATTTGGTGATGGCAGAGCTGTGGTTCGCAGCAGTATTCGTGAGTTTTTGGCCTCTGAGGCATTACATCATTTAGGTATTCCTACCTCTCGAGCATTAGGTGTATTTACCACTGGCGAACAAGTTCAAAGAGAAACGATTGAACAAGGTGCTGCACTAATACGAGTATGCCCGAGCCATATCCGCTTTGGCCATTTTGAAAATGCCTTTCATCATGGTGACACCGACTTACAAACCCGACTGGTTGAATATTGTATAAATCACGTGTTACCGAAAGAACACTCTGATTTAGTCGAGCTGTATAAGGCTGATGCTTCCGACGTTAGCATTGAAGAAAAAACGCGTCTATTGTTTCGCTTTACCATAAAACGTACTGCTGAAATGGTGGCTAAATGGCAAGCTCATGGTTTTTGCCATGGCGTAATGAACACCGACAACATGTCTATTTTAGGCCTTACTTTTGACTATGGTCCGTTTGGCTTTTTAGACCAATATAATCCACAACACATTTGCAATCACTCTGATCACACCGGTCGATATGCTTTCGACGAGCAGCCCGGCGTTGCCTTGTGGAACTTAAATGTACTAGGCCACTCTTTGTCAGGCTTACTTGATGGACCAATTTTACGAGCTGAGCTGGAGCAATATCAGCCTCATTTATTAGCCGAATATTCAAATTTAATGCGTCAAAAAATGGGTTTTGCAAAACATAAAACCGACGATCGTATCCTACTTGGCGAGCTTCTATCGTTAATGCAGGAAAACAAAGCCGACTATTCAATTGTTTGGCGCACACTGAGCGAAATGGACAATGTCATTGTTGAAAGCAACAAGTTTACCGACCTGTTTATCGATAGAGACGCGGCACTTAAATGGCTAAAGAAATACAGTAATCGCCTTACAATAGAAACACGCAGCGATGAAAAACGAACCCAAACAATGCAAGCCATTAACCCTAAATATATATTACGCAATTATTTAGCACAGCAAGTCATAGAAGCTTCCGAACAGGGTGACAACAGACCTCTTGAAGAACTTTATTCAGTACTAAAACGTCCATACGATTCTCAACCAGAGTACTCACGTTACGCACAACATCCACCAGCATGGAGTGAAGAGCTGAGCATTTCGTGTAGCAGTTAGGAAATATTAAAAGAAAGTAAGCGTGCACTTACGTTCAATAAAACAGTAATATAAAAGCGCTATTGTGTACACTTAAGCATTGAGATTTTAGCCGCTGTAAACGTATAATGACGGCATCAATAAAGGAACTTATTAAATGAACTTATCAGTAGTTATTTTAGCGGCCGGTAAAGGCACGCGCATGAAATCTAGCCTTCCAAAGGTTTTACATCCTGTTGCCCATAAACCTATGGTGCAACACGTTATCGATGCATCGAAGGCACTTAATTCAGACAACATTACTATGGTTTATGGCCACGGTGGTGATCAGTTAAAAGAAGCCCTTTCTTCAAACAAAGTGCATTGGGCGCTTCAAGCTGAACAAAAAGGCACAGGTCACGCAGTTAAAGTCGCTGACGAATTTATGCCTGACGACCAAACCATTCTAATTCTTTACGGCGACGTACCGCTTATTCAAACAGAGACGTTAGAACGTTTGTTAGCTGTGAAACCTGAAAAAGGCATTGCACTTTTAACGGTTAAACTAGATAACCCAACGGGTTATGGCCGTATTGTTCGTGATGAAAATGACAAAGTTGTTGGCATCATTGAGCAAAAAGACGCGAACCCAGAGCAACTTCTAATTAATGAAGTGAACACTGGCATTATGGCGGTAAACGGTGACTTGTTAAAAGGCTGGTTAGCCAACTTGTCTAGCGATAACGCGCAAGGTGAGTACTATCTAACTGACGTCATTGCGATGGCGAATGAAGCAGGTTATGTCATCAACACGGCTCATCCAGAAAGTGGCATTGAAGTAGAAGGCGCTAACAATCGTGTTCAACTTGCTACGTTAGAGCGTGAATATCAACGTCGTGCAGCAGAGCAGTTAATGTTATCTGGCGCTTCAATGCGTGACCCAGCTCGAATAGACGTTCGTGGTGACGTGACGGTAGGTCATGATGTGTCGTTAGACGTCAACGTGGTTTTTGAAGGCACTGTTGTTCTAGGCGACAACGTAACCGTTGGCCCAAACTGTGTACTAAAAGATTGTGTCATTGAGAGCGGTGCTACTATTGAAGCTAACTCTTTAGTTGACGATGCAAAAGTAGGGGCGAATGCTCAAATTGGTCCATTTGCTCGTTTACGTCCTGGTGCAATTGTTGGCAATAAAGCCAAAGTTGGTAACTTTGTTGAAATGAAAAAGTCAGTACTTGGCGAAGGTTCAAAAGCAAACCACTTCTCTTATTTAGGCGATGCGACAATTGGCGCTGGCGTAAACATTGGTGCAGGCGTGATTACGGCCAATTACGACGGTGTGAATAAGTTTAAAACGGATATTAAAGACAACGCATTTATTGGTACAAACTCAACGTTAGTGGCGCCAATTACCATTGAAGAAAACGGATTTGTTGCAGCCGGCTCAACGGTGACTAAAAACATCGACAAAGATGGTCTTGCAATTGCGCGTGGCAAACAGCGCAATATTGACGGTTGGAAGCGCCCTACAAAGGGCTAGCGGCTTGTTTCTTCGTTAAAATCCATACGCCAGGGAATACTAAATTCACTGGCGTATATTTACTAGTCAAAAAATTCAACGTCATTACGAAACTAGCTACTTGTCACCCTTAACTGCCAACTCAAAAAGATCTTCAACAGCTACACCAAAATAGTTTGCGAGCTTTAACGCAATGACTACTGAGGGCGTAAAACGACCTGTTTCAACAGTACTAATTGTTTTTCGTGAAACGCTTATCGCATCGGCTAACTCCTGTTGTGATACCTTTTTATCACTCCTGAATCGTGCAATATCGTTTCGTAAAAAATCAGTCATTGTTACCTCTTAGCTTTATAAGAATTGTCAACCCAAAAGAAAAAAGCATAACACCTATTATCGCTTGGCAAACTTGATTTACTGAAGCCGCTTCATTAGTAATTGAACTTCCATAAAGAGAAAATACAATAAGCGTGGTTAACGACATCGTCCAAGAGTACTTATAAGCCTTTTCATTGATATGGTTAAAAAACTCATCCTCGAAATTTGAGAACCAATAGTTTTTACTATCCACTTTTTTTCCAGCCTTTATTTGTTTAACCAGACTTACAATTAGTCCAATAAACAAAGCTAAAAATATTAATACCTTAGCTGTAATCAAAGACTCACCTCCTAAAGATGTGGACTTTAAAATATCACTAATAACTGGCAGTAAAATAATACTACCAGCGAAAAAACCCAATAGGCCTGTTTGCTTTAAAAGAATCTCTTCGTTAATTGGTGTTGATTGTGCAGTCATATCTAAATCCTTAATTTTATTTATCTAAATTTGTAACCCCTAGGTATCAAAAGATACCCTAGGGTTACATTAAGATCAAGAGCCCAGTTTAAATAAAATGATTTTATTTTGAGCAACTCCAAACATACGAGTCACAAAAGGACATGGCTAAATGAAATTCTATATGGACTATCAGAGTGTTATATTACTTGCTTGATTCACGTTTGATTATTAGAGGTTACTTTGGCCAAACCGAATGCAAAAGCGCCAGATAAGTCGGTGACTATTTACTGCAAAAAGTGTCAGCACATCCTTTTTAAATACAAAAAAGGTGGCAAAGGTGCGTTGATAAAGTGTTTTAAAGAGAGAATTACAAAGGATTATACAACGGAGAATTGTACCTGCCCTCAGTGCAACAGTGTGTTTGCTCGTGACACCTTAGTGAGGGGCACGCCTGCTTTTAAATTTATTGGTGGAAAGGTCTGGTTTAAATAACCTAAGCAATGCCCAGCTTTTTCTTCAGATAATCACTAGTGAGATGTTTTACGACATCAAATGGATCACACTTCTGACCATCTTCATTAAAGTCTATTGGACCAATGCGTTCAGCAACGTCTAACGCTGCACGATTAAGCTCTAAGTTTCGCTTGCCGATGCCCATTAACGCGCCGCCCATCGCCAACTGAACACGTTTTGACTCTTTGTCTGCATTCTTATTTATATTACTGATCACAGACAAGAAAAACTCATCGGTATAAACCTTCGCTTTTTTCTTAGACAATTCGTAAATCAATCCGTAGGCACAACTGCGTCGAACTTCATCATCACTATTGAGCCACGACTTTGCTACTTCAAACGCCACTGAAGATTTAGCGAGCGTCGCGTCGCATGAAGAAAAAACATGACGCAACATGCCACTATTAAGTTCTTCAACTTGTTGTTCTGCTTGCTCTGTGGTTATTTGCTTTGGATCGTCTATTAACAGCCCAAGTACTTTAGCGTCGTAATTATCCGTCGCCCACAATTCATGCGCCAACGGACGGTTTTTACCTATTTGTTTAGCCAGTTTGCGCTGTACTGTTAATCCAATACCAAAACTAGACAAACCGCCTGTCTCCGTTAACTTTTGCCAGTTTTCAATGCCACGCGGGTTTTTGTTTTGCTCTAGTAATTCAAACACTTGTGCTTTATTCATCGTTGACCTTTTGGTATTACTTTTGACATTGACATCGAACTTCACCGCTCGATGTTTGCCACTCAATATAATGTCTACCATCTAGGTCTGCACAGCTCACCGCAATAGTTTGGCAGTGGCTGTTTTTTTCAACTTTGCTGTCGTAAATATTTTCTAATGTTGTTTCAGCAACAACGGCACAACCACTCATTAATAACGCAACACATAATGTAATCAATTTTTTCATCATAAATCCTTTTAGCTCTTACTGCGAAAGTAAGAAAAACCCTAGACCAGCAAACATGGCTAAGCCAATGATTACCATTGCGGTCAATGTTTTTGATTGAGTCATAGACTTCAATAAAGCAAACTCTGTTAATGTGCCAGTAAACAACATAGCCGTTGTTTTTAAATCATCTTTAGTCTGCTTTTCCATTCAAACATCCTTAATTCGTTTTAAATTACTTTACTGTTTATCGACTTCAAATACTGACAGAAAAATGGCTAGCAAGTTCAAAATCTTTGTAACAACTCTTGTTTATAGTCTTCTACATTAACTTCTAGTCTTAGCTCTTCGAGCTTTTCTTTAAGTTCATTTGATTTTTTATTAAGCGCGCTAATCGTGATGGTATTGTCGTCTAAGTTATAAAGTTGTTCACAGGCTTTATAATAAAAAGTCATTATGAGCATGGCATCCACATTGTCATCTTCAATCGCGGCTTCAATTTTTTTTTGCTTACGATAAATAAAGTTTATCTGTTGTTTAAGGCGCCAAACATAATAAGCCTCAGCTAAAAATGGGTGTTCTTTATACCTATTAAGTAATGACCCAACAATAATCATACCGAATACAACACCCATCACGTTGAGCCAAAAGTGGGTACCTTCTCTATCAGTAAAAAAGTAAATAGCGGTCTGGGAAATACCCAACGACAAACCAGCAAAGCTTACGATGCTGATAAATATAATAATATTTAAGTGTTTTCGGTAGGTTTGTTTGTCTATAGATTCAAGTTTCATTTGAGATATTCTACTAAATATAATGGATAAAATTGACTTACCACAGTTTAACTTAAAGTATTTATTATTAGGGAATTATGTTAGCGTTTTTAAATGGATATATTACTGCACAGACAACATGTTACTTTTAAATAATACGATGCAAGCTCGCCTCTATTTACAAAAGCGCGCTTTTTTCATCTCCTTTTTCACCGTTGCTGTGCTATTCATTTTTCAACCGTTTGGGACTTACGAGTCGCAAGATTCCTTTAAGTATTTAAAACTCACCGGTTATGGGCTTGCTACGTTTCTTTGCCATAATTGTGTCTGGGCTCATTGAGTTGCAGTTAACTCGCTTTAAGTCTCAATATAGGCTTTATCCCGTTGGGATATTAGTTATGAACTTAATCATCGCGGCCGTTTTTAATCACAGTTACTTTGTCGTCGCCATCCTAGAACAGTGGCATTGGGGCAACCAACTAATGTTTGTTATTTATGTCTCTGCCATTGCTACTTTCCCATTGTCTATCATGTATATACAAGAGCAAAGTCGCCAAGGCATTAAGCAAGAAGCTACTCAAGGCACAAAAACGAGCAGTCTTGAAGATCAAGCAAAAACACTAGACCCTACAAATGAACGAGCCAACGTACATACCACTGGGTTTACCTTGTATGGCGACAACAAAACAGAGCAACTTACTCTAACGATTGAAGAGCTGGTTTACCTCAAAGCGGCTGACAACTATTGTGATATTTACACTTATAAAAATGAGATGCTACACACCACGGTACTGAGAATTCCTTTGTCCCGTGCAATAGAACAGATTCCTTCAAATAAAGGGATCATTAAGTGCCATCGCTCTTATGCCGTCAATTTATCATTTGTGAAAAGTAGCTCAGGCAATGCCAATGGATTACAACTAGCCTTAAACGTGACTGAAGAGAACATACCGGTATCTCGTAAATTTGTGGATGCCATAAAACAGTCTTTGTTGGCCACCACAGACACCTAGTCATTCGCCCCTAATAAGCGCAAACAGCCCAAAAAAAGGGCTTTCACCCCTGTCCCATTGCTGAGAATGAAAGCCTATCTCACACTTCACCTCGTTAATTAAATTTCATTGAGGAAAGTGAAAATGAACAAAAATATAAAAGCTATATTACTTCTTATCGTATTCGTGTGTTGCCACTTATTCATGCGCAGTCTTTTTCCTTCAGAGTGGGTAAGCACTCTACGTGAATTAGATACTGGCTCGGGCGTTGTTTTGTCTTTGGTCAGTTGGCTCTTTATTTTTGGGCCTTTTGTCGTATTAACGTTAATCCTGTTTAGAAACGAAGACTGGTTAACCACACTTGGCTTACGCTCTGACAATGGCAAATGGTATTTTAAAGCTGCTGTCATAACCTGTATACCAATGTGTATTGGCTATGCTCACTTATCAACAAGCTTAGATCTATCACTCGCTAATATCTTAACTGGCTCAGTGTACCCTGCCTTTTTCGAAGAAATCATTTTCAGAGGTGTTCTATTTGGGCTGCTGTTTAGAATTTGTAAGTGGGGATTTGTGCCGGCAGCATTGGTCAGCTCACTGATTTTTGGATTTGGTCATCTATACCAAACTAACGATGTTATGTCTGGACTCATGATGTTCGGGTTTATGGCGATCGCAGGTTTCTTGGTTTGCTTGGTTGTATTGTGAATGTGGCTATCGAATTTGGTACCCAATGTGGATGCACTTCATTATGAACGCAGCCTACGGCATATTTGGTATGTCAGGTGGTGCAATGGGAGAAGCGGATGCCAATATATTTAAAGCCTCTGCCATTGTATTGAGCATCGTTTATGTCACTTGGTTAATTAAAAATGGTAAGAAAAGAGAAGTAACAAAACAGCGCTTGTTTAAAAACAGAGAGGCCGAGGTTACTTTTCAATCAAATAGAGTGACCGCTTAGGTAAAGTTATTGTTTATTTTTGTTACGTTTTGACTATAATACTTTCGGTTCGAAACTTAAGTCGGAAGAAAATGGTCCAGAAACGTAACACTCAATCCCGTCGTCGTGCAATTGTTGATAAGGTAATTGCCTTTCAAGAAGTGTCCGTTGAACAGTTAAAAGATGAGTTCAATACGTCTGAGGTCACTATTCGTAAAGACTTATCAGCGCTTGAAGCCAATGGTTTATTGTTACGCAAATATGGCGGTGCAGTGGCATTGCCAACTGAATCTTCAGAGCTCACAAACACTGACGTTTCAAAAACGAAACAAGCGATAGGTAAAGCGGCGGCGGCTCTTATTAAAGATCACAACCGAATTGTTATTGATAGCGGAAGTACAACGTCCGCTTTATTAGAACATGCTCAATCCGTTCGCGGTTTAGTGGTAATGACAAATTCAATTTCCGTTGCGAATCGTATTCTAGAATTAGAAAACGAACCTACCTTATTAATGACCGGCGGTACGTGGGATGCTCAATCTCACTCATTGCAAGGTCAATTCGCTGAAAACATGTTACGTGCCTATAATTTTGACCAAGCGTTTTTAGGCGCATCAGGTTTAGACGTTGAGCGTGGCACAACTACATTTAATGAGCTAACAAATCTAAGTCGAACCATGGCCAATGTATCGCAGCAAGTTATTGTTATGGCCGAGTCTGAAAAGTTAGACCGAAAGATACCCAATTTAGAATTAGCATGGGAACACATAGATATTCTAGTGACCGATGCTGACATTAATATCGACAGTGAGCGAAAAATTACCGCTCACAATGTCCAAGTAATTAAAGTTTAAGGATTAAATTATGTGCGGAATTGTTGGTGGCGTAGCTGAGCGTCATATTGTAAATATTTTATTAGAAGGCCTAAAGCGCCTTGAATACCGTGGTTATGACTCTGCTGGTGTTGCGTTACTAAAAACTGATGGCACGTTAATGCGTGAACGTGAAGTAGGTAAAGTACAAGCCTTGGCTGATGCTGTTGCAAAGTCTGGTGTTAACGGTGTAACGGGTATTGCTCACACTCGTTGGGCAACACACGGTGGCGTTACTCAAAAAAATGCACACCCACACATGTCGAACGAAAAAATTGCCTTGGTGCATAACGGTATTATTGAAAACCACGAAACGTTACGTGAGTCACTTCAAGCTAAAGGTTATACCTTCAGCTCTGATACTGACACCGAAGTAATTGCTCACTTAGTGAACGAAAACCGTCAATCGTCTGCATCACTATTAGCAGCCGTTCAAACCTCAGTTAAACAATTAGAAGGCGCTTACGGTACTGTTATCATGGAGCCGTCAAACCCAGATACTATCGTTGTTGCGCGTTCTGGCTCACCATTAGTAATTGGTGTTGGTATTGGTGAAAACTTTGTTGCCTCTGATCAGCTGGCACTTCTTCCGGTAACACGTCGTTTTATCTTCTTGGAAGAAGGTGACGTAGCTGAAATCACTCGTGATCGCATTAGCATTTTCGACACTGATGGCAACCCAGTTGAGCGTGAAATCACTGAGTCTGACATTACTCACGATGCCGGTGACAAAGGTGAATACCGTCACTACATGTTAAAAGAAATTCATGAGCAACCAATTTCAGTTCGTAATACGTTAGCAAATCGTATTAACGACGAAACGGTTATCGAAGAATACTTAGGTGAAAATGCAGCTGCAATTTTAGAAGGTATTGATCACGTTCAAATTATTGCCTGTGGTACGTCTTACCACTCAGGTATGGTTGCTCGTTATTGGTTAGAGTCATTAGCAAACGTTAGCTGTAATGTTGAGATTGCTTCTGAGTTCCGTTACAGAAAGTCATACGTGCCTAAAAACTCACTAATCGTAACGATTTCACAATCAGGTGAAACAGCAGATACGCTAGCAGCATTGCGTTTAGCAAAAGAAATTGGTTATAAAGCGAGCTTGTCAGTTTGTAACGTACCTGGTTCGTCATTGGTTCGTGAATCTGACCTTGCGGTTATGACTAACGCTGGTGCGGAAATTGGTGTTGCTTCAACAAAAGCATTTACGACTCAGTTAGTTGCACTTCTTATGCTTACTGCTGCGTTAGGCAAGCAAAAAGGCATGTCAGCTGAATTACAAAAACAATTAGTTTCAGCACTAGCTAGCCTACCAGCTAAGTTAGAAGAGACGTTGTTAATGTCTGATGGCATTGAAGAGTTAGCAAAAGAGTTTGCTGATAAGCACCACAGCTTATTCTTGGGTCGCGGCGAGCAATATCCAATCGCGATGGAGGGTGCTTTAAAGCTTAAGGAAATTTCTTACATTCACGCCGAAGCTTATGCGGCTGGTGAACTTAAGCACGGTCCATTAGCGTTAATTGATGCAGATATGCCAATTATTGTTGTAGCGCCAAACAATGAACTGCTTGAAAAGCTTAAGTCGAACGTTGAAGAAGTTCGTGCTCGTGGCGGCATCTTATATGTCTTCGCTGATAAAGATGCGAAATTCAAGAGCGACGACACAATGCGTGTACTTGAAGTGCCACACGTTGATGAGTTGATTGCCCCTATTGTCTATACAATTCCCCTGCAATTACTGAGCTACTACGTTGCTATTATTAAAGGTACTGACGTTGACCAACCACGTAACTTAGCAAAATCAGTGACGGTTGAATAATTTGCTAGAGCAAATTGACCTTACTATCAAAGGCTAATTTATTTGGTAACAATATTAATTATTCTAGTAATGGGAATAATTTATTTGGAAGCCAAGTCACTAAAAACAACAAAACCTTCAAGCGTTGAATAATGTTTGAAGGTTTTTTTATGTGCTCAGTTTGAACATTATTAGTTTCGGCTATATTGTTTTGTTTACTTTTTGCCTGCTTATGTCTGCTTTCTAACGAAACCGCACTAAACTGTTTAACTTCAATTACGTATTGATAAGCTATTACTTCAACTTATTTTAGGTGGGTGTGTTATTTCTGAAAACGGTCGCAAAATCCCAAAATCCCGGTTATCTAGGTTTAGTCACTTTGGTGGCCTAGCAGCACGTGTGGCTGGCAATATGCTTGTAGACGGCGCTAAACAATTGAGTAAAGGCCAGAAGCCCTCAAGTCAAAACCTACTTCTGACCCCAACCAATATTGGTCATGTTGCAAATAAGTTATCGCACCTTCGTGGAGCCGCGATGAAATTAGGTCAAATGATTTCTATGGATGCCGGTGAGCTCATTTCGCCCGAGTTAAGTGCCGTACTTGGGAAGCTACGATCTGACGCCGCGCCTATGCAACATAAACAATTATTAGCCTTGCTAAAAAGTCATTGGGGTGAGAATTGGTTGGATAATTTTAGTCAGTTTGAATTGCGTCCTTTTGCAGCAGCATCCATTGGCCAAGTCCACCTTGCACGACTTGAAAATGGGCAAAAATTAGCGGTTAAAATTCAATATCCTGGAGTTAGGGATTCAATCGCTAGTGATGTGGACAACGTGGGTACACTTTTAAATATGTCAGGACTTTTACCCGCTCAAGTAGATATGAGCGATTTGTTAGAAGCCACTAAATCACAATTGCAAGATGAGGCGAATTACGCTCTTGAAGCCAGTTACATCAAAAAATACCAGTCTCACTTAGATAATGATGAGTTTATCGTCCCGAAAATTAATGAAAGCCTGACTCAAGATGATATTTTGGTAATGCATTACATCGAAGGAGAAACCATAGAAAAAGCGGTCAATCAGCCTTTAAACGTTCGCAATCAAATCGTTCGTAATCTAATTTGGCTGTTCTTGAAAGAGCTTTTTGACTTTCGATTAATGCAAACAGATCCAAACTTCGCAAACTTTTTATATGACCCAGCCTCTAAAAAAATTGGCTTGTTAGACTTTGGAGCGACCCGAGTTATTCCGCAACATATAAGTGAAGGTTACCAAAAACTGATAGCGGCAGGTGTGAACGACAATAGAGAAGAAGCATTGTTAGCGGCGAAACAAATTGGTTTTTTAATGACCAAATTAGCCCAGAGTATTTAGACGAAGTAATGAAAATATTCGATATGGCCTGCGAACCTTTGAAGTACGATGGTGAGTTTAACTTCGCCACCAGCCAGCTGGCCAGTAGAGTTCGCGATGTGGGCTTAAACATTAAAAACCATCGTTCTGAATGGCACACTCCACCAGTTGATGCGCTGTTTATTCACCGAAAGTTAGGTGGGTTATACTTACTTGCCTCAAAACTAAATGCGTCTGTTAATATTAAAGAAATTTACACAGAGTTTTTACACCTGAGAAATTAAATAGAAATATTTGTAATAAAAGGTTTTCAATCTCTACTAATGAAATAACAATCATTCGGGAGATAACAAATGAACCATCAACTTAATCTCAGTTATTCCGGCCCAAGGTTAACTTTTCCGAAGGTCGGTTATGTCTGAATATCAGCAAAACTTCGAATCAATTATTTCTAAATATCGACTTTCACTATTCAAAGTGGCTTCGACTTTTGAAGCTGATCCTACTTTACGACTTGACCTACTTCAGGAGATGTTTGTTGCTATTTGGCAGGCTTTAGCTTCGTTTAAAGAACAAAGCTCTCTACATACATTTATCTATAAAGTTGCTTATAACCAAGCGTTAACTCACGTGACTAAACAGCGTAAAAACCAAAACTTTGACGAGCTGACAGACAGTATCGAATGCAAAAGAAGTGATATTGAATCTCATGTTAGTGCCTTGCAGTCATTGAGTTATTTAACAAACAAGATAGGAAAATTACCCATTATACAAAGACAGTTAATTACTTTGTCTTTAGAAGGTGTTTGTTACAACGACATGGCTGATATATCCGGCCTTTCGGTGACTAATGTTGGAGTGCAATTAAACAGAGCAAAAACCAAACTTAACAAGCTATTGGAGAGAGAATAATGAATCAACAACAAAACGCTTGGGACGACTTAATCCAAAACTGGAATGCAAACGATGATGGCCTCAGTAATGCACTGCCATCTGATCAGGATTTAATAGAGCAAATAAATAAGCAAAACCTTAATGACAAAGTGGCAACCATCCTTTCATTGATTGCCAGTGTTGCACTATCTAGCTATATCATCTTTGAAATGTATGCTGGATTGCCATCTGTCGCGGATACAGTCTTGTATTCGGTTTTTTTAGCTCTTTCTATATCTGTTGGTTTATTTACTGTTTTTTCAACAAGGCGCTCAAACCAAACTTCTGCAAACACTACGCATCACCACATATTGACGTTAATAAATCAGTCAAAAGGTAACTTAAAAGCAATTGCTTTTAGCCGATTTATTTGTGTAATAGCTTTGGTAATGAGTACGTTGTTAGTGGCGTTGATTGTATTTGTAGCGTTTAGTAAAACACTAGAAATAAAACACTACTTAGTGGGCGGTGTTGCACTGAGTTGCAGCGTACTTTTTGTTGGCATTTTTATTTGGCTAAAAAAACAAAAAGCCCTGTTAGAGAGTCACATAGAGAGATTATCTAGTCACTTACCTAAATAACAAAAGTATACAATCATGCAGTAAACAACTATGTAAGTTAACCTAAGGATGGTTGGGTAACAAATGAACCTATTTCGTTAAACTAACGACTCATTCAACAAACTACTCATCACAAACAAAGCCTTGCTGTAACCGCTGCAGCGAGGCTTTTTTACCAAAGCGTGACACGATAAACAAATGATCATATTCAGACTCATCAATCTGGCTCACCTTCTGTCCTGATAATATTGACGCAAGTTTGTCTGTTGTATTGCTATGCCCTACCACCAGTACGGTTTCTGTTTCTGGAGGAGCGTGTTGCAAATGCGGTTAACTCTCTAGGGTTGTAACTAGTAATCGGTAAATTCTGTTTGTCGCCGTAGGAGCTGCTGTTTCGCTGTGTACGAAGGTATTCAGTGCTGTAAATTGTTTGTATTGCTGTATTAGCTAACATGCTGGCAAGTCGTTCCGCTCGTGTATTCCCGCACTTAGTCAAAGGTGGGTTTTTACTATTCGGATACCCTTCTGTATCTTTTTCGGCGTGCCTCACTAAATAAATATGAAAAGTATCACTGGTGTCTAACGCATTGTTTTTCGCTTCAATATCAGCCGTAAATAAAGCCATACTAAGTGTGAAGAATAAGATCATTGCTTTTGCATTAAATTGCTTCATGTTTGAGTCCTTTCTAATTACATTACTAACTACATAACTACATAACTACATAACTACATAACTATTTACATAATAGCTACATAGCGACGCATGGCTACATTTGATGATAATTTTCGTTAAACAACAAGAAGTCGCTGTTAACCTTTCTACCAATAAGTAGGTGAAACGATGAAAATTAATTCAATAATAATTAACTTGGTCATAATATTAGCCGCAGCATCATGGAGTGTCTTGGCAACGTCAAGCCCTCAAACATTCGGCTCTGGCGCCAACACTGATAATGTTTCAAAAATATCGACGATTTTGGCGTCTCCAGATGATTACCTTGATAAAGACGTTACGATAAAGGGCACTATTGTTAAGGTTTGTAAGAAACGTGGATGTTGGATGGAACTGACGTCAGACAAAAAATTTCAAACGTTTAAAGTTAAAGTAAGAGATGGTGACATGGTATTTCCTATGACCGCAATGGGAAAAACAGCATTCGCAACTGGTAAGATTCAAGGTTTTCCTATGACTTTAGAGCGCACCAAGCAGTATTTGGCTTATCAGGCCGAAGAGATGCAAGAAAGCTTTGATCCTGACTCTGTAACTGAAGCGATAACCGTTTATCAACTTGCGCCTCATGGCGTGACGATTGTCGATTAATGTCTAAGTCCATTAATTGGTTTAAATCCGTTAATTGGCTTAAGTTAAATCGGTCATTACATCGCGACATAGGCTATTTTTGCATTGGTATGACGTTAATCTTTGCTGTGTCTGGCATTGCCGTGAATCATGTTGAAGACTGGAACCCAAACTACGATGTCACCCAGGAAACCGTAACGCTTATTGGCCTTTCTGATCAGATTGAGAAACTGGATTTTGAGCAAAAAGAGTTTGAGCAATGGTTATTAGCTGAGCTTAATTTGCAAACTACGATTAAAGCTCAGTTTTGGGAGACACCTAATCGCTTAAAGCTATTTAGCAAACAAAATCATACGTTAATTATTTCGCCAGCAAACAACGAAGTAGTGATTGAGCAGGTGAAACCAAGAGTATTACTGCGAGCCGCAAACTTTTTACATTTAAACGAAGCACGAAAGGCATGGACCTATTTTTCTGACGCTTATGCGGTCATGTTAATATTTTTATCGCTTTCAGCCTTGTTTATGGTCAAAGGCAAGTACGGTCCGTTAGGCAAAAGAGGATTGTTAATTATTGCTGGTATCGCTATTCCTATTGGTTTTGTGGTTATGTACAGCAGTTAATAAAAAAGCCGACACAAGTTCGGCTTTTTACTTTGGCGATAGCTCAGCTAACGTTAAGCATGACTCAGCTATTTTTCACCGTAGCTCAGCTCGTTTTAGGCATAGCTCAACTACTTTTTGTCGTTGTGCTATTACTCAATATTAAAATTGGTAGTTTACCGACAACCTAATAGTACGCGGTTCAAACACGTGATAATGAACATCTTCAACTGGGTTCATTTCTGACGCTAGTTGAGACTCATAAAAGTAGTCAATGTCATGGTCGTTACTGTTCGTTAAGTTTAGAACATCAACTTTATACGTTAGTGGACCATCACGGTAACCTACTCTTAAGTTACTGATAAAGCTCGCATCAGAGTATACCGAACCGTCTTCGATTAATGGTCTCTTACCAAAATACCTTACTCTAAAACTACCAAACCAAGCTTCGTCAATATCGACATTTACACCGGCTTGTACAACGTGCTTTGGTGCTCCCGGGATTAGATCTCCGCCTTCTGGGTTACCCGCAAATTTTGCTTCTGTATAGGCATATTCTAAATCAACACTTAGCGTTTCATTAAAGTAGTAATAAGTTGTTAACTCTAAACCATGGCGTTCAGAAGCGTCGCTTGCTTCAGTATTACCAGCATCGCCAACAAATAGTAATTCGCTGTCTAAGTCTAATTGCCACAATGCAATAGAGACATTAAACAGTTCACTCATGTAACCGCGCAAACCAAGCTCATAGCCTGTTGATTTTACAAGTGGATCTACTGCATCAACAGCCTCACCGTTTGATGGGTCAATGCGTATAGTTGTGCCTCTAGCGTCATTTGAGTGAAAACCCTGGCCATAAGAAAGATAGCCTTCCCAAGCGTCATTGATTGAATAAATCACATTGGCTTTTAAAGAAGTTTGGCTATCGTCAGACTCACCACTATTGGCTGCAAGGTTCACATTATTAATATTTGTAGACGTTGCTCCATTACCAACGCGATCACGAACATCAAAGTCATAATAATCATGGCGTAGACCAATCACAGTGCGAACGCGTTCGTTCCAATCAATACTGTTTTGCCAATACGCACCTAGGCTAAATTCATCCACACTATCTCTGCGAATAGTTCCTAGACGTTGGCGTTCTTTAGTGCGGAATAAACCCACTTCTGCAACGTCATCGTTACGAAGCTCAATTCCAACTAAGTTGTTCATTGCCATGTCATTAGATAACTTTATTTCGTCTAATTTATAACTTAACGAACCACCCCAAATTGTGCGGTCATCTACTTGTTCAAACTGATCGCCATCAACATTATCGTCTAGCAAATAAGTGAAGTTTGACCATAAAGTCATGTCGTAATTAATGGCATACGCATTGGCTTGCCACTGACCTTGTTGCCAATCAACACTTAAACTATAACGCGAAGACTCACCTCCCACGCTAGTATCAATTGAACCTAGCTCATCAATTAAACCGGATTCAACCGCGCGACCAGGTATTTGGTCAGCACTATTCCACGTATTGTCATACGCCATAAATGTAGCACTAATAAAGCCGTCTTCTAATTCATAAGTTTGCTTTAGCAATAAATTAGTTTTGTCTAAGTCTTCGTCAATGTCAGTCCAAGGTCCATTATAGCCAGTATGAGAAAACGCATATAATGTATCGCCACCGGCTATTTGGGCATCATTGAGTACAACAAAACGATGATAGTTATCTTCGCCTAGCGTTAGCTCAACTTGTCCTTGTTCTACCTTTTTAAACGTAGAGAAAGCCGCATGACCCGCACCACTGAAGTCGCCAACATCGGCATAATAAGAGCCCTTTTTGTAGCTCAATCGTTCAACACTTTCTGGTATTAAAAAGTTTAAATCGGTGTAACCTTGCCCATGCCCGTGCGAGCGCATGTTAACTGGCATGCCATCAACAAAAGTTGAGAAATCGGTGCCATGGTCTAGATTAAAGCCTCGTAAAAAGTACTGATTCGCTTTGCCTGTACCACTATGTTGAGTCACAACCATTCCTGGCACTAATTCTAGTACTTCACCGGTTCTTAATAGTGGTCGTATTGAAATTTCTTCTTGGCCAACTATGCCTTCAGATGCGGATATTGCATCGCCAATTAGATTCGTTTTACGGCCTTCAACGGTAATAGTTTCAAGCGTCTCATTTTCTGGGCCAGCCGAGTCGCTGGTTTCTGCTAAGGTAGAAAATGGCAGTGCTGTTGAGCCAAGAACGATTGGTAACAGCCATTGATTATGCTTCATTATGTATCCTTTCAAATCTTTATTAGAAAACAGCCAGTGGGCTTTTCTTATTGCCCGTATTATACGGATACCTAATAAAATTGGATGCAGATAAAATTAACTCATATTGTTAGTTTGTGGAATTGTCGATTTATGACATTCAAACTAGATTTTAAATGGCGAATATCCCCCACGCCTGATCGGTCTTCGATGATTTTTCGTTTAATCTTTTTGAAAGTTTTTTGTGGCTTTCACGGTTTATTGTAAAAAGAACTGGAATAAATTATGAATTATAATGCGACGTTAAAATTTGCTGTTGTTGCTTTACTTGTGGCATTGATTGGGCTTTCTTTTAAATCTATTCAAGCCTCACCTACACAGGCTAAACTAGGACAAAGTCAGTTTAGTGATATAAATCAAGCTACTGAATTGCTTGAGTCCTCTGACATTTCCGACGCGACAATACAGCATCAAACCTTAGTTTTAGGCTTAGGTTGTTTTTGGGGTGCCGAAAAACGCTTTGAAGCACTTCCTGGTGTTATTAATGTTTTATCTGGATATGCGGACGGGCGAGGATTAAAACCTACTTATCGCGAAATCACAAAATTAAAGCAGAAGTTTAATGACGATAATTTTGCTGAAGTTATCCGCGTTGAATATGATCAGAGTGTCATTGCCACGAGCACTTTAATTAAACTGTTTTATGAAATGCATGACCCTACTCAAAAAAATAGACAGGGAAATGATGTTGGCACTCAGTATCGCTCAACTATTCTTTATAATTCTGAACAACAAGCTGACATTGCAACTCGTTTAACGAAAACCTTTCAGCAACGTTTAAATGAAAAAGGTAAAGGTTTAATTCAAACCCAAATTAAACCATTGGATAAGTTTTACCCTGCTGAAGATTACCATCAAGATTATATTGCTAGAAACCCAAATGGCTACTGCCCTGATCACAGCACTGGCGTAACGTTTGAAGACTGGCCGCTGCTCGCAAAAAAGATGACTGAACCACCAACAAAAGTGGACAATATTGGCCTTCTTACGGGTAAACAAATTGTTGTCATCGATGCACCAAACTGCCCTTATTGCGAACGTTTTAAAGAGGACGTGACCAATGATTATGCTGGCGATATACCGTTGCACTTCCGTTTAGCGAGCCAATTAGATGGGTTAACGATTTCGTCGCCAACTTTTGGTACGCCAACCATTTTGTTTATTGAAGATGGTAAAGAGCGCTTAGGTCATATGGGTTATATGAGCAGCGACTCTTTTTATAAGGCGCTGGGGGCATTCAAACTTGGGGATACCGAGGCTTTTAAGGTGGCATTTGGTAAAGGCACCGATAACCGTTTTTGCAAAGCTTACGACAAATTTAAGAATACCCCACCAGGCGTTTTTATCGACAGTTTATCTGGTGCGCCGCTGTTTGATACCTCTGACCGATTTAATTCTGGTACGGGCTGGTTGTCTTTTCATAGTGCGATTGAAGATTCTGTGACTTACCATGAAGATAACTCTTTTGGCATGGAACGAACTGAAGTTAGAGCTAAGATTACCGGTATTCATTTAGGTCATGTTTTTAATGATGGTCCTAATGGTGGTAAACGATACTGTATCAATGCAACAGTTTTGGATTTTGTGCCTAGAACTTAGTTAACAACCGTCGAGGATTGCGCCTATAACAGGTTCATTTCCTCGACTTGCTGCGCTGTAAGCGTAATAAACGTAGCAATTGTCCGCGGTACTTACGCCATTAGGCCAAATAACCATAGCGCTCGAAGAGCCAGCCACACTGACATCACCACCAATATTAAAGTCACTATCTACACAAAGATCAGCGTCGCCATCACAAATTCCGCCTGAGCTTTTGAGTTCAAAGTCACCCTCTAACATTTGTTGCCAAGCGGTTTCCCAACTGTGCTCTGGATACCCATAGTCTAACCTTACAACTTCGCCATTTGGTAACGTTAAGTCTTGGTTAAGGGCATTTGTTACACCTTGTACATGACCGTAAGATAAGGTCATAGACATAGAAGACTTCATTGCACCCTGAATACCTTGCAGTATGGAAATACGCGCATCTGAAGATATACCTATCAGTTTAGGCCCTGCAGTTACGGCTAAAATACCTAAAATAACAATGACTATTATAAGTTCGATTAACGTAAAACCTTGAGACTGACGATTTTTCATTTTATTCCTTTATTTTACTAGAACGATTTAAGTAGAAATCCAGTAATACACTCACCAATGCAAATGCAGGTACGGTTATGGCCAACGACATTGCACCACTTGGAAAATAATAGCCAACAATAATCCCAACAATTGAAGTAACCGTAAATTGTAGGAACCCTAATACTGATGATGCTTTGCCTGCACATTCAGGGAACGGAGCTAGCGCCATACCTATAGAGCTTCCTAAACTAAAAGAGAAACCAAAACTGCCTATACTCAAAAATAGTAAATATTGAATTAATGACTCGGGGTTAGGTACTACAAAAAACATAGCTGACGAAATCCCCATTAGCAACAAACCTATATTGCATGTTGTTCTTGCGGAAAGCAGGCCGATAAGTTTAGTTGCGCAAAACGCCGCAAACATAATTAAAAAAGCATTACTGCCAAAAACTAACGAAAACTCCGTTGGCGTTAAGCCTAAGTTATCAATTAATAACACTGGTGACTTAACAACATACTGAACAATAAAAGCCATTGAGGCCATTGACGCGATTGCATTAGGCGTGAAATTAGCGTGAGACAATATATACCAAAAACTCTTATTTGACTCTGTCGAGCTTGATTCAGGAGGGATTGTATTGGCTTCCCTCACTGTATTTCCAATCGTTGATGACTTACCTGAATCCAAGCTTTGAAGCTTTACCGATTGGTTTGTTTCGCCCATTTTAAATTTAGTAAATACAAACGTCATTGCTCCTAAAACCACCAGCAATGCAAAACAATAACGCCAACCTAGCTGTACTGATATCAAACCACCTAATAAAGGTGCAAGTGCAGGGACAATACTTTGTGCGCCGTTCAAAATTGAGTATATTTTTGCGCTTTCATCTTCATCAAATAAATCACGTACAACCGCTAGCGCGGTCACAGCACAACCACAAGCACCAATGCCTTGAATAAGTCGACTGGCAATGAGTGTTTCGAGGTTAGTTGATATTGTTGCCAGTATTGATGCCAGTATATAAACAAATAACGAAACCAAAGCGATAGGCTTTCTTCCATACTTGTCTGACAACGCTCCTAAAAATAACTGCCCAACTCCCATACTTATTAAGTAAAAAAAGATGCCTAGTTGCACGTTATCAACAGAGGTATTTAGGTCGGTCGCGATTAACTGTACCGCTGGTAAATAAATATCCACAGGCAATAGGTTTAAGATCATAAACAGCATCATTAACCAAACAATGCCTTTTTTACCTAAATTACTATTATTTTTGACGATAGGGGAAAACGAATAGGACAACTAAACCTCCGGCGAATACATTCTAGATACGATGATTTTAGAATATTATAATCAGCCGCATTATAGGTAGGTTTTCTCGTTTTTCACAAGATGGGTGATTTGTTTTTAGTGAATTATTAACCTGAAAGAAGCGACTTAATAAAAGCCGCTTAATTATCAAACTATTTCAAGACAGTCACTTTACCCTTTAGGTGACTGTGTATTTTGGGTTGCCTCTGCCAAACTGTTGAAGACTAGTTCAACACTAAGACCACCAGTAGGCTTATTACTTAATAATAAATAGCCAGAATGAGCCGTCATGGCTTTTTTCGCTATAGCTAAGCCTAAACCTGCCCCGCCACTATTTCTTTCTCTAGCGTCGCTATGACGATAAAACGGTTCTGAGATTTTTGACAACAAATGATCTGGGATTCCAAGTCCATCATCTTCAATAATGAGTTGAACCTTGTTGCCTTCAACTTTCGCCTCAAAAGTGATCTGACTTTTTGCATATCGAATACCATTTCTGAGAATATTCTCAATTGCACTAGATACGATTTTTCTGTCTACCCTTATGTTTAAGTTTGGCAATGCCTCGATATTAATTTTTTTACCTAATGACTCGGCTTCAAATTCGGCATCTTGTAATACAGGTATTAAAACGTCAGACAGTACATATTCTTGTAAATCTAAATGCTGTTGTTTTGTTTCTAAACGCGACAGCATCAAAACAGAGCCAATCATTTGGTCAAGCTGCTCGGCTTCTTTTTCGATTCTAGCTAGGTAACCCTCTCGTCTTTCTTCATTAGACTCTTTTGCCAAACCTACGGCGAGTGACAGCCTTGTAAGAGGTGAACGAAGCTCATGTGATATATCGGCAAGTAAACGTCGTTGCACACCCATGGATGCCTCTAACTGCTCAGCCATGCTATTAAAGTCTGCAGACAGTTCACCAAGTTCATCCTTGCCCACATATTTGTTGGGCACTCGGCTACTTAGCTCACCTTTACCAACTTTTTCAGCCGCATCTCTGAGCTCTCTAATTGGCCTTGCAATGCCACGAGTAAATAAGAAGCTCAAACCTAAAGAGACTAAAATAGGCACGGTAAACTTCAGCCAAATGGGCAACAAACTAAACTTAATAAGTAACGGTGGGTTACGTTTGGGCGTTACTTCGTATAAATGAAACACCTCATTGTTTATCTTTACTTTAATGGGGCCAATGGCGTGGTAGTTTTCTGTAAAAATATATTGCGGCGTTAAGTCATCAACTTCCGCTAATAAGTTCAAGTCAATACTTTCAGGAACCGGGCCACTCAATACCGACATCTCTGAGGTCGAGCCTTTTAAGAACAAGACTCTCTTTCTCGACGAACGATGCAATAACCTCTGCAACTGCTTGCTAGTGGGTAAACTGTTAAAGCGCTTCTCAATAAATAATGCGTACTTTTCTATTCCTCTGATTTTTCTAGAATCCAATGGTTTAGATACCAAATCGGTAAAGCTCACTGAACTAATTAATAATAGAATAACAATGGTGATAGCTATTGAAGACCAAAACCATGCAAATACTTTGAATAACAAACTGTTTAAACGCGCCATAAACTACCTCCAGCCACTACTTACCGCCAACCATTATGTAACCAGAACCTCTTATTGTATGAATCCGCTCATGATTTGAGTACTGGGCAATCTTTTTACGCAAGTTGCTTACGTGCATATCAATGGATCTGTCATAAGCCGCCAAACGTCTACCTAACACCTCTTGGCTTATGGTTTCCTTGCTTACGATGCTGAGTGGATCTTTAAGCAGTAAAATAAGAATCTCGAATTCAGTACCGGTTAGTGTAATGGCCTGCTGGTTAATTTTTGCACTTCTTGATTGAATACATAACTCAATATCTTCAAAAGTAATTGTATGCCCATTTTGGGGTTGAGTGAGCAAATCAACTCGACGAACCATCGCTTTTACGCGAGCTAGCAACTCTCTATGATTAAACGGTTTAGCTATATAGTCGTCCGCTCCCACTTCTAAACCATAGATCCGATCGTAGTCTTCGCCTTTAGCTGTCAACATGATTACCGGCGTTGCTTTGGCCTGTCTCAGTTTTTGTAAAACTTCAAACCCATTTAAGCTTGGTAACATAACGTCGAGTAATATTAGGTCGTAATCATCTTTTATCGCCGCCTCTAAGCCCTGTTGCCCATCATGTAGCGCCATTACATCAAAGTCATTAGACATTAAGTATTCGGACAATAATTGCGTAAGTTCAGTGTCATCATCGATGATTAAAATAGATTTTTTTGCCACGATAGTTTCTCAGCTATTAAGGTAGAAATGCCATTTTAAGCAAAAAACAGCAATGAACGTTAATCTTTACATTACTTTGCACTCCCTTGGCATTACTTTGCATTGCAGGGTTTAGTATTAATATCAACTTAACAAAGCGAGGTGCTTATGAATACTAAATTACTTTTATCATTGTCTGCGGTAGTGGCGTTAGTAGCCGTTTCTGCAACCCAGCCAGCTCACGCTGAAGGCAAACATAAAGAACGTAAAGCTCATATGGAAAAGCGAGGCCCAATGCTTTTATCTGAGCGCGTGGCAGAAAAGCTTGATTTGACTGAAGCTCAACAGAACCAAATAAAGCAAATTTTTGAACAGGCTAAATCGGAAACAAAAGCTGATAAAGAGAGTCTTAAGTCACTAAAAAAACAGTGGCGTACATTGTCTAAAGCAGATGCGCTAGACGAGCAATCATTGTTAGATGTAGCGAACCAACAAGCGGCTCTTAAAGCTAAATTGCAAGTAAAACGCCTTCAAACTGAAAAAGCCGTTCAGTTAGTTCTAAATGAAGAGCAGCAAGAAAAGATTGCTAAATGGAAAAAGAAAAAACAACGCAAAGCTCGTCATCACGGTGGTAAAGATCGAGCGTAAGAAGTTAACTTCAGTTTCCGTTATAACTTAAAGCTGGAAACTGAATCACTTAATGAAGCAGCCAAGTGGGCAGTACCCGTGGCTGCTTTTTCATATTCGGATAATTGATAACAATTTAACTATAGTAAAAGAATCTAAAAGTACATTTTGTTACAGTGAAAATATTGCGTCTACTTGTAAGTTAGCCCTAAAATAAAGCAAAAACAACTACATGGACGACTAATAAATGCTTAATAAAAATCTTCTAACGCTAGCGTTATTTTCAAGCCTTTCCTACACAGCGCAAGCTAAGCAAGATGATTGGAACTTTACTTTAGGTTCTGGCTATCCATATTTTGCAACCGTTGGAACAAATTATAAATTGGACGATTCATCAAACATTTTTGTAAATTATAAAATTGGCTTAGATGATGGTTTTTCTATTGGATATGAAAAAGCATTAGAAAATCCGCGTCACTCAGTAGGCGGATATATTGGCGCTGTTGGTATTAAGGATAATAAATGCGAAAACATAGATACCACTGCCAATAACAAAAATGATGATTTTGGCACTATCATTGGTGGTGCATTTTCAGACGCATTGGGTTGCGCAATCTCAGCTGCACTCGGAGATGAAACAACGCAAGGCGCAGCGTTATTTTACGGTTATAGTTTTAATGGCTTGAATCAATCAGGTTGGAAACTTAGGTTTGAAGCTGGTTACGGAGAGAACAAAAACCGAGAAGATAATGTAGGTCATCTAAACTTCTCGGCTCGTTATCAATTCTAAGAAGACCGAAGTAAACTTATTGTCTAGCTTACCGCCCTTCTCTAAAAAGCAGGCTATCCTTACTATTAATCTATTTCATTATTAAATACGTAACGTACCAAGTAACGTCTAAAAATTAACAAGGAATATATAATGGCTAAAGCTTATGCGGCAAAAGAAGCGGGCGGAAGTTTGTCTCTCATCGACATCGATTTAGGTAGTTTGGATACTAATGAAGTACTCATCGATGTTGAATATTGTGGAATTTGTCACTCAGATTTATCAATGTTAAATAATGAATGGGGGATGTCTAGTTACCCTTTAGTAGCAGGCCACGAAGTAGTCGGCAAGATAAATGCTGTCGGAAGCAGTGTAAAAACACTAAAAGTAGGCCAAACCGTTGGGTTAGGTTGGCATTCTGACTACTGCCAAGCTTGCAGCAGTTGCGGTACGGGTGATGAGAATTTGTGTGATCACGCACAACCAACAATTATTGGCAGACATGGTGGTTTTGCAGAGCAAGTAAAGGCAAATGAAGCATCTGTTGTTGCACTGCCCGACGGGATGGATACAAAGTCTGCCGGTCCCTTATTTTGCGGCGGTATCACTGTATTTAACCCAATGGTTCAGTTTGATATAAAGCCAACAGATAAAGTTGCCGTTATTGGAATTGGTGGACTTGGCCATATTGCGTTGCAATTTTTAAATGCTTGGGGTTGTGAAGTTACTGCTTTTACATCGAGTGAGAGTAAAACTGAAGAAGCCAAGTCTTTAGGTGCGCACCACACTATTAACTCTCGGAGTGAAGCTGATATAGAAAAAGCAGCTGGCTCTTTTGATTACATTCTTTCAACGGTAAATGTAAAGCTGGATTGGAACTTGTATATTTCTACCTTAAAGCCAAAAGGCAGACTTCACTTTGTAGGGGCAACACTTGAGCCTCTTGATATTGGCGTATTTGGTTTAATGGCGAAGCAACGTTCCATTTCATCATCGCCTGTTGGAAGCCCCTCTACAATCAAAGCAATGTTAGAATTCGCGCATCAACATAACATCAAACCTCAAGTTGAAATGTTTAAATTTGATGATATTAATAACGCGATTGCGCACGTAGAAAGTGGTAAAGCTCGTTATCGAGTTGTATTAGAAAAATAGCAAGCTTAATACGTTAAAAAAGTAAGCTTGCTAAAAGAGTCTAACAAATACTAAAGATGGTTAATCGTTAACTGATTTTGGTTAACCACAGTTTGGCTTTTGAGTACTTACTTTATACATTGGCTGAGTCACTTTTAGGTGCTCAGTCAGTTTTTTAATGCGAGTTTCGTTTGATGGGTGAGTAGACAAAAACTCTGGTGGAGCACCACTACTCGCCTTCGCCATATTGTGCCACAAATCAACCGCCGCTTTAGGTTTAAAACCTGACTTTGCCATTAGCTCTTGACCAATAATGTCAGCTTCTTTTTCATGTGTTCGACCATAAGGCATGAGCACACCGTATTGAACACCTACACCTAATCCAGCCATTACTAAACCTTGAGTTTGTTCATCTTGTCCTGACAATAAAACCCCTGAAATTTGTAAAGCACCTTGTGCTACCGAATTAGAAGACAGCCTTTCATTTGAATGATTTGCAATAACATGCCCAACTTCGTGTCCCATTATTGCTGCAAGTTGATCTTGATTTTCAGTCACTTTGAGTATGCCGGTATACACGCCAATTTTGCCGCCTGGCAACGCAAAGGCATTAATTTGATCTGATTCAAATAAAACCACTTCCCAGCTGCCATCGTGAGCTTCTTTACTTACATTTGGCGTTATTTGATCAGCAACACACTGAACATAGGCAGTAAGCTTTTTATCTGAGCTTATTGGAATGTCCTTTTTCATTTGTTCAAATGACTCTGAACCCATTGCTGACATTTTATCGCCTGAGAACATGGTAATTTGATTACGACCAGTTGGAGAAGTACTGCAGGCGGATAGACACAACGCAATACAAACACCAGATAATAGTTTTAACTTGAACTTCATTAAATAGAGGCCTTTTAAATGATTTAAATTAACTATAATAAAGATTACACGGATTGTTGAGCAAATTCCCTAACAAATAGCTAATTAAGCCACGTCATCAATTTAAGGAACAGTTATAAAGTTCATTAATCATTGATTTTTATACACTTTTATATTTTCGCAAGCTTGCCTATATTTTGCTTATTAAAAACAAACTATAAAGTATTTAAAAGGATTAAATTATGAAATTAAAAGCAATCGCATCAGCCCTACTTGTAAGTTTATCGTTATCTGGCTGTGTTATTCATGTAGGTAAGTCACATGCAGCTGATGTTGAGTTTAAGGAAGAGTTAACCTTAAATGCAGACAGTATTAATCAGTTATTGGTAGAAAATGGCTCTGGCTCAATTAATATTATTGGCGTGGAAGGGCAAACAAGCATTAATGTTAAAGCACATGTTTGGACTGATGATGATCGTAGCCATAAGTTGTCATTGACTCAATCCGGTGATGAAGCTCGACTCGTAGCATATGCTAGTAACTCGTTTGGCTCTTGGGGCAGCAGTAATACTAAAATAGACATAGATGTAACAATGCCTAAACATCTTGCGCTATCTATTAGCGACGGCTCTGGAAGTATTAATGTAGAAAGTATTGGTAGTGACCTTGATATAGATGATGGTTCTGGTTCTATCGAGTTATCAGATGTGGGTGGCTCAGTAAAAGTAAATGACGGTTCTGGTAACCTAACCATAGAAAAAGTATCAAACAACTTAGATATTACCGACGGTTCAGGAAATATTAATATTAGAGACATCGGCGGTGACGTTGTTGTGAATGATGGATCAGGTGATTTGTCGGTTCAGAATATTAAAGGTGGAGTAGACGTCGACGACGGCTCTGGCTCTTTATCTATTAAAAATGTTGATGGCTTTACAAAAGTTTTAGATGACTCTGGTAATTTATCTATCAAAAATATTATGAATAAAGTTTATATCGAAGATGGTAGCGGTGACATTACTGTTAAAAATACTAAAGGTTTAGAGATAAACGGTTCAGGCAGCGGTCAACTTTATATAAAAGAAATAAATGGACCCGTATCGCTTGATGATTAACTTAGGAGGTAATAAATGAATATTTTAAAACAATTATTCATTCACCTTGTTGGAGGTTCATTAGTATTAATGGGCCTCATATTTATAGTGGTTCCTGGGCCTTCTTTATTATTGTTAATACCAGGACTATATATTCTTAGCTTTGAATATGAGATTGCTCGAGTTTGGCTCAAAAAATGTCAACTGATGTTAAAGAAAAGCGCAAACTGGATAGATAGTAAAATTAGAGCAAGAAAATACAGATAAATCACTACAAATAAAAAAGCCCCAGCTCTTACGAACCGGGGCTTTTTTTCATCTACTTTGTTATTCCGCTAACTCTAAAGCTAACTTCCTAACTCAGCAGAATTAAGCGATTACTGTTGCTACAACACCAGCACCAACTGTACGACCGCCTTCACGGATCGCGAAACGTAGACCTTCGTCCATCGCGATAGGTGCGATTAGCTCAACAACCATCTTGATGTTATCACCAGGCATTACCATTTCTACGCCTTCTGGAAGCTCAACAGCACCAGTTACGTCAGTTGTACGGAAGTAGAACTGTGGACGGTAACCTTTGAAGAATGGAGTGTGACGTCCGCCTTCTTCTTTAGAAAGTACGTAAACTTCTGATTCAAATTTAGTGTGAGGCTGGATTGAACCAGGCTTCGCTAATACTTGACCACGTTCTACGTCTTCACGCTTAGTACCACGTAATAGTGCACCAATGTTCTCACCTGCACGACCTTCGTCAAGCAATTTACGGAACATTTCAACACCAGTACAAGTAGTAGTTACTGTGTCTTTAATACCAACGATCTCTACTGAGTCACCAGTGTTAACGATACCTTGCTCAACACGACCTGTTACAACTGTACCACGACCAGAAATTGAGAATACGTCTTCGATAGGCATGATGAATGGCTTATCGATGTCACGCTCTGGCTCTGGAATGTAAGTATCTAGTGCTTCAGCTAGTTCGATGATCTTCGCTTCCCACTCTGCTTCGCCTTCAAGAGCTTTAAGAGCTGAACCAGCGATTAGTGGAAGGTCGTCACCTGGGAATTCGTATTCTGAAAGAAGTTCACGAACTTCCATCTCTACTAATTCTAGTAACTCTTCGTCATCAACCATGTCACATTTGTTCATGAATACGATGATGAAAGGTACACCAACCTGACGTGAAAGTAGGATGTGCTCACGAGTCTGAGGCATAGGGCCGTCAGTTGCAGCAACAACTAAGATCGCGCCGTCCATTTGAGCAGCACCAGTGATCATGTTTTTAACATAATCGGCGTGTCCTGGACAATCTACGTGTGCGTAGTGACGAGTTGGAGTATCGTACTCGATGTGAGAAGTATTGATTGTAATACCACGCTCACGCTCTTCTGGAGCATTATCGATTTGTGCGAAATCGCGAGACTCACCACCGTAAGTTTTAGAAAGAACTGCAGAGATTGCAGCTGTTAATGTAGTTTTACCGTGGTCAACGTGACCAATTGTACCAACGTTAACGTGCGGTTTAGTACGTTCAAACTTTTCTCTTGCCATTTTTAAGTTTCCTTAAATTGAAAGTGATCTAATTTTAGACACAAATATTAAAAATAAAATTTAATTTCTTGCTGACATAATAGTTTCAGCAACATTGTTAGGCGCTTCCGCATACTTTAGGAATTCCATCGAGTATGAAGCACGCCCCTGAGTCGCTGAACGCAAGTCAGTGGCATAGCCAAACATTTCCGCTAAAGGCACTTGAGCATTTATTGCTTTTAGTCCCGCCGGCGCTTCGTCCATCCCTTCTATCATCCCGCGACGTCTGTTTAAGTCACCTACTACATCACCCATAGATTCTTCAGGTGTGATAACTTCTACTTTCATCATTGGTTCTAAAAGTTTTGGTTTAGCATCCAAGGCACCATTTCTAAATGCCATCGATGCCGCAATTTTAAACGCCATTTCGTTAGAGTCAACATCATGAAACGATCCGTCAAATAATGTTGCCTTAACACCAAGAACTGGATATCCCGCAAGGACACCACTTTTCATTTGTTCTTGAATGCCTTTATCTACCGCAGGAATAAATTCCTTAGGAACTGTACCACCTACAATTTCATTACTGAACTCGTAAGGGGTATCGCCTTCAATACTCATAGGCTCTAGCTTCAGCCATACGTGACCATATTGGCCACGACCACCAGACTGACGTATAAACTTACCTTCAATCTCTACAGGCGCTGTAATGCACTCTCGGTAAGCCACTTGTGGTTTACCTACGTTACATTCAACACTAAATTCTCGACGCATACGATCGACAATTATGTCTAGATGAAGTTCACCCATCCCAGAAATAATGGTTTGTCCTGATTCTTCATCCGTTTCAACACGGAAAGAAGGATCTTCGGCCGCTAGTTTACCTAGCGCAACACCCATTTTTTCTTGGTCAGGTTTTGATCTTGGCTCTACTGCAATTGAGATAACTGGATCAGGGAACTCCATACGCTCTAGCGTAATCTTGTTATCACTGTCACACAAAGTGTCACCAGTAGTAACTTGTTTTAACCCTACCGCAGCTGCAATATCTCCCGCGCGTACTTCTTTAATTTCTTCGCGGTTATTTGAGTGCATTTGAACAATGCGCCCAAAGCGTTCTTTTTTGCCTTTCACTGGGTTATAAACACTGTCTCCAGTTTTTACGACACCAGAGTAGACTCTGAAAAACGTTAAGGTTCCTACAAATGGGTCTGTGGCTATCTTAAAGGCTAACGCTGCAAATGGCGCGTTATCGTCGGCTTGACGTTCACCCTCAGACTCATTGTCTAGAATACCTTTAATAGCTGGAACTTCGGTTGGCGAAGGCATAAATTCGACAACCATATCGAGGACGGCTTGAACACCTTTGTTCTTGAACGCTGAGCCACACGCACAAAGAACAATTTCGTTATCTAAGGTACGTTGACGTAACGCATCTTTGATTTCGAGCTCAGTGAGATCTTCACCTTCTAAATATTTATCCATTAACACGTCGTTCGCTTCGGCAGCCGCTTCGATCATCTCTTGGCGGTAAGCTTCTGCATCATCAGCCATGTCAGCTGGAATATCTTCGTAAGTAAAGGTCATGCCTTGATCAGATTCAGTCCAGTTAATCGCTTTCATTTTGAAAAGATCAACTACACCACGAAAGTTATCTTCCGCTCCAATAGGCAATTGCACTGGCACAGGGGTTGCCCCCAGGCGATTCTCAATTTGGTTTACAACTGAGAAGAAATCCGCACCGGTACGATCCATTTTATTAATGAATACCATACGTGGCACATGATACTTATCAGCTTGTCGCCATACAGTTTCAGTTTGGGGCTGTACGCCAGAAGACGCACATAACACAACAACCGCACCATCTAATACTCTTAAAGAACGTTCAACTTCAATAGTGAAATCTACGTGTCCCGGAGTATCAATAATATTAATACGGTGTTCATCAAACTGAGCATCCATACCGCGCCAAAAACAGGTTGTAGCAGCAGAAGTTATGGTAATACCACGTTCTTGCTCCTGCTCCATCCAGTCCATGGTAGCAGCACCATCATGTACTTCACCGATCTTATGAGAAAGACCTGTGTAAAATAGTACACGCTCAGTTGTTGTTGTTTTACCAGCATCAACGTGAGCCACGATTCCGATATTTCGGTATCGCTCAATTGGTGTCTTACGCGCCATAAATTCCTCTTTGTTCCAGTATTATTATTTTTGTTTCTACCAACGGTAGTGAGCGAATGCTTTGTTAGCGTCAGCCATTTTATGAACGTCTTCACGTTTCTTAACAGCAGAGCCTTTATTGTCAATCGCATCAGCAATCTCGTGAGCTAGACGTAACGCCATAGATTTCTCACCTCGTTTACGGGCAGCTTCAACTAACCAACGCATGGCTAGAGTGTTACGACGAACTGGACGAACTTCTACAGGAACTTGGTATGTAGAACCACCAACACGACGAGATTTAACCTCGACTGTAGGGCGGACGTTGTCTAGAGCTTCGTCTAAAACTACAAGGTGATCTTTACCTGTTTTTTCAGCAGCTACATCTAACGCGTTATAGATGATTTTTTCAGCAACAGCTTTTTTACCATCTAACATTACTACGTTGATGAATTTAGTCAGTAGTTCCGATCCGAACTTAGGATCTGGAAGAACTTTACGTTGACCTACGACTCTTCTTCTTGGCATTTTAAATTCTCCGGTTGCTTCAGGATAATCCCAAAACTAATAAATTAAGTTTGCTTGGCCTTACTAACGGAGAACCGTTATGATTTTGGCTTCTTCGTACCGTATTTAGAACGGCCTACTTTACGATCAGCTACGCCAGCACAGTCAAGTGCGCCACGTACAGTGTGGAATCGTACACCTGGTAAGTCTTTAACACGACCACCACGGATAAGGATTACACTGTGCTCTTGAAGGTTATGACCTTCACCGCCGATGTAAGATGTTACTTCGTTACCATTCGTTAGACGAACACGAGCTACTTTACGTAGTGCAGAGTTCGGCTTCTTAGGTGTTGTTGTATAAACACGAGTACATACACCACGTCTTTGAGGACATGCGTCCAATGCTTCAGACATATTACGTTTTGTCTTTTGGCGACGAGGCTTACGTACCAACTGGTTAATAGTTGCCATTAAATAAGCTCCTGATTAGTTGTTACTACCCATTAGCGCACTATTGCGCCTCCCCCAAAATTAGGGGTGACGTATTCTAATGTTCAGTTTTTAAACTGTCAATCAAATGTGCCCTGGATCAAGTAAAAAGACGGTATCACGCTCAAATAACTGGATATTCTTTATTTATGGCTATGATCACCAGGATCTGGTTAATTAATGATTTGCGGTTTTAGCTTGCTCATTTGGTAAAATTTAGGTGATTGGCCAAAAAAACACTTAAACGCTTTGCTGAAATGACTCGAACTTAAAAAACCAACTTCAAAACCAACCTCTGTGATTTGCACACCTTTCTCTAATAGTTTTGCCGCTAGCTTTAAGCGCTCTTGTTGTTGAAAAGCAATTGGCGTGCAACCTAAGTGATTTTTAAATACATTAAAGAATTTTGTTCTTCCCATTAGGGCAATTTTGCATAAATGATCAATATCTATCGGGAGTGATAAATTACCCAGTATGTATTGGATCACTCGATTAATTTGATTGGCTTCAGGATCTTTTGCGCTATGTGCAATTATAAAGTCACGAGACTGCTGTCTTAACAAACGAGCGCTAAGCTCATTAATGGCAAGGTCAATAAGGTATGCGCGGTCTGGATTATTTTCAGAGTATAGCGACACTATTCGAGTCAATAATTGCTGAGTTTGCTCTGAATGATGGGTATGTAAGGCGGTAGGATTATATTGCCACTCTCCAAAGTCCTGCAGCATAGGAGTACAATTATTGAGGCTATCAGAAACTTGCTGCACTCGTTCTGGGGCAATTTCAATTGCGATGCATGTTGTTGGAGAGTCTAGCTTGGCTAAAGGAAAATCAATTTTAACAAGTTGGTTTGGTGCCAATATAAAGGATTCATGAGGTGAGAATTCAATATTGTCTCCGTTAATATGCATTATCTTCTTGCCAGTCACCATGCCACAAAAAAGGATTTGATCTGAGCGTAAATCTACTTTCTTAGCGGCTTGGTAAGTATCGTAAATACCCAATTCACTGTGCTCAGCGGCAAAGCTTATTTTGTTTTCGACTAATGTTCTTGGTTCTCTTTTTATTATATTGCTAATCATTCTTTCTCCCTGCGGACTGCCAGTTAACAGAAATGAACTAGCAGCAAAGAACTCATTTGAAAATACAACTAATGTAACCTGTGTTTTGTCTAAAAAAACTACAAATATTAAGCACAAAAATAAAACAATAAGCAACTAAATATTAACAGGAAACTATTATGATCTATTCAAAACCCGGAACAGCAGAGTCACTCATCTCTTTTAAAGAAACCTACGCAAATTTTATTAGCGGACAATGGGTTGCACCAGTTGATGGTGTTTACTTCGACAACGTTAGTCCCGTTGACGGTAAAGCGTTTTGTAAAATACCTCGCTCAAACCATAAAGATATAGAACTAGCACTAGACGCTGCACACAAAGCAAAAGATGCGTGGGGGAAAACTGCCGCAGCTGAACGTTCTAACAAGCTTTTAAAAATAGCTGATATAATGGAAGCCAACTTAGAGTTGTTGGCGGTGGCAGAGACCTGGGACAACGGCAAGGCAATTCGCGAAACATTAGCAGCCGACATCCCATTAGCCATTGATCATTTTAGATATTTTGCAGGCTGTTTACGTGCTCAAGAAGGTTCTTTAGCTGAGCTTGACGAGCATACTATGTCGTATCATATTCACGAACCACTTGGTGTTGTTGGTCAAATTATTCCTTGGAACTTTCCTATTTTAATGGCTGCTTGGAAGCTCGGCCCGGCATTAGCCGCCGGAAATTGTGTCGTACTTAAACCAGCCGAACAAACACCCGTTTCAATACTCGTTTTATTAGAGTTAATACAAGACGTTTTACCCGCTGGTGTTTTGAATATAGTCAATGGTTTTGGCATTGAAGCAGGCGAAGCATTAGCGAGCAATAAACGAATCGCAAAGATTGCCTTCACTGGCTCGACACCTGTGGGTTCACACATCCTCAAATGTGCCGCTGAAAATATTATTCCATCTACGGTTGAGTTAGGAGGGAAGTCCCCTAACCTATTCTTTGCCGACGTTATGGATCATGAAGATACTTATCTAAGTAAATGTATTGAAGGCGCTGTACTGGCTTACTTTAACCAAGGCGAGGTTTGTACCTGCCCTTCGCGACTGTTTGTGCATGAAGATATTTATGACCGCTTTATAGAAAAGGTAATTCAACGCAGTTTAGAAATAAAACGAGGTGATCCTTTAGACACAGAAACCATGGTTGGTGCTCAAGCTTCTCAAGAACAGTTTGAAAAAATACTGTCTTATATTGAAATAGGTAAAAAAGAAGGCGCAAAAGTCCTTATTGGTGGTGAAATTGAAAAATCAGCGGATGACTTGAGCAACGGCTTTTATATTCAACCAACTCTATTGGAAGGTCATAATAATATGAGAATTTTCCAAGAAGAGATTTTTGGACCGGTTATTTCGGTATCTAAGTTCAAGGATGATGACGAGGCGTTAACATTGGCAAACCAAACTGAATTTGGCTTAGGGGCTGGTGTTTGGACTAGAGATACAAATAAAGCATTTAAAATGGGCCGAGGCATTCAAGCCGGTAGGGTTTGGACTAATTGTTATCATATGTATCCTGCGCATGCTGCATTCGGTGGATACAAAAAATCCGGAGTGGGCAGAGAGACACATAAAATGGCATTAGAGCATTACCAACAAACAAAAAACTTACTGGTAAGTTATGACACCAATCCACTAGGCTTCTTTTAGTCTGTAAAAGTTTATTCGCCTTAAAATAAAAAACCCGCAATTAAGCGGGTTTTTTGATACGAATTAATTATTCGTTATTCAGCGTTTAACGCGTCCGTTAAGGCTTGCTCTGCATCTTCCATAGAAACAGTTTCTTCTACTTCATCAAAAGCGGCTGCAGCTGCGGCCTTTTCTTGATGGTAGCTGAAACCTGTACCAGCTGGAATCAAACGACCAACGATTACGTTTTCTTTAAGACCACGTAAATCATCACGTTTACCACTCACGGCTGCTTCTGTAAGAACACGGGTAGTTTCTTGGAACGAAGCGGCTGAGATGAATGACTCAGTTGCAAGAGATGCTTTAGTAATACCTAGTAAGTCACGAGTGAACTTAACTAAGTCTTTACCTTCAGCAGCTAACTTACGGTTAGCGATTTTCACTTTAGATACTTCAACCTGCTCTCCAATTAGGAATTCAGACTGACCTGCATCAGTGATAATTGCTTTACGTAACATCTGACGACAGATAGCTTCGATGTGCTTGTCGTTAATTTTAACGCCTTGCAGTCGGTAAACTTCCTGTACTTCATTAACGATGTAGTTAGAGAAAGCAGTAATGCCACGTAAACGTAAGATGTCATGTGGAGACTCTGGACCGTCGGCGATAACTTCACCACGTTCAACAGATTCACCTTCGAACACGTTAAGTTGACGCCACTTAGGAATCATCTCTTCGTGTGCATCACCCTCTACAGGAGTAATAACTAAACGTTTCTTACCTTTAGTCTCTTTACCAAAGCTTACTGAACCGCTGATTTCAGCGAGGATAGCAGGCTCTTTAGGCTTACGAGCTTCAAATAGGTCGGCTACTCGAGGTAGACCACCCGTGATATCACGAGTTTTTGAACCTTCTTGAGGGATACGTGCTAATACGTCACCTGGAACTACGTTTGAGCCATCTTTAGCTTCGATTGTAGTAAATGAAGGTAGACGAATTTCCTGCATACCAGAATCACCAGAGTCAATAATTAACTTAGGCTCTTTTGCATTTGCAAGAGATAAATCTTTAACAACTGTACGTGTAAGACCAGTAAGTTCATCAGTTTGAACTTCGGTATTCGCTTCTTCAACGTCTGAGAACTGAACTTTAGCAGGACGTTCTACAATGATTGGATGCGAATGCGGGTCCCAGTTAGCAACAGTATCGTTACCTTTAACTTCAGCACCATCAGCGATTGTCATCACTGCACCATAAGGCAGTTTATAACGCTCACGCTCACGACCGTGGTCGTCAATGATAGTAACTTCAGCTGAACGAGAAGTAATAACTAACTTACCATCTGCGTTTGTAACGTGTTTAGCGTTATGAAGACGAATAGTACCGTCATTCTTAACTTGAACACTGTTTGCTGCTGTATTTCTTGATGCCGCACCACCGATATGGAACGTACGCATCGTAAGCTGTGTACCTGGCTCACCGATTGATTGTGCTGCAATAACACCAACGGCTTCACCTTGGTTGATTAAGTGACCACGAGCTAGGTCACGACCGTAACACGCTGCACAAACACCAAAGTCATTATCACAAGTGATAATTGAACGTACTTCAACTTCATCAACTGAATGTTCTTCAAGAAGGTCACACAGTTTTTCGTCTAACATAACGCCAGCTTCTACTAACACTTCTTCAGAGTTAGGAGCAGTAACGTCAGATAATGTTACACGACCTAGTACACGTTCACGTAATGGTTCAACAACGTCACCGCCTTCAATAAGAGGCTTCATTGTTAGACCTTCAGTGGTACCACAATCATGTTCGTTGATTACCAAATCTTGGCCAACATCAACTAGACGACGAGTTAGGTAACCCGAGTTAGCTGTTTTAAGTGCCGTATCGGCTAGACCTTTACGCGCACCGTGAGTAGAGATGAAGTACTGTAGTACGTTCAGACCTTCACGGAAGTTCGCTGTGATTGGTGTTTCGATGATTGAGCCATCTGGCTTAGCCATTAGACCACGCATACCAGCTAGCTGACGAATCTGAGCGGCACTACCACGAGCACCAGAGTCTGCCATCATAAATACGCTGTTAAACGAAGGTTGAATTTCTTCTTCGCCGTTTGCGTTGATAACAGCTTCAGTAGATAAGTTGTCCATCATCGCTTTCGATACTTTTTCGTTGGCCGTTGACCAAATATCGATAACTTTGTTGTACTTCTCACCCGCTGTTACTAGACCTTGTTGGAACTGGTCTTGAATCTCAGCAACTTCAGCTTGAGCATCTTCAATTAGGTCGTATTTCGCTTGTGGAATAACCATATCGTCGATACCGATAGAGTTACCCGCTAACATTGCGTAATGGAAACCTGTGTACATGATTTGGTCTGCAAACATTACTGTGTCTTTAATACCAAGACGACGGTAACACTCGTTGATCAACATTGAGATTTGCTTTTTACCAATTGCTTGGTTCATCAAATCAAATGGGAAACCTTCAGGTGCAATCATAGATAAAATTGCACGACCCACTGTTGTCTCTTTAATCACTAATTGTGAAGTACGAGTACCATCTTCAGCAATAGTTACTTCTTTAATACGAACTTTTACGCGCGCATGTAAGTCAGCAACACCACTTCTGTATGCTTTTTCAGCTTCTTTAGTATCTTTAAATACTTGACCTTCGCCACGTGCATTTACGCGGTCACGAGTCATGTAGTAGATACCTAATACAACGTCCTGTGAAGGAACGATGATTGGCTCACCATTCGCTGGAGATAGGATGTTGTTAGTTGACATCATTAACGCACGAGCTTCTAACTGAGCTTCTAGTGTTAATGGTACGTGTACCGCCATTTGGTCACCATCGAAGTCGGCGTTATAAGCCGCACAAACTAATGGGTGCAATTGGATAGCTTTACCTTCAATTAGAACTGGTTCAAATGCTTGAATACCAAGTCTGTGAAGAGTAGGTGCACGGTTAAGCATAACTGGATGTTCACGGATAACTTCATCTAAGATATCCCAAACTTCAGCTGCTTCACGTTCAACCATTTTCTTCGCGGCTTTAATAGTTGTAGCCATGCCACGAAGTTCTAATTTTCCGTAGATAAACGGCTTGAATAATTCAAGTGCCATTTTCTTAGGTAGACCACACTGATGAAGTTTCAGTGTAGGACCAACGGTAATTACAGAACGACCAGAGTAGTCAACACGCTTACCAAGTAAGTTCTGACGGAAACGACCTTGCTTACCTTTAATCATGTCAGCTAAAGATTTAAGAGGACGCTTGTTAGAACCGGTAATTGCACGACCACGACGACCGTTATCTAATAGCGCATCAACGGCTTCCTGTAACATACGCTTTTCGTTACGTACGATAATGTCAGGCGCAGCAAGGTCTAATAGACGCTTAAGACGGTTATTACGGTTAATTACACGACGGTATAAGTCGTTCAGATCTGAAGTCGCAAAACGACCGCCATCTAGTGGTACTAGAGGACGAAGATCTGGTGGAAGAACTGGAAGTACAGTCATTACCATCCACTCTGGACGGTTGCCTGAATTACAGAATGCTTCCATTAATTTAAGACGTTTAGTCAGCTTTTTACGCTTAGTTTCAGAAGTTACCGTTGGTAATTCTTCTTTCATTTCTGCATATTGCTGATTGATGTCGATGTCTTTAAGAAGATCAAAAACGGCTTCAGCACCCATTTTCGCTTCAAATTCATCGCCATGCTCTTCTAAAGAATCTAGGTATTCTTCTTCTGACAACATTTGACCTTTTTCAAGGGTAGTCATGCCAGGTTCAGTAACCGCATATGATTCAAAATAAAGAACACGTTCAATATCACGTAACGTCATATCAAGCATAAGGCCGATACGAGACGGTAATGATTTCAAGAACCAAATGTGTGCAACTGGGCTAGCCAATTCGATGTGACCCATACGCTCACGACGTACTTTAGTTAGGGTAACTTCAACACCACATTTTTCACAGATAACACCACGGTGCTTAAGACGTTTGTACTTACCACACAAACACTCGTAGTCTTTAACTGGGCCGAAAATACGCGCACAGAATAAACCATCACGCTCAGGCTTGAACGTACGATAGTTAATGGTTTCTGGCTTTTTAACTTCACCAAAAGACCATGAGCGAACTACGTCTGGAGACGCTAAGCCGATTCGAATTGAATCAAACTCTTCGCTTTTATTTTGTTGTTTCAAAAACTTAAGTAAGTCTTTCACTTTTGTTCTCCTGAAGGAGTGAAACATTAGGGCGTAGAATGTATACGCTACGCCCCACCACTCAATTTAAAGAACCAATCGGTTTCCCGACTAGGCTTATTCTTCTTCCAGCTCGATGTTTAGACCTAGCGAGCGAATCTCTTTCAACAATACGTTGAACGATTCTGGAATCGCAGGTTCCATACGATGATCACCGTCTACGATGTTTTTATACATCTTAGTACGGCCATTAACGTCATCAGATTTAACTGTAAGCATTTCTTGAAGCGTGTAAGCAGCACCGTAAGCTTCTAGTGCCCATACTTCCATCTCTCCGAAACGCTGACCACCGAACTGAGCTTTACCACCAAGTGGTTGCTGTGTAACTAGGCTGTAAGAGCCAGTTGAACGCGCGTGCATCTTGTCATCAACCAAGTGGTTAAGTTTCAACATGTACATGTAACCAACAGTTACTTTACGCTCAAATGAGTTACCAGTACGACCATCAAACAGGGTAAATTGACCACTGCGAGGCATATCAGCTAGTTCAAATAAGTCTTTAATTTCTTCTTCAGCTGCACCGTCAAATACAGGTGTCGCAATTGGAACACCAGCACGTAGGTTTTGAGCAAGGCGACGTACTTCATCATCAGAGAAGCTATCAATATCAACTTCTTGACGTGATGTACCAGAAGCATAAACCTTTCCTAAGAAATCACGGATTTCCGCAAGTTCTTTTTGCTCTTTGATCATACGGTCTAGTTTTTCACCAAGTCCACGAGCCGCCATACCTAAATGGGTCTCAAGGATCTGACCGATGTTCATACGAGATGGTACACCTAGCGGGTTAAGTACGATATCTACAGGAGTACCGAACTCATCATGTGGCATATCTTCAACAGGAACAATGGTAGAGATTACACCTTTGTTACCGTGACGACCGGCCATTTTATCACCAGGTTGTATACGACGTTTAACAGCTAAATAAACTTTAACGATTTTCAGTACGCCAGGCGCTAAGTCATCACCTTGAGTGATCTTACGACGCTTAACTTCGTACTTTTTGTCATATTCGCCACGAAGCTCTTCATAGCTTGCTGCAAGTTGTTCTAATTCAGCTTGCTTACCTTCATCAGATAGGCTCTGTTGGAACAATTTATCACCAGCAATTGAAGCAACTGTGTCTGCATCTAATCCACCAGAGATTAGAAGCTCACGAGTTCTTGCATACGTGTTGTTTTCAAGAATACGGAATTCTTCGTTTAAGTCTTTTTTCGCTTGAGCTAGTTGCATTTCTTCAATGTCTAGCGCGCGCTTATCTTTTTCTACGCCGTCACGTGTAAATACTTGAACGTCGATTACGGTACCAGACACTGAGTTTGGAACACGTAAAGAACTGTCTTTAACGTCAGACGCTTTTTCACCAAAGATAGCTCGTAGAAGTTTTTCCTCAGGAGTAAGCTGAGTTTCACCTTTAGGTGTAACTTTACCTACTAGGATGTCGCCACCCTTAACTTCTGCACCAATGTATACGATACCTGAGTCATCTAATTTACCTAATGCTGATTCGCCAACATTTGGAATATCAGAAGTAATTTCTTCAGGACCTAACTTAGTGTCACGAGCAACACAGCTTAGCTCTTGGATGTGGATCGTAGTTAAACGATCTTCTTGAACAACGCGCTCAGATACTAAGATCGAGTCTTCGAAGTTATAACCATTCCAAGGCATGAACGCTACGCGCATGTTTTGGCCAAGAGCCAATTCACCTAAGTCTGTTGAAGGACCGTCAGCTAACACGTCGCCACGTTGAACAGGTTCGCCTGAGCTAACTGTTGTCGTTTGGTTAATACATGTATTTTGGTTAGAACGTGTGTATTTAGTTAAGTTGTAAATGTCGATACCAGCTTCGCCAGGTAAACATTCACTTTCATTAACTTTAACAACGATGCGAGATGCATCAGCGTAATCAACTACGCCGCCACGTTTAGCAACAACTGTTACACCTGAATCTTTCGCTACAACCGCTTCCACACCAGTACCAACTAACGGCTTATCAGCACGTAAAGTAGGAACGGCCTGACGTTGCATGTTCGCACCCATTAGGGCACGGTTAGCATCATCGTGTTCTAGGAACGGGATTAAGCTGGCAGCTACAGATACAACCTGTTGAGGCGCTACGTCCATATATTGAACTTGGTCAATAGACGTAATTGTAAATTCATTTTTGAATCGACAAGGAACTAGTTCGTTAACTAGTCGACCTTCCGCGTCCATTTCCGCTGATGCCTGTGCGATTACGAATTTATCTTCTTCAATAGCAGAAAGATAATCGATTTCACCAGTTACTTGGCCATCAACTACACGGCGGTAAGGCGTTTCTAAGAAACCATAAGAGTTTACGCGAGCGTATACTGATAATGAGTTAATTAGACCGATGTTTGGACCTTCCGGAGTTTCGATTGGACAAACACGACCATAGTGAGTCGGGTGAACGTCTCGAACTTCGAAGCCTGCACGTTCACGAGTCAAACCACCTGGGCCTAATGCAGAGATACGACGTTTGTGCGTCACTTCTGATAGCGGGTTGTTTTGGTCCATGAACTGAGATAACTGACTTGAACCAAAGAATTCTTTGATTGCTGCAGAAATCGGCTTAGCGTTAATTAAGTCTTGTGGAGTAGTGTTATCAAGGTCACCTAAACTTAGGCGCTCTTTAACAGCACGCTCAACACGAACTAGACCAACACGGAATTGGTTTTCAGCCATTTCGCCAACAGAACGGATACGACGGTTACCTAAGTGGTCAATATCGTCCACGTCACCTTTACCGTCACGAATGCTAATTAGCACTTTCATAACGTCAGTGATGTCTGTTTTGCTTAATGTACCTTCACCAGTTAGGTCTTCACGACTAACTCGACGGTTAAACTTCATTCTACCTACAGAGGATAAGTCATAACGCTCTAAAGAGAAGAATAGGTTGTCAAATAAAGCTTCCGCTGAATCTTTAGTCGGTGGCTCGCCCGGACGCATCATACGGTAGATTTCAATTAACGCTTCAAGGCGGTTAGTTGAACTATCGATACGTAATGTGTCTGAGATATATGAACCGTGATCTAATTCATTCGTGTAAATAATTTCGAAAGACTTGTGTCCTGCTTCTGCCATTTTAGCTAGTAATTCTAGGCTAATTAGGTCATTGGCATTCGCAACTAGCTCACCTGTAGATGCATCGATGTAATCTTTAGCGATTACTTTATCAATGATGTACTCGTGAGGAACTTCGATTTGATTAATACCCGCTTTTTCCATTGAACGGATATGACGAGCAGTAATACGACGACCAGTTTCAACGATGATTTCACCGTCAGCATCTTTAAAATCGAACGCAGCAGTTTCACCACGAAGGCGAGACGGTTGCAATTCCATTAAGATCTTATCGCCTTTAATTTCTATAGCGATGCGGTCGAAGAATAAGTCTAAGATCTCTTCTGTAGAATACTCTAACGCGCGTAACATGATTGAAGCAGGTAATTTTCTGCGACGATCTATACGAACGAATAAATTATCTTTAGGGTCGAATTCAAAGTCTAACCAAGAGCCACGGTAAGGAATTACGCGGGCATTATATAAAACTTTACCTGATGAGTGAGTTTTACCTTTGTCGTGATCGAAGAATACACCTGGTGAACGGTGCAACTGAGATACGATTACTCGCTCAGTTCCGTTTATGACAAAAGTACCGTTGTCTGTCATTAACGGCATTTCACCCATATAAACTTCTTGCTCTTTGATATCTTTAACAGTACCAGGAGCAGCTTCTTTGTCCATTAGAACTAAACGCAGTTTCACACGTAATGGTGCTGCATATGTAACGCCACGAATTTGACATTCTTTCACGTCGAAGACAGGTTCTCCAACGCGATAGCTAACAAATTGTAATTCGGCGCTACCTGAATAGCTCTTAATAGGGAAAACAGAACGGAAAGCCGCTTCGATGCCATTATTACCGTCTACGTCCGCTTCAATAAACTTATTGTATGATTCAAGCTGAACTTGTAGAAGATAAGGCATGTCCAAAACGTGTTCGCGTTTGCCAAAATCCTTACGAATTCGTTTCTTTTCAGAATAAGAGTAAGCCATGTGGTTCCTCAGCTTGCTGATTTTTGACCCTATAAGCCTGTCTCAATTAAGGAACAGACTACCTTTTAACAGCAAAATTTTGCTATAACCCGCTTCAGTATTAAATCATTACACGCCTTTTGGCATTTACTGAGGCAAATCTGCCCCAAGTTGGTTTGCTATTTAGAGCAAATTTTATAACAACTAATTTGCCTAAGTGCATGTAATTCTTAAATACAAATGGTGGTATAAAAAAGTTTTACCATCATTTTGTGCACTATAAAAGTTTTTACACAGATATAGCGCAAAAAGGCCGGTGATATTTTATCACCAGCCTTTGCCTAAAATTTAGGCAAACAATCTAACAAACGTCAGATTATTTAATTTCAACAGATGCGCCTGCTTCTTCAAGTGTAGCTTTAAGTTCTTCAGCTTCACCTTTAGATACCGCTTCTTTAACAGCGATTGGAGCAGATTCAACCATAGTCTTAGCTTCTTTAAGACCAAGGCCAGTCGCGCCACGTACAGCTTTGATTGATGCAACTTTGTTTGCACCAGCAGCAGTAAGAATAACGTCAAATTCAGTTTTCTCTTCAGCAGCTTCAGCTGGACCAGCAGCAACAACAGCAGCAGCTGCAGTTACACCAAATTTTTCTTCCATAGCTTCAACTAGTTCAACTACTTGCATTACTGACATTTCAGCAACTGCGTCTAAGATTTGTTCTTGAGTTACAGACATTTTATAATTCCTAACTTGTTTAAGCGATAAACTCGCTTGTAATAACTTTCACCTAAAAACTGGATAATTACGAGCACGTAGCTCAGTAATATTATGCAGCTTCTTTCGCTTCTTTTACTGCAGCTAGTGTCTTCACTAGTTTGCCTGCAGAAGCTTCTTTCATAACACTCATTAAACGTGCGATCGCTTCGTCGTATGTAGGTAGTGAAGCAAGAACTTCAACATCTACTACGCTGCCTTCAAATGATGCAGTTTTAAGTTCAAACTTTTCGTTTTTCTTAGCGAAGTCTTTGAAAAGACGTGCGCCAGCACCTGGGTGCTCTTTAGAAAATGCGATTAAAGTTGGACCTGTAAACGAATCATTTAAGACTTCGAAGTCAGTACCTTCAACTGCGCGCTTGGCTAAAGTGTTGCGAACAACCTTCATCCATACGCCATTCTCACGCGCTTCTTTACGAAGTGCAGTGATTGCAGTTACAGATACACCACGAGCGTCTGCTACTACTGCAGACAGAGCGTCTTTGGCTGCTTCTTGGACTTCAGCAACTACTGCTTTTTTGCCATCAAGATTTAATGCCATTAGCTTTTCTCCTGGTTAGTGGAAACGGGGTTAACCGTTTTCATTATGTTCAAGACAAGTCTTGAACGGCTCCGGTGAAAGCCAGAAGTATAATCTTCTGGGGTTTGCACCATCTGCGTAGGAAATTAAGTTTTTGTAATTAAGTAAAACTTTATTACGCTAACACCTACGGTCTTGGATGAAGACGCTTTAAAAGCGTCTCAACCCGAATACTGTTTTACTTTTCAGCTTTGATTGAACCTTGTTCAATCGAAACGCCAGCACCCATTGTAGTAGAAAGACTAACTTTCTTAACAAAAGTACCTTTCGCAGAAGCAGGTTTTGCTTTTACGATAGCGTCTAATAAAGCTTCTAAGTTAGTTTTGATCGCAGCTGCGTCAAAATCAACTTTACCGATAGATGCGTGAACAATACCGTTTTTATCGTTTCTATAACGAACCTGACCAGCTTTAGCATTTTTAACTGCTGTTGCTACGTCTGGAGTAACTGTTCCAACTTTCGGGTTAGGCATAAGGCCACGTGGACCTAAGATCTGACCTAGTTGACCAACAACACGCATCGCATCAGGAGATGCAACAACAACGTCGAAGTTCATTTCGCCAGCTTTAACTTGCTCAGCAAGATCTTCCATACCAACGATATCTGCACCAGCTGCTTTAGCTGCTTCAGCGTTAGCGCCTTGTGTAAATACTGCTACGCGTACGTCTTTACCAGTACCGTTTGGTAGTACAGTTGCACCACGAACGTTTTGGTCAGATTTACGAGCATCGATGCCAAGGTTAATAGCAACGTCAAAGCTCTCTGTGAATTTAGCAGTCGCTAATTCTTTAAGTAGAGTTACCGCTTCTTCGATGCCGTATTCACGAGTTGCATCAACTTTGTCACGAATTAAACGTGCGCGTTTTGTTAATTTAGCCATTGATTAACCCTCTACATTCAAGCCCATTGCACGAGCTGAGCCGGCAATAGTGCGTACTGCTGCATCCATATCGGCTGCAGTTAGGTCTGGTTCTTTAGTCTTTACGATTTCTTCCAACTGTGCACGTGTTACCGTACCCACTTTTTCAGTGTTTGGACGACCAGATCCAGATTTGATACCAGCTGCTTTCTTAAGTAAGTAAGATGCAGGTGGAGTTTTAGTATCGAATGTAAACGAACGATCACTATAAACAGAAATAACAACAGGAACCGGAGCACCTTTTTCCATTTCGCCTGTTTTCGCGTTAAACGCTTTACAGAATTCCATGATGTTCACACCGTGTTGACCTAGAGCAGGACCAACCGGAGGACTTGGGTTTGCCATACCAGCTGCTACTTGCAACTTGATTAGGGCTTCAACTTTTTTAGCCATTTTAGCTTCCTCATTAATGGGTCATCGCCTAGTAAGAACGAGGTTTCTTACTTATCGGCTTCCCGTTTTAAAATTTTTATACCGTCTAAAACGTTTGCTTAAGACACATACAAAAGGGTCGCGCATTATATAGACAATCGCGACCCTTTTCAAGACTGTAATTCGAAATTAACTTCGATTATTTATCTTTTTCTACCTGACCAAACTCAAGTTCGACTGGAGTAGAACGACCAAAGATAAGTACAGATACTTTAACTCGGCTCTTCTCATAATCCACTTCTTCAACAACACCGTTAAAGTCAGCAAATGGACCGTCTGTAACACGAACAACTTCACCTGGTTCAAACAATGTTTTAGGCTTAGGTTTGTTAATGTTTTCTTCTAGACGATTTAAGATAGCATCCGCTTCACGATTAGAAATAGGAGCTGGGCGATCTGATGTACCACCAATGAAACCTAATACGCGAGGCGTGTTTTTAACTAAATGCCAAGCATCTTCGTTCATAGCAATTTCTACTAGAACATAGCCAGGGAAGAATTTACGCTCTGAACGACGTTTCTGACCAGCACGCATTTCAACAACTTCTTCAGTTGGAACTAAGATGCGACCAAAGTAATCTTCCATTGCGTTTACTTTGATATGCTCTTCTAGTGCTTTAGATACACGCCCTTCATAACCTGAGTAAGCTTGAACAACATACCAACGAAGCTTGTTTTCAGAAGCTTGTTCAGTTGGTTGTTCTACATTCTGTTCAACTTCTTGCTCAACATTTTGTTCGGTGTTTAATTCTGATTCAGACATATATTAAAATCCTATACCTGTAAGTAGAGCTACTGCCCAGCGTAAAAACATATCTAAGAAATATAGAATAATCGCGATAACTGCAGTAGCGGCAAAAATAATTAATGTAGTTTGCGTCGCTTCTTGACGAGATGGCCAAATCACTTTGCGAATTTCTTTATTAGATTCTTTAGAGAAGCCAATAAATGTACGACCTTTTTCAGTCGTCGCTGCAAAGAAGCCAGCAACTACTACAGCCGCAACAACACCAATTGCGCGAATCAGTACAGATTCTTGATCGAACATGTTGTTTGCTACAACCGCGCCTGCTAATAATGCAATTGCGATTACCCATTTAACTAAATCCAGTCCTTTGTTTGACTGTTCAACATTGGCACTCATCGAAACACCTTAATTACTACATTTGTGAAAATTGTTATAAACCCCAAAGGACAATACTAATATTTAATACTGTTCTTTGAGGTTTGGCAGGGGCGGAGGGACTCGAACCCCCAGCCATCGGTTTTGGAGACCGCTGTTCTACCAATTGGAACTACGCCCCTGCAACAACACCATTTATGTCTATTAATCAATCAACAGACAGTTACACCACTTTTGTGAAATCTTAATTTTTAAGGGAATCATAAAAGTGGGGAGCGCCATTATACTTAACTAGGTTAATGACGCAATTAAAAACTATTATTCACATCTAATTTATAGACGCTTATATACTTGTTTACCAGCCACCCAAGTTTCCAATACTTTAACTTTCCAAAGGTTTTCAGGGTTGATGGTAAAAATGTCTTCATCAACGAGGATAAAGTCTGCATATTTACCAGCTTGAAGACCACCTAAAACCTTATCTTGATGGGCACCAAAGGCTGCATCAATAGTAAAAGCTCTAAATGCCTCTGCTGTAGACATTGACTCAGATGGAATCCATCCACCTTCTGGCTGGTTTTTTCTATCCTGACGCGTAACAGCCGCATGAAGACCTAAAAATGGATTTGCTAGCTCTACAGGAAAGTCTGAGCCCGCAATGACGCGACTTCCTTGCTTCAAAAATTGCTGCCAAGCATATGCCCCTTTTAGGCGCTCATTACCAATTCGTTTTGGTGCCATGTCTTTATCAGAGGTTGCGTGCGTTGGTTGCATAGAAGGTAAAATATTAAGTTGCTTAAATCTTGGTATATCAGAAGGCTGAACAACTTGCGCGTGCTCAACTCTGTGTCTTAATTCTTTACCACTGTATAACACTGACTCTGGACTTTTGAAAACTCGTTTAAACTCATCTAGTGCAATCTTATTTGCTCTATCACCGATCGCATGAATATTGATTTGAAATCTATGATTTAGAATCTCATCAAATAGCGGTGTTAACTTTTCTTTTGACGTTACAAGTAAACCCACGTTATCTGCATCATCATGATAAGGCTTTAATAGAGCAGCTCCACGGCTACCTAATGCTCCGTCACCATATATTTTTACGCTACGGATAGACAAGAAATCATTTTTATCCGATACATAACCATGTTTTAACATCTCTGAGAGTTTTGGGTCAGTTGCAGATAACATTGCATAAATTCGAACGGCTAGTTTTTCAGATGCTGCGTGTTTCTTTGTATAAGTGATAGGTTTCATGGTCAATTCCCGCATCGTGCATACTTGTTATGCCTAAAGACAGTAGATGTTTTGTGGCTTTGTTTAATGCAGCCGTCATTTCACCTTTAGTCGGGTTTGGTATTTTATTCATGACTAATGTTTCAGCATTGTCGATTAATACACCCGTCGGGTTTCCATTTTCATCTTTTAGTATCTCACCACCTGGCGGAGAGATAGTGTCTTTTGTAATTCCGGCCAACTCTAGCGCTTTAGTATTTAACCAAGCTGCATGGCCATCAACCCGACTTAAATAAACTGGACGATCGGCTATGTATTCGTCTAGTTGTTTTGCCGTAGGGTATTCATTAGAAGCCCAAACCTCTTGGTTCCAACCTCTGCCTTTTATCCAATTTATATTTGGATTTTTAGCGGCATAATCCGCAACCTTTTTAGCTGTTTCGCGCGCGCTGATAATGTCTCTGACGTCAACATTTAATAAATTGAAGCCTAGACCAAGAAGGTGACCATGACCATCTACTAAACCCGGCAACATTACTTTGCCCTTTCCATCTACTACTTTAGCGTTTGGATATTGTGAAGGTAATAATTTATCACCTACTTTTAAGACTCGTCCATCTTCAAACGCTAATGCACTAAAAGTGACCAAGTTTCGCTCATTCGTAAATGTATAACCCGACACATTTTTTATAATGGTGATTTCCGCTAACGTTTGAAAACTCAATACTGCTAGCGTGAGTAGTAATATTTTTTTCATTTTCTATCCTAAAAATATTTTTTAATAACCTATCACGCTCTAGTGCCACTGTAACTATTTTAAGATAGGTGCCTGAATAATTTGGATGAATTAAACCTTTTATTAAGTCTATAGGAAATATTGGACCTATTAAGAACTAAATTTTAAAAACAAAAAAGCCCCAGCTCTTACGAAACCGGGGCTTTTCTTCATCTACTTTGTTATTCCGTTAACCCAAAAGCTAACTTCCTAACTCAGCAGAATTAAGCGATTACTGTTGCTACAACACCAGCACCAACTGTACGACCGCCTTCACGGATCGCGAAACGTAGACCTTCGTCCATCGCGATAGGTGCGATTAGCTCAACAACCATCTTGATGTTATCACCAGGCATTACCATTTCTACGCCTTCTGGAAGCTCAACAGCACCAGTTACGTCAGTTGTACGGAAGTAGAACTGTGGACGGTAACCTTTGAAGAATGGAGTGTGACGTCCGCCTTCTTCTTTAGAAAGTACGTAAACTTCTGATTCAAATTTAGTGTGAGGCTGGATTGAACCAGGCTTCGCTAATACTTGACCACGTTCTACGTCTTCACGCTTAGTACCACGTAATAGTGCACCAATGTTCTCACCTGCACGACCTTCGTCAAGCAATTTACGGAACATTTCAACACCAGTACAAGTAGTAGTTACTGTGTCTTTAATACCAACGATCTCTACTGAGTCACCAGTGTTAACGATACCTTGCTCAACACGACCTGTTACAACTGTACCACGACCAGAAATTGAGAATACGTCTTCGATAGGCATGATGAATGGCTTATCGATGTCACGCTCTGGCTCTGGAATGTAAGTATCTAGTGCTTCAGCTAGTTCGATGATCTTCGCTTCCCACTCTGCTTCGCCTTCAAGAGCTTTAAGAGCTGAACCAGCGATTAGTGGAAGGTCGTCACCTGGGAATTCGTATTCTGAAAGAAGTTCACGAACTTCCATCTCTACTAATTCTAGTAACTCTTCGTCATCAACCATGTCACATTTGTTCATGAATACGATGATGAAAGGTACACCAACCTGACGTGAAAGTAGGATGTGCTCACGAGTCTGAGGCATAGGGCCGTCAGTTGCAGCAACAACTAAGATCGCGCCGTCCATTTGAGCAGCACCAGTGATCATGTTTTTAACATAATCGGCGTGTCCTGGACAATCTACGTGTGCGTAGTGACGAGTTGGAGTATCGTACTCGATGTGAGAAGTATTGATTGTAATACCACGCTCACGCTCTTCTGGAGCATTATCGATTTGTGCGAAATCGCGAGACTCACCACCGTAAGTTTTAGAAAGAACTGCAGAGATTGCAGCTGTTAATGTAGTTTTACCGTGGTCAACGTGACCAATTGTACCAACGTTAACGTGCGGTTTAGTACGTTCAAACTTTTCTCTTGCCATTTTCAGACCTACTTGAGTTTATTAAAATAATACGCAATACGCGTGGTTTCTAAATTTAAAAAGTTTGGGCAGGGAATTATAGATATGGTGCTGATAGGCAGATTTGAACTGCCGACCTCACCCTTACCAAGGGTGCGCTCTACCAACTGAGCTATATCAGCAAAAAATAATTGGAGCGGACGGCGGGAATCGAACCCGCGTTATTAGCTTGGAAGGCTAGAGTAATACCATTATACGACGTCCGCTTTGTTCAATTTCCCGCACAAAGCACAAAAGGTCGCGAGCCGACCTTAAATATCAAGGTTAAACCTTAATAAGAGAATTAGATGGTGGAGGGAGGTGGATTCGAACCACCGAAGGTAGAACCGTCAGATTTACAGTCTGATCCCTTTGGCCACTCGGGAACCCCTCCACACTTTTTTATTTGATGGTGCCGGCTGCCGGAATCGAACTGGCGACCTACTGATTACAAGTCAGTTGCTCTACCAACTGAGCTAAGCCGGCACTGCATCAAGTGGTGCGAATTCTATGGCATGAGGTTTGATTGTGCAAGCCTAAAAACGCTTTTTTTTAAGTTTTTTGTTTGTTTGATTATGTTTTAAACAAAAAGGATACTTATCGTTTATTTAGTATACTTTTGTTTGTTACTTTGTGTATTCCGACAATCCATGAAAAATTAAATCAGGCTCTAACGCATGTTCAATTAACAACCTTTTAGACAAGGTTTGTGCATCTCCACCTGTAAGCAACACCATAATATTTTGACTGTTGTAATCCGATTTAAGTAAATTGACCGCTTTTTCTATACTTCCAATTAATGTCAAAATACAACCGTTTTCCAACGCCGATGGAGTATCGGTGCCAAATTCTTCGATTGCGCTCTCATTGCTAGAAAATACTAGAGGAGCCTTTTGTTCAATTGACTGCTTCATTAATGATAGACCTGGCACAATCCAACCACCTAAATGGTTCTGACTGTCTACTATAGCGTCTATCGTCATCGCGGTACCAGCATCAACAACTACTAAATTGCGGTTAGGGTATAAACGACATGCACCTATTACAGCTACCCATCTATCTATTCCTAAGTTTTTTATATTATTATAACCACAAGTTACACCGCTGTGTTTTTTACTAACTGACGCAACAATAAATGGCTTACCAAAGTTTATAAAGTTAGTTTTTATATTATCAAGAACATCATATTCTTTAACTTTAGATACAATAACCGCCTCTATGTTAGCTAACTGGGATAAAGCGTCTTCTTCAGAGACCCTTAAAATCTTTTGTTGGCTTTCTAAAGCAAACTTAATGGAAGTATTTCCAGCATCTACTAATAAATTCATTGATTGGCCGCTCGTAAACTTACTTCTCCGCCGATAGCTTTGAATACTGTGTTAGTTAAATTATCGTTAACAAGCAATGCTCCGGTGGAGTCTATGCCTAGGCATGTCCCTTCACGAACATTTCGTCCACTGATTACTTTTACGCCTTTATCTTTATATGCATTCATTTTATTCCACGTATCATATAAAGCATCTAATCGAGTCTCTCTAAAAGTAGACATGATAACGTCAATTTCTGCCAGCAAGTAAGTAAGGAAGAGGTTTCTATCCATCGGTTTGTCAACATTTGAGTTTATATCTGTCCAAGGCTGATCAATTTTGAGGGAGGAGTCTTTTGGCATTTGTATGTTAATGCCTATTCCAATTATCAAATGACACATTCCATCACTCTGCCCTTCGGCTTCTATTAACACACCGGCAATTTTTTTATTATCTACAAGTACATCATTCGGCCATTTTAACTGAGCTTTATTACCCACAAATCGATTGATGGAGTTTGCTACTGCAATACCAATTGCCAAACTTAAACCAGAAGCCTCGGAAAGCCCCAAACTCGTTTGGTAATAACGAGACATATAAATATGACTACCAAAAGGACTTACCCACGCACGACCTCTTCGGCCTCTCCCATCTGTCTGGCATTCAGCAACTACCGTATGGCCATTAATCAAGTTCTTATTTTCGCGTAATGATCTAATTAAATAGGCGTTTGTGGAATCGATAACATGATGCAGTTTCTATGGGGTTATTAGCTGTGTAACCCTCTTTAATAGTTTCAAGATTGAGCAGTGATAGTTTCTCCGATAGACGATAACCTTTGCCTTTTACAGAGTAGATATCTAAACCTAGCTCTCTGATAACTTTAATGTGCTTAGCTATAGCACTGCGAGTTACACTCATTGAGTCAGCAAGTTCTTGTCCTGATACGAATTGGCCTGCTGATAGTTCATTTATGATATGTAGCTTAATATCGGACTCAGGTGTCATGTTGTGCACTTATGGTCGTTTCGCCTGAACGCTCAAACATTCTTACTTCTGGTTCAAGCTGAATCCCAAACTTTTTAAAAACTGTCTTTATTATGGCTTGTGTTGCTTGTATTAGGTCGTGACCTTTCGCCTTGCCATTTAGGTTTGTGAGTACTAACGCTTGTGCTGGGTTGACACCAACTTCTCCAAACGATGTTCCTTTTAATCCTGCTTTGTCGATAAGCCAACCTGCCGCAATTTTTACACTATTTTTATCAATGGGATAAGAAGGTAATTCAGGAAACTCTTGTTTTAATATTTCTACCCGTTCTTTGTCAATTATAGGGTTTTTAAAGAAGCTGCCAGCGTTACCAAGCTTGGTTGGATCAGGTAATTTATTTGTTCTAACTTCACATACTTTATTGAATATATCTAAAGGGTTGGGATTAATTATCGAGTTTAATTCTCCATAAGTAGTAACAGGTGTCCACTTTTTTGGAACCTCAAAAGTTACCCTGGTTATTATGCTACTTTTAGACAACTCATTTTAAAAATACTATCTCTATAACCAAAGTTACATTTGTTTTTTAAAAGGGTTTCAAAATTACCTGTTTTTAAATTTAGATATTCAACTTCCTTTATAAACCTTTCTACTTCGACACCGTAAGCACCAATATTTTGAACTGGTGATGCTCCTACTGTTCCTGGTATTAAACCAAGATTTTCAAATCCATTAATATTGTGATCAAGACACCATACAACAAACTCGTGCCAATTTTCACCGGAATTGACTTTGACTATATAAGCGTCATTTGTTTCTTCTAGTGTTTTACCATAAAAACGATTAATAAAAACTGGAATACTGATGTCTTCTAAAAAAACTACATTACTGCCAGAACCCAATAGGATGAAATCAGTATTTAATGCTAAACCCACCAGTTCTTGAAAATCAGAAGGTGTTGCAAGATAGGAAATAGATTCGGCTGTATGATTCAAGCCAAAAGTATGTAGGGGTTTAAGTGAACTCAATCTAAAAACCAGGTAGTGATAATTTTATATAATTTAACATTATAGATTGATTTACTCACTAAAAATGAGGTGTAGAAATTAGAATTAGATCTCAAAAGGTTTTATTTAAAGATTAAATTTATCTGAAATAACTACTTAATTACCCCTCAAGGAGTTGCGATGGATAGAAGTCCAAGTGTCAGACCGCATAGATGGTTATGAACGACTGATGAACCGCATGACCCAGAGCAGTATGCTAAAGTGCGGCGAAGGCTGGAATGCCTAGGACCGGCCACATTAGTATGCGTTGTCATTGATTTTTCTGAATTCCAAACGTAAAAAAGCCCGCTATCATACGATAACGGGCTTCTTCGAATGGGAGCCTGCCGGTCGACTGCATGGATGCAGTCGGTTGATTGCGTCGGGAACGAGCAATCTAGAGCGTTAGCGAGCCGCCTTAATTGCTTAACGCCTAGAACGAAAAAATCCCCCGCACATATGTACGAGGGATTATTCAATTGGGAGCCTGGCGGTGAGCTACTCTCGCATAGCAAATGCTACACTACCATCGCCGCAGCTGCGTTTCACTTCTGAGTTCGAAATGGAGTCAGGTGGGTCCACAGCGCTATTGCCACCAGGCAAAGCTGTTTGTAATCGATGTTTTATAAACACCGCTTACTTAAATTGTCTTAACAATTAGAAAACTGAAATAAGGTAATATTGTTTGTAATAATTCTGACCATCAGTGCTCAAGAACACTTAAGCGTTGTATGGTTAAGCCTCACGGGCAATTAGTATAAGTTAGCTTAATGCCTCACAGCACTTCCACACCTTACCTATCAACGTTGTAGTCTTCAACGACCCTTTAGGACAGTTAAACTGTCAGGGATGACTCATCTCGAGGCTCGCTTCCCGCTTAGATGCTTTCAGCGGTTATCGATTCCGAACGTAGCTACCGGGCAATGCCATTGGCATGACAACCCGAACACCAGCGGTTCGTCCACTCCGGTCCTCTCGTACTAGGAGCAGCCCCTCTCAATCATCCAACGCCCACGGCAGATAGGGACCGAACTGTCTCACGACGTTCTAAACCCAGCTCGCGTACCACTTTAAATGGCGAACAGCCATACCCTTGGGACCGACTTCAGCCCCAGGATGTGATGAGCCGACATCGAGGTGCCAAACACCGCCGTCGATATGAACTCTTGGGCGGTATCAGCCTGTTATCCCCGGAGTACCTTTTATCCGTTGAGCGATGGCCCTTCCATACAGAGCCACCGGATCACTATGACCTACTTTCGTACCTGCTCGACATGTCCGTCTCGCAGTTAAGCTTGCTTCTACCATTACACTAACCGTACGATGTCCGACCGTACTTAGCAAACCTTCGTGCTCCTCCGTTACTCTTTGGGAGGAGACCGCCCCAGTCAAACTACCCACCAGACACTGTCCACAACCCCGATAAGGGGCCAATGTTAGAACATCAAACATACAAGGGTGGTATTTCAAGGATGGCTCCACCTGAACTGGCGTCCAAGTTTCATAGCCTCCCACCTATCCTACACATGTAGGTTCAATGTTCAGTGTCAAGCTGTAGTAAAGGTTCACGGGGTCTTTCCGTCTAGCCGCGGGTACACAGCATCTTCACTGCGATTTCAATTTCACTGAGTCTCGGGTGGAGACAGCGTGGCCATCATTACACCATTCGTGCAGGTCGGAACTTACCCGACAAGGAATTTCGCTACCTTAGGACCGTTATAGTTACGGCCGCCGTTTACCGGGGCTTCGATCATGAGCTTCTCCGAAGATAACCCAATCAATTAACCTTCCGGCACCGGGCAGGTGTCACACCGTATACGTCATCTTTCGATTTAGCACAGTGCTGTGTTTTTAATAAACAGTTGCAGCCACCAGGTCACTGCGACCCACTTCAGCTCCGACAGCAAGTGTCTTCACCTAACGTGGGCGTACCTTCTCCCGAAGTTACGGTACCATTTTGCCTAGTTCCTTCACCCGAGTTCTCTCAAGCGCCTTAGTATTCTCTACCTGACCACCTGTGTCGGTTTGGGGTACGGTTCTTAATCATCTGAAGCTTAGAGGCTTTTCCTGGAAGTATGGCATCAATGACTTCATCACCTTAGTGACTCGTCTCGTGTCTCAGTATTAGCCGCCCGGATTTACCTAAGCAGCCTACCTACACACTTTCACACGGACAACCATCGCCGTGCTCACCTAGCCTTCTCCGTCCCCCCATCGCAATGATTAAAAGTACAGAAATATTAATCTGTTTCCCATCGACTACGCATTTCTGCCTCGCCTTAGGGGCCGACTTACCCTACCCTGATTAGCATGGGATAGGAACCCTTGGTCTTTCGGCGTGGGGGTTTTTCACCCCCATTATCGTTACTCATGTCAACATTCGCACTTCTGATATGTCCAGCAGACTTCTCAATCCACCTTCAACCACTTACAGAACGCTCCCCTACCTAGCGAATAAATTCGCTACCGCAGCTTCGGTGTTATGCTTAGCCCCGTTACATCTTCCGCGCAGGCCGACTCGACTAGTGAGCTATTACGCTTTCTTTAAAGGGTGGCTGCTTCTAAGCCAACCTCCTAGCTGTCTAAGCCTTCCCACATCGTTTCCCACTTAGCATAAACTTTGGGACCTTAGCTGGCGGTCTGGGTTGTTTCCCTCTCCACGACGAACGTTAGCACCCGCCGTGTGTCTCCCGGATATTACTTTACGGTATTCGGAGTTTGCATGGGGTTGGTAAGCCGGGATGGCCCCCTAGCCCAAACAGTGCTCTACCCCCGTAAGTATTCGTCCGAGGCTCTACCTAAATAGATTTCGGGGAGAACCAGCTATCTCCCGGTTTGATTAGCCTTTCACTCCTAGCCACAGGTCATCCCCTAACTTTTCAACGTTAGTGGGTTCGGTCCTCCAGTTGATGTTACTCAACCTTCAACCTGCCCATGGCTAGATCACCGGGTTTCGGGTCTATACCTTGCAACTTATTCGCCCAGTTAAGACTCGGTTTCCCTACGGCTCCCCTATTCGGTTAACCTTGCTACAAAATATAAGTCGTTGACCCATTATACAAAAGGTACGCAGTCACAGAACAAGTCTGCTCCTACTGCTTGTACGTATACGGTTTCAGGTTCTATTTCACTCCCCTCACAGGGGTTCTTTTCGCCTTTCCCTCACGGTACTGGTTCACTATCGGTCAATTGGGAGTATTTAGCCTTAGAGGATGGTCCCCCTATCTTCAGTCAAAGTTTCTCGTGCTCCGACCTACTTAATATGTCCAACATGGCTTGTCGTGTACGGGACTATCACCCACTATCGTTGCACTTTCCAGAGCATTCCACTAAACCATGCTGATTCGGCTGTTTCCCGTTCGCTCGCCGCTACTTAGGAAATCTCGGTTGATTTCTTTTCCTCCGGGTACTTAGATGTTTCAGTTCTCCGGGTTCGCTTCGTATAGCTATGTATTCACTATACGATACCCTAAAAAGGGTGGGTTTCCCCATTCGGAAATTCTGGTTTATAACGGTTTTTATCACCTTAACCAGACTTATCGCAGATTAACACGTCCTTCATCGCCTCCAATTGCCAAGGCATCCACCGTATACGCTTATTCACTTAACCATACAACCTTAAATGCTCTCGCAGATTCAGTAGTATATTATGTGTCATATTTATTGGTTACTTGACTTGTATAAGGCCAAGAACCTGACATAAATAACGCTTGAGTTTTCTCTTACAGTGATAATCAAAATTATTTTTTTAGTTGTTGAATAACAAATAAATAAACAATAATGTTTACCTTATTTTTTTATCAGCTTTCCAAATTGTTAAAGAGCATGAGTTTATAAAAAACTCTAAACGATGCACACTAACTAATGTGTATGGTTTAGGGTTTTGAATCGAGAAACTGAGTGTCAGTATGGTGGAGCTACGCGGGATCGAACCGCGGACCTCTTGAATGCAAATCAAGCGCTCTCCCAGCTGAGCTATAGCCCCATACTGAAGTCACGTCATTAAAACGATTGTCCAAATCACATTTGACAAGGCATTTTGTTACGCGGTTTAGACTATCTAAACAAGTAACGAAATAACGCAGTCAGGTGAGATTTTGGTAGGCCTGGGCAGACTTGAACTGCCGACCTCACCCTTATCAGGGGTGCGCTCTAACCAGCTGAGCTACAGGCCTATCGTTTATGCTACAAACTCTCGAATGCAGCTAACAGCTTGCAGCTTTCTCGCTCATTATTCGTAATTAATTATTTGTGTGAACACTTCGAAGGTGTAACTTCGTATATAAGGAGGTGATCCAGCCGCAGGTTCCCCTACGGCTACCTTGTTACGACTTCACCCCAGTCATGAACCACAAAGTGGTGAACGCCCTCCCGAAGGTTAAGCTATCCACTTCTTTTGCAGCCCACTCCCATGGTGTGACGGGCGGTGTGTACAAGGCCCGGGAACGTATTCACCGTGGCATTCTGATCCACGATTACTAGCGATTCCGACTTCATGGAGTCGAGTTGCAGACTCCAATCCGGACTACGACAAGCTTTATGGGATCCGCTTACTCTCGCGAGTTTGCAACCCTTTGTACTTGCCATTGTAGCACGTGTGTAGCCCATCTCGTAAGGGCCATGATGACTTGACGTCGTCCCCACCTTCCTCCGGTTTGTCACCGGCAGTCTCCTTAGAGTTCCCACCATTACGTGCTGGCAACTAAGGATAAGGGTTGCGCTCGTTGCGGGACTTAACCCAACATTTCACAACACGAGCTGACGACAGCCATGCAGCACCTGTCTCAGAGTTCCCGAAGGCACTAAAGCGTCTCTGCTAAATTCTCTGGATGTCAAGAGATGGTAAGGTTCTTCGCGTTGCATCGAATTAAACCACATGCTCCACCGCTTGTGCGGGCCCCCGTCAATTCATTTGAGTTTTAACCTTGCGGCCGTACTCCCCAGGCGGTCTACTTAATGCGTTAGCTGCGCAAGACAGAGCTTAAGCTCCAAACTGCTAGTAGACATCGTTTACGGCGTGGACTACCAGGGTATCTAATCCTGTTTGCTACCCACGCTTTCGTACATGAGCGTCAGTGTCGACCCAGGTGGCTGCCTTCGCCATTGGTATTCCTTCAGATCTCTACGCATTTCACCGCTACACCTGAAATTCTACCACCCTCTGTCGCACTCTAGCCATCCAGTTTCAAATGCAGTTCCCAGGTTGAGCCCGGGGCTTTCACATCTGACTTAAATGGCCGCCTGCGTACGCTTTACGCCCAGTAATTCCGATTAACGCTCGCACCCTCCGTATTACCGCGGCTGCTGGCACGGAGTTAGCCGGTGCTTCTTCTGCGAGTAACGTCACACCTAGCCGGTATTAACGACTAAGCTTTCCTCCTCGCTGAAAGTGCTTTACAACCCGAAGGCCTTCTTCACACACGCGGCATGGCTGCATCAGGCTTTCGCCCATTGTGCAATATTCCCCACTGCTGCCTCCCGTAGGAGTCTGGACCGTGTCTCAGTTCCAGTGTGGCTGATCATCCTCTCAGACCAGCTAGGGATCGTGGGCTTGGTGAGCCTTTACCTCACCAACTACCTAATCCCACTTGGGCTTCTCTAAAGGCGGGAGCCGAAGCCCCCTTTGAGCCGTAGCTATCATGCGGTATTAGCAGTCGTTTCCAACTGTTGTCCCCCACCTAAAGGCAAATTCCCAAGCATTACTCACCCGTCCGCCACTCGTCAGCAACTAGCAAGCTAGTTCTGTTACCGTTCGACTTGCATGTGTTAGGCCTGCCGCCAGCGTTCAATCTGAGCCATGATCAAACTCTTCACTTAAAAGTTTAATCGCTACCCATTGAATTCTGTTCAAATAAATTTCGTTCAGACACTCAATTGATAGTTACAAGTACTAAGCTGCCTTCCGAAGAAGAACCTTAGTGTGTTTGTTACTACTCATCGGAGTGCCCACACAAATAATTAATTACAAATTGTTAAAGAACGTTTAGAGCCTTTCTGCTCTTGGTCTCGACTCTGTCTCAACCGGGATGCGCATTCTACACTTCCCTAATTCGTTGTCAACGTTTTTAGTAAATCCTTTTCGTTATTTTGAAGAAGTTTTCTAAACCGTTTTGAGTCAATCCAAACCACCTTCACTTAACGTTTCAAGCCGTTTGATGTCTCCCTGACAACGAGGACGCATTATAGAGATCTAATTACGTTGCGCAAGCGCTTTTATTAAAAAAGTGTGTTTTTCTTGTTGTTCGGCCAAATATGTATCGATATGGGTTGTTTTCATACGACAACTGTCAATTTTGGTTAAAAATCACTCTACTTAATGTTAATAAGTACCAGCTGCGATACTAATAGTCATTGGATAAGTAGATAAGTAGATAAGTAGATAAGTAGATAAGTAGATAAGTAGATAAGTAGATAAGTAGATAAGTAGATAAGTAGATAAGTAGATAAGTAGATAAGTAGATAAGTAGATAAGTAGATAAGTAGATAAGTAGATAAGTATAAAAGTATAAAAAAAGAAGATTGCTAAAAACAACCTTCTTTTCTTAATAAAGTAAAAAAGCCGGGTAAACCCGGCCTTTTCAATTACTCTTCAGTAGCTTCAACTACTTCAGCATCTGCATCAAGTTCTGGTCTACCAACCAGTTCAATGTACGCCATTGGTGCTTTATCACCAGTACGGTATCCACACTTGATAATTCTAGTGTATCCACCTGGACGTTCATTGTAACGTTGACCTAAGTCAGTAAATAATTTACCAACTACTTCAGCATCTCTCGTACGAGCGAATGCTAAACGACGATTTGCTACGCTGTCAGATTTAGCCATTGTGATCAATGGTTCAATAACACGACGTAATTCTTTCGCCTTAGGCAAAGTTGTCTTGATGATTTCATGCTTCACCAATGAACCCGCCATATTACGGAACATCGCTTGACGATGACTGCTGTTGCGGTTTAATTGACGACCACTCTTACGATGGCGCATGAGCTTTTCCTTCTAACTAATTCGTTTAAAAATTTAGTCGTTATCTAACAGACTAGCCGGTGGCCAGTTCTCTAGGCGCATGCCTAGTGATAAACCACGAGACGCTAAAACGTCTTTGATTTCCGTTAGAGACTTCTTACCAAGGTTAGGAGTTTTTAATAACTCAACCTCAGTACGCTGTACTAAATCACCGATATATTGTACTTGTTCAGCCTTCAAACAGTTGGCTGAGCGAACAGTCAATTCTAGATCGTCTACTGGACGTAATAGAATTGGATCAAATTCTGGTTTCTCTTCTTCTTGCGCTACTTCTGTAACATCACGTAAATCTACGAATGCTTCCAGTTGCTCAGCAAGAATTGTAGAAGAGCGACGAATAGCTTCTTCAGGATCTAAAGTGCCGTTCGTTTCCATATCAATGATCAATTTGTCTAAATCAGTACGCTGTTCAACACGAGCACTTTCAACATTATAAGCAATACGCTCAACAGGGCTGAAAGACGCGTCTAGAAGTAAGCGACCAATTGGACGATCTTCTTCGTCTGAGGACACACGCGCAGAAGCAGGAACATAACCACGGCCACGCTGCACGTTTACACGCATTGAAATTTCAGAGCTTTCACTCGTTAAGTTACAAATAACGTGTTCAGGGTTGATGATTTCTACATCACCATCGTGCTGAAAATCAGCAGCTGTAACAGGGCCAATACCCGACTTAGTTAAAGTCAAGGTTACTTCGTCCTTTCCCTCTACGCTAACTGCTAAACCTTTTAGGTTTAACAATATTTCGATCACATCTTCCTGTACACCTTCTTTTGCACTGTATTCGTGCTGGACACCGTCGATTTCTACTTCGGTTACCGCACAACCAGGCATAGATGACAACAAGATTCTGCGTAACGCATTACCTAAAGTGTGACCAAAGCCACGCTCTAAAGGTTCAAGCGTTACTTTTGCTCGAGTTGCACTAACTTGTTCAATGTCTACAAGCCTAGGCTTAAGGAATTCAGTTACAGACCCCTGCATTTTATATCCTCTTATGTTTCAACTTTACTTAGAGTAAAGTTCAACAATTAACTGTTCATTAATCTCTGCAGACAACTCAGAGCGTTCAGGGTGTGATTTATAAACACCTGTCATCGCTTTCGCATCTACGTCAATCCAAGTCGGTTTTTCACGTTGTTCAGCTAACTCAAGAGCTGCAACAATACGTCCTTGCTTTTTCGATTTTTCACGAATAGCAACAACGTCTTCTGCAGACACTTTGTAGGAAGGAATGTTCACTACGCTACCGTTAACAACAATTGACTTGTGGCTAACTAGCTGACGAGCTTCCGCACGAGTACTTGCGTAACCCATACGATAAACAACGTTATCTAAACGGCTTTCTAAAAGTTGTAATAGGTTTTCACCAGTATTACCTTTAAGACGTGCCGCTTCTTTGTAGTAGTTACGGAATTGTTTTTCTAAAACACCGTAAATACGACGAACTTTTTGTTTCTCACGAAGCTGTAAACCATAGTCAGACAAACGCGGCTTACGCGCGCCGTGTTGACCTGGTGCAGTATCGATTTTACATTTAGTATCTATAGCACGTACGCCACTCTTAAGGAACAAATCTGTTCCTTCGCGACGACTAAGCTTTAGCTTTGGACCCAAATATCTAGCCATGTTCTTTCTCCACTAACAGTCGTTATACACGACGTTTCTTAGGCGGACGACAACCGTTATGAGGAATAGGTGTAACGTCAGTAATGTTAGTGATCTTGTAACCCACAGCATTTAATGCGCGGATTGCAGATTCACGACCAGGACCAGGTCCCTTGACGAACACTTCAATATTCTTCAAACCGTACTCTTTTGCTGCTTCGCCTGCGCGTTCAGCCGCTACCTGTGCAGCGAATGGTGTTGATTTACGTGAACCACGGAAACCAGAACCACCTGCAGTAGCCCAAGACAATGCATTGCCTTGACGGTCGGTTAATGTAACGATTGTGTTGTTGAAAGACGCATGGATATGAGCCATACCATCAGCAACCTGCTTTTTTACTTTTTTACGTGAACGAGTTGGAGCTTTTGCCATTTCTTGCTACCTCGCCTTATTTAGTAATAGGTTTACGTGGACCTTTACGGGTACGCGCATTAGTTTTAGTGCGCTGACCACGTAGAGGAAGACTGCGACGGTGGCGCATGCCACGGTTACAACCTAAATCCATTAAACGTTTAATATTTAAAGTTACTTCACGGCGAAGGTCACCTTCTACAGTGTACTTGCCAACTTCTTCACGTAATTTATCTAAATCTTGTTCAGATAATGTTCCGATTTTCGTATCTTCCGCGATACCAGTAGACGCTAAAATTGCTTTTGAACGTGTTTTACCGATACCGAAAATCGCTGTAAGAGCGATTACTGAGTGTTTACGATCGGAAATGTTAATGCCAGCGATACGGGCCACTAACACATCTCCTATAGTTTTGGGTCAATCGAAAAGCCCGTTAGGATACTCGACCTTTGACCATTTGTAAATATGGGTGAGGAAAACTTCCTCACCCCCAACTTACGTCGTATTAACCCTGACGCTGCTTGTGCTTAGGGTCTGTACAGATTACGCGAACAACACCTGAACGCTTAATTACTTTACAGTTACGACATATCTTCTTAACGGAAGCACGTACTTTCATTGCTTTTACTCCGCAATCTAACGGCTATAGCCTTTCAGGTTCGCTTTATCTAAAGCTTTTCCTGCAAGGTTTGCCTTCTTAAGAACAGAATCATACTGATGAGACATCAACAGTGTTTGAATCTGCGCCATAAAATCCATGACAACAACAACGATGATTAACAACGATGTGCCACCAAAATAAAATTGGACGTTCCAAGCGATCATCATGAACTCAGGTACAAGACAAACAAATGTAATGTACATGGCTCCTGCCAGTGTCAAACGCGTCATCACCTTATCGATGTATTTCGACGTTTGCTCACCAGGTCTGATACCTGGAATGAATGCACCTGAGCGCTTCAAGTTATCCGCTGTTTCTCTCGGGTTGAAAACCAACGCGGTGTAGAAAAAACAGAAGAATATTATAGCAGCTGCGTACAACATAACATATAGGGGTTGTCCCGGTGATAATGTCAAAGACACTTGTTGCAGAAATTCTGCAACGGCACCTTCTCCAGTACCAAACCAAGCAGCAATAGTGCTTGGGAACATAATAATACTACCAGCAAAAATTGGTGGTATTACGCCAGCCATATTTACTTTTAAAGGTAAATGAGAGCTTTGTGCTTGAAACACTTGGCGACCCTGTTGTCGTTTAGCGTAGTTAACAACTATTCGTCGTTGTCCACGTTCTACGAATACAACAAAGTATGTAACCGCGAAAACAATAACTGCAATCAACAATAGTAACAACATATGCAATTCGCCTTGACGAGCTTGCTCTGCTGTTGAACCGATTGCAGATGGCAACCCTGCTACGATACCGGTAAAAATCAGTATCGAAATACCGTTACCAATACCTCGTTCAGTAATTTGTTCACCTAACCACATTAAGAACATGGTACCGGTTACTAAACTTACTACTGCTGTAAAATAGAAACCTGGTCCTGGGTTTAACACCAATCCCGGCATCATATTCGGTAAGCTAGTAGCAATACCAAACGACTGGAATGTCGCTAATACAAGCGTGAAATAACGAGTGTATTGACTGATTTTCTTACGACCAGCCTCACCTTCTTTCTTTAGCTCTGCTAAAGAAGGGTGCATCACCGTCAATAACTGCATAATAATTGATGCGGTTATATATGGCATGATACCTAACGCTAATACCGAAGCACGCTCAAGTGCACCACCGGAGAACATGTTAAACATTTCTACGATGGTACCCTTTTGCTGTTCGAATAATTCAGCTAGTACTGCAGCATCTATCCCAGGAATTGGAACAAAAGAACCCAATCGAAACACAACAATAGCTAAAAAAACAAATAATAATCGTTGTTTTAACTCGGCAAAGCCTGTCTGTCCGCTTTGTAGGTCTAATCCTGGTTTAGCCATAATGTACTTGTCCTTATTCTACTTTTCCGCCGGCTGCAACAATAGCTTCCTGCGCACCTTTAGTAACACGTAGACCAGCTACAGTTACCGGGCGTGCAACGTCGCCAGATTTAACAACTTTAACGAAAAGTATGTCTTTCTTCACTAGGCCTGCAGCTTTCAAAGTTTCTAAAGAAACGATGTCGCCTTCAACTTTTGTAATTTCTGACAATGTTACTTCATCAGTTACCAACGATTTACGAGAAGTGAATCCGAATTTCGGTAAGCGACGTTGTAAAGGCATTTGACCGCCTTCAAAACCTGGCTTAACACTTCCGCCTGAGCGTGATTTCTGACCTTTGTGTCCACGACCACCAGTTTTACCTAAACCAGAACCGATACCGCGTCCAACGCGTTTCTTATCCGTTTTAGCGCCTGGTGCTGGAGATAGAGTATTCAAACGCATCGATTACCCCTCCACTTTAACCATGTATTGAACTTGGTTTACCATACCACGTACACATGCTGTGTCTTCCAACTCAACAGTGTGATTGATACGGCGTAAACCCAAGCCACGTAATGTAGCTTTATGCTTCGGTAAACGACCGATAGAGCTACGTATTTGTGTTACTTTAATCGTCTTCTTAGCCATGGTCTATTACCCCAAAATTTCAGAAACGTTAAGGCCACGTTTAGCTGCGATTTGTTCAGGAGAATTCATTCCTGCCAAAGCGTCAACTGTAGCGCGAACTACGTTAATTGGGTTAGTCGAACCGTAACATTTAGATAGTACGTTTTGTACACCTGCTACTTCTAATACTGCACGCATTGCACCACCTGCGATGATACCCGTACCTTCTGAAGCTGGTTGCATGTAAACTTTTGAACCAGAGTGGCGACCCTTAATAGGGTGCTGCAATGTTCCATTAGTTAATTCTACACTAACCATGTTACGACGCGCTTTTTCCATTGCTTTTTGAATAGCAGCTGGAACTTCACGCGCTTTACCATAACCAAAACCTACACGGCCATTCTTGTCACCAACAACAGTTAAAGCAGTGAACGAGAATATACGACCACCCTTAACTACTTTTGATACACGATTTACCGCGATAAGCTTTTCTTCGAATTCTGTTTGCTTTGCTTCTACGTTAGACATGAGCTACTCCTAGAACTGAAGACCGGCTTCGCGAGCAGCGTCTGCTAACGCTTTCACACGGCCGTGATATTTAAAACCGCTACGGTCGAATGACACTTTTTCAACGCCATTCTTTACCGCACGTTCTGCTACTGCTTTACCAACCGCAGTTGCAGCTTCAACGTTACCTGTAGAAGCTACCGCAGAGCGGATATCTTTTTCTACAGTTGACGCCGCCGCTAACACCTTACCTTCAGGAGAAATTACCTGAGCGTAAGCGTGACGAGGCGTACGGTGCATTACTAAACGAGTAACACCGTTTTCAATAAACGTTCTGCGAGCGCGCTTGGCACGACGTAAACGAGCTGTTTTCTTATCCATCGTCTTACCTTACTTTTTCTTCGCCTCTTTGCGACGAACGATTTCATCGCTATAACGGATACCTTTGCCTTTATAAGGCTCTGGCTCACGATAAGCGCGAATATTCGCTGCAACTTGACCAACTAAATGTTTACTTGCACCCTTCACAACAACTTCTGTTTGTGATGGAGCTTCGATAGTCACACCAGCTGGCACTTCAAAGTCTACTGGGTGAGAGAAACCTAGAGATAGACTTAATACTTTGCCTTTTACCGCAGCACGGTAACCAACACCATTAAGAACTAACTTCTTCTCAAAACCAGCACTCACACCAACAACTTGGTTGTTAATGTTTGCACGAGCAGTACCTGCCTGTGCCCACGCGTCGGCAAAACCGTCACGAGGAAGTGTGCGAACTACGTTGTCTTCTAAAACAACTTCAACAGCAGGGTTAACGTTTAAAGTTAACTCGCCTACTTTACCTTTAACTTTTACTTCCTGACCATTTACGGCGATTTCAACACCGGCAGGAACATTAATAGGTGCTTTTGCTACACGAGACATTATGACTCTCCTATTAAGCTACGTAGCCGATGATCTCGCCGCCAATGCCCGCTTTGCGTGCAGCACGGTCAGTCATCAAACCTTTTGATGTAGAAACGATAGCTATACCTAGACCACCCATAACTTTAGGTAGGTCTGAAGTCTTCTTATATATACGAAGACCAGGACGGCTAACGCGTTTGATAGTTTCGATTACTGGTTTGTCTTCGAAGTACTTAAGTGTAACGTTTAATTCTTTCTTAACGTCACCTGACACTTCGTAGCCAGCAATAAAACCTTCGCTCTTCAAAAGTTCAGCCAAAGCTGTTTTTAACTTTGATGAAGGCATTGCAACGGTTACTTTGTTTGACATTTGACCGTTACGTACGCGGGTGAACATATCCGCGATAGGATCTTGCATGCTCATCTTTCAATACTCCCAGATTCTTACCAAGAAGCCTTTTTAAGGCCTGGAACTTCACCACGCATCGCTGCTTCACGAAGTTTAATACGGCTTAAGCCGAACTTACGTAAATAGCCATGTGGACGACCTGTCACATTACAACGGTTACGTTGACGTGCAGGGCTTGAATCACGAGGAAGCTCTTGAAGTTTAAGCACAGCTGCCCAACGATCATCATCAGACGTGTTAACGTCTTTGATAGTAGCCTTTAGATCGGCACGTTTTGCAGCGAATTTTTCAACTAATTTGGCACGTTTTACATCACGTGCTTTCATTGATTGCTTAGCCATAACTCTACACCTTATCCTTTAAATGGGAAGTTGAAAGCAGCTAACAGAGCGTGACCTTCCTCGTTCGATTTTGCAGAGGTAGTAATTGTGATATCTAAACCACGTACTTTGTCTACTTTATCGAAATCGATTTCAGGGAAGATAATTTGCTCGCGTACACCCATGCTATAGTTACCGCGACCGTCAAATGACTTAGGATTTAAGCCACGGAAGTCACGAACACGAGGTAGAGCGATTGTAATTAAACGCTCTAAAAAGTCCCACATACGCTCGCCGCGTAGAGTTACCTTGGCACCGATTGGGTAGCCTTCACGAATTTTAAAGCCAGCAACTGACTTACGTGCACGAGTAACAACAGGCTTTTGACCAGCAATAGATTGCATGTCAGAAGTTGCTGCTTCTAGTACTTTTTTATCCGCTAGAGCTTCACCCAGACCCATGTTCAGGGTAATCTTTTCAAGTCGTGGGACTTGCATGACAGATGTGTAGCCGAACTGTTTAACTAGTTCAGGCACTACGCTGTCTTTATAAGTATCATGCAGTTTCGCCATCATATACTCCAAGATTAGATAGTTTTACCATTAGATTTGAAGATACGAACTTTTTTGCCGTCTTCAAATTTAAAACCTACACGATCAGCTTTACCCGTTTCTGGGTTAAGGATCGCAACGTTTGATACGTTGATTGACGCTTCTTTTTCAACAATGCCACCAGGCTGCTGTAGTTGTGGTACAGGTTTTTGGTGTTTCTTGATAAGGTTCACGCCTTCTACGATTAATCTGTCAGTACCAGTGATAACTTTTAAAACTTTACCAGTTTTGCCTTTATCTTTACCAGCAATAACGATTATTTCATCTTCACGACGAATTTTGCTTGCCATTTTCAGCTCCTTAAATTACTTCAGGTGCCAATGACACGATCTTCATGAACTTATCACCGCGAAGTTCGCGAGTAACAGGTCCAAAAATACGAGTTCCGATTGGCTGCAAGTTGGCGTTCAAAATAACAGCTGCATTACTGTCGAAACGGATGGCTTGACCATCTGGACGACGAACCGCTGCTTTAGTGCGAACTACCACCGCGTTAAGTACATCACCTTTTTTAACTTTACCGCGTGGAATTGCTTCCTTTACAGTAACTTTAATGATGTCGCCGATGCCGGCGTAACGACGGTGAGAGCCACCAAGAACCTTAATACACTGTACGCGACGCGCGCCTGAGTTATCAGCCACATCTAACGTAGTTTGCATTTGGATCATGTTTAGTGCTCCGCTAATTAAATTTATACTTCAATGTCCTTTCGGACTTGCCGCTTCTAGTCATTATTGACTACCCCCTACAAAAGGGCGCGCAAGTATAACTAAGTGATGGTTGAAATACAACCTAATTAAACACCTGATTAATTAATAATCGGTTATTAAATTGTAAGTCATTGCTCAGCATAGTTATCTTCTAAAAGAACAAAACTAAAAATAAAAAACCGGAGCTTTCGCTCCGGTTTTTTAAGCTAATTACTTCAATAAATTAAAGAGATTTAGCTTTTTCGATTACGTCTACCAAAGTCCAAGTTTTATTCTTAGAAATTGGAGCGCATTCACGGATTAAAACCGTGTCACCGATACCACATTGGTTAGTTTCGTCGTGAGCGTGCAACTTAGTTGTACGCTTAACGAACTTACCGTAGATAGGGTGTTTTACCTTGCGTTCGATAGTAACAACGATAGATTTCTCCATCTTGTCACTAACTACGCGGCCTTGTAATGTACGGATATTTTCGCTCATTACGCACCTGCCTTGTTTTGTGCAATTACTGTTTTAACACGCGCAATATTGCGACGTACTTGACGCAGTAAATGTGTTTGAGCTAGTTGGCCAGAAGATTGTTGCATGCGCAAGTTAAATTGCTCACGTAACAAACCTAGTAGTTCAGCTCTTAGCTCTTCTACAGTTTTATCTTTAAGATCGCTAGCTTTCATTACATCACCGTTCTAGTTACAAAAGTGGTTTTGAATGGCAGTTTACGAGCCGCTAGGCGGAACGCTTCACGTGCCAATTCTTCTGCTACACCGTCCATTTCGTAAAGTACTTTACCAGGTTGAATTTCAGCAACCCAATATTCAACATTACCTTTACCTTTACCTTGACGAACTTCTAACGGCTTAGCCGTAATTGGTTTGTCAGGGAACACACGGATCCAAATTTGACCTTGACGTTTTACGTGACGTGTCATTGCACGACGAGCTGCTTCGATTTGACGTGCAGTCATACGACCACGGCCAGTAGCCTTAAGGCCGAAAGTACCAAAGCTAACCTTGTTACCGTTCTGAGCTAGACCACGGTTGCGGCCTTTATGCTGCTTACGGAATTTTGTACGTTTTGGTTGTAACATCGTCTACTCCTACTTAGCGCTTTTGCTACGACGCTTCTTCGCTGGTTTAGGTTGTTTTGGTTCCTCTTGAGAGATAGAACCGAAACCACCAAGTACTTCACCTTTAAAGATCCATACTTTCACACCGATGATGCCGTAAGTAGTTAATGCTTCAGAAGTTGCATAGTCGATATCTGCACGTAAAGTGTGTAGTGGTACACGACCTTCACGATACCATTCTGAACGTGCAATTTCTGCTCCGCCCAAACGACCGCTTACTTCAACTTTGATACCCTTTGCACCAACACGCATTGCGTTTTGTACCGCGCGCTTCATAGCACGACGGAACATAACACGACGCTCAAGCTGGCTAGAAATGCTTTCAGCTACTAGCTGTGCATCTAACTCAGGCTTGCGAATCTCTGCGATGTTGATTTGAGCAGGTACGCCTGTCAATTTCGCTACAACGTTACGAAGTTTTTCAACGTCTGCGCCTTTCTTACCAATTACAACACCCGGACGAGCCGTGTGAATAGTAACTTTGATAGATTTAGCTGGACGTTCAATCGTAATCTTTGAAACTGAAGCGTTTTTTAATTCTTTAGTCAAGTATTGACGAACTTTGATATCGCCATTTAAGTGACTTGCGTAATCTTTTGTATTCGCGTACCAGGTAGCAACCCATGGTTTAGTGATACCTAGGCGAATCCCCGTAGGATGTACTTTTTGACCCATTAGTAAATCTCCTAGTCCGCTACTACAACAGTAATGTGTGAAGAGCGCTTAAGAACGCGATCTGCGCGGCCTTTTGCACGAGTCTTAATACGTTTCATGGTTGGACCTGCGTCTATCATGATTGTCGCAACTTTAAGTTCGTCGATGTCTGCGCCTTCATTATGCTCAGCATTTGCAATTGCAGACTCAAGAACTTTCTTCACCAAAACAGCAGCTTTTTTATTGCTGAAATTTAATACGTCTAACGCCTTGTCGACTGGTAGACCACGAATCTGGTCAGCTACCAAGCGAGCCTTCTGTGGAGAAGTGCGGGCGAAACGATGTTTAGCTATTGCTTCCATTATTTACTCCTTACTTCTTCTTAGCTTTCTTGTCAGCCGCGTGACCGCGGTACGTACGAGTAGGTGCAAATTCACCTAACTTATGGCCAACCATTTCGTCAGATACAAACACAGGAACGTGTTGACGACCATTATGGACAGCGATGGTCAATCCAATCATATCAGGAATGATCATTGAGCGACGAGACCAAGTTTTAATTGGTTTCTTGTTCCCGCTTTCCAAGGCTGCTTCAACCTTCTTCAGCAAGTGTAGGTCAATAAAAGGACCTTTCTTGAGAGAACGTGGCATGGTATTACCTCACTAATTATTTATTACGACGACGAACAATGTACTTATCAGTACGTTTGTTCTTACGAGTCTTAGCACCCTTAGTCGGTTTACCCCAAGGAGTAACCGGGTGACGACCACCAGAAGTACGACCTTCACCACCACCGTGCGGGTGATCAACCGGGTTCATTACAACACCACGGACAGTCGGACGAACACCACGCCATCTGCTTGCACCAGCTTTACCAAGCTGACGAAGCATATGTTCAGCATTACCTACTTCACCTAAAGTCGCACGACAATCAGAAAGAACTTTACGCATTTCGCCAGAGCGAAGACGTAGAGTAACGTATTGACCGTCACGTGCTAATATTTGCACATATGCACCAGCTGAACGAGCAATCTGAGCGCCTTTACCAGGCTTAAGCTCAACATTGTGTACAGTACTACCTACAGGCATGTTACGCATAGGCATAGCATTACCAGCTTTGATAGGTGCATTGATACCAGACATAATCTGATCACCAGCTTTTAGGCCTTTAGGTGCAATGATGTACTTACGTTCACCGTCTGCATAAAGAACTAACGCGATGTTTGCGCTTCGGTTTGGATCATATTCCAAACGTTCAACTGTTGCCGGAATACCGTCTTTATTACGTTTGAAGTCAACCAAACGATAGTGTTGCTTGTGACCACCACCGATGTGACGAACAGTAATGCGACCATTGTTATTACGACCGCCAGATTTAGATTTTTTCTCTAAAAGTGGTGCGTATGGTGCGCCTTTATGCAAGTCAGTGTTAACTACTTTCGTCATATGACGACGACCAGCAGATGTTGGTTTACATTTTACTAGAGCCATTTTTTACTCTCCAATTACTCTGCTGCGCCGTCTTCAAGATCAAGGCTTTGACCGTCTGCAAGAGTTACGTAAGCTTTTTTCCAATTCTTACGACGACCCATGCGAGCACCAGTACGTTTTGCCTTACCTTTAACGTTAAGAGAGTTAACTCGCTTAACTTCAACTTCGAAAAGTTTTTCAACAGCAGCTTTAATTTCTTCTTTAGTAGCGTCAACAGCAACTTTGAATACTAACGTGTTGTTAGCTTCAGATGCTAAAGTGGTCTTTTCAGAAACATGTGGAGCTACTAATACTTTTAACAAACGTTCTTCGCTTATCATGCTAGCATCTCCTCAATTTGTTTAACTGCACCAGCAGTTACCAATACTTTATCGAACGCAATTAAACTAACTGGGTCGATTGTTGCCGCATCACGAACGTCAACTTTATATAAGTTGCGAGCTGATAAGAACAAGTTCTCAGATACTTCTTCAGTAATGATCAATACGTCTTTTAAGCTCATTTCATTTAACTTAGCAGCTAGTGCTTTAGTTTTTGGAGTTTCAACTTCAAAGTTGTCAACTACCACGAAACGCTCTTGACGAACTAACTCAGAAAGAATGCTTTGAATAGCACCACGGTACATTTTCTTATTCACTTTTTGTGAATGATCCTGTGGCTTAGCAGCGAATGTTACGCCACCAGAACGCCAGATAGGACTACGAATAGTACCGGCACGAGCACGACCAGTGCCCTTTTGACGCCATGGCTTCTTACCACCACCGCTAACTTCTGAGCGAGTTTTTTGAGCTCTAGAACCCTGGCGAGCGCCTGCAGCGTATGCAGTAACTACCTGGTGAACTAATGCTTCATTGAACTCACGTCCGAAAGTAGCTTCTGAAACTTCAACAGCGCCTGTTGCGCCTGTAAAATCTAATTTCATCACTATTCTCCGGATTACGCTTTAATAGCAGGTTTAATGATGACGTCACCGCCAATTGAACCTGGTACCGCGCCTTTAACTAGAAGTAAATTACGCTCTGCGTCAACGCGCACTAACTCAAGGTTTTGAGTTGTAGTACGTACGTTACCCATTTGGCCGGCCATCTTCTTACCTTTAAATACACGACCTGGTGTTTGGTTTTGACCAATAGAACCAGGAGCACGGTGAGAAAGAGAGTTACCATGAGTTGCGTCTTGCATGCTGAAATTCCAGCGCTTAACACCACCTTGGAAACCTTTACCTTTTGACGTACCAGTTACGTCAACCAATTTAGCGTCATTAAATACTTCTACAGTAATATCGCTACCAACTTCGATACCTTCGCCTTCATTTGCAGCTAAGCGAAATTCCCACATACCACGACCAGCTTCAACACCTGCTTTCGCAAAGTGTCCAGCTTCTGCCTTAGTAACGCGGTTCGCTTTCTTAGTGCCTGCAGTCACTTGAAGTGCGCGGTAACCGTCGGTTTCTTCGTTACGGATTTGAGTAACACGGTTAGGTGTCGCTTCAATCACTGTAACTGGAATTGATACACCATCTTCTGTGAAGATACGTGTCATTCCCACTTTACGTCCGACTAGACCAATAGTCATTTTGAAACCCCTTTAATCTCTCGATTAACCCAGACTGATCTGAACATCTACACCAGCGGCAAGATCTAAACGCATAAGAGCATCAACAGTTTTTTCTGTTGGCTCAACAATGTCGATTAAACGCTTGTGCGTACGAATTTCATATTGGTCACGCGCATCTTTATTTACGTGTGGAGATACCAATATAGTGAAGCGTTCTTTGCGAGTAGGTAGTGGAATAGGACCACGAACCTGCGCGCCTGTACGCTTTGCCGTTTCAACGATCTCTTGTGTTGACGCATCGATTAGACGATGGTCGAACGCTTTCAATCGGATACGAATACGTTGACTGTTCATTTTATACCTCAAAAGAGCATTTTAGAAAGAGCATAAAAAAACATCGCACTACCCCCATTTTATTGGACATAAGCGAAGCTTTCTTATCTATTAATTGGACTCACAATTGGAGCCCCTGTATATCTGCTAACTAATTGTTAGCTTTCAAACCGATAAAAGAGCATCTTAAATATTTCGGTTTGTCTCAAAAGAATCCTTACGGAAAAATGAGAGAGCGCATTATATATAAATTGAGTATAAATACAACACTTATTTCTGAATAAATTAAGCCAAAGCGGCTGTCTGTATGGACATGCCGCTAAGTGTTTAATATATGTACTAATTAAACTTCGTCAGCGGTGAAGTCGAATAATAACTCTGCACCAGACTCAATTTGTAGCTTAAGTGAATGTATTCTAGGTAATACTCTAGCAAAGAAGTAAGTCGCTGTTTTCTGTTTACTCGTTGTCGTTACTTCATCAATACTTTCATCTTCAACAGCCACAACCATTTTCGCCCACATATAAGCATAAAATACATACCCGCATAAATGTAAGAAATCTACTGATGCTGCACCTATCGCGTTTTTGTCACCTTTAGCTTCTTCCAATACAGTTGCTGTAACTTCTCTTAATAGTAAAGCGCTATCGTTTAGCTGCTTCATCATTGAGCCATTTACGCTTTGGTTTTCAAGGCTGAATTCTAGAATTTCATCAATTAACAGGTTAAGTGTTTGACCGCCATCCATTGCAACTTTACGACCCATCAAGTCAAGAGCTTGGACTCCGTTAGTGCCCTCGTATATCTGTGTAATGCGACAATCTCTTACTAGTTGCTCTTGTCCCCACTCACGAACATAGCCGTGCCCACCGAGAACTTGCTGTCCTGCTACACAGCCATCTAGGCTAGTGTCGGTAACAAATGCTTTTGCTATTGGAGTCAATAATTGAGCCTTAGCATTGGCGAGTTTCGCTGTTTCTTTATCTTGGCTGAACTTAGAAATATCTAGTTGCACAGATACGTAAGTACCAAAAGCTCGAGCTGCTTCATTCATAGCTCGCATATTAAGTAGCATGCGTCGTACATCCGGGTGAACAATTATAGGATCGCACTCTTTGTCCGTCATTCTTTCTGCACCTTTACCTTGACCTCTATCCATGGCGTAAAGTTTTGCATTTTGATAAGAGCGTTCTGCGGCTCCTAATCCTTGAAGACCAACTAAAAGTCTTTCGTAATTCATCATGGTAAACATAGCAGCTAAGCCCTTGTTTACTTCACCAACTAAATAGCCTTTTGCGCCATCAAAGTTAATAACACAAGTAGCACTAGTATGAATGCCCATCTTGTGTTCAATAGAACCGCAAGAAACTGCATTCGGAGTCGTTAAAGCGCCTTGAGAATCGATATTAATTTTAGGCACTAAAAATAACGATATACCACGAGAACCAGCAGGTGCATCCGGTAATTTAGCTAGCACTAGGTGGACAATATTTTCGGTTAAGTCATGCTCGCCGCCAGAAATAAATATCTTGCTACCCGTTATGTCGTAGCTGCCATCTTCTTGTGGTATTGCTTTTGTCTTGATTAAGCCGAGATCAGTACCAGCGTGTGCTTCTGTTAAACACATAGAGCCAGTCCACTGACCAGAATACATATTTGGAAGATAAAGCTCTTTAAGCTCTTCAGATGCATGTGCATTAATAGCTAAACAAGCACCAGCGGTTAAACCTGGATACAAAGCAAAAGCAAGGTCAGCTGAACACATCATCTCTTCGTGCATAGCAGTGATAGTTTTTGGCATTCCCATACCACCAAAGTCAGGATTACCAGCTAGGCCAATCCAACCACCTTCAGCTACAACGTTATATGCATTTTTATACGAATCAGGAGTCGTTACATTACCTTCAGAAAATAACACGCCTACTTCATCCGCAGCTCTACTAAACGGCGCTATTGCTTCTTCTGTTACTTTTGCGCTTTCTGCTAATATCGCGCTAGCCGTTTCTACATCTATCGACTCTGCTAATTCTGGTGTGTCTTGCCAAAAGTCTTGAACTTTAAAAGTGTTAAATAACAAAAAGTTCATATCATTTAGTGGTGCATTATACTGACTCATAATTCTCTCTTATTCATTTACCTGTGCTGAACTATACAACATTAATCCCGATAAAACAGGGTTCAAACTACCTAATATCCATCGAACATACGTTAATTGTTTATAAATGGTTTTAATTGTGAGCATTAATGAAAGTCTCTACTTTTTATTTCAAGTTCCTGAAGCTCATCACTCAAGTCTATTAGCTTTCCCGCTATTACATGAATGACTCTCCCTTCACGCTCCACAACGCCTTTTACTTTGAGTAGTTTAGACGTTAGAAACGACTTTTTCTGTGCTCGAGCAGTAGCGACCCAAATAACAACATTAGAACTGCCAGTATCATCTTCTAATGTAACAAATGTGACACCACCAGCAGTTCCGGGACTTTGCCTTCCAGTAACCAGGCCTACTACAGTTACAACAGATTTATGCCTACATGATATTAGATCCTCAGCTGCTGTATACTTTCCAAGTAACCCTTTTTCTCTTAATAGCTGGATTGGATGGGAGTGAATACTAATATTAGTAGCGGCATAGTCTTCTAGCATTGATTCAACTTTTGTTGGTGTTTTAACAATGTGTTTCGTGTAACTGTCTAAGTCTAATTCCTGATGGGGTGTTGAGCCCTCATCAATATTTTTAAATAGCGGTAATTCGGCTTCCATATTCATTAATGACCACCTCGTTGTGTAACGGTCTCCACTAATCATGGCAAACGCATTAGCACTAGCTAATAGTTGTAAGTCTCGTTTATTTAAACCACTACTTGTTATTTGGTTTAAGTGTGTAAAACCGTTTTCTCATGTTTTGCTTTAGAGGTCATTATCAAATCAACCGAACTCTCAGAAAAACCTTTAATAAGTCGGAAACCTAGCCTTAGCTTTACTTCACCTTCGGTTATTACCAATTGATGATCCCAACAAGAAGCATTAATACAAATAGGGAGTATGTCTACACCGTGTCTGCTAGCATCTTGTAGTAACTGAGATGGGCCATAAAAACCCATTGGTAAGCTATTCAAAAGACCACAATAAAATGCAGCAGGGTAATAGTGCTTTAGCCAAGATGAAACATAGGCCAACACAGCAAAACTTGCAGAATGCGACTCTGGAAAACCATATTCTCCAAACCCACAGATTTGTTGAAAGATACGTTCAGCATACTCCTGTGTATACCCTCTTTTTGACATACCGTTAATGAGTTTGATGCGAAACTTTTCTATCTCTCCATTCTTTTTCCACTTACCCATGGCGCGTCGTAACTGATCTGCTTCTCCACCAGAAAAGCCCGCTGCAACCATCGCAAGCTTAATGACCTGCTCTTGAAATATTGGTACACCTAAAGTTCTCGAGAGTACCGACTCAACGTCTTCTGAAGGGTAAGTTATTGGCTCTAAACCATCACGTCTACGCAAGTAAGGGTGAACCATTCCACCTTGTATAGGACCAGGCCTTACAATGGCTATCTGTATAACCAAGTCGTAATAGGTAGCTGGTTTTAACCGAGGTAACATGCTCATCTGGGCTCTTGATTCAATTTGAAACACCCCAACTGTATCCGCGGCTGATATCATCTGGTATACATCCTGATCATCACCACCAGCGGTAATATCAGCAATACTTAGTTTTGTATTATAGAAGCTTTCAATATACTCAAAAGACTTTCGAATCGCACTCAACATACCTAAAGCCAGTACATCAACTTTCAGCAGTGCTAACGTTTCTAAATCATCCTTATCCCATTGAATAACGGTTCGGTTATCCATAGCTGCATTTTCTACCGGCACTAATTCATGTAAAGGGCCAGAGGAGATAATAAACCCACCGACATGTTGGGATAAATGCCGAGGAAAACCTTTAATTTGCTCTACTAATGAAATAAGTTGCTGAGCCTTACTAGAGTCTATGGATAAACTTAAAGTAGAAATTTGAGAAAACCATGGTTCCGCCGCATCTCTTCTATTTATATTCTTTATAAAAAAGTCTAGTTGAAGCTCTTCATAACCTAATGCTTTACCCACCTCTCTTATGGCACTCTTTGTCCTATAGGTCACTACCGTTGCTGCTAGTGCTGCGTGTTTCCGGCCATACTTTTCATATATGTACTGATAAATTTCTTCTCGGCGCTGATGCTCAAAATCAACATCAATGTCTGGTGGCTCATTTCGTTCTTTTGATATAAACCGTTCAAATAAGACATTAATTTGTGATGGATCTACCGCCGTGATCTCTAAACAAAAACAAACCACTGAATTTGCCGCTGAACCTCGCCCTTGATAAAGAATATTCTGCGTTTTGGCATACTGAACAATATCGTAAATCGTAATAAAAAAGTGTTCGTATTCCATTTCATGAATAAGCTTTAGCTCCTTCTCTATTAACACTTCTATATCAACTGGTACGCCTTGAGGAAATCGATACTTTTTACCTTCGTTAACTAGTTCTTTTAGATATTCCGAAGGTGATGACTGAGACGGTATTAACTCCGATGGATATTCATACCTCAGTTCGCCTAAATCAAATGTACAGAGATCCGCTATTTCCAAAGATATATCTAAGTATTGTTTTTTATATAGTGTTTGTAACTTAGAGATAGGCCTTAACGATTGCTCGGCATTAGTGAGTGCTTTTCTACCAATGTTGTTAACTTGCGTGCCTTGCTTAATCGCTGTTAATACATGTTGTAAAGGAAGCCTGGTGATGCAATGCATTAGTACTTGCCCACAAGCAACGATTGGTAACTGATGGCGTTTAGCAATCTCTTCACAGTTGTGAATATAACAATGCTCTCTGTTTGTTAGCTTTCTGGTCATTCCTATATATAACTTTTTAGGAATAAACTTATTAAGTCCTTTTAACCAAGTTAAGTTAGTTTCGTCTTTGTTAAGGTCACCGCTAGCATGCCAAAGAATGATGCACTCACGAATTGACTTTAGATCCCAAAGGTTAAGCTCATACTCGCCTTTATCACATCGACGCCTAGCATTCGTAATGATTCGGCAGAGCTCAGCATAGGCTTTTCTATTTGGGCACAATAGCGTGAGTTGAATGTTATTTTGATATTCAAACTGACTCCCTACTATTAGCTTTATGTTTAAACCTTCTTTTTTTACATGCGAATAAGCTCTAACCACTCCAGCAACAGAGCATTCATCGGTTATTGCCAAAGCGCTATAACCTAACTGACACGATTGCTCTATCAACTCCTCAGGAGAAGAGGCTCCTTTTAAAAAAGTGAAGTTGGAGAAACAGCTTAGTTCCGCATAACCACCCTCTTGGCAGGCTTGTTGTTGGCTCATGCGAAACCAACCTTGCACAAACCACTCTTGTTTAGGTGTGCGATAAATCCATAACCATTGCCCTTGGGAGTTTTGTGCAATGAAGTAATCTCGATAAATAGATTTACCATCCCACCAGCCCGTTAATATACGCTCAGGTCCATGTAACGCCTTTACTGGCTCTACTAACTTTGATGCCTTTGCTTGTATAAAACTAGGTCTTTGCATAGCGGTTTCGTGGTTAACAAGTAGGTTACTGTTTTTTGTGCACAGATCCGTGTTTAGTTTCGTTACTAACTCTGGATTAATCGAATCGATGAATGTTGGCCGAGTTACCTTTCCCGTAGAGAGCTTTGCTATCAGTTTGTTATGTAATTGAGTGGATTCGAGTTGACTCATTTTGTCGCTGAAAATATCTTTGGTCCGGCTTTGTTGAGGTTCTAGCCCTACACATTCTAAAGAAATAGTAACGGCTGGCTCCAATAATTTAACGGACTCTAATTGCAACTTAATTAGTCGTAACCAAACGCTAGCTTTATATTCCCCTCCAGCAGCGATGACGTTAATGGTTAGCCCACTGTTATGTCTGTATAAAAATGTGAACTTCAATTGGCTAGATAATAAGTTTCTATTTCTAAAAAATAGCTCTAACTCTTTTAGTAACTTATTTATTGGGTTAATTAGTATATTTGCATTGGAGATTTCAAACAGTAACTCCAGTGTGCGTTTATAATGGAGTGTTGGACTGAACAAACTCATTGGAAACTTAATTTGACCAGACAATTGCCCTAAGTAAGTGAATACCGACAAGTCGAAACGCTTTGATAAAGACTTTAATGGAATCGCTAATACATCCCCTATTCGCTTAAATCCAACTCGGTGAAATTGCTCTTTTTGTGCTTTGGTTAATTCTAAGTAGTCAGTTGGTAGACTATTGATATATTGCTGAGCCAATACACTTTGGTCATATAACGTATTATGTTTGGATAAGGCTATCAATTTGGCACTCAATGCTATAGGAGCCGCCCCATATGAGTAACTAAAGCCTAAATTATTTAGTTGAGCAGTTATGGTAGACCAATAAGTACTTAAGCTTTCATACAGTCTAAGCATGTTATCAATCCTAAGGAACATACCTTGCGGAGCATCTAAACTTATATCTGCAGTATACCGGTAGAGCATATTCGCAATGTTCGTTAAACTTTCCTGTTCTATCTTTTCCTTATACTCTACAACCTCAATATCTGAGGTTATTGAAATAGCCATCGCTAAGCCCATATTCAGCTTTATACCTGCTGTCAGTGCTACCTGATTTGCTTGAGTAACTTGGTTAGAAAAAGGGTCAACGATAATGACGGCTGTGTCTTTAGAAGTCTCTAAAGCTTCTAATTGCAGAGAGTCAAAATTCAAATATAGCCATAACATAAGTTATAACGTCACTAGTGGTTCACGATATTAGGAAACGCTAAAACATTACTAGGCTCTCTGCTTGTAGCCTGCTCTGAATTAGTAATGGTGAAGTCTTGCCACCTCTCTGTCATATTAATAATAAATGGAGATGATCCTATTCCCCCTTTTTGCTTATCTATTTTGACTTTTATCCCCATAGGGTGTGCATGTAATGACAGGCTTAAAGCGCTCGGTAACGATAAAAAGCGAGTGCCTTTTGATTTTGCTTGGCTATTTCTGATAAGTATTAAGCTACTCGCACCTTGCTCACAAGCTAACATTAAGCGTCGAACCTGTTTGATACTAAGCTCTGCTTGCCAAAGTACGACTGTGCTACAACAACCGCTATTAAGACACTGCTCTGCAGCCCATAAAGCTTCCACTGGATCATAAGCAGGTATAATAAGTGTTTGTGACAGTTCTAATCCATTTGCTATTAAAAATTCGGCATTGAGCTGAATTGGAGGAGCAATAAAGACACATTCCGCTTTTTGATTGCCTTGTTGATCCGCGAGGAATGGCAGTATTAACCTTAACTCCCCTATGCCTAACATCGACTTAACTTCTATAATTCCGGACGTTGGAAAGCCACCGTGAAGTCGGTTGTCTAGCTCATCATAATGAGTTTTAGCCTTAGCGATATGGTCATTGTTTTTACAGCCGTACCAAACCAGGCCTTTATTTTGATATTCATTTAGCTCTAACATAACACCACCCACTGTTTATTTATACAGTATAATAACAGTTAAAATTTATGCAAAGCTATAAATAAAAAAAGCCACCAATTGGCAGCTTTCTATCTGAATTATATGAGGTTATTTTAGATGCATTGTAAAGGTATACCTATATTGCCTATTACTGTAAAAATAAGATCAGTAGTCAAAACCTTGTAATGCTTTTACTCCAGAGTCAAAAGCATGCTTAATATTTTTAACTTCACTCACGGTATCTGCGGCTTCTATTAACTCTCGATGTGCAGCGCGGCCCGTTATAATAACTGACTGCATTTTTGGTCTATTGTTAATGGCATCAATAACTTCCTCTAAAGGTATATATTGATAAGTCACCATATAGGTAAGCTCATCTAATAAGACAACATCAATACTAGGGTCCTGCAAAAACAACTTAGCTTTAGACCAAGTTTCAAGAGCCGCTTTGGTATCTGACTCTCTATTTTGAGTGTCCCACGTAAACCCGGTTTTCATCACCACAAAGGGGACTCCATGCTTCTCTAGTAGGTTACGCTCACCACACTCCCACTCACCTTTAATGAATTGCGCAACAGCGGCTTTTTTATCATAACCAACACAGCGCGTCACAACACCAAAACCCGAGGTAGATTTTCCTTTTCCATTTCCTGTAATAACTTGAAAAATACCTTTCTCAACTTGAGCAGACTCAACTCTTTGATCAACTTGTTCTTTTAAACGCTGTTGGCGTTCTTTGTGTTTTTGATCTTTATTTTGATCGTTTTCATCGTTCATCATTTTCTAAAAACTCTTCTACACTCATTGTGCTTGGCAAGATAAAGCAAAAATATAGGTTAGTACAACTATCTATATTTAATGACTTTTCAGATATTTCATTATTTTTTTAGGAAAAGTGTGCCGTTTTGGTTAATTAATGATAGAATCCGGCGGCTTTTTTTAACCAACTTATTGAGAAGATAGAGTAAGACAATGGCTGACTTATCGAAGTATAGAAATATAGGTATCTTCGCTCACGTAGATGCTGGTAAAACCACAACAACTGAGCGTATTTTGAAATTAACTGGTCAAATCCACAAGACTGGTGAAGTACACGACGGTGAGTCAACAACTGACTTCATGGAACAAGAAGCTGAGCGCGGAATTACTATCCAGTCTGCTGCTGTAACTTGTTTCTGGAAAGATCACCGTTTTAACGTTATCGATACTCCTGGACACGTTGACTTCACAGTTGAAGTTTACCGTTCTCTTAAAGTATTAGACGGTGGTATTGGTGTATTCTGTGGTTCTGGTGGTGTTGAACCACAATCAGAAACTAACTGGCGTTATGCGAATGACTCAGAAGTTGCACGTATTATCTTCGTTAACAAATTAGACCGTTTAGGTGCTGATTTTTACCGCGTAGTTAAGCAAACTAAAGACGTTCTAGGTGCAAACCCACTAGTTATGGTTCTACCAATTGGTATAGAAGATGACTTCGTTGGTGTTGTTGACCTACTATCTCGTAAAGCATACGTTTGGGATGAGACTGGTCTTCCTGAAAACTACGAAATCACTGATGTTCCTGCGGACATGGTTGATAAAGTAGAAGAATATCGTGAAATGCTAGTTGAAACTGCTGTTGAGCAAGACGACGACCTTATGGAAGCGTACATGGAAGGTGAAGAGCCTTCAATCGAAGACATCAAGCGTTGTATCCGTAAAGGTACTCGTACAATGGACTTCTTCCCTACGTACTGTGGTTCTGCTTTCAAAAACAAAGGTATGCAGTTAATTCTTGACGCTGTTGTTGATTACTTACCATCTCCTACAGAAGTTGATCCTCAACCTCTTACAGATGAAGAAGGTGAGCCTACTGGCCGTCACGCAATCGTTTCTGCAGACGAGTCATTTAAAGCGTTAGCATTTAAAATCTCTGATGACCGTTTCGGTGCACTTACGTTCGTACGTATTTACTCTGGTATGCTGAAGAAAGGCGACACCATCATGAACGCTGCGACAGGTAAAACTGAACGTATCGGTCGTATGTGTGAAATGCAAGCCGATGACCGTAATGAGTTAACAAGCGCACAAGCTGGTGACATCATCGCAATCGTAGGCATGAAGAGTAACGTTCAAACAGGTCACACATTATGTGATCCTAAAGATCCAATTATTCTAGAAGCAATGGTATTCCCTGAGCCAGTAATCTCAATCTCTGTTAAGCCTAAAGATAAAGGTTCAACTGAGAAAATGGGTATTGCTATCGGTAAAATGGTTGCTGAAGATCCAACATTCCGCGTTGAAACTGACCAAGATTCAGGTGAAACAATCCTATCTGGTATGGGTGAGCTTCACTTAGACATCAAAGTTGACATCCTTAAGCGTACTTACGGCGTTGAGCTAGAAGTAGGTGAACCTCAAGTTGCATACCGTGAAACTATCACGCAGCCAGTTGAAGATTCATACACGCATAAGAAACAGTCTGGTGGTTCTGGTCAATTCGGTAAAATCGATTACCGTATCAAGCCTGGCGAAGCTGGTTCTGGTTTCACGTTCACATCAACAGTTGTTGGTGGTAACGTACCTAAAGAATTCTTCCCTGCTATCGAAAAAGGTTTTGCTGGCATGATGGAAACTGGTGTTCTAGCTGGATTCCCTGTTCTTGACGTTGAAATCGAACTTTACGATGGTGGTTTCCACGCAGTCGATTCATCTGCAGTAGCATTTGAATTAGCAGCACGTGGCGCGTTCCGTCAATCAATTCCTAAAGCAGGTGCACAACTACTTGAACCAGTAATGTTAGTAGACGTGTTCACTCCTGAAGATCACGTTGGTGATGTTATCGGTGACCTTAGCCGTCGTCGTGGCATGATCGCTGGTCAAGAAGCAGGCGCTACTGGTGTTCGTATTAAAGCTGACGTACCACTTTCAGAAATGTTTGGTTACATCGGTTCACTACGTACAATGACTTCAGGCCGTGGTCAGTTCTCTATGGAGTTCAAAAACTACATGCCTTGTCCAAGCAGTGTTTCTGACGAAGTAATTGCAAAAGCTAAAGAAGAGAAAAACGCTAAGTAATTAGCCTTTATTTCAATTTAGTATTAAGAAGCCTGCCTTGTGCAGGCTTTTTTTGTGTCTGCCATTTAACCATGACTGTAGTCGGCTAATCTTCACCTGTGCTACAATCCCTGATGTAATTCCGATTCAAATTCAACTTATTTCTAAAGGCGCTTACGTGACTGAACAACAAGGCAAACGGCTCAATAAATTCATTAGCGAATCGGGATATTGCTCTCGACGCGAAGCGGATAAACTTATTGAGCAAAAGCGCGTTAAGATAAACGGGAAACTCCCTGAGCTCGGCACCAAAGTACTTGATGGTGATAATGTCACAGTTAATGGTAAAACTATAAATGCCAGTGCCGAAAATAAATCTGACCGTGTTTACATTGCCTATAACAAGCCGATTGGTATTACGTGTACTACAGAACGTCACGTTCGAGGCAACATCATAGATGCCATCAATCACCCTAAACGAATTTTCCCGATTGGACGTCTAGATAAACCATCAGATGGTCTAATTTTTTTAACTAGTGACGGTGACATTGTTAATAAAATTTTACGCGCAGAGAATGCGCACGAAAAAGAATACGTTGTGGTTGTGGATAAGCCTCTAAACGAACGATTTAAAAGTCGTATGGAAAAAGGCATTCCAATACTTGGAACAGTGACAAAACCATGCCGAGTTAAATTACTTGGACCTAAGAAATTCTCTATCATTCTTACTCAAGGATTAAACCGACAAATTCGTCGTATGTGTGAATATTTAGGCTTTGAAGTTACTAAGCTACAACGAACTCGAATTATGAACGTCGACTTAAAAGGCCTAAAGCCTGGGCAATGGCGTGAGTTAACCAGCAAAGAAATGAACCAAATTAATCAAGCCGTTGCTGGTTCTAAAAAAACGGCAGAATAAAATCTGCCATTTAAATTACAAAGGGGTGACTTGCTCAATTAGCGCTTAGTCATCAACCTTAGGACCGCGAATTAACTCCAGACGACTTGACCATTGTTCAATAATGGAAGTTGAAAAAGAAGAAAAATCTATCGAATAGTCTTGCTCTTCAGGCTTATTCAATAAGTCCATTTTTTGGAACAAGTCCGATAACAAATCTCTTGGATGAGCAAACAAGTCTTCCGTCTTCGCAAATTCACCTTTCAAATCAGCGGCAAAGTTCCCTAATGGCTCTAACTCTCTTAGTGCGGCTGCACCAGGATTTAGAGAAGCTTGTTCAGATTGATAAGCCTCCACAGCTTTGACGCTTGTGCTTTGGCTTAAATCCAGTGCAAAACCACTGATCTCAGATGAGTCGTATTCCAGTTCCATTGCTTTGTTAATAGCTTCTTGCATGTCACCGTCATAAAAGTCCGCCGACAAACTATTAATTTTTTCCAACAATGCATTTATCGCTTCTAGCTCGTCTTCATCTAAATCACCATCAATGCTTAATGAAAACTGCTGCTGACTGACTACTTCGCTGTAAGAGTAAGCATAGCTACCACTATATGAATTACCATTGCCTTGGCCCTGGCTAGAAAAACGACCACTACCAGACTCAACCGACGCACCTAAAAAGGCACTGGCATTAATCTTAATCCTGTCGCCATCTCGTGTTTCAAGTTCAAATTCAAACGAGCGAGACTCCTTTGACTGTAAAGACTGAAATAAAGCTTCACCAATACGCGCTGGTGGAACGGACTCTTCTGCAGAATCATCCGATTGATTTAAACTGGCTGGTTTTTCAATAACACTCTGGCTTTCACCTAAATACTCATTCGCAAGTTCAAATAACCCTTCTTTTACCTTTTGGGCGGTAAGTGAAATATCACTTTCAACATCGCCTTCTAACAACCCCATATCAGACAGGATACCACTGGCTTCTTCATAACCTTGTTCAAAACCTTTAAGACCAGCTTCTATTCGGCTTTGCAATTGCTCTTGTGTTGCACCATCGGCTTTATCCATTTTTAAGCGGTTAGTTATAAACCCGAGAATTGCGCTAGATGACGCGTCTGAGCGTTTATCCCTTTGTTCAATTGCTGCCTGCTCTAACTTATTAGGCTTTGGATCTTGTGGAACCGCAATTGATTGCTGCACTCGCTTTTGCACCGTTTGATGAAAATACGAAAAACTGGTGCTAGATGTTGCGCCAGACAAGGTCACTAATGACGCTGGCGCTGACTTTTGAATTTGCTGTTGGCCATTTTGAGAATTTAGTTCGCCCTTACTGCTGGGTTTGCTCAGCCAATTTTGTAATTGAGTGGGGTCGAATTTAATCATTTTAATATACCTATGGTTGCCTAGCATTAATATCGGCTGACACACTGTAAAATTGAGTGAATTATATACAAATATAACTCTTTTCTCTTAACCTGTTGATCAATAATTGCATTTATTCGAAAGGAATAGGCAAGTTTTACTAATTATAGAGAATCCAAGCCTCTGCTAGACTCATAAAATATAAATAAGAGATTAAAATAGAGAGGACATAATGGGATTACTCGTAAATGGTAATTGGCAAGATAAGTGGTACGACACTGACAAAAGTGACGGTAAATTTGAGCGTGAAAGCGCACAGTTAAGAAACTGGGTTACCGCAGACGGAGAAGCTGGAGCAACAGGTAGTAAAGGCTTTATCGCAGAAAAAGGTCGATATCACTTGTATGTTTCCCTTGCCTGTCCTTGGGCACACAGAACGTTAATTTTTAGAAAGCTAAAATCTTTAGAGGATTACATCGACGTGTCTATTGTTAGCCCAGACATGTTAAACAATGGTTGGGAATTTGATAAATCAAATCACAGCACTGGCGATGCGCTATTTGATGTTAAGTATATGCACCAAGTATATACTCGAAATAAAAGCGACTACTCAGGCCGCGTGACGGTTCCTGTACTTTGGGATAAAAAAACTAACCAAATTGTAAGTAATGAATCATCAGAAATAATTCGAATGTTTAATAACGCCTTTAATCATTTGACGAACAATTCACTAGACTTATATCCAAGCGAATTAAAGTCCGACATTGATGACGTTAATGACTTTGTTTACCACAACATCAACAATGGTGTTTATAAGTGTGGTTTTGCCACCAAGCAAGCCGCTTATGAAAAAGAGTTTACAACGCTATTTAATGCATTAGATGAGATTGAAGACAGACTAACAACAAATCGTTATTTAGTCGGTAATACAATCACTGAGGCGGATTGGCGTTTATTCACAACCTTGATTCGTTTTGATGCCGTTTATGTGGGTCACTTTAAATGTAACCAAAGAACTATTGAGAGTTATCCACATTTATCTTCTTATTTAAGAGAGCTATATCAATGGCCAGGTATTGCGGAAACGGTCGACTTCTATCATATTAAAAGGCACTACTACTTCAGCCATACTATGATAAACCCAACGCAAGTTGTCCCTGCGGGCCCAGAAATCGACTACAACCGCCCTCACAACCGGCATGAAATAGGTTAATATAAATACTTTCTGTATTGTTTAAACAGAATAAAAGGCCGTACAATGCGGCCTTATTATTATCTTGTTCCCCACAACATAAAAGGAAATATCATGAGTCAGGCACCTAAAGCTGTGGTTATGATCCGCCCACATCACTTTTTACCAAATCCACAAACGTCTGCCGATAATACCTTTCAAAGTGAAGCCGATAATAATAGGTCGCTAACAACACTGGCTTACGAACAAGTGTCTAACATGACAAAGAAGTTAGAGGACAACGGTATAACCGTTCATTTATTTGAAGACGTCAGTAAAGCAACTCCAGACTCCGTATTTCCCAATAATTGGTTTTCAACACACCATGATGGCAAGTTAGCAATTTATGCCATGTACCCTGAAAACCGCCGCTTAGAAAGGCGTTCAGATATTATTGATAAGCTTGTGAGTCAGTATCAAGTAAATCAAATAATTGATTATTCTCCTTATGAGCATTCGAGTAAGTTTTTAGAAGGAACGGGCGCTCTTGTTTTAGATCACGATGCTCGCGTAGCTTATGCCGTTCGATCAAATCGTTGTTCTGAGCAACTATTCTATGAGTTTTGTCAGCAGTTCTCTTATCGCCCGGTATTATTCGATGCAGTGAATAAACAAGGTACCGCGGTTTATCATACCAATGTCATAATGACCGTAGGATCTAGTTACGTATTGTTAGCTACTGAAATGATTAAAGATGCCTCTCAACAACGCTTCGTCATTGAAGCTATTGAAAGAACGGGCAAAACCATCATTCACCTAACGGAGCAGCAAATTGAGCAATACTGTGGCAATGCGTTAGAGCTAACAAATGGTGATACGCTTTATTTAGCGCTTTCTCAAACAGCCTTTAATGCATTAACGGATGAACAAAAGCATTTATTAAACAGCGAAGTAACCTTGCTGCCATTTGACGTCGAGGCCATTGAATATGCAGGTGGCTCGGTTAGATGTATGTTGGCTGGTATCCATTTACCAAAAAGATAAATAATATGAACAAGTAAACCCGTTATTCACTTGAACTGTACTGGTACAATACAATAAAATTGTTCGCCCTCATGGTGAGGTAGTAAATGAGGATTGCATGATATTTGAGTCAACTTTTAAACCCGCTTGGTGGCTTAACAACCGCCATCTACAAACGATTGTTCCTAGGTTCTATTCTGTAAAGAATAGCTTTAGACCTTTTGAGCAAGAGTTCAACCTATCCGATGGTGATTTTCTCGAGCTTATTTGGAGCCGTTCTCCTGCCTATATTAATGAGCAAACCCCTATTGTAATTGTGCTCCACGGATTAGAAGGTTCGTTTGATAGCTTTTATGCTAAACGCATGATGAATGCTATTCATCAAAAAGGTTGGGTTGGTTTATTAATGCAATTTAGGGGCTGCGGCAAAAAGCAAAACAGACTGGCTAAAACCTATCATTCTGGTCAAACAGAAGATGTTGCTGAGCTAGTTAAATACGTGCATAAAAAATTTCCTAACAACCCTAAATACAGCGTGGGTTTTTCATTAGGCGGCAACATGCTTGCCAAATACCTAGGTGAAGAAAGCAGTCACTCTGTTTTATCTGGCGGTATTGTTATTTCAGCGCCACTTGATTTATCTATCTGCGCACACGCAATTGGACAGGGCTTTTCAGCTATTTACCAAAAATATTTAGTGGATAAACTTAGAAACAAGACTAAAGATAAACTCGCTTTGATGAATGAGCGCTTCCCTATTAAAGTGACCGCAAATGAACTGGACGAAATTAAAGTCCTGACAGAATTTGATGATGCTGTTACAGCACCTATTAACGAATTTAAAAGTGCCGCAGAATATTATGAAAAGAGCAGTGCGAATAAATTTTTAGCTTCTATCTCAACGCCTACTTTAATTATTCATGCCAAAGACGACCCATTCATGTCGGAAGCCGTCATCCCAACCAAAGATAAACTCTCGTCATCCGTTCGATTCGAATTAAGCAAAGCAGGCGGGCATGTTGGATTTATTTCGGGCTTAAATCCATTTAAACCTAAATTCTGGGCTGAAAATAGAACCATAGAGTTTATACAACAACTGCAACTCAATAAGTTTGGTAGTAAAAAGTCATGATCATACCTTGGAAAAATATTAGCGCTGATGCTTTAGAAGGCATTATCGAAGAGTTCATCATGCGTGAAGGTACTGACTACGGTGAGCATGAAGTGTCTTTCACTGATAAAAAAGAGCAAGTTTTAAATCAGTTAAAATTGGGCGAAATCGTCTTGGTATTTTCAGAGCTGCACGAAACCGTTAACTTAATGCCAGCCGCTACGTTTAATCACGACGAGAACCATGCGGAATAATCATTGTTGTCCAGTCTAGGTTATTATCTGCGGCAACAATAAAGTCAGGATTTAAGAATGACTCTCTTTGATTATAAGTTAGCGGAACAAACTCAGAATCAATAATACAACCACCAGCCTCTTCCACAATTATTTGAGGCGCACCTGTATCCCATTCGCCCGTTGGGCCAACGCGAATATATAAGTCAGCTTTACCTTCCGCCACTAAACATGATTTTAGAGCACAACTGCCAAGGGATATAAAACCTAAATCTACAGAGTCACTTATATATTTAGTAATTGAATCTAATTTTTGAACGCGACTTATGGCAAGTGTAAGTGAGTGCTTGTTTACATCAATTTTATTGGCAGCTAATTTTGTAACTTGCTCTTGGCGATTCTTTTTAAACGCGCCACCCTCCTTTACAGCCCAATAAATATCTTCTGTTACAGGTGCGTATATAACACCTAAAACAGGTTTGTTGTTTTGAATGAGGGCTATATTAACTGCAAAGTCAGGGCGACCAGCAACAAACTCTTGCGTACCATCTAGAGGATCTACCAGCCAATATTCTGACCACTTTACTCTGTCACTGAGCACTAATCCTTCAACTTCTTCCGACATAATAGGAATATTAGGCGTAAGTGACTGCAAACAGGAAAGAACTATATCGTTTGCAGCATAATCTGCACTTGTGACTGGCGACTGGTCTGATTTATTAAACTGCTCAAAGTCACCGTCATCAAAGTATTCTAAAATTGCTCCGCCGGCTTTCACCGCGATTAGTTTTACTTCTTCGACTAACTTATCAAGACTCGTTTCCATAGCAGTTCCAAATACACTCGTACATTTTGAAAGAATAGACGAATTTATCTGTCACTGCTCAATAAAACAACCCTGAGTGCGCCAGTTGATGGTATTTTAGGCATAATCAGTAATCAGTAATCAGTAATCAGTAATCAGTAATCAGTAATCAGTAATCAGTAATCAAAAATGTTTACTTGAATAAATCTGGTTGCGAATCTATTTTTTGCTGAGCCAAGAACAAGGCTGCAACCGAGCGTGCTTCATTAAAGTCTTCTTGATCTAGTAAACTACTTGCATCACTCCATCGCCAGGTGATTTTTTCTAGCGGCTCAGGCTCATCGCCCTCTAATGACTCTTCATATAAATCTAACGCAATGTAAATGTGCATTTGAGCACTAAAGTAACTCGGGGCCATTGATACCGTCTTTAGCTTTAGGAATCGTTTTGCACCGAACCCAATTTCTTCTTTTAATTCACGGTTTGCCGCTTCTTCCGGTGTTTCACCAGGGTCAATTAACCCTTTTGGAAAACCCACTTCATAACCGTGTATTCCAGCAGCGTATTCTCTTACTAAAATAAACTCGTTAGCACTAATACAAGGCACAACCATTACTGCGCCGCGACCAGAACCTTTCATGCGTTCGTATTGTCGCTTTTCACCATTGTTGAACTCTAAATCCAGTTGTTCAATTTTAAATAAATTACTCTGCGCAACCAATTTACTATTATGGATTGTTGGTAAAGTTGGCGCGGCAGGATAAGCGCTTATTTTTTTCCCCGACATAACTACCTTCTGCTAGAATCGATTCATCATCTAACTATAACGACTAAAAATAAGAAATCTATGCTTAATTGGCACGACATTGAAACCGTATTACTTGATATGGACGGCACTCTATTAGATCTGCATTTCGACAATCATTTTTGGATGGAACATACACCGCAGGCGTATTCTAAAGTACATGATATGCCACTAGATGAAGCAAAGGTTTTATTAAAGCAACAAAATGATGCCGTATACGGACAATTGGAATGGTATTGTTTAGATTACTGGCAACGTGAACTAAAACTCCCAATTGTTGAGTTAAAAAGAGAAATACAACATTTGATTCAGCTACGTGAAGATACTATTCCCTTTTTAGATGCGCTTAAGTCTGCTGGAAAAAAGGTAGTATTGGTAACAAATGCACACCCAGATTCATTAAGCTTAAAAGTTGAAAGAACTCAGCTGGATTTGCATATCGATGATCTAATCTCATGCCATCAATTTGGTGCCAGCAAAGAAAGCCAATCACTCTGGACACAATTACAAAGCCATTTAGACTTTGACCCTGCCAAAACCCTATTCGTTGATGACTCAGAGCGTATTCTCCACTCAGCAAAAGAGTTTGGAATAAAACACCTTCTTGCGGTAGCAAATCCAGACAGTAAAAAAGTCGCGGTGCCTATTAATGGCTTTGTTAATGTTACCGACTATCGCACTCTTTTAAACGACATCAAATAAACCTTGTCGTTTGCTCAACTTGTAGTGAACAGATCAACTGACAGCCACTAAACCCTTGTTACTTTTTACAACTTCTCAGTGGCTGTTCTTTATCAAAGAAAATAGTAATTTCTGCGACAGTAACACCAAACTTCTTCATCGCTGTTTTGTTCATCAATCGATATTCATCAAGTTGATACATCCAGTCATCTAGCGCGAAAGTATACTCGCTATCATCAATACTCACTTCTAAGTTGTACTTCCAGTTAAACGCAAAACCAATCGCTTCGCCGCTGGCCTCTCCATTTACATCGCCTGCTGAGCCAGTATAAATTCCGTCTGCTGACTTGTTGAGTTTCCATATACGTCGGTCTTGCTCGCCGTCGTCATAATAGAAAAACTCATCCAAAACGCCAGTTTTACCCGCTTCTCCGTCTTGCCAACTGCCCGTCATTTCTACACAAAAACGTCGAGTCACTTTATCGCTGTAATCTTGAATCATTCCCCAAGCAATTACTTTTCCATCAAAGTATCGATCTAACTCAAACTTTGGGCTTGTCTCTTTATAATCGTCAACTTGAGTACTGCAACCTACAAGTAGCAAACTAAAAGCCAACGCAGCGAACATCGTTTTCATAAAATAAGTCCTATCTATAATGACAATAACTGCTTACGCAATTTAGGCTCGGAAGTATCAACTGACAGCCAAATATCTAAAAATGTTTTTCCAAAGGCAGGGTTGTCTTGTTTTGACAGAAACTGGTTGTTGTAAAAAAACACACTGTGATCTGGGTACATTAATAAGGCTAGTTTGTCGCCCTTTTTTAAGTTAGGCCAGGTTTCACTTAACCAGGTAACATAGGCTTCGTAGTCTGCACTACTTATCTTTAAATGCTGCCACTGTTCAACTGTGCTATCTATTAAATCTTTAGCCTTTATATCTCTTTTATAATGTATCTCTAGTACAACGGGCCCCTGTTCGTGCCACACAGAGTCTTTATTAAACTCACCTTTAGCGTTAAACAAAGTACTGTTATATACATCCCAAAATAGATAACTAAATTCCGCTTGGCCGGTTGCCTTGAAGCTTTTTCCGTTCGATAACAACAGGTTTTGATTTTGGACTGAATAACTTAAATTTTCAGGCTCATCTTTAAATTGTGCAAAAGCTGGCAGGCTGCATAAAACCATCGTTAACATTGCAAAGCTAATAACACAGTAGCGTGACGCTTCGTGTTTGAGGGTTAATAACTCTCGCTGTATATAGTTCATGATTTTTGCTCCTGAGGTTGTTTAACCTGAACTTCATTGGGCTGCACGTCTTTGACCTGAATGTAGATTGATTGATTCATTCGTTTTGCCCATTGAGTTAATAATAAAAATAAAGGCCCCCAGATGACCGCAAATATAATAGCGGTTTGCCATAGTCCAAGTGGTATCTCAATCGCGCCAAGCCTCGCTCCTGCCAGGTAAGACAATGGCCCACTAATACTGCCACCAACAAACGCTAACCAAGGTTTTTGCTGAAAATACCTTAAGCTATGATTTAACGTCATGGCAAAACCAGCCCAAATTAATACTAGCCAAGGAGGAATTAAAAAAGGAACGACTAAACCGTGGTTAAATTCAAACACCCCAAACGCCATCAGCATCGAGTCAACGAACAGGCCAATGACTACACTCGCGGTAATAATAACGACGTCAGGTTTACTGCACTTTGTGTAATATAAATGAAACGCCACTAGGGCTATCGCAACTGGCAAAAATGTATTGCCAAGTAAAATGCACCCAAACCAAATGGATTGAAAAAGTATAAAATTAATAAGCATAGGTAACATCCCCTGTTTGCTTTTTATACGAAACGAACGTTAGTTTAGTTCATAAAAAAGGCCACCGCAGAGGTAGCCTTTATTTACAACAGAATGTGCTTTTGAATTACTAGAGCTTTATTGGGTAACGACCTTGCCCATCTAGCTGAGAAAACATTTTAATACCGTTGTGAATATCTCTAGGCAAACTTGGATCTGGTTTCACAAACCCTTGAAAGCCAAACGAATCCGGTGATTCAATGCGAGCATTACCTTCTAAGCCTAACTTGTTTGAACCGTCAAATGTGGCAACAACATCACCTTCATTACAAGACAACTTTGAGGCAATTGTCCCTAACTCCATTGCTTGACCAAAAACGACTTCCGCTTTTGTCCATAAAAGCTCACCCTGTAAAACATCACACATTTGCATTTGCTCATTTGGGTCAGTAACGGAAGTCATATGAAACTCATCTATGTCTAAAATGACACGACCATTAAGCTCACTAGTCGGAATAGGTAGTTCCGAACGGATTGCACTTGCTGGTGCTCTAAAAGTGAATTCCGATAATGACAAAGTATTGAAACCTAATCCAATTGTTCCCTTTCCGCTTAATTGATTTGCGTCCCTTGCCTGTCCAAATTTAATGTCGAACGACAGTTTTCCTGTAAACAAAGCAGCGATATTCATATCCCAAGTTAAGCTATTGAACTGCCACTTATCAACTTGAATAACATTCGCTCGTCCAGACCAAAGTGTGCCCGATAACGACTGATAAGCGACATTTTTAGGTGTATCTACATACTTTGCAATAAAGCTTACAGGCGTTAACAGCACACTAAAAACAATGAGCATGACAATAAATAGAGAAAAGAGTTTTTTAAAAGACATTAATTACGCTCCAAGTCTAAACGTCGAACTCGTACAATACCTGTCTCGTCAGTCTTAGATAAGTCTAAGTTGCTCACATAAATACCATGTTGGTTACGTAAGTCTGCTAACCACTTTGTTAATTGATTGAAGTTCATGTCTTCAAGTCCAACCTTTACTAAGTCCGCTGTTTGCGGTTGCAACCTAGCTAACGTAATACCATTTCTTCTGGCCGTTGTATTAATTACCTGTGCCATAGAGCTATTACTACCTGAAGCACTAGAAGTTTTACCTGAACGCTTGATCAAAGCGATTTGCTGTTCAGCCCAAGTATTTAACTCTTGTTGTTGTATCAGTTTCTTTGATGTCTCTGATAAACCATTGGCCACAGAGCTATACACTGAAATAAGAATAAACAGGCTAAAACAAACACCTAATATAAGTATTAATTTTTGCTCACTCTCTGTTTTTGACTGATATAACGCTATCGTCTTTTGTTTAAAGTTAGCTATTGCTGACATTATCTAGACTCCTTAATACTTAGTGAGCCTGTAACCACAGAGCCGTCATTGTTTACAGCACCCGGATTCACTTCTAACCCTAAGTCGACAATGGCCACGCGGAACTTCTCAAACTCTTGAAAAGACGGTGCCACTGCACTTATTCGGAGTTCATTTCGTTTGCCATCAAATCTTAAGTTTTCAATTTTCACCGCTGAAAAGCTTTTGAATACCGAACTTAGCTGCTGCATTACTGATAAGTAATCAAACGATGATGTTGTGGTCCCGCCACCAGAAATGGCTTTCACTTTTGACTGTAACTGTCTTTTTAATAGGTTTATACGCAGCTTTTCTTTAGGGAATGCTTGCTGATAAGTATTCGCGAGCTCTTGCTGTGCTGACGCTAAACGAGACTTCTGTTGTTGCCACTGCGCTGTCATCATCACAAACTGTATAACAAGTAATAATCCGCCTAATATTGCTACCGGTCGCCATGTTTGCCATGCTTTGCTGACAGGCTTTTTAGGAGCGAATTCACCTTGAAGTAAGTTCCACTTTTGCTTAGCCGCTTGTTGCGCTAATAACAACATTGGTAGCTCAGGATCTTCTGCTATTAAGGTGATCGATTTTTCTTCATCTTCCGCCGCATCAATGACTTCTTTTGGCAAAGGACTATAAAAATTAATGGTTTTGTTAGACATCTGCTGGGCATACAAAGGCAGCCAGTCTTTTTCAATAAAGCAGCCTTGCCACTCACCTTCACGTATAAGATAGCCATTGGCTATTTCAATTAAGCTTATGTGTTCTGGTTTTTCGTCCAGCGGTATACACAATACTTCAGGAAGAATATGATTCACCCGAATATCGTGATCCGCCAATAAACTAACCCAGCCAGCTAAACTGACTTTATTGACCACTGCAATATTAATAAAGTGCTGTTCTAACTCTTTGTCAAAACCTACGTCTTGAATCGCGAAGTGCAACTTCTCAATATCATCGGCTAATTCATCTTCGAGCATATACGGCAAGGCCTTAAGCACCTGACGCGTCGGTTTTATTGCACTCATGTGCTTGATAAGTCGAACATCACCACTATTTGCCAGTACAGTCACTGGACGGCCTTGTGCATAACGGCTTAACGAAGACAGTTCAGACTGATCTTGCAGTTCACCAGAAACAATGACTTCGTTCGTTACATCAGACCATACTAGCCAAGATACTGGACTAGCTTTTTGGCTGCTCATCCTCAGGATTAGCTTTTCGCTCAACTTCCCCTCCAAATCGACGCCCAATAATCCAAGCTCGATACTGTTCATCTAACTGAATCAAGCTGGTTAATGCAAATTTGGCGTCGTTATAAGTTGCATTTGTAATTAGTTTAAAAAATTTACTCGATACCGTAAAAGCCTTTCTGTCGACATTGGCGATTCCGCTAATTGCTTTTACTGACGGTAAGTCCCAGAATTCATTAATGTCTTGAAAACCTTTTTCAGGACGGTCACCAATCACTTTTTGTGCGGTGGACTCATCAATATTAAGCACGGCCATTAGCACTTCAGGCTCATTCTCTTTAACAGTATTTACGTTAATCATAAGTTCGTGATATTGCGGAATAACACACACAAACTTTTTAATTTTATTCAGTGTCAGTGGGTCAAACCCGTATATTACTCGAAGTTCGTTTTCATGAGCCAACGCACTATTACCACTTAAGTACGGAAACTCCATTGATGAGTACATATCGCCATCGTAGCCGCCCGCTTCAGTAGCGTAATCATCTGGGTCAATCCAATCGTAAACGTTATTGGCAAGGTCTTCTAGGCTTACTTCAGACTCCACTTCCAAAGATTCTAATAAACGCACAAACATATCACGAAGCGCTTTTTGTTTGGCTTTATCAAGATTAGGTTTCCACAAGCCATTAAGATTAAAACAGCTATGTAAATCAATAATACGACCTTCAATTAAGCCATTGCTAACCGGAAACGCCATGCCCTCTGCTGCCCAGGTTTGCTCTAAATGTGTTACGCCATTATCTTCTTTTAACGTTTCTGTTAATAACATTTTTACAAACGACTCTGAGCCTTTTGCGTACTGAAACGCTTGTTGCCGCTCAAACATATTATGTGCTCGGCTTATACCTAAACGTTGCGTTTTTAATAACTGCGAGGCCAATACAACACAAAGTGCGACAATAAGCATTACTGAAATTAAGGCGATACCTCGCTGTTGTTTAACCTTGATCAACTTCGGTTTCCTCTATGAACGCAAATACCCGCTCAATTTCTCCAAATGCCTCTGTTAAAAACGTTAGTCTCACCAATAATGGTAAACCATCGTCAGGCAAATCCTCTTGCCATTCGTTATCATAAAAATACTGTAGTTTTAGCTCAGATACACCTTCGATTAAATCTTGAATTCTAGGCTCTTCACCTCGGTCAGAGTCAACATAATTAAAATAAAGCCTTTGTAAAACACCTTCTACCACACGATAACCAACGGCTTGCAATTCGCTTCTAGGCAATATCATAACCGGGTTAATCCAACCATCACGGATAAAGGCAAAACCTATGTCTTCGGAGTCTAATAAATAAGGTTCGGCAACAAAGTATTTATCAATTGGCGGTTCACCATTAAGTCTTATTTTGCGCTGTACCACCTGCTGAAAGTCATTCTCGATAAACATCATGGCCCGTTGCAAGTGTGTTAACTGCGCTGATTGAGCTTCAATCTGTTCTTTGTTTGATATTGTATTATTGAGTACTGAATAAGTAGCAACGCCTAACATGGCAAAAATCGCCAAAGACAAAAGCATTTCTATAAGTGTGAAACCTTGCTGTGAACTTTGTGAGCGCTGGTTAATCATCACTTTTGCCTCGCGGCTCATATTGAACAACGTAGGTTTCTAAATCGTAAATACTGCTTTTGCTGTCTTCAAATTCATAAACGGAAACTGTCACGGCGCGCATTCTAGGATCAGCAGTTTCCACAACTTGCTGTCGCCAAAACCATTTTAAACCTGCCATTTCAGCTTCACCTTTGTGATTTTGTTTTGGCGGCCAGGTTGTTTCGACTTGAAGCTCCGTTAAACGGTTTTGAGCTACCCAAGATGCAAAGGTCATTTGTTGCAGCAAACCAATATTACTCGCACTTTGACTAACAACATTTAAAATTGAGGCGCTGGCATAAGCAAAAATAGCTAACGCCAATAGCATTTCTACCAATGTAAAACCGTTAACTTTTTTACGTGTTGTAATAGGTAGCCTATTAAGTGGAGCTGTAGGAACAGTATTAGGTGGAGTAAGAAGCTTCATTATCTATCAAGCTCCTCTTGTTCAGCTGGGTTGTAATGTTTTACGGGCGCAGTAAACAAACCTTGGATCACAAACATGACAACATCATCAAAGTCTTGGAACTCTAACTCAATTTCAAAAGGGGATATTTCACCAGAAGATAATAAAAACACCTGTGGGAAAGCTAACAGTTTTTCTTCATTAGAAAGTCCTGACTGATCTTCCATTGTTTCATCATCAATAAACTGTACCGCACTTAACAAACTCTGTTCTTGCCAAGGCAAACCATCAAGCTTGAGTGTTAACGTTAAGTTTTCGTTTAAAGGCTCTGTTTCAAAAGGACGGTCTGTAAAACGAACCCATTCTTCGTCCTCGAGTATCAAAAAAACATACTGTTGTTCCGATACCGACAAACCAAGCTGTTTGTTTTTTACTGTGGCATATTCCGACGCTAGGTTAATTAGCGCCGTTAGCTTTTGCGATTCTTCTTCAACTAAGTCATAGGCATTAGGCGCAAAGCTAGGAAAGCGTACAAGCGACACTAAGTAGCCGATGATGACAATCACCAACATCAACTCTATTAGCGTAAAGCCTTGATGTTTTGAACATCGTGCCATCGTCGCTTTCACTTTTGTGTACTTCTATTGAATACCTTAACGCTTATAAATATTCGTCTGCGTTCCAGTTACCAATATCATCATCAGTACCGGCAACACCATCAGGGCCCATTGAAAATAAGTCGTATTGTGCCATTTCACCTGGGCTTACTAATTGATATTCATTGCCCCACTTATCCACAGGCACCTTTTTCAAATAGCCTTTTTGTGGATAATTACGCGGTACTGGCTCCATTTCAGGCATGTTAACCAAGGCTTCTAAACCTTGTTCTGTTGTTGGGTACATTCCACCCTTTAACTTATACATGTCTAACGTAGATTCTAAGTTACGAATTTCTATCGCTGTACTCTGCAATTTTGCTTCGTCAGATTGGCCCATTAAGTTTGGCACAACCAAACCAGCAATCATGCCTAAAATAGCAATAACGATCATCACTTCTAATAAAGTGAAACCTGTTTGTTTATTTGTTTTTATTGTTTGAAACTTTTTCACTGGATACTCCAATCGTTTTCTTTTTTTTATAGTAACCGATTCAGGTTACATTCCTACTAAAGTGTTCATTTGCATTATGGGCTGCAAAATTGCCATTAATATAAACATCACCATACCGGCCATCACCAATACAATTAAAGGCGTTAACAAGCCTAAGCTTATTTTTAACGTTGCATCCATTTCATTGTCTTGGTTATCAGCAGCGCGGCCTAACATTTGTTCTAGTTCACCTGACTTCTCACCACTGCCAATCATATGGATCATCATGGGAGGAAACGTTTTACTTTGCTGTAACGAGTTTTTTAAAGAACTACCTTCACGAACTGCATCTGAGGCGTCTTTTACACACTTCTGAATATATTTGTTGGTTAATACTTGTCCCGCTATTTTCATTCCGTCTAATATCGGCACTGCACTTGATGCTAGAATGCTCAAGGTTTCTCGCAAAACGAGCCGTATTTGCGCCCAATATAACTCGACCTATCAAAGGTAGACTTAACAACCAGCGATCAAACTTAAGTCGAATAGCTGGCTGCTTAAGCATTCGTTGCATGATCACGCTAATGCCTAAAATACCAATCAACACAAACACACCATAATCAATAATGAAATCACTGAGCGTTAATAAAAACTGTGTGGTACCAGGCAGTGTCGCGCCGGACTCAACAAACTGACCTACTATTTGTGGCACCACCGATGCCAACAGAAACGCAACGATACCAATGGCAAATAGCGTCAGCATAATTGGGTAAATCATAGCTTGAGTAAGCTGACTTTTGGTGGCTTGACGTTTTTCTGTGTAATCGGCCAAGCGATTTAATACTTCATCCAAATGGCCAGACTTTTCGCCTGCGGCCACCATTGAACGAAACAAATGATCGAATATTGTTGGAAACTCTTTCATGCCGTCGGCAAGAGTATAACCTTCAACCACCTTTGAACGGATAGACATGATGGTTCTTTTTAAACGCGGTTTTTCACACTGTTCAGCAACGGCTAACAGCGCCGCTTCAATAGTTAATGCTGAACCAACTAGCGTCGCTAACTGACGCGTAATTAATGCTAAGTCAGAGGCAGAAACCGTAGGTTGAAACAAAGTAAAACCTGTACTTTCTTGCTGTTCTTTTTGGCTTGCTTTGTTTATCTCAAGCGGAATAAGACCTTTGTCTCGAAGCTGTTGGCGAATTTGTTTTGATGTGTCCGCTTCAAGTATGCCTTTTTTAGATTTTCCCTTCGCATCAAGCGCTTTATATTCAAAAGCCGCCATTATGTATCCTCGCGTGTCACTCTTAGAACTTCTTCTAATGTAGTGACACCTTGTAATACTTTACTCATTCCATCGTCACGAATGCCTGGGATATTTTGGCGAACGTACTTTTCAATTGCTTGTTCACCGTGGCCATTGTGAATTAATTCACGCACCTGCTCATCAACCACTAATAACTCATGTATACCAACTCGACCACGGTAACCACTAAAGTTACATTTATCGCACCCTTTTGGATGGTAAATCGTGACGTTTTTAGCGCTCGCTTGTTCTGCAGTAAGTCCTAACAGTTCCAACTCAGAGTTGTCAGGTTGCACCTCAACTTTACATTCTTTACACAAGGTTCTTACAAGTCGTTGAGATAACACAGCTAACAAACTCGATGACAACAAGAATGGCTCAATGCCCATGTCTTCCATACGCGTAATTGCGCCAGCAGCAGTATTTGTGTGTAACGTGGAAATTACCATGTGACCGGTTAAACTGGCTTGCACGGCTATTTCAGCGGTTTCTAAGTCTCGTATTTCACCTATCATGACCACATCTGGATCTTGACGTAGTATTGCTCGTAAACCACGTGCAAACGTCATGTCTACTTTTGGGTTAACTTGCGTTTGACCAATACCTGGTAATTCATATTCCACGGGATCTTCCACCGTAAGAATATTGCGATCTTTACTATTAATATCAGATAAACCCGCATACAAGGTGGTACTTTTACCTGAACCTGTAGGTCCGGTAACCAATATAATTCCATGCGGTTTACGTAACAATTGACCAAACTGTAATTCGTTGGCTGATGCCATACCTAAGTCGGCAAGGTTTAAACGAGCATTGTTTTTATCTAATAGTCGCATTACTACTCGCTCGCCGTATGACGAAGGCATAGTAGACACACGAACATCAATTGCTCGACCAGCAATACGCAAAGAAATACGACCATCTTGAGGAATACGCTTTTCAGCAATGTCTAACTGCGCCATTACTTTAATTCTTGAAACTAAAAGTGAGGCTAGTTTGCGGTTCGGGCTTAATACTTCACGTAAAACACCATCGACTCTGAAACGAATAACTAATTCTTTTTCAAAGGTTTCAATGTGGATATCGGACGCGCCTTCTTTAATCGCTTCGGATAAGGTAGCGTTAATTAATTTGATAATTGGTGCGTCGTCTTCGCTTTCTAATAAATCTTCAGTGCCTGGTAACTCATCGGCAATAGAAAACAAGTCCACTTCGTTACCAATATCTTCCATCAGCTGCTGAGTTTCAGAGGCATTACGCTGGTAAGCCTGCTCAATCGCAATTTCAAATTCGTTATTTGTAATTACTCTGTATGGCAGTGGATGCCCAATCAAACGACGTGTTTCTAACAATGCTGACATCGGCGTGTCAGACTTAATTAACAACTCTTTTTCGTCGTTGTTGTAAGAAATCATCACGCCAAAGCGCTGCGCAAAACCAAAAGGCAAACGTTGATTCGCTGGTATTGCTTCGCTCTCAAGCTCTTGTTCTATCTCTGGTTCAAGTTCCATTATCTTACCCATCTTTTTTAGGGCTATCTTTAGATACGGTTGGTGGTTTTACACCTTTTTCTTGGCTTTCAAGATAGTCTTCAAAACGAGGCGGCAACGCTAGGCTGTCATCCCACTCTTTTAAAACAGGTTGGTCCGTTAGTGGCATTAATGAAATACCGTCTTGGTCTTTCTTAATTTGCTCGGCACGAATGTAGTTATATTTTTGCTTACTCACATCAAGCGCTGAAGCACCGTCACGTAAAATTCTCGGGCGAATAAAGACCATCAAATTACGTTTACGTTTTGTTGTACCTGTAGAACGGAATAAATGCCCTAAAATAGGTAAGTCGCCAAGTAATGGTACTTTAGAAATACTCTCTTGAACGTCTTCGTCAATCAGGCCGCCGATAACAATCGTGCCGCCATCTTCGGCTAATACATTGGTTTTAATTGAACGTTTGTTAATGCCAACGTCCACACCTACCGCACCACTAACACTTGATACTTCTTGCTCAATTAATAATTGTACTGCTGAACCTTCGTTAATTTGTGGCGTTACTTTTAACTTAATACCCACTTCTTTGCGGTCAACTTTTTGGAATGGGTTTGAATTTGCAGAGCTTGCTGTAGAGCCAGTAAGAATAGCAATTTCTGAGCCCACCAATATTGAAGCTTCTTCGTTATCAATAGTTGTTATGGATGGCGTAGCAAGAATGTTGGTATTGGTGTCGTTGCGAACCGCTTGTAAAACTGCACCCCAGCCGCCATTTACCACGCCCGTTGCGAAACCAGAGATACCGCCAAGTACTTGCGCTAAACCTGAATAGTCACCACGTTCTTTAGTGGTTACCTTGTTTTGAGTAGTATTCCCATTTTCATCAAAGCCATTAACTATGCTTTCTGTTTCCTGGTCACGAGCCTGATATGCAGCACCCGCAATGGTAGAAATTGGCGTCACGCCATTATTATATTGAGTAAACCCAATGTCCGTGCTGCCCCACTGAATGCCAAGGTTAATACCATCGCTTTCAAATACTTCAACAATAATTGCTTCAACCAAAACCTGCTGACGTCGGACATCTAACTGACGAATAATTTGCTCTAGTGAACGCATCATGTCTGGCTCTGCGTTAATAACTAATGAATTAGAGTCAGTGTGAGCTTGAATAGAATAGTCTCGTGTAGATGACGTTCTTGCGCGTTTATTTGTTGTTGGCGTTCCACCTTGAGCATCGGCTGCAATAGAATCCGATACGCCCGTTAAAACTTTTACGACTTCTTCAGAGTTTGCATAATTTAAGAAGTAAACTTTTGTATTACCTGTGCTTTCAAGCTCAGAATCTAGACGCTTTATTAACTCAATGACTTTGTCACGCGCTTCTTGCTCACCTGTAACAATCACGCTATTTGTTCGGTCATCAGCCACAATTTTTGGCACCAAAAAGTCAGGTTGCCCTTTATTTCCAGCTGAAGACTTATTAATACTTTCAACAATGCGCACCATTTCACTCGCTGACGCATATTCTAGCTTAACAATAACCACTTTTTGATCGCCAGCGCGGTCGACGCGGTTAATGATTTCAACCATTCGATTAACCATAGCGACAGAGCCTACAACCATTACTACATTTGAAGGCTCGTAATGCACCACATGTCCGCTGCCTGATTGATCGCTAAGTTGACGCAATAGTGGAGATAGTTCTCTTACTGATACATTTTTAACTTCAACAACACGAGTGACCATTTCGTCACCTTCGCCTAAATAGCCTTCACCCACGACAGGAGTAGGCGAGCTTTTTACGTCTTTGGCACGAATGACTTTTAATATGCCATTGCCCATATCAATAACGCCATAACCGTAAACCTGAAGTACATTTAAGAAAAAGTGATAATACTGCTCTTTAGTTAATAGATCGTAAGAACGAACGTTAACTTTGCCTCGTACGGCGGGATCAATAATGATGGTTTTCTGTAATATCTTGCCCACAATATTAATAAATTCATTAATATCAGTGCCTTTAAAATTAGGTGAATATTGCGTTGCATTAGCAACCGGGGAAACCCACGCTGTCGATAACAAACCTAAAGTCAGAATAGCGGAAAAAGCCGACACCTTGGCCGAACGAGTAACTTTTGCTTGTATGTTCTTAGATTTACTGAAAAATCCCATTTAAATAAACTCCAGGGCTTATAATGCCAAAATTATTTGAACCGGTGAATCATCGCGTAAAACAGTAATATCTGCTTCCGTTAGTTCTTTTAATTCACTCATCAACGACAATGCTTGTTGCATGTCCGTTAAGTCATAACCGTTAATATTCACCGCTAAGTCGTTTTGCTTTAAACCGGCTTGGTTAAAAAGCGTTGGGTCATTACCAGGAGACAATTTATACCCCAATAATTCACCTTTTTCTCTATGCGGTGTAATTTTTATAATATCCATCAACTGTTTAGGATCTTCAAACAGTTGCTCTCGTTGTTCACGTAATGAATCTGCTAATTCAGTATCATCACGATTATCAATTCTTTCTGGCTCTCTATCGTAAGCCGCTGGCTTTCCAAACTTGTTGTTTGGCTTTCTTGCTTTTGTATTACGCGGTGGTCTCGTTGGACCAACGTCCACAGCATCGACATCAATATTGTCATTAAGTTCAGAGGCAGAACCAGGAATTGATGTGGAATATTCAATTCCCTCTAACATTAACGTCTCGTAACCAACGCCAACGGACAATATAACTCTGTCTAATAAGATTTGACTCACTGACGCTGAGGTACCCTCAATTTTTTGCCCAATTCCATAAGTATCTTGACTACCTGATGACTCAATAATGGCAACGGATGTTTCAGATACTTCACTGGAGCTGTCAGCAACAATTCCCGTTAAAGTTAAATTCAATCGCGTTTTAGGAGCCACTGAGGTTGTTGGCTTAGGCTTTGTTGGTGCTTTTTTAGCTTCTTCCTTACCAAATAAGTTAAGGCTTACTAACTGGCTAATATTTATACTTGAAGTGTTTGATGAAGAGGATGTAGTTAATGGCTGAGCAGCAGAAATGCGACCTGAACTGGCAGGTTCATCAATGAATTTCCAAATAGTAAGCGCGGCAAGGTAAGCGCTATAAAGCACCAATAGCACGGTGATAATTTTGGCAATTTTATTTTGCGGAATTTTTTGAGCCAATTGGCTGAACTGCTCTAACAAGCGAGGCGACTCCATTTCTTATTATTATCCAAGCAATTTATAATCAACGATGACAGATTGCGGCGCCATACATTATCAAACTAAAAGTAAAAATGCTTGTGCTCGATGTTGAAAAGTCGAGTATAACCTTTCAAGTAGTTTAAAATCACTAATTATGATAAATTCACGACGTTTTCACGGCACATTTAACATTACTGAAACATAACATGACAGAATCAAAAATTCGATTAGATAAATGGCTTTGGGCCGCACGATTTTTTAAAACTCGTTCTATAGCTACTGACATGATCAATGGTGGAAAAGTTCACTATAATGGTCAACGATGCAAAGCGTCTAAAGCAATAGATGTGGGCGCGGAAGTTAAAATACGTCAGGGATTTGATGAAAAGATTGTGGTAATAAAAGAAGTCAGTGACAAACGACGCAATTTTACTATTGCACAAACACTCTATGAAGAAACAGAACAGAGCATTGCTAACAGAGAGAAACAAGCGTTGGCAAGGCAATCTAGTGCAGCGATGTCGCCGCGCCCAGATACAAAACCAGATAAAAAACAGCGCCGAACGTTATTAAACTTTAAAAATTCAGATTTATTTGAGTAACTTATCCATGACTGACATTAAACAACCAGACCTACTACACCGTTACCTTTTTGATAAGTACCATGTTCGTGGAGAACTAGTACAAATTTCAGACTCATTTACGGCAATGCTTGAAAATCACGACTACCCAAATGTCGTAAAACGAATTCTTGGTGAATTGCTGTCTGCAACGTGCTTGCTTACAGCAACGCTAAAGTTTGAAGGTGAAATTAGTGTTCAGCTTCAGGGTGATGGGCCGCTTAACTATGCTGTGGTAAATGGCAACAATAAACAGTCTATGCGAGCGTCTGCTAAGTTTGATGAAAACATCAAAGAAGGCACATTATTAGACCTAATTGGTTCTGGCTTTATGGTTATTACTATCGCACCTAAAGGCGGCGAACGTTACCAAGGTGTTGCTGCATTAGACAAAGATACGCTTGCAGAGTGTATTGAACATTACTTTGAAACCTCAGAACAATTGCGCACCCGAGTTTGGTTAGCGACTGACGTTCAGCAAGAGCAATGCAAAACCGCTGGCATGTTATTACAAGTACTACCGGTTGAAGAACGCGCTAAAGAAGACTTCACGCATTTAGAAGCTTTAACAAATACGATTAAAGACGAAGAGTTATTGCACCTTGATCCAACTCAAGTATTGATTCGCTTATATCATGAAGACAACCCGCAATTATTTGAACCTCAAGAAGTTAAATATGCCTGCGGATGTAGCCGTGAAAAAACAGGTGATGCTATTTTAAGATTATCAAAAGACGACGCGCTTTCGTTAGTTGAAGAGAGAGGTAATATTGAAATAATTTGCCAATTCTGTCTTAAACAATATTTGTTTGACTCTATTGATGTTGAAGCACTTTTTAATGCAAATGCCGACTCAGATAATTCAACGGTAAACTAGAATTTAGTATTTTAGCTGTCTAAGCCGGTTAAACGTGCTTGGGCAGCTACGATTTAAATAAACTTTCAATTTGCCAGTGCCTAACTATTCACAGCTATGACGATACAAACGTCTTAGTTAGCGTTTTAGTAAAATAGAAATTCCTTTCTCTAGTTTTTTTTCGTCGCCAGGCAAAAAGCCGTGATGAATTGCACGTACGATGCCCTTTCGGTCAACCAAATACCCCACCGGCATTACACTCACATTAAAAGTATTACTCACATCGCCATTAGCGTCATAAAGGTTGGTGTAATCAACGGGCTTTTTATTTAAGAAGTCTTCGGCATTGCGTTTTTTCTGATCTAGATTCACCGCAACGATTTCAAAACCCTGTTCTTTTTTTCTGTTGTAAATGTCGTTTAATAGCGGAAATGACTTTAAACAGGGTTTACACCAGCTTGCCCAGAAATCGACGTAAACCACCTTCCCTTTTAAGGAATCCATTTTAACAACCTGAGTGCCATCCATTGTTTTTAACTCGAAATTTGGCAACGGCTCGCCTACTTTTACTTTAGCGATTGCGTTAAAAGAACCAAACCCGATGAACAGTGCCGTTAAAACGATGAGCTTAGTAGGTAATTTCATGGTTATCCTTTATGATGAGAGTGTGTAAGTGCCATTTTAGGCTAACTATGCATAAGAAAAGGAAGTTTTCACGACCGTTTTTATGAAACCAAGTGTGTAAACTAGAATACTGATTTCCATCCAAAAAGTAAGCAAAATAATATGAAAACAATAATTTCAAGCGTTGGCCTGATGTTAGTGTTGGCGGTAACTACCGCCTGTTCTGAAAAGAAAACAGAGCAAACTAACGTTGAGGTAGAAAAATCACGTATCCAAGCTCACCTAGAATTTTTAGCTGATGATCTTTTAGAAGGTCGTGACACAGGCAGCAAAGGTTATGACCGAGCGGCTCTTTATGTAGCCACTGAATTCAAGAAAATGGGCCTACAGCCTGCTGGTATCGACGGTTCTTACATGCAACCGGTAACTTTTCGTAAAGGTTATTTAAATCAGCAAAGTCCTAAAGCTACTATCAAAACCGCTGATGGCGAAGTTGAATTAAAATTCCCACAAGACTACATCATGGGCCCTAACATGTCGGCTACAGAGTCTGCTTTAGAAGCAGAAGCGGTATTCGTTGGTTACGGTATTGTGGCGGAAGACTTTGACTACAACGACTACGAAGGTCTTGATGTTGAAGGAAAGATTGTTGTTACTTTACGTGGTCGTCCAGCAGAATGGCCATCTGAAGAAGGCGCTCACTTAAACCGTGAGAAAACACGTTTTGCTGCAGAGCGCGGTGCCGTAGGTGTTGTTTCACTTCACTCACCTAAGCGTGAAAAAGTTCGTCCTTATACGAGCTCTTTAAACTATTTACGCGCTCCTTCAATGCGTTGGATAGACGAAAATGGTAATCCTTTTGGTGGATATGAAAACATCAAAATGGGTGCGTACTTAAATATTGGTGCTGCTGAGAAGTTATTTGCGAATGCAGAAACATCTTTAGAAGATGTATTTGCTGCAGACAATGACGATAAGCCAGTAAAAGGTTTCCCATTAAACGCATCACTATCACTTGCGTCTAAAGCAAAACACGAAGAAGTATCATCGCCTAACATTGTTGCGATTCTTCCTGGTACGGATCCTAAACTGAAAGACGAATATGTCGTATTTACTGCGCATTTAGATCACGTTGGCTTTACACAAGATGTTAGTAAAGAAGACCGTATCAACAATGGTGCAATGGATAATGCGTCTGGTGTTTCTATTTTATTAGAAACAGCTCGTGTATTAAAGGAGTCTGGTTCTCTTCGTCGCTCAGTATTGTTTACTGTTGTAACGGGTGAAGAAAAAGGACTACTAGGTTCAAGCTATTACGCGAACAACCCAACAGTTCCAATTAACGACATGGTTGCTAACATCAACTTAGACATGCCTGTTTTACTTTACGATTTTGCCGATATCATTGCCTTTGGTGCTAACCACAGTTCAATGGGTCCTAGCGTAGAAAAAGCAGCGGCTAAATTTGATATCGCTTTAAGTCCAGATCCAATGCCTGAGCAAGCTATTTTCACTCGCTCTGATCATTACAACTTTGTAAAACAAGGCGTTCCTTCTGTTTTCTTAATGACAGGCTTCACTTCAAAAACTGAAGGCGAAGATGGCGGTAAAGTATGGGGTGACTTCTTTGCAAATCATTACCATCAGCCAAGTGACTCTTTAGACTTACCTATCAACTATAACTCAGCAAAACTATTCACTGAGATTAATATTGGTATCGCAAGAGAAGTTGCAGAAGCGGATCAACGTCCAACATGGAACGACGATAGCTTCTTTGGCAAAACATACGGCCAAAAAGATAAGTAAGCACCGTTAGATTTAACAATGTTTAACTATGAAAGCAGCGGCTTATCCGCTGCTTTTTTTATGCCTGCAAGCACCTCATAAACTATTCAAATACTATTCAACGCATACTGAATAAAATTACATTCCGTTGAAATGCTGTGTTTCCTGTTGTGCTGTGTTGTTTTCTACTGTGCTACTCTCTAGCTACTTTCCAACTACTTAAGCTGAGTCACTTTCCCTTGGTGAATTTTAGGCACAAAAAAACCAGCTCGAAAGCTGGCTTTTATTATTTAGATTTAACTAAGTATATGGATTAAGCCGTTTTTAGGATTGGCTTAGGCTCATCAATGTTTGATAACAATTCCATATCAAAAGTATACTCATCAACAGCAATCGCAAGCTTACGCTTTTCGTTGTATGCCATTAACTTGTCACTTTCTTCAGCTGTTACTACGTTTGCTTGTAGTGATACTTCTACTAACTCTTCAAACGTTAACTGCTTAGTTACTTTACCAGCACGTTGTGCTTTCTTAATCTTGTCTAGTAAAGGAAGAACGTCTAACTTCGCTTTGTATGCGTCAGAAAGAACAGTGAAACCATCACGGCCTTTCATGCTTACTAAGCTAGTTAACTCTTCTTTAGCGCCGTCATTACGTAACGTTGCTTCTGCTAAGTCAGTGATTAACTTGTCAGAGATTTTAGTTTTACCTAAGAACGCATTACCAGTAGATACTTTTAAGAATCCAGCAACAACACGATTAGGGAAGTTATCAACATAAGCTTCTAGTGCTTCTTCAGCTTGTTGTAATGCCCAACGTGTTCCGTACTCAAAGTAAGGAGTTAGATCTTTACGGTTTTCACTTTGTAGGTAGAACTTAATGTTACCCATCGCCATGAATAAGAAGCTAAGAATGTCGCCTAAACGAGCAGATAACATTTCTTTACGCTTAAGGTCGCCGCCTAATACTAACAATGCAAAGTCTGATTGAACTGCTAATACGCTTGATAAACGCTTAATACGCTTTTCAAACTGGTTAACTAGTTTGTCAGGATTGTTTGAACCGCCAACACCTGGTACATAGGCAGTTGTTAAACCACGGAAGAAGTTCTTAACACTGTAACCAATTGTTTTACGGAACAATGAGTTAAATTTAGCGTCTGCGTCTGAATCTTCAGAGTGAATTGCTGTAATTAAGTCTTGTACGTATGGGTGACAACGAGTCGCACCTTGACCAAAGATCATAAGGTTACGAGTTAGAATGTTCGCACCTTCAACGGTAATACCGATTGGCGTTGCAAAATAAGCCGTAGCCAATACGTTACCAGGACCCATTTGAATTGCTTTACCAGCTTGAACGTCCATCGCCGCTTCTAGCGTATCACGACCAAGTTCAGTCATGTGGTACTTAGCCATTGCAGTGATAACTGAAGGTTTGAAACCTAAGTCTAGAGAGTTAAGAACTAAATGACGCATCGCTTCAAGGTTATAAGTTAAACCACCGATAAGCGCTAACTGCTCTTGGATACCTTCGAATTTACCAATTGGCATACCAAACTGTTCACGGATTGCCGCGTACTCAGAGGTAGACTTTAAACATGCGTGTCCAGTTGCACAACCGTTTGCTGGTAATGAAATACCACGACCTGCACCTAAACATGCAACAAGCATTTGCCAACCGCGACCAACATTGTTTTGACCACCGATTACAAATTCCATTGGTACAAATACGTCAGTACCACGAGTAGTACCGTTGTAGAAGTTAACGCCTAATGGATTATGACGATTACCCGTTTCTACGCCTTCATAGTCAGCTGGAAGTAGTAAACAAGTGATACCTAAATCTTTCTCAGCACCAATTAATCCTTCTGGATCAAATACTTTAACCGCTAGACCAACTAAAGTAGCGATAGGCGCTAGTGTAATATAACGTTTTTCCCAAGTAACACGTAAACCAACAACTTCTTCGCCGTTGTACATGCCTTTAGTTACGATTGCACGGTCTGGAATACCACCAGCGTCAGAACCAGCTTCAGGGCTAGTTAGTGCAAAACATGGGATGTCACGACCATCTACTAAACGAGGTAGGTAATGATTTTGTTGTTCTTCAGTACCGTAGTGAGCCAATAACTCACCTGGGCCTAACGAGTTAGGTACCATTACGGTAGTAGCGATTGGGTTGCTCTTAGTTGAGATACGCGCAACGATTGTTGAACTTGCGTATGCACTGAACTCTAAACCACCAAATGCTTTTGGAATGATGAACGAGAAGAATTTATTGTCTTTTAAGTGCTGCATTACATTTGCAGGGATATGGTTGCTGTTATGCACTTCCATATCATTAAGCATTTCTAACAATTCTTCTAAAGGACCGTCGATAAACGCTTGCTCTTCGTCTGTTAATTTAGACGGGGCAGTATTAAGTAGCGTTTCGAAATCTGGCGCACCTTGATAAATAGAGGCTTCAATCCATGTGTCACCTGCGTCTAACGCTTCTTGCTCTGTTTCGAGAGATTTCAGGAAGTATTTTCTTGAATTTTGTTCTTAGGCTCATGTTTCGCCCCTCAATTATAATTAAATAAAGTGTTTCCCAATATACGCTACTTATCCCTCGGTCGTAACTCTAATTAGTATAGACCATCTTTGAGACAACTCACGCACAACTGGTACGATGTCTTACCAGTTTATTCATTTTTAACAAAAATAAAGTTAATTTTGCATATATATCTCAGTTAGGTACTACGGAAGTGCCTACAGGTCGGATCAGTAGGTCTAGTTGTTTACCATTTAAGTCTAGGATTTCTCGATAAATTTAGTTTTCTTGTTATACCTGTTTAATTAATGACCAGATGGGTAAAAAATGTCACTTGCGATCATATTTAGTCGAGCACGAGTTGGAATAAATGCGCCTTTAGTCACAATTGAAGTGCATTTATCTAACGGATTACCCTTTTTTACTATTGTTGGGCTGCCAGAAACTTCCGTACGTGAAGCAAAAGATAGAGTACGAAGTGCCATTATCAATTCAGGCTTAGAGTTTCCACAAAGACGAATCACAGTTAATTTAGCCCCGGCAGATTTACCCAAAGACGGAGGGCGTTTTGATTTAGCCATCGCCATTGGTATTTTAGCCGCCAGTAAACAGATATCTGACAAACAACTTTACCAATATGAATTTTTAGGTGAGCTAGGATTAAACGGTGACATCAGAACCGTCATTGGCGAAATTCCATCGGCAATTGCTTGTAAGAAGCGTAATCGAATTAACATAATGCCTTCTTTAAATGCCGTGAATGCAACTATTATTAACGGCGCGCAGACCTTGGCGGCAAATTCATTGTTAAATGTAGTTGAGCACTTTAAAAATGAAAAATACCTTTGCCAACCAGAGGAGTTATTTACTGTTGATGCTGATACTTTAGATCAGCCTGATATCGCTGATGTTATCGGTCAACCGTTAGCAAAACGAGCCTTAGTGATTGCCGCTGCTGGGCAACACAACATCGTGTTTACTGGACCTCCTGGCACAGGTAAATCTATGCTAGCACAACGAATTGCTAGCCTTATGCCTGAACTGTCCGACGATGAAGCACTTGAGTTAGCGGCAATAAACTCTGTTAGTGGTAAAACATTCGATATTAAAAAGTGGCGTCAGCGCCCTTTTCGTTCTCTCCCATCATACGGCTTCCGCGATAGCCTTAACGGGTGGCGGTCGCCCTCCTAGACCCGGAGAAATTAGTTTGGCACACAACGGGATTCTTTTTTTAGATGAACTTCCCGAATTTAATCGGTTTGCCCTTGATGCGTTGCGTGAGCCGCTAGAAAGCGGCGTTATCTCTATTTCACGCGCGGCTCTTCAAGTTGAGTTCCCAGCCCAGTTTCAACTGGTGGCCGCTTTAAACCCTAGTCCAACAGGCCATCACACTGATGGTCGCGCTAACTCAGCTCAAGTTCTAAAATATTTAAACCGGATTTCTGGCCCGTTTTTAGATCGTATTGAACTGCAAGTAGACGTGCCAGCTTTGCCTCAAGGGGCGATTAACGCTAAAAATAACAAAGACGATAAAAGCTCAGCTTATTACAAAGAGAAAATATCTGTAGCTCGCGACCTCATGATAAAAAGAGCAAACAAACCAAATGGGCTGCTTTCGAGTAAAGAAACTGCCCTTCATTGTAAACTAGACACCGCCGATGCTAAGTTTTTAGAAGATACTATCTACCGCCTAAATATGTCGATAAGGGCATACCACAAGATTTTAAAAGTAGCGCGTACCATTGCCGACTTAGAAGGCTACCAACATATTAAACGTACGCATTTATCAGAAGCATTGGGGTATCGCTCCCTGGAGCGTTTGCTAAAACAACTTTCCAACTTCTAATCTCTCATTTACTAATTTCTTACCTGACCCCGACTGGAGACTGAGTGTTGGCAAGGTACTACTTCCAAAACGGCTCAAGCACAACTTAAGTCAAAGTCGGTTTTCCGATTTCAGCCATTCATAAGTATCCTTGAGCATAACGTCTAGTTGCACAGTATTATTGTAACCAAGCTCACTTACCGCCTTGTCACTGGAGGCCACTACCCTTTTAGTAACCATAAGCGCTTTTTCTGGCGTCATGCTTGGCTCCTTACCAGTTACTAGTGAACCCCAATAAGATAAGCGACCCACCAGCTTTAATAACCATGGTGCGATAGTTGAACTTTGTTTAGGTTTATTTAGCAGCACAGAGATTCGATTCACCACATCTAAAAAGCGATGATCAACACCCGCAAGAATGTAGTTATGGCCAACTTGGCCTTTAGTGACTGCAGCAATATGGGCTTTAGCCACTTCATCTACATGACAGTAAGAACCCTCTCCCGACGGCACGCCCGGCAATGCGTCATCATTAATCATGGTAAATAGCTGTGACCAATTATGTTTATCAAACCGGCCCATAATGGCACAAGGATTTAAAATAACAGCGGGTAGGTTTTGCTTTAACGCAGCTTGCTTCACAACTTGTTCGCCAAGGTATTTCGTTTTTAAGTAATTAACATTGGAAGTCATGGCTAAAGACTCAGAGCTTTCATTAATCACACCAGAATGAAAACCATAAGCCGATATAGAAGAAGTATGAATAAAGCGCTTAACGTTTCGTTTTAGCGCAGCATCTACAACATATTGGGTGGCAGTGACGTTCAACTCATACTGTGTTTCATTATTTTTTGTCCACAAATTAGTGTCACCAGCAATATGAAAAACAACGTCAATATCATTGTCCATGCAAACTTCTATGTCATCTTTATTGGTCATTAACCCAGTTCGCCAATCAACTGGCACATCAGCCAACAAACTCGTATCTGAACCTGGTCGACATATAGCGGTAACACCCCAACCTAAATCGTCTAATTGACGAATTAAATTAACACCTAAAAAACCCGTTCCACCAGTAACAAATGCCTTCACGTATAATCCTTATTTAAGATATGAAAAAGCCGCTAATAAAGCGGCTTTACTAAACTCAATGTAAGCTAATGAATCTGATATTAAAAGCTTAAATTACTTTGCTTTTAAGTGCTTTTTCAAAAACTTCTCAATGTGCATAAACGCATCTAAACGGTTGTTGTATTCGTCAAGGTAATGCGTACCAGTTTCATATTCGATGTAATCAATATCTAAGCCTGCCTTTTTGCCTGCTTCATAAAACATCTCAGATTGCCCGTAGTGAACTTGGGTATCATTCTTACCATGTATTAATAATACCGGTGCTTCAATTCGTTGAAGATAATTAATTGCAGACGCTTTTTTCAGTTGAGCTAAGTCTTCTTCAATACTTACATCACCAATTGCTTCGCGAGTGAAGTCAGTCAATGCGCTTGTTCTACGAGAATGTTCGTCTGCATGAAGGGCAATATCACTCAAACCAGCAATACTGACGATACATTTATAATCTCCAGGCTTTTGGTATGCCGCAGTCAAAGCGGCGTAACCACCGTAGCTCCAACCAACAAAACAAGCATTTTTGGTATCAGCGACTTTGTTTTTCTTTACCCAGCTAACTGCATCGTAGAGGTCTTCTTGCATCTTAGCGCCCCATTCTTTATAACCTATCGCTTGGAACACAGAGCCATAACCGCCTGAACCTCTGTAGTTAGGTTGAATAACGGCATATCCTAAGTTTGCTAGAAATTGAACCATATAATCAAAGCTTTGATTGTCACGAACACCAAATGGACCACCATGAGGTAAAATAACTAGTGGTGGCTTTTTATTACCCTTCACACTTGGAGGCATAGTTAAGTAAGCATTAATTTCTAAACCGTCTCGAGCTTCATAAACAATATGCTCAGTTTTACCTAAAGTTTGACCTTCTAAATACGGGTATTGGCTATACCAAAAGCCGCCGGCTTTTTTGTTTAAATCTAACCAAAAATATTTAGCTGGAGAATCATTTTTATAAGCCAACACTAACAGTTTTTTACGATCTAAATCGCCACTCGCTATTACCGTTTCATAACCAGGAAAACTGTTTGCTACAAGCTTGTTGAGATCTTGATCGGTAGTATCAAAATAATGAATTCTGTTGAAGTGTTCCATATAGCGAACACCTATAATTTTAGTTTCATCGCTATTTTCCACCACGCCAGTGATGTCATATTCAGGGTGTGAGTAAATCATTTTACCAAATTCACCCGTTGAAATATCGAACTCCCATAAGGACTCTCGGTTTGTCTCACGATCACTAATTACTAGAAGCTTTCCGTCTTGAAAACCTGCTGGGCTAAATGTATCGCCCGTCATATTTTTGTATTCTTTTAGCAGCTTCCAGTCATTAGTTTTAGGATCTTTAATCCACTGTTGTAAAACGTCAGGGTAGTTTTCTTTTGTTGCAAAACCAAATCGTACTTCACCCTTATTATCAACAACCCACGTATGTACGTTGTATTTATTGATGAAGACTTTAGAAAACTCATTTGAATGGATGTTTACTTTGAATACCGCTTCCGCTTTGTCTTTATAGTCATACACTTGAACCAGAATATGATCGTTATCTTCTGGCATTGTATCTACTAGTCTAATGTTTTTGGCTCGTTGGCGTTCCCACGACGCTGCTTGGCGATATTCCGGAGCCGCAATTTCTAGCAGATTTGAACCATCGATGTTAACGGCAAAGTATCTAGTTTGACGCCATCTCTTTTTGCTGTATTCCATTGCATAACTAGCTGCTATTAGCAGGCGTTTTGAGCCAATCCAAGTAATACCATCTACTCTATCTCGGCCTTCTTTTAAAATGGCTAAGGTTTTAAGGTCTGGGCTACCAAATTCTGATAAAACAACAGACGGGCCATCTTTAGAATTTAAGATTGCTGTTACATACTTTCCGTCTGGTGATACAGAGGCTTGAGTAACAAGAGGCATGTGTGCGAAGTGTTGATAGTTTAAGCCCTCAAACGAAGCTGCTTTCGCTGCGAACATTAGAACTAAACCTACGCTTAGTAATTTAGCTAATTTCATGTTATCCCTAATTCATTATGTTTTTTTGTGATTCTATCGGCTTTTTTAGCAAAATAAATATGTTTATACACTTTGACATACTTTCTTACATTTCAGATTTAGTTGTTAGTATTTCAAAATAATGCACAATTAAATCAATATCAAATAGCCATTTATTAATTGGACTGCAAACATGAGTAACCTTGGAAATATCGCAATATTTGTAGATGTACAAAATATTTATTACACCACCAAACAAACCTTTAACCGTTCCTTTGACTACCGCTTGTTTTGGAAAGAGATGTCTGAACAGGGCAACATAGTTACCGCTATTGCTTATGCAATAGATAGTAATAACGATGGCCAACGAAAGTTTCAAGATGCGCTAAGACACATAGGCTTTGATGTAAAACTAAAACCTTATATTCAAAGGGCAGACGGCAGTGCTAAAGGAGATTGGGATGTGGGGATTACTATTGATGTGCTAGATAATGCACCAAACGTAGACACAATCGTATTGATGTCGGGCGACGGTGATTTTGAGCTGCTATTAAGAACCATTACAAAACGAAATAAATGTAAAACTCAAGTTGTTGGAGTTGAGAAATTAACAGCAAATTTACTCATTGATGCGGCTGATATTTACACGCCAATAAACCCGGCTTGGTTGAAATAAAGGTTTTGAGCGATGGTTATTTTTTCTAAAAATTTAATTTAAAATATATCTGTAACAAGACGTTAACAGTATTGTGCATTCACTTTTCATCAGATCGAATAGTTTTAACTAATGAAGTCGATTGTTTAAAGAACAAACATCCAACAAACCTCTTATTGATAAAAAATTTCGCTGGAGAATAATTTTCTAACCCACTTGATGAGCCTGCTTATATACCCTTTGTAAGGTTTTCGAGGCTATCTATTACATTTTCATTATGTTCATAATCATTGCGCTTATGTCTAGCTATTTACATGAGCAAATAAGAATTAATAAATTCTAAGAAAATAAATTTAGGGACATATAATGATGAACTTTAAAAATAGTTTAACTGCTTTTGCAGTTGCTGCAGCGCTAGGTCTTTCTAGCTCTGTTATGGCAGCCGAGACCGGCGGTCTGAAAATCAAAGTTACCGACCAAAACGGTAACCCAATCGCAGGTGCAACCGTATTAGTAAAAGCACCAGATAGCCTAGTTAGCAAAAATGCAGTATCAGATGCAGAAGGTTTTGTTTCTCTTCGCGGACTAGACGCTTCAAACCAATACACTGTAAGTATTAACGGTACCCAAATTCAAGCTTTTGAAGCAAACAACGTACGTGTTATCACGGGCAAAAGTTTGAACCTAAGCTATGCAGTTAGCAACGCGTCTAGCAACATGGAAACAATTGTTGTATCTGGACGTGCGGTATCTGCTATTGATACAACGTCAGCAACAACAGGTATGGACATTACATTGGATATGACTGAGTCATTGCCAACTGGTCGTTCTTACCAAAGCTACCTACAACTTACTCCTGGTGTAAAACCAAGTAGTGGTGGTAACCCGTCTTCAAAATCTGGTGTTAACTACTCAGATGCTGGTGGTGCCGTAGGTACTTCTTCAGACAATGTTTACTACATTGACGGCGTAAACGTAACGGATAACGTGACGGGTACATTTGGTGGCAACATCAACTCTGAAATCATTCAGGAACAACAAGTTATTACTGGTGCAATTCCTGCAAAATATGCGGGCGGTTCTGGCCTTGTTTCACGTGTTGTTACAAAATCGGGTAGTAACGAATTCCATGGTTCAGTTAACTACTACTTCCAAAACGACAGCCTAGTTGGTGACTATGACAGCCCAACTAAATCTCAGAGTGGTTTCTCTACTTTTGATACAGCTGTAACACTTGGCGGTCCAATTATTGAAGACGAACTATGGTTCTTTGCTTCATACCAGCTTAAAAACCGTAAAGATGACGTAGCTGATCCAGAAACTGGTGCAATTGCTCGTTCTGTTGAAAATGAAAGCACATTAGGTTTTGGTAAATTAACTTGGCAGGCAACTAACGATGACCGTTTAGTATTTACATACTTTAACGATCCTACTGATGTTTCTGGTAGCAGCGCGTTTGATACTTTATCAAACCGAGATCGTTCACGTAAGCAAGGTGGCGACAACTACAAGATTGACTACACGCATTCTTGGGACGACGTAGTTCTTAATGCTGGTTACATGCGTCATGAATCAGAACTTTCTGATATCGCTAAAGATAAAAGCACTCGTAACGACGTTGCTTACTTTGCTGACGCTTCAACTACAACACAGTCAGATACTGACCTTGGTGGTTTAGGTTCAGACACGCTACGTGAGCGTAATAAAGAAAGCTACTATGTTAATGCTGAATACTATTTAGATACTAACGACTTTGGTTATCACACAATTGAAGTTGGTTACTCAGCAGAAACGAATGAAAACATCACAAACTCTGTTTACACAGGTGACTCTGCACAATATACCTCTATTGGCGCGGCAGATGCTGGAACAACATATGACCAGTATGCAAATGCTGACGGTTGGATTGGTAACAGAGATTTATCTGACGATGATGCAGCTCGAATTGCAGCAGCAACAGGTATCGCAGAAGCTGATGTAGCAAATATTGTATTTAATAGCACGGCTGGCAACCCTACAGGCGATGTGAACGTTTACCGTATCATTCAAACACAACAAGCTGAGTCTAAACTTGAAACTAAAGGTCAATCTTTTTATGTTCAAGACAGTATCAACATTGATGACCTAACATTAAACGTTGGTTTACGTGCTGAAAAATGGTCTCACTACGCTTCAACAGGCGAAAAGATCTTCTCATTTGATTGGGACGTTGCGCACCGTTTAAGTGCTGTTTATGACATCAACGGTGACGGTGATTCAAAAGTTTGGGCATTCCACGGTCGTTACTACGATCCGGTTCGTACTGACATGACATCATTTGCTGGTAACCTAACTGGTTCAGTTCGTGAAGAGCAAGTGTTTGTAGATGGTTCATGGCAGACATTCCGTACGCGTGGTGGTGTAGCTACTCAAGATGCATTCTTCTCGCCTACAACTAAAACACCTTACACAGATGAATTTTTAGTAGGTTACTCAACTAACCTTACTGAAGATACAAACATCTCTGTAACGTATACAAACCGTAAAACTCGAGACATTCTTGAAGATTACGACTTAGGTGTTTATACAGAAGGCGGCCAATTAGATGGTTCATCTTTAGCATTGCCTCTGTCTTACTTTGGTTACACAGAAAACCCTGGTTCAAACTATGTTCTAGCTACGCTAGAAGGCGGTAAACGTGACTACCAAGGTGTTGAAGTAACATTCAAGAAGCTTCGTACTGACAACTGGAACCTATTAGCGTCTTATACATATAACGATGCGGAAGGTAACACTAACTCAGACGGTAACGCGGATTTACAAGGTGACTTCTACTACCTAGATCCACGTGCTCCTAACATGTACGGCAAACAGCCTGGTAACGTTGATCACCAGTTCAAAATCTTAGGTACATATTACTTTGACAATGGTTTTGAAGTAGGTGCGGTTTATAACTGGAACTCTGGTACAGCATATAACCGAGCTTCAAACGTATATGGTCGTTACTTACCACTACGTGAAGAAACTACATATGACTTTGGCGGTTACGACGGACGTTGGATTGCTCCTGGCAACTTAGCAAGCCAAGAAACACCAGCATTTGGAACACTAGACGTTCGCTTGAAGTACGTTCAAGACTTTGGTGACTACGAAGCTGAGTTCTTCTTAGATGTATTTAACATCTTAGATGACCAAGCGGTTACTGAAGAAGAGCAACTTGTTGCTGGTAGTGGTTCATTTGAATTTGGTGAAGCAAAAGACTGGGTTGCGCCTCGTCGCTTCTACCTAGGTGCTAAAGTTTTATTCTAAGCACTACTTATTAAGGAGCTTGGTAATAGTGACTATTACCTTGGTTCCTATAAAGTACTAATAAAAGGCCATCGAAAGATGGCTTTTTTGTCTGGAATCAAACGCGTTAGTCTTTAAGTCTTGCAATAAACAACCACCTTAAGCCAGTTATTGCCAGCATTAGCGTTAACAAAGCAAACACTTTTGAAAAGATATTGTTAAACCCGCCGGTATTAAAGTAATCCATAAAGTGCAGCTGAAACATAAGGTTCTTTAACCGTTTATGATCATCAACATGCGCTATTACTTTCCGAGAAACGTCAGAAATATAGATGGTTGTATTGTCGGTATTATTTAAAGCCACAGCCCAAATTGTATTGCGCTCACTAGGAATGTCTTTTGTGCCCCTTGAAATCAAATTTATAGTAGCGTTTTCCATCAGCTTGGCTTTTTCTGTGTGCTTTAAAGACTGCTGCGCTAGCTCAGTAACATAATTCTCATTAATAACCCAAAGCGCTCCCGTTTCCGCGTCAAACCACTTAACGCTTTGTTTTTGATAACCGTGAGGTTTTTCTTGAAAAAATGCCAAGTAATAAGGTTTATCTAATCGCCAAACTAGCGATACTCTTTTTGCGTCAGTAAGTTTAGAGCTCAACTTTTCTGGTGCAATTAAGGTTGGCGTCTGCAGACCTTCACTTTTATGCTCAACCTTTTGCCTAAATTGATTGCCGCTTGCTTTAGGATCATCTGCTAGGCCAAAATAAAGGCCTGTACCAAGCCAAATTACCAATTGAATCGAGACAATAGTGGCGAGCCATTTATGCAGTACTGCGTTTGCTCTTTTAGTTAACATGAGTTGTTCGCCTTTTAGCCCACCTATTGACAAACTTGCGGAAAGAGTTAAGGAAAGAGTTACTTAAAACGCGTTGGTACACTAAACAACAGCCTGCCAAAGTAGATAAAAGCGTAGTGATAGAAATGGCTAAGAAAAAGACATTTCCAACGTCTTCTCCATGTAAATAATCCATAATATGAAAACGCCAAAACCAGTCAAATATTCGCCATGGGTTATGTCGCTTAGTAACCACTTGCCCACTTGACTCACTAATATAAAACGTAGGTGAGGCGATGCCTTCAAACTGTACTTCCCAAACCGGTAAATGTCGTGCCGATAACTCACTTGGCGCGCTAACCTTTAAATAACTAATTTTTGCAATCACACCCGCTGAATCATGAAACTGAAACAAGGCGATTTCCCGCGCTTCTTGTTCCGTCACTTTAGGCATTAACTCTTTGGTGGTTGCATTAACTAACGTAGACTCTCGCCCTTCCTGAACCATAAAAACAGGCTCACCGACTCTATTAAACAATGAAATGCTATCGGCATTTGGGTAGCTTTTTAAAACGTCAGCATGATTGAATTTCAACGACGATACATCCAATGTAGGACTTGGCTTTTGCAAATGCTCACCATGGGTATAGTGAATATTTGTCATCACCATATATAAGCCTGTCACCGACCAAATAAACACCTGCAGGCCGACAAACAACATAAGCCATTTGTGTATTTTTCTAGGTAGTTGGGATTTCATTACTTTTCTTTTTCTTTTTCTTTTTCTTTTTCTTTAGGCTAACGACAATTTAGCTGCTTGTTTCCACATAAAGGCAGGCATTAACGAACGAAGCTTCCAAGTGATATTCATTGGTTGACTCCCGGTATGAGACACGTACCGTACTTCGCCAAAATTCACAAACCCCATTGTCTTGCCAAACTCATCATTTGATTGCTCTCGAACAAAAAGGAAAACCCGCTTTCCTATATACTCGTGATCAATATATTCCTTTCCTTTACCCGAGTCTGGTCGCGAAGAGTTTTGACTTTGCCAATGGAATAGCTCTTCGTTTATCGCATAGTCATGGTACATGGTTGTTGGAGAAAACTGCTTGTCACTTTTGTTCAGCGTCACAAATAACAGCTCAATGTTTTTTGACCTAATATTGTAAACACCTTCACGAGATGTAGGTTGAGTCTCAAACGTTGTAGCACCAAAGCCCACTAAAATTTGCTCTCGCGTATATCGAGCGTGCAGTTTGATTGGGTGGTTTCCCATCATCGGCATCGACATTTGCTTGTGTTGCACTTTATTTATCTGTAACTCAATAACCGATAACAACTCACTTTTTAGTCGCTCATCATAAAGGACATTTAAACTTTCATGCACACTACTAAAACCGACCGCACCTCCCGGCTTTTGCCACAAATCATAATGCAGCATTAGTCCATGCAGAGCGTTAACATCTGCCTCTTTGGAAAGAAGCATCCGTTGTATTGCGCCTAAGTAATCATAGTCATCGCACACCAATAATCTTGTCTTTACCATTCGAGCAAAGTTTTTAAGCGGTAGCTCACTATTAACTTGAACTTTACCGGCTTCCTGGCATAACTCAGTCCATGTGCCCTTTTTATATACAAGATCTAAACTCACCTGAGGATGAACTTTCATAAAGTTTTGAAGCGATAACGGCAACGTCGAGTGCTGTTCAAAATGTTTTATTAATCCAATAAGGCGGTTTTTGCTAAGTAAAGCGTTTCGAATATTCGACAATACTCTTTCTTGTGTTAACTTTGATAACTCTATACGACACCCTAACGGTGCATGAGGAAAGCCTTGTTTGACTTCATCGCTCATAGAAGTACTAGTTTTCCCTACCAGAGCCCTGAACTTATTAGCAAAGTCATAATTTGCATTAGCATTTCCCACAAAGTCCAGTACGGTACAAGCATCCTTGCCCTCAGCTAAACGTAAACCTCGACCCAACTGTTGTAAAAATATAGTTAAACTCTCTGTTGGCCTCAAAAATAGTAAGGTGTCTACTTCCGGTATATCAATACCTTCATTAAAAATATCAACAACAAATAAGATATTTATAAGTCCACTTCTTAAGGCCAACTGCTTTTGTGACCGTTCATGGCTATTTACACTGGTTAGATAATCACACTTAATACCCTTTAATGTAAATTGCTTACACATGTACTCAGCGTGAGCCTGACTCACGCAAAATGCCAAAGACTTCATGTCATGAACTGATGTAATAAGTTCTTGCATCGTTTGGTATATTTTATCTACACGATGTTGATTGTTTGTATATACATTAGTTAACTGAGCTATATCGTAACGACCTTTACTCCAACTAATACCAGAAAGGTCGGTGTCGTCATCTACTCCGAAGTACTGAAATGGGCACAAGTGACGCTTATTAATTGCTTCCGGCAAACGAATTTCAGCGGCAATAACACCGCAAAAATCATCTAAAATACTACTTCCATCATGCCTTTCTGGTGTTGCTGTTAAACCAAGCAGAATATTGGGGTTAAAGTAACTTAAAATATTTCTATAAGAAGCCGCACTCACATGGTGAACTTCATCAATAACAATATAGTCGTAATAATCACTCGACAGCTGGAAGTCGTTTGAAGGGTCATTTAATTGGTTATTCAGAGTCTGCACTGAGGCAAATAAATGTTTAAAACTTTCAGGTCTATAGTTACCAACCCAAAGGTCTCCAAACTGCGAGTCTTTTAAAACTCCTTGATAGGCTAGCCTGGCCTGCTTTAATATTTCCTCACGATGCGCAACAAATAGAAACTTTGCATTAGGTGCTTTCTTTAAAAAATCAGCAAAGTCAAAAGCCGATATTATCGTTTTTCCAGTTCCGGTTGCCGCAACAACTAGGTTCTTAAACCTTTTGTGCAAACTCCTCTCAATTTCTAATTGCTCTAATATTTCTTTTTGGTGAGAAAACGGCTTGATTTCAAAGTAATGAGCACCTGGTTCAGACAAAGAGTTTGTTGCCTGTTTCAGAGCATTGTTTAATTTTTCTTTAGCTTCAACATTACCATCAAATAATTCAAAATCTGGTGAGTTCCAGTAGGACTCAAAAGTGTTTATTGAACGCTCAATAATATGCGGGATCTCTTGAGAGGTGATCTTTAAGTTCCACTCTAAACCACTGGTTAGTGCTGAGTGAGATAAATTAGAAGAGCCTATATAACCAGTATGAAAGCCAGTATCTCTAATAAATAGGTAACTTTTAGCATGCAGGCGTTCGCGTTGAGTATTATAGCTAAGCTTAACTTTTGTATTCGGTAAAGACGCCAAGAACTCAACAGCTTTAGCATCCGTTGCACCCATATAAGAAGTTGTAATCACCCTCAGCTGTCGCCCACTTCTTGTAAATTCTTCAAGTTCCTTTTTAAAAATTCGTATACCCGACCATTTAACAAATGACACTAGCCAATACACTGTATTTGAGGACATTATTTCACGCTTGAGCTCACTTTCTACAGACAGCCCAGCATTACTGCCACAAAACAATTCACTTTGCGTTAAACCTGTTAATGGAAATACATTACCAACATACTCTTTTAAATTCGCGGCAACGGGGTTTTCAGTTTCATACAAAGCCGTGAGTATTTTCCCTTGGTTGTCTAAAAGGTTGTCTTCAAAAAACTGGTCATCTTGAAGTTTGTCCTTTAACCATAGAATGAGTTGATTGGATAATTCGATTTGATTACCAAGCTTCTCTTCTCCACTTGGTAAACTATTTAAAGAGAATTCGACAATTTTGCTTAAAAAACGTGAAAGCCAAATAGCAGCGTCTGCTTTTTCTAAAACCTTCTCACCTACATAAAATTTATCATGATTTAGGTTTTTAGAAATTAGAGTCGTGATGAGTTGTTCATATATTCCAGTATGATTCATGGCTTTGGCACTAAGTCCTTTTGTTGCTTTTTCATATCATTGCAGCCTGTACGTTCTGGTGCAAGTAAAACAAAAGCTACTTAATGTTTTTGGTCACAAGGTTTGCGGACATTTTAACGGTTGGAAATTTTAAGAATGGCGCTCCCGACAGGAATCGAACCTGTAACTTATCTTCCGGAGAGACACGTGAGATCCATTTCACCACGGGAGCGTTTACTAACTTTTTTGCGTTTTCGACATTGCGTCGAACTGTTTCAAATTTACTGCATTTTCACCAAAACGACGTAACCCTCAATTTGGGTCTTGCCAAATGGCGTAACCTCCTCAGAGATACGTCATGTTGGTTTCGCTAGGAAAGTACCAAATGACTTACTGCTAGTTATGGTCGCGCCTAAGACGCTGCTAATTAGCGTCGTGAATCATACGCATTTTACAAGAATGAGTCTAGCGCGTTGGTTTTTAGACGGTTAATTTTTAATCTTGGTTAAAATATGGTAAAAAAAAGGTCATGAACTAGTATGGTTTACTAAATATCAGCTATAGTTTTATTAAATTTTATACAATTACTTTCAGGAGATAGCCAATGTCATTAATGACGGTGGATGAAGTTGCAGAGTTTTTAGGTGTTAAAGACGTACGAGTAATCCGATTAGAGCGTGAGCATTTATTGCGTGCTGCAGATAAAGATGACGATGGTAACCCGTTATTTGATCAAACTGATGTAGAGAAGTACAAAGAGATTGCACAACGACTTGGTGGAATCTAAGTCGTTATTAAAACTGCTGGATTATCGATTTCATATCTTGAGTAAGATTTCGATAATCTAACGTTTTAAACTCATTCTGTTCTGACCAATCCATAGTCACAAGCCAATAATAAACTAGCCAATATTCCGCTTCGCTTAAGAATAAGTGGCAGTTGTAATTAGCTACTTGGCAATATTGTTTCAGCAACTCGCTAAATTCCGCTCTTGGTAATGCGTGCTCAACGGCAAGCGCCGCTAAGTCCCAACGAACATCGCCAATTGCAGCAAATTCCCAGTCTATTAAACCCACTTTTTTATCATTTGTTAGGTAAATATTACCTTGTGATAAATCGCCATGTAAAACGCCCTGAAACGCACTGTCCGTTATACTTAATTCAATTTGCTGTAGCTTTTCATAAACCTGAGATGGACTATTTGGTAGGTATGTATCAATTAACGGTGTTACGGATGGCAGTGTTAGCTCCACAAGTTGTGGCCACTGCGGCATTGTGTGAACTTGCCTTAAAGCCCGTACTACTAACTCGTTATTGTTGTTGCTCGTGCTATTACTATTACTAGATAAGTTAATTGAGCCGACGTAAGGCACATTACTTAGTAATGCGAACTTTTGGTTGTCGTATTCAAATATTAACACTTTTGGTATTGAGGCTTGAGGGATTAATCTTGAGTCAATATTAGCAACAGATGTTTCATGAAAATGCGGTGAGTGTGGTAATTGCTTTAAAAACCAAACGGAATCATCTTGAAGGTGTATTTTAAACACGCTGTTACGCGCTTCTTTTTGCGGCTCAAATGAAATCACCGAGCTACCAAGCAGCCCAGTGATTTTTTCTAATACGCTTGTTTTATCCAAGCGTTGTTGCCTGCTTTTTATCGCCAATGGGCTTGTCTTGTAATTCGTCTCGCCACTCCACATAACCTTTTAACGCTAAGAAAGTATAAAGTACGAATAAAGCCGCAGTTGGCAAGTATCCAGTTTGGTAATAAAGGTAAATAGACGCTACATCTATAAATAACCAGTACAGCCAGTTTTCCAATACTTTTTGCGTCACCATATAAGTTGTATATACAGCAAAGCAAGTAGTGAAAGAGTCTAAATAGGCCATTTTTTGAGTGGTGTACTCATCGGCTAAAAAGCCAACCACTAAACTTATAATAGTTAATACAACCACTATTTTTGTGTGTTTGTTCAATGACCAAGACACGACAGGCTTAGTATTAGATTCCTCTAAACCACCGTTCCATTGCCACCAACCATAAATAGCCATTAATAAATAATAAAAGTTCAGCGCACTTTCAAGCAACAAAGCACCCTGCCAAAATAGATTCATATAAATTAGCGTGCTTACAAAAGCAGCTGGCCAACACCAGCTACTTTGCTTGATCGCTAGCAACAAATACATCAGTCCTGTTGCAACGCCAATGTATTCCCACACTGACATTGCATTAAAACCTGTTAACAGTTGTTCCATCATAACGGTCTACCTAGTTTGATTATTTATTGCCGTATTTGGCCTGTAAATCTCCAGGAATAAATTTGCATACAAAGATACTCGTGCCGTGTTTCTCAAAGCTTGTTTTAAGCTCCTTGTTTAACGCATTTGTCACTGTATCAAAATCACCAAATAGTTGGGTGCTCATGTAATTTGTGATCACACTGATGTCTTCGTACGCATTAATACGGTCAATAAAGTCTTGAATAGCCGCAACGTAGTCGCCTTCAGTTAGTGGATACTTACTTATTTCTACACTTAGTTTCATAATAGTCTCTCCTAAAATAACACGTCTAACTTAAGGCCAAATACACTTGGCTCACCTAGCTGCTCATATGACTTTGCAACCCAACCATCTCGTGGATCGTTACCAAAGTAAAATCCGCGAACTCCATAGTCTTTATCACCAAGGTTACGACCCCATAGCGTCACGTCAAAATTGTCACCTTGATAAGTTACTGACATGTTTACTAGGTTAATTGCTTGTGACTTTTCATCGTGACTAAAAGAGTAATAGTACTCATCACGACCATTAATTGACGTATTCCACGTAATTCTATCCGCAACCTGCCAATTGAAGCCTAGCTGATATTGATAGCTTGGTGCGTGTGCCTGTTCACGTCCGTTGATATTTACGCGCACGTCTTCCCATGTTTCAGGATCAGTCTCTAAGCGGTACATGTCATCAATTTCAGTACTTAACAACGAAACGCCTGCAAATACCGACACGTTTTGATTTAGTTGATATTGAATATTTGTTTCAACACCATAGTTAGCACCATTTGGCGTATTAGAAACATAACCTACAAACTCTGGTTGCTCACCTAATTCACGAACTTCTGCTTCATTGGTAAACCACTGCTTGATTTGCATGTCGTGTCGGCTAGAGTAAAACACCACGGCACTGGCTTTTACACCACGGTCTGTATTGTTATAACGCATACCTAATTCAACGTTGTTTAATACTTCTGGGTCAAAGCTGCCATTCTCTCGAAGTAAATTGTAGTAACGCTCTAGGCCTGGTTCGTTTAATTTACTTAAAGCTTCGCCGTTAGCACCACCAGACTTAAATCCACGACTTAAACGTGTATAAACCATAGTGTTTTCGTCATACTGTTTGGTCGCCGTTAAATGGCCGCCAATCATAGTGTCCGAGGTACTTTCGTTCACTAAGTTAGAGTCTGAATAGTCGCCATCGTGGTTTTCGATTCGTAAACCTGCAGAAATATTAATGTCGTTTGTTAGCGCATAACGTTTTTCACCATAAATAGCGGCGTTTGTTTGCTCATAGTTACTAACAAAGTTATTTGATAACCAAGTGTATTCACGTGTTAAATCAACGTCTTTAGATTGAAAATAAACTCCGGCTACCCAGCTTTTATCTTTGCTTACAAACCTGATGTCAGCTTGGTTTGCCACTCGGTCACGCATATAGTTGTCAGTGGACGAATAACCATCTTCGTGAATGCCAACAAATGTCCAATCTTCGTCATAACCGTAGGCTAAGTCTGAATCGCTATGACTTAACATCACGGTAAGGTCGGTGTTTTCAAATCCGGTATACGTTGTATTAACACCTAATGCTAAAGTCTCTTGTTTGTCTTCACCAGGCTCGTCCGACAGTGTTGTACGGTCTTGGTCTAGTGAAAATGCGTCATAACCGTTATCAATGTCAAAGTAATGCAAAACAAACTGTGAAGTCACTTCGTTGTTAAACTCTACATCTAACAAGCCTCTAAACGACAATTCATTAATGTCATTTGTATCGTCTTTGTTCAGTGTTTTGTTTTCAACAAAGCCGTCACTTGTTAGCTGGTTTAACGAAAAACGCCCTTGTACATCAGAATTGAATTCCGTGCCTGCGGCAATACCTACATTAAACAAGCCGTAGTTACCGGCTTCTACACGAAAGCGGTTAGCGGCGTTTTCTTGAGGTTGCGTGCTATACATATTAATGAAGCCGGCCATTGCGTTTGCTCCAACGCTACTACCTTGTGGCCCTTTGTAAACTTCTACTTGGCCAATATCAAACAAGCCAGCGGCGGTACCAATACCCGAGTAATCAATACCGTCTATCGCCATACCAACAGATGGGTTTATTGGGTCAACAAACTGGCTACGTTCGCCAATGCCTCTAATTTGAATAAAACGAGCACGAGAAGCACCTGCGGCAAAGTTCACATTACCAAGTTGCTGTAATGCGTCTTGTAAATGGCTAGCGCCTGATTGCTCTAAGCTTTCTTGCGTTAAAACTTGCAACGAATTTGCGGCTTTGCTTTCTGGAGTGGGTAAAAGTTCACCCTTTACTTCAATGGTTTCAATAGCGTTGTTTTTGCTTGTTGGCTCTGCGGCCAAACTGAAAAACGGAAGTGCGGTTAATACTGCAATTGCAGTTTTATTAAGTGTCATATTTGGATCTCTTGTAGATAAAATTAACAAAAGACCCGGTCGTAAGCGCGAGTAGTCCTGGATTTACCATCCCTACGCCGGTACAAGCCGGATCAGGTTCTAAGGGTCCGATTAACGTCTCAGTATGTCGCTTTTACACGCATACACCCCTTGGTGTTTCGGGCGCCATTCTATTGATTTAAATAAAAAATGCTAGCCCTGTTTAATTTAAAATCATTCCAATGTGTGGAATATCATCTTCTAAATACATTTCTGTCACGGTTTCAAAACCCACAGATTCATAAAAATTTTCTAAATGTTGTTGTGCCGAAATTTTGCATTTTGTCGTTGGCCACAAACGCTGAACCTCCGCTATTGCTGCTTCCATCATTGGCGCTGCTAACTTCTTTCCTCGGTATGAATCGGTAATTAATACTCGGCCAATGGCACAGTACTCATCATACGCAATCCCTTTTGCAATAAGCCTACAAGTTCCAACCAATTGGTCACCGTCATAAGCAAAAAGTTGATAACAATCAGGTAGTTTATCAACGCCATCCATATCTGAATAGATACAGGTCTGCTCCACTACAAATACGTCTGAACGTGCCTGCAAAATGTCATACAGCTCGGTCACTGTGAGTTCGGCAAACGCTTTTATCTGCCATTGGATATTACGATCGGTCATACATTTAAGTTCTTTTTATTCACTAGTCGATAATGTAACCACGTTTATCGCAAAAATAACAGATAGACTTGGTTTTTTAGCCACCTGTAAGGTATTCTGCGGCCTCATATTTAATCAATTAGGTTAACGCACTATGACATCACATTTAATTCGCTCTGGTTTTCTTCTCGCATTTTCACTTTTTTTAATGCCTGCCTTCGCTAATGATGACGTGAAGGAATTAGAGTGGTCTGATTTAGAACCTAAAGATTATGTGAAAGCCATTCCTACCATTGAAGAAATTGGTCATGCCATGGCCGGTCCTCAATCTATCAATGCCCCCGTAGTAAAAGAACTAGATGGTAAAACCGTTAAAATTCCTGGATTTGTTGTGCCGCTTGAAGGTGAAAATGAATTGGTAACGGAGTTTTTATTGGTTCCGTATTTTGGTGCTTGCGTACACGTTCCACCACCGCCATCGAATCAAATTATTCATGTCACGTTTAAAGAAGGTGCGCCAGCCTCGTCAATGTACGACCCAATTTGGGTGACGGGTAAAATAGCGACGGAAACGTGGAGTGGAGAGTTAGCTCAAGTGGGTTATACGATGAAAGGCATATCCATTGCCCCTTACGATGACTTTTAATTAGTCTCGTTTTCGAATAATTTCGTTTTCCAAGTCGGTAAACTGCTCAGTTACTTTTACACAGACAACTCGAACATTGTAAGCCGACATTTTTGGGTTAAATTCACCGTTTTGACAGTAAGTACCATAAAAGGTCATTAAGTCTCTGGAGCTTTTGGTAATTTCTTTAACGTATTCCTCTTCGCGAGGCTTAAATGAATCAAATTGCATACTGATTTCATTATAAATACGTTGCGGAACTTTACCTCTTGAGTATTCGCCTTCAGCAGTTTGGCCAATAAGATTTACGAGGTAGCTTCTAACTTTATTTACTTCAGGGTGATCAACCGTTAATACAGTAATCACTAATATAATAAAAATTAAGAACTTCATGGGTACTCCAATTTGAACAACAGCCAATAATTGGCATCAAATTTTAACAAAATGATGATCTATAGAATTAGATCAACGTTTTATAATTTAGTTTCATTATTATTTCAGTTTCTGACTTATAATTTGTTTTGACATACAGTAGCAGGTAAAACAATGAACGATCGCATTGACGTAAAGAACATCCCAGCTGACGTAAAGGTATACAAGCCTAAAGTAGATGAAAATGCAACCTATAACCTACGAAGTCGCATTTATGTGCGAGCAGTTAAAGGTTTACATCAGGCTATACGTCGTAAAATGGGTATATTCTTTTTAGGCTTATTTGCCTTATTGCCTTGGCTAAACTGGAATGGTCAACAAGCAATTTTATTGGATATTGTGAATCAACAATTCAATATTTTTGGGCTAACGCTTTGGCCTCAAGATTTAACTATTTTCTCGTCATTGTTAATTATTTCTGCTTTCCTCCTGTTTGTTGTCACTACCTTCTATGGTCGAGTCTGGTGCGGATATATGTGTCCGCAAACCGTTTGGACCTTCATGTTTATTTGGTTTGAAGAAAAAATTGAAGGTTCAGCTAACAAACGTAAAAAGTTTGATTCCATGCCGCTTAGCTTTACAAAGGTTTGGAAAAAAGGCTTAAAACATACTGCTTGGTGGGTTATTTCATTATTAACCTCACTTACTTTCATTGGTTATTTTGTGCCGGTTGATCAGTTATTCATCGACTTTTTCACCTTTGAATCTTCTGCCATGGTCGTAGGTTGGACCCTCTTTTTTGCAGGTTGTACTTATGCAAACGCTGGCTGGATGCGTGAAATTATGTGTTTGCATATCTGCCCTTACGCTCGTTTTCAATCATCAATGTTTGATAAAGATACCTACACAGTTACCTATGACGCTGCACGTGGTGAGAAACGTGGTCCTCGCCCTAAAAAGGCAGATCCTAAAGAGATTGGCATGGGCGACTGTGTTGACTGTAACTTGTGTGTACAAGTTTGCCCAACCGGCATTGATATCCGAAATGGCTTACAGTACGAGTGCATAAACTGTGGTGCCTGTATTGATGCTTGTGATGAGACCATGGACAAAATGAACTATCCAAAAGGTCTTATTTCTTATACTACTGAGCACAGTTTGGAAGGCAAACCTACTAAAAAGCTTCGTACTAAGTTAATTGGCTATGGATTAGTTACCGTAATAATGTCTGCTGCATTTGTATGGCAGGTAGTGTCACGTATCCCATTGGAACTAAACATTGAACGTGATAGAAATGCGCTTTATCGTGTTAATAATGATGGTTTAGTTGAAAACACATTTACCCTACAAGTATTGAACAAGAGCCAGACAAATGCGACTTATTCAATTTCTGTTGACGGTTTATCCGACTATGAGTTTTATGGCGAGCGTGAATTTGCTGTTGCGGCGGGTGAAGTGTACAACCAACCAATAAGTATTGCCGTTGACCCGGTTGAGTTAAAGCGTCCGGTAACTGGCATAACTATTATTATACGTAGCTCCAATGGTGAGTTAGAAGTTTCAGAAGAGACTCGATTTTTTAAGGGACGTTAATGTCACAATTTGATTTTTCAGAGCTAGGACCAGATTTAATTCTTGATGCAATTGAGTCAACGGGTATTTATCCGGAGTCAGGGTTACTTGCATTAAATAGCTATGAAAACCGGGTTTATCAGTTTGTAGCGGAAGAAAAAAAGCGCTACGTGGTAAAGTTTTATCGCCCTGAGCGCTGGAGCGACGAACAAATAATTGAAGAGCACCAGTTTAGTTTGGAATTGGCCGAACACGATATTGAAGCGGTTGCGCCTATTGAGTTTGACGGTAAAACCTTGCTTGAGTATGGCGGTCACCGCTTTAGCTTATTTCCAAGCGTAGGTGGTCGAATGTTTGAACTGGATGATTTAGATCATTTAGAGCGTTTAGGTCAACTGTTAGGAAGAATCCATAATATTAGTGACGCAAAACCGTTTGAACATCGTTTAACAATCAATATTAAACAAGACTTAACAGAAGCGGCCGAGTATCTAAGAAAGAGTGAACTTGTTCCAAGATATTTACAAGACGCCTTTTTCCAAGACCTTGATAAAGTCATAACGTTAAGCTGCCAACATTTGCCAAACAACCTGAAAAACATTCGCCTCCATGGTGATTGCCATACGGGTAATATTTTGTGGCAACCGGGTTCAGAATCAGATGACGCGGTACTTGTAGATTTTGATGACTGTATTACCGGCCCTGCCATTCAAGATATTTGGATGATGTTAAGTGGTGATAGGCAACAACAGACGTTGCAGCTTGATACCATTATTGAGGGCTATGAAATGTTTAGGCCTTTTAATCACGAAGAGTTTGCGATTATAGAGCCACTTCGTGCAAGGCGTATGCTTATGTATATGACTTGGTTAGCAAAAAGATGGTCTGATCCAGCATTTCCAAGGAACTTTTCTTGGTTTAATACAGACAAATACTGGGAACAACAAGTTTTAGCGCTTAAAGAGCAGCTCTCTGCGATAGAACAACCATTACTTAAGTTAGGATATTAGTCTCCACTTTTAAGTTGTAATCTTGTATCGTTGTCGCAATAATTATTAAAAATTTTTAAGGGTAGTATTGAATGAAGAAGTTATTAAGTCTATTGGCTGTGTGCCTATTAAGTCTTTCTGTTTCTGCGGAAACATTAAAAGAAGGCGTTCATTATGAAGTTATTAGTGAAAAAGCAACGTCAACACCAGAAATTAAAGAGTTCTTTTCGTATTACTGTCCGCATTGTTTCACTTATGAACCTTTAGCAAAACGTCTGTCAGCGAAAGCAGATAACGCAAATTTCAAGTTTGAAAAAAGCCACGTCGATTTTTTAAGAGCTGCGGGGCCAGACATCCAGTTTATGCTAACTAAAGCATTGGTGGCGGGAGACAGATTAAACAAACCAGAAATAAGCGATGCGATATTCCAATACATTCATAAAAACCGCTCTGTATTCACAAGTGAAAAAGACGTGCGCCAAATATTCATCGCGAACGGTGTAAGTGGCGAAGACTTCGAAAAAACGTTTAATAGCTTTGGCGTGAAGGCACAAGCTAAAAACATGAAAAAGCTACAAGATGAATATGCAAGTAAACGCATTTTAACGGGCGTTCCAACGTTTGTTGTTAATGGCAAATACAAAATCCTTAGCAAAGGCTTTAATGCACGTACTTATGGTGAGCTATTTGATCAAATAGAAAGTGCCGCACTTGAGCTAGTTAAGAAAAAGTAATTATTTTCATTGATTAGTGAATTACTAGCACCATGGCGAACAGCTAAACATACTGTAAAGCCTGGTGCTTTTTTTATCTCTTTAACTAGCGTTGAGGCGCCCTTGCCTTATACAGTTAAAGTGCATCAACGACGTAAACGTTTAGCTATTGAAATTCACCAGGGCGAAGTAGTCGTAAAAGCCCCTCCGCTATGCACTCAAGAATTAGTAGAAACCTTCCTAAACCAACAACAGCATTGGCTAAAAGATCGATTAACCATTGCAGCAACAAAACCATCTTTCATACGTGAGTACAAAAACGGCGAGCCTATTTGGTTTATGGGAAAACCGCTAGAACTAAAAGTCGTGAAAACACACCAAACTTCCTGGCACTATCTCCCTGACCAAAACACATTAATGATCAGTCTTTCTGGTCGTGTGAAAAATCGAGACATTCAAGTTAGGCAACAGCTTCATCAGTTTTACCTCAACAAGGCAAAACAATATCTGCCGACACTATTAAAGCTGTGTGAAGAAAAAACGAGTCTCTCCAGCACTGCTCTTGAGTTTAAGTTTTATCAATGGCGATGGGGATGTTGTTATAACAACGGTAAAATAATTCTTAATCCGCTGCTTATGGCTGCCCCTGAGTCGGCTATTGAATGCGTGATAATTCATGAGTTGTGTCACCGTAAACACATGAATCATAGTAAGCAGTTTTGGCAGTTAAATGCAGAGTTCTGTGATGAGTGTGGCCAAACCAAAAACTGGTTAAAAGCACACCATGATGAAGTGTATTTACCAACGCCTAAGTAACATGCTCTAATACTTATGCTACTGCAGTGAACTGACTAGATGGGTCCGTTTCTTCTACGTAACTTGTATTGTAACGTTGTGCTATGACGCTTGAGGCTTTTTGAAGTTGAGCGCTCTCAACGTTTGACGAATAGCTTTGTGAGCTGTTTGATGAATTGTTTTCTGTACCGCTTTGCGAACCGGTTGGTGAAGTTGCGCCATCATCTACCGCTTGATCAAATGAACTTTTTACTGACGCTGCTGCGTCTTGCCTCTTCTGCTCAGACTCCCTTACGAGCTCTACACGTGCTTCTGCGATGTTTTGACTTGCTTCCGCCGCTACCTTTCTATCTTGCGAAGAAGGTTCTGCTGGAGCTAACGCTGCGGCTTTAACCGTTTGCATTTTTTCTATTGTTTCTTGTGGCGTTGCGCCTTTAGACACGTCAATTGAAACTTCACCACCTACAGCATACTTTTTACCGTCTGGCCCAGTTTGATATTCATAACTTGGAGCACCAGCATAACTACCACCAACAGCGGCGTGCGCTAGTTCATGATTTCGCACTTCCATGTCTCGAGCTGATAATTGCTGAATTTCGCTTAGTTCTTGCTGACGTTGTTGTTCATCAGCCTTTTTTGACTCGTCACTTTGTGCCGATTCATCGCTGCTTTCACCTTTAACAGCATTTGTAATGTCTGAAGGGTCATCACTAGCTGCGTTGTCCGGCTGTTCTTGATCTGACGGTGTGCCATTAGACTCTTGGTTTTGATTGCCCTGTTCGCCACCTTGTGGGTCGTCAGGAATAACCTTATTACTTTGAGGTGAAATTCGCTCATAAGTTACATCTTCGGTAATTGGTGAACGAGCTTCTTGATCTCTCGATTTTTGTGGGACATTTGCCTCCACTTTAACCGCGGCTGGAACCACTTCCTTAATGGCATTACTACGCACTAACGCTTCAGTAGAAGGTACTGATGCATTCACAACAACTTGTGGAATATGCGGAGGAATATTTAATGACATTAACTAGTGTTACCTTTTCAAAGTTACTTAATGTAAAAGACTAAAACGTGTCAAAGTTAAGTCTGGGCAAAAGTTTGTACGATACCTTGGTATTTACGTCTTAGAATACGCCTTAGTACCTATACCTTGGAATATACCTCAGAATCTATACCTTGGTATCGATAAGTGTGCCAACAACTTCATCCGCTGTTTGAATCACTTTACTATTTGCTTTCGCTAAATGCTCATTTACCACTAAATTAACAGCTTCAGTAGTTAAACTGACCTGCGGGGCTTGCTGTACAGCCTCTGTCGCCCCTTTGGCCGCGGTATTAGCATCAAGATTTAGTTTACTAATATTGTCTGCAGCTTGCGCTAAACCTCGTTCAGCGGTTTGATAACCATTTAAGCCCGACTGTATCGCACTTGGAATAGATTTTAGTTCCATGAACACCTCTGAATTAAACTTCTACTCGAAGTACAATTATTAACCACTTTAGGCATTTTTTAAAGTGATTATTTGCTATATAAAATATGGTTAATAGACCTATTTCATTACAGAATTTGTAACCACTTAATAAATTGCTCTTTTTTCGAAATAAATGGGGCATGTGATACGCCAGGCATTACCGTTATTTTTGCGCCTGGTAACAAGTCTATTAGTTTGTGCTCAACACTATTGGGCACCAAAGAGTCTAGGCGACCTAAAAGAGCATTCACAGGTACAGTTAATGAGGAAAACTCTTCTCTCAAGTCAACATTTTGAAGCATTGTTAAACCGGCATCTAAAGCTTCAATTTTTGGGTCAGGCACAGAAAATACCCACTCTTGAATTTGTTTTAAATCTGCTCGCATCGACTCGCTACCTAACGCCTGTATCTTTAAAAAGCGCTTTACCGTGTCTTTATGATCAACCAGCAGTTGCTTTGAAAACATCGCCAATACATTCGGCTTTATACCAAGCCAGTCGCCTTCTTCCATAAACTTAGGTGTACTTGCAACTAAACCAACGCCTACCGTTAAATCTGGGTATTGCTGAGCAAATTTGATTGCTAACAAACCGCCTAACGACCAACCAACAATATGACTTGGCTGTTTAACTATAGATTTTAACCAACCCGCAAGTTCGTCGATATCATAACGTTCAAGTGTTTCGGTGTTGTTGCCATAGCCGGGCATATCCACGACGGTCACTCTGTCTAATAGCTCAGGGCTAAGTGAGTCTAATACACCGTTCCAAATTTGTTTATTCATTCCCCATCCATGGATCAGGATTATTGGCGCATCATTCATAAGTCACTTATACCTATATTCTATTTAAAATTATCGACCCAAAGGCGAACCGTTATTGATCAATTATTGACGAAGTTTACTTGGATTATTCCCTTCATTCAAAGTGTTGCACCCTGCTGTTTATGTAATGAAAAAATAAAACAAACCCGAAGGCATCGGGTGCCAACATTATGCAGGGTTTGTTTTAATGATTTGCGCTTTTTACCCAACGGGTTGGACTTAACTCAAACTGAAATAATGGCTCAGCTTGTTTGTGATAATGTTGATGGCATTGCCACCATTGGAGACTATAGCTGGCCATTATCAATGTGGCTTAGCCAGCTTAAATTTTCACAGGAGCTGCAAGCTAGTCGGTTAATTGGATACCTTTTAGCACGCCAAGTTGAGCAACAAAATTGGCCTGAAATCGATCTTGTATGTGCCCTTCCACTTCATCCGTTAAGGTGGGTTTCTCGCGGGTACAATCAGTCTGTGCTTATCATGTCTGCCTTTTTAAAGGAGATTGAAATTCCTGTATATACAGGTTTAGTTCGACATAAATATACGAGAGCACAGTCGGCTAGTAATAGAGAAAAACGCTTAACCAATATTGCCAATGCGTTTATTGCCATAGAGCCAATTTTAGATAAAAAAGTATTATTGATAGACGATGTTTTGACGACGGGCGCGAGCATAAAAGCTGCTACCCTTGCCTTAAAGAACGCGGGCGCCACCGACGTTTATATTGCCTGTGGCGCAACACGTTTGTTTATTTAATAACGAACCGCAGGGGCCATAAATAAACTATTAACAAATAAACGATTTGAGCCGTACATTATTGCTCTAAAGTTAGGGTTATCCGTCATTCCGATGACCACTCCTCGGCCCATTCTTTGCGCTACTAGTCCAGTCGCTCCGGCAATTTTTTCTACATTGGTATTGTCGGCATAACCAGCCATTAAAGGCTTGTCGGTATAAGTTGCTACTGAGCTAAAAGGTACTTTTGGTGTTAACAATAAGTCTGTGCGGTTTTTAAATAGCGCAATAGTATTGTTTGTTAAACCAAAGGCCAGCGGGTGCGATAAATCAAGCTTTGCTTCAAAGAAAGCACCAGCTACACGTTGCTTACCGCCTAGTGCTTCTTTATCGCCAAACTTTAAATCGTCCGAATTAAAACGCTTATACATTTCGCTTTGAGCAATAGTGTCTACTTTTAACAGCCCTTCTTTGGCCAACCATAACGCAGCACGTTTTTGTCCCCAAACTGTACCGCCTTGCCTAGCAAACTCTTTTAAATCATCAGCTAATGATTCATCTTTTTAGAGTAGCTGCCGTCCGTTAATACAACGTGCGTGTAATCCGATAGGTTTACATAACCTAAGCTGCTTTTATTTATGATGGTTGGAGAAAAGCCAACATGACTATCTAGCATGTACCAAGCTTCGCCCACTTCATATAGATTTGCACCTATGCCGCCCACCATTAGAACTTTTGGCAAGGTAACAGGCATCATCAATCGGCTACCTAAATCAATGCCCGTAGATGTTAAGCCACTCTTGATTGTAGATACGCTAACCGGGTATTTGCTCAACGCTTTGTTGACCTTGTTTTGCCAACCTTCTTGTTGCAAACCTGCATTAATTAACATTGTGCCTGCCGCAAATGCCTTCGCGCTTTGACCACTTGTTGTATTTGAGTTAATGCTAGCAATGGTGTTTGCATTAAATGGTTTAAGCGCAGCTCTTACTTTAATTCCGTTGTTTAATAGCTCATAAATAAGTGCTGGCGCGTTAAAGTCATGCCAATCGATAGCAATGCTATATGCTGAGTTCATATCAAGTTTAGCGGCTGTATTTTGCGGTAACTGCCAAGGTGTGTTTGACAGCTTTAACTTTCTTGCAGACTCTACTTTTTCAAATTGAATATTAAACGCGTACGCTAAATTCCAGCTCGATACATCGTAAAAAGTATTGTCGTTAAACGATGTTTGAGTTGAGAATATTGATTGAATTAGTCTGACTTGTGGTTGATTTAAAGGCACGTAAACAGAATTTGATGCAATTACCTTTTTACCGTTCACTTTAGTATCAGAGTTTAACGCGTAAGATTTAATATTATGTTTAGATAAAAGCGCTAACAGTTTGTTAAGTCTTGTTTTGTCGTTTTTCTCAGTTAATAAATAACCATCAAAATCGGCTTTTTTTACTAAGCTTTTAACACTCGATTTAAATTCGTCTTGGAAGCTTTTTAAGTCATCACTACTTTTCAGGCTGCCTTCTAACGTTGAAAACGAAGACATTACTTGATGTTTAATAGTGGTAGGGAAATCTAAATCACCGTTAATCGATTCTTGAATGTGGCCGCGACTAGAGGCTTGCTCAAACAAAATACCAATACTGCCGTGCAAATCAGGATACGTTGAACCTTTACCTGCATAAAAGTCATCAAAAGCTTCTTCAGTAAAATAAAGCTTGTTTGCTTCATCAAAGGCTTTTGCATGATACGTGGCTAACTGTTTAGTCAGCGCGACGTTTTTATCTGGCGTTAGTGGATTTTTTCGCGAAGGAATACCTGGCTGAAAAAAGAACGAGCTGTTTGTGCCCATTTCATGGTGATCCGTTAATACATGCGGACGCCATTGTTGGTATTCAGCAATTCGCGCTTGCGACTCTGGATGTTGTAGCAATAACCAATCACGGTTTAAGTCAAACCAATACTGATTTACGCGACCACGAATCCAACCTTGATTATGTTCACGGTTATTTGGGTCTTTGTTAATGTTTTTGCCTTTGTGCTGATTGGCCCAAAGCGCAAAACGACTCAAACCATCAGGATTTAGGCTTGGGTCAATAATAATCACCATTTCATCTAAGTACTGATTAACCATCGCGCTGTTTGAGGCCGCTAAATAATACGCCACCAACATTGAGGCATTGCTACCCGATGATTCATCACCGTGCACGCTGTAATTTAGGTTTACAATGAGCGGCGCTGATTTGCTATTTGAGTTGTTTTTCTTATTTTCATTAAAATACTCAGAGCGCTGCTTTTTAAGGTTTTCTAACGAACTAACACGATTTGGATTAGTAATAGTGACATGCAACAACTCTCGTTGCTGTGTGAATAACCAATGGTTTTCACTTCTACTCGGTCACTGGCCGCGGCTAGCGCTTTATAATAAGCCACCAGCTGGTCATGCCTTACGTGCCATTCACCCACTTGGTAGCCCAATACAGACTCTGGAGTTGGGATAGCTTGATTGTAATTTTCAGCAGGCAAGTAAAACGATAATTCATTATGAAGCGGTGTTTTTGCCGCCGCTGTAAATGACAATGCTAAAAGCAGTAAAAAGGCTGTTTTTACTGTTGAGATAAGTTTATTCATGGTATCAGTAGCCATCTTTTATTATTAATTAAGTTAAAGATAACAAGTAACTATATGAAACAACAAGTCTGACTAAAAGTTAGTCGTTGAATAACTGTAAACAGGGGTTTATTTGTTAAAAATTGCCCAAACATATAGATAACTAAAAGGCGTCAAGGTTGCAGTAAATAAGCGATAGACGTATCATTGCAAATAACCGAGTAATTAGTCAGATATTATTATGATCAATATTTCAGAATCAGCGCAACAGCACTTGTAAAGCTGTTGGACACGCAAGCACCAAACACTAGAATTAGAGTTTTTGTAGTAAACGCCGGTCTAGCAGTGCTGATGTGGCGTATCTTACTCCCAGAAGATTCACTAGAGCCAGAAGACAAAATCCTTTCTTATGAAGGCTTTGAAGCTGCTGTAGATGAAGAAAGTCAGCCGTATTTAGAAGACGCTGAGATTGATTTTGTTACCGATCAAATGGGTTCACAATATACGCTGAAAGCGCCGAATGCAAAAGCACGTAAAGTGTCATCAGATGCTCCGCTTAAAGCTAGAATTCAATACTTCATTGAGTCTGAAGTTAATCCAGGGTTAGCGAGCCACGGTGGTCACGTAAACTTAGTTGAATTGACGGAAGACGGTATCGTTGTTCTTCAATTTGGCGGCGGTTGTAACGGCTGTTCTATGGTAGATGTGACACTAAAAGATGGTATTGAAACTCAAATGCTACAACAGTTTGACGGCGAAGTGACTGGCGTTAAAGACGTCACTGAACACCAAGCTGGTGAGCACTCTTACTACTAAGTTGATTGTTGAGCATGGCAAAGCCAGATAAATTACAGCGGACATTAGTGCGATGGGGCGAAACCCAAAGCGCAGTGTTCGCTTTTTATTATTGGACTATGTCTTTTTGTATTGGGTGGTTCGGTCTTTACTTAGGTGCAAACGTTGGATTGGTGGCAAATCCCCGCTGTTGCGATAATGTTGCTGGTGTTCTGGTCACACTTAAAGGCTACCTAGGTATTGTTGCTAATCGATTGGCGTTCTTTCGTCATCAGCACAATTAAACAAAGAAAATTTAAGCATTTAGAAAATGCTTAAGCTAACTTAGTTGTTATCTCAGACTTAAATTTCATTCGTAAATAAACCACTGCGACAAGCCCCTTGCCAACATGAATATTGTAAATGCAGCCCATAAATATGATTTTGAAGGCGTAGGTGTAGTTGAAGGCATTGCTTAACGAATCAGTTAACGCGTTTGACAGTAAAATAATAGAAAAGAAACACAAAGCGGCGACAATCATACTGTTCCTCATGCTTTATCCCAACCTAAGCCAACAAATATCCCATCAAATATAGCTTTAAAAAACCCTTAATGGCAGTAGATAAATCCAAATATAGTAACCAGTAATTCCGCTCTTCAGTGACTCAATATCCGTTAAAAGCCAAACAATGGCATCAACTGTTAATACATAAAATGCAGCATAACCGAGTGCGAAGGCTAGCCCCATTTTGATCCCTTGAGTAATGTACAATCGAAGTCTACGTTGCTTTTTTTGACCTACACAATTGCCCACTAATGACTCTAACGCAAAGGCAACGCCATCCAATGAAAAAGAGATAAACAAGAAAACTGCATAATTAAGGAATTAATAGCCACCGTTTGGCTGCCAAACTGCGTCGCGTAAATAGTCATGAACGACAAACAAAGTTGCAATACAGCGCTTCGTATAAACAAATTGCCGTTCATTCTTAGTAACGCTATCCAGCCTGTTAATACTGACTGTAAGGACACCGCTACCTTATTTAACTCTGGTCGAATTAAGTAAATCATCATGCCAAACTGAACAATTTCAGCAAGCACTGAGGCAAACGCAACGCCAGCAACGCCAAAAGACAAAACAGGCACAAACAAAATGTCAGCAAATAATTCACTACATTACAAACGATTAAGGCTCTAAGCACCCATTTGGTTTTGCCCGAGCCAATCAAAAAACCAGACAAGGCCATATTCGCCAATACAAAAGGGGCGGCCCAAATACGGATATCAAAATAGGTTTTTGCCGATGCATAGGTCGCTTGCATGGCAAGGTCATCGCTAGATACAAAAGTTAAAGAGAGAAGAGTGGTGATTGAAATAGCAGAATAAAGCTCGCTAAGATTACGCTTAAAAGCAACCCTTGATACAAGTGCAATATTGCTGAAGTTGCCGATTTTTCACCTCTAGCTTTAGCCACTAGGCCAGTTGTAGACATTCTGAGGAAGCCCAACAACCAAAATATTACCGAAATAAACAAACCAGCTAACGCTGTACCAGCAAGAAATTGGCTATCGGGTAAATGCCCAATAACCGCAGTATCAACAAATCCCAACATAGGAATGCTAATGTTTGCTAGAATCATAGGCCAGGCTAAATGCCAAATTTTTAAATTGATGCGGGTACCTGACCACGCAGAGGATTGGAATAGAGATAACATATGATTAGATTATTACTTAAGCCTATTAGTGTTTTATTGATGTTAACGACGATGACTAGCTTGTTATGGCATCAATCTGTTTCCGCCGCAACGGTAGTACTTTACCACCATGTTAGCGAAACTACCCCAAAATCTACTAGTGTCTCTCCGCAACAGTTTGCTGTGCATTTAGCCATGATTGAAGAACTAGGCCTAGAAGTTGTGCCATTAACTCAAATTGTGGATGCCATAAAGGCCAATAAGCCGGTTAACCCAAATTGGATTGCAATTACCTTTGATGATGGCTTTAGAAATGTTTATGACACGGCCTTCCCTATGCTCAAAGAAAAAAACTGGCCTTTTACTGTGTTTGTAAATCCGCTAATGGTCAAGCCAAGCAAACTATATATGGATTGGTCACAGCTTAAAACCTTAACGGAACATGGCGGTGACATAATGAATCACACCTTGGAGCATGAAAACTTAGTGCAAGGTGGACTGACCAACAAACAAATTGAAACGAATATACTAGTCGCAGAAGAAATGATTAAAGAGCAGTTAGGACAAAATCACAAAATGGTCGCTTATCCGTTTGGTGAGTATTCTGACAATATTAAAGCTATCCTGGGCAAAAATGGGTTTGTGGGTTTTGCTCAACACTCGGGTGCTATTAATGAAACTAGCGACCTTTTAGCATTGACTCGTTTTCCTGCTAATGGCATTTACGCCAATCCAAAAACACTAAAAAACAAAATTAAAAGCTTAGCGTTTGATTTTGAGAACCAGTCTCCAACAGAAACTTTAGTTCGCAACATTGAAAAAATAGACACTGAGCAAGGACCTCTATGGAGAGTTAAACTTAAAGGAAAAGACTTTTACCAAAGTCAGTTAGCCTGTTTTATCACGGGTCAATCAGGTCCGGTAAAACCAACTTGGATTTCCGATCTCGAATTTGAAATTGCAGCGCCTAAATCTCTTCAAACAGGACGCGTCAAATATAACTGTACGGCACCATCTATTAAAAATAGTGGCCGCTTTTATTGGACCAGTAAGCTTTGGATTACATTGCCTGATGACTTATCAAGTGAGTTAAATGAGGAAAGTGAATAGTCTCTAACCATGCGATATTCACTTAAAATTATATTTGTTTAAAGCTATATCGAACGGGTCGCTAACTCCATTAGGCGTTTAGCGATCTTATCCAACGGTAACTCCTCATTTCCAGCACCTAGCTCTTTTGCCGCTCTTGGCATGCCGTAAACCACACTGGAGTTCTCATCTTGAGTAATGGTATATGCACCTGACTCTTTGAGCCTTAACAAACCCTTAGCGCCGTCAGCGCCCATTCCCGTTAAAATCACTCCCGAGCTATATTTGCCCATGTACTTTGCGATGGAATCAAATAACACATCGACTGCAGGTTTGTGTCTATTTACTGGTTCAGAGTCATCCAGCTGACATAACAACTTACTGCCCCTTTTTAATACCGTTAAATGCTTATCACCTGGCGCAATATAGATATGCCCAGGTTCAATGACCTGACCATGACTTGCTTCATGCACCGTCATTTTACAAACTTTATTTAATCGTTCTGCGTACGTTTTACTAAACACGGGAGGAATATGTTGGGTCACAACAATTGGACAGAAATTCGCGGGTAAGTTAATCACTACCTCTTTTATAGCTTCTGTTCCACCTGTAGATGCACCAATGGCGATTAAGTGGTTCTTTTTAAAATCTCCAGTCGCTGCTGGGGCTGCATCACTTTGTTGCGCTCTCTTTCTTGAGCGAATGATTTGACTTAGTCGAGCGCCGGCTGCCGCTCTAATTTTCTCCACTAGTACGTCGGCATACTTACCAAGACTTTCTTTAACATCAACTTTGGGCTTTTCTAAAAAATCCACAGCACCTATCGACAATGCTTCTAACGTTATTGGTGCACCTTCTGCTGTAAGTGTTGATAACATTACAACGGGCATTGGCCTTAATCGCATTAAGTTTTTAAGAAAAGTAATGCCATCCATTTTTGGCATTTCTATATCAAGCGTTAAAACGTCTGGGTTTAAAGACTTGATGAGATCTCTGGCCTCTAGCGGATCTTCAGCTTCACCTACCACCTGCATATCGGGTGCGGCACTTATTATTTCATTTAGAATCATCCTAATCAGCTTGGAGTCATCTACTATTACAACCTTAATCATTGATTTACCTTTTAGAACAATTCTATATCGGACGTTTCATGCTCTGGTTTTTCTATTTTCGAGCGGTATTTAACTTCACGAAGTTTAATCGTATCGTTATGCATACTTTGTAAACGTTTAACCAATCCCTTTCCTTCTTGAGGATAAAAAAGCACCTTTCGTGGCCAAGGCCCACCCATATCAGAAGCAACTAACGGCAACTCTTCTTTTAGAATAAACTCCTTAGCAAAGGCAATATTCTGTTCCCCTATCGGCGTTTGCATCTCTTTAATAATATTGCCACCACCAAACAGTTTCACTTTCATTCTATTGCGATGGCCACCATGTTTTATAATTTCATTTATCAAACATTCCATCGCCCAGATCCCATACCGACAACTGTAACTATCGTGAAACTTCCACATTTCTTGACCATGGTTATTCCCCTTTAATGGCAGCATAAAGTGGTTCATTCCGCCTAGGCCTGCGTATTCGTCCCAAATACAGGCTGAAATGCATGATCCTAATACTGTTGCGATGGCTTCTTTTTCTTTTGTTACATAAAACTCGCCCGGTAAAATTTTTGCGACTACGATATTCCGACCATTGTCCACATAACGTTTTATGTGTTCAAAACCCGGCAGTGTCGCTTTGAACTGCGTTGCACTCATTGCGCTATCTTCTGATAAACGTTTTGCCCTAACCCTTTAAACTGAAGATTTTCCCTTCCCATTGACTCAGAGTGTCCCAAAATTAAGTACCCGCCCGGAGCCAGTAAGTTTGCATAACGGTTAAACAGCTTTACCTTGGTTTCATGATCAAAATAAATAATCACGTTGCGACAAAATATAACGTCAAATGGCCCTTTTATTGGCCACTCTTTTAATAGATTAAGTTGTTTAAAACTGATGTTTTGTTTGAGATAAGGCTTGGCCTTATAGCGCTTTGCACTGCCATCTTTAAGGAAGTATTTTTTTAGTTGAGCATCACTCAATCCTGATACTTGACCACCTTCATATATAGCTTCTCTGCCAGACTCTAAAACATTGGTATCAAGGTCTGTTGCCAAAATTTTGAAGTCCCAGTTTGAAGGGATAAGCTTGTCTAAGCATATTGCAATTGAGTAAGGCTCCATTCCAAGTGAGCAGCCTGCCGACCATATTCGCACGCGGTGATCACTTTTATGCCGACTCAATATCTCAGGTACCGCCGTTTTCTTCAAAAAATCGAAGTGATGTGTTTCTCTAAAAAACGACGTTAAGTTTGTGGTAATTGCATTTATAAACTCACCAAATTCAACTGACTCGTTATTGTTTAAATACGAGATATACTCAGAGAACGAAGATAACCCTAGCTTCCTCAGTCGTCTTGAAATGCGCGCGTATACCATGTCTTTTTTTGCTCAGATAAAACAATGCCACAGGCTTCATAAACTCTTTCACTTATGAAGCTGTAGTCCTTGCTTGTCATTAGAAACTCTTTGTTATCCAATCACCTACTCCTTGCTGTTACCCGTGTTCCAAGCAAATTTGGTTAAACTAAAACTCCTGCCATTCTTCATCGTCACTAGGCTGCGACGAAACCGGAGACTTAATTTCCGCTCGTGCTGGCTGCGCAATCGCCTTACGGCTATTACTTTGGGACAATCGAGGCGCGGCGTTTAATTGTGACTCAGACATTTTGAAGAAGGTTAAGAGCTCTCTCATAGAACGAGCTTGCTCCGACATTGACTCGCCAGCTGCTGATGCCTGCTCAACGAGTGCCGCATTTTGTTGCGTCATCTCATCCATTTGGGAAACGGCTTTATTAACTTGCTCTATGCCAGATGTTTGCTCGATAGATGCAACACTAATATCACTAATAGTGTCGTTCACCTTTCTAACGGCTTTAACAATTTCTTGAAGCATCTCACCCGATTGATTTACCAATGAGGTACCATCTTCAACTTTTGAAACAGAATCTCTAATTAAATCTTTTATCTCTTTTGCTGCAGCAGCAGAACGTTGAGCGAGGTTTCTTACTTCACCGGCAACAACCGCAAAACCACGGCCTTGTTCGCCAGCTCTCGCGGCTTCAACAGCAGCATTTAACGCTAATAAGTTTGTCTGGAACGCAATTTCATCAATGACGCCAATGATGTCAGCAATCTTCTTACTAGCCTCATTAATTTCCGCCATACTTTCTACAGCTCGACCTACAACCGAGCCGCCAGATTCAGCTTTGCTTGCCGCTTCTTCAGCTAAGTCATTGGCCATTTGGGCATTATCAGCGTTTTGCCTTACCGTTGCCGTCATCTCTTCCATACTAGATGCCGTTTCCTCAAGCGAAGATGCTTGCTCTTCGGTTCTTTGGCTTAAATCGGCATTACCTTGTGCAATTTCCTCAGCTCCAGAGCTCACTGTAGTAGCGGAGCGATCAATTTGCCCAATCACTTCTGTTAACTTATCTACAGTAGCGTTGGCATCGCGTTTCAGTTTATCGAACATGCCTTGATATTCTGTATCGATACGGCGAGTTAAATTACCGTGAGCCAAGGCATCAAAAATATTAACGGTATCTTGAATAACACCTTCGGCTATACCAACGACTTGGTTTAAGCCCATAGACAACTCTTTGAAAAAGCCTTCTTTGTCATCTTCTGCAATTCTTATCGTTAGATCACCGTTAGTGGCAGCATCTATAACTTTTGCAATTTCGTTTTGAATAGTCATTTCATTGGTTTTATCAACCCACTCTACAATCGTTCCAAGTCGATTACCGTTTGAGTCAACCCAAGGGGAAGCAAATAATTCAAACGTTAATTTCCCAACTCTTATATTTGTTTGATACGGTTCTGAAAGTTTTTTTAGCATATTACGTTGATGAGAAGCATCTTTATGGAAGTCATCAACACAGGTGCCAATAAGCTTATCGGCATTAAAGTTTGGTAGCGTTTTTGTGATTTCTCTTTCTCGTTTACGGAACATTTTTGTCACTTCATTGTTCATATAAACAATTTCTAATTCATTATTAGCAATCATGACATTTGCCTGACAAAGCGTTAGTGCCTGTGCCAAATTGCCAGCTTGTCGAGCCTCTTCTTCCATCTCTTTCTGCTCGGTAATATCAGTTGCAAACTTAACCACTTTAATTGGGTTACCGTCTAAGTCCTCAATAGGGTTATAACTTGCTTGAATCCATATGGTTTTGCCTCCTTTGCCAAGCCTTTTGTACTCGCCAAAATCAAATTCACCGCGATTCAACTTCGCCCAAAACTCTTTGTATTCGCTAGTCTCAGCTATTCCATCCGGCGCAAACATACTATGATGGCGCCCTTTAACTTCCTCTAGTGAATAGCCCATTGTGGATAAAAAGTTAGCGTTGGCAGTAATGATTGTACCGTCCATTTCAAATTCAATGACCGCTTGAGACTTGTTAATAGCGTTTAACTGACCGTTTGATTCAGACGCTTTTTTCTTTTGCTCTGTTATGTCAGATGCGTATTTAACAACCTTAAAAACCTTATTTTCACTGTCCATTATTGGGTTGTACGTGGCTCTAATCCAAATGTCTTCACCGTTTTTGGTTACTCGTTTAAATTCGTCAGATTTAAACTCACCTCGAGCCAAGTCTTGCCAGAATTTTCGATATTCATCACTGGCTACGTCACGTCGATCTACAAATATGCTGTGATGTTGACCTTGGATTTCTTCTAATCGATATCCAAGTACATTTAAAAAATTATTATTGGCCGTTTTAATCGTGCCATCTGGATAAAACTCAATAACAGCTTGAGACTTGTCTAGTGCATCTAGAACAAGTCGATCTGTGGAATCAGAAGAACCCAATAAATTTTTTAAAAAACCCATACCATCACCTGCCTTGTTATATTAATAACACTTTTTCTAGATCTAAAAGGACTACCATTTTGTCGCCTACATTTATGAGGCCTTCAATATAGTTTTTTGTTTCAGAGTCACCAATGTCTGGTGCCTTTTTGGCTTTTTGTTTTTCGATGTTGTAAACATCAGAAACTGCATCAACAACTATGCCCATTATTTTCGTTTTTTTGTCTATCATCACTTTTACAATAATGATGACCGTCAACTCGTTGTAATCAAATTTACTGAGATTAAAGCGAATACGCAGATCCACGACTGGAACCACGGTTCCTCGCAAATTAATCACACCTTTTACATATTCTTCTGAGTTAGGAATGCTCGTCATTGATTCCCAACCTCTAATTTCCTGTACCGATAAGATCTCAATACCGTACTCTTCGTCGTCCATCATGAACGTCAAATACTGAACCAGATCGACGTTATCGTCGTTACCAAGCTGACTTGTTGATAAAACTTCATTCATGCTACACCGCTTCCGATAGAGGTTTGTCAAAATCTAAACCTACATGGCCAGCTCGTTTTAAGCCTGCCATTTTAACTACACTGGATATGTCGATAATGAGCGATACGCTGCCACTACCTAAAATAGTTGCGCCCGATATGCCGTCTACCTTCTTATAGTTCTCTTCCAAGCTTTTGATTACAAACTGCTGCTGAGCCAACAACTCATCAACTAGTAGGCCGACCTTTTCGTTGTCACTTTCCACTACAACTAAAAGCCCACCTTGAAGTTTTTGACAAGCTTCTGGATGGTTGAACAACTGATGCATTCTTAAAATAGGGATGTAGTCATCACGTAATCGCAATACATCCATACCACCGCCTACAGAATTTACTTTTGACATATCTATTTGTAATGACTCAACAATAGAAACTAACGGAATGATATAAATATGGTTGCCAACCTTAACCAACTGACCATCTAATATGGCTAATGTTAAAGGTAGTCTAATTGTAAATGTGGACCCTTTATTGGGTTCAGAGACAACTTCCACTGTGCCATTTAACGCATTAATATTCCGCTTAACCACATCCATGCCTACTCCGCGACCAGATATGTCACTAACTTCATCAGCAGTAGAAAACCCGGGTTTGAAAATGAGTTCGTTGATTTCTTGATTACTTAACACGGACTCTTCTGTAATTAGCCCGTTCTCTATTGCTTTTGACCTGATTTTTTCCGTATTAAGGCCACGTCCGTCGTCTATTATTTCGATAATAATATTACCGCCTTGATGGTAGGCATTAAGAATCACTTTACCCGCTTCACTTTTTCCTGCGGCTAAACGTTCTGGCGTGGTTTCTAAACCATGGTCTAACGAGTTTCTAATCAAATGCACCATAGGGTCGGATATTTTTTCCATCACCGTTTTATCTAACTCAGTGCCCTCACCCTTCAAAACTAAATCAACTTTTTTGTCTAATTTTTGAGAGATATCTCGTACTAGTCTAGGAAATCTAGAAAACACAAAACTAATAGGTAACATCCTAATGCGCATAACATTTTCTTGTAAGTCACGGGTGTTGTGAGCCAATTGCGCAAGCCCTTCTCTAAGCGCTAGTAATTTTGCGTGATCAATCTGCTCATCTTCACCTAACTCATTCAACATCGCTTGCGTGATTACAAGTTCGCCTACCATGTTTATAAGTGAGTCAACTTTATCTGTGCCTACTCGTATTGAGCTTGATTCTTGTTTTGTTGGTTCTTTTTTATTGTCTGTTGACGCTTTTTGTACCGGTCTAAATTCTGCTTTCACCGGATCACTGGTTGCTGAATCGTTCTGCTTTGAATTATCTGTTGGTAGAGACTCTGGAGTTGTTGCTGGAGTCGCTGAAGCCAAATCTACAGAAGTTGACGATTCCGTTAATGAGGGCTCATGTTTAGACGCTTCAATCTCGTCAAGTTCACTCTCCACTTCGATTTCATCTTCAAACTGGGCAACTAGTTTAATTTCTATTTCAGCGTCGTCTTCAACCCACTCAAATACACTTTTTACGGTTTCTTCATCACTAGTGGTATCTAAATTGATTGTCCAGCCTAAGTAACAATCATCAGCAACTAAGTTATCAAGCTCAGGAATGCCTTTAATATTTGCTTCTACCGATAGCTCTCCATGCTCCGCTAGATCTTCAAAAATAAATAGAGGTTCATTTCCCGTCTTAAATACATGAGACTCAGGGTTAAACTTAATTTCAAAGAAGTTGGTAATCTGTATTTTTGTTTGTTTACTCGCAACGCCATTGGATTCAGGTTGCGTAGCTACCGCGTCACTATTGCTTGTATTGCTATCATCAGTGGTGTTCTTCTGTTCCAAAATAGCTTCAAATTGAACACGAAGCGTATTCGCTTCTTGTGACTCTTGTTCGTCATTATTTTGAATCGACCTAAGCATATTCCTAAGGCAATCAATACTTTTGAGCATTAGGTCTACATGATTTGCAGCTAATTCACGCTCACCGTTTCTAATTTCATCTAATAACGTTTCTATTACGTGAGTGAAATTGGCAATCGCATTAAAACCAAAGGTACCACTGCCACCTTTAATAGAATGAGCAGCTCTAAAGATGTTATTGATAATTTCACTGTCTACGTCACCCGGGGACAAATTAAGTAACTCGGATTCCATAGTTTCAAGGCCTTCAAAACTTTCATCGATGAAGACTTCGTAAAATTGTGAGAGATCAATACTCATAGCAACCCCATTTAAAAATGTGCAGAATTAACGAGCGACTTTTTTAATGACGGTCAACAACTGCTCTGGATTAAAGGGCTTAACTATCCAGCCTGTTGCCCCCGCCGCTTTGCCTTCACCTTTTTTGTTGGTACCAGACTCCGTGGTAAGCATTAATATGGGTGTGAATTTAAATTGCGGTAGTGTTCTTAAGTTCCTAACGAGCTCAATGCCATCCATATTAGGCATGTTTACGTCTGATATGATCACATCAAATTCAGCGTCTCTAGCTACGTCTAGTGCTTCTTGACCATCTTTAGCTTCGGTTACATCATAACCTGCGTTTTTTAGAGTGAAGCCAACCATCTGCCTCATAGAAGCAGAATCATCAACGGCCAGAATCTTTTTCATAAAGTCACCTTTTATGTTCAAACTTGAATTTAATTAGGTAATTTTAGAAACTCTTTAATCCCGATTTGATTTGCAATGTTTGATAAGGATTCACTTTCTCCTTTCCAAGTTATTGCACTATCGGTTAACGAGAGGGACTTTTGCAGTGAACACAATACTTGAAGCGAAGCGGTGTCAGCGTCACTAACTTCACTAATGTCTATACAGACTTCTTGTTCTGAAGACAGCAGTTCAATTAGAGATTTACTGAGTGCTTCAGCTTCACTAATGTGTAATTTTGATGCAAGTTTCATCAGCTCTGTGGAGTTCTATAAAAATCATTTAACTTTAGCGTAGTCTGAAAAATCTATATTTCCAGATATTTACCGTTATTACCGATTTTTATTCCACAGTTATAATTTTAAAGTCTGACAATAGAACTTCAGGATTAATGGAAGGTATTTCGCCAAGCTCTACATGGGGTTTAAACATGGCGTGAATTTGTCCCTGCGGGTTAATTAGAACAACCGAGGCACTGTGATCAACAAAGTAACCTTCTGAAACTTCTTCAGGAGGAATGGAGTACATAAGGCCGAGGTTTCGAACAAATGGATATAAGGATTTATGTTCCGCTCGAAGGCCTAATATTGATTCGTGAAAGTAATTTGTATATTGCTGAATATTATCAACTTTGTCTCTTTTTGGATCCACCGACAAAAACAGTACTTGAGTGTTTTCTTGAACCTGAGTTAAGTCTGGAATTAGACGGCTCAACTTCATCATCGTTGTAGGGCAAATATCTGGACACGACAAATACCCCAAAAATAGTACGCTCCACTGCCCCATCATATTGCTTTTGGAAAAGCGCTCACCATTCTGATCGATTAATTCAAACTCTTTAAGTTCCCTTGGTTGTGTATACAAGTGTGTATTTTTCGATACCGATTCATCTTTATCCAACGACGAGTAAATACCCACAGCAAATGCTACACAGGCTAATATTGAAACGATAAGAGTTTGAGTTTTTGTCATAATTTAAAATCTAATTATATAGAAATGATCAACGAGTAAAGCAACAAAGAGAATTAACAAATGCCAAATGGAAAACTTAAAGGTGTCCATCGCTATTTTTTTGTCTTCGCTTACTTTTAATTGCCAAGCATATTTAAGAAACAGTAGGTTTAGGATTGTACTTGATATCAAATAAATTAAGCCAGACATCGCGACCAAATAAGGTAAAAAACAGACCAGCGTAAGTAGTACCGTATATAAAACAATAGCGTTTTTTGTAAATGCTAAACCATGAGTCACTGGCAACATAGGAATATTTACCCTTGCGTAGTCATCTCTACGATGAATAGCCAATGCCCAAAAGTGCGGAGGTGTCCAAGTGAAAATAATCATCACTAACAAAAAGGCGTTGGGATGCAAATCACCGGTCATGCTAACCCAACCTAAAAGTGGTGGCATTGCACCGGCTAACCCGCCAATAACAATATTTTGGGGAGTAAGTCTTTTTAATACCAAGGTATAAACTACGGCATATCCAAACAAACTGGCTAACGTTAGCCACGCTGTGAGTGGATTTACGAAGGCGTATAACAATGCAAAACCAAATGCCGCTAAAGAGAATGAGAATATGATAGCTAAGCGATTTGTTACTCGTCCTTTAGCAATGGGCCTGTTGTATGTGCGTGCCATTTTTGCATCAATTTTCTGATCTACAATGTGGTTCATGGCCGCGGCGGCAGCTGAAAGCAAACCAATTCCAATGGACGATACTAAAAGTAGATCTAGAGGAGGCCAACCTGATTGAGCTAAAACCATGCCGACAATTGCCGTTATCACTAACATGAATACCACTTTAGGTTTAGTGATTTCATACAAGTCTTTTAACAGGCCTGAAAATGAGTTGAATGAACTAGTTAGGGTATTTGAATAAGCCATTGTTACGCCCCTTGTTGCATTAATATGCTGTTATTATTGGGATTTTCACTTGGTACTTTATTAAATTCTATTTGTTGATGTAGCTTTTGTTGCCTTGAAACGTAATGCCATAAAACCAGCAAACTGGCGAGTAGCAACAAGCCAACAAAGTTATGACTCACTGCAACATACAGCGGGAGATGGAATACAACATTTGAGATCCCCAAGGCAATCTGTATTGTGGTGATTGCCATGATTACAATGCCAAAAGGCCTTAGCTGGGTTTGTCTAAACAAAAGATAGAGCAGCATAAGAATACTAGCGGTTACAACCATTGCTCCTACTCTATGTAAAACATGGATCGTCATTCTTGCTTCGTAAGGAAATACTCCAAACTCGTAATCTTCATAACCCGTTGGCACTGATAGTGCGCTACCAATATCAAACTTTTGTTGCCAACCTGGTTCACAAATAGGTAGGTCGGTGCAAGCAACCGCTGCATAATTAGCTGCTGTCCAGCCACCTAAAGCAATTTGAAGTACAACCAAAAGGAAACTGGCTTTGATAACTAGTTTTAGTTTTGACGATACATTAACCGACTCAGGTACACCATGGAGTATGTCGCTTTGATTTAGGCTTTGTGTTCGGAGTTTGAGCGTCAAAAGGAGAATTAAACAGAAGGTAGTAAAACCGCCAAGTAAATGACCCATTACCACGAGTGGCATTAAATTCATGGTCACTGTCCACATCCCTAATACTGCTTGAAAGCCAACGGTAACAAGCAATAATCCAGAAAGCTTTACATGTTGTCTAGCCATAACATTTAGTATAAACATGACAAAAACCAACATGCCAAGTCCACCAGCAAAATAGCGGTGAACCATCTCATTTCTAGCTTTGTGGTATTCAACTGGACGCTCTGGATAAGCTGACTCTGCTAATTCAATATGCGCAACTTCAGTAGGTACGGTAAGAAACCCATAACAACCAGGCCAGTCGGGGCAGCCCAACCCAGCATCAGTCAACCGAGTATAAGCACCTAATATAATAACGACACAAACTAACAACAAAGATAAAATAGATAATCTATAACGAAAATTTAACATCTGAACCCTTCTTATTTTTATTATTCGGGATGTTTAATTATTAACCTATACGAGCATAATTTAACAGCTTTTTCAAATCAGAAAGTATGTCTTTACTAGTTCTAATTGTGATTTCACGCGTTTGACTTCCCGGGTACTTCAAAATAACTTTGCCCATTGGGTCGATTACATAAATATGATCACTGTCTAAGTCTTGATTATTAGCAGAATAGGCTTTTGTCGCTGGATAATCTTGCAATGGCATTTCATTTGTTAGTACCCACGCATTGACTCTTTTTTGCAGTTTACCTAACGCTAAATACGTTTGATTTAGTCCATAAAGTTGCTCTTCACAAAACGCATCACAACCTGATGTTTGTGGCTGATAAACAATGCTCCACATGGGCGTTTCAGTTTTTATAGGTAAAACTATTTCTTGTTGTAAAAACTCACCTTTATTAGTCGCTGCTGGCGTATACCAACCCATTTTTAATACTAAATATGCAAGCACCAATGGCACTACAGCCATCGCCACAAATATCCCAAAGAATGATTTAGACTTCATTATTATTCCTTTTAGTTTTAGAACTACCTGATCGCAAACTAGCGAAGAGAAATACAATCACCGCCGCTACCGCTAGCAAAAACCACTGCATCGCATAGGCAACATGTTTTTCTGGCGGCATAACAACGGGTTTATAAAGTTGAGGGTGTTGGTTTATCGTGTTTGAACTTGCATACAAAAACACTGGGCTCGTGGAAGGCGTCTTATTTTTGTGAAATTCCAAAATTGCATTAACCGACTGAACTCGCTGTGGAAAAGAGTATTCACCTGTTTTGTCACTTAATGTAAATTGCTCAAGATCAGTGGTTTTTAGTAGGCCCGTAACGTTCACCTTTTCCGGTAATAACACTTCTGGCAACTCGGCTCGTGTTGCTGGCGCTTTCCACCAACCTAAATTAACAAAAACGTAAGCATTACCATTGTTAACAGAACTATTGCTAACAAAGCCATCACTCTTGCCAACAAAGCTATCATTGTTAGTGTGAGTAACTGAGCTACCAACAAGTGCCGGCACCACTACGTCATAACCTGCTTGACCTTGGTATATCTTGTTGTCTATCAACCAAATTGACCGGTTGTCTAATGTTAATTCTAACGTAACTTCTTTATTGTTTAACTCAGAGACGTCACCAAGTGTGATGCTGTTTAAGAGATTTTGTTGAGATAAAACAACGCCACTGGTTTGCTCTAGGAGAATACGTTTCTGTTCGGCACGCTCAAGTTGCCAAAAGCCTAACTTGCACAAAATCAAAAATGCCGTCACAGTAATCACTAACGACCATGGTGTGAATTTAAAGCGTTTTAAAATATGCATACGTTTTTCATGACCAATTCAACCTAACAACCAACTACTAAAATATAGGCAAGACAATGGAATTTATAGTTAAAGCCATCATCGTCATTTTACTTTTAAGTATTATTTTCAACTTGTTTAAAGCAATGTTTACTATGTTAAAAGGTGATGAAAAAGCACCACCTATGTCGCATTTTATAGGACGTCGATTGTTATTTACCGGCGCACTAATGTTGTTGTTACTCATATTGCTTGGGCTTGGTATTATTGAACCTAACCCAAGCCCTTACACCAAAGCTTAACTTTTGTTTATAGGATATAAACGAATATAAATAAGCACACCCAAACCACATCAACAAAGTGCCAATACCAGCTTGTTGCTTGGAAACCAAAATGGTTTTCAGGTGTAAAGTGTTCTTTCAACACTATTCTAAAGAACATAATAATAAGCATTATGGTCCCTAGCGTTACATGTAAACCATGGAATCCTGTTAGCAAGAAAAACGTATTACCATAAATGCCACTGGACAACATTAATCCCATTTCTCTGTATGCGTGAATATATTCTTCAACTTGTAAAACCAAGAATATACAGCCAAGTAATATAGTCGCACCTAACCACACTTTAAGTTGAGAACGTTTATTATGTTCAAGTCCAACATGTGCAAAATGAAGTGTCACTGACGAAATAAGTAAAATGATGGTGTTGTATAACGGTAACCCAGTCCAACCCATTGCTTCAGTTGCTGTTCCATCTGGTGTTTTAACAAGCGGCCAAATAGCTTCAAAAGCTGGCCACAATACTTCATGTGTACTGAGGTTATTACTAGCTCCGCCTAACCACGGAACGGAAAACATTCGGGCATAAAATAATGCGCCAAAGAATGCCCCAAAGAACATCACTTCGGAGAATATAAACCAGCTCATTCCTTGTTTAAATGAACGGTCCATTTGAGCGCTATACATGCCATTCATTGATTCATCTATAACGTTTCTAAACCAGCCAACCAACATAAATATAATGGTCAGTATGCCTGCCAGCAGCAAGTAACCGCTAAAACCGGATTCCCCTTTGGTTACGTCATTAACATAACCTCCTGCCCCAAACGCGATGCAAAATAAGCCGATAGCCCCTACAATTGGCCACGGGCTTTGAGCTGGTACGTAATACTTTTGATATTCACTAGACATTATTTGCCCTCTCTATGAGCATTATTATTCTGAATCAGCAAAAAGCTCTGCAAAAGCAGATGCTTCAATCTTGTCACTAATATCAAACAAGGTGTAAGACAATGTAACGGTGCCGTATTCCGCTGGTAATTCTGGGTCTATATAAAACTGCAAACCTAGCTTGGCTAGTTCGCCCTTTTCCAACGGCTGATGGTTAAAGCAAAAACACTCAACTTTATTAAAATAAGTTGCAGCTAACCCCGGGCTAACCGAAGGAATTGCCTGCACAACCATGTCACCTGCTGATTGATTCGAAACTAAAAATTAACTTCATGATGTTCACCTGGATGGACTTTTATACGCTTAATTTCTGGTTCAAAAGTCCAAGGCAAACGTCCTTGGGTATGGGCGATAAACTCTACGGTAACTAACCTATCAACATCTACGACTTGTGATTGTGATGCCGCCGAATTACTTGTTTTCCCATTTAACCCCGTGATGTCGCAAAAGACATCGTAAAGAGGCACGAGCGCAAAACCGAAACCAAACATAAATACCACGGTAAAAACCAACTTTTTGATCAGCTTTACGTGATCGGGCTTAGTATTTTGTTGAGCACTCATAAAAACCTCTTTTGACCGTTACTTAATGGTCGGTGGCGTTTCAAACGTATGATAAGGAGCCGGAGATGGAACTTCCCATTCTAGGCCTTCTGCGCCTTCCCATACTTGATCCGTCGCCTTTTCTCCGCCTTTAATACACTTATAAACCACAGCTACAAATAACAACTGAGATAAACCAAATGCAAAACCACCAATACTGATAATGGCGTTAAAGTCTGCAAATTGAGTCGCGTAATCTGGAATACGACGAGGCATACCAGCAAGCCCAACAAAGTGCATAGGGAAGAATAAAACGTTCACTGATACTAGCGATAACCAGAAATGTAACTTAGCCAGACCTTCGTCAAACATATGCCCTGTCCACTTAGGCAACCAATAATAAGCACCCGCCATAATGGAGAAGATGGCACCCGTTACCAGCACATAATGGAAGTGAGCAACCACAAAGTAGGTATCGTGATACTGGAAATCTGCAGGGGTGATGGCCAGCATAAGCCCGGATAATCCACCTATGGTAAATAGGACAATAAAGGCAATGGAGAACATCATTGGTACTTCAAAGGTCAATGCACCTCGCCACATTGTAGCTACCCAGTTAAAGACTTTTACGCCGGTAGGGACCGATATCAACATGGTGAAGTACATAAAGAATAACTCACCAGCTAATGGCATACCCGTCGTGAACATGTGATGCGCCCAAACCATAAACGATAGAATCGCTATTGAGGCCGTTGCATAAACCATTGAAGAATAACCAAACAAAGGTTTACGGCTAAATGTAGGAACGATTTGAGAGATAATGCCAAAGGCTGGCAAAATCATGATGTAAACTTCAGGGTGCCCAAAGAACCAGAATATATGCTGGAACAGGACGGGATCGCCACCACCGGCTGCACTAAAGAATGACGTAGCGAAATACTTATCCGTCAATACCATAGTTACCGCACCAGCTAATACCGGCATGACCGCTATCAACAGGAAGGCCGTTATTAGCCAAGTCCAAACAAACAGCGGCATTTTCATGAATGTCATGCCGGGTGCTCGAAGGTTAAAAATGGTCACGATGACGTTAATGGCGCCCATAATGGATGAGATACCCATAATGTGAACAGAGAACACAAAAAACGCTGTGCTGTCGCCACTGTAGGTTGTTGATAAAGGAGCGTAGAACGTCCAGCCAAACGCAGGACCACCGCCTTCCATAAACAATGACATTAAAAGGATAAGGAACGCGAACGGTAAAATCCAAAAGCTCCAGTTATTCATTCTTGGTAACGCCATATCTGGCGCACCAATCATCATTGGAACCATCCAGTTTGCCAAACCAACAAAGGCTGGCATTACCGCACCAAAAACCATAATCAAACCATGAACCGTGGTCATTTGGTTAAAGAAGTTTGGTTCTACTATTTGTAAGCCTGGTTGAAAGAGCTCAGCTCTGATAACCATAGCCATTGCGCCACCAATAAAAAACATTAGTAGTGAAAACAACAGGTAAAGGCTACCAATGTCTTTGTGGTTTGTTGTTAGTATCCAACGCATAATGCCTTTAGGGGCACCATGGTGTTCATGATCGTCGTGATGATCGGTTGCACTATTTTCTATAGAACTCATGACATGCCTCCTATTGACTTGTTAAGTAAGCGTTAATTTGAGCAGCTTGCACTGCGTCACCGGTATTGTTACCCCAAGCATTACGCTCGTAAGTTACAATTGCTGCTAGGTCTTTTAAGCCAAGTTGCTTGCCGTAACCTTGCATTGCAGAACCCGGTTTACCATTAACAACAATATCAATATGAGCGCCTAGATCTTCAATGGCAATTTTGCTGCCTTTTAACGCTGGGAATACACCAGGAATTCCTTCACCGGATACTTGGTGGCAAGCAGCACAATTAGCTATGTATGCCTTTTCACCTACTTTCATTAACTCATCATAAGACATGTTCATGGCAAGTAATTTTTGCTCTTCTTCTTTGGCGATACGTGCCATTTCAACTTCTTGTTTCATCCACGCATCAAAGTCACCTTGCTCTTTGGCAATAACCACGATTGGCATAAAGCCATGATCTTTACCACATAGCTCAGCACATTGACCTCGATAAATACCTGGCTCGTTTACACGGGTCCAAGACTCATTTATAAAGCCTGGGTTTGCGTCTTTCTTAACGGCAAACTCCGGTACCCACCACGAATGAATTACATCATCTGAGGTAATTAAGAAGCGCACTTTTTTACCCACAGGGATAACCAAAGGGCGATCCACTTCTAATAGATAATTTTCTGATTTTTCGCGTTCGTTCGCAATTTGTTGAGGGGCGGTAGCAAGGAGGCTGTAATACTCTAAGTCATGATCAAAGTATTTATAATGCCACTTCCATTGTGAACCCGTCACTTGAACGGTGAGGTCAGCATCACTGGTGTCTTCCATTTCTATCAGGGTTTTTGTGGCTGGAAATGCCATACCGATAAGAATAATGAAGGGAACCGCGGTCCAAATTATTTCAACTTTGGTGCTTTCATGGAAATTAGCCGGCGTTACGCCTTTTGATTTGCGATGATGGAGCATTGAATAGAACATCACTCCAAAAACTAATATAGCTATCACACAACAGATGTAGAAAATGATCATGTGCAAGTCATAAACACTTGAACTTATGTCTGTCACCCCTTTAGTAAGGTTAAGACGCATGTCATCGGCCATTGCGGAATTAGCAAATACGGCAGTTGGGACTAACCAACTTAATTGCTTAGCAGTCACACAGAATCCTCCATAATGAAAAACAGTAAGGGATTCTGTACAACCCACCTCAGTACCAGCCAAGACCTAACGCACAACCAATGTGCGGCCTTAGACAGTGCTCCCCGTATGCTTTTAAATTATTATTTTTATAGTCCAAAGCTGCTTCATGCAGTTTGACGTTGATTTAGTTTAATTTTTATTCAACAAAATTAACGTATATCTTTTAACCAAGGAGTGCAAATTTTAATCGGTGAATGACCGTCAATTGAACAATAATTAATCAATTGACGGTTTGAAAGGTTATAAACTTTTCTTAGGAGGGAGCGCAGAGTTGGCAAAAATAAGTCCTGCTACCAAGGACATAAGTATTATTAGAGATTGTTGACCTGCGGTTTCTGCTGAAGCAAAACCTTCACCCACAATATATGAATTTAAGCTAATAAAGGTTTTACTGCCTGGTACTAATACAATCAAACCTTGCATAGTAACAATTACAGCTGGTGCATTAGCTAAACGTGTAAATAGATTCCCGTAAATGCCAACCATAAAGGCACCAATAAAGGCGCCAATACCAACATCGTAGTGTATTGAACCGTAGTGGCTTGTGCCGTAAGCAACAAAACCAATCAGTAATGACCAAACCATATGTCGACGCCTAGTTCTGAAAGCAATAATAAGCGCCCAGCCTAGAATAAATATCGCCAACCAAGCCGTCCACCATGGCAACAATTCTTGAGCTACAAACTCAACTTTGCCAAACATTTCCTGTCCAAGCTCAACGCCAACAAATGCTCCAAAGTACAGTTTGAACAGCATCATCACAGCGTCCATTATTTTGGCCGTGCCTGATACTAAGTGGCGCGCAGACAATTCTTGCAAGCCAATCGTTAACGCTAAACCAGGTATTAAAACGATAATGGATGACAAAATAGCTAAATGGATGTTAATTCCAGGGTCAACATAGGCTGCGATTGCACAAGCCCCCATAGCCGACATCATTGCCACTAATGGCTCCAACATATTGGCTATGCCTTTAGAACGCTCTGACCATAAAATAAACAGGTAAACAACGATACCTAATAAACCAGCCCACAATGACGTGTTCAAGCTTGTATTCATCAGCATCGCAAATGCGCTACCAGACATGCCAAATGAAAAACCTGTGGCTAAACGGCCATAAGGATTTGGCATAAATTCAATTTCATCAAGGCGCTCTTGTGCTTCTTCTACGCTAAGTTCACCACCTAACACTAAATCAACAACATCATCTGTGCGAGATAACGAGCCCATGTCTAAGTCGCCAGGATCAACCCTTGCCGCATGTGTATATTCATCTTCATGCCCTTCCGTCCAAAGTACGAATGTCATAGACGTTGGTGATATTATGAAAGATGAGCGAAGACCTATCGCATCAGCAAGCGTCATTAAGTGCGCTTCTAATCGATAAGCGGGTGTGCCATATTTATGGAGCATTTTTCCCAAGCGAACGATAAATTTTCGTTTCTGCTTAAATGCCTCTTGCTGGTCTTGCATCTTACTCGCCTTTTTCTTCGCTGGTATTTAACGGCGTATTGTCCGCCATTGGCTCCGCTACTAATTCTAGTCGCTCATGCTCAAAGTCTGAATGATTAGGCTCAATTTGTGGCATCGTTTTGGTTACCTTGTTAGATAACTGATTAAACCGCTCAACTTTACCAGCCAAACCTTGTTTACCCGCGAGTCCCTTTACGGTTTCATTATATTGGTTGCTTACTGTATTTAGTGACTTGCCCAGCTTTTGTAAACGCTCAGCTACAACACAAACTTGATTGTATATTTCGCCTGCTCTTAAGCTAATTTCTTTGGCTTCAGTATTACCTTGCTCAATACGCCATAAGTTAGATACTGTTTTTAATATTGGCATTAGAGTTGTGTGTGACACCAAGATAACATTTTTTTCGTAACCGTAATTGAACAAGTCTTTTTTGTGTTTCATCGCTTCAATATAAGCTGGCTCAATAGGCATAAACATTAATACAAAACTAGGACTTCGCAAGCCAATCAAGTTTGAATAGTCCTTTTTAAACAAATCATTAATATGATTTTTAATGGCATTGCAGTGCTCATCTAAGGCGGAATTAACCTCTGCATCTGATTCAGCAGCTATGGCTTTATCATAAGCCACTAAAGATACTTTGCTATCAATAATAATGTGTTTATTGTCTGGCAGTTTAATAACAAAGTCAGGAAGCCTTCGGTTACCTTCCTCATCAACTCTGTTCTCTTGCGTATCGTAATGATCGCCTTTCATTAGCCCAGCTAACTGCAGTGTTCGTTCTAGTTGAATTTCACCCCAATTACCGGTGGTCTTTTTGTCACCTTTAAGCGCCGTTGCTAAGTTGTTGGCTTCATTAGTCATTTGCAAACCAATATCCAGCACTTTTTTCAACTCAGAGCTTACCGTTGCCTGCCCTTTGACTGACTCACTATGCACTTCGTTCACTCGCTTTTGAAAGCCTTCAACTTGCTCTTTAAAGGGTCTTAAGATTGCATCGAGTTCGGTTTTATTCGATTGACTAAAAGACTGACTTTTTTCATCTAAAATTTTGTTCGCTAAATGAGAAAACTCTAGTTTTAACTGTTCACGTTGTTGCTCAACTTGCGCCTGTTGTTGCTCAAAATTCTTTTGTTTTTCAACAAAACTAGTTTTGATTTCCGTTAACTCCGACGTTAATGACATCAGCTCTTGCTGTTTGCCTTGCAGCTGATGTTGCATCGCAATGTTGTGATCTTTAAGTTCATCAATAGATAAGTTACGCTCGTCAATTCGAGTTTCTAAGCCTTCAATTTCAGCCGTTAACGCTGCTACTTTTTGATGTGAAAGTTGTGCTTGGGTTTGAAAGTTTAAGGTTCGCTGTTCACTAGCTTCAAGTGCTTGGGTCAGTTCTTCAACTTTAAGAGTATGTTGATGTAAGGTTTGATTTGTTTCTTGCAGCTGCAACGCTGCACTTTGAAGGCTATTTTTGGCACGAAAATACAACCTTATAATCACTATTAAAGCAATTAATAATAAGGCAATTATAAAATCGGATTGGCCAAACTGGAGATGAAAATTTTCCACGAATCAAAGACTTCTATTCCAAACTAACAAGAGTGACATTGTGCCTATACAAGCCATAAATTGGAATGACCAAACCGGACTTTGTGCCAATTAGTTTTTATATTTCCGATCTAATATTTTAGAGCAAAGATGCAGCCTAAAAGTTAAACAACTTGAGAGTACCGTCGCTTATTCAACTGACTCGCTAAATAGGTATCAAACGTCATGCAAATATTGCGAACAAATAAACGTGCTTCACGACGAATAGACAATGATTCTTTTGACGTTTCGAGCATGCCGTCTTGCTCAAATGTTTTAAGACTTTGTAGCTCTGATTTAAAATAACGACTAGCCTCAATTCCCCACTGGTTCTCAATTTCTTTAAATTGAATTTTGAAATTGCACATAAGAGACTGAATAACATTAGCTCTAATTAAGTCGTCATGAGTTAAAATTCGCCCGGCAAGTTCAGGCAAATGCTCTCCTATAGAATAAGCGTCATAATAATCTGATATTTTTTTCGGGTTTTGCATATAAACATTGCCAATATGGCTGATTGACGACGCGCCAATAGCTAACAAGTCTGAGTCTTCTAGGATCGTGTAACCTTGAAAGTTACGATGCAATTGATTGTTATTCTGTGCCGTTACTAAATTATCTGTAGGCTTTGCAAAATGGTCAAAACCAATTGCTTCATATCCACCCTCGCCTTGCCCTTTACCGCACAACATATCATTGGCAAATAACATCAACTCTAGTTTCGTTTGGGCAGAAGGCAGCCATTCATCTTTTATTTTTCTTTGTGATGAAAATCGCGCAGGTAAATGTGCGTAACTGAATAATGAAATGCGGTCTGGATCAAACATCAGCACATCTTTTAATGTTTGCTCAAACACGTCTTTATTTTGGTGAGGTAGTCCATAAATCAAATCAAAATTAACAGAATCAAACCCAATCTCTCTCACCCAACGCAATACACTACCAACAAGCTCATTTGATTGGACTCGGTTAATAGCTATCTGAACCTCAGGATTGGTATCTTGTATGCCAAAGCTAAGTCGATTAACGCCGCAGGCTTTGAGTGTTGTGAGTAACTTTTCATCAACATGGCGAACATCTAATTCAACACTAATTTCCGCATTTTCTGCTATATCGAAGTCTTGCTGAATTGCCGTGAAAATTTCAACAAATTGCTCAGGACGCAAAAAGTTTGGTGTACCACCACCAAAATGAATCTGGTTAATAGGCTTATGTTTTAAGGCTTCACCGCGGCGTTTTAGCTCCTGCAACATAGTTTCAACATATTTAACGGACTTTTCTTGATGCCTGGAGACTATTTTATTGCACCCACAATAAAAGCAAAGTTGATGACAAAATGGGACATGAAAGTAGAGTGACAGCGTCTGATTTTCAGAGGCCATTGCTGCGGCTCTTTGAAAGTTATCGGCAATTTTCTGATTGAACTCAAGTGCAGTTGGGTAAGACGTGTATCGAGGGCCGTTTACGTTGTATTTTTGTAGCCAGTGCAATTGATTATTCATAACTTTCTCTCAAAAAAAGTGCCACCTTAAAATAAGGTGGCCAACACAATAAGAGAAGTTTATAGGTTGTTTATGATCTGGGACTTGATATAGCTCAATTCAAGTCCGTTTTTATTAAATTGAGTACTTAACCGCTTTATCTAATAGGCTTCGGTAATTGATTTTGCCTTTGTTGCAGCTTTCAATGTCCTTTTGTTTAAATACATAGTAAAGCTTTGAGGCATCATTTACATAAAACGTCATGTACTTATCGTCTTTAAGACTTCTAAGTCCCGAGCCAAAGTCACAAACCACTTCACTAATAGCAAATGCATACTTTTTAGCTAACTCCTGCTGCTTTTTTATGACTTCCGCTTTGACTTTTTCCGCCGCCTTTCTTACCGTTTTTTGATGTTTAACCATTTCACTATTTACGATTTTTAGTTGCTTTTGTAACTCTTGCATCTCTGCTTCTAGTTTCATGACTTGTTTGTCAGATCCACCATTATTAATGTCACTAACCAGTTCAGCGTCTCTAATTTCTCGCTCAACCTGTCGAGCTTTTCGCTCCAACTTGCTCGCTTGTTTAGACAACTCTCGCTGTTTTTTTCGTAGCTCATTTTTTGCCGCTCGCATTTCTCGTTGCGCCTCAATATTTTTACCGCCAAACGATTCTGCAATTGTCGTTGCTTTATGGATTTCAAACTCTAAGTCTTCAATGTCATGATGACTTAATTCAAAATAGTGTTCAGTATTTTCCGTCTCCATTCGAATTTCAACCAACTCCTCTAGCTCTCTTTCAACGCCTGGTTTAGCTGGCGCACCCGGCTTAGGTGGTGGCGGTGGGATAAATGACGAATCACTATCTGACGAAAACACGGTACCGTCGTGACTAACAAAAACGTTTGGAGCCGAAAACCTACGGCTCGCATTAATTTCAAACAACATGCCTTGATGAGCTAAGTAGCTAGCCGAAACACTCCCAGCATTTTTACCTAGTTTGTCTGACAATGACGTTTTCAATATCGTCGACATCATCTTGATATCACGTTTAACATTGTCCAAGTGCTGGTCAGACAGCTCACCTTTAGCATTGGCACTCGCGGCTATCATCAGTGTGGATAACGCTGCAACAATAGGTAACAACTTTTGTTTAATTACTTTTTTCATATTACTCTCCAGTTATTCTTCTGCGCCAGCCACTTGGTCATCACGAGTCATTGCGTTGCCTCGTCTAAGTGACGCTACTTTTAGTTTATATTGCAATTCATCTATCTCTGATTGGAAAAACATAAGGTCTTCCGCTCTTTGTTTTTGGATTATAGAAACAACGTGTTCAAGGTCTTCTTGTCTTTCCGTACGACCACTTTCAATAAGATAATTTGCCAGCGAAACGGTACTTTCCGTTTGATTTGCCTCTAGTTGCTTAATGGCCAATGTTAGCTGTGCTCTGTTCTCGTTTATTAAAGTATTCATTTGTTGTTGAAGCTTTTGTGTTTGCTCTTGTTGCCACTGTTGCTTTTGCTCCGTAGCGGTTAAAAGCTTAACGCTCCCTTCTTGCCACTGTAGCTTTAGGTCAAATACAAACATGGTACAAATAACCAGAGATACGGACATGGCAAAAGCAGACATACCTTGTGGCCACCAGCTAAAAACACCTTTACGTGAGTCTTCAGAATTGTGACCTGAAAAAGTAGAAGCTCGGTCCCATGAAGGCACTTCTATGGATTCATCAAACGCTCTTCCACTCGCTGATAGCGCATTTATTAACTCTATTTTTTCTTTGTATTCCGCAGAGCTATTCAAACGCTCAAACTCCAAAGGAGATAAGGTTTTGCCATTTGACCAAGCTACGAATAATGCTTCTAATGCTTGGCTTTTTTTATCATGCTGCATAGTCGCTGCCTTTTAGTAGTTGTTTTAACTTTGCCAAACTTGCGTAAAATTTAGATTTTACTGTGTTGCTCGACAGCCCCATTTGGTCGGCGATTTGTTCAAATGTCAGTTGCTGAAATATTTTTAATTCCACAATTAGTTTTTGTTCAAAACTCAAAGCACTTAATAACACCCTTAATCCTTCGCTATCCTGCAACTGCTCCAAACTTATAGCTGGGCAATCAGTAGAGCCATCACTTTCAATATCATCAGGCTCTTCACCGTCATGGATTACTATTTTTTTACGCCTGTAAAAGTCCATACACTTGTAATAGGCCATGGAAAGTAGCCATGTCTTAAAGCTGCTTTGCTGTTTAAAGTCAGCAAGATTTCGGCAAACAGAAACAAATGTCTCTTGCATTAAATCTAAAGCATCTGCCTGGTTATTCGTCATTCTTAACGTATAACCATAAAGCACCTTTTCATGACGTTTAACTAACTTGCACCAGGCCGACTGACTGCCATTCAGCGCCTTTGCAATTAATGTTTTGTCATCTTGATTTAAAAACAAAGCAGTCCTTATTTATTATTTTTAGGTATAACCGTTATCTTTGTATCTATAGTCGCGGCACGATGCAAAAAAGTTTAACTTTTTTTATCTTTTCTTTTCTTTTCTTTTCTTTTCTTTTCTTTTCTTTTCTTTTTGATTTTGATTTTGATTTTTATTTTTATTTTTATTTTTATTTTTATTTTTATTTTTATTTTTATTTTTATTTTTACAAAACAAGCTATTTGAGTTGGAGCGAGGAATGAAAGTAACTAAAAATATAAACTGATGCGTAGTCTAGAAAGATTGTCGGCTACTAGGTCGATGACAATATGACTGCATAAAAAAACCAGCTCGAGGCTGGCTTTAAAAAAACGTTATTAAATTCACGTTAAAAATTTAGAACGACTTTCACCGTACTATCGACTAACGAGTCATCAATGATCCCAATGGCGTTTGGTTTAGAGCCAACAAAAGCCTTAACCTCTGCTGGACTCGTAAATTCCTTGGGTGGAACACCTCGGCCTGTAAATGCCATTTTCGCCCAATAAGCAGTATATTGAGACTCTGACTTATTTAACACTGAGGAATTAAAGGTTTCCCTGACTCCATTTCCCGAATTTAATGTAGCTAATTCAGCTTTATTTCCGTTACTAAATGCACCTTTTTTACCTAAATACAGCTTTTTTATATCAGCTGTGGTTACTTCACTGTTATTTTGGCTATTCACAACTACTACATTACCTGCAAATAATGAAAAGGAGATAAAACCAAAACCAATCAAAACAAATTTTAATATATTCATCCGTACACCCTCCTTAAAATGCGAAATCTAAAGATACGAAAAAGGCAGTGCTATCAGTTTTACCGTCTTGATTTTCATCAATATAAACAGCCGCATCGCCATCATCATTAAACTGTAAAATCTCAAATTTTAATGCCGAATACGGGGTTAGGCTGTATTTAGCACCAATCCCTATGGAGTTATAATCATCGTCAGGTGAGCCGGATACTCCATCTTCAAAGCCACTAGACACACCACCTGGCGCTATAAAACGAAGCGTACCTTCAAATTGTGAATAGAAAATATAAGGCGTCCACTTGTCCATTCTGTAAGCAAAAGATGCAAACCAAGACTCATAAATGGTGTCATATTCATTCCACTCGACAATTGCTAAAACATTATCCATGTCGTACTGCAAAGAAACATCAAAAAACTGAGTGTCTACCCATTCTCCACCAAACAACGGTGTAGATGGATAGCCACCTTCATTATAAAACGTGAAGTTTTCTTTGCCGCCAAGGTATGATAGCCGTAGTGTGAATGCTTCATAATTAGTATCAACAACTATACCCATTAGTTCTTCATACTCTTTGGTCGTTCTTACACCCCTAACACCTCTAAAATTACCATTGCTATCATATAACTGTTCCGTCTTATATTGCTCAATCGTTGTGATCAAATCATTTGGATCTGTATTTTGTTGACCCGCATAAAGACGGACGTTTGATGTAGCAACATCAAAGTCAAAATTCATGTCGAAGCTAATACCTTGATAATTAGTAACTGCCAATGAATAAGCATCTGATGGTACTCGAACCCAAGGGTAAGCCACACCAACATCCATATAGTCCGAGAAATGATAAACGGGCAGTCGCATTTGACCGACTTTTAGGCTTGAATCAGGTGTAACGTTATACGTTGCGTATAACCATTCCATCTCAGGTTTAAAGTCATTCACTCCTCTAAACATTAACTGGCCGGTTACACTAAGATCATCAGTGGCAGAGTATCGAGCTTGAATACCTAATCTCGACTCACTCTGTAACTCTATACCATCAGAGTATTGACCTGCTCCACCAGGAAGCCTCGCCCAGTAACCATCTCCATCTACTACTACACCACCAACTAGACTACCGAACCCAGATAGCCTTATTTTGTCATTTGCAGTAGCCCCGGCGGAAAGTAGACCACAAGTCATAAGCAGTAAAATATTATTTATTTTCATTTGATCACCCATAAAGTTGTTAATCAACATGAGTATAGACAAGATTCAAAAACCTGAATTTCAAAGCAAAAAAAAACCGCAAAAATATGCGGTTTTCTTATCAAAAAGTAGATGGTTTTATTTGACTGGCGTTAACCAACCCCATTTATCTTCTGTTGTGCCGTTAAACAAGCCAAAAAATGCATCTTGAACTTGTTTAGTGATTGGGCCACGTTTGCCTTCGCCAACATTAATGCCGTCAACACTGCGAAACTGGAGTAACTTCAGCAGCAGTACCACACATTAATATTTCGTCAGCTAAATACAGTGCTTCACGAGGAATATTTTGTTCACGAACTTCATAACCCATGTCGCGCAATAACGTCATAATAGTATCGCGAGTAATACCTGGTAAAATTGCCGCTGTTACCGGTGTTGTGGTTACAATATTGTTGCGAATAACAAATAAGTTTTCACCAGCACCTTCAGATACCATGCCATTTACATCAAGGGCGATACCTTCACCGTAACCGTGACGACGCGCTTCCATTGAAATTAGCTGCGATGATAAATAGTTACCACCGGCTTTAGCGCCTGTAGGCATAGTGTTAGCAGCTAAGCGATTCCAGCTTGAAACACCAGCATCTACGCCTTTTTCTAAGGCTTCTTCACCTAAATATGCGCCCCATTCCATTGCTGCTACTAAAACATCTGCTTCAGTATTAAATGGTACAGCTAAGCCTAAACCTATTTCGCCATAAAAGGCTGCAGGTCTTAGATATGCTGATTTAAAGCCATTTTTAACAACAACATCTTTTTGCGCTTGATTCATTTCTTCATGTGTAAAAGGAATCGTCATGCGATAGATTTTTGCTGAATCGAATAAACGACGAGTGTGATCGTCAAGACGGAAAATACAAGTGCCCTTGTCCGGCGTATTATAGGCGCGAACACCTTCAAATACTGACGAGCCATAGTGAATTGCGTGACTTAATACGTGAACTTTTGCATCTGCAAAAGGGATGAGTTTACCGTTAAACCAAATAGTTTCTGCTGATGATGGTAATGCCATGGATTTTTCCTCCAATTTTTATTTGGCGCAATTCTGCCTTATCAAATTGGGAATAGCACTGTTTGAAGGAAAATGGTGGCAAAAAATAACGGCTCTGTTGTCAGCATTTTTTACCACTTTGGTTATATCTTTTATTTTTTAAGGAGTTGGAAGTCCCCATCTAGCAATGCTGGCAAGCCTGTCGGCCCAATATAATGTAACGTGCCAGTAGCGACCATCACTGACTTTTCTTTTAAAAGAGGGTTGAGCTTTTTCTGCCACGCGACATTTCGCTCAATAAGTAATACGTTTTCCAATGCTTTGTCATAACCAGTTTGCTTTAACGTAGTATCGTAAATCTTTTCAAACGCGGATATATCGCTGTTAATCCATGCCTCTAACATTACTTGAGGCATATCTGACATGGTATTTAACTCTTCAAGGGTATCTAACAACATATCGTTGTAATCAATAGAATCATTATTATCAAATAAGCGATTAAAAATATTCAGTTGCTGCTCAAAGGTTTCTAGTTCAAGTATGGTTTTATTGTGCTTTTTTGCATGTTCAATAATTTGCTGATCGATACCATGCTCAGCAACCAAACCCATTTTTTGATAAGACATTTGAACCATCATGACGGCTAGCATCCAAGGCTTAAACTGTTCGTACTGGAAAATCTCACCACCAAACTGCTGTAAGTAACGATTAACTTTAGTGGCGACAACCGGTGATATTAACTGTGTAACCGTGGTTCCTCTTGGCAACATAGCAAGTTCCATCACTATTTGCTGTTGTTGCAATGCCGACACGTTCGCTAAATCCACTTCAACAGCAACAACATCTACCGCTTCAATGCGCTTTTTTAATTGCTCTGACAATTCTTTTAATCGTTCGTCACCAACATGAATGGTGCCCACCAAGTAATCATCTTTATATTCGCCAGTACCTTGCCAAGTTGGCTCAGCACTTGTGTTAACAGAAAATAATGCGAACGCTAATACTAAAGCTATTTTATTCATTAATATCACTTCTTAAACTTATTAATTAATGCTTGTTTTACCACATCAGGAACAAAAGCAGAAACATCGCCGTAATGCGCTGCAACATCTCTAACTATGGTTGACGAGATATGACTAGTTTCAGAGCTTGGCGTTAACAATACACTTTCTAACTCTGCATTTAACTTACGATTCACCGTCGCAAGCTGATATTCATATTCAAAATCGGCTACCGCTCGCACCCCTCTAATGAGTACAGTGGCATTTTTTTGTTGCGCATAGTCTGCTAACAAACCTTCAAAACCCTCAACTTCAATATTCGTTAAATCCGATACTGAAGACTTCACTAATTCGACACGCTCTTCTAGCGTAAATAGCGGTTGTTTTCTTGAGCTCATGGCGATTGAGATGATTACTTTGTCGAACAACTTTGCGGAGCGCCTAATGAGGTCGATGTGACCATTGGTAATTGGATCAAAAGTACCTGGATAAATTGCTGTAACCATTAAATGAAATTCCTAAATAAGACTGTGCTTTTTGCACTATATCACCAATATTGGATTCGGTTAAAACCTTGGCTTTGTGATTACCTAAAAAAGCAATATGAAGAAAACAAGTAGAGCTAATGATCTAATTTGTGGTTAAATACGAGTAATTACTCCGTCTCCTTTTTTAATTGATACTAAGGGATGGTTCATTGGCCAAGATGGCTAATCACAGAGACAGATTATGAAAACAAAAGATCGTATCATTCAAGCTAGTTTAGAATTGTTTAATGCCCACGGCGAACGCAATGTAACAACTAACCACATTGCATCTCACTTAAATATTAGCCCAGGCAACCTTTACTATCATTTCAGAAATAAAGAAGAAATCATTCGTAATATTTTTGAAAAATATGTCCAGCACATGGAAGTCTCATTTGAACCGGTAAAGCCAAGTGAAGATGCCGTTGAATTTTTATCTAACTATTTAGATGCCGTTTTCTCAGCACTTTTCCATTTCAGCTTTTTGTACGACAACTTACCTGTCATTATGGCTCGTGATCCTGAGTTAAAGTCTCAGTATTTGGAAATCCATAATAAAATGATGGATAAAATCAATGCACTGGTACTTGGTTTGCAAAATGCTGAAGTCATTAATATAGACCATGACGATGTGGACGACTTTTCTAATATAATTAAGCAACAAGTTACCTTTTGGATTAGCTACTGTAAGACTAGCCAAGAAGATACGTCTATCACGGATGAGTTAATTTATAACGGCTTGTTAAAAGTACTACTATTATTTAAGCCGTATGTCACATCAGAATTTACTGACGTAGTTAAAGACTTAACGGCTCGTTATAAGTCTTTGGCCAACGTAGAATCTTAATTTAGAGGCACATAATGTTTGATTTAAAAGCTTGCTACCATGCAAACCTTAAGCAACACCTAGAGTTATTCCAACAAATGGAAGTTTATTTGCCACAAGCAGAAGAGTTGGCAAACGCCTGCTTTAAAGCATTAAACAACGGCGGAAAAATCGTATTTTTTGGCAATGGTGGAAGCGCCGCAGATAGCCAACATTTAGCTGCTGAGTTTGTTGTTCGCTTTAAAAAAGAGCGCCGCGCATTGGCCTCTATTGCCTTAACAACTGATACTTCAATTTTAACCGCAAACGCCAATGACTACTCTTTTGACTCAGTGTTTTCACGTCAAGTTGAAGCATTAGTTAAAGAACAAGATGTGGTGATTGGTTTAACCACCAGCGGCACAAGCAAAAACATAAACCTTGCACTAGAAGCGGCTAATGAACTTGGCGCTTATACTGTTGCGTTAACTGGTCGTGATGGTGGAGCAGTGAAAGATATTGCTACATTGCCTATTATTATCAAAAACGACATCACAGCTCGTATTCAAGAAGCACACATGTTTATTGGTCATTGGTTATGTGAAGCCATTGACGAACTTGTTACTCAAAACGACTAAAATTCGGAATTCTTAATGTTTGATCTTTCTATCTTTAGCCAGTTTTCTAATAACAATATTTTGGTTGTTGGCGACGTAATGCTCGACCGTTATTGGACAGGCGACTCACAACGTATTTCACCTGAAGCTCCAGTGCCTGTTGTTAAAATATCAGAGCTGGATGACAAAGTGGGCGGCGCTGCAAACGTTGCACGTAATATTGCTCACTTAGATGGCAAAGTTACGTTAATGGGTATTATTGGACAAGATGAAAATGGCGAAAGACTGACTCAACTTTTAGAAGAAGAACAAGTTAACGCTAAGCTACTGAGTCAATCTCATCAGCCTACAATCACAAAGCTAAGAGTTATTAGTCGTCAGCAACAAGTGGTCCGTTTAGACTTTGAAGAAGCGTTTGCTGAAGAGCATGCACAAGCGTTAGTGGAACAGTTTAAAGCTGAGCTACAACATCATCAGTTTGTCGTGTTTTCGGATTACAACAAAGGTTCATTACGCTTTATTGGTGAGATGATAAAAATTGCACGCGACGCAGGTAAAACCGTACTGGTGGATCCTAAATCAAAAGATTTATCTGATTACGCTGGTGCGTCTGTTATTACACCCAATAAAACCGAGTTTGTTGCTGCAGGCGGCTTAGTACATAGTGAAGAAGCTATTGTTGAATCGGCACAGCAAATAATGACAAACTGCAATATAGAGTCAATTTTGCTCACGCGAAGTGAACAAGGTATGTCAGCCATCACTAAGTCTGAAAAAGTAGACATGCCAGCTCAAGTACTCGAAGTATCTGATGTAACGGGTGCTGGTGATACGGTTATTGCGACGTTGGCAATGATGATGGCGTCAGGGTTAGAGTTAGCTGATGCCGCAAAAGTCGCTAACTTAGCAGCGGGTATTGTGGTGGCTAAACTTGGTGCAGCAACTGTTTCTCCGGAAGAACTTTACCGGGTTGTAAATAAACATTTATTTGCATCAAAGCAACGTCATTATCAAACGCCTTTTGAGGATGTGTTGCAGCATATTCGATTTGCTCGCCAAAGCGGTGAAAAAATTGTTTTCACTAATGGCTGTTTCGATATTCTTCATGCGGGTCATGTGCATTATTTGGAACAAGCAAAAGCGCTTGGTGATAGGCTTGTTGTTGGTTTAAACAATGACGCTTCCATCACTCGATTAAAAGGTGAAGGACGACCAGTAAATCCACTTGAACAACGCGCTACTGTGATTAGCGGCTTAGCGAGCGTTGATTGGGTCATTCCGTTTGGCGAAATTAACGGTAACGAGTTTGATGACACACCGTACGAATTAATTAAATTGATTGCACCTGACGTTTTAGTTAAAGGTGGTGATTACACTCCAGAAACTATAGTTGGTGCTGATATCGTTCAATTAAACGGTGGTGATGTTGCGGTTATTGAGTTTGTTGACGGTTGTTCAACAACTAAAATAATCGAGAAAATTAAGCGTTAACCTCTAACGCAACTAACCTAAACGTTGCGCTATAGGTGAAACGTTTAGGTTTACTTTAATCGGCTATGAGTTCGAACGATTGCTTGCCTTGCGAAACCCCATTTATTAACACTTCAACATAGTGAGTTCCGCTGTAATAACGTCGGGTATTAATTGGTTTGAAAGAGTGTGATTTAGTAAGTTTAATCTCTTTTTCGGGCGCTTTAATTTCTTTCCACTTAAATACTTTACCTATATGTTGGCCGCGGCCTCTCAAGTGATAAACTTTATAATCCACCAGTAACGGCATCGTAGACTCTTTAATATTGAGCGATAAATCAATGCTTTCACCAACCCTTACAATCGCTTTATTCAAGTAAACTTCGCTGACCAATCCTTTGGGATCGCTATAACCAAATAACCTCAACGTATCAACGTTCCCTGCCTTTATTAAACTCCGGCAAGCGTGCTTAACCATTCTTAGCCTGTTATTACTGTTGCTTTCCGATAGCCATTTTTGAGCTATTTCATTAACGTTTTCCGGATAAGACTTACTAATATCGTTAAGGTGATTGGCAACACTGCGTCTTACATATTCCGACTCATCATTCCTTAATGTGCCGAGGTGGGTAGATACCCAATCAGGGTGATCTTTAAATTCTGGAAGTTGCATTGCCCAAGGTAATAGCGGTCTTGTGCCTTCGCTGACTAAACGTCTAACATGATGACAAGAATCTAAACACCAGCCCTCCATTATTTTTAAACACTTTGAAGGGTATTCAATCAATAGGTGGCGTATACCAAACTCGCTGGTAAATCTTTTAGTTAATTGTTTTTGTGCTTCAAGTGCAAGCACCAAAGGTTGATAGTCGGCTTCAGGTGCCGTACTCACAGCAGAATTGATTTTTAAGCTTTGCTCTTGAACACCTCGCCTTCCAACATATTCGGTAAAAGGCATTATCATCCAACCAGCAACGCCCTCTTCTGTGGTGGTCACTTCTTTTAAGTCTTGGTTGTCACTAACTGGTAATAAAACGGTCGTTAAAGCCGCAATAGCCTCTGAATAACAGTCAGGTAATGTTTTAAACAACGCTATAACAATTTGTTCGCTGCGATCTTTTAATTCGCGTTGTTCCAGTTTATCACTGGCAATATCTATGAATTTTTCTGGCTCGAATGGATGCGGATGTGAGTCGAAGTATTGGCGGAGTAATTGCGCAGTAACTTCAATTTGAGGCTTATTAAACACGGACTTCATTCAACTGCCTCAAAATAAAGATGACACGAATGGTCATCGTTAATCGTTAATCGTTAATCGTTAATCGTTAATCGTTAATAATATTATAAACAACAGTGGTAATTGTTGCTGTCATTTCCGCATGAGACAATATGGCATTAAGTCCTGCCTTCCCCACAGCTTCCCGCGCTTCTTTATTACTTAACCAGCCAGTCATTATTTGAGTAAACTCTGGTTCTGAATTCGCGATAACTAACCCGCCAGCTTCAACCAACTCACTGCAAACTTCCGGGTTATTATAAACATGAGGTCCCATTACAACAGGTTTCGCATATGCTGAGGCCTCAAGCGGATTGTGGCCGCCCTTTTCTGCAATAGAAACCGCCAACAAAAGCAACATCTGCAGCTCCATATAAACGATTTAGCTCACCCATTTTATCAACAAGCAATACATCTATTTTATCGGTTACGGACTCATCTAAGCTAAGCTGAGCAATTTTTACGTCTTGGACCAATAAGTACTCTAACACTTGCTGAAAGCGCTCAGGGTGTCTAGGGGCGATCACCAATAATAACTCTGGAAAACTCTTTTTAAGTTTCACATAAGTTGAAATGACCACTTCTTCCTCATCAAGGTGAGTACTGCCAGCAATAAATACCAAACGGTTTTCAACATTATATTCTTTACGAGTAATCTGACTTAGTTCAGACGCAGGCACTTCTATATCAAATTTCAAGTTACCAACAATTTCTATGCGTGACTCTGGAAGGCCCAATTCTACGTAGCGATCAAAGTCATCTTGGTTACGGGCCAGTACTTTAGATAAGGACTTGATCATTTGCCCTGAAAGCCAACTAAAGCGCTGATAGCCTCGTTTAGTTTTGTCGGTCATTCTGGCATTAACCACAACCACAGGTACTTTTTTAGCTCGACACTTCCTAATAAGATTAGGCCAAAGCTCCACTTCCATTATCAAAGTAACAACAGGCTTCACTTGCCTTAACAGAGCCGACATCATCCAAGGTAAATCGATTGGTAAATAGGTATGAAACACACGTTTACCCATTTCGTCGGATAAACGCCTTTGCAGTTGATGCTTGCCGGTTAATGTATTTGTGGTGACTACCACATAGTGTTCTGGGTGCTGCTTGAGGATTTCTCTGATAAGACCGATAGTGGCGGTCACTTCACCCATTGACGCACAGTGAAACAACACAGATTTATGTCTAATTTTTTTAGGTAATCGCCTCGGCATTAAACCGAATTTCTGTCCCCAATCAAGGTCCATTTTAACGTTAGCTCGAGCCCTGTGATTAAACACCTGAATTGTTGACTTATGAAGTAGATACAATAACCATTTTGCCAGTTCAACGGCACCAACGATTATAAGTAAAACGTTATATGGAAATAACGCCATCAATTGCTTCATTCTTTATATCCTGCTAGCAATTCGTGCCAATTTTGTTCGTTAAAATGAAAGTTCGAATTCAAACCTTTCTCTTTCAATAAAGACCTTTTTAAGCGTTCCAGATTTGATTGTTTCCAATCGTCTGAGCTTAACCTAAACTCGCACCTATCAAAGTCTATCAATGTAATATCTGTTTGATTTGAAATAAGTATATTATGGATATTCAAATCTGCATGAAAAACATTGTTATCATGGAAAAGCCTTATCGTTTTACCAATTTCATTCCATACATTAGGCGTTAATTCTTTTTTAAGCAATAAGTTATAAGCATCTTTTGCGCCAGCAATACGCTCTATTAAAATATCGTTGCTATAAAAGCTCAATGAGTGGTGTTTCACCTTACATGCTAAAGGCCTTGGCACTGGTAAACCGATTTCCCACATTTTTGCTAATAACTCAAACTCTAGGTATGCGCGAGAATGAGTTACATTCTTAAAAATAAACTTATCTTTGTTAAAATGCCGAACCAGGCCACCACGGTAATAGTGGCGTAAAACCATTTCTACCGATTCATCATTATTATTGTCGGTTTCAATAAAGTACGTAGTAAAACGACCTTTTGACGTGCCTGTTACTTTTTTCAGGGATAGCCAATACTCAGCATCAAACCAATCATTGTTTAAGAGCCCTTCAAATTCAGATAAAAACTTAAACTGAATAGAGCCATCTGTTATTTCGGTAGATTTTAGAGTAGGTCGTTTATTTAGCACTTTTTGCACGTTTCTTTTAAGCCTTAATTTAGCTAAGATCATACCTTAGCTTAACCTATTTATGCCAATTCGTTTTTTGGAGTTATTTTTGAACACACCTCTGCAATCTATTTGTATTTTAAGACTTTCAGCTATTGGTGATGTATGTCACGCGGTGGCTGCAGTGCAAGCAATCCAAAAGCAGCACCCACAGGCAAAACTCACGTGGATTGTAGGTAAAGTGGAATACCAACTTTTAAAAGAATTGCCTGGCGTAAACTTCATTATTTTTGAAAAAAACTTAGGCAAGCAAGCTTTCAGAAAGCTAAAGGAAGACTTAAACGACGAAGTTTTTGACGTACTACTTCATATGCAAGTCGCTTTTAGAGCCAATTGGGCTGCTCGTTTAATTCGTGCTAAAAAGAAAATTGGCTTTGATTGGAGCCGAGCAAAAGAGTTACACGCATTATTTACCAATAGCAGAATCAAGCCTCAAACAGAGCCTCATGTATTAGAAGGCTTTTTTGCTTTTGCTGAAAAGGTTGACGTACACGCTAATACTCTAGATAGTTTGTCATGGGATATTCCTGTTTCTCAGCAAGACAAAGAATTTGCAGACTCTTTAATAGTGGCGAACAGCAAACACATTGTAATAGCGCCGGCAGCTAGTAAGGCCGAGCGAAATTGGTTACCAGAACGATACGCACAACTTGCTGATTATGCCCATGAGCAAGGTTTTAAAATAAGCCTTTGTGGCGGACCAGGTCCGTTAGATAGAGACATAGCTGATAAAATCATTGCCAGTGCTAAATGCCCTATTCAAGACCTGATTGGCAAAACGTCACTAAAGCAAATGTTAGCTTTGTTGAACAATGCCAGTTTAGTTATTGCCCCCGACACTGGTCCTGCTCACATGGCCGTTACACAAAAAACGCCAGTTTTAGGTTTGTATGCACACTCAAACCCTAAACGAACTGGTCCTTACTTGTACCAAGATTATGTTTGCAGTGCTTATGATGAACACATTGAAAAGCAATTAGGTAAACCTGCTAAGCAATTAAAGTGGGGCGTTAGAGCAAAAGGTAAAAACCTTATGGAATCAATAACGGTTGAAAGTGCTATTACTAACTTTGATCGCCTGGTAAAGGACTTTTCGTTATGAGCCTAACGTTTAACAATAAAAACAAAGCGCTATTTTTAGATCGCGACGGTGTTATCAATGTTGACCATGGTTACGTATATAAACCTGAAGAATTTGAGTTTATAGCTGATGTATTCAGCGCTGTTAAAGCGTTCTCTGATGATGGTTTTTTAATTGTCGTTATTACTAATCAATCTGGAATTGGCCGAGGTTACTATAGCGAATCTCAGTTTGATCACTTAACACAATGGATGATGAACGAGTTTAAAAGCCGTGGCATTACTATTTCTACCGTTAAATTTTGCCCGCATCACCCTAAAAATGCACAGCCTGAATACTTAATGGACTGTGATTGCAGAAAGCCTGCACCTGGAATGATATTGGACGCTATTTCAGAGTTAAATATCGACCCAGCTCAATCTATCTTTGTGGGTGATAAAGAGTCTGATATGAAAGCGGCCAGTTCCGCAAACGTCCAGTTTAAGTATTTAGTAGAAAGCGGACAGACATTTTCGGATCAGCAAGCACAGTCAGCTGATGCCGTTTTTTCAGACTTATCAGCGCTTACTCAATACTGGTTTAACCGCAGTAACTGAATACATCATAGGCACGGGTTCGTTTTCAACGAGTTTTTGAAAATGGCCAGGCGACGTTTCCTCTAATCCATCAAAGCAGTTATATGGACTATAGTCGTGTTCTCTAAATGCTTTGATAGAAAGCCCTGCAGCTATTAAAGCAGAAATGACTTCACTTAGAGAATGTGCCCAGGTTGCAATTTCTTGCTCTTCATCGCCGCTGTTTTCAGTATAAGTAGACTCACTTTCAACATACGCTTCATGTGTATTAAAATATGGATAACCCGCCATCACATCATGAAACGGGTGGAACTCTATAAGATGAAACTCTCCGCCTTCTTTTAGAGACTCAGCGATAACATTAGCCCATTGAGTAAGGTCCGGCAACCAACATAAAACGCCATAAGAGGTATAAACCACATCATACTTTGAATCATCAACCTGTCGTAGTTGCAGCACGTCTGAGCAAATAAACTTGCTATCTAAACCCGTTTCCTTCGCAATGTGAGTTGCCTGTTTAATAGCAGTATCAGACAAATCTACGCCAGTTACTGATGCACCTAAACGTGCCAATGACAGTGAGTCTAGCCCAAAGTGACATTGCAGATGCAACAACGACTTATCAGTAACATCGCCTAACAGCTCCAGTTCTAAAGGGTTCAGAGAGCTTTTTCCTGATAAAAAGCCCGCAAGATCGTAAAACTCCGACTCCCTATGAATTTCAGTTCGACGGTTCCATGCTTGTTGGTTCATTTCTAGATGTTTCATCTCGTTTACAACCTATTGTGTTTTTTAATCTTATTTTTACCATTCCCTGCTCGGATGTCTATGCTAAGTGCTGACGAGCAGAAATAAAAACAGTACAATCAGCCACACTTAGTGGCAACTAAAATCGTGCCACCCAAACTCATATTGGAGCAATTTTACATGCGTGCAGCTGGATTTTTTAAAAACCTAAATGAGCAAATTGAACAAGTAAAACAAGACGGACTATATAAGTCTGAGCGTATTATTACTTCTCAACAAAAGTCGAGTATTGATGTTGGCAATCAACAAGTTTTAAACTTTTGTGCAAACAACTACTTAGGCTTAGCAAATAGCAAAGAGTTAATTGATGCTGCACATGACGGTTTAAATAATCATGGTTTTGGTGTTGCTTCTGTTCGTTTTATCTGTGGTACACAAGACATCCATAAACAACTTGAAGCTAAAGTGAGTGACTTCCTGAAAACAGAAGACACGATTCTTTACAGCTCTTGTTTTGACGCCAATGGCGGTTTATTCGAAACCATTTTAAGCGCTGAAGATGCCATCATTTCTGATTCTTTAAATCATGCTTCGATTATAGATGGCGTTTCGTTTGTCTAAATGTAAACGCTACCGCTATGCAAATAACGACATGGCCGACCTAGAAAAGCAACTTCAACAAGCTGATGCTGATGGCGCTCGTTTCAAGTTAATTGCCACTGATGGCGTATTCTCAATGGACGGTGTAATTTGTGACCTTAAAACCGTTTGCGACTTAGCGGACAAATACGACGCATTGGTAATGGTTGATGACTCTCATGCTGTGGGTTTTGTTGGCGAAAATGGCCGTGGAACACATGAATACTGTGACGTGCTAGACCGTGTTGATATTATTACCGGTACGCTTGGTAAAGCTTTAGGCGGCGCTTCAGGTGGTTATACGTCGGGTAAAAAAGAGGTGATTGAATGGTTACGTCAACGCTCACGCCCATATTTGTTCTCTAACTCACTTGCGCCATCTATTGTAACGGCGTCGTTAAAAGTATTGGACATGTTAGAGCAAGGCTCGGCACTTCGTGACACTTTATGGTCTAACGTTGCTTATTTCCGTGACAAAATGTCAGCTGCTGGTTTTACACTAGCCGGTAAAGACCACGCTATTATTCCTGTAATGTTGGGCGATGCAAAATTAGCCTCTAGTTTTGCCGACAAAATGCTTGAACGCGGTATTTATGTTGTTGGTTTTAGCTTCCCTGTGGTGCCAAAAGGCCAAGCAAGAATTAGAACTCAAATTTCTGCAGCGCATACGCAAGAGCAATTAGATAAAGCCATTAATGCATTTATTGAAGTTGGCAAAGAGCTAAAGGTTATTTAATCATGAAAGCACTCGCTAAATTAAAATCAGAAAAAGGCATCTGGATGACAGATGCTGAAAAACCAACAATGGGCCACAACGATCTTTTAATTAAGATCCGTAAAACGGCTATTTGTGGCACCGACATGCACATCTACAACTGGGACGAATGGGCACAAAACACGATACCAGTTCCTATGGTTGTTGGTCATGAGTACGTTGGTGAAGTTGTAGATATGGGACAAGAAGTTCGTGGTTTCAGCGTTGGCGACCGTGTTTCAGGCGAAGGTCATATTACCTGTGGTCATTGCCGTAACTGTCGTGCTGGTCGTGTACACCTATGTCGTAATACCACTGGCGTTGGTGTTAATCGTGAAGGCTCATTTGCAGAATACTTAGTTATCCCTGCTTTTAACGCTTTTAAAATGCCAGATAACATTTCAGATGACTTAGCCTCTATTTTTGACCCATTTGGCAATGCTGTGCATACGGCGTTATCTTTTGATTTAGTGGGTGAAGATGTACTTATAACTGGTGCCGGACCGATAGGAATTATGGCCGCAGCAGTAGCCAAGCATGTAGGTGCAAGACATGTTGTGATCACCGATGTGAACCCTTATCGATTAGAGCTTGCAGAAAAAATGGGCGCCACTCGCGCTGTAAATGTTGCAAACACTGATCTTAAAGAAGTCATGAATGATTTAGGCATGACGGAAGGATTTGATGTAGGGCTAGAAATGTCTGGTGTACCAAGCGCATTCAGCTCTATGCTCAATAACATGAATCACGGTGGCAAAATTGCCATGTTAGGTATTCCTCCATCAAGCATGGCAGTAGATTGGAACCAAGTTATCTTTAAAGGCTTAGTCATCAAAGGTATTTATGGTCGTGAGATGTTTGAAACCTGGTATAAAATGGCCAGCTTAATTCAATCCGGATTAGACATTTCACCTATGATTACGCATCAATTCCATATTGATGACTTCCAAAAAGGCTTTGATACTATGGGTTCAGGCCAATCAGGAAAAGTAATCTTAAACTGGGACTAATCAATACTTAAAAGGGAATTTAGTAATGTCAGAATTGAAAACCAAGCCAACATTAATGGAGCCCAAAACCTTTATTGATGGTTTGTCCGATGAAAAGAAGCGTAATGACGCAGACGCGTTGCTCACTATCATGTCTGACATTACTCAACAAAAACCAACCATGTGGGGCGACAGCCTCATTGGTTTTGGGCAATACAAATATCAATACGCCAGTGGCAGAAAAGGTGAATGGTTTAGAGTAGGCTTTTCGCCTCGCAAACAAAACATCACCCTCTACATCATGAATGGCTTTAGCCAATACCAGCATCTATTAGAAAGGCTTGGCAAACACAAAACCGGCAAGTCCTGCCTCTATATCAATAAACTATCAGATATCGATGTAGACGTATTAAAACAAATGATCGCCCTTTCCTTCCAAGCGCGTTTTGACAGCGAAATATAACCCTATTTAAAGGATTAAAGATGTTTAGCAACGAACAAATCGATATTGACGTTCTACCTGATTTCACCCAAGTTGATTATAAAAAAATGGATAAAAACGCGCCTTTTGAGCAGTTAATAGGATGGGGAATTACTTTTGCCATTGTATATACGGTTTTAATCATTGCTTGGTTGGTACTTAACATTCCAAATGACGTCGCTTTGTATATTGGTTTAGGATTGTTAGCCGTTATGGCTTGGATAGTTTACTACATTTTTGCTAGTCACAAACAACGAGGTATTGCACTTAGAGAGCAAGACATTCTTTATAAACGTGGCTTAATTTGGCGAACCACAACCATAGTTCCATTTAATCGAATACAGCACATAGAAACGCAAAGAGGCTTATTTGAGAGAAAACTTGGATTAGCTACGGTAAAAATATTTAGTGCAGGCGGACTGTCATCGGATTTAGTAATTAGCGGATTGAGCGTACTTAGAGCATCGCAGTTACGCCAGATAATTTTAGACAAGACAAATTCGGAACAGTTAAAAAATGACTGAGATTACCACGAGCAAACAAAGTGAATCTGAGTGGCATCAACTGTCTCCTTTTTCCATTGTCTTTTTTATTATAAATTTCACAATACGCTTTATACGCGAAGGTATTATCAACTTAGCGCCAGCGTTAGCCATTTTCATTACTCAGGTTGATGATAAGCTATTTTGGTTAGGCATCGCCGGTGCTGCTTTTGTGGTTGGCTTAGTCATCTTCTCAATTCTCTATTATCGTAATTTCCGCTATCGAGTTTCTGACGGGCAAATCATTTTACGACGAGGGATTTTAAGTAAAGAGCGAACCACGTTAAAGTTTGAAAAGGTCCAAAATGTGAACCTTGCAACCCCTTTTTACTTCGCGCCTCTTAATCTTGTTAACTGTATTTTCGATTCTGCCGGCTCAGCCCAAAAGGAAATCAGCTTACCAGGCATTTCAAATGAATACGCAGAACAAGTTCGTACCGATATTTTTGACTATAAGAGTCAACTGAAAGCCAATGGTATTGAAGCAGACGCAGCACAGGAAGGTAGTGACGCAGACAGCACTAACTCAATGGTTAATGATAAACCAATGATACGTTTGTCGCTGGCTGAAATAGCACGATTTGGATTGTCTTCTAATATGACATTCATTTTATTAGCGGTGTTAGCCCCTTTCATGGAAACCATTATTGATTTCTCAAAGGACTCTATTGTTCCTAACATCGTTTCCGTATTGGCTACCGTATTACCACAATCGCCATTGTTAAATGTTGTTGCCGTTGTGTTATTCAGTGTTCTAGTTATTTTGACGGCGCTAATGCTATCTGTACTCTCGTCTATCGTGCAGTTCTACAACTATGAGTTATATGACCAAGGCAAGCAATTTAAGCGCACTGCGGGCTTATTTGAGAAACATCAAATTTCAATTGCGAAACATAGAGTGCAAGCTATCAGCATAAAACAGAACTGGGTATTTAAGTTACTTAAGCGCGTGACAGTGCAGTTCCATCAGCTGGCTATTGCTCATGGTCAGAATGCAAAAAATAAGAACAACCTATCCATTCCCACTTTATACCCAGAGTTATGGCCTAATATCGTTGACAAAACGTTCAATGATTTAAACATTAGCGAGTTAAATTTTATGGGAATTAGTGCTCGTTATATTTCACACGTCATTGCTGTTTATTGGTTATTTCCGCTTTCGGTATTAACGTTGATTTTAATCCAGATTGATTCAAATTGGATTTGGCTTTTGGCTATTACACCCATTGGTGCTGGCTTAGTTTATTTGAAGTGGCGACGTTATGGGCTTTGGTTTAACGATAACTTTGTAGCCATTAGAACGGGCTTTGTAGGACAAAAAATTACCGTTTTACCGCTTTATAAAGTGCAAAACATATCTCAAGTACAAACCCCAATGTTACGCAGAAACAACTTAGCTAATATTGTTTTGCAGTTACCTTATGGTAAAGAGAGTTTGCCTTTTGTGCCAAAGCGCAAAGCTCGTGCGTTCTTAAACTTATGCGCCTACCAAATAGAAAGAAGCGAAAAGTCCTGGCTTTAGCTTCGCCAGAACGCAGGTGTAAATAACACGAGTAAAGTAAAGACTTCTAAGCGACCGAATACCATTGCAAGCATTAACACCCACTTGCCGGTATCGGTCACGCTTGAATAGTTTTGAGCAACTTCACCTAGTCCAGGACCAAGGTTATTTAAGCTTGCTGCCGTCGCCGTAAATGCGGTTAAGTTATCTAAACCTGTACCCACTAATGCCAGCATAATTAATACAAACACTAACGTATATGCAGAAAAGAATCCCCAAACAGCCTCAACAACACGATCTGGTAAAGCTTTTTTACCGAGTTTAATTGAGTATATTGCTTTAGGGTGCACTAAACGGTTCATCTCTCGCATTCCCTGTTTGAAGAGTAATACCACTCTTACTACTTTTAAACCGCCACCCGTTGAACTCGCGCAACCTCCAATAAATGAACTGAAGATTAGTAATATAGGTAAAAACACTGGCCAAGCAGCAAAGTTAGTTGTCGCAAACCCAGCGGTAGTAGACATTGAAACAGACTGAAGTAACGCTTGGTCTAATGCTTCAAATTTATCCCCAAACACTTCATATTCAATAAGAATGTAGAAGCAGATCACTGCCAAAACTAATTGAATCACCAAGAACGCCTTATACTCAGGATCTCGAATGTAATGCATAACAGATTTGTTTCTAAACGCAGCAAAGTGCAACGAAAAGTTGGCCGCAGCAATTAACAAAAACACCACGCAAATCATATTAATGGCTGGGCTGTTAAAGTACGCTAAACTGGCATCATGGGTAGAAAAACCACCAATTGCGATTGTTGAAAAGGCATGGCAAATGGCATCAAATGTAGACATCCCTGCGAGCCAATAACTCACTCCACACGCTAAGGTTAAAATCACATAGATATACCATAAGTGCTTAGCCGTATCGGCGATACGCGGGGTCATCTTACTGTCTTTCATTGGCCCTGGTGTTTCAGCTCTGTAAAGCTGCATACCACCTACACCTAGTAAAGGAAGGATAGCCACAGCTAATACAATAATACCCATGCCACCTAGCCATTGCAGTTGCTGACGGTAAAATTGAAATGACTTAGGGAGTTCATCTAAACCGGTTAGAACCGTGGCTCCTGTAGTCGTTAACCCAGAAAAGGATTCAAAAAAGGCATCGGCTATTTTTATTTCAGGTGTGACAGAAAAGATAAATGGCAGTGCACCAAATGAGCCCAGTACTAGCCAGAAGAAGACGACGATTAAGAACCCTTCCCTGGCTCTCAAATCTGATTTTTGATGGCGGTTTGGATAATAAATTAAACCACCAGCAAATAAAGCAAAGAAAAACGCTAATACAAATGGTAACGCACCACCATCACGATATATCACCGATACGATTGACGGTGGCAACATGGCTAAACTGAAAATACAAACCAGTAAGCCTAATATTCGAATAATGGCGCGATATTGCATTGTTTTTCTTATTGTTCGTTAAAGTAGAACTATTCTAAACCAAGATCTCTTGTCATGTTCTCATTTTTCTCACGATGAACAATAATATTATCTTCAATTCGAATTCCACCAAATGGTTTAAGCTCTTTTACTTTATCCCAATTAACCATTGCGTGACGCTCTGTACCGACTAAATCGCCAAGTAAAGAATCAATAAAGTACAGTCCTGGTTCTACCGTAAAGACCATGTCTGCTTCAATTGGGCGAGTTGTTCTTAAAAACGGGTGCTGTTTAGGCGAAGGAATATGTGTTCCTCGAGTATCAGCCATAAAGCCACCGATATCATGAACTTGTAATCCTAAGTGATGGCCTAATCCGTGCGGGAAGAAGGTGCTTGTTAATCCACTTTCTACGGCAACATCACCACTTACATTAGTAATCCCAAATTCTTTTAACGTTTCACCAATCAATTGATGCGTTTGAATATGAAGGTCTACATAACTCGCGCCAGGCTTTAAACCATTACCCATTTTTACAGTAATGTCGTCTACGGCTTTAATAAGCTCTGCAAATTGGTTTTGTTGTTTGGCATACGTACGAGTAATATCCGCTGCATAACCATTGCACTGAGCACCAGCATCGATAAGAAAGCTTCTATGTTCAGCTGGAGGCGTGCGATCAAAATGGGTGTAATGCAAAATCGCAGCATTTTCATTTAGCGCTACAATGTTGCCATACGGCGTGTCATTTTCCATTTGATGGCTAGCGGCTAAATAAGCTTGCTGAATGTCGTACTCTGAACCACCCGCAAAAAATGTGTTTTTTGCCGCGGTGTGCGACAAAACAGCGAGTCTGTTTGCTTCACGAAGGCTATGCATTTCATACTGTGATTTATACGCACGGTGATAGTGAATAAAGTTAACCACAGACTCAGGATTGATATGACCAAAGTTAAGAGCTTTGGCGACGTCTACTTGCTCACCTAAATATGCGAAATTAGCTTTATCATAAGGTAATAACTTTTCAACCTGTGAAGGGTTTTTAAGGTATTCAATATCAAAGCTTTCAGTCCAGTATTCTGTTGGTTCGTCAGGAACTTTATGCCAGAAATCTACAGGGCGATAAAAAATTAGTTTAGGCTTATCTGTACCATTAACCACTAACCAACAATGAGGGTTATCAATAACAGGAACCCAAGCTTTAAACTGAGGATTAGGTTTAAAAGGATAGTACATGTCGTCTAAGAATTGACGCATAGGCTGACCACTATGGATAACAATGCCGTCTAAACGTTCAGTTTGAACAATTTCTTTGGTTAACGCTTGTAAACGTTCAATATGAGCTGGATAAGTATCCGCTAAGTTATTCATTAGTGTCATTTTCTATACTCCTATTTATATATTCAAGGAGTGTAACACCTATATTTTATAACATTAAGCTAAGCCGTTAAATTTCCGGCTTAACCTGTAGCGTTGTGATATCAGCCGTCAAATTTGACTCTTCTTGTAGAAGGTTTTGATAGACTTGTTTGTAAGCAAGCACGGCTTTTACATAGTTTCTTGTTTCTTTATACGGGATAGACTCAATCCATGCATCGGCATTTACGGCTTCTTCTGGTAACCACTTTTTAACTCTGTGGTAACCCGCATTATAAGACGCAGCAGCCAACACCAAGTGCTGATCGGTTTTATCCAATAAATTTTCTAAATATGACGAGGCGTACTTTAAGTTAGTTTCGGGTTCAAACAAGTCGTGTTTTGACACTCTTTTTCGAGCGACCAATGATGCAGTAGCAGGCTTAATCTGCATAAGGCCTGCGGCGCCTGCTGAAGAAAAGGCATCTTCAATAAAAGAACTTTCTCTACGAATAATAGCGAAAATCAAACTTGCCGGTAAGCCAGTACGTTTTGCCTGCTGTTGGATAATCTTATTGAAGGCAAGTGGAAAACGTAACTCAACATCATTTAAGTAATCCACTTTAGATAAAGCGAAGATTGGTCTATCAACCCAGCCATGTTCTGCCGCCATTTGAGAGGCAACTAACAACTCTTCTTCAGAAACTTTACTGACCAGGTAATTCCATTCTTTTCTGGCTTGCAACAACGAGTTTGAGTGGTACAGAGCGAGCGCTCTTTTAAACGTATCATTGCTTTTTATCTTAGCTTGCATCACTAAATCAGCGGTTATTGGCTCATGTCGAATATTTAATTTTATATCTAACGATGAGGCGGCCATAAAACCATAGTAATCACGACGCTCTGCAAGTTCTGAGAGCAATCGATGAGCATAATCTTTATCGCCAACCTCTAGTTCAGCCTTTGCTCGCCAAAATACAACCGATGGGTCGACTTGATATAACTCAGGTAAAGAATCAAGCGTATCCAAAACCACTTGCCAATTATTGGTCGCCAACGCTCTTGCCAGCTTCCACTGTTTTACGCTCTCGTCAACAACATCACTTGGCAAAGCATTAAGTAATTCCAGCGCCATCGGTGATTTATTTACCGCAAGAGCAATTGCTGATTTTTTATCAATATAGACTTTGGTTTTGTCTTCAAAGCTGTGTATCGACTTTTTACCTTCCCACCATTGATAAAAAACCTCTGGGTTTGCAAACGCTAACTTACCAGAAAATACCTTCAATATATCTAACTCGTTTTTATTGTGGAACGGAAAAAAACCATCACGATAAATTGTTTTAGGGCGCTTACTCGCTTTGACCCATAAATCCACTAGGTATTGATGATCGGTAGGTAAGTATCGCTTTAAATACTGTGCGAGTTTAAAATTACGAGAAAGTGCCGCAATCTTTACTCTTTGTAATGCGTCTTCAGGTTTGAGTAGATCACTGTTGTACCACGCAGAAAACAAGCCATCACATTCTTTTGGCAATGACTTGTTGGTGACCCAAACATCGGCTATTTGGTCACTTAATTGCTCTAGCGAGCTGAGTTCTAACCGCCAATCTAAATAACGGCAATCTAGTACCCTGTCCGCACCAAACTGATAAACATCAAAAAATGCGTCTCGGTAATTATTATTTGCTAAATAGTGCACCCATTTTAGCTTTAAGGAAGGGATAAATGGCGCACCGTCAAATTCATTAATAAACTCATTAATGACCGCTTTTTTATCTATATCTAACGTGGCTGACAGATAGTTAGCTTTTGCGTAGGGAAATAATGGGTAATTTGAAAAAGTATTAACTAACCTTAAATAGTCGTTGGTATCGCCTGCTTGGGCAATCTCTTCAAATTCCGTAAAAGATATTTGGGTTTTACTGGTATTTATGGAGGATGAACTTAATGGTGCAGACAATAACTGCAGCGGCAAGGTAACCAAACAAATTGCGCTTAACTTTACGAATTTGCTCATACTAATTTGAACCTTTTTTACTGCCATGAGTCTTCACCACTTATACACCGGATATTTTAGTCTAAACTAACTTAACAAAAATCGCTGAGTGTTTGACCTTATTTTTTAGATTCTTTAACCAAATCTTTAAATAGTACGTACTACTTGTGGTCGTATCTAAGGAAAAACATTGATTTTTAGTGTATTTAAGGCGACACTCGTAGAACAATATCAACTGGTCGTACCATTTAATTTTGGGAGTATAACAATGATTTTTAAAGGCCAAACCGTCAATGTAACCATGGGTGAACATGGAATTGCCCACTTTACATTCGATGCCCCTGGTTCAGTCAACAAGTTTGATCAACAAACTATTCAAGACTGCAAAGACGCTACTAAAGCGATTAATGAAGACAGTTCGATTAAAGCCGTATTATTCCGTTCTGCTAAATCTGCCTTTATTGTAGGTGCTGACATCACTGAGTTTTTAGAAACCTTTAAGCAAGACGAAGATATTCTTGTTGATTGGGTAAAGTCTAGCTCTGACATGTTTGATGGCATCGAAGACATTAAAGTACCAACGCTAACGGCTATCTCAGGATTTGCGTTAGGTGGTGGTTTTGAGCTTTGTTTAGCAACTGACTTCCGTGTTGTAGATGAAACAGCGCAAGTTGGCCTACCAGAAAACAACTTAGGCTTAATTCCAGGTTTTGGTGGTACGGTTCGTTTACCACGAGTTATTGGTCCTGATAATGCACTTGAGTGGATTACATCAGCTCGCCCTAAGAAGCCTAAAGATGCCCTTAAAATGGGTGCGGTAGATGCATTTACTAGCAACGACAAGATAATTGATGTTGCAACGTCTATGTTACAACAGGCAATTGAAGGCAAACTAGATTGGCAAGCTCGTCGAGCTCAAAAACTAGCACCTATTCAATTTAGCCCAACAGAATTAGAAAACGCAGTGACTGTTGCCAAAACAATGGTAATGGCGAAAGCAGGTAAACATTACCCTGCGCCGGTTGCTGCAGTAGATAGCGTATATGAGTCAGCTGGCATGAGCCGCGACGACGCTGTGCGTGTTGAAAACCGTTACTTCGCGAAATTAGCTAAAACAGATGCTGCAACGGCCATGATTGGTAACTTCATGAATGACCAGTACGTTAAAGGTTTAGCGAAAAAAGCGGGTAAAGTTAATACTCACGAAATTAAACAAGCCGCTGTATTAGGCGCAGGTATCATGGGTGGCGGTATTGCCTACCAATCTGCATCTAAAGGTACACCTATCGTAATGAAAGACATTGCACAGGGTGCGCTTGATCAGGGCATGGCTGAAGCTTCTAAGATTCTTAATAAGAAACTTAAAAAAGGTCGTATCGACGGTGTTAAGTTGGCAACAACGTTAAACAACATTCAGCCTTCTTTAAGCAATGAATCGTTGAAGTCTGCAGACTTTATTATTGAAGCTGTGGTTGAAAACCCGAATGTAAAAGCGTCAGTTCTTGCTGAAGTAGAAGGTTTAGTTGAAGACAATGCCATCATTACTTCGAACACATCAACCATCTCTATCAACCGTTTGGCTAAAAGCCTAAAACGTCCAGAAAACTTCTGTGGTATGCACTTCTTCAATCCAGTGCCATTAATGCAGTTAGTGGAAGTTATCCGCGGCGAAAACACATCTGATGCAACTATCGCAGCGACGGTTGCCTACGCAACTAAAATGGGTAAGACGGCAATTGTTGTTAACGACTGTGCTGGATTCTTCGTAAACCGCGTATTGTTCCCTTACTTCGCTGGTTTCAGCTTATTACTTAACGACGGCGCACACTTTGCGCAAGTTGATAAAGTGATGGAACGTGAGTTTGGCTGGCCAATGGGACCTGCAATGTTGTTAGACGTTGTTGGTATCGATACTGCTGATCATTGTACGGACGTAATGGCCGATGCTTTCCCAACAAGAATGAAAAAGCTAGAAAACGACCCTATTTCTGTTCTTTACGGCAGCAAAATGTTTGGTCAGAAAAATGGCAAAGGTTTCTACGAGCATTCTAAAGACAAACGCGGTCGCCCTCAAAAACAAATTAAAGATGAAACACTATCTTTATTAGGTGATGTTGCTGCGATGGACAAAGAGTTCGACAAAGCAGACATCATTGACCGCTTAATGATCCCTATGATTAACGAAACTATTCGTTGTCTAGAAGAAGGTATTGTTGCCTCTCCTTCAGAAGCTGATATGGCGTTGTTATATGGTATTGGTTTCCCTCCATTCCGCGGCGGTGTATTCCGTTACGTTGATACAGTAGGTCTTGCTAACTTTGTTGCAAAAGCTGATAAGTACAAAGACTTAGGTGAGATTTATCATGTAACCGATAAAACACGTCAAATGGCTGAAGCTGGCCAGACTTTTTACGGCACATACACAGGTAAGTAGGAGCGAATAAAATGAAAAATGTAGTGATTATAGATTGCGTTCGTACTGCAATGGGCAAAGCCAGAAATGGCATGTTCGAAAATGTACGTGCTGAAGATTTATCAGCAGCAGTAATGAAGTCTTTACTTGAGCGTAATCCAAAGGTTGATGCCGCTGAACTTGATGATGTTATCTGGGGTTGTGTAATGCAAACTCTAGAACAAGGTTTCAACGTAGGCCGTCAAGCTGCTTTATTGGCAGGCATTCCAACGTCAGTTCCTGCTGTAACGGTAAACCGCTTATGTGGCTCTTCTATGCAAGCACTTCATGATGCAGCCAACAAGATAATGGCTGATCAAGGCGACATGTTTATTATTGGTGGTGTTGAGCATATGACTCACGTTCCAATGACACATGGCTTAGATTTCCACCCAGGATTAAACTTAAACACAGCTCAAGCTGCTGGTTCAATGGGTTTAACTGCTGAAGCGCTAGCTCGTAAACATGGCATTAGCCGTGAGCAGCAAGATGAGTTTGGTGTTCGTTCACACAGATTAGCTTATGAAGCTTCTGTAGAAGGTCGATTCGCAAATGAAATCATTGCTGTTGAAGGCCATGACGAGAATGGCGCATTAACCATGTGTGACTACGACGAAGTAATTCGTCCACAGACAACAATGGAAACAGTTTCACCACTACGTCCAGTGTTTAACCCGGTAAATGGTACAGTAACAGCAGCGACGTCTTCTGCGCTTTCTAATGGTGCCTCAGGCATGTTAGTGATGAGCGAAGAAAAAGCCAATGAGCTGGGCCTTAAATTCCGCGCTAGAGTTAAAGCTATGGGTGTATCTGGTTGTGAGCCATCAACAATGGGTTGGGGTCCAGTACCTGCAACTGAAAAAGCACTTAAACGTGCCAACATTGGTATTCAAGATATTGGTCAATTTGAATTAAATGAAGCATTCGCAGCTCAAGCATTATCAGTAGTTAAAGGCTTAGGCATTGAAAATCGTATGGACGACATTAATCCAAACGGTGGTGCAATTGCGCTTGGTCACCCACTAGGCTGTTCAGGCTCGAGAATATCTACAACGCTAATCAACAATATGGAGCGTGCAGACGCGAAATATGGTTTAGCAACTATGTGTATTGGTTTTGGCCAAGGTATTGCGACTATTTTTGAACGTCCATAACCGTTAAACCAATCAATAAAAGTGCAGTGGTTTGAAGCCATTGCACTTTTTTTTTATCTGTTTAAAATCTTATTCATGTTTTGTTACATAATTTCAGTAACATAAAACTTCTATTGCTAAGAGCCTAATATGACTTCACCAAACAGAACATTAGATGCTATGGGGCTTAGATGCCCTGAGCCTGTGATGATAATTAGAAAAGAAGTTCGCGGAATGAATGTAGGGGAAACCCTGTTAGTAAAAGCCGATGACCCTGCTACAGTTAGAGACATCCCTTCATTTTGTAGGTTTATGGGGCATGAATTACTAGAACAAAATAGTAAAGAAATACCTTTTGTTTTTCTAATAAAAAAGGGAACATAATCTTGTAACCATATTTGGGACGGATGTATATGCAAGAAAAGTATGAAAAGTGGCACCGTTATATAAATACTGACAACGTTGACAACGTTGAAGTAAAACGTCAAAACATATCACTTTTAGCAATGATTACCTTAGCAATTGTAGTACTTGCAGGTTTGTTGATCGTTAATCACCAAGAGTACAGTGCAATACTCAATGCATCAATTTTTGGCGGGCTATGTTTTGTAATCATCAGTGCTTGTATTTTTTACTTAACACCGTTTCAGCAAGTTGGGCGTATCGTTTTATGCTCAGGTTTACTCGTATTTAATGGCATGCTCATCTATTCTGGAGGCACTGAGAGTACAGCGCTCTATTGGTTGTTTTATTATCCTCTCATGTCTTATTCCGTAACAGGCCCTAAGTGGGGATCGTTCTTTTCTCTTTGTTTTATCGTTATAGCGTTTTTTCTTCTCTATACCGACGGCGCTATCACAGCAAATTATGCAATGGCAGAGCGAAGTCGTTTTCTTTTATCTAGCCTTGTGATCATTTTGTTTTCTTTCATAAACGAATTTTACAGGGAGCAAAGCCGCACTAAAATCGAGTCGGTTTCAATTGATCATAAACGAGATGCAAACACAGATGCACTAACGGATATTCCAAACCGTCGCTTCTTAGAAGCCTCGTACTTCCCATATTTAAAGGCAAACGCAAACTTATTATTGCCAGCCTCTCTTATTATGACAGACATCGATCACTTTAAAGTTATCAATGATACTTATGGTCATGATGTTGGTGATAAAGCTATAGTCCACTGTGTAAATGTTATAAAAAAAGCGCTACGTAATACCGATGTACTTTGTAGAGTCGGTGGTGAAGAGTTTTTAGTGTGCATACCTCAAATGGGCATTAAAAAGGCTGAAAAAATTGCTGAAAAAATTCGTGTCTCTTTACAAGATACACCGATGGTTTTAGAAGATGGTAAATTATTAACCATTAGAAGTAGCTTCGGTGTATCTGAAATAGTGTCCTCTGACGAATTTAATAGTGCAATAAAATTGGCAGATGAACGATTATATGCGGCAAAAGAAAAAGGCCGAAACAGAGTAGTGGCGGCTTAAATAGTAAGATAAGCCATAAAGATACTGGCTAACTATGGCGCTAGTTTTAGAATAAACTTAGTTTGGTTTAGCCAATTCAATATTCAACGACACGGGTTTATTGTTTTGCGTATTGATAACAAATTTATATTTAGTGTTTATGGTTGGCGTAAATTTTATCGCGCCAGCCAAAGGCATTAACATCTCTTCCTTAGTTAATTTAGGGCACGTTAGTTTTACTGTTTCACCCAATTTTATTGTGTTACTTTTACCGTTATATACGCCGCAGTTTTTACCACTAGACCAAGCCTTATCAGCAATTTTGAGATGATACGGCTGTCCGTCATTTTGAAGGTCCACGTAAATTACGGCTTGATTCTCTGAACTCGTTTTAAATTCATACTCTCGTTTAGCTTCCCACCAAGAAAACTCAGATCTTAAAAAGAAGCCTGTAGCGTCTTTCTGTTGATGCGAAACACAAGCTGAAATCAGCAGAGAAGCCGTCATTAGAGCTAATATTTTTTTCATTTACACGTACTCCTCGAATTTTGTAAAGCAGAATTCATATTACGCACTAGTAATAAAAAAATCTGGCAGTTTACCGGCTTATTATTCCAAAGTTATTCTAAAGCTGTTCCAGTGGACGATTAAAGCTCTGTTAAAGTCGCGCCATATGAAAAAGGCTTCAAATGCACCTGCAATTCTAAGACCATAAGTAGTGCCAAATTTAAGTCAAAAAAAAGCCCAGTCATTTTAGAAACTGGGCTTCTGTAAATCATTTTAAGACTATAAAACTGAAATATCAGCTGTATGCATGAATAATGACTGTAAACGACCCAGAATAGCATAGCGATTGCTTCTGATAGCTTCATTCTCATCATTAACCATAACGCCGTCAAAAAACAAGTCTATTTCAGTCTGTAATGCAGCTAAAGAGGTTAACCCTTCGCTGTACTTACCATTTGAAAAGCTTGTTTCTACGCCAGGCGCAACGTCTTCAATTTTATTAACTAAGCTAATTTCAGCGGCTTCCGATAAAAGTGTCTTATCGATATCGGAAAAGCTGCTTTGTGAGTTTTTGCTTAGAATATTGTTAACACGTTTATTTGCTGCAGCTAACGCTGAAGACTCTGGCAATTTAGCAAACTCAACAACTGCCGCTAAACGCTTATTAAAGTCTAACGCTGACGTTGGTTTTTTAATTTCAACGGCACGAATAACTTCAACAGACACACCGTGATCTCTATAGTGCGCTTCAAAACGCCCTAACATAAAGTCAAAAACATCATTTACAACGTTGTCGTTTGTTAACTTATCACCGAATAATGAAGCAGCCTGCTCTGCTAACTCTTTAAAGTCTAGCTCAAGCTCTTTTTCAATCATTATTCTAATAATACCAATTGCAGCACGGCGCAGTGCAAATGGGTCTTTGTCACCTTTCGGGAATTGGCCAATACCAAAAATCCCCACCAAAGTGTCAAACTTGTCAGCTAACGCAACTGCACATGCTTCTTTGGAAGTTGGTAACTCATCACCTGCAAACTTCGGCAAATACTGTTGATAAAGTGCATCAGCTACAACCGCATCTTCACCGTCATTTAACGCATAGTATTTACCCATGATCCCTTGGATATCGGTAAACTCCATAACAACTTCTGTCATCAAATCTGTTTTTGACAGTAGGCCTGCTCTTTTAGCGTGCTCTTCATTTGCGTCTACTTTGCCAGCAATAAAGCCCGCTAGTGAAGAAATTCGTTCTGACTTTTCTTTTAACGTACCTAGTTGTTTTTGGAACAAAACGCTTTCTAGGCTAGACAGTCTCGACTCCAAAGACGTTTTCTTATCTGTATTATAGAAAAACTCAGCATCCGCTAAACGAGGGCGAATAACCTTTTCGTTACCTTCAATTACGGCACTAGGCTGTTTGCTTTCTATGTTACTTATGAATAGAAACTTAGGAAGAAGATTTCCGTTTTCGTCTAGCATTGGGAAGTATTTTTGATCATCCTTCATCGTATAGATAAGCGCTTCTTGAGGCACCTCTAAGAACTTCTCTTCAAAAGTTCCTACTAGTGCAACAGGCCATTCTACTAAAGAAGTTACTTCGTCTAATAAGTCTTGGTCGTCTTTAACAACGGCGTTATTAGCTGTGCAAATTGATGTCATTTGTGACTTGATTGAAGATTGTCTTTCATCGAAGTTTACAAGTACGTGAGCTTCTTTTAATTCAGCTTCGTAGCTATCTGCGTGTGAGATAGCTACTTTTCCTCTATGATGAAAACGGTGTCCTTGAGATAAATTACCTGAACTTAAACCTAATACTTCTACTGGAATCACCTTGTCACCAAACATAGTGATTAACGTATGCACAGGACGAATAAATTCAGCGTCATTCGCGCCCCAACGCATAGGCTTTGGAATAGGTAACTGTTTTAGAGAGGCTTTTACAAAACCTTCTAATAACTCATTTAGTGTTTTACCAGGCACCGTCGCTTTATGGAGTAACCACTCGCCTTTGTCATTTTTTAGTCTTGTCGCTTCAGAGATATCAATGCCGCAACCTCTAGCCCAACCTAACGCTGCTTTTGTAGCGTTACCATCTGCATCGAATGCAGAAGAAACTGCCGGGCCTCTTTTTTCAACGGCTTTGTCAGCTTGGTTAAATTGAAGGTTAGTAACTTTCACAGCTAGCCTTCTAGGTGCTGCTAACCAATTAATTGCATCAAATTCTAGTTCAGCGTTCTTAAGCTGAGTTTCAAAGCCAGACATTAAACTTTGTGCTAGTTTTTTCAGGGCTTTTGGTGGTAACTCTTCAGTACCTAGTTCAAATATAAAATTTTCTTTCATCGTCATGCCCTACTATTTCGAGTCTTGTACATTGCACATTGGAAAGCCTAAAGCTTCCCTAGCATCATAATAAGCTTGAGCAACTGCTTTAGATAACGCTCTAACTCTTAAAATATAGCGTTGGCGTTCAGTAACGGAAATAGCATGTCTTGCATCTAGCATATTAAATGCATGAGACGCTTTCATAACTTGCTCGTATGCTGGTAACGGTAAGCTTTTTTCAATCAACAATTGGCTAGCCTTTTCCGCGTCATCAAACTCTCGGAACAAAGTGTCTACGTCGGCATACTCAAAGTTATAAGTTGATTGCTCTACTTCGTTTTGGTGGAATACGTCACCGTAAGTCACTTTACCCATTGGACCGTCTGTCCAAACTAAGTCGTAAATGCTATCAACGCCTTGAAGGTACATAGCTAAACGCTCTAGACCATAAGTGATTTCACCTGTCACAGGCTTACACTCAAGGCCACCAACTTGCTGGAAGTAGGTAAACTGAGTTACTTCCATACCATTTAGCCAAACTTCCCAACCAAGACCCCAGGCACCTAACGTAGGCGACTCCCAGTTGTCTTCTACAAATCTAATATCATGAACTAGCGTATCTATGCCAAGCTCTTCTAAAGAGCCAAGGTAAAGCTCCTGAATGTTATCTGGAGATGGCTTTAGCATTACTTGAAACTGGTAATAGTGTTGAAGACGGTTTGGATTTTCACCATAACGGCCATCTGTAGGTCTGCGACAAGGTTGAACGTATGCAGAACTAATTGGCTCTGGCCCTAATGATCTTAAAAAAGTCATTGGATGGAAAGTACCTGCGCCAACAGCCATATCTAAAGGCTGGATAATGACACAACCTTGTTTTGCCCAATACTCTTGTAGTGCAAGGATTAAACCTTGAAAGGTATTAATATTATATTTGCTCATGATTTGTGTTTACCAATTTGCTTTCGTAAAAATTTTAACTCTTAAATAAATAAAGCCTAGCAGTTAAAAACGACTAGGCTTTTTTAGTTGGAACCTAAATTATACGTCTAGGTTTGCAACCTTAAGTGCATTCTGATCGATAAATGCCCTTCTTGGCTCAACATGATCACCCATCAATGTAGTGAATAGTTGGTCACAACCAATAGCATCTTCAATAGTTACTTGAAGCATACGTCTTGATTCTGGATCCATTGTTGTTTCCCAAAGTTGCTCTGGGTTCATTTCGCCCAAACCTTTGTATCGCTGAATGTATAAGCCACGCTTAGACTCTTTCATTAGCCATTCAACAGCCATTCCGAAATCGTCTATTGGGAAACGTTTTTCACCACGACTTACGTAAGCGCCTTCCTCAAGTAAATCAATGTTGATTTCACCAACTGAACTGATCTCTTTAAACTCTCTAGAATTGATGAAATCTTTAGTCAACGTATAGTCTCTGTCTACACCATGCTGACGCACACGAATAGTTGGAACCCAAATATTTCGCTCTTCATCACGTTTTATAATTGCATTATAAACAACAGACTCAGTTTCTTTATCATTAAGATGTTTAACAAAAGACTCTAACCAATCTGTAATAGTAGCTTCTTCATTTAACTGGTCATCAGTTAATGGACGGAAGAACATAAGGTTTCTCAATATTTCAATATTGATTTTTTCTTAAGTCTTAATATTCCATGTTCAGCTTTATGATATTGATTGATTAGTTTCTCTAATTCTAAACCGTTAATTGCAGGAGCATCCTGATTAACATGTAGAGTAGCGCTTTCAAGAGCAAGACTTGTTAAGTACTCAGTCAGTACTTCGTCATCTTTAATATAACGCTCTTGCTTGCCTTTTTTCACTTTATAAAGTGGTGGCTGCGCAATATAGATGTAACCACGCTCAACTAACTCAGGCATTTGGCGATAGAAAAACGTAAGTAGAAGCGTACGAATGTGAGAACCATCGACATCGGCATCGGTCATGATGATGATATTATGATAACGAAGTTTTTCTGGATTATATTCGTCTCGACCAATACCACAGCCTAGTGCTGTAATCAAAGTGCCTACTTCTTGAGAAGATATCATTTTGTCGAAACGTGCTTTCTCAACGTTTAATATCTTACCTTTTAGAGGCAATATAGCTTGGTTTTTACGGTTACGACCCTGCTTAGCAGATCCGCCAGCTGAGTCACCCTCCACTATGTATAGTTCAGATTTTGCAGGATCTTTCTCTTGGCAATCGGCCAATTTTCCTGGAAGACCGGCAATATCTAGAGCGCCTTTACGTCGGGTCATCTCTCTTGCTTTACGAGCTGCTTCACGAGCTCTAGCCGCATCAACAATCTTCATTATGATGTTCTTAGCAACCGAAGGATTTTCGATTAGGTATTCACCTAACTTTTCACCCATTGCTTGTTCTACTGCAGATTTAACTTCCGAAGAAACAAGTTTGTCTTTAGTTTGAGAAGAGAATTTAGGATCTGGTACTTTTACAGATATTACAGCTGTAAGTCCTTCACGAGCATCATCACCACTTGCTGAAACATCAACTGCACTCTTTCCTTTGCCTTTATTCAAGCCTTCAGACGTCATGTAGTTATTTAGCGTTCGAGTTAAGGCGCCACGGAATCCACTTAAGTGAGTACCACCATCACGCTGAGGAATATTGTTGGTGAAACAAAGAATATGCTCTTTATATGAGTCATTCCATTGCATCGCAACTTCAACAATAATGCCGTCGTCTTTCTCTAGTGAGAAATAGAAGATCTCTTCGTTTACTGCACTTTTGTTTTGGTTTAGATAATCAACAAACGCTCGGATACCACCTTCAAAGAAAAAGTGTTCACTTTTATCTTCTTCACGCTCATCCATAATGCGAATAGATACGCCAGAGTTAAGGAAAGACAGTTCACGGATACGTTTAACTAATATGTCGAAGTGGTATGTCACGTCAGAGAAGATAGTTGCACTTGGCCAGAATCTTACTTCTGTACCATTTTCAGAAGCTTCACCTACAACAGCTAAAGGCGCAACAGGAACGCCTAAATGATACTCTTGCTCATGGACTTTGCCATCACGTCGAACTGTAAGAACAAGCTTATCACTCAATGCGTTTACTACTGAAACACCAACACCGTGAAGACCACCAGATACTTTATAACCTGAGTCCTCACCACCAAATTTACCACCGGCATGCAGTACAGTCATGATAACTTCTGCAGCAGAAACACCCTCTTCAGGATGGATTTCCGTTGGTATACCACGACCATTGTCTCTTACAGAGACTGAGCCATCTAAGTGGATTTTTACAACTATATCACTACAGTGGCCAGCTAAGGCTTCATCAATAGAGTTATCTAGTATTTCAAACACCATGTGGTGTAGGCCAGAACCATCATCAGTATCACCAATGTACATTCCAGGACGTTTTCGAACTGCATCAAGGCCTTTTAAGACTTTAATACTAGACGAACCATATTCATTTTCTACGGACATAACTGCTCCATATTCTCTGGTTTAATTGTTCCATGTTCCACGTGGAACACATTCACAGAATTAGTATATTTTTTAAATTCCATTGCTATTTTACTTTCTATCCCTGTTACAAATACTTGGGCTTCGGAATTAAGCAACATTTCAAGCATTGTTTCGCGAGTAAACTCATCAACTTCTGATGGTAAATCGTCTATCAATAACAACATATTCTTGTTACTGACTTTTTTAACTAAACGCACCATCCCAACCTCTAGTAAATAAAACAACATTTTACTTTGGCCTCTGGATAGCTTGTTTGTTATATCTTCTCCGTTTTGAGTAAACAATATGTCTGCTTTACTCGGACCAAAGCCTACTTGCTTGTATCTCTGGTCTTTAAATATCTGGTGCTGAATTGCTTTATCTAAATCTTCTGTCGCATCAAACAACTTCGACTTATATTTCACCTTAATGGCTTTCAGCAGTTCAACTGTTTCTTTATTTTTTAAGTTTTCGGTTAGTTCATCTAATATTGGTTGAAGTAGGTTTTCGATAAAACCATTTCTAAACTCTTCAACTAAATTTGCACTTTCAACTAAACCGCGATACCAAAAAGTTAATTCTTTTGTGTCCGCGTTACCTAATTTTAATAACGCGTTTATTTGTTTTTGTTGCTTATGGTAGTCAGACCAACACTTTTGATAATCATGTTCCACGTGGAACAAGCCAAAATCTAAAAAGCCTCTTCTGGCTTTTGGACTACTAAAAAACACATCAAAACTTTCTGGTGTAATTAGCTGAACAGGAAAAATAGCGGTGCCCTCTGACAAACGGTTAAGTATTTCACCGTCGAGCTTTAATCTACTATTTCCCTTTTCGTCCAGGTCTAAACCTAACTTATGAGAGCCTGACTGTTCTAATGATGCAGCTACCGCTAAGTAGCTTTCATCTGAATTTATTAAATGGTTACGCTTGTTACTTCGAAAAGAGCGAGCTCTACTCAAAAAATATAAAGCTTCTAAAAGGCTCGTTTTTCCGCTTCCATTTTTTCCATAAAAACAATTAACGCTTGCTTTAGTTTCAATAGCTACGAGTTTCAAGTTACGAAACCCAACAATATTTACTTTTTCAACAAGCATTAATTAATTTATGACCTAAAGCTTCATAGGCATAACAACGTACAAACTTGAAGGGTCATCATAACCTTCAATCAATGCACTGCTATTTGCGTCTGCCAGCATTATTTTTACTGTATCTGTGTTTATGTTGTTTAAAACATCAATGATATAAGAGACGTTAAAACCGATCTCCAAGTCACCACCGTTGTAATCAACCATCGCCGTTTCTTCAGCTTGTTCTTGCTCAGGGTTATTAGCACTTACTAATAGCTCACCTTGACTAAGGTTAAGTCGAACACCTTTGAATTTTTCGTTGGACAATATAGATACACGTTGGAAAACGTCTTTAAGCATATTTTTATCTGCAACAATGGTTTTGTCACCACCTTGCGGTAAAACACGTCTGTAATCTGGAAAACGACCGTCTACTAACTTACTTGTAAACACAAACTGCTTATCAATAATACGAATGTGATTATTGCCCAAGTGTATTTGCAAAGGTTCATTATCATCTTCTACTAAACGTAAAATTTCTAAGACCGCTTTACGAGGGACAATGACTTGCTTTTGTTGCTTTACACCATTAACTACCGGTTGCTGTGCTAATGCTAAACGGTGACCGTCTGTCGCGACCGTTCTAATAATGTCCGTCTCTAACTCAAACGACATTCCGTTTAAGTAATAACGCACATCTTGGTTCGCCATTGAAAAGTTTATTCTTTCAATTAAAGCACGCAGTGTATGTCTGGCTATTTCAATTTGATCGTCAGACTGCCACTCTTCAAGGTTTGGATAGTCACTAGCAGGTAATGTAGAAAGACTAAATCGACTCTTACCTGATTTAACCACCGCTGAGTGGCCATCAACTTTTAATTCTATTTCAGCATCACCAGGTAAAGAGCGGCAAATATCAAACAGCTTTTTAGCTGGGATAGTAATTGCACCCGCTTGAATAACATTGTCTGGTGTTGTTGAGGCTACGAGCTCAACTTCCATATCGGTACCAGTAAACTTCACAGAGTCTAACGATACTTCTATTAATACATTAGAAAGGATTGGTAGCGTATGCTTCCGTTCAATTGCACCTGAAACCATAGTTAAAGGCTTTAATAATGAATCTTTACTTATAATAAAATGCATTTATCCATTCCCCACTATGACGACAAAATTCGCATTAAGTTTTGCACGTCTTCTTTTATCTCGTGACTTTCTTCTTTTAATTCTTTTATTTTTCTACAAGCGTGCAACACGGTTGTATGGTCACGCCCACCAAAGGCATCACCAATTTCAGGTAAGCTATGGTTTGTTAATTCTTTAGCCAAGGACATCGCAATTTGTCTTGGTCTTGCTACAGAGCGACTGCGGCGCTTAGAAAGAATATCAGCGACTCGTATTTTAAAATACTCAGCCACTGTTTTTTGAATATTGTCTATCGTAACCAACTTGTCTTGTAACGCAAGTAGGTCTCTTAATGCTTCTTTAACAAAGTCTATGGTAATTGGACGACCTGTAAAATTGGCGTTTGCGATAACTCGATTTAAAGCGCCTTCTAATTCACGAACATTTGAACGTAAACGTTTTGCTATAAAGAAAGCCACCTCTTCTGGTAACTTCACTTTACTTTGATGCGCTTTTTTCATCAAAATAGCGACTCGAGTTTCTAATTCTGGTGGTTCAATAGGAACATTAAGTCCCCAACCAAATCGACTCTTTAATCGATCTTCAACACCGTCAATCTCTTTTGGATAACGGTCTGAAGTTAAAATAATTTGTTTATTACCTTCTAACAAGGCGTTAAAGGTATGAAAGAACTCTTCTTGTGAACGATCTTTTTTAGCGAAGAATTGAATATCATCTATTAATAACGCATCTAAACCACGGTAATAACGTTTAAATTCTTCAATCGCATTATTTTGTAATGCTTTAACCATGTCTTGCACAAAACGCTCTGAGTGCATATACACTACTTTAGCGTCTTTCTTATTCTGGATGATTCCGTTTCCAACCGCGTGAAGTAAGTGAGTTTTACCTAGACCCGTGCCGCCATATAAAAACAGAGGGTTATATGCTCCACCAGGATTGTCAGCTACTTGCATCGCTGCTGCTCTTGCCAATTGGTTACTATTACCTTCAACGAAGCTATCGAAAGTATATGAGTCATTTATATTTGATCTGAAAACAGCCTTTGGTCTTGCAGGCTCTCTTGCTGGACTAGATGTTGATTGGCCACTATTTATATTGCCTTGAGAAACTGAAGGACTGGAATTGCTTGTAGCAGCAGCATGAGAAATAGGTGCAGGCTGAATATTTACTTTTGAACCAACATCAAAGTTTAATCGCGGTGCTGGATTTGAATCACTAAATTGCACTAACAACTCGTTAATTCGATTCATGTATTTATCTCTTACCCAGTCCAAAACAAAACGATTTGGCGCATACAGGGTAATTAATTGGTCAGAACTGTGAATTTGCAACGGCCTAATCCACATATTGAATTGTTGTTGAGACAACTCTTGTTCTAAAACCTGAAGGCAATGTTGCCATAAAGACTGATACACTGAATATCCTATTATGATGTCCGGTTATAATTATTGCGTTTATGAAAAATCGCATCGGTTATTATGCCTTAATTTTATCCACAAACTCAACTAAGAATACGCATAAAAACACGATTAAATTTACTTAATTTGTGTGTGCTAAACGTAGCGCCAACTAAAGACTTTTATTATCCTCTACAAACCAATCAAACCGATACTTTTAGCGGTAAAACACAAAAGAATAACTGAGTTTTTATCCACAATTTGTGGTGTTTTTGGGGCCCAGCTTGTGTATAAAATATAAACTTTAAATTTATTGGATCATTTTGATTGACTAAAAGTGGATCAATCTATATTATTCGGCGTCCTTTTTTGGGGCCCTGCAGGGGTCGCGACCTGCGGGTAATTTTGTAGTAATAACCGATCGGATGGATTAAATATGAAACGTACATTTCAACCTAGCGTACTAAAACGTAAACGTACTCACGGCTTCCGTGCTCGTATGGCAACTAAAAACGGCCGTGCTGTTCTAGCTCGTCGTCGTGCGAAGGGACGTAAAGTTCTTTCTAAGTAATAAAGTGGATAACTTCACTTTTCCAAGGGAGTTACGTTTAGTAACTCCCTCGCATTTTTCCCGCATTTTTGACCGCCCGGTTAAAGCTGTTTCAGACCATTTTACTCTTCTTGCTAAATACAATGATTTACCACATCCACGTGTTGGACTTGTTGTCGCGAAAAAGAAAGAAAAAACTGCAGTAGGCAGAAACAGAATAAAACGTGTTTCGCGAGAAAGTTTTCGTTTAAATCAACACCAATTGCCAAATATTGATATAGTAGTCATCGCTCGAGATGGTATTGGCAAAGTAGATAATGAAAAACTTAACAAGCAGCTGAATAAATTATGGAAAAAAATCGCGCTCCGTTGCGAACAATCCTTAAAAAAATAGTTCGGGGTTACCAAATACTTATTAGTCCTTGGTTTCCAGCTAAATGTCGTTTTTATCCAAGTTGTTCAGAATATACAATTGAAGCACTAGATACCCATGGATCTGCAAAAGGTTCTTGGTTAAGTGTGAAACGTATTCTAAAATGCCATCCTTTTAGTGATGGCGGATTTGATCCAGTACCAAAACCAACATCAATTAACACAGAAAATAAAGAGAAGTAAGCGCTATGGAATCGCAACGTTCGTTCTTAGTTATTGGTTTAGCCTTGGTTAGCTTTTTGCTATTCCAACAGTGGCAAGTCGATTACAACACGCCAGCACCTCAGCAAGTATCGGCTGAGAATACACAAGTCGTTACTGACAATGGTCAGTCTAATGCAATTGTAAAAAACCGTTCTGCTGATTTACCAGAATCAGACTCAGCGCCAATTGCAGAAGTTAAAAAAGTAGCTTCATCACAATTAATTAAAGTAACAACTGACGCTCTTGAAATTCTTATTGACCCACGCGGTGGTGATGTTGTTTCAGCTATTTTATTAGAGCATGACCGAACTCACTTATCTGAAGAAAAGTTTGTTTTACTTCAACAGTCACCAGCTTATGTTGCTATGTCTGGTTTAGTAGGCGCACAAGGTCCAGATGGTAATTCTAACGGTCGACCTGTTTATTCAGTGACACAGCAAGATTGGACACTTGAAGACAACAGTTTAGTGGTTCCATTGACGTTTCAATCTGAACAGGGCTTAACCGTTGTTAAAACGTTTACCTTTAAACGTGAAAAACATTCAATAGACGTTGCTTTTAAAGTAACTAACAACAATGCGACTGCTGCTACTATCCAGCCTTTTTATCAATTAAAGCAAGACTTAGTTGAACATGAAAGCAGCATGATGATGCCAACTTACCGTGGTGGTGTTTACTCTACTGCCGACGAAGCTTACGACAAGTATGACTTTGACGACATGGCTGACGAGCGTTTAAATAAAAACACCCTTGGCGGCTGGGTTGGTATGATTCAACACTACTTTGTAAGTGCTTGGGTACCGAGTCAAACAGAGCAAAACAGCATTTACTCTCGTGTTATCAACAACGGTGGCGCAGCAATTATAGGTGTTAAATCGCCTTCTGTAGCCGTTCAGCCAGGTCAAACGGTTGAAGTTGGCTCTACATTATTTGCTGGCCCTAAAAACCAAGAAGAATTATCGCAAATCCACAATACGTTAGATTTAACGGTTGATTACGGTTTCCTTTGGTTTATCAGTCAAATCTTATTCTCAGGATTAGCATTTATCTATGGTGTAGTTGGAAACTGGGGTATCGCGATTATCTTAATAACTATTGTTGTTAAGATGTTCTTATATCCATTGACTAAAAAACAGTATGAGTCGATGGCTAAAATGCGTGCTCTACAGCCAAAAATGGAACAGTTAAAACAACGCTATGGCGATGACCGTCAGAAGTTTGGTCAAGCAACCATGGAGCTTTACAAGAAAGAAAAAGTAAACCCAATGGGTGGTTGTTTACCGCTTATACTACAAATGCCTATTCTGTTGGCCTTGTACTGGGTATTCCTAGAAAGTGTTGAGCTGCGTCATGCACCGTTTGGACTTTGGATTACTGATTTATCAGCAAAAGACCCATACTTTGTATTACCAATTTTATTTGGTGCATCAATGTTCTTGATGCAAAAACTGTCTCCAACACCATCAGCTGATCCAATGCAGCAAAAAATGATGATGTGGATGCCGGTACTATTCTCAGTATTCTTCTTATGGTTCCCATCAGGTCTGGTTTTATACTGGTTTGTTTCTAACTTAATCTCAATTATTCAGATGTTAGTTATTTACAAAAATATTGATAAAAAAGCGGCAGCTAAAAAAGGCTAACCCTTTAACCTGAAAAATAAAGTACAATTAAAGGCGGCCTTCGGGTCGCCTTTTTCAATTTAAACGCAACAGAGACCAGATATGACCAGTCCATTTGAAAACAATGACACAATTGCAGCCCAAGCAACCGCTCCTGGAAAAGGAGGTGTAGGTATCATTCGCGTATCTGGACCAAAAGCAAAAGACATTGCAGCTCATATCGTTGGTCGTTGTCCTGAACCTCGTCAAGCTGAATATATGTCTTTTAAGTCTTCAGACGGCACAACGCTTGATCAAGGTATCGTGTTATTTTTTAAAGGACCAAACTCGTTTACAGGCGAAGACGTTGTTGAGTTTCAAGGTCACGGCGGTCCAATTGTAATTGATCTTATTTTACAAGAAATCACAAAGATAGACGGATTAAGGTTAGCCAGAGCGGGTGAATTTAGTGAGCGTGCTTTCTTAAATGACAAAATAGACTTAACACAAGCGGAAGCCATTGCCGACTTAATTGAAAGTAACTCTGTACAAGCAGCCAAGTCAGCACTTCAGTCTCTGCAAGGCGAGTTCTCTAACAAAATTAACAGCCTTGTTGAAAAAATGATAAGCCTGCGTATTTATGTAGAAGCGGCCATTGATTTCCCTGATGAAGAAATTGATTTTTTATCTGATGGAAAGGTAGCAAATGATCTTGATGGCATTATCGATTATTTGGACTCGGTAAAACACCAAGCACAACAAGGGGCAATTATTCGTGAAGGGATGAAAGTCGTTATTGCGGGCAGGCCAAATGCCGGTAAATCTTCATTACTTAATGCGCTATCAGGTAAAGACAGTGCGATTGTCACAGACATAGCAGGAACCACCAGAGACGTATTAAAAGAACATATCCACATCGATGGTATGCCGTTACATATTATCGATACTGCAGGCCTTAGAGAAAGCCCAGATACCGTTGAACAAATTGGTATTGAGCGAGCATGGCAAGAAATTAATGATGCTGACAAAGTATTACTGATGGTTGATGCAACAAGTGGTGAAAATATAGACCCAAATGATATTTGGCCTGAGTTTATGAATAAACTTCCAGAAAATATGCCTCTTAGTATTATCAGAAATAAAATTGACCTAATTGGTGAAAGTAAATCTCTAGTGACAGAGGTTAACAATATTCCGGTTATTTCAATTTCAGCTCAGCAGCAGCTTGGTATCGAAGAGCTAAAACAGCACTTAAAGTCAGCCATGGGTTTTCAAGGAAGTACAGAAGGCACCTTTATGGCTCGTAGACGTCACCTTGATGCATTAAACAAAGCATATTCGCACTTACTTCAAGGTAAGGAACAACTTCATTCATTTATTGCCGGTGAAATTTTGGCAGAAGAATTAAGAATCGCTCAACAACACCTCAATGAAATTACCGGTGAATTCAGTTCAGACGATTTATTAGGCAGAATATTTAGTTCGTTCTGTATTGGTAAATAAGTTAAGACAAATAAAAAAAGAAGAATAACCATGATTAAGATAATTGTTGGAACGGAAACCGGTACCGCAGAATATGTGGCAGATGAAGTCTTAGATCTGCTAGGTGAGCATGATTTAAATGCAGAAGTGATTGATCAAATATCTGAGTTGTCATTAGACGATACCGAAACACTCGTTATTTGCACATCAACACATGGCGCGGGTGAAGTTCCAAATAACCTAAAGAAGTTTGAACAATGGTTACAAACGTCGCCAAACTTAGAAAACAAAAAGTTTGCTGTTATTGGCTTAGGTGATTCGAGTTACGATACATTCTGCCAAGCCGCAAAATCACTTGATGAATTATTATCAAACGCAAACGCAAACCGTATGTTTACACCAATTTTTGCGGACGCCATGTCCGATGAACTTCCAGAAGATATAGTTCTTCTTTTATTAAAAGCCCAGTTAGATAAGTTTGTTTAAACATATGAGCAGTGATACATAAAGTAAAACACTGCTCATTGTTTTCATCTATTTTGCTAGTTTGTTGTTAAATCTATTTGGTATAGCGCAAGTCCATCATTATCAACACGCACTGGATTAGTAATAGAAATAGCATTAATTTTTTCAGAAACGTTTTGAGCATTTAATGAAGGTGAAGACTTAAATATAACGTCAAGTTTGACCGAAGTTTTAATCCCCTTAAATTGCCAATTATTATCTGGTTTTGCCTTAATACCCATTCCCTTACTCTTGTTTGATTGGGCCTGAATATAACTTCTTAATACAGTTCTGTTTTCGTCTGGTCCTTCAAATGTTTCTCTTGAAACTCCATCTATATTTGGAAACTTGCCTCCACCAGATGCTCTGTAATTATTAGTCACCACAAGAAAATCACCTTCTAAATTAATAGGCAATCCTTTGTATTTGAGATTCACAATACGATGAGCGGAATCATTTTGAAGATGCCCTTCTGTGTTATAACGAGAAGCCTGTGTCACATCAATTTCATAGGTAACGCCATCAATGACATCAAAATCAAAACTTGGAAACGCTTCATTTAACAAATACTGAGTTTTTGGCGAAGTAGGATCTATTTGATTAAACTGACCGGCTGAGCGCTCGAGCCATTCCTTTACATCATGTCCTGTGAGTTTGACCACTCTAATTGTATTTGGAAACACATATAAGCTAACAACATCTAATAACGACACCTTACCCGCTTTAATATAAGTAAAGTCTTCAAAGCCATTCCTACCGGCTCTAAACGGTGCAGCCGCAGATAAAACAGGCAGACCATCAAGTTCAGTTCCTAATATAAAACGTTTTCCCCAATCAATTTGGGCGTTAGCAACAATTTGTATTGAAGGATCATCTTGTACCAACGAGAAAAAACTATTAATTGGATGTGATAATTCAGCAAAGGATTCCGATATCCACTTTATGGTTGCCTCGTGCTGCGGCTTTATAGCTTCAGAAACCGCTTTATCCGCTTTAGCAAGATCAACAAATGTATTGTTCCGCTTTGAGCCACTAGCGATTGCTCTGACAGAAACAGTAGACTTTTCAATTGACCAATGACCGTTTTGGCTTTGCTTTAGTTCTAAATCAATTAACCCCAAATGGTTTCCAAAAAAGCCTGGCATCACTGCCGGAACACCATTAAGTTTGCCGGTTTTATTGTTCACACCTAAATGCTCGAAACCATCGAAAGTAGGATCACCCGGAAACAATCGGTGATGATGGCCAAACAAAATAGCGTCAATATTTGGCACTTTAGATAACATCAAGGCAACATTCTCTGCCCCATCTTTATGATCTTGCATAGATAAACCAGAGTGAGGAACCGCAATTATGATATCTGCACCTTTCGCTTTCATTTCTGGAACAAATTTATGTGCTGTCTCTATGATGTCCTCAGCAAACACTTTTCCTTCTAGGTGACTTTTGTCCCATTGCATTATTTGAGGTGGAACAAAGCCTATGTAGCCAATGTTAATCTCGTAGCTATTACCATTAACATCTATCAATGTTTTTGGTTTTATAATGTATGGCGAGAAAGCATTTACTACCTCAGCATTTTTATTCTTCTTATAAACGTTCGCGCTTATATATGGGAAGTTGGCGCCTTTGATAGAGGCTTTTAAGAACTCAAGACCAAAGTTAAACTCATGATTACCAATGTTTGCTACATCGTAATCTAATAAATTCATCGCTTTAAAAGCAACATGAATGTCACCGGCCAGTATCTTATCTCTGCGAATTTGAGCTTCATAATCACCAAGTGGACTATTCTGTAGTAAATCGCCATTATCAATTAAGACAGAATTCTGTACCTCTGATCGTGCTTCCTTGATCAAAGTTGCCGTATTAACAAAGCCTATCGATTCAGTCTTAGTTTTTCTAAAATAGTCATAATTGGCGAAGTACATATGGATGTCTGTGGTCTCCATAATGCGTAATGTTAAGGTTGGAGACGCGTTTTCATTCGCTGGTTCTGATACCGAACAAGCGCCTATAAGTAGAATAAAGACAAGACAAAGTAACTTGATAAAAAGGTTTAATTGCATAAAAACGATGGTCCAAATAACAAATGAGACGGAGATCATAAACGATTACGCCTCAGTTTTTATGTAATTTTAAACTTAATCTCATATATTTGGCTGGATCTAAAAAATATAACGATCTTTTTTAACATAGGTTAATTAGATCTACTTATGCACATCAACATGCTCTAATTAGCCGATCATTAACCTGATCACAGGGTTAAACCTAGTTACTAACAATATGCACACAGAGATGTTATTCCGTTGCTTGCCCTGTGCATAAGATCGTTAAGATCGTTTGATCTAACTGGAGATATCCAGATTATAACTTTTGCTGGTATTTTGCCTGTGGATAAAAGGGCTAGTTATCCAAGGGTTTAAACACACTTGATCCAAGTTAGATCACAGTTATTAATCGCTATAAGATCCTATTTTAATTAAAGAAAAATGGATTACACACAGAAAAGGCCCTGCTTAATAGTAATAAAAATAAAAGATCTTTAAATAGATCTTATATTAATAAAGCGATCAGAAACTTATAAATCAAAGCAAGTTATGAATAAAAAATAAGCTTTCCAAAGCCTATTAAACCGAGCTAGAATATGCGCCCTCTTTTTGAGGATCCGTAATTTTTTGTTGTTTTGAGGTAATAATGATCTTTTCTGAAACTTTTGATGTCATCGTAATTGGTGGTGGTCACGCTGGTACTGAGGCTGCTTTAGCTTCAGCTAGAATGGGCCAAAGCACTCTGTTGCTAACTCACAACATAGACACATTAGGTCAGATGTCATGTAATCCAGCCATTGGCGGGATTGGTAAAGGTCATCTTGTAAAAGAGATCGATGCTTTAGGTGGTGCAATGGCATTAGCTGCAGACGCTGGTGGTATTCAATTTAGAACACTAAATTCATCTAAAGGCCCTGCCGTTAGAGCAACTCGAGCACAAGCGGATCGTCAGTTATATAAATCGGCCATTCGATCAATTTTAGAAAACCAACCTAATTTAAAAATATTTCAACAATCTTGTGACGATCTTATTGTTGAACAAGATCGTGTCGTTGGTGTTGTGACTCAAATGGGCCTCAAATTCAAAGCCAAAAGCGTTGTACTGACTGTTGGAACGTTTTTGGGTGGAAAGATACACATTGGCTTAGAAAACCACTCAGGAGGCCGCGCAGGCGATCCTCCTTCAATCGCATTAGCAGATCGTTTAAGAGAATTGCCATTCCGAGTTGATCGCCTAAAAACAGGTACTCCACCTCGTATCGATGCCCGAACAGTAGACTTCTCTGTCATGCAAGCGCAACCAGGTGATACACCAACACCAAACTTTTCTTACATCAGTAAAGACGGTTGTCACCCTGAACAGATCCCTTGTTTTATAACTTATACCAACGAAAAAACACATGATGTAATTCGTGGTGGATTAGATAGATCGCCAATGTACTCTGGTGTTATTGAAGGTATCGGACCAAGATACTGCCCTTCAATCGAAGATAAAATTGTTCGTTTTGCCGATAAAGACAAACACCAAATATTCGTAGAGCCAGAAGGGCTAACGACTCATGAACTTTATCCAAACGGTATCTCTACAAGTTTACCTTTTGACGTTCAAGTAGATCTTGTTCACTCAATTGCAGGCTTTGAAAACGCTCACATTACTCGCCCTGGTTACGCTATTGAGTATGATTACTTTGATCCACGTGATTTAAAACAGTCTTTAGAAACCAAATTTATTGATGGGCTCTTTTTTGCTGGCCAAATCAACGGCACAACGGGTTATGAAGAAGCTGGTGCGCAAGGTTTAATTGCTGGTATGAACGCAGCATTAAGCTCACAAGAAAAAGAAGCATGGTCACCTGGTAGAGATCAAGCTTACATTGGTGTGTTAATTGACGATCTTGCGACATTGGGCACAAAAGAACCTTATCGTATGTTCACAAGCCGTGCTGAATATCGATTATTACTTCGTGAAGACAACGCTGATTTACGCCTAACGGAAAAAGGTCGCGAGCTTGGTTTAGTTTGTGACGAACGTTGGAAAACCTTCAACGAAAAAATTGAACAGATTGCGATTGAACAAGAACGATTAAAATCGAACTGGATCCACAAAGATCATGCCGCGTTAGATCAAATCAATGATTTACTAAAAACGCCAATTTCTAGAGAAGCAAGTTTAGAAGATTTGGTGCGCCGCCCTGAAGTTCGTTATGAAGACTTGATGAAGATTGAAGGCGTTGGCCCTGCAAACACCAACAAACAAGCTGCGGAACAAGTTGAGATCCAGATCAAATATCAAGGTTACATAGATCGCCAATTACTAGAGATCGCCAAGCAGCAAAAAAATGAAGATACAGCTATTCCGTCAGATTTTGATTATGCGTCAATCAGTGGCCTGTCAAATGAAGTTATTGCTAAGCTTGAAGATGCTAGACCAGACACGGTAGGACAGGCAGCAAGAATTTCAGGAATTACACCGGCAGCAATTTCTATGATTCTGGTTTACTTGAAAAAGCATAGCGCACTTAAAAAATCTGCATAAATCTCCTCTGTAACAATATCCAAATAATCCTAGGTATGGCGGGCATTGCTCGCTATACTTTCTTTAATATTTTCTAGAAAAATGTCATACCATGTTAAAAACAAAGCTTATTAAACTATTAGATAAGACCGAGTTGTCTTATTCGGAACAACAAATTGATCAACTTGTTGGTTATGTGGAAATGCTGCATAAGTGGAATAAGGCCTATAATTTAACGTCGGTTCGTGATCCTCAACAAATGTTAATTAAACATATTGTTGATAGCTTGGTTGTAAGTCCTCACTTACAACTTACACCAAACAAAAATGGTAAATTTATTGATGTTGGTACTGGCCCGGGACTACCAGGCATGCCATTAGCTATCGCGAACCCGGATAATGAATTTACGTTATTAGATTCATTAGGCAAAAGAATAAGGTTTATTACTCAAGTTAATCATGAACTTGGTGTAAAAAATGTAAACCCAACGTTAAGTCGTGTTGAAGATCATCATGGTCAATATGCTGGCGTTTTGAGTCGAGCTTTTGCATCAATATCTGATATGGTTAACTGGAGTCATCATTTGGTGGCTGAAGATGGTCGATTTTTTGCTCTAAAAGGCCAAGTTGATCAAGAAGAAATTGAAGCTTTACCTGAATTTGTTAAAGTTGAAGAAATTATTCAATTAACCGTGCCTGAATTAGAAGGTGAACGTCATTTAGTTGTGTTGAGTAAACGTAACAATTGATAAAAGGGATTGAGACGAACGTGGCAAAAATAATAGCAATAGCCAATCAAAAAGGTGGAGTTGGAAAAACAACTTCTGCAGTAAACCTTGCTGCATCAATGGCTGCGACAAAACGAAAAATACTTCTTATTGACCTCGATCCGCAGGGCAATGCGACAATGGGCTCGGGTATAGACAAATATGAAGTTGAATATAGTGCTTACGACTTACTTGTTGAAGACGTACCTTTTGATCAAGTCGTAGAAACTGAAACCTCCGGTGGTTATCATGTTGTTGCTGCGAATGGCGATGTAACAGCTGCCGAAGTTAAAATGATGGAAATGTATGGCCGAGAGCTCCGTCTAAAGAACGCCCTCGATAAGATCAAAGACCAATATGATTTCATTTTTATCGACTGTCCACCATCTCTAAACATGCTAACGGTTAATGCTATGGCTGCAGCCGACTCTGTTATTGTTCCAATGCAATGTGAGTATTATGCTCTTGAAGGTTTAACGGCATTAATGGATACCATTAGCCAGTTGGCCAGTATCGTAAACCCTAATTTAAAAATAGAAGGGATTTTACGAACGATGTACGATCCTCGTAATCGATTAGCCAATGACGTTTCCGAACAGTTAAAACATCACTTTGGTGATAAAGTTTATCGTACCGTTATTCCAAGAAACGTTCGTTTAGCTGAAGCGCCAAGCTTTGGCTCGCCAGTTATGTATTACGATAAATCATCGTCAGGCGCAAAAGCGTATTTAGCTTTAGCTGGTGAAATGTTGCGTCGTTCAAATAAAAGCGCTGCGGCGTAAATTAAATTAATTTGTAGTGTAAAGGAAAGATATGTCTCCCCGTAAACGTGGATTAGGTCGCGGCCTCGATGCCCTATTAGCAACTCAAGCACAAAGCCAGCAACAAGAGCCGAATCAAGGTGAGTCAGCTGAAGCTGAATTAATTGCAGATAATAAAAACTTAGTTAACTTGGCTATTGAGATACTAGTCCCTGGTAAATATCAGCCACGTAAAGACATGTCTCCGGAAGCCTTAGAAGAACTGGCTGCGTCAATTCGCAATCAAGGCATTATTCAACCAATAGTGGTTCGCCCTATTAACGACGAACAGTTTGAGATAATTGCGGGTGAACGTCGCTGGAGAGCGTCACAGTTAGCTGGGCTTGATACCGTTCCTTGTATAATCAAAGATGTGCCAGATGAAGCGGCTGTTGCAATCGCACTTATTGAGAATATTCAGCGTGAAGATCTAAATGCCATGGAAGAAGCCATCGCATTACAGCGTTTACAAGATGAGTTTGAATTGACTCATCAAGAAGTTGCCGATGCCGTTGGTAAATCTCGTACTTCAGTAACAAACTATTTACGACTGAATAAGTTAGAAAGTGATGTTAAGACGTTAATGGAACATGGTGATCTAGAGTTTGGTCATGCAAAAGTTTTATTAGCACTTACTGGAGATGAGCAAGTTTTAGCTGCTCGTAAAGTAGTTGCTAAAGATTTAACTGTCCGTGATACCGAAAAACTAGTAAATAGCCTGACTCAAGAACAAGCAGAAAAAAAGGTGGCTGAAAAAGACCCAGACGTGAAATTGCTTGAGCAACAGCTAGTAGAACGTTTAGGTGCAAAAGTGGATATTACCTACAACCGCAAAGGTAAAGGTAAAATGGTTATCTCTTACTCATCACTTGATGAGCTAGATGGAATTATTGCGCATTTAACGACTGAAGAATAAATAATTGAAATAAAATTCGGTGGCAAAAAAACAAATCATTAAAAAATAACGTTTTTTTGTCACTATCAAACTGTAATAAGTAGTTTTTATACATAACACCCCTCTAAATTTAACCTTTCAATTCAGTTACCTAGTAACTTACAAAAGTAACTGTAAATTTATTACCAAACTATCCCACTAAAACGTATTTAGGTATCAAGTGTTTAAAAGCCGCTCATACTTGCAAAACCTTTATTTAAACGTATAATTTCGCCTGATTTTAACCTAGCTAACTGGCAATCTGCCGCTATGATTGATTAACAATCGATTAGCTGGTTTTTAAATAGACAGAATTATTAGGAAATAGGCTTTGGTACAACATGTTACAACCAAGCATAGAAATAACGCCTTTAAGTTTTTAGCGTTTCAAGCTTGTTTTGCTGTCGTCATTGCTTTTTTTATTGGAATTTTTTGGGAAGTGCAAACTGGGCAGTCTTTTTTTATAGGCGCTATGTTAGATGTACTTCCCTCTTTTGTCTTTACAATATACGCCTTTCGATTTTCAGGTGCACAACGCTTACAACATATAGCGGCATCCATGTACAGAGGCGAAACCGTAAAGATAATGATTACTGGCGCGTTATTCATCTGCGTTATTAAGCTGCTACCGGTAGTGTTTCCGGCGCTTTTAATCGGCTTTTTAACTATGAAAATAAGTCAGTTTTTACAATCGGTTTTTATTTAAACTTTAAACTTTTGGGAAATAAACAATGTCTGGTGAACTCACTACTCAGGGTTACATCAAGCACCACTTGACCAATGCGTCAGTGGGTGAAGGTTTTTGGACATGGCACGTTGATACGTTGGCATGGTCGATCATCTTAGGCTTGGTGTTTATTCTTTCGTTCCGTAGCGTAGCAAAAAAGGCAACCGTCGGTGTGCCTGGTAAGTTTCAATGTTTTGTTGAAATGATTGTGGAATTTGTTGGTCAAAGTGTTAAAGACACTTTCCACGGCAAAAACCCACTAATTGCACCGCTAGCATTAACTATATTCGTATGGGTTCTTTTAATGAACTTTATGGATATTATTCCTGTTGACTGGTTACCTACACTAGCAGCCTTAATTGGTGGCGAGTCTTGGGAAACTATCGCTTCAGGCAACTCTCATATCTACATGAAAGTTGTTCCTACCACTGACTTAAACATGACAGCCGCGTTAGCGCTTGGTGTTTTTGTTCTAATGATTTATTACTCTGTCAAAATCAAAGGTTTTGGTGGATTCATGAAAGAACTATATGCTCACCCGTTTAATACGCCGTGGTTATATTGGTTCAACTTTATTCTTGAAGTTATCTCACTACTAGCTAAGCCAATGTCATTGGCGCTACGTTTGTTCGGTAACTTATACGCAGGTGAATTAATCTTCATTCTAATTGCTGGCCTTATGGGCATGTGGCAGTTACCTGCGCACTTTATTTGGGCTGCGTTCCATTTATTAGTAATACCTCTTCAGGCGTTTATCTTCATGATGTTAACCATCGTGTATTTAAGCTTGGCGCACGAAGAACACTAATTTTTCGGGATAAAATTAGAACAGCATTAGCTGGACCCGAAGGGTTAAGGGCAGGAAGCCCGCAAAGAATTTATTTTTACATTTAACTTTAAACTTTAAACATTAAAAACTGGAGATACATATGTTATTTATCGCTGTTGCTCTACTAATCGGCTTAGGTGCTCTTGGTACTGCTATTGGTTTCGGTCTACTAGGTGGCAAATTCTTAGAATCAGCTGCTCGTCAACCTGAACTAGCACCTCAGCTACAAGTAAAAATGTTCATCGTAGCAGGTCTTATCGATGCTATCGCGATGATCGGTGTAGCTATCGCGTTATACATGTTGTTCGTACTTGCTTAATCACTCATTTTCATTCGAACAATAGTATTAATTAAGTAAGGAGAGCGTTAATGAATCTTAATGCAACTCTATTAGGCGAATCTATCGCATTTATCGTTTTTGTATGGTTCACAATGAAATATGTGTGGCCACCACTAAACGGTGCAATCGAAGAACGCCAAAATAAAATAGCAGATGGTCTTGCTGCCGGTGAACGTGCAGAGAAAGACTTAGAACTTGCTCAAGAAAAAGCGAAAGAACAGTTGAAAGACGCTAAAGTTCAAGCAGCTGAAATCATTGAGCAAGCTAAAAAGCGTGCAACACAGATCGTAGACGAAGAAACAACTCGTGGACACGATGAGCGTGAGAAAATCATTGCTCAAGGTCAAGCGGAAGTTGAAGCTGAGCGCAACCGCGCGAAGGAAGATCTTCGTCAACAAGTTTCTGTTTTAGCCATTGCTGGTGCAGAGAAAATTTTAGAGCGTCAAATTGATGCTGCTGCCCACAGTGATATCCTAGATAAACTAGTTGCAGAACTATAAGCAGAGGAATAGAGCAAATGTCTGAATTGACTACAGTAGCTCGTCCCTACGCCAAAGCTGCGTTTGATTTCGCTGTTGAAAGCGGAGCAGTAGCTGAATGGCTTGAAATGTTGTCTTTTACTGCGGAAGTAGTAAAAAACGACGACATTACAGGCTTCTTAGCAGGCTCTCACTCACCAGAAGTTACTTCTGATTTATTTATCAAAGTATGTGGTGAACAACTGAATGAACGAGGCCAAAACCTAATTAAGGTTATGGCTGAAAATGGACGTTTAGTTGCTCTTCCTGCAGTTGTTGAATTGTTCGCAGAACAAAAAGCACTGTATGAGAATGAAGTTGAAGTTGAAATCACTTCTGCAACTGAATTAAGCGAAGCGTATCAAGTAACATTGGCCGCTTCTTTAGAAAAACGTCTAGCACGCAAAATTAAGCTGAATTGCAACATTGATAGTGCGGTTGTCGGCGGATTGTTAATCAAGGCGGGTGATACCGTTATTGATGCAACCGTTAGAGGCAAATTAGACCGTTTATCACATGTATTGCAATCGTAATTGGGGATTTGAGCATGCAACTTAACTCAACTGAAATCGCTGAACTGATCAAGAAACGTATTGAACAGTTCAACGTTGTCAGCGAAGCTCGTAACGAAGGTACAATCGTATCTGTTACAGATGGTATCATTCGCATTCACGGTCTTGCTGACTGTATGCAAGGCGAAATGATTGAGCTTCCTGGTAATCGTTATGCTATCGCACTTAACCTAGAGCGTGACTCTGTAGGTGCAGTAGTAATGGGTCCTTATGCGGATCTACAAGAAGGCACAAAAGTAAAATCAACTGGTCGTATTTTAGAAGTTCCAGTTGGTGACGCGCTACTTGGTCGTGTTGTAAACACTCTAGGTGAGCCAATCGATGGTAAAGGTCCAATTGATGCAGCTGGTTTTGAAGCTGTTGAAAAAATTGCACCTGGTGTTATCGAACGTCAATCAGTAGATGAGCCAGTTCAAACTGGTTATAAATCTGTTGATGCCATGATCCCTGTTGGTCGTGGTCAGCGTGAGCTAGTAATCGGTGACCGTCAGACTGGTAAAACAGCCTTGGCAATCGATGCAATCATCAATCAGAAAGACTCTGGTATTAAATGTGTATACGTAGCGATTGGCCAAAAGGCCTCTACTATTGCTAACGTTGTACGTAAGTTAGAAGAGCACGGCGCATTAGAAAATACTATTGTTGTTGCTGCTACTGCTTCTGAGTCTGCGGCGCTACAATTCCTAGCACCTTTCTCTGGTTGTACAATGGGTGAATACTTCCGTGATAACGGTCAAGACGCACTTATCGTATATGATGATTTGTCTAAGCAAGCTGTTGCTTATCGTCAAATTTCATTGCTTCTTAAACGTCCTCCTGGTCGTGAAGCATACCCAGGTGACGTATTCTATCTTCACTCACGTCTACTAGAGCGTGCTGCTCGAGTAAACTCAGTGTATGTAGAGCGTTATACTGAAGGTAAAGTGACAGGTAAAACTGGTTCACTAACTGCACTTCCTATCATTGAAACTCAAGCGGGCGATGTATCTGCATTCGTACCGACTAACGTAATCTCGATTACCGATGGTCAGATCTTCCTTGAGTCAGACATGTTCAACGCAGGTATCCGTCCAGCTGTAAACGCTGGTATCTCGGTTTCTCGTGTTGGTGGTGCAGCTCAAACTAAGATCATCAAGAAGCTAGGTGGCGGTATTCGTCTAGCACTTGCGCAGTACCGTGAATTAGCGGCCTTCTCTCAGTTCGCATCTGATCTAGATGAAGCGACACGTGCTCAGCTTGAGCATGGTCAGCGTGTAACTGAGCTAATGAAACAGAAGCAATATGCTCCTATGTCAATTGCTGACATGGGTGTTTCATTGTTTGCTGCTGAAAGAGGTTTCCTGAAGGACATCGAAGTTTCTAAAGTATTAGACTTCGAAGCGGCGTTAATTTCATTCATGAACAGTGAACATGCTGATCTTATGAAAGACATTAATGCGACCGGTAACTTCAACGGCGATATCGAAGCAAGCTTGAAATCTGGCATTGAAAAATTCAAAGCCACTCAAACTTGGTAAATAAGTTGAGAGAAAGCTTCGGCTTTCTCTTTCGTTGAAAGTTAATCGGAGAATCACATGTCCGGCGCAAAAGAGATTAAAGGTAAGATCGGGAGTATTAAAAACACTCAGAAGATCACCAGTGCTATGGAAATGGTTGCGGCTTCTAAAATGAAGAAAGCTCAAGACCGTATGGCGTCAAGCCGTCCATATGCGCAAACAATGCGTAAAGTGATTGGTCACATTGCAAACGGTAGCCTTGAATATCGCCATCCTTATTTGGAAGAGCGTGAGGTTAAACGTGTAGGTTATGTGGTAATTTCGTCTGACCGAGGCCTTTGTGGCGGTTTGAACTCAAATGAGTTTAAAGCAGTTGCAAACGACGTACAAAAATACGTTGAAGACGGTGTTGAAGTAGATTTTGCAGCTATAGGTACTAAAGCTGTTGGATTCTTTAACCGATTTGGTGGCAAAGTTGTTGCTGCTAAAACAGGCTTAGGTGATGCACCCTCTGTTTCAGATGTAGTAGGTGCAGTACGCGTGATGTTAGAAGCGTACAATGAAGGCAAAATCGACCGCTTGTTCGTGGTTTACAATAAATTTGTAAATACCATGACTCAACAACCAACGATCGATCAATTACTACCTTTACCAAAAGCAGAAGACGAAGACATGTCTCATAAATGGGATTACATCTACGAGCCAGATCCAAAAGTATTAATGGAAACATTATTGGTTCGTTACGTGGAGTCTCAGGTATATCAAGGCGTTGTTGAAAACGCTGCGTCAGAACAAGCTGCGCGTATGGTTGCGATGAAAGCCGCAACAGATAACGCCGGTGAAATCATTGACGGTTTACAATTGGTATACAACAAGGCACGTCAGGCCGCCATTACTCAGGAAATTTCTGAGATATGTGCTGGTTCTGCAGCGGTTTAGGTTTAAAAACAAATTTAGAGGAAATGTCATGAGTCAAGGTAAGGTCGTACAGATCATTGGCGCGGTTGTGGACGTAGAGTTCCAACAAGATGCAGTACCTGCGGTATATGACGCGATTAAAGTAACTACTGGAGGCCTTTCAGGTCTTACATTAGAAGTTCAACAGCAGCTAGGTGGCGGCGTTGTTCGTGCAATCGCGCTAGGTACTACTGACGGTTTAGCACGTGGTGCAGAAGTAGTAAATACTGGTAAAGGTATTGAAGTTCCAGTTGGTACAGCTACATTAGGCCGTATCATGGACGTACTAGGTAACCCAATCGATGAAGCGGGTCCTATTGGTGAAGAAGAGCGTTACACGATTCACCGTGCAGCTCCTTCATATGAAGAACAATCTAGCTCAACTGAGCTTTTAGAAACTGGTATCAAGGTTATCGACCTTGTATGTCCGTTTGCTAAAGGTGGTAAAGTTGGTCTATTCGGTGGTGCCGGTGTTGGTAAAACCGTAAACATGATGGAACTTATCCGTAACATCGCAATCGAGCACAGCGGCTACTCAGTATTCGCAGGTGTTGGTGAGCGTACTCGTGAGGGTAACGATTTCTACCATGAAATGAACGAATCAAACGTACTAGATAAAGTGTCTCTAGTTTACGGTCAGATGAACGAGCCTCCAGGAAACCGTTTACGTGTTGCCCTAACTGGCTTAACAATGGCTGAGAAGTTCCGTGACGAAGGTCGTGACGTTCTTTTCTTCGTTGATAACATCTACCGTTACACACTAGCGGGTACTGAAGTATCAGCACTTCTTGGTCGTATGCCATCAGCGGTAGGTTATCAGCCTACACTTGCTGAAGAAATGGGTGTACTTCAGGAGCGTATCGCTTCTACTAAGACTGGTTCAATCACTTCAATCCAAGCGGTATATGTACCTGCGGATGACTTGACTGACCCATCACCAGCTACAACCTTTGCTCACTTAGATGCAACAGTTGTACTATCTCGTGATATCGCATCAAAAGGTATTTACCCAGCGATCGATCCACTAGATTCAACGTCTCGTCAGCTTGACCCTCAAGTAATTGGTCAAGAGCACTATGACGTTGCACGTGGTGTTCAAACAGTAGTTCAGCGTTATAAAGAACTTAAAGACATCATTGCGATTCTAGGTATGGATGAATTATCTGAAGAAGATAAGCAAACTGTATCTCGCGCTCGTAAGATTGAACGTTTCTTATCTCAACCTTTCTTCGTTGCAGAAGTATTTACTGGTTCTCCTGGTAAATATGTATCTCTTAAAGACACAATTGCTGGCTTTAAAGGTATCTTAAACGGCGATTATGATGACCTACCAGAACAAGCGTTCTACATGGTTGGTTCGGTTGAAGAAGCTTTAGAAAAAGCTAAATAAGCATACCTAATTAGGAGCGTACAATGGCTGCAATGACTGTGAACCTTGACTTAGTAAGCGCAGAACAAAAAGTATTTTCTGGTCTTGTTGAAACGTTACAGGTAACAGGTAGTGAAGGTGATTTGGGTATTTACCCAGGTCACGCGCCTTTACTTACTGCCATTAAACCTGGCATGGTACGCGTAGTGAAACAGCACGGTGAAGAACAGTTCTTCTACGTTGCAGGTGGTATTTTAGAAGTACAACCTAGCAGTGTTTCTGTGTTGGCCGATATCGCAATAAGAGCTGAAGATCTTGATGAAGCAGCTGCACTTGAAGCGAAGAAAACAGCGGAACAGCAATTAGCTGATTCTGGTGCAGACTTTGAATATGCAGAAGCTACAGCAGAGCTTGCTCGCGCTATCGCACAATTACGTGTTATCAAACAAATTCGTAAAGGCTAATTCAGCTTCCTTACAGATGTTTTTGAAAACCCAGCCTAGGCTGGGTTTTTTTATGTCTGAAATTTAATCAAATAAAACTTCCCTTTTTCTAAAAATTGTAATAAAAACGCCACAGATTTGTCGCAAACAATCTATATAACTAGCCAACGCAAAGTTGGCAATTCGTTTATTTCAAAAATTGATAGGTGGATTAATATGGAAAACATCGGTGCAGGCAAATACAACTACTATGACGATCATAACTTTCCACATGGTTTTCGTCGCAGTGGCGTATTTACAATACGTGAGGCTGAGTATTTAGAGTCTCATGGTCATACATTACGAGAACTTGAATCTAAGCTTCGTATTCCTGAAAATGAAGATGAAAAGCACTTTCAACAAGCAGTATGTGAAGGGTTAGAAAGCCAAAGTTTCGCAGTAAAAGCTTGGAGTAAGTATAAGCAAGCAATAACAGCGCGTTCACAACGTATATTTCTCTCCAGACACGACGGAAACAACTCTTTTTTATCTACAGATTTTTAAATATATAGCTGTATATCAGTTGGAATTTCCGTAAACTTGGGGAGAGAAAATATACGAGGGAATTCAGCATGAGTCACAATATAGCTACTATGCCTCAAAAAGAACAAGACGCTATTCAACACGACCTAATGGCGTCTTTTTGGGCTTATAAAGAAAAGCGAGGCTTAATGAGCCGACCAGAAATTATCAAATATATCCACCAGCACTTCCTAGAAGCCGACCTTCAGCAGCATCTTATGGATCGCTACGAATATTTTAAGTCTGTGTAACCAATAAGTTAAGTTCCACATGGAACCTAATTACCTGATGTAATTAAACTTATGAACGAACAATACGTTAAAATTTGGAAAACCATTCAACTAATACCTGTTGGAAAAGTTAGTAGTTATGGTCAAATTGCTGATTTAGCGGGGTTACCTGGACGAGCAAGGTTAGTAGGAAAGAGTCTTAAGTTTGTTCCTAGCGAAGGCTTAGATAATAAACCAGTACCTTGGCATAGAGTCATTCGATCTAGCGGTGAAATAGCTTTCTCACCTGGTAGCGACGAATTTGCTAATCAGAGAGCTTTGTTAATTGACGAAGGCATCACGGTTAAAGGAAAAAGAGTCAGCATCAAAGAATTTGGTTGGGTGGTAGATTTAGAAAATATTTTATTTCTATTGCTAGATTACTAGAGTTTTATAAACCAAACTCAAACCAAACTCAAACCAAACTCAAACCAAACTCAAACCAAACCAAACTCAAACCAAACTCAAACCAAACTCAAACCAAACTCAAACCAAACTCAAACCAAACTCAAACCAAACTCAAACCAAACTCAAACCAAACTCAAACCAAACTCAAACTCAAACCAAACTCAAACCAAACTCAAACCAAACTCAAACCAAACTCAAACCAAACTGTGTGTTCCGATTTAACCTTCACTTCCGATTTCATCTAGTAATATAAAGTTTATAGGTTAGACTCAATACATTACTAATTCAGTTAATGGGTCGTTAAATGGAATTAAATGAGTTTCAACAAGCTAGGTTGTCACGTGATCCTAGGTTTGATGGTGTTTTTTATGTCGCGGTTAAAACAACGGGCATTTTTTGTCGTCCTATTTGTCCAGCAAATGCCCCCAAAGAGCAAAACGTTGAGTATTTTCAAACGGCCAATGAAGCTTTGGTTTCTGGCTATCGACCATGCTTACGATGTCGTCCAGAATCAGCGCCATTCTCGCCAGCTTGGAATGGAACACAAACAACCGTGCAGCGTGCCTTAAATATTATTCATGAACAGGGTTTTCATGACTTAAAGTTAAGTGAGCTAGCCGAGCGTTTGGGTATTACCGATCGTTACCTAAGAAAGTTATTCGTAGAGAAGCTTGGTGTATCTCCAAAACATTATGTGCAACATCAACAAGTGTTATTTGCTAAGTCTCTGCTTCATCAGACACATATGCCAATTCAAGACGTAGCATTTGCTAGTGGCTTTAATAATGTGAGGCGGTTTAATGACAGTTTTAAAAAGATAACCACAAAAACACCTTCAGAAGTTCGAAAACATCCGGTTAGCGACGCTCCAATTCGCCTTCAGTTAAATTACCAACCGCCTTTTGATTGGCAGCACTGGCATGACTTTGTGGATTTTAGAAAAATTGAGGGTATGGAGCATGTGGGGAGCAGCTCATATGGTCGGACTTTTTATTGGCCGTCAGATAGTGGGTATATTAAAGGCCGATTTAATGCGGTTCACCGACCAGATAAACAAGGCTTTAACGTAAGTATCGTAATAGATGACGCAAAACAATTATATTCTGTTGTTCAGAAAATTAGACAAGTTTTTGACTTGAACGCTAATGTAGGAGTGATCAACAAAGCGCTGCAATCCTCCGGTATATCGGAGCATAATCTAAGCGCAGGTATTCGAATCCCTAGTTGTTGGAGTGTTTTTGAGGCCGGTGTTAGAGCCATATTAGGGCAACAAGTGTCAGTTAAAGCGGCTACCAATTTATTAAATCAACTTGTTGAACAGTTAGGAGACAAAGAGGTTGTCAACGGGATCGAGTATCGATGGTTTCCGACACCTCAGCAATTAGCCAAATCTAGATTATTGTTTTTGAAAATCCCGGAAGCAAGAAAGCAAACCTTAATCCGACTTGCTAAGTTTTGTATAGATAACCCGGACACTGATCCAGAACAGTGGCTTGAATTAAAAGGCATTGGTCCATGGACAGTTGAATATGCAAAAATGCGAGGTCAGTCGAATACCGATATATGGTTAGATACCGACTTAGGTATTAAAAAAGCATTAGATATATTCCCTCTTATTGAGCCGGCTAAAGCTTCTCCGTGGCGGACGTATTTAACTTTTAACATGTGGAATATGCTATGAGTGTTGTGAATCAACCTATGCCTGACAAACTTGCCACAAGGTGGATTGAAACGCCTATAGGCGCTGTAGAAATAGGTATTAATTTAGACAGTGAAGTTGCTTCATTGTGGTATGTGGAAATTGTGGCAACAGAAAACCTTAGAGATCCTAAAAACCAAGATCAGCACCCTATTCTTGATTTAGCACAAGAACAATTGTCCAAATATTTTCGTGGAGAAGAAACAAATTTTTCCGAATTGTTAGCCCATCAAAGTAATTACGGGACCGCGTTTCAGCAACAAGTATGGCAAGCGCTAACACAAATCCCTTACGGGCAGACGTGGTCATATGGAGAGTTAGCAAACTTTATTAGCAACCCCAAAGCAGTTCGCGCTGTAGGTGCGGCTAACGGTAAAAACCCGCTAGCTATTGTTGTGCCCTGCCATCGAGTGATTGGGGCTAATGGGACGCTTACAGGTTACGCTGGTGGACTTGATAACAAACAAAAGCTGTTGTCATTTGAAAGTAAGGTCACTGGCGATTAATAGCCAGTTTGACTGCAACTTACGTTAGTAGAGCAAATAACTCCAAAGAGTGATCGTTAAAACACTTAAAATTGTCGAAAACACAACAGTTGTAGCGCTTATGCCCTCTTGAACTTTATGTTTTGTTGAAATGATAAATGCATTAACGCCAGTAGGGCTCGCGGTTAATAGTACGACAATTAAGGTTGCCTCAGCATTAAGCAAGAATACAAAAGTTGCCAATAAATAAACGGTACCAGGTAATACAATAAGTTTTACGCAACTTAATAGTAAAGCTTCACTGCGGTTGCCTTTGATTGGTAAAAACTTGATTGATGCACCTAAGCTGAATAAAGCTAAAGGAATTGCAGAGGTTGATAACATGTCCAATGGTTCTAAAATAACAGTTGGAATCGTCACTCCCAAAACATTACACAATAAACCGGCCGTTATACTCATAACTAATGGGTTCTTTAAGCTATTTACCACATTTTTGATTGTTATCGAGCTTATGTACAATTCGGTAATAATAAATAACATAGCGCTATGAAAAGCAATTAATACAAAGCCTTGCCCTGCTGTCTCTGCGCCAAGCAGTCCTATAAGTACTGGAATTGAGATTAATACCGTATTTGAATAAGTTGCTGCTAAAGATGAAACCGAGGCATTTGCATTGCTTCGCTTAAGCACTTTAGTCATAAAGTGGAATTGAGCAAAAAATACCACCAGCATACCCAAATATAAAGCAGCAAACCAAGTCCAAGAAAGACCAGAGGATAAATTAGTTTGTGAGGTGCTTTTAAATAAAAAAAGTGGGATGAGTAATGAAAAGCAAACTGAAGACAAGGCCTGAACTTGTGCTTGTTTTAGCCAGTTAACTTTTGCTAACAAAAAGCCTAAAAAGCAAATGATAGCCAAGGGTAATATAACGGATAAAGTAATCAATTAATAAAGCCAGTATTCAACAAACAAACCAAGGAAGATAATTAGCCCAACATAGTGGTTATCCAAGAAGGCTTTAAAACACTGCGTTTTGTCTCTTTGCCTACAATTCCACAGCTGTTTCAAAAATAAAGTGGCCACTGCAGCTAACGCAAACGTCATAGGCCAATGCCAGTGCAAATAAACATGCAATTGTGCAAATAACCATAATGTTGAAAGTTGCAACATCGCAATCACCAATAAGTCATTTTTACCAAAAGCTATTGCTGTCGATTTAACGCCAATTTTTAAATCGTCGTCTTTATCAACCATTGCATAATACGTATCGTAAGCCACTGTCCAAGTTATATTTGCCAAATATAGAATCCAAACTTCGATAGGAAGATCTGCTTGTACTGCCATAAATGACATTGGAATTGCCCAGCTAAATGCTGCACCCAACACAATTTGTGGGAAGTGGGTATACCGCTTCATAAATGGATAAGCTGACGCTAGAAGTAATGCGCCTATAGACAGAAATATAACTTCTTTATCAAGCGTTAATACCAATAAAAATGACGCGATTATTAATACAAAAAACAGTTGTAGTGCTTCTGTAGGAGATACTTTTCCTGCAGGAATAGGCCTTAAGGCCGTGCGTTCAACATGACCATCATAATGCCTATCGGCATAGTCATTAATAACACAACCGGCTGAGCGCATTAATACAACGCCGGCGGTGAAAACTAATAGATAATGCCAGTGAGGAACTCCAAAAGAAGCAATCCATAGGGCCCAAAGCGTTGGCCACAACAACAGATAAATCCCAATAGGCTTGTCTAGCCTCATGAGCTGGTGGTAAGAAGGGTAATTTTTAAAGGATAATTCCCAGCGCACTACTTATTCCTCACTACCGTTAGTTAACAAAGGCAAAAAGCATTCATTAACAATCAGTGGTTTGTTATTTAAATTAAATGTTGAACGACGAATAAAACAAACATCTGTTAAAGCTTGGCCCAATTTGTTTTGTATAAATGAGCCAAGCGCGGAAGAGTCAGACACAGTACTTACTTCTATATGTCCACGCTGCGTTTCTTTGCTTTGAAATAACACTTGCCCAAGAGATTGATTTCCCAACTCAGCCAACCTAGACTCTGTGCCCACAATGGTTGATTCAGGTATTATAGTTTGAGCATATATTAAAGGCTTGTCGCCTTGCTTTAATAATACTTCGCGTATTAGAGCGACGCTATCTTTTGTATTTAATTGCTGTTGAGTCTTCTCATCAATAGCCTGATAACACTGATTTAAAACTTCTACTGAGAATGCGGTACCAAGTTCTTTAATTTTTACAGTAAGAGAGCTTTCACTACAGACCCAACTTTTAAGTCCTTTATTTGCCGCTAGCGATTGACTATTGTCGGCTAACTGCCAATTGGTTGGTAATTCAATAGGAAACAAAATTTTAATCTCAATTTGATTAGAACCGCTATGGTAGCAAAAATTATTGCTAGTTCTCAAAATAAAAGCTGGTAGAACCTATATAATTCACTAAAATTACCGCTAAATCATAAAAACAAAGGATGCTCGTTTTGTTACGTATTTTTATCGCTATTATTGTACTAGCTAGTTCATTAAGCCTTCATGCAGCTGGTGAAAAACCAAATGTTGGTTATTACGGTTTTGAACCGGACATCATAACAAATTATGTAAGTAACAAACGTCGTATTGGTTTTGTGAGAATTACCGCAGAATTAATGGTTGAAGATGTTCAAAATGTGCCAGCCGTAGAGCACCATGCACCATTGCTTAGAGACGCAATGATTGATATTTTGATCCGTCAGCCTGAGCAAAAAGTAAAATCAATGACCGGCAGAGAAGAAATCAGAATCTTGATTTTAGAGAAACTCAAAGAACTGATGAAGAAAGAAACGGGTCAGCCAGTTATTAAAGACTTAATATTTACCAAGTATTTGTATAGTTAACGCGTATCTAAATTTAAATTAAAAAAGGAGCCTTGGCTCCTTTTTTAATAAGTGGCCCGAACCGTTAGTTTTTTGTACTAAATAGTTTTTACTGATCTTTTGACGAGCAATAAGCCTAGTAACATACCAGCAAGTAACCCACCTAAATGAGCCCAGTTCGCCATTGGAATAGGCAGCACATCTACAAAACCCACTAACATCCATACAATTAAAAAGACAAAGAGGTTGTTAGGCAGATATAACCTAGTTGACTTGTGCACAGTGCCACAAACCCAGACAAAACCAGCTAGCGCGTAGTTAACACCAGATAATCCGGCAAACTGATCGTTGACTAATAAAACTTGCAACACGTTTGATGCTAGCGCACTAATCAAAAAAACTTGTATTAACGTTTGATAACCCAGAGTTTTTTCTACCCTTCCACCTAAGTACCACCACCACGCTAAATTAAAAAGTAAATGTACGGCACTAAGGTGCATGATTGCAGGTGTGATGAGACGATAGGGTTCCGTCCACAGCCAATCAAATTTAAGCGCAAAGAATACTTCTCTATACCAGCCTAAATAAGACAAAACAAAAATTAGAATACAAAGACCTGCTATGTAGGCGAGTAAAAAAGCCGACACTAGACCAGATGTTTGATAAACCTAAACTTTGATTTGCTGATGATTGAGCCGGTTCAGCAAGTTGCCATGACGCATTTAAATACTCTTCTCTATTAGGATTCGAGATAAAGTTATTAAAAGCGAGTTCCACTTCCTGTGCATCTTGCTCAGGTGCATAAATGGTATAGGTAATTAAACCGCTATCATGCCGTTCATCAACACGGAAAGTTAGGTTTTTAACTTTCAGGTAATCACAAAAGGCTAAGCATGCTCGCTGTGATCCTAATTCGCCAATGTAAGTCACTATTAATTGTCAGCGCTAACAAATGGGAAGTTTTTACGCCACATTTCAAAACCACCGTCTACACTATAAACATCATCAAAGCCTTGCTCTACTAAGTACTGAGCTGCGCCCTGAGAGCTATTGCCGTGATAGCAAAAAACTAAAACCGTTTGGTCAAAATCATTTTGCTGTGTAAATGAATGCAAAGTTCCGTTTGTAAGGTGGAACGACCCTTCTACATGTGCAGCAGAAAAAGATTGTTCATCTCTGATATCAACAACGATAGCTGAATTGTCGGCTATTAATTTTTGTGCATCGACGATATTGATATGTTTAAAGTTAGACATAGAAATTCCTGAAAAAATTAAAATTATTCATCATAATACGAACCAATTTAACCGATTATAGATTTGTTATGGCCTCATTAAAAATTAATTCGTTAGAATCGTTAGAAAAACTCTGCCAAGACTTTATGAGTAAGCAAGTTGTTCATGATACTGCACATGATATCAATCATATAAAAAGAGTCGTCAGTAATGCAAAGTACATTGCTGAAGCAGAAGGCGCGGATGTTTGGGTAGTGATAGCGGCAGCTTGGTTACATGACTGTGTAACTTACCCTAAAAATGACCCAAGAAATAAAACGTCGAGTATTCAAGCTGCCAAAGTAGCCACAGACTTTTTACGCGCATCGGGATTCCCTGAACATAAACTTGAGAACGTATTTCACGCTGTAGAAGCTCACAGTTACAGTGCGAATATAACAACAACGTCATTGGAAGCTGAAGTTGTTCAAGATGCCGACAGGTTGGATGGCTTAGGTGCGGTAGGAATTGCTCGATGTTTTGCTGTATCTGGAAAGCTTGGTAGTGCGATCTATCACACTGAAGATCCCTTTTGTGAAAGTCGTAATGCCGATAGCAAATTATCCGCTATTGATCATTTTTATGAAAAATTATTCCTCACAGCAAAAACATTAAAAACCACAGCTGGAAAAGAGTTGGGCCTGAAGCGAGTTGAGTTTATGGAACTGTACTTAAAGCAGTTGGGTGCAGAAATTGGTTAAATTGGAGATTTTGTTTAAAAACTAATCTATAGTTTGATTATTATAATAAAAATTACGTAATGGATTATGAACCATTCATGGCATCAAACAAATTATCGTCTTAGGCATTGGTGGCCTAACTTCGAAAATAAATACATAGAAAGCCGATATCATCTGGAAAAATTTTCTGTCAATGGGTTTGCCGTTGCCCGCGGCATTCTTGTTCTTGCTCTATTTTTTTCTTTGTTTTCTATTTCTGATCAATACGTTCCCTTTGTTATCCCAGAAGCAAAGTTATTTAGCGTTGGTGTTAAATTTACAATTGGGCTGGTGGGTTTCGCCTGTTATATGGCAATTATTAAAGACATGACTCGAAAAAGAATTTATACGGTTGTTAACTTCTTTTTGGCGGCCTTTCTTTTTGCACTGTTTATTACCTTTTATACTTATAGCCAATGGTTACAAAGCCCTGCTACGTTATTTGAATTAGCTATTTGCTGTTCTTTTTTAACAATTCTCATCTATATTTTTGTACCGCTAAGTTTAGGTCAGCAACTCATTACTGCACTGGGTTTTGTGGTTTTATTTGTGCTCTCTGCGATTTTTGTTTTTCCTGATCATGCATCACGAATAGGTTTTTCAACAACCTTCATATTGTTAGCCAATACTATTGGTTTATCTATTTCGTACACCATAAATAAAAATTTTAGAGAGGCATGGTCAAATCAGCAGGAACGAGAGCGAGATAACATGCTGCTTAAAGTCGAGATTGATCAACGCAAAAAGCTAGAAGAGCAGCTTAAAAAGCTAGCAATGACAGATGCATTAACGGGAGTTGATAATAGGCGCAGCTTTATGGAGCATTTGAGTCGAGAGAAAAAACGAGCGGATAGACAATTTACTCCACTGAGCATTATTACCTTTGATATAGATTTGTTTAAACACATTAACGATCAGTTCGGTCATGAGGTAGGAGACAAAGTATTAATTGATGTTGCTACCGTGGTAGATGAACGATTGCGCGAAACAGATATACTAGGACGAATGGGCGGCGAGGAGTTTGCTATATTAATGGCAGATTCCAATAAGAGGGAAGCCAACCAATTAGCAAAATCTTTATGCAAAGCGCTGTCAGACCATACCGTTATTCATAATGACAAAGCGATAAAAGTAACCGCAAGCTTTGGAACTGCTGAGTATCAAACCAATGAACCAATTGATATTTTGCTGCGTAGAGCTGATAAGGCAATGTATGATGCTAAAATAGTGGACGTAATTGCGTTAGCGATAAGTCCGAATAACGCAGTCCAAATAAAGGTTTATTGTTTTGGCATTAAAATTCTACCAGCATTTTCAAGCATCTATTCAAGCTATCAGTTTCGATCTTGATGACACACTTTATTCCAATGATGTTGTAATCCATCAAGCCGAACAGCTTCAATTCGAGTTTTTGTGTGGCGAAGTTCCAACCGTTATTGATGCTGGTATACAGCCGTGGTTAGAGGCCAAGTGGCATGCGATCAAAGCAAACCCAGAGCTCAAGCATGATGTGACGTTGTGGAGGAAAGCGGCAATTCAGCACGGTTTATCCCATTTAAAACTAGATAAAATCAAAGAAAAGCAATTAGTTGAGCAGGCTTTTGAGGTTTTCTACAACGCAAGGTCTAACTTTTTAATAGATTCTAAAACCCACCAGGTATTGCAGCGCCTTAAAGAGAAGTTTCCAATCGTCGCAGTAACAAATGGCAATGCTGATATTGATAGGCTTGGTCTATCCCAATACTTTGTTGGTTATTATCGAGCTGGAGCCAATGGAAATAGAATGAAGCCTTTTCCAGATATGTTGAATATGGTTTCTCGTCACTTGGATATTCCTAGTGAGTCTATTTTGCATGTAGGAGATAATGTTGGCTCCGATTTAAAGTCTGCACAAAACGCGTCTTGCAGCAGTTTTTGGTATAACCCAGCAAAAAAGCCATGTCGATTGGTGCTTCTTTGCCTAATGCTGAATATTCAGACTTGGATGATTTACTACAACTGCTATAATCAAAACCTGTTTTTATATCCAGTTTAAGGCCTCAATACATAATGGACGTTTTTATTCCTAATCAGGAACCCGATCATCACGGTTTAGCCGCGCTCAAACTTAATGAATTAAATGAACGTCAACATGAGGCCGTTACAGCACCGCCGCAAAATATGTTAGTCCTGGCAGGTGCGGGATCAGGTAAAACAAAAGTTCTTATTAGTCGAATTGGTTATTTAATAAGGGCGCATCACGTATCACCTTATTCTATTATGGCGGTTACCTTTACTAATAAAGCCGCTACAGAAATGCGCCACCGTTTAGAAGCGGTAATGGGTCATGGCACTGTGGGGTCTCAGTTTAGCAATCATGGTATGTGGATAGGTACTTTCCATGGTTTAGCGCATCGCTTTTTAAGAACTCACTTTAGAGAAGCTAAACTACCAGAGAGCTTCCAAGTTATAGACTCGGATGATCAACACCGATTAATTCGCCGATTATTAAAAAGCCTCAATCTAGATGAAAAGCGTTATCCCGCTAAACAAATCATGTGGTATATCAACGGCAAAAAAGATGAAGGTCTGCGTCCAAAACATATTGAAACTTACGATCCAAATGAACAGGTGATGGTAAAAGTATATGAAGCTTATCAACAAGCTTGTGACCGAGCCGGTTTGGTGGATTTTGCTGAAATATTATTGCGCAGCCACGAAGTGTTAGCGACACACCCTGATGTGTTAAGTCATTATAGAAAACGCTTTCGTCACGTGCTGGTGGACGAGTTTCAAGATACCAACAGCATTCAATACGCCTGGATTCAGTTAATTTCAGGTGGACATCCAGGCGGTGTTGCAGATGAGCTAGACCCTTCATACGTAATGATTGTTGGCGATGATGACCAATCCATTTATGGTTGGCGTGGTGCGAGAGTTGAGAATATACACAACTTCCAAAAAGACTTTGCCGATGTAGAAATTATTCGTCTTGAACAAAACTATCGTTCAACCGCAAATATACTAAAGGCGGCCAATGCCGTTATTTCAAATAACAGCGATCGACTCGGCAAGGACTTATGGACCGAAGATAAAGAAGGCGACCCAATTGCGGTATATTCTTCGTTTAACGAAATCGAAGAGTCTAGGTTTGTTGTTGGTAATATTAAGAAGTGGCAAGAAGAAGGTGGCAGCTTATCCGATGCGGCCATTTTATATCGTAATAATGCTCAGTCTCGTGTTTTAGAGGAAGCGTTATTGCAAGCAGGCCTAAAATATCGAATTTATGGCGGGTTACGTTTCTTCGAGCGTCAAGAAATCAAAGATGCTCTGTCCTACCTAAGAATATTAGCGAACCGTGATGATGATGCGGCTTTTGAGCGTGTTATTAATACGCCAGCACGTGGAATTGGTGATAAAACGTTACAAACCATTCGTGATGCAGCGAGAAGTCAAAGTATCACAATGTGGCAAGCGAGTGGCCGACTGATTAACGAAAATAGGTTGTCAGCACGTGCTTCGGGCGCATTACAAAAGTTTATTTCACTGGTTGATCAGCTAGAACAAGATGTATCCGAATTACCTTTGCATGAACAGGCGGATCAGGCGATACAAGCGTCTGGCCTAAAGGCCATGTATCAAGCGGAAAAAGGCGAAAAAGGTCAAACTCGAGTAGAAAACTTAGAGGAACTGGTGACGGCTTGTAAGCAGTACGAACCTGATGAAAACATGGAAGAAATGCCAATACTTTCTGCATTTTTATCTCATGCCTCGTTAGAGTCGGGCGAATCACAAGCTGACGACTATGAAGAAGCCGTACAGTTAATGACGTTACACAGTGCTAAAGGTTTGGAGTTTCCACTTGTATTTATGGTGGGTGTTGAAGAAGGCATGTTCCCGAGTCAACAAAGCGCAGATGCACCTGAGCGATTAGAAGAAGAAAGACGTTTGGCCTATGTAGGAATGACCCGAGCTCGCCAACGTTTATTTATTACTTATGCAGAAGTTAGGCGAATGTACGGCCAAGAGCATCGTCACCGCCCTTCTCGTTTTATTGCCGAAATACCAGAAGAGTGTCTGTATCATGTAAAACTGACCACGTCTGTTAGTCAACCGGCATACCGTAGCAGTAGCTCAAGTTATGGAAGTTCAACGGGTTACGGTTCAGGCTCTAGCTATTCATCACAGCCTAAAGCTGCCACTAACCATGTAAAATTCACGGGGACAGGTTTCTCACTTGGACAGCGAGTTATGCATGCAAAGTTTGGTGAAGGTACGGTATTAAACTGCGAAGGTGACGGTGAGCACGCTCGAATACAAGTTAACTTTGATCAGTTTGGCGCCAAGTGGTTAGTAACAACCTATGCAAAATTAACCGCTGTTTAAATGACAGACTTTATTGACTACATTGCTCAGCTAAAGCAGAAGCTGTCCCAACAAAAACAACGGGGCATTGTTCGTTTAGTTGGCTCTGTTAGTCAGTGTTATGAGTGCATTTACCCGCTGATTGAATCTTCAACAGATAGCTCACCGCAGGGTATTGAGCACCTTAAAATAATTCCCTTTTTAGAGCCCGAGTCATTGAGTGCAGACTCAGTGCTTAGAAAAAACGAATGGCGAATTAAAAAGTTTCGAAAATATCTAGGGCAAGAGTGTGGCATATTAATCTATGACGCCTATCAGGGGTTTAATGCAGATGCGGTTGCAGCTCTTTCTGGTGTTATTAAACAAGGCGGTGTACTTATCTTATTAACACCACCTGATGCTGAGTGGCTTGCCTTTCAAGACCCAGAGCAGAGTCGTTTTATTTCTGAAAAGGTAAACGTTAGCGACATAGATAACAATTTTATCTCTCATCTGTTGAGTGTCTTGGAGAACAACTCAAATAACGGAGTTTATTTGTATAGTGCCGATAAAGGCATTACTGATGATTCCTTAGATTTAACTACTGAAAACAATTCTCAAAAAGCGTCTCAAAAAGCTTCACAAATAATTCAGGGGTCAACTTCTGGTGGTGCCTCTAATAGTTTCTCTAGTGATGTTTCTAATGGAAGCGCCGAAGTAAGCTTTCATGAATATGAAGAATCTAAAAGCGAAACTTATAAAAACGTCAACGCTAAAAAAGACTCTCTTTACTTAACCACTGATCAAGATCGCGTAGCGATATCAATAACCGATCTTTTGAATACAAAACCAATAAATTCAAAGTGTTTAAACAAACTTATCACTGGTTGTTATATTGATGAAAGTAAGTTACAAGATTGTTTATTGATTACAGCAGATAGAGGTCGAGGGAAGTCTTCGGTCATAGGTATTGCGGTAGCTCAATGGTTAAATCAGCAATCAGTTGATCGCCCTTTTAATATTGTTGTTACGTCTTCCAGCCTAGATTCTACCGGTATTTTAACGGGACATTTTAGTCGCTTGTTACGTGTTACAAATCCCACCATTAAATTTTGTTCACCCGATCATATAATTAGTCAGTCAGAAGACTTTAAAAACAGCATAGACTTGTTGATTATTGATGAAGCGGCAAGTTTGCCAGTAACTGTTGTAAAAGAACTGGTAGGCCTAACGGGTAAGGTTATCTTAGCAACAACAATTCATGGTTATGAGGGCACAGGCAGAGGGTTTGAATACAAACTTAAGCCTTGGCTTAAAGATAGCTTTAATAATTATCAGCATGAAATACTAACTCAGCCCGTTCGATGGACTGAAAACGACGATCTAGAACGCATTGTAAATCAGGGCATTTGTTTTATAAAAGAAGAAAGCTCATCAATATCAAACACTGTCATTCAGTTGCAAGTTAATGGGGCTATAGTCAGTGATTCTGCAGAACAAAGAATCTTTACTAAACTATCTGCAAAGCAACTGCTTCAAACAGGTCAGATTGCCGATGTTTTTGGACTATTAACCGAAGCTCATTATCAAACGTCACCGAATGATTTACGGGCCATGCTGGATAATCCAGATATGGAAATATTTGGGCTATTTGAAGATAATGAATTAATCGCGACTGCACTCATTTCCTTAGAGGGTGGTTTTGAACCTGAGCTTGATGGCAATTTAATGGGCGATATACAAAAAGGAATTAGGCGACCGAGAGGCCACTTGTTTCCGCAGTCTCTATTAGCTCATTGTGGTTATGCTAACGCAGGGTATTTCAAATATGCGAGAGTTGTAAGGATTGCAGTTACGCCATCAATGCAGTCACAGGGCTTAGGTAGTGAGCTGTTGGCCAATATAGAGTCGTATTATGAAAGTAATTCAGAAATAGACTTTTTATGCACTAGTTTCGGTTTTGATATAAAGGTGTCGAATTTCTGGACAAACAATGCATTTATCCCATTACGACTAGGATTAAAGGCTGATACAAGTACAGGGTTAGTCAGTATTTTTATGGCCAAAGCACTAAACTCCGACGCTGCAGCATCACTAGAGTTATGGCAACAACGCTGTATTGACACGATAAATACTGAGCTTGAAATAGGCCAACGGAAAAACCAACAGGATGCAGCTAATTCGCTTATCCAGGCTTTTGAAGCTTCTCCTCCAGCTGGCTACTCTATATGGTCGAAAAACCAGAATTGGCTCGATTTGAATCATTTAGGTTCGCATCACCGTTCGCCGGATAGTTGCTTTTTTGCGGTACAGACTATTTTAAAAGAAACGTCGAATAAGCCTTTTGAGTTACTAAAGGATAAGTTTTTAAATAGCTTGAGTAACAAAGAGCTAATTATTAATTATCAATGTACTGGTGAAAAAGAATTAGTAAAAAATATTCGAAATCAGACGGTTAAACTTTTGAATACGTATGTAGAGGAGTTCAAACGTTAGAGCTTACTGCGCCTACCTTATATCCTGTTGAGCATAATAAAAAGAAAGACAGGATCAATTCATGCGATTTATATCTGCAACACTTCTCTTACTTAGTAGCTCAGCTTGTTTAGCGGAAACCGTTACCATTACATCACCAAACGGCAATATCATTGTTCAAGTTAATGACGACAAAGAACAAGTTGAATATACCGTTTCATTTAAAGATCAGATGGTTATAGAGCCTTCTTTATTAGGTTTAGTATTTAAAGAACAAGCGTCGTTTACGTCTAACTTTAACATCGACGGCACAGAAAAAAATACTCACCAAAGTGAGTGGCAACAACCTTGGGGTGAGCAAACGGTTATTAAAGATCACCATAACTACGCCAGCATTACGCTAAAAAATAGCCAGCTACCTAACCACCAAACGAATAAAGGTTGGTTCTCTGAGTTAATTTCTCCAACCCCAGCAACATTAAATGCACAATATACATTAGAGGTTAAGGTATTTGATGATGGAATTGGTTTTCGTTATCTAGTGCCAAATCAAGATGGTTTTGAGCATATTGAGTTAATTAAAGAAGCTACTGAGTTCACCATTGCTAATGCTCATGACACTACTGCATATTGGATCCCGGCTCGTGGTTGGAACCGTTATGAGTACACCTATAACGAAACGCCATTATCTGAAGCGGCCCATATACATACACCAGCTACTTTTAAAACGAAGAACAACGTTCATTTAAGCATACATGAAGCTGCGTTAGTTGATTATGCTGCCATGACGCTAAATCAACGCCGCCCTGGTAAATATATTGCCGACTTAACTCCTTGGTCAGATGGCGTCGCAGTCAAGTCTGACAATGGATTAACGTCATCTTGGCGTACAATTCAAATCGCAGAAAATGCCGCAGAACTACTAAACTCTCACTTAATACTTAATTTAAACGAACCAAATAAGCTAGGCGACGTTTCATGGGTTAAGCCTGGTAAATATGTTGGTATTTGGTGGGAAATGCACATCAATAAATCGACTTGGGGAAGCGGTGAGAAACATGGCGCTACAACTCAAAATACTAAGTACTTCATGGACTTTGCAAGCGAATATGGTTTTGACGGTGTTCTTGTTGAAGGTTGGAATATAGGTTGGGATGGAGACTGGTTCTTTAACGGCGACGTTTTTAGTTTCACTGAAAATTATGATGACTTTGATATCAACGCATTAAGTGAATACGGTAATGATAAAGGCGCAAAATTAATTGGCCATCATGAAACATCAGGTAATGTGACAAATTATAGAAACCAAATGCAAGACGCATTAGATTTATATAAAAAACATGGTGTTGAGCAGATAAAAACCGGTTATGTTGCCGATGGTGGCAATATTAAAAGAATAGACGAAAACGGAATTGTTAGAAAAGAATGGCACGATGGCCAGTTTATGGTTAACGAGTATTTATTTAACGTTACTGAAGCGGCGAAAAGAAAGATAAGTATTAATACTCACGAACCGATTAAAGACACGGGGTTACGCAGAACTTATCCAAACTGGTTATCTAGAGAAGGCGCAAGAGGTCAGGAGTTTAATGCATGGGGCAATCCACCAAATCCTCCTGAGCATTTACCAATGTTAGCGTTTACTCGGATGTTGTCAGGCCCTATGGACTTTACACCGGGTATTTTTGATATGGGCTTCAATGGCTTAGAGGCTGATAAAAATAGACCACAAACTACGCTTGCTAAACAATTAGCGGCCTATGTTGTACTTTATAGCCCAATCCAAATGGCTGCAGACTTACCAGAAAATTACCTAGCTAAGCGAGATGCGTTTCAGTTTATTCTAGATGTACCGACAGACTGGACTAAAAGTATTGGTTTAGCGGGTGAGGTAGGTGATTTTGTTGTAATGGCTCGACAGGCAAAACAAACAGAGCGTTACTCTGGAGATGATTGGTTTGTTGGTGCGGTAACGAATGAAGATGCACGTACGGTTGATATTTCTTTAGACTTTTTAGATGCAAACAAGCAGTACGAAGCACAAATTTATCGAGACGGCGACAATGCGCATTGGGAAACTAATCCGTATGAGTATGTTATTGAGACACAACAAGTGTCGTCAAAAGACAAAATGACTTTGAAGCTGGTTGCATCTGGTGGCACGGCTATTAGGTTTAAGGCTTTGTAAAAAGACAGGAAGCTGAAGCGTGGACTGCGTCTACGTTTCTTGGCTGAATATAATTAATTACAAAAAGGACCTATATTCAGGTCCTTTTTATAACACACAGCTTTTATAACAAACAGCTTTTACAAGTCACTGCTATTTGTTGGTAGCCGTTAACTAGAGGAAAAGCGCAGAGACTTGGAATAGTTTTTCCACTTCGTTGATGTGCTTTTTATCAATCAAAAATAGAATCACATGATCTTCGCTTTCAATAACCGTATCATCGTGAGCAATGATGACTTCTGCATTTCTTACAATTGCACCTATGGTGGTTTGTGGCGGCAGTTTTAGTTCTTGAATTGAACGCCCCACTACCTTAGATGTGTTCTTGTCACCATGAGCAATTGCTTCAATCGCCTCTGCAGCTCCACGTCGAAGTGAGTAAACATTTACTACGTCGCCTTTTCGAACGTGAGTCAACAATGCAGATATAGTCGCTTGTTGTGGAGAGATAGCAATATCAACATCCCTACCCTGTACCAAATCGACATAAGCACTACGTTGAATAAGTACCATGGTTTTCTGAACGCCCATCTTTTTAGCGAGCATTGCAGACATGATATTTGCTTCATCATCGTTTGTTACCGCAATGAAGACATCGGTTTGTTCTATTTGTTCTTCGGCTAACAATTCCTGATCTGACGCATCGCCAGTAAAAACAGTAGTATGTTCAAGTAATTGAGATAAGCTTTCAGCCCGTTGTTGATCCATTTCAATCAACTTCACTCGGTATCTTTTTTCTAATATTTTCGCTAAACCTGCACCAATATTACCGCCACCCACAATCATTATACGTTTGTAACTGTCTTCTAGCTTTTGTAGCTCTTCCATTACCTGGCGAATATGTTTGGTGGCAACAATAAAGAAAACCTCATCGTCAGCTTCAATAACTGTATTTCCCACTGGCTTTATAGCTTGGCCCTTTCGGTAAATAGCAGCAACTCGAGTTTCAACGTTGGGAATGTGCTCTTTTAGTGTTGATAGTGCGTAACCAACCAAAGAACCACCATAATAAGCTTTTACGGCAACAAGGGAGACTAAACCATTAGCAAATTCTAAAACTTGAAGGGCACCTGGAGATTCAATAAGTCGGTGTATGTACTTAGTCACTAATTCTTCCGGGGCAATGTACTTGTCCACAGGTAAGTCACTATTTTGGAATAACTGCTCTTGATAAAGTAGGTAAGCTTGAGAACGAATCCGAGCAATCTTTTTAGGGGTATTAAAAATACTATACGCCACCTGACACGCCATCATGTTGACTTCGTCACTGCGCGTTACCGCGATCAGCATGTCAGCATGCTCTGCGCCAGCTTGCCTTAACACATCTGGGTGTGAACAGTGCCCAACAACAACTTGTAAGTCATATTTATCTTGAAGCGTATGCAGCGGTTCAGGATCAATATCCACCATAGTGATATCGTTTTCTTCACCTGCTAAATTTTCAGCAAGAGTGGCACCAACTTGACCTGCCCCTAAGATAATTATTTTCATAGTATTTGGTTTACTAACCTATCAATTTTATTGTTGTTTTTGTATGCGACAGTAATAGAAACCATCCATATTATGCTCACCAGGTAAAATTTGCCAGCCCGGATTTTCAATTGACTCTTCACCGCTTATTGGTGAATTAATAGGGATTAATTTAGCGTCTGCCTGAGAGGCTAAAAATGCTTTCATAAGGTCTTTATTTTCGCTAGGTAAAATAGAGCAAGTGGCATAAACCATTATTCCACCTGGCTTTAGTTTTGCCCAAAGCGTATTAAGTATGCCTTTTTGCACACCGGCTAAGTTATCAATATCTTCAGAACGTCTTAACCATTTTATGTCAGGGTGACGTCTGATAACACCAGTAGCAGAACACGGTGCATCTAATAAAATGCGATCAAATTGCGTCTCTGGCAATGTGGCAGGGATAGTTAAATCGCCTTGAATAAGTGTCGCCGTTTCGCCTAAGCGCTCTAAATTTTCAGTGACGCGGTCTAAACGTGTTTGATCAATATCGGCTGCGGTAACGTCACATTTGGCTAAATCTAAAATGTGGCAAGTTTTACCACCAGGAGCCGCACAGGCATCAAGCACAGATTCCCCATCTTCAGGAGACAGTAAGTGGGCTGCATGTTGAGCTGCTCCGTCTTGAACCGTAAACCAACCTTGCTCAAATCCAGGCAATTTATCTACTGGTTTTGGTGCCGCTAATAATATGGCATTCGCATCAGCTAATGGTTGAGAGTATTCAATTTTCGCGTCATCTAATGCATCGCAAAACTCAGTAGTTGATACATTATTAGTATGAACTCTTAGCCACATTGGTGCGCGTTCTAAGTTCGACGTTAAAATCGATTGCCATTGATCAGGATAAGCGTCTTGCACCCTTTTAATAAACCAGCTTGGGTGGCTATATTCAGTTACAGGATTGTTTATTTTTGAAAAAAGGTTGTCTCTATTGCGCATAAAGTTACGCAGACAGGCATTAATTAGCCCTTTTAAACCTTGCGCTTTAAGACTTACCGCCGCTTGAACCGTTTCAGCAACGGCAGCGTGCTGTGGAATTCGCATTTCTTCTAGCTGATAAATTCCAATAATGATCAAGTGGTGGAATAAACGTTGTTTACCTTTCAGCTTTTTTGATAGCAACTGGTTAGTAATCGCGTCAAAGCGAGGAAAAAAGCGTATTGCGCCAAAACACATCTCTTGCAATAAGGCATGATCTTTTGCAGGTATTTTAAGCTGAGCTTTTGGCAACGCTTCAGATAAAGAAACACCTTTATCCATAACCGCTAAAAGTGTTTCCGCGGCCGCCGCTCTTACATTTGTTACTTTCATTTAATTATACTTCCTGGAACAACCCATTCGCCACGACCGTTAACAAAGTCCGATGCACTCATAGGTTTTTTACCCGGAGGTTGGAGTTGCATAATGTTAAGCACGCCCTTTCCGGTAGCTATCGCAATTCCGTTTTTGTCTGCTGATAAAATAGTACCTGGTGCCGCATTAGTGCTTTCACTAACCACATTTGCTTGCCAAATTTTAATTGTATGTTCAGCTAACTGAGTAGTGGCGACAGGCCAAGGTTGATAACCACGAATATTACGCTCAATTTGTTCAGCAGAATCAGACCAGTTTATGATGGCTTCTTCTTTAGTTAATTTGTGCGCATAGGTTGCTTCGTTGTCATCTTGTTTGATGGCTACAATGTCGTTGTTGGCAATTTTATTTACCGCAGTGACTAGAGCTTTAGGACCAAGCTGTTGAAGCTTCTCATAAACACTGCCGCTAGTATCAGAGCTTTCAATATCACAGGTTTCAATCAGTAACATGTCTCCAGTGTCCAAGCCAATGTCCATTTGCATTATGGTAACACCGGTTTGTGCATCACCCGTCAGAACGGCTCTTTGAATAGGTGCCGCACCGCGCCATTTAGGTAAAATAGAACCATGAACATTGATGCAACCTAGTTTTGGCGTATCAAGTACCGCTTTAGGTAAAATAAGCCCATAGGCCACTACAATCATTAAATCGGCATTAAGCGCTGCTAATTCTTGTTGTGCTTCTTCAACCTTAAATGTTTGAGGCTGAAATACTGGAATGTCATGTTCCAAAGCAACGCTCTTAACCGCGCTTGGTTGTAGTTTTTTACCACGGCCCGCAGGACGATCAGGCTGTGTATAACAGCCAACTATGTTGAAGTTCTCAGTAATTAAATGTGAAAGGTGTTGTGCTGCAAATTCTGGAGTACCAGCAAACACAATTCTTAAAGGCGAAGAGGTCATATTTTACCTAAGTTTTATTGAGCGGCTAATTTAGCTTCTTTAGCTAGCTTTTTCTTAATTCGTTCACGTTTTAACGGTGATAAATAATCAACAAATAATTTACCATCCAAGTGGTCATTTTCGTGTTGAATACAAATTGCCAATAAGCCTTCGGCATCCATTTCAAATGTATTGCCATCACGGTCAAGCGCTCGCACTGTGACGGTTTCGCCACGTTCAACTTTTGCATAACAGTGAGGAACCGACAAACAACCTTCCTCGTTGATCATCATGCCTTCTTTAGAAATAATTTCAGGGTTAATAAACACGTGAGGTTCACGTTCTTCATCACCGCAATCAGTTACAAATAAACGAACGTGTTGGTTTACTTGTGATGCCGCTAGTCCTACACCGTTTTCGTCATACATGGTTTCAAACATGTCATCAATAAGAGTTTTTATAGTGTCATCAACTACTTCTATCGGTTTTGCTACCGTACGTAGTCGCTCATCAGGAAAACGTAATACGTCTAAAATTGCCATAATCTTTTTATGCCTCGCCAAATAACATCGTGTACTTGTAATTTTAACTGTTTAGATTCACTATTAACAGAACAACATGTTGATAATAATAATTATAGGGAAAAGGGAATGCGTGTACTAATTCGCTTAACGATGCTAGCGCTAGTTATTAGTTCACTTCATATAACTACATTAATAGCCGATACGTTAACAATACGCAAAGACGCGCCGTCGGAATATGTCGTTAAAAAAGGTGATACTTTGTGGGATATTTCGAGTTTATTCCTGAATGACCCGTGGTTGTGGCCAAAGTTATGGAAATTAAACCCGCAAGTTAAGAATCCCCATTTGATTTACCCTGGTGACCAGCTGAAGTTAGTTTATGAAGCTGACGGTACACCAAAATTAGTAATGGGTAAGCGCTCATTCAGCCTGTCTCCTCAAAAGCGAATTGCCTATAAAAAAGATGAGCCTATTCCTATGGTTCCACTTAACGCTCTAGAGTCCTTTCTTAGTTACGAACTAGCGTTAGATGAAGACACTATCAATAGCCTACCTTATGTACTAGGTACAGATCGCACTGTGAAGCGAGCATTACCTGGAGACTTACTCTATATTAAGGGTGACTTAAAATCGGAAAGCAAATTTGCCATTTATCGTAAAGGTAAAACCTACACTGATCCTGATTCGGAAGACGTTTTAGGTTATGAAGCGGTATTAGTTGCGGTGGCCGATCTTATTAACTCTGGTGATCCTGCTGAAGGCGTACCGGGGAAAATTCGTATTACTACTGCCAAGCAAGAAGTTAGAGCAAGCGATGTGGTTATGCCAATCCGTGAAGGTCAGGCTTTACCTGCATTTTTTAAGATGGTGGAAGTAAATACAGAAATGAATGCCAGTATCATTGCCACTCCATCTGACTTAGCGGGTGTGAGCAAATATGATGTGGTGATTATTAATAAAGGCAAAGGTGACAATATTGCTGCTGGCAATATCTTAACGATATCTAGACAGTCTCCAACGGTTGTTGATCAAGGTTTAGGTCCAAAATATCAAGAAGATGCAACTCGTTACGAAAAATTTGTTGGCGTTGTTAAAAATCTATTCAGAGGCGATGAACACAAAGGTATTTATGAAATGCCATTTGAAGATGTTGGCCAGCTAATGATTTTTAAAGTTTATGACAAAGTTAGCTACGGCATCATTACTAAAAACAAGTCGCCTGTTTACGTTGGAGATAAAATTAACACTCCAAACTAGTAGGTGATCCTGATGGAGCACTTACTAAATGCAAGAGTGGTTAACCTTGTTGCAATGCCCTAAATTGGGCGTTGCGACACTTCATAAATTATTCCAAAAACTCCCGTCTTTACTCAGTCTTTTTGAGTTATCGAATACACAATTAATAGAATTAGGTTTATCGTCTGCTCAAATTGATTACCTAACCTCATCTCATGATTATTCAAACGTAATTAGCTATCTGAATCGCAACCACATTCAATTAATATCCATCGAAGATGGTAATTACCCTCAAGCCTTACTAAATACTGCAAGACCGCCTATTGTTCTTTTTTCACAAGGTAATATTAGCCTTTTAAATCGACCGCAAATTGCATTTGTTGGCTCCAGAACACCAACGGCCTACGGCTGTGAAGTGACAAAATATTTAGCAGCAGAAATATCCAGACATGGATTGGTTGTTAATAGCGGTTTAGCGCTAGGTGTTGATGCAATGGCTCATCAAGCCACCTTGGACAATAAAGGTTATACAGTTGCGGTTATGGGTTCAGGCCATGCCAATATATACCCCAAAAGACACGAGCAATTAGCAAAACGCATTGTTGATAATGATGGTTTGTTAGTTAGTGAGTTTATGCCATTTGAAACACCACAGTCATTTCACTTTCCTAGACGTAATAGAATCATAGCCGGTTTAAGTTTAGGCACTTTAGTTGTTGAGGCTGCGTTAAAAAGTGGTTCTTTAATTACTGCCAAATATGCCTTAGAGGCGAATCGTGATGTTTTTGCTGTGCCAGGTAATATATTTAGTGATGTTTCAGTGGGTTGTCATAACCTGATTCAAAAAGGGGCTAAATTGGTTCAAACACCGGCCGATATATTAACTGAATACGAACATGTCATCGGGAAAAGTATGGCGGACGTATACCAAGGTGAGAGTTTCGTTGAAATTGAAAAAAACAACTTGGCAGACACAACATTGTTAGCTAATGTTGATCATGAAACCACCTCAGTTGATGTTATTTCTCAGCGCTCAAACTTGCCAGTGGAACAGGTGTTAATAGAGCTGTTGAATTTAGAAATATTGGGGCATATAAACGCCGTGCCCGGCGGCTATATAAAGGTTCACACTAACATTAATAATAAATAACAAAGGGGCGAGATTATGTTTGATATCCTTTTGTACCTTTTCGAAAATATCGTTAACGACAACTCAGAGCTTTGGGTTGACGAAGGTGAATTAACCAAAGAGCTTAAAAAGGCAGGTTTTCACGAAGACGATATTTACAAAGCGCTGATGTGGTTAGAGGATCTAGCCGATCTGCAATCTAACGACATTGCTCCTTTCATTATTGGGCAGACTGCCCTATCCAGTCGTATCTTTACCCTTGAAGAGTCCATGAAGCTCGATACTGAATGTCAGGGTTTTCTATTATTTCTAGAACAAATCAATTTACTAGATGTAGCCACTAGAGAAATGGTTATTGACCGAGTAATGGAACTGGAAGAGTCTCAAATAGGCCTTGATGACCTTAAGTGGGTTGTGCTCATGGTGCTCTTTAATGTGCCCGGTAAAGAAGCTGCATTTGAACAAATGGAAAACCTAGTATTTGAAGAGCCAGACGGCCTACTTCATTAAACTGGATTAAATTACACGGTTTGACAAAATTTCATTGCTAAAAGAAATGGAGTGGCTAAGATCCTCTCCATCTTCTTTTTAACACCTTGGTATTTATGACTTCAAATTCGAAGGCGACAACACCAACTGATAGCTCAACGAATCAAGTATGCCCTGAATGCAGTGCTGAATTGTTGATTAAATCTGGCAGTAAAGGCGCGTTTTGGGCATGTTCTCAATACCCTAGCTGTGAATATACCAAACCACTGACATCCCACAATGAAGTTCAGGTTGTTAAAGTATTAGATGACGTGTGTTGTCCAGAGTGCGAAGGCGACCTTGCGGTAAAATCTGGTAAATACGGTATGTTCATTGGCTGTACTAATTACCCTGATTGTCACTTTATTGTAAAAGAAGATGACGACGAAGACTATGAACCAGTTCCTTGTCCAGCTTGCGATAAAGGTGAGTTACATCAGCGCTCAGGCAAAAAAGGCAAAGTTTTTTATGCCTGCGACCAATACCCTAAATGCGACTTCTTACTAAATGACAGGCCGCTCAATCACACTTGCCCTGACTGCCAGAGTCCGTTATTGGTGCTCGACAAGAATAATCATCAACGATGCATAAACAAGTCTTGTGGGTATACTCACACAGAAGCTTAATTTACATATAGATTGCGATGAAGAATATGACTGACTCAAATTTAATTAAACCCACAAATGAAATAGAAGCTTTACAGCAAGGTGAATTGATTGTTTACCCTACCGAGGCTGTTTGGGGTATAGGGTGCGATCCTGAAAATGAAGCTGCGGTAATGAAACTGCTAGCTGCGAAAAATAGGCCTGTAGAAAAAGGCTTGATACTCGTGGCGCAAAATTTATCACAATGCCATGACTACTTTGATTTTGATAAAGTGCCAATTGAAAAGAGGCCTGAGATATTTTCATCTTGGCCAGGCCCTATTACTTGGCTATTACCAGCTAAAGCTTCAGCGCCTAAGTGGATCACTGGTGGTAGCGATATGATTGCTATTCGTATAAGCGCCCACCCTACTATTCAACGTATTTGTAAAACGTTTAATCGCCCTATTGTGTCTACGAGTGCCAACCGTACAACAGAGCCGGTATGTAATAATATTGGTGAAGCAATGAAAGTATTTGGTAGTGATGTTTCTATATATGTAAATGAATCACTCGGCGGTAGCGATAAACCATCGATAATTAAACATTCTTTAACTGGCGAAATCTTCAGGAGTTAGTTTTGCACGAACACAAGTTATTGGAACAAGCAAAATCGTTTTTTATGTCTTTACAAGACAATATTACTCAGCAGCTTTCAAAATTAGATGGCGGCGAATTTGAGCAAGATCAATGGATTAGAGAAGAAGGCGGCGGTGGCCGAAGTCGAGTTTTAAAAGACGGCAATGTATTTGAACAAGCAGGTGTTAATTTTTCCCACGTTTTTGGCGCAAATATGCCAGCATCGGCTACAGCACACCGACCAGAACTAGAGGGTCGCAGCTTTAATGCCTGTGGTGTTTCACTCGTGATTCACCCACGCAATCCTCATATCCCGACCACTCACGCAAATGTTCGTTTTTTTATTGCTGAAAAAGAAGGTGCAGAGCCAGTTTGGTGGTTTGGTGGTGGTTTTGACCTTACTCCTTATTACCCAATAGAAGAAGATGTTGTTCACTGGCATCAGACGGCATTTGATTTGTGCGCACCATTTGGTGACGATATTTATCCAAAGTATAAAAAGTGGTGTGATGAATACTTTTACTTAAAACACCGTGAAGAGACTCGAGGTGTTGGTGGATTATTTTTTGACGATTTAAACGAGTGGGGATTTGAAAAAAGCTTTGAATTTACCAAAGCGGTTGGCAATGGTTTTATAGACGCTTATCAGCCTTTAGTAGAAAAACGTAAAGACACTCCGGTGACTGAGCATCAACGACAGTTTCAGCTTTATAGACGAGGACGTTACGTAGAGTTTAATTTAGTTTGGGACCGTGGCACTTTATTTGGTCTGCAAACTGGCGGACGAACGGAATCTATCTTAATGTCGATGCCGCCTTTGGCACGCTGGGAATATCAATATAGCCCTGAAGCTGGATCGCTAGAAGCGCTTTTATATGAGCGCTACCTGCAGCCACAAAACTATCTTAATCTATAGTTAATAGTTAATAGTTAATAGTTAATAGTTAATAGTTAATAGTTAATGCGAGTGCCTTGGGGTTTCCTAGCCACTCGTCTATCACCTACTGATTAATCATATGAGCAGCTAATTGATCAAACTTAGCTCGCAAGTCAGCTTTTAACACTGGGTCGTCGGCCAGTACTTTATCGAGTGCAATGGTCATACATAACATCCATTGTTCATACATTTTATGATCTATCGCAAACGGTAAATGTCTCGCTCGAAGTCTCGGGTGGCCGTATTTTTCTGCAAATAAGTCAGGTCCACCTAACCAGCCACTTAAAAATTCGAAAAACTTAACTCTAATTGCATTCATTGGTTGCGGATGAATACTATGAAGTTCTTCTGCGTCTGTGTTATTTTCCATTTCATCATAAAAAGCATTGGCCAATAGCATTACTTTATCTTTGCCCATGCGGTCATATGGTGACTGACTTGGTGAAAGATGGGATTGGTAGTTACCCTTTTGCTGGTCGTTGCCGAGTAATTTTGATTTCAGTTTATTTAACATAAGAAGCTCATGAAGAAATTTTTAGTAATTGGAAATCCAATCGCGCATTCAAAGTCGCCTATTATACATGAAGAATTCGCAAAACAACTTGGTATAGAGCTTACTTACAGTAAACAATTATTAGAATTAGATAGCTTTGAAGAAGACGTATTGAAGCTTTTTGAAAATGGTATTGCTGGGGCTAATGTAACATTGCCATTTAAAGAAAGAGCTTTTAGCTTATGTAAGCATGTTACTGACCGAGCAAAATTATCTGGGGCCGTTAATACTTTATATATAAAAGACAATACTCTCTTTGGTGACAATACAGATGGTGAAGGCTTAGTGAGAGATCTTGTATACAACGAGGTAACTATTGAAGACCGTCGTATATTAGTGATTGGAGCTGGTGGCGCTACGCGAGGTTGCATCCCTGCCTTGTTAAATGCGAAACCGAAATCTATTATGATTGCTAATCGCACAAAAGACAAAGCGCAGCGAATTGTCGACGAGTCTAATAGTGAAAAGCTATCTGCCTTGGGTTTAGATGAAGTAACTGACTCATTTGATATTGTAATCAATGCAACTTCAAGTTCAGTATACAAAGAGTTACCTGTTGTGAGCTCTATTATATTTAGCGAAGCGATCGCAGTATATGACATGTACTATTCAAACGAACAAACGTCCTTTTTAGCATGGGCTGAGAAAATTAATCCAGATGTAACGCTTATTAATGGGCTAGGAATGTTAGTTGAACAAGCTGCTGAGGCTTTTTATGTTTGGAATGGTGTGATGCCAAAAACGCAGGCAGTACGGAATCTATTGTCTAACGTATAGTCGTGATTGACTAGGCCATCTATTCATTTCTATATTAGGTCCCCTTTTATTAGGCTCCCTTCTATTTATGTTACCTACCGTTGTGGTTAATAAGATAGGTAACATATATAAGTAAAACCTAGGAATGTTCTTCTATATATTCATTTTTAAGTTTTACATAGTTTTGTGACGATATAGTTAAAAATGCTAATTCAGACTCCTTTAATGGTCTTGCTTGTTTAGCTGGGTTTCCTACATATAGATAACCGCTTTCTAATACTTTGTTCGGTGGCACTAATGAACCTGCACCTATGATGACATCATCATTAACAATTACGCCATCCATAATTATTGCACCCATACCTACTAATATACGATTACCGAGCTGACACCCATGCAACATTGCTTTATGGCCAACGGTGACGTCTTCTCCTATTATTAAAGGATTGCCGTTTGGGTTTCCTTTAGATTTTCGAGTTACGTGAAGCACACTTCCGTCTTGTACGTTTGTCCTTGCACCTATAGATATAGTATTAACATCTCCCCTTGCTGCAACAAGTGGCCAAATACTAACGTCTTGCTCTAACGTTATATCACCATAAAGAACGGCACTATCATCTATGTAACAGTTTTCTTTTATTGTAGGCGTTATACTTTTATAAGACTTAATGTTTCTCATGATTAGCTCCCATTAGCTAAGGTAAGGCTTAAATATCCTACTTTTCGAACAAATAAGCCAATAAATATGCGGTTTGTAGTTATTATAGCCAAACAAAAATCTTTTTCAAAAAAGCGCTTGCGCAACGTAATTAGATCTCTATAATGCGTCCTCGTTGTCAGGGAGACATCAAACGGCTTGAAACGTTAAGTGAAGGTGGTTTGGATTGACTCAAAACGGTTTAGAAAACTTCTTCAAAATAACGAAAAAGATTTACTAAAAACGTTGACAACGAATTAGGGAAGTGTAGAATGCGCATCCCGGTTGAGACAGAGTCGAGACCAAGAGCAGAAAGGCTCTAAACGTTCTTTAACAATTTGTAATTAATTATTTGTGTGGGCACTCCGATGAGTAGTAACAAAACACACTAAGGTTCTTCTTCGGAAGGCAGCTTAGTACTTGTAACTATCAATTGAGTGTCTGAACGAAATTTATTTGAACAGAATTCAATGGGTAGCGATTAAACTTTTAAGTGAAGAGTTTGATCATGGCTCAGATTGAACGCTGGCGGCAGGCCTAACACATGCAAGTCGAACGGTAACAGAACTAGCTTGCTAGTTGCTGACGAGTGGCGGACGGGTGAGTAATGCTTGGGAATTTGCCTTTAGGTGGGGGACAACAGTTGGAAACGACTGCTAATACCGCATGATAGCTACGGCTCAAAGGGGGCTTCGGCTCCCGCCTTTAGAGAAGCCCAAGTGGGATTAGGTAGTTGGTGAGGTAAAGGCTCACCAAGCCCACGATCCCTAGCTGGTCTGAGAGGATGATCAGCCACACTGGAACTGAGACACGGTCCAGACTCCTACGGGAGGCAGCAGTGGGGAATATTGCACAATGGGCGAAAGCCTGATGCAGCCATGCCGCGTGTGTGAAGAAGGCCTTCGGGTTGTAAAGCACTTTCAGCGAGGAGGAAAGCTTAGTCGTTAATACCGGCTAGGTGTGACGTTACTCGCAGAAGAAGCACCGGCTAACTCCGTGCCAGCAGCCGCGGTAATACGGAGGGTGCGAGCGTTAATCGGAATTACTGGGCGTAAAGCGTACGCAGGCGGCCATTTAAGTCAGATGTGAAAGCCCCGGGCTCAACCTGGGAACTGCATTTGAAACTGGATGGCTAGAGTGCGACAGAGGGTGGTAGAATTTCAGGTGTAGCGGTGAAATGCGTAGAGATCTGAAGGAATACCAATGGCGAAGGCAGCCACCTGGGTCGACACTGACGCTCATGTACGAAAGCGTGGGTAGCAAACAGGATTAGATACCCTGGTAGTCCACGCCGTAAACGATGTCTACTAGCAGTTTGGAGCTTAAGCTCTGTCTTGCGCAGCTAACGCATTAAGTAGACCGCCTGGGGAGTACGGCCGCAAGGTTAAAACTCAAATGAATTGACGGGGGCCCGCACAAGCGGTGGAGCATGTGGTTTAATTCGATGCAACGCGAAGAACCTTACCATCTCTTGACATCCAGAGAATTTAGCAGAGACGCTTTAGTGCCTTCGGGAACTCTGAGACAGGTGCTGCATGGCTGTCGTCAGCTCGTGTTGTGAAATGTTGGGTTAAGTCCCGCAACGAGCGCAACCCTTATCCTTAGTTGCCAGCACGTAATGGTGGGAACTCTAAGGAGACTGCCGGTGACAAACCGGAGGAAGGTGGGGACGACGTCAAGTCATCATGGCCCTTACGAGATGGGCTACACACGTGCTACAATGGCAAGTACAAAGGGTTGCAAACTCGCGAGAGTAAGCGGATCCCATAAAGCTTGTCGTAGTCCGGATTGGAGTCTGCAACTCGACTCCATGAAGTCGGAATCGCTAGTAATCGTGGATCAGAATGCCACGGTGAATACGTTCCCGGGCCTTGTACACACCGCCCGTCACACCATGGGAGTGGGCTGCAAAAGAAGTGGATAGCTTAACCTTCGGGAGGGCGTTCACCACTTTGTGGTTCATGACTGGGGTGAAGTCGTAACAAGGTAGCCGTAGGGGAACCTGCGGCTGGATCACCTCCTTATATACGAAGTTACACCTTCGAAGTGTTCACACAAATAATTAATTACGAATAATGAGCGAGAAAGCTGCAAGCTGTTAGCTGCATTCGAGAGTTTGTAGCATAAACGATAGGCCTGTAGCTCAGCTGGTTAGAGCGCACCCCTGATAAGGGTGAGGTCGGCAGTTCAAGTCTGCCCAGGCCTACCAAAATCTCACCTGACTGCGTTATTTCGTTACTTGTTTAGATAGTCTAAACCGCGTAACAAAATGCCTTGTCAAATGTGATTTGGACAATCGTTTTAATGACGTGACTTCAGTATGGGGCTATAGCTCAGCTGGGAGAGCGCTTGATTTGCATTCAAGAGGTCCGCGGTTCGATCCCGCGTAGCTCCACCATACTGACACTCAGTTTCTCGATTCAAAACCCTAAACCATACACATTAGTTAGTGTGCATCGTTTAGAGTTTTTTATAAACTCATGCTCTTTAACAATTTGGAAAGCTGATAAAAAAATAAGGTAAACATTATTGTTTATTTATTTGTTATTCAACAACTAAAAAAATAATTTTGATTATCACTGTAAGAGAAAACTCAAGCGTTATTTATGTCAGGTTCTTGGCCTTATACAAGTCAAGTAACCAATAAATATGACACATAATATACTACTGAATCTGCGAGAGCATTTAAGGTTGTATGGTTAAGTGAATAAGCGTATACGGTGGATGCCTTGGCAATTGGAGGCGATGAAGGACGTGTTAATCTGCGATAAGTCTGGTTAAGGTGATAAAAACCGTTATAAACCAGAATTTCCGAATGGGGAAACCCACCCTTTTTAGGGTATCGTATAGTGAATACATAGCTATACGAAGCGAACCCGGAGAACTGAAACATCTAAGTACCCGGAGGAAAAGAAATCAACCGAGATTTCCTAAGTAGCGGCGAGCGAACGGGAAACAGCCGAATCAGCATGGTTTAGTGGAATGCTCTGGAAAGTGCAACGATAGTGGGTGATAGTCCCGTACACGACAAGCCATGTTGGACATATTAAGTAGGTCGGAGCACGAGAAACTTTGACTGAAGATAGGGGGACCATCCTCTAAGGCTAAATACTCCCAATTGACCGATAGTGAACCAGTACCGTGAGGGAAAGGCGAAAAGAACCCCTGTGAGGGGAGTGAAATAGAACCTGAAACCGTATACGTACAAGCAGTAGGAGCAGACTTGTTCTGTGACTGCGTACCTTTTGTATAATGGGTCAACGACTTATATTTTGTAGCAAGGTTAACCGAATAGGGGAGCCGTAGGGAAACCGAGTCTTAACTGGGCGAATAAGTTGCAAGGTATAGACCCGAAACCCGGTGATCTAGCCATGGGCAGGTTGAAGGTTGAGTAACATCAACTGGAGGACCGAACCCACTAACGTTGAAAAGTTAGGGGATGACCTGTGGCTAGGAGTGAAAGGCTAATCAAACCGGGAGATAGCTGGTTCTCCCCGAAATCTATTTAGGTAGAGCCTCGGACGAATACTTACGGGGGTAGAGCACTGTTTGGGCTAGGGGGCCATCCCGGCTTACCAACCCCATGCAAACTCCGAATACCGTAAAGTAATATCCGGGAGACACACGGCGGGTGCTAACGTTCGTCGTGGAGAGGGAAACAACCCAGACCGCCAGCTAAGGTCCCAAAGTTTATGCTAAGTGGGAAACGATGTGGGAAGGCTTAGACAGCTAGGAGGTTGGCTTAGAAGCAGCCACCCTTTAAAGAAAGCGTAATAGCTCACTAGTCGAGTCGGCCTGCGCGGAAGATGTAACGGGGCTAAGCATAACACCGAAGCTGCGGTAGCGAATTTATTCGCTAGGTAGGGGAGCGTTCTGTAAGTGGTTGAAGGTGGATTGAGAAGTCTGCTGGACATATCAGAAGTGCGAATGTTGACATGAGTAACGATAATGGGGGTGAAAAACCCCCACGCCGAAAGACCAAGGGTTCCTATCCCATGCTAATCAGGGTAGGGTAAGTCGGCCCCTAAGGCGAGGCAGAAATGCGTAGTCGATGGGAAACAGATTAATATTTCTGTACTTTTAATCATTGCGATGGGGGGACGGAGAAGGCTAGGTGAGCACGGCGATGGTTGTCCGTGTGAAAGTGTGTAGGTAGGCTGCTTAGGTAAATCCGGGCGGCTAATACTGAGACACGAGACGAGTCACTAAGGTGATGAAGTCATTGATGCCATACTTCCAGGAAAAGCCTCTAAGCTTCAGATGATTAAGAACCGTACCCCAAACCGACACAGGTGGTCAGGTAGAGAATACTAAGGCGCTTGAGAGAACTCGGGTGAAGGAACTAGGCAAAATGGTACCGTAACTTCGGGAGAAGGTACGCCCACGTTAGGTGAAGACACTTGCTGTCGGAGCTGAAGTGGGTCGCAGTGACCTGGTGGCTGCAACTGTTTATTAAAAACACAGCACTGTGCTAAATCGAAAGATGACGTATACGGTGTGACACCTGCCCGGTGCCGGAAGGTTAATTGATTGGGTTATCTTCGGAGAAGCTCATGATCGAAGCCCCGGTAAACGGCGGCCGTAACTATAACGGTCCTAAGGTAGCGAAATTCCTTGTCGGGTAAGTTCCGACCTGCACGAATGGTGTAATGATGGCCACGCTGTCTCCACCCGAGACTCAGTGAAATTGAAATCGCAGTGAAGATGCTGTGTACCCGCGGCTAGACGGAAAGACCCCGTGAACCTTTACTACAGCTTGACACTGAACATTGAACCTACATGTGTAGGATAGGTGGGAGGCTATGAAACTTGGACGCCAGTTCAGGTGGAGCCATCCTTGAAATACCACCCTTGTATGTTTGATGTTCTAACATTGGCCCCTTATCGGGGTTGTGGACAGTGTCTGGTGGGTAGTTTGACTGGGGCGGTCTCCTCCCAAAGAGTAACGGAGGAGCACGAAGGTTTGCTAAGTACGGTCGGACATCGTACGGTTAGTGTAATGGTAGAAGCAAGCTTAACTGCGAGACGGACATGTCGAGCAGGTACGAAAGTAGGTCATAGTGATCCGGTGGCTCTGTATGGAAGGGCCATCGCTCAACGGATAAAAGGTACTCCGGGGATAACAGGCTGATACCGCCCAAGAGTTCATATCGACGGCGGTGTTTGGCACCTCGATGTCGGCTCATCACATCCTGGGGCTGAAGTCGGTCCCAAGGGTATGGCTGTTCGCCATTTAAAGTGGTACGCGAGCTGGGTTTAGAACGTCGTGAGACAGTTCGGTCCCTATCTGCCGTGGGCGTTGGATGATTGAGAGGGGCTGCTCCTAGTACGAGAGGACCGGAGTGGACGAACCGCTGGTGTTCGGGTTGTCATGCCAATGGCATTGCCCGGTAGCTACGTTCGGAATCGATAACCGCTGAAAGCATCTAAGCGGGAAGCGAGCCTCGAGATGAGTCATCCCTGACAGTTTAACTGTCCTAAAGGGTCGTTGAAGACTACAACGTTGATAGGTAAGGTGTGGAAGTGCTGTGAGGCATTAAGCTAACTTATACTAATTGCCCGTGAGGCTTAACCATACAACGCTTAAGTGTTCTCCTAGAGAGATAATCAAAGTTACCTTATTTTATTCAGTTTTCTAATTGTTAAGACAATTTAAGTAAGCGGTGTTTATAAAACATCGATTACAAACAGCTTTGCCTGGTGGCAATAGCGCTGTGGACCCACCTGATTCCATTTCGAACTCAGAAGTGAAACGCAGTTGCGGCGATGGTAGTGTAGCATTTGCTATGCGAGAGTAGCTCACCGCCAGGCTCCCATACTGACCCCTTGCACGTTGTGCGAGGGGTTTTTTATTGCCTACGATTTATATCTCATTCCTTTTAACTCCTTTTATTGTTTGGAATTTGACCATACCAGCTACAACATCGCACTGATGTGGCTGCTCTAAGATTCCCTCCCTTACCTCTGATCTATTTGTTTTGAAAAAAATACGTATAATTCATCAATAATATTAAGAATTAGGGCTTCATATGTTTATTTTAGATCACAGAATAGAGCGTGATTCGATTTTAATTGCAGAGTTACCTCTCAGTCAGCTGAGGCTACAGAACGATCAACGGTATCCATGGTTAGTGTTAGTCCCGAAAGTCGAAGGTGCTAAAGAAGTTCATGAACTTAAAGTTGACGAGGCTCAGCAGTTATTAAAAGAAAGTAATGTTGTTGCAAACGCACTGGCTATAGTAACTGGTTGCAAAAAGGTTAATGTCGCTAACTTAGGTAACGTAGTAGAGCAGTTGCATTGGCATGTAGTTGCTAGGTTTGAAAATGACCTAACCTGGCCAGGTCCTATATGGGGTATTGGTGAAGCAGAATGTTGGGAACAAAAAAAGAGACTTACTTTCGTAGAGTCTCTCCTTAAAGAAATTCAGTCAAATCAAGAAATTAAAGTATTTCCAGCTTAATACTGAACTCAAGTAGTTAGCCATTCCTTGTATATACAAGCTTGAAACTACAAGCTTAATAGAAAGTACGGCTAACTAATTTGATAATTAAACGTTGTCGTTTAAGAATTCAACTAATTGAGTTTTGCTTAACGCACCAACTTTAGTTCCTACTACAGCACCATTTTTGAATAGTAATAATGTTGGAATACCACGAACACCAAATTTAGGTGGTGTATTAGGGTTTTGGTCAATATTCAACTTAGTAATAGTTACTTTGTCAGACATTTCTTCTGCAACTTCACTAAGAATAGGAGCGATCATTTTACAAGGACCACACCATTCTGCCCACAAGTCTACTAAAACTGGCTTGTCGCTGCTGATAACTGAATCGAAGCTGTCGTCAGTTATGTTGATAATTTTATCGCTCATTTAATACTCCGCATTTAATATATAAATAATATACTTCTATTGTGATTAATTTGTTTCTTATTGCAAGGCTAAAGGTTATGCTTATTCGTTATGAATAAGACACATTTAACTGAAACAAAATTTTCCGACTTTTCAATACATCCAGATGTATTAAAAGCCCTATCCTCTGCTGGTTATGCAAATTGTACCCCGATTCAGGCCATGTGTATGCCCTTAATCGAAAAAGGTGTCGACATTGCAGGTCAAGCACAAACAGGGACCGGGAAAACCATCGCATTTCTTACAGCGACCTTTAATAAACTTCTTAACGTAGAAGCTAAAGGCCAGCCAAGAGCTATTATTTTAGCCCCAACCCGTGAGTTAGCCATCCAAATTCATAAAGACGCAATTGCGTTTGCTGAAGCTACTGGTTTAACTCTTGGACTTGTTTATGGGGGCGAAGGGTACGAAAGTCAACGCAAACAATTAGAACAAGGTGTAGACGTACTAATTGGCACGACGGGTCGCGTAATTGATTATTTAAAACAAGGTATTTATAACCTAGATAGTATTCAAGCTGTTGTTTTAGACGAAGCAGATAGAATGTTTGATCTTGGTTTCATCAACGACATCCGTTACTTATTTAGTAAAATGCCAGCGAGTTCAGAAAGAGTTAACTTAGTTTTCTCAGCAACAATGAGCTATAAAGTAAAAGAATTAGCTTATTCGCACATGAACGAACCGACTCATGTTCAAGTTGAACCTGAGAGAATGACTGGAACTCGTATTAGTGAAGAGCTCTTTTATCCAGAATCAGATAAAAAACCTTTATTACTTTTATCTTTAATTGAAGATGACTGGCCAGAAAAAGCCATCGTATTTACCAATACTAAACACGCATGTGAGCAGGTTTATAATTGGTTAAAGGCTGATAAACATAGAGCCGGTCTACTAACTGGTGACGTTAACCAGCGTAAGCGTTTATCTATTTTAGAAGCGTTCGCAAAAGGTGATATCGACTTCTTAGTAGCAACAGATGTTGCAGCTCGTGGTCTACACATTCCAGAAGTATCTCATGTTTATAACTATGATTTACCTGATGATCGTGAAGATTATGTGCATAGAATAGGACGTACAGGGCGTGCGGGTGCCAGTGGCGCAGCTATCAGCTTTGCGTGCGAATCTTATGTATATAACTTACCTGCAATAGAAGAATATATTGGTCATGCTATTCCTGTAAGCCAATATGATTCTGAAGCGTTGTTGGATGATGTACCTAAACCTCGTTATACGAAGAGAAGACATCATCATGGCCAGCGCCGCAGAAGTAACTAATAACAGTTAAGGCTGTAATTGGATGCAAAATAACACAAGCTATGCAGTAGTAGATCTTGGGTCAAACAGCTTTCATATGATGATTGCCCAAGTTGTTGCAGGTAGTGTGCAAATAATTGGTCGGGTTAAACGAAAAGTCCGACTAGCGTCAGGTTTAAATGAAAACATGTTTTTATCTGACGAAGCAATGCAAAGGGGTTGGGAATGCCTCAATCTTTTTGCAGAGCGATTACAAGACATTCCCCGAGAGAATATAAAAATTTCTGGAACCGCCACTCTCCGACTCGCTAAAAATGTAGATACCTTTCTTGAAAAAGCCGAACAAATTCTTGGTTTCCCAATCCAAATCATTTCTGGCGAAGTAGAGGCTCAAACTATATATAAAGGTGCAGCTTACACATCAAGTTCAAATAAAAAGAAACTCGTTATAGATATTGGTGGTGCAAGCACAGAGCTTATAGCTGGTGAGGGCCATTTGCCTCAAGTGTTTACTAGTATAAATGTAGGGTGTGTTACCTATTTAGACCGGTACTTTAAAAATGGTGTGTTAAGTGAAGCCAACTTTAATAGTGCGATTGAAGCTGCGGAACTAGAAATCAACAACGTAAAGTCAAAGTACAGTGCGTTTGATTGGCAAGAAGAAGTTGGTGCGTCGGGTACCGTTCAGGCTATTCAAGAAATACTGATGGCCCAGGGTTTTGACGAAATAATTACCCTAGAAAGGCTTAATGCGATTATGCAGCAATCCGTATCATTTGGATTTCTTGATAAGCTGGCAATTAAGGGCTTAGTTCAAGAGCGAAGATTAGTATTCCCAAGTGGCTTAGCCATTCTTATTGCTATATTCAAACAGTTAAATTTAACTGGAATGACACTCGCTGGCGGTGCGCTTCGAGAAGGACAGCTTTACTCAATGCTGCCAGAGCTTACGAAGTTGAACGTAAGAGAGCGAACAATTAAAAGTGTAATGACACGTTACCATATAGATACTAGACACGCTCAGCGCGTTTCTGAGCTTAGTTTAGAATTAGCAGAACAACTAGCTCCGAACTGGGACTTAAATCAATTTGAGGCTATCGATATATTAAAGTCGGCGGCGTTGGTTCACGAAGTCGGTTTGCAGGTTAGTTACAAAGATCAGCAAATTCATGCGAGCTACTTGTTGGCTAACTCCAACTTACCGGGTTTTACCACGGCCCAAAAGAACTTATTAACAGCTATAGTGCGCAACCATCGTGACGATATCGATCACTCAATGTTATCAGCGCAAACCACAACGTCAGTATTATTAGCGATACGGTTAGTGCGTATACTGAGATTATCAGTCATCTTGTCATTACGACGAACAGATGAAGTGTTACCTAATATTGAAGTGTCGATTGTGGGTGAAGAGTTGTCTATACATCTTCCTAATGGTTGGTTAGAAGCTAATCCATTAAGTGCCGCAGAGTTGCATCAAGAAGCAAGTTACCAAGCACTTCAGGGCTGGCAGTTAAAGCTAACTTAGTTAACCTTAACAACCTTAACCACCACAAAAAAAGAAAAAACCTTTAAGTATCAATTTTTTGAATAACAATTCCCAAAGAAATAACGCCCATTGCTCAGTAATTAACGCATACTACAAACGCTATAAATACTATTGCTTAAGCCACTTTGCTGCGGTTTTTGCAAAGTAAGTAAGGATGCCATCTGCTCCCGCACGTTTAAATGCTAGTAGAGATTCCATGATTACCGGTTCTTCCGCTAGCCAACCATTTTGGATAGCCGCCATGTGCATCGCATATTCCCCACTGACCTGGTAAGCAAAAGTAGGCACTTCAAATTCACTCTTAACACGACGCACAATATCTAAATAAGGCATACCTGGTTTAACCATCACCATATCAGCGCCCTCTTGAAGATCTAGAGCAATTTCCTTCATAGCTTCATTTGAATTAGCTGGGTCCATTTGATAATTCTTTTTATCAGCCCCCTTCAAGTTACCAGCTGAGCCCACAGCATCTCTAAACGGGCCATAATAACTAGAAGCGTACTTAGCTGAGTAAGCCATTATTTTTACATTGTGAAAGCCAGCCTTTTCTAATGCTGTTCTAATAGCGCCAATACGGCCGTCCATCATGTCGGAAGGAGCAACAATATCTACGCCCGCTTCAGCGTGAGACAAGGCCTGCTTCACTAACACTTCCGTTGTAACGTCGTTAAGAACATAACCGGAATCATCAATAATCCCATCTTGTCCATGCACGGTAAACGGGTCTAATGCAACGTCAGAAATAATACCCAACTCTGGATAGGCTTTTTTTAAGGCTTTAATCGCCTTTTGAGCCAAACCTTCCGAATTATAAGACTCTTCAGCTAATTCTGTTTTTATTTCACTTGGCGTGACTGGAAAAATGGCAATAGCCGGAATACCCAATTCAACCAATTCTTTTGCTTCTTCTAATAAAAGATCGATAGATAAACGTTCTACACCAGGCATAGAGTCAACGCTCTCACGACGGTTTTTACCCTCTAATACAAACATTGGATAAATTAAGTCATTCACTGTTAATGCGTTTTCCTGCATCAAACGACGAGAAAAATCATCCGAGCGCATGCGTCGCATACGTGTATTTGGGAATTGACCTAAACCTTTATCTAACATTAATTAATCCTCTATTTTATGAACGACAACACAATTTCGACCGTTATTTTTTGCTGCGTATAATGCTTTATCAGAAAGCTCAACAAACTGCTCCGGTGTGAGTTTGTGCTCTTTTTGTGTGCATGCAACACCTAAGCTAACGGTACACTTTACGGTGCCAGATGAAGTTGCGATTTGCGCTTCTTCAATATTCTTTCTCACTTTTTCAGCTAATACCTCTGCACCTGCAATATCAGTGTTCGGTAGTAACATGGCAAACTCTTCGCCGCCATATCTAAATATTTCATCTGAAGACCGATTAAGTTGTTCTTCACCAGTATGAGCAACAGTTCGGATAACTTCATCACCTGCCACATGGCCAAATTTGTCGTTAACCGCCTTAAAGTGATCAATATCAAACATAATTAGCGATAATGGCGTTAACTCTCTTCTAGAGCGCCTAATTTCAGCTTGGATACGTTTATCAAAATGACGGCGGTTATGGATGCCTGAAAGTGCGTCTAAGGTGTTAATCTTCTCTAATTCGTTATTTCTATCTTCCAGTTCACGCAGAGTTAACTGTAACTCAAGGTTTTGTTCAGCAAGTTGGGTTTGCAAATCATCAGATTGTTCAAAGTCTTCGTATGCAAGAGTAAATGGCGTTTCATGATCTTTTTCCATTCTCTTCTTAATCATACTGACCGACAAGATTGTTACTAATACCAACATAGCCAGCTGTAGCAAGTCTAAATTGGTAAAGGGCAAATTAGCGTCAGTGAAACTATTAACCGCAATAAATAACATAGCGGCTAATAAAACGGCTACGCCTAGGTTTAAATCCTGATCCTCATGAACGCCTTGCTTCCAAAGCCAAAAGCCAGAATAAATATGAAAACAACACAATGTGATTGCCGCAACCATTACCAAATAAAGGCCCCATTGATAACTAACATAAAGCGTTAGTGGCAATATAACGACTGCTCCAATAGCAATACCAATAAAACTGACGGTAAGAGGGTGACCAGCCTGAACGCTATGAATATAGTTTCTTGCTAAAAGAGCCGAACAAGCCATTGCGATACAACTAAAAAGGTACACAGCGTGCTGTTGCATCAATGGGTATTCAGGCCAAATATAATGAAACGCATAGCCATTCATTGTCAGAGTAATCATAAGTAACGACATCATTAGTGCCGCGTCTAACAAAGCATTTTTTGATTGGCTAAAAATAAAAACAATAAGATAAGCGAAAACTGCAGCAGAAATAATGCCGATAAATAAACCCGCTAAAAGGCGATCGTAGTTTTCCTGTTGCTGAAAACTTTCTTTTTGCCACAAGGTTAGTGGAAAGTTCACCGTGCCCTGAGACTGAACTGCAATATAAAACTCTAAAGACTCATCGGTTAATAATGAAATGGGGATAATAAACGTTTCTTGCAGGACTGGACGAAGTACAAAAGAGTAGTTATCACCTAGGTTTTGTACACTGCGAACTTTTCCATTATGCAAAGTATAGACAGTGACGTTATCTAAAAGAGCATTATCAAGTTCAATATACAATGACGTGGGGTTTGGGTTTATGTTCTGTAAACCAAAGCGAAACCAATGAACACGATCATCATATCCAAATTTAATAAAATCTTCGGATAAGGTGCTCCATCCTTCTATTGGCGGAGTTTCAAGAGGATCGTCATTGCCAATGTTATATTCGAGAAAAGGTACTAAGTTTACTGATCCCTTATTTAAATCTATTTGATATGGTGTGGGTTCGGCCATAGCTGTTTGAGACAGAACTAAAAGTAATATCAAGACCAAATTACGCATGTAATTAACCGCCCTTTTATTTGCGAGGCTTAACCAAAGTGGCTAAGAATAAACCAAGCTCAAACAGCAGCCACATAGGAATAGCCAATAATGTCTGACTAATAACATCGGGTGGAGTCAGTAACATCCCTAAAACAAAAGCACCAACAATAACTAATGGTCTTTTATTTTTTAAAGTCTCAACCGTCGTTACACCAGCCCAACAAGAAACAAAAACGACAATAGGCACTTCAAAAGCCAGCCCAAAAGCAAAAAATAGCTTTAATATGAAATCTAAGTAACTACTAATGTCAGTGGCAATAGTTATACCCTCAGGTGCTACACTTGTGAAAAACGAAAATACGATAGGAAATACAACAAAGTAAGCGAATGCTATGCCGCCATAAAACAAGAAAACAGAAGAGAATAATATAGGGCCCGCGAGTTTCTTTTCATGGCTATATAAACCAGGTGCAATAAACCCCCACATTTGATGCAAAATAATTGGAAATGCCAACATTAAGGCAAACATGAAGGCCATTTTGAAAGGTGTGAAAAAGGGTGCTGCAACATCAGTGGCAATCATACTTGCACCACTTGGCATAACATCTAGAAGGGGCTGTGATACTTGTGTATAAATATCGTTAGCAAAGTAAGCCAGGCCAATAAAACAGATTAGTACAGCTAAAACAGACCTAATAAGGCGTTGCCTTATCTCAATCAAGTGCTCAATGAGTGGTGGTGTTGATGAAGTCGTCATTATTTTTGTTTAACGTCCATTTTAGGCACTGCTTGTTCCTGTCCAGCGTCTGGTAACTGATGCTCTTCTTGTTTATTCACAGAAGGCGCTGGTGAATCATCAATAAAATTAGGATTTACGCTTCGGGCTGCATCTTTAAGTTCATTAATGGAATTTTGAACCTCAGGTGATAGACCGGTTAAACCGTTCTTCTCAGCCTCTTTGAGGTTTTGATGTAGCTCATGAATACGTAGCTGTTCATTAACTTCAGCACTCAGCCCTTGCGTCATTTGAGATAATTTTCGTTTCATTTGAACGAGCTTTCGTAATGCGCCTGGCAATTTGTCCGGACCTAAAACAATAGTGCCTACAATTGCGATTACAATAAATTCCCAAAAGCCCATGATTAGTTACTTTTCCGATTCTTTTTTGTGCTCGATGAAAAGTCAGCATCACTTGATAATTGATCCGATGCATCTTCTTTCTTTTCTACTGCTTGTTCATCGTTAATTGACTTTTTAAAACCTTTTACAGCTGAACCCAGATCTGAACCAATATTTTTTAGTCTTTTTGTTCCAAATAAAAGCACAACAATTACTAAAATAATCACTAGTTGCCAAATACTTATGCCACCAAAACCCATAATGAACCCCTTCCTAATAAATTCCTGCTATTATAAAGTGATATTAGACCAAATCATATGTATATGACTCTTTTTAATACTCACTAATATGGACACTATGCACAAATATAACCTACACGGATTAGTAGTTATAGTTCTATTATTGTTCTGTAACAAAACTTCCGCAAAATCAGTCCTACTTCAAACAAATGCAGAAAATAGTGCATGCGCTTCCGCGCAAGTTGAAACCAAAAATTCAAAAGCAGCCATTGATTTATGTAAAGTCTCACGCGAAGTTGAAGGCCCTAACGAAGAAGAAAGGCTAAAAGTGTTATTCGTAGATGTTAACTCTATGATGGAAACCGTAGGCTCATCGATGGATTGGACTGCCAATTGGATAGATGGCAAGTTTACTGAGTCGGAAATGGGCAGAAATAAAGCAAAAGCGTGGGGGCATATCAACGTAGGTTGGGAGCCAAAAGAAAGTGAATGGGATAATTTTCCAATAAAATTCAGGGTAAAGGCGAAGTTGCCCAATTTAGAAAACAAAGTGGAAATTATTTTTTCCGATAATGAACAAGAAGACCTAAATAGCTTACCTTATGAAACCGTTCGTCCTGAAGCTTTAAAGTCGAGTCAACGCTCACTAGGCGCAGCAGTCAGGTTTATGCACAGTTCTTCAGAAAACTTTAGTAGCGCCTCGAGAATTGGTACTGGAGATGGCCAAGTCTATGTTCGTTCCGGCTTAACATATAATAAAAAGCTGTTATCGAACAAGCTGACCGTTTATTTACAGCCAGCGATTGAATACTACTACTCAGATGGACTTGGTGGCCGCCTGTTGTTTGACAGTGCCTATGCGTTAAACTTAAAAAACGAACTAAGAGTCAGTTACTTACTTCAAGACAGAGAGAGTTTTGATGCTGCAACTTGGCGAAATGGTGTTTATTCTATTTCAGCCCTAAGTAATGAAACTGCGCTTATTATTGGTGCGACCGCAGCCGGTGTTGTGGAGCCAGATTATAGGCCCGAGTTTTATAAATTAAGCGTAAGAATCCGTAAAAAAGCCATTCGCAGTTGGATATTTATAGAGTTTGAACCATTCGTTGAGTTTAATCGGCCTAGGTTAGTCGAAGACTTTCAAAATGGTCATATCTATGGTGAATTTGAAAGGGATATAGGAATTGCACTGCGTTTTGAAGCGCATTATGGCTTCAATTAAAGTCGCTACTTTCTTAATTTCCAAGCGTTAATCGCTGCCAACAAAGCTAATAAACAATCGGCAACAAACCAACGTTGGTCATTATTTACATCGGCAAACAAAGTAATTAAAAGCACTGCTAGTGAGCTAATACTAAAGATACACAAGCGCTTAAAAAACTTCTGTTGGCGATGTTGCATAAGCGTATATTCGCTAACTAAGTCTTGCTTCATTTTTGGTATAGCTTCAATACTTTTTAAGCTGCTGAACACTAATTCAGGCATTTGCGGCGCTTTTTCTAACCAGTAAGGCAAGTTTTGTTTCGTTTGTTTTAAAAAAGCTTTAACGCCCATCTGTTCGCTTACCCAGTCTTCTAAAAATGGTTTTGCCGTTTCCCATAAATCTAACTTCGGGTATAACTGACGTCCAAGTCCTTCAACATAAAGTAAGGTTTTTTGCAGTAGTACTAGTTGAGGTTGCACTTGCATTTCAAATTGACGAGCCGTATCGAATAAACCAATCAATACTTGGGCAAACGAGATATCTTCTAAAGGCTTGTTAAATATAGGATCGCACACAGAGCGAATAGCCATTTCAAACTGCTCAACGTTAATATGACTAGGAAACCCAGCCAGATTGAACATGCAATTGAGCAACTTTAAGGTAATCGCGATTAAAAAAGGCGACAAAGTTTTCAGCTAAGTAACGTTTGTCTTCAGAATTTAATGTCCCAATAATGCCAAAGTCGATGCCGATATATTGCGGATCTGAAGGGTTTTCTTTTGAAATGAAAATATTGCCCGGGTGCATATCAGCATGGAAAAAACTATCTCTGAATACCTGAGTGAAAAACACTCTAACACCGCGTTCTGCTAATTTTTTAAGATCAGAGCCTTGAGCATTTAATTGGGCAATGTCGGAAACTGGAATTCCGTATATTCTTTCCATAACCAACACGTTTTGAGTACAAAAGTCACTGTAAATATCAGGTATATATAAATCATCCGACTGTTCAAAGTTACGTTTAAGTTGCAAGCCGTTAGCCGCTTCTTGTTGTAAATTGAGTTCGTTAAGAATGGTTTTTTTGTATTCTTCTACCACTTCAACAGGGCGAAGTCGTTTAGACTCAGCCAGTGCAAAGTCCACAAGCTTAGCGAAGACTAACATGAGTGCAACATCAGCTTGGATAAGCTTTTCTATATTTGGGCGGATGACCTTTACAACAACATCTTTGTGATCGGGCGATTCTACGGTACCTAAGTTAATAGTCGCGCAGTGAACTTGTGCAATTGAGGCTGATGCCAACGGCTCGGGCTCAAAATCAATGAGTAAGTCGTTAATGTTTGTTAAGTTCAACTCTTGTTTTATGGTCTTAATTGCTAACTCAGAGGAGAACGGCGGTACCTGATCTTGCAGTTTAGTAAGCTCTAAGCTTAGCTCTGGAGAAAGCAAATCTTTGCGAGTCGACAACATTTGGCCAAACTTTATCCAAACTGGCCCTAAGCCTTCAAGCGCCAGCCTTAAGTTAATATGTTTGGACTGATTTTTAGGTGCTTTTGGATACCAAAAAAAGAAACCAAGCAAGACTCTTAAGTACCAAGGTTGAACTCGCTTTGGGATTAGATCAAACAGGCGAAAATAAAGAAAGGTATGAAATATTTGAAAAAATCGCACTAGTTTCACAGTGTGTCCTTAACGGATTTTATTGATGCCAACAGCTTTTCAGTTCTTGCTGAAACAGAATCAACTTGGTCAGAGAAATGTCTCAGTTCAATAGACGTTGGAACTACTTTTAGCTCTTCTGTTAGTGCTGTGTGCACTGTGTAGTCCAAATCAACTTGTTTGCGTTTAATTGTGGCAACCGCTTGCTTACCTGAACTAAATAAACGGTGAGTTAAGCCGTCGCCTAAATAATTAGAAGCCCACTCTTGCCAGTCTATGTCATTTTCAATAAATAGTGATGAAAACCGTTGGGCAATACTTAGCTCGCCTTCGAGTTCCAATAAGTCTTGTTTAATTAGATAGGTGATTTGGGAAGCGTCAGACAACTTTTTAAGTTGTGATAGCTCGGTTTTTACAAAACAATGTCGTTGGCTAGTTTCGCTAGAAATACGAACTGCACCATTAAACACGCCAATATTGACGGACAACTTAATATCCGTCAGCTCAACACTTAACGACTTGTTTTCGAGTGACGCAAGTTTTGCAGCAGCAGAATGATCATGCCTTAGTGCTTTATTTAAAGCTGGCTCTGCAATAGAAAATAGTGCTTGCTGCAATAGAATCAAAATTTGAATCCTTTATGGAGTGCAACAATACCACCAGTTAAATTATGGTAGCCAACTTGTTCAAAACCAACGTTTTCCATCATTGATTTAAGGGTATCTTGGTCAGGGTGCATACGAATCGACTCTGACAAATATTGGTAACTCTCTTTGTCATTAGCGATAGCTTGACCCATAGAAGGCAGAATATTGAATGAATAAAAGTCATACGCTTTGTTTAGCCATTCTTGTTGCGGTTTTGAAAACTCTAGAACCAATAATCGGCCACCTGGTTTCAAAACTCTAAAAATTGAAGCTAAAGCGTTATCTTTATTTGTAACATTTCGTAAACCAAACGCGATGGTTACTAAATCAAACGTGTTATCAGCAAAAGGCAATGCTTCTGCATTTGCTTGAACATATTCAATGTTGCCGACGTAACCTTTATTGCGAAGTTTTTCACGACCAACCTTGATCATCGAATCATTAATGTCTGCTAATACAACTTGTCCTGTAGGCCCTACAATCTCACTAAACTTGCGGGTTAGGTCACCTGTACCGCCAGCTAAGTCGAGTACTTTATTACCTGGTCTAACGGCGCTCGCATCTATGGTAAAACGTTTCCATAACCTATGAACTCCAAAAGACATTAAGTCATTCATGATGTCGTATTTTGCTGCAACTGAATGAAAAACACTTGCTACCATTTTTTCTTTGTCGTTTTTATCTATCGTTTGGTAGCCAAAATGGGTCTTACCTGCAGGTTCATTCTCAGTTTTCATTTGATCTTCGCGTCATAGTGGAATAAGTTGTGGTTAGTTTACTGAAATGTTTGTGGAATACCAAATAGTCAGTTACCAAAGAATGTAATACTTTACTTCTTTGAGGTTGGTTTAGAAAAATACCGTTTAAAAATCATGAGTATTTGCTAAACTGGAATTTGTTGAATAATTTTTGAGCTCTTCTAATGCGAATTTTTGTTGTTTTCGTAACTATGCTTTTTACTATATCTCTTGCTGACGCTAATCAGCAGACGATGCTGCGCGTTCAATTGCAACAATTGACATTACAAAGTGCAATGTTAACAGATGTAGAAAAAGTGGATCGCATTCAAGCACTAAGTACATTAATTAACCTTCAAGATGAAAAACAAACCAAATTAGTTCAATCTCCTGAACAATTATTTCAAAGTGGTTATGGTAACGAAGCTGAATTAGCGTTTGCAAAGTGGCAAATGTTAAGTGACCTTGGCTTACCAAAAGAACAATTTAGACTAGTGTATGTGCAAGATAAAAAAGACTTGTCTAGACAAGTTTGGTTAGCTTGGTATACCGCTGATAAAATTAAACTTATTACGTCTTCCGATGTTATCGACCGAACAAAAACAGTGAAAAGAATTCAGTCAGAAGTTGATGTTCTGTCTGTTTTAGATCCTGAACTAGTTTTATCAAACCGCAGTCACACTCGCTCTTCTAATACATAGAACTCAGACAAAATATAAAAATAATAACAAAAGTCGCAGGAAATTATGAAGTTATCACGTCAGTTGGTGGTTATCCACAGTGTAATTATTGGGCTGTTAGTCATCGGCTATGCGTGGCTGTCTTTATTGAATATTCGTCAATTGACCATTCAAGAGTTAGTAAATCAATCAAGCACCTCAGCACAATACTTAGTTGAACCTATTGCAAAGTTAGTGATAGAGGGTGAGAAAGACAGATTTAAATCAAAAATAGATGTGTTTTATGATTCTGGAAATTACTCGCGTATCACGTTATACGGCAATGAAAACTTTATGCCGATACTTTATGAACGTAGTGAATTAGACCAAGTAGCGGATGTGCCTAGTTGGTTTATAAAACTGTTTCCAATTGAGCCTATTGTGGGCGAAAAAGAAATATATAATGGGCTCGACAGAGTCGCATTTTTAGAAGTTCAAACTCACCCTTTTGCTTTTTATCAATTTGTTTGGCGTCAGTTTCTTAGATATTTTGTTGGTGACATTATTTGTTGGTGTGATTGCGTGGGCCATGGGCATTGCATTGATTAACATAGTACTAAAACCAATTCTTGCAGTTAAAAACCAAGCCGCCGCGGTCACAAATAAACACTTTACCCAAATCACTGATCATTCTGGTATTGCTGAGTTCGAACAGCTTATTGAAGTACACAACAGTATGACAACTCAAATTCAGGCGCTCTTTTCCCAGCAACAAAAGCAATTAGACGACTTAAAAGACAATTTATATCACGAAGCAAGCAGTGGCTTACCTAATCGAGAGTATTTTCAACTAACACTTGCTGATTTCTTAAACCGTAAAAGCGAACGCCTAATGGGCGGTCTGGTAATGATTCATTTAAATGACTTAACCAAGTTACGGCATGACCAGAGCTTTTCTGCTTATCAAGATGTGATTAGCTATGTAGTTAAAGTGGTTGAAAGAGTGACGGGTATGGGGAAAAACGCCCCGTTATTTCAACTAAATGAGCAAGACTTTGCGCTGCTGTTATTACACCAAGGAACATCCGATATTTTAGAGTCCAGTAAGCTAATTGTTAGGCAGCTTGAAGATTGTGAGCCATTAGAACAGCTTGGTGGATGTTTTGTTGGTGCCAGTGAGATACTAGAGCACGATACATCCGTGTCACTTACTAAAAGAACTGACGAAGCACTAAAATATGCGAAAAAAAGCCATAAACGCTTTTACATGGACAAGTCCACTGGCGAATCAAATAACAATACATTGTTTAAATCTAAACAAGAAGTTGTACACGCCATAGAGCGCTCACGAGTCGAATTTTTTACTCAGCCAGTCATTGATCCAATTAGCGGAGAAAAGTTGTTTACTGAGCTTTATACAAAGCTTTCTATTGATGAACAACCGCTGTCGTTACCTCAGGTGCTTATTTTAGCGGAAAAATTTGAAGTCACTCCGGCTTTAGATAAAAAGGTACTAATGGAAGTGGAAAAACACTACCAGTTAGGTGCACTTAAAGACAAAATCTCTATTAATATTTCTGCGTTCTCATTCGACTCAGAAGTCTTTCAAACCTGGTTAATAAAATGGTTGAACGAAGAACCTGCGTTAGCGAAAAATATCATCTTGGAATTTGATGAAATTGATTTAGCGCATACCTCTAATGCTCGAGATATCAGCTTCAAGCTTGCTAATCATGGTATTGAAATCGCGATAGATCACTTTGGACGAGGCTCTAGCAGTCTATCCAGATTCTCAGATATGAAATTACATTGGTTAAAAGTAGACAGTCGATATATACAAAAAGACTCAACAGATAATAATCGTGATTATCTAAAAATGATTTGTGAACTGGTTTCAAAATTAGGCGTTAAAGCTATTATTCCTAATATCGAGTCGGATGAACAAATTGAGTTAGCAAAAGAAGTGGGTTGTGCTGGTATTCAAGGCTTTAAAATTGCTAAGCCTATTTCTATATTTGAGCAGGTTTAGTCAACAAATACTCGGTTGCGTCCTGTGGCTTTTGCCATTCTTAAGGCAGAGTTTGCACGTTGAATAGTGCCTTCTAAACCTAGTGTTTCGGTATACTCGGTCACACCAAGTGAAACCGTTATCTTCGGTAGTTTTTCTTTGCTTTTGGCATTAATAAACTGCAGTTTTTCTACGCCAAGTCTTACTTTTCAGCCACTTCTTTGGCTGCTTGTTTTGACGTTTCAGGGATAAGAATTAAAAACTCTTCACCGCCAGTTCTTATTGGTAAGCCCGAGGCTGATACATAACTCTTAACCTTTTGCGCTACCTTAGACAAAATAACATTACCAACTGTGACGCCGTAATTGTCATTAAACTGTTTAAAGTGGTCGAGATTAATCGCAATAGCAGCAATTTTGTTGATGTCGCTTTGTAGCCACATATCTACAGTGGTATTCATGACATTTCGATCAAACAAGCCAGTTAACTGATCTAGTTTTCTGCTTTCTTCAACTTCATCTATGCGCTGTTGCAATTGTTCAGTGCGCTTTTGTGCTTGTTTAAGTGCATTCACTAACACCTTTTGAGCACTTTTCATCGATGAGGTCACATTTAGCAGTCGTTCTATTACTTGTTGCGATGTTTGAATGTCAGACTTGTCTAGCAATAATAAGCCTTCATCTAACATTGTGATGTAATTTGAAGTGTCTTTTTGAGCTTTAGAGGCATGTCGATTAGTTGCATTAACCACAGCGTTAATGTCTTTTACTAAAGCACCTTGTGAAGTGTCCGCTACTAGGATGTGGCGATTATATAAAGACTCAATTAAGAAAGAGTCAATGGTTCGGCCAGCCTTTATATCAGCATCTAATTCAGAACAAAGCTCAGCATTTGAGTTAGAAACATACTCATACACTACGCTGTAGTTAACTGGACTAGCTGGCAAGCGAAATTGCTTTAAAAACCCCAAAGCTTTTTGTAGCTTTTGGTCTGCTTGCTCCATAGTATCCTGATATTTCATGAACTAACGACTCCGAACGACACACTAAAATGTTTCATGGGGATTGTATGGGAAAAATGAATGTACAATCTCAACAACACAAGAATAATTTTATAGGTTAGGCTAGTAAACTAATTACCTTTTATTTTCAGGTCAAGGAAATACTGCAATAATTGGCGTTTAATTCATAATTTTTAGCAAAAGGTCTTAAAGTAACTAAATGGCGACATCCAAAGCACGCAGCGACGCTCAAAAATCAGCCAGAAAACAATCTATTATTGATGCAGCCGTTGAGTTGTTATCGGGTAATGTAAGTGAACTTCCGCCAGTATCAGCGATTGCTAAGCAAGCGGGGTTTGCCAAAGGAACGGTATATATTTACTTTGATTCGAAAGAACGTTTGTTTTTAGATATTTATCAAGACTTGTACGCAAAATGTGTATCTAATTTTAGGCGAGAATTACACTTAAGAGACATTCAGCAAGTCGCGTTGTTTTGGTTTGAGCAACCTATATTTAGTAAGCTAATGTCTTTGGCGGATGGCATGCTTATTTCTAGTTTATCTACTGAAGATAAAAAACAATATCTATTAGATAGAGAAAATACATTAGATAACGTTTTAACAAATAGCCAAACAGTAAATGTGCTTAAAGAAGAACGTGATCGTTGGTATCAAATGGTCAAACTCACCATGAGTTCAATCCAATTGGTTTGGTTGGAAGAATCTCTGTATGATGAAAAAGAACCTAAAAAAGAAGTGTTTATCGCGATGGCAGCCGATGCTGCAAAGCCAGTCTGGGATGCGTACATAAAAACGACTTTGCAATCTAAAAAAAGTAAGCCGTGGCATTCTTTTTTACAGAAAAATAAATAAGCGGAATGAAAATGAAAAAATGTTTGAGCCTCTTTGCGTTATCAAAAGCTATCGTGTTAAAAGTTGTCCTGCTTTCTCTCCTAGCATTGTCTTTGAGTGCGTGCGCGAGTCTTGAGGTTGAGTCTAAAAAACGCTTCTCTGAAGTATCTAAACAAGTATGGCAAGAATACCAAGCGTCTAATCCTTTTACATCAAAAGCTGAGGATGCGAACAGCTTAGCCGGTACGTTACCTGACTTATCACCTTCAGGCATCAAAGCAAAACAGCAAAAACTCGCCAAGTGGATATCTGAAATAAAGCAGTTTGAAACCGCTGTGTTATCGGAACAAGATCAAATTAATCAGCAAACGTTATTACACCGCTTACAAAACGAATATGACCAAATTGTCTACAAAGGCCACTATATTCCGTTGACATCAGAGGGTGGCTTTCATACATCGTTAGCCTTTTTACCAAGCAGCACAAAGCTCAATTCCAAACAAGACATAGAGTTCTACTTTCAACGGCTGTCAGCCTTTGGGGTTTATTTTGATCAGAATATAGCGTGGATGAGAGAAGGCATCAAAACCGGTTATACCCAACCTAAATTGGTACTAGAAGGCTACGAGCAAAGCATTGATGGTCTAGTCGCTATAAATCCGGAACAAAGCGTTTTTTATCAACCTTTCACAAACATTGATTTTTTGTCAGTGGATGAACAGCAACAAGTTCAAAACCGAGCAAAGCAGGTGATTACAGAAAAGGTAAATGCGGCTTATATTTCATTTAGAACCTTTATGTTGGAAGAGTATATACCTGCGGCCAAAAACGATATTGCGTTTAAAACGGTTCCTAATGGTATTGAGTTCTATAAAAACCGAGTTAAGCATTACACCACAACCGATATGTCCGTTGATGAGATCCATCAGCTTGGTCTGAGTGAGGTCGCGCGTATAAGAGCTGAAATGGAAAAAGTGATTGCTAAAACAGGCTTTGACGGAAGCTTTTCAGACTTCTTATCGTATTTACGAACTGATCCTACATTCTACGCAACCACTCCAAAGCAGTTATTAATGGAAGCGAGCTTTATCGCTAAAAAAATGGATGCGCAATTACCTAAGCTATTTAATGTGTTACCACGAACGCCTTATGGTGTTGCTCCAGTGCCGGTACACATTGCACCCAAATACACAACAGGCCGATACATTTCTGCTTCTAGCGATACAGACGCTGGATATTATTGGGTTAATACCTACGCATTAGATCGACGACCTCTTTATGAGCTTGAAGCATTAACTTTGCATGAATCAGTACCAGGACATCATTTACAAATCTCACTTACGCAAGAGTTAAAAGACACGCCTAAATATCGTTCGTCATATTATATTTCCGCATTTGGCGAAGGTTGGGGGCTGTATTCTGAGTGGCTAGGGCTTGAAGTTGGGTTTTATCAAGATCCTTATTCAAACTTTGGTCGATTAACTTATGAAATGTGGCGTGCATTAAGGCTGGTGGTTGATACTGGCATGCATATGAAAGGCTGGACTAGACAGCAGGCTATTGATTTAATGACAGAAAATAGCGCGTTGTCGGCTCATAACATCCAAACAGAAGTAGACCGATACATTTCTTGGCCTGCACAAGCGTTGTCTTATAAAATAGGTGAGATTACTATTAAGCGCTTGAGAAAAAAGGCAGAATCAATGTTAGGAAACGACTTTGACGTCAGAGAGTTTCACAACCAAGTATTGAAAAACGGCTCGGTAACCTTATCTCAGTTAGAACGCCAAATTCAGCGTTATATTGATGAAAGGTTACAAAAACAGAAGTTACAAGATTCAACTAATTAAAAAATAAAGGAATCCATTTTGGTGGTAAACAAATTTACCCGATTCTTATGGAAACAATTTAGTCAGATTACCTGGCCTGCTCTTGTCACCTTGTTGGTATTACATTCAACCTTAAGCTGGGTGTTGTTGAGATGGGCTGGTGAACTCGCCTTACTAGATTTTCATGAGTATCTCTATTATTACGTAGTGACAACAAGTACGGTTGGTTATGGCGACCTGAGTCCTACAAGTGAAGCGGGCAAATACATTGTTGCGCTAATTCAAATTCCATTAGGGCTCGCTATTTTTGGTGCGCTCCTTGGCAAGATGGGTCAATCGGTTGGAAAGGTTTTGAGGCAAGTTATGACGGGTGAAAAAGATTTTCGTTATTTAGATACACACATTTTAATTTTTGGTTGGCATGAACGCCGTACTGGAAAAATTATTGAGCACATCTTAGGCGACGACAAGCGGCAACAGCGAAAAATATTGCTGTGTGTAACACAAGAGATGGAGCATCCGTTTTATGAAAATGGCATGGTGGAATTCGCTAGGTTACGTTCGTTTACAGATAATGAAGAGCTAGAGCGAATTGCTGCTAAAAAGGCGGATAGAGTTATTGTGGACTGTGAAAACGACGACATGACTTTCACCACCGCATTAAAGTTGAGCAAAATCATTGCTGATGATTGCCATATTTCTGCGTATTTTGATGAAGACGAAAAAGTAGAAATGCTAAAAAACTACACGACCAATGTTGAAGCAAACTCGTCTAGAACTGCAGAAATGCTAGTAAGATCAATGCAAGATCCAGGTAGCAGCAAGCTATTAGAAGAAATGATGTCTACACTTCGTGGTGTTACTCAGTTTTCTACTGAAATACCAAAGGGTGCGCCATCAAGTCAATTTGGGCAGTTGTTTTATTATTTAAAGCAAAACCACGATGCAATTCTGTTGGCGGTTGCCAAAGATAGGATTGGTATGGAAATGAAGCTTAACCCGGGTAACGATTATGTGATCAAACCAGGGTGTGTCATCCACTATATTTCCAAACAACGCATCATAGCTAATGAAGTCAATTGGCAAGCAGTAAGCAAGTACGTGATTAAATAAGGGTTGAAATGAGTAAAGTTTTAGAAGATTTGTTGGGCCATTTGGCATTGGAAAAAATTGAAGAAGGTTTGTTCCGAGGTCAAAGTCAAAACTTAGGTTTTGGGCGTGTTTTTGGTGGTCAGGTTATTGGCCAAGCGCTAAGTGCAGCAAAAGAAACTGTTGAAGACCGTTTTGTTCACTCGTTCCATAGTTATTTTTTGCGCCCTGGTGACGATCAAAAACCAATTGTATATGACGTAGAAAATATTCGTGATGGTCGCTCTTTTAGTACTCGTCGTGTAAGAGCATTGCAGTATGGTAAGCCAGTTTTTTATATGACGGCGTCGTTTCAAACGGAAGAAGTAGGTTACGAACATAGCCCAGAAATGCCAAATGTTGTTGGCCCTGAAGGCTTAAAGTCTGAGCATGAGTTTTTCCAAGAAAACATTGATAAAATACCGGGCACGCTGCGTTCTATTATTGCCGGTGAAAAACCAATAGAAATTCGTCACGTACAAGTTAATGACCCTTTCGCACCTGAAAAAATGCCAGGTCGTCGTCAAGTGTGGATAAAGTCGAATGGGAGCCTTCCTGACGATGAGCGTATCCATCGTTATTTGTTGGCATATGCATCGGATTTTAACTTTTTACCAACGGCATTGTTTCCACATGGCCGCAGCCACATCCTAAGAGACATGCAAGTGGCGACGCTTGACCACTCTATGTGGTTCCATCGCCCATTTAGAATGGATGAGTGGATATTGTTTGATATGGACAGCACAAGCGCAAGCGGAGGCCGTGGATTGGTTAAAGGGCAGTTCTTTAACCAGCAAGGTGAGTTAGTTGCGTCGGCAATGCAAGAAGGCGTGATTCGAGACTACAAGGCGTTTCCAAAATCGTAGTACCGCATAATTTGTATACACTGATTTCTTAAAAAAACCTTGTTTTTCAACAAGGTTTTTTTATGCTTTTCTGAACCTGAACCTGAACCTGAACCTGAACCTGAACCTGAACCTGAACCTAGCCCAGTGATTGCAATGACTGCAAAATATCTGACTCTAGCAGAGAGTTAATATCTTCAGCAGTGGCTTTACCCGCGTCCGTTAAGTGCATCAAGCCAGCTTCGTCCGTCTCAACATACTTTTGTTCTTTGATACAAGATACAAAGCTTGAGGTGATCTTCTTGTCAAAATACTCTGGCGCTTTAATGTCGTGCAAAGTAAGAAGACGCTTGGCTAATTTTAAGCAGTCGCTTTCTAATTCACTGCGCTGTATGCCGTGAACTTGTTGTATACGATTAAACGCCAATGCATAACGTTGCAATGTGTCTTTCATTATTTTCGCCAGTAGGCTTAATTGTAGGCTGCCTAACGAAGAGCGATTACGAATAGACAAGGTGTCATCGCTTACTTCAATAATATCGTTTTGAGCAAAGTAACCTATTATTTTATCAACATAACCGTCTACATCTTCTGTGGTAATAAACATTTCGTTTTTAAGTAGCGGTAAAATGTTTGTCACTTTTTGTTTAATTTTATCTGACGATGTTTTACTAGAGTGTGTTAACTCAGCTGCAACAATAGCGGCAATAGCAAACAAATGAACCACGTTGTTTCGGTAGTAACTCATCAAAATAGCATTTTTGTCATCAAGCTTAATAATCGTGCCGTATTCGTCACTATCAGAGTCTACTTTCTCTAGTAAAATGGCTTCATCAATAATGGCAGAGGCTGACTCTGTTGGCGTTTTCACTAAGTTTGAATAAGGGACCGAAGTCTGTAAGCCAATATAAAACTCAATTAACGCTTCCATTTCTACTCGTGGTAAAGCATGGCTGTCAGAGGTTAGTAGCGCCAATGCCGACAAGTTAACCGTGTTTAAAACCGCGGCATCATTAATAGAGCCCATGACTTTATTGGCTGTATGATTAACAACTGGCGTTAACCAATTTGGTTTCACCACATCCACCGGATTAATTAACGAACGCCAATCTGGTGCTTGTTCGTTCATTATTTCGTTTAGGCTAATTGGCTCGCCAAAATTCACGTCACCGTGGCCATAGTTTTTAAGATTCTTGATTGCCTTAAAAATACCAAAAATCGATTCACTTTCTTTGCTTTTGCCTTTTAATTCACTTAGATAGGTATTTACTTCCATTACATGTTCGTAACCAATGTAAACAGGCACAAGGGTAATTGGGCGATCTACGCCACGAAGCATTGACTGTATCGTCATGGCTAACATGCCAGTTTTAGGTGATAACAATCTACCCGTTCTAGAACGGCCACCTTCGGTGTAATACTTAACTGGGTAACCTTTAATGAACAACTGCGAAAGGTACTCACGAAATACTGCAGAATACAACTTGTTGCCTTTGAAGCTTCGGCGTAAGAAAAATGCACCAGCTTTACGGAATACAGGACCCGCAGGCCAGAAGTTTAAATTAATACCGGCAGCAATATGTGGCGGCACTAAGCCTTCATGATAAATAACGTAGGTTAGTAAAAGATAATCCATGTGGCTGCGATGGCACGGCACATAAACAATCTCATGACCTTTTTGTGCTAAGTCTCTTAACTTGTCAGCATTGTGAACACGAATACCGTTATAAATTTTGTTCCATACCCAAGTCAGGATACGAGAGCCCATTCGAATGTAGTTTTCGTTGTAGTCGCCTGCAATTTCTTCAAGAAGCTTTTTAGCGTTTGCTTTTGCTTCTTCCAGGGAAATATCTTTAGATTCCATTTCTTCGTGCAGCGCTTTTTTAAGTGCGGGGCTGGCTAGCATACTATTGAAAAAAGCCTGACGTTCCATCACTTTAGGGCCAGTTGCAACTATGCGTTGGCGTTCAAAATGAATACGAGCAACACGCACTAACTTGTGTGCTGTTTCTTCAGATGGGCCATAGTCATTAACCATTTTTTGCAATGAAACTGGCTTACTAATTCTGATAAAACTGCTGCGACCATAAAGCAATACAATCATGAACTTACGAAACGGAGATGCTTGTAAAGTTTGTGTGATAATGTCCATTAAGCGAGTTTTGCGATTTGTGTCTTTTTCGACACCTGGGTTACGACCCCAGCAAATCATAACCGGTACAAACTGTATATCTTTGCCCGTACGCTCTACTAATTCCAGCATCGCTTGGCCCGTTTTTACGGTTTTTTTAGCGTGATGGTCTTTGTTCAAAAAGATAGAATCTACCGGCTTAACACCAATCGTTCTTTTAACTGAGTCGCTGTCTAAATCAATAGAGCCAAAAGGTGATGGTAAGTTAAGACGCTTGGCCGCTTGCTTTAAAGCAAGCTTATCTGTGTATGAATCTGTCATCAATACGTAGGAAATTGGCTTAGACGAATCTATACCGCTTTCGCTATTTTTCTCGTCAGTAACTAGTTGAGTGCGAATGAAAGGACGAGTTAACCAATACATTAAAACATTTAAAATGGACATAAAAACCTTAATACAAAAATGAATGCAGCAGGGGATTTTAACAAAGGTTAGCTAAAAACCCATCATTCTTATTAAATTTTATGTTGCACAACCTCGACGCCTGTATATACTGACAGTTATGTTACTGTATGGAAAAACAGATGATGCGACCACTTACTGCTAGACAATCAGAAATATTAGATCTAATTAGAGATTCAATTACCTCAACAGGTATGCCACCAACTCGAGCTGAAATTGCTAAAACGTTGGGCTTTAGGTCGGCTAATGCCGCTGAAGATCACTTAAAAGCACTGGCTAAAAAAGGTTTCATAGAAATGTTACCTGGCACCTCTAGAGGCATTCGTCTAACAGAAGAAGTCGCTAACGACGATCCAGGTTTACCGCTTGTTGGTAAAGTTGCAGCCGGCTCGCCAATATTAGCAATGGAGCACGTTGACCGTCATGTAAATATTGATCCAGCTATGTTTTCACCAATGGCCGACTTTTTGTTGAAAGTTGAAGGTGAAAGTATGAAGGATATTGGTATTTTAGACGGCGATTTATTAGCTGTTCATAAAACTCAAACCGCCAGAGATGGTCAGGTTGTAGTTGCAAGAGTGGAAGAAGACGTTACGGTTAAAAGACTTGAGCGTAAAGGTAGCAAGGTTATATTGCATGCTGAAAACCCTGAGTTCTCACCAATTAACGTAGACCTAAACTACCAAGACTTTGCCATTGAAGGATTAGCGGTAGGCGTTATTCGTAATTCGTCGTTAATGTAACGAATATCCAAGTCGGCTTTTCTTTGTTTGCATTAACGAATCGTCGAAAACTCTTTTAAAAGCTTCACGGGCGGTGACATGCCGTCCACAAGCTTATCTTCATCAATGGCATCAATAATGTCTTTAATGGTTTGAATGTTTTTAGGCTTATCGCATTCTAAATTCACCATATTCATAGACCAGCGGCTAAACAGTCTATATTCAGCTGGCTCAAAATAGATATTTCGTACTTTAGTGTGCCTGCTGTCTAGCGCTATTTTGTCATAAAGTGCCTGAACACTTTTTTTATCACCTTCCAGTACCTGTAAAAACATTCCACCGTTGTAAATCAAATTGCCGGTAATATCTTGGCTTGAGTTATTGTTCTTAGCGTTCACTAATAAGTCAGTTAACTCTTCATTGGAAAAAGGCTGAGTAGCACGGCTAATATAAACAAGTTGATAGAGTGACATAGATAAAACCTATACTGAAAAATTAAATATTCAGTATAGGTTAGAATGAAATTTTAGTGAGTAACGCTTGGTAAATTACCGGTTTTTAGGGCTAGTAATTGAAGGCCAGCTGTTCCATTGTTGATTTTTCTTTCTCAACAAACTTTAACCATTGCGTTGCCATTCGTTGTACGTTTTTGTATTCACTGGCCATGTTCAATGCTTCAATGGCAGCTTCAAACTCTTTTAAGTTAAAGTGCGCCATACCCAAAGCTAGATACAAATTACCAGGATTTGGTAAATCACCACGCTTTTCAGCCTCAAATGCAGCTTCGATCACATCTTTGTATTTACCCTGTTGAAGTCTGATTTCCGCTATTTGCTGGTGGGCGGTACCGTTATTTTCCAATGTAGAAAGCACTTCCAACGTATCAACGGCCTTGTCGAGTTCTTTTGCGGTTATCCAGGCTTGCGATAAGAACTTAACGTTTTTAACGTTCTTTGTAAGTACTTTTTGATCAATACCTTGCTCCATTACTGATGCAGCTTTATATGGAAGGCCGTTGAAGTAATATATTTGAGCAAGATTTCTAAAGTCCGATTGCTTAGAAATATAGCCCTGTTGATACGCAGCTTCTAATACCGCCAGTTGTTTATCTTCAGCGCCAATCTCACCATACATTCCAGCCAACTGTACCCAGTATTCAGGCTTGTTAAAACGGCGTACCATTTCTTCTAAAATTGAGGCTACTTTTTTCGGCTGTTTTAATTCGAAATATGCGGCGCGTTGCAGCACAAACCAGTTTTCTTTTGGCTCAACTTCCTGTTCTTTTGCTTCAGCTAATGCCAGGTCAATATATTGAGCTGCGTTTTGATAATCTTTGCCTTGATAACTTGCCTGCGCTTTAAGTACATTGTTCTTAACAGGGATGTCACCTTCGTTAATCCTTTCCCATCGTTCTAAAAATGAGATGGTTTTAGAGTACTCTTCGTTGGCCATGGCAAGTTGTGCTAACGAGAATAGCGTACTTTTTTCTAATGACTCTGGAATTGGATCTTGCGCGACAACTTGTTCAAAAGCTGCCATTGCCTCGGTCATTTGTTCTGCGTTGTAATAGATAAACCCGTAAAAGTTATACATCATAGCGGTTTCGTAGCTATTCAAACTGCCGGATTTAGCTTTTACTGAGTCTAATACCTCTAATCCACCTTTGACGTCACCACCATCAGCAAGTTGTTGTGCCCTTGCTAACTGACTATATACTCGTGAGTTCAATGATGGTGTGCGCTTTCGCTTTTGCTCGGCGTGCGCTTTGGCAAAATCAACATTAGGTACAACACCAACAAATGAGCTGCCTAAAAGCAAACTAGTCGCGATGAGAGAGGACGTAATAAGTGTTTTCACAGTATCTGCTCCGAATTATCCGTTAATTTCAAAAGTAATGCGGTTTTGTACGCCACTTACTTCAGTTGCTTCGCCATTTACTACACGAGGCTTATATTTAAACTTAAGGGCTGCGTCTAGTGCCGCTCGATTGAACAGGCCCTCTGGGTTTGCTTCTATCACAGTCGGTGACTTAACTGCGCCGGTTTTATCAACTACAAATTCAACAATAACGTAACCTTCAATACCGCGCTGCAAAGCTCTGCGAGGGTATACAGGCGATACTTTAACAATTGGTAAATATTCACCGTCACCTGACTCAAGCGCTAATCCACTTTGTAAAGCCATGTCGCCACCAACATCTGCACTAAAATCAAAACCAGCATCGCCCGCATCGGCAATATCAGGAGACATTTGAGGTTGCTCCATTGGCGGTGGTGGCTCTTGCGGTTGAGGTGGCTTTTTCGGTTTACGATCTTTCTTTTGTACGGTTTCTTCAGGCTTTAATCGAATAAAGTCCAAAACGCTGCCTTGTGCTGGGTCGGTGATAGCCGAATCACCAGACTTAATAAGCGCCTGCATACCGTAAAATAAAGCGGTTGTAATAATTCCTGCAATCACAACGGCTGTTAATAAACGAATGAACATAATACCTTTTCCTAGCTTTCTAATGCCGCGATAGAGACGTCATATGCGCCGGCAGCTCTAGAGGCATCCATAACCTTAATTAACGTTTCAGTAGTGGCCTTTTTATCCGCTTGAATTACCACCGAACCTTGTGGGTTTTCCGCTTTTAGGCGTTCAATGTTTGCTTGAACAGCACGAAACATCCACTTGTCGTTTGTTAATCCAAATTTCACCTTTGTCAGAAATGGCGACCAAAATACTGGCTCTTTCTTTCTTCACAGCTGTTGCGGCTTCAGGTCGGTTAACGTCAATACCCGCTTCTTTTACAAAAGACGCGGTAACAATGAAGAAAATCAACATGATAAAAACCACATCTAGCATAGGTGTTAAATCAATGTTCTCTTGTTCTTCTTCTTGCATTAAGTTGGCTAATGGCGCTCTCATTTTAATCTCCTAACAAATGCCTGGACCCTTAATGGTCCATCGGCAAATGGTCTTCTAATAGTTCAATTTCACGTTTGGTTTTGCGTTGCACCCATGTGTTAGCAAAAACCCCTGATAATGCTCCAACCATGCCAGCCATTGTTGGAATCGTGGCCTTTGATACGCCACTTGCCATTGAGCGTGCGTTGCCGCTGCCACTAATCGCCATTACATCAAATACTTCAATCATTCCGGTTACCGTGCCTAGCAAGCCCATTAGCGGACACAGTGCAACTAGCGTTGCTATGAGTGGCAAGTTAACCGTTAATTTCTGTTTTGCTCTGGCAATGTAAGCTTGTCTAATTTGCTCAGCATTCCATGAGTCTCTTTCGCTTCGAGTTTTCCAGCGACGAACTAATTCGCCTTGATATTGTTTGTAACCGCTAAGCGTGTATAAAACGCGTTCTAAAATTAACAACCACATAACAAAAATCATTGCTGCGATGGTGCTGAGAACAACGCCACCCGTGTCCATAAACTCTCTAATTGCTTCTAAGGTCTCTGTGAAAAACAACACAGTGCACTCCTTGGTTGCGATACGTTACAGTTTGTCACTCGTCGATGAAGTAGACGGCTTAGACTCAGCGTTAGATTGCTTTTCAGAACGCTCAGCAATAATGCCAGCACTCTGTTCTTGTAGTACAAACAAGATACTTTTACTGCGCGTATTCAACATGGTAGATAAAACAACCGTTGGGATAGCAACAACAAGGCCGAGTACAGTCGTCATAAGCGCTGTTGAGATACCGCCAGCCATTAATTTCGGGTCGCCAGTACCAAACAAAGTGATTGCTTGGAATGTTTTAATCATGCCGGTTACTGTACCTAGTAGACCTAACAACGGAGCAATAACTGAAACGATTTTTACCAAGGTAAGGTTACGAGTGATCTTTGGCATCTCGCGCAGAATAGCTTCGCTCAATTTAAGCTCTAAGGTATCGAATGAAACATGCGGATATTGATCTTTAACTTTTAAGATACGGCCCAGTGGATTGTCATCTTTAGGTGTATCGGTTTTCATTTGGCGTTTAACTTTTGCGCTGATTAGGCTAAGTGACACAAAACGCTCAAATGCAATTAAGAAAGCGATTAAACCAATACCAATAATGATATAACCAACGGTACCGCCTTGGTCTACACGTTCTTTAGTGCTAGGCGCTTGAACTAAAAGGTTTAGTATTGAACCACCGGTAGGGTCTAGTGCAAAAGGAACGACTTCGTTGTTTGAAGATTGCAGTTCAGCTGCGGTATCAGTAAAGCGTCCTGTTGGTTGGCGAACAAGCTCTGCAACTGTGCCTGTTGTTGGTGAAACCGTGAGGTATTTACCGTCAGCAACTAGAGCAAAAGCACCAACACGAACCACTTCTTTAGATACTTTAGCGCCGCCAGCTTCAACAACATCCGTTTCAAAGCGAACCACTTTGCCTTGTTCTGTCATTTCTTTTTGAAGTTCAAACCATACTTGTTCAATTTGCTCAATAGAGGCTAGCTTTGAAGAGCCACCCATGCTTTGAGCTAGCTCTTCAAAAAAGACATCTCTACCTGGGAATTGAGCAGAAACGTTAGAGCTCTTTAGTTTTCCTGCAGTATCGCCAGACACTTGCTGTAACACACCAAACAACTCTTTAAGAGAGCCCATGCGTTTATTCAGTGCTTCAGAAACATCAGCCAGCTTAAATTCATTTTGTTCAAATTCTGTTTCAAGCTTTTCAGACAATGCTAATGCATCGTTTTTCTCTTTATTTGCTTGATTTAGTAAACCAGTTTGCGCCTCTTTTTCTGCATTAAAGCGCGCTTCGCGGTTTTTGTTTTCTTGAGTTTGGTTTAGCTTACCTTTCTCAAGTTGTTGTAATAGTTGATCTAAATTTAAAGCCGCTGGTGCAGCTTGAGCACTTACTGAAAAGGCTAATCCGGCGCCTAATATAGCCAACAAAGTTGGTTTAAATAAGTTAATCATTTTGTATAAACCTTTCTAATTTTACTATGTGGTTATGGCGCTGCTTTTATTGGCATAACCAATAAATCAGGAGCTAGTTGTTTTTTAGCCATTCTTAGGCCTTTAGTGATGTGCATACGAAACTCATCTTCAGCTGGTTGCCAGTTTTTTGCTTCGTTGTCCCATACACCAGCAACTGAACCGTCACGAGTGATGTACATAAGTGCTACACGACCAATTCGTAAGAAGTCGACATCACGTTCCTGGCCTTCAACGTTAATTAAGCCTGAGTACGCTTCTATACTACGGCCGTATCCCATTTCAACTTGGTAGGCTTCTAATACACGACGAAACTTTTCTGAAACCGCAACATCGGCTCTGTCCATCATGTTTTTTAAATTAGCAACACGCTCAGCGCGTTCGGTTGGAAGGAAAGGCACATCAAGTTCTACAAACTGTTGTAAGCCATCAATCATACGAATCATGAGAGGTGTAATTTGGCGCTCAATAACAGAAACGCGGTCGATATCGGCATTCAGAGACTTCATTTCGTCATACTGACTTTGAAGCTGCTTTTGAAGCTGTGCGTTATAAATGTTTAGGCCTTCAATTTCTTTATTGACCATTTGGTATTGCTGAAACTTTGTTTGAGTTTGCTCGGCAATGCCATTAATTTTTTGTTGAGAAGACACTGCTAGCTTAGATATCTCTTTTCCAGCTTTTATTACCGGCTTAAGGTTGTCTGCTTGGGCAGCAAAGGCAGCGTTTAAGGCTAAAGCGCCTGTAATTACTGCTAAAGTGAACCGTTTCATTAAACTACTCCATCAAATCAAGATGCAGCAATTCTATTGAGAGTAAATGTCAGTTAGACGACAGGAGTGTTAAAGTTTTATGTCAGGTGTAATGTGGTTGTAACAAAAATGTAAAAAGCGACCCAAGGGCCGCTTTTTGTCTAGTTATTAGTGGGTTAATGCGTTACTAATGTTAACCTCTACTTGTCTATACAAGAACCTAGATTTAACTACGCATCTGTTTTATGAACGTGTACATCCATTTGTGGAAATGGAATGTTAAGGTTTTCTTTAGGGAAGGTTTTATAAACGCTTTCGTTCATCGCGAAGTATACAGGCCAGTAATTTGCAGCATCTACCCATGCACGTACAACAAAGTTAACTGAGCTATCAGCTAGTGTATGAAGTGCGATGAAAACTTCAGGATCTTTTAAAATACGATCATCAGCGTCACATAATTCTTTTAATACACGTTTTGCAACGTCAGCATCATCGCCATAGGCAATACCAAACGTCCAATCTACACGTCTACGAGGCTCTTTTGAGTAGTTAATCATTGACGAGTTGTTTAGTGAACCATTTGGGATAATGATTGTTTTGAAATCGCCCGTTCTTAAAATCGTGTTGAAAATTTGAATTTGAGAAACAGTACCTGTGTAACCTTGAGCTTCAATGAAGTCGCCTACTTTGTATGGCTTGAAAATTAAAATCATTACGCCGCCTGCAAAGTTTTGCAGAGTACCGGACAACGCCATACCAACAGCTAAACCAACCGCACCTAAAATAGCGATAAAGGACGTCATCTCGATGCCAATCATGCCAAGCACAGTAATAAACAGCATCACTTTGAGTAGCATGTTTACGATGCCACATAAGAATGGTTTTAGTGACGCATCGGTATTGCCTTTATTAAGCATGCTTTCAAAGCCCTTGCTCAATAGTTTAACGACAAACAGGCCAATGATTAAAACTAAAATAGCTGAACCTAGTTTTGGGGCATATTCAAAGCCCATATCGATCGCTTTATTTACAAGCTCGGTATTAAGTTGCATGGTGTTTTTCCTAAGTTATTGTTATTAAATGAGATGCTAACAACTTTACCGCCAAAAGCGAACTGCAAAGGTTTAGATCGCTGTTAACCCTAGCAATGCTAGATTATTTTGTCATCATATTTAATAACAAGCGCTTATAAATTTTAGTTAAGCTCAATAGGTCTTGTTTATGAATGTGTTCATTAGTTTTATGGATACTATGATTTGGCAATCCAAGTTCAACCACCTGTGCGCCTTTATTCGAAATAAACCGGCCATCGGAAGTACCACCCGAAACTGACAGTCTAGGAAATATGCTCACTTCACTGAAGATAGCTTTTTCCGCTTCCACAATTAAGTCAAAACCTTGCAGTAATTTGGTCGACTCAATGTCGTTGGAAAAGTGATGCGACTCAATATTTTCTGCGCTAGTTAAGTAAGGCAAACATGGTCTGGACCATTCGATATTGATATCGCTAGTGAGTTGTTTTAATTGCATTAAGCCATCGTTTATACGTTTCACAATGTCTTCTTGGCTGACTTTATGACTATAACGAACATTAAACTGCAATGTACATCGACCAGGGATTATATTGTCTGTCCATTCGCCGGTATTAATGGCGGTAATTTGTAGATGAGTGCCAGGAAAATCCTTAGTGCCTTCATCCCATGACAAACTGCTTAACCAGCTACCTAACGTCATTGCCTTGTGAGCTGCGTTATTCGCATTGGTTGGATACGCAACATGACCTTGCTGGCCATGAATGGTAATTTCCCCAGATAATGAACCTCGACGCCCTATTTTTAATACATCGCCAACCACCGTTTGACTGCTTGGCTCTCCAACAATACATAAATGCGGTAACTCGCCACGGTTTTCTAATTTGTCGATGATTTCTTGAGTGCCGAACTCCGCTTCGCCTTCTTCATCACTTGTTATTAAAAAATAAAAAGTAAATTGGTCAAAGTCTAAGTGTGCAACCACCATTTCAAAGGCGGCTAGCATTGCTGCAACTCCGCCTTTCATGTCTGCTACGCCGCGACCTGTGATTTTTTCACCATCAATTGCTAATGTGAAAGGATCAGACGACCAGTTTTCTGGGTAAGGTGCTGGCACAACGTCGGTATGGCCAGAAAACGCTACTCTTATCGGGCCACTACCTATTTTAGCTATGAGATTGCTAACACCTTGTTTCTCAAATGATTCAATCGAAAAGCCAATTTGTTGCAATATTCTAGTTATGTATTGTTGGCAACCGGCATCATTAGGTGTCACAGAAGGTCGGTGGACCAACTGCGTCAAATGTGTGAGTGCTTGTTGAAGTTCAACAGATTGATCAGAATGCAAAGCGGCATCGACGGCCACCTTAGGTTCAATATTAGAACGAGCTGGTGCGTTAGTTGCGCGGGTCTGAGAAGAAGTCTGCATGATCTACATATTATTAATTTAAAGTTAACTAATTAAAGCGGCTTAATGTGACATAAAGGTTACTGCTAAGTGAATGTATTATGACGATAATATGACAACAAAAAAGCCACCGTAAGGTGGCTTTCATAACGTTAAAAGTTGAACTTCAAAGCGTCATTAATCAAATTCATAAGTATAAGAAATACTGATGCCCATACCCACTTCCTTTTCACGGATCACAATGTCTGACTGCGTCACTTCTTGATCTTCGTTTAGTAAGTTTTTAACTTTAAATTTTATTTTAGAGTTAAAGTCTGGGTAGTAGGTATAGACCATATCTAGTGAATGGAATGGCTGCTCATAAGCATCATCACGGCCCGCCACACCTGCTGCCAAGATTCGCTCACCAAACACGTTATATACTAATGAACCACTGTGGTTGCCGTCAGAAGAGTCATAGTTTAACTGCAAGTTAACAACATACTCTGAATGACCTGTCATGCGCTTAACGGGATTTGTTAAGTTGCCAGCAAAGGCAGGATCAATTTCAGCTTCAGAATCTGACAAAGTAACGTTACCAGAGGTAAATAAACCGTCAGACAATGACGTTAAGTCGTATAACCATTCTGCTTCAATACCATAAACCTCGGCAGTTTCACCGTTTGTGAACGTTGCTGAATAGTCGTCATCACCAATTCTTAACACGGTTTCAATTGGCGCTTCTATGTCTTTATAAAAAGCAGCAATTGAGAAGTTATCACCGGCATCGCCATAGTATTCATAACGTAAATCTAGGTTTTTGATTGGGCTGCTTTGCAAGCCAACTCGACCAAAAGTTCGGATATCCGTTAATGGGTCAAAGTAAGACACGGGTACAACTTCACGTAAGTCTGGACGAACAATAGTTTCGCCATAACCTAAGCGAACTTGGTAGTTTTGACCGCCCATGTAAGTAAATGAAAGTGCAGGGAATATGTCATCTTCTTGAATAGTACCATCGGCAATTTTCTGATCTTCATAAAAGATATTTAAGTCTTCTTGAGTGAAAATTAGAGATGAAGTACCAATTGAACTTTGTTTGAATTCTTCCCAGCGTAATCCACCACTAACACGCCACGCATTTTGATAAATCATATCAAAAGCGCCATAACCAGCATCAATCTTTTGAGCTGCTAAGTAATCATCGGCATCAGGCGCGGTTGGCTCATTAAAGGACAGTAAAATGCTTTGTCCATCAAGAAAGTCATCCGTTAGGTATTCGCTGTTAGTTAATGGGTCTTGTGAACCGTCGTTAATTTCAATGGCAACACCAGAGTTGTTATTAACAGCAAAGCTAGAGGTTTCATAAATTCTAGCGCGGTCGCTGAAGTCGTAACCGGCCTTAAATTCAAGTTCAAAATCACCAGCATAAACAGGCAAGGTAAAGTTGCCGCCGTAAGACGTTACTCTGTCTTCCATATCAGTGTACGAATAAACGGCTCTGTTTTGGTCGCCAGTGATAATAGAGTTGGCATATTCGCCGCCTTCGTAGTTATCTCTATAGCGATACGTCGCATTTACCGGAATATCTGTGGTGGCTTTTGAACGCGTATATTGCCAATCAAAACCTATTCCGCTCATATCTACAAATGTATGTTGGCCAACAAGCTGAGTTACTTTTAGTTCACGTTCTTCATACTTAAAGTCATGGCTTCGGTTTGCACGACCATCACCCGCAATAGAAAAGACTGAACTGCCGCCTGGGCTTTGCTGTATTGAAACATCAGTTTCATCTTCGCTGTCTGTTAACAGTAAATTAGACAATGACATACTATGCGCATCGTACTTGATACCAAAATTAAGAACCGCATTCATGCGCTCCGACTCAGTAGTTTCAACAGAGTCTTTCATCGTCTCAAAGCAAGAGTTTTGAGTGTCATCAGAGGTATTTAGTTCTTTAGCACAGTTATCAGCAAAATCTTTTGAAAGAACCGCTGTGCGTTTTTCCGATGCATCCCAAGTTGTGTCATAGGCAACTGAAGCTAGGAAGCCCAATTCAACGTCATAGTCTTCTAAAACAAAGCTATTACCAATATGACCTTTAATGTTGTAGGCAGGATCAAGCGAAGACTTAGTCAAGCCCATCTCTCTTGGTAGAGACTTTAATAGTTCCTGGTTAATCAAGTTGGCTTTTTGACCAGCAGAACTTGTATCGTCAGAAACCAAACCGTTTTTATTTACGATTGAAGCGGTATCAAAGTCACCACGGTAAAAAGAAATGGCTTCTTTTAGATTGCCAGATATACCTGATTCATCACGGTTGTAAGTAAATCCATTATCCGCTGATGAATCGTAGCTAGCACCAACTTCAATGCCGGCGGTAAATTCTTTTGGTACCGTTTTAGTTCTAATATTTATCGCACCACCACCAAATGCCGCTGGCATAGATGGCGAATAGGCTTTTTGAACCGAAAGGCTTTCAATAATACTAGATGGGAAAATATCTAGTGGTACTACGTTTCTGGTTAAGTCTGGCGACGGAATAGTCGCGCCATTTAAACGTGCGTTTGAATAACGTTCACCTAGTCCTCGAACATAAATAAATTTACCGTCTACGAGTGTAAGGCCTGTTACTCGGCGAAGAGCAGAAGCAGCGTCACTATCGCCAGTGCGAGATAATTGCTCCGCACCTAAAATATCGGCTACAAATGCTTGTCCACGTCGTTCTTCGATTACTGCTGCTGCACTGCCTTGTAGACGAGTACCAACGGCAACAACCTCTTCTATTTCATCCTCATCGGCTGCGATGGCTATATTGGCTTGTGCCAATAAACCAAGCGTGACCGCTGCACTGATGGTTTTGAGCTTGCGTCGATTTAACATGTTTGAATCCTAATTGGGTCATCAACAAAAAGGCGCCTGTAGAAGATTTCCGTTCCCAAGGCGCCCATTTAATTAATCAAGTGATTAGTCGTTAGAAGCAGCGGTTACTGCCATTTCAACCCACTTGTACCAATTAGATGTTGTGTCTTGGTCTGATACCGCACCAATGAAGTTTGCTGCGCCAGTTGCATCCGCTGCTACTGTAATAGCCGTTGAGCTCGTGTTTGTTGCAAAACCATCAGCCGCTAATACGTCTGAGCTTGCTGCGATACGTTGGTTAACACCACCGTTATCAAACCAAACTGTTTTAGCTGTGCCTTGCAGTGCTGCAGGTGCGCTTGCACCAAATGTTGCTTCACCCTCAAATTCAGACGCACAAGCCATTACAGAACCACTAAATGTGATAGCATCGGCATTTTTCTCACCGTCAGCCTTGTGTTTAACACATGATGAATTCGCACCAACTTCTTTAACGATTAATACATTTTTGTACATAGATTTAATTGAATCATCGAATGTAAATGCTTGCGACGGGTCATCATCACGTACTGAGTTAGCGTCTGTTGTGATAATTGTCACGTTAGAAATAGTTGGGTTTGTTACTGGTGCTTCAGCCGACGTATCGCCTTTTTCGCCATCCGTTTCAAAACCGTTGTTACCCATATTTGCAACTTGTCCGTCACGAGTATTTACTGTGCCGTGTTTAACAAATAAGAATTCAGCAGAACCTTGCCAACCTGCATCAAAATCAAATGAATCATCCTGAGTATCTGTTACAGCAACGTGTGACAGTGTTGTTGCGCCACCAAAAATCTCGATGCCGTCATCAAAACCTTGGTGAATGTGAATGTAATCAAAAGAAGAGCCCGAACCAACCGCATTAAGTGTTAACGAGTTTAAGTCATCACCAGGGCCACCTACACGAGGACCTGAGCCGGCATACCAAACTTTTGCATACTTTATAGAGCCGCTTGAGTCAGTGTTGTCATTACCGCCAAAGTAAGAAGTAATGCCCTCTGAGGCTACATTACAAGTTACCGCAGCGCGCTCTGCATCAGTACATTGGTCAGTGATACCGTTACCGTTAATAATGATTCCGCCCCAGTCTGCAAACTGTGCGCCTTGGCCTGCATCGTCTAAGCGAGGGAAAGCATTAGCAGAAGTAAATACGATAGGCGCATCGATAGTACCAATTGCTTGGATTTTAGCACCACGAGCAATACGAATAATTGCTTCACCTGATTTGAACGCTAATGTGGCACCAGGTTTAACTGTCATTGTTGGGCCGTTTGCCGGAACGCTGAAACCTGTTGTTGTATCGCCATCTTCACCAATTTGAAGTGCGTTATCAAATACGTGAACACCGTCATTTGGTAGTGCTTCAAAAGTAATGTTTGAAGTGATAGAAATATTTTTGCTTGCAAAAGAGTCGTTGTAAACACAGTCATCACCTGACTGAACACCTTCTACGGTGCCAACTGATGATTCGTAACTTGCACATTCTACTTCAACAACTGGCTCAGGAGCCGCAACATTATTTGAGTCATTTACGCTGTTGTCAGTTATTGTGCTGTTGTCGTTTACTGTAGGGGTAATGTTAATGTCGCCACCACAAGCGGTTAAAGAAACGGCTGCTGCTACTAGTGAAATGCGAAAGATGTTTTTAAGTTCCATTTTGCTCTCCGAAAGTCGAACTGTATTATTAAAATTAGGTTTTTTATGGGTTAATCTGTAATAACTGCGGCACAATCTACTGAAACAAAATGACAGATTTAAGAAAGCAAGATGACGCTTTGGTTACAGAACTCAGGTTTTGGAGCATAAATGAGAGCTAAAAGTGGAGTTTTTAATCTTATTGGTAGAGCTTAATGTCGCATAAACACTGACTTGATCAAATTAAGTCAATTTTGTTACAGACATCCTTGTAACTTCCTGAAGAATTTTTGGAATAAAGAAAAATACTGATTATTTTTATAATGCTGACAACGTCTTCCGAGCGATGTGGATATAAACTTTGGAGTAAAGCTTGGTGTTGAGCCAGCGTTAAGTTTTGGTTGGCATACCAATTTCTATAATTATCTTTAGTATTGGCATTTTTGTTAAAAGCTGTCCGAGACTCTGAACGAGCCAAGCGCAGGTAAAGGCGTTTTAATAGTTTTTGTGAGGTGGGCAGTTTGGGTTTGTTTTTAATGGTAATGAATAAGTACCAACTACCTAATAAAACGCCGATTGTGACGACGAGTATTGCTACTTTCATAAAGGAAAGTTTAGCCACTAGAGATGAAATTAAATTGTCACGCTTCTGTTGGTCAAAGTCCAAAACAAATACGGTCCAATAGTAATCTAACGACTGCAGATGTTGCCTTAGCGTATTTAACCAAGGCGTTTGTTTAACAATATTCATATTGGAATCAGTGGTTTCATCAAAAACGTTGAGCGCTTGTTCTAAACCTTCACTGATCCTCAGCGGCGATACCACAGACGTGGGATCCGCGTGTTGCCACTGTTTATTGTCCGATGAAAACTCTACCCAAGCGTGCGCACTACTGTCATAAATATTAAAATAGTTACCATTCGGATTGTATTCGCCACCATGGTAGCCAGTGACGATTCGAGCAGGAATGTTTTTTAACCTTAACAATACGGCATGTGCGCTAGCAAAATGAGCACAAAAACCGACTTTTACATCAAATAAAAAGTTATCAATATGATCGCCGGATAAAGTTGGTGGACTAAGTGAATACTGAAAACCAGATGTGGCCAAATACTCAAGAATAACGCGGTTATAACGTTCCGCATCGCCATTGGCTTGTTGCCAAAGCTCATCAGACAATACTTGTGTTCGGCTTAGGCCAAAAGATGGAAGCTTAATATTGTTGGCAATATCTGTTTGTGTCAGAGCTAAAGCATTTTTATTGTATTGTGAATATTGAGTGGCTGAGTATTTAATGCGCTGAGTGACTTTGGTATTTCTAATTAGTCGATTATCACGAGTAAGGTATATGTTGGAGTCATCACTAGTACTTGTTCCAAGGCTATATAACCATGGTTGTTGGTTAGGCTCCGCTACAATAGAGTAGTTGCCTAGAGTTGCTTTTTCGCTCCAAGCTTGTGTACGGGTATTAACTAAAAAGCTGTTAAGAGTCTTAGCCTGTTTATTTTGAGTCCACTTTTTAGAGTCACTTTGCCGCCAAGTTTTACCGTTAAACTCTTCCATGGTTAATACGCGCCAATATAATTCTGCGTGAGGAGGTTTTTTGGCTTCGCTAAATTCTTTGTTTAGTTCTTTATTTAGCCCTTTGTTCAGTTCTTCGTCAGACTGTTCTTTTAATACTGGGCTAAACTCGGCTCTAAAAGCGAGTCTTGACGACTTAGCAACATTAGCAATATCGCCGGGCGTCATGGAGTCACTAATACCGGTTGGCGTGACTTTCTGTTGTGGTAATTTCCAGAATGGACTTAACGAAGGCATAACAACAAACATCACTGTAGCGCCAAGTAAACAAGCTACTATCATAGTGAAAAAGTGTGGCGGCAAGTAAGCGTTCTCCTGCTTGCTCGTATTACTAGACGAGCCGCTGGTGGAAATACCTGCATCGTTTTTTTCGAAGCTGTTTGCTGAGTAGTTTATTGGGTGGCTTGTTTGGCTATTTGCTGGGTTGTTTATTACGTGATTTGGTGAATTATTTATTGAGCGATATTCAAATTGCTGAATTTGATACAAGCCAACAATACTGGCTGAAATCGTTATAAAAACCAGCAGCGCATATTCTAGTGACTGTTGGTAAATTAGTGATACGGAAGCCAGAAGGGTTATTCCAACAAGTAACTGAGTGCCCCAAGCTGTGCGGTGATGGTTGGCGGTAAACCACCACATCACTGCACCAGAAAACAATAAATTTACCATGCTGTTGAGTAGGCCTGCCGAGCCTAGTTCGGGCAAAACCACCAGTGCCAATAATATTGCGCCAATGTTTTTAATCCAATTTGAGTGAAGGCTCTCTACTTTAGAAGGCGCATAACTAAGGAATACGGTTTTAACTACTAACAATAAACCGGCAAGTGAAATGGTTTGCCACAGTAACGCTTCATTTAATAACACAATACAAAGAATTAAATTACAGCCGAATATGGCCAGTGCTAATGTTGGAAAGCGATAAAAGCGACTCATTTGCAGGTAGCCAAAGCTTCAAGGCAAAGTTTTAGGTGCTCTTTACCAGAGCCAACGTCAATACGAGAAGAAATATGACTGCCACGAGACAAATCTAAGCCAAATGGCCTACTGTCATCATGCAGTTCTAGGCACGCCGAGGTTAGCTGACTAATCGCGGTTTCTGCTATTTGTGCTGGTACAGAATCAAAAGACAAACTGACGGGTACGGTGACAGGCGTTTCAAAAGACTTGAGCAGTAAAGGGGAATCTGGTTGTTTGGCAACTTGTTTCCAGGCTACGTTTGAAAGTGGCGCACCTGGCACATAAGGCTTAATTCCATCAAAGTTTCGCTCACCTAACGTTGGACTACTACTTTCGATCTCTGCATCGCCAGTGTCGTTAACTTCTTTTTGTTCTAATTGCCAGTTTGAGGCAATGGGGTTTGGGTACACCAAATAAGAGCGCTCGGCTCTAAAATAACTCCAAGCTTTAATAAGGCCAAATGGATATTCTGATCTTAATTGAATCAAAGGCAATGTATATCGCCCTCGCTGCTCAGGCTTTAAGGCAAGGATCCAAATGTTACTGTTATTACTTTCTCTTTTTAGGCGATAAACTTTTTATCAATTACTGCGTTGAGGTGGTTACCTTTGGCACTGGCACTGGCACTGGCACTGGCATTTGAATTAGAAGTAGCACTAGAAGTTGCGTTGATATTGCTTTTAGTACTGATACGGGTATTAGGACTGGTATTGGTACTAGCGCTTTTGATTTCAAACCTAAGTAGCAGCTCCTGGTTTACATAAATATTAGAGACCGGCAGTAGCTTGATTGAAAGGCCATTTAAGTTATTAAAACCACTATGAATGATGTAAATAACAAAGCTCAGTAAAAAAAAGCAAAGCAGTAAAATGGGATTGTTTTGATAATTTGTGCCCAACACAAATAAAATCAACAGGCACAGCAGTACCCAGATGCCAGCAATGTTTGGCAAGATAAAAATTTTTTTATGACCAAGCTTTAATGTGTTGGAGGGCTCAAACCGCCTTTGTATCCAAGCTTTTAGCCGATTCTCAAATATCGCCATGTACAGCTACGGTCTCTAATATTTTCTGACTAAAGGTACTGTTTAACAATGTACCTCGTCCGGCTCTCAGTCTATGCTCGGCAACATAAGGGAATACAGCCTGCACGTCTTCTGGAGTCACAAAGTCTCGGTTGGAAACTAGTGCAAAAGCTTGTGCTGCTGTCATAAGCGCTACGCCTGCCCTAGGTGAAAGAGCATTAGGAAACTGTCCTTCAGAACGAGAATAGGCGAGTAACCTCATAACGTAGTGAATTACTTCATCGGATTTATGGATATTGTGAACGGTTTTTTGCAGGTCGAGCAAATCGTCAATGGACAGCAATGGCTGTTGAATTTTTGTTTCTCGCGAGCTTGCTCCTTTCAGTAATTTATACTCAGCTTCTGCTGGTGGATATCCAATTTCTAAACACATTAAAAATCGATCTAACTGCGACTCTGGAAGCGGATAGGTACCGCTTTGATGCGTTGGATTTTGTGTCGCTATAACAAAATGGGGGCTAGGCAGCGGATATGTTGTTCCGTCTACGCTGACTTGGCGTTCTTCCATTGCTTCTAACAAGGCACTTTGGGTTTTAGGGTTGGCTCTGTTTATCTCATCGGCCAATAATAGCTGTGAAAAAATAGGTCCCTGATGAAAAGTGAAGGACTGTTTAGACTGGTCAAAAATAGACACGCCAATGACGTCTGCTGGCAGCATGTCCGAAGTGAACTGGCTACGTTGATAATTTAATCCAAATACATCGGCCAGTGCGTGAGAAAGCGTTGTTTTTCCCATGCCAGGCAAATCCTCAATGAGTAAATGACCATTGGCTAATAAACAGGTAACCGCTAATTTAATTTTGTCTTGTTTGCCTAATAAAACCTGTTCAAGGTAATTAAACGCTTGGTCTAACTTTAATTGTGAATGTGATAACGTCATGGCGATCCTTTTTTGTACCAAAACTAAGTGTCTGCGATGAAAGGCAAAAAGTAAACGTGCAAACACATTGTAATTCTTTTATTTATGATTAAGCTTATGTCATCGGACCACTAGAGTTTTTATTTTGCATTCAGCCAATATTATTCAATCATCTCAGTTTGTTACCTGTAACGAACATCAATTACACGTTCGTCGAATCCATACGGAAGACGAGTCAAAAAAGCGCACTCCTATTCTAATGTTGCATGGCTCCATAGAAAATGGACGAATTTTTTACACTAAGTCAGGTAAAGGGCTCGCGGGCTTTTTAGCGAAACAAGGGTTTGATGTATTTGTCGCAGATTATCGTGGCAGAGGTGAAAGCACACCTTCGGTAAAAGAAAAAAATGATCATGGATATCATTCAGTGACAACGGAAGATATTCCAACCTTAGTTGACTATGTTTACCAACAAACAAATCAAGCCTGTCACGTAATCTGCCACTCTTGGGGCGGTGTTATGTTTGCAAGTGCTTACGTTCGTTTTCCAGAATTGCAAAGCAAAGTTAAGTCGATGGTTAAGTTTGGCACTAAAAGACAAGTGTCCGTGATGAATATTGAACGTTTGCTAAAAGTTGACCTATTTTGGAAGTGGTTTGCACCTTGGTACACCAAAAAAGCCGGTTACTTAGACGCAAAAAAAATGAAAGTGGGGGCAGATTCTGAACCTCGCCAAGCATTATTAGAAAGCATTGAGTGGGTGAAAAAGAGCGTGTGGGTTGATCCCGTTGATGCGTTTGATTATGCAGAAAAGGCGAAAAGCACAGATTGGCCTCCTACTTGGCACTTAACGGGTGTAAGTGACTATTCATTAGGGCATCAAACTGACGTGAAGTTATTTATGGACGAATGTAGCAATGCAAAGGCAAAATTTAGTTTGTTATCAAAACAAAATGGCAATGCACTCGATTACGATCATATTGATATTCTTACTGCGCCTGAAGCGGTAAACGACCACTTTCCTGAGGTCTTAGCGTTCTTAAATGAACATGACTAATACCAAGCGACTAATTTCCTAACGCGAGCCAAATCGCAACCATCATCATCAGCGTACCGGAGACTTTATTGAGTCTCTGTACGTTTTGACTTTTTGTTAATACGCGGCCAATGGTTTTTCCGCCCGTGGCGTATAACATCATACAAACAAACTCAGAACACATAATAATAAGCACTAGTACCGTTAACTGAATTGGGAGCTCTAAGTCTGGATTGATAAATGGCGGCAACAATGAAATTTGAAATGCCCAGCCTTTCGGGTTTGCCAAAGCGGTAACTAAACCTTGATTAAATAAGCCCGCATTTGAATGAATAACCGTTTGTTGAGGGTTATCAGATATTGCCATTTTTCCTTTGCTGCGCCACATTTGAATAGCTATCCAAGCTAGATAACCTGCGCCAACCAGTTTTAGAACGGTAAATACCGATGGAAATTTAAGCATCAATGCCGCAACGCCTAAAACCGCAGCAACCGCCACTATAGCTACGCCAATAACTTCGCCTAACATCATCCATAACGTGCGCTTAACGCCAATTGTCATGCCAAGCGTCATTGCTAAGGTCATGCACATGCCTGGCGTAACACTGACGATAAAAAAGGTAGGAATAAAAACGGCGAGTAAGGTTAAGTCGACCACAAAAAAGCTCCGTGTGGGTTATTGTTTGGCTACAAATGAAAACGCTAGAGTAGTGAGTTCAAATCAAAATGGCAAATAAAAACCCCCTTGAGTATCAGGCTTCAAGGGGGTTCTAGGTTACAACCTAAGTTGTTCTATTTAGCGGTTAGGCTTTTTCAAAATGCTAATCTGATGATCTAGCGGCACCGCCATAAGCATCAACATTGCCACCCGTTATATTAGATGAGTCATCTGAAGTTGCAGACGTTGTTTTATACTTTCTTTTACGACGGAACATGCCTTTAAAGTCTTCTAAACCCATATACATACAAGGGACAAGAATTAGCGTAACCAAGGTCGCAAATAATACTGCAAAGCCTAATGCAACCGCCATTGGCACTACAATTCGTGCCTGTAAGCTAGTTTCAAACATGATTGGTAGTACACCAACAAACGTAGTGATAGAGGTAAGCGTAATTGCTCTAAATCTTACACAACCTGCATCTGTCACGGCTTGAATAACCGACTGACCTTGTTTGCGTACTTGGTTAACATAATCTGTCATGACCAAGCTGTCATTGATAACAACACCGGCTGCGGCAATCAGTCCAAAAGTAGACATCATGCTTAAGTCCATACCAAATAAGTAGTGACCCCAAACTGCACCAACAAAGCCGTATGGAATAACCGACATGATGATTAAAGGTTGTGCATAACTCTTAAGGGGCACGGCTAACAAAATGTAAATCATTAGAAGGCCTGCAACAAAGAACATGATTTGTTCGTTTTGCTGAGCTTGCTCTTCTTCAATTGAGCCACCTAGTTGCGTTTTAACGCCAGGGAAGTTTTCCGTTAGTTGTGGCAGTAAGTCATCCTTAATGCGCTTAACTACTTCGTTAGGTTGTACAACCACTTCGTCAATGGAGCCATAAATGTAAACACTACGGAATCCATTTTCGCGACGAATGTAACTGATACCAGGTTTTTCAGTTAGTGTAACAACATCACCTAACATTACTTCTTTACCAGAAGGTGTAGTAACAATTGCGTATTTCAATTCGCTAAACTGCTCTCGCGTCATTTGCGGGTAACGAACCATGACTCGAATTTCTTCGCCATCACGTAATACTCGTTGAGCTTCTCCACCAAAGAAACTCGCGCCAATTTGACCAGCGATAGATTGTAAAGATAATCCAAGATCGTAAGCCACTGGTTTCAAATCAAGTTGGATCTCTTTACTCGCCGGGTCAATTGTCGAGCTGATGTCGAATAAACCAGGTTCTTGAGACAACATTTTTATAAATTCACGGCCAGCAACGTTAAGTTGCTCTAAGCTTGGGCCATATAGCAAGTAACCAAAGTCACCACCACCTTGGCCGCCACCGCCACCGCCCAACAATTGGTCTTGAACCGTAATGGATTTTACACCAGGTATAGTAGGCATTGCTTCACGCCAACGTCGAGCCACTTCAAATGTGTCGTATGGACGTAACTCTTCATCAACAAGAGGAATAACTACACGGCCAGAGCTTCTATCTTGGTTAAACGCTAGAATATCACGGACCATTTTTTGACCAGTTTCTTGTTCAATTTCACGGTCAATACGTTGAACCATAGCTTCAATTTTTTGAATCGCATCAATAGTTTGCTGGTCAGAAACCGTTTGATTCATCTCAATTTGAATATCTGGGAAGTCGTGCGGCACTTTAGGCTGTGGCACAAAACGTACGTGGCTGCCTGCAATCATGGCAATACTGATTAAAAGCATACCAAAGAACGCGGCCATTACCGCCCAACGCCATTCAACACATTTGCTCAAAAAGCCTTTGTATTTAACGTTAACAAAGTTATTAAAACGTTTGTTAAAACGAGCTCTTAAGCTGTTTTCTTTTACTGGACTAAATTTTGTGTGCGCTAAATGGGCTGGCAAAATAAGCTTAGATTCTACCAAGCTGAAAATTAAGCAAAACACGACCACTGTTGCAATGTTATAAAAGAATGAACCTTGTGGCCCACTAGAGGCTAAGAATGGTGCGAATACCGCAATGGTAGTCAGTACGCCAAAGGTCGCTGGTGTTGCCACTTTTTTAGCACCACGAACCACGTTTTCTATGCCGCCGCCGTGTTTTTCAATTTCGGTATAGGAACTTTCGCCAATGACAATGGCATCGTCCACCACAATCCCTAGCACCATAATAAATGCGAAAAGTGATAATACGTTAATGCTAACGCCAAATACTGGCATCATCATCACCGCTCCTAAAAAGCAAACCGGTAAACCGATCATTACCCAGAAACGCTAATCTAAAGCGCAGGAATATGGTTAACATGAGTGCCACTAAAATCGAACCTTGGAATAGGTTTGATAACATCATGTTCAATCTGGCTTTAAGGTAATAAGTCATATCAACTAATACCTTTAATTCCATTCCCGCTGGCAACGTTGGGTTACGTTGTTCTAAATAGCTTTTAACTGAGTTAGAGACGGCAATAGAGTTTTGGTCTTTAGTGGCGTTAACTTGAATATAAACCGAGTTTTGGCCAGAAAATTTGTTATATCTGACACCTTCAGTGAATCCATCTTTTATAATCGCCACATCTTCTAAAAGTACTCTAGAGCCGTTGTTACCAATTTTAATTGGAATAAGTTTAAACTCATCACCGTTGTAGTACTGGTTTTCTATTCTAACGGCAATTAATCCAGCATCGGTGCGCAATTGACCAGCAGAGTAGTTAGCGGAATAACGGCTAATAGCCTGTGTGATATCCGCCAGCGTTAAATTGTATTTCCGTAATTGGTCGGGCTGAATTTCAATGGCAATTTCTTCAGCAGGTGCGTTAACCGTAACCAAGGACACGTTATTAAGCTGCAGTAGCTCGTCTTCAATTTGTTTGGCAACAGGCTTTAGCTCTTCAACGGTCATGTCACCAACTAGCGACATTTCTATTACTTGCTGATTAAACTCTATTTGCCGAACATTAACGGGCTCCATGGCCGCGGGGAAGGTAGCGATACTATCAACTCGCATTTTGACCTTGTCTAATACTTCGGCCAAATCTTTGTCTGGATCTATTTCTAAGGTAACTCTACCTGAGTTTCGAAATGCATTGGTGTACATCTCTTCAATCTCAGTCACGTCTTTTAATGATTCTTCAATTTTTATCAATATGCTTTCTTCAATTTCTTGAGGAGAAGCACCACGATAAGCCGCACTCACCTGAATATAGTTAATCTCAATATTCGGGAACATTTGGCGCTGAATAGTAAAGTAGCTAATTAAACCCATGACGATAATAAATATCATCATTAAATTAGCGGCCACTGAGTTATTCGCAAAAAACGCGATTAAACCCGTTTCTTTTTTTTGTTGAACGTCAGACATGAGAGTTATGCGTCCTTATTGCTTTGAGCAACCGATGTGGAGATCACATTAGCGTCGTCCGATGATTTATCATCACCTTCTTTAGTATCGCTTGCCAATTTAATTTTCATGCCATCTTGAGCATACTCAGGAATTGTCTCTACTATCTTATCGTCGCTGTTTAAGCCGCCACCAATTAAGAATAGTTTGCCTTCTTCTTTAACCACATCAACAACTTTTTGAGTAATGGTATTGTCGTCTCCTAATACCCAAACTTTGTTATTGGTTACTAGGTCTTGCGACAATTTAACTATGTTGTTTAAACCTTGGCCGTTAAAGCTAACTTCAACGTATGTGCCAAACATTAAACGTGGTAAGTCGTCTTTTAATCCGTAAGGGTCGTTAACTTCAACAACAATGTTACCCATGCGAGTTGCTTGGTCAACGATGCCCGTGTCTCTAACAATAGTGCCTGAACGTACACTCGAGAACTTTTCACGAGTAGACACTTCAGCTGGAAGGTTTAATAGAGTATTTGGAAGGAAGGTACGATCAAATCCTGCAATTGGGAATACGATTTCGGCTTTTTCAACGTTATATAACTCACCAACGTTAGTGCCCTTGTTAACAAATTGGCCGGTACCTAAATCACGTTTTACTATCAATGCATCGTAAGGGGCAACCACTTTACAGTTGTCTAAATCACGAGTGGCAAGCTTTACTGATGCTTCCGCTGATTTTACCGATGCTTCCGCGCTCATTACTTGCGGCTTACGAAGGTACAGGTCGCTAACTCTAGCGTCTGGCATTGATTTCGCTTCACGTTTTGCAACTTCAGCTCGGCCACGCTCTTCAATAAGTTGTGCTTGTGCTGTTTTTAATAACGACTCTGCTTGCAATAGAGCAACTTCATAGTTGTCCGATTCTATTTCAAACAACACTTCGCCACGTTTAACTAATCCACCTTGCACAAAATTAGGATGCCATTTAACAACTTCGCCAGAAACTTGAGCCGATATCATGGTTTTTTCTAATGGCGTTACCGCGCCATAACCCTTGACTCTCACTTGGTGAAATTCTGGGTTAACTTGCTTAACTGTAATAGTAGGACGGGTATCAACTTCTTTTTTTCTGGTGGCTTAGGGCCGTTACTTTGTACTAGAACAAATGCACCAATTCCTGCTAACAATAAAACTACAGGGGCTGCAACTTTTAACCATTTTTTGCTCATGACTCAATCCATTTAATTTATGTGTTGGTTGTTATCAATTAAAAACCATACTTATGTAGTATATTAAAACATTACAAAGGCAATGTTGCCGTTTCTAATTGTAATAAAATGTGTGAAAATTTCCTTGTCTGTCAAGGAAAGTTATGACAAATCTTAAACTTAATTGATGTAATAATAACCTGCAAAGTTCAATATTACCTATTACTAAAAACGAAACTTAATGTATAAACTCCGTCAATATCAATCAGAAGCGGTTGAATCAACAGTTACACACTTTAGAAATACAAATGACCCTGCAGTTATTGTGTTGCCAACGGGCGCAGGTAAAAGTTTAGTAATAGCCGAAATAGCACGAATTGCTCGTCGGAAAATATTGGTATTAACGCACGTAAAAGAGCTAGTTGAACAAAATCACCAAAAATTTCATGACTACGCTGAACAAGCTGGAATCAAAAGTGGTGTATTTTCTGCCGGCCTCAATAGAAAAGAAACCGAACACCAAGTCACTTTTGCCAGCGTACAGTCCGTCGCAAGAAATCTAGAGCAGTTTGCTCATGAATACTCACTTGTCGTGATTGATGAGTGTCATCGCGTCAGCCACTTTGAAGAGCAGTCAAAAACAAATGCAGAGTCAGCAAGTGAAAAGTCAGTTGATGAGAAACCAACTAGTGAAACGTTAGCTAATGAAACACCAGTTAAAGAAAAGTCAGGTAATCAATACAGTCAAATTGTGAGTCAATTGAAGTCATATAACCCCGAGCTTAAAATTCTAGGGTTAACCGCGACCCCTTTTCGTTTGGGACTTGGTTGGATTTATCAACATCATTACCACGGTTTTGTGAGATCTTCACAAGCAACGCCGTTTAAAAAATGCATTTACGAATTACCCTTGTCTTACATGATCAAAAATGGCTTTTTAACGCCACCTAAATTAATTGACGCCGCGGTTGAGCAATATGACTTTTCTGCATTGCAATCCAATAAGTTTGGCGAATTTGATGACGCAGAGGTGAATGAGTTATTAGGTAAATACCCTCGAGTTACAGAAGGGATTGTGGAGCAAATTCAAATGCTGGCAGCGGGTAATGAAAACGAATTAGAGCGTAAAGGCGTAATGATTTTTGCCGCCACAGTTAAACATGCCAAAGAAATTGTTGGATACCTTGAATCTAAAAACGAAACTGCTGGGCTAGCCAGTAGCAAAAGCAAAAAACAAATTAAAGAACAAACCGAAGAACAAATTCTCGATGATGTTTCAAAAGTTGCCTTGATCACTGCCAAAACAAAAAACGATGAACGAGCGCAATTGATCAGTGACTTTAAAGCCCAGAAAATAAAGTACTTAGTTAACGTATCGGTGTTAACAACGGGTTTTGATGCGCCACATGTAGACCTAATTGCGATTCTTAGGCCTACGCAGTCTGTGAGTTTATATCAGCAAATTGTAGGGCGAGGTTTGCGCTTAGCGGAAGGCAAACAAGACTGTTTAGTGATTGACTATGCTGGAAACGGAATAAACATTTTTCATCCTGAAGTGGGCGAGAAAAAACCGGACTCTAGAAGTGAGTTGGTTCAAGTTTTTTGTCCATCATGCGGTTTTGCCAATACATTTTGGGGCATAACAGACAACGACGGAAAAGTGCTTGAGCACTATGGCAGAGCTTGCCAAGGCATTCTTGAAATGCCAGAAGATGAAGTGCTAGATGACTCAATGTTGGAAGGATCAATGTCAGCAAACTTGCAAGACAATGAGGTTATGCCCTGTGACTACCGCTTCCGGTTTAAAGAATGTCCTACGTGTAATGCTCAAAATGATATTGCTGCGCGTGAATGCCACGATTGCAAAAATCAGCTTGTCGATCCCGATGAAAAGCTTAAAGAAGCGTTAAAACTCAGTAATCGAATGGTGATTAGATGTAGTGGCATGACGTTTTCGGAACATAATGGTGCGTTAAAAATCGTTTACTATGATGAAGATGGCACAGAGCTAAAAGAGTTTTTTGATTTGAGTTCCGAAAAGCAACGGACTGTTTTCAATTTACAGTTTGGTAGACGATTTAGGAACTCTAGTGAGCCGCGAAATTTTTTGTCGCTGAATGAGGTCTTAAAAGAGTCACAGGGATTTATTATCCCAGATTTTGTTATTGCCAAAAAAGACCCAAAACGAAAGTCAAAGACGCATATAGTTTGGCAAGTTCAAGAGAAAATCTTTGATTACAAAGGTAAATACCGAACCGCTAATGAACTCTAACTTCAATACCATTACCATTACCAATGGCAATATAAACTTCACTATCATTAAAGGGTGTTTAAAGAATGATTAAAGGGTTAGTAAATTGAATAGTTCGAACGTGAGGCTTTTTATTTCAGCGCTGGTGGCCTTTAGCTTTTATTTTACGTGGGCGTATTGGGCTAATTTAAGTGACGCCATACCAATGAGTACCACTATTCAAGCTGCCTTTGTACAAGGTTCGTATAGTGGCTTAATGACACTATTATTTACTTGGCTGCTAGAACATTCTGTATCTAAATTTCACGGTCACTGTTTTTCACTAGCGTTTATGATGCCAATACTTTGTAAATTTCATTCAACGTCAACGCAAAATCAAGCAATAAAAAAGCACTATCACACGGATTAAATGAATCAGCTCGATTTTTTGAAGGGCAAAAGCTTCCGGGGGCATTATTAGCACCTTTACTGCCGTTGTTAATTCAAAGTGGCTTAGTTACGCAGGTGAATGTCATAAACCAAACACCTAACCTTTGGCTAACCGTAGCACCCAGTATTATATTTTCTGGTATTTATGGATACAGTTATACCGCTGCTCTAATCCGAACTAAAAACTAAAAACTAAAAACTAAAAAGGCCCTAAATGAATTAGAGCCTTTATCTGTCGAAGCGAGAGAGTGACCTAGTGGTCAACACCTTTAGACTTCAAGTAGTCATCGTAGCTACCGCGGAAATCAATGATCTTGTTGCCTTTGATTTCTAGAATACGGTTTGCCAATGAAGAAACAAACTGACGGTCGTGAGAAACAAAGATTAACGTGCCTTCGTAGTTCTCAAGTGCCATGTTTAAAGACTCAATAGATTCCATATCCATGTGGTTAGTTGGTTCATCGAGTAATAAAACGTTAGGTGTTGCCATCATCATTTTACCAAACAACATACGACCCTGCTCACCACCAGATAAAACTGTTACCGACTTTTTAATATCGTCAGATGAGAACAACATACGACCTAAGAAGCTACGTATGCTTTGCTCATCGTCATTTGGACGACGCCATTGACTCATCCAGTCAAATAAATTCATGTCAGTTTCAAAGTCAGCCGCGTGATCCTGTGCGTAATAACCCATTTTCACGTTTCTCTGACCATTTAACAAAACCAGCGTCAGGCTCAAGATCGCCTTGTAATGTACGTAACAGCGTTGTTTTACCCGCGCCGTTTTCACCAATAATGGCAATGCGCTCACCAACATCAACCATAAGGTTAAAGTTTTCAAATAAAGGACCTTCATCAAAACCTTTTGATAAACCTTCAATTTCAACAGCTTGACGATAAAGTTTTTTCTCTTGCTCAAAACGAATAAATGGATTCACACGACTAGAAGCTTTTACTTCATCTAACTTGATCTTTTCCATTTGTTTTTGACGAGAGGTAGCTTGGCGCGCTTTTGAAGCGTTAGCAGAGAAACGTGCAACAAAGGATTTTAACTCATCAATTTGGGCTTTTTTCTTAGCGTTATCATTGATCATACGAGCACGAGCTTGTGTGGCCGCTAACATGTATTCGTCATAGTTACCTGGGTAAACGCGAAGCTCACCGTAGTCTAAGTCAGCCATGTGAGTACATACTGAGTTTAAGAAGTGACGGTCATGCGAAATGATGATCATGGTTGAGTTACGTTGGTTAAGAATGTCTTCTAACCAGCGAATTGTGTCGATGTCCAAGTTGTTGGTTGGTTCGTCGAGCAATAAAAAGTCTGGTTCTGAAAACAGCGCCTGAGCAAGTAAAACACGTAATTTAAAGCCAGGCGCAACTTCGCTCATTAATCCGTAATGCAACTCAGTACCAATGCCAACACCTAGCAGTAATTCGCCTGCAGATGATTCAGCTTCATAACCGCCCATTTCTGCAAATTCAGTTTCTAAGTCCGCTACTTTCATGCCGTCTTCTTCAGACATTTCAGGTAAAGAGTAAATACGGTCACGTTCTTGTTTAACGTCCCATAACTCTTGGTGGCCCATGATAACGGTGTCTAGCACTGAATATTCTTCAAAACCAAACTGATCCTGGCGAAGCTTACCTAAACGCTCACCTTCACCGTAACTTACATTACCACCTGAAGGCGCTAGTTCATCGCCAAGGATTTTCATAAACGTTGACTTACCACATCCATTTGCGCCAATTAAACCGTAGCGGTTACCGTTACCAAATTTAACCGAGATATTTTCGAACAATGGCTTCGCGCCAAATTGCATTGTGATGTTTGCAGTAGTAATCACGTTATTGAGTTCCTCTTGGATCGTGCTTAATTGGTGCTTAAAAAGCGCCGTAAAATAATTATTAATACATGGCTGTTACATTAGTATTAATTTAGGGGCGCGATTTAAACAAAATTTCGTCAATTTTTCCAGTCTAGCGTGCGAATAACCAAGATTTACGGGCTTATTTTATTTGTACGGTGAAGATAAATAATACTGGTGAACTTTTAAACAATTGATTAGTCTATTCAAAGTTAGTTATTCACATTGTAGCGTTAATTTATACACCTATAAGTTTGCTCCGCACATGTGTATAAACAGATTAACAATCTAAAACCACTTCAAATCTATTAGTTAAGCCAGCAAGGAAGACCATGAAAAACCCAGTTTCAAAAAAAGCGCTATTAGCCTTTTCACTATCAATCAGCGTGTTATTAGGTGGCTGTATGAGCATGCCTATTTCTACTATGTATAAAATGTCCCAATTTTCACTAGCCGACATGAAACCAGCAGCAATGCGAGTAGCCATAAGGACAAACGAAGCAATAGAAGTAAAAAATGGCGCCGCTAAAGTAAACATGAGTTATGTTTCTGAGGGCAGTGACACAATGGAAACCGGTCAACATTGATTATAAAATAAACGTGATTGCGCTACATGATATCAAAGCTGACTTTGCACCTATTTTATTAGATGGAATTGAGGACCGTGAACGGGTAACTATTTTAAAGTTGTCTAATGAGGACGCCAAAAATATGCAAGATCTGTTAGACCTTGCAAAAAATATAAAGCCAATGATGTAAAAGGCACAGGTTCTTTTGGAATATCTCTTGATAACAATTGTTTTGGTAATTTAGATAAATTTTCAGAGCTAGAAGTGGATTTGTTTTTACAAACAGATGAGTCTGAAGGCTTTATGATGTTTTTAGAAGACATTGATATTATAGAGCAGGCTGCAGACAACAATATAAACTTAAAACAAGTTAATAAATGCGAAGCTGAATAAAGTTAAACAATGACTCGCACTTTAGTTGGGGTAAACCGACCAGTGCGAGTTATTTATTGGTTGCCATCCTAATCTAAGTCAATGAGTGATTGATACGCTTTTGAGTACTCAAATTCTTTTACTAGATCCACAATCTGATCGTACTTACGGCAATTTTTTTCATTCAAAATAGAAATAAGCAAATTAATAAAGGGTTGAGTAATGAGTTCATGGTTATGCAATTTAGCTCTCAAAGAAACCAGCATTTCAGACAAATCTCCATCCACAGTTGCAGGCACTTCATTTTGCTTTTTTTGATTCAAGCTTAAAACCTGAATACAATCCGTAATACTCGAGCTTACACATTTATATAGAGGTTCAAACGACAGAGTTTCAATGTCTATTCTTTGGGTGATTTGCAAATCAAGTTCAGTGCTAATCTCGTTTAAACGTTGTAACCCAAGTGCGCCAGAGGATCCTTTTAACGTATGGATTAACGCATGAACCTCAGGGCCGTTATTGATTTTGATGGCTGTTTTTAATTCGTCGTTAAAAGACTCATATTGTTGAACAAACATTTCCAAAATTAGTAGATATGTCTCTGGCTGACCAAGTTCATTAATGCTTGCTAAACCAGGTTGAAGAACGTTTAAAAGATCTGGGTAAATAATAGGCGCGACATTATTGGCGCCAATATTAGAAGTTTGGTGTGTGTTCATGGGTAGAAACCTAAAAAGAAACCTATAATAGAAACTAATCTAATTGTAGCAGTATTTTTCTAAATCGCCGCGAACCAATCATTAGACATCGCGTTATTGCGACCACTTTGTTTAGCTTTGTAAAGCATGTCGTCTGCGCTCGCTATCAGCTCTACTATATTGTACGAGCCACTTAAAGTGTCGCTAATGCCAACGCTCATCGTGACTAAGTTAGACACTTCTGAGTACTCATGTGGAATTGCCTTATCGATTAAAGCGACACGTAGTTTATCGGCAAACAATAACGCACCGCTAGCCGGCGTATTATATAAAATGATGGAAAACTCTTCACCGCCCACTCTAAATGCAAAATCAGATGGACGTCGACACTCCGACTTTATTGCTGCCGCTACATCACGTAAACAGGTGTCCCCTTGAGGGTGGCCATAATTGTCGTTATATGCTTTAAAGAAGTCGATATCTAAGGTGAGCAATGAAACAGGTACGCCTTCTCGTTCTCCACGTTTTAACTCAAGCTGCAGTTGGTTATCAAATGCGCGTCGATTGCCAAGTTCTGTTAAGGCGTCTACATTTGCGTAATGAGAAAGAAGTTTTGTTTTACGAAGTTGTTGCAATTGAACGTTAATTCTAGCCGCTAATACATCGGCATTCACCGGCTTATAAATGTAGTCGTTGGCACCTATAGATAAACCTTTTGCCTCTTGTTCATTTGAGTGATGGCTGGTCATAAAGACAATACTTAAATTGTCGTTAAACTCATGGTTAGAACGAATTTCACGGCAAAGATCGATACCGTTGCCATCGGGTAGATTTATATCAAGAAGCACCAAATCAATATGTTGGTTGGCTAATACCTTACAGGTATCAGCGCTGTTTTTAGCAATAAAAAGCTCGTAATCAAAGTGCTGTAAATGACTAATAACCACCTGAATTTGATTTGGATCGTCATCAACAATAAGTATTTTTGCACTATTTTTATTTATCATTTTTATTTGCTTTGGGCTACGACTTTTAGTCAGAATACGGTTTGTTCAATTGTATTGCAACAGTATAAAACAAAGTAAAGTTATGATATTTAATGTTAGTTAGTAATATCTCGAAACGTAATAAGGTATTAAGATAGTCGGGAGTTAAAGCTAACGTTAATTTTGCGTCTGCGCAATTTCAATTTAAGAAAATAAACTAGGGCCTTGTATGCGATTTTTATTCATAACGCTTATTTCGTATTTATTACTGATAATTAGCCCTCATTCCTACGCGAAAGATCCCTACATTATTGGTTTAGATGCTGACCTTTCAGCGGTTGCAAAAGATGGCGGTATTGCAATTCAAAGAGGAGCGCAAATAGCGATAGAAGAAATTAACGCGCAAGGCGGCGTGCTGGGTAGACCATTAAAATTAGTGAGCAAAGACCACAGAGGTAATCCTGCTCGCGGTAAACACAATATAAAAGCATTTGCGGCGACGCCTAATCTAATTGCCATACTCGGTGGCGTGCACACGCCTGTAGTTCTACAAGAACTAGAATTAATCAATCAATACAAAATCCCATTTTTAATTCCATGGGCTGCAGGAACGCCAATTATAGACAATGGTTTTGAGCCTAATTATGTATTTCGACTTTCTATTCGCGATGAACAAGCTGGTTCTGTATTAGTAAAGGAAGCGAAAGCGGAAGGTCACCAGAAAGTGGCATTGCTTTTAGAGCAAACTGGTTGGGGACGTTCAAATCAAGACTCCATTTTAAAAGCGAGCCTTGAACAAGGGATAAACGTAACGCATGTTTCCTGGTTTAATTGGCGTCAGAAATCCATGAAAAATGAGCTTACCAGAATTAAAGAAAGTGGTGCTACAGCTATTATGCTCGTGGCTAACGCACCAGAGGGCGCAACAATTGTTAAAGAGATTCTTAAGTCGCCTGAATTTAAAGCGCTGACAGTTTACTCGCACTGGGGCATTGCTAGTGGTCAATTTACCGAAAGCTTTAAGCCTGAAGAGTTACTAACGGTGAATTTGTCGGTATTACAAACTTATAGTTTTATTACGCCCACAAACCCATTATTAAATAATAAAGTGTTGCGCAGTTATGCCAAAAAATTTGATAAAAGCGTGACCGCCGAAAGCATAATTAGCGCGCCTGGTGTAGCGCATTCCTATGATTTAATTCATTTATTGGCAGCAGCAGTAGAGCTAGGCAATTCAGTTGAATCTGCTAACATACAAACAAGTTTAGAAAACATTAAATCATTTAAAGGTTTAGTGAAGGAATATAAGCCGCCATTTTCTCCAGCTAATCACGACGCGCTCATGTCACATGATTATTTTATGGCTAAATATAACGAGTCAGGATTTTTAGTACCAAAAACTCATGAAGAGAAATAAGCCGCTTTATAAAATATTAGTAAAACAGGCAATGCCCAAAGTCATGTCAATGGCTCTATTGGTAAGCGTTGTTTTGTTTGTTAGTTTCTTTCTATTTATTCAAGATCAGGTGAACAACAAGCACCGGGCTCAGTTGGAGCAAATAGAAAAAATTGCCGTCAATAATATCGACAACATTACGGTTCAAGTAGAAAATCTCGCAAAAAACGATCTCATCATAAATAGCTTAATTGACTATGAGCAACGTGAAAGCTATCTATCTGTTTTTTTTCAGTCACTCAAAATTACCGACAGTTCCGATATCGCCATTGGTTTTCTAAATTTTAATGCTGAACCAATCGTAGTTAAAAACTGGACCTTATTTGAAATAAATAGTGACGCATTTAGTTGGAAGCCAGAAGTCTTTGAGCAAGGCAAAACAAATGTTGATGTTACCAAGCAGGGTATTTTAATCGCTGCGCCAGTTATGTATGGCGATATGGCTGAAGGTGCCATCGTAGTTTATGTAAAGTCTTTGCAAGATGTCATCTCCTACTCATCTAGTTTAGGCGTTCAGGTATTGGTAAATGATGAATATGAAGTTATGTTCAGTTCTCAGCCAGAACAACTCCCTGTTGGCACTTATATTAGTGAAAAAAAATTATCGGGCACTTTTTCTGTAAAGTCAGATGGCCGCTGGTGGCGAGCGTTTAGCGTAGAGTCATTAACAACGGCTTATCAAGATGTTTTACAGCTGTTTGTTATGGTGTTTTTTTTACTTATGGTTGTTATTTTTGCGACTAACTATAGTGCGAGAATATCAGCCAAAATTGCCAGCCAAGCTTTAAAAGCACTTCGTGACAGCATCAGTGAAGCCAGTAAGGGTCGTAGCCCAATTAATCAGCCAGTATCAAAAAGAGAACCCAGTGAAGTAGTTGCGATTAAAGCGTCAGTGAACTTCTTACTACATGATCTCTTAAGCACATCTTTATCACGAGATCGCTTTGAGAGTGTAATTGATTCAATGTCTGAACCTTTATTGGTACTTGATCACAACTTTAATGCGGTACTTCAAAATAAATCCATGACTAACTTTGCAAAAGAGTATCGCGTTAGCATGCCTGACGATATTAACCTTATTTTTCCTCAAGAAACCTGGCAAGACTTAGCTGCGCACAATAAAGTTGAAATAGATTACTCAATGTACGGTACGCTTACTGTCAAACCATTAATATTGGAATGGTTGTTAAATAAATATATCAGTGATGGCCAGGAAATTGGCTATGTATTAGTGGCGTCAGACTTAACCAAACAAAAAGACTTATTGTTTGAATTAAAAATGAAAAACAAAGCCATTGATGAAGCTAGTACCGCTATCATTATTAGTGACATGCTAAATGGTGATCAGCCTATTGTTTATGCAAATAGAGCGTTTTTTAGGTTAACGGGTTATGACTCAGAAGAAGTGATGGGGCAAAACTGTCGCTTTTTACAAGGCCCAAAAACAAGCCCCGTCAAAGTAGACTTGATGCGTAAAGCAATCTCCAATAGAGAATCATTGGAAATAACGTTAATTAATTACCGCAAAGACAAAACGCCTTTCTCAAATAGTTTAACTCTCAGTCCTATCGTTAACGACGCCGGGTTAGTGACGCATTATATTGGGTTTTTACATGATGTTACTGAATTACAGCGAGCTGCGAGTTATTTAAAGCAGGCAAAAAACAAAGCGGTGCAGTCTGCACAAATGAAATCTGAATTTTTGGCTAGTATGAGCCACGAAATTAGAACGCCAATGAATGGCGTAATAGGCACTCTAAGCTTAATGTTAAATGAAGAGCTAGGTGAGCAACAACGCGAGTATGCAACTGTCGCAAAAGATAGTGCGCAGTCACTATTGTCTCTTATTAACGACATCCTCGACTTCTCTAAAATTGAAGCCGGTAAATTAGGAATTGAAAAGCACGAGCTGGATATTGAATCACTTACGCGGTCGGTCTACCGAGCGTTTAAATCTGAAGCAGAAGCGAAAAAGTTGACGTTTAACATTGACCTGTCAGGTGTCAAAGAAGCCTTTTTAATAGGTGATGGTGGTCGATTAAGACAAGTCATGAACAACATCATTGGTAACGCACTTAAATTCACCACAGAAGGCGAAGTGAGCGTTGCAGTTGAAACTGAATCAAGTAACAGCGATGGCATTGTTATTTGTACTTGGCATGTTACCGATACCGGTATTGGTATTAAGAAAAGCCGCCTTAAGTCTATTTTTGAGTCTTTTACGCAAGCTGACTCGTCAACAACAAGAGAGTTTGGTGGTACAGGTTTAGGTTTGTCTATTTCTAAGCAACTGTGCCAGCTAATGGGTGGTGATATAACAATTCAAAGTGATCTTGGTAAGGGCAGTACCTTCTCATTTTCAGCTCAGCTAGGCTTGAGTGACAATGCGCATAATATTTTATTTACTAAATTGGAAGAGCCTAAACCGTTTGAGCGAGTCAACATGCGAGCTTTGCTTGTTGAAGACAATATGATTAATCAAATGGTCGCTAAAAAGATGCTATCCGAAAGTGGCGTTGAAATAGAAGTTGCCATTAATGGAGCGAAAGCATTAGAGCGCTTGATAGCGAATACAGATAAAGAATTTGATGTGATTTTCATGGATTGCCATATGCCAATATTAGACGGATATGACGCAACTCAAGCTATTCGTAATGGTGACGGTGGTAATCAATATTTGGATATCCCTATCATTGCGATGACAGCAAATGCCATGAAAGGAGACAAAGAAAAGTGTTTTGCCGCTGGAATGGATGACTATATGTCAAAACCAATTGATTTGAGTCTACTGCAAAATTTGCTTACAAAATGGCAACATAAAATTAAACCTGAGTGATTGATTAACAAACAATAAAGTTCATACTTGCCACAATAGTTTAAAAGGAATTTATTGTGAACAAAACAAAACTTAGTATTGCCTGTTTATTAACGCTGTCAGTATTGACCGGCTGCTCTAAAAGCTCAAAAAGTTCAGATGAGCAAATAGTTATTGTTACGGAAGACAAGTCTGTCGCGGTAAGCGGTAAGGCAATTGATGGATATATCGTAGGCGGCACCGTATTTTTAGATATTAATGGCAATGGGATCGCAGATGCTAGCGAGCCACAAAAAATTACCGAAGAAGGTGGGGATTACCTTTTTGACGTACCAGAAAAAGATGCGGCTTGCTTAGCGTATTCAGCCATCATTGTTGACGTACCCGTTGGTGCGATAGATGAAGGCTCGGAAGAAGAAGGCGTTGCTCGACATGAAGTTACAGACCCTTATCAAATTGTATTACAACCTACCTTTGAGCCTATAACTGAAGCTGACTTTACCAATGGCTTAGTTCGTAACATTTCTCCTTTAACTACTGTTATATGGCAAGCAATAGAGCAAAACTACCCTCGTGAAATTGAAGAAAAACACTGTGATTATCTTAAAGAGCACAATGAAGCCGTTACAGAACTAAAAACTGAAATAGAAGATACGCTCAGAGGGTTAGTTTCGTATTACAATTTATCTGCAGAGCAGATGTACGCTGACTTTATCGCTGACAAAGACTCCGATGCGTTTCATATTGCGCAGGATATTGTTAAGGGCTTAAAGGCTGCTTATAAACTTAAAACTGAGCTTAGGGCTGAATACCCAGAAGGTGAAGTTCGAGTTTTTGTATCTAGAGACCAAGAGAAAGATGAATACTTTAATGTAGAAGATGGTTGGTACAGAGACGTAGTGGTATTTCATGATACGGGTTACTTTTCAGAAGACGTTAAGTTAGTTAGTGACGAGCAACTGAATGAAGTGGATTATGTTCTGACACACTTAGACCGAACAGACAAAGCTTGGAACGACCAGGCCTTAAACGGTGAGCTTTCTGTCCGTAAAGACGTATATCGAGACCCAAATGGCGAATATAGATGCAGCAATATTGAGCGAATAGAGTTTAAAGAGAATGACATAAGATACGAACTTTCAAACTCATTTGGTAGCTTAACTTTTGATACATTTGAAGAGTGTGTGAATGATAGTCTTGATGATCCATATGAAAGAAGTTTTAGAATTTCTTATGACATCGACTCTACTTATTATTTTGGCGTTTTCTTTTTCAGAGAAGCACAAAGCCGATTTACCGAATTAGCAGAGTGGGTTGATGTGGAAAACAAAACCGACTTGGACTCGTCTGAGATGATTGATGTATTAAAGCTTATGCCTTATCGATGGGATGATGAAGTATCAATAGACACCTCATTGTGGCGCAAGCGTAAAGACCAAGGCAACGTACAGCTTGATGTTGAAAACGGCACAGACTGGACTCGCGCCACCACACAGAGCGATGGCACAACAGTTTATGAGTGTAGCGCTGACGGTGAAAACTGGACAAGCTGTGAAGGCTAATAATAATTATTAGATAGACCTTAAGCACGAAGCGCCTTTTACAAACTTAAAGGCGCTCAAACGTCCACTGCATTGCAATAACAGCAATGGCCAACGAGCCAGTGGGCATTATCCACTTTTGATACCAAGCGTAATTTCTGATCATTATTAACAATGGTAATGCCACCGCTAAAATAGCCAACTGACCAATTTCCACACCGAGGTTAAATGTCAGCACGCTTAATAATTGAAATTGATTTGATAAGCCCAGCTCGCCAAGTACACCGGCAAAGCCCATTCCATGCAATAACCCAAAGCCAAATGTAACCCAGCCGAGTCTTATAACCACAGGCCAAATATTATTGAGTGCCGCAAAAACTACAGATATGGCAATACCTATTTCTACCCACTTGCTACTTGGTGCAATAACACCCATAGCAGTAGCGGTTAGTGTTATAGAGTGAGCAATAGTAAACGCGGTAACAATCCAGGCTGTTTGTTTTAAAATTTGTACTTTTGATGGACTCGCTTGCCATTTCCTTTGTTCACGTATCAACACACAAGTTAGCAATAGTGCAATTAAAAATAGAATATGATCAAGACCCATCCAAATATGCAAAACACCTTGATATAAATATTCAACAGCTGTCGAAAATGCAGTAATTTGATCTAGCTTTATCGTTTTATTACGATCAGACGCGCTGTACACAAGACTCGTACCGTTTATAGAGATTAAAGCCTTGTGGTTTGAATCAAAGTCAAAAAAGCCATCGTACTGGATTTCCATTGTACCTGGGCTAGAGCATTGAACTGCAATGGGGATGTTTAAATACGGTTGGTTAAAGTGGCTATCTAACTTAAGTGAGCCTTGGCTTGAAACGATGCATTGCCGTTCGTTTTGACTAAAAAATACGGTACTTTTCACGAACTGTGAAATGGCAGATTGCTGAAACGTGATTTCTTGCCAAGTAATGTTGCCATCTTTGTTTATATCGAAGTCGATGACTTGTTCTAAGTCTTTTATTTCAACTTGCCATTCGCCCAATAAGTTTTGTGTCGCCTCAGATTCTGACGTTACCGTGAGATAACTGGTGCTAAGCTGGTGGCCAAAAGATGAAAAGGTAGCAAATAGAAGAACGAATATTAAGGTAAACGTGCTTTTTAAGTTACTCATTTTCTAACTCCTTGAACCTTGCGCTTGCTTTAGCAAGTAGCGTTTTGTCAGACTCAAGTTTTGCTTGTTGCCAATTAATTGTGGCCCAATACAAGGCTTTATCACTGTTGTCTTCAACCGTTAAATAGTACAAGGCGAGGTCAGCTGCGTGAAAGTTATCTTGGCGACGTTCTCTTAGCTCAATGCGTTTTGACAATAAGTTTTGCCAGCGAGTATCTCGGGTCTGTTTATCTTGTTTTTCGGCTTGAGCAAGTCGAAGTAGTAAAGCATCTTCAAGATTATTAGCTTCTGAGACTAAGTTTCCAATAGTGTCTATAACCGGCTTGTAATTTGTTAACTCAAGTTGTGCATCAGACCATAAAACCAAAATACTCACAGGCGCTTCATCTAAGTTAACTTGAGACAGGTGCTTAAGAGTTTGTTGTGGTTGGTTTAGTCTAAAAGCCATTTCAGCCAAAACATGTTGTGTGGCTTGGCTTGTTGGTTTGTCACTTGAGATGGATAACAAGCTCTTATAACTGGCTTCCAGTTTACCGTTTTGACTTTCCGCATCAAGAGCACAGGTACTTACTGTTTCTACACTAGCTAAACCTAATAATCTCAAACACTCCGCCTTCGCCGAGTCAAACTTACCTTTTACTTGTAACATGTTCGCCTTTAATAACCGTGAGTTAACATCGTTGGGAGTAGTTTCTAAAACGTTATCAATAACGTTGATTGCATCGTCAAATAGGTGCTCTCTTTGTAATACTCGTGCATACAAATAACCTACTTTTGCGGTGGGTTTGTCTTGATATCGTTTGGCTAACTCGGTTTTAAGAAACCCTTGGTTAACTTCTGTTTCGCCAGCGTTTTGACTGCGTAAAACTAACTTCTCTAACTCAAAAATAGATAGATTTTTGTCATAATGAATTGTCGTTTTTGAAACCACATAGTCCGGTTTTGGAATATGAGACTCGGCACTAGCAGAAACGCTAATTGTCAGCAAAAGAGCCGTCGCTAATGTCTTCATAATTTGTCCTTTGTTTAAACTGTGTTGATTAAAAAGAGCCGTCCTTGGCTATGTAAAGTGAACTCGATTTTTTAAATAAATAACTTAAAAATCGACAAGCAACTCATCAAAATCCGTTTCAACTTCAGTGTTAAGGTAATGTCGGCCATTAACACTAAGTGGCATGTCCGAAGGACTTTGACTAAAGGCTTTGTTAACTTGAGTCGAAAAATCAACGTTCAGCGCTTCAATGGTGATATTCACCATGCCAACAACAGACGTGTTCACGCCATCGGAAACGGTAAACTCAAAGCTGTCTTCACCGGTAGCTTCAAGCTTGGGCGTATAAACATAGTTGCCGTTCGTTTCAATTGTCACATTACCCAGCTTGGGTTCAGTGATTAATGAGAAAGTTAGCGGGTCATTTTCTTTGTCACTTGCTACCAACATATCAGTAACTGCAACTTCGGTTTGAGTGACCACGGTTGCGTTACTAACTTGCGGCTTGTAGTTAATTTTAGGCTTGTCATTTTTACTGTTGTTACAAGCTGAAATGACCAATACCGATGCCAATACACTGATTCGGAGTAAGTTCATGTTATTCATGCTAATGCTCCTATTTTGAACCCGCTAAAGGGGTTGCTAAATATGGAAACGATGCGTCCATCATAGTTGCATCTAGAGGCGCGCCATCAGTAAATGGTACTAAACCTGTATTAGCATCTTCTGGAGCACATAAGCCTAAGTCTGTATCAGTGCCATTAACTGGAACTGGGTGACATAAGCGACCCATAACAACACGAAGTGCGATATCTACAACGTCATCACCAGGTCTACGGCCATTTGGGAATCCCGCTAAGTCATTGCCCGCAACACCAAATGCAGATTGATCTGCTTGAGCTGTGGCAGCGATACCTGTATTTAAACGAAGCATTTCTGCACCTGTTACGGTTGCTTGCTGGTTCACACCAGGGAAGCCAGTTAAAAAGGCAGTAACTAAGTCGTTACGTGGGAAGTTAGTTGGTGCTAACGTTTCCATGTTTGTGCCTAACGTTGTGTTTACTGCGTCTTTAAACAGAATGTTTAGAAGCTCTGGTAATGATGGGTGAGTAACGTAGTCGATGAACTGGCCGTCATTTTGTGGGTGAGATGAAGAAAACGAATCTTTGTCTTTTAAACCAATAACTAACTCGTTTACTAGAGGGTTACCCAAACGTGACACTTGAGTTAATGCGCCACCACTTACACTTGGTTTTTCAAAAGTCGCGTTTGGATTTAAAATACGTGCCTGAGGTAGACTCGCCGTTGTCCATGTGCCAATAGTGCCATTGCCTTCGCCTGTTATGCAGGCTTTTGGAACTTCAACTGCAATAGAGGTTACGTTTTTATCCGCTAAGTCATCATTGCTATCATCTTGCGTAATCCCACCAGGAAAACCTTCGCCATCACCGGCGCCTGGAGCGCTGTCACCTTCAACAGGCACATAGTTAACCAAATCAAAAGTTTTACCAAGGTTTACAACAAATGGGTCTTTACGTTGACCAACAAATACTTTTGCCATGCTGTCACAGCCAGGAATAGACACTTGATAGACAAATTGGTCGGCGTAGGCTTGGTAGTTCGCCATTGATGAGAATGTTTTATTACCTACGTAGTCCAATGGCTTACCAAACTCATTAGTATTGGTCATTGGATTTGTTAGCATAGTTTTTGTACCAGTGCGCTGTGGGCCCGCAATAACAGACATTGAGTAGCTTTCGCTAAAATTAACTGCGGCGTTGTTGCCTGGCGCGATTCCACCAATGTTCTTTAAAGGTACTGCGACGGTTCTTTGATTACCTTCAGGACCAACGGTCAGAGCAATGCCTTCATTGTCTTGCGCTAGCATGCTTTTAAAATTAAATGCGAAGGTCATATCTTCAATGGCGTCGCCATCGCTGTCTATATGTATGCTGTATGTTGCATCGGGATCCATCGCAAAATAATTTGGGCCGCCGTAAGCGTCTTGAAGAGGGATATAGTTTGCGATTAGTGTGACATATTCACCACGGCCTTCTTCGTAACTATTAAATGCGTAAAAATCTGTTGAGTCTAATGCTGCAAATCGAGCAATGTTTGGTGCTTCTCTATGACTCGAGGCATCACTTGCCGTGCTGAAAAGAGTACTGCATACAGCCAGAGCGACTAAAGATGGAGTTAACAATTTCATGACTTTATCCTTTGTTTTATTAAGAAGTCATGAAGAAAACGCGTAAGGTTTCAAACTGGATGCAGAATAGTGAAAAATAAATGAAACTAATTTTTAGGCATAAAAAAACCAGACTCTATTTCAAGCCTGGTTTTGTAACACGGACCTTGTTTAATTAACCATTAACCATTAACCAACGTAGGTAAATGGTCTATGCTTTAAAGCACAATTAGGTCGGTTGTATAAAGAAACTTCAGTAGGTGAACCAGTCGGTGAGCCACCTAAAGGCTCCAAACTGACCGCTAATAACGCAATCTCTTGCGCATTAAACTGGCTGTTTTTCAACAATGTTTTCATACCATCTTTAGGTAATAAACCTAATGAAATTGGCGCGTCTTGGCCTTTCAATATCATCCATAATTCGTAATCTTTGTCCGTTCTAGCTTCAAGTGACGAACTCGCCCTAACAATTAAGTTTTGGTCTTGAACATCCACTAACCACAATGGCGCTTTAGATTCATTTTAAAGACCGCTAACTGACTACTTTCAAATGTATCAATAGGCAATGGCGTTTTAGATTGCCAAACAATAGCAGCAAGGGCAATACAGGCAACCGTGGCAGCCAATGACCAAGCTTGCAAAAGTCTGCTTTTCGGCTTTTTCACTGCATCTTCAGGCTTATTATCTTCATCATTACTGGCGCGGGTTTGGATATTCAGAGCAACAACATTGTTATCGATACGCTGACTAATTTTTTCCCAGACTTGTTGATCTGGTGCAACGGCTTCAATTGAGCTCGCTAGCCGATTTAAATGCTGCTCCCATTTCCAAGTTGCTTCACGAGCTCGGTTTGACGTTAACATAAGTCTCGAATAGCGATCTCGCGCTGAACCCACTAACGTTCCCAACACATACTCTGCTGCCAACATGTCTATGAGTTTTTGATTTTCATAATTCATAACGTTAAACACCTTTGTAATTGTTGTAAGCCACGTCTAATCCAACTTTTTACAGTACCTAGAGGTGATGACACATGATCAACTAACTCGTAATGGGTTAGACCTTTGTAATAAGCTAAATGAATAGCTTGGCGCTGCTGCTGATCTAATTGTTCAATACAGTCTACTAACTTATTGTCGTTGCCCGATTCATACTCAATGGTTAAATCAGTTTCATCATTAACTTCAACACTTTCTAAATCAGCGCTATGCTCATTAGTAAACTCTTGCTCTTTTCTTACTTTATTGTGTCTAATTAAATCTAAACTACGATACCGAACAATGCTGATCATCCATGAGATAACCACGCCTTTGTTTGACTGATAATCACTGGCGTTATGCCAAATTTTAATAAAAGCATCTTGCAAAGCTTCTTCTGCTTGAGCGGTATTTTTTAGCATTTTCAGGCTGATAGCATATAACTTTCCACTGGTTGCACTATACAACTCAGCAAACGCCTTTTTGTCACCTTTCGCAGTTGCACTGAGAAGAGGTAATAACTCATCATGTTCCATATTTGACCTACTGTTATGTGGTATATCCGTAACGTATCTAATTGTGAATTGGATGCAAAAACGGGAAACTTTTTTCTACCCTAACAGGGACAGGCTCAAAACACGTAGTAATAAATTACAATTTGGTGCCATAACAGTGCATCACAGATCAAATTGGTGCAAAAACAAACGATTCCAAAACCAACTAAAAACAACAACTCTTTGTAAAACAGAGCACTACAAATTTTAAACAAACTGGTATGTTTCTTTCTTAGTTTATTAGTAGAAGTATCACTTAAGTTGTAACTATTAACTTGATAAGCAAAGCCCGAGGAGAAAGCCATGCGTGGTCTTTTTGATATAGTGAACGATGCGTATACCGAAGTATATAAACTGACTCATCTAGGATTTAGCCAGTTTGACATGGATGCAAAACAATTTAATAGGGAAATGGACAAAGACTTGTTTGAAGGAAGTCCTAACTTTTTTACTGACGAGAAAAGTAACTTAAATGATCGTCGTTAAACAAAAAAACACCAACGCTGATGGTTGGTGTTTTTTTAATTTAAATTAACGCCGAGCATTAATTAAGGAAGCAGTTTTAATTACGCCTGCTTTTTAAATCTGCGTGATGCTAATCCTAAGATACTAAGACCAAATAATGCTAATGTTGATGGCTCTGAAACAGCATTTACGTTGCTACTGACATTGTTGGTGCGCACTAGCATAGTCTCAGCATATGAAAAATCAATTTCGCTTACTCGGGTGTCGGAAAAGTCACAATGGGTATGTCTTATATCAAATGCTGATGACGCACATTTCTCAGGGTTCTGAAATAAAGCAGGCGCAGGAACCATAGCCCACTCAAATTGGTTCGCAAAACGCCAGATTGATACGTCCAACTGAGTATTTAATGTATCTGTGTACAATCCGCCCGCGTATTCCCAATTACTTACCAATTGAGAACAGCCACCTGCACATGGTGATGCCCAAACCCAGTCTAAATTATTGACCGTTACAATCTTATCTTCAAGTGGGTCTGTAATTACACTTGCGTTAGTAACAGTAGTAAAAAGTAAAATCAGTGAAGTAAGTCCGATTTTTATAAACTTTGATGACATGTCGTTATCCTAGGATATTGTTATTATTATTTAGTATATATTTGAAAAATATACAAAAAGCGTGCCTATTGATAAAATCTATATAATACAATGAGTTGGATTTTTATCAGGCGTATCGAGGTATTTTATGTAAAAAATGCTGACAGTGTTAATGAGATGGCCTGTAACCATCTCATTAAGCTAAATTCGCGGTTTAAAATTTACGTGCGCAATTTGCACACCAAATCGGCAGACTTGAGGTATAATAAAAGCATTATTCGTCAACAATTGAGCATCATGGCATCTTTCGCAAAACTCGGACTTAACAAAACCCTTCAAAAAAACACTAAAACATTAGGATATAGTAAGCCTACTTATATCCAAGAAAAAGCTATTGGCGCTGTTCTATCAGGTACAGACACCTATGCGATTGCACCAACAGGAACGGGCAAAACGGCGGCTTATTTATTGCCGATTTTACAAGAGTTAAGTCAGGTTGATTACAGCGCAGAGCAAGTCAGACCTATCCGAGCATTGTTCTTGGTGCCAACTCGTGAGCTGGCCTTGCAAGTAGAAGAGTCGATTGGCTTATATGGTAAAGATCTTGGCCTTCGTACTATTAGTATTTTTGGCGGCGTTAGAATGCAATCGCAAGCTAATCGTTTTAAGCGCGGAACCGACATTTTAGTTGCGACCCCAAAACGCTTAATGGACATGCTAAAAGTAAAAACCATCTCACTTGAAAAAATTCAGTTTTTCGTAATGGATGAAGCAGACCGTTTAGTTAGCATGGGCATTCATAGCGAACTTAAACATATGATGGCGTTAATGCCTGCTAAGGCGCAAAAAGTTCTGTTTTCGGCTACGGATTCAAAAGCACTTAACAAATTTAGTAAAGAGTACCAAAATCGCGTGAAACTGATTAAAGGCGGTGACATTCAACCTGCTCTCGATCAGATTGTTCATACTATGTATCGCGTACGTCGTGAAGAGAAACACGAGCATTTATATGCATTGTTAAAACGCCTAGACAGCGCGCGCGTATTGATTTTTGCTCATAGCAAACACGAAGTGAATTACCTCAATAAGTTACTTAATGAGCAAGGTTTTGTAACAACGGGTATCCATAACGATATTTCACAGAAAAAACGTCAGCAACGACTAGAAGGTTTTAAAACAGGCGAGTTTAACTACCTAGTGGCAACCGACATTGTTTCGCGTGGTATCGATATTGACGACTTGTATTATGTGGTTAACTTCGATTTACCAGTTAACAATAACGACTATCTTCACAGAGTAGGTCGTACGGCAAGAACCAAAACTAATAAGCTAGCTACGAAAAAAGCGATGGCAACCAAAGAAATGCAACAAACGTTGTCTAAGCAAATTGTTGATGAAAACAAGTCTAACTTTAGCTCGGCGCCTGAAGAGCAAAATGTCATTAGTCGAAACGATATCAATGGTCATGTTTTCTCACTCGTTGGCCCAGATCAAGAACGCCTAGTGCCTTTGATCATCAAAGCGGTTGGTAAAGACATCAAGCTTGAACGTCCAACGTGGCGATTAGAGCGTAAATAAAGTTACACAATACTGTGAGAGTTATATTTTCAGATTGAAATACTAACTTTCAACACAGAGCGAAGCTAAAAACATTGCTTAGCGACTGCAAAGGCCTGCCTTTTGATAATCTATCGGAAGCAGGTCTTTTTAATTTAGGCTTTACTAAATACCTCAAAACATATCCTCAACTAGCCATTCTTCTTACAGTTTTTAATTACTCTCTGCTTACACAAGTACGAGGCTTTTACACGGTTTTTACAATACGACTACTAATTGTGCATTGTCTTGGTTCTGAAAGGCAGTGTATTGGCGCTTTGGCGAAAGTAGGTTTTGGGAGTAAGCTTCAGAGCTTGATCAGGTATTCAATACGCCGAATCTAAATAGATTGCTATACATCTGCTACAAATACAGAGCTTAATACTTTTTAGTGGATTTTACTGGACGTTACTAGAGGAAGAAATGGTGCCCCCTCCCTGACTTGAACAGGGGACCTGCCGATTATGAGAAAAATTCAAACCCTGTTTTTCAGTGTTTTTTGATGAGTTTCAGTAAACAATAATGAACAGGTTTTGTTTGTAAGTTGTTGTATTTATTGATTTGTTAGTTGTGCTGCTTTTGTTCTTTGAAATCTTTGCTTTTTCATTGAGGTTCATTTAACCTGCTACAAATATGCTACATATTTTATTTGGTGCTAAAAATGACTCAACGGAACTCGATTAAAGAAAGAATCAATAACGTTTGCATCAAGGACCTCGATCCAGAAATTCGGAGGGTCAATGATTCAGTGATATCGGGGTTCCATTTTAGAGTTTCTCCAAAAGGGAAAATTGCTTATTACGTGTTTTATCGACTAGATGGAAGGCAGGTAAATTTTAAACTTGGTTCTCATCCACAAATCACACCGCAACAAGCCAGAGACTTAGCAAAACAAAAGTTGGGTGAGGTGGCGAAACGGTGTTGACGTTCAAGCGGAGAAAAAAGAAAAGCGTGAACAAACTGAGCGTAATAAATTAACTAAACTTTCTATATTTTTAGAAAAAACGTATTTACCTTATCAAGAAGCCCGCAACCCCAAAACAGCCGAACGAATTATTAAATCGATAAAAGCCGGATTTCCTCACTTATTAGAAAAGCAGTTAGCTGATATTTCAGCAAGCCAAATTGAAGTTTGGCGAAATGAAAAACGAAAGTCGGGCATGAAAGAAGCAACAATTAATGGATATGTTTCGACTCTTAAAGCTCTACTAAATCGGGCAGTCGAATGGGGCTTTATTGAAAAGAACAATTTAGAAAACATTAAAAAACTAAGAAGCGACAATAAACGTATTCGCTTTTTAAATGATGACGAACAAGTACGATTAAAAACAGCTTTAGAAGAACGTACAGCCAGAATTAAAAAAGAACGTGATAATGCGAACCTTCATCGTGTTATGCGAAACAAACCCACGTTGCCTGAATTAAAAAAACGTACTTATGTTGATCACCTAACACCAATTGTTCATTTGGCTATGTATACCGGAATGCGAAAAGGCGAAATTTTAAGTCTTAAGTGGAACGATGTAGACCTTAAAAACAAAACGATTACCGTCCAGCCAGAAAACGCCAAGTCAGGGAAGCGCAGACATATACCAACAAACGCGATTGTTTTAAAAATGTTAAAAACATGGAAAAAAGAAGGCGACACCGTTGAATTCGTATTTGAGAATGAGCCTAATAGACCATTGGCCGACTTCAAAAAGGCTTGGATGAACCTGTTAAAAGATGCAGACATAAACAATTTTAGGTTTCACGATTTACGCCATCACTTTGCAAGTATGCTTGTGATGAAAAGCGTCGACTTGAATACTGTTCGAGAACTGTTAGGTCACTCGACAATTGAAATGACTTTACGATATGCTCATTTGGCACCTGATCATAAAGCGGCAGCTATTGACTTATTGGATTAAAATGTTCATTTTTCGAAGATACAACAAGGAAGTGGAATAAAGTAATGAAAAATAAAACACGGATTAACAAACTTAAAACGTTTTGGGAAATCAACCGAAACAAACCGCTCCATAAACATTATATATTTTGGGCACCAATTTTACTGTTTGTTCCTTGGGCTTTAATTTTAAGCTTTCCAACATGGTGTTTATGTTGGCCAAATACTGCTAATTATGATGAAATTTTAAAAACACAAGGTTTTCCAATTTTCATCGCATCTTTAGCTGTTCCATTTACTGTAGTCATAAATAGATTTCATAGCTCTTACCAACGAGCGGAATCAAACCGGTTAATGCTACAAAATATGACTTTTAACCAATATTTTGAGCATCGCATGCATTTCTTTACTTACTTAGAATCACTTAAGTTTAGACACCCCTACAATACGTTTGTTAGCATTAATGACCCAGATCGTCTATACAAAATTGTATTTCCACTTAATAAAATTGATTATCAAGATATGTCAGCGCCAAATGATATTGTAACTGAAAAAATCCGTAATAATGTCAAAGAGGTTCATAATTATGTGGTCGGTTTTATTAATGAAATGGATAAAGGGGTAGACCCTTTTAGTGAAGTACTGCCTTTAGAGTTTTTGTCGAAGGTAGGAGAGTCTTTTGGCGTGCATATAGATCAAGACATTCTTATACATGTTAACAGAGAGGGTAAAAAGGAAGTTAAATCTATTTTTCATTTAGTATTTTATTCTTTTCTTGAGGTTATGCAGAGTGCAGGGCAATTTTCACATAAGAACTTTGGTGGTTGGACTCCTGTAATGGCTTTGGATCCGCTATTGAAAAGTTTACCGGATAAAAAGCTTGAAGAGTTTGAAAAATATCTAGTAGACAGAATAATTGCAGATTTAGGAGATGATGAAATTGAAAACAAATTTAAAAGCAAAATAATCAATCCATCTTAATCGTTAGATTACTCATAAAGTTTAACTTGTTTAATCATCTGTTAAAAATAAAAAACCTAGTGAAATCATCGTGAAATTAAAACTGTAAGTTTAAAGCACTTAAAGTTGTAATTCTTTGAACACGAGTTAAAACGCGTTTTAACTTTAACTTATTTAAAGTTTTCACAACCACATAAATTTAAACTCAGAAAATTACAATGGCAGTCAAATAAAGAATGGAAAGAAAATGTTAAACAAGGAATATTACAAATTAAGCGAATTAAAAAAGTTAGGGACATTAACGGACGAGGACGTTCATTACTTTCTTGAAAGAAGAGAATTACCACTTATATTTTTTAGATTAGACAGTTTATTTATCCTTGGTAAAGGAGATCCCTTCTCATTCACAGGACATTGTTATGCATTTTATTCTGGTTTAGTTGAGCTTGATCATACACTCGATGAATGCTTCATAGAAAATAACTTCCTAGAATTTGGCTACTGTTCGTTATTAGAATTAGATCGATTAGATATTGTTGAAAGTGAATGCCCTACAGCCTTAGTTCCCCCAAATATGTTTTTTAAAAATTGGGAGTCTAAATTCGAAATTGACATAAATATAGATAGTTATTTCGCAATGGAAAACCTGACAAAAACAAGGATTGAAACTGATGAAACATTACCGAAAGATGAGTTTGTAAGTGGACACGAATGTAAAAATACTAAATTACACTTTTCTCAAACCTTATATAAATATGATTTAAACGATTTGATCATTTACAACAAAGATTTAATGCGTTTAGGCATCATCGAAAAACAAAAGACTTCAAGACCACCATCAGCGGCTTCTCTAAATGTTCGTTCTAAATATACTGAGAAAATTAGCTTAATGACAGATAATCTCGATAGAGTGCTTGCTCGAATTATTACCACAAAAAACAACCCTTCTTTAGAAGTTATTTTTCGCTATTTGATTACCGACTTTGAAAAAGAAGATCGAGAATTTGATACTGAAAATATTCTAACGGATGTCACCAACAACGAGCTAGTTTATATAAAACATAACGGCGAACCAAAAACAATAGGAAAATCAACAGTCGGGCAACACAATAGTAGGATTAGGAAAGTACTAGGTTTAAATAAAAAGTGAAATTATGAACACTATCATGAACAGTTGAACACTTTGCATAAACTATTGAACCAAAAACCGAAATTGGCATTTTCATAGTTGTACTTTGAGCATTCCCTTTGAGCAATACCGCTCATAAGGGGCAAACTTATACAAGGTACATCCAACATGAATAAACGCTCTTATACAGAAAAAGAGGTATCCGAATACATCGGTATGTCTCGTTCCTTCCTCCGTCAATCTCGTATGGACGGCAACCGTGATAACAGAACTCCGGCACCTCCGTTTATTAAAGTTGGTCGTGCGGTTCGCTATTTAAAAGAAGACCTAGACAACTGGCTTAACAGTTTTGCTAAACAAACTCATGGTTTGGAGGGTATGAAATGAACCTAACTAGCAAAAATAGCAAAATCAAAGCGAACACAAGCGAAACCACTGCCGAAAGTAAGCGAAATGGTAGCAAAACAATAAGCAAAATTTCGCTTCCTATAGCAAAACCAATAGGCAAACTGCTATGCGAATTCGCTAGCCGTTTCGCTCTAAAGGAGGGACTGTAATATGGAACAACATTTCTATGATACGCCGCCGTTAGACGCATATGAAGATGCAATATTTTCAGAGACTGAAATCGAAAATCCGAGTTATGTTGAAATAAATCGGGATGATTTGTGCCATTCCGATAACGGAACAGATCGAAATGAAGTGGACAAAAACGGAAATAATGAACTCGTTAACGGTGCAATTGGCAACATTACAAAGACGGACGAAAATTTACAGTTTATTAACGAATGCATCCGGACAGGTGCGGGTGTTAAAGACGTTAACGGAACAAGACGAATCGATGCGAATAAAAACGGGTCAATTAACCAAAATGAGGCGGAGTACTCTATTAAGGGTAAGCCACTTAAAAAAGACGACCTACAAAGATTAGAAAAGCTAAATGAAAAATACACGCACGTTAATGTTGCTGGAAAACATAAGGTCGTTAGCTATGTTCCTTGCCCTGTTGATGGAAATAGCTTAAATCTTGAAAGTCTACACGAATTTAAGAACAACTTTTTAGATGAAGATCTAATAAATGGGCTAAATGTGGGCGATGCTTGGTTATCGTGGAAAGGAAAAAATTATAAACCAGATGGTATAAACTTTTATCCTAACCCTAAGTTATGCCCCAAAACCGTTTTTAATACTTTTAGAGGATTCAAATCTGAACCGAACGCCGGTGATGTGAGTCCTTTCTTAGATCACATAGAAAAAGTGCTTTGTAACGGTGATATAAAAGCAGCCAAATACGTAATAGGGTTTTTAGCGCATCTTTTACAACGCCCAGAAGAAAAGCCAAGTGTAGCAATTTTACTTAAGTCAGTTGAAGGCACAGGTAAAGGAACATTTTTTGAGCCAATAAAAAGAATACTAGGGACGTTGGCTGTGCAGGTTAATGGTGGTTATCAACTTACTGGTCGATTTAACGGAATAGTAGACTCCAAACTGTTAGTGTTTGCGGATGAAGTGGATTTAAGAGATCCACGAACGGCAGATAAAATGAAAGGCTTGATAAGTGAACCAAGAGCGACATTAGAAAGAAAAGGCATCGATCCAATTCAAGTTCAAAATAGCGCACGTTTTATATTTGCTAGTAATCACGACTTTGTACTCAAAGCAGGTTCTAAAGAACGGCGTTATTTGGTTTTGGAACCAGACTCTTCGATAGCACAAGATAAAGGCTATTTTGATGTGTTATGGCAATGGATCAACAACGATGGGTCTGCACATTTGATGCACTACTTATTAAATTATGATCTAAAAGACTTCGATCCACGTCGGGCACCATTAACTCAAGCTTTGGTAGAAGAAAAACTCTCGAGCTTATCACCAGTTCAGCAATGGATGTATGAGGAGTTAAACTTATCTAATCCATTTGAAGGAGCCGTAAGGGTTGATTGTTCAGAATTTACAAAAGCTTGTTTTGATTGGTGTGAAAAGAATGGTTACCCAATGGCTTTGCCATCTATACGAAGTTCACTAGGAAAACTTCTAAAGAACATGAAGGTAAAACGACTGGGCCGATCAGATCGAGGTGGTTATTACGAGCTAGATACACCGAAAGAATTAAAGCTGAAGTTTGCTAATTTATTGGGGTGCAAATTGGAGGAAGTATTTGATTAAACCTAAACTACCTATACCACCTAATCAATAATTGGGTGAGGTGGTATAGGTTTGATAGGTTTTTAGTGTTTGCTTTATCATGGACCTCTGTAAATAACGGTACTTAGATTTATTTTAGGTTATCAATAAAGTCTCTATGAATATAGCCAACTTTAGATTGATTATTAATGAGAATACGTACTTTAATCCAAGTTGTGCCATCGTCGAGTAATACTTGGATTCTCTGTCCATTTTGAATTATTGCTCTAATTGCTGAGTTTTGTGAGTTTCCTTCCCTAAGCCTGACATTATTACCGGATACAAAATATACCTCTGGTACATTACCTGAGTGAAGAAATTTATTTGAAGGATTTTGGGTAGCTTGAGGTTCAATAAAAGCACTTAAAAGACCCGCTAAAATCATAAGCATAATAAGCCATCGATAGAAAATTGCATGTCTTGTAGAACTGTCAACATTTTTGGCTTTAAATAACCAATTTAGACGAATTTTTATAAACATTTCTTTATAGCCAATTGGCAAATGTATAAGGCCTAAAAGTGAAATTACTTGAACACTTTGACTTGCTTTACTTATCCCATCAGATAATTTTTCTATCTTTAATAAGGGCTTAATTTTGTTTTCAATTTTCAGAGTTTCATCTACAGCCGACTTCAAAAATATGTGGTACCAGTATGTGTCCATAAAATGAATTAATTGAGTAACAAAAGCTCCAGCAAACGCAAACAAAACTGCCGCACTTATTTCAAAACTAAATATTTGTAGAAAAACACTTTTGTGAATAGATAGGCCGATACCGGTTAGAACGGCAGAAAATATTACAATTGCAAACTTTCGCACTTTCATGGATACATCATTAAAGTGTTGCTGAACTTGAGTTGATTGTTTCCAAATTTCCACAAGCAAAGTTGCTCTTTCATGTGGCTGTATACTTGACGGTACTCTCATTTAAGCTTCCTTGACTAAATTACCGATTGTTCGAGTAAGGTAAGGTTCAACGTCTAAAGTCAAATAGGTCAATTAACTGGCTAAATTCGTCAATTTCAAAATCTGCTTTATGGTGGGCTGCATTTTCTTTCAATTGTTTTTCTCGAGCTACGTCTTTATCTGTCCAATGAGTTACTGACCTTAATAGGTTGTAGTCTTCTGGTCTAGTGTCAAAATGTAAATTACCATACTTTGCAAATACTGAAGTTACCCCTGCCTCGCGGGCCATATCAATATCTTTTATTTCAGAGTCACCAATATAGACACAATCTGCAGGCATAACATTTGCGTTATCGATAATGTCTAATAAAATTTTGGGATTAGGTTTAAGTTCACCTTCTGGCGTATGTAAAAATTTTGTATTATTAAAAGTAATATCAGTTCGTTCACTCTCATCAATTGGTAGCGTAGAGTGATCGCTGGGTGAATAGACAGCTTCGATGAAGTAGTCTAACCCTAATCTCTGTAATCGATACTTAGTATACCATTGTTTGGATTCGGTATAGGCAATCACCCTAACCCTTTTAGTTTCTCAATGTAGACAGGGTGTCATAAACGCCTTTATACAATTTCAAATGATTCATTCTATTACTACGCGCTGCATGAATAGCTTCATTTAATGCATGATTGATTCCTTTTGCTGTCCCATACTTGTCTAATAGACTAGGTATTTCTTCTAATACAAAAGCATACTCGGCTGTACCGTGCTTTTGATGAATAGGTCTAATTTCACTGATAAGCTGCTTTAGAGGAATCCCACTTATCTCTGAAGTTTTATGCAGTAGTGTTTTAAAAGTTGCACACCAAATTTCAAACCAATCGAATAGTGTATTATCAATATCTGTAATTAACACGGATTTCTTAGTACGTTTTTCCAAAGTGTCCTCCAAGATTAAAGCTGATTATATCATTACACATTACACTCTTATGGTTTGAATATAAGTATAGTTTTAACATTGAGTTAGATATTTTTTAGTGCGACATTATAAATTAGTTAATAGTAAATAAACAATAATAGGTGGTTTTAATGGATTTAAATGAGCTATTCAATCAAGTTTCTCAACGTATGTTAGTCGATTTTGAGTCTACAAAAACGAGCCTAAAACACTCAGGCTCCAAAGGAGCATCAAACGAGGAAATAGTTAAAAATTTTCTAATTCAATACTTGCCAAAAGGTCTAGGTATTACGAGTGGCCAAGCAATAGACTCAAATGGAGCAAGCTCTAAGCAGTTGGATATAATTATTTATGATGAATTAAAAACCCCTGTTTTTTTTCAAACTGCGGATCTGAAAGTTTTACCAATAGAGTGCATTTATGCAGTAATAGAAGTTAAGTCAATGTTAAATAAAAGTGAGCTAAAAAAATCATATGAAAATATGTTGAGCGTTAAAAAGTTAGAAAAAACTGCTTATTTTAATTCAAATAGTGAAATCCAATCTACTCACAATTTATATGGTCGTTGTTGGGAAAATTGGCCAGTTGCTCATTTTGTTTTCGCTTTTGATTCAATTGGATTGGAATCATTGGAAGAGTCGTTTCTGGAGCTGCACTCCAATAGTCAAATCCATCAAAGAATTGATAGTATTTGCATTTTAAAGAAGGGTGTGTTTTTAAATCAAGACATAGATGGGCAACTATCAGCGTTACCTGGACCGAGTACAATTCTGGCTGTGTCTCATACTAAAAAACCACTATTTCTATTCTATTCGATTATTAGTGTCATATTAAATCAAGCTCAAATGAAACCTTTAAACTTTCAAAGATACCTGTCTCAAGTAAGATTTTAAATTAATAGAAATAAAATGTATGAATAAAATGCTACAAACCTGCTACAAATACAGTTTTTGATATCTTTGTAAGTGGATACTTACTGGGAGAGTCTTGTAAAATGGTGCCCCCTCCCTGACTTGAACAGGGGACCTGCCGATTATGAGTCGGATGCTCTAACCAACTGAGCTAAGGGGGCTTAATGAAGCTCAGGAAGTATAAGCAAAGTTAAATTGCTTGTCACTCCCTGATTTACCTCATTTTAATTGATTGCTTAATGTTTAATCAGGTTTTGACGTGTTCGGCGTATAAATACCAGGCCTAGCACGAGTGTTAACAGACTTGCAGACACGGTACCGCTAACGGTTCCATTATCTGTGGCCTGTGCCACGACGTTTAATTTCAGGATTTTTGATGTTGATAAGCCAAAAATGTCAGTGACAGTGAGTCTAACTTCATAGCTACCTACTTCGTCAGCATTGAATAAGGCTTGCAGTATATTCTCAGACCTTAGGTAAGCTGAGCTTGGCCCTGATAGAATTTCCCATCGGTATGACAGTCTATTTGATTGTTCATCTGTCAGGTTTTTAATGCGTGCAGCCATGTTATACATTGAAAAGAGCTCGGCAGAAAATTCAACAGTATCAAAGTTAGGAGCTTGGTTTGATTCATCGTCAAAAACCGTGATTGTCATTTTTGTATCAGCAATTAAGTCGCTAGGTGTATATGACTCAATTGATAAAACAACTTCTTTTATAGACTCAGAGTCGTTGTCGTCTGCAAGTGAGATGGTTATAAACTTATCGCCAAGTTCCCCATCTTCCCAGGTAACGGTATCTTCAATGAGTATTATCTCGTTTTGTGCATTTTCTGCTGTTGACGAGTCTATGCCAATGGTAATTGAAACTGGCCCAGAGTCCTGTAGCGAACGTGTTAATTTAATTTGCTTTTCAGTTTGCCCATTTACTGCATCAATACCTTCATAAAGCTCTAGTGTTGAGCTCTCAAAGGCAAATGAACCAACATAAGCCGAACCATCTATAACCCCTTCTGATGAACGATGCTGACCTAATGTTAAGCCACCTTGAACATTAAATAACGTCATCATAAAGCTCTCTTTAGTTTCTAGCTCTGTATCTAATGTTGTTAATACTGAAATTTCTTTAGGCTCTGAATTCCCAGCTTCCCAAGTTAAGGTACCAGTAGACTCTGTGAAGTCGGAACCATTGGCAGACATTTGTAAACTTCTATAATCTACACTGACGTTGCCGGTAGAGCCATCAACTCGTTCCACAACAAATGTAACTGATTCACCTTCTTCAGCACCGTACGAAGCTTCGGCAAACTGTACTTTTCCTTGACTCACGTTACGAGTGTCGTCGGTTAAAATGTATAACCCTGAGTTAATATCACTTGCTAATATTAGTCCGCTAGGTAAAAACGGATAAACACCCCAAGCGCCATTAAAACTAGTATTGTTACGAATTGGGAAAGTATCAAAGAAGCCTATCTGCACAGGCTCTTCCGGGTCCGTAATATCTAATACAGTGATGCCTTTTTCATAGTTAGACATGTAATAACGGTTACCACGAACATACCCATTATGGTCTATTGCTCCGGTAGGGCCTGTCCATCGACCGACAAGTTTTGGGGTTCTCACATCTTTAACATTAAACACGTACAAGGTTGTGTTGATGCCATTGTATTGTTCGTCCTGCTCATCGTGCAGGAAAATGTACTGTTTGTCTTCACTCCACCATCCTGAATGCACATACTGTGCATCGGTATAAGTTGCATGGCCTAATTCTTTGGTTTCGCTAGGTACAGTTTGGTCCCATAAGCGTAATTCATTTTCATTAAAGTCGATAAAAACATCACAGAATGCACCGGAACGATCACATTGATCTTGCACGCGGTCTCCGGTAATTATCATAGAGGTGCCGTCATGAGAATAGTCAGAACGCGTTTTGTCTCTAGGGATATATTCAGGGTTTAGTGCAAGAACATTTTCTAATGAATGGCTTCGGTGTGCGCCACCGTAATCAGACGATCCTAATACATGTAACCTTGGAATATAGTCATTAATAGGTACGCCCGTAGAATAATCTACGTTTGAAATATATATATTATGTGCACTGCTATTTGTGTAATTTTTTTCAATAAGCTCAGCAGATTCAGGTAACTTGTTTAAATCAATAATCGCAATACCATCGTTAGCACCGTCAGTAGAAACAAATGCATAGGCAAACCATCTATTGGCGCCCTCGTCGTAGTATTGATAAACCTTAATATCACGCCATGAAGCTAATTGACTGACAATATAACCAACTTCAACAGGCTCAGAAGGCTCAGATATATCAAAAACGACAGTGCCATTTTTAACTCCAATAATGGCGTATTCCTTGTTGGTGTTTAAATCTACGTGACCCCATACATCATTTGCAGAAGTTGGTTTTTCAGACATGTTTTCTAGTGGAACATGTGAAACTAAACTCATGTTATTACATTCAAAGTCACCAGCTACGCCATCAATACAGGTTAAGTTTTGCTGTTGTTTGGTTAATGCTGAAGCGGCTGAAATTTGTGAATTGAGCTCAGCTTGTTTCTCTTTACTCATGGCTTTAGAATCAGCGTTTGGAACTAAGCCTTTTTCGACAAAAACTTGATGATATTTAGGTGCTACGCCGTGCACAAGTGTGACGTTTACCTTAGTGTTTTGAGACTTAAAGCCGTCGGAAGTGGAATAACCACCTTTCACCTTAACAAGTGAGCTAGTGATATAAAAAATATCCGATGCGGATTCAATGTAATAGTCACCTGAAGCAACATAAACAACGTCACCTTTATTGGATTGCTCGGCAGCATAACCAATGGTTTTACATGGCGTGGTGACTTTATCGCATCGCCCCTGGTCTACGCCACTATTTGCAACATATCTAGGTTTGTCGTGTTCTGCATGAGAAAACACAACAAAGCTAATGAAAATGAGTATTGTGGCCGATATAAGTTTCAACATTGCAAAAGCTCCTTGTTTCAATATCTTATTATGGACTGCAAATGTTCAATTAATCCACAAATTTAGTATAAAAGATAATGCATTTCGGCACGAAACTTGGGTACAATCAAATTCGGCAACAAAATGTATTTGAGCAGTAATAGGAAGTATTGTGAGTAATTTTAAATTTTCGCAGGAAGGCAAAGACACGTTTATCTCTCTCCATTGTGACAGAGATACTAAAGCTGTCCGCGAAAAAGACGTAATGGACGCCTTTTCAGAGTCGGCTGTTTATGATGCTTACCTATTAACTGAAGAAGTTATTAATTTTACTGAGCTTGCTAACGAAAAAATTGAAAATATAGAGAAAGGCGAATACGAGACGGCAGACATTGGCCATCAAATTGCCGAAATTAGGGACGCAGAGCTGTTAGTGACGATTAGTCCTGACAAAATGACTGCAAAACTGAAAATTGTCAGTGCTTATGGCGGCGAAATGCCTTCATTAGACGATGTAAAAGAAACCTGCAAAGCCCAAGGCGTTCGATTTGGGCTCAAACGTTCAAAAATTGAAAAGCTATTAGAAAAGGGATTTGATGCCGCGCCGGGTGAAATTTTTGAGGGTGACATTGCTTTTGGTCTTGATCCTAAACATGGAAAAAATGCGCGATTTAAACCTCTAATTGAATTGTTTTCTGACAAGCTAAGAAAACCAGCAGAAAAAGAGGGCGGCAAAGTCGACCTTAGAGATTTGGGCGATATTGAAACGGTAAAACCCGGTCAAAAAATTTATCAAAAGATCCCACCAACGGACGGCAAGCCTGGTCGTAATGTTTTAGGCGATGATTTGCCTCCCACTCCAGGAAAAGACGCAAACTTAGAATTATCACAAGGCACGATTGTTGATGATTCAGATCCAAATGTTTTAGTGGCGAGTCGTGAAGGATTAGCGCGAGTTATAGACGACCGTATGGAAGTAGATAATGTATATACCGTGAGTGAGCTTACGCCTAAGCAAGGCCATATCAAATTTAATGGTACTGTGATCATTAGCGGTGATGTTTCACCTGATATGCGAGTGGTAGCAACGGGTGACGTAGTGGTTGGAGGTTTTGTTGAGTCAGCCTCAATTCGTTGCCAAGGTGAAATCACGGTAATCGCAGGAGCGTCCGGAAAACTACTAGAGCCTGAAGTAGAAGGTCGTCAGTACAATTGTCTTTTAGAGGCTGGAAACCGAGTAAACATCGCCTTTGCTAATCAAATTGATATTCGCTCAAAGCGAGATGTATTTGTGCATAAACAACTATCGCACTGTAACTTAATTGCAGCGTCGCTAAGAGTTGGCCAAGGCATTAAAGCTAACGGTAAGTTAATTGGCGGTAACATTGAAGTGAGCAAAGGTATTGAAGTTGGACATATGGGCGCTCCAGCGGGTGCCGATACAAAAATTTCAATGAATCGCACATTTAAGGTATTTAAGCAAAAAGAAAATCAAATTTGGGAAAAGCTCCAACCTATTATGGAAGAGCAAGAAACGCTTAAAGACAAACTAAAAATGCTGATGTCTGAAGAGCAAAAACAAGATCTCAAACGCAACATTGCCAAAACATCAAAACTAGCGGACAAGCTAAGTTACCAACGAAAAAGAATTATTCAGCGTCGTCGAGATTACATGGATGTGATTGAAATTCATGTAAACCATACCTTATACGCCGGCACGGTTGTCGAATTTGGCGGTAAAAACAAAGTGAATGACCGTCAGCGCGGCCCATCAATTATTCGTCTTAATGAGCAACAAATTGAAATTGAACCTAAATAACGCCTGTAAATGCCAGTAGTGCAAATGCCTGAAGTAACAATGCCAGAAGCGCAAAATATGGAGCCTGAGGCTCAAACAGCAATTCGCTACTTAGTGGTATTTAATCCGGTTCAAAGTGCTAAAAGACAAAAGCTATTGGCTCTGTTAATTAGCGAACTTAAACATCGATCGCTTAATTACACCTTATATCCTACAGAAGCTAATTTAACGGCTAATCAGTACTACTTTAGAGCACACTTGAAAGAGTATACCGACGTGGTGATATTAGGCGGTGATGGCACATTCAATGTGGTGGTCAATTGTATAGTTGACGCCCAGTTGCACCAAAATATAAGTCATAAAATAAATGTTGGGTTGTTACCAGCCGGCACAGGCAATGATTTTTCCAAGCAATGGTTTAATAAAGCAAAGCAGAAAGGTCATTCACAACAGGACCTAATTAATATTGTATTGGGTAATCAAGTGCAAACACTGTATTTAGGTGAATGTCACTACGATAATAAAGTTCGGTATTTTAATAACGTTTTAGGCGTAGGTTTTGATGCTGTGATTGCGAAACAACTTGCCCATCAAAAGTCTTTGTTTAGGTCACTAAGTTATTTAGTCGCGGCTTTACGGCACATTCCTTTTTACCAAGAGCCCAAGTGCGAACTTGTGCTTAAAGGAAAAACCACAAAATATCGAAATCTCATAACGGCTTTTGCCAACAGCCAGTACTTTGGTGGTGGGTTGCCAATTGCACCTAATCAAGATGGTCGAACTGAGTCTTTAACGGTTATTCGAGCGCCAAAGTTGTCGGTTATTCCTAAAGTGATGTTGTTGCTTAAATTAACAAAAGGCAGGCATTTATCTTCTAAAGGTGTTTTTCATGACAAGATGCAAAAAGAAGATGAAGCAGAAATTACCACGTCTGGTCTAGAGATAGAGGCCGACGGAGAGTATATTGGTGAAACACCATGTAAGGTAAAAGTTTCATCTCATACGATTAACTTAAAAGTATGAGATGAAATGTATATACAGCTTCTAATTAATCAATATTAGAAGTTAACAACCAATGTTACCGCTGTTTCTGTATCTGTTTTGTCTAAGCCAGGCGCTACGTCTGAGTTAGTGATTGTTTTGTAGCTTACTTTCATTTTCATCATGTCAGTCAACGTTGTTTTTAACGCTGTTTCAGTGATAGTACGAGTATTAAAGTCTGCATACTCTAAGCTAACGTTTTGAACAAATGTAGCTGACTTAGAAACTTTCCATTGGAATGCACCAGACGCACGACCAACAAAACCGTCTTCAGTTTCGCCGTCTTGGGTTTCAGCTGATGTGTAACCAGGACCTACGTTAACGTCTAAGTACATGTTGTCTTTTTGTAAAGCGCGGAAGCTATAACCAGCAGCAACTGTAGAGTATTTTTCGTAGGCGCCAAACTCATCGTTTGTATAGCTACCAAAAACGAATAGTGCTGACTTAGGACCAATTTTATAGTCGCCTTGTGCAGAAAGAGTATAACGGTCGTCCGTTGTTTCTGTCACTGTGTCGCCAGCTGCATTTTCAGTTTCGTTTTCTTTTTTCAGAATGTCGAAAGTGAATGTGTTTTTCCACTCATCAAGATTTTGAACAACAGTAACGTTACCAAAATAAGAAGAAGACTCTGTGTTACCAGTCGTGATTAAAACACCTGCTTCTGCAGAAACTTCAAGAGGCTTAACTTCATCTTCTGCAAATGCTGAAGGCGCTAAGATTGCAGCGGTAAGCATGCTAAGAGGTAATAATTTTTTCATTTTGAATCCTTTTTGTAATCTTTTAGTCCAATGAGACCAAGTTTAAATATTTACTACTAATGTTAATGAGGTTTCAGTAGAAAGCTTAGGTTGATCACCTTCTACTTCTGTATTGTGTGTTGCTTTAAAACCGACTTTCATTTGCATAGAACTAGTCAGTCTTGTATTTAACGATGTTTCAGAAATGGTACGGGTGTTAAATCCTGCTGTTTCTACCGAGACATTCTGAATAAACCGAGCATAGTCGGTAAAGTCCCACTTAAACGCAGCGGAGCCACGTAGTATAAAACCTTGTTCACTTTCGCCTTCAAAGGTAAGCCCTTTGGCATAACCAGGACCAAGGTTTAAATCAAGCACCATATCATCGTCATTTACGGCTCTAAAACTGTAACCGGTTACAATGGTAGCGTATTCTACATAAGCCCCAAATCGGTCGTCGGTGTAACTGTAAAAACCAAATACAGCATCGGTTTCCGTTAGCTCGTAATCGGCTTGGATATTAAAAATATACTGTTCGGCGCTGGTCTTAAAAATTTCTTTTGTTGCTCTTCATCGTAAACGTCATCTTTTTTATAAAGCGCGTTAAATGAATACTTCATTCGCCAATTTTGCCATTCATGATTGGCATTTGCTTTCGCTAAAAAAGACGTTGACTGTGTGCTGCCAGAAGTAATAAGAACGCCAAGTTCCGCAGACATATCCCATGTTTTATCTCTAAACATAGGTTCCAATTCAAAGTCATCGTCATCACGCAATAAGGTTTTTGCGTTCGTAAATGTGGGTAAGCACACGCAAATAACTAAAATAACACTGAAAAATGACCGAAACATGACTCACCAAAAAAAAGACCTAATAACGGCGGCGATTATAATGGAGTTAGGCTAAATACTCTACAGTTTGAGTGACTTAGTTGTTTACTTTTTATTCTTTTATTTAAGAAGTTGTGATTAGTGAGGGAATCAAGGAAAATGCGCGCTGTTTTGATAACGGTGACCTTTTGGATTCGTACTAGTTTAGTAAGTACAATTGGCGCATTAAATAGAGTTTGGCATAGTTGGTAATAATGAATAAAGATTTTGATGTGATCGTAATAGGTGCAGGTGCTGCAGGTTTGATGTGTGCAGCGCAAGCGGGTTACCGTGGCCGTAAGGTTTTGGTACTTGATCATGCCAAGCAAGCGGGCAAAAAAATCTTAATATCAGGCGGTGGCCGATGTAATTTTACCAATATGGACGTTGAGCCAAATAACTACCTTTGTAGTAACCCTCATTTCGTAAAATCGGCGTTATCTCGTTATACCCAGTGGGATTTTTTGGGGCTCATTGCGAAATACAATGTGGCATACCACGAACGCGATTTTGGTCAGCTATTTTGTGATGACAGCGCCAAAGAAATTGTTCGTATATTAATGTCAGAATGCCAAGGCGCCAACGCCACCGTTAGACTCCGTACCGATATCAAAAGCGTAGAAAAAGTAGATTCAGGGTTTGTTGTTGAAACACCTTCGGTTAAATACCAAGTGGAAAGCGTGGTTGTTGCCACGGGTGGTTTATCCATGCCTAAGTTAGGTGCAACACCCTTTGGTTATCAAGTTGCTGAGCAGTTTGGCCTGCCCGTTTTACCAACAAAAGCTGGCTTAGTTCCGGTGACGTTACATCAGTCAGATAAAGACGCTTTGTCAGAGCTCTCTGGTGTAAGTTTGCCAGTGCGAATCGAGTCTAAAGACCAAACGTCCTTTGCGGCAGACATGTTATTTACTCACCGTGGTTTATCTGGACCGGTTGTTTTACAAATTTCTAACTACTGGTTACCGGGCGAAGCATTAAACATAGATTTATTGCCAAGCATGGACGTTGAACAAAGCCTAACGGAACAAAAACAAAAGTCGCCAAATCAAAGTCTTAAAAACACCTTAGCGCAATGGCTGCCTAAACGTTTTGTTGAAGTATTATTAGCCGAGCAAAAGCTTGCCGACAAGCCTCTAAAGCAACTGCAACACAAAGAGTTTGATGCCGTGGTACAAACCTTAAGTGCTTGGCAAATAAAACCAAACGGCACGGAAGGTTACCGAACAGCAGAAGTTACCTTAGGCGGCGTGGACACCAATGCGATATCGTCTAAATCAATGATGTGCAAAACCGTTCAAGGACTCTACTTTGTTGGTGAAGTTGTGGACGTAAGTGGTTGGTTAGGCGGCTATAATTTCCAATGGGCTTGGGCAAGTGGCTGGGCTGCTGGGCAAGAGTGTTAATTTTGTAGGCTCGGATTATAGATTGAGACAATTGGATATCGCTACAACGACTTTAGCACTTTAATAGCGTTTATCTACGACTGCTTCAATAGAGTTTTGGGAATATCGCCTATTTATATTGGTAGGGAATTTCCTGTATTTATACCAGGATATTTCCTATATCTAATGCAGTATGATACGCCACTAGTTATCTTGCTAAACTTACCCAGAAATCACCTACATTTAAATTTACCAACTTTTTATATCTTCATCTACGCTTACTCTTAGTAGGAATTTAACTTCGTTAAATTATCGACATGGACGTCATTTAACCTAAGTTCTTGAAAGGTAGCGTGCATGAATCAAAAGTCGAAATCCTCCAAACGTCTCTTACCGACACTTATAGTCGCAACATTTATGGCGCCTAGTTATTTGGCATTTGCTGAAACGACTGGGGTAAATGGCGAAAAAGTTACCACAGTTAATGATGCGTCCGTTCTGATAAATAATTTAGCGGGGGAAGGTTTAACTATCTCAAATGAATCAATTTCTGGCGTTGGTGCGTTTCAATTTGGATTGTTTGAAGGGTTTGATTTTTTATTCAACCCAGATGGGATTGAAGGATTCGACTCAGGTGTAATCATAAGCAGTGGCCGAGTAGAGGATGTGATTTCTACCGCTGCAACCAATAGTAATACAACAAGCGAAACCTATGGTGATGGAGGGCAAGGCGTTGGCAGTGGAACAGCTGACAGTGACTTAGGTGAAACTGGCCACAATATAGCTAAACTTAAGTTTGAAGTGCTACCAACATTCGATACTTTGATTATTGATTTTACGTTTGGCTCCGATGAGTACACTCAATACATAACGGGTGGCATTAATGATAAATTTAAAATCATGGTCGATAAAGACGGTTCAGGCGCGGGTGTTTATGCAAACTGTGCGCTGACACCAGACAATCAAATATTCTCAATAGAAACGGTTAACGCAAATGTAAACAGTCAGCTCTACATAAATAATGATCCTGAGGATACTAACGACGGAAATGCCAATAACTCCATTTATGATACTGAAATGAATGGTTTTACAAAAAGAGTGACGTGCCGTGCGTCAGTTGTTGAAAATCAAACTGCCACCGTGGCTGTAGGTATAATTGATGACTTTGACGCAACTTTGGATTCATGGGCATTCTTTAAAGCAAGAAGCTTGCGTTCTGAACCTGGCGGTGATTTAGGGGATGCCCCAGATACCTATCAAACTTTATTATCTTCTTCAGGCCCCAGTCACACTATTGTTGAGGGTGTATCTCTAGGGTTAACGCCTTCTGGCGACGTTGATGGTTTCTCCGATGGTTTTGACGATAGTAGCGGCAATGCTTCTGACGATGTGGACGATGGGGTTGCAACTTTTGACCAACTTGATGACATTCAAACTACTTACACTGTTCGGGCAAAAGTAACGTCTATTAATGGATCTGATGCATACATTGGCGCATGGATCGACTTTGATGGCAACGGCACGTTTGAAGCTGACGAATTCACTAGTGAAATAGCGAATATCGGTGCTAGTGCCTCTGTTGATGAAGTAAACGACTTAATTAACGCAGGTACATATAACGAAGAGATTGAAATTAACTGGACTTCAATTCCTGCGGGGCGAGTAATTGGAGATACGTATATTCGAATTCGAATTGCCAATACCGCATTTAGCGCTAACGACTTCGGCGGCTCTAAATCAACGGGTGAAGTAGAAGATTATCGCTTTACCATCTCAGGTTCGGCAGACTCAACCGCTCCTGATGTTGTAATTGATGATCCAGTAGGAGCAAACGTAGCAAATCAGAATACATACAATGTTACGGGTACCTGTAACGTTGGTGATGGTGACGTAACTGTATTAATTGATGATGCAGATGGAACACCAATAGACCAGGCACCAACTAATGCGCCAATCGCGTGTAGCTCAAGTGGGACCTGGGCAGCAACCTTTGATGTGACTGGCTTTTCTGATGGCGCTGACACCATCATAATTGATGCATCTCAAACCGATAAAAATGGCAATACGGGTAATGCAGTGCAGAAAACGGCAGACAAAAGCGCCTTAGCTATTGCGATTGATGACCTCGTGCTTGTGTCAGCTGCGAATCAATATGGTTATAAAATTACCGGCAGCTGCTTAGATGCAAATACCGATGTCACAATTACGGTTACCGGTTTGCCCGCGCAAACAGCGGCTTGTGTAAATAACACTTATCAGTCAACGTTTGATGTTAGCAGTATTGCTGATGGTTCGGGTGCCATTATTGCCAATGCGTTTGATACGTCTGGTTCTGCGACTCAAAAAACGGCAGATAAAGATACAACGGGTCCAGCGCTTACACTCGATACACCTCCTGCCGCCACTCAGTCTAATCAAGCTAGTTATACCGTGACTGGAATGTGTGAAAGTGGAGCAAGCGAGGTATCAGTTTATATTCCTAATGCTACACCAGAGCGCCAAAGAGTCACTTGTAATGTTGGTATGTGGAGTGCGACGACAGATGTAACTGCAGTTGCAGAAGGTGATGATGCGGTTGAAGTTTATTTAGAACAAACGGATACCAATGGCAACTTAAGCACAGTTAACGATACCGCGAAAAAGGATACAGTGGCACCGAGTGTAGCTATTGATGCGTTAGCAAACGGTAATGACTCTAATCAGGCTTCTTATAATGTGACAGGTACTTGTACTGTTGGAGACGGTAACTTAACAGTAACGGTTGATGATAAAGACAATTCACCGTCTGGCCTAACCCCAACGAATGCACCAATAGCTTGTAGTGGTGGCGGCACTTGGAGTGCAACATTTAATATAACTTCAATTACAGATGGAACCGATGCGATTGAAGCAAATGCAACACAAACTGATGCGGTTGGCAATGTCGGAACCGCTGCTCAACAAGCTGGGGATAAAGACGCAGCCTTACCAGTGGTGACTACAAACACACCTCCAACTGCGACGCAAGCCAATCAAGCGAGCTACCCAGTTTCTGGAACATGTATGACAGCGGATGGCAATGTCACTGTTGGCATCAGTGGAGCGGCGGCACCCTCTAGTAAATCTGTAGCATGTAGTGGTGGCACTTGGAGCACAACGTTTGACGTTTCGCCTATTGCCAACAGCTCAAATGCCGTATCGGTAACCGCGAGTCAAACAGATGCTTTCTCAAATACTGGCAGCGCCGCAGTTCAGCAGGCGAATAAAGATTCCGTTGCGCCGGTAGTCGCGATAAATGCATTGGCAAATGCGAATTTAGCTAATCAAGCTAGCTATCCATTATCAGGCTCATGTACGGTGGGAGATGGCAACGTTACAGTTAATGTAACCGGTGCAAACTTAAGCTCACAATCGGTTGTTTGTTCTGGTGGTGGAACTTGGTCTGCGACTACAAACGTCACTAATATTTTAGACGGAACGGGTGTTGTAATCGCGAATGCCAATCAAACGGATGCGGTTGGTAACATAGGTTTAGCAATGCAACAAACCGGTGATAAAGATACTGCCGCGCCTACTCTATCTATTGATAATGCGCCAGCAGAGGTTCTTACATTAGCGCCAATTCCATTAGAATTTAATTTCTCAGAAAATGTAACCGGTTTTGTAGTTTCAGATATTGTGGTGGTAAACGGCTCGGCTACAAACTTCATCCAAGTCTCACTAGATCAATATACCGCCGATATTGTGCCAGATGGTAACGGCAATATTGATGTATCAGTCGCGAATTCGACAAGTGTTGATGATTTCTCAAATAACAATATCGGAGATTCGGTGTTTATCAGCTACGACACTGATGGTGATGGGCTAACAAATAATGTTGAAGCAACATTAGGAACCGATCCTAATAATCCGGACTCTGACGGAGACGGCATTAACGATGGCGTTGAAGTGGTTGATCAAAATAACCCAGTTGATTCAGATAATGATGGGGTAATTGACGCACTTGATCCAGACGATGATAACGATGGTATTGCAACGGCAAAAGAAGATGCAAACCTAGATTTAGACAATAATCCGACGACTCAACCAACTGATACTGACGGCGATGGTATCCCGAACTATTTAGATACGGATTCTGATGCAGACAATATTACTGACTCTATAGAAGCAGGTGCGTCTATTTTAGACTCTGACAATGATGGCATTGTTGACTCAATTGATGTTGACGCAACGGGTGGCCTCGACGCAAACAATGATGGTGTAGACGATTTAGTTGCAGCAAATAATTTCGACTCAGGAACGCCAGCAGACTACATTAATGTTGATAGTGACGGAGATGGTATCCCTGATTACTTCGAATCCGGCAGTGTGTTTGTCGATACCGATGGTGATCTTATCGATGATAAGTTCGACGTAAATCAAACTCTAGGAACAGACGTTAATGGCGACGGTATTGATGACAATGTTGCAGCAGCTAATAGTGACCAAGACACGGCGAACGATAGTGTTGATTTAGATAGTGATAACGACGGTATTCCTGATGCAGTAGAAGCCGGAGTGTCAATGGTTGATACCGATAATGACGGTATTTTAGATGTATTTGACGTCGATCAAACGGGTGGCCTCGATCTAAATGGCGACGGTGTTGATGATGATACACATGCATTGTTAGCCGATACCGACAACGATGGTATTCCTGACTTCCAAGATCCTGATAGCGACAATGATGGCTTGCCAGACTTCCTTGAAATGGGCAGCTCAGGTGTTGATTCAGACAATGATGGTATTGACGATGCCTTTGACGTCGATACAACAGGCGGTACCGATGCAAACAACGATGGTATTGATGATGCGTTAGCACCTAGTAATCAAGATTTTGATGGTGATGGAATACCAAACTATTTAGATCCAGATAGCGATAATGATGGCATTGCTGATGGTATTGAAGCTGGTATTGCTGCAACTGACACAGATAATGATGGCATTCCAGATACTCTTGATACCGATGCCACAGGCGGAGCAGACGCCAACAATGACGGAATTGATGATGCATTTGTGTTAATTGATACTGATAACGACGGCCAGCCAGATTTCAAAGATAGAGACAGTGATGGTGATTTCTTGCCAGATGCGATTGAAGGTAATAATCAAACTGACTTTGATATGGTACCTGATTTCCAAGACACAGATAGTGACGGCGACGGAATTCCAGATGGTACTGAAGCGATGGCGACGGGCATTGATAGCGATAACGACGGAATTGATGACGCATTTGATGTCGATGTAACCGGTGGCGTGGATGTTAATAATGATGGTGTTGACGACAATATTGTCTTTGCCGATAGCGATGACGATGGTGTTTCTGACTATTTAGACAGCAACGTTGATACAGATGGCGACGGCTTATCAGACTTAGAAGAAGGTAACTCTGACCCTGACGGTGACGGTCTACCCAACTTTAATGACACAGACTCAGACAATGACGGCATTTTAGATTCCGAAGAACAACTAGGTGACTCTGACGGTGACGGAATTCCAGATCGTCTAGATACAGATTCTGACAACGACGGAATTAGTGATCAAATAGAAGGTAACGGTGACAGTGACTTAGACGGCACACCTGATTATTTAGACACATCAATCGATGAAGATGGTGATGGTATACCAGATATCATTGAAGGTATAGGTGATGCTGATTCTGATAGTATTCCAGACTTCTTAGACCCAGACAGTGACAACGACGGACTCGCTGACGGTACAGAATTCGCATTGTCAGGGTTTGATTCAGATAACGATGGCATTGATGACTTGCTTGATGCGGACATAACAGGCGGTACTGATGCTAATAATGATGGAATTGATGACACGGTTAGCGGCTTAGATAGCGATGCCGATGGTATTTCAGACTATAAAGAGGTTGACTCAGATAACGATGGAATCCCTGATGCGATTGAATCTGTAGCATTGCAAATAGATTCAGATAGTGACGGCATTTATGATGTTTACGATGCGGACTTTACACTTGGAGCTGATACCAATAACAACGGGATAGACGATTCGTTTGACGCAGCTATTACTGGTGGAATTGATGTAAATGACGATGGTTTAGACGACTTAACTATTGTGACGGCCAATGCCGATGGTGATGCATTGCCAGACTATCGAGATCCTGATAGCGATAACGACGGTATCGCTGATAGTGTGGAAGCTAATTCGAGTTTTATGGATGTTGATGGAGATAGTGTAGATGATGCTTACGACGCCGACTTTGTGCTAGATAGGGATGACAACAACGATGGTATTGTTGATTCTGTTCAAGTTGACATTGATGGTGATGGCGTTATCGATATGTTTGACCTGGATTCTGATAACGATGGTCGTTTAGATTCTTTAGAAGCGCCGACTCTGGATGCGAACAAAGATGGTATAGCGAATAGCAACGAACCTTTAGTGACAGAGCCGACGGACACTGATAATGATGGAATCTTTGATTTCAGAGATTTAGACAGTAACGGTGATGGCACTTTTGATATTGCGAATACGCCAGAACAAGCTTTTGATGCCGATGGTGATGGTCGAATTGACTTCATGGCCGATGTAGATAACGACGGTATTGAAGATCGTGTTGACAGTGACCTAACGCTTAGAGGTACTGGTGGTAATAACGATGTCGATTTAGATGGTGCTGTAAACGCTATTGATAATGATGACGATAATGACGGTATCTCGGATATCAAGGAAGGCAATGTCGATTCAGACGGTGACAGAGTCATTGACAGTCGCGATGCGGACAGCGATAACGACGGTATTGCTGATTATATCGAAACAGATCGTCCACCTATTTCAGGATTAGACAGCGACTTTGATGGAATCGACGATGCCTATGATGTAGACGCAACCATGGGTGTAGATTTAGACCAAGATGGTGTGGATGACATATTCGCAATTCCAGATACGGACGGTGATGGTATTCCAGACTATCTAGATACTGATAGTGACAATGACGGTTTATCTGATACGGAAGAGCAAGCAGCAGTGCCACTTCTTAATCGTGATGAAGATGAAGATGGCATCGATGACGCAATAGATGTTACCTATACTAATGGTCGTGATTTGAATCGTGACGGAATAGATGATGATCTTATTAACACATTAGATGCCGATGGTGATGGCTTGCTCAATTATCGTGACCTCGACAGTGATGGTGATGGAATAGAAGATTCGCAAGAAGGTCGTGGTGATAGCGATGGCGACGGTATTCGTGATGATGTTGATGATGATTCCGACAATGATGGTATTCCAGATGCCTTGGAAGGAAATGCTGATACTGATAATGACGGCATTCCGGATTATTTAGACCTGGACTCTGACGGTGACGGAATTTCAGACATCAATGAAGGCACTAGAGACTCAGATGGAGATGGCATTTTAGACTCTAAAGAATTAGATGCCGACAACGATGGCATTGCCGACAATCAAGAAAACGGAGACTTTAATAACGATGGTATTAACGACCGACTACAAGCCTTTGGCAAAGTGGAATCTACGTACACAGGTAGTGGTAGCATGAATATTTTGATGGCGACACTATTAATGCTGTTTGCACTTATTCGCCGCAAAGGGTTGGCGGCCCGCAAACTAGTAATCCTTGCGACACTGTCGTTAATGGCAACATCGTTAACGGTTAGTGCTGACGATCATTTTGAAAAAGATGACTGTCGTCGACTTGATAATACCGATGATCCACTATCCTGCACCTATGTAGCGTTATCTTTTGGACAAGCTTACGTCTATCCAGATAGAAATAATACGATATGGAAAGTCTACGATAATGGACATCAAGCTTACGAGCTTTCGTTAGGTTATGAATTTAATCAACATTGGTTTGCGGAAATCAGTTATGCGGATCTAGGGGAGGCGAGTTTGTATAGCCAAAACCCTAGCCTTAAAGAAGACTTAGAGGTGTCATATAAAGGTTTTTCCGCCGATGCTGGTTATTATTTTCGTGAACGCAGCAAAGATTGGAATGCTTATGTAAAGTTCGGAATGGGCTTCATTCAAACAGACGCCAATTTACCTGAACACCATGAACAAATTGAGTCTACCCAGATTCGAATGGGGTTAGGTGGACATTGGAATTTTTCAGATAATTGGTTCTTGCGAGCAGAACACATGAGAAGCGATAAGGATGCACGTGTAACAGCATTGATTATTGGCTATCGATTTGATGGCAAATAACAGGCATAATCAGGGATGATTTTTAATTTTGCCTTAACAAGGATGTTTCATGAAAAAATTTACACTTGGTTTGTCTGTTGTTGCAGTAGCCGTGATTGGTGCTGCAGTAATTGGCCCAAAAGTTGTTGGTTCTCAGCTTGAGTCAACATTAAAAGCACAAGTTGAAAAGCTTAACGAAACCGCTGGCTATAACGCAGAACTTACGGATTTTGAATCATCGTGGTTTTCTACTTCAGCTAAAGTGAGCTTAACGTTAGATTTAGAAACGTCGTCGGTTAATACAGCCGCTGATGATCAAGATGCGTTAGAGTCAATTCATACCGTTATCGATTTAAGTGCTCAGCATGGCCCACTTTTATTTAACGACATTGCTACTTTAGGTTGGTTGTCATTAACGGCAAGCGTAGACGGAAAGTCTATCTCTGATCATATTGTTACTGAAAACAATCAAGCCTTTTATACCTTACAAAACCACATGACATTGTTTGGTTCTCACGCATTTCAAGACAATATAGCGCCGCTTGTTTTTGATTGTAGTGACTGTGAGCAACCAATAAAAATCACCTATGATGGTTACCAAGGCAAGGGTGAAGTGTCTAGTAACAATATGGTTTATAAAGGAATGGGCGGAAATACCTTATTCAATATGACCAATGGTGAGCTTAAACTTGGCGAACTTAAAATGGACTTTGCGGGTGAAGTTCCTTTAGAGCAACTATTTTCAATGGGTTTGTATAACTCTAATGCAAAAATTGTTTTAAATAGCGTTAACTTTACAAAGGTTGGCGAGACTGACAGCGTTGAGTTTAAAGGCATTGGCATTAGCACAGATACGAAACTAGACAGTGAAAAAGAACTGGCAACTATGGTTGTAGGTTACGAGCTAGAGTCGTTCACTGACGGCGAAGTTGAAGGTAAAGACTTTGATATTGAGTTTGAATTTACCAATATCGACAACAACTTTTTAAATGAGTATGAAAAGTTCTTAAATCAGCTTGCTAAAGCAGATGCAGAGCTATCTGAAGTCGACCGCATACAAAGTGAGTTTATGAACACGCACGTTTTAGCTTTGGTTAAAGCGAACCCTCACATGAACTTAACTAAGTTTAACGGTACGCTAACGCAAGGTAGTTTCACGGGTAACTTAAACTCAGAATTAGTAAATATTGAAGCTATGCCTGACTTGATTGCAGATCCTAAATTTTGGTTAACGCATACTCAGGCAGATGGTAAGTTTCTGGTGGATAAGCCATTGGCGAGTTACTTTGCAGAAATGATGATTGCGTCGCAAATACGTAAAAACCCACAGGCTCAAGGTATGCCAGAAGAGCAAATTCAAGAGATTGCAACGGCCCAGTCAGGTACGTTATTAAATACTCTTATTCAACAAGGCATGATTATAGAACTTGAAAGTCAGTTCGAATCAAAAATTAGCCTGAAAGATTTGCAACTTTTAGTTAATGACCAGCAAATTCCTTTGCCTTATTAATCTAAAATAGTGCGTTTAAAGCTAAAGCCTAACTAATTACGTTAGGTTTTTTTGTATCTGTCAGCCAATAGTTATATTTTTGATCCTAATTGAATGAAACTTCGTTAGTTTTTACCTATTCTTTTATTATTGCTCTACAATCAACAGTTCGTTATTGTCGAGGGTAACAATCCTCATGGACCGGAATTAATATGTCAGATTTAACTCTAGCGCTGGCGCTAGTTGGAATAATTTCAATTGCTTGTCAGTTTACCGCTCACAAAGTAAAACTCCCTGCTATTTTGTTTTTGCTGGTGGCGGGAATATTTGTAGGCCCGGTTACTGGTGTCATTAATGCAGACGATTTATTTGGCGATTTACTATTCCCTGTAGTGTCGCTTTCGGTTGCTATTATTCTATTTGAAGGTGCTTTAACGCTTAAAATAGCCGATATTGGCGGTCATGGCGCCATGGTGAGAAATCTCTGTAGCATAGGTGTATTGGTGACCTGGCTTGTTGTCACGCCATTAGCTTATATTGGCTTAGATATACCACTAGGCTTGGCGGCGCTCTTTGCTGCGATTGTTACGGTAACTGGCCCTACAGTTATCGTGCCTATGTTAAGAACGGTCAGACCAAAAGGTAACGTAGCAAATATTCTTCGCTGGGAAGGCATTGTTATTGATCCTATTGGCGCTTTATTTGCGGTACTAGTGTTTGAATTCTTAATGACACAACAAGACGCTTTTACCCATACACTTTGGGCTTTTGGTCAAACGGTCTTGTCGGGTTTGGGCTTTGGTGCAGCGGTTGGTTATTTCTTAGGTCGCGCAATACGTGGCAATTGGTTCCCTCATTATTTACAAAATACAGCGGTATTAACCATTGTATTGGGTGTATTTGCTTTATCAAACGCGGCGGCACATGAATCTGGATTGCTTACGGTTACCGTGGCAGGCATGATTTTAGCCAATATGAAAAACGTCAACGTAGACGATATTCTAGAATTCAAAGAAACGTTAAGCGTATTGTTGATCTCTGGACTGTTTATATTACTGGCAAGTCGAATCGATTTTGCGGAAATTCAAGCCGTTGGTTTTGGCGCGATTGTGGTTATTGTCGGTATTATATTTATCGCTCGACCGTTAGGTGTTTTCCTTTCTTCTTTTGGCACTGGATTGTCATTCAAAGAGCTTGCGTTATTAAGCTGGATTGCACCACGAGGCATTGTTGCAGCTGCGGTATCAGCGCTGTTTTCACTAAAGCTTGAAGAGCAAGGTTATGAACAAGCGAGTGTGCTAGTACCTGTGGTATTTTTGGTGATTATCACCACCGTTGTGTTGCAAAGCTTAACGTCGACTAAAGTGGCGGAATATCTAGACCTTAGAGAGCCGGAGCCAAATGGTTTCTTATTATTTGGCGCAAGTGATTTCACAAGAGCACTGGCTAAAGAGTTAAATAATAACAATATTTCATCGACCATTGCGGATCCTAACTGGGATGCAATTAAAAAAGCTCGAATGGAGAGTGTGCGGACGTATTTTGGTAATCCAATTTCAGATCATGCATCACGTCGTTTAGATTTAACGGGTATTGGTAACTTACTAGTTCTTTCGCCTTACCGACAGTTAAACCCAATGGTAATGACACACTTTGAGCATGAGTTTGGCCATGAAGCAACGATACTAGGTTTGGCTACAAGTGATACTGCCAGCATGGAAAGCCATCAAATATCAGAAGGCTTTGCGAAGAAATTAACGCTTTTTGGTGAGAGTGTGACTTATGGTTATTTGGCTAGCGCAATGAAAAAAGGCGCAATCATCAAAACCACTAATATTAGTGAAGACTTTACTTTCCAAGACTATCTTAATAAATACGACAGAGAGTTAATTCCGTTGATAAGTATTAGCGGTAAAAAAGTAGGTGTATTTAAGTCTGACAAAAAGACAGAGCCAAAAGCCGGTTGGAAAATTGTTAGTTTAATTCTTAATCCAGCAAAAGTGGCATCAGAGAAAAAGCTAGAAGCTGCAAAGGCTGCGGGTAGCATTAAAGATGGCGCGTTGCCGTCGGATCCTGAACCAGAAAAATAGACTTTAGCGAGTATATTTAGACAATAAAAACGCCCTTTTAATAAGGGCGTTCTCAAAATTCAAAATTCAAAATTCAAAATTCAAAATTCAAAATTCAAAATTCAAATCAGGCAGGCTGATTATTATAAAACGTTAATCGTTACGTTAACATTGCCGCGGGTTGCATTTGAATATGGGCAAACCTGATGCGCTTTTTCTACTAAAGCTTTGGCGTCATCTTTGTCCATGTCACCAAGAGACACATTTAACTCGGCTTCAATACCAAAACCATGCTCAATTGGCCCTATAGAAACACTGGCATTAATAAAAGTATCTTCAGGTAGCGATTGTTTGTCGCCAGCTGCTACGGCTTTTAGAGCGCCAATAAAGCAAGCTGAATAACCTGCCGCGAAAAGCTGCTCTGGATTCGTACCATCGCCGTCATTTCCGCCTAAGGCTCTTGGTGCGCTTAACGATACATCCAATTTTCCATCATCTGACTTTGCAGTGCCACCATCGCGTCCGCCAGTGGTGTGAGTGTGGGCTGTGTATAACACTTTTTGTAAGTCGCTCATAAAATCTCCTTGATTACTTAATACCTTACTGTAGCAACTTACGGTGATTTTGCGTGATTGGATCTAAAATTATTAATCTTAATGAGAATTGTTATCATTTGCATTTACAAGAGGGTTAAACTTGTTTATGCTTTTGCACCTGCTCGGATAGGCCGAAGCTTTTGGCATTTAATTAACTAATTTAAAAGGAAATCCAATGCGTACGTTTAAAATCAGTGCGGTATTTGCTGCGACGATTTTAGCAATGTCTGGCACTGCACAGGCATTCAATAACAGTTCAAGTAACCCAGCCGGCTCACAGGTAGGCGCTGAATCAAAGGCGCAATCAGAATCAACGTCTGAGTCGCAAGAAAACAAAGCCGTTGAAAAAAATGCAGCTTCGGGACAAATAGAAACCATACAGGTCACTGGTAGTTACATTGAAGGTTACGGCGAAGAAGATGTAAACGGCGCATCAAGACTGAACTTAAAAATGGTAGAAATACCACAATCAGTATCGGTAATTAGTTCAGCGCAAATAAAAGATTTCCAACTTAATGACATTAATGCTGCCTTAGACACCGCGACTGGTGTGCGTGTGGAACGAATTGAAACCGACCGTACTTATTACACGGCACGCGGCTTTGATATTACAAACTTCCAAATCGATGGTATTGGTTTACCGCTGATTTCAGGTAATAACCACGCCGATGAAGATACTGCTATTTATGACCGTGTTGAAGTTATTCGCGGTGCGAATGGATTAATGACAGGTGTTGGTAATCCATCAGCAACCGTTAACTTTATTAGAAAGCGTCCAACAAAAACGACAGAGTTTGATTTAGATCTAACGGCAGGGTCTTGGGGTAAATCTAGAATAGAAGCGGATTATTCCACGGCAGTGACAAAAGATGTTGGCGTTAGGTTTGTCGCGGTAAAGCAAAAAATGACTCGTATTTAGATCGCTACAGCCAAGATAAAACCGTAGTTTATGGTTTTGTGGATATCAAAGTATCTGACGACACGCAGTTATCTTTAAGTCATGTAATTAATGACAATGACGCAACAGGCAATACCTGGGGTGCAAACCCGTTATTTTACACTGATGGTACCGCAACTAATTATGATGTAGGTACAAATACGTCAGCAGATTGGTCAATGTGGGACGTTAAAAAAAGCAATACCGTGGCAGAGTTGACTCATTTCATTAATGAAAACTGGGATGTGCGCGCCACTTATTCTAGAAAGAAGACCGATGAAGACTCACAACTTTTTTATGTATATGGCTCTCCTGACAGCACCACAGAGCTTGGTCTGCTAGGTTACGCAAGTGAATATGATCATGATGATGAACATGACTTGTTAGATGTATATACAACTGGTCACTTTGATGCATTTGGCCTACAGCACCAAGTTGTGTTTGGTTTGAGCTATGCAAACATGGATTATTCAGATCTGTCTTTATACGACTACTCAACGCCATACGGTTTCCCTGTGATGCCAGCGTTACCGACTTGGGATGGCAACACGCCTAAACCAACATTTTTAGACGCTAAAACAGGCGCTGATATTAAAACGACTCAAAAGGCGGCGTACTTTACTGCTCGACTCAACTTAGCAGAAGGTTTTCACACCATTATTGGTGGGCGATTTAACGACTGGAACGTAGAAGGTTCAAGTTACGGTGTGGTTCAAGATCGTGGTGACAACGTATTTATTCCATATGTAGGTGCTGTTTATCAAGTAACCCCAGAAGTGTCGGCTTATGCAAGTTATACAGAAACCTTCTTGTCTCAAACTGAAATGGACATTAACAACAATATTCTAGACCCAATTACGGGTGAAAGTGCTGAGATTGGTGCTAAAGCTGAGTTGTTTGATGGTCGTCTTATTGCCTCTGCAGCTTACTTTGACGTAGAGCAAGTCAACGTTGCGAAACTAGACCCTTTAACAGCTAACTTAGGTCCTGAATTACAGCGTCATATTGGCACTGATGGGATCAGCAGTACAGGCTATGAAATTGAACTGGCCGGTCAAATTGGCGACTCCACTCAAGTCAGCTTTGGTTTTACCGACTTTGAAATTGAAGGCGATGAAGAAGTACAAGACTACACACCAGAGACGCTTGTTAAATTGGCAATTACTCATGATTTAGAGGCCGTTGATGGTTTAACAATTGGCGCAAACGTCAATTATCAAAGTGCCACAAGCCGTGTTCAAGGCGTAACTACGGCAGGCGATGCTATTGGCTCGGTAATTGTGACAGAGCAAGATGCTTATGCGTTAGTTAACCTAATGGCCAACTATGAAATTAACGACACAGTCAGTGTTTCATTAAACGCCAACAATGTAACCGATGAAAAGTACATAAACAGCTTGTACTGGGCGCAAGGTTATTACGGTGCGCCGGCTAATTACTCGGCGACAGTTAGTCTGTCTTTCTAAATAAAAAAAATAAAGTAGGGCGCGACATGGTTTTCTGTGTCGTGCCTTTTTTCGTGAGGATTTTAAAATGAGAAAGACACTATTTAAATGGCATTCATGGTTTGCACTTGTGGCCATGGTTCCACTGTTTGTAATTTCAATTACCGGCAGTTTGTTGGTTTTTAAAGTAGAGATTGATCACCTCTTAATGCCAGAAAAATCTACAGTAAAAGTAGAGCCGTCTGCACAGCGATTACCAATAGATGAGCTAATTGAATCGGCGCAAAATACGCACCCAGGCTTTGCCATTGGAAGTTGGGAGCTATTTGATAACCAGCACCGAGCTGATGCTATTTATGTTATTAAACACGGCACTGATCAATGGCATAAAATGTATATAAACCAATATACAGGTGAGGTTTTAGCTGCACCGGTTGATGTTTCACATTATTTCACCGACTGGTTATTAGACTTACATTATCGATTTTTATTAGGCACAACGGGAGCAATCGTTGGTGCGGTTATTAGCATTTTGTTTTTGTTTCTAGGCATTTCAGGAATTGTTTTATACCGTAACTTTTGGAAGAACTTTTTCACCTTACGCTGGGGCAAAGCAAAACGAATCCTGTATAGCGATATACATAAATTTACGGGTATTATTAGTTCGCCAATCATTCTAATATTAGCGTTTACAGGTGGTTACTGGAATATTGCAGAAAGTATCCACGAAGTAACGGAACATGCCTTTGAAGAACACTATTTGATTGAAGCTCCACTGCACAATACTGACCTGTCACTGCAAGGCATGCTTGATGATCAAACTCAGCATCTTAGTAATTTTAAGGCGACATACATGGTTTTACCATACGAAACCTGGCCTAAATATCACCTTCTATGGCCAAGTGGATAGCGCAAATCCTTTGCATAGTGAATATGCAAGTACACTGACTTACGATCCGCAAAACGGCAAGTTGCTTCATGTGGGCGATGTACGTTCAAGTCCAACATTACACGTCATTGTAGATAGTTTTAGGAAGCTGCACTTTGGTTATTTTGGCGGACTCACGTCTAAAATTATCTGGTGCGTGATTGGTTTGAGCCCATTAATTCTAGGCTTTACGGGTTTGTATTTATACTTGGTAAGAAGTCGACGAATTGGCTAGCAAAAAATTAGTTAAAAAGTAGAAAAAAAGGGCAGTTATTAACTGCCCTGATGTTCAATTTAAGTGCAACGGAGACAGTGTTGACTTACTTCTGAACAGAAGCGTGTTGAACCTGCTTTAAGTGCTCAAGCACTTCAGAAATTTCGTCTAAAATCATTTCTCTTGATTCAGTAGACTCAGGTAATTTTTTAGCAATAACCGCAACTGTAGCGGGGTGAACTAGCAGGTCTTTTGCGTGATAACATTTCACGTCGTTCATCGCTGGTAGTTTGCCATCGGCGTGATAATCAGACTCAATTTGCTCTAACGTAAGTGAAAACATGGTTTCCACTGAATCCATAGCAACCGTTAGGTACTCTTTGCATTCAGCATTTTGCTCAATAAATTGAGGCAGTAACTCAGTAGAAAGGCGCGTTAAGTTAGAAGCTTGAGTGGCTAACTCTGAAAAAGAAGCAGAGTTGTGGTTTTGTTTTATTTGCGTGGCTAAGTTTTCATACTTTAGCCACTGATCAGGGTTGCTTATGCTGGAGTCTGCTTCAGCGATTAGTGTATCAGTATTAGACTCTCCACTATTACAAGCAGATAAAAGTACACTACTAGCTAACACAGCAGCTAGAGCTGAAAGGTTGAATAGTTTCATTTGAGGTTCCTATTAAGTAAGCAATAAACCTATCTTAATGGTAATGATTCTCATTTGCAATAAGGTTTTGTTAACTTTTTGCGTCTTCAATAATAAGTGGCATATTTACCCACCTCCAAGGGAAAGGACAAGACATTCCGGGTGTGCAGGTTTGCGAGTTTGCAGCGTCAATAACGTGATCAAAAGATATTCTTTTTGAAATACGAATACGTTCCATTTTACGAATTTTTTTACTTTGCCCATAAGCACTTGGTTTTTGTTTTATGCTTGATGGCTGCGCTTCAATTGCACTTTTATCTTCGCTGCTAATTTGCGTGCTTGCATGTGGGGCTTTAGAGCTCTGATTTTCCGATAACTCGGCTTGTAAAATTTTAAGTTGTTCCTTGGCTTCAGGAACTTTTAATTTTACAGCCTTTTTATAGAGCCTAAGTGCTAAGTCTGTGTCTTGTTCAACATAAAGGCCTCTGTGGTAAAAGTGGCCCATTTGGAAAATTGCAGAAGGCTCTTTTTGTCTTAGAGCAGAGCGTAAATAGTTTAAGCCTTTCTTTATTTCAGGCTCTTCGCCTGTTCCGTCAATAAACATGATGCCTAAAGCAACTTTAGCGAGTGCAGAGCCTTCATTGGCAAGTCGTTTAAGTTGATTTTTTTCAGCTGAGCAGTCGCTCTTACAAAAATCTATTATCTCAAAGTTATCACTTTGAGCCTGAAAGGAGAAAACCAATATTAAAGTTAAAAAAAGTGCTTTCATACTAATTCCTTGTTTGATAAATAAACACTTTTTAACCTTAGCTTATTTATCAGAACAAAGAAATACCTGCGATGGATCAACCAAAAATCGATCGCTTAACCCTTCTCGCCCTAATAACATTAGATAACTCATATCAGAGCGATCCGTTAATGTGATTTCAATTTCAAACGTTAACCCACCAATGACCATGGGCGTTTTAATTACATAACGTTGCTCCGATGTGCCGTTTGAAGACTTAATTCGACGTAAGTCGTGAATTTCAGCCTTACAAGTAACTATCTTACTTACGTTATGAATATCTGGATGAATATCAAACTGAACCGCACGTTTGCCATCAATTTTGCATTTCGTAATGTTATCAACGTGTAAAGACGAGGTTTTTGCGCCCGTATCTACACGCACTTCAAGTTCAGAAATAGCCAACTCAGGGAGTTGGCATACTTCTAAATTTCCGATAATTAATTTATCTGTCATGGTGTTCTCTATTACTGATCTAAGCCACCAGATAATTCTGGCAACAGCTGTTCTTGTACGTTTTCAATATGTTCAACAATGTCATCATCTTCTTCACTGAAAAAGGCAATATGGAACATAGCTTCACCTTCTTGTACTAAAGGGATATTTTGTTGACCAATAATAATGCCATTTTTCTCGGCAATGACTTTATTAATAACGTTACCGTAAGGGCTGCCAATTTCAGCTAGCACATCGCCTTTTTCAACCTTGTCACCCAACTTCACTTTTGTATTAAAAATGCCGCTAGCGTTTGCTCTGTACCATTTACTGCTATTAGCAACAGCACATGACGGGTTCTTTTGTTTATTTTTACGCAACATACCAAAATGGCGCAAAATATTTTTAACGCCCTTCACACCCGCTCGTATTGAAAACTCATCAAAACGAAGTGCTTCACCTGCTTCATACAACAATACTTTGGTTTTAGTATGACTCGCTGCTTCACGCAACGACCCTTCTAAAATGTCCGCATTGAGTACCACAGGAACACCAAACAGTTGTGCTAAGTGGTTTGTTTCTTCATCTTTTAAATTGGCTCTAATTTGAGGCAAGTTTGAGCGATGAATAGCGCCCGTATGCAAATCGATACCGTAATCACACTTGCTCACAATTTCAGTTAGAAACTTGTTCGCAACTCGTGATGCTAATGAACCTTTTGCCGAGCCTGGAAAGCTTCGGTTTAAGTCACGTCGGTCAGGCATGTAACGACTTTGGTTTACCACGCCATATACATTCACAATGGGTACCGCGATTAACGTTCCGCAAAGTACCTTAAATTTAGGATTTGAAATAACACGTCTAATGATTTCAATGCCGTTTAGTTCGTCGCCATGAATGGCCGCACTAATAAAAATAGTAGGGCCAGGTTTTTTCGCGCGAAAAACATGAATCGGCAATGACACATCAGAGTCTGTGTATAACTTTGCAACTGGCAATTCAAACTTAACGTTTGTGCCCGGCAAAATTTCATTACCGTCAATAACCAACGGAGCTTGTGCCATTAGCCTTTACCTTTTGTACGGTTGTTGTTTGGTTTTGCGTTTTTAGCAATGGACTCAAACACCATAGATGCAACGTCTTTTCCGGTTGCTGTTTCAATACCTTCAAGGCCCGGAGAAGAGTTTACTTCCATAACCATAGGGCCATTAGAGGATTGCAGTAAATCAACACCACAGAAATTTAATCCCATCGCTTTAGCCGCATTTACAGCAGTTTCACGTTCTGCTTTTGTTAGCTTCACTAAGGTTGCGCTACCGCCGCGATGCAAGTTAGAGCGGAACTCACCCTCAGCACCCTGACGTTTCATGGCTGCAACTACTTTACCGCCGACCACTAAACAGCGAATGTCTGCGCCGCCTGCTTCTTTAACAAACTCTTGCACTAATATGTTTGCTTCTAAGCCCATGAATGCTTCAATAATAGCTTCAGCCGCCTTGTTCGTATCGGCTAAAACCACGCCAATACCTTGCGTACCTTCAAGTAACTTAATAACCAGTGGTGCGCCACCAACGTTTTTAATCAAATCTTTGATCTTGTCTGGGCGACTTGCAAAACCAGTGCGAGGTAAGCCAATACCCTTACGTGATAACAACTGTAATGAACGTAACTTGTCACGCGAGCGGCTAATCGCAACCGACTCATTAATAGAGTAAGTACCCATCATTTCAAATTGGCGAACTACCGCTGTACCGTAAAACGTTACTGACGCACCAATACGAGGAATAACCGCATCGTATTTAGGCAGTTCTTTACCATGATATCTAACCGTTGGTCGGCTCGAAGTAATGTCCATGTAACAATGTAAAGTATCAATAATATCAACTTCATGGCCTAACGCTTCACCCGCTTCTTTTAAGCGACGTGTAGAGTACAGGTTTTTATTACGGGACAAGATGGCGATTTTCATTAGTAGCCTTAATAAATTAATTTATAAAGAAAAATTAGTTGAGCAAAGGTGCTCGTTAGTTACTCAAGACTAGAACAAAAGCGTCAAATAACGGAACTTTTTTTTCATTATTTTTAAAAATAATTAACGCATTAATGGATAAAAAAAAGTCGGTCACATACTATATTAAGAGATAGCTTTAAAATTCAGTGACTCTCAAGGAATAACAGAGGCTGAATAACCCAAAATAACAAGGAGTCTGCATTGATATCTCGAGTGGTCATTTTACTTACCATGGTTGTCTGTTTTTCATCATGGGCATTTGCCTCGGAAGTCTTAGAAATAAAGGCTGAGCCTTATGTTAAAACCAATACTCGGGTAGGGCAATTAGCCTTTTTCAAAACCTATCAACAGTCCTTCAAATCAGCCGGAAATGTCACCGAACTTACTCTTGAAGAAGGTCAAACCTTCAAAAAAGGGGATGTACTTGCCAAGGTCGACACTGACGATCTTTCTTCAGAGTTAAATCAGTTGATTGCTGAAAAAGCGTTCGTAAATAAAGAAATTGAACGACTTAAAAAATTAAAGAAAGTGAACGCCGTTTCTCAAAGTGATGTCGACCGACAGCGTTCACTGTCATCACAACTTAGAGCACAAATCATTCGTACACGAGAGTTTCTTGATGCCGCGCTTATTGTTGCGCCTTTTGATGGCGTAGTAATTAGTCGTCCCATTGATGCTGGAGAGTTTGTTAGTGCTGGGCAAGCGGTGTTGTCTATTGCACCAATAAATGAGAATTTTGTGGTGGAAGTAGCGGTACAAGATCAGCTTCTCACTCACTTGGCTGTGGGCCAGAAAATAATGTTGGAGAATAGAACAACAGAAGGAAAGTTACTTGGCGAAGTTAAAACCGTACCGCAAATGCCAGACGCCAGTACAGGACTGTTTGTTGTGAAAATAATGGTCACTGACACCGAAAATACCCGCGTCGGCTCTTTATATAATGTGACGTTAACGCAATCGATGAATATGGTGTATCCGGTTCCTGCGGAGTATGTGCAACTCGACTTTAACCAAACGGCTATATTAATGGTGAACAGCGGCACAGAAAAAGCAAAACCAAAAAGACTGAAGGTTATTGATCATAGTCCTGACCTTATTTACATAAAGGCAGATTCTCAGTCCGCTATAAAAATAGAAAAAATGGATTAATGCCAATATGTTGCATTCGGTAAATCAATACTTGTCTAAAAACGTTCGCTTATTAGGATTGTTTTTAGCCATGGTCTTTTTGTTGGGCGGTAATTCGCTGTTGAATATGCCCAAAGCGGAAGATCCTCAATTCATGCTGCCTATTAGCATTGTTGAAATTATAGCGCCAGGCATGTCACCGGCATTAATCGAAACGCAAGTTATTGAGCCAATAGAGCGCTCCCTTGATTTAGTTGAAGATATTAAAACTATTGAATCCCGCGCAAGGCACGGTTTCGGTCAACATACTCATTAAGTTTATTCATGGTACTAACCCGCAAGATGGCTTTGATGAGATTGTTCGTGCCGTGACTCGTATACGTGGTGAGTTGCCAGACTCAGTGCAAAACATTGTTTACTTTAAAGCATCGCCAACAACGGTAAATGTACTGCAATTAGCGGTTTCACATCCAGATAATGACTGGCAAACCATAAAACGTGGTGCCACCAAATTAAAAAACCTACTGCAAGCATTGCCCAATGTGCAAGAAGCTGGAGTATGGGGACTGCCTCAATTAGTGGTCGCGGTAAATGTCGACCCTGCCAAGCTCATTCAATATAAAGTCAATATCCAAGAAGTGATGCAAGCAGTAGCCAACCGAGGTGAAGCGAGTCATGCGGGATATTTAGATGACAAGCAGGTTCGTTTTACCATCAATCTGTCGGGGAATATAAGAACGTTGAGCAACTAAAACAAACTGTGATTAAGATGCACGACGCGGCGCAAATAACCTTAGCCGATGTCGCTAACGTTGAAATAGACTTTAATAAACCAGACAACATTGCCTTTGTAGCCGACAAGCCTGTGGTATTTGTGACGGCACAACAACGAATGGGCGCCAACATATACAAACTAGGCTCGCAAGTTGAAGGTGTTTTACAAGAGTTTGAAAAAGCCCATGGCGACTTACAAATTCAAACCATATTTGCTCAAGAAGACAGTGTTCATTATCGTATTAACGGCTTTTTAAGAGACCTAGCCAGCGGCCTATTACTAATACTGCTTTGCTTATTTTTCTTCATGGGTTTCAAACAATCATTCTGGGTATCTTTAGCATTACCAATCACTATTTTTGCCACCCTCACTATTATGAATTTAATGGGATTTGTTATGCAGCAAATGACCATTGCAGGCTTGATAGTCGCACTAGGTTTGCTGGTTGATAACTCCCTAGTGGTGGTTGAGCAGTTTGTTAAGGTGCAAGACAAAGTGTCCAACCGAATGGAAGCGATTAAACAGGTGATTACCGATGTGGGCTTACCTCTGGTTTCCGGTACGTTAACAACGGTGTTTGCGTTTTTACCTTTGTTATTGCTTCAAAGTGATACCGGCGACTTTATGCGTGCACTGCCAGTGTCTGTTTCCATATCGTTATTGGTATCGTTAGTGGTGGCGTTAATTGTTTTGCCAGTATTAATGAGCGTATTTGGCGTATCAAAAGAGTCCAGTTGGACCTTAGCTTACAAGTTAAACAAGTTTGCAGATGGCTGGTTCTCAAGGCTTCTGAATCGCTTATTAAAAAGACCTGCACTGGTACTTTTAGTCTTTGTTATTGGTGTGGCTGGCTGCATAAGCTTAATGTCTAAAGTGGGCGTGAGTTTATTTCCAAAAGCTGAAAAAAGCATGCTGGTGGTTAATTTAGAAACACCAATGCAGTCGTCGTTAAAATATACCGAGACCGCTGCTTTGCAATTAAGCGAAGAGCTACAAAAGCTTAAACACGTAAAAAGTGTAGTTACAACGGTGGGCGCAACAAGTCCACGAATCTACTATAACCATACCTCAGACCGAGGCCGTGCGAACTTTGCTCAACTGTTAGTCATTGCTGACGATTATGAAAAAAACAAAATCCAAAACATGATCAATACAATACGAGAAAAGTATTCAGGCTCTAGTTTAGGCAAGGTAAACGTCTTTGAATTCCAGCAAGGTCCAGTCACTGACAGACCAATAACCATTCGTATTTTAGGCGATGACTTAGACCAAATAGGCCAACGAGCCGCACAAATACAAAAATACATTGCCAGCCTTGAACATACTTTTGATGTGCGCAATATCACCGCTGAGTCGGGTTTTGCATATGATATTAAAATCGATGAAATAAAAGCTCATCAACGCGATGTTGATCTGCAGTCAGCGGAACAACAAGTTAGTCTGTTAATAGACGGTGAATTTGCTGCTGAAATTAACGACCGCTTTGGTCAAGCCTTCCCTGTACTCATTCGCAGCAAACAAGAGTCTGTAGGCGCGTTAGAGTCAATGTATATTAAAAATAGGCAGGGGTTAGATATACCGCTTTCGTCTATTGCGAAAATAGAGGCTTCAAGACTTAAACCGGCTTTTTATCATTATCAACGTATAAGAATGGCGCGCGTTTCAGCCGACGTAATTAAGCCTGGAAACGTTGCCAAAATTACTCAAAACATTGAAAGCTACATGAATGAGTTAAGCTGGAAAAATGGCTTAAGTTACAAAGTTGGTGGTGAAGAAGAAGCCAGAAAAGAAAGCTTTGGCGGCCTATCACAAATATTAATTGTGGTGGTGGTGAGTATTTTTGTACTGCTGTTCATTCAATTTAATAGCTTTGCCCAGCCGTTAGTAATTATTAGCTTGTTACCTATTGCTTTTGCTGGCGCTGTGTTTGGTATGTTTGCTACAAACCTCAGCTTTTCCATGATGGCCTTCATTGGTTTAATTAGCTTAATAGGTATTATGGTAAACGATGCAATTATTGTTGTTGACGGTTTTAATCGAGGTCGATATCGCTTTAATTCAGCCAAAGAAGCCATGGTGTCGTCGGTGGCAAGTCGATTCACTCCGGTGATTTTAACGTCGTTAACCACGATTGTAGGTTTACTGCCGCTTACCCTTTACGGTGGTGACTTATGGCAACCTATGGGAATAGTGATTATTACCGGTTTAGCTTTCACAACGTTGGCCTCATTAATATGGGTTCCGGCGTTCACACTAATTTTGTCTAGGCGTAAAAACTAGCCGCCTTATATGGTAAGCTTTTAGTTAATTTAAGCAGCATGCACTCTAATTTTAGAGAATTACTTTCGATGGAGAAATAAAGTAATGTACGAGGAGTTTTTTGGGTTATCAAGAAAGCCGTTTCAGTTGACCCCAGATCCAGAGATTTTTTTCGCGAGTACAGGGCATCAAAAAGCGCTGTCTTATTTGCAATATGGATTAACTCAAAGCGAAGGTTTTATTGTTATTACTGGTAACGTAGGTACTGGTAAAACAACTATCGCTAATCACCTTATTTCACAACTTGAAGAACAAAATATTGTTGCACGTCAGTTAGTGACGCCAAATTTATCACCAGATGACTTAATCGTTGCTATCACTAAGCTATTTAAGCTTCATCCTGAAGGCAATACAAAAGCCGCTCACATTGCAGAGCTGACCGACTACATGAGGCGTTTAAACGCGCTGGGTCGCAGAATGCTACTAATCATTGATGAAGCGCAAAACTTACCGGTAGAGTCTATTGAAGAGCTAAGAATGTTATCGAACATTCAAGTAGACGGTAAATCTATTATTCAAAGCTTTTTATTGGGGCAGTCGGAACTAGAAGGCATTTTAAGTGCACCTATCATGGAGCAATTTCGCCAACGTGTCATTGCGTCGGCAAGCTTAACGCCACTTAGTGAACAAGAGCTTTCTAACTACATTAACTTTCGAATGAATAAAGCAGGTTGGCAGGGTGAACCTCTGTTTTCTGAGGAAGCGGTATCTGTAGTCCATAAGTTTACCGACGGTATTCCACGAAAAATTAATACCTTTTTAGATCGCGTTTTGTTATTCACCTACATGGAAGAAAAACACGCAATCGATGTTGAAGTGATTAATGATGTAATCAAAGAAGTATCCAGCGAATTAAACCATCAAGTAGACGATGGGCTCGACATGATGAGAAGTCATCAAGTTCCCGCAACAGCATCCAACCCAAATGCCGGTGGTGTTAAAGCACAACTTGCTGGTGGCGACAAAGATTTTAATCCTACGGACTCCGAACTGGCTGATTTAAATTCAGCACTGATGGACGGTGGTTTTAATAGTGAAAAAATCGAAACATTATTGGAATCGTTACTAATGATGAATCGTCGCTCTTTGCTTGTTCAAAGCCAAATTTTGAAAGAGCTAAAAATTCAGAATGAAGGCAAAAGTGCTGGCGGCAACGAGAGCAACAAAGCTAAGCCAAGTAGTTAAAGAAAAAGGTCAAAGCCAAAAGCCAAAAGCTATATTAAAGGTGAGCTTAGTAGTTAATGTAAAAGGTTATACCCAACCGAGATACTTGAGTGATGTTAAAAATATTTGACATGGTTAAAAAATGACACTATATTCCTGTGATGGCGGATGTTAAAAATATTTAACACCGAATTCAATACGTGCTTTTACTAGCTGAAAAGGAAATTATTATGTCATTTAACGAAAAATCGGCTTGGGTTATGTTTATCGTCCTACTTATTCCAACAGGGTTGTATTTTAGTAGTGTGTATTACTTATCTGCAGCCCTCGGCTATTTAATTGAGCCATCCGTTCCAAAGTTAATTATGTACACCATTATTCTGGTGGTCTTGTCTATTGTTGGGCAAACCCTGATTGCATTGTCGTCTCCTAAAGATGCAAATGCGGGCTCAGATGAGCGTGACAAAATCATTGAGACTAAAGCTGGGCATTGGTCAGGTTACGTTTTAGGGTTTGGTGCAGTAACGGGATTAATTCACTATCTAGCCTTTAATCAAGGAAGCATGTTGTTTTATATTATTTTTGGAAGCTTAATAATAAGTCAATTAATTGAGTACTTAATGCAAATTATGCTTTACCGCCGAGGTTATTAAAATGGCGAAACTTCTCCCAATTGATAACAACGTGAAAGAGCTTCGTGAGCGCCACAACAATATGACGCAAGGGCAGTTAGGTGAATTAGTCGGGGTAACTCGACAAACGGTAGCTGCCATCGAACAACGCCGTTACTCACCGTCTTTGGAAACTGCATTTAGGATCGCGCGTGAATTTGGCGTTGGCTTAGATGATGTTTTTACTTGGCAAGGCCAGAGTTAATCTGGCTTTATGTCTTTCAAATTGTACTTTTCAATTAACGAATAAAGAGTAGGTCGGGTAACACCAAGTAACTCGGCTGTTCTCGACATATTATGTTTAGACTGTGCAAACGCCATTCTAATAGCCTGACTTTCAGCGTTCTCTCTCACTGTTTTTAAGTTTAGCTCAGTGATTTCGTCGTTATTCGTTTGAACGTTATAAAAGCCTAAGTCTTCAGCTGAAATTAAACTAGCATCAGAGATAATAACCGCAGATTTTAGCTTATTCTGAAGTTCACGAATATTCCCCGACCAATCATGTGCCAACATGGCTTGTATCGCGTCTTCGGTGAAACCTCTTACATTCTGCGAGAACTCTTGATTGAATATATGAAGGAAATGTTTTGCTAATACCACCACGTCACCACTTCGAGCGCGCAAAGGCGGAATCTCAATAGTCACTTCACCAACGCGATAATATAAATCTTCACGAAATTCTTCGCGTTTAGACATTTCCGGAAGGTTTCTGTGTGTAGCGCAAATAACCCTTACGTTTACTGAAATCTCATTTCGTCCACCTACGCGCTCAATGACTCGCTCTTGTAAAAAACGAAGCATTTTAGCCTGCAGATTTAAAGGCATATCACCTATTTCATCTAAGAATAAAGTACCGCCGTTGGCAAATTCAACTTTACCTTTAGTGGTTTTCGCGGCACCTGTAAATGCGCCTTTCTCATAACCAAAAAGCTCACTTTCAAGCAGGTTGTCTGGGATTGATGCACAGTTGATGGCAACAAAAGGGCCTTTATTTCTTGGGCTAGATTCGTGAATGGCTTTAGCAAATACTTCTTTACCAGTACCACTTTCGCCAAGCAAAAGCGTAGTAATGTCTGCTTTGGCAATTTTCTCAGCAAGTCGACAAGCCTTTTGAATGTCTGGACTGTTACCAATGATGCCACCAAATGGATTGTGGCTTTGTTGCAACGAACGATGTTCATCTTCTAGTTTAGCTAAATTAAACGCACGACCAACAATAATAGACAAGGTATCCATGTCGATAGGTTTTTGATAAAAGTCATATGCACCAAGCTCTATGGCTTTTAATGCGTTTGTTTTATCAGAGTTGCCGGTGACTACAATAACTTTAGTATTGGGTGCAAGGCTCATGATATCCGCTAAAACAGCAAGGCCTTCAGAAGCATTAGTTGGATCAGGCGGTAAGCCTAAATCTAGAGTCACGACTTTAGGCTCGTGGCGGCGAAGTTGGGAAATAGCTTTTTGGCGATCTTCAGCAAAAATCAGTTCGTATCCTGACAAACCCCACTTTAGCTGTTTTTGAATTCCTAAATCGTCTTCAACGATTAATAACTTGTCCATTAGTTTTCCTTACTTGCAAGAGGTAAACACATTACAAATGTAGTGCCTATGCCCAAATCGCTATTTACAGTGAGAATGCCGCCGTTTTCAGACGCAAAAGTTTTGGCTTCATATACGCCAACGCCCATTCCTGCGTTGCCTTTAGTTGTCTCAAAAGGCTTGAAGAGTAGATTATTAATGAAATCTTTGCTCATTCCAATGCCTGTATCCGAAATTATGATCTTTATATTTTGTTTCGCACTGTCTAGCGTTAGCTTCACCAACACAGATCCGTTTTCGTCTGTCGCTTGTTGCGCATTATCAATGAGGTGGCCGATAACGGAACTAAACCTGTCTTTGTCCAAGTCCAGTGACAGCTCATTTGGGTGTGCAACATAAATAGGGCTAGGCGCTCTATCTTGGAAATCACCAACCAGTTCCGATAACGTCTTGTTTAGCTCAATGAGCGCCGCCGAACTTCGTTGTTGTTGCTTCTCTTTTAACTGTGAGAGCATTTTATCCATTCGCTCTTTGGTATGCTCTAGAGTTTCAAAAGTGTCATCGATAAACTCTTGATTATTTCTATATTTTTTACTGTTACTAACGATCATTCCAATTTGAGCAATGACATTTTTTAAGTCATGAACAACAAAGGCTGACATTCGATTGAAGGCTGCAAATTTCGCATTTTCTTCTAGTCTTACTTTTGCCTCATTAGACTTTATAAAGCCAGCAACTTGAGACGATACAGCGGTGAGATAATCTTTTATTTCCCAGTTAACTTTAATGCGGTCGGCATTTTTACTCGATAATAAAAAGCATCCATGTAATTTATTGCTGATAAAAATAGGCAAAATAATTTCAATACCATCAGACAACAAACCCGCTACTTTACAATCATTAAAGTGTGTTTCGTATTCAGTACGGTGAAACTCTGGCAAATCTATAATCCAATGGCTTTGTTCTAGGTTTGGAATTAAGCAGTGTAGTTCTAATAAGCTTTTATGAGACAAACCAAATACATCTGAGGTAACTAGCTCTAAATGCTCATGTTGCAACATAATATAAGCACCAGTGGAATAGTGCAGAGAGCCACATACCCCTTTTAAACTAGTTTGATAAAAGTCTTGGTTGGCGTCGGTTTCACTTAAAGTATTGGTTAACTTGAGCCATTCTTCACGATAATCAAACTGGTTGGCATAAAAGTGCTTTTGAATATAGGTTCTAAAGTATTTTCTTAAAGACTCAGAGATAAAAATATACGCTAGCGCTACTAAAGCTCCAGCAACAAAAACGATTTGTAAAATACCGGACCAAGCGGCGCCAATTTGCTGTATCACATACCCTGTCATGGCCATGATTAACAAATAACCGCCAGAAAACAGCAATAATGAACTGTTAAGAACCACATCTCGGGAAATAAATACGCGTAAGTTCCAGCTTGATACTCGCTTCATACTAAGCAGTAAAAGAGGCGTTAACATGGCATAAATATACGGACGAGAGGCCAGATAATTCACATCAACGGCACTAAGTAATAACGCGTTAGACATCATGATTAGGTGAAATATATTAACCATAGCAAGACCGAGCACTAATGGTTTGTAGGCCCACTTCTGCTCGCCGGCACTTCGGTATATTTGCTCAATCAAAATAAGCTGAATAATGCTGCCTAATAAACCGCCACCGATAACTAAACGTAACTCCATCGCTTCATCAAAAAACGGTGAGAAGATAGCAAAGTTAAAAATTACAATTAAAAAGATGATTGTAAGTACATACTTACTTCTGAGCATTTTACTCATAGAAATAGGCTGGTTATCTAAAATAGACAACAATAACAATGACCACATTCCAATTTGTAACGACTCTAAAAACGGAGAAATAAAGAATGGAGATGAAGAGAAGGTAGCGCCGAGAGCATAACCAACAGACCATACAATCATCATGACGTAGGTGATTAAAAAGACCGCGCGAAGAGGCCCTTTTGCATTGCTACCAAACAATAGTGCTGAGGTTGATAAATAGCCAATCAAACATAACGAAAGGCCTACAAAATATGCAATTTCCAAAACTAGTTCCTATTATTTTTATTGTCTAGTTTGTTTAAGTAACTTATGTATTTCCGACACAGGAATGGCGTAACTAATCCCACTAGGATCTGATAATACATTTTCCCGTGTTGATTTCACCAACACACTGTTAATAATCGCGACAACCTTGCCCGTAGCAGTTTCAATAACAGGGCTGCCACTGTTGCCAGGATACGCAGTAACATCAAGTTGATACACGTAAAGTGGATTTCTTAAGCGTTTAATCATTTCAATCGACAACTGACTGGCGTTTTTCTGTGGTATAGCTTGCGGAACAAAAGCAGACACATAACCAATATGTATCGCCTTAAATAGTCCCAAAACAGAACCAATAGGCAAACCAGAAAGCATGATTTGACTGCCAGCAGGGGCGTTATAATCACTATCACTTAACGTTAAAGCAGGCAATACGGCATCAATTTCAATAATGGCCACGTCTGCACGTTCGTCTTGAGCAATCAACTTTGCAGTATAAAAACGTGCTTTTTTACCTTCACCAACATGCACCGATATTTGAGCCTTGTCGGGATCATAGGCCTTACCGTTAACAACATGATGATTAGTGGCAATAATACTCTTAGTTGCCGAAGAACGAACCACAAACCCTGTACCAAGCAGCTGATAACGCGGTGCACTTAGCGGATTGTAAACACCAACGCCAACTACTGAAGGTTTAGTTTGTGCGGCAATCGCGGGTAAGGAATTAGAGCCTTGAGCAAAACTTGGAGAGGAAAACATAACTAACGAAATAATAAGCATTAACGCAAAATAAACAGCTGATTTAGCTGACGTTAAAGCTGACTCAATTTTAGTAACAGCTGAATAACCAACGCGTACACTAACGTCTGACATCAATGAATTAAATTCTTTTCTATTTGTTAGCGCCATTGACTGGCTCCTCTTTAAACTTCTCTTTCATATTATGTATGAATTTCCTACAAATATGTGGAATTAATACATGAAGCGGCATCTTAATTAAATGGCTTCGCATATATAGCCAAAACAGCCCAACGTTATTAATAAAATTGCCTTGAGCAATGCTGTCTGCAGTAAACACAAATTTAAATGCTGGAACTGTCACATAGAAGGTAATAGCGTTTTTACTAACTAAGCTTTCTACTTGTTTATGTTCCAATTCTTTGTCCAAGTTTTTTAAAACAAAAAGCAACGCGAGGTGAACATAATCATCTAAGCCAAGTGCCTTACTTCTTTCTAATATTAATTTATGCGCTGACTCAGTTTCTTCCTCACCATCAAGCTCCTGGTAAAGAATAATTAAATCGGTTATGTCCCTTATTGCATGGGGGAATTCACCTTCGGTAAATAGGTGTGTAGCGCTATGAATAAACCTATCAACTAAGTCAAAGGTCAGCAGTGGGACTTGTTTCAGTTTGATTGTTTTTAACTTGTCCGCATTGAAGTGCTTTTTATTGGTCAGCGGCAGTATATTGTGATGTAAATCGATAGTTGTTAAACGGTCTTTGTGAATTAAAGGCTGTATTTCGTGCATCCATTCTCTAAAGTAACGCTTGTCGTAGTCAGTTTCTTTTTTGTGGAACCAGCCCTGTGTCATCAACGCAATTTCAGCATCACGGATTTTTGAGTGGTCCACAAGTATATCAATGTCGTTAAAAATACGGCCATGTTTACAGTTAGACGAAACAGCGATGTACGCAGCACCTTTCAATACAGTCGTATCAATACCTCTACTTACTAAAGTGTTAGATATATCTTCTAGCTCTCTATTAATATTGATCTCTTGCTGCTCTACAAATAAGTTACAGCTCGTGAAATGGGGAACCACTCTGTCTGGTACATGTTTTTCGACGCTGTTTGACTGTAAGCGCCACCAAATACGGCCAAGCATATTTTGGTCACGGCCATGGGAAACCACTTTTGACCAATCATACATAGATAACTTGTTGGCCAACTCAGGGTTATTAAATAAAGATATTAATAAATTGCTCATAAAGTTAGGGCCTCAAACCATTCTAAAGCGGCTTTGTTGTCGCCATAACGTAAATTAAAACTTGAGGTGCCATCAATAAATTCGGTTAAAGTATTGAATCCGGATAACCCTAAAATATTGTAGTTAAAAGAGTTGGCTATTAATTCAAAAAAAGCGCTATCTTGTGACATAGGGTCCGTTGACAAGGCTTCGTTTTTACTAAATTTAGGCAGAATAATATGAGTTGCTTTAGATTTTTGATCAATGTTTGCCACTGAAGCGTCCGGAGCTTTAAACAGGCAAACGTCACCTTTGTGAGTATCTTTTACAATATTTGAATGCGCCACATTTGGGAAAGCTTGTTTAATGACAGAAATAGATTGGTTTTTTAGGTTAATGGGGCGCGCTAATGGCTGAATTAGGCCTGAACTGGTTTCAATTAAAGTAAGCTCGTCAGACAAAAGGCGCCATCCAGAAAAAACTAAAAGTGCGGTAAGGGTGCTTTTACCTGAACCAGGTGGCGCTGGCAATACAACACAAATACCATTTTTTTCGACAACGGCCGCGTGGATCATAAGATATTGGTGTGCATTAGAAGAAATACACCAATTTAGGCCCCATTCAAACATAGGGAAAGCTTGATTTGCAGGAATAGGAGTAAATGGCTCCTGGTCGCCTAGCTGGAAAAAGCACTGTTTTCGAAAAAATTTTCGTATTAAGGAGTGGGAATTTCTCAGTGTGATTTCAAAATCTACAAAATGCTCATCAGATAACACTTCAAATTCGCTGTATATTTTTGCAATTTCTTCATATACATTTTGGAAGTCGCTTTTGACGGCGATAGAAAACGGGCCAACATCAAATTTTAGCGTTTTTCCTGACTCTAGTTTTGACTTAGCTAAATCCTTTAGTTTCAACTACTAGCTCTCTATAAGTGCTCTCTGTTGTAAAGAGTTTAACGTATTATCGACAGCTAACATAGCGTGTTCTTCACTGCAGTCGAGGTCTTGAACAATAACTTCAGTTAGCTCTGATTTGTTCTCAACACCAGAGGATAGTGCTGTAAAAAAGGTTTCAACATCTATAGGGATAAACAATGTTTCGGAAAGTTTTATATTATAAATATAAGTACCGTGACCTTCATGAGTTCGAGTCACGGTATTTGATCTAAATTTTAGCAAACTGTATCAGCTTCCCAGCCCAAGTCACCCTGGCCTTCGTGTACTAAATTTACCAAAATAAGTTTAGCGTCTCTGTAAGCAACTCTTCCTTGCTCGTAATCTTTACAAAATGCTCTTATTTCGTCTTGAGTATAAGGGTAACCAACAGCGCCATACAAAGGGTCAGCATTTAAATAAGCCGTTAACATAAATCTATCAACCTGAGTAACAGAGTGACCGTTAATGTTTGCAGTTTCACCTGAACCACTCCAATTGCTAGGGCTTAGTACGTCTCGTACTTGAGCTGCAAGCATTGAACCTGGAAAAATGCCGCCAATACCGCCATAAAACTTATCATAATAATAGTCAGGCAGTTTGCTGCTTCCGCTTATTGACTCACATCCATTAGAAGCTTGGGCACTTTGACTATTAGAAGCCCACGAAGAACCTTTTGCTTTGTTTTTCTTGTTTTTCTTACTTTTATGCTCGTGAAAATAACCAGGACTAAAGCCATTAAATTTGGTCAAATTAGTGCTTCTAGACATCGCACCTGACTGGTTTCCAGAGGTTGCGCTAGATGTAGCCCAAACTGGAGCTGCAGCCACGGCTGTAATTACAGGCGCAATATTAGCGCTCTTAATTAAAAGCTTACGTCTTGAAGACTGTAATTCAGTTTTGGAATCTTTGATCTGCTTATCCATATTTGTACCACCAGAATATTAATCGCTATTGGTCTAATTATAACCAGACTCAATAAATTTATAAAGAAGCATCTGCAATTAACGAGCCTAATTTTAAGTATATGTTTTTATTGATTAATTTAATATTTCGAGGCGTGGTTGTAAAAGAAACTGACACTGGTTGATATGGCAACCGTGGACTATTATAAAAACTTACTGTTTTTAATGAAATAAGTGAAAATATAAATTTACATTTTTTTCGATTATTGGCACTGTTGTAAGCAAATCGGATATAAATTCAGGGTAGTTCAAGTGAATACGTTAAAGAAGTTGTCTAAGCAACCAATAATTGGTGTCTTTGTAAAAGTGATAATAAAGTTAGTTGCTAATTTTCAAGCTAAAAAAATAGCGAGTCATTTTTCTGCTTATCTACAACCGGTGATTGCCCACAACGAATACTTGAAAGAAAAATCCTTTGGCATTAGGCATAACGTTTATTGTGAAGAACTCGGCTTTGAAGAGTGCAATGAAGATAAGCAAGAGAAGGACGAGTTTGATATTCATTCTATTCATTGCGTAATGCAACACAGAAGTACTAAGCGGTTTGCAGGTACGGTTCGGATTGTTTATTCGTTGGGTGACAAGCAACAATTACCATTAGAGAAGTATTGCCTAGACTCAATCGATCACCCTACTTTAAATCCGGTTAATTTTCCTCGTCATAAAATTTGCGAAATATCTAGATTAGCCGTGCCAAATGAATTTAGAAGAAGACAAAGCGACAAGTTTAAAGGTGCAGCTACTGGTGCTATTAATGAAAATGAATACTCTGAAAAAGAATTGAGATGTTTTCCTTTTATAGCCATTGGTTTATACATGTCAGCCGCGAGTATTGCGATGAACAAAGAAATTGAACATGCATTTGTGATGATGGAGCCAAGGTTGGCTCGTAGTCTTCGATTTGTTGGCATCGAATTTCAGCAAATTGGGCCAGTAGTAGACTATCATGGTAAAAGGGCGCCGTTTTATATCAGCTCTCAAATGTTACTAGATGGACTGACGCCAGGTTTTAAGAAGCTATTTGAGAAGGTTAGGGAAGAGTTAGATATTCAAGTTTGCGGTGATCCAGAAATACTAGATGGAATAAAAATACCCAACTTATAGGTAAAAGGTAAATCTCAAATGAGTATTTATGAACGTTTAAAGAACAAATTCCCTAATTACGGTGACGAATTGCTTTTAGATTCGTCAACTGCATCATCTTTATATCACGACAATACATTAGCGCTACAAATCAAAATCTCTTCTGCGATTTACGTCCAATCAGAGTTAGACATCGTTGCTCTCATTCAACTAGCAATAGATAACAATTTTATTTTACAACCAATAAGTTCCGGCAAAAACTGGGGTTACGGATCCATTGCATCAGATGATGGTCGAGAGATTGTATTAGTATGCCTTGAACATTTAAAAAACATAAAAGTAATAGATAAAGAGCTTGGTTTGATTTCTGTTGAACCGGGTGTAACACAGGGCGCTTTAAAGCAGTTTTTAGAAGATAATAACCTACAGTTCATCACTCCAGTTACAGGCGCTGGGCCTTCTTGTAGTATTCTTAGCAATGCACTGGAAAGAGGGTACGGCATAACAGAACGCACAGACCACTTTTATGCGGTAAACCGTTTAAGAACAATTGTACCCAACCCAGAGCTTTGGAATCTCGACGATAAACTTAACGGACATATATTTGAATCTGCCATAGAGGGATTGGATAAAAGCGATGAAGACTTTATTCATCATTCTTTTAAGTGGGATATAGGTCCGTATATCGACGGACTATTTACTCAATCAGGAATGGGGATCGTTACAGCAGCAACAATCAGGTTAGCGCCAAAGCCGGAAAAGACAGTGATGTTTTATCTAAAAATAAAAGACGCTGATAAACTGAATGATGCAGTCGACTTCATTCGAGATAGCTTACGCGATTTTGAAGGTTCTGTGAGCGCAACAAACTTGATGGATAAACGCCGTTTATTATCAATGGTAACGGCAAATCCAAATGGCACTGAAAGCCATACAAATATGTCGAATAGCCAAATAGAAGAATTAAAACGAGCAAATGATATTCCAGAATGGATGATAGTTGGGTCCATTAGTGGCAAAAGCAAAGTTGTGAACGCGATTAAGTCCTACTTAAATCAACGTAGCAAATTTGCAGATGAAGTTTTGTTTTCAGATGGAGCCAAAATTCAATTAGGGAAATGGGTTCGCGACAACTTAGCTTGGGTGTTACCTAAAGGGATAAAGTCACAAATTGATTCTTTATTTGAAGGCATTAATATTGCTAAAGGGAAACCCAACCAAGTCGCATTGCCACTCGCTTATTGGAGAAACCCGAGAGTTCTTCCAAACAAGGCTAATGTACTAAATCCTGACTCTGATCAATGTGGTTTGTTGTGGTACGCACCGCTTATCCCTATGAATAAAACAAAAATTAATCAGTTTGTTAACTTCATAAGGGAAACCACGCCTAAATATAATATTGAGCCATTAATTACCTTCACTAATTTAAAACATGACTGTATTGATGCAACTATACCAATTGTTTTTGATGTAAAAAATACTGACGCTGTGAAATCGGCGAAGGATTGTGTAAATGAACTATTTGATGAAGGTGTGAAATTAGGCTTTGTGCCTTATCGTTTAAATGTGGAGCAACAAATAACAAAGCTAGCGCCTGATAGTAACCATTGGAAAACTGCTAAAGCGATAAAGCTAGCAATGGACCCTCACAATATATTAGCGCCTAATAGATATAATCCATAAACAAACCAAGCTAGTTACTTATATTAGTACGGTAAATTTTAGGCATAAAAAAACCAGCGTACGCTGGTTTTTTTATTAGTAATAAAGCTTACGCTTTACGACGTGCAACACCAGCTAGACCTAAAAGACCTAAGCCGAATAGTGCCATTGTACCAGGTTCAGATACTGTTTGAGCAGTAAAGTTACCAGTACCACGTTCACTGTAGTTAGAGATAGTGCCGTCAGGTCTAACAAAGCTAGATGTTAAGCCAAACGCAGAAACGTCATACATGTTTTGGAAGAAGTTTGACTCAAAGTTAAACTGAGCGATTCCACCAACAATGTTTGATACAAATGAACTTGAACCTACAGTAAGCGGCTCTGCACCAGAACTTCCATCAGGAGTAAATTCGAAATTCTCGTTTTGAGCAGATAACCATAAAGTACCATCTACTGCTTCTGCGCCTTCGCTATTTGCAGATGCCTGATCTACGACAACGCCTTCATCAAATTCGTTTGCTTGGTAATCAATATAAATGTTTAACCAAGAGTCTTGTGAATTGATTACCGGAACGTTGGCCATGATCTCTACGAAACCACCGTTGCCGTCAGGTGCAAATGCCCCAGTACCTACAGTTTGAATACCGTCAAAGTAAAGGCCACCAAATGAGAACGTTAGCTCACAGTTGCCACAGTTAGGTTCACCTAAACCACCACCAAGTAAAACTTGACCAACACCTACAAGTTCAGGGCTGTCGCCATTCGCAATAGCAGTACCAAGTGATGCAAGAGTAGGGGCAATTGATGCACCGTCTAACGCTACATTGTGGTCAGAAATACCTGTTGTGTTGGTAGTTGTCCACCACTGAGTATATTCAACCGCTGTTCCGAAATTTGGTTCACTTGGTAAAGTGTTCCAAGATACACCGCCTGCTGCTGAAACAACACCAGCTGATGCTGACGCGCTTGCCAACAATACTGGTACCATCAATAATAATTTTTTCATTTTGTTATCCTTTAAAAGCAAAATAAGTAATCTCACACTTCTTACTCTACTAAGCAGTAACCGTGCCACTATTTAACTTGCTGTTTTTGCTGTTTTTTATTTGATTCCGTTTGTTCATTGTAAAGAAAAATGACAGTTACTTTGACTCAATCTCTTTAAGAGTTGCTCTGTAAGTAGCTGAGTTAGGTGCAAGGGTAATTGCACTTTTAATGTATTCAATGGCTTTTGTTTTGTTGCCCTGCTTCATTGCTATTTGACTAGCAGTATCAAAAAGCTCAGGGTTTTTATTATTGAGCTCAATTGCTTTTTCAATATGTTTGGCCGCAAGAGCAATTTTGTTATTTTGCAGTTCGAACCATGCTAAGTTGTTAAAGGCAATTGAATCGTTAGGAGCCAACTCAGTAATTTTAAGTGCTGCGTATTCTGCTTTTAGTGGGTCCTTTTGAATTTCAACATTAAATTTAACTTGCCATGTATTTAGATCAGCAGGATACATTTCTAAGTGCGATTCCAAAAATGCAGAGGCGGCAGGGTAGTTATTAGTCATTCGGTAAACACCAGTAATAAACTTAACTAACAGCGGGCTGTGGGTTTCATCATAAACTTTTTTAAAAGTACTCAGGGCTAATTTAAAATCACCATCGATTGCTGCAAATCGGCCTTTAAGAGTTTGCCATTCAAGCATTTCAGCGTATTTACCAGCTTGAATTGAATTGAACACCTGTTTAGCTTCTTGAACACTTGCCTTATTTAATAACATATCAACGGTGAGGTACTTAAACACAACATTATTAAATCGTTGGGTGCCCAATTTAGCCGTTGCAAGCGCTTTTTCTAACCTATTAGAGTACTGATAAAGATATACTAAACGTAAACTAGCCAATGCATTTTGTTCGGTTGCGCTCCAGTTTTCATATCCTGCAATTGCTTCGTTAAAGTTTTCCAGTTTTAAATTTAATTCAGCAAATAAAGGCCAATAGTTAGCAGGTAGTTGAGGACTGTTTTTAATATTTTCTAAAAGCTGTAATGCTTTTTTAGGTTGAAGCTCCTGCATTAAAAAGAGTGAGTGCAAAACCACGTACTCAGGATGTTGGTCTTGTGCTACAGATGCTTCAATAAACAAAGATTCAGCATCATCCAACAGCGCTAGATAGTCTCGGTTTCGAGGCCAAGTACTGTAATGCTAGCTTGTCAGTAGGGTTCTGTTCCAAAATTTCAGAGAGAAACCTCACGTTTTGTGATAAATCTGATTTTCTATTTAATCGAACCAACTCAATTTTAGCGTCTCTAGATACCGCATCTACCGTCGTTAACTTTGTTAGTGTTTTAATCGCTGAATCTGGTTCATTAACTTTAAGCATCAGTTTAGCGATTAATAATTCATCGTTAACGGAAATGCCAGGAGTTGCTAGCCACTGATTTAGTTCAGCTTTTGCTGAATCAATTTTTCGGGCTTTCATTAGGCCTAAAACGTAACCTAGTCTAGACTCTGCTTTACTTGGGTGCGCCTCAACTATGGTTTTAAGGTCTTGTAGTCCGCTAAAGTCGTTTAGACGTAATTTAAGTAGACCTAAATTTACAGCGTTAGTAACGTTCAAGTCCTCTACAGCCGTTGCTTTTAATAACGTTTCTAGTGCTAAAGTTGACTGCCCCTGGTTCACCAACTTATTTGCTGAAAGGGTCATCATAGATACCATATTGTCATCTACTTTTTCTTGCTCTAACAATAACTGCGCAGCTTCTTTATCTTTACCTACATTAACCAACGCCATAATCAAAAGCTGTTGGTTGTTTTCCGTTTTGCCTTTCTCTGAAACTGAAGATAAGCGTTGTAACGCCTGTTCCGGTTTATTTGTTTTTAAGAAAATGGCACCAGCAAGAGAGTTTGTAAAATCATCGGACAAGCCATTTTTTAATGCGTTTTGTATATTAAGCTCAGCCGTCTCAAAATCACCTTTTAGGTAGTGGATTTGTGCAAGCATTTGATCTTGCAGTGGACTGTATAAACGTCCACTTTGAAGCGTGGTAAGCTTCTTTTTAGCATCATCTAAGTTATTAATTTGAATTAAAACACGAGCATGAAGAAGTTTGCTTCTATAATCATAAGGTACGTTCTCGTTGTAAACGCGTAATACACTGTCGGCTTTATCAGCTTCGTTATTACTAGTGTACAATTTAACCAAAACTAGCCTTGCATCGTTAAAATCCGTATCTTCTTCTAATAGTGTGTTTGTCAGGGAAATAGACTTGTCAGTATCGCCTTTTGAGTAGAGTGCTAATGCATCGATCAGCTGGGCATGACCAGAGTTGCTCGCGTTTGGCTGTGCTATGAGGGTTAACGCATCGTCAATTAGGCTTCTATTTATTAGAGTATAAAGTTGGTAAAACTTAATTTGATCTCGAACTTCAGGATTAACATCTACATCTTCTAAATCTATTGATTCCAGATCTTCAAGTTTATTCTGAAGGAACAACAAGTGACCTAACGTTGGAAAGACTAAATTAATATCTGCACCTTTATCGAGTGCCATCATCAGTTCTTTTTCAGCCGCTTCTATATTCCCTATTTTTAAATATACGCTCGCCAACTCTAAACGAACATCGGCATCTTCCGGTGCATTTTTAGCTGCGTTTTTTAGGGCAATAGTTGCTTCACTGAAGTTTTTTTCCGAAATGAGTTGTTTAGCATCAGACAAGTGTTCTGTTGTGGTTTTTTGACCGCAGCCTGCCATGGCAATCACTAGCGACGCAACTGCGATTTTGTGTAGAGTGTTCATAATTATTCCTTTAAAACGATATGAGTCATTTATATCATTTGCGCTGGTTAATATCTAACCAAAAATGTTTCGCACAAGACAATGTCGATTCAATAAAAAATGATATTTTAGGCTTTTGAATGGTTAATAAACCAAATGACGTAAGTTCTTCTGCAAGTTGTGATTTATAGCGAGCTTCGCCAGCCATATAGTCGTAATATAATAGCCCTTCCGACTTGGCCAAGCGAACAGATTCCTGATGTAGCAGCAAGCCGATTTTAATTTTATTGTTTTTTAGTGGTTTTATACAGCTCAAATAAAAGTGCATCGTAGTGTTATTAACTAATAAATAATTGATGGCGACTATTTCATCATTTAGGTACATAACGTTGAGCATAGTCTGGCAGCGAGTGGTTTTATATTGAGCGTTTTGTTTAATTAACTGCTGATGAAAGTCTAGAAACGAGCGATTTTCAAAACCGCTAGGCGTCAGTGAGTTTTGCCATTTGGCAACGTGCCAGCCCTTTTGTTCTTCTAAAATCTGAGCTACTTGCTCAATGTCGTTGATTAATTTGCACTCTATTTTACTCTGGCCTTTCAATAGAGCATGACTTTTAGCAATGTTTTTATACGCAGACTTAGAGATTAGACTAGGGTACTGCTCACTAAAGTCTCCTTCAATGTTGTGCTTATAACCAGGCTGTCGCGATGATGTTAAATACTTGAAGCGGCCTAAATCATTGGTTAAATCAGTCGTTGATCCGGATGTTAAATCTGACTGCAGCTGCTCAAACCATTTGGTTTGGGCTACGTTTACTATAAATTCATCTACATTTTGTGTACGTGGCTGAGATGTTAACAGCGATTGCCACATAGAAGTTCTAATTTGTTGGCTGGAAAGGCTTTTGTTACTAATGCTGGAAATGGTCTCGGTATTAACGGCTGAAGTTTCTGCGAGCAGGAAATCATTATACTCAATCCAAATTTGATCGAGTTTTTCGTTTCCGGTGCGGTGTAAATGCCATTGTTTTGATTTTACAAAACCGTGGCGACGAACTTTAGTTTCACAGAAAATACCAAAACCAAGCAAATCATCCAACGCATAACCATTTAAAGCTCCAGTATCGAATGGAGGCTTATTGACAATTGTGCCGTTCATATTCGTATTAGAGTGACTGCAGTTGACGGCGCGAACAACATAAACGTCATCAAAAGTTGGTAAAATAGAAAGCCAACTGCCAATCCAATTCCAAGACAGAAAAAAGCAGTCAGCACTGCGATTAAACAGCGAGTTCCATTCCTGCTCCAATTTGTCTAGCGGGTAATCCGACAGCGGAATAACCTGAATAGTAGGATTTAACAATTTGATTACTGAAATTTTGATTAGTCTGGTGTTATAGTAAAGTCAGTCTTAATTTAATGCCATGATTATATGAACAAAGAGCCTATAAATAACTGTCTGAACAAGAAAAAAGTCGTGCATATTGTGCCAAGTTTTGGCTGCGGCGGCCTTGAAAAGGTAGTGGTAAATCTCATAAATAATTCTGCGCATTACAATGTAAAACACGTGCTCATTTCGCTAACAACAGACTTTGAGCTCGCCAAAGAAATTAACGTACCGGTTGAAGTTTATTGTTTAGGCAAGCAGCCAGGTAATGACATTTTCAGTCATCTCAAACTCTTCAAATTACTTAAACGAATAAAGCCGGCGGCGTTTCACTCTTATAACTTTGGCACTATTGAATATCATCTAGCGGCAAAATTGGCGGGCGTTTCCTGTCACTGTGCATTGCGACCATGGCCGTGGCGGCGATGACCCTGCAGGTAAGAACAAATTTAACAATCGCTTCAGACAACTGATTTCCAAGTTTATCGACCACTATATTGTAGTGTCGTATGACTTATATAGATGGGTGACGGAAGCTTTAAAAATCAGCGAAAGCAAAGTCCAACTTATCTTTAATGGCGTCACAGTTGAAAAAGACGTTGCTGTTAAACAAGTTGCAGGAAAACAAGTCGTGACAAACGGTTCCTCAGAAAACCAAACCTCAGAACACCAAACGTCAGAAAACCAAACCTCTGTCACTTCCGCGTCTGGCAATGCGCCGTTTGTGATCACAACGGTTGGCCGGTTAGACCCAATTAAAAATCAAAAGTTACTATTGTCGGCGTTTGATTTGGCTAAAAAGACCTACCCTAATTGGGAAAATGTAAAACTTCAGCTGGCGGGTAATGGACCTATTTATCAAGAGTTAGTGGATTTCAACAATTCACTAAGTAGCGCCAAAGATGTTGAGTTTTTAGGTTTTAGATCTGATGTGGCCGACATTTTGTCCAAAACCGATTTATTTGCGCTGTCATCAAATTATGAAGCCATGCCAATGACCATTTTGGAAGCCATGGCATTAAAGGTTCCGGTAATCACCACAAACGTGGGCGGTATTGCCAAGTTTATCGACGAAAGTCATGCCTGGTTTGTTGAAAGTAAAAACGTGGAATCCTATGCCGAAACGCTAAACAACATACTGTTAGATGAGCAGGCACGATTGCAAAAAACCGGTGTTGCCCATCAACTTGTATTTGATAATTACAGCATGGATAAAATGGTCGATGCCTACTTGGGGTTATATCAAGTAGAGTTACGGTAAGTTCCGTACAATTGGTGGGCCTATCATCTTAGTGACCCACAACGGTAACTTCTGCCAAACCTGAATCGCTAAATCAAATTTACCACTGCTCGGCGATAAGTCGGGCGCTTGTGCACCTTCTGGAACCCAGTGATACCAATAACATTGTTGAGGTTCTGCGCCCCACTGCTTTTTAAATTTGTAAGTGCCTGCGTCAATGGTTGAGCGACCAAAATCAAACTGTTTAAAATCATTCTCAATGGCATAACTTAAAATCTGCCAATACAAATACATATTCACAGAAATTCGGTTAGCGTAACGCACTGTGCTGGCCCATGGAATTTCCATACGACCATTATTGTGCAGTAAAAAGCCGGTGGACACAGGTTTGCCTTCCCAGTACACAACACATAGCAGGGCATTGTCGGCAAAGGTTTCTAATATTTCCTTAAAAAACAGTTTGCTGTAAACCGGTGTACCTAAGTCGCGCATGTTCAAGCAAAACACTTCGTAAAAATCTTCAAGTAACTCCACGCCACCAAACTTATGAGACACACCTTCACGAATTGGCCTTTTTATTTGCGAACGACGCTTAGAGCCTATCGCCTTGCCTAACAACTCTGGCGTTTCAGGTAAGTCTAAAATCATATTTACTTTTTGCGTCGATACCGTCATCGCATCGGTTGTTGCCGATGATACAAAAGGCTCAGAAGCACGAAACTGTATGTGGCTTACCTCAAGTGTTTCGCCTTGTTTAATGGCGGCTTGCATAAGTTGCGCTTCAATTTCAGGTGAATCTGCAATAGCAGCCCCGTAATTAAAATACGGCATGGACACCATGTAATTGCCAAACAGCCAACTTTTCAAATTAATAATAGGCAAAATACCCACAACGTTATTGGTTGCGTCTTTTGCAATAAAATAAAAGCCGTTTTGTTTAAGAGAAGACTCAATAAGTGTAAGCCATTTACTTTGATGGTAAATGCTTGCTTCAGGTTTAGTATGTACATACTTATCCCAAAGGTCATGGTCGGTAGGCGATAATAACGATACGCTAACGGCTGAGTGTGATGTTGAAATATCCATTTAATTATAAATTCTTCTGTGATCCCGCTACCCGAACAAAAGTCATTACTTTCTCTCGTTCCGATATTTTAGGTAAATAAGGGTAAGGTTCTAACTTGGCGTCTTGTCGGCTTAAAAACCATTCATTGTAAGGCACCATTTGGTCAGGGTGATTTAAATCGCCAATAAACATATTACCGCTACTTACAAAACCGTCGTCTAAACGTTTTGAAATAAGCACATTTGGGCGAGTACGATCAAAAAATATTAAATTATTACGCAGCTCAATGCGATTAACGGCAAACTTCCTGGCTTTCTTTTCAAGTCCGTAAGCAATGAGTTGGCTGTTTGAGGAGTTATCGCCTTGCTGCAAAATACTGTCACGAACAATTAATTCGCCGTATTCCGCCATGTCGATTAAACGACTATCAACACCGTCTAGGGAAGCCAACAGGCTATTTTCAACAACCACTTTTTTAGAACGAGACTTAATGCCAGACCCTTGGCTTTTTGTGCTTAAAATTTGGCTATAACGCACTACTAATTCATCGGCAATAATATACATGCTATGGGAAAAGCCATTGCGATTGCCAATACGTTCAAATTTAGAAAACTCAATATGAACAAAGCCTTTTACGCGGCTTGTTTTTACACCAGACTGACTGTCGTGTGCATACAAGTCTCGAATGGTAATGTTCTCGCCTTCAAATCGAATACAGGCGCCATTGCCATCGGGCACCGCTATGTTTTTGCATTCAATTGACTCAACAACAACATCGTTGCCCGTTAATACTAATGCGGCTTTGCCATCGGCCGTAGCACCATCAAATACAACGCCAGGCTCGCCTAAAATTGAAATGTTGCTAGCGGTTAAGTACACACCTTGAGTGTAAATGCCTTTTTCTAAATAAATGCGACTGCCGTCTTTAATAGCCGGTTTAGCTTCCGCTAATGAACTAAAAGACTGACCATCTACAAACACTTGTTTAGCATAAGAGTAAGCAGCAAAGAGGTTAGATAACAGCAGTAAACCAACAAAACCAATGGATGTTAAATTACGAAGTGTCACACTAAACCTCCTTTTTTGAATTAAAGAATACCGCGTGTATCAATCACTACTTTTTTCGCAAAGGCCGCTTTATCAGCAGACTTAAACTCTTTGTGATCAACCAATACAACAATCACGTTGGCGCGCTCTAACGCTTGAGTTAATGAAGCAAACTCAACGCCTTTGCTTGTCATCGACTCTGGTAATTCACTAATGTTAGGTTCAACCGCTAATAATTCACCAATATTGTCGTTTGCTAGGTGCTCAACAATCTGTACTGCAGGGCTTTCACGTAAGTCGTCAATGTCCGCTTTAAAGGCTAAACCTAAACAAGCAATCACAGGCTTTTTAAATTGGTCAGCGGCTTCTTTTATTTGATCAATAACATAATGAGGTTTGTTGTCATTCACTAAGCGAGCTTGTTTGATTAGTTTGGCTTGCTCTGGGCAACTATCAACAATAAACCAAGGATCAACGGCAATACAATGACCGCCAACACCAGGGCCTGGATTCAAAATATTCACACGAGGGTGACGATTCGCTAATTTAATCAATTCCCACACGTTAATGTGTAACTGATCACAAATTGTTGAAAGCTCATTGGCAAAGGCAATGTTAACGTCTCTGAATGAGTTTTCTGTTAACTTCGCCATTTCAGCGGTACGAGCATTAGTAATAATGCACTCGCCACGAACAAAAGTTTGATAAAGCGCAACGGCTTTAGCACTGCAAGCTGGAGAAATGCCGCCAATAACACGGTCGTTCGATACTAATTCCTGTAAAACATATCCTGGTAGTACGCGTTCTGGACAATGGGCAACATTAATATCGGCCTGCTCACCAACATCTTGTGGGAAGGTTAAGTCTGGACGCGCTTCTTTTAACCAGCCCGCTAGTTTTTCTGTCGCACCAACGGGAGACGTCGATTCTAAAATAACCAAATTGCCTTTTTCCAATACCGGAGCAATGGCTTTAGCCGCCGACTCTATGTAACTCAAATCAGGGCTGTGGGAATCATCTTCGCCATGTTTAAACGGAGTAGGCACTGCAATCATAAAGGCTTCAGCAGGTTCAACTTGTGTGGTAGCGCGAAGGTTGCCAGTGGAAACAACGCTTTTTACAACAATATCTAAATCAGGCTCAACAATGTGAATGTTACCGGCGTTAATGGTGTCTACCGCCTTTTGGTTAATTTCAACACCCACCACTTTAATACCGCGCGAAGCAATTACCGCAGCCGTTGGTAAACCTATGTAACCTAGTCCAATAACGGAAACTTTTTTAAATTCCATTTTATAATTCCTCTAAAAGCGTGTTTACAATGCGCTGACAAGCTTCACCATCACCATAAGGGTTATGGGCGCGAGCCATGTCTTCATACACGGCGGCATCGTTTAATAATTCGAATGTATTTTCTGTGATCTTTTGAACGTCGGTACCGACTAATCTAACGGTTCCTGCTTCTACCGCTTCAGGGCGTTCAGTGGTATCGCGCATCACTAAAACAGGCTTACCTAACGATGGTGCTTCTTCTTGCACGCCACCAGAGTCCGTAATAATCAAATAACTCTGATTCATAAGGTAAACAAACGGTAAGTAGTCTTGTGGCTCAATAAGAATAATGTTTTTGTGTTTTGACAGCAGGCGATTCACTGGCTCTCTAACGTTTGGATTCAAATGCATTGGGTAAACAATTTGTACGTCTTCACGTTGTTCGGCAATTTCAGCAAGCGCAGCACAAATTCGCTCAAACCCACCACCAAAACTTTCACGGCGATGACCAGTCACTAAAATCAACTTTTTCGACGCATCTAAAAAGTCGAACTTTTTAGCAAACTGTGTTTGTAATTGACTGTCTGTTTCAAGTTTGTTTTTAACCCAAAGTAGCGCATCAATAACGGTATTGCCGGTCACTGTAATGCTCGATGGCAATACGTTTTCTTTAAGTAAGTTAGACTCAGATAATGACGTAGGAGCAAAATGAAAATTGGTGAGCGAGCCTGTTAGCTTGCGGTTGGCTTCTTCTGGCCAAGGCGAATAAATATTGCCTGTGCGTAATCCAGCTTCAACATGACCCACTTTTATTTGTTGATAAAACGAGGCTAAGGATGCTGAAAATGTAGTGGTAGTATCACCATGAACTAAAACAACGTCGGGTTTGAACTCCGCCAAAACAGGCTTTAAACCACTTAAAATATTGGTGGTCACGTCGTACAAGTCTTGGCCAGGCTTCATAATATTAAGGTCGTAGTCAGGCTTAATTTCAAATAACTCTAAAACCTGATCTAACATCTCGCGGTGTTGAGCCGTTACGCAAACTTTAGCGTCTAAACCTTCTGCCGCCGCTAATTTGTGTACCAAGGGCGCCATTTTTATTGCTTCAGGGCGTGTACCAAATACCGTTAGAACCTTTTTCATTTACGCTGCCTATTTAAATTTCCATAGCAAGTTATTAGCAATTCTAAACAAAAAGTTAGCTCGCTAATCACCTAAAATAATGAGTGTTATTCTGCCACTAGCGCCGCAATAAATATAGTCATTATATGTTGGTATTGCACATTAGGTTATTCACAAAGAAAACAACTCCGTGTACTCTTGTTAATCGCGCTGATAAGTAAGGATACAAAAGGAATGTTACATTTTGGTTTAAGCCTATTGGCCTTCATAAATAGAATAAAGCATAAAGAACACCCTCTGGCAGTATTGTATTTTCATCGTGTTATTAACGAGCCGTCATTATTTTGCCCCGACGACATCACCTCTGCTAATTTTGAAGTGTTGCTAACCAAACTCAATAAGTACTTTAAGATATTTTCTTTGAGCCAAGCGCTAGCATTGATTGAACAAGGTAAGTTGCCTCCAAAGGCATTAGTGCTAAGCTTTGACGATGGTTATGCCGATAACTTTGATAATGCACTGCCAGTTTTTGAGAAACTAGGAATAAAAGCCAGTTTTTTTATCGCCACTAAAGGCACTGAACAAGGTTATTTGTGGAATGATGAATTGGCCGAGTCGTTAAAAAATACCATGGCAACGCAGTTTGGACTATTCGACCAGTCATTTGTACTTAATACTGAACAAGAAAAAGCAAACGCTTATTTATACCTAGTAAATAAAATTAAGTTTTTAGCGAATCAAGAACGAGACGAGGTGCTTAACGCTATTTACAAAAAGATAGGTCGTTTTGAGCCAGCTAGATGCATGATGACGGCACAACAGTTAAATAAAATAGCAAAACTTGGTCACGATGTTGGAGCGCACACTCACTCTCATAGTATTCTTGCTATGCAGAAACTAAAGGTGGCAAAACAAGAAGTGATTGGCTCGGTTGAGTATTTAACTGACATTTTGGGTGAAGCGCCGTCGCTATTTGCCTACCCAAACGGCTGGTTTGGTCGAGACTTTAAAGTGGAACATCAACACGTGCTAAATGAACTTGGCATCCAATATGGTGTCGCAACCAATGATGGTGGTATTACATCTAAAACCAGTTTAACGGCGTTGCCTAGGTTTATGCCACATCGAAAAGAATTTAATCAGTTTTGTTTATCAATACTAAAAATAGCCGGAGAGTAACTACCCGTGAGCGCCACTAAAACCGTTCTGATGATCGCCTTTGAGTTTCCACCAAGTAATGGCGCGTCGGTTCCACGCATCGAAAGTTTTTATCGATATTTAAAACAGTGGGGCTGGGAAGTTATTGTATTAACCGCAAACCCAAGTGCGTATTCAAAAATAGACTCAACCTATCAAGACGGGCCGGACGATAAAATTTACCGCACTCGAGCGCTCGATGTTCAGCGCGACTTGTCATACAAAGGTAAATACTTTTCTATTATGGAAACTCCAGACCGCTGGGGCCTAACATGGATTCCTTCGTCGGTTAGAGTGGGCGCAAAGTTAATAAAAAAATATAAGCCCGACGTTATTTGGTCTTCTGCACCAACGCCAAGCACACATTACATTGCCAACAAATTAGCCAAACAGACAGGCTTGCCTTGGGTTGCTGACTATCGAGACCCTTGTCATTACATGAATGGCAGCGCAGGGCGATGGTTAGACTACATCCATAAAAAAATTGACCGCCAAGTAATGCGAAATTCCGCCCACCTTACTTACGCAACTGCTGCCGTGCGCGATTTATATCAGGCTAAGTATGGTGCTTTAGTTGAAAGTAAAAATACCGTCATTGAAAACGGGTTTGACGAAGCAAACTTTGAACGGCTAGCCGCGTTAAGTTCATTAGAGCGCGCCAATACGCCGTTTGACTCAAAAAAATTCTCAATGTATTACAGTGGTGTTTTATATGCGCATGGCCGCGATCCAGTGCCAATATTTGAAGCCATAGCCATGTTAAACAATGATGGTTTAGTGAATGCCAATAACTTTGAATTAATATTTCAAGGAGCAGGCAGTGGTGAAGAATTTAGTGATGCATTAATTGCATTAGGCATTGCTGATTTAGTTCAGTTTGTTGAGCCTGTACCCTTTATTAATGCATTAAATAATATGACACGAGCCGATGCATTGGTGCTTATTCAAGACGCACGATTTAACAAACAAATCCCGGGCAAAGTATACGAATACCTGCGAACCCAACGTGCAATGTTAGTAAAAGCTGACTCGCAAGGTGCAACCTACAAGTTAGCATCATCATTTGATGGCGTTGAAACCGGCATGGCAGCGGAAGAATTGGCAGTAGGAATTACAAAGCTAATTGGCAGTAAAAACGAGCAGGGTCAGGTTACTGTATATCAAAGAGATTTAACTGCCTATAACCGTGAGCAAAAGGCAAGGCAGTTAGAGCAAGTAATGTTGGGGCTTGTTTAAAGCGACTGTTCAAAATAGACATGAGCCAGCGCCTAGTTCACAACGTATGATCGTTCTATTTAATGTCCTAGTTATTATTCTATCACCCAAACCTAAAATGAGTCGTAAATTATGTTCTACACTTTAATTTCCCTATGTAACCGTGTTTCTCAATCACAAGGTTTTAGAACAATGAAGAGTGTTTTTGGTTTTATGATGTTAGCGACATTGCTTATATCCTGTAGCGGTGAATCTAAGGAAGAAACAACACAAAGTTCAACTAGCATTACAAATAATGAAAGCAACGAAAATAGCCCCCAAACATCAGTAGCCAATGAAGATGAGCTTTTTATGAGCTTCGACTTTATAGATGGAAAGATTGAGAACGGCTTTGATGAATGGTTTTATTCCGATAAGGGTAACAATGACTGTAATGTTTACAACGGATTAAGTCAGTCAAATCTTTGCAGCATAGACGGGCTTAAGTTGGCTCCGTATTATAACTATTACAATACATCTCACATGGGGTGGACTCGATTTGGCTTTATTGACGCAGGCACATCAATAGCAAAAAAGGGATCTTCATTAAAAGTACAAATGACTGGTGGTGCCTATGCAAACTCTGAAGGTGGTGTGTCATTTATGGGACCTGAAATAAAGTCTAAGCAAGACTTTATGGACGCTGATTTAACATCACCAAACCCGGGGGAGCCTTCGACACTTGACGGCGGCCTCTCACTCTATTTAAAGAGCCAATCCTCAACTACATTATTTGATCAATTTAAAGGTAAAAATCGGCTTACTCTTTGGCTTAAAATGCCACCTGCTGTAGGTAACTTAGCCTCTCAAGTGAAATCGAATTCTCTAAGGCGGCCAAATATTCAGTTCTCAATTTATCCTTTTATCAATGATTCAAGAAAAGGACATTATTATCATTATGTATCAAACATTCCTATGGGAGGATGGACTAAAGTTCAGTTTGATGCTCACCCTCTGCACTTTAATGGCGGCTCCCCTGGACCGTACAGTGCTTTTGATGAGGGCGGATACGAATTTAGTGGGAAAGGCCAAGAATATTTTGAACATATAGCGGCGTTAGCATTAGTACCTAGTTTTTCTAAAAACCTACCTGTTCTTTCTGAGTACTATATTGATGAAATACGGCTTGGCTATGTAGATTATGAGAATGAAGAGACTATAAATAATGTAGGGGTTGGTTTTGATCCCGATAAGCTTTTGTTCGACATTAGTTTTAATGATAAATACAGGTGTTTACAGTGTAGCGCCGAATACGAAGTTCGTTATGCATTTAGCCCAATAAATAATCTTAACTATGAAGAAGCCTATGTACCTAAGGAAGTTATTAACTTTAATAGAGCATTAAATAGTAGCGTTGGTTTAATCAAAAAACCAAACTCCGGTTATAACCAAATATGGGCGGCTTTAGAGCTACAACAAGAACACAAAGTTAAGGTTGAGCAAGGTAACACCATATACTTTGCGATTAAAGATGTTTCAAAACGGGAGGGCATAGAAGAGTCCAAAGTAGATAACGAATTAGTTAACGTGCCAGGCCTTGGCGAAATTAAAAAGAAGAACCTAGTAAAAACAACCAGCTATGAATTTTCTATTATTGAAGACTCGGTTAGTGATGCGCCTTTAAGTATTGTTACAGAGGAGTTACCCATAGCAAAGAGCAATACTAAGTATAGTGCTCAACTATTAGTCTCAGGAGGCGTACCACCTTACAACTTTAACCTTACTGAGCGCCCAAATAGTACATATCAAATTAGTGAAACAGGCTTTTTGAAAGGGATAACTAAAGAGTCAGAAAGCTTTGAATTAATCGCTCAAATTAAAGACTCTGTAGGTTCTGCAATACAAAAAAGCTTTACAGTTAAGGTAGAGAGAGAACTAAATCCAATTAATGACAAAAAAGTAATATTGTTAGCCGACTTTAAAAATTCTAGTGAAGAAACTGCGCTTAGCTTTTATGACTTAAATACAGTTATAAGGGATAGGTATACAGGCTTTAATGGCATTGGTATTTATACGAAATTTGGTATGGGTGAAGGATACAATTACCAGGGTATTCAGGGCCGAGGGTTAGACTTGACCGCAGGAGATAAATTAATTTTTACCTGGCACAACGTTTCTTATGCTGATCATGAATTTACTCCCTCTATTAGCTTCACCGACAATGATAGGCAAGGTTCCGGCAAAGAGGGAGTATGGCACCACATGGAGTCTTTAACCTTAGTTGCAAGTGACCAGAAAACATCTACATATACCCTGTCAGAACAAGAAAGTGGGCTTATTAATATTATAAATGTAGCGAAAAATAGCACAGAAAACAGTGCAATTATTTTAGATAAAATAGAGTTAGAGACTGTACAGCCCGCTATAAACTTACAACCTATTGAGCTTGTTGAGGGGGTTGAAGGTCGGCAGTACCAGTTTGATCTAAGTGAGTTTAACATTGATAAAAACATCACTAACATTGAAACTTTGTTTTTGCCTCCTGGTTTAATGCTAAATGATAACCATAACATTGAGGGTGTCCTTGTTACTGAAGGTCATTATGAGTTTGAACTTAAAATACATAGGAATGACAATATTATTATCAACGTACCTGCCAGTATAAAAATACACCCAGAAGACTATTATACTGCCTCCAATTGCAAAGTAATTGCCAACTTTAGAGAGTGGGAAAGTAGCGGTGTTTATCTTGATTCTGATTTCAAAAAAATAATCAAGGATAAATACACTGGGCTTTACCTAAATGGCTTTACTAACACAGTAGCTAGTAGCGGTTCATATAACTATCAAGGAGTTTCTGAAGGCGCATATAAACTGTCTAATGGGGATAAGATTAGGCTGGTTTGGTATAACAACTCAGATGAAAGAAAGTACTTTAACCCAAGAATATCGCTAACAAGTGTAGAGCGTTATTCACATGAAAGTGCTGCACAATGGGAGGAGCTTGACTCTGTTACCATTGCACCGCACTCCTACGGGTTAGCGGAATATATATACACTGATGATAAAAACGAATACCAGAGCATAAATGTAAATGTTAATTATGATCAAAAAGCACAATTAATATTAAATGAAATTCAATTGGTGCAAAGTAGTTCATCAAATAATGCCATTTGTAAGCTGGATTAAACTACTTGTTTGGCACACCAATCCCAGGTGTATTTGTTTAGGTTATCAGCCTGAGTGGCTCTGTCTGTTTCTGTGAGCAGTAAGTCACTTAAGTTTTTAGTTATGGCATCAATATCGTCTACTTTAACAACGGTACCTAAGTTTGGTTCGCTGGCCATAATCTCTGGTACGCTACCAACATTGGTAGCTACTGCAGGACAGCCACTCGCTAATGCTTCTGTGAGTACATTAGGGCTACCTTCACCGCGGCTAGACAAACAAAATACGTCAGCAGCGTTATACCAAGTAATAAGCTCATTATTAGGTACGGCACCCACAAAGTGAACATGGTCTTTAAGGCCAAGGCTAGCAACTAAGGCTTTTAGTTCTTTACGGTAATCGCCTTCAGCGCCTTCTGAGCCTAAAATATAAAAATGAGTGTTGTTTAAGCCTAGTTGTAGGATGATCTTTTTTAGAGCCTTAATAACAACGTCAAAGCCTTTGCGGTGAATAAGGGCACCTACACCTAAAATGATCTTTTGATCGGACGGTAAACCTAGCTTGTCTCGACACTCTGCTTGATCAATATAATAAAACGCGTCGGTATCAACGCCGTTTCTCACCACTTTTGTTTTTGAACGTGTATTGGCAATTTTATCGGCTGTGTCGGCCATTTCTTCGCTTAACGAAATAATGCTATCTACCTTAGAAAGGTAATGCGCCACTAAAGTTTCTCTTACATCGCCGTCTTGCTGGTGGAAGGCTTCCATACCGCGCAAGGTAACTCTGTAAGGTACTTTGTAGTAGTTACTAAGGTAATCACCTGTTGGCAGGTCTGGAAAGGTCCAGTGAAGATCGACTAAATCAAACTCAAAACCAATTTGTTTAATAACATTCTTTACCGCTTGTTTATAAGTCACTACTTCCAAACCTTTAAAGTGGCCAGGAATAGAAAAGAACCGTGGATGATAAATCGTAATGCCATCGCGTTCGGTTTTAAAAGGAATGTTAGCTAAGTGTTTAAACTTATCTATAAAGCCATGCACTGGAGACCAAGGGATAGGATTAATCACTGTCACATTCGCATATTTACTCATTGCTTTTAATCGATTAAACACAAAGATCCCATGATTAGGACGCTCAACGTTTGGGAATAAGTAGCTAATTGCGAGAATGTTTTTCACTAAACTAAAGTCCTTTAATATTTGCTTTGAAACTTGCTCACCAACAAATTTTTAATCGTATACTTTTGTTTCTCTGCCCAACGACCAATAGTAACAACAATGGTGAATGGGATAAAGAACAACGCCAATAGATACAACCAATGCGAGTTTTCGTAAGGATTAATTGCTGCGACAGTTTGAATTATTGGTCTGTGGAATAAATAAAGAGCAAACGTTAATGAGGCCACCCATCTAATATAACTCTCAAATCTTTCTAGTACCGCAGAGAATGACTTAAGAAGTGCTGGTGAGAAGTATATGTGTATACAGAACATTAGTGCGTCAAAGTAATCCCCAAAAAGTTCCTTTCTTTGGATAAATGTAGAGTTAAAATCAATACTTCTGATTTCTGGGCCAAAAAAGACCAGGAGTACTAATGCAAGCAATGATATCACTGCGCGAATGAAAGAACATTCACTGCTAGTGCTTTTTTGCATCGCTTTATACAAAACAAAGCCAGCGATCCAAATTGGTAATAAAGCAAGTATTGTAGGTCCTGCGATGGCGGCAAAAATAGTTAGCAGTAGATACTTCCACTTTGATTTTAAGAAAAATGCACAGGCAAAAATGATGTAGTAAAGCCACTCAAAGGATAGTGACCAAAAAGGTTGGTTGATACCGGGGTTAAAGCCAAGGTTCCAAACATTTTGAACCATAAAAAAAGATAGAAAATAGTTAGTAAATAAGTTCTCAGTGTCGAAAGGCCACGGTCCTCCAAGATAAAATTCAGGATTTATTTTAAAGCCGATATAGTCGAAAATGATGGTAACAACCAAGGCAGGAATTAAGACTGAATAGAGCCTGCTTATACGAGCAATGCTAAAGCTGAACAGATTTTTCTCTTTCTTTTCTGTGACAAAAGCAATCACAAAACCTGACATTACAAAGAATATCATTACCGCTGTTTGGTCATACGCTTTGGTTTGCCAGAATAGCCCACCACTGATTTTCTGTGATGCGACATGTGATAAAAATACGATCATCGCAGCTGAGAATCGCCAGACATCTAAATACAACGATAAAGATTTATTCACAGGGTTCGTCCTTCAAAAGTGAAATTTAGGTTAGAGCTATTGCGTACTATGTTCCAAGAAGATAGGGTCTCTATATGACTAGAATCAAAATAGATTGGTTTACCCTCTCTATATGGGCTGCATCCGTTGCTGCAAATTATTGAGTTAAAGTCTATATAGTTAACGTTCTCGGTGTTGTTTGCGAACGTTGCTAACTGTTTGTTAATGTCATCAATTTCTGCTTTGTTAGATTGTTGAACATTAAGGCAGTTTTTAAAGGGATATATGATTGTTTTCGACAAACAATGGCGATCAAACTTTTTGAAAACAGGGGCCTTACCAACAATAATTACTTTTTTTTCAGCCTTATTTAGTTCCAACACCATACTTTCAAAGTGCCTCATAAAATCACTGTCTAACTGTTGATAATGATTGTACGCAGCAGAGACAATGATTGTGTTGTATTGCGCTAACTTAGTTTTCACTAGCCTAATTGAACTTGCACAGTCGTCATAGCGATTAACTTTAACAAAACTTTTTACATCGGCAAAAATGGGCGGGCAAGCAGCGTGGGATACGTTTCTAAATGACCAGCCTTGCTCTTTTGCGATAGTTCCGAAGATTCCTATGTAATGAGCTGCGTTAGAATCTCCCCATAACAAAACGTCAGTTTCTTTACTGTCACCAATAATACAATCACTGTTGTTAAAGTGCTTTTCTTCTAACCGCCAGTACTGACAAATATAATCATACTTGTTGGTGGTTACGGCATGGTTTCTTTTGCTCGCTAACTCAGTAGCGTAGGTATCGTTTAGTATCCGTAAACCGAATCCTTCAGTTTTAATTACAGCAAAGGCTATAGTGACAATAATTATGGAAGGCAATATAAATTGTTTAAATGCTAAATTGTTAAATGTGCCGCTTGAGTATCTAAATCGTTCTTCTATAAATTTCCAGTTGATAAATGCCAATAACAAAATGGTAAAAAATAAAACAATTGAAGCAAATACAGATGGCTCACCGTAACCATATCGATAAAAGGCCAATAGAGGCCAATGAATAAGGTAAGCAGAATAGGAAACTTTACCTAACCAAAGCACCGGCTTTATGGTGAGGAATTTATGCGTAAATGAGGTTTGGTTAAAGCCAGACCAAATAAATAAAGCTGCAAAACTTGTAGGTACTAGGTATAGCCAACCGGGAAATATATCACTTGAAGAAATAAATACACATGAAGCAACTATTCCAAATACAGACAACAATAACAATGGAGTGTTTTTAGTTGGCTTTTTGATCATATTAAAATGCAGCAATGCAGCCAGTAAGGCACCCACGAGCAGTTCACCCGCTCTGGTTGGAAGCATATAATATACAAAAGAGTGATGTTCGCTTATTAGGGTTTGAGCAATACCGGCTGAAATAAGTATTGTGACTAATATGACGATGCTGAATAAAAACTTGCTTAACCGAGGTAATAGAATTAAAACAACTAGCGGCCAAAAAAAATAAAACTGCTCCTCTACTCCTAGGGACCAATAGTGTAATAGCGGTGTGGTATAGCTACTGGCAGCAAAATAACTAGTATCTTGGAATTTCCAGAAATACACATTGGGCAATGATATTGCAGACCAAATACCAGACTCAGCTACTTTAATTGCATCTTCTGGTAAGTAAATAAACTGCGCTATTACTATAGTAAATAAAATAACTGATAATGCCGCGGGTAAAATTCGTTTAATACGACGGGCGTAGAACTCTTTTATTGAAAAAGTATTGTTTGAAACAGACTTAAATAGTTGACTCGATATTAAATAACCTGAAATAACGAAAAAAATATCAACGCCAATAAACCCGCCAGGTAAATAGCTGTGGTTAATATGAAATAAAATAACCGTGAAAACAGCTATGGCACGTAACGAGTCTATATGGGAGTAATAAGTCCTTTTATCCTTTTCCATCTTAACTATTCTTCCTAAGCCATTCTTCTAGCACCACTAATTGCCACAATGTTTTATGGTGGTCATATTTATTAGCGTTGTGCTCTGTGATCAGCTGTTGAATTCGCTCCACTTTAAAGAACTGGTGCAGCTTTGTATTGTCAGACAACAATAAGTCCTTGGCGTAGTCCTTTAGTTCGTTTTGGAACATCAATTTAAGTGGTGTTGGAAAGCCCATTTTCTTTCGATAAATGATTTCATTTGGCAGTATGCCTTCCATCATTTTCTTAAGTGGGTATTTACCTTCACCTTTTTTGATTTTGTGCTTAGACGGTATTTGCGCGGCAAACTCAACTAATCGGTAATCTAAGAAGGGAACTCGTAATTCAACAGATGTTGCCATGCTCATGCGGTCGGCTTTAATTAACAAGTCATCTACTAGCCAGGTTTTTGTATCGAAGTAGAGCATTTTGTTGAGCTGGTCTTGGCCTTCCATGTTTTTAAACAATTGTTTTGAGAATTGGCCATGAGACGTGCGCTCTTTGGCGCTATCTAATTCCTGTTTAAAGTCTTGTCTATACAAGGCTTCTTTTGAGGCGTCAGGATACGTAGACATGCCTTTATAACGTTGTTCAATAGGTTGTGTTGCCATGTTTAGGTATTTAGATACCTTGTGGCTTTTACCCAGCACTTTGTTAGAAATACCCGCAAAAAACTCACTACCTGTTTGACCAACAACACCACGATATTTTTCCAATACGTTCATGTATTGGTATAAATCATATCCTGCAAATATTTCGTCTGAACCTTCACCTGATAACGCCACCGTTACTTTTTCTTTTGCGAGTTTAGAGACAAAAAACAGAGAAATAGCAGCGGCTTCGGTCACGGGCTCATCCATTAGATGAATGTACTCTGGAATAAAATCGGCAAATTGCTGAGGGGTAATTTTTAATTCGTGATGATCGGTACCAAACTTTTCAGACACCATTCGGGCATATTGAGTTTCATCAAAGTTTTTACCAAAGTCATAAGCAATAGAGAAGGTTTTTAACGGCTCTTTGACTTTGTCCGCAAGCAAACCAACAACTGCACTTGAGTCGATACCACCGCTTAAGAATATGCCTAATGGAACGTCGCTTCGTAATCTAAGGTCAATAGCGCTCTCAAGTAAGCGTTTACTTTCGTTTAAATAGTAGTCAAAACCTTTGTCTTGCGTATTATCAAATTTAAGATCCCACCACTGAGTAATACTCATTTGTTTGTTTTTAACAATGGCGTAATGACCAGGCATTAAGCGTTTAATGCCTTGGTGTAAGGTGTTTTCACCTGGAATATAACCAAAGCTCATGTAGTCGTCGATTAACTCGATATTTAAGCCTGGTAATGCATCTAGACCTTTTAAAATCGCTTTCGTTTCAGAAGCAAAAATCAACTCATCGTCATTGTGATAATAATAAACAGGCTTTATACCCACTCGGTCACGAGCTAAAAATAACTCTTGTGTTTGGTTATCCCAAATAGCGATAGCAAACATGCCATTAAATTTATGCAAACACTCAACACCGTATTCTACATAAGCTTGCAGAATAACTTCGGTATCGGTTCCGGTTTCAAAGGTATAGCCCTTTTCTTCCAGTTCAGCGCGAATTTCAATGTAGTTATACACTTCACCATTGTATGAAATAACAAAACGACCACTTTGTTCGATGCGCGGCTGATGGCCAGCTGGGGTTGGATCTAAAATGCTCAAACGCAAATGTGCTAATGCACAATATTTGTCGCCTGAAATCCATAACCCGTTATCGTCAGGCCCACGATATGGCATCGTGTCTCGCATGGCGGCAATACGTTCTGCATCCGCTGCGTTATTGTAATTAAGTGTTCCTAGTATTCCGCACATTTTTTTCTACTTTATTTTTTTGAAAGAGCATCAGGTATCTCTTTACAATTTTATTAGATGGACTTTCAATATATCGATACATTAAGTCAGCTATTAATATTACACCAGCGAGACTTAAAGGCATACTCAACCAATAGCTACCAGTAATGTTAATAAGTTGACTAATGAAAATGTAACCGACTTCTTGGTGAATTAGATATAACGAATAAGATATCGTGCCTAAGTAGACTAGTATTGGGTGACTCAGAAAAGATAGCTTTTCTTTTGTTACTAAAATCATTATCAAAAAGAAGGCTGTTACCATTATGCTTGAAGTAAAGTTATGTCGAGAATAGTCTGATTCTGCCAATAGCCATTGAACTAGAACTAAAACAAATAGTACCAAATTGATAATCCAAATATGGGTCGGTTTTAAATTGTTTGAGTTCCAAAGTTTGTAAAATAGAAATCCGGCTAAAAACAAATGGATATGAGGAATTAGTAGTAAAGCTTTAACTTTATACCCCAAATAAACATCAAACATAGAAACTAGTATTGTTAGTAGTGAAACTCCGATGCCAATAACAACCATTAATCTAGTAGGGATTGTTTTAAAAAAATAAAATAATGTGGCTATAGCAATGTAGAAAAATAATTCATATGTAAGAGTCCAATATGAGCCATCGATGTTTTTTGCACCAAAAAAATTAGGGGTCATAGTTAGGTTTTTAAGAAAAACAACAAGATCAAACTGCCCATTGAAGATCCAAATGAAAATGGAAGAGATAAAAACTGCAGCCCAAAATGTAGGGAATAATCTGGAGAATCTAGAAACAAAAAATCGATAAACATTATTGGAATTTTCGATAGACATCGAAATGACAAAACCACTTATAATAAAAAAAAGCTCAACCCCATACCGGCCAATGTGTGACGAAGGTGAAGGAAAAATAGCGGACAACTCAGGGTAGTTAAACTTTATCGCAAAGAGCGAAGTAAAGTGATAAAGCACCACTCCAAGAGCTGCAATTCCCCTTAAAGCGTCTAAAGAAGCTAACCGGTATGTATTGTTCATTAATAGGTTCTCTTTTTCATTGAGACTTTAAACTTCCCAAAAGTTTGCGAAAGCTTTTCTGCAACTAAACTTTCAACACTTTCTGGCTTTCCACTGTAAACCCACGCTGTCAAAATAAACCCTGAATAAAAAACAGCACCTAATAAAACTAACAGTAAGAAAGTAAACAAACTGACATCAAAGTTAAGGTAATGCTTTACTAAAAAAAGCATTATGCACATCGCTAAGGCCGAAAGAATAGCTCGCATATTTGTGACAACAGTCTTAGTTATCGAAATCGATATCTCACGGCGAACTAAAAAATATGATACAAATAAGTTAACAATTGAGCTGAGTATCAGAGCTAATGCTGGTCCCTCTATATTTTCAATTAGATTTAATCCAAATAAAAATCCGAAAAATGACAAGATTCTTATAGCTGAAATAAGTGTAGTAACTTTCGGCTTTCCAAGTGCTAAGAAAATATATCCATTATTTGATGAAACAGAGCTAATGAACGCAAACACCGAAAGTAACTGGATAACAGGAATAGCAGACATCCATTTGTCACCTAGTACAGTAGGGACAAAATAATCAGCGGTAATCATTAGCCCCAAAGATGCGGGGAGTGCTATAACCGTAATCATTGATGTTGTTTGATAAAAAAGTTCACGTAGCGCCTCAAAATTACTTTTTTGTTTTGCATACGCTGGATACGAAGCCTTATTGATAGGTGCTGCTATTTCTGTGGCTGGCAATGTAGCCATTTCTTTGCTGATACTATAAATGCCAGCAGCAGAGGTAGAAATAAACTTACCAACTATTAGATCAACGCTTTTGTTATTTAAATAGTAAAAAAGATTATTTAACATTATCCACTTAGAAAAGTTAAACAATGTTCTTACGCCTTTTAATGACAATGAAGGCATATAAGGTAACATCACATAGCTAAAAGTTACGTTTAGCAAAGTGACAAGAAGTGAACCAAAAATTAAAGCCCAATAACTTTCCAACAAGTACGCCATTAATAGCGTTCCGAAAAAGCTTATTAGCTTGGGGATAACTTGAAGTTTAAGCTCGAGATGAAAGTTCATCTCGATTTGGAAGTCGACAACTTTAATATTTTTGAAACTAGAAATTACAAACAGCGATGAAACTGCATAAATGACTGGTTCTAGGCGAGGGTCTTCAAAAAAAACTGAAATTGTATTTGCCATTATTACAAAGAATAAACACGCTACAACTCCAAAGATTAAGTTGATTGTGAAGCCTGTATCATAGTCGCTTTTTTCCAACTTGTTTTTTTGTATTAGCGCTGTATTCAAACCAAAGTCACCAAACAAACTAACTAAGCTGTATAGAGACATAGCAATTGCAGCTATCCCAAAGTCCTGGGGTGACAAAATACGCACTAAAACGAGAGAGCTAACAATACCCAGGGTATTAATAATTAAGCGAGTAACTAGCATTAGCAATGCACTCTTCGCTAATTTTGGCGAATGTTGATGGTTCATCTATTTATGTTCACTTTTTAAAGCTTGCTTGTTATGTATGTTATTCGGGTAATACTTTTTTATATGTGTTGCCTAAATCAAGCTTTTCGCATTCAGTCTTAAGATCGAAATTGTAAGACAAGTCTAATGCTAAATTTCGTCTAGAGTTATTAGGGGATTGAGCTACATAATGTTTACTTCTAATTCTAGTACAATGACCTTCATCTAAGAGTTTTTCAGGAATCAAATAGACTTTAGAGCTTTTAGGCTTAAGGTTTTTGGCCCAATACTTTATACCGCTACCATGGTCATAATAAATTTTAGATTTTTTTGCAAACTCTGCTTTTGGTGAATTAGGATGGTAGGCGACATGACCAAACCAACCTGAACCAGTTTCAAACTGATGTTTGCTAGCCGCTTGAGTTGTGCAACCAGCCAACTCCCAATATCGGTTATATTTATTTAATATCGTATTTTTAATGCCACGATTGGGCTTGGTAACCGCAATATCACCTTCTTGCAAAGACTCAAATAGTTCGGCTAAATATGAGACGTTTTTGTTACGGACAAGCAAGTCTGAATGCCAAAACGCTAATTTTTTAGTGTATAAAAAAGCAAACTCTATAGGAAACATCATGTGAAGCATTGGTAACTTTAAATCTTCATTAAAGTCAATTTCAATCGATCCCTCAAGCAGCACCGGCGCTTTTGCTCTAGGATCTGAACCCACAAGCGGAGTCCATCCGGCATCTTTTACTAGCTGCTGTTGCACTAGACACCAGTCTGGATCAACATTCCAGCATAGCCATAACTTGTCATAGCCTTCAGCCTTTGTCTTCCACTTCTTCGCAGCTTCAAATATTTGCTCTAATTCCAAAGAGAAATGGTTCCAATGCCCTTTACCGGTCCGGTATAATTTTTCTTCAATATCCATAATTGCTCGCTATTCGTCTTTGTCTAATAAGTTGTGCTTTTCATCTTTCTTCATTATTAAGCTTATTGCAGCAATTAAGGCAATCATCCAAATAGATATTTCTAAAACTTTGCTATTTGAAAACTGACTAGAAACCATTACTCCAAGGAGACCTGAGCTACAACTTAATAAGACAAGAGCCACTCTAGGGTTTTTCTCAAAAACAGCGTTAACAATTTTGACTTTATATACTGCGCCAACAACTAAAAATAGAAAGAAAAAGCTTCCAACCAGTCCATGATCAACTAAAAAGGACATAGTAATATTATGCGAGGCGCGTCGACCACCAATGGCAGTTTCAGTCATATACTCTTCCGCTACATAATATGGGCTTTGAATGAGAGTACCTCTGTGTCCAAAGCCTAGCACAGGGTTATCTTTAAACATTTCCCATTGTGCTTCAATTACCACTATTCTAGTGTAAGCACTTTTATCAACCTCCTCGTTTTCTTGGGCATTAATCACTTTATTCATTCTTTCAGCTATCAATGGGCCCAATAACATAGACCCGAGCAGAGCTGCAATGCCGGCCCATTTAAAAACTTGTGTTTTTTTCTCCTTCGGACTGTACCAAATAAAAAACAAGCCTGCTATCACCAGCCCTACTAGTCCACCTCTGCTTCCCGTCATAAAAAATAAATTGGCCACTAAAGCTAAAGGGAAAAAAACTAAATACCGTCGTTTTATATTGGTAAGGATAAGCACTGATGTCATTAGAATAATCGGAATCAAATGTATTGCTAACAAATTTCCATCTTTAATACCGGGTAGTCCTGCTGCTTCAAAACGGCCACTTTGGTGAGTTTGTATTGCCTCTAAGCCTATGTAAGCTGCGCCTATTGCATTGGCTACTATCACACCTATTAAACGTTTTTCTGTATTTACTAAAGTAACAATTATAAAATAAAGAATGACCAATTTAAAAAGTAAAACTAAATACTCTTGGTGGAGCGAGGGATAGTTTACCCAGGTCATTTGCAAGCAAATGTAGGAAAATAGTGCCAGTAACCATTTTGTTTCTTTAGGTTTTAACCAGGCTTTTAAGTTTTTTTCGTGTATGAAGGTACTAATAAGCGTGATTAGCGCAACTATTAATGTCCAACGCATTTCAGGTAAAAAACTACCCCAGTATTTTCCTGGTGGGTGCATGTAATAAACAAAAAAGTACAGTAAAAGTCCAACGTATGGGCGTTTGAGTGCCACTAAGCACCCAATGCTAAATACAGCTAAAAAACCAAGCGCGGTAATTGGCATCTTTAATTAACTTTTGCCATTAGCTTGTTGTTCACTTCTTCTAGGGGAATAATAGTATTTACAGTATCTTTATTACTGCTGGTTATCCAAAAAATACCATGAGGGTGATGAATACCTGTTTTCTGATCGTCCATTTTGTAAAACAAATCATAGAAAGAGAAGCTTTCCTCTGTTATTGAACTTCTAAAGATTGCACCTTGTTTTACTTCAGTTGAACAGCGATTTTTGATATGGATAGTATTCTCATCAATCGACATTGAAAATACTTTATTAGATCCCTCATAAAAGTAGCTGTCGTTTAACATTTCAAATTGTGAAAGGTGCTCAAAAGCAACGTTTACGGCTTCTTTGCTATCAAATTTAATATGAAACTGCTCAGCCATTACTGGAATGTACTTTGGGTTACCTGGAATTGATAACGTTGAAACGAGTTTGTTAAAATCATTGATGTGATAAAAACATTTCTCATTTTTTGTATAGGGTTGTTGGCTCAATGCGGTACAAAGCGCAATTTCAGTATTTTCATCAGCAAGCTTTAAAATGTCACCCAGCAATTTGTCATGATTAATATAGGAAATAAGCATTGGGTTATCAGACATCGTTTTAGCTGTGTTGCCGCCAAATTCTTCAGGAAAAGATTCTTTCCAAAGAGTGTGCTGAATATGGGCTGTGCTATTAGAGAAGATTGTCGCAAGCGTTGGTCGCTCTTTTTTGTAAAGATGTCGAAATACATCAAGTTGAATCCAATCTAATAAACCAGCTCGACGCCACTTTTTCTTAGCATCGAACTTCTCAATAATCAGCTGTTTCGCTATTTTTAAACACGTTTTAAATGACAGGCCGTTTTGAACCATAAATGATAAGAATTGCACCGCAGAAACTTTACTGTTGGCGGGATTGCCTTGTACATATGCTTTTATAAATTCGGCGTAATTTTTTAGTTTTTCTGAAGGTTGTGTCAGCGTATCCCAAGGATCTGGAAGGTAAGTACCCTTGAAGGAATCAGTGATATAACCATTCATGCTGCCAAAAATAAGACTTGATTTACCTTGTGCCGATAAATCATCCCAAATGTATTTACCCTTACACTTGTCAGCTTCATTGAGGCGATAGACTGTGTGTTCTTCAGGAGTTAAACCAGTATGAACCGTTACCCATTGTATCCAAGGGTTGAGGTCTTCACCACTCTGAGCTGCGTCGGTCACAAAACAGCGAGACTTATCGGCCAAACGTTTAAAGTTAGGTAAATGCCCTTCCGCCATAAACTTATCAACTAGGTGCGGAACGAGTTCGTTAAACTCTACTAAAATTACATTTTTTGATTGGTCTGTCATTTTATCGTTCCCTAGTCTTTTCTTTAATTAATACCTGCGCTATCTCAACAACCCGCTTTGAATTCTCGTGCCAAACAAACCCTTTGTTGATGACGCTTTGCTTTACGGCTTCGCGCTTGTGTTTGTAGTTTACGTAGTTTTCTATTGCTTCGTTAAGGCTGGCCTTAAAGGATTGCTGGTTGCCTTTTTCAAAAAATACGGCGGTGTCGTCGCTGAGTATTTCTTCTATGTTGGGTGTTCGTGGTGCAATAATCAGTGAGCCAACGGCCATGTATTCAAACATTTTTAATGGCGAGGCGTAGGCGGTTACGTCAGGCTGTAGTGAGATATCAAATTCTTTAACAAAGTCTAATACTTTGTCGCGTGTTACTAAGCCTTTAAACTCTACTTTGTCGGCAATGCCTAAATCAGCGGCTTGTTGTTTAAGTTCAGGAAGAATGGTGCCATCACCAATGCAGACTAATTTTAATGGTAAGTGTTTGTGCTCAGCAATGGCTTCAATGGCTTTGTCCATGCCATGCCACGGGTTTATAAAACCGGTAAAGCCAATCACTATGTTGTCTTTTTCTAAATCAATAGGCGAGGCCAGCATTTCATCAATAAAGGGCTGACGCACGCCGTTATGCACAACCGTAATTTTATTTTCGGCCACGCCTGCATCGCGCAAATGGTCGGCTAAAACGTTAGTCACCGGTAAACAATGATCGGCACCACGCCAGGTGTAGTTTTCTACTTTTTTAGCCAGCCATTTAAGAGCCAAACCGCTGTAGCGACTGCGTTCTTCAACAAGCGGCGCATTCACTTCTAAAATAAGTGGCACATTAAATAGTTTTGATGCCCAAATGCCGGCTGGCTGATAAAGGTTATAACGTTCGTAAATAAACTCAGGCTTAAATTGTTTTATCGCCACGGCTAATTTTATAAACACCCAAATGCTGTAAGTGAGTTCCAGTAGTTCATAAATAAAGGCAGGCAAAGCGGCTTTTAGCTTACTAACAAACCCACCGTCGTGACCAAAGTCAGATTGTTCATTAACTTGTGGTGCCACAAACTTGAGTTCGTGGCCTTGTTCTAATAACGCATTGGTTAGCTCTTCAACGTGAACAAATTGGCCATCTTTAGAGGCGATTCGGTGATGGTATAAAATTTTCATTATTGTTCTTTCTGCGTTGGTTGAGCTTTTAAAAATTCAGCAAATACCGTGATGCTCCACAGCGTCATGCCAATGTTTTGTTTGCCAGAGTAATGCGAGTCTATCAAACCTTCTATGCCGTCTATATTAAACCAATGGTTAGATTTTAAAACGTCTAATTGCATGCGTTTTATTACTTCCTGTTTGGTCATCATTCTAAACCATTCATCCATGGGCGACGTGAAGCTTTTTTTAAGTCTGCCAGTTACCCAGTTTGGCAATAAGGTTGAGGCAATTTGTCGGAGTAACAATTTGGCTTTGCGGCCTTTGATATTCTGCTCGCTTGATTTAGGTAGCCACTGCTCTACTAAACGATGATCTAAAAACGGCACTCGCGCTTCTATGCTGTTGGCCATGGTTGTGCGGTCAACTTTGGTAAGAATGTTGCCAGGCAAATAGGTTTTAAAGTCGATGTACTGGGCTTTTTTAATCACGTCTGTGTTGGTGATCTTACTTGCGTGCGTTTCAAAGTGTGACTTAGAGCTATAACCATTTAACGACTCAGTGAATGCAGGCGTAAATATTTGCGCTAATACTTCTGGAGGGTTAATGCTCATGGCCCGATGGAAGTTAGTAATGAAGTCGTTGTTTAACGCGTTTAACGTTGAATGTGCTCGCAAAAATTGTGGCGCCCAAGGCATTGCAGGGTAAACCTTGGCTAAAAATGAAAATACCGGTTTACGAATGGCTTTTGGTAAGGAGTTTTTGATTTTTCCTTCAAGGCGAAGCAGTCGGTAATTGCGATAACCTAAAAATAATTCGTCGGCACCGTCGCCGCTAAGCATTACGGTAACTTGTTTTTTAGCTTGTTTGGTTAACAAATACGTTGGAATGGCTGAGTTGTCAGCAAAGGGTTCGTCGAACATTGCCACAAGCTCTGGCAGGTAATCAAAGGTATTACATGACACGGTAATGCCAACATGATTAGTATTCAGGTGTTTTGCAACGGTTTCTGCCTGTGCGGATTCGTCATATTCTTTTCGGTCAAAACCCATAGAGTAAGTTGAGACGTTTTGGTTTTTGTTCATTTCGCCAACAATAATTGAAGAATCCACGCCGCCAGATAAAAAGGCGCCTACAGGAACATCTGCCATAGTGCGCGTTTGAATGGCGTTGCTTAATAATTCACGGCCTTGGCAAAGCTCATTGGCACTAGTAGCGACTTGTGGGGTATTTATTGCGTTGGCACAGTCCCAATATTGTTGTGGCGCGATTGTCACTTGCGCGGGGCTGTTAACCTCTGGGCTACAAGCTTCAGTGCTACCAACTGTCATGCTACTAACAGCTACGGTAAAGCAGTGCCCAGCGGCAAGCTTGTGAATGCCTTTGTAAATGGTGTTAGGTTCAGGCACGTAACCTAAAGAAAAGTAGTCATGCACTGCATGTTCCGACAACTCAGGTTTATCTGCACTATAAGCCAATAAGGCTTTTAGCTCAGAGCCTACAAGCACGGTTCCGTTGGCTAATTGACTCCAATAAACGGGTTTTATGCCTAGTCTGTCGCGAGCGATAAAAACGCTTTGTTTGTCGGCATCATAAATAGCGAAGGCAAACATGCCATTAAATTTGTCTATACAAGCTTCGCCCCATTCTTGCCAAGCGTGTAATAACACTTCGGTATCACAATGAGAATTAAACTCGTGGCCTAACTCTACTAAGGTTTGGCGGAGTTGGGTGTGATTGTAAATCTCGCCGTTGTATACCAAGGTAATGTTGTTTTTAACAAGAGGCTGATGACCATTATCAATGTCGATAATTGACAGGCGAGTATGGCCAAATGCTACGTTAGCGCTGTCATTTATAAAATAACCACTATCGTCAGGACCACGGTGATCGAGTGTTGCCGTCATTTTCTTGAGCAACAATTCCGTTTGTTCTGCCTGTGAAGGGTTAATGAGGGCAACAAATCCGCACATGGTTATTGATGCCTTGCCATTTTTTTATAGAGCCGATTAAGGCCAAAAAAGTAACGGTGCTTTTTGAATAGGTAAAACAATCCTGCGAGGTGTGAAAAGTGGAACTTGCTGAGTTTAAAACCACGCGATAACTCTTGTGCGTCGTGGATCATTGAAATGGTTGGTAAATAGGTAATTTTATAACCGGCTTTCCAAACTCGAATGCAATAATCTACGTCTTCTGGAGAGTAAAAGATGTTTTCGTCTAACAAACCCGTATCATCAACACAGGCTCGGCTAATTAACCAGCAAGCTGAAATCGCATAGTCCACATCAACTGGGTTCACTTCTTTGCTCAGCGGATGTTCGTTCGCTTCCATGTTTTTTAAGAATAAAAAGCGTTTTGCCTTTAACCATAAGGTTGGGAATGCGTCGCAAGAAAGTTGGAAGTTACCACTGGCATAAGTCAGGTTTGGAACCACTAAGCCACTTTCTGGGTGAGCTTGGTTATAGGCCATCATTTTAGACAAACAAACTGGAGTAATGTACGCGTCTGAATCTAGTACCAGAACGTAGTCGCCCGTTGATTGTTTTATAGCGCTATTGCGTGAAAAAGTGGTGCCAGTATTCTCTTTAAAAAAGATAGGCTTGATCACGTTTGGATATTTTTCTTGGTACTCTTTTAGTAATTCTACGCTGCCATCTTGGCTGCCGTTATCTACAACAAAAATTTCACAAGCTTGCTCAAACTGTTCATAAGATTCCAGTAGGGCGTTAAGGCATCGTGGCAATGTTTTAACTGAGTTAAACGATAATATGACGGCAGACACTAACATTGCTTATTGTTCCTGTTGGATAAATTGAGAGAAGTATTCTAACAGTTGTGCTTCGCTTACTTCGGTTTGCTCCGCTGATATGATCAATGCTTGCCCACCAAAATCAGTTTGCAGCAGTTTGTTGATCACTTGATGGCCTTTTATTTGCCATTGGTTGGCTGAAGTAAACTCGCCTGTTTTGTAAACCAGCAATATGTTTCGTTGCTTAGTACCTAAGTTTACAATTTTAGTATGCTGTACCGTAACCGTTTGACGATTAATAGTTAACGGAACTTTACGTTGCGACTTAAGCGACCAGCGGTCTGGATTAAACAATCTGTTTTCAAAGTTAATCAGCTCTTTATCGCCACCTTCGGTAACGTATTCCACTTTATAAGCTGTGACTTTGTTATTACTTGGCAGTGCGGCTACTTGAATATTGTCTGCTGTAGGAAAGTACACAGCCCAGTGACTGGCAGAGTTTTGACCCGCGCCAATTTTGTAGAGGTCGTTAATGCTTTGCACTTTTTCTGCGTTTGCACCTTCAGCAGAACCTGCATTTTGGCTTTGTTGACCTACAACTGGCTGAGCTTGTGTAATTAAGTATTGAGTAAATGGCGCGATACTTAAAGCGACCGCCACAACAGCATAAGCCAATGGTCTTGGTTTATTTGTGACAGGGCTGTTTGTAAGTGGTTGATTTGTGACTGGGCTGTTAAATTGCGAGCTCGTTTGGTCGCACAGTGCATTGCCTAACCAAATCAGCATAATCATCACAAAGCTGAAAAATACCCAGCCATAAACAATGTGGTCAAATCCAGTAGCCGCTTCCATATTACCTAAATGCGCAATAACAATGATCATAAATACGCGCATGCCATTGGCCAAAATAGGGACTAAAACACCAGACAAAATCATAACTACGCGGCGTTTATAGCTGTCGATATACAACAAGGCATAGAACACAGCGATTGTAATAGAAGAGATTAAAAAGCGAATGCCACTGCAGGCTTCAGCAACGAGGAAATTACCCGCTGGAATAGAAATATAGAGTCCGTCGCTGTAAACCGGAATGCCAAAAAATTCGATCATGGCAATAGATAAAGCCGCAGTAATTTGTTGTAGGTGCGGAATTAAGAAGTCACCGGCAGGTACCGCTAAAAACAAAAATAGCAGTGCACTTTTTAGCTGCCAAAGGGCTTTAAAACCATATAAGGTCCAAACCACAAATGGAATGATGGCCATTAAGCTAAGCTGCGCTAGTAAATTAATTTGAGCCAGTTCGCTGACTAACCAGCAAGCACTGAAAAACAGAATGCCTAGCGCTGCTAAAGGCTGCGAGGTATTGTTTTTTATCGGGTTTCTGTTTAACCGAGCAAAGATTAAAACCGCGGTAAGTGGAATAATAAATAAACCGTGGCTGTAGGTCTCTGAATTGAGCCACAGGTGTACCATGTCAGCAACGGTTTCAATATATAGTATTACTAAAAAGGTAATAAGAAGCGCGCTTTCAATGATTGCGCGTTGCATTGTTTTGTTGGTCCGTAACGTATTTAATATGTCCATATTAGTCTTCTAAGTAAACGCTCTGCATGGTGTCCCACTGATGATCCTTCAGCAGTTGAACAATTTTACCTTCCATTTTTGACAAGTTCACGTAATGCCTAAATTTAGACAGCACTGGCGCGTCTTTAATGCGAGGCTGTTCGGCATCTATTTCCCAAGGGTGGAAGTAGAAGCTGTAAGGCGCGTTTTCTTCTTGCTCAAATTTTTGAATTCGACGTTTTGACAACCAATATGGGTAAAGTCGGAAGTAACCACCGCCGCCAATGCCTTTATTTTTATGATTTTTTCTTATGGTTGGTACTGGAATTTCAATAATGCCTTCAGGGCGATCGTATTTAAAACGAGGCCAGTCAGGAACACCATAAAGGTCATGTTCAATTGGGTAGGTACTTGAGCTGTATTTAAAACCAAGCTCAACTAACGTTTCGTAGGCCCACTCATTGGTATCGTTGATGCTAAAGCTTGGCGCACGATATCCGTTGATAGACTTGCCTAAAGTATCTTCTAAAAAGGATTTAGAGCGATAAACGTCTTCTTTAAAGACTTGTTGAGTTTGGGTAGTTGCTCGGCGATGGGCAAATCCATGGCTGGCTACTTCATGCCCGCGCTTGTCTATTTCAGTGACTAAGTCTGGAAATTTTTCTGCAACAGCGCCTAAAATAAAAAACGTAGATTTAGCGCCATGCTCATCAAACAGGTCTAAAAGGCGGCGGGTATTGTTGTCTACACGATGCTCTAAGTTAGGCCAGTCTTTTTGTGAAAATAAGCTATCAAAAGCAGAAACGTGGAAATAGTCTTCCACGTCTACAGTCATTGCATGTGTTTTTTTCTGTGCGGGCTGCTTGGCCGACATAGTTAACGACCTTTACCAAATAAAATGATTTCTATGGTTCTAACCAATATTAATAAGTCTAAAAGAATACTGCGACGCTTAATGTAATACAGGTCGAATTTTAGCTTCTCTAGGGAGTCATTAACACTTGAACCATATGGATAGTTTAGCTGTGCCCAACCTGTTAAGCCTGGCTTAACATTGTGACGATGATTGTAATAAGGAATTTCTTTAATTAGTTCTTTAACAAATTCAGGACGTTCAGGGCGAGGGCCTACAAAGCCCATTTCGCCTTTAAAAACGTTAAATAATTGCGGCAATTCGTCTATGCGATATTTACGTAAGGCATTACCAATTTTAGTTACGCGGTCGTCGGTTTTCTGAGCCCACTGCGCGCCGTCTTTTTCTGCGTCTTGACGCATACTTCTAAATTTGATGATTTCGAATAAGTGCCCATCCATACCAACACGAGTTTGCTTATAAAAAATGGTTCCGCCTTTTTTGCGGCCATCTTCTAGGTATATAAGTGCCATGGTGATAAGTAATATTGGCCAAGTTAATAAAAATACAAACACGGCTAAAATAACGTTAAATACGTAGTCTGCTGCAACACGAATGTAGTGTCTTGACTGGAAACCGTTTGAGTAAATAACCCACGAAGGATAAATAAGGTTAACGGCAACTTGTCCCGTTTCTTCTTCAATAAAGTCTAAAATGTCTTTTACAACAACTCCGCCCATTTTACAGTCGAATAGTGACTCTAAAGGTAATGAGCCTCGGCGCTCATCAGGTGCAATAACGATTTCGTCAATTTGGTTTTCTTGAACAAACTCATGCAAGTCGTCTAATGACTCTAACTTAATAATGTTCTCACGCTTGAGCTCATCTTCTTTATCTGAATCTAGCGGGATAAATCCAATGAGTGAAAAGCCTCTGCGGTCTGATTCACGACGCATTCTTTTTTCAATAATAGAAGCGCGTTCACCAGCACCAATAACAACAACACGCTTTTTAGTAATACCAAACATTTCAAAGGTATTGGCTAAATAACGAATGGTGAATACCAGCGTGACAATTAATAGGATATAGGCTGCAAAAAGAAGCGGTAGAATTTCAGAAGAGGTAAATATGTTAAAAACAACAATTTCAAAAATAGTGAAGGTCATTGCGCCACTAACTAAACAACGGCGGAAAATACCAACATGGCTGTCACGTAATTTTATGTCGTATAAACCAACGGACAAATTAGTAACAATAAACAAACTTGCGATAGATATTGGCAGGACCCACCACACTTCTTTATAAGCGGGGACAAAGTCTAAGTCATAAAATTCAACGGCCCAAAAGCCAAGTAAGCCAACGGTTAGCGCAACAAGCCAATCCATCATCATCAGAGTATTACTACGATGATTAATAGGCTTTTGATGAAATACCTTTTTCAAGTCAGTTCCTAGTTCTAGATGAAGTTGTTATTATTTTTGTAACAGATACTTTAACTTATTGTAAGCAGACTGTCATTTCGAATAAATATAATAGTTCACATTTATTATGATTTGATTACAATCTCTATTGATACATATTATGGACAACAAAAACAAGAGTGAATTTGCCGTGAAAATATTAATACTATTAGTGTGTGTTCTTGCCATGATTGGCTGTTCAACCAACCGCTTGCCTACGGCAACGGTAAAACCTTCCGCAATAGCTAGTGTTGATGATTATCAATATCTCATTGGCCCTGGCGACTCCGTTAATATTTTTGTCTGGCGAAATCCTGAAGTGTCCGGCAGTTTTATGGTTCGTCCTGATGGAATGATTACCACTTCGTTGGTAGAAGACATTCCTGTTTCGGGCAAAACCCCAACGCAATTAGCACGCGAAATTGAAGTGGTGCTAGGTCAATATATTAAATCTCCAATTGTTACTGTAAGTGTGGGCGGCTTTGTTGGGCCGTTTACTGAGCAAGTGCGCGTTATTGGTGAAGCATCAAATCCGATGGCCGTAAATTATCGCCAGAATATGACCTTACTTGATTTAATGATTCAGGTAGGTGGCTTAACTGAGTTTGCCAATGGCAACAGTGCCGTTTTAGTAAGAGTGATTAATGGCGAGCAAACTGAGTTTGAGCTGGAGCTTGATGATTTGATTAAACAAGGTGACATTTCTGCAAACGTAGATATTTTGCCGGGCGATATTATTATTATTCCTGAAGATTGGTTCTAAACCATTTATAAAGAATAGGTAGTTTGCTTTCCTGAGAGTTAACTCTTAGGAAGGCAGTAAAGTTGCAATATAGAGTCGCTATATAATGTTCGATTCTAAAGTAGTAGTTAATAAAGGGATTAGTAAATGCAGGACCTGCAGGCCACCATTCAGCAAATACTGGATTATTTAAAAGGTATTTGGATTAAAAAGCGGTTTATTATTATATCAACCTGGTTGATATGTCCGCTTGGATTAGTATTAGTGGCAAAAATGCCAGACGTGTATGAGTCTCAGGCTAAAGTGTATGCAGATACTCGCTCTATGTTAAAACCTTTACTTCGCGGATTAGCAATACAAAATGATCCGAAAGAAGAAATTAACGCCATTGCCAAAACGTTAAAGTCGACCCCAAATTTAGAAGACATCGCCCGTAAAGCTGATTTAGATATTTCCGCTAAAACGCCGCAAGAGTTTCAAAATGTGGTAGAAAGTCTGCGTAAAAAAATCATCTTTGATAGCTCAGGACGCGCGAGCATTTATTCAATCTCCTTTGAACATCCAGATCCTCAAGTGGCTAAACGAGTGGTGTCATTAACATTGGATAAGTTTGTTGAATCGGCGCTTGGCCAAAACCGTCAAGACAGTACTTCAGCAAGTAACTTTTTAGATGAGCAGCTACAAGAATATGCGGCAAGACTTTCAAACGCAGAGCAACGTTTAGCGGACTTTAAAAAACAGTATGGTGATTTATTACCAGAATCTGGTGGTTCTGGCTATTACCAGCAACGTTCGCAACTAAAAAACCAAATAGAATCCATTAATTTAGAATTATCTGAAAAACAAACGCAGCTACAAAGCTTAAAGAGCAAGTTTGCCACAAGTACGACAAATGAAGGCAATCCTGACAACGTTAATATTGCCACGCAGTACGACGACCGAATTTCACAAATGCAAGCTAACTTAGATGACCTGCAAATTCGTTTTACGGATAAACACCCTGACGTAGTGCAAACAAGAGAACGCCTTGAAGCATTGCAGGGTCAGCGTAAAGCAGAAATTGATCAGCTAATGAAGGGCTTGTCGAATGGCGAACTAGCCGCAGGTAGTTTGAGTGAGAACGCTATTGTTCAGCAGCTAACCATTGTGATTAATAACTTAGAAAGCAACATTGCTTCGTTAAATGTTCGTAAACAGAGCTACACTGATAAGTTAGATGGTTTGGAACAAAAATTAGAACTCATTCCTGATATTGAAGCTAAACGCACGGCGCTTAACCGTGATTACGGCATAACTAAGCGTAAGTATGAAGACTTGTTAGGCAGAAAAGAGTCTGCAGATTTATCAAGAAAAGCAGATTTGTCTGCTGAAGATGTTCAATTTAGAATTATTGAGCCACCGGTTGTACCGCTGTCGGCTTCTGGTCCTAAACGTCCGTTGTTGTATACCGCTGTACTCATTATTAGCTTAGGTGCAGGCATGGCAATGGCATTTTTGTTCAGCCAAATTAATCCTGTGATTATGAGTGCCAGCCAATTGTCAAAAATTACCAATAGGCCAATTTTAGGTGCGGTTACAGACATTAATTTAGAAGCAATTAATAAGCGCGACAAACGAAGAATGTTGGTTTTTGCTGCGTCTACTACTGTGATTGTTGGTATTTATTTGTTCTTTATGGTGTCGGAAATTGTTCTTAAGAAAACACCGTTGCAGTTATTGGAGAGATTCCTATGAGCTCTATAGAAAAGGCGATGCAACGCCAAGGTGAAAAGGCAAAGTTTGGGCAACCAACGACCACAAACGATACAGAGAACCAAGCGGTTGAGGCAAAGCCTGACGCTGATGTAGCTGGAGCTACAACGGACTCGGTAGCTGCTAATCCAGAAGTTTCTAATGAAGAAATGCTAAGCCAGGATGTTTCCAACCCAAGTGCAACTGTTCCTGAAGTTTCTAGCCAAGATGCGACGGTAGTTTTTAGTGAAGAAGCCCAACCGGCACAACAGAACAAAGATTTGTTTATTGATATTGAAGGACTTGAAGCGAAGGGATTTGTTGCGTTATCAAGAAAGCGTACCTTAATAAACGAAGAGTTTAGAAGCATTAAGCGTAAAGTATTAAACAATGCCTTTGGTGGACTAGCAAAAACGCTAAATCACAGTAATTTGGTACTTGTTTCTAGCTCAAGACCAAATGAAGGTAAAACTTTCACAGCGGTTAACTTAGCGTTAAGTATTGCCTTAGAGCAAGACAAAACCGTACTGCTCGTTGATGCTGATGTACTAAAACCTAGCGTGTCTAAAACGTTAGAGATTGGTGCTAATGTTGGCTTAATAGAATATTTGACCGGTGAAGAGGAAAACGTTTCTTCGGTTATTTATCACACCAATATTGAAAATTTAAAAGTGATACCAGCGGGTTTACCACACCATTTATCAAACGAGCTGTTGTCTAGTGACAAAATGTTGAAGCTTTGCCAAGAGTTTGCTAACCGTTACCCAGACCGTATTGTGGTATTTGATTGCCCACCATTATTAGGTGTAAACGAAACTGCCTTAATGGCTGAGCAATGCGGCCAAGGCGTGATTGTGGTTGAAGAGTTTAAGTCTAAAGTATCTGAAGTTAAACAGGCTGTTGATTTGCTACCTGAGTCTATGGCGGTAGGTTTTGTACTTAATAAAGTGACGGATCCTTCAGAAACTCAAGGTTACGGCTATTACTACGGAACTGGAGCATAAAGCACGATGAAAAAGGCGCAGAGAAAAGGAAGTTCAAACCGCTTTGTTCTATCTGCGGTTTATGGTGTTTTAGGCTTAACAACGTCGGCACTCACGCACGCTACTGAAATAGAAATTAAACCGGTTATATCCTCTACTTATACCTATATTGGCGAAGCAGATTTCAGCGGCGTTAATTTTGATACGCCAATTGAAGAAGGCCATCAGGCGTTATTGCTAAGCCCTGGTATTTCTATGATTGCCACTGGACCAGTATGGAACGGTACGTGGAATTTATCGCACACAAATATCAAACAACTCAATTCAGACATTGACGATACTTCATACAGTGATGTTTCGTTAAATAACCAATTTGGTTTTGTTAAAGACAGAGTGGTTTTGTCGGTTAATGGCAGTCGTCGTAATCAAAATATCGATCAACGTTTTGCTGGCGTGTCAGATCCTATATTTTCACAAGGTGAATACATTGACGTAGACAGTGGTACGGTGGGTTTAACGTTAAAAAATAAGTCAGGTTTCGCATTGGCAAAACAGCTTAAGTTATAACTTTACCACCACCGATTACAACGAAAACGATTTAGAAGAAACCAGCAACAGAGTTATCAACCTCAATAAAGGGGATACTCAAAATGCTGAGTTGCGTTTAATGTTTGGCCGACAAGCCAACAAGGTTAGAGGCAGTTTTATTGTTAATGGTAATTCAATAAAAAGAGATATTCGTGGTCGTCAAGATTACTTAGCCGCGTCGTTTAATGTGCAAGTACCAATTTGGTCTTCATTCGACATGGTGGTTAACGGTGAAAAAAGCCGAAACTCCATCGCGAATAATAACTTTGACTCCTCTAGTTTAGACAATGAATATTATGGTGCTGGTTTAGCTTGGCGTTTTGGCAAGCGTTCGTTTGCGGCGGTCACTATAAATAAAGATTCAAAAGGGCAGTCTCAGTTTAACGACAGTGGAGACTTTGATGATACTTTTGTTGGCTATCGAGTTGTGTTTGAGCCAAGTAAACGTACTTTATTAAGTTATCAAAATAGTCGTCGATTTTATGGTGAGTCGCATAACTTTTCTTACCGAAAAACCGGTAATAATTGGGACATCAATGTTGGTTATAGCGAAGACTTAGGCAGTACATCGCGTTTAGTAAATGAGGCGGTTTCTGCAGGCGTTTATAGTTGTAATCCGGCACTGACATTCCGAGAAGCTTGTATTCCCTTATCTGGTTTCCCTGAGATACCTAACCCTAGCCGAGTTTACTTTGAGTTTTTTGACAACAACTATTTAATACAAGAAGTGTTAACTTTGAGTAAAGCGGTAAATGCGCAAATTACTTATAAAGGCAAAAAGAGCACGTTAACCTTGTCTTATAGCAAGGGCACCCAAGAGTTTTTAGAACTTCAAAATGAAGCCTTTGGCAGTGAGCAGGACAGTGAGCAATGGTCAGTTTCGTTTAACCACAGAATGTCTCGTCGTACTTCATTTGTTACTTCTGTGAATGAGACTAACGTAACTTCAAATGGTACAAGTGGCAATAGAGAAGGCTTTCAAGCAAGCATAGGTTTGGAACGTAGGTTAACGCGAAAAGCGACGGGGAAATTGAACATCCGCCGTTTTGATAACGACGGAAATTCAGGAACTCAAAATCGAAAGGATACTCGGTTGGAATTGCAGTATACCTATCAATTTTAGTGAGCGTGTGAGTTAAAGTTTAGGCCATTAGTGTGCTCTGAGCCATTATTTTTTGTTTCTTCTTGCTGTAACTCTTCAATTGGAATTTCTGCGTCAATTACGTTTTTAATGAAGTACCAAGTATAAAAAACCATTAAGCCCAATGTTAAGGCTAAAATTCCAAAGCTCATCCATAACACTGGATCACTCATAAAGTCGCGAAACATTGATTCAAGATTAAAGTCAGTAAACATAATATTATCTCCTAATTGGTATGCTTATACTTTAGGCTTCGCAGTACTTTCTTATATGATCTAGATCACACTTTTTTAGCAACAAAATCCCAACCGATTCAACTATTGATATAGATCATGTTTTTGACTGTCTCAATCTACCGGACGAACCGTTTACATCGATACGATATAGTGTATCATTGCTTCAGTTGATTAATTATAAGAGAAGTTTACTGTGTCATTTAGAAAGTTACTTTTATCTGCAGCGTCTGTTGCCAGTGCGTTAGTAGTGAGCTCAGCGCTTGCTGCCCATAATATTGAAGGTGTTGTTACCGACGGCAAAGGAAAGCCAATTTCCAATGCTAAAATTTCAGTTCACGGTAGCACTATTGTTCTTAAAACAGATGCCAATGGTCGCTTTAAAGTGATGGAGCAAGTGCAACATGCTGACGAACTGCATGTGGTTGCAGCGGGTTATAACCATGCCTCAGTAGACTTATCTGAACAAACAAGCCTTTACAATATTGTGTTGTCTCCGGCACTTATTGAACGTATTGACGTTACCGCTACGCCTTTGCATGGCTCAACATTAGAGTCTGCTACGCCAATTACTGTGCTGAGCGACGAAGAGTTAAAAAATAAACACGCGTCCACTTTAGGCGAAACGCTGAAAGGCGAGTTAGGTGTTCATTCTTCTTACTACGGCCCTGTTAGTAGCACACCAATTATTAGAGGCCTTGATGGCCCACGTGTATTAATAGCGCAAAACGGTTTAGATGTAGGCGATGCATCTAGAGTTGGTCCAGATCACGTAGTGTCTACAGAAACCAGTACCGTTAAACAAATTGAAGTGTTACGCGGTCCTGCAACTTTATTTTATGGCAGTGGTGCTATTGGCGGCGTTGTAAATGTTGTTGATAATCGTGTTCCTAAAGCAATGGAAGAAAGCGCTGAAGTTCAACTGTCTTTTGGCGATGTAGCTGATGAGTCTGAGTTTTCTTTTGCAGTAAACACAGGCATTGAAAATGCGATTGGTAGTAATGATATTGCCTTGCACGCTGATGGTTTTTATCGCGACAGCAGCGACTATAAAGTTCCAGGCAACCCTGAGTTACATGACGAGCATGATGAAGACCATGACGAACACGAAGAAGACCATGATGATCATGACGATGACCATGATGAGCACGAAGAAGAACATGATGACCACGATGACCACGATGAGGATCATGACGAGCATGAGGAAGTACACGGCTCACAACTGCTAGAAAATAGTGCTTCTCGCTCAAAAGGTTTTAACGTAGGCGCAAGCTTACTACTTGATAATGGTTTTGTTGGTATTTCTGTTGGTTACCTTGACCGCCTATACGGCATTCCTGGTCACGCCCATGCGCATGGCGAAGAGCATGATGAAGATCACGACGAGCATGAAGAAGACCACGATGAGCATGACGAGCACGAAGAACACGACGAGCATGCCGAAGAAGGGTATGTGATGGGTGATATGCGCCAAACCCGTGTTCAGATTGCCAGTGAGTTTAGTATTGCAAACTCTTGGGTTACGGGCATCAATACAAGGTTTGGTATTACAAATTATCAACACCAAGAGTTAGAGTTTGATGAATTTGGTGACTCAGAAGTGGGCACGCAGTTTAACAATGACGCTTGGGAATTACGCAGTGATTTATTACTCGCGGATATTAATGATTGGCACGGTGCATTAACGTTCGACATTAAGTCCTCTGACTTTGAAGCCATAGGTGAAGAAGCATTTACACCACCTTCAGAAACAAAATCATATGCCATTGGTTTGTTGGAAGAAAAGCATTTTGACGATGTGTTAGTTCAATTAGGCGCAAGAGCGGAAAATGTTTCAATTGATTCAGACTTACATTCTTTTGAATTCACGCCAGTAAGTTTGTCAGCTGGTTTGGTTTATGACTTTACCAGTGGATACAACTTTGCAGCGTCTTATACGCACTCTTCTAGAGCGCCATCTGCCGCTGAATTACTGTCTTACGGTGCACATATAGGCACTAACTCTTTTGAAATTGGTGCTATTTATAGCTCAGTTGATGGCAGCACAACGTATAACGAGTCTGCTATTGAAGAAGAAACGTCGAACAATATTGAGTTGAGCTTAAGAAAGTTTGAAGGCAATACTGGTTTTGTAATTAACGCGTTTTACAACGAAGTTGATGACTTTTACTACCAGGCCAATACGGGCGTAACTATTGATGAGTTAAACACGTACAAATACGAGGCTCGTAACGCTGAGTTTTACGGTGTTGAAGCACAATGGGTTTGGCAGGCGTCAAGCGACTTAAAAGTAACGCTGCAAGCGGATAGTATCAACGGTAAGTTGTCATCTGGCGAATATTTACCAAGAATTCCACCAGTACGTTTAGGCACTACGTTTAACTATGAAATGGAAAATACGGCGTTAGAGTTAAGTGTTATGCACAACTTTGAGCAGGATAAGGTAGCTGAATTAGAAACGGCAACCGATGCTTATACAATGGTAGACGTAAAAGTTAATCATTACATGACGGTGAATAACATAGACATGACAGTATTTGCGAAAATTAATAACGTATTTGATGAGGAAGCAAGAGTTCATACTAGCTTCCTTAAAAACGATACTTTATTGCCTAGCAGAGCATTTGTATTAGGATTCAGAGCTGCGTTTTAGTAGCGACTGATACCTTGCCCAGTTGTGAGGTGCGGCGATGTTAGATTGATACTCTGCCGCATCTCTATTCATCATATCGCAAAGTAAACTTTGCTCTTGTTGTTCAAATAGAAGCTCAGCCTCTAATAAGTGATGTCGAATATCTTCATACTTATGGATCTGGGCTTTTTGCTGTTTAAAGGTTTCTCGACTGACTCTAATAGTTTGGGTAAATTTTCGAGAAAATACACTGATTTGGTTATGCAACAAATCTAGTTCGGTATCACTAATCTGTATGGATAAATCGTCGCAGTATAAGCAGAACAGCGCCATGTTTACGTTGCCATCATAGCTATTTTGCCAACTAAGTAACTCGTTTTGAAGTTCGTCTTGTTGATAGCTGGTAATGCTAAAGTGCCATAATTCTGCTGGCTCAATTAGATTCGTCATATTCACTCCTCATCACTTCCATTTGCTCTTCATATTCAAACCATTCCATCTCAATGTCGTCAAGCTCGCTTTTTAAGCTTGCTTGTTCGCTAAGTAATTGGTTTAAATCTGACTTTCTTGATTCGGTATAAAGTTCTGTATCGCCCATCGCTTCTTCAATTTCGCCCAATCGTTTGGTCATTTTTTCTTGCTGCAACACTAACTTATCGGCTTTTTTCTTTATTGGTGATAGGGCTTTTCTTAACTCAGCTTCTTTGCGTTTTTGGTCTTTTTTGGCCATTGCAGAGTTAGCTTTGTCGTTTACCTCTTCTTTGTTTTGATTAGCCAGACGTTCTTGGTCTAAAAGCCAAGTATGGTAGTCATCTAAGTCGCCGTCAAATGGCGCTACTTGACCGCTGTCTACTAAGTAAAGATCGTCGCAGGTAGACTTTAATAAGTGACGGTCATGGGCAATAAGTATCATGGCGCCTTCAAAACCCTGCAGCGCGATAGCCAGCGCTTGACGCATTTCTATGTCTAAGTGGTTAGTTGGTTCGTCGAGCAGTAATAAGTTTGGTTTTTGGAAAACAATAAGGGCTAAAACTAAGCGTGCTTTTTCGCCACCAGAAAAGTTATCAATTTTGTCTAATGCTTGGTCGCCATTAAAACCGTAACCGCCGAGGTAGTCTCTGGCCATTTGCTCTGTCATGGTATTGTCTAGTGCCTGAACATGATCGGCAGGGCTTTGGCCTAATATTAATGTGTCTAATTGGTGCTGTGCAAAGTAGCCAATTCGTAAGTGTTTACTATGTTCAAATTCACCCGATAATGGCGGCAAGTCACGTGACAGTGTTTTTATTAGCGTGGATTTACCCGCACCATTTCGACCCAACAAACCAATGCGACTGCCAGGCACTAGGTTCATTCTAATTTTTGACAAAATTGCCGTATCGCCATAACCCGCAGCCACTTGATCCATTTTTATAATAGGATTTGGGATATTGGTTGCAGGTCTAAATTCAAAATGAAATTGCGAATCAACATGCGCCGGGGCAATCTTTTCCATTCGTTCTAACATTTTCACACGGCTTTGCGCTTGTTTGGCTTTGGTGGCCTGCGCTTTAAATCGGTCGATAAACGACTGAATATGTTTAATTTCAGTTTGTTGCTTTTCGAAGGTAGCTTGTTGTTGCGCTAGTTTTTCAGCACGTTGTGTTTCAAAGGTCGAATAGTTGCCGGTATAGCTATTTAGGCTGTTGTTCTCAACATGCAAAATGCCCTGACATATGTTGTCGATAAAGTCTCTGTCGTGAGAAATAAGTAAAATGGTGCCTTCGTATCGGTTGAGCCATTTTTCCAACCAAATAACCGCATCTAAGTCCAAGTGGTTGGTTGGTTCGTCGAGCAGTAAACAGTCACTGTCTATCATTAGAGCTTGCGCTAAGTTAAGGCGCATTCGCCAACCACCGGAAAAGCTTTTAACTGGACGCTTTTGAGCTTCTGCATCAAAACCCAAGCCGTTAAGCATTTCGCCAGCACGAGCTGGAATGGTGTAGGCATTGATGGTTTCTAAGTCATGATGTATTTGCGCAATTTCATGACCATTATTGTCTTGTTCTGCTTTTGCTAGTGCATTTTGTAATTTGCAGTATTTTTCATGACCGTCAATAACATACTCTAGTGCCGACTTGTCTAAGCCAGGCGTTTCTTGTTTTACCCAGGCAAGTTGCCATGCTTTTGGGTAAGAAATTTCACCACCGTCGTTGGATAGTTCACCGCGGATCATATTAAATAGCGTTGACTTACCACAGCCGTTTGCACCAACAATACCTATTTTATGGCCTGGATAAATGGTGGCAGAGGCTTGTTGAAAAAGAACTTTATTGCCAAGTTGTAAGTCAAGTTGTGAAATTTGCAGCATAGAGAAAGTAAGGTTCCTAAAAAATTAACCATAGAATGGTATATCTTGCGTAACAAAACGTATACCCAAAGGGCGTGTTTTTTGTTTAAATACCGCGTCCTTCCGGTTATGGAAGTTGAATTTAGTTTTGGGTAGAAAAATGACACAAAAGAAAAAGCGTTTTATTGCAGGTGCAACGTGTCCTGAATGCAAAAGCATGGATACCATGATGTTGTTTATTGAGAACAACGTTGAAAAAGTTGAGTGTAAATCTTGTGGTCACCAAATGACTCAACCAGAAGGTGCTGTTCAAGGCGCAACCAGACAATTTGAACAAGTCATTGGTGTGTTTACGCCTGAAGACTAACTTTATGGCTAGCGTTGAATAATTTATTACTGATCAGTAAATTTATTAGTGCTTAGTAATGTGGTGGTGGCGTTTCTTCCGACTGGTCCGCTACCGCAGAGCCTTTATCTTGGCTAAACTTTTGCGCAAGCAATTCTATTTGTCTTTTAAGCGTCGCCTGCGACAAGTTCAGTGCAGTGATCTCAGCATTGAGCTGATCAATCGTATCTTCTTGAAACGATATTTGGCTTTCTAATGACTCAACTCGAGTAGTTAATTCTTGAAGTTTATCTGTGCTCACGAGCAATGTCCCATATTTCACTTAACCCAGCTGAGCTTTCGCTGATTACTTGGGTTTCATTATTTATAAAGCTGGCACTATACACTACCGCGCTTTGAGGGCGTGAGCCTTTCCTTGGTGTAACGTGCCATTGTTGCAGTTGTTTGCCTGTTTTTACATCCCACAGCGTTAATTGACGTGTAGGTGCGCCGGTTAATAACCACTTTCCATTTTCACTAAAGCGCGCACTTGAGAATATTTCTTGGCGATTAATAAAGTCGAGATTTGAAATAGCATTACCGGTTTTTAAGTCCCATATTCGAGCTTGTTTTTTACTGTCTGCGGTAAAGGCGTAACGCGCTTTTGGATCTAACGCGACGTGAATAACACGGCTGCTGTGTCTAAATTTATGCACCACTTGTCCGCTTGTCGTATCCCACAAGTAAGCAGCTTGGTCGCTTGAACCAGTGAGTACATACTTACCATTAGGCGACATATCAATACTGTTTATTGCGTTGTTTATTTGTATTGCTTCGCCATTTTCATCAAGTAAGTCACGTTGATGGCCAAGGAATTCTAAACGACGACCGCTTTCTAAGGTGATGTGCGTAACCATGCCGTTGCTTTTACCAATAACAATGCTGTTACCGTTGTCAGAAACATCTACGGCTCTAATTGTCCCTAACATCATGCATTGTTCGCCGTTGCTCTCATTTACATTGATGCACTTGGTTCTGTCTAACACGGTTATTTGCGATGCTTTAGGCTCATCGGACGCTGGGTTATTTCGATTCACCCAAGCATTTGATGTGTCGTCTTTATTAACTTGAACTTTTGACTTTCGGGCTTGCCAAAAACCTGTGTTTTCGCCGGTGCTAATGTCCCACAAAGAGAAGTTATGTTTATCGGCGAGCACAGCATGTGAGTCATTGTCGGCAATGGCAATGGCAAAAATAACGTTGCTGTTGCTCATAATTGAGGTGCTTTCGCCCTCGTCAAAGGTAAGAGGCTGTTGCTCTATGTCATGCGACCATTGATATTTTGCACCGTTAGCATTGAGATCCCACAAAGCTACCCCATGATATAAGGTAGAGACAACGGAGTATTGACCAGAATTTGAAATACTGGCCGCAAACGCGCCCGATTGAGCGTGCTCAAACTGTTGCTTAGGTTTGTCACCTGCTGGTTGGCAACCACTTATTAACGTAGTCGCGATAATTACCATTGATGAAAAAAGATTTTTAACTCTCAAATTTAACCTCTATCTATTGGTCGCTGGTTTTTAGAGCGTTTTGGGGTTTTTCTTTACATTGATACTCGCTAGTATAGGCTACAACGAATTGAAAACTGTAGCATTAGATTTATAAGAATAATGGAGAGAACATGAATAAAGCAGTAAAAATAACTGCAATTGCAGCAGCAGTAGCGCTTTTAGGCGCGTGTGGTAATGCAGAGAAAGCTCAAGTTAAAGTTGAGACTGATGCTGACAAACAGAGTTATGCACTTGGTGCGTCTATGGGTCGTTATTTAAATAACAACTTAGAGAAAAACGGCGAGATTGGTATTGAGCTTAAGAAAGATTTGATTTTAGGCGGTATTGAAGACGCTCTATCTGACAAAGTTCAACTAAGCGACGAAGAAATTGAAACGGTTATGAATGCACTAGAAGCAGACGTTCGTAAACGTGGTATGGAGCGTCAAAAAGAATTAACTGAAGCGGCGAAGTCAGAAGGTACGGCGTTTTTAGCTGAAAATGCAAAACGTAGTGAAGTAACTGTAACTGAGTCTGGTCTTCAGTATGAAGTATTACAAGAAGCGGAAGGCGAGAAGCCAGCTGCTGCTGATACGGTTACTGTTCATTATCACGGTACACTAATTGACGGTACTGTTTTTGACTCTTCTGTTGATCGTGGCGAGCAAATCAGCTTTGCACTTAATCGTGTTATCCCTGGTTGGACTGAAGGTCTTCAGTACATGAGCAAAGGTTCTAAGTACAAGTTCTACATTCCATCTGATCTAGGTTACGGCGCACGTGCAGCGGGTTCTATTCCAGCACATTCAGCGCTTATTTTTGAAGTTGAATTATTTGATATTCAAAAAGCACCTGCAGCACCTGCAACTGAGTAATTAATCATTGCGATTGCAGTTTGAACAAAGATAATAAGGCGCATTAAGCGCCTTTTTTTATGCCTACTGGTAAAGCGGTAACTCGGTTATCCGGTTATCAATAATACGCTCAAGAACTTTATATTGCGCGGAGTGCTTATTGCCCAGTTCTTGTTGGAATTGTGTTGCTGACAAACCTTCTGGTAATTTGTTTATTTGCGGGAAAAATACCGCTTCTTCTTTTATGCCAGCTAACATTTGCTGAGCTTGTCTTGCTTTTTGTTCGCTGTAAACCACAAACTGACTAAAGCTGAGTCCGGCTTTATCAGCTGCAAGGTCTGCAAAACTATAACCACTGCCACCTTCGTTTGCATCATACAGTTCTTTTATTTCGCCAATGTTTAGCCCTATTTGTTTACCACCTAATTGTTCAAGAATGGCTGAGTATAAAAAGTGCAAACTTAAGTCTTGGCGCGTTCGTAGAACGGGCGTTTGATTTGGCTTTATAGTGCTAGGCATTGATAATCCGGCTATTTTTGCGAAACGACGATTACCAAAATAAGTGGCCAGTGCCCAGAGGGCGTGACGGTTTTCACGAAACCGCACTTAACGAAGGCTGAGCTATCATGTTGCTTCTGGCTTTTTCAAATAATAGGCCAATGAAGTAGGCAAGCTGATTGCTGTTATTTTTGTTATTTTCCAGCACGCTTATATATTCGTAAAACTTATCAGTATTAAACTTGGCGCCAACGGCAAAATCCGTGGCTTGTTGTTTGATTGAGTTTAAAGACTCTCTTACTTTGGTGATTAACAGAGGAGGCCTACTGGCGCTTAATGCTAATGCATTAGGCTGAATACTAAATTGTTCAAATAGATGCTGAGCAAGCTGCGCAGAGTCACTAGGTAAGTAATGTTTTAACGCGCCAAATAATAATGGTTCAGCAATAAACTGCGGGATTGGAATACTGCCTAATTTACAGTGCTCTACGGAAAACTTTGAATCTTGTTGTGACATTGAACAGTAGGCGTTGATATAAAAGTCTTGCTGCTGAACTTTAAATAGCTGACTTAGGTTATAACTGACTGCGGTAGTATAAGTTTGAGCTGAAATATAGTTTTCAAAATTGGCATTGTTAATCGTATGAGCGGCTAAATCTGACAGAGCGTCCAGTTCAGTTTGATACAAAACTATGTTGATATGATCAGACTCTTTTTTAAGCTCAGTTAATAGACGCTGTAGAGAGTGCTTTGCTGCCGCAACTTGAATAGGTGTTAATGTTTGGTTAGTGAGTGTGATGGGTTTTAATGAAATTGCTGCGATAACAATGAGCAATACAAAAAAAACGCAAACGCTAAACAGTTTAAGCAAGAACTTCATTTTAAGCGCAATTATCCTTTAATGAGTATTGCCTGTATTTTACGTTACTAGGTTAATAATAAATAGCTTTGTATCGCCCCAATTATAGATTGAGGCAGGGTTTACAAATTAACCTTGGTTTAGCTATGTTTACTGTAAAGAATATGAATAAGTTCGTCTTCAAATTCCATGCGTTGTTCTAATGTTTTGCCTAACTCAGATAGGTCATAGTCAAAGGTTGTTAATTCTTGATCTGAAGGCAAGTTGGCGTACTTGTCATTAAAATCAACAAGCGAGTCAGTCGTTTCTGTAATTAACGGGTACACTCTTTCTGCTAGCTCGGCGCTGTTTTTGCCATGCTCAGAACATTGTTTAACAATATTATCGTAAATTTCAAAGTGGCCAGCCGATAGGTAATCGATCATTATTTGGCAAAAGTTAGTGATGGCTGCGTGATCAGGAAGCGAGTTTTTATTTGACTCAAAAGGTGGAAGACCCGCTAGCTGACAATATTTCACAAGCAAGTCTTGTCGTTCCGCTAACCATGAGTCGATAGCCGTGTTAGCGCCGCCATATTTTTGTTCTGATTGTTCCTGCCGAATTAACATTATTCGTCTTCCTCTTTGAAAGTACTGTTGTTTTCCGTATGTTATTCAAAATTATAAGACATAAATTTAGATTTAGCATAACGAAAGTTCGATGTTTCGGTTTACACTAGTATTCATTGGTTTTTAACCGCGAAGGAACAATGATGATTCAACACAGTATTCCATTTTCAACAGAATTAGAAGGCTGGTGGTGCGTTATTTCAAGTCACCAAATTTATTTGCCAGCACCAAGAAACAAAATTCCTTTTGGGCGGCTTGATGATCTTGCTATAAATCTAACTAAGCCAGAGGTTGTTCACAAAATTGGTGAGTATGAAGGTGAGCCTGTTTACACCATTAGCTTTGATGAAATAGCACAGGCTAGTCAAGAAGAACAGCTTGATGAGTTTGTTGGTCTTAGGAATGTATTGTTTGAGCAAAACGAGCTTTTTGAATTTGCGGCTAGGGCCTATCAAGTTCAGTTATTTTTAAAGACTCATCAATACTGTGGGCAGTGTGGCGGCCCTATGAAAATTATTGACTGGGAATTAGCGACGCAGTGCGATCCATGTAAGCACCGCTGTTACCCTCGCATTTCGCCCGTTATCATTGTTGCTATTCGCAAAGGCTCAAAGATTTTGTTAGCTAAACATACACGCACGGCGTCAACCTTGTTTAGTGTATTGGCAGGTTTTGTAGAAAGCGGAGAAACATTAGAGCAAGCGGTTCATCGCGAAGTGATGGAAGAAGTGGGTATTAAAGTTAAAAATATCAAATATGTGAAAAGTCAGCCTTGGCCTTTTCCTCATTCGTTGATGTGTGGTTTTGTTGCTGAGTATGACTCAGGCGAATTAAATATTTGTGATGACGAGATTGCGGAAGCAGATTGGTTTGAATTTAACGACTTGCCACAGATTCCGCCAGCAAAAACCATATCAGGCCAGCTTATTGAATTTACAAAGAAGTTAGTAAGAAGGTAGCAGAAAAGAAAAAACCACTCCTAAGAGTGGCCGAATTTTTCTAGCGCGTGAGCTCATTTAAATGAGTTTTATTATGGTTTTTCTTGAGCGCAAGGTAGTTATAGCACCAGCAAGATCAGTGTGCAAGAAATAACCTATGATTGATTTAGAATAAAAAAATGAATTTTTATACACTTTCATTCTATGGAGACAATCCGTGCATTCTGGTAGAATCCCGCCTAGAAAATTTAGCGTTAACCTCTATGGTTAATAAACTCGTTGAGTTGTAGTAGATAGTTGCTATTCAGTTTAAAAGAGAATAATTAATGTCAGAATTAAAGAACGATCGTTATTTACGTGCCTTAATGCAAGAGCCTGTAGACAGAACACCAGTATGGATGATGCGCCAAGCGGGACGCTATTTACCTGAGTACAGAGCGACTCGTGCTGTGGCTGGCGACTTTATGTCTTTGTGTAAAAACGCAGAGCTAGCATGTGAAGTTACTATGCAACCGTTGCGTCGTTACCCGTTAGATGCGGCTATTCTGTTTTCTGACATTTTAACCATTCCTGATGCAATGGGTTTAGGCCTTTATTTTGAAACAGGCGAAGGCCCACGTTTTAAAAACCCAATTCGTTCAAAGGCGGACATTGATAAGTTACCAATTCCAGATCCAGAAGGTGAATTACAATATGTAATGAATGCCGTTCGTACTATTCGTAAAGAATTAAACGGATCAGTACCTTTAATTGGTTTTTCTGGTAGTCCTTGGACACTGGCGACGTACATGGTTGAGGGGAGCGGTACTAAAACCTTCTCTAAAGTAAAAGGCATGATGTATTCAGAGCCTAAGATGATGCACCAATTACTTGATAAAGTAGCGGATTCAGTAACAAGCTATTTGAATGCTCAGATTGCTGCAGGTGCGCAATCGGTTATGATTTTTGATACTTGGGGTGGTGTATTAACGCCACGTGACTACGAAGAGTTTTCCCTAAACTATATGAGCAAAATCATTGATGGTTTAACACGTGAAAATGAAGGCCGTAAAGTGCCAGTGACGCTATTTACTAAAAATGGCGGTCAGTGGTTAGAAAAAATGGCAGCAACGGGTTGTGATGCGTTAGGTTTAGACTGGACGATCAATATTGCTGAAGCACGTGATCGTGTAGGTAGTAAGGTTGCACTTCAAGGTAACATGGACCCTTCAATGTTATACGCAACGCCAGATCGTATTCGCCAAGAAGTACAAACCATTCTTGCTGATTACGGTGACAAAGGCACGGGCCACGTATTTAACTTAGGTCACGGTATTACACCTGAAGTGACACCTGAAAATGCTGGTGCATTTATTAATGCCGTTGTGGATTACAGCCCTAAATATCACAAATAAACTAGATCTGTAACAAGTAAAAAAATTCACTAGCAAGTTAACAATAAGTAGCTTGCTACCTTTGTTTGTAATGTGATTGCAGATGATACAGATACAAAAAAAGCGCTTTGGATTAAACCTTAGCGCTTTTTTATTGCATAAAATTAAGTTTAGAACAGTCGGTTCAAACCATTAAGAGCTGCTACTCGGTACGCTTCTGCCATTGTTGGGTAGTTAAACGTAGTATGAATAAAGTACTCAATGGTATTGGCTTTGCCTTTTTGCTGCATTATGGCTTGGCCAATGTGAATGATTTCTGCAGCTTGCTCACCAAAACAGTGGATGCCAAGAATTTCTTTAGTATCACAATGGAATAGAATTTTTAAGCCACCAACTGGTGTTGCACCAATTTGAGCACGAGCCAGGTGTTTAAATGACGAACGGCCTACTTCATATGGAATTTTAGCGGCAGTTAGCTCTTGTTCTGTTTTACCGACTGAAGACATTTCAGGAATAGTATAAATACCCGTTGGGATATCTTCAATTAACTGTCCCTCAGTTGGTAGGTTAAGCATATACTCTGCTGCAATTCGACCTTGGTCATAAGCGGCACTCGCTAAGCTTGGGTAACCAATAACATCACCTACTGCAAATACGTTGTCTGCTGATGTTTTGTATGTTGAATCTACCGCTAAACAACCGCGTGAATTAGCTTCTAAGTTCACAGATGGAAGATTTAGTGAATCAGTATTACCCGTTCTACCATTAGCGAATAAAATACAATCGGCTTTCATGCGCTTGCCAGATTTCAGTGTCATGATCACACCGTCTTCTTGAGCGTCAATTTTGTCATACTCTTCGCCGTGACGAATAACGATACCGCTATTCCAGAAGTGGTAGCTTAGTGAGTCTGTCATTTCAGCATCCATGAACGACAATAAGCGATCACGGGTGTTGATCAAGTCAACTTTACAGCCTAAACCACGGAATATTGAAGCATACTCACAACCAATTACACCCGCACCATAGATAATGATATTTTTTGGTTGGTGCTTAAGCGACAAAATAGTATCTGAGTCATAAACACGAGGGTGTTTAAAGTCTACATCTACAGGATTATATGGGCGAGAACCGGTCGCGATAACAAAGTTTTCTGCAGTTAAGTGCTCAACAGAGCCATCAAGCATTACAATTTTCAGTGTGTTTTTGTCTACAAACGACGCGGTGCCATGAATGATGTCTACTTCGTTACGGTTATAAAAGCCGCCGCGTAATCTAACTTGGTCACGTATTACTTTTGTGGTGTGCTCTAAAATATTCTCAAATGTTAAAGACGCTGCTTTTTCGCTTTTGTTAAATAGCGGGTTGCTATTGTATTCAATTAGGCGACTAACAGAATGACGAAGGGCTTTAGAAGGGATTGTTCCCCAGTGAGTACAACCACCACCAACTTGTGTGTGCTTTTCGATAACAGCAACGCGTTTACCTGCTTTAGTCAGGTTCATTGCTGCACCTTCACCACCAGGGCCAGTACCAATTACAATCGTGTCGTAATCAAACGATTGTGGTTTTTTATCTACTTGGTTTTTTTGTTTTTTATTGCTCACAAATACACCCTTGTCGCTTCAACATAAAAGGAATGATGTTCAATCATCTAATTCTTGTAAGTTTAACAAAGAATTAAAACTTAGAGAATTATTCATTTTAGTAAAAGTTTTGTATTTATGTAGGTATTTTAACGTCAATAAGCCTATTTAAGCGGGAAGTTCATTTATTAATGCCTGCCACTGTTGTTGACGTTGATTTATATTGGTCTTTAAAAGTTCGTAATTTGTTTTCAGTTCTGCAAGTGCGGCGTCAGATATAGCCTGTTTCTTAGCTGCTAAGTATGTTCCCTTTATCTCCACGAAATGCTTAAACTCTTCAACAAGATGCTGATACTCTTCTTCTAATTGGCTTAATACCTCGGATTTACCCGGCAAATTTAATAAAGCCTGTTTTGCTCTTTGTTTTTGCATTTTCCACTTGGCCGCTTTTATTTTTTCTTCAGGCACGGTACGTAGGTTTGACGTTAGGCCAATAACATTCATTGCTTTGATAAACCATTTAGTTGGATCGAAATGCCACCAACGAATGCCATTTCTATAATCGTTTTCAAATATGTGATGATAATTGTGATAACCCTCGCCATAGGTGATGAAGGCAAGGAGGCCGTTGTCTTTAGCCGTATTTTTATCTGTGTACGGCTGTTTGCCCCAAATGTGAGCCAGAGAATTGATAAAGAATGTAAAGTGGTGGCTTAATACCAGTCGTAATACACCTACCGTTAATAACATACCCCAGATGTCGTTATAAATAACGCCTAAAAGAATAGGAATACCAAAGTTCAGCGCCAACGCTAATACTAAGTAGTATTTGTGCTGCCACATAACTATCTTGTTCTTCTGTAAATCACGACAGTTGCTATAGTCGTTGTATCGTTCTGGCTGGTAGCTTCGTAACATCCAACCAATATGGCTAAACCAAAAGCCTTTTTTAGCTGAGTAGGGGTCTTTATCATTTTGGTCAACAAACTTATGATGTATTCTGTGATCAGAAGACCAATGTAATGCGCTGTTTTGTAATGCAAATGCACCGCCTAATGCTAATACAAACTGAATAGCTGGGTGTGCTTTGTAAGTTCTGTGTGACCATAGTCTATGGTATCCAACAGTAATAGACATACCTGCAAAACCTAGCGCAACAATAGTGGCAACAAGGTGTTCGGTTTGATAACCAAAATGGTAGCCATATAAAGGAACACCTATAATCGCAATTAGAAATGTAGATAAAAAGATGAGGACGTTGGTCCAGATAATAGGTGGTTTTGACATTATTAATACTCGGCATACATGTGTACGCAGAGTTTAGAATACTGGCAGATAAAATCAATAACAGAGTTGAATAGACACTAAAGTGCGAACATTCAGAATTTAGGTAACGTATGACAACAACAAATGGTCAAGAACTAGTGAGAACCAGAGCTCAACAAAAAGAGCAAACTCGACGAGCAATTGTTGATGCTGCGTTTAGGATGTTAAGTCCTGATCAAAGTTTTGCGAATTTAAGTTTGCGAGAAGTTGCACGGGAAGCCGGGATCGCACCGACCTCTTTTTATCGCCACTTTAAAGATATGGATGAGTTAGGTTTAACGCTGGTGGATGAAGCCGGTTTAATGCTCAGACAATTAATGCGTCAAGCTCGTGCTCGTATTGATAAAGGCAAAGGCAGTGTAGTGCAAACTTCAATTTCTACCTTCATGGAGTTTGTGGAAATTAATGGCAATGAGTTTAGGCTTTTACTTCGTGAGCGTTCCGGTACTTCTAAGGCATTTAGGTTGGCGGTAAACCGAGAAATTCAGCACTTTGTTGAAGAGTTAACGGAATACATTCAAACCAAAACAAATTCGAATCATCAAGACGCATTATATGAAGCTGATGCTTTGGTGACGATTGTATTTAATGCAGGCGCAGAAGCATTAGATTTAAGCCAGGAAAAGCGAGAATTATTGTCAATAAAAGTGGTTCGCCAAATGCGTTTTATTGCAAAAGGCTCTGAATCCATGCGACACGTGAAAAAATAGACGCCTGGTTTTACGTTTAATTCCATTTGATTAAAAATAGAGATGATTAGAAGCAAAGCCAGTCAGGATAAGGCTTTCAAAGATGTGACACCTCACTGTCATATTGTGACACTAACCACAGACATATGACAAAACGTATGACTGTCCTGTTGGTGTCGTCACAGGTTTAGGAAATATTTGTTTTACTGAGTCCCACATTGAGTAACACAAATACATTAAGGATTTTGAAAATGACTTCGGAAAAAGATAATAACAATAGTGTAGAGAAGCTGTCGGGAATGACTCTGCTTTCAGACGGTTTTAGGTTTGAATTTAAAATTGATGGCCATGAAGTTGAAGCTTGGGGTTCAGGTAAATCGGGAAAAGAGTCGGTTACATTTGATGGCACTTTAGTATCAGAAAAGCGTAGTTTAAGACGAAAGTCAGTACATTCCTTTGAGCATCAAGGCGTATTGTTTGAGGTTGAGTTTAATATGGTAAACATGCTGAAATCAGAATTACACTGCTCACTAATTAAAGACGGTGTACATGTAGAAACTCGAAAAGTGATGCCAAAAGCGACCTCTTCTAAAAGTGAATTTATTAAAGGCTTCATTACTTCGTTTGCCGTTGGCGGAGTATGCGGGTTTGTTGGCATGTTAATAATCTTACAATTTTTTGATAAGTAACTCTGGGGGTTTAAAATGGATATAAATGCAGAGTTAATCAAAACAAAAAGAACGAGTCAGAGCTGGACTCAACAACATTTAGCAGATGCTTGCGGCGTAAGTTTACGAACCATTCAGCGTGTTGAGCGTTATGGCAATGCATCAAATGAAACTGTGATGGCGCTGGCTTCTGTTTTTGAAATTCAACAAGCAGACATTATTGTGCCAGAAACACCAGTGATTGAGATGGAGCTGGTAACAGATGAAAACAGCAAAAAATTAGAAAAAATAATACAGTTCATATTCACTCTATCCTCTGGAATTATGATTGGAGCAGCGTTAGTAGTGTTTTTTACTAAGGATGTAGTATGAAACAGTTAATAAACAGTAAAGAGTATAAATCTGTATGGGATGAGCCTGGCGTTTTGCCATTGGCGACCATTGTAGGGGCAGCTTATTTGTTTGGATTAGGTGTTTCAATTGGCAGCGCTTTGGGTAAGTTTTTAGCATAAGCAAAATTAAGGATTAGATATGTTTAGTAAAGAGCTTGTATTTAATGTGAAAGGTAAAGAAGTTCGTGTTTGCAACAACTGGATAAGAGGCATTAAGCTTTATTTAGATGGAGACTTTAAAGACGAAGATAAAAGGTTATTTGCGTTTTCAGGTAAAACGCTATTAAGCGCAAATTTAGGCGAGGGTGTTATTTTAGAGGTTGTGCCTGTGTCTGCTACCTTTACCGTTGAGATGGATGCATATTTGCGAGAAGGTCAAACAAGAACATTAGCTTATAGCTCTTATCAGAGGTTGTCGTTAAAAGAACAGCGAGCTGTTGGAGATGCAGCGTAAAGCTTTTTAATTAAAGCATCATTATTACAGTACTAAGCTAAAGCGTTAGGTTGAAATATGTTTTCGAGAAGAGCCCACCAAGCATAATCACTTTGGCGGGCTTTTTTTATCGATGGTTAAGGCGAAGACTAAGAGGCGAACTAAGACTTAGAGGCGAACTAAGACTTAGAGGCCTACTAAGACTTAGCCGTAAGAACAACGCCGCATTCTAAATGATCGGTATATGGGAATTGATCAAACACAGCAAACTTTGAAACTTCGTGTGTTTTACTAAACTCTAATAAGTTGTCGTGCAGAGTATTAGGGTTACATGATATATAAATGATGGTTTCATATTGTTGTACCATTTTAACCGTGTCATCGTCTAAACCGGCTCTTGGTGGATCAACTAATATTGTATTGCAGTTATAACTCTTTAAGTCGATACCTTCTAATCGATTAAATGTACGTACGCCATTCATCGCCTCGGTAAAGTCTTCCGCTGACATTCTTATAATATCAACGTTATCTATTTTGTTTGCCTCTATATTATATTGAGCCGCTTGAACTGAGGTTTTAGATATCTCGGTAGCTAATACACGATCAAACTTATCGGCTAATGCGAGTGAGAAGTTACCTGCACCACAATAAAGCTCTAATAGATCGCCAGTATATGGCTTTGCGTTTTTAGCCCACGTTAACATGTCTTCGCATAACTTGGCGTTTGGCTGGGTAAAGCTGTTTTCTACCTGCTTATATATGTATGGTTTACCGTCAACTTTAAGTTCTTCTATTAAATAGTCCCTATCTAGAATAACTTTTTGTTTACGCGCTCGGCCTACAAAATCAATTTTATACTTTTTAGATAGGCTTTCTTTTAGCGCTTTACACGCTTCGATCCATTCATCGTCAAGTTGCTTGTGATATAGCAAGCTTACTAATACTTCACCTGTTAGCGTTGATAGGTAGTCTATTTGGAATAGCTTACGTCTTAAGATCTCGTTAGGTCTCAGCGCATCCATGATATCAACCATGACGTTATTAATTAATTCACTTGCTGGTGGGAAGTGATCAATGCGGATCTTTTCTTTGGTCTCTTTATCAAACATGATGTGAAACAGATCGTCACCGTCGTGCCAAACTCGAAACTCTGAACGCATACGGTAGTGCAATGTTGGAGACTTATACACATCTATAGAAGGAATAGAGAACTGCTTAAACTGTTCATTAACTAAGTTGATCTTATTATCTAATAAAGAGTCGTATTGTTCTGGTTGGATCGAGCTTAAAGGCATAGTAGTGGATTCACAATAATGGACATAATGATGCATTTTACTCAAAAATTGACTAAAACACTAAATTTGGCAATAAAAAGGCCGCATAAGCGACCTTTTTCTATTAGATAAGTGTTATTTACTTGTCATTTGCTAAACGTACTTTAAGCATACGTTCTTGAAACTCAAAGTCATTTAAAGTATCGATCACTTTCTGGCTATCTGCTGCTGCGATCTCAACAAAACCGAAACCACGACGTTTGCCTGTTTGCTTATCTCTTAATAAGCGCACAGAGAATACTGTACCGTACTCACTGAAAAGTTCACGAACACTTCCTTCGTTTGCACGATAAGGAAGGTTACCTACGTATAAAGTTGTTGTGTTTGCTGCTTGCTCTTCAGAAGAGCCAGTAAATGAACCAGCTAGGCCAGCTACTACTGCACCTATTGCAAACGCTGCTGCTGCAGGGACTGCAGAGCCAACAAAATGAAAAAGAACCGCACCGATAACTGCTACTACTATAGACGGTACGAATACCGAAGAATTAAAAGACATATTCCATACTCTCAAAAAAGATTTAAAAAACATAAATGTAAACACGTGATCGTTCACGTACCGCCTATACTATTACCTACAGAAGGATTTACAAGTTATTTCTTGTTCATAATTTAACAGAATGATCCAAAAAATATCCAGATCGAACAAGAACTGTTCAAACGATCTAAAAAGATCGGATTTATTGCAATTAGCACTTGCGCTGAAACGAAAAGTCTCTAAAATGCGTCCTCGTTGTCAGGGAGACATCAAACGGCTTGAAACGTTAAGTGAAGGTGGTTTGATTGGACTCAAAACGGTTTAGAAAACTTTCTCAAAACATTGAAAAAGATTTACTAAAAACGTTGACAACGAATTAGGGAAGTGTAGAATGCGCATCCCGGTTGAGACAGAGTCGAGACCAAGAGCAGAAAGGCTCTAAACGTTCTTTAACAATTTGTAATTAATTATTTGTGTGGGCACTCCGATGAGTAGTAACAAAACACACTAAGGTTCTTCTTCGGAAGGCAGCTTAGTACTTGTAACTATCAATTGAGTGTCTGAACGAAATTTATTTGAACAGAATTCAATGGGTAGCGATTAAACTTTTAAGTGAAGAGTTTGATCATGGCTCAGATTGAACGCTGGCGGCAGGCCTAACACATGCAAGTCGAACGGTAACAGAACTAGCTTGCTAGTTGCTGACGAGTGGCGGACGGGTGAGTAATGCTTGGGAATTTGCCTTTAGGTGGGGGACAACAGTTGGAAACGACTGCTAATACCGCATGATAGCTACGGCTCAAAGGGGGCTTCGGCTCCCGCCTTTAGAGAAGCCCAAGTGGGATTAGGTAGTTGGTGAGGTAAAGGCTCACCAAGCCCACGATCCCTAGCTGGTCTGAGAGGATGATCAGCCACACTGGAACTGAGACACGGTCCAGACTCCTACGGGAGGCAGCAGTGGGGAATATTGCACAATGGGCGAAAGCCTGATGCAGCCATGCCGCGTGTGTGAAGAAGGCCTTCGGGTTGTAAAGCACTTTCAGCGAGGAGGAAAGCTTAGTCGTTAATACCGGCTAGGTGTGACGTTACTCGCAGAAGAAGCACCGGCTAACTCCGTGCCAGCAGCCGCGGTAATACGGAGGGTGCGAGCGTTAATCGGAATTACTGGGCGTAAAGCGTACGCAGGCGGCCATTTAAGTCAGATGTGAAAGCCCCGGGCTCAACCTGGGAACTGCATTTGAAACTGGATGGCTAGAGTGCGACAGAGGGTGGTAGAATTTCAGGTGTAGCGGTGAAATGCGTAGAGATCTGAAGGAATACCAATGGCGAAGGCAGCCACCTGGGTCGACACTGACGCTCATGTACGAAAGCGTGGGTAGCAAACAGGATTAGATACCCTGGTAGTCCACGCCGTAAACGATGTCTACTAGCAGTTTGGAGCTTAAGCTCTGTCTTGCGCAGCTAACGCATTAAGTAGACCGCCTGGGGAGTACGGCCGCAAGGTTAAAACTCAAATGAATTGACGGGGGCCCGCACAAGCGGTGGAGCATGTGGTTTAATTCGATGCAACGCGAAGAACCTTACCATCTCTTGACATCCAGAGAATTTAGCAGAGACGCTTTAGTGCCTTCGGGAACTCTGAGACAGGTGCTGCATGGCTGTCGTCAGCTCGTGTTGTGAAATGTTGGGTTAAGTCCCGCAACGAGCGCAACCCTTATCCTTAGTTGCCAGCACGTAATGGTGGGAACTCTAAGGAGACTGCCGGTGACAAACCGGAGGAAGGTGGGGACGACGTCAAGTCATCATGGCCCTTACGAGATGGGCTACACACGTGCTACAATGGCAAGTACAAAGGGTTGCAAACTCGCGAGAGTAAGCGGATCCCATAAAGCTTGTCGTAGTCCGGATTGGAGTCTGCAACTCGACTCCATGAAGTCGGAATCGCTAGTAATCGTGGATCAGAATGCCACGGTGAATACGTTCCCGGGCCTTGTACACACCGCCCGTCACACCATGGGAGTGGGCTGCAAAAGAAGTGGATAGCTTAACCTTCGGGAGGGCGTTCACCACTTTGTGGTTCATGACTGGGGTGAAGTCGTAACAAGGTAGCCGTAGGGGAACCTGCGGCTGGATCACCTCCTTATATACGAAGTTACACCTTCGAAGTGTTCACACAAATAATTAATTACGAATAATGAGCGAGAAAGCTGCAAGCTGTTAGCTGCATTCGAGAGTTTGTAGCATAAACGATAGGCCTGTAGCTCAGCTGGTTAGAGCGCACCCTGATAAGGGTGAGGTCGGCAGTTCAAGTCTGCCCAGGCCTACCAAAATCTCACCTGACTGCGTTATTTCGTTACTTGTTTAGATAGTCTAAACGGCGTAACAAAATGCCTTGTCAAATGTGATTTGGACAATCGTTTTAATGACGTGACTTCAGTATGGGGCTATAGCTCAGCTGGGAGAGCGCTTGATTTGCATTCAAGAGGTCCGCGGTTCGATCCCGCGTAGCTCCACCATACTGACACTCAGTTTCTCGATTCAAAACCCTAAACCATACACATTAGTTAGTGTGCATCGTTTAGAGTTTTTTATAAACTCATGCTCTTTAACAATTTGGAAAGCTGATAAAAAATAAGGTAAACATTATTGTTTATTTATTTGTTATTCAACAACTAAAAAATAATTTTGATTATCACTGTAAGAGAAAACTCAAGCGTTATTTATGTCAGGTTCTTGGCCTTATACAAGTCAAGTAACCAATAAATATGACACATAATATACGACTAGAGATGCGAGAGCATTTAAGGTTGTATGGTTAAGTGAATAAGCGTATACGGTGGATGCCTTGGCAATTGGAGGCGATGAAGGACGTGTTAATCTGCGATAAGTCTGGTTAAGGTGATAAAAACCGTTATAAACCAGAATTTCCGAATGGGGAAACCCACCCTTTTTAGGGTATCGTATAGTGAATACATAGCTATACGAAGCGAACCCGGAGAACTGAAACATCTAAGTACCCGGAGGAAAAGAAATCAACCGAGATTTCCTAAGTAGCGGCGAGCGAACGGGAAACAGCCGAATCAGCATGGTTTAGTGGAATGCTCTGGAAAGTGCAACGATAGTGGGTGATAGTCCCGTACACGACAAGCCATGTTGGACATATTAAGTAGGTCGGAGCACGAGAAACTTTGACTGAAGATAGGGGGACCATCCTCTAAGGCTAAATACTCCCAATTGACCGATAGTGAACCAGTACCGTGAGGGAAAGGCGAAAGAACCCCTGTGAGGGGAGTGAAATAGAACCTGAAACCGTATACGTACAAGCAGTAGGAGCAGACTTGTTCTGTGACTGCGTACCTTTTGTATAATGGGTCAACGACTTATATTTTGTAGCAAGGTTAACCGAATAGGGGAGCCGTAGGGAAACCGAGTCTTAACTGGGCGAATAAGTTGCAAGGTATAGACCCGAAACCCGGTGATCTAGCCATGGGCAGGTTGAAGGTTGAGTAACATCAACTGGAGGACCGAACCCACTAACGTTGAAAAGTTAGGGGATGACCTGTGGCTAGGAGTGAAAGGCTAATCAAACCGGGAGATAGCTGGTTCTCCCCGAAATCTATTTAGGTAGAGCCTCGGACGAATACTTACGGGGGTAGAGCACTGTTTGGGCTAGGGGGCCATCCCGGCTTACCAACCCCATGCAAACTCCGAATACCGTAAAGTAATATCCGGGAGACACACGGCGGGTGCTAACGTTCGTCGTGGAGAGGGAAACAACCCAGACCGCCAGCTAAGGTCCCAAAGTTTATGCTAAGTGGGAAACGATGTGGGAAGGCTTAGACAGCTAGGAGGTTGGCTTAGAAGCAGCCACCCTTTAAAGAAAGCGTAATAGCTCACTAGTCGAGTCGGCCTGCGCGGAAGATGTAACGGGGCTAAGCATAACACCGAAGCTGCGGTAGCGAATTTATTCGCTAGGTAGGGGAGCGTTCTGTAAGTGGTTGAAGGTGGATTGAGAAGTCTGCTGGACATATCAGAAGTGCGAATGTTGACATGAGTAACGATAATGGGGGTGAAAAACCCCCACGCCGAAAGACCAAGGGTTTCCTATCCCATGCTAATCAGGGTAGGGTAAGTCGGCCCCTAAGGCGAGGCAGAAATGCGTAGTCGATGGGAAACAGATTAATATTCTGTACTTTTAATCATTGCGATGGGGGGACGGAGAAGGCTAGGGAGCACGGCGATGGTTGCCGTGTGAAAGTGTGTAGGAGGCTGCTTAGGTAAATCCGGGCGGCTAATACTGAGACACGAGGACGAGTCACTAAGGTGATGAAGTCATTGATGCCATACTTCAGGAAAAGCCTCTAAGCTTCAGATGTTAAGAACGTACCCCAACCGACACAGGTGGTCAGGTAGAGAATACTAAGGCGCTTGAGAGAACTCGGGTGAAGGAACTAGGCAAAATGGTTACCGTAATTCGGAGAAGGTACGCCCACGTTAGGTGAAGGCACTTGCTGCCGGAGCTGAAGTGGGTCGCAGTGACCTGGTGGCTGCAACTGTTTATTAAAAACACAGCACTGTGCTAAATCGAAAGATGACGTATACGGTGTGACACCTGCCCGGTTGCCGGAAGGTTAATTGATTGGGTTATCTTCGGAGAAGCTCATGATCGAGGCCCGGTCAAACGGCGGCCGTAACTATAACGGTCCTAAGGTAGCGAAATTCCTTGTCGGGTAAGTTCCGACCTGCACGAATGGTGTAATGATGGCACCTGTCTCCACCCGAGACTCAGTGAAATTGAAATCGCAGTGAAGATGCTGTGTACCCGCGGCTAGACGGAAAGACCCCGTGAACCTTTACTACAGCTGACACTGAACATGAACCTACATGTGTAGGATAGTGGGGGCTATGAAACTTGGACGCCAGTTCAGGTGGAGCCATCCTTGAAATACCACCCTTGTATGTTTGATGTTCTAACATGGCCCCTCTCGGGGTTGTGGAAGTGTCTGGTGGGAGTTTGACTGGGGCGGTCTCCTCCCAAAGAGTAACGGAGGAGCACGAAGGTTTGCTAAGTACGGTCGGACATCGTACGGTTAGTGTAATGGTAGAAGCAAGCTTAACTGCGAGACGGACATGTCGAGCAGGTACGAAAGTAGGTCATAGTGATCCGGTGGCTCTGTATGGAAGGGCCATCGCTCAACGGATAAAAGGTACTCGGGGATAACAGGCTGTACCGCCCAAGAGTTCATATCGACGGCGGTGTTTGGCACCTCGATGTCGCTCATCACATCCTGGGGCTGAAGTCGGTCCCAAGGTATGGCTGTTCGCCATTTAAAGTGGTACGAGCTGGGTTTAGAACGTCGTGAGACAGTTCGGTCCCTATCTGCCGTGGGCGTTGGATGATTGAGAGGGGCTGCTCCTAGTACGAGAGGACCGGAGTGGACGACCGCTGGTGTTCGGGTTGTCATGCCAATGGCATGCCGGTAGCTACGTTCGGAATCGATAACCGCTGTGAAAGCATCTAGCGGAAGCGAGCCTCGAGATGAGTCATCCCTGACAGTTAACTGTCCTAAGGGTCGTTGAAGACTACAACGTTGATAGGTAAGTGTGGAGTGCTGTGAGGCATTAAGCTAACTTATACTAATTGCCCGTGAGGCTTAACCATACAACGCTTAAGTGTT